>JAQSDB010000011.1 GCA_029945725.1 bacterium | reverse complement strand
CATCGGCAGCGGTGTAACCCAGCATGCGCTCGGCGCCGACATTGAAAATCTGGATTACGCCCCTTTCATCGGTGGCGATGCTGGAAAAGTTGGCGCTGTTGAAAATGGCGCTTTGCAGGGCGCCGGCCTTGAGCAGGGTTTCCTGGCGCTGGAATTCCATGATGCCATCAGCGTTGCCGGGCTTGTCGTCTGCATCGGAACCGGTTTTCGGCATGATGTCTGCGCTGGGAGTGATCATTGGGCTACCTGTTGCAGCCTTGCAGGCTGTCAGTATTTCACCGTCCGGACACCCGGTATTGCCATGGAGGACGATGAACAAGGGGAAGGAATCGCGCGCGAGCCGCAAAAGTCTGACCCGGTCAGGGATGCAGACACGATTCCTCTGTTGCCGGCAGTGTCGGCTTTTTTGGCGTGGCCGTATGTTCGGCAGGACACGCAGCACCCTGTTGCCGAGGAAGTATGAGGAGATTCTTGCCGGGAGTGACAGCGCTGAGGCCGTTGCCGGCAGCGCAGGGCGCGCTGGCGGGAATAAAGCGGAAGGAAGGGGTTTAGCGCACGTTCGTCATCAGGCGGGTCAGTTCTTTTTTCACCACGGCGTAGCACTCGCAGCTGCGGGTTTCCAGTCCGGCCCGGTCAAGGACGGCAATGTGGCCGCGGCGGTAGCGAATAAAGCCGGCATTCTGCAATTTGCCGGCGGCTTCGGTAATGCCTTCGCGGCGCACACCGAGCATGCTGGCAATCAGCTCCTGCGTCATGATCAGCTCGGTGGCGGGAATGCGGTCTATGGTCAGCAACAGCCAGCGCGACAGCTGTTGTTCCACCGAATGGAAACGATTGCAGGCGGCGGTCTGCATGATCTGGGTAATCAGTGCCTGGGTGTAACGCAGCAGCAAACGCTGCATCAGGCCGGCGCGACTGAATTCTTCCAGCAGCACGCTGCGTTCGAGGCGGTAAGCGTGACCGGCGGTCTGCACCACTGCCGAGCTTGGCGTGGTATCGCCGCCCATGAACAGGGAAACCCCGACAACGCCTTCATTGCCCACACCGGCGGCTTCTGCCGAGCCACCGGATTCGGTGACATAGTGCAGCGACACAATCGAGGTCGTGGGGAAGTAGGCGTGATGCAATTGCCCGCCCGGCTCATAGAGCATGTCACCGAGTTTGATCGGGACCAGCTCAAGGTGCGCCGACAGGCGCTCAAGCTCCGCTGGCGGCAGGCTTGCCAGCAGATGGTTTTGCATCGGGCTGTGCGGGGAAGGCATCGTTAATCCTTTGGATGCGACGGACTGTTTTGCGGCATGCATTCCACCCCGATGCCGCGGTAGCCGACAAAGCGGCTGGCCTGGTCGAACATCGGTTCTCCGCTGACGCGGAACTGCTGTGGCGAGCCATCCGCGCTGATGCGGCTGATGGCGAAATCAATAAAGGGCTGGCGCGCCGCAATCGTGGACCGCAGCACGTCACGCTCGGCTTCGTTCCAGCCGCTTGCCGGATCACCCTTTGCCGCATTGGGTCCGGTCCCGAGCATGTCCTGGACCGGGCCGGAGACCCGGGTGAAGTGTCCGTTCTCGTCCTGCTCCCAGTACCAGTCAGAGGCCAGTTCCGTCAGGCGGCGAAAGCGCGCTTCACTTTCGCGCAGCTCGGCGGTGCGCTCCAGCACGGTCTGTTCCAGCTTATGACTGTAACTCTCGAGTTTTTTATACAGCAGACGCACTTCCAGCATGTTGTGGATGCGCATTTTGACTTCGACCAGGTCGAAGGGCTTGCTGATGAAATCCTTGGCACCGGCCTGCAGGGCACGCAGCTTGTGGCCCGGTTGCGCGGTGAGGGCAATCACCGGCAGGTAGGCATCGACATCGCCGGCCTGGAGCGCTTCCATGACCTGAAAGCCGTCCAGTTCGGGCATCTGCAGGTCGAGCAGGATCAGGTCGTAATGGTTTTTTGCATGCAGGGCACAGACTTCGAGCGGATTCATGGTCGAGGTGAGGCGGGTATAGCCGGCCGCTTCCAGCAATTGCTCAAGCAGACTGACATTGGACTCCTGATCGTCAACAATCAGAATGCTGGCCTTAAGAATGTCGGCAGTATTGACCATCATGCTTTTTCCTTTTTATGGGCACGAGCCGATTGTGCAACGGTCACGGCCCTGTCCAGTGTATCCATAAACTCGGTTACATTGATCGGTTTGGTGAGATAGCGGAAGAAACCGGCTTCCAGTCCTTTTTCAATGTCGCGGGGCATGGCATTGGCACTGAGCGCAATCACCGGTATGTGTGTTGTCAGGGCCTCGTCACGCAGGATTTTCAGCGCCTTGATGCCGCTCATTCCGGGCAGGTTGATGTCCATGAGAATGATGTCCGGCTGTGCGGCAAGCGCCATCTCGATGCCGCTGCTGCCGTCCCGCGCACTCAGCAGGCGGAAGTCGGGACGACGTGCAATCAGGTCTTCGACCAGCATCAGGTTGGCCGGATTGTCCTCGACATAGAGCAGGGTGAGCAAGCGCGCATCGTCTGATGCCTGCTCTCCGTCAAGCGCGGCGGCGGCAACCTGGCTGGCGACGGTCTGGCGTTCATCGGTCAGGTTCAGTTCGATCCAGAATACGCTGCCTTTGCTGACGATACTTTCCACGCCGATGATGCCACCCATCAGTTCGACCAGGCGTTTGCACACCACCAGGCCAATGCCGGTACCTTCCTCGGCGTTGGCTTCCTGGCCAAGACGGTTGAAGGGCTGGAACAGTTGCGCGATCTTGTCCGGGGACAGGCCTTCGCCGGAGTCTTCGATTGCTATACGAATGCGCCCCTGCGGACTGGCACTGCAGCTGACGCTAATCGTGCCGTCGACCCGGTTGTATTTGATCGCATTGGACAGCAGGTTGATGAGAATCTGTTTTACCCGGGTGCGGTCGGCTTTTACAAAGTAGGGGATGTCATCGCCGGGAAAAGTCATGCGGATGCCGCGTTTTTTCGCCTGTGGTTCTACCATGGCCCGGCATTCATGCATGACATCGGCCAGCGCCATGGGCTCTATCGACATCGACAGCTTGCCGGATTCGATCAATGCCAGGTCAAGGATTTCGTTGATCAGCTCCAGCAAATACCAGCCTGCCTTGAGAATCTGGTCAAGGCTGCGTTTTTGCGTGGGCGTGGGCTTGGGCGATCCGGATTCCACGAGCTGGGTAAAGCCGAGGATGGCGTTGAGCGGGGTGCGCAGTTCATGGCTCATGCTCGAGAGGAAATCGGATTTCGCAAGGTTGGCTTTTTCTGCCACGTATTTTGCGCTTTCCAGCTCGATGTTTTTCTCCTGCAGCACCTGGTCCAGGCGTTTGCGTTCGGTAATGTCGCGCGCGGCGGCGAATACGCCCTGCAGTTTCCGGTCACGGTCGTAGAAGGTGGTCGCGTTATAGGACACGACCGTTTCCTTGCCGTCGCGGGCGCAGGCAGTAAGTTCGTAGTCGGTGACTTTCTTTTCACTCAGCACCAGGCGGATGGCATCTTCGGCGCGCGCCGGATCGGTGAAGTAATTCTTGAAGGGGGCGCCGATGAGTTCATCCCGCGTGCAGCCGGTGAGCGCTTCCATCTGCTTGTTGGCATCGGAAATGATGCCGGAAGGATCGGTCGTCATGATCGCATCGGTATTGGACTCAATCAGCGAGCGGGTATAGAACTGCTGGTCGCGCAGGCGCTGATCGAGTTTTTTCTGTTCGGCTTCCACCTGTTTGCGTGCCGTGTTGTCGGTGCCGATGAGCAGATAACCAATGATGCGGTTGTCGGCATCGCGCAGCGCGGTAACGGAAACGATGGCAGGAAAGCGGCTGCCGTCCTTGCGGATATAGGTCAGCTCGTAAATATCCTCGATGCCGCGCGAGGCCTTGAACACCAGAGCCTCGAAGCCCGGCGTGATGGGCGTGGACAGTTCCAGGCTGAGCGCTTGCGCGCGCGCAATCACTTCCTGTGGATCGGAAATGTCGGCGGGGGTGATCCTGTTCATGACATCGGCAGCGGTGTAACCCAGCATGCGCTCGGCGCCGACATTGAAAATCTGGATTACGCCCCTTTCATCGGTGGCGATGCTGGAAAAGTTGGCGCTGTTGAAAATGGCGCTTTGCAGGGCGCCGGCCTGAAGCAGCGTTTCCTCCGTATGCTTGCGCGCCGTGATGTCACGCAGAATGCCGGTGAAGTAACGCTGGCCCTTGAGTGACATCCCGCTTACGGCTATTTCCATCGGGAAGGTGCTGCCATCACGGCGCCGGCCCGTCACCTCGTGTCCGAGGCCGCTGATGCGTGCCTCATCATGGGCATGGTCGGTTTCGCCGGCACTGTTTTTCTGGTCCTGATCAAGTTCGGGTATCAGCGCGCTGATTTTTTTCCCGGTGAACGCTTCGGCGGTATAGCCAAACATGCGCTCGGCGGCCGGATTTACATTTTCGATGATGCCGTTGCCGGCATTGATGGTAACGATGCCATCTGCCACGGTATCGAGCACGGTCTGGATCAGCGCGCTGCTGTCGTTCAATGCCTGCTGTACGGCATATTCCCGGGTGACATCACGGAACACCAGTACGGCGCCGATCACCTGGCCGTCGCGGTCGCGGATGGGCGCGCAACTGTCGGCGATATCACGTTCACGGCAGTCGCGGGCAATCAGTACGGTGTGGTTGGCCAGCCCCTGTATCGTGCCATGTGCCAGGGCGTCCACCACCGGAATGGTGACAGGCTGACGGCTCTCCTTGTTGATGATGTGAAAAATATCAGCCACCGGGCGTCCGCTGGCTTCTGCCTGTGTCCAGCCGGTGAGTGCTTCGGCAACGGTATTCAGTAGTGTCACACAGGCTTTTGCATCCGTAGCGATGACGGCATCACCAATGGAGCTGAGTGTGACCGAGAGATTTTCTTCGCTGACCTGCAGGGTGAGGTTGGTTTCCTGCAGCTGCGCATTCGTTTTTTCCTGAATCTCCAGCAAGTGCCGTGTTTCAAGGTGCTGAAGGTTTTTCAGCCGCTGCCGGGTTTGCTGATAAATTAAGTAGGCAAACAAAAAGGCGAAGAGCATGGCCAGCAGGCTGGCGCCAACGATGATGGCAAACAGGCTGCGCATATTGGCCTTGAGTACGGCATCGCGCTGCGTCAGCGTGGCTTCCTGCATCCGGATAAAGCGGTTCATCTCGCTGCGGATCGCATCCATCAGGCGCTTGCCCTTGCCGCTGCGAATCCCCTCGGTCACGCCGGCCATATCCTGATGCCGGCGCAATTCAATGAGGCGGGCCAGTTCAGTCATTTTGGCATCAAGCAGGGGAGACAGGGCGTCCAGATAGGTCAGTGACGCACGGTTGCTATCAAGCTGACGCAAGGTGATCAGGCGGCCCGCGACCTTGTCGCGCTCATCCAGATATGGTTGCAGAAACGCTTCGTCACCGGTCAGCAGATAGCCGCGCTGGCCGGTCTCGGCATCCTTCATGGCCGACAGCAGTTCGTTTGCCTTGCTCAACACCGCCAGGTTTTGTCGGCGAATACCGACTTCCTCCTCGATCTGTCCGAAAAACCAGAACAGGGCCGCCAGTCCCAGTGCCAGCAGGAGAATGGCTCCTGCCAGTGCGGCAAGCGATTTAGGGTCAGCTTTCATTAATGATGTCATCTCAGGCTAAGGCAGGCCCTTGCTGCCGATAGTGGCGATGGCCGCAGGTGTGCCGGCACGATGGCGGGTAAATCATTCATGCAATGAGCATGGGATGCTTCCGGGTAACCGGGCCGGGATTGTGGGCAGGCCGGCCAATCGCTGCGTGCAGTCTTTCACATCATGGGCCATAACGTCCGTGAAGAGTCAAAAGAATGGGGCCCGGCCCTGCCTGCAGCAATGCTGAGGCGCCAGTGTCGATGATTTTTCGGTGAAGGTATGTGCGCCACCATACACAGGGCGGGGCAATGCGAGCGGACTCAATTAACGGAGAGACCGGCCGCTCAGTTCGCCGCAGGCCGGGCAGCCGCATTGCTGCATGGGTGTTTCATCGATGGCGCTGCGGCCCTTGCATTGTCGCCATCTGGCGGAGGGCCTCGGGGAGGGGGCTTGAATAAAACCGCATAAAAAAAGGGCCCGCGCAGCTTGCGCTGTGCGAACCCAAAAACACCCTTGAATATGAAAATCATTATCGCGTGCATGACTCCCCTCAATGGCGTGACCGTGTACGCGATGACGGTGCTGTGCCCGATGCGGTCTGCATCGGGCACAGCACCGGGCCCAGCCTTTACTTGCCGTAGTTGAAGATGATGTTGACCCGGCGATTTTCCTGCTGGCCTTCCAGCGTGGTGCTGTAGGCAACGCGACGGGTCTGGCCGTATGCCGCAGCGGTCAGGTGCGAGCGGGGAACGCCAAGATCAGCCAGGTAATTCACCACGCTTTCGGCACGTTTTCTGGAGACTTCCATGGAGGCCTCGGCAGTCACCTGTGTGTTGCCGACCTGTTTGCCGGCATGTCCTTCCACGGTGGCAGTGACGGTGGGGTTCGCTTTCATGAATTTGGCGACCTTGGCCAGTTCATCCCGGTACTCGGGCTTGATATCGGCCTTGTACGGATCGAACTCGAGTTCCATCGCCATGGTGGTGCGGGCGGGGATGACTGTCAGGCCGGAGACATCCGTGACACAGGCAATGACGGCATTGATGCGACGGTTGGCATGCCGGCCTTCGCTGGTGTGGTTGTCTGCCACCGGACGCGTATTGCCGTAGCCCACGGCGGACAGCCGTGACGGGGTGATTTTGTACGTGCTGGTGAGATAGGACACCACGCTGTCGGCGCGATGCTGGGACAAGTTCATATTGTAATCGGCTGTCCCGACATCATCGGAGTGACCTTCGATCACGGCCGTTGTGTCCGGGTATTTCTTCATGTAGGTGCCGATTACGCCCAGTCTTTCCTTGTCATCAGGCTGGATTTCATCGTTGTTAATGTCGAAGGTGAGATCGAGGATGCTGCAGTATTGCGAGTTTTTCTTTTCCACCGGCACGACCACCACCAGCGGTGCGACTTCCTCCTCCTCCTTGCGGGGTTCCTCGGCAACGCTTGCCGTTTTTTCCTCGACCGCCTTGTTCCTGCCGAAGCGGTAAACCACGCCGAGCGAGAACAGGTCGATATCGCCCTTGTTGCCGACGGCATCGTTGAGACGGAAACGCTCCGCTTCAATGCGCCCACCCAGTGCCCTGGTGAAATCGTACTGCAGGCCGAGACCGAACTTGTAGTTGGCGGCGTTCTTTTTCGCATCCGTGTCAGTCACCACAACGGCACCGTTTCCGCTGAACGTATCCTTCGCCTGGGCATAGATCACGCCGAGACGTGCAAACCCGGAAAACTTGTCGGTGAAGGGCAGCATGCCGACCGCATCAAGATTGATGCCGCGGCCCCTGAGATCGCCAGTGAACGTTCCTGCGGGAACCGTGGTCGCCTTGTAACCGAACTTGCCGAGATCAAAATAACCGCCTTCAAGGGCAAAGTTACGGTTGAACTCGTAGCCACCAAACAGCTTGTAGCCAAGGTCGCGTTCGTCATTGGCGATCGTGGTCTGGGTGAATCCCGCACCGAGCAGGCCGCGGGTGATTTTTTCGTCATCAATTTTGGCACGTGACTGACCCACGTTGGCGCCGATATACCAGCCGGCATCTTCTGCGGCGGCTGCAAACGGGCTGGCGAGCCCGGCGAGTACTGCAAGGCCCAGTGTTGCTGAGGCTCTGATCCGTTTCATGTTGTTCTCCAAATTTTTTTGGTGGCACTCGGCGAGTGGCCCCCATGTAACTTCATCCGGTGGCGGTGGGCTCCCGCGAACGGGAGCCGCTGCTGCTGCCTGATGTAAATCGTTCTGCACTTGCGAAGGCTTCAGGCTTGCTTACTTGCAGCTTGATGGCGCATTCGAATTACCCGGTACTGAAACCACGTTGGAATCAAGCACGAAGGCGCCAGCGGTGAAGGCCCCTGCCAGCAGGCGGCCGCATGAAACAGCGCCGGTTTCCATCGTGATATTGGCGGCGGCCAGGATGTTGCCGTTCCATTCAGCGGCGGTGCCCAGCGTTGCTGACGTACCCGCCTGCCACCAGACATTGGAAGCCTTGGCGCCATTGATCAGCAGGATGCGAGTGTGGGGGCCAGGCGCCATTGCACCGGCGGCAGCACCGACAGTGCTGGATGACTGGAAGATGAAGACGGCATTCGTGTCACCCTGGCCATCCAGCGTCAGATCACCGGTGATAAGGATCGACGTGTTGGACTGGTAAACGCCGGGGGCGAACAGGTTGTCGCCCTGAACCAGAGCGGCACCGGTAGGCTCGCCCAGCGTTGTTCCGGCAGGAATGCTGGTGGCACCGCTCAGTGAACCGGCGGCTGGCGGACCGGCCGGAGGCGTGATGCTGAGGAAAGCAGCGAGCAGGTCGGCCTTGATGGCGCCCGAGGTGATGCCGGCATCGGGATACAGGGGGCTGATGACGATGCCGGTCAGGGTCGGTGTGGAGGCGTTGCTGCCGCAAAGGCCAAAACCGCCTGCGCCGTCGATGGTCACCGCATTACAGGTGGCATTCGGGTCAAGCACCACGTCGCCGTTGATGTGGCTGACCGGGACCGTGGTGGTGTTGGTAATGCCTGCGGTAGCGGCAATGCCGAAAGGGGCTGCCTTGCCGAGGTTGACCGGAGGGGCACCGATTGCTGCCGGGGTAATGGTCGTGAATTTCCATTCATAAGCGCAGGCGATGGCCACGGCGGGAATGGCAGCGCTGGTGGCTGCTGTGCTGATATCCGCTGTGTATGACATGCCGGGCTGGAGGGCGGCGGCCGTGGTCATGGTGGCCGTGGTGCCCGCCAGGTCCAGGGCAACCGCTGCGGTCACGAAGGTTCCGCTGACGGTTTCCTTGAGTGTGAAGGTGGCCGGCGCGGTAATCGTTGCCGGTGCCATCGGCAGGCTGAAGTTGACAGTAAGCAGTTTGCCGTTGTTCAGCACACCACCCGTGCTGGTCATTACGGACAGGTCACCGTCCGTGGGGTTGGACGCAGTTGCCGTGGGGATGGTGACGCCGGAAGCCGCCGTGCACGGAGCGCCCGGGACGATGACGGTGACGACGGGTGGGGGCGGAACGATGGGAGGCAGCATCGTGGCGCCGCCCGTGCCGAGGATGGGATCTTTCCCGCCGCAGCCGGCTATCAGCAGGGTTAACAGAAGTGGTGCGAACCATGCCTTGGGCCTGGAACCTGTTTTGATCGTTTTCATTTTCTTTCTTCCCTTGATCTGGTTCGGAAAAACATCGGTGCAATCAACCGACCCGTTGCCGGTGCGCGCTGATGCTTTGCGGAACCGCTGTCATGCGGAGCTTCGCTGAGTGCAGAGTCACACCCTTGGGCGGAAGACTCTGTGCGGTGACGTACGTAAGACGGTTTATTTGTGCGTTTGCATACAAAACCCGGATCAGGCTGCCGTTGCCCCGTATTTTCGGTCTGTTCGCGCGTGATTTTTTGCATGCTGTTGCGTGCTGTGGCCGCGAGCAGAGATGGATAAGGAATAACGAAAGCCCGGCTCAGGTCATGTGCTGTTCGAAGAAATGATTGACCTGCTTGTTGGCCTCATCGCGCGTGATGTCGTGGCGCTCCTGGATCAGGCATACCAGTGGCAGTTTGTGGCCGTCAGACTCCAGAAGTTCTTTTTCGCTGAGCTTGCTCCAGACCGTTCGGGCGATGCCGATCTTGTTTTTCCATCTGGCCTTGAGCTCATCCATGCTGGGCAGAGTGCGCTGTTGCCGGCTCCGCGTCTGGTGGTTTTCCCAGATCGGGTGGGGCAGGGCATTGATGGTTTTTGACAACACCGGGGCGGCCTGATTTTTTGCGGCATCGTTTGCGGCGCCATTCGGCGCATGTTCCATTTTTCTTGGAACTGCCGGAGTTTTTCCGGATTCCGGTTTGACTCCGTGTTCGACGGCTTTGGCTGGACTGTTGCTGGCGATCTGCTGGCCGGACATGTTCATGATGACCTCATTGATGAATTCCCTGGTCCGCATCGTGCGATATGGCGGGCAGTACAAGGCATCAACCATCGCGGTAAACGAGTCTGCCGTCAGTGCGTTGCAGCACTTATTGCTCAAGAGCAGGGGTTACGGCCGCAAATTTATTTTCGTGCGTTAACGTACAGACGCTGCCGGTGCTTGCGCAGACTGTTGCTGCCTGTCTGCGTGCCTTCATTCATAAGCATCTGGAACCCGTCATGCAAAACGAATCAAACGTCCTTGCCTTCGTGGCGAACGAAAAAGGTATCGACTTGCTGCTTGCCCCGGCGGTCAGGCACGGACAGCCGGCCCGGATCGAAGGGCAGGAAGAGAAAAACCGGCTGTTGAAAATGCTGGTCGCCACGCTGCTTGGGTTTGCCTGCCTGCTTTGTCTCATGCTGCTGTCCGGAGCCTTGCTGCTGACACTGAGCTGGGAAACCAGCTACAGGATGCCGGTCATGATGGCGCTGATTACGGCCTGTGTGCTCGGTGCCGGCATTGCCTGCCGCCGCTTTCAGGATTTGTCGGGAGCGGGCACGCGGAGCTTTGCTTCGGCCTGTGCCGAGCATGCAGCGGATGTCGGCAGGGCTCAGTGCAGTGCCGGTGCCGGCGTTGTTCATGGAGAAACATGATGTCTGCTTTTTTGCGTCCTGCGTGTTTTCGTCTGTTGTCCGGACTGTCACTGCTGATGACCATCAGCGCCTGCACCAGCGGGCAGGAAAAAAATGCAGCGCCTGTGGCAGTCACCACTCCCGCCGTACTTTTATATCAGGATATTGATCCCGAGCTCGGCGAGCGCTTGTACCCCGATGAGAAAGCGGTGGCGCGCGAGATCTCGCAGTTGATCGAGCAGTCCATCCGCAAGCAGTACGGGCCGGGTAATGCACGTCGCGATGCACATCCGAAATCGCATGGTTGTGTGAAGGCAGAGTTTCATGTGCTGTCCACGCTGCCGGAACGACTGGCCAGGGGCGTGTTCGTGCCGGATAAAACCTATCCGGCATGGATACGTTTTTCGAACGGCTCCAGTGATGCCGGCAAGGCGGATATCGACAGGGATGCCCGCGGCATAGCCATCAAGCTGATGGGAGTGCCGGGGACAAAGCTGCTGGAGGATGAACGCCAGGCCAGCACGCAAGACTTCATCATGATCAACCATCCGGTTTTTTTCGCCAACGATCCCGAGCGTTATCTGTCTTTCATGAAGGATGGCAACAGCGACAGCTTTCTTGGCAAGTTGCACATGCCTTTTTCCCTGGGCAGCAAAGGCACGCTGATTGCCTTGCAGACCCTCGATACGAGGATCTCGAATCCCCTGCAAACCCGCTACTGGTCAATGGTTCCCTACCAGCTGGGTGTGGGCGCTGATCGTCAGGCGGTAAAATATTCCGTGCGCGCCTGCCCGGCAGCCATTGATCCGATGCCGGGCAAACCGGCACATGATTTTCTGCGCGATGCACTGCGGCGCACGCTGAGCAACGGTGATGCCTGCATGGAGTTCCTGGTGCAACCCAGAACCTCGGCAAAAATGGATGTCGAGGATTCCATGACCGAGTGGAAGGAGGCGCAGGCGCCGTTTTACCCGGTGGCAACGATCCGCATTCCGCAGCAGGTTTTTGATACGCCTGAGCAAAACCGCTTTTGTGAAAATCTTTCTTTCACTCCCTGGCATGCCTTGCCGGAACACAAGCCGCTTGGCGTGACCAACCGCCTGCGCAAGGTGATTTATGATCATGTCAGCCGCGTGCGGCACGAGATGAATTCGGCAAGCCGGCAGGAGCCGCAGTAGCGCGCGCCAGGGTTGATGATTTTCGCTGCCGTCACCAGAAACGTTAAGGGCCATGTCCGTAAACGGACATGGCCCTTAACGATGATGCGTGAAGTGGTTAACGTGGCGCGGGCAAGCCTTCGAGCAGGTCGGCGAGTTCGTCGGCATGCTCTTCTTCCACCGCCAGAATGGTTTTCAGCATGTGGCTGGTGGTGGGGTCTTCATCGCCGAGGTACTGGATCAGTTCCCGGTAGCTGTCGATGGCAATGCGTTCCGCCACCAGATTTTCCCGGATCATCTCCGGCAATGATCCCCCTGCCACATATTCCGCATGACTGTGGCGGCTCAGTCCGTCCGGTGCAAAGTCGGGCTCGCCGCCCAGTTGCACGATGCGGGCGGCCAGCAGGTCGGCATGCCCCTGTTCTTCGTTGGAATGAATGAGGAATTCATCAGCGACACCTTTCGCATGAATACCGCGTGCCATGAAATGGTGGCGCCGATAGCGCAGGACACAAACGATTTCGGTGGCAAGTGCCGCATTGAGCTGCTTCAGGACTTCGGTTCTGTCAGCGGTGTAGCCGGCGGTAACGGCACCTTGCTCGATATGTTTGCGGGCCTGCAGGCGCAGTGTCGCGGTATCGGTCATTGTGGATTTTTTTGCCGGCCGGCTTGTTTTGTCGGTGGCCGTGCTGGCTGTCTGGGGAGTTGTCATGATGGTTGCCGTATAGGTGGGCTCACAAGACTGATGCCGGGCATGGTCCGCGTCGGTGCGACGGCGCACACAGCTTGCGTTGTTTCCCGTCCTGTACGCACGCTTACATCCGGGCTTGTCTCGGCAATCTACGACACTGCGTTGATGGCCTTGGACTGGCTGGTGTACGGGTGGGATACGATCACCAAGGCTTTCATTGAGGTGAAGGCCGGGTTCCTGGCCAGTCCAGTACTGTACGTGGGGACAGACCGGTGCCGTAAAAATCTGTCTTGTTATTGGTATAACCATTGTCAGGCCTAAATCAAATGCCATATAGAGCGCCCACTGGCGAGGGTTGTCAGGAATTCTGGTCGCAGCGTGCGCGCTTGCGCCGGGATTTACCGCAGTGCCACGACTGCGTCAGGATCTGGCCATGACGGATGAAAATAACAGGTCTTACCAATTTTTATTGGCCGGGTTTTCTGGCGATCCCAGCTGTTATTTTTGGTCAGACCAATATATGAGGTGAGGCTGATGCCGGAAACCGGCATCGGGACAATCCGTCTGTCAGCTGCAGGGCATGACGGCAGAAGACCGCAACTCCAGACCGCAAGCCCGGACCGCAAGACCGGCAAATCTCCGGGCCGCAAATACGGCTTTATGCGGTCTGCGCCCTTGGGATGGCCGGGGTCATCCCCCATAATCGACAAGGTCCGCTCCTGGTTTCCTGTTGTCTGTTCCCTTGCTTCGTTCCATTGCGTCGTTTGCTGGAGTTGTCTGTGTCTATTGTCGAACTGCCTGTTGCGCACCCGGCCTTTGAGCCCGTTCGTGCCATTCCCATGCCCTCCCTGAATCTCACGGTGGCCGAGTACCGGCACCGGGCCACAGGTGCCACGCACTACCATCTGGCGACCGATAATCCTGAAAACGTGTTTCTGGTGGCCTTGCGCACCATGCCCATGGATTCCACCGGCGTCGCCCATATCCTTGAACACACGGCGCTTTGCGGCTCACGCAAATACCCGGTGCGTGATCCCTTCTTCCTGATGATCCGGCGTTCGCTCAATACCTTCATGAATGCCTTCACCTCCAGCGACTGGACGGCTTATCCCTTTGCCAGCCAGAACCGCAAGGATTTTGACAACCTGCTCTCGGTTTATCTTGATGCGGTTTTCTTTGCGCGCATTGATCCGCTGGATTTTGCCCAGGAAGGCATTCGCGTCGAGTTTGAAAACCCGGAAGACGCGGACAGCAAGCTGGTCTACAAGGGCGTGGTCTTCAACGAAATGAAAGGCGCACTGAGTTCGGCGCAGGCCGAGCTCTGGGAAGCCCTGAACAAGCATCTTTTCCCGACCACGACCTATCACTACAACTCCGGCGGTGATCCGGCGGTGATTCCGGACCTGAAATACGAGGAGCTGGTGGCGTTCTACAAGGAGCATTACCACCCCAGCAATGCCGTGTTCATGACCTTTGGCGATATTCCGGCGGAAGAGCTGCAGGCCAAAATCGAGGAACGCGCCCTGCATGAGTTCACGGCGCTGCCGGCACAGATTCGCGGCCATGACGAACAGCGTTATGCGGCGCCGCTGCAGGTGGAAGAATCCTATGCGCTTGATGAAGACGATGCCGAGGAAAAAACCCATATCGTGGTGGGCTGGCTGCTCGGCAAAACCGCCAACCTGCGTGAACGTTTTGAAGCCGAACTGCTGAGCGGCGTGCTGCTGGAAAACTCGGCTTCGCCGCTGCGCCAGTTTGTGGAAACCACGGAGCTGGGACAGGCACCGTCATCGCTGTGTGGTGTTGATGATTCCGGTCGCGAACTCAGTTTCATGTGCGGCATTGAAGGCTCCGAGCCCGATCGCGCGCAGGACTTTGAAGACGGCGTGCTGGCCGTGCTGCGTGAGGTTGCTGAAAACGGCGTACCACTGGCGGATGTGGAAGCCGTGCTGCATCAACTGGAACTGTCGCAGCGTGAAATCGGTGGCGACGGTTACCCCTATGGCCTGCAAATCATCCTGAACGGCCTCGGCGCCATCCTGCACGACGGTGATCCGGTGGCCTTGTGGAATATCGATGCGGTACTGGCGGAGCTGCGTGTGGCGATCGAGGAGCCGGAATATATTCCTTCCCTGATCCGGCGCTGGTTGCTGGATAACTCCCACCGCGTACGCATTGTGCTGACGCCGGATACCGGCCTCAGTGCGGCACGTCTGGCGGCAGAAGCGGCGCGCCTGGAAAAAATACGGCGGGCACTGGATGCCGGTGCGGCGGCGAAAATTCGCAGCGATGCGGCGGCGCTGGCGGCGCGTCAGGCACAAAAAGATGATCCGGAAGTCCTGCCGCTGGTGGGGCGTGAGGATATTCCTGCGGATATTTTTGTTGCCGAAGGCGTGGAAAAGAAAATCATTCTGGGCGCGCAAAGCCTGCCGCTGGCGGTCTATGCACAAGGCACCAATGGTCTGGTCTACGAGCAGCTGATTATCGATCTGCCGGCTTTTACGCCGGAAGAAATGCAGTTGCTGCCGCTGTATACCGCGCTGGTCAGTGAACTCGGCGCCGGTGACAAGGATTATCTCGCCATGCAGCAGTGGCAGTCGCGCGTGTCGGGGGGCTTGCGCATGAGCCTGTCGCTGCGCACGGACCTGCATGATGCCGGTCGCGGCATGGGGCATCTGGTATTTTCCGGCAAGGCGCTCACGCATCACGTTACGGCCTTCAACCAGCTGATGTTTGCCACCCTGGAGTCGCTGCGCCTTGATGAAAGTTCGCGCGTGCGCGAGCTGGTGGCGCAGATGAAGGCGCGCTGGGAATCCAGTGTGACGGGGCAGGGCCATGCCCTGGCCATGCAGGCCGCTTCCTCCGGTTTCAGTGTGGTGGCGGGATTCAACCAGCACGTCTCGGGCCTGCCCGGCATTCGCCGCCTGAAGGCGCTGGATGCCAGTGTGGCCGGCGACGAAGGCCTGCAACACCTGCTGGCCAGCCTGCAGGCCGTTCACCACAAGGTCATGCAGGCGCCGCGCCGTTTCCTGCTGATCGGCGAAGGCGAGCAGCTACCCATGCTGGAAGCCGCCATGAGTCACGTCTGGAAGTCGTCGCCGTTTGCGCCTGCCGGCGCGGCGTTCAGCTTTGCCGCGGCCGTACCGAGCCGCAATGTCGCCTGGCTGGCAAATACCCAGGTGCAGTTCTGTGCGCGTGCCTTCCCGGCCGTCACGGTTGAACATGCCGATGCGGCGCCACTGATGCTGCTGGGAGGCTTTCTGCGCAACGGTTACCTGCACGGCGCCATTCGTGAGCGCGGTGGTGCCTATGGTGGTGGTGCAGCCTACGACAGCAACAGCTGCGCCTTCCGTTTTTATTCCTATCGCGATCCACGCCTGACCGAAACGCTGAATGATTTTGATGCCAGCGTGAAGTGGCTGCTGCAGGAGCCGCATGAGCAGCGCCAGCTGGAAGAGGCCGTGCTCGGGGTGATTTCCGACATGGACAAACCGCTGTCGCCCTCCGGTGAAGCCCGTCAGGCCTATCACAATGCACTCTATGGCCGCACGCTGGCACAGCGTCGCGGCATGCGTGAACGCCTGCTGGCAGTGACGCTGCCGGATCTGCAACGCGTCGGCGAGCACTACCTCACGGGCAGCAACGGCGTCACGGCCGTGGTGGTGCCAGCGTCCAAAGCCGCCGAGGTGGAAGCGCTGGGGCTGGCTGTCGAAAAGCTGTGATGGCTTTTTTGCGGCAGTGCGGCTTTGGCAGGGATTTTTTCATCCTGCCGGAGCCGTTTCATTCGACACTTTTTGAACGTCCCCAAGAATTTTTATCATGAACAAACCGGTCATTCATTTTGCTCACGCCAACGGCGTGCCCTCCGCCTGTTACCGCAAGATGCTGGGCGGCCTCGGGAATGATTTCGAGATCAGGCCGTTGCCGGTGCTGGGCACCAACCCGCGTTACCCGGTGGATGACAACTGGCATTCCCTGGTAGAGGAAATTGCCGATTCGGTGCGCGAAAAATCGTCGGCTCCGGTGATCGGCATGGGCCACTCCATGGGGGGGCTTTGTTCTTTCATGGCGGCGCATCGTTACCCCGAACTGTTTCGTGCGGTGGTCATCATGGACCCGCCCGTGATCAACGGACCCGGCGCGCTGAGCTTTGGTCTGATGAAAAAGCTGGGCATGGCGGATCGCATTACGCCGGCCGGAAAAAGTGCCGGGCGCCGTGAAGTCTGGCCTTCGCGTGAAGAAGCCCGCGCCAGTCTGGGTAAAAAGAAATTCTTTCAGGCTTGGGATGCTGACTGCTTTGAAGATTATCTGCGCTTCGGTTTGACAGACTGTGCCGAGGGCGTGCGCCTGACGATTCCGGCGGCGACGGAAGTGGCCGTGTTCCGCACCACGCCGCATGATTCCTGGCGCTACCACTCGGCACTGAAAGTGCCGGGCGTGCTGATTTCCGGTGCGCAAAGTGATTTTGCCGGCACCGGTTTTGCCGAGCGCATGGCGCGTTTGCATCACTTGCGGCATATCCATCTTCAGGGCGGCCACATGTTTCCGCTGGAAAAGCCGCTGCTCACCGCCACGACGATTCTCGAGGCGCTGGCAGGCCTCAACCTGAAATAAAAAAATGCATGATGCGCTGTGCAAGCATTATTGAAACGGGATGGCAGGATGAGTGTCGTAGAGCGCGAGTTTGAAGTGAAAGGCCGGCGCATTGCCGCGCGCTGCTGGCACGATGCCGGCTTGCCGCCCTTGCTGGCACTGCATGGCTGGCAGGACAACGCGGCAAGCTTTGACCGGCTGGCGCCGCTGTTGCCGGATTATCATATTGTCGCCATGGATTTTGCCGGCCATGGTCTCAGTGACTGGCGTGCCGAAGGCATGCGCTATCACACGCTGGATCATGTCGATGATGTGCTGGCGGTGGTGGAGCAACTGGGCTGGCAGGATTTTCGCCTCATGGGGCACTCCATGGGCGCCGGTATCGGTGTGTTGCTGGCCGGTGCCATGCCGGAGCGTATTGCGCAACTGGCGCTGATTGATGGTCTCGGTCCCTATGCGGGCGAGCCGGAGCAGGCGCCGCAGATCCTGCGCGAGGCCCTGCTCGAGTGGCAGGCTTATGCGCCGCGCCCGGAACGCGTCTTTGCGGATCGCGGGCTGGCGATAGAAGCGCGCCGCCGCGGCTTTACCCCGCTTACCGCGAGTGCGGCCACCATTCTGTGTTCGCGCGGCGTCAAGGCAGTAGAGGGGGGTTACAGCTGGAGCATGGACCGGCGCGTGCGTCATCACTCGTCGCTGCGCTTTTCGGAAACGCAGGTGCAGGCTTTTCTCGAAGCGATTACGGCACCGGTTTTGTTGCTACGCGCGGAGAACGGATTTCCGGCGGCGGCCGATATTTTTGCGCAGCGCTGGCAGTCGGTGCGTGAAGGCCGGCTGCTGACCCTGCCGGGCGGCCACCATCTGCATCTGGATGAGTGCCCGGATAAAGTGGCAGCGGCGATCCAGCAGTTTTTTGCCGGACGCGCTGCCTGAGGGCAATGCCGGGGCGGTAAGGCGGCAGGGTTTCCTGCCGCGCGGTTGCAGGATTCAGGGCTGTTTGAGCCCGGCCATTTTCAGGGCCTGGGCACGCAGGGCGGCCGCATGCTTTTCCGGCTCGGCGCATTTCACCTGCCAGGCTTCCACGGCTTTGGGGTGTGGCAGGTACTGGCTCTCGCCCTGATCAAGGGCTTTCACAATGCCGGCAGCAATGTCGGCGGCCGACAGCTCCTGGTTGCCGAGGAGTCTGGGCAGGGCGATTTTCATGCCGGCATCGTGCGTGCGCAGTGATTCGTTGAGATTGGTGGGGAAAAACGAGGGGCAGACCACCAGCGTCTTGATGTTCCAGGGCGAGAGTTCGGCGGCCAGCGTCTCTGACAGGGCCACCACGCCGGCCTTGGCGACATTGTAGCTGGCCATGCCCGGCGGGTTGAGCAGGCCGGCCATGGAAGCAATGTTCACGAACTGCCCGTGCTGTTGCTGCTTGAACAGCGGCGTGAAGGCGCGGCAACCACGCACCACGCCCAGCAGGTTGATGTTCAGCATCCACTGCCAGTCGGCTTCGGGGATGCCGTCAAAGCTGCCGCCGCCGGCGACGCCGGCATTGTTCACCAGAATGTCGAGGCCGCCCCAGTGCCGGCTCACCCACTCCGCGGCATCGGCAAAGTTCCCTTCGATACCCACATCAAGTGGCAGGAAGTGCGCTTCGGCAGCACCGGCCTGCAGGCACAGCGTGACGGTTTCGGCGCCGCGTTCGGCATGAATGTCCGCCACCGCAATGCGGGCGCCGCGTTGTGCAAAGACCAGTGCCAGGGCCCTGCCGAGTCCGCTGGCGGCGCCGGTAATCAGTACGCGGGTCATGCCGTCATCCTTTTTCCAGTTCATGAGCCACGCACTCCGGCAGCATGGCCGGTAGCGGCCCGGGGCTTACTGCAGCAGTGACAGGAATTCGTTGCGGGTTTGCGGGTTTTCGCGGAAGCGTCCCAGCATGATGGAGGTCTTCATCGACGAATTCTGTTTCTCCACACCGCGCATCATCATGCACATGTGCTTGGCCTCGATAATGACGCCGACACCCTTGGCGTCGGTGACCTTCATGATGGCCTCGGCAATTTCCTTGGTGAGGTTTTCCTGAATCTGCAGGCGCCGTGCAAACATGTCGACAATGCGTGCCACCTTGGACAGGCCCAGTACCTTGCCGGAGGGCAGGTAGCCGACATGCACGCGGCCAATAAAGGGCAGCAGGTGGTGTTCGCAAAGGGAGTACAGCTCGATGTCCTTTACGATCACCATTTCATCGTTGTCGGACGGAAAAATCGCGTTGTTGACGATGGTGTGGAGATCCTCGCCATAGCCCTTGCACAGGTAGGCGAAGGCTTTGGCGGCGCGCTTGGGCGTGTCGGCCAGACCGGGACGCGTCAGGTCTTCACCCACGGCGGTAATGATGCTGGCATAGGCCTTTTCCATGATGAGAACCCTGATGCGGACAAACGGGCAGCAACCCTAACCAAATCAGTCAGGGCGGTAAAGGTCACAAACGGCTCTTGTTCCAGCGTTGCAGGCAGCCTGAGAGGGCGGCCAGCGACAGGGGCTTGGAGAGATGGTCATCCATGCCGGCGGCGAGGCAGCGCTCGCGGTGTTCGGGCATGGCATGGGCCGTCAGGGCGATCACCGGCCGGTGCGCACCCCTTTCGGCCGCTTCGCGCCGGCGCAGCTGCCGGGTGGCCTCGTAGCCATCCATCACCGGCATTTCGCAATCCATCAGTACCAGATCAATTTCCGGATGTTGTGCCAGTACGTCCAGTGCCTCCTGGCCGTTTTCCCCGTAGAGGGGGTGGATGCCGAGGCGCTGCAGCATGCCGGCGATGACAATCCGGTTGACGGGCTGATCCTCGACCACCAGCACCTTCAGGTGACTGAGGTCGACGGTGCTGACAATGGCGGTTGCCGGATTTTTCGCGGGAGCCGTGGACACCTCCAGCGGCAGGGTGAAACGGAAACAGGAGCCGCGCCCCGGCGTGCTTTCAACGTCTATCGTGCCTTTCATCATTTCCAGCAATTGCCGGCTGATGGCGAGGCCAAGACCGGAGCCGCCGTACTTGCGCGTGGTGGAAACATCGGCCTGCTGGAAAGCCTGGAACAGCTGGCTGATGGCCTGTCGCCGCAAACCGATGCCGGTGTCGCGCACCTGTACGCACAGAATGAAGTGTCCGGTGTTTTTTCCGCCGCGTCCCTGTGCCTGCAGCTCCACTTCACCGTGCGGGGTGAACTTGATGGCATTGCTGAGCAGGTTGTTCAGGACTTGGCGCAAACGGAAAGGATCACCACTTACCCATTCAGGTACCTGACTGTCGAGCGTGAAGATGAAGTTCAGGTTTTTTTGTTCGGCACTGACGCGGAACATGCTGGCGCATTCATCCAGCAGTTCGTGCAGGTTGAAGACCGTGTGTTCAAGCTGCAGCTTTCCGGCATTGAGGCGTGAGTAATCGAGAATGTCATTGATCAGGTCCAGCAGGGACTGGCCGGCCGAATCAATCAGGTCCACATGACGACGCTGCAGGGTGTTGAGCGGGCTGTCCTGCAATAAATGGGTGAGTCCCAGTACGGCATTCATGGGGGTACGGATTTCGTGGCTCATCTTCGCCAGAAAATCACCCTTGGCCTCGTTTTCGGTACGTTCGCGCAGGATGTCCTGCTCTCGCTGCAGCTTTTCGGCCTTGAGCGTATTGAGGCGGCTGGCAAGGCCGAGTGACAGCAGGGCCTGTTGCATGACGATGCCCAGCTGCAGGACATTGATGACGCCGGGGATGGGCAGGGCCGAGAGGAAGCCGTAAGTCTTGAGCGCGAAAATACTGCCCATCAGCAAAAAAAGCCCCCAGGCCAGTACGAACTGGCGGGCAGCCAGCAAGCCATGGCGCCAGCGCACGATGCCGGTCATGAACAGTACCAGCATGGTGAGAAGGGCGCTGGCCGCCAGTGCCCGGTTCAGCGTTTGTATGGAAAGAAACAGCTGGGCGACAAAAGAAAGACTGAGCAGGGCGACGAACGCCAGAAGAAAACGGTCTCCGCGTTTCCAGTGCGCGGTATTGAGGTAGTCGCGCGCAAACAGCACGCCGGTCAGCATCAGGGTGTAGCCGGCCATATAGTTGGCGCGGTTGTTCCAGTCCACGGCCTCCGGCCACAGACGGAAGGCCAGCCCTTGCAGGGTGGCCAGGTAAAGCAGGCTGGTGCCGATATGTAGTACGTAAAATCGGTAGATTTTTTCGCGCAGGGCAATCCACAAAAAAACGTGATACAGCAGCAGGCCGGTACTGATGCCGTAAAAAAGGCCGAGGCTCCATTCCTGGATTTCCTGTTGCCCGATGAAGCTGTTGCGACTGACAAATTTAAGCGGCACCGTCATGGAGCTGGTGGATTCAACGCGCAGGAAATACTCCCGGTGCGAGCCGGGGGGCAGTAGCTGGGGGAAGATGAAGTTGCGGCTGTTGATCAGGCGCTGGTGAAAAGGGAGGGAGTCGCCGGTGTGGAAGCGTTGCTCATGGTTGCGCTCCAGAATATCGCCGGCAAGGACATAAAGCTCGACATGGTCCAGCACCGGATAATTGATCGTGAGCAGGAGATCCTGGGGCTGCGCACTGGCGTTCTCGACGCTCCAGTGAAACCAGCAGGCATCAGGGCGAAACCCGAGGGCAATATGCGGGTGCTGCAGTGGTAAAAAGGCTTGCCCGCGTACGGCGTCCAGCGTGCGCGGGGTGTCGCCGTCGCAGCTGTAACGCACCCAGGGCTCCAGCCCGAGACTGTCGGGCAGTGATTCCAGGCGCAGGGTTTCCGCACGGATGCTGCCGCTGCCGAGCAGGACAAGGAGAAGCAAAAGCAGTATCTGCCGGCCACGCTCAGGCAGATAAAAAAGGGGAGGCGAGGTGTGGCCGGGAGCTCCATGCATGTTTACACCCTAGCTGGCGAGGTGAGTCCTGCTCTGCTTTTATGATGAACCGTTGTTTTTCTGATGGTGAGCGGCAGGCCTTCCCGGCGCCACCTGTTTTCAGCATCGCCCGGTCAGGCCCTGTCGCTGTCCTCGCGCGCCGGTTTTTTCAGCAGTACATAGACAGCTCCGGTACCGCCGTCGCGGGGCAGGCAACTGACAAAGGCCAGCACGGCCGGCAGCTGGCGCAGCCAGCCATTGACGCAGGTCTTGAGCAGGGGCTGGCCATTCTGCAGGCCCTTGCCATGCACGATTTTCACGATGCCCAGACCTTCCTTGCGGGCATTGTCCAGCAGCGACAGCACGGCGTCACGGGCCTGGTCAATGGTGCAGCCATGCAGGTCGACAGCGGCCTGCCAGGGCGAGGTTCCCTGCTTGAGCTTCTGCATGACGCGCGGCTGTACGCCGCTGCGGGCATAGCTCAGGGCCGCTTCGGGCGAGACGGTCTGCATCAGTGCGGCGGTGTCGGAAATCGGGGTGTCACTGCCGCCCGCTTCGGCAACTGCGGTGGCGCGGCGACGCAGGATGTTGGCGTCGGGTCTGGCGCGGGTGGCGGTTTCCGGCGCCGTATCACTGATGATGCGGCGCGCACCCTGCGTGGCCCGGGCGAACAGGGTGGCATCGTCGATGTCTTCTTCCGCTGCCCGTGGCGCGGCTGCCGGCACCGGCTTTTTCGGGGCGGGGACGGGAGCGGTTTCGCGCAGGGTTTTCTTGAGGTCGGTGAATACGGGACTTTTCATCAGGGTCGCGGGCCGCTCATGCTGGGATGCCGGTATTGTCATGGCTGATCCGGATGGGCGCCAGTGGTCGCTGCTGATAGAATCCGCCTTCTGTTTGCCTGCCGGGATGTTACCAGTGTCTGAGTCTGTTTTTTCCACCCTTGATGAGGTCGTACTCGCTGAAGCGGCGGCTACGCTGGTCACCATCCGTGACTTCATCCGTTTTGGTGTCAGCTCCCTGCGCCTGCACGATGTGCATCTGGGTCACGGCAGCAATGATCCCTTCGCCGAGTCCACGGCGCTGGTCATGCAGACCCTCGGTCTGGAGTGGTCGGCTGATGAAGAAATTCTCGATGCGAAACTGCTGCCCTCCGAGCGCAGTGCCGTCCTGGGCCTGCTGCGTCGCCGTGTCAATGAGCGCATTCCCCTGGGTTATCTGCTCAATCTGGCCTATTTCGCCGGGCACCCGTTTTTTGTTGATGAGCGCGTGCTGATTCCGCGTTCACCGATTGCCGAGCTCATTGCCGACCGTTTCCTGCCCTGGCTGGAAAACGAGCCGCAACGCATTCTCGATCTTTGCACCGGCTCCGGCTGCATCGCGATTTCGCTGGCACTGGAATTTGAAACTGCCGTGGTGGATGCCACGGACATTTCCATGGACGCCCTGACCGTGGCGGCGGTGAATGTCGAGCATCACGAGCTGCTGGATCGCGTCAACCTCATTGAATCCGATGTCTTCGATAAACTGCCGGGCCAGCGCTACGATCTCATCGTCAGCAATCCGCCCTATGTGGATGCAGAAGACATGGCGGACCTGCCGCCGGAATTCCTGCTGGAGCCGGAGCTGGGTCTTGCCGCCGGCCGTGATGGTCTGGATATTGCCAAACGCATTCTTGCCGAAGCGGCCGATCATCTGACCGAGGATGGCGTGCTGGTGGTGGAAGTGGGTAATTCGCAGTGGGCACTGGAGCAGACGTTTCCGGATGTCCCCTTTGTCTGGGTGGAGTTTGAAGCGGGCGGCGGCGGTGTGTTTGTGTTGCTGGCCGCGCAATGTCGCGAGTTTCAGGCCGTTTTCAAGGCCGCAGAATAAAGCCGCAGAACAAGGAATGAAAAAGCATGGCCGGTAACAGCATTGGTGAACTCTTTCGTGTCACGACTTTTGGTGAATCGCATGGTCCGGCGCTGGGCGCGATTGTGGATGGTGTGCCGCCCGGTCTGGCCTTGAGCGAGAGCGATCTGCAGATTGATCTGGACCGGCGCAAACCGGGCACCTCGCAATTCACTACGCAGCGTCGTGAAGATGATGTGGTGAAAATCCTCTCGGGCGTGTTCGAGGGAAAAACCACCGGCACGCCGATTGGCCTGCTGATTGAAAATACTGATCAGAAATCGAAAGACTACACGAATATCGCCGAGACCTTCCGGCCCGGCCATGCCGATTACACCTATACGCAGAAATACGGTTTCCGCGATTACCGTGGCGGCGGGCGTTCGTCCGCACGTGAAACCGCGATGCGCGTGGCGGCGGGTGCCATTGCCAAGAAATACCTGAAAGAAAAATTCGGGATGGAGATTCGCGGCCATGTCACCCAGATCGGCACGGTGAAGGCGCAGGCGCTGGACTGGTCCATCGTCAACCAGAATCCGTTTTTCTGCGGTGATGCGGTGGCCGTACCAAAGATGGAAGCACTGATCACGCAACTGCGCCGTGACGGCTCCAGCTGTGGCGCGCGTTTGAGCATTATCGCATCCGGTGTGCCGGTGGGCCTTGGTGAGCCGGTATTTGACCGCCTTGATGCCGATATCGCCCATGCGATGATGAGCATCAATGCCGTCAAGGCGGTCGAGATCGGTGACGGCTTTGCCGTGGTCGAGCAGCGCGGTGAAGAACACCGTGACGAAATGACGCCACAGGGTTTTGCCTCCAATCATTCAGGCGGCACGCTGGGCGGGATTTCATCGGGTCAGGATATTGTTGTCAGCATTGCCCTGAAGCCGACCTCCAGCATGACACTGCCCGGCCACTCGATAGACGTGCATGGCAATGCCGTCGAGGTTGTCACCAAGGGGCGTCACGATCCCTGTGTCGGTGTGCGTGCGACGCCGATTGCGGAAGCCATGCTGGCGATTGTGCTGATGGACCACTTCCTGCGAAACCGCGCGCAGAATGCCGATGTGGTGTCACCGCTGGCGCCGATTCCCGGCCGCATTGCCTGAACCGGGCTTGTCTCCCTCGCCCGTCCCGGGCGAGGGTTGCGTTGAGGACAAGCGTGTCATGTCTGCCACTGCAAAAACCCCTTTTCTTCCGCTCTCGGTTTTCTACTTCTTCTATTTCGCCGTGCTCGGCGGCTTCATGCCCTACTGGGGCCTGTACCTGCGCGATCTCGGTTTC
Organism: bacterium; assembly: GCA_029945725.1. Taxonomy (GTDB): domain Bacteria; phylum Pseudomonadota; class Gammaproteobacteria; order Pseudomonadales; family Moraxellaceae; genus UBA2031. The sequence goes on along the minus strand of JAQSDB010000011.1, from coordinate 540,556 downwards.
TCGCCGGCCGACATCGGCCAGTTGATGGCCATCCTTCTGGCGACGCGCATTGTGGCGCCGAACTTCTGGGGCTATGTGGCGGATCGCACCGGCAGGCGTTTGCAACTGGTGCGCTTTGGCGCCTTCCTGATGATGTTTTTCTGGCTCGGCGTTTTCTTCACGAAGAATTTCTGGCCACTGGCCTTCGTGCTGATGGCCTACAGTTTTTTCCAGAACGCCATCCTGGCGCAGTTCGAGGCAGTGACGATTGCGCATCTGGGTACGCAGCGCGAGCAGTACAGCCGCGTGCGCCTGTGGGGCTCGGTTGGCTTCATTGTCACGGGCGCTGCGCTCGGCCTGCTTTTTGATGTCGTGTCCGTGTCCTGGCTGCCGCTGTGCCTGATGGTGTGTGCCATCGCGAGCTGGCTGTCGAGTCTGCGTGTGCCGGATATTGCCACGCTGACGTGCGCACACAGCCGGGAGAATTTCTTCCGCATTCTGCGGCGTCCCTCCGTGCTGGCCTTTCTGGCGGCGCATTTCCTCCTGCAGCTGTCGCATGCGCCGTATTACAGCTTCTACAGTATTTATCTTGAGCAGAACGGCTATTCGCATGGCGTCATCGGCGCACTGTGGGCGCTGGCCGTGTTTGCCGAGGTGCTGGTGTTTACGCAGATGCATCGCTGGCTGCCGCGCTTTGGCGAGCGCCGTGTCATGCTGGCGAGCTTGCTGCTGGCGGCTCTGCGCTGGGCGGTGATTGGCGTGAGCGTCAGGCATCCGGTACTGATCTGGTCCGCACAGCTGCTGCATGCTGCCAGTTTTGCCACCTTTCATGCCGCTGCCATCGCGTTTATCTACCGCCAGTTTGGTGACGGCCATCAGGGTCAGGGGCAGGCGCTCTACAGCATGCTCTGGGGGCTCGGTGTGGCGCTGGGGTCGTGGGCGACGGGTGAGTGGTGGTCGCGTACTGATCCTGCTTTCATCTACGCTGCCGCGGCACTGTGTTGCCTGCTGGCGGCGGTGTGCCTGCTTGCGGGACTGGCCCGCGAGCGTCAGGTATCGTCGTTTGCTGATTGAGTGTTCCTGTTTTTTTGTTGCCCGCTCGGGTCAGCTGCCGGCGGTGGTCTGACGGGTGTCGGGTTTTGTGCTGGCGATACGCGCTGCAGGAGAGGTTGTGCATGGATCATGAAGCGAGATGGAATGGCCGCTATCGCGAGGCCGGCGAAGGCTATCTGTTTGGCACGGCCCCCAACCGTTTTATGGCGGGCCGGGCAGGATTGTTCCGCGCCGGCGAGTCGGCCTTGCTGGTGGCCGATGGCGAGGGCCGCAATTCCGTCTGGCTGGCGGAGCAGGGGCTGGTGGTTTCCGCTGTCGATATTTCGCCGGTCGCCATCAAGAAGGCAGGACGGCTGGCCACAGCGCGGCAGGTGAATGTTGCTTTTGCGCTGGGCGACCTGCTGGCACCCGACTGGCAGCCTGTTGCCGGCGAAAAGCACTACGACTGGCTTGTCGGTATTTTCATCCAGTTTGCCGCTCCTGCCGAGCGCGACCTGTTGCTGGCGCGCATGCAGGAAATGACCCGGCCCGGCGGGCGCATCATGCTGCTGGGCTATACGCCACGGCAGCTTGAGTACCGCACGGGCGGGCCTGCTGCGCTCGAGAATCTTTATACCGCCGACCTGCTGCGCCAGTATTTTTCTGCCTGGCACATCGAGGAGCTGGTGGAATACGAAGATGACATTACGGAAGGCACAGGCCACAAAGGGCGTTCTGCCCTGGTCGGTCTGGTGGCGCGCAAGCCTGTCAGTGCATGATGCGGGGAATGTGGCTTGTTGATGCCAGTGTGGCTGATTGAAGAGGAACGGTGACGATGTCGGATATTGATGATCCCCGTGTTTTTTTTGCGGCTGAACGCACCTTGCTGGCGTGGAATCGCAGCAGCCTGTCACTCATGGCCTTTGGTTTTGTCATTGAGCGCTTCGGTTTGTTCATGCACCTGATCATGGAGCCGAAGGGGGCTGCGCTGCACCGGGGGGCTTCCTTCTGGGTGGGTGTCAGCTTTTTGCTGCTGGGGGCGACGGTGGCCGTTCACTCATCCCTGCAGTACCGCAAGGTGCTGGCAGGGCTGAGGCCCGTCGAGATACCGCAGGGTTACAGCGTTAACGCCGGCCCTGCGGTCAATCTGCTTATTGCCGTGCTGGCGGTAGTGTTGCTGGGCTACCTCTTCGCCACCTGAGACAGCTGTCTCAGGTGAGTGTTCGCCGTGTTCATTCGTCGCTTTGCAGGCGCAGGATGCCCATGGCTTTCAGCACGTATTTTTCATACACCGGTTCGGCATTGCCGGCTTTCATCTTGTGCATGAAATATTTTTCAAAGCCGATCTTGGCCAGATGCACCCATTTCCCCTGACGCGCCCATGTCAGGTTGCGTGGTGGAATCTGCGGCAGGGCCACGAAGGCAAAACCATCGTCACCCATGTCGGCAAGACAGATGGCATTCCAGGTGGCCTTGGCTTCCGCCGGCTGCCCGGCAAGATCGGCTTTGATGTTTTCTACAATGGCCGTGACCATGGACTCGATCATGTAACCGGTCTTGGGGGCGCCGGTTGGCACCGGGGTGACTTCCACCGGCGGAATGGCGACGCAGACGCCGGCCGAGAAAATATTGTGGTAGCGCGGATTGCGCTGGTGTTCGTCGATCAGCACGAAGCCGCGCGGATTGCACAGGCCTTCCACCGCTGCCACGGCATCCACGCCCTTGAAGGCGGGGATGAACATGCTGAATTTCTGTGGCAGCTCGTGTTCCTTGATGACCTCTCCCTTTTCGTTGTGTTCGGCTACGCGCACCGTGTCGGCGGTGATCTCCTGCAATTTTGCATTGGTGATCCACTTGATGTGGTGCTGGCGCAGCTTGCCTTCCAGCATCCCCTTGGAATCGCCGACGCCGCCGAGGCCCATGTGGCCGATATAGGGTTCGCTGGTGACAAAGGTCATGGGCACCTTGTTGCGGATCTTGCGCTTGCGCAGGTCGGCATCAAGGATCATGGCGAACTCGTAAGCCGGGCCGAAACAGCTGGCGCCTTGCGCCGCGCCGATGACAACGGGGCCGGGATTTTCGAGGAATTTTTCATAGGCCACGCGCGCATGCTCGGCATGCGGTGTGGTGCAGATGGATTGCGTGAAGCCATCCGGGCCGAGCCCCGGGACTTCTTCAAAGGCCAGGCGCGGGCCGGTGGTGATGATGAGGTAGTCGTATTCCAGAATGTCACCGCCGGCGAGCTGTATGCGGTTCAGTTCCGGCTCGATTTTTTTAGCGGTATCGACCACCAGTTTTATGTTCTTGCTGGCGAGCGGACCGGCGAGCGGCACGCTCACCTGCGCCGGCGTGCGCCAGCCGACAGCGACCCAGGGGTTGGACGGTGTGAACTGGAAATGGTCGGCGGCACTGACCATGGTGATGTCGTGGTCCTTGCCGAGTTCCTTGCGCAAATCGTAGGCGGCGGGCAAGCCGCCGAGTCCTGCACCGATGATGACGATACGTGCCATGGTCCTGGCCCTCTCATGTGGGTTGTCGGGATGCTTCCCTGTTCCTGTTGCAACTGCCGTCTCTGGATCATGCTGCCATCAGCATAGTGCTTCCTGATGCACATCAAGCTCCGGGCTGCTTTTTCATGACAGCTTGCAATCCGGGATGACAGTTAATATATTAGCTTTATCTAAATTAGCAAGTGGTGATGTCATGGTGCCTGCCGTTAATGCAAGGCTGCCTGATCTGGAGGCGATGGAGGGGCACGCCGAAGAGGCGGCGCGCCTGTTGCGCTCGCTGGGCAATCCGCATCGCCTGCTGGTGCTGTGCCTGCTCTCGGCGGGGGAAATGTCGGTGGGGGCCCTGAATGAAAGCCTGCCGCTCTCGCAGTCAGCCTTGTCTCAGCATCTGGCGGTGCTGCGCGAGGAGGGACTGGTCAACACGCGCCGTGAAGGCCAGAGCATCTACTACAGTGTTCCCGAGGGGCCGGCGCTGAAGATTCTTGAAGTGCTGCATGGCAGCTATTGCGTGGCGCCTGCCACTACCGGAAAGAGGTCGCGATCATGATGAGTGCAACGAACACCACCGATTTATTGCTGGATATCCCCAATGCCTGCACACCGGGCAGTGGCCTTTGCACCGGTGGCCGCCCGCGCCCCGAACACCTGCAGGCAGCGGCACGGCGCGGCGTGCGCACCGTCATCAATCTTTGCCCCCCGGCAGAGGCGGTCGACTACGACGAAGCCGCGCTGGTAACAAAGCTCGGCATGCATTACGTCAATATTCCGGTGGCCGGTCCTGCCGACCTGACCCTGGAGAATGCCCGGCTGCTGGCAGCCGCCATGGCGGAAGCGGGGCCCGGGCATCCGGTATTGCTGCACTGTGCCAGCGGCAACCGCGCTGGCGCACTGCTGGCGCTGAAGGCACACAGTATTGATCTGCTGCCACCGGCAGAGGCGCTGGAGCTGGGCCGACGTGCCGGCCTGACGGCACTGGAGCCGTTTGTGCGCCAGCTCATCGGCGCCTGAGCACTTTTTCGAATCCCCCCATCAATCATTGTCCGGAGCAATAACATGACATCTTCACCTTCATCAGGCAGCCATGCGACCTCCATCGAACAGCTGGTCTTCCGTTTTGCCGGCGTTTTCGTGCTGGTCTCGCTCGCCCTGTCGCAGCTGCACAGCATTTACTGGTTGTGGTTCACCGCCTTTGTCGGCGCCAACATGCTGCAGGCCTCGTTCACCGGCTTCTGCCCGCTGGCCACGATCCTGTCGCGCCTCGGGGTGAAGCCCGGCACGGCATTCTGTTCGCGCGATGCCTGAGCGGCAGACCTGAATGATTTTTGCGACGGGCCTGCTGATCGGGCTGGTGCTGGGCCTGACCGGTGCCGGTGGTTCCGTGATTGCGGTGCCCCTGCTCATGGGGCTGCTCGGGCTCAGCTTGCCGGTGAGTGCCGGGCTGTCGCTGGGGGCGGTTGGCGCTGCCGCCTTGCTTGGTGTGCTGCTGCGCAGTCGCAGCGGCCTCATTGCCTGGTCGCCGGCGCTCTGGCTGTCGCTGGGGGGCATCATCATGGTGCCGCCTGGACAGTGGCTGGCATCACGCTTGCCGGAAGCGGTGCTGGTGCCGGCCTTTGTGCTGCTGGTAGCGGTGGTGGCTACACGCCTCTGGCGGCAGGCCGGGCGTGACCCCGATGCCACGCGGGAAATCCGTGCTTCGATTCCGGAGAACGGGCCGGCCCGCGACGTCAGTTGCAGCCAGAGTCCGAGCGGACGTTTCGAGTGGCGCTGGCCCTGTGTGCTGCGCATGGTGGTAGCGGGTGCGCTGACCGGGTTGCTGTCCGGCCTGTTTGGTGTCGGCGGCGGTTTTGTGGTGGTGCCGGCACTCGTGCTGCTGAACGGTCTGCCCATGGCGCAGGCAGTGGCGACTTCACTGGTCATCATCACGGTGGTGGCCGGCAGTGGCTTTGCGAACTTTCTCTGGCATGCCGTGCTGCCCTGGTCCTTGCTGCTGGCGCTGACGGGGGGCAGTCTGGCCGGCATGTTGCTGGGCACGGCACTGGGCCGGAAAGTGGCCGGCCCAGCGCTGCAAAAAGGATTTTCGATACTGATGCTGGCGATGGGCGCCAGCATGTTGCTGCACCTGTTCCGCTAAAGGAGGGCGTCATGCTGTTACGGCAATTGTTTGACCAGACATCGGGCACCTACACCTATCTGCTGGCCGATGAGGCCAGCCATGATGCCCTGCTGATTGATCCGGTGCGTGATCAGCTGCCGGCTTATCTGCGCCTGCTCGGCGAGCTGGGCCTGACCCTCGGAGCGGCCGTTGATACGCATGTCCACGCCGACCACATCACGGCACTGGGCGCCTTGCGCGAGGCGACCGGCTGCGTCACCTGGATGGGGAAGGAGGCGCAGGCAGACTGCGTCAGTGCGCGCTTTCACGATGGCTCCCTTCTGCCTTTCGGTCGCTATACCCTGCAGGTGATCTACACACCCGGCCACACCGATGATTCCTACAGTTTTTATCTGGAAGCCGACGGCGTCCGCCTTGTTTTCACCGGCGATACGCTGCTGATCCGTGGCACCGGCCGTACCGATTTCCAGAATGGCAATGCGGCGGCGCAGTACCACAGTCTTTTCCAGCGCCTGTTGCGTCTGCCCGGCGATACGGCGGTCTATCCGGCGCATGACTACAAGGGCTGGACAGTGAGCACGATTGCCGAAGAGCGTGCGCACAATCCGCGCCTGCAGGTGGCATCGGAGGCGGAATATGTGCAGCTCATGGCGGCGCTCAAACTGCCCAATCCCGCCTTGATGGATATTGCCGTGCCGGCCAATCGCGCTTGCGGGATGAGCGTCAGGGACTGAGCCTTTTGGCTGGAACAAGGAGATGTCGTCATGATGAAACGCCTGCTGTTGGCCCCCCTAATTCTTTCAGGAAAAATGTCACCCATGAAACATATGCTGCCGGTCCTTTTTTTGCTGACACCGTCCCTGTTGCTGGCGGCGCCTGCCGCCGTACCGTCCGCAGCGTCGCTGCTGACGGCTGCCGTAAGCTGGCGTCAGGTGGAGGCTACATGGGAATCGGAAGCGATTGTGCAGGCCGAGCACCAGTCCACGGTGGCGGCACAGACGGCCGGGCGCGTTACCGCCATTTATTTCCGTCCCGGCGATACCGTAAAGCAGGGTCAGGTGATCATGCGCATTGATCCCAGTGTTGCCGAACAGCAGGTCGCGGGCGTGAAAGCGCAGGTCGAAGAGGCGCGCGTCGGGCTTGAGAATGCCACGAACGAATACAACCGCTTCCGCGACTTGTTTGCCAAGAATTACGTCAGCCGTTCGCAGATGGACCAGGTGGAAGCCAATTACAAATCGGCGCAGGCACGTCTCAATACCTTGCGCGCGAACAGTGGCCAGGTGGCAGCCTCGCGCGGTTTTGCCGATGTGCGGGCGCCGTATGGCGGCGTGATGTCGGAGTTGCTGGTGGAGCTGGGTGAAATGGCCAGCCCCGGCACACCGCTGGCGACCGGATTTGATCCGGCCTGGTTGCGTGCCACGGCACAGGTGCCGCAGGCATGGATCGAAGCCGTGCGCCGCGGCAACAAGGCTTTTATTGAAACCAGCGCAGCGGCGGATGCGCCCGGTTCGGCGCGCTGGATTCCGGCGGCACGTCTGGTGGTGTTGCCGTCGGCCGACGCGCGCACACAAACCACGGAAGTGCGCGCCTATCTGCCGGAAAAATCCGGCGGTCTCATGCCGGGACAGTTTGTGCGTCTGCATTTTGTCACCGGCACGGCACGTCGCCTGGTGGTGCCGGCGAGTGCGGTATTCCAGCGCAGCGAGCTGACGGCAGTTTATGTGGTGACAGGCAAGGGCCGGCCGCAGCTGCGACAGGTTCGTGTCGGCGAGCGTCAGGGCGACGGCTCCTATGAAGTGCTGTCCGGGCTGCGCGAAGGCGAGCCGGTGGCACTGGATCCGGTTCGCGCCGGCATGACAGCGCATTAAGGGGCGGAACATGGGAATTTCCGGACGTATTGCCGCTTTTTTCCTGCGCTCGCAGCTGACGCCCCTGCTGGGACTGGTGGCGTTGCTGCTGGGCCTGTTTGCGGTGGCGGTAACGCCGCGCGAAGAAGAGCCGCAAATCAATGTCACCATGGCGAATGTGTTTGTGCCGTTTCCCGGCGCCTCCAGCGCCGATGTGGAATCACGCGTGGCCACGCCGATGGAACAGCAACTGGCGCAGATTGCCGGCATCGAGCATGTGTATTCCGTGTCGCGTCCCGGCATGGCGGTGCTCACCGTGCAGTTCAAGGTGGGCGTGCCGCGCGAAACCGCACTGGTGCGTTTGCACGATGTCGTGCAAAGCCAGCGCGACCTGTTTGCGCCGGAAATGGGCGTCGGTACGCCGCTGGTAAAACCGAAAGGCATCGACGATGTGCCGGTGGTGAGTCTCACCCTGTGGACGCGTGATGCGCAGCGTGGTGCTCTGGATCTGGAACGCATTGCGCGCGCCGCGGAAATCGAACTGAAGCGCGTGCCGGGAACCCGCGAAGTCACCACCATCGGTGGCCCCGGCCGTGTCCTGCGCGTGGATCTCGATCCGGATCGTCTGCAGGCAAGCGGCCTCACCGCGCTGGCCATCCAGTCCCTGCTGCAGCAGGTCAATGTGCGGCAGGACAGCGGCCGTACCGTGCAGGGCAATCGTGAAATTGCCGTCGTTACCGGTGAATTCCTGCGCTCACGTGCCGATGTCGAGCATCTGGTCGTGGGTGTGCACGGCGGACGCCCGGTGTATCTGGCGGAAGTGGCGCGTGTGCATGAAGGTGCTGACCAGCCCGTACATTACGTCTGGCATGGTCTGGGCGCTGCCGGTGCATCTGCTGCCGCTGCCGGCAGTGAATATCCGGCCGTGACACTCACGATCACGAAAAAGCCCGGCGAGAATGCCGTCGATATTGCCGATCGTGTGGTGCGTCGTGTCAGTGATTTGCGCGGCACCATCATCCCTGATGACGTGCAGGCCACGGTCACGCGCAACTACGGTGCTACTGCCAACGACAAGGCGCTCAAGCTGATCGAGAAGCTGATTTTTGCCACGCTGTCCGTGGTGGCGCTGGTGTTTTTTGCGCTTGGCCGGCGCGAGGCCATCATCGTCGGTACGGCAGTAATGCTGACGCTGGCCGCCACCCTGTTTGCTTCCTGGGCGTGGGGTTTTACGCTGAATCGCGTGTCGCTGTTTGCGCTTATTTTTTCCATCGGCATTCTTGTCGACGATGCGATCGTGGTGGTCGAGAATATCCACCGGCGCATGCTGATCGACAAAAAACCGCTGGCCGAGGTCATTCCGCTGGCGGTGGATGAAGTCGGTGGACCCACCATTCTGGCTACCTTCACCGTGATCGCGGCGCTGCTGCCCATGGCCTTCGTGTCCGGCCTGATGGGCCCCTACATGAGCCCGATTCCCATCAATGCCTCGATGGGCATGGTCATCTCGCTGGCGATTGCCTTCATCATCACGCCGTGGCTTTCCTTGCGTCTGCTGGCTGGGCATGCCGCTCCTGTGCACGCTGGTACGGCGCACGAACATGCTTCCGAAGACCGCATGACAGGGCGGCTGCGCGGCCTGTTCACCCGTGTCATGCAGCCGTTTTTTGACGGCAAGGGCGGACGCCGCCTGCGGCACCGGCTTTATGCCGCTGTGCTGGGGCTGATCGTGTTGTCGGTGGCGCTGGCGGTGGTCAAGCTGGTGGTGCTGAAGATGCTGCCTTTCGACAACAAATCGGAATTCCAGGTAGTGGTGGACATGCCGGCCGGCACGCCGCTGGAAAATACCGCTGCCGTGCTGCATGAAATGGGCATCGCCCTCTCCGCTGTGCCGGAAGTCACGGATTACCAGGCCTATGCCGGTACGGCGGCGCCGATCAATTTCAACGGTTTGATCCGCCAGTATTATCTGCGCGCCGACAGTGAGCAGGGCGATCTGCAGGTCAATCTGCTCGACAAGCATCACCGCGACCGCAAGAGCCATGAAATTGCCGGCAGCGTGCGCCCGATGCTGGAAAAGATTGCTGCCGCCCACGGGGCGAAAGTGAAAGTGGTGGAAGTGCCGCCGGGGCCGCCGGTGATGGCGCCGCTGGTGGCCGAAGTTTACGGGCCGGATGATGCCGGCCGGCAGGCGGTGGCAAAATCCGTGCGCGCCGTGTTTGCGAAAACGGCGGACATCGTGGCGGTGGACGATTCCACCGTTGACATGGCCGAGCAGGACAGGCTGGTCATTGATCGCAACAAGGCGCTGCAGGCCGGCGTGACGCCGGCGCAGATTGCCGCGACCTTGCGCGTGGCGTTGAGCGGCGTGGATGTTACCTCGCTGATGCAGGAGGACGCGAAATCTTCCGTGCCCGTGCGTCTGGCGCTGAGTCCGCAATCGCGCGCCAGTCTTGAAGCGGCGCTGAAGCTGACGGTAATGGCCGCTGACGGCCGCACGCTGGCGCTGTCGGAGCTGGTGCAATTGCGGCGCGAACAGCGCGAGCAGGTGCATTACCACAAGGACCTGATGCCGCTGGTGTATGTGTTCGGCGACATGGCGGGCAAGCTGGACAGCCCGCTCTACGGCCTCTTTGCCATGCGCAGTGCGCTGCATGAGCTGAAGCTGCCGCACGGCGGTGTGCTCGGTGAATATTTCACGCAGCAGCCGGATGATCCCTATCGCGAATACGCCATCAAGTGGGACGGCGAGTGGCAGGTCACCTACGAAACCTTTCGTGACATGGGGCTGGCCTATGCCGTCGGCCTCGTGCTGATCTATCTGCTGGTGGTGGCACAGTTTGGTTCCTACAGCGTGCCGCTGGTGATCATGGCACCGATTCCGCTCACCATCATCGGCGTGATGCCGGGACATGCCCTGCTGGGCGCGCATTTCACCGCAACATCGATGATCGGCATGATTGCGCTCGCCGGCATCATCGTGCGCAATTCCATTTTGCTGGTGGATTTCATCAACCTGAAAATAGCCGAAGGCATGGTGCTGGAGTCGGCGGTGATCGAGGCGGCCACGGCACGTGCGAAGCCGATTGTGCTGACGGGGATGGCCGCCATGATGGGTGCCTTCTTCATTCTGGATGATCCGATTTTCAACGGCCTCGCGATTTCGCTGATCTTCGGTATTCTGGTGTCTACCGTGCTGACCCTGGTGCTGATCCCGCTGCTGTATTACGCGCTGAAAAGACGGCAGCTTGTGAGGATTGAGTTGCAGGAATCTGTTGCAAGTGATGAGTAAAGGATGGTGTTGATGCTGGATATAAAAATATCCACGTAAAGTGCGAGCCAGAGTCGAAGGGATTTCTTTCGCGTTTTCTATGTTTTTGTAGGAGCGGCTTCAGCCGCGAACATGGCTGATTGCAAGAGCTTGTTCGCGGCTGAAGCCGCTCCTACGTGAAAAATAAATTCCCTGCTCAGGCTTTAGGTTTGTCGGCCATCCAGAGTGTATGGCGGGTACCTTTCTTGCCATGTGCATAGACTTTCAGTTCCTCGACCTTGAAGCCTGATTTTTTCAGGCGTTCGGTGAAGTCACGATCAGGCCCGGCAGACCATACCGCCAGCACGCCTTCGGCGCGCAAGGCCTGCATGCAGGTTTTCAAACCATCCATGGAATAAAGCCAGTCGTTGGCGGTATGCGTCAGGCCTTCGGGGCCGTTGTCCACATCCAGCAGAATGGCGTCATAGGCATTTTTTTCTTCTTTCAGGATGAGGGCGACATCGGTTTCACGCACGCTGGCGCGCGGGTCCGCGATCGGGTTGCCGGCTTTCGCACCCAGCGGCCCGTGATTCCATTCGATAACGCCGCCCACCAGCTCGGCCACCACGACCCCGGCATTGCCGCCCAGGTGACGCAGTGCGGAGGCGAGGGTGAAACCCATGCCAAGACCACCGATGAGCACGCGCGGCTGCGGACGGTTCACTATTTTCTTGCAGGCAATTTCGGCGAGGGCATCTTCGGAGCCGTGTGTACGGGTGCTCATCAGTTCGCCACCGGTGCCGGTCAGCTTGATGACGAATTCATCACCGACTTCAAACAGGCGGAGTTCGCCGCCGTCATCCGGAATCAGGGCGGTATCGAGTAATTTATAACGGTTCATTGCGGTCCCGGGCTTGGTGATGCCTGTAGCGGATTAAGGGCTGCGCGTGGTTCTTGATGCGGCCACAGTGATGGATGGTGCGCGTATTTATTTGCCGGCCTGGGTGCATATCTCGCGGATACGCTGGCCAAGGGGAGCATTCAGGGCATCGCCGGCTTGCTGGGCGGCGTTGCTGATGACGCCAGTGCGGGCGGCAAAGAATTTTTGTCCGGCGCCGGACCGGGCGAAATCGAGATAGGCTGACTGCTCTGCCGGCAAAAGACGCGCGTACTGGCTGCGCACTCCGGTATTGACACTTTGCCTGAGCGAGGCGAGTTCTGCTTTCTTGACCACGCCGACCAGCATGCTGGCAAACGGTACTTTATCAAGGCCGAAACAGCCGTTCCTGAACGCAATGTCCACGGCATCGTTCAGCCCGTGCTCGGCCAGTATGCTGACCGCCTTGCCGGCACCGGTTGCCTTTGCCAGCGCGTCCAGTGTGGTCCGGTCATTGCTGCCACCATAAGAGGGGGCGGTCTTGTCCACGTGGCCGCTTTCGATGGCGACCACGTGATGCCCGGTTTCGGATTCATAAAATTTTTGCACGTCATTCAGTTCGCCGTTGGAGAGGTTTTTCTCCAGGTTTTGCTTCAGCTCGGCGCGAATCAGTTCCGGTTTGAGTGTGTCGGCGATGGTGGTGTTGACCATCGCGATCCATTCATCAGGGATCATGGCCAGCGGCCCATCCATTTTTTCTGTCTTCAGCGGTTTTTTCAGCAGATCCAGTTGCGCATCCAGTCCGCTTGCCTTGAGTACGGCATCGACGTCGGCACGCGGGGAAGGCAGCGAGGCGCAGGCCTGCAGGAGTGCCATGGCGCCGGCAAGAGTGACAAGTCTGAAGGCATTCATGAGAGGCGTTCCTGTGGGGGCAGCAGCAGATCCAGCATGGCTTGCGCGGCACGCGAGAGCGTTCGCCGCGGATGATAAACCACGCCGAGACTGCGATGCAGGTCAATTCCGTTGATCTTGAGTATCTTCAGCTCGTGATCCGCCATGCTGGCCGGCAACACGCTCCAGCCGAGGCCGATCGATGCCATCATCTTGATGGTTTCCAGATAATTGGTTGTCATGCTCAGCTTCATTTCCAGTCCCGAGTCGTGAAACAGCCTGGCGGCAATCTGGCGGGTGAACGTGGAGGACGATGGCAGAATGGCAGCATGCTGCGTGAGATCGGCGAGCGTGACTTTTTTCTGTTTTGCCAGCGGATGATCAATGCCGGCGACAAAGGCCAGCGGATCATCCCAGATCTCGCGGGCAATCAGGCGCGCATCGGGAATCGGCGGCAGGGTAACGATGCCGAGCTCCAGATCACCGGAAAGCACGGCATCGTAGGCTTCTTCGGAATCAATAAAGCGCAGGTCCAGACGCACATCCCGGTACTGCGTGGAAAACGCCCGCAGTACCGGCGGCAGCCGGTGCAGGCCGATGTGGTGGCTGGTGCCCACCTTGAGCGTGCCGTTGACGGGGCCGGAGAGGTTGCCGACGGCACGCCGCATGTCTTCCAGCTCCAGCAGCAACTGTTGCGCCCGTGGCAGCAGGGCGCGGCCGGCCTCGGTGAGGGCAATGCGGCGGCCGACCCGGTCAAACAGCTCGACCCCCAGTGATTGTTCCAGGCTGCTGATGCGCTTGGAAATGGCGGGCTGCGTCAGGTGCAGGTTGGTCGCTGCCTGCGAAAAGGATTCGGCACGGGCGACTTCCATGAAGGCAGTGAGGGTGGCGGTATCCATGGGAGCTCCGGTGGGGCAGGGGGCGGTTTTTGTATTCTCTCAGGTTATCGAATGCATGAAAAATATGAATTTGTTTTATCCAGTGGCGGGCCCTAGCATGCCCTCATTGTAAAAAGCCCTGCAAACGCCGGTCGCTGCCAGGAGCAGTCGGGCCGGCAGGAGATCGTGATGTCCGGCAAAACCCTCTATGACAAGCTCTGGGATGATCATCTCGTCAAGCAGCGTGACGATGGTTCCTGCCTTATCTATATCGATCGCCAGTTGCTGCATGAAGTCACCAGCCCGCAGGCGTTTGACGGTTTGCGTCTGGCGGGCCGGCAGCCCTGGCGCCTGGATGCCAATGTCGCCACGCCGGATCACAACGTACCAACGTCAAAAACCGAGCGCGCGCGCGGTGTCGCAGGTATTGAGGATGAAACCTCACGCATCCAGGTTGCCACGCTCGATGATAATTGCCGTGATTTCGATATTGTCGAATTTACCATCAACGATGAACGTCAGGGCATTGTGCATGTGGTGGGTCCGGAGCAGGGTCTCACGCTTCCCGGCATGACCGTGGTCTGCGGTGATTCGCATACCGCTACTCACGGTGCCTTTGCCTGTCTCGCGCACGGCATTGGTACCAGCGAAGTCGAGCACGTGCTTGCCACACAGTGTCTGGTGCAGAAAAAATCGAAAAACATGCAGGTGCTGGTTACCGGCACGCTGGGTGAAGGCGTGACGTCGAAAGACGTAGTGCTGGCCATTATCGGCAAGATCGGCACGGCCGGTGGCAATGGTCACGCCATCGAATTTGCCGGCTCCGTGTTTGAAGACATGAGCATGGAAGGCCGCATGACGGTCTGCAATATGGCCATTGAAGGCGGTGCGCGTGTCGGCATGGTCGCGGCCGATGAAAAAACCATCGAGTATTTTCGCGGCAAACCGTTTGCGCCGAGCGGCGAAAACTGGGATAAGGCCGTCGCCTACTGGCGCACGCTGAAGTCGGATGCCGATGCAATATTCGACACCGTGGTGGAAATCGATGGCGCCACCATCAAGCCGCAAGTGAGCTGGGGCACGAGCCCGGAAATGGTGTTGCCGATTGATGCCACGCTGCCGGTTCCCGGGCAGGAAGCGGATGCCGTCAAGCGCGACTCCATGGAGCGTGCCTACCAATACATGGGGCTCACGCCCGGCATGGCGATAACGGATATCCGGCTTGATCGCGTGTTTATCGGCTCCTGCACCAATTCGCGCATTGAGGATTTGCGTGCCGCCGCCGCCGTGATCAAGGGCCGTTCGGTGGCAAGTTCGGTCAAGCAGGCGATGGTGGTGCCGGGTTCCGGTCTGGTGAAAAAACAGGCCGAGGCCGAAGGGCTCGACAAGGTGTTTCTGGCGGCAGGTTTTGAATGGCGCGAACCGGGTTGCTCCATGTGCCTGGCCATGAATGCCGATAAATTGCAGTCGGGCGAGCATTGCGCCTCGACATCGAACCGCAATTTTGAAGGCCGTCAGGGCAATGGCGGGCGCACGCATCTGGTGAGCCCGGCCATGGCAGCGGCTGCCGCGATTGCCGGTCATTTTGTTGACGTTCGTTCGTTCTGAGAGGGACCATCATGGAAAAATTCACCGTTGTAAAAGGTCTGGTGGCTCCGCTTGATCGTGCCAATGTCGATACGGACCAGATCATTCCCAAGCAGTTCCTGAAATCCATCCGGCGCACGGGCTTTGGTCCCAACCTCTTTGATGAGTGGCGTTATCTGGATGAGGGTTATCCGGGGCAGGACAATGCCGCACGGCCGGTGAATCCGGCATTCGTGCTGAATTTTCCGCGTTACCAGGGCGCCAGTGTGCTGATCGCCCGCCAGAATTTCGGTTGCGGCTCTTCCCGTGAACATGCGCCATGGGCCTTGCAGGAATACGGTTTTCGTACGGTCATCGCCTCCAGCTTTGCGGACATCTTTTTCAATAACTGCTTCAAGAACGGTGTCTTGCCGGTAATCCTGAAGGAAGCAGAAGTGGATGTGCTGTTTCAGGAGTGCGAAGCGAACGAGGGCTACCAGATCACGGTTGATCTGGAGCGCAAGAAAGTGATTCGGCCGAACGGCGAAGCATTCAGCTTTGAGGTGGATGATTTCCGCCGGCACTGCCTGCTCAATGGTCTGGATGATATCGGGCTGACGCTGGGTTTTGCCGATGACATCCGTGCTTTCGAGGCGAAGGCAAAACAGGCAAGGCCCTGGGTTTTTCAGGCGTTGCGTTAAGTAAAAAAGCTCCTGCGGGGCATCCGGTGATTACAGGACGGGTTGGCCGCAAAGCGGCGTAACCCACCCTGCCATGTTCAAAGCGAAGGAAGAAAATGAGCAAGCATATTGTCATTCTGGCCGGTGACGGCATCGGCCCTGAAATCATGGCGGAAGCCGAAAAGGTTCTGGCGACCGTCAATGAAAAATTTGCACTGGGGATTACCTGGGAGCAGCAGTTGCTGGGTGGTTGTGCCATTGATGTGCATGGTGTGCCGCTGCCGGATGTCACGCTGGAGGCGGCGCGCAAGGCTGATGCGGTTCTGCTGGGCGCCGTTGGCGGCCCGAAGTGGGACGCGATCGAGCGCTCCATCCGGCCGGAACGCGGCCTGCTGAAGATTCGTTCAGAGCTGAACCTGTTTGCCAACCTGCGGCCAGCCATCCTTTATCCGCAGCTGGCATCCGCTTCTTCGCTGAAGCCGGAAATCGTTGCGGGTCTGGATATCCTGATCGTGCGTGAATTGACCGGCGGCATTTATTTCGGCCAGCCCCGCGGTGTGCGCATCCTCGAGAATGGCGAGCGTCAGGGCTTCAATACCGATGTGTACAGCGAGTCGGAAATCCGCCGCATTGCCCATGTGGCATTCCAGCTGGCCCGGCAGCGCAACAAGAAAGTCATGTCGGTGGACAAGGCCAATGTGCTGGAAGTGACCGAGCTCTGGAAAGAGGTTGTCACCGAGGTGGCGAGGGAATATCCGGATGTGCAGCTCTCGCATATGTATGTCGACAATGCCGCCATGCAGCTGGTGCGTGCTCCCAAGCAGTTTGATGTGATCGTCACCGGCAATCTTTTTGGCGACATTCTCTCCGACGAGGCTTCCATGCTGACCGGCTCCATCGGCATGCTGCCGTCGGCCTCGCTGGATCAGGACAAGAAGGGCATGTACGAGCCTTGTCATGGCTCGGCTCCTGATATTGCCGGCAAGGGTGTCGCCAATCCTCTGGCCACCATTCTTTCTGTGGCCATGATGCTGCGTTACACCTTCAAGGCGGATGCGGCGGCGGCGGCGATTGAGGCCGCGGTGGGCCGGGTGCTGGATCAGGGGCTGCGTACGCCGGATATTTATACGGACGGTACGAAAAAAGTCGGCACACAGGAAATGGGCGCTGCCGTCGTCGCGGCGCTTTGAGTTGGTCGCAGCTTGGGTTGGGTGACGCCGTAACCCGGCGTTTCCTGATGGGTAATCAGTGCCGGATTTGAGAGTGTCGGGTTGCGCCGCAAGCGGCTAACCCGGCCCGCATGTGAATTTTTATTTTTGTTGAGGTGGTCAACATGAAAGTCGGTCTGGTCGGTTGGCGCGGTATGGTGGGCTCGGTCCTCATGCAGCGCATGGTGGAAGAAAACGATTTCGCGCATATCGAGCCTTTTTATTTCACCACCTCCAATGTTGGTGGCAAGGCTCCTGATTTTGGCGGAAAAGAGGCGCCGGCCTTGCTGGACGCAAGCTCGCTGGAGGCGCTCCGGGCCATGGAGGTGATCATCACCTGTCAGGGAGGCGACTACACCAGTGACATCTTCCCCAGGCTGCGTGCCAGTGGCTGGAATGGTTTCTGGATCGATGCCGCCTCTTCCCTGCGCATGGAGGAGGATGCCGTCATCGTGCTTGATCCGGTCAACGATGATGTCATCCGATCTGCGCTGGCCAGGGGTGTAAAGAACTACATCGGTGGCAACTGCACCAACTCCATTCTGCTGATGGGTGTGGGTGGCTTGTTCAAGGCGGGGCTGGTGGACTGGGTCAGCTCGATGACCTATCAGGCGGCCTCTGGCGGTGGTGCCAATCACATGCGCGAGCTGCTCAAGGGCATGGGCGTGATTCACGATGCCGTGGCGGATGAGCTGGCGACACCGGCCTCTGCCATTCTCGATATTGACCGGAAAGTGGCGAAGACGATTCGCGAAGACGTGCCGAGTGAGTTTTTTGGCGCCCCTCTCGCGGGTGGCCTGATTCCGTGGATCGACAAGCAGCTCGATAACGGCCAGTCCAAGGAGGAGTGGAAAGGGCAGGCTGAGGTGAACAAGATTCTTGGCACGAGCGCCACGATTCCGGTAGATGGTCTTTGCGTGCGCATTGGTGCCATGCGTTGCCACAGTCTGGCGCTGACCATCAAGCTGAAGAAAGATCTGCCCTTGTCCGATATTGAGGCCATCATCAAGTCCGGTAATGACTGGGTGAAGTTTGTGCCCAATGACCGCGAGATCAGCGTGAAAGAGCTGACGCCCGTTTCCATTACGGGCGGCCTCAAGATTGGCGTCGGGCGTGTGCGCAAGCTGAACATGGGGCCGGAGTATGTTTCCGCCTTTGTGATTGGTGACCAGCTGTTGTGGGGCGCGGCAGAACCGCTGCGTCGCATGCTGCGTATTTTGCTGAACAAGTAAAAAATGCAGTGGTTTTGCTCGACCCGCGCACCCTGAAAAGGTTGCGCGGGTTTATGTTTTTTTGCGAAGGAGTTATCAGGTCATGAACAAGCCATGCAATATAGCGATTGCCGGTGCTACCGGTGAAGTGGGGCGTGCCTTGCTGGCCATGCTGGAAGACGCAGCGTTACCGATAGATCGTTTGTACGTACTGGCCTCCGAGCGCTCTGAAGAGCAAACCGTGATGTACAAGAGCCGGCCCTTGCTGGTGGACATGCTGAGTGACTTTGATTTCTCCCTGGTGCAGTTTGCCATTCTGGCCCTGCCTGCCGAGGTGTCGTTGCTGACGGCTGAGCGCGCCCGTGATGCCGGGTGCCGTGTCATTGATCACTCGGCGGCTTTTCGGGGGGATGAATCCGTTCCGCTGATTCTTGACGGCGCAGCTCCGCATTTGCTGGCGAATGACCTGGTTGCCTGTCCGGGAGCGCCGGCCGCCCTGCTGGCTCCCTTGCTGGGTGTGCTGGATGAGCTCTGCGGCATCGAGGTGGCGCATGTGACCTTGCTCGGCCCGGTATCGTCCGCAGGCAATGCGGGAGTGCATGAGCTGGCCGGACAAACCGGAGAGTTGCTGAATGCCCGTGGTATTGAGCCGACGGTTTTTCCGGTCCAGATTGCCTTTAATTGTTTGCCGTTGGTCGGTTCTTCCGCAACACACACTGTCCCTGAAGATGAGCGTTTGTTGCGGGATGAGCTGGCTCGCTTGCTCGAGCGCCCGCTTTCTCTGGCGGTCAGTCTGGTGCAGGTGCCGGTTTTTTATGGTTTGTCAGCCATGGTTTCGGTGCAGACCGAGGCTCCGGTTGATCTGGCCAGCCTCCGGAATGCGTTTGCCTTGAGGGGCGTGGTCATGACAGACCCTGAATCAGATCAAGGAGTTGCGACGCCGGTAACGGATGCGGCAGGGCATGATGAGGTATACATGTCGGGCTTGCGTACCTTGCCGGCGCCCTTGCAGGGACTGCAGTTCTGGGTGACGGCCGATAATGTGCGTCACGGGGCAGCCCGGCACAGTCTTTTTGTCCTTAAAAATTGGATAAAAGACTTTAAATATTGATACTTACGAAAACCTTGTGATACAAATTCTAGGATAGTAGGCTGTAAGCATGAAAAAAGGCTTGACGGCCAGCCGTACGGTACCGGGGTACTGAAGCGTTAAAGCGGCTCAAAGAATAACCAATAAAGGAATCCGATGATGGTCCTGCGTAAGCTTGCGGTTGCCTTGTTGAGTGTCGGCGTAATGTTGCCGGGACTGGGTCACGCACTGGCAGTTAGTGATCTGAAGACAAAATCCGCGCTGGGAGAACCCTTCCAGGCAGAGGTCGAGTTGTCCGAGCTGGGCGACCTGAATGCCGATGAAATCAAGATTTCATTGGCAACACAGGAAGACTTTGAGCGTCTCGGTGTGGAGCGTGTCTATTTCCTCACGGACCTCAAGTTTGATGTGGTTGTAAATCAGGGCGGGCGCTCGTTTATCCGCGTCAGCAGCATGAAGCCAGTGCGCGAGCCTTATCTTGATTTCGTTATTCGGGTGTCATGGCCTGGTAATGCGCGGCTGCAGGAAGTAACCGCCTTGCTGGATCCGCCAGTGGTTTCCGATACCGCGGCTCCAGAGTTGAACCAGGCGGTGTCGTCGGCCCCGAGTGTCCCGAGTGTAGTGACGCCTCCCGTCGTCAGTCCTGCAGTTGTGCCAGTGGCTCCCCAGCCTTCGGTGTCTGCAGAGCCTCCCAGGCCGGTGGTAACCGCAAAACCGGTGGTGACGCCCAATACGCAAAAACCAGAGCGCCAGGCCGCTCCCCAGCAGCCCCAGCCGGTGCCGTCAGCCCGGGCTGATGGATATCGCACACAGTCTGGCGACACGATGTCGAAAATTGCCCAGCAGTTCCGGCCCGGGGATGTCAGCGTTCCACAGACCATGATCGCCATTCAGCGCGCCAACCCGCGTGCTTTTGCCAACGACAATATCAATCAGTTGAAGCGTGGCCAGGTACTCAATATCCCCACCGAATCCCAGATTCGCGAGGTGAGTGCCCAGGAAGCCATCGCCTCCGTGCGTCAGCAGGCGGACTCCTGGCGTACGACAGCAGCTCCAGCGGCAAAACCGGCTCTTGAGGCTCAGCAGGTTAATGCCACCGCCAAGGCCGAGGCTCCGGTAGCGGCTGCCCCGGTTGCTGCCAAGCCGGAAATGAAGTTGCTGGCGGCGCAGACCGGCAAGCAGGGAAGTGCTGCTGCCGGCAAGGAATCAGCCGGTGCCAAGCCGTCTGATGCCAGGCATCTGGATGAAAACAAGGTCAAGGTGGCTGCCGCCAAGGCAGAAAAAGACAAGCTGGCCAGCAAGGTCGGCACCCTGGGAAACCAGGTCAAGGCCAATGACAAACAGATTGAAATCCAGAATGCCAAGCTTGCCGAACTCCAGGCCAAGCTGAAAGAAGACCAGCTGAAAGCGGAGCAGGCCCGGAAAGAGAAAGAGGCGGCTGTTGCGGCCAAGGCGCCGGTAGCGACAGTTGCTCCTGCTCCTGCTCCTGAAACAAAGCCTGCTAATGGCGCTCAGACCAAGGCCGTGCCACCTGCACCCGCCCTTGAGTCCAAGCCATTGCCTCCTGTGCCGGCAGTAGCACCGGCTCCCGCCGAACAAGTTGCCGAAGAAGGCCTGCCACTGGGTTTGATTGGTGGTGTTGTTGGTGTGCTGGCACTTCTGGGCGGTGGCGGTTATTTCTGGAATCAGAAACGTCGTCGTGACCAGGAAGAAGAGGATGCTGCCCTGGCGGAGCTGGAAGCCTCGGATGAGATGGTCAGTAACGATCTTCCGGATTCCCTGTTTGCCAGTGATGAGCCGCATGGCGATCTCGGTCTGGCCGGTGAGGATGATTCATGGCTGGCTGAAGCTGAAAGTACGTCTGAGCCGGTTCAGGACCGTGTCCTTGCCGATCCGCTTGAAGAGGTTGAGCAGTATCTGGCGTTTGAGCGTTATCCCCAGGCCGTAGGTTTTCTCAACAAGGCGATTGCCAGTAGCCCGGACCGTAGTGACTTGCGCCTGAAGCTTCTCGAGGTTTATGCGCATCTTGATGATCATCAGGGCTTCTCCGAGCAGGAGGCCTGGTTTGAGTCGGCCGGTGATCTGCAGGCGTTGGCTCGCGCAGAGGATCTCAAGGCAGGCATGACGCCTCCGCCACGGGTCATTGGCAAGGACGATGCGATTGATTTCGAACGCTCCCTTGTTGCCGAGGAAGATGATCTGCCTTCGCTTGAAGATCTGGAAATGGACTTCAATGCGACGGTATCGGCCAGCAGCCCGGTCCTGCCCACCGTAAAAGAGGCTGATCTGGATCTGCCCTCGCTAGATGATGATTTTAATTTTGACGCTGTTGAGCCAGCTTCTCCTGCTGCCGATTCAGGTCTTAGCCTGGATGAGTCGCTGGATTTCAGCTTTACCAGTCCGGCTGAAAAAGCAGCAGAGCCAGAGCTTGATGATGACTTCAGCTTTGAACTTGATACGGATGCTTTCGACGCCAAACCGTCTGTCAGCGCCGAGGTTCATGCGGCCGATGAAGGTATGGACTTCTCCCTTGATGATGAGATCACTGCACCTGCCGAGAGCGGCAGTTCGGCTGCACTCAGCCTCGGTGATCTGTCCGATTTCGACATGGACTCCGGGTTTGACGAGCCTGAGCTGAAAGAGCCCGAACTGAAGAGCTCTGATGATGATCTCAGCTTCAGTCTTGAGGATCTTGAGGCGGAATCAGGTTCAGTTGATCTGGATGGTGATTTCTCTCTCGATGACGGCAAGGGCGGTGCTGCAGACTTCAGTTTTGATGAAACCCTGCAGACAGACTCTGGTCTCAATGATGTTGTTACTGATTTTGACTCTACCCTGCGTGCGGCTGATGTAGCTCCTGTAGCGGCCAAGCCGGCGCCAGCTCCGCTAGCTGAGCCTGTAGCTGATCTGGGCATGGATGATGAGTTCGACTTCCTGGCCGATACTGATGAAAACGCGACCAAGCTGGATCTGGCACGCGCCTACATTGATATGGGTGATATGGAGGGCGCGCGCGACATCCTTCAGGAAGTTCTGAGTGAAGGTAATTCCGCTCAGAAAGATGAAGCCAAGGGGTTGATTGCCCAGGTCGGATGATTCTGTGTCGACCTGACCCTCGCCTTGATCTTCAGTCATAAGGGCAGCCGTAAAACGCTGCCCTTTGTTTTTGTCTCATTTTCAGTGTGGAAGTCTCATGCGTTTGGCCATCGGTGTTGATTTCAATGGCAGTGCTTACCGTGGCTGGCAAACCCAGCAGGCGGGAGTGCGCAGTGTCCAGGAAACACTGGAGAGGGCGATTTCGATAGTGGCTGATGAGGACGTCAGCGTGGTTGGCGCCGGCAGAACGGATGCCGGTGTGCACGCGGCGGGCATGGTGGCGCATTTCGATACCGATGCCATGCGCTCACCCCGCAACTGGTTGCTGGGGGTTAATACCAAACTCCCTGACGATATTGCCCTGCGCTGGATTGCGCCTGTCAGTGATGAGTTTCATGCGCGTTTCAAGGCGGTTGCCCGGCGCTATCGCTATGTGATTTTCAACCATCCCGTTCGCTCCAGCCTGCTTGCCGGGATGGTGACCTGGCATTACCACACTCTGGATCTGGCCCGTATGCAGGCCGCCGCCGCGTATCTCGCCGGCGTGCATGATTTCACGTCTTTCCGGGCGGTTGCCTGTCAGTCAAAGAAGGCCGTGCGTGACGTGCAGTTTCTCACCCTGACACAACAGGGGCCGCTGATTGTGCTGGATATCCAGGCCGATGGTTTTTTGCATCATATGGTGCGCAATATCGTGGGCGTGCTGATGGCTGTGGGGCAGGGCAAGGCGGAGCCGGAGTGGGTAAAAGCGGTACTGGATGCCCGCGACCGCACCCTGGGAGGGGTAACGGCCCCTGCCGACGGCCTGTATTTTGTCGATGCTCTCTATCCGCCGCAGTTCGACTTGCCCAGAGAGCCATTGGGGCCGGTTTTTCTTAACGGTATTGTCTGAGTTCTGTCTGCTGCCTTCCCGCGTCAGAGGCTGCTAGAATCCCTTCTTTTTCACGGTCGGCCCCAGCCTTGCCCAGTCGAGTTCGCATCAAGATCTGCGGTATTACCCGCCTTGAGGATGCCCGTGCAGCCATTGCTGCCGGGGCGGATGCACTCGGCTTCGTGTTCTATCCGCCCAGTCCGCGTTATGTTTCTCCGGATAGTGCTGCTGCAATCATTCGCGAGCTGCCGCCTTTTGTGACGACGGTGGGGCTGGTGGTCAATCCGCAGTTTGATGAAGTGCAGCAATTGTTGAAAGCGGTGCCGCTTTCGCTTTTGCAGTTTCACGGGGAGGAAAGCAATGAGTTTTGTACACAATTCCGGCATCCCTGGATCAAGGCGCTGGCGATAAAACCGGATAGCGATATTGCTGCCATGATGGCCGCATATCATGACGCCAGCGGTATTTTACTGGATGCCTGGCATCCGGATCTCAAGGGGGGGACCGGTCAGTCCTTCAACTGGACGGACTTTCCTTCTGACAGCCACATGCCATTGATTCTGGCCGGTGGTTTGAATCCGGAAAATGTTGCCGGGGCGGTTCGTATGACTCGCCCCTATGCCGTCGACGTGAGCGGCGGTGTAGAGGTGAGCAAAGGCATCAAGAGTGCCGAATTGATTAATGCATTTATCGCTGCGGTAAATGCGGGAGTAGTAGCTGTATGAACAAACCTGTGGATTTTTCCAAGTTTCCGGATGCCAAGGGGCACTTTGGCATCCATGGCGGCCGTTTTGTTTCTGAAACCTTGATGGCTGCGCTCACGGATCTCGAAGCGCTTTATGCCCGCCTGAAAGATGATCCGGGTTTTCTGGCTGAATTTGATCGTGACCTCTCCTTTTACGTGGGGCGTCCTTCGCCGCTCTATCACGCCGAACGCTGGAGTCGCGAGCTCGGTGGCGCACAGATTTATCTCAAGCGTGAAGATCTGAACCACACTGGCGCACACAAGGTTAATAACACGATAGGCCAGGCCTTGCTGGCCAAGCATTCCGGCAAGAAGCGGGTGATCGCTGAAACCGGTGCCGGCCAGCACGGTGTGGCAACCGCCACGATTGCGGCACGCCTGGGCATGGAGTGCGTGGTGTTTATGGGCGCCGAGGATGTACAGCGTCAATCCATGAATGTGTATCGCATGAAGCTGCTGGGAGCGACGGTGGTGCCGGTGACTTCAGGCTCCAAAACCCTGAAAGATGCCATGAATGAAGCCATGCGTGACTGGGTCACCAATGTTGATACCACTTTTTACATTATCGGAACGGTTGCGGGCCCGCATCCCTATCCCATGCTGGTGCGTGATTTCCAGTCCATCATCGGTCGTGAAGCGCGCGAACAGTGTCTTGCGCAAACCGGAAAATTGCCGGATGCACTGGTGGCCTGTGTCGGCGGTGGTTCCAATGCCATTGGCCTTTTCCATCCCTTCCTGAATGACAACAGTGTTGCCATGTATGGTGTGGAAGCGGCGGGTCATGGCCTGGATTCCGGTGCGCACGCGGCGCCGTTGAGCGCAGGCCGCCCTGGTGTGCTGCATGGCAATCGTACTTATCTGATGGAAGACGATAACGGCCAGATCATTGAGACGCATTCAGTATCGGCTGGTCTGGATTATCCCGGTGTCGGGCCTGAGCACAGCTGGCTGAAAGATATTGGTCGTGTGAACTATGTCAGTGTGACAGACGATGAAGCACTGGCCGGCTTCCGCTTCCTCACGCAAACGGAAGGCATTATTCCTGCGCTTGAATCCAGCCATGCCGTTGCCTATGTGCAAAAACTGGCGCCGACCCTGGGCAAGGACCAGATCATCATCTGCAATCTTTCCGGTCGCGGCGACAAGGACTTGCTGACGGTGGCAAAAATCGACGGCATTTCCGTTTAAGTAAATGACAGCAATCCGTCATGCTTTTTTGCCATGACGGCGCCAGCATAGAGAAGAATGTGATGAGTCGTATTTCTGATTGTTTTACGGGCCTCAAGGCCAGTGGTCGCCAGGCGCTTATTCCTTATATCGTCGCCGGCGATCCCGAACCCGGCATCACGGTAAAGGCCATGCATGCCATGGTTGATGCCGGGGCCAATATTATTGAACTTGGTGTGCCTTTTTCAGATCCCATGGCCGATGGCCCGGTGATTGCCAAGGCACATGAGCGTGCTCTGGTGCATGGCGTGAGCCTGACCACTGTGCTGGCCATGGTTCGCGAGTTTCGTCAGAAAGATGCCAGTACGCCCGTGGTGCTGATGGGTTATCTCAATCCGGTTGAGGCCATGGGCTATGCCGTGTTTGCCCAGGTGGCTGCCGAGGCGGGTGTGGATGGGGTGTTGACCGTTGATCTGCCTCCGGAGGAAGCGACTGATCTGACCCGTGAGCTGCGTCCTCGTGGCATTGATCTGATCTATCTGCTGGCGCCTACCACGACAACCGAGCGTATCCGGCTCATTACAGAAGCTGCCAGTGGCTATGTTTACTATGTATCCCTCAAGGGGGTAACAGGCGCTGCCAGTCTGGATGTGCCTGAAGTCGCCGGTCGAGTGGCCGCTATTAGAGCCATCAGTGATTTGCCGATTGGAGTGGGTTTTGGTATCAAGGATGCCGGCGCGGCAGCTGCAGTGGCCGCCCATGCCGATGGTGTGGTCGTGGGCTCGGTGCTGGTCGACCAGATCAGCCGCTTGCAGGGTGATGTGGCCGCCATACCGGCGGCACTTGCCACTATTTTGCAGGGCATGCGCAATGCCATGGACCATCGCTGATATTTCAGGATGACGATGGGTCACAAGGATTTTATACGGGTCGGCAGGCGTGCCGGACGACCCGTATGCAGGGGTAAAAAATGAGTTCCAGCTGGATTGAAAAAATTCTTCCCAATGTCGGCAAGACGACTGACGAGCGTCGGGTTTCCGTGCCGGAAGGCCTGTGGCGAAAATGCCCGAAATGCGACGCCGTGCTCTACAAGCCGGAGCTTGATCGCAGCCTGAATGTTTGCCCGAAGTGCGAGCATCACATGCGCATCAATGCGCGCGAACGTCTTGACATGTTTCTGGACCAGGAGGGTCGTGAAGAGATCGCGGCCGATATGGAGCCTGTCGACAAGCTCAAGTTCAGGGACAGCAAGAAATACAAGGACCGTATTGCGGCAGCACAAAAAGCCACTGGTGAAAAAGATGCACTGATCGTGATGAAAGGCCAGCTCAATGGTTTGCCTGTGGTCGTTGCGGCTTTTGAGTTTGGCTATATGGGAGGCTCCATGGGGGCCGTTGTGGGCGCCAAGTTTGTACGTGCGGTGAACGTCTGTCTTGAACACAAGATTCCTCTGGTGTGTTTTTCTGCCTCGGGTGGCGCACGCATGCAGGAAGCCCTGTTTTCATTGATGCAAATGGCAAAAACTGCGGCGGCACTGGAGAAGATGAAACTGGCGGGCATTCCCTATGTGTCTGTCATGACGGATCCCGTATATGGTGGTGTCTCCGCCAGTCTGGCCATGCTGGGCGATGTGAATGCTGCCGAGCCCAATGCCCTGATCGGTTTTGCCGGTCCGCGCGTGATTGAGCAAACCGTGCGCCAGAAACTGCCGGAAGGTTTTCAGCGTTCGGAGTTTCTGGTTGAGCATGGCGCCATTGATACCATCATTCATCGTCATGCCATGCGTGATACGCTGTTCCGCCTGCTGGCAAAATTTACGCATTACCCGATCTGAGACATGCCCCGGGATCTGTTCCGGGAAAAATCGGCCCTTGTGGCCGATTTTTATTTCCGCCTGAACTTGCATGACCGTACCTGCAAGACCCAGCCAGCCAGAAAAAACTGCGATAAAAATGACCGCACCCCTGTCTCTGAATGAATGGCTGGCTCTGCTGGAAACCCGGCATCCCAGGGCGATAGACATGGGCCTTGAGAGGGTCGGGCTGGTGGCTGATCGTCTGGGGGTGCGTGATTTGGGTTGTCCGGTCATTTCGGTGGCAGGAACCAATGGCAAAGGCTCTACGGTCGCCACGCTGGTGAGCATCTATCGCGCCGCCGGACTCAAGACGGGCAGCTATACCTCGCCCCATCTTCAGCATTTCAATGAGCGTATTTGTATTGATGGCACGCCTGTCGATAACGCTGCGCTGGTTCGTGCTTTTGAAAAGGTGGAGGCGGCGCAGGCTGATATTTCGCTGACCTATTTCGAGTTCACCACGCTGGCCGCCCTTGTACTCTTCCGGGAAGCGGCGCTGGATATTGCGGTGCTGGAGGTGGGGCTGGGTGGTCGTCTGGATGCGGTCAACCTGGTCGATGCCGATGTGGCGGTGGTGACCAGTATCGGCATTGATCACGTTGAGTATCTGGGCGATACCCGTGAAAAAATTGCCATTGAAAAGGCCGGTATTTTTCGTCGTGGCAAGGCGGCGGTATGTGGTGACAGAAACCCGCCCGAGACGCTGCTGGCGGCAGCCCGGAGCGCGGGAGTGGAGCTTTCCTGCCGCCCTCATGATTTCGATTTTCGCGATGAAGGCGATGGTTGGGCCTGGCACGACAAGCATCGTGTGCTGACGGGTTTGCCGAAACCGGCCGTGGCCCTGGATAACGCCGCTACGGCACTGGCGGCTCTTTTCGCCGCCCCCGTTACGGTGTCGGAAACGGCCTTGCGTGAAGGCTTGCATCGTGCCGCCTTGCCCGGTCGCCTGCAAACCATGGCGACGGCGCCGCTGGTACTGCTGGATGTTGCCCATAATCCGCATGGCGCGGCTTTCCTGATGCAGCAACTGGCGCCTGCGCAAACGGGGCAGCGCACGTTTGCTGTTTTCGCCATGCTGGCCGATAAGGATATTGCTGCCGTGATTGATGCCTGTCTGGGTCATATTGATCGCTGGTATGTGGCGGATCTGGCGGTGCCGCGGGGCGCACGTGCGGAGTGCATCGTGCCGTTGCTGCTCGAGCGTGGTGCTCATGTCGCCGGCACGTATAACCATGTGGCTCCGGCTCTCGCCTCGGCTCGTCAGCAGGCGAGTGCAGGCGATAGAATTCTTGTTTTTGGTTCTTTCCACACCGTGGCCGCCGCGCAAGTTGCGCTGGCGCTGCAAGGTTGAGCAGGGGTTTGTGAATGGAAAAGGCAATCAAACAGCGTCTGCTGGGTGGCTTGGTTCTGGTGGCGGGCGCCGCCCTTTTTTTGCCGATGCTGCTGGATGGCTCCGGCGCCCCTTTAACCGTGCCCCCGATGCCGACGCCGCCCAGGGTGCCTGCGCTTGAAGCGGTCGCCCCCAGGCTGGATCAGAAGGTGAAGGCTGCCAGCGAGTCTGTGGCAGCGGCTCATGAGAGCCAGGCGGTTGCACCAGCCGCTGAAGAGGATGTGGCTGCCGATGCCGCCGCCGAGGTGGCGGTGGTCAAGCCGCCGGCGCCGGTTGCCACTGTGGCGGCAAAGTCCGCAGCAGACAGCCAGCGCCTGGCAGCCGAAAAAGCCGCCAGTGAGAAAGCCCTGAAAGAGGGCGCTGCGAAAGAAAAAGCTGCCCAGGAAAAGCTGGCGCGTGAAAAAGCTGAAAAAGCCAAAGCCGAGCAAAAGGTGGCCGAGAAAGTACAGGTTGTGGCCGCCAGAACGGCGGCACCTGTCGCGGCCGCAGCGGCAAAACCGGCTGCACTGCCGGACGCCTGGGTGGTGCAGGTGGCCAGCCTTGCCAGCAAGGAAAAGTCCGATGCCCTTGTGCAGTCATTGCGCAAGAAGGGCTACCGCGCCGTGGCGCATCAGCAGGGCAAGGTGTGGAAGGTTGTCGTGGGGCCTGAGTTGCGTCGCGAAGTGGCGGACACCATCCGCTCACGCCTGGCGGCTGATCCCGAGTTGAAACTTAGTGGCTGGGTGCAACCCTACAATCCCTGATTACTGTATTGGCGCACTGCCTTGCGGCGGTCGCTATGCTAGAATGCGCGCCGAGCGGCAGAAGGCAACAACTGCCGCTCGGCGTTTCTGCTCGCTGAAAAAGGACTGGATATGCATTTCGCTGACGGCATCATTCTCGCGATTATTGCGATCTCCATGCTCTTCGGTGTGTTCCGCGGTTTTGCCCGCGAAGCTTTTTCGCTGGCGGGGTGGGTGGCGGCTTATGTAGTGGCTCGTGTCTTTCACGCGCCACTGGAAAGCCAGTTGGTGGATGTCATCAGTACGCCCTCCCTGCGCATGGCCGTTGCCTGGGGCGGCTTGTTCGTGACGACACTGCTGCTGGCTGCCGTCGCCGGTTATATGGCGAGGAGCTTGATGGAAGCGGCCGGCATACGTTCGATTGACCGTTTTTTTGGCGCCATTTTCGGTTTTGTGCGCGGACTGATTGTGGTGCTCGCCGCGCTGATCATGGCGGCGCCTTTTGCCAGCCATGACCTGTGGTGGCAGCAGGCAAGACTGCCAGGCGAGTTCATGCGTTATGAACACGCGGGGCGTGAGCTGAAAAACAAAGTAGTGCAAGCGGCGAAGGAAGCCGGACATGACGAGCACGTCAGCCCCGCTGAAGGCGAGGCGGAGACGGCTGACCACAGGCAACCTTGAGGTGATTTATGTGCGGTATTGTGGGTATTGCAGGCAAGAGCGCGGTTAACCAGCACCTCTACGATGCACTGACGGTATTGCAACATCGCGGTCAGGATGCCGCCGGCATTGTGACATCCCATAATGGCCGGCTTTATCTCCGCAAGGAGAATGGCATGGTGCGTGATGTGTTTCATACTCGCCACATGATGAGACTGATCGGCAATTACGGCATTGGTCATGTGCGCTACCCCACCGCCGGCTCGTCCAGCTCGGCAGAAGCACAACCGTTTTATGTGAACTCCCCCTACGGCATCACGCTCGCCCATAACGGCAATCTCACCAATGCCCACGAGATTGCCCGTGACCTTTTCCGCACCGACCTTCGTCATATCAATACCGACTCCGATTCCGAAGTCCTGCTCAATGTATTTGCCCACGAGCTGCAGGAGCAGGGCAAGCTGAACCCTACCGAAGATGACATATTTGCCGCCGTGGCGGCGGTGCATCACCGGTGCCGTGGTGCTTATGCTGTAGTGGCCATGATTACCGGTTACGGGATTGTCGGTTTCCGTGACCCCAACGGGATTCGACCGATTATCTTTGGCGAGCGTGATACTCCCGCTGGCAAGGAATACATTGTGGCATCGGAATCCGTGGCGATTACCTCGCTGGGCTTTCGTATCGTGCGTGATATCGCGCCGGGTGAAGCGGTGTTCATCAATACCGAAGGCCAGCTTTTTACCCGTCAGTGCGCCGACAATCCCAGCTACTCCCCCTGCATTTTCGAGCATGTGTATTTCGCGCGACCTGACTCCATCATCGACAATATTTCCGTGTACAAGGCCCGTCTGCGCATGGGCGAACGTCTGGCACAGAAAATCATGCGGGAATGGGGCGAGCATGATATTGATGTGGTGATTCCGATTCCTGATACCAGCCGTACCTCGGCACTTGAGCTGGCAAATCATCTCAATGTGAAGTACCGCGAAGGCTTCATGAAGAACCGCTATATAGGCCGCACTTTCATCATGCCCGGCCAGGGCCAGCGCAAGAAATCGGTCCGCCAGAAGCTGAACCCGATCGGGCTGGAGTTTCAGGGCAAGAATGTGTTGCTGGTGGATGATTCCATTGTGCGCGGCACAACCTGCCGTGAAATCATCCAGATGGCCCGTGATGCCGGGGCCAACAAGGTTTATTTTGCGTCGGCAGCGCCGGCGGTGAAGTTTCCGAATGTTTATGGCATCGACATGCCGGCCAAGGACGAGCTGATTGCCTATGGCCGTACCGAAGACGAAGTGTGCACGCTGATTGGTGCGGATCGTCTGGTGTATCAGGATCTGGATGACCTGATTGCGGCGGCAAAGGAAGGCAATCCGGATATCGAGCACTTTGATTGCTCGGTCTTCAATGGCGAGTATGTCACTGGCGATATTGATGATGCCTACCTTGATGCCCTGCAGGCCTCGCGCAGTGATGCCGCCAAAAAACGAAAAGATAATGTGGAGATCGGCGAATCCACGATAGTGGATCTCTCCAATGGCGACGACTGACGCTGCCCGGGCAATGCCTGGCGCCGACACGTCAGTAATGAGCCGGGTAAGGGTGGCACCTTGCCCGTTTTCATTTCAGCAGGTATCTGGCTCACAACGCCTTGCCGTGTTGTGAGTCCGGCAAGGGTCATTCCGGTAAAGGTATTCCCATGAAGCACGAAGATGACGAATTTCTTTCCTCCCTCGGTTTTGACAGCCTGGCGGTGCGCGCCGGCCATGTCCGCAGCTCCGAAGGCGAGCATAGCGAGGCGCTGTTTCTGACCTCGTCCTTTGTGTTTGATTCCGCCGCCCATGCCGCTGCCCGCTTTAGCGGCAGTGAGGCGGGCAATATCTATTCGCGCTTTACCAATCCCACGGTCCGCGTGTTTGAAGAACGCCTGGCGGCACTGGAAGAGGGTGAACGTTGCGTGGCGACCAGCTCCGGCATGGCGGCGATTCTCGCGACCTGCCTCGGCCTGCTGCAGTCTGGCGACCATGTGGTGTGTTCGCGCAGCGTGTTTGGCACCACCAATGTGATTTTCGACAAATACCTGAAGAAGTTCGGGGTGAGTACGACCTTTGTCTCGCTCACGGGCGAGAGTGCCTGGGCGGCGGCAATCACGCCGGCAACAAAACTGTTCTTTCTGGAAACCCCGAGCAATCCCCTGTGTGAAGTGGCCGACATTGCGGCACTGGCCACGCTGGCTCACCGTCACGGCATTTTGCTGGCCGTCGACAATTGTTTCTGCACGCCGGCCCTGCAAAAGCCGCTGACCCTCGGCGCGGATATCGTGATTCATTCCGCCACCAAATACATTGATGGTCAGGGGCGCTGTCTGGGTGGCGCCGTGGTCGGGCGGCAGAAGGAAATGGACGAAGTCCTGGGCGTGGTGCGTACCTGCGGCCCGAGCATGAGTCCGTTCAATGCCTGGGTGTTCTTGAAGGGTCTGGAAACCTTGCGCCTGCGCATGGAAGCCCACTGTGACAATGCCGAGCATCTGGCACGCTGGCTGGCACAGCAGCCGGAAGTGGCGCGGGTGCATTACGCAGGTCTTGCCAGCCATCCCCAGCACGAACTGGCAGCAAGGCAGCAGCGCCGTTTTGGCGGCGTGCTGTCGTTTGAACTCAAGGGCGGTCGCGATGAGGCCTGGCGTTTTATTGATGCCACCAGACTGCTTTCCATCACCGCCAATCTGGGGGATGCGAAAAGCACCATCACGCATCCGGCATCGACGACGCATGGTCGTTTGAGCCCGGAAGCAAAAGCCGCGGCAGGAATTACCGAAGGCCTGATCCGCATTGCCGTGGGGCTTGAGGATATTGTCGATATCCAGAGTGATTGCGCGCGCGGATTCGCTGCCCTGCAAGGTTGATCCGGCACTCTGTCGCCGGCTTCGGCGGGAAGGCCGTGCGGCTGCCTGAGGCGCATGGCCGGCGCCTTGCCATGTTCCTGTCCGCCCTTGCTTGATGCTATGTTGCTGCCGACGCCCCCTGCGATGGTCGCAGGCGCTTTAACCGAGCAAGCACCATCATCATGTCTGCATTGAATCCCGTACTGGCGGCGCTGGGTAATGTCATTCTCGGCAAGCCCGAGCAACTCAAGCTTGCACTGGCCTGCCTGCTGGCGCGTGGCCATCTCCTCATTGAAGATCTTCCCGGCATGGGCAAGACCACACTGGCAGAGGCGCTGGCGCGTGTGCTGGGGCTGTCCTACCAGCGCATCCAGTTCACCAGTGATATGTTGCCGGCCGATATCATCGGCGTTTCCATTTTCAATCCGCAGAGCCAGCATTTCGAGTTTCGCCAGGGGCCGGTTTTCACGCAGCTGCTGCTGGCCGATGAAATCAATCGCACCACACCGAAAACGCAAAGTGCGCTGCTGGAAGCGATGGAAGAGCATCAGGTCACCGCTGATGGCACGACACGCAAGTTGCCAGAGCCGTTTTTTGTGATCGCCACGCAGAATCCTTCTACCCAGATGGGCACTTTCCCGCTGCCGGAATCGCAGCTCGATCGTTTCCTCATGCGCATCCAGCTGGGCTACCCCGATCTGCGCGCCGAACGCGTGCTGCTGATGGGGGGGGATCGCCGGGCTTTGCTGGCCGCCATCAAGCCGATGGCCAGCGTCAAGGAGCTGGTCGCCTGGCAACAGGCAGTGACCCGTGTTCATGTCAGTGATGCGGTGCTGGATTATGTGCTGCGTCTGGTAACGCATACCCGCACGGCTCAGGGTTTTCAGCATGGCTTGTCGCCGCGTGGTGCACTGGCGTTGCTGCGCGCGGCGCAGGCATGGGCTTTTATTGCCGGCCGCGAGCACTTGCTGCCGGAAGATGTGCAGGTGGTGCTGCCGGCTGTGGCCGAGCACCGCTTGCGTGGCGGTATGGAAGATCACGGGCGTACGCACAGCCTGACCGCGCAATTGCTGAAAGCGGTTGATGTCATCGGCTGAGGGGCGGGCTGATATGAAAGTGGCATGGCCGCTAGAGCAGTTTTTTCGCCAGCGCTGGGCGCGCTGGCTGGATCGTCGCATTCCGCGTACCAGCAGCATTACCCTGAACCAGCGCCGCATTTTCATTTTCCTGACCCGGCAGGGCGGCTTGGCGGTGCTTGTCATGGCGGCGCTTTTTGTCGGCGGCA
Source organism: bacterium (assembly GCA_029945725.1). Lineage (GTDB taxonomy): Bacteria > Pseudomonadota > Gammaproteobacteria > Pseudomonadales > Moraxellaceae > UBA2031. The sequence continues at coordinate 506,746 of JAQSDB010000011.1, read as the reverse complement.
TCAACTACGCCAATAATCTTTTGCTGGGGCTGAGTTTTTTTATCGGCAGCCTTTTCATCGTCGCCATCCATCACACCTACGCCAATCTATCCGGCTTGCGTATTGCCGCCGTATCGGCGAGTCCGGCTTTTGCCGGTGAAGAGGCGCATTTTCTGCTCCGTTTTGACGATGCCCGCGAGCGGGAGCATGAAAGCCTGCTGATTGAGTGGGATACGGTGCTGGTCGCTGTCGAGTGGGTGAATGGTGCGCAGGAAACGACGGTGGCACTGGCGGCCCGGAAGCGTGGCTGGTTGCGTCCGCCGCGCCTGAAAATTTCCAGCACGTATCCGCTGGGCCTGTTGCGGGCATGGACCTGGCTCGATATGGGCATGACCGCGATCGTGTATCCGCATCCGGAGGCCAGTGACGTGATTCCTGCGGGCGCCGGCCATGAGGGCGAGGGCGAAAAGCAGCGCACGCGGGGTCATGAGGATTTTGACGGGCTGCGGCGCTTCACGCCGGGTGATCCCCTCGCGCACATTTCCTGGAAGCATCTGGCGCGTGGCCGCGGCCTGCTGACCAAAACCTATGCCAGTGAAGAAACCGGCAGCGACATTCTGGACTGGGCCGCCTTGCCGGGTCTGGGTATCGAGGCTCGCCTGTCGCGCCTGACCTGGTGGGTGCTGATACTCGCCAGGCAGAATCATGCCTTTGGCCTGCGTCTGCCTGGAACCGATATTGCCGCCGCCATCGGCCTTGAGCACCGTGATGAATGTCTGCGTGCACTGGCGCTGTTTGGCCGCGAGGGCGTTGATCACGGTGCGTCCGATAACGACAGCGCTGGCCGTGAGGGTAAACGCTGATGGCAACGACAGTCGCGACGACAGGGCCCGGGTCTCTTCCGCCACGGGCGGCGCGTTACTGGCAGTTGCTGGCCTTGCTGGCGGTCGTGGCGCCGCAAATGGACCGCTTGCCGCCGTGGCTGAGTGCGCTGGTGGTACTGGCCTGTTGCTGGAGACTGCCCTGGCTGGAGTCGCGCCTGCCTGCCCCCGGAGCCTTCCTGCGCGTGCTGTTGCTGGGTGCCGGCATGGCGGGTGTTTTTTATTCGCACCGAACCTTTCTGGGGCCGGAAGGCGGTGTTTCCTTTCTGTTGCTCTGCGTTGTGCTGAAAATGCTGGAGTCGCGCGATCAGCGTGATTTTTTTATCTCGGCCATTCTGGGTTTCTTTGTGCTGGCGACGGCCTTCCTGTTTTCGCAATCCTTTTTGCTGACGCTTTATGTGGCAGTGGCCAGCGTGATCATTCTGGCCGCCTTGTTGTCCCTGCAGCAGCGTGAAAGCGCCGGGCCAGGGCTGACCTTGCGCAGGGCCGGTGTGCTGATGCTGCAGGCAGTGCCGCTCATGCTGGTGCTGTTTGTTTTTTTCCCGCGCCTGCCGCCGTTATGGACGCTCAATTTTTCGCAAGGCAGTGGTCGTACCGGCATGTCGGACTCCATGAGTCCCGGTGATATTTCAAGTCTCAGTGAATCCTCGGCGGCTGCATTTCGTGTGGAGTTCCAGGGGCCGGTTCCGCCGTCCAGCCAGCTTTACTGGCGCGGTCTCGTGTTTACCTATTTTGACGGGCAGCGCTGGAGTCAGGATGAAACCATGAGTGGTTTAACCTCCGCCGTTCCATCTGTGGCTGCTCTGCCGCCATGGGTGTCTGCGGAAAAATCAGGCGCCGTGGTGAAATATCGCGTGACGCTGGAGGCTACCGACCAGCCCTGGTTGTTTGCACTGGCCTTGCCGACGTCGGTGACGAGTGGCGTCGGGCTCACCCGTGATTATCGTCTGGTTTACAACAAGCCTGTTTATGAGCGGCTGTCTTATGCCGTGGAATCATGGCCTGAGCGTAATGTCGATGCCGGGGTGTTGCCGGCGTGGATGCGACACCAGTCCCTGCAGTTGCCTGCCAGCGGTAATCCGCAAACCCGCGAGATGGCACGGCGCTGGCTGAACGGTTCCGGTTCGCAGGAAAAGTATGTGCGCGATGTGCTGGACTGGTTCCGCCAGGAACGCTTTTTCTACACCTTGCAGCCACCGGTTCTGGGCGAAAACCGCATCGATGATTTCCTGTTCCGTACGCGACGCGGCTTCTGCGAGCACTATGCCTCCAGCTTTGTATTCCTGATGCGCGCCGCCGGCATTCCGGCACGTGTCGTCGCGGGTTACCAGGGCGGGGAAAAGAGCCCTTTGGCCAATTACTGGCTGGTGCGCCAGCTTGACGCCCATGCCTGGGCAGAGGTCTGGTTGCCGGGGCATGGCTGGATCAGCGTGGACCCGACCTCGGCGGTGGCGCCTGATCGTATCCAGCGCGGGGCGCCGCAGCTGGCAAACAATCCGGCCTACTGGGGCGACTCCGGCATGAGTGCGGTGCGCTACAACAATTACCGCCTGTTCAAAAACCTGCGCCAGCTTTCGGATTACGTGAATTATCGCTGGCATCGCGATGTGCTGGGCTATGACAGCGAAACACAGCAGGGCTTCATGATGCGGCTGCTGGGTGATAGCGGCCTCATGCGGCGCCTGGCCGTCATGGGCGCTGCACTTGGCATCACGGCCGGCCTGCTGTTCCTGTGGACCTTGCGGGGGCATCGCCGTGAGCAGCATCCGCTCGACAAGGCCTACCTGCATTATTGCGAGCGCATGGCACGGCGTGGTGTTATCCGTGAAGCAGGCGAGGGGCCTCAGGCCTTTGCCCGTCGCGTGGCCGACACGGTACCTGCTCTGGCGGCTGAAGCCGACGAGTTTGCGGCGGTCTATATGGCCTTGCGCTACCGTCCGCCCGGCAAGAGTAACAGGCTGCTGGAAAAGCGGCTGCGTCGGCTGGCACGCGGCCAGACAATCATGCGTTGAATTCCTTGAAACGCGGGAAGCGATTCAGTAAGATGCGCGCCTCTCTGCCGGCAGTCATGCTGCAGTGACGACCCCAGGCGCATAGCTCAGCTGGTTAGAGCACCACCTTGACATGGTGGGGGTCGCTGGTTCGAGTCCAGTTGCGCCTACCAATTCAGGTAGCCCTACAAAACCCGCAATGCCTTCGGCCTTGCGGGTTTTTGTTTTTCATGGCGCCGGAAACTTTTCAGAAAAACAGCCGGAAATATTCGTTGCCTGTTCGCCCGACGCCTGTCGTCTGGCGATGGTTGCACTCCATTCCTCACGGCTTGCGCCGCAGCAAACAGGCGGCAGCCGGGTATCCGGAACAGGCTTGCCGGTCTCGTTCATGGGCAGAAAGTCGAGTCCGGACAACCGCTTCTTTACCCCGGGTTCCCGGCAGCAGCCGGCAATCGTGCATCCACCACGCCTTTTACGGCACAAGCCTGTGTTGTCTGGCTTTACCCTGTAAAAACAACTAGAACTAACCATCCCTGACGGGATTGATCACACCCTGAATTTCGAACGCAGCGCTCCATAACAGGCAGGCTCATGCTTCAAGGCTACCGATCGAAACAACTGCTGCTGGTCTGGCTGGTAATCGCGCTGGGCTTGCTGGCAAGCATGCTAGCTACCCTTCAGGTGCGCCACGGTATTCAGGATGAGGCCATCCAGGCCTTCTCTTTTTCTGCCGATCAGGTCGCGATCAAGGTTCGTGAGCGCCTTGAGTCCTACGAACTGATCCTGCGTGGCGGTGCTGCGCTTTTCGAGGCCGGCGGCACTATTGATCGCCAGCAATGGCACCGGTTCGTGCAAAAGGTCGATGCCGAAAACATTGTTCCCGGTGTCCAGGGCATTGGCTTCGCACCGCTCATTCAGCCACGGCAGCTGGCCAGCCACATTGCGGCAATACGGGGCGAGGGCTTTGCCGGTTACCAGCCAAGACCCGCAGGGCTGCGCCAGCAATACAGCCCGGTTGTCTATCTCGAGCCTTTCACGGGCATCAACCTGCGCGCCTTTGGTTATGACATGTTTTCCGAGCCGGTACGGCGTGCCGCTATGGAGCAGGCACGGGATTCAGGCCATGCCACATTGTCGGGGAAGGTGCGCCTGGTTCAGGAAGCTGATGCGAACGGGCAGTCTGGCACGCTGATGTATGTGCCGGTCTACCGAAAAAACATGCCGGTGACGAGCGTGGAGCAGAGACGCCAGGCCCTGCTGGGCTGGACCTATAGTCCTTACCGGATGACTGACCTGATGTCAGGCATCCTGCGCCACTGGGAAAGCCGGGAAGGACGTTATGTGGATCTGCACATTTACGATGGCAGCCGGATAACGCCAGTCACCCGGATTTTCGACAGCCTGCTCACCGACGTCCCCTTTCCCCCGTCGCCTTTCCATCAGCTGCGCCGCATCGACTTCCATGGCCATGTCTGGACTCTGGAATTCGATCGCATGGCGAATGCGCCCGGTCTCGATTACAGGCCCGCTTGGCTGACGCTGGGGGCAGGGCTCATCACCACGGCGCTGCTGCTGGGCCTGATGCTTGCGCTGACGAACACCCTGAAACACGCAGACCTCATCGCCAGCAGACTTACCGCAGCGATTCGGGAGCGCGAGAAGTTGTTGCAGGAGAGTGAATTCAGGTGGCGCTTTGCCGTTGAGGGCACAGGGGACGGACTCTGGGACTGGTATATCCCAACAGACACCGTGCTTTATTCTGCCCGGTGGCGAGAAATGCTAGGGTTTTCAGAAAATGAAATAGGCTCATCCGTAGAAGAGTGGAAGAAACGCATTCATCCTGATGACAAAAAACAGGCCCTCGCTGCACTGCAAGCCTGTCTGGATGGCAAGGCCACGGTCTACGTCAGTGAACACCGCATGCAGCGCAAGGACGGCAGCTACGTGTGGACACTGGACCGTGGCATCGTGGTCAGCCGCAACAAGGGCGGGGAGCCCCTGCGCCTGATCGGCACCCAGCGGGACATTGAGGCAAGCAAGCAGCAGGAGGTCGCGCTTCAGAAAAATCATGCCGAACTCCTGGAGGCACAGCGCATTGCGCGAATGGGCAGCTGGAGGCATGACGAGGCGACGAGAAAGCTGGTATGGACCCCTGAGCTTTACCGCATTCTCGGGCTTGACCCGGATGGACCGCCGCCAGGCTTCGCCGAGCAACGCCGGATATTCACCACGGACAGCTACGAAAGGCTAGCGGCCGCCGTATCCACAACGATCCGGGATGGAGTTCCGTACGAGCTTGAAGTGGAGTTCACCCGCCCTGACCAGACACGGGGATGGGCTCTGGTGCAGGGCGAGGCGGCGCGTGACGCCAAGGGCGCCATCTTCGCGACACAGGGTACGTTCGCCGACATCACGGAGCGCAAGCTCGACCATCTGCGTATAGAAAACCTGACCCATCTCTATGTCATGCTGAGCGGATGCAACCTGGCCATCGTTCAGTGCTTAACGCAAGACGAGCTCTTCGCAAGAATCTGTACCCTGGTCGTCGAGCAGGGCGGCATGAAGCTGGCCTGGATAGGCCTGGCCGACCCGGCCAGCGGGCGTATTTTTCCCGTGCATGCGGCCGGTGAAGGCCAGGACTATCTGGAAAGCATCAACATATCCGTGCGTGCCGATGATGAGCATGGCCGCGGCCCCACCGGTACTGCCACACGCGAAAACCGGCCGGTCTGGATCGACGACTTCCAGAAAAGTCCGCTTACTGCGGCCTGGCATGAGCGCGCGCGGCGCTATGGCTGGGCGGCTTCTGCGGCGGTTCCGGTTTGCCGCAACCAGCAGCCGATCGGGGCATTGACGTTCTACTCATCCATCAGTGGCTGGTTTGACAGTGAAACACGCAAACTGCTGGAGCAGATTGGCGCGAGCATCAGTTATGCACTGGACCGGATCGATGCACTCAAACAGGCCGACGCCTATCAGGCGACGCTGATCGAGTCGGAACAGCGCTTCCGTGTTCTGGTTGAGCAGTCCATTGCCGGGGCATTCATCCTTCAGGATCACCGGATTGTTTACATCAATCCGCGTGCCGCCCAGATCCTTGGCTATGCGGACAGTAGCGAGCTGATCGGCTTGCCGCTTCTTGACGTGATTGCTGCAAAAGACAGGGATTATGTGCAGCAGACCTATCGCAAACTCATCCACCATGAGCTGAAGTCAGCCGAATTGCTCGTCAGTGCGTTGCGACAGGACGGCTCGCTCGTGGAAGTGGGCGTCAATACCGTCAACGCCAATTACCAGTCCCGTCCAGCCATCATTGGCCTGATGCAGGACACCTCCGACCGCAAGGTGGCTGAAGACCAGATCAGGCGCTATGCCAGGCAACTGGAACACACCTTCCTGCAGACGGTCGGCCTCGCCAATACCCTGAGTGAAATGCGCGACCCGTATACCGCCGGCCACGAGCGGCGCGTTGCTGAAATTGCCGTGGCGATAGGCCGTGAAATGGGTCTGGGAGAGGATCAGCTGGACGGCTTGCGGATCGGCGGCTATCTGCATGATGTTGGAAAAATGATCGTGCCTGCTGAAATCCTGGCCAAACCCACCAGGCTGACACCGGTTGAATACGGCTTGGTCCAGCAACATGTCCAGGCCGGGTATGACATCCTTAAGGGGGTCGACTTCCCCTGGCCTGTGGCAAACATTGCGCACCAGCATCACGAACGGATTGATGGCAGTGGCTATCCCCAGGGATTGAAAGGCGACGACATCATTCTGGAGGCCCGCATCATTGCTGTCGCTGATGTTGTCGAATCGATGGCATCGCATCGCCCCTATCGTCCCGGTCTCGGCATTGACAAGGCACTGGCCGAGATTGAGCGCGGCACGGGCACTGCCTATGACCCGGTAGCAGTGGCGGCCTGCCTGCGCTTGTTCCGCGAGAAGGGCTTCGTCATTCCCGATGTTTAGGTCTTGCTCTCTGCGGGCCTGGCAGGGCTGCTGTCTGTCGTTGTTGATTCCCTCGCCGTTTAGCCGCGTGCCCGGTTTCGGGCTGAATCAATTCCGCGATTTTTCCGGGGTAAAGATATTTTTCGAGTCAGTTGGGCGCGGGTGGGCTTTTCGGTTTTTCAGGCGGTGCCCTCCGCTGGCGCGCGCAAGGCGGCTGGTGGTGACAGGCAGGAAGTGCGACTGGAGAGAACCAGTCAATTTGTACGGGTTAAATGCGTTATATGTATTTGCTGTTATTGCGTTATGAATAAAAATTCCATTGATAGGGGTATTGTTCACTAATGGAGGTTTTCAGATTTTTTTATGGGTTAAAATTCACGAGTCAACAACTTTTTAACGATTAATTTTGTCTGATATCAGCACCGCTCATGATTTATTTTCAAGGAAAATCGGTGCTTCCGGTTCTTTTCAAATGTCAATCTTGCACACCTCGTCGGAGAGTGGAATTCTTGGAACTGTGAGGAGCTAGGCTGTTTCACTGTGCGCCATGGCGTGTTGTGCAGCGCGTAATGGGGTTTTAAGCCCGGAATATGAGGAGAGTAATCATGCCAGCAGTCGCTTATGACACCTTTAGCCAGAATGCCGCAGAGACCGTGCCGGTAGGCCGTTCATTTGTGCTTGGATTGCCCGATAGCGGCGGGAATTACTGCATCGGCATCGCCAGTGCCGTCTGGAAAATCCCTTCGGGCCCCTATGCGCCCGGTGACAGGGTAAGAGTGATGTCCGCTCTTGAGAGCCAGCTTCAGGTAGAGCGTGTAAGGAACTGATTGAAAACGTTGTCTCTTGTTTTATCTGTGTTTTCTTGCAGCATCGCATGTGATGGCTGCGTGATTGTCGTGTGATGATCACGGCGGCCGCCATGTAAACGCCGGTCATGTTTTTCGCTATGCTTTCCCTGCCAGATCTTTCTCGCGAACCGCTTTAACGTCCGGAGCTTCTCCGCCACAGGCTCTTGCGCGGATTCGGCATTGTCCCCGATTTCGAGGGGAGCAGCTTTCCCAATTGACTGACCATTCCGCCAGGGCATATTGCGCCAGGCAGGCGTCATGCCTGCTTCGTATGAAATCCGGGCAATGGCGTGTTTGCCTGGGCGGTAGCCGATACCGGGTCGAAAACGGCAGACGAACAGCAGGTTTCACCATGGGCAGCCTCTTATGGTCAATTAGGCCACATGGCATGATGCGTGAAGCGGTTCACATTTTGAGCGGCAATTACTGCAGGCAAGGCAGCCCATTTCATGATTTCGCACCCCGCCATTCTTGTTGTTGATGATCAGTCCAGTAATCTTATTGCCATGGAGGCGATATTTGACGGAGAACCTGTCGAGCTGGTGAAAGCGACCTCCGGCCAGGAAGCGCTCAAGATATTGCTGCAGCGCGATTTCGCCCTGGTTCTGCTTGACGTGCAAATGCCCATGCTTGACGGTTTTGAGGTTGCCGAGATCATGCGCAGCAATCCGCGCACGGAATCCACCCCGATTATTTTTCTCACGGCCCTGAGTAAAGAGCAGCGCTATATTTTTCGCGGCTATGAAACGGGTGCCGTCGATTACCTGTTCAAGCCGCTTGAGCCGGAAATACTGCGCAGCAAGGTGCGGGTCTTTCTCGAGCTGGATCGCAAGAATCGCAGCCTGCGTGAAAGCCTGCGCCTGTTGCAGGAAGAGCGTGACAATAACCAGATTCTGCTGAGTTCCCTGAGCGAGGGTTTGCTGGGCATTACCCAGAGCGGCAATGTGTTTTATGCCAATCCAACGGCAGAGCGCCTGCTGAGTGCTTCTTTCAAGGATCTGATAGGGCGCCGCCTCAGTGATATTTTTGTCCTCTATGGTGAGAGTGGCGAGCCGGCCGACTGGCATCTGGCCGAACTGGTGGCGTCCTGCGCCCGTGGCGAGCGCACCGCACGCGATGACCTGTTTCTGCGTCGTGATGGCGTGGATGTGGCGGTGGAAATTTCAGCCAGCCCCCTGCAACCGGATGAACATGCCCGTCAGGGGATGGCCGGTCTGGTCGTGGTGTTCCGGGATGTTTCTTCGCGTCGTCATAATGAAAAGGCGCTGACCCGAAAGGCGACGCTGGACAGCCTGACCGGTCTTTGTAACCGGGCCGAGTTCGAACATTTGCTGAATGCGCGGGTGGCGGAAGCCAATCGCCAGGAAACCAGTCTGGCGCTGCTCTATATCGATCTTGACCGCTTCAAGGAAATCAATGACACCCGCGGTCATCATATTGGCGATCTGGTGCTGAAGGCAGCGGCCAACCGTCTGCGGGAAAGCTCTCGCGATGTCGATATCGTGGCGCGCCTTGGCGGTGACGAGTTTGTGATTGTGCTGGCCAGCAGTGAACCGCGCCGTGCCGCCAGTCTGGTATCCGGCAAGATTTTGCAGGCCTTTGCCCGGGTGGTGGATGTGGAAGGCAGCATGATCCAGATAGGCACCAGCATCGGCATTTCCATCTATCCCGACGACTCCACCAATCCCCAGGATCTCCTCAAGTGTGCCGATACGGCCATGTACCAGGCCAAAAGCTCGGGCCGCAGCAACTCGCGCTTTTATCGGGGTTGAGCTTGCGGCGGCGTCAAGCCCCGGTCCGTAGCGGAGGAATCTGTTGACAAGGTTCGGCGCCGGTTGTGGTCAGAATATGTCCACTGCATGTCCGCAGCTGTCCTTATGTTGTCATCAGGTCTGATTACAATCAGTGACATTCGCGGAGCAGTACACACCCGCGTGCCTTATAAAAAAACAAACAGGGGTCTGTCATGAAAAAAGCTGCTCTCGCTCTCCTCGCCACGGCTGCTTTGCTGGGCACGGCTGTTGATGCCCAGGCCTGGAGCCAGGAAGTGCATCGCCGCATCGCGATGGATGCCGTCAACTACATGAAGACCCACCCGACAACGACCAACTACGCCAAGCTCCTTGCCGGCGCCACGGCGGCCGGTTACACCATTGACCAGTTTGCGGCTGCGCTGGGTCAGGGTGCCTATGACGTCGATGATTTTGCCGATACCTATATCTGTGGCGCTTCTACCGGCAGTTGCCAGCTGGCTCCGGTCTGGGGGGCGGGTGCCAGCATCGTCAAGTACACCTCCTACTGGCATTTCCAGAACCAGACTCGTGGTCCGGATGTGCACGGCAACGATTTTGGTGGCTACAACTATCATCTGCTCACGGTATGGGGTGATATCGACAACATGGCCGCTTCCTGGCTGTACGGCGATTATCTCGACGACGGCAAGGGCAACCTGAAAGGCTGGTTCGGTGACAGCACCAAGTACAACGCCTACGACAATACCGAAGCGCATTACCGCATGGGTGGCTATTCAACCCGCAGCCAGTACGCCGATTTCGAAACCATGCCGTTTGAACCCATTGATAACCTGGGTCAGTACTGGTTCCAGCAGTTCCTGGCCAGCCCGACCGTGCAAAGCCTCGGTTTTGTGCTGCACACGACCGATCTGTTGCAGCCGCACCACACCTGGACGACCTCGGCCCTGAATCATGCCGGCTGGGAAACCTGGGTGAATGACTACTACTACACCTACACGCTGAATGACCCGGCACTGGTGACTACGGCCCTCAATGATTTCACACCGATGGCAACGACCGCGACCGACGTGCGTCCTCTGCTGACCCAGGGTGGCGCGATTTCCTACTCACAGGGCGGCATTGTGCTTTCCAGCACCGATGACAATGATCGCAAGAATGTGGCGAAAATCATGATTCCCCATGCCATTGCCATGGCAGTGCGTGTACTGAATCGTGCGGCCGAACGGTTTTAAAAAATCAGGGTTTCTTTTTGGGTAAGTTCAGGGGCATGCCTTGCCGGCATTGCCCCTTTTTTTCTTGATGGAATTGCCATGCTTGAACGATTGCTTCTGGTTTTAATGTGCAGCTTTGCCGTCAACACGGCAGCTCATGCCGCCGCCCAGTATGATCTCCGCAAGCCCGGGCTTGCCGCCATCATCAATGATGCACCGCTTTCCTTGCGGCTGGTTGCCGTGATGCAGAAAATTGCGGCAGGACGTGAGCCCGGCATCAGCAAGGCGGCGGTATTGCATGCCTTGCTGGAAGACCGGCTGATCGCGGCCCATGCGCGTGCCAGTTTTCCGGCCGATGAGCTGATCGAGAACAACAAGGTGGGTTATACGCCGGCGGTGCAGCTTGAGCAGGCACTGGTGGCGGATTTGCAGGCGGCTTTCGGGGACCGGATCAGTCAGTCAGTAGAGCAGAAGAAGGGCGGTAATCTCGACACGCTGGTGCGCTCGCGTCACGAGCTTGCGGCAGCAGACTGGATTGCCGTGTTCGGTGCCAGGCCCGGCATGCTGCTCGAATATGCGCTGAGCGAGCAGGGCCGTGCCGCCGCCGCGAAAATCGATGTGCTGACGTATCGCCTTGGCAAAAGACCCGCGGTAAAGGTGAGCTTGCTGGATGTCTATGATGCGCAGAATGTGCAGGGGCGTCATCAGTTACATGATCATGATGCCGCGTTTGCCATGCAGCAGGCCGAGCTTTTACTGGAGCGCCAGTATGTCCTGTACTGGGCGCAATCACGCTCTGGCCTGAGCGCACCTGAATATGCCGTCCTGAAACAGATTGTGGCGGATCGGCTGGTGACAGAGGGCTGGCTGGCCACGATTGGTGTGGCCAACGATATTCATGCGGACAATGCCCATCTCAAGGCATTGGCTGCCGCCGCAAGCGCAGAAGAAATCCGCCATTATTACGACCTGAATCGCGACCAGTTCCTGCGTGTGGAAAAAGTGCATGCCCGTCACATCAGTCTCGCCGATGAAGCGGCAGCAGATGCGGTGTATGCGCGTCTGGAAAAGGGAGAGGGTTTTGCCGCGCTGGCGCGCAGCAACTCCCTTGCCGGCGACAGGGAACAGGGCGGTGATCTGGGCTGGTTGCTGCATGGCGACAAGGCCGCCAGCTGGATGGAAAGCCTGGCGTTTGTGCAGAAGCCGCAGGTGCCTTCGCGCCCGTTCCGCAGCCCCGGCAAGCCCGGGGAAAATCCGGCCTGGGAAATCCTGCTGGTGGACGAGCGAGTGGAAGGTTATCAGCCGGCTGACAGTGAGTCGGTGCGCTATGTGGCGGCTAATGCCATCGCCAAGATAAAGGTTCAGGAGGAGTATCGTGAAACCCGTGAACATTTGTGGCGTGAGGCGGATATTCATATTGCACCCGCGCTCCAGCCGGAGGTGAAGCCTGTGGCAACGCCCGTTCTGCACCCGGGAAAAGGACCTCTTCTATGAATGCCAATCAGCGCCTGCTGCTGGCGGCCGCCGTGCTGCTGGTTCTCGTGATCGCGGCCGGTGTGTGGTTGCGTGCAGCCCCGGGCCCGGACGTGGCAACGCCGCCTCCGGCTGCACCGGTAGCGCCCGTGACCACGCAGATGCCCGTGTTGCCGGATTCAGGGGTTGTCGCCACCACACTGCCGGGCAGTGATACCGCACTGACTCCGGTGGTGGTGACACAGCCTGATGCGGCGCAGGCCATGAGTGAGGCGCGGCTGCACGGCGATTCCCGGGCGCCGGCCCTGGCACGCTCCCCCGAGCGTGATCCGCCCAGCGCCGCCGACCTGGCCAGCCCGGAAAACTACCAGCGCTACGAGTCACGCCAGAACCAGCGTCTGTACAGTGCCTATGTGAAAGCGGCCGATGATGAAATTCCGCGCCTGCAGGAGCAGATTCGCCGCGCACGCAGTGAAGGCATTCCCGAAGAGGAGATACGCAAGGGCGAGGAAAAGCTGCGTCGTATCCAGGCCATGCGAGACCAGTTGCAGGCCGATCATCCGGGAACGGCAGCGGCAGCCTCCGCGCCCTGAGCCGGTCAGATGATGAGCGGTGAATTATGTTGCCCGATGGCGTGGGGCTGCTGGTCTGCCACCTTGGCAGCTTGATGTTCCTTTCCTACTATGGACGCCATGCCGCCTGCTTTCGCACGCGGCAAACAAGAAGAAAAAAGCGCCATGTCCCAGTCTCCTGCATCTCCGTCCCCGCTTGCTCAGTCCGCCGTTTCAGACAATCTCGGCCATATCTCCATTCCGGCCTTGCAGCAGTATGTGAGAAGCGCGGAAGCCTGCGGACTGGTACGTGAAAAGGTGCTGGCAGAAGCCGGTGTGCAACTGGAGCAATTGCTCGACAATAATGGTCGCGTGCCCGGCGCTGTATTGCAGCGCCTGCTGAACTATGTGTTGCCACGCTGTGGCAATCCGCTTTTCGGCCTGCAGACATCGCAGTTTATCCAGCCCGGCTCCTACAGCGTGATGGGCTATATCGCCATGACCAGCAACACCTTGGCCGAGGCCGTGGCGCGCATGCCGCAATATGAAAAACTGGTGGGAGACATGGGCACTTCTACTGTCGAGCATGAGCCCGGTGCGATTGTGGTGCGCTGGAATTGCCGTTTCACGGATCCGCTGATACGCCGCCACATCATTGAAAACGTGCTCGCCTCATGGACATCCTATACGCGCTGGATGGCGGACTCGCAGGAGCTGTCGCCAGTGGCCGTACGTTTTGAGCATGATGCTCCCGCCGATCGTTCCCTGCTCAAGCATTACCAGCACATCTTCCGCTGTCCGTTGTATTTCAATCAGCCGATGTCGGCGCTGCTCACTTCGCCGCAGATTTTTGAGCATCCGCTGCGCCAGCCCGACGTCAATTTGCGCGAGACGCTGGAGCAGCATGCACAGGCTTCCCTGCATGCCCTCAAGGAAAAATATTCACTGGCCGATCAGGTGCGCTCGCTGTTGCGCGCCATGCTGGCAGACGGTTCCCCGCGCAAGGAGTTTGTGGCTGACCAGATGGGCATGAATGTGCGTACGCTGCACCGCAAGCTGGCTGATGAAAACCAGTCCTACCAGCAAATCCTCGATGACCTTCGCGGTGAACTCGCACAGAAGTATCTGTTGCAGTCCCACTCTTCCATCGAAGACATTGCCCGCAAACTCGGCTTTACCGAAAGCCGCTCGTTTATCCGCTACTTCAAGGGTTATGCCGGCGTCACGCCCGGTGAATTCAGGCAGGCCGCCAGCAAGGAGGGGCAGGGCGCCGCCTGAGGTGCGCCATTTTTGCATTATCAGCGCAGCTGGCCCGTTGCGCTTGCCGTGATGACAAGGCCGCTTCAAACGGAATAAAGCCGACACCGCATCGGGCCGGCTTCGCTTTTCCTGTCTCGTCCCCGAAATATTGTCTCAGGTCAATTACATACCTCTGCTAATGCCTACTATGGTTCCTGTTGCTGATAAACCGGTCGGGGGTCGCAGGCTGGTCATTTTAAAAAGGGCGACAGCCAGCTTGTCGTACTTGCCCCGCAGCGAGTGCCCGTTTGGTCAGTAAATGACTCGTGATTAAGCATTAGCGGGGCATTGTCCCGGCTTGCCGAGACTGCCCGGTACCGGTTGCGTCGAGTGACGCCGCGGCACGGGCAGATGGAAGCCTTTTCAGGCACCGCAACAGGACACGCGATGATTGTCGAATACAGCAGGACGCTGGCTGGAGTTGTCTCCGGACTTTTTCATGTGCGGCATCCGGTAAACATGACGGCTGGCATCGATGCCCCCGCTTTCGTGAGGCCCGGGACGTCAGGACGCAGGCCATGAGCCGGGAGTCTTCGCTCAGGGCATGGCTTCGAACGATGACAGCGCGTGTCATGCCTGCTCGCGCTGACTGCCCGGATCACCTGGAGAGCGATGATGCAGTGCCGGCGCGCAGCGCGCTTTTCAGTGCCGATCAACTGGAGCAGCACGGCAAGGCGCTGGCGGCTGCCCATGTCCTGGGCAAATCCTGCGAGCCGGACCGGCTGCTGAGGCGGCTGGATGAAAATGAACTGGTTCTGACCAGAACCTGCCACCTGCTGACCTCTGCCATCAAGGCCAAGCTCCGTGTTGCTCCTGCAGGGGAGTGGCTGCTCGACAATCTGTACCTCATCGAAGAACAAATCCGCACCGCCAGAAAGCATCTGCCCAAGGGGTACAGCCGCGAGCTGCCCCTTCTGGCCGAGGGCCCGTCGCGTGGCTTGCCGCGTGTTTATGACATTGTACTGGAGGCCATCTCGCACGGTGACGGCCGTGTAGACCCGGAAACGCTTGAGCGTTACGTGATGGCTTATCAAACGGTCACGCCGCTGACACTGGGTGAGCTGTGGGCGATTCCCATCATGCTGCGTCTGGCGCTGATCGAGAATCTGCGTTGTGTTGGCGCGCGCATCACCACCGCCAGAATCCAGTTGAGCCAGGCGCAGGACTGGGCCAGCCAGATGCTGGAGATGGCGGCCAGCGATCCCAAGAGTCTGGTGCTGGTGATCGCCGACATGGCGCGCTCGCACCCCCCGATGGCGAGTCCGTTTGTCGCGGAGCTCGCACGCCGCTTGCAGGGGCATGGCCCGGCCCTGGCCTTGCCGCTCTCCTGGATTGAGCAACGGCTCGCCGAATCGAACCTGACCATTGAGCAGATGGTGCTGCTGGAGAGCCAGCAGCAGGCCGCCGACCAGGTGTCGATCAGCAACACCATCGGCAGTCTGCGTTCCCTGGCGGCGGTGGACTGGGGCGTGTTTGTCGAGAAGATGAGTTTTGTCGAGCATGCCCTGCGGGAGGATCCGGGCGGTGTTTACGCGGCCATGGATTTTGCCACCCGGGATCGCTACCGGCATGTCGTTGCCAGGCTGGCCAAACGCTGCGGCCTCTCTGAAACCGGCGTTGCCCGCAAGGCCACCGGGCTGGCGCAGGGTGCCACCTGTAAAGGCGACAACGATCCGTCGGCGCATGTCGGTTTCTACCTGATCGATAAGGGCCTGCCCCAGCTGGAGGGCGTGCTCGCCATCCGTCTTTCCGCGGCGGAGCGCGCGCGCCGCTGGATGGCCCGGTTTTCCCTGGTGTTTTATCTCGGCGCCATCCTGTTGCTGACCGTGGCTTTTGCCGGAGGCCTGCTGGCGCATGCCCGTGCCAACGGCCTGAGCGTGTGGTGGCTTGGGCTGGCCGGATGTTTGCTGCTGCTGGCGGCCAGCCAGCTGGCATCAACCCTGGTGAACTGGGTTGCCACCTTGCTGGCGCCGCCGCAACCCTTGCCGCGAATGGACTACGCGCGCGGACTTCCGCCGGAAGTGCGTACGCTGGTCGTCATTCCTACCCTGCTCAGCAGCACGGATGGCATCAATGATCTGCTTGAGGCACTGGAGGTCAGGTTCCTCGGGAACCGTGACGAGCACCTGCATTTCGCACTGCTCACCGATTTTTGCGATGCCAAGCAGGAAGAGCTGGCCGGGGATGCACCACTGTTGCGGCAGGCCCGCAGCGGTATCGAGAAACTGAATGAAAAATACCGGGGCGCGGGGAGAGACAGCTTTTTCCTGTTTCACCGGCCGCGGCGCTGGGATGCCGCCGAGCGTGTCTGGATGGGCTATGAACGCAAACGTGGAAAGCTGGCGGATCTGAATGCGGTATTGCGCGGTGGCGGGCAGGGCTGTTTTGCACTGCTGGTCGGCGACATGACGCTCATGGCAAACGTCAAGTACGTCATCACGCTGGATAGTGATACGCAGCTTTCCCGGGAATCGGCGCGGCAGTTTGTGGGGGCGATGGCGCATCCGCTCAACCGGCCGCGTTTCGACGAAAGCCGGCAATGCGTCAATGCCGGTTACGGCATCCTGCAGCCGCGCATGGCATCAAGCTTGTCGCGGGCGCATCGCTCGCGCTACGCCCAGCTGTTCAGCGCGGACTCCGGCATTGATCCCTACACACGTTCCGTCTCCAATGTTTATCAGGATCTGTTCGGTGAAGGCTCGTTTATCGGCAAGGGTATTTACGATGTGGATGCCTTCGAGCGTGTGCTCAAGGGGCGCTTCCCTGAAAACCGCATTCTCAGTCACGATCTTCTGGAGGGATGTTACGCACGTTCGGGGCTGCTGAGCGACTCGCACCTGTACGAGGAACATCCCACCCGTTACGAGGTGGACGTGAGCCGTCAGGAGCGCTGGATTCGCGGTGACTGGCAGATCGCCCACTGGCTGCTGCCGTGCGTTCCGGGTCCGCAGGGGCGCAGTCTGCCGAACCCGCTGTCGTCCCTGTCCCGCTGGAAGATTCTTGATAACCTGCGGCGCAGCCTTGTTCCTTCGGCACTCCTGCTGTTGCTGCTGTTCGGCTGGGGTGTCGCGCCGCAGCCATGGATATGGACGCTGGCCGTGCTCGGCATTGTCCTGATTCCTCCGCTGCTGACCACAGCGGTGGACATTTGTCGCAAGCCGCCGGACACACTCCCTGGCCAGCATCTGGTCAACGTCATGCGTTCGGCCGGACGGCATTTTGCGCTGTCCGGCTTGCGCATTGCCTGTCTTCCGCATGAGGCGATGTTCAGCCTTGGCGCCATCCTGCGTTCGGTCTGGCGCATGCTGGTCACACACCATGGTTTGCTGGAATGGTGCGCTTCCAGCGAGCTGGGCAGCCGGCTCAGGACCGGGTTTCTGGCGTCCTGTCGCTCGATGTGGATGGCGCCTTTTATTGCCCTGGCTGCCTTTGTGCTTCTGTGCCTGCACCGGCCGCAGGCGCTGGCCGCCGCCGGCCCCCTTGTCGGGCTGTGGTTGCTGGCGCCCGGCATTGCCTGGTGGCTGGGACGGCCGCTGTTTCGCCGCGATCCGGCGCTGACCACGGATCAGGTGGTCTTCCTGCGCAAGATCAGCCGCAAGACATGGCGCTTTTTCGAACACTTTGTGGTTGCCGGAGAGCACTGGTTGCCGCCTGACAATTTCCAGGAGAGTCCGGGGCCGGTGCTGGCGCATCGCACGTCGCCGACCAATATGGGGATGGCCCTGCTGGCAAACCTGTCTGCCTGCGACTTCGGTTTCATTACGGCGGGAGTGCTGCTTGAGCGCAGCGCCAATACTTTCGAGACGATGTCGGCGCTGGAGCGGCACAAGGGGCATTTTTACAACTGGTATGACACCCGGACACTGCAGCCGCTGCCGCCGCGCTATATCTCATCGGTGGACAGCGGCAACCTTGCCGGCCATTTACTGACCCTGCGTGCCGGCCTGTTTGCCCTGCCTGACCAGAAGATTGTGGGCGCACGATGGCTGGACGGACTCGTCGATACCCTGGGCATCCTTGTCGATACCATGGCGGAAGACGTTCCGGCATCAGTCTCCCGTTTGCGCACGCTGCTGGACGCTGCCTGTGCCTCGCCCCCGGTGACGCTCCCGGCGGTACTGGCATGCCTTGAGTCGCTGGCCGGTGCTGCCGGTGCCATGCTCGCCGGTTTTGAAGACGTTCACGAGAGCGAAGCCGAGGAGTGGGCCAACGCCTTTGTGCAGCAGTGCCGCGAGCTGATCGAAGAACTGGTGTTTCTCGTCCCCTGGCTGGCGTTGCCCGTGGTGCCGGGTGACCTTGCCATCCTGGCGGACTTTGGTGATATCCCGACGCTGCGTGATCTGGCGGTGCGTGCCAGCCGTTTGTTGCCGGTCATTGATGCAGGACTCCATGGGCGCATGACGCCACAGGAGCGGGACTGGATGAGCGCACTGCGCGACAGGGTCGCGCTGGCCGGCAGCCGGGCGGCACAACGCATGGCGAACGCCGAACGCCTCGCGCAACAGGCCATGGAGTTTGCCACCATGGAATATGGCTTCCTGTATGACCGCGCGCGTCACTTGCTGGCGATTGGTTACAACGTCGACGAGCTTCGGCGTGATCCCAGTTTTTATGACCTGCTCGCCTCGGAGGCGCGCCTGTGCAGCTTTGTGGCCATTGCCCAGGGACAGCTGCCGCAGCAAAGCTGGTTTGCCCTTGGCCGCCTGCTGACAACGGCCGGCGGTGAACCGGTGCTGGTGTCGTGGAGCGGCTCGATGTTCGAGTATCTGATGCCGCTGCTGGTGATGCCTTCCTATGAAGGTACGCTGCTCGAGCAGAGTTGCCGGGCGGCGGTGGCGCGCCAGATTGATTTCGGCAACCAGCGTTCCCTGCCCTGGGGTGTGTCCGAGTCCGGCTACAACATCCTTGATGCCAGCTTCAACTATCGCTATCACGCCTTCGGTGTGTCCGGCCTCGGACTCAAGCGTGGCCTGGCGGAAGATTCCGTGGTGGCACCGTATGCCTCGGCACTGGCCCTGATGGTGGCGCCCGAGGCGGCCTGTGCGAATTTGCAGCGACTGTCGGCCTGCGGGCTTGAGGGCCGCTTCGGTTTCTACGAGGCCATCGACTACACGCCTGCACGTTTGCCGCGGGGCCAGTCCGGTGGCGCGGTGGTGCGCTCGTTCATGGCGCATCATCAGGGCATGAGCCTGCTGGCGCTGGCGCACCTGCTCCTCGACCAGCCGATGCAACGGCGTTTTGAAACCGATCCCCAGCTGCAGTCGACCCTGTTGCTGCTGCAGGAACGCATTCCGAAGATTTCCGTACCCCAGACCCGGATTGCCGAGTATTCGGAAAGTGCCGTTTTTTCTGATGCATCGGCAGCATCCACGCCGGAGCCGGTCGGTTCCGATACGCCGGCGCCGGAAGTGCAACTGCTCTCGAACGGCCGTTACCACGTCATGGTTACCAATGCCGGTGGCGGCTACAGCCGCTGGAAGGATCTGGCGGTCACGCGCTGGCGCGAAGACAGTACTTGCGATAACTGGGGCACGTTTATCTATTTGCGCGATGTCAGCAGTGGTGAGTTCTGGTCGGCAGCGCACCAGCCGACGCTCAAGCGGGCCCAGAGCTACGAGGCCATGTTTCCTGAGGGGCGTGCGGAGTACCGGCGCCGTGATCACGATATCGAGACCTATTCCGAGATTGTGGTGTCGCCGGAAGACGACATTGAAGTGCGCCGGGTGCGCATTACCAACCACTCGCCCGGGCGCCGCACGATAGAAGTCACCACGTATGCGGAAGTCGTGCTGGCCCCGCCAGCGGCAGACATGATGCAGCCTTCTTTCGGGAACCTGTTTGTACAGACGGAAATCATGCCGGGCCGGCGCGCCATCATCTGTACGCGGCGGCCGCGCTCAACCGGTGAGCAGGTGCCGTGGATGTTTCACATGCTGGCAGGGCAGGTGAGCACGATCAGTGAGGTCTCCTACGAGACGGACCGCATGCGCTTCATCGGGCGCGGACGTACCCTGGCGGCCCCCCAGGCCATGAGCGATGCCGTGCTGTCCGGCAGTGAGGGCTCGGTACTCGACCCGATTGTGGCTATTCGCTGCCGCATCACGGTCGAGGCCGGTCAGTCTGCCACGATCGAGCTGGTGTCCGGTGTGGCCGGCAATCGTGAGGCCTGTCTGATGCTGGCCGACAAATACCAGGATCGCCACCTTGCCGACCGCGTCTTTGACCTCGCCGGTACGCACAGCGGCGTGATGCTGCGGCAGATCAACGCCAGCGAGTCCGATGCCCAGCTCTATCGGCGTCTGGCCGGCTCCATCCTTTATGCTGACGCCTCCCTGCGCGCCGAGGCCGGCATCCTGCTGCAGAACCGCCGCGGCCAGTCCGGCCTGTGGGGCTATGCCATTTCCGGTGATTTGCCGATTGTCCTGCTGCGGGTCGCCGATGCCGCCAACGTCAACATGGCGCGGCAGATGATCCAGTGCCACGCCTACTGGCGCCGGAAAGGCCTCACGGTCGATCTGGTGATCTGGAATGAAGACTACGCCGGCTACCGGCAGCAGCTGCAGGACAGCATCATGGGCGCGCTTGCCACGGGTACCGAAGCCCATGGTATCGACCGGCCTGGCGGCATCTTTGTGCGCTCTGCCGAACAGATCTCGCACGAGGATCGCATCCTGCTGCAGTCGGTGGCGCGTGTTGTCATCGCCGATAACCGCGGCTTGCTGGAGCAACAGGTCAGGCGCCGGGATTTTCCGGTCAAGCACTTGCCGCTGCTGGAAATCGTCAGGGCGCATCGTCCCGAGCCGGCGGCGGTCGCGGAGATGCCGCGACAAGACCTCATGCTCGGCAACGATCTCGGCGGATTCAGCGCTGACGGCAGCGAGTACGTCATCACCACCACGCAGTCACATAAAACGCCGGCGCCGTGGTCGAACGTACTCGC
Organism: bacterium; assembly: GCA_029945725.1. Lineage (GTDB taxonomy): Bacteria > Pseudomonadota > Gammaproteobacteria > Pseudomonadales > Moraxellaceae > UBA2031. The sequence continues at coordinate 485,874 of JAQSDB010000011.1, read as the reverse complement.
GAATCCGCACTTTGGCAGTGTCGTGACGGAAAGCGGCCTCGCCTACACCTGGAGTGAAAATGCCCATGAGTTCCGGCTGACACCGTGGAGTGACGATGCCGTCGGGGCCTCGGGCGGAGAGGCCATTTACCTGCGCGATGAAGAAAGCGGGCATTTCTGGTCGCCGGCACCGCAACCGTGCAGCGGGGCAATGCCCTATGTCAGCCGGCACGGTTTCGGCTACAGCGTGTTCGAGCACACCTCGGGCGGCATTCATTCCGAGCTGTGGATTTATGTGGATCTGGAAGAGGCGGTGAAGTTTTCCGTGCTGCGGGTGCGCAACGGATCGGGCCGGCTCCGGCGGCTTTCCGCCACCGGCTATGTCGAGTGGGTACTCGGCGACCTGCGGCCGAAATCGGCCATGCATGTGGTGACGGAAATCGACCCCGCCAGCGGCGCCCTGTTTGCGCGCAATGCCTACAACACCGAGTTCGAGGGCCGGGTCGCATTTTTTGATGTTGATGACGAGGCGCGCACCCTGACCGGTGATCGCACCGAGTTTCTCGGGCGTAACGGCTCGCTTGGTGATCCCGATGCGATGAAGCGTTCACGGCTCTCGGGCCGCCTCGGCGCCGCCCTTGATCCCTGCGGTGCGATCCAGGTGCCTTTTGATCTGGCGGACGGACAGGAGCGCGAGATCATCTTCCGTCTGGGCGCCGGGCGCGACACCAACAGCGCGCGGGCCCTGGCGCGGCGGTTTCGCGTGGGCGGTGCCGCACGGGTGGCGCTGGATAAGGTCCGGCAGTACTGGAAATACACGCTCGGCGCCGTGCAGATAACGACGCCCGATCCGGCCCTGAATGTCCTGGCCAACGGCTGGCTGGTTTATCAGACGCTGGCCAGCCGGCTGTGGGCGCGCAGCGGTTTATACCAGTCGGGCGGGGCGTTCGGCTTTCGTGACCAGTTGCAGGATGCGATGGCGCTGGTGCATACGGAGCCGCAGCTGTTGCGCGAGCACCTGCTGCGTTGTGCCTCGCGCCAGTATCCGGAAGGCGACGTGCAGCACTGGTGGCATCCACCGGTCGGGCGCGGCGTGCGCACACGCTGTTCGGATGACTACCTGTGGTTGCCGTTCGCCCTGTGTCGCTATGTATTGTGCACGGGCGATACCGGCGTGCTCGACGAAAACGTGCCCTTTATCGAGGGCCGTCCGCTCGCTGCCGAGGAAGATTCGTACTACGACCTTCCCCGGCGCTCCGCTGAAACTGCCAGCCTCTACCAGCATTGCGTACGCTCGATCCGGCACGCACTCCGCTTTGGCGAACACGGCCTGCCCCTGATGGGCTCCGGTGACTGGAACGACGGCATGAACCTCGTCGGTATCCAGGGCCGGGGTGAAAGCGTGTGGCTGGGATTCTTCCTCTACGATGTGCTGATCTCCTTCAGCAAGCTTGCCCGTCTGCACCATGACACCGATTTCGCCGGGCAGTGCAGCCGTGAGGCTGCCCAGCTGAGGACCAACCTCTCCCTGCATGCCTGGGATGGCGCCTGGTATCGCCGTGCCTGGTTTGATGACGGCTCGCTGCTGGGTTCGTCGGTCAACCCTGAATGTGCGATTGATTCCATTGCCCAGAGCTGGTCGGTGCTCTCGGGTGCGGGAGATGCCGAACGTTCGCGCCTGGCGATGAACGCGATGGATCACCATCTGGTGCGCCGCAGCAAGCGTGAAGGCGGCGGCATCGTGCAGTTGCTTGATCCGCCGTTTGATACCTCGGCGATGAACCCGGGCTACATCAAGGGCTACGTTCCCGGTGTGCGCGAAAACGGCGGACAGTACACGCATGCCGCCGTATGGGCCGCCATGGCCTTCGCCTCTCTCGGCGACAGCCACCGTGCCTGGGAGCTGCTGGCGATGATCAATCCGCTGAACCATGCGCGCACCCCGCAAGCCATCGCCATCTACAAGGCGGAGCCCTATGTGGTTGCCGCTGATGTGTATGCCGTGCCGCCGCACACCGGCCGCGGCGGCTGGACCTGGTATACCGGTTCGGCCGGCTGGATGTACCGCCTGATCATGGAGTCGCTGCTGGGTCTGGGGCTGGAACCCGGCCGGCTGCGCTTTACGCCTTGTCTTCCCGAACACTGGGAGGCGCTTTCACTGAGCTATCGCTATCGCACGACCACGTACGGCATTTCCTTTGTGCAAACCGTGGCGGCAGAAGACGAGAGCACAGACACGATCACGGTCTCGCTGGACGGCATTGTGCAGGCCGACAACAGTATCCTGCTGGTGGATGATCATCAGCAGCGTCGGGTCGAGGTGAATATCCGGCGTGTCCGCAGGTCTCCGTTGCACGATCACATTAATGTGCACCAATCCCTGCTGCCGTCGGCGCCGCACTGGCCGGCCAGTGCGGATCACGCCGACAGTGACTGTGAAGAGGGTGAATCGAGATAGCGCCATGGCGTGCCGTTTCCTTGTCGGGGATTCCGGCCTGCATTCCGGCAACAGCAGCAAATGTCCATGCCAGCAAACGCAATGCGCGGACAGTTGTCTGCCATGCCTGCAACGAGAAACTTATGCCGCCATCTTTTTCTGAGCGATCTTCCGTTGCCCTCACCAGTCGCCCGCAATGGCTGGCGCTGCAGGCGCATGCCGAAAAGATCGTTCCGCTCCACCTGCGCGAACTTTTCGAGCGTGATCCTGCCCGCGGAGAGCGTTTGCATGTCACGGCTGCCGGGCTCTATCTCGATTATGCCAAACAGCGTGTTACCGGCGAGACACTGCGCCTGTTGCTGGAGCTGGCCGATGCCTGCGGTTTGCGCGCACGTATCGAGGCCATGTTTCGCGGCGAACTGGTCAATGTCACCGAGCAGCGCGCGGTGTTGCACACGGCGCTGCGCGCAACCGCAGGCGAGCACATTCTTGTCAACGGCAGGGACGTGGTGGCGGATGTGCATGCCGTGCTTGAGCGCATGGCCGCATTTTGCGAGCTCGTGCGCAGCGGCGTATGGACCGGCTACAGCGGCAAACGCATTCGCAATGTCATCAATATCGGTATTGGCGGCTCCGACCTTGGCCCGGTCATGGCCTTTGACGCGTTGCGCCATTACAGCCGGCGTGACATGAGTTTCCGTTTTGTCTCCAATGTCGACGGCACCGATTTCATCGAAGCGGTGCGCGATCTCGATCCTACCGAAACGCTTTTCGTGGTCTGCTCGAAAACCTTCACTACGCAGGAGACGCTGGCCGATGCGCATGCCGCACGCGCCTGGTGCCTGCACGCGATGGACAATGACGAGACTGCACTGGCCAGACATTTTGTCGCGGTGTCGACCAACGAGGCAGAGGTCGTCAGCTTCGGCATTGATGCCGGCAACATGTTCGGTATCTGGGACTGGGTAGGAGGGCGTTACTCGATGGATTCGGCCATCGGGCTCTCGACCATGCTGGCGATCGGGCCGGAGCATTTCCGTGCCATGCTCGCCGGATTTCATGACATGGACATACATTTCCGCGTCGCTCCCTTCGAGAAAAACCTGCCGGTGCTGCACGGCCTGCTGGCACTCTGGAACAATAATTTTCTCGGTGCCGCAACGCTCGCCGTGTTGCCCTATGAGCAATACCTCAAACACTTTCCGGCTTACCTGCAGCAACTGGCGATGGAGAGCAACGGCAAGCACGTCACGGTTGACGGCGCCCGGGTCGATTACCCGACCGGGCCGGTTTTCTGGGGTGCGCCCGGCACCAACGGCCAGCATTCGTTTTACCAGTTGCTGCACCAGGGCACGCACCTGATCCCCTGCGACTTCATCGGTTTTTGCCAGCCGCTGAACCGGCTGGGCGGGCAACACGATGTGCTGATGGCCAACCTGTTTGCACAGGGCGAGGCGCTGGCGTTTGGCAAGACGGCCGAGGAGGCGAAAATCGACGGCATACCTGCTGCGCTGGTGCCGCACCGCACCTTCGAGGGTAACCGGCCCAGCAATACCATCCTCGCCGAGCGACTGACCCCGCACGCGCTGGGCACGCTGGTCGCGCTCTATGAACACAGCGTGTTCGTGCAAGGCGTGATCTGGAATATCGATTCATTCGATCAGTGGGGGGTCGAGCTCGGCAAATCACTGGCGATGAGCACAGAGGCCGACCTCGCCAGCACAAGCGAGCCACTGCTTGCCCACGACAGTTCCACCAACGCACTGATCCGGCATTATCGCCAGCGGCGCGAGCCCCGCACATAAGGGCCGCGTTTTGCAACGGGCCGGCAGTAAAAGTCAGGCCCTGATTATTCTGTTTTGAAGTTTTCTGAAATTACGGACAGGCAGATATCCGCCGGATACTTGAATGACGGCTATCCTCTGTTGCTGCGGCAGGCAGGGTCGATGCCTTTTGCGATGCATCCAGCGGCATTTTTTTTGGTGCCACTTTGTATGTCCAGTTAACGTTAGTCGCGCTACCAGCATCCCGGGAGAGATCATGAAGATCCAGATAAAGTCATTCTCTACGCATCAAACAGCCAAGGTCTTTGCTGTTCTGATGTTTCTCATGTCCCTTGTCATTTTCGTGCCAATGCTGCTTGTTATGTCGGCCGTTGGCCCGGGTGTTGATGCTCATGGCCACCCTATGGAGCCACCCTATGTATTCATGGCTGCCATGCCGTTCTTCTATCTGGTCTTTGGATACCTGATGACGGCGGCGTGGTGCTGGACTTATAACAAGATCACTAAATATATCGGCGGTATTGAGTTTGAGAGCGCTGAATGAGCGGCTAACCATTCGCTGCAGGCGCGACAGCGCTGACGATCCGCGCTTCTGGCTCTGGCGTTATGCGCCCGCCATGGTGTGGTCATGAGAAATATTTTCGGGAAACAGGCATGACAGGACTTGCGCTGGAATCCCTGGGCTGGAACGAATGGTTTGCATTGCAATCCTGCCATTGTGGTGCGAGTGACGTCATGGCACGCGTTGCGGCGGTTGACCGTGACCAGCTCTTGCTGGTGGGGGAGGCGGGTTCTTTTCGGGCCCGGCTTTCCGGAAAGTACCTGCATGAATCAGGCAGCGCGCTGCAACGGCCCTGCGTGGGTGACTGGGTTTGCGTGGAGAAGTCCGCCCATGACCTGTTCGGAATGGTTCATGCAATGCTCGACCGGAAAACATGCCTTCGGCGCAGGGCGCCTGGTGACTCTGCTGAATACCAGATGATTGCGGCCAATGTGGATGTTGTCATTGTCGTCCAGTCCTGCCATTACGACTTCAACCTCAAGAGGCTGGAGCGCTATCTGGTCATGGTGAAGGATGGCGGTGCCATGCCGTTAATCCTGCTGACAAAGACTGATCTGGTCGCGCCGGATGTTCTGGCGGCCCAGCTGGATGAGATCCGGCGCGCCGGTATTACGGAGCCTGTGCTGGCTTTGAGCAATGTCTCGAAAGAAGGCGTCGACAGCCTGAGGAGCATCCTCGCTCCGGGCAAGACCTATTGCCTTGTCGGTTCTTCCGGCGTTGGCAAGAGCACGATCATCAATGCCCTGGCCGGCCGTGGTGTCCATGAGACCGGCGATGTCAGCGGGAGCGGTGAGGGGCGCCACACCACCGTTAGAAGAGAGCTCATTCTCCTTGAAAACGGTGCGATGGTCATAGACAACCCCGGCATGCGGGAGTTCGGTGTGGTCGGTGCCGAGGGCGGAATCGAGGCGGGTTACCCGGATATCCTGGCACTCGCATCGCAGTGTCGCTTCAGGGATTGCTCGCACACCAGTGAGCCGGGCTGTGCGGTACGGGATGCGCTGGACAGCGGCCAGATCAGTACTGACCACTACGATAATTTCGTGAAATTAAGGCAGGAGTCCGAGCATTACCGGATGTCCCATGCCGAGAAGAGAAAGAAGGACAGGGACTTCGGTCGTTTCATGAAGTCCGCAAAGAAAGACCTTGAAGATGACTGATTCCAGAGCGGCGCATAACGATCTGCTCAAGGCGCAACGGCTTGTAGCTGCGCGCATCGTGCATCGCCTTGCCATCCCGTATCGTGCGACTCCCGGAACCTGGCCGGTTTTTTTCCTGAATGCGGGTACTGGGTGCCCATGAGTGTACTGATCAAGCTGCAGGAAGCGGCAGGACGCATCAGGCACGATGCGATGACGGTGTACTTTGCGGCGCGCGATCCGCGAACCCCCTTTTTCGTCCGGCTGCTGGCACTTGCCATTGCGGCATATGCGCTGAGCCCGATCGACCTTATTCCGGACTTCATTCCTGTCCTTGGCTATCTTGATGATGTGATCCTGTTGCCGCTGGGCATTATCCTGGTCATCCGGCTCACGCCGGCAGAGGTCATTGAGGCCAGCCGTGCACGGGCAAGCGAGGCCGCTGCGCAACCGGTGAGCAAGGTGGCGGCTGCCGTCATTGTTGTCATCTGGGCGGTAAGCGTTGCTGGGTCTGCTTGCTGGCTGTTTCGTGCATCAGGCCCTTGATTATTGACCGCCGTCATAAGCGGCCCGGGGAATGGGGCTTAAGCTCAAGAATTAGCCGCATGAAAAATTACACCGGGTTGAAGAGGGCGTCTTGCTGCCTTTTTTCACCCGCCATGAAAACCGTCTGCAGAAGGAGCTGGATGATGTTCAAGAAAGATGCTGTTGCCCTGGTCACGGGAGCGGCGACAGGAATCGGGCTGGAAACGGCGCTGGCTTTTGCCCGCGCGGGTTGTCAGGTGGTGCTGGCGGATCGCGATGATGTTCGTGGCCCGCAAGCGGTCGAGCGTATCCGCAAGCTGGGGGGGCAGGCAGTTTTCATCAGGACGGATATCGGTAATGCCGATGATGTCATTGCCTTGCACCAGCACATTAAAGACACCTTCGGGCGACTGGATGCGGCATGCAACAACGCGGGTATTGAAGGTGAGCAGGGGGCAACGGCCGACTGCTCGCTGGAGAATTTTGACCGCGTCATCGCCATCAACCTGCGCGGCCTGTTTGTCTGCCTGCAGGAGCAGATAAAACTGATGCTGCCGCGCAAGCGTGGTGCCATCGTCAACATGGCCTCGGTGGCAGGGCTGGTCGGTTTTGCCGGCTTGCCGGCGTATTGCGCCTCAAAAGGCGGCGTTGTTCAGCTGACTCGCGGGTGTGCGCTTGAATATGCCGAGGCCGGTATCCGCGTCAATGCGGTTTGTCCTGGCGCCATCAAAACGGAAATGATTGACCGCATCACGCAGAAAGATCCCGCCACTGAAAAACAGTTTGCGGCGATGCATCCCATGAATCGCATGGGAACGCCGCAGGAAATCGCCGATACGGTCGTCTGGCTTTGTTCCAGCCAGGCCAGTTTCATTACCGGCCAGGCACTGGCGGTGGATGGCGGCATGGTGGCGCGCTGATCCCTTGCCTCCGGTGCAATAAAGGCCTGATGCGTGACCGGCGAGACAGCGCTGTTGCTGTCCTTGAGTATCGCGAGTGGCGTGCTCCACGGTTTTAAATCGCCCGGAAGCCCGGGTTTTTCGGGCTTGTCCTGCGGCCTTGTCCCAGATCAATTACATGTCACTGGCAAGGCCTATGATGCCCCCGTTACCGACGTATTCGGTTCAAGGAGAGCGCCATGAAAGACAAGGAAAACCTCAAACAGACGTATCAGACGCAGCTGGATGAGTGGAGCAAGGAAATTTCGCGTTTGCGCGCCAAGGCCGATGAAGCCAGGGCCGAGGCCCGCGCCGACCTGCACAAGCGGGTGGATGAACTCGATGTCAAGTTGCAGGAAGCAGTCACCACCTTTGCACAACTGGCCCAGGCCAGCGATGAAGCATGGGGCGCCGTGCTGAAGGGCGTGGAGTCTGCATGGAAGTCCATCAAGGCATCGTTCAACGAAGCGGCGGCAAAGTTCAAGGAATGAGCGCGAACGAATGGCTCATCGTTGAATGATTGAGCATAAAAAAGCCGGCGTATGCCGGCTTTTTTATGCTCAGGATTTATAACCGGATATTGCTGTAAGGATCGCCCAGCGTTTCATTTTTCTTGAAGCGCTTGTAGGTCCACTGGTAATTCGCGGGATCGGTGCGGATCATGGTTTCTATGGAACGGTTCATGGCCGCGGTGGATACGGCGATATCCGTGCTGTAGATCTCAGGGTCCGGTTTGGTGAAGGTGATTTCAAAGCCGGGCCCATCGCTGCAGCGTTCGCAGCACATCATGATGACATTGCAGCCGGTGCGGCCGACCAGCTTGGGCACGATGACACCGGTCCAGGTGGAGATGCCGAAGAAGGGGGAAAAGATGCCGCCGTTATCGTGCGGCACATGATCGGGAAGAATGGCGCAAAAGCCGTTCTGCCTGAGTCCCTTGAAGATGGTTTTCACGCCGCGCTCATCGGTGGCCACCATGGTGGCGCGCAGGCGGCCACGTGCGTTGCGCACCATTTCATCCACGGCTTTATGCTTGCCCGGCTTGTACATGATGATGGGGCCCGTGTGCTGGTTGACCCAGGCATTCATGAACTCCCAGTTGCCGAAGTGCGGGATGATGCCGATGGTGCCCTTGCCCCCGGCCAGCGCCTCATGAAAGACATGCTCGTTATGCACGCGGTTGATCTGCCCGACACTGTACTCCGTTGGCATGCCCCAGGTTTTGAGGAACTCCATCGCCACCATTCCGGTATTGGCAAGATTGTCCCGCACGGTTTGCCGGTACCACTCTTCACTTTTTCCCGGAAAACAAAGCTCAAGATTGCGCCGCACCACCTGGCAGGTTTTGACAAAGGTCAGGCGTGACAGCAGGCGTCCCACGGCACCGCCAAACCCCTGCAGCCATTCCAGTGGCAGGCGGCTGAGGAAGCGCAGGAATCCCAGCAGTATCTTGTCTGAAAGGGAAAGCGTCACGGGCGGGATGGTGGTGATGTCGTTCATGTTGTTGATTGGCTGCCTGCGCAGAAAAAGCGAGGCGCCAAGGATAGTGGAATAGCCGGGTCAGACCAACCCGTTTGCCGGCGCCTTGCCTGAATGGCTTGGGGGCCTGCAAATGGCGTCGCTATAATGCGGGCCCTTTCCTGTGCTCCGGAGCCGTTTGTGGAGTTTCTTCAGCCTGTCCTTGCCTTTCTGGCCTGTCCAACGCCTGCACGCTGGGTGGAAGGGGCGGTGCGTGATCTGCCGCTGCTGCTGCAGGATCATGCCAACTGTGAAAAGAAGGCGGCGAGCACGGCCATGAACCTGCTCTTCCGCTACAACGCCTATCCCGAGCTGCAGACCCTGCTGGCGCAGCTGATCCGCGAGGAGATGCTGCATTACGAACAGGTGCTGGCGATCATGCAGGCGCGCGGCATCAGCTACCGGCCGGTGTCCGCGGCCCGTTATGCCGCAGGCCTGCGCACGCATGTGCGCCATGGCGAGCCCGGGCATCTGGTGGATATTCTCATTGTCGGTGCTTTTGTGGAGGCGCGTTCCTGCGAGCGCTTTGCCGTGATTGCCCCGCATCTGGATGAAGAGCTGGCGCGCTTCTACACTTTTTTGCTGCGCTCCGAAGCACGGCACTTCGAATATTACCTGAGCCTTGCACAACAGTATTCGCCCGAGCCGATCGAGCCGCGCGTTGCGTTTTTTCGCGAGATTGAACGCGAGCTGATTGAAGCACCGGATACCGAGGTGCGGTTTCACAGCGGGCCTTTGCCGCTGCTGCCTGCAGCCGGCGCTTGAAACGGGTGCTGGTGGTTCTGGTGCATAAAAAATCCCGGCATTGCCGGGATTTTTTATGCTGCGTGCGGTTCCGGGACACGGCCCTGAGCGATCACCTGAAAGAACAGGCTCGTCGCGGCAAGGGCCAGGGCATCAGGACTCGTCCTTTTTCACCTTGAAAAAGGCGGCGTACATGGCGGGCAGGCTGAGCAGCGTCAGCGCGGTGGCTACCAGCAGGCCGCCCATGATGGCGGCGGCCATCGGGCCCCAGAAGGCACTGTGCAGCAGGGGAATCATGGCCAGCACGGCAGCCGCTGCGGTGAGCATGATGGGGCGGAAACGGCGCACGGCAGCATCGACAACCGCCGTCCAGCGATCCGTCCCCGCGGCAATATCCTGCTCGATCTGGTCAATCAGGATCACCGAGTTGCGGATGATCATGCCGTTCAGCGCAATGATGCCGAGCGTGGCGACAAAGCCCATGGGCTTGCTCAGCACCAGCAGGGTCAGGGTGGCGCCGATAAGGCCGAGCGGCCCGGTGAGAAAGACCAGCAGGCTGCGCGAGAAGCTGCGCAACTGCAGCATCAGCAGCGTGAAGATGATGAACAGCATCAGCGGCACATTCGCAGAAATGGAGCTCGTGCCCTTGCTGGACTCCGCCACGGTACCGGCGATCTCGATGAGATAACCCGGGGGCAGTGTCGCGCGCAGGCTGTCCATTTTCTGGTTCAGGCGCAGCGCCACGGTCGTGCCCTGAATGCCTTCACGCACATCGCCCTGCACGGTAATGGCGAAATTGCCGTTCTGGCGCCAGATCACGCCGGGCTCCCAGCCCAGATGCGCATGACCGACCTGCGAGAAGGGAATGGAGACACCACTCGCGGTTGGCAGATAGGCACTGCTCAACGCCGTCAGTGAGTTTCTTTCCGCCTCGGGCTGGCGCAGGACAATGCCGATCAGGCGATTGTTTTCACGGTACTGGCCAATCGGCAGCCCCGAAAGAATGGTTTCGCCAGCGCCTGCGAGGGCGGTGCTGCTGACACCCAGCGCGCGCGCGCGGGCCTGGTCCACATCAAGCCGGAATACCTTGATGTCTTCATTCCAGTTGTCGTTGATGCCGCGCATGTCGGCATCGGCATGCAGCTGGACTTTGACTTTTTCGGCGAGCGTACGCACGGCAACCGGATCAGGCCCCATGACGCGGAACATGACCGGATACGTGACGGGCGGGCCGTTGGGCAGCAACTGTACCCGCGTGCGGATTTCCGGAAATTCCTGCGCCATCAGTGCTGGCAGTGCCTGGCGTATGCGTTCGCGGTCGTCATGGCTGGCGGGCAGCACGATCAGTTGCGACACATTGTTCTGCGGGAAAATCTGTTCCAGCGGCAGGTAAAAGTGCGGCACACCGGAGCCGACAAAGGTGGCGACGGAGGTGATGCCCTTTATTTTCTCCAGGCGCGCTTCCACTTTTTTGGCCATGTTTTCACTGGCCACAAACGAGGAGCCTTCCGGCAACCAGAGATCAACAATGATTTCCGGACGGCTGGAATCGGGGAAGAACTGCTTTTCCACGACCTGCATGCCGACCATGCCAAGCGCCATGGCAAACAGGGTGGCGCCGATGGTGATCCAGCGATGGCGGACACAGGCCTCGACCACGCCGTGCACGCGACGATAAAACGGGGTATCAAAAACTTCGGCATGGCCGCTGCCGGGATGTTCCTTGAGCAGCTTGTAGCCGAGAAAGGGCACAAAGTAGATGGAGACAAACCAGGAAATAAGCAGTGCTGCCGTGGTCACGGCAAAGATGGCAAAGGTGTATTCGCCGACACCGGAGCGGGCCAGGCCGATGGGCAGAAAGCCGGCCGCCGTAATCAGGGTACCGGTGAGCATGGGCATGGCGGTGGCGGTAAAGGCATAGGTGCTGGCGCGAAGGCGGTCGTAACCTTCCTCCAGTTTGCGCACCGTCATTTCGATGATGATGATGGCATCGTCGACAAGCAGGCCGAGCGCAATGATGAGCGAGCCGAGCGAAATCTTGTGCAGATCGATGTGGGTCCAGTTCATCACCAGAAACGTGGCGGCGAGTACGGTCGGAATCGACAGGGCCACCACCAGGCCCGGACGTGTATCAATGCGCCAGGGATTCCTGTGCAGGCCAAGGCTCAGAAAGCTCACGCCCAGCACAATGATGAGGGCTTCCGCCAGCACGCGCAGGAATTCATGCACCGACAGGGAAACATTGGCAGGCTGGTCCTGTATCTGCTGCAGCTCGATGCCGGCAGGAAGGCTGGCGCGTAACTGGGTGGTGGCCTTCTTGAGGTTGTCACCCAGGCGGATGATGTCGCCACCCTTGGCCATGGAAATGGCCAGCGCGGTGACTTCGGTGCCGTTGTAACGCACCTTGGGTGCAGGCGGGTTCTGGTAGTCACGCTTGATTTTGGCAATGTCGCCGAGGCGGAAGGTGCGGTTGTTAAAACGCAGTGACAGCGCACGCAGCTCATCCATATTGCTGAACTGCTTGCCGACACGAACCTGGATGTTGTCATTCTGCGTGTGCAGCTCCCCGGCAAAATCAACTGCGTTCTGGTCATTGAGCGCGGTGATGACATCGCGCATGTCTATGCCAAGACGCGCCAGTTTTTGCTGCGAGATTTCCACATACACTTTTTCCTGCTGCAGGCCGAGCAGTTCAACCTTGGCCACATCCGGAACCAGCAGTAATTGCTGGCGTATCAGGTCGGCGTAATTGCGCAACTCGGCCTGGGAAAAACCGTCGGCGGACAGCGCATAAATCACGCCGTAGACATCGCCGAATTCATCGTTGAACACCGGATCCTGCACGCCTTGCGGCAGACGGCTGCGCATGTCGCCGACTTTCTTGCGCACGGTATACCAGATATTCGGCACATCCTTTGGCGGAGTGGAGTCCTTCAGCTCCATGAAAATGGTGGTCTCGCCCGGCTTTGAGTAACTGCGGATGCGATCTACATTCGGCGTTTCCTGTAATGTTTTTTCCAGGGGATCGGATACCTGCTGCGCCATCTGCATGGCGGTGGCGCCCGGCCAGAAGGTACGCAGCACCATCACACGAAAGGTGAAAGGCGGGTCTTCATCCTGGCCGAGCTGGAAATAGGCGGCGCTGCCGGTAAAGAGCAGCACGATGAGCAGGTAAAACGTGATTGCCGGATTCTCGATGGCCACGCGCGACAGGTTGAAACGGTCGAGCTTGCCGGGGGTTGCCGCTTTTTTGGGTGCCTTGGCGTTCATGACGGCACTCCTTACTGTGCCGTAGTGGCGGTAAAGGGCTTCACTTTCTGCCCTTCATTCAATACGTGTACGCCGGCAATCACGACCTGCGTGCCGGCCTTGAGGCCGAACACAAGAACATCGTTGCCGTCGGCGCCGACGATTTTCACGGCCTGCTGATGCACTTGCGAGGTGGCGGCATCGTAGACCCAGACCAGGGTGTTGTTCTGCTTGCCGAAGATGGCGGTGGTGGGCAGGCGCGACGCACTGGAGTTTTGCACCGGCAGTTGCAGGCGCAGTGTGGCGGACTGCCCGAGGGCCAGCGCATTGGCGGGGGCTTTCACGGTATAGCGGGCACGGAAGGTTCGCGTGACCGGATCGGCGGCGGCAGCGAGCTCGCGCAGGCTTGCCGGGAATTCGCTGTCGGGTTTTGCCCACAGCACCACCGATGCCCTGGCGGCCTTTGCCATGGCGGTGCGGTCTTCCGGAAATTCCACTTCGATTTCGCGCGCGCCATCCTGCGCCAGCCGAACGACGGGCTGGCCGGCGGTGACACCTTCGCCGGTATCCGCCAGCACGGCAGTCACCACGCCATCGGCATCGGCGCGCAACACCGTATCGGCCAGACGATTCTTTTCCAGCGACATGCTGCTGCTGGCCTGTTCATGCTGAGCTTCGGCGGCAGAGAGTTCGACGCGTTTGCGATCAAGGTCGGTTGCCGAAACAAAGCCTTTTTTGCGCAGTTCCAGATAGCGCGTGTATTCCGACCGTGCATTTTCAACATTCGCGGCAGCGGCAATCAGTTGCGATCCTGCGGCCTGATCGGCGAGCTGGAAATCACGAGGATCAATGCGTGCCAGCTCATCGCCACGGCGCACGCGCTGGCCGGTTTCAACGAGGCGTGCGGTGATTTTTCCGTCGACACGAAAACCGGGGCTGGATTCGACACGGGCACGCACTTCACCGGCGAGTTCCGTTGACAGGGCGGTATTGCTGCCGCCAACGGTCATCAGTTTGACCGGGCGTTCCGGCGCTGCAGGGGGCTCCTTGTGGCTGCAGGCGCTGATGCCCAAAGTGGTGCCGGCAATCAGGAGGGTGGCAAGCAGGGTCCGGTTCATGAAAAGGATCTCGATCAGACAGGGGTGGAAAAGGAAGCGGGGAGCATCAGGCCGTCGTAGAAAATCGTGACGACTTCATCAACATAGGCAGCGATTTTTTCGGGGGTGGCCAGATGCGCTGCAAGCTCGTGCTTGTAGAGCCCGGGAATGGCGAGCATGCGCATCACGCCCAGCACCATGCCGGAACAGGCTTCGTGCGAGAGCTGGCGCATCAGGCCCTGGCGCTGGGCTTCTTCAAACAGCTCGCGTATGCGTTGCATGTACGGTTGCAGGTAGTGCATGCGCAGATGGTCGGCGCGCTCGTTGTCGCCTTCACCTTCACGGAACATGAAGGCGATCGCATCGGGCTCCATGGCCATCAGGGTGAGCGACGCCTTGAGGTTGCGGCGCAGTTTCCAGGCGACGTTTTCGGCTTCGATATTATCGAGGGTCGTGACCAGACGGCCGTGCAGGGAGGCAAACACGCTGTCGGTGGCTTCATACCAGAGCTGCTGCTTGCTGCTGAAATGATGCGTCAGCAGGCTGTCGCTGACGCCGCATTCACTGGCGAGCTGGCGCAGCGACACCCCCTCATAGCCCTGGCGCGAAAAGGCGGCAAAGGCGCGGTTAAGGATGTCCTCGCGCGACATGGCCGAGTCGTCCCGGCAAGGACGACCGCGGCGGCGCGAGGTCTGGGGGCTGCACTGGGTCATGGCATGTGATTTTTATTGGTCGATCGCCCAATAGAAGCACTGGCCCTGTTTCAAGTCACCCCCCCGGGCTTTATTTAGTCGAAGTTATTTTCGACTTCCGGGTTCCGCCGGTCATCACTCCGGGCGTGATGCTCAAAAAGCCGCTGGCGGTACCGTTGCGGGCCCAGGCCGGTGAAATGATGGGGGCGTTCTGTGCCTGCGCATTCATCAGGCCGCGGTGCAGGGTAAAGGCACCGAACTGCTCGTTGATATTGTCCATGACCTGATTGCTGCCGCTGTTGTCATCACTGGTGCCGGCAAAGAAGTCGGGCTGGGCACCGGCCGGTGCCGGGGTGTTGCCATGGATATGCACCTGCTGCACCACCTCGCCAAACCAGTGCTGGCGCAGAAACCGTTTGCACAGCTGGAAGATGGCGAGTCCGTCATTGGTGGGCTGCTCGCTCTGCATCCAGGCCTGGCGCCAGCCTTCGGGGGCGCGCAGGCCGATGTGGAAATCGCGGATGACCTGATCGTTACGACGCAAGCGTATGGCCATCTTTTCGGCCAGATGCAGGTAATAGGTGTGCAGGATGGCCGGATTGCGGGTTTGCGGCGGCAGGATCTTGCCGTGGCTCATGGATTTCTGTTCATGCTGGCGCGTGTCCACGGCGGCCGGATCGCGCGCCTGTGCCATCAGCCAGAGGCGGCGCCCGAGATTGCCAAAGCGCCGGGCCGGCACGCTGATGGGGATTTTTTTCATGTCTCCACAGGTGAAGACGCCGTATTCGGCAAAAAACTCGGCAATGCCGGGGCCGATGCCGCACAGCTCGGTCAGTGCCAGCGGGGCCAGCGTGGCTTCGGCTTCTTCAGGCGGCACAATCGTCATGCCGCGGGGTTTTTGCTGCCTGGCCGCCCATTTTGCCGTGGTCTTGTCGCCACTGATGCCGACCGAGCAGGCAAGGCCCGAGGCTTCGTAAACCGTTTGCTGGATGAGGGTGCCGACATGCTCCGGCCGGTAACGGTAGTAGCGCTGGCAACTGGTGAGATCGAGAAAGGCCTCATCAATGGAGAACACTTCAATGTCGGGACTGACATCGTGCAGCGCCGCCATGATGCGCGTTGATACTTCGGCGTAACGCGCCGGGCGCGCCACGATGCGGACGCAGTCGGGGCAGCGCTGCCTCGCCTCGGCCCATCGTGTGCCGGTACGAATGCCGAAAGGCCGGGCTTCATAGGAGGCGGCGATGATGGTCGAGCCCTGTTCGCCATTGACCACACCGACAGGCCGGCCCTGCAGGCGGGGGTTGTCGAGCTGCTCGACGGAAGCAAAGAACGCATCCATGTCGACGAGGGCAATCATGCGGCGCCAGGCGCCAGTAATATCGTTACTGTTCATGCGTACAGTATATTGGCGTTGCATCATGACCTGCAACAAGGCTGGCGCCCTCAACTCGCCGGACAGACGTCGGGTATTCAGGTAGCGGTTACTGTGTTACCGGTAGGTTTTTTGTGTTTCTTTGGGTAACGAAATGGCAGCTGTCCGGACGGGCGGTTTTCTCGTGGTGACGAGCGGTCAGGTTGTGCATGCCCGTTACGGCCTGCCGGGTAGACATCCTGAGACAGACCGTGGACAGATGCGGCCAAAACCGTCATTGGCATGCCGCTTTTGCCGTCTCTGGCATGCGTGGTGCTCCTTGCTTGCCCAAACGGAAGCAGAGGGCCTGCCACGGCTCCTCCAGTATTCTCCGCTCATAAAAATCGTATAAAAAACGGAGCACATCATGAGAAAAATAATCGCCGCTGCCCTGATGGTGGTTTCCGGTCTGGCGGCCACAGAGGCTAGCGCCGGCACTTATACCCAGACCAAATACCCCATCGTGCTGGCGCCGGGTGTGCTCGGCTTCGACAAGATTCTGGGTATCGAATATTTTTACGGCATTCCTTCTGCGCTCAGCCAGGACGGTGCGAAGGTTTATGTGACGTCGGCTTCCGCCTTCAACACCTCTGATGCCCGCGGTGAGCAGTTGCTCAGCCAGGTGCAGACCATTCTCGCCATCAGTGGCGCCGCGAAGGTCAATATCATTGGTCACAGCCATGGCGGCTTCTCGGCACGTTATGTTGCCAGCATGATCCCGACTCGTGTGGCATCCATCACCACCATGGGCTCACCGGTAAAAGGCACGCCAGTGGCTGACCTGATCCTGCAGTTCTCGGCCAATCCCTCGATCGGTGGCGTGATTGGTACCGTCGGTAATGCCTTCTCCAAGCTCGTCAGTACGCTGGGCGGCCAGAACTATAACGAAGACCTTCTCGGTTCCATGGCCTCTCTCAGCACCAGTGGTGCGGCGGCGTTCAATGCCCGCTTTCCTGCTGGCGTGCCGGCATCGGCTTGCGGCGAAGGTGCTTATTCGGCCAACGGCCAGCGCTTTTACTCCATGGGCGGCAGCAGCGTGAGCACCAATATCCTGGATCCGCTGGATATTCTTTTCGGCGCGACCAGCCTGGCTTTTGCCGGTCAGGCCAGCGATGGCATGGTGGGGCGTTGCAGCAATCATTTCGGTCAGGTGTTGCGTGACAACTATCCCTGGAATCACGGTGATGAAGTCAACCACCTCTTCGGTCTCCGTGGTCTTTTCACGGCGGCCCCGACCACGGTTTACCGTGATCAGGCCAATCGTCTGAAGCTCGCCGGTTTCTGAGGCTTGCCTGATGCAGGAAAACGGCCGCTTTTGCGGCCGTTTTTTTTAGTTTTTTTCGCAGGGTGCGCCGGGGATTTTCCTGGGGCCTGCCTCCTGAAACGGTCAGGTTTTTTTGCTTCAATACCCGGCCTGTCGCAAGCCGGCTGGCTTCTGGTCCGGCTTTGTGGGAAAAACACTGTCCGGCAGGCGCGTGCATGGTGACCCTGGCGGTCACTTTTTGTCGGGCGTCTTTCACGGCGGCAATGCACGGCCTGTCTGCAGCGGCAGTGGTCGCAAGAACAACAAGAATAAAACCCGGAGCAGGCATGAAGAAAACGGTAGGTATCGGGATTGCTGTGGCGCTCGTGTTGACGGTGGCAGGTGGCCTGTACTGGACCCTGTCCGGCACCAGCCGTGAGACAGATGCCCCTTCTTCAGCCAGTGCGGCGGGCGCGGCAGGTGCAGCAGTGATGGCTTCGGGCCATCAGGCGCCCGCTAGTTTCACAACGGGCACGGAGAGCCTGCCGAATTCCCTGCAGGGCACCGAGGTTGACGGCGAGCTTGAGGTCGATGCCGGCGGCCATCTGAAAATCACCAATGGCGTACGTCACGTCTTCGATTATTTTCTTTCGGCGACCGGTGAAGAGCCACTGGAAAGTATTCTTGCGCGCATTCACGCCTATATCCGTCACAAGCTGCCGCCTGTGGCGGCGGCCGAGGCTGAACAGATTCTGGATGGTTATATTGCCTACAAGCGTGGCCTGGAAAATATCCAGCAGGCGCAAAATTCGGCCAATGGCAGCATTGATATTGATGCGGTACGCCGGCAGATGCAGCAAGTGCAGGCCTTGCGTACGCAATATCTCAGCCCCGCCGTCATCACGGCATTTTTTGGCGATGAAGACGCCTATGACCGCTACACGCTGGCCCGTATCGAGCTGATGCAGAACAAGAGCATTTCCGCCGCACAGCGCGCCCAGCAGCTGGCGGCGCTGGAGCAGCAATTGCCGGCGTCGATTCAGGAATCGATGAAGACCATTAACCAGTACCAGAATCTTGAAGCCCTGCAGGCTGACTGGAAAAAGCGCGGAGGCTCGCCGGCCGAGTTGCGCCAGATCCGTGAAAATCTGGTGGGCGCAGAAGCGACAAACCGGCTGGAATCGCTGGATGCCGAGCGCGCAGGCTGGGACCAGCGCATGAGCTCGTGGTATGACGAGCGCGCTGCCATCCTCGGTAACAAGAATCTCAGTGATGATGACCGGCAGCGCCAGCTTGATACCTTGCGCAAAAGCCGCTTCAGTGACAGCGAGCGGCTGCGTGTGGAGTCACTGGAGCATATGCGTGATCGTGGCGAGACGGTGGGGCAGTAGCGATTTTCGCAGCAGTCTCCGGCCGCTTGAACGAAGAAGTAGCCGTGAATAAAAAAGCCCGCAATGCGGGCTTTTTTATTCACGGCTCGAGTGGCTTTCCTGACGCGTCTCCTGCTGGCGGCGGTGTGTGCTGCAAGGGGCGGAGTGAGCCCCGAAATACCTAGAACGTCCACGTCTCCAGCTGCAGCCCTTTTTCGTCGGCCATGCCGATGACGGCTTCGCCGCTGTCTTCGCGCCAGTCGCCGAGGACGATGCGGCGTGCCGGTTTTCCCTGCACGTCAATCGCATGGATTTCCGGGCGATGCGTATGGCCATGCAGCAGGGTGACAGCGTCATTTCCTGCCAGTACGCGCACCACCTCTTCCGGCGTGACATCCATGATGTTTTCCGCCTTGTTGGAATTCATGGACTTGCTTTGCGCGCGCCACATGGCAGCAATCATCAGGCGCTGCTCCAGCGGTTTTTCCAGCATCATTTGCTGCCAGGCCGGATCGCGGCTCTGGGCACGGAATGCCATGAATTTTTCATCGCGTGTGCAGAGCTGGTCGCCATGCATGACGAGTACGCTCTCGCCATAAAGACGGATCAGCTGGTCTTCCGGCAACAGGCTGCCGCCACACGCCGCCGCAAAATCATGGCCGAGCAGGAAGTCGCGGTTGCCATGCACAAAAAAGAGCCGGGTGCCCGAGTCACTCAGACTCCGGAAAGCGGCGATAACCGCATTGTTATAGTCATCGCGGTTATCGTCGCCCACCCAGACTTCAAACAGGTCGCCCAGTACATAGAGCGCATCGGCACCCCTGATCCGGGTGAGCAGCCTGAAAAAGCCCTGCGTCACGCGGGGCAGATCGGGCGAGAGATGCAGGTCGGAGATGAAACAGGTGCGGGTCATGAGGGAGGGCACAAGAAAAAGGGCGGGAGTTCCCGCCCTGGTCCTTATTCGCTGATGACTTCAGCGGATTCGATCACGACGGGCGTGACCGGTACATCGGAATGACCGCCTGTGCGGCCGGTGGGGACTTTCTCGATGGCCCGGATGACATCCATGCCTTCCGTGACCTTGCCGAACACGGCATAGCCCCAGCCCTGCACTGATTTGCCGGTGTGGTTGAGGAAGTCATTGTTTTTCACATTGATGAAGAACTGGGCAGAAGCCGAGTGCGGATCCTGGGTGCGGGCCATGGCAATGGTGCCGACATCGTTCTTGAGGCCGTTGTCGGCTTCGTTTTCGATGGTGGCGGTGGCCGGCTTCTGGTTCATCTTTTCGTCAAAACCGCCGCCCTGGATCATGAAGCTGTCAATGACGCGGTGGAAAATGGTGCCGTTGTAGTGACCGCTCTTCACATAGGCCAGGAAGTTGGCCGTAGTCTTGGGGGCCTTCACGGCGTCCAGTTCGAGAACGATACGGCCTTTGCTGGTGTTGAGTGCGACGCTC
This sequence comes from bacterium, assembly GCA_029945725.1. GTDB lineage: Bacteria > Pseudomonadota > Gammaproteobacteria > Pseudomonadales > Moraxellaceae > UBA2031. The sequence goes on along the minus strand of JAQSDB010000011.1, from coordinate 465,727 downwards.
GCCATGAAAAATACTCCTTTGAAATCAGGCCGGTTTGGCCCGGGTTGTCAGTCTGGCTGGTTGAGAGGGCGCAGGGGCGCAGGTAGACTCTCGGCTTTCCCGCGTCCGGTCTGCCTGGGCAGTGCCTTCAGTCGGGGACAGAATGGGTCGCTATGATAGGCGGCCGTCCTGTCCCTGTCATGTGGGCGGTACTCTGCCATACGACCGGCCGACGTCTGTAACAGCGAATGCCTCTACTGTGAGCTTCATGATCGAACCCAACGATTTCATCCGTGCCCAGATCGTCAGTGATCTGGCCTCCGGCAAGCATAAAAAAGTCATTACCCGGTTTCCGCCGGAGCCCAATGGCTACCTGCATATCGGTCATGCCAAATCCATTTGCCTGAACTTTGGTGTGGCGGCGGAAAGCGAAGGCGAATGCCATCTGCGTTTTGACGACACCAATCCCGAGAAAGAATCCCAGGAATACATCGATGCCATCAAGAGCGATGTGGAGTGGCTGGGCTTTCACTGGACCGGCGATGTCCGTTATGCCTCGGATTATTTCGATGCGCTGCATGACTATGCCCTGCAGCTGATCAGGATGGGCAAGGCCTACGTGGACTCGCAGAGCGCCGACGAGATGCGCAGCAGTCGCGGTACGCTGAGCGAGCCCGGCAGGAACTCGCCGTATCGCGAGCGCAGCGTGGAAGAAAATCTGGCCTTGTTCGAGCAGATGCGCTCCGGTGCGCTGGAAGAAGGCAGTTGCATCCTGCGCGCCAAAATCGATATGGCCTCCGGCAATATCAATCTGCGCGATCCGGCGATTTACCGCATCCGCAAAATCGCCCACCACCAGACCGGCGAGAAGTGGTGCATCTACCCGATGTACGATTTCACGCATCCGCTCTCCGATGCCATCGAACACATCACGCACTCGCTGTGCACGCTGGAGTTCGAGGATCACCGACCGTTTTATGACTGGCTGCTGGATACGCTGGGCACGCCTTCCCATCCGCAGCAGATTGAATTCTCGCGCCTCAACGTCAATTATACGGTCACCAGCAAGCGCAAGCTCAAGCAGCTGGTGGACGAGAAACTGGTGCATGGCTGGGATGATCCGCGCATGCCGACGATTTCCGGCATGCGTCGTCGCGGCTATACGCCGGAAGCATTGCGTGATTTCTGCAACCGCATCGGTATTACCAAGAGCGAAGGCGTGGTTGATGTCGGCATGCTGGAATTCTGCGTGCGCGAACATCTTGAAAATACCGCGCCGCGCGCCATGGCCGTATTGCGTCCGCTCAAGGTGGTGCTGACGAATTATCCGGAAGGGAAGATGGAAGAAATTCGTGCTGCCCGCCATCCGAACATGCCGGAGATGGGTGAGCGGGTAATTCCGTTTGCCCGCGAGCTCTACATTGATCGTGCTGATTTCGAGGAAGTGCCGCCCAAGGGCTACAAGCGCCTGATTCCAGGTGGCGAAGTGCGCCTGCGCAATGCCTACATCATCAAGTGTGATGACGTCGTGAAGAATGCCGCTGGCGAGATTACCGAACTGCATTGTTCCTGTGATCTGGCGACGCTGGGCAAGAGCCCGGAAGACCGCAAGGTGAAGGGCGTTGTGCACTGGGTCTCGGCGACAAAGGGCATTACGGCTGAAGTGCGTTTGTATGAGCGCCTGTTTACCGATGCGGCACCGGATCGTGGCGATGTCGATTTCAAGACCTTTATCAATCCTTGCGCGCTGGAAGTAGTGCAGGCAGTGATCGAGCCTTCGCTGGCGGAGGCAGTGGCGGAAGAGCGCTTCCAGTTTGAACGCGAAGGGTATTTCTGCGCCGACCTGCGTGACAGCATGCCCGGCAAGCCGGTGTTCAATCGCACCGTCGGCCTGCGCGATTCCTGGAAGCCGGGTGCCTGACATGCTGGTTATCCATAACTCCGAAAGCAAACTCAAGGAAGCGCTCAAGCCCATACATGCCGGTGAAGTCCGCATGTATGTCTGCGGCATGACGGTTTATGACTACTGCCATATCGGTCATGCCCGCGTGCTGGTGTCGTTTGATGTGGTGACGCGCTGGCTGCGTCATGCCGGCTGGAAAGTAACCTATGTCCGCAATATCACGGACATCGACGACAAGATCATCAAGCGCGCCAATGAGAACGGCGAGGATTTCCACGCCCTCACGCAACGTTTCATTACGGCCATGAATGAAGATGCCGATGCGCTGGGTGTGATTCGTCCGGACATCGAGCCCCGTGCCACGGAATTCCTGCCGCAAATCATCACTATGGTGGAGGCGCTGATCGCCAGGGGACATGCCTACGCCGCCAGCAATGGCGATGTGTATTACAGCGTTTCTTCCTTCAAGCCCTACGGGCGCCTGTCCCGGCGCAATCTGGATGACCTGCAGGCCGGGGCGCGTGTCGAGATCGAGGAAATAAAAAACGATCCGCTGGATTTCGTGTTGTGGAAGGCCGCCAAGCCGGGCGAGCCCTTCTGGGAGTCGCCATGGGGGCGTGGACGTCCGGGCTGGCATATCGAATGCTCGGCCATGTCGACCTGCTGTCTCGGCAATCATTTTGATATTCATGGTGGCGGCGGCGACCTGCAGTTTCCGCATCATGAAAACGAGATTGCCCAGAGCGAAGGGGCGACCGGCGAGACCTACGTCAACACCTGGATGCATGTGGGTTTTGTGCAGGTGAACGAAGAAAAGATGTCGAAGTCACTCGGCAATTTTTTCACCATTCGCGATGTACTCCGGCATTACCCGGCGGAGGTGTTGCGTTATTTCATTATTGCCAGCCATTACCGCAGTCCGCTGAACTATTCGAGCGAGGCGCTGGATAATGCCAGGGCTTCGCTGGAGCGTTTCTATACCACGCTGAGCGGGCTGGATTTCAGCCATGCCGCTGAGGTGGGCAATGCAGCAGATTATGAGACCCGTTTTACGGCGGCCATGAATGATGATTTCAATACACCGGAAGCGCTGGCGGTATTGTTTGAGATCGCCCGTGAAGTCAATCGTCTGAAGGTGGAGCAGCCGCAAGTGGCAGCTCAGTATGGTGCGCTGCTCAAACGTCTGGGTGGTGTTCTCGGATTGCTGCAACAGGACGCCACGGCCTTTCGTCAGGCCGGAGCCGGTGATGCGGATTTTGTCGCAGCAGTGGAGGCGGTGATTGCCGCTATTGCAGAGGCTCGTAAAGCTAAAGACTTTGCCAGGTCGGACAGCTTGCGGGATGAGCTTAAAGACAAGGGCGTAGTGGTTGAGTTTACTCGTGAAGGCATCAAGTGGCGCAAGGCTGACTAGTTTTTAGCTTGCCATAAAAAGCCGCGCAAATGCGCGGCTTTTTATCGGGATTAAATTATCGGTTGGAGTGGTAATGCCGCCGTGAAGCGCGCACTGCGCTAGCTCCCCGCAGGGGGCGCCTTTCTTGGCTTGCTTTCTTTAGGCGACATCCTCGCGTAGCGGGGTGAACGCCCGCTTTGTTGGGCGGCCCGAAGGGCGAGGCCACAGGCCGAGTAACCAAAGAAAGTGAGGCCCGCGGCAGGCGCCGCCGTACTGGCAAAGAAACAGCAGGTGCACCCAAGTCGGAGCACATTACCGTTATTTCAGCCGGTGCATAAATCTCCGCACTCCCGGGCAAACGGTAAGCAAGAGTCCAGGCCGCGTACACCACTCCCATATTTTTTGGTGAGTGATGGAGATACTCAAAGATCAGCAGCCGTAACCGCGCGCCCTCGTGCCGCAACCTGCTCTTCAGGGCTCAGTGTCAGTGTGCGCCGTACCGGTTTTCCGTCCTGGAACCAGATGAGTTCACCGGTCTGGAAAGGCGTCCAGTTTTCATCATCGGTCAGCGGCTCGGTGGCAATCACGGCAACGCGGTCACCGGGTTTGGCATACAGTGAAAAGTCGATATCCATGTCGGTATCGACCAGGTGGGCTTTCTGGAAAGGCCATTCCCGCACCACGTATTGCAGGCGGGTGGTGGCGTAGGCGAACAGGGCCTGACCGTTGGAAAGCAGGAAATTGAAGGTGCCGTACTGGCACAGCGGCACCACCAGTTCCGCGAGGGCGTCAAACAACGCATCCAGCGAAGGGGCCGAGGAGCCGAAACGTGTGCGCAGGCCTTCGAGCAGGTCGCAAAAGGCCTGTTCGCTGTCGGTCGATCCCACGGGCTGGTAAATGCCATGGAGCGCAGGGTCATAGCCGGTCAGGTGCCCGTTGTGGGCAAAGATCCAGTGCCGGCCCCACAGCTCGCGCTGAAAGGGGTGGCAGTTCTCCAGCTTGATGACGCCGAAGGTGGCCTTGCGGATATGGGCGATCACATTGCGCGACTTGATGGGGTAGTGCTTCACCAGTTGCGCAATCACCGAGGTCGCTGCCGACTCATGGTCGATAAACAGACGGCAGGCCTTGTCCTCAAAAAAGGCAATGCCCCAGCCATCGGCATGGTGATCGGTGCTGCCACCACGGGCGGCAAAGCCGCTGAAGGAAAAGGTGATATCGGTGGGGGTGGCGCAATTCATGCCCAGCAACTGGCACATGGGTATCTCGGGGTCACAGGCAGGGTGTCCAAGGATAAGCGCTTCATCGTCCGGCTGCACAGGGGCGTTTTTGTCAGCCCCGGCATTTGCCCGTATGATGCCAGTCCCGGCGCAGGGCGCTTTTACGTCTCATCTTAATGGACCTTCTCATTATCCTGCTGTTGATTCTCGTCAACGGCCTCTTCGCAATGTCGGAAATCGCCATCGTTTCTTCGCGCCGTGTGCGCCTGCAGCAGATGGCGGATGAAGGGGATCTTGGCGCGCGTGCTGCCATTGCGATTTCCGAACATCCCACGCGTTTTCTTTCCTCGGTACAGATCGGCATCACCCTGATCGGTATCCTCAGTGGTGCTTTTGGTGAGGCAGCCATCACCCAGCGCCTTGTTCCTGTATTCCTGAGCATTCCCTTGTTGGCGGCACACGCCAAGATACTGGCGACCGTCTGCATGGTGGTGGCTCTGACCTATGTGTCGCTCATTCTCGGTGAGCTTGTGCCCAAGCGCATGGGCATGCAGGCGCCGGAGCGTATTGCGCGTCTGGTGGCGCCGCCCATGCGGGCTATTGCCTGGCTGACCATGCCGCTGGTGAGCCTGCTGACAGCCTCCACTGACTTTGTCTTGCGTCTTCTCGGTGTGCACAAGCATGCCGGTCAGCCGGTGACCGAAGAAGAGATCAAGGTGCTCGTGGCGGAAGGCACCGAGGCCGGTATTTTTGACAAGTCCGAGCAGGACCTGATCGAAAATGTCTTGCGTCTGGAGGACTGGCAGCTGGCGCAGATCATGACCACGCGTGCCGACATGTCGTTTCTCGATTTGCAGGATTCGGTGGAAGGGCAGCGAGCGACCATCATCAATGCCAGGCACGGTTATTTGCCGGTGTGCCGTGGCGGCCTGACTGAGGTGGTGGGTGTGGTGGCCATGCATGATCTGCTGTCGCAGTTGTTGCGTGGCGAAGTGCTGGATATCGAGTCTGCCCTGCGCGAGCCGGTCATTGTGCCGCATTCGATTTCGCCGCTGTCCCTGCTGGAAACGTTCAAGTTGCGTCGTGAACGTTTTGCACTGGTCGTCGATGAATACGGTGGTGTGCAGGGATTGGTGACGGCGAATGATGTGATGGATCCGCTGGTGGGCCAGATGGCGGCCACCGATGACAGTATTTCGGATGATCCGGATATTGTGCAGCGCGAAGATGGCTCGTGGCTGCTTGACGGTGCGCTGCCCATAGAGCGTTTTCGTTTGCTGTTTCCGGATGAAACCGATGCGCTGGAAGAGGGTAATCGTGATTTTCAGACGCTGGCCGGCCTGGTGCTGTTCCAGCGCGGCCATGTCCCGGAAACCGGCGAGCATTACGAATGGCAGGGCCTGCGTATCGAGATTGTCGATATGGACCGGCGTCGTATTGACAAACTACTGGTGCAGAAAGCGGAGCGTGATATTCACGTGGATCAGTAAAACCAGCCCATAAAAAAAGCCCGCGTGATGCGGGCTTTTTTTATGGCGGTCATCCTCGTCTTCGCAACATGACAGGGGGCGGGATTCAGGCGATCAGTTTTTCTCCGGCCTCGACCGTTTGTGTCATCAGCGTGGCAATCGTCATGGGGCCGACACCGCCGGGTACCGGCGTGTAAGCTGCCGCGCGACCCTTTACGGCAGCCAGTTCAATGTCGCCGACACCGCCCGGGTGATAACCCGCATCCACGACGACAGCGCCATTCTTTATCCATTCGCCCTTGATGAATTCCGGTTTCCCGACGGCACCAATCACGATGTCCGCCTGACGCACGAGGTCCGGCAGATTCTGTGTGCGGGAATGGCAGATGGTGACGGTGCAATCAGCAGCGAGGAGCATCAGTGCCATGGGTTTGCCAAGAATGGGGCTGCGGCCAACCACCACGGCATGCTTGCCGGACAGCGGGATGTCGTAGGCCTTGAGCAGCGTCATGATGCCGGCGGGAGTCGCCGAGCCATAAGCGGCTTCGCCCATGCTCATGCGTCCGAAGCCGAGGCAGGTTACGCCATCGACATCTTTTTCCAGGGCGATGGCGTCAAAGCAAAGGCGCTCATCGATCTGGTGCGGCACCGGGTGTTGTAAAAGAATGCCGTGCACATCGGGGTTGGCGTTGAGCCGGTTGATTTCTGCCAGCAACTCTTCAGTCGTTGTACTGGCGGGCAGCTCAACCTTGATCGAGCCCATGCCGACACGTTCGCAGGCATTGCCCTTCATCTTGACGTAAGTGGCCGAGGCGGGATCGGCGCCGACCAGGATGGTGGCGAGAATCGGCGTGTGGCCGCTACGCTCTTTGATACGGGCAACGCGGCTTTTCAGGTCGGCTTCGGTTTTTGTGGCGAGCAACTTGCCGTCGAGGACGGTGGCGGGCATGAATATTCTCTGGCGGTTTCGGGCGGGCGCATTCTCGCATGCAGACGGTGGCTGGCCAAATCCTGATCAATAAGTTGCGGAAAAATAGAGGAAAAAAGCCATTCTGACGCGTTGACGGGGTAGGGGGGCATCAGTATCATGCGCCCTCGCATTGAGGCGAGCCGGTAACGGTGTTTGTTGAGAGAAAACGGGGCGTAGCGCAGCCCGGTAGCGCGTCTGCTTTGGGAGCAGAATGTCGTAGGTTCAAATCCTACCGTCCCGACCACTCACAACATCGTACTCCATGCCTGAAGGGTAAGCCTGCGCTCGTAGCTCAGCTGGATAGAGCATCGGCCTTCTAAGCCGAGGGTCGTGGGTTCGAGTCCCGCCGGGCGCACCATCCTCAGTGTGAATTGCGATGGTGGTCGTAGCTCAGTTGGTAGAGCCCCGGATTGTGATTCCGGTTGTCGTGGGTTCAAGCCCCATCGATCACCCCATTTTCATCGTGCGGCCGTTGATTTTTTGATGGCTGTCGCGTAAGGTTCGCGCCGCTTCGGAAGTGACCGGGGTAGCAAGATGTCGGGTCGTTAGCTCAGTTGGTAGAGCAGGAGACTCTTAATCTCTTGGTCGAAGGTTCAAGTCCTTCACGACCCACCAAATCAGGCAGTAGAAAAGCAAGGCCGGCAAGCCCCGTTAAACAAGGGCTCCGGCCTTTTTCTTGCCCGCTCGCTGCGGGTCAGGGCTCGCGGCAGGCCTTGCTCGGCCCGTAGCGACACAAGACGGCGCTGTTCTTTCCTGGTGATGCCGGTCATGAGCGCCAGTGGTGGCCGGTTTCCGGTCACGCTGCTCCGGCTGCCTTGATGTGCTTCAGCAACAAGGGTGGTTTACGCGGCGATGTTGTCGCCTCTTCCCGTGGATAACCGACGATGACGGGGGCATGCACAGTGAAGTCTGCCGTTATTCCCAGTTCTTCTTTCAGTTCCCCGTTCAGTGCGTCCACTGCTGATCCGATCACGCAACTGCCGAGGTCCATGGCATGCGCGGCCAGCATGAGGTTCTCTGCGGCCAGCCAGCAGTCCGCGGCCACAAAGGGTGTCTGCGTGCGGCCACAAATCAGGATCAGCGTCCCGGCGTCATAAAAGATGTTGAACTCAGGGGCGGCGAAGACCCCAAGCGCGTTGGCGTCTCCCTCGGCCCGCCTCAAAAGCCCGGCTTTGGTGATGTCGGAGATATGCTCCAGCAAAGCCGCGTCCTGAATCACCACAAAAGCCCAGGGCTCCGCATGGCGTGCAGTGGGGGCCTGGACGGCAGCCTTCAGCAGTTGCTGCAGCGTATCCTCATCAACCTCCCTGGCGGCGTAGGCACGAATGGATCGTCGATGGTAAATGGCGTTGAGGACACTTGTGGACAGACCCTGCATGGTCATGACGTTGCTCCCTGTCTGCGGTGTTGTACTGCATCATCAGGTCAGGGGGCGCCAGCGGCATTGATGCGAGTCAATGGCGTGAATCATCTCCGGCTTGAAAGGCATGACAAGGGCATTGCCCGTGATCAATGATGTGCCTGTTGCATGACTCGCAATGTCCCGCTTCTCCTGCTGGCAGTCCTGAAAAAGGCGGCTTTTGTGGTGTCTTTTTCAGGGCTGCCCATTGCGGGGGATTTATGGGCTTTCCTTATTGTCCTCATTCCTTATAATCCCCGTCCTTTCGCCATTACCCATAAGGGGCGCCCCAAGCAGGGCGTGCCCTGTCTGCCTGATCTGTAGAGGATGCTATGCAAGTTTCCATCGAAACCACCACCGGCCTTGAGCGCCGCCTGACCATTACTGTGCCGGCTGCCCGTGTGGACAGTGAAGTCAATGCACGCATCAACAAGACTGCCCGTACGGTACGCATGGATGGTTTTCGTCCAGGCAAGGTGCCACTGGCGGTGGTGAAGAAGCGTTTTGGTGCCGGCATTCGCCAGGAAGCCATGGGCGAGATCATTCGTGACTGCTTCTATGAAGCTGTGGTGCAGGAAAAGCTGAACCCTGCCGGTTCTCCGGTCATCGAGTCCGTGCGTGATGAGCTGGGCAGCGATGTGGCCATTGTTGCCAGCTTCGAGGTGTACCCGGAAGTGAAGCTGGGCAGCCTGTCCGGTATCCAGGTTGAGCGTCCGGTGTCAGAAGTGTCTGATGCCGATGTGGACAAGATGATTGATACCCTGCGCACCCAGCGTGCAACATGGGCAGATACCACAGATGCCGCCAAAGAGGGCGATCGTCTGGAAATCGACTTTGACGGTTCTGTAGACGGTGAGGCTTTTGAAGGTGGTTCGGCCCAGGCATTCAGCCTGGCGCTCGGCTCCAAGCGCATGATTCCTGGCTTTGAAGACGGCCTGGTTGGCGTCAAGGCCGGCGAAGAGCGCGACCTGAACGTGACCTTTCCGGATGACTATCAGGTTGAAAACCTCAAGGGCAAGGCAGCGGTATTCAAGGTCAAGGTTGGCAAGGTGCAGACATCGGTTCTGCCTGAGCTCAATGACGAGTTCATCAAGGGTTTTGGCGTGACCGACGGTGGCCTGGAGAAGTTCCGTGCTGACGTACGCAAGAACATGGAGCGCGAGCTCAAGCAGGCGATCAAGAACCGCACCAAGAATCAGGCGCTGGAAGGTCTGGCAGCGGCGCATACGCTTGATGTGCCCAAGGCTCTGGTGGCCAATGAGGTTGCTCGCCTGCGCCAGAACATGATGCGTCAGTTCGGTGGCAACGCCAAAAACGTTAATCCCGACATGTTGCCGGACGAGCTTTTCGCCGAACAGGCCAGACGCTCTGTAGTGCTGGGTTTGCTGGTGGGGGAGATCATCAAGTCTTTCTCGCTCAAGGTTGATGCTGCCCGCGTGCGCACCCTGATCGAGGAAATCGCCGAGAGCTACGAAACGCCGGCAGAAGTGGTGAACTGGTATTACGGCAACAAGGAGCAGCTGCAGCAGGTCGAGGCCGTGGTACTGGAAGACCAGGTGGTTGACAAGCTCCTGGCCGAGGCCCAGGTCACTGACAAGACCATGCCTTACGAAGAAGTGCTGCGTCCGCAACAGCAGTAACAAGAAGGCGCTAAGTGCCTGATTCCATTCCTTTCCTGCAAGCAGGAAAGGAATCTCCGGAACGACGGGTCTGTGCCCTTGACCGCAGGCCCGCCGTCTCCGAAACTCCTCTCTGCTATATCCCTGTCCACCGCGTCAGGCCTACGGCCCTCGATTGCGGTGGATTCCTTAGCAATGCGTATGCAACGGCATCAAGGATTCCAGCATGTCCCAGATTTATAGTCCGTATTCCGGATTGACGCAGGAGCCGACGGCTCTTGGTCTTGTGCCCATGGTGGTCGAGCAGTCGGCCCGTGGCGAACGCGCTTTTGATATCTACTCCCGCCTGCTGAAAGAGCGTGTGATTTTCATTGTGGGTCCGATTGAGGACCAGATGGCCAACCTGATTGTGGCGCAGCTGCTTTTTCTCGAGTCGGAAAATCCTGACAAGGATATTCATCTCTATATCAATTCGCCGGGTGGCTCGGTGACGGCAGGCATGTCGATTTACGACACCATGCAATTCGTGAAGTGCGACGTCTCCACTATTTGCATCGGCCAGTGCGCTTCCATGGGGGCTTTCCTTCTGGCCGCCGGTAAGGCCGGCAAGCGTTTCTGCCTGCCCAATTCACGCGTGATGATTCATCAGCCTCTGGGCGGCTTTCAGGGCCAGGCGTCCGATATAGCCATCCATGCGCAGGAAATTCTCAAGATAAAGGGGCGCCTCAACGAGCTGCTCGCGTATCACACCGGCCAGCCGCTGGAACGTCTTGAAAAAGACACTGATCGTGACAACTTCATGGATGCGACAGATGCGAAGGCCTATGGCCTGGTGGACAATGTTCTGGAGAAGCGCCTCTAGGCGCTGCTCTGATTTGACGAGGTAAGACATGACCGATGAGCGCAAGAGTGACGGCAAACTGCTGTTCTGCTCTTTCTGCGGAAAAAGCCAGCATGAGGTCACCAAACTCATTGCTGGTCCTTCGGTATTCATTTGCAATGAATGCGTGGATCTCTGCAACGACATTATCCGTGAGGAAATGCCGGAAGAAGGAGCTGAAAAGGGTGGCGATAATCTGCCGGTTCCTCATGAGATAAAGCACACGCTGGACGAGTACGTTATCGATCAGGACAAGGCCAAGAAAGTGTTGGCGGTGGCGGTTTACAACCACTACAAGCGACTGCGCGCGGGCATGAAAAAATCCGTGGGCGGCAAGCATGGTCCCGAGGTCGAGCTCAGCAAAAGCAATATTCTTTTGATCGGCCCAACTGGCTCCGGTAAAACACTGCTCGCGGAAACCCTGGCGCGTTTGCTCAATGTGCCTTTTACGATTGCTGATGCCACCACACTGACCGAGGCGGGTTATGTGGGTGAGGATGTGGAAAACATCATCCAGAAGCTTTTGCAGAAATGTGATTACGATGTAGAAAAAGCGCAAACGGGTATTGTCTATATTGATGAAATCGACAAGATTTCCCGCAAGAGTGATAACCCGTCGATTACCCGTGATGTATCGGGTGAGGGTGTGCAGCAGGCCCTGTTGAAGCTGATTGAAGGCACGGTTGCTTCAGTGCCGCCACAGGGCGGGCGCAAGCATCCACAGCAGGAGTTTTTGCAGGTCGATACTTCCAATATCCTGTTTATCTGCGGCGGAGCTTTTGCCGGACTGGATAAAATCATCCGCAATCGTTCGGAGCAGGGTGGCATCGGTTTCAATGCCACGGTGAAGAGCAAGGATGAAAAGAAAAGTGTTGGCCAGGTCTTCAAGGAAGTGGAGCCGGAGGATCTCATCAAGTTTGGTCTTATCCCCGAATTCGTCGGGCGTCTGCCGGTGATTGCCACTCTGGAGGAGCTGACTGAGGAGGCGCTGATGCAGATCCTCACTGAGCCGCGCAATGCACTGACCAAGCAATACCAGAAGCTGTTTGCGATGGAGAATGTGGATCTGGAGTTCCGCCCTGAAGCTCTGCGCTCAATAGCGCGCCGTGCCATGGAGCGTAAAACCGGTGCCCGAGGCCTGCGCTCCATTCTGGAAGGCGTGCTGCTCGGAACCATGTATGACCTGCCATCACAGGAGCATGTCGTCAAAGTGGTGGTTGATGAAAAAACCATCGCTGGCGAGTCCGAACCCCTGCTGATCTACGAAAACCCCGAGTTGCCCGTGGCGCCGCCAAAGGCGATGCCGGAATAAAACGTGATCCAGTATGAAGAAAAAGGGCCTAAAGGCCCTTTTTCTTGTCTTTTTTACGGGGTTACCCTTGTTTTTGCCGGTTCCATGCCTCAAACATTAAGCCAATGTAATGAGGCGTTGCCGTGACCGGTATTTGACCGGCCCACGCATCCCCAAGAGGATTCCTGCATGTACGACGAGAATAAGCTCCTCGATCTGCCACTGCTGCCACTTCGCGATGTTGTTATTTATCCGCACATGGTGATTCCCCTGTTTGTCGGGCGGGAAAAATCCATTCGTGCGCTGGAAGCGGCCATGGCCTCCAGCAAGCAGATCTTTCTGGTCGCCCAGAAAGATGCTTCCGAAGATGATCCGCAGCAGGCCGGCCTGTACGCCATAGGGACGGTTTCTACCATCCTGCAATTGCTCAAGCTGCCTGACGGCACCGTCAAGGTACTGGTCGAGGGTAATTTCAGGGCGACTGTTGATGGAGTCACTGATACCGGCAGCTATCTCATGGCTACCGTGAGCGAAGTGGCGCCACTGGTGTTGTCTGGCAATGAAGCAGAGGTACTGACACGCTCGCTGCTCGGGCAGTTTGATCAATACGTAAAGCTTTCCAAGAAAGTCGCCCCCGAGGTGCTCACTTCGGTGTCGTCGATTGAAGAGCCTTCCCGTCTGGCAGACACGATTGCTGCACATCTTTCGATGAAACTGGAAGAAAAGCAGCAGTTGCTGGAACTCAACGACATCAATGCCCGTATCGACCATTTGCTTGCTTTCATGGAATCCGAGATCGACCTCCTCAAGGTCGAGAAGCGCATTCGCGGCCGCGTTAAAAAGCAGATGGAAAAAAGCCAGCGTGAGTACTACCTGAATGAGCAGATGAAGGCCATTCAGAAAGAGCTGGGCGATATGGGGGCCGAGGGTGAGAACGAAGTTGCCGAGATTGAAGGTCGCATTCGCAAGGCTGGCATGCCGGCTGATGCCAAGAAAAAAGTCGAGGCAGAGCTCAAAAAGCTGAAGATGATGTCGCCGATGTCCGCCGAGGCAACGGTTGTGCGTGGCTATATCGACTGGATGCTGGGCGTGCCCTGGAAAAAGCGCAGCAAGATCAGTATTGATCTCAAGCAGGCGCGCAATATTCTGGATGCCGATCATTACGGTCTCGAAGAGGTCAAGGAACGTATTCTTGAATACCTTGCCGTACAGTCGCGTGTGAAAAAGCTTCAGGGGCCGGTACTCTGTCTGGTTGGTCCTCCCGGTGTCGGCAAAACCTCGCTGGGGCAAAGCATTGCCAAGGCGACGCATCGCGAGTTCGTGCGCATGGCTCTGGGCGGCGTGCGTGACGAGGCTGAGATCCGCGGTCATCGCCGTACCTATATCGGCTCCATGCCGGGCAAGCTGATCCAGAAGCTCTCCAAGATTGGCGTCAAGAATCCGCTCTTCCTGCTTGATGAAATCGACAAGATGGGCGCGGACATGCGTGGTGATCCTTCCTCGGCATTGCTGGAAGTGCTGGATCCTGAACAGAACGGCACGTTCAATGATCATTATCTGGAGGTCGACTATGACCTTTCCGAGGTGATGTTCATCTGTACGGCCAACTCCATGAATATTCCGGCACCCTTGCTGGATCGTATGGAGGTGATTCGTCTGCCGGGTTACACCGAGGACGAGAAGGTGAATATTGCGCGTCAGTATCTGGTCCCGCGCCAGATAGAGAATGCCGGGCTCAAGAAAACCGAGCTCAGCATTAGTGACGAAGCGATTCGCGACATCATCCGCTATTACACACGGGAAGCCGGTGTACGTAATCTTGAGCGTGAAATTGCCAAGGTTTGCCGCAAGGTAGTGAAGCTGGTCGTGATGGGCAGCCATAAGGGCCTTGCCGAGGTTACGGACGCTGTCCTGGGTGAATATATCGGGGTGCGCAAGTTCAATTACGGCAAGGCAGAGGAAAAGGATCAGATCGGGCAGGTAACCGGTCTGGCCTGGACACAGGTAGGAGGCGAGTTGCTCACCATCGAGGCGGTGGCGGTTCCTGGCAAGGGCCGTCATACCATGACGGGCTCTCTGGGTGATGTCATGCAGGAGTCCATCAAGGCCGCCATGACCGTGGTGCGCTCACGCTCACGCCTGCTCGGGATTGCTCCGGACTTCCATGAGGCGCATGACCTGCATGTCCATATGCCGGAAGGCGCCACGCCAAAAGACGGCCCCAGTGCCGGCATCGGCATGTGTACGGCCATTGTGTCGGCGCTGACGGGCATTCCGGTGCGGGCCGATGTTGCCATGACCGGTGAAATTACCTTGCGTGGTCAGGTCTTGCCGATTGGCGGACTCAAGGAAAAGCTCCTGGCAGCCCATCGTGGCGGCATCAAGACCGTCATCATTCCCGAGGAAAACGAACGGGATCTCAAGGAGATACCGGAGAATATCAAACAGGACCTCAGCATTCGTACCGTGAAGTGGATTGATGAGGTACTGGCGATTGCCTTGACGCGTCTGCCGGAGCCGTTGCCGGAAACCGCCTCGACAATAGCCCTGCCTGCCACAGGTAAAAAAGACGAAGACGAAAACGAGGAGCGTCCAAGTACACATTGACCATCACAAAGCAATAAATCGCCCCAAAAAAGCCGGGATAATTGCAGATATCCCGGCTTGACCCCCCGGGGGGCGGTTGTTATAAATGCCCATCGTTTTGCGGGTGCCCATTGTCCTCCGCTTTGCAACGACCTCTCTCTTACGATAAATGGATCCTATAAAAAGGGGACTAAAGTGAATAAATCTGAACTCATTGACGCCATCGCTGCCAGCGCCGACATCACCAAAGCTGATGCAGGCCGTGCACTTGATGCAACTGTTGAAGCCATTACCAATGCCCTCAAGTCCGGTGATCAGGTAACGCTGGTTGGTTTCGGTACTTTTCTGGTGAAGGAACGTGCTGCTCGCATGGGCCGTAACCCCCAGACCGGCAAGGAAATCCAGATTGCTGCTTCCAAGGTTCCTGGCTTCAAGGCCGGCAAGGGCCTCAAGGATGCGGTGAACTGATTAGTTGTTGACTGCATTACAGAAGTGTCTTGCGGCAATATCTAGAAAAACACCGGCGCGCCCATTGCGGGCGCGCTTTTTTTTGTTGAAGTTTATGTGTCATCGGGAGTTCAGATGGAAGCCTTTCGTGGGATGGTGAAAGGATGGCTCGGTAAAAGCATTCTCGGGCTTATCGTCTTTGGCCTGGCGGCTCTTGGACTTGAATCCTATTTTGGTAATGGCGGCAAAGTGATTGCGGCCAAGGTAAACGGCACCGAGATTCTTCAGCGCGAAGTGGATCAGCTGGTGGATCGCCAGCGTCAGCAGATGCTCGCCCAAATGGGTGAAAAGGCCGATCCTGCCAGTCTGGATATGGTTCGCTTGCGCAAGGATGTGCTCAATGGCGCGATCAGCCGCGAGCTGCTGACGCAGCAGGCAAAAAAAGCGGGTTACCTGATTTCAGACGCTACCGTTTACAAGCTTATTCGTGAAGTGCCGGCTTTTCAGGAAAGTGGCAAGTTCAGTCAGGCTCGTTATGAGCAGATGTTGCGCCAGATTGGCGAAAGCCCTGCCTCCTATCCCGCCAAAGCCAAACAGGAGCTGGCGTATTCATTGCTGATTTCCGGTATTGGCCAGAGCGGCTTTGTCACCACGGCCGAGCTGGATCATCTTTCTGCGCTGGATACCCAGAAACGCGATGTCCATCTCGCCATGATTCCCGGCGCGCGTTATCTCGCCGATATCACCGTCAGTGATGAGGAAATCAAAAAGTCCTATCAAGCCAATCCTGCACGTTTTACTACGCAGGAAACGGTGGCGCTGGACTATATCAGCATTAAGCGTAATGACTTCATTGCCCAGGCCGTGCCGACAGAAGAAGACCTGAAAGCGCGCTATGAAGAGAAAGTGAAGAACAGCGCCGCCAATGAGCAACGTCAGGCTCAGCACATCCTGATTACGGTGGATGCAAAGACCAAGGATGCCGATGCCCTGAAGAAAATGCAGGACATTGCCAGGCGTGCGAAGGCTGGCGAAGACTTTGGCAAACTGGCGAAAGAGTTTTCCCAGGATCCTGGCTCGGTTGCCATGGGCGGGAATCTCGGCTTAACGGCTCGTGGCCAGTTCGTGCCCGAATTCGATAAAGTCCTGTTCAGTCTGAAGGAAGGCGAGATTTCTGAACCGGTAAAAACACAGTACGGTTATCACCTGATCAAGCTGAACAAGATTCAGGCATCTGCGGCGCCCAGCTATGCCTCACTCAAGCCTGAACTTGAACGTGAAGCAAAAGAAGGCAAGGCGGATGAGCTTTATGCCGATCAAGTCGAGAAGCTGGACGCGGCTGTTTATGAGGCTTCCGATCTCAAGGAACCGGCTGAAAAATTCAAGCGCAGTATTGCCAGTACAGAGGTGTTTACACGTGCCGGTGGTGCGGGCCTGGCGGCTGACCGTAAAGTGCTTGATGCCGCCTTCAGTGATGACTTGCTGAAAGATGGCAAAAACTCCCAGGGCATTGCACTGGCCGATGGCAGTACCGTGTGGCTGCGAGTGAAAAATCATGAGCCGGCACGTTTGAAGCCGCTGGCGGAAATAACGAGCAATGTTCGCAATAACCTGCTGATCGAGAAAGCCGGGGCAAAGGCCAAGGCTGTTGCCGAAGCGGTTGCCAAGTCCCTGGCCGAAGGTAAAACGCTGGCAGAAGTGGCCGCTAGCGAGAAACTCACCTGGCAGGACATGCCTGATTCGACCAGGCGTACCCCGGTTCCGCTTCCGGAAATTCTGAAGGTTGCCTATCGCTTGCCGCGTCCTGCTCCGGGCAAGTTGAGTGCTGACAGTTTTGCCGCGGGTCCTTCCTATGTGGTGGTTGCGGTCAGCAAGGTGACCGATGGTGCGAGTTTGCCGGGTGCTGACGCCGCCCAGATGCGCAATGTACTGAGCGAAAATCGCAGCCAGCAGGAATTCCAGGACTATGTTCGTTCCCTGCGCGAAAGCGGCAAGGTGGTGGTGCTGGCCAAGGATAATGTCGCGACAGAAGAATAAGGTCCGTCTGGTGTTTTCAAAGCCATAAAAAAGCCCGCTAATGCGGGCTTTTTTATGGCTTTGAAAACGGTATTGGCTTCAGGACAATATCCGGAGGTGCGCAGAAGCGCCCCCGGATATTTTGCTCAGGCCTGATCCAGTGGCGGCATGGCAACGGTATTGAAGCCGCCGTCGACATACATGATTTCTCCGCTGATGCCGGAAGCCAGATCCGAACACAAAAAGGCAGCGGCATTGCCGACTTCCTCAATCGTGACATTGCGACGCAGCGGTGTGGCCGCCTCGTTATAGGCCAGCATCTTGCGGAAATTCTTGATGCCGCTGGCGGCCAGTGTACGAATCGGGCCGGCAGAGATGCCGTTCACGCGAATGCCATCAGGGCCGAGGCTGGAGGCCAGGTAGCGCACATTGGCTTCCAGTGATGCCTTTGCCAGCCCCATGACGTTGTAGTTGGGCACAACGCGCTCAGAGCCCTGATAAGTCAGGGTCAGCAGCGAACCGTTACGACCGGCCAGCAGGGATTTGCCGGCCTTGGCAAGGGCGCCAAAACTGAACGAGCTGATGTCATGCGCAATCCGGAAGCCTTCGCGCGTGGTGACATCCACGTAATTGCCTTCGAGCTCGTGACCGGGTGCATAACCAACCGAGTGCACGATGACATCAAGCCCGTCCCATTTTTTGCCGAGCTCGACAAAAAGACTGTCGATTTCTGCATCAATGGCAACATCGCAAGGAAAGGTCAGCGTGGAGCCAAACGTTTGCGCGAATTCTTCGACACGGCCCTTGAGCTTGTCATTCTGGTAAGTGAAAGCCAGTTCTGCGCCTTCACGATGCATGGCCTGGGCAATGCCATAGGCGATGGAGAGTTTGCTGGCGACGCCAACGATAAGTACACGTTTACCGGCGAGAAATCCCATGAGGTAGCCTCCTTGTAATGCTTTGTGGTGTGGTCAGGTGTCTTGTCTGGTCTTGTATCAGTAGCAGGCGGTCACAGCTGACTGCGGGGTCGCCAGTATAAAGGAACTTCGTTTATTCACAGTGCCCTCCGGAACATAAGCACAATGGCAGGGCCGATGCAGGTGTAAGGACTTGTATCAGCCAGCCTTCAGCCCGGCCGCCGCAATAAGGCGTTGCGTGTAGTCCATGGCAGGCGCATTGAACAGGTCGTGGTTGCTTCGGCTTTCCACTTCGCGTCCGTGCTGCATGACCAGAATGCGATGGCATAGGGCGCGCACCACGGCAAGGTCATGGCTGATAAACAGGCAGGCAAAGCCATGCCGGACCTGCAGCTCGCGCAGCAGCTCGACAATCTGCTTTTGTACCGTGCGATCCAGTGCCGAGGTGGGTTCATCCAGCACAATCAGCTGCGGCTTCAGGGCCATCGCACGGGCGATGGCAATACGCTGGCGCTGGCCGCCGGAAAACTCATGCGGATAGCGGTGCCGGGTGGCGGGATCAAGGTGCACCTCCCGCAAGGCCGCCTGTACGGCTGCATCACGTTCAGTGGCAGGCATGCCCTGTACTTCCAGACCTTCACCCACAATCTCGGCAATGGTCATGCGCGGGCTGAGGCTGCCGTAGGGGTCCTGAAAAACAATCTGCATGTCACGACGCAAGGGACGCAGCTGTTTTTGCGTCAGTGTCAGCAGGGGATTGCCCAGAAAAACCACGCTGCCGGTCGCGGGCAGCAGGCGCAGGATCGCAAAGGCCAGTGTTGATTTTCCTGAGCCCGACTCACCCACTATGCCCAGTGTTTCGCCGGCATGAAGTTCAAGCGAGATGTTATCGACGGCCTTGATGACGTCCAGGGTTTTGCCAAAAAAGGATTTTTTCAGGGGGAAACAGACCTGCAGTCCGCTGATCTTGAGTACCGGCTTGCGCTCCTGCGGCAGCGGAGCGGGTGTGCCGGCCGGGTCGGCGGCGAGCAGGAGGCGGGTGTAGGCATGCTGTGGCGAGGCGAACAGGGTTGCCTTGTCGGCACTTTCCACGGTGGTGCCGGCTTGCATCACTACCACCCTGTCGGCATAGCGTTTTACCAGCGTCAGGTCATGCGAGATCAGCAGAACGGCAAGACCAAGCTTTTGCTGCAATGTTTTCAGCAAATCAAGAATCTGTGCCTGCAGCATGACATCCAGAGCCGTAGTGGGCTCGTCGGCAATCAGCAGTTCGGGATTGTTGGCCAGTGCCATGGCAATCATCACGCGTTGACGCTGCCCTCCGGAAAGTTCGTGCGGATAGGCGCGCAGGCGTTTGTGCGGTTCGGGAATGCCGACCAGCGTCAGCAGCTCCAGCGTGCGTGCGCGCGCGGCCTTGTTGCCCAGCCCCTGATGGACAAACAGTATTTCACTGATCTGCTTTTCAATGTGATGCAGCGGATTCAGGGAGGTCATGGGCTCCTGGAAAATCATGCTCACCTTGTGGCCCCGGATCTGGCGCAGGCGCTTTTCTCCGGCACCAATCAGCTCCTCGCCACTGAAACGGATACTGCCGGACAGCCTGGCGTGTGCCGGCAACAGATTCAGGACCGCAAGGGCCGTCAGTGATTTTCCTGAGCCGCTTTCACCCACCAGTGCCAGCATTTCACCGGCAGAAATGCTGAGCGAGGCAGACCTCACCGGCGTAGTGGCGGCATCCTTTTGCTGAAAGCTGACGCCCAGATTGTCGATGGCCAGAACCGGTGTCTTGTTCATGTGCCGGCCTCAGGCAGACTTGCGTGGATCAAAGGCGTCACGGGCGGCTTCACCAACAAAAACCAGCAGTGTGAGCATGACCGAGAGCGTGACAAACGAGGACAGGCCGAGCCAGGGCGCACTGAGGTTGTTTTTGGCCTGGGCCACCAGCTCTCCCAGCGAAGCAGAACCGGGAGGCAAGCCAAAGCCGAGAAAATCCAGTGACGTTAGCACCCCGATGGCGCCGGTAAATATAAACGGCAGAAACGTCAGTGTGGACACCATGGCATTGGGCAAAATGTGCCGGTACATGATTTGCCCGTCACTGAGGCCGAGGGCGCGTGCGGCACGTACGTATTCGAGATTGCGTCCGCGCAGGAATTCGGCACGCACAAGGCCGGTGAGTTCGGTCCAGCTGAACAGCAGCATGAGACCGAGTAACCACCAGAAGTTGGGTTCAACCAGGCTGGACAGGATGATGAGCATGAAGAGCACGGGCAGGCCAGACCAGATTTCAATAAAACGTTGCCCGAAGAGATCAATGCGGCCCCCGTAATAACCCTGCAGTGCACCCGCCGCAACACCCACAATCGAGCTGAGTACCGTCAGGGTCAGGGCAAACAGCACGGAAATGCGAAAGCCGTAGATCAGGCGCGCGACGACATCGCGGCCTTGGTCATCCGTGCCCAGCCAGTTGTCGCGTGAAGGCGGGGCAGGGGCCGGAACCGTGAGGTTGTAGTTGATGGTCTGATGATTGAAATGCACTGGCGGCCAGAGCATCCAGCCGTTTTTCTCGATCATGTCGCGCACATAGCTGTCACGATAATCCGTGGCTGTTTCAAATTCGCCACCAAAGGTGGTTTCGGGGTAATCCTTGAGAACGGGGAAGTACAGGGAGCTTCGGTAGCTCACCATGATGGGCTTGTTGTTGACCAGTACTTCGGCGCAAAGACTGAGCGCAAACAGTCCTGTGAATATCCAGAGCGACCAGTAGCCACGGCGATGCTGTTTGAATTTTTGCCAGCGCTGCTGGTTCAGGGGGGACATGCTCTATTCCCCGTGTGATTCAAAGGTGATGCGTGGATCAACCAGCATATAGGCAATATCACTGACCAGTTTTAACAGCATGCCCACGAGAGTGAAGATGAACAGGGTGCCGAAGATCACGGGGTAATCGCGATTCAATACGGACTGAAGACCGAGCAGGCCAAGTCCATCAAGGTTGAATATGCCCTCGATGAGCAGTGAACCGGTGAAAAAGACGCTGATCAGCGTAGCGGGAATGCCGGCAATGATGATCAGCATCGCATTACGGAATACATGGCCATAAAGTATCTGGCTTTCCTTCAGTCCTTTGGCTCTGGCTGTTACGACATATTGTTTATTGATTTCATCGAGAAAAGAGTTTTTGGTGAGCATGGTGAGTGTGGCAAAGCCGCCAATGCTCATGCAGATAGTGGGCAGTACCATGTGGTGTGCATAGTCGAGGATTTTTTCTCCCATCCCCAGACTGTTGAAATTTTCCGATACCAGTCCCTGCATGGGGAAAACCTGCCAGTAGCTGCCGCCGGCAAACAGAACAATCAGCAGGATGGCAAACAGGAATCCGGGAATGGCATAGCCAATCACCACCAGAGAGCTGGTCCAGATGTCAAAGCGGCTGCCATGGCTGATGGCTTTCTTGATGCCCAGCGGAATCGATACCAGATAAATAATCAGCGTGCTCCAGAGCCCAAGGGATATGGAGACGGGCATTTTTTCCACGATCAGGGTCGTGACCGGCATGTCCCGGAAAAAACTTTGACCGAAATCCAGCCGGCTGTAGCTTTTCAACAGTATCCAGAGACGTTCGTGTATGGGTTTGTCAAAGCCATACTGCCTTTTAAGATCCTCGATCATTTCCGGATCAAGACCCTGGGCGCCACGATATTTGGTGTTGCCCGGCATTGCACTGCTGACTTCGCCTGCACCACCTCCCATGCGTGAGGCGGCGGAGTTGTCCAGTCCCTGCAGCTTGGCGATGGCCTGATCCACGGGGCCGCCGGGGGCTACCTGTATGATCAGGAAATTGATCAGCAGAATGCCGATCAGGGTAGGAATGATGAGCAGCAGGCGCCGCAGGATATAGGCAAACATGGGGAGTTATTTCTGTCCCTTGTTCTGACTCATGCGGATGTCAGCCTGTTTTTTCAGGTTGATCCACCAGGTATCAAGACCGATGCTGTATTTGGGCGAGATCCTCGGCCGCTCGAAAAAATCCCACACGGCAACACGATCACTGCCGATGTAATACTGCGGAATGACGTAATAGCCTGCGAGCAGTACGCGGTCCAGTGCTCGGGTGCGGTAGACGAGCTGTTCGCGGCTGGGGGCATTGATGATCTGCTCGACAAGGGCATCCACGACCGGGTCCTTGATGCCCATTTTATTCGCGCTGCCGGGCTGGTCGGCATATTGCGATCCCCAGAAATTGCGTTGCTCGTTGCCCGGAGACAGTGATTGCGGCACACGGGTCGTGGTCATGTCGAAGTCGAACTTGCGTTCCCGCTCTATATATTGCGGTATGTCCACGACACGGATTTTCATGTCGATGCCAAGGCGGGCAAGATTCTGGCGGAAAGGATTGATGACGCGCTCAAGCTCGGGCTGGGAAATAATGATCTCAAAGGCAAATGGTTTGCCGTTCTTGTCGACCAGTTTGCCATTCTGTATTTTCCAGCCGGCCTCATTCAGCAGCTTCTGCGCCAGCATCAGGTTGCCGCGAACATTGCCACTGCCATCCGTTTTGGGCGGTACAGGAACGCCGGCAAAAATAGCGGGCGACAGCTGCTTGCGAAAAGGCTCAAGAATGGCCAGCTCTTCTTTCGATGGCTTGCCTCGCGCGGCCAGCTCCGAGTTGGCAAAGAAGCTGTCTGAGCGGGTATAGGCATTGTAAAACATGGTCTTGTTTGCCCATTCAAAATCATAGGCATAGCCCAGCGCCTGGCGCACGCGAATGTCCTGAAACAGCGGGCGGCGCAGATTGAAGGAAAATGCCTGCATGCCTGCAGGGTTTTCATTTTTAATCATCAATTTTTTGACGAGGCCGGCCTTTGCTGCCGGGAAGTCGTAATCCGTAGCCCAGGTTTTTGCCTTGTACTCCACGCGATAATCAAACTGTCCGGCCTTGAAGCCTTCCAGCGAAACCGTCATGTCCCGATAGTAGACATAGGTCATGCTGTTGAAGTTTTCGCGACCCCGGTTAACGGGCAGATCGGCGCCCCAGTACTGGGGGTTGCGCGTATAGGTAATGCTGCGGCCGTTATCGACGCGCGATACGATATAAGCGCCACTGCCGACGGGGATATCAAGATTGGTGGTGTTGAAGTTGCGCTTTTCCCAATAATGCTTGGGGATAATCTGCAGTTGCCCGACGATAAGCTGCAGTTCGGGATTGTCGGTGCGCTTGAAGGTGAATTTTACGCGCTGTGTATCCAGTGCCTCAACGTTGGCAATGTCAGAATAATAAGCCTTGTACTGGGGGTCGCCGTCCTTGCGGATAATGTTGAACGAAAAAACAACATCGGCACTGGTAACGGGTTTGCCATCGGAAAAGCGGGCCTTGGGATTTAAATGATAAATAATCCAGGACTTGTCGGCGGGATCACGTTCGATTTTTTCTGCCAGCAGGCCGTATTGCGTGAAAGGCTCGTCATCTGACTTCAGCGTCAGCGTGTCGTAGATGCTGTTGATGCCGGCGGCAGGAATGCCTTTGTTGATGAATGGATTGAGGCTGTCAAACGTTCCCATGGCTTCAAGGCGGATGTCGCCGCCTTTTGGGGCGTCCGGATTCACATAGGCAAAGGCCTTGAAGCTTGCAGGATATTTGGGGGTGCCGTGCAGGGCGATGGCATGGCTGATTTCTGTTGTGGCATGAGCAGTGACGCAGGTCAGGGCCAGAGAGAGTGCAGCCAGGGAACGAAGCAGCGGCAACATGGGCACGTCCTTGTTATTGGGAAGGTGACAAAATTCGCGATCGTTTTTAGCACATTTCGGTGAGCGCTGAGTGCGACTACCGGCGTCAGTTGACGCCGGTAGTGATGCTACAGGCTGCGCTTGCTGGAGTTGCTGGCCACAAACAGAACCAGACCCTGGCCAGGCTGGATTTTGTGTGAGCTGGCATTCCAGCGTTTGATCTGTTTGACGGAAACGTTATAGCGCCTGCTGATGGAGGAAAGGGTGTCACCTTTTTTGACCTGATAATGGATGCCTTTGACAGCGCCACCTTTTTTATTGTCGGCTCCGGCAAGGCGCTGCCTGCCAGTCTGCTTGCTGATCTGAAGCGTCAGGCGCTGGCCGGCATGCACGCGCGAGCGTGCGCTGATATTGTTCCAGCGCGCAATATTTTTTGCGCTGACACCATGCCGGCGTGCGATGGAGGCAAGCGTGTCGCCGCGGCGTACCTTGTAGCTCTTGCTGATATTGCCGGCGCTGCCGTCACGATCACTGCCCATATGATCCAGATGCATTTCCTGATTAAGGGCAATAAATTCCGGGCTCATGCTGGCGCGAGTGATGGTCAGCGTGTGCCCTGCGGGCAGACTGTTGGTCTTCAGGTTATTGAGGCGCTTGAGTTCGTCTGGCGTAATGCCGAACTGCCGGGAAACACGATAAAGCGTATCTCCTTTTTTAACCTTGTAGGTGGTCGCCGCCACACGCTCAGGTACCGGCAGTGCGGTAATCTGTGCTTCAAAGTCCTGTGGCAGCGAAGCCGGCACCAGCAGGCGGTGCGGACCTTCGGGGTCGGTAGCCCAGCGGTTATAGCCGGGGTTGAGCTGGTACAGTTCCTTGAGCGAGACACCGGCAATTTGCGCGGCCGCTGTCATGTCTATTTGTCCGTTCGTGGGGATGGAACGGAAAAATGGCTGGTTGACTACCGGGCGCAGGTTGCGGCCAAAGGACTCGGGGGATTTGATGATCTGTGCTACCGCCAGAAAGCGGGGCACATAGGCGCGTGTTTCGGCCGGCAGCTTCAATGACCAGAAGTCGGTAGGCAGGCCGGCAGCCAGATTGCGATTGATGGCGCGTTGCACTGCCCCGGGACCGGCATTGTAGGCAGCCAGTACCAGCTGCCAGTCACCAAACTTGCTGTAGAGCATGCCGAGAAAATCGTAAGCCGCACGGGTGGATTCGACCACGTCACGGCGGCCGTCATACCACCAGGTCTGTTTCAGGCCGAAAATCTTGCCAGTGCCCGGAATGAACTGCCACATGCCGGCAGCACTGGCATGAGAGTAGGCAAAGGGATCATAGGCACTTTCTATAACGGGCAGCAGGGCCAGTTCGGTAGGCATGCCGCGCTTTTCGGCTTCGGTGACCGTGTAATGAAGATAGCGGGTGGCACGCTTGGCCATGCGGTCGAGATAGTCGCCATGCTGCAGGTACCAGTTGCGTTGCACGGAAATGCGATCATTGTCCTCGGCAATATCCATCTGAAAGCCGGCACGCATGCGCTCCCAGAGGTCGCCCTTGGCGACCAGGGCTTCCTGGTCAAGCGAGGTATCCGGGCCGTCGACTTCCCCCAGCAAGGACTCCTCAACATTCGGCAGCAGGACGGCGTTGTCGTCCTCTGTGTCGGCGTCGACAATACCGTCTTGCGCCGCCGTAAGGGCGAGGGCGGCAGGGTCATTGGCAGAGTTGCCGGGGGCATCGAGACTGGCAGGTGCGATGGCTTGCGAGCCCGGAGTAGCTGGCAGGCTGACCGGACCTGCGACAAGCGCGGGGGCTTCTGTTTTTTGCTCGGCGGCGGCGCCGAAGGTGCGGCCCCACCAGCCGGCATGGGCCGGTAATGCGAGGGTCAGACAAAGCGCTGCGAACACCGGCCGGGTAACAAGGCCGCGCAGGGTTGGTCTGTAAGTGAAAAAGCCGAAAATCATGCGGAATTTCTCGTTAAAGAGACTAAGTCTGCATGATTCTATGGGGCACCCCCGGTGCGGGCAAGCAAAAAGCCGGCAGCTGAGAGGCGATTTCGTAACAGAATCACGATGTTGCGAAAGTGCTTTTCGGGCGGTGGGTGCAGTATCAGAAGCGGTCCTTCCAGGCGCGAAGCGCCGTAAAGGTGGCCAGCCCAGCGCCAAGGGCCTGCCCGGCCTCCTGAGAAGCCTGTTGTATAACGGCCGGGACCGCACAGCGCAGGAAGGGGTTGTAGCGGCGCTCCTGCCCCAGCAATACCGGCAAGCTGGGCTTTCCGGCGGCCCGGAGCAGGGCGACCTCCTCGCTGCGCGCCTGTCGGGAGCGGTTATCCGGCTCGACAACAGCCGCAAAGTGCAGATTGGCTTCGGTGTACTCGTGGCTGCAGCAGACCCGTGTCTCGTCCGGCAGCGCTGCCAGGCTTTGCAGTGACTGGTACATCTGTGCGGGCGTGCCTTCAAACAGGCGGCCACAGCCGGCACTGAACAGCGTGTCGCCGCAGAACAGGAGGGCAGGCTCCGGTAGATAATAGGCGATGTGGGCGCGGGTATGGCCGGGAATGGCCAGGACATCAACGTGGCCGAAACCATCCAGCGACAGTGCTTCGCCACCGCGCAGGATGTGCTGTATGCCCGCAATGCCTTCATCAGGGCCGTAAACCACAGGCTGGTGCCGCTCAAGGAGCTCGCCCAAGCCGCCGATATGATCGGCGTGATGGTGAGTGATCAGAAGGTAGCTAAGATGCAGTTGCTGCTCCTTCAGCCATTGTTCGACGACGGCGGCATCGCCGGGATCGACGACCAGTGCCCGGCCTTCATGCACCAGGCACCAGAGGTAATTGTCCCGAAAGGCGGGAAGCGCGACAGCTTGCATGGTCATGGTGGTCCGGAGGATGGAATAGGGCTTCGATAACGGGAGCGTTTCAAGGCAACTGCCATCAGGGGTAGGCTCGGGGTAACGTACCATGAGCTGAGCCCTCGGCGTCCGCAGATGTCGGGCATATACTGCCGGGTCTCCTTTAATTTCAGCGTTTCACTTGACGCATGCACCGGCGAGCACAAAATGGCCAAGTGCACATGCAAAGGGGTCTGGACATGATGGAGCTTCCCCGCCTTTTCACCAGTGAGCCAAGTACCGATTTGCAACCGGACTTCCGGCAATGGTTTGGCAGTGATCTGGGGCAGGATCTGCTGCAGGCAGAGGAGCAGTTGCTGGGCCGCATCCTGCCTGACCTCTTTGGCTATCACGCCCTGCAAATAGGGCAGGTGATTGATCGCAATCTCATGGCGGGCAGCCGCATTCGACATCGCTGTGTGGTTGATGTCGATCTGCCCTCAGTCGAAGGCCTGTCGCCCCTGCGCGCTGCGCCGGAAAACCTGCCTTTTGCCAAAGACAGCCTTGATCTGGTTTTCATTCATCATGGGCTGGATGCTGCCGCCCGTCCCCATGCCTTGCTGCGCGAAGCATCCCGTGTACTGATTCCTGACGGTCATTTGCTGATTCTCGGTTTTAATCCGTGGAGCTTGTGGGGCTTGTGGCATCTGTTTCGCCGCCCCTGGGGGGCAGAATCACCCTGGCTGCGTCGTTCCCTGAGTCCGCAGCGCCTTGCCGACTGGCTCACACTTCTCGATTTCGAGGTGGTGGGTCTGGAAAGTGCCTGTTTTACACCCCCCCTCACGCATGCCAACATACGCCGCCGTTTTGGGTGGCTGGAAAAGCTGGGGCGCCGCTACTGGAGTCAGGGTGGTGCCGCTTATGCCTTGCTGGCGCGCAAACGTATTTCCTGCATTACTCCCATCGAAACACGACGTCGTAACCGCTATCCGGCTCCAGCCCCCGTGCTGTTGACCGAGGCACGGGTGCGGCGCTGGATGATGGACATGGACAAAGAATGACTAACGTTGAAATTTATTGTGACGGTGCCTGTCGTGGTAATCCTGGCCCGGGCGGATGGGGCGCTTTGTTGCGTACGAACGGCCATGAAAAAAGGCTTTATGGCGCAGAGCCGCATACCACGAATAATCGCATGGAACTTCAGGGTGCCATCGAAGCATTGCGGGTGTTGAAAAAAGAATGTTGTGTGGTGCTCTGGACTGACTCCCAGTATGTAAAAAAAGGCATGACAGAGTGGCTGGTGGGCTGGAAAGCCAAAGGCTGGCGTAATGCAGCCAAAGAGCCGGTAAAAAATGTCGATCTCTGGCAAATGCTGGAAGCCGAAGCGGCGCGCCACCGCATTGACTGGCGCTGGGTCAAAGGTCATGCCGGTCATGAGGGCAACGAAATTGCCGATCAGCTGGCCAATCAGGCCGTTGATGAAATGCTGGGCCTGAAGCAAAAGGCGGATATCTGATGCGTCAGATTATTCTGGATACTGAAACGACAGGCCTTGATCCGGCACACGGACATCGCCTGATTGAAATTGGTTGCCTTGAGCTGGTCAATCGCAAGCTCACCAGGCGCAGCTTTCATTACTACCTCAATCCGGGTCGTGAAGTTGAAGCCGAAGCCATGGCCGTGCATGGCATCACCAACGAATTTCTCGCCGACAAGCCCCTGTTTGCCAGTATTGCGGATGAGTTCATCGCTTTCGTGCGCGGCGCCGAGTTGATTATCCACAATGCCCCTTTTGATTTGAGCTTCATCAATCATGAGCTGAAGCTGTTGCAGCGGGATTTGCCGCCCATCACGGAATATTGCGGCGTGCTTGATACTCTGGTGATGGCGCGCGCCAAACATCCGGGACAGAAAAACAATCTTGATGCGCTGGCGCGGCGTTACGGTGCGGATCAACGGGATCGCAGCTATCACGGTGCTTTGCTGGACTCCGAGATTCTGGCTGAAGTTTATCTTGCCATGACGGGGGGGCAGGTCGGCTTGCAGCTGGGTAATGAAGAGAATGAGTCCGGTAATAGCGAGCAGCGTACGGAAGGCATACGGCGGCTACCAGCATCACGGCGGCCCTTGCCGGTAATACGTGCCGATGAGCAAGAGCTGGCGCGTCATGAGGCCAAGCTGAAGGCTCTGGACAAGGCTGCTGGCGGAGCCTGTCTGTGGCGGTAGGTGCATGGTATAAAAACACATGTTTGTTTTTTAAAGTAGTTAATAGACTTCAATGGTTTGGAAAGCGAAATTGACCGTTTCTCCCAGTCATGCCACAGTGAGACAGGAGTTTAATCCGGGTTTGAAATGCGGGATTTCAGCCCCGTTTCGCTAAGCCAAAGTACTGGCAGGTTTGTTGATGTCGCCGGTTTCAATATTCAAGAAAAATTGCCAGGACAGCACACATGGTTCTCAGTCCCAATCTTGCCTCGCTGAATCTGGTCAAGGCCGAGGTGGATGCCACATTGGCGCAAGTGGAAGCACAAGTCAGCTCTTATGTTGAAGAGCGTAACAGTCCTGTCCTGCTGGATTCGTGTGTCGAGGGTCTTGACCAGATATTGGGGGCGTTGCGGCTGATTGAGTTGCCCGGTGCGGTTGAGCTGGCCAGTGGTATGAGCCAGTTGATGCGTCAGGTGCAAACCAATGGCCCGGAGGCGTCGGATGAGACGTTTGCGGCACTGGGTCAGGGCATCATGGTGCTGGGGCGTTATCTTGAGTACGTGCAGCTGAAGCAGGGCGCCTCTCCGCAATTACTGTTGCCCGCCATTAATCAGGTGCGCGCTGCTCTTGGCCAGGCGCCCTTGCCCGAAGGGTTCTTTCTGCAATTGCCGAAACTGTTGCCTGCTCCTCCGGCTTTACCGCAGCTTGACGTCAGTCCCGAGCAAATGGTGGCACTTGTCCGGCGCTTGCGCCTGATGTACCAGACCGGCCTTATTTCAGTATTGCGCGACCATGCCGACATCCCGCATTTCCGCATGATGGCGCGTGCCTGCGAGCGTGCCCAGCAGCTGTGTGGCCAGCGTCCGCAGGCACTGACCTGGTGGGTGGCGGCGGCCATGATCGAGGCGCTTCAGCATGGCGTGGTGGTTAACAATCCACGCAAGGTTCTGCTTGGTCAGCTGGATCGGCAGCTCAAGGCCCTGATACAAAATGACGGTAATGGTCAGCCGGACCGGCGCTTGCTGGGCGATAGCCTGTATGTGGTCGGATTATCGGACGACACTGAAAAAACCGCTGCCGTACGTCATGAATTCGGGCTGGCTGATTACTGTCTGACGCAGACGCAAATGACGACCGAGTATGAGCTGATGTGCGGGCCGGGCGGGTCTGTGATCAAGACGGTTGCTTCGGTGTTGCGTGACGAGCTGGCGCAAGTCAAGGACACGCTGGATATCATGTCGCGTGGCGCCAAGAATGATGCAGAAAGCTATCAGGTTATGGCCGATAGCCTTAACCGCACATCACAGACGCTGGTCATGCTGGGGTTGCTTGATTCCAGTCAGGCGATGCGCGGTCAGGCTGAAGAAGTGCGCAAGTGGAGTGGTGAGCCGGATCAGGCTGATTTGCATGCCCTGGTTGATACCTTGATGGATGTTGAAAATGCGGTGGCAGGTCTGGTGAAACGGGTGACCCCGGGTGCCGACATGCAGATCAACAACAGCCGCGTCTCCATTCATCAGCTTGATGAGGCGCGTGCCTTGCTCGTGGGTGAATCCCGCTCCGGGCTTTCTCTGGCGAAACGCGCCATCAGTTCCTATCTCGAGTCTGATCGCGATCTTATGCATCTCACCAATGTTCCCTCCACCCTGCAGTCCGTGGCAGGTGGCTTGTCCTTTCTGGCCATTGAACGTGGTGCCGCCGTGTTGCGCTCCTGCTCCCGCTATATTGACGCGCGCATGCTGAGCGCTGAACTGCAGCCCAATATGGCCGACATGGAAACACTGGCCGATGCCATTTCCAGCGTGGATTACTTTCTGGAAAGCCTTGAGGCCAACAAGCCGATCGGCGAAAGCATCCTGGAAATTGCCGAAGAAAGCGTGGCGGAGCTTGGCTTTCCGGTGACAGCAGCCAAGGCGGTGTGATGCGGTTTCAGCCCGGCGTTATTGCGCCAGCAGATTTACGCGGCGACTGTCTCTGGCTGGTTTTTCAGGGCGCCCGCCTTCTTCTGAATGATGATGTTGTGCAGGGGTATTTTCCGGCCCTCAAGAATTTTTCCTGGCTGGGCATGGACGAGGTGGCGCGCCAGTATCTTGGGGTGTGGGAGTCACTGCCCGTATTTGCTGTTTCGGTGCCGGAGTCCGCAATTCCTCCCGAAGGCTATCACTTCGAGGATCTGCGCCGCATTCTGGGGCAGGTGGATGATGAGCTGTTTGCGCTGGCCGGCCGGGCTTTCCAGATTCTGGAATGGGAGCGCAGTCATCGCTTTTGTGGTCGTTGCGGTACGCCTACCGTAGGCCACGCCAAAGGCGAACGTGCCCGTATCTGTCCTTCCTGCGCCTTTTCTTCGTACCCGAGAATAAATCCCTGTGTGATTGTTGCCGTGACCCGGGGCGACGAAATCCTGCTGGCCAGGGCGCAACGTTTTAATCGCCCCATGTTCAGTACGCTTGCCGGATTTATTGAGGCGGGCGAGACGGCTGAAGAAACACTGTTGCGTGAAGTGCAGGAAGAGGTAGGCGTTGTGGTCCGGAATCCACGCTATTTCGGCAGCCAGTCCTGGCCTTTTCCCGGGAATCTGATGCTGGGCTTTCATGCAGACTATGAGAGCGGCGCCATTGTGCTGCAGGAGGAGGAGATAGCCGAGGCCGGGTTTTACCATTTCAGCAATCTGCCGCCGATTCCTCCGGCTGGCAGTATTGCCCATGCCCTTATCCAGAGCTTTGTGGCCCGTTGCCGGCGGACTTGAATCCTCGCCATTAACCCCCATTCTGGTTTGTGTCCCGGCCCATGCATGCCAACTGCCTATGATCAGGACCTACTCGACCTGATTGCTGTAGCAGGTGTTGGCAACTACCCATCAAGGAACTTTCTGTGTTTGATCTTTTCCTGCAATACGGCCTTTTCCTGGCCAAGACCACGACTATTGTCGTGGCTGCACTTGTTATCATTGCCTCAATTGCCAGTATTGGCAGCCGACGCCGCCACCGCAGTGAAGGTGAGATTGAAGTTGTCGCCTTGAATGACAGGCTTCGTGATTATGCCGATATTTTGCGTGATTCTGTTTTTGACAAGACCGCTCTCAAGGCCTGGTATAAGAGCGAGAAAAAGGCTGACAAAAAAGCCGACAAGGAAAGAAAGGAAGGACATGCCAGGCCGCGAGTTTATGTCCTTAATTTTGATGGCGACATCCGGGCCTCCGCAGTGGCGTCATTGCGCCGTGAAATTACGGCCATCCTGACGCTGGCGGATCCGGCGCATGACGAGATTGTTCTTTGCCTTGAAAGCCCGGGGGGCATGGTTCATGGCTACGGGCTGGCTGCCTCGCAGCTTGCACGCATACGCCAGAAAAATATTCCGCTGACGATTTGCGTAGACAAGGTCGCCGCCAGTGGCGGTTACATGATGGCCTGCCTGGGGAGCCGCATTCTGGCGGCCCCGTTTGCCGTAGTGGGGTCTATCGGTGTTGTCGCCCAGATGCCCAATTTTCATCGTCTGCTGCAAAAGCATGAGATTGATTTTGAGGTGCTGACGGCCGGCGAGTACAAGCGCACGCTGACAGTGATGGGGAAAAATACGGAAGCCGGTCGTGAAAAATTCCAGGAAGAGCTGGATGATACCCATGAACTTTTCAAGGAATTCGTGAAAAACAACCGCACTCAGCTTGATATTGATGCCGTTGCGACGGGTGAGCACTGGTATGGCCAGCGCGCCCTTGATCTGAAGCTGGTGGATGAAATCAAGACCAGTGATGAGTACCTGACCGAGCGCATGAAAACGGCAGAGGTTTTTTCCATTCGCTACATACCCAGGCAGCGCTTAATGGAGCGTTTTGGCCTGGCGACCGAAGGGGCAGCTGACAGGCTCATGCTGCGCTGGTGGGAGAGGCTGCAGCAGCGCCCCTGGTTTTGATGGGGGCTGGGTGATATTTCGTCTTCCGTGAGGGAGTGCGGGTGTATTGCAAAGAGTGTGTGCTGAAATTATTTTCATTGGCCGCATAAAAAAGGGCATTTCCAGGGAAATGCCCTTTTTTATGAATCACATCCAGTAATCAGTGCCCTGCACTGGATAGTGCGATATTCACGGCAATAATGACGCCTATGACCATGACAACAGCAAAGATGATGCCGGCTACAATAAAAGGCATGGGGTCTTTGCTGCTGAAGTCACGTTTGCGGTTTTTTTCTTTCTGTACACCGAACCAGGCGCCAAATACGCTGCCGAGAACAGTCAGTGCGGTGACCTCCTGCGGTTTTTCATCGGGCTGCTTTTGTTGGGAATTCTGTTGGTCTGCATCGGGCTTTTTTTCATTCGTCATGACATATACCTGTTTGCTGGCAGTGCCAGGCTCTGTTCGCAGTGTGCCAGAGCCCTTGTGCATCTGCTTCGTTAAATGATGATAAGGATTATGACTCCGGCTCATAGCCGAGATTGGGCGAGAGCCATCTCTCGGCGGTACGTCGATCCCAGCCCTTGCGCTTGGCATAATCCAGGACCTGATCTTCTTCCACCTTGCCGACATTGAAGTAGGTGCTGTCCGGGTGTGAGAAATACCAGCCGCTGACAGCAGCGGTCGGGTACATGGCAAAGTTCTCGGTCAGCATGAGTCCGGTGTGTTCGGGGGCATTCAGCAAATTGAACAATACCGCTTTTTCCGTATGGTCAGGGCAGGCCGGATAACCGGGAGCAGGGCGGATGCCAACGTATTTCTCGCGGATCAGATCGTCATTGTCGAGCTGTTCATTGGCCGCATAACCCCAGAATTCCTGACGTACCCGTTTATGCAAATGCTCGGCAAAGGCTTCTGCCATGCGGTCTGCCAGTGCCTTGACCATGATGCTGCTGTAGTCGTCGCCTTTGCTTTCAAACTCTTTGCAGAATTCGTCGCAACCATCGCCCGTGGTGACAGCAAATCCGCCGAGATAGTCGGGGGTTCCTGCGGGCGCAATGAAATCTGCCAGTGAGTAGTTGGGCTTGCCACTGACCTTGTCGCTTTGCTGGCGCAAGTGATGCAGGCTGGCCAGGGGGCTGGTCCGGGACTCGTCGGCAAACACTGTAATGCTGTCAGCGCCGTTGCGATTGGCGGGCCACAGGCCGATGACGGCATGCGCCTTCAGTCGCTTCTCGTCAACGATGCGCTTCAACAGGGCTTGAGCATCGGCAAACAGGCTGCGCGCTGCTTCGCCTACCACGCTGTCGTTCAGTATGGCTGGGTACTTTCCGGCGAGAGACCAGGAAACAAAGAACGGTGTCCAGTCGATATAGGGAATGATGGTTTCCAGCGGGTAGTCACGCAGCACGGTAATGCCGGGCTTCAAGGGGGCTGGCGGCGTGTAGCTGGCCCAGTCCGTCTTGAAGCCCATGGCTATGGCCTGTTCGTAATCCAGTCGCTCTGCCTTGGGCTTGCGGTTGGCATGACGTACGCGTACTTCTTCATACTCTTTTTTGCGGTCGGCAATAAAGCCGGCTTTGAGATCCTTGCTCAGCAATGAGGTCGCCACGCCGACGGCCCGAGATGCGTCGGAGACATAAACTACTGCGTCGTTTTTATATTGGGGCTCCACCTTTACGGCCGTGTGTGCCTTGGATGTCGTGGCTCCACCGATC
Organism: bacterium; assembly: GCA_029945725.1. Classification (GTDB taxonomy): domain Bacteria; phylum Pseudomonadota; class Gammaproteobacteria; order Pseudomonadales; family Moraxellaceae; genus UBA2031. The sequence continues at coordinate 431,276 of JAQSDB010000011.1, read as the reverse complement.
AGCAAGGGAATATGGAAATCCTGACGCTGCATTTCGCGGGCAACGTGCACCATTTCATCCAGTGACGGAGTAATGAGGCCGGACAGGCCAATGATATCGACGTTTTCCTGTCTGGCGCGTTCCAGAATCTTGTCGGCCGGAACCATGACGCCCATGTCGACAACGTCGTAGTTGTTGCAGGCCAGCACCACGCCAACAATATTCTTGCCGATATCGTGCACGTCGCCTTTTACGGTAGCGAGCAGGATCTTGCCCTTGCTTTGAATGACACCGTTCTTTTCGGCCTCGATAAAAGGAATCAGATAAGCCACGGCCTGTTTCATCACACGAGCAGATTTCACCACTTGTGGCAGGAACATCTTGCCGGCGCCGAAAAGATCACCGACCACGTTCATGCCGGCCATAAGGGGGCCTTCAATTACATGAATGGCACGATCAACGCCTTGGCGGGCGGCTTCGGTGTCCTCTTCGATAAACGCCGTAATGCCCTTGACCAGAGCATGTTCGAGGCGCTTGGTCACGGGCAGCGAGCGCCATTCCAGCGTCTCTTCCGGTTTTTTTGTGCCGTCGCCCTTGTACTGGTCGGCAATCTCCAGAAGGCGCTCGGTGCCATCATTGCGGCGATTGAGAATGACATCCTCTACGCGCTCTTTCAGTTCGGCGGCCAGGTCATCGTAAATCGCCAGTTGGCCGGCATTGACAATGCCCATCGAGAGTCCGTTCTTGATGGTGTAATAAAGAAATACCGAATGAATGGCTTCGCGCATTGGCTCATTGCCACGGAAGGAGAAAGACACATTCGATACGCCGCCGGAGCTCAGTGCATTCGGCAGATTGTCACGGATATAGGCGCAGGCATTGATGAAGTCGACGGCGTAGTTATTGTGCTCGTCAATGCCGGTTGCCACGGCAAAAATATTGGCATCAAAAATAATGTCTTCGGAAGGAAAACCAACCTTGTCCACCAGTACGTCGTAGGAGCGCTTGCAGATTTCAGACTTGCGCCTGAAGGTATCGGCCTGGCCATCTTCATCGAATGCCATGACAACGATGGCGGCGCCGTAGCGCATGCATAGGCGGGCTTTGGCGATGAACTCTTCTTCACCCTCCTTCAGGGAGATCGAGTTAACAATCGGCTTGCCTTGCGTACATTTCAGGCCTGCTTCGATGATTTCCCATTTCGAGGAGTCAATCATCAGGGGTGCGCGCGAAATGTCCGGTTCGGAAGCGATCAGGTTGAGAAAGATCACCATGGCGCGCTGTGAGTCCAGCATGCCTTCATCCATGTTGATGTCGATCACCTGCGCACCGCTTTCTACCTGCTGGCGTGCGACATCAAGCGCTTCCGAAAAATTCTCTTCCTTGATGAGTCGACGGAATTTCGCGGATCCCGTCACGTTGGTTCTTTCACCGACATTCACAAACAAGGAGTTGCGATCAATATTGAAGGGCTCAAGACCGGACAGCCGGCAGGCGGGCGGAATCGCAGGGATTTCACGCCGCGGATATTTGGCGACCGTCTCGGCAATTGCCTTGATGTGTTCGGGGGTAGTGCCGCAGCAACCACCAATAATGTTCAGGAAGCCGGAAGCCGCGAACTCATCAATGATGGCGGCAGTTTGCGCGGGTGTTTCATCGTACTCGCCAAAGGCATTGGGCAGGCCGGCATTGGGATGCGCGCTGACAAAGGTATCGGCTTTGCGTGAAAGCTCTTCCACGTGAGGACGCAGTTCTTTGGCGCCGAGTGCACAATTGAAGCCGATGCTGATGGGCCTGGCATGACGTACCGAGTTCCAGAAGGCTTCTGCCGTCTGGCCGGACAGCGTACGACCCGATGCATCGGTAATGGTGCCGGAGATCATGATCGGCAGCTCAACACCGACCTTCAGGAAGTATTCCTGCACGGCAAAAATGGCAGCCTTGGCATTGAGCGTATCGAAAACAGTTTCGATCAGGAGGATGTCGGCGCCACCCTCAACCAGCCCGGCCGTGGCCTCAAGATAGTTTTCTACCAGTTCATCAAAGCTGATGTTACGAAAAGCCGGGTTGTTAACGTCCGGTGAAAGCGAGCAGGTGCGCGAGGTAGGGCCGAGCACCCCGGCCACAAAGCGGGGCTTGGCCGGGTTTTTGGCGGTCCAGGCATCGGCGACTTCGCGTGCGATGCGTGCCGCCTCGCGATTGAGCTCCGGTACCAGCGCCTCCATGCCGTAGTCGGCCTGGGAGACCCGGGTGGAGTTGAAGGAGTTGGTCTCGAGGATGTCGGCGCCGGCCGCACAATAGGCATCATGGATGCCGCGTATCACCCCGGGTCTGGTCAGCACCAGCAGATCATTATTGCCTTTGACGTCCTGATGCCAGTCCGGGAAGCGTTCACCACGGTAGTCTCGCTCTTCCAGCTTGTGGCGCTGGATCATGGTGCCCATGGCGCCATCAATGATGAGGATACGGCTTTCGAGCTGGCTTTTAAGGCGGGCAGTACGGTTTGAGTGGCTCATGAAAAACGCTATATAAGGCCTGAAAAAAGAGGGCGGGATTCTAACAGGGCTTTGGGTATAATGCCCGGGTAAAGACCAAGCAAAACACTAGGGATTGGCTGCATGATGACTGGTGGCCCACTCTGGCAGAACACTGAAAAGGTAGGCAGACATGGCAGACGTTGATACGGCAGATGCGGTTGTGCAGGGCGCAGCCGTCAAGATCACCATTACCGAGAATGCCCAGGGCTATCTTCGCGACCTGTTGTCCAAGCAGGATTCCGAGGGTATTGCGGTGCGTATTTTTGTGGAAAGCCCAGGCACGCCAAAGGCTGAATGCTGCATGGCATATTGCACCAGAGGGGAGGAGCTGGCCGATGATGTGCGCCTCGAGTATGAGGGCTTTGCCGCCTATATCGAGGGCAAGAGCGTCTCTTATCTGGAAGATGCTGTCATTGATTACAACAAGGACCGTTTTGGTGGCCAGCTGACCTTCAAGGCTCCGCGTTCGAAAGTGCCGAACCTCGGTCCGGATGCGTCTCTGGAAGAGCGTATCAACTACGTACTCTTCAACGAGATCAACCCGGGACTGGCTGCGCATAACGGCAATGTCAGCCTGCTGGAAACCTATGACGATGCAGAGAACGGTTTGACCGCCGTGCTCAAGTTCGGCGGCGGTTGCCAGGGTTGCTCGGCGGTCGACATGACCTTGAAGCAAGGCGTGGAAACCACCCTGAAGGCACAGATTCCCGAGCTGCAACGGGTGACGGATTCCACTGATCATAGCCAGCGCGAAAATGCCTATTTCAAGTAAGCGCTTTCGCCAGGCATAAAAAAGCCCGCTGTGTAGCGGGCTTTTTTATGGGCAGGTTTTATGCCGAGCGCTGGCGTTTGGGCAGTACAGCTTTCAGCTTGTCATACATCTGATGCACGGCTTTTTCCGTGGTTTCCCAGTCGATGCAGCCATCTGTCACGGACTTGCCGTACTCCAGCTGTGACAGGTCTTTCGGAATGTCCTGGCGACCAAACTTGATATTTGATTCCACCATCAGGCCGATAATTGAGACATTGCCTTCGACAATCTGGTTGCTGACATTATCCATCACCAGAGGCTGCAGGCCGGGATCCTTGTTGGAGTTGGCATGCGAGGTATCCACCATCAGGTTTTTGGATACCCCGGCCTTCTCCAGTTCACGCTCGGCCAATGCTACGGAAACCGAGTCGTAATTAGGTTTACCGTCTCCACCCCGCAAGACCACATGGCCGTATCTGTTCCCGGTGGTATTGATGATGGCTACCTTGCCGTTGGAGTCCATGCCGAGAAAGCTGTGTGGATTAGCCACCGACAGCAGGGCGTTGATGGCGACTTTGAGGCCGCCATCGGTACCGTTTTTGAAGCCAACGGGCGATGACAGGCCGGACGACATTTCGCGATGTGTCTGCGATTCGGTGGTGCGGGCACCAATGGCTGACCAGGCAATCAGGTCATGCAGATACTGGGGCGACATCGGGTCCAGGGCTTCGGTGGCGCAGGGCAGGCCGAGCTCGTTCAGTTGCAGCAGCAGCTTGCGGCCGATATGCAGGCCGTCCTGGATATTGAAGGTGTCGTTCATGTGGGGGTCGTTGATCAGCCCCTTCCAGCCCACGGTAGTGCGGGGTTTTTCAAAGTAGACACGCATGACCAGGTACAGGGTATCCGACACGGCATCGGCCAGCTTTTTCAGGCGCCGGGCGTAATCGAGAGCGGCTTCCGGGTCATGAATGGAGCAGGGGCCGATCACCAGAAACAGACGGTGATCGCGGCCCTCCAGAATATTGCGGATGGTGTCGCGGCCGGTGAGCACTGTGTTGCGGGCGGCATCACTGAGCGGCAACTCACGCTTGAGCTCGGCCGGGGTAATAAGAAGCTCGATGGAGCGTATGTTGACATCTTCGATACGGGTTTCAGCCATTACAGATACTCAGCCATTAATGCAGGAGCTATTGCGCGAAAGAGTCCGATTCTATTGAAAAAACCTTGCGGTTTCACCGGGCTTTTTCAATAGGGGATGACTAAATAAGGCCTTGCCGGTGTTCAGAAAAACATGAACTTGATGCTGAGCAGAGCCAGCGTCACACCCAGAATGGGGCGGATCACGGCGTCGGGCATGCGTGAGGACAGCAGGGTGCCAATGACGATGGTGGGGAGTGAGCCGATCAGCAGATACATCAGCAGCTTGCTGTCCACATTACCCATCTGCAGATGCCCGAGCCCTGCAATAAGGGTTAGCACGACGGCATGGGCGACATCCGTTCCTATGATCTGGATGGTGGTGAGGCGCGGATACAGCGTAAGCAATACCACGGCCCCAAAAGCGCCGGCACCTACGGAGGACAGTGTCACCAGCGTCCCCAGGGTCAGGCCCATGATAATGGTACAGGCGGTGGTATGACGGTCGATAAACTGGCGCAGATGACTCTGCAGCGGGCTGGCATCATGCAGTTTTTGCAGCTGCTTGCGGAAGATAAGGGAGCAGGATGTCAGCAAAAGCATGAAGCCGAGTGCGCTCGTCAGGACGTGCTTGTAGGCGTTGGCATCCCCAAAAAAGGTCTTGAGAGCCCACAGGGTGAGCAAGGCGGCAGGAATGCTGCCGGCAGAAAGCCATAGCACCACCGGCCAGTTGATATTGCGCTTGATGATGTGAACGGTCGTGCCACCGGACTTGGTAATCGAGGCATAAAGCAGATCGGTGCCTATGGCGGTATGCAAAGGCACTCCCATCATGGTCAGCAAGGGGGTCATCAAGGAGCCGCCACCGACACCGGTCAGACCCACGCAAAAGCCGACAAGGGCGCCCGCCATAATGAAATTCAATCCCTCAATCACAAATCTGACCTCTACAATGAACAATTATCGCTGTGGGCTGCCATTAACAGGGCATGGCGAGCTGAAAGGCCGTGGACTATGCTTCAAAACGATATTTTGGAGAAGCCTTATAGCTAATTTGTAGGTAGAGTTAAGGTCTTACCCTGTTTTCTGGTGCGTTTGAGTGTGAGGGATGGGTCATGAAGCTGCAGCAGTTGCGCTATATCTGGGAAGTCGCCCATCACGAACTCAATGTTTCCCTGACGGCACAGAGCCTCTATACCTCGCAGCCGGGCATCAGCAAACAGATCCGCCTGCTGGAAGACGAGCTTGGGGTTGAGATTTTTTCACGCTCGGGCAAGCACCTTACCCGTGTAACGCCGGCAGGACAGGTGATTCTGGCGATTGCCGGAGAAATCCTGCGCAAGGTTGAAAGCATTCGTCAGGTATCGATGGAATATACCGATGAAAAGCGGGGGCACCTGGCGATTGCAACCACGCACACCCAGGCGCGTTACCGTTTGCCGTCGGTTATCGAGAAATTCATCGTGCAATATCCGGAAGTGGCGCTGCACATGCATCAAGGCACTCCCCAGCAGATTGCGGAGATGGCGGCAGACGGCACTGTTGACTTTGCGATAGCCACCGAAGGCATGGAGCATTTTGATGACCTCATCATGTTGCCCTGCTATCACTGGAATCGTTCAGTGGTGGTTCCGAAGTATCACCCCCTGGCCAGTCGCAGCAGCATTACGCTGGAAGACATTGCGCAGTTTCCTTTGGTGACTTATGTGTTCGGTTTTACCGGGCGCTCCAAACTGGATGATGCGTTCAAGGCGCGCGGCCTGACGCCACGGGTGGCATTCACTGCCACTGATGCGGATGTGATCAAGACTTATGTGCGGCTCGGGGTCGGTATAGGGATTATTGCGCATATGGCTTTCGATCCCGACCTTGACAAGGATCTGGTGGCGATAGACGCCAGCCACCTGTTTGAGCCCAGTACCACGCGTATCGGTTTTCGCAAGGGTACCTTCCTGCGTGGCTTCATGTATGACTTCATCAAGGCATTTGCCCCGCACTTGACGCGTGAGCGTATAGAGGCGGCGGTGCTGGCTCACTCACAGGGTGACAGGGAGCATGTTTTTGATGGTGTTGAGCTGCCTTGTTTTTGAAGTGTCTTTTGATGTTTTGAATAAAAAAGCCGGCAATGCCGGCTTTTTTATTCCTGCACATTTATTTTTCGATATTGCTGATGTGCAGTCCGCATTCCTTTTTGGTGGCTTCTTCCCACCACCAGCGGCCCTCACGTTCATGCTGGTTGGGCAGTACGGCCCGGGTACAGGGTTCGCAGCCAATACTGACAAAGCCTTTTTCATGCAGTTCGTTATAAGGTACTTCGAATGCGCGGATATAGGCCCAGACCTCATCGGAGCTCCAGTTGGCCAGCGGATTGAATTTGGCCAGTATTTCATTTGGACGGGAAAAGTTCCTGTCGGCTTGGGCAATCGCTACGGCATTACGTGTGTTCGGGCTCTGGTCTTTGCGCTGGCCGGTAATCCACGCATCCAGGGTGGAAAGTTTCTTGCGCAGTGGGGCGACCTTGCGAATACCGCAGCACTCGTCGTGGTTGTCCTGATAGAAGCTGAACAGGCCTTTTTCGTTGACCATGGCCGTCACAGCTTCCGGCTCGGGAAAGCAGACTTCCAGCTTGATGCCGTAATGCGTGCGGACCTTGTCAAGAAAGAGATAGGTTTCCGGGGGCAGTCTTCCGGTATCCAGCGTGAAAACGCGGAACGGAAGCCTGGTTTTGAGCGCCATATCAATCAGCACTACATCTTCAGCCCCGCTGAATGAAATGGCGATGTTGTCGAAGCTTTCCAGGGCCAGTTTCAGGATTTGCTGCGGAGACTTGCCCTCGTATTCGCTGGCCCAGCTTTGTAAGGTTGCCTCGGTAATGCTCATGGCGATGCCCTTGTGAAGAGATGACGGAACGGCCGTCGGGGTGGTGGTCGTGTAATGGCGGCAGTTTATCAGATCAGGATGGCGCCCCGCACAGATGAAATGCCAGTGGGTGACGGGCTTCCCTGATTGCAGAGGGCAGGGCGAATCAGTACAGTTCGCGGCGTTCAAAATTGCTGCCGGAGTGTGTTATGGAAATCGTCTGTCTGGATCTGGAAGGGGTTCTGGTCCCGGAAATCTGGATCAATTTTGCCAAGCGCACCGGCATCAAGGAGCTTGAGGCCACCACGCGTGACATTCCGGATTACGATGTGCTGATGCAGCAACGACTGCGTATTCTTGACGAGCACAAACTGGGTCTCAAGGATATTCAGGCGGTGATTGCCGACATGGGGCCTTTTCCAGGTGCCCGTGAGTTTGTCGAATGGGTGCGTGAGCACTTTCAGCTCATCATTCTTTCAGACACTTTTTCCGAGTTTGCACATCCCCTGATGCGTCAGCTGGGCTGGCCGACCATCATGTGCCACAAGCTGGAAACCGATGCCGAAGGCCGCATTACGAATTACCTGTTGCGCCAGCCCGACCAGAAGCGTGCCGCCGTGAAGGCCTTGCACAGCCTCAAGTACCGGGTGATCGCTGCCGGCGACTCTTACAACGATACCAATATGTTGTCCGAGGCAGAGAAGGGCATCCTTTTCGATGCGCCGGCCAATGTGATTCGCGAGTTCCCGCAGTTCCCGGTGACGCATAACTATGAAGAGCTGAAAGCTGAAATACGCTCCGGTTCGTTGCGCAACATTCCTTGAGGAGCATCCTTGTGCAGGAGTCACCTCTTGCACGGGGTGGTCATTCCAGCGAGGGGGGCGATGTTTTTTAAGGTCACAGGTACGGGGCTCGGCTTCTATGGCTTGCCCATTGCCTCCAGGGCCCGCATCAGCGCACCAATCTTGTCAAAGCACTCCTGATACTCTGATTCGCAGTCGGAGTCCGCCACAATGCCGCCGCCCGCCCATATGTAGATTTCGTCATCAAGTCGGAGCAGGGTACGGATGGCAATGTTGAAGTGTGCATCACCATCGGCATTGATGAAGCCAATGCTGCCGCAGTAGACAGAGCGCGGCGTTGGTTCCAGCTCGGCAATAATCTCCATGGCCCGCTTTTTCGGGGCGCCTGTAATGGATCCTCCCGGAAAGCAATCCCTAATTAAATCAACCGATTGAGAGCCTTTTTTAAGGTTGGCTGTAATGGTGCTGACCAGGTGGTGTACTTGCGGCAGGCTTTCCACCTCGAACAGCTTGTCGACTTTTACTGAGCCGGTTTCCGCATGCTGGCTTATGTCATGGCGCAGCAAATCCACAATCATCAGGTTTTCAGCCTGGTTTTTTCGACTGTCCTGCAGGTTCTGACGCAGCGCCATATCGGTATCCGGATCATTGGCGCGTGGGGCTGTTCCCTTGATGGGTCTGGTGGTGATGCGGCCTTTTTCTGTTTGTACAAAGAGCTCTGGCGAAAGGCTCAGTACCTCCCCCTCCGGCAAGGACAGCCATGCAGCATAGGCGGGGTTGCTGATGTGGAGCAATTGCCGCATTGCCATCTCTGTGCTGCCTTGGCAGTGCGCTCTGAATGCCTGGGCGTAGTTGACCTGGTAGCAGTCTCCTGCCAGTAAATAGCGTTGAATGTGCTGGAAGTTCTGGCGGTATTGGGGGAGGGAGGTCAGCGGCTCAAAGCCCCGGCTCAGGCTGAAGGCGTCGGCACTTCTTTCCGGATTTGTGATCGAGCTCGCATTCTCAACAAGGTCGCTCCATTGCTGCAGGAGCTTGCCATAACCGGGCAGGCTGACTTTTGTAGCTGTTTCTTGAGCATGATTGATGTGGACGAAGTGCGGATAAAGCCCAAAAAATGCGTCAGGAAAAGACAGCCGTTTGAGGTGTGCGGGCTGGCTGCCATCGTAGCCAATAAAGCCGGCCAAGCCTCCTCGAAAGGGCAAGTCACCCAACTCATCCGGCTGCGGGAGCTCCGCCAGCAAGGCTGGCAGGGCTTGCCAGAAGTCTGCAATATTGCTGAAGTCTGTTAATGTCTGACTTTCAGTATTTGATACAATACTTTGATTTTCAAGGTAAATATATTTTTCAGGGAAGGCGCAGAAAAGTTCTTCCCCGCCCGGCCCAAGGCGCAGCCAGAGTGGTCGTGCCTTGGTGCCAGCCAGCTCTTGCAGGCGCAGGCCCAGCTCGGGGTGATAAGCAATCAAGTGGCGCATGGCGGGCAGGGGGCCGGCTCCTGATTAAGGAATATATAGAGAGTCGTAAACCGTGTGGCGCAAGCTTATCGTTTTTTGCGGGTGGCCGCTTGTCGCCCTTTTTGGGGCGTGATCAAAAGCCCTTGCCCCTGCCAAGGGCGCCATGCTAATTTTCTACGGCGCAATAACAATTGCTCAACAGAGCAGCAACAATCATAAAAACTGAGGAGAAAAATCCATGAAAGGGTTCAATAAACTCGTTCTGGCTACTGCAATCATCGCCGCTTCTTCCTGTTCTTTCGCCATGCAAGCCATGGATGACGAAAGCCTTTCCACCACGACTGGTCAGGCCGGTCTCACCCTGAGCCTGAGCACTACGCTGACCAATCTGGACGTAAAGTGGATTGATCGCGATGGTATTGCTGGCGACTTGAACTATGCAAATTCCGGTGCAGTGCATATCACTCCGATTGGTATCTCCGCAATTGGCCAGGTCATCACCGTTGATGCTGGTGGTACGGTTGGCGATACAACGGGTAATGGCCAGCTGCGTATTGGTATAAACACCACTGGCGCAACTACCATCAATCTTAACAACACCAAGATCAGCGTGGCCGATGCTGGCGCTACGGGCAGTGCCATCGGCGCTGACACCACTATCATCCAATTTGATGCTGCCGCTGCGTTGAACATAGCCGCCGGTATGAATACAACAATCAAGCTTGGTAATCGTGTTGGTGGTCATTTCCTGACATCAACCGCTACTTTGCCTAATGTTACCCTGACGGGTTTGAGCATCATTGATGCAGTTGGTGGTGGCAGCATTACCATTGGCACGCTCGGCCTGAGCACTGTCAACTCGGTAACCTCGATTGATGTGGTTGCTGGTGGTCTGCAAATTGACACTACAGGCACGACCATTGGCGAGGTTGCCCTGGAAGGTATTCGCTTGGGCTCGGCAGTTAGCCCGTCGATTGGTGATGTGTACATTGCCAACTTGACAGCCAATAGCGTGATCACCGTTACCGGTCACTGATATAGCACCGGCTTAGTGTAAAAAGCCCCGCCTTTGTGCGGGGCTTTTTTATGGTGCAAACTGCTGGTGGCGCTTTTGCTGCCTTTTGTCGGAATGGCATTGTGGTGGGCGCCTCGAGTATTGGTTATGCGTGGCCTCTTTGTTACAGTCCGTAAGTACAAGCAGATAACAACTGTAAATAAAAATAAGTGCAAAACACTTCGGAGAATTAAAAATGTTGAGTATCAAAAAGCTTTTGCTGGTATCCACGATGGCGGTTCTCACTTCCTCGGCTTTCGCCATGGAATCCATGGACGATAGCGCCATGTCCGATGCAGTTGGTCAGGACGGTATTGATATTTATGCCAATCTGAACATCGGCGCAGCGGGCACTACGGTATTGACCTACACAGACACCAACGGTTTTGCTTCTACCCCAAGCTATGCATTTTCCGGCGATCTGAATATTCGTGGTTTCAAGGTTGTAGGTACGGTCAAGACCACTATTGATGTGGGTAGTACTACGGCTGGCCCCCAGTCAGCTCTGCAGATTGGTATTTCCTCTGCCTTGCTCACGACCACCATTGGCAGCATTGATGTTTGTAAAACGCCAGGTGCAGGTATTTGTGCCGCGGGCACATCGGTTATCACCATGCCTGTTGGCGGTGTTGCCATTGCAGTCACCAACTTCAATCTGAACCTGCAGTTGGGTAACAGCCCGCAAGGCCATATGGGTCTTTTGTCCAGCACGGCGCCTATTGCCATCACGATTGGCAGCGGCGCAGCCAATCAGGTGATCGTTAAGGATGCCAACAATACCAATGGTGGTATCGGTATTGGCCAGTTGGCTCTGACCGGTATTGATCTGGGTGATGGCACAACGGTTGCCAAGAGCACATTCATTGATATGTGCTCCAGCACTGTTACTGTAAACTGCGGTGGTGTTGCTGCTCCAGGCCTGCTGATCAGCTTTGGTGCCACCACCATGAACAATGTTGGTGTGACTATCACCAAGCTGACCTTGGGTGATACCAGCGCAACGCCAAGCAATCCGATTGGTGATATCAAGCTGACCAATCTGGATCTCTCCGGTACGTCGGTTCGCATTGTCGGTCATAACTGATCACAGTGCTCTTGAAAAAGCCCCGCTTGTGCGGGGCTTTTTTATGGGGCCAGTATCTGTTTGCAGGCCCTCTGCCTTTTATCGGAATAATTGTCTGGTTGGGCTTTTTAATTGGTTGCGGGCGACGTTTTTGTTACAGTGTGGACATAATTATAAACAAAATATGTGAATAACAATAAGTGCTGGATTTTAAAAAGGACATAAAAAATGTTGGGATTTAAAGGGATGTTGCTGGTGTCTGCTATGGCGGTTCTCGCTTCCTCGGCTTTCGCCATGGAATCCATGGACGATAGCGCCATGTCCGATGCGGTTGGTCAGGACGGTATTGATATTTATGCCAATCTGAACATCGGCGCAGCGGGCACTACGGTATTGACCTACACAGACACCAACGGTTTTGCTTCTACCCCAAGCTATGCATTTTCCGGCGATCTGAATATTCGTGGTTTCAAGGTTGTAGGTACGGTCAAGACCACTATTGATGTGGGTAGTACTACGGCTGGCCCCCAGTCAGCTCTGCAGATTGGTATTTCCTCTGCCTTGCTCACGACCACCATTGGCAGCATTGATGTTTGTAAAACGCCAGGTGCAGGTATTTGTGCCGCGGGCACATCGGTTATCACCATGCCTGTTGGCGGTGTTGCCATTGCAGTCACCAACTTCAATCTGAACCTGCAGTTGGGTAACAGCCCGCAAGGCCATATGGGTCTTTTGTCCAGCACGGCGCCTATTGCCATCACGATTGGCAGCGGCGCAGCCAATCAGGTGATCGTTAAGGATGCCAACAATACCAATGGTGGTATCGGTATTGGCCAGTTGGCTCTGACCGGTATTGATCTGGGTGATGGCACAACGGTTGCCAAGAGCACATTCATTGATATGTGCTCCAGCACTGTTACTGTAAACTGCGGTGGTGTTGCTGCTCCAGGCCTGCTGATCAGCTTTGGTGCCACCACCATGAACAATGTTGGTGTGACTATCACCAAGCTGACCTTGGGTGATACCAGCGCAACGCCAAGCAATCCGATTGGAAATGTTACGTTGACCAATCTGGATCTCTCCGGTACGTCGGTTCGTATTGTCGGTCATAATTGATCACGTAGCGTTTGAAGAGGCCCCCATTCGGGGGTTTTTTCATGTTAGGGTGTTTGTTAGTGGATTACTGAATGCGCTTGATTCCTGTTGCAATTACGTAAAAATCAGGTGAATCCGGCAGGAAATCGGTGTATGTTTCGCCAGTCGCATGCAGTAGTGCCCGTATACAATCACAATCATAACGCGGCCAAAAATAAAAAAACGCCATGATTACCGTCTTCCTCGGGGCAGCCCTTATTTACTTTTTTGCTGATGAATCCTTCGAGGCTGAAAAGCCGCAATCGTCGTCGGTATACTATTCCGTTCCTTTGGATGGTCGTCAGGATTCACGTGCGTTCATGATGGAGCGCCCCATTGCAGTCAAGCCGCTTGTCGATCAGCAATTCAAAAACATTGTCCACCAGGCCTTTGATTACAGCTGCGGTTCGGCGGCACTGACCACTGTTTTGAATGGCTATCTTGGTCGCCAGTTTGAAGAGCGGCAGATCATGGATGGTCTACTCAAGTATGGTGAAAGCGACAAGATCGTACAGCGTCGCGGGTTTTCTTTGCTGGACATGAAGCGTCTGGTAACCGCTCTCGGTCACCCCAGTGGTGGTTACAAGGGCTCATTTGATGATCTTAAAAAGCTCGACCATCCAGCTATTGTTCCTATTCACTATGCCGGCTTTAAGCACTTTGTGGTGGTAAAAAAATACCTCAATGGCCGTGTCTTTGTGGCCGACCCTGCTTTGGGTAATATCAGCTTCCCTGAAGAGCGTTTTAAGACAATTTGGGAAAATAATGTCATGTTTATTGTCTTTCCAAACGGCTTTAAGCCTCACTCGCAGCTTGAGTTGACTGAGGCCGATATGCGCTTTGTTGATGATCAAACGATTAATCAGTTGGCAGTTACGGAGTTTGCGCACTTCGTAAGAAACGATGAGGAAATGGCTGATCGTGCTGCTACCATGCAGCGCGTATTTGATGCGGATCCAAAAAGCGATACATATAAAAAGCCGATTAATGTCCCATTGCGTACGTATTATCGGCGTTAAAAAATTGAGCCATTTGATGGATTTGCCCGTGATAAAGAACAGGAAGAAAAAAATGAACAATCGGGAGATTGCAAAACGGGTTCTTCTGGCTTTGCCTTTGTTTGTGCAGTGCGCATTTGCTGAGGAGTCTGCGGTAAATGATGCGAGTGCAGCGCGTGAGAGCCTGACACAAAAAGCGGATGACGCAACAACTGAAAAAAATCTTCAAGAGGTCTTTCAGGCGAGTGAGAAAACCTACTCGCTGCTTAAGTCCGGGAAGGTGGGCTTTCTTTATTCGGTTGATTACAGCTATTTTCGTGATAGCCGTATTGATATCGCTATTTCTGATAACAGCTCGCAGCTGACCCGGTTTCGCATTCAGGAAGATGCACAGCATACCGTTAATAATGTGCTGGAGTTTTCCTATGGCGTTTGGGATAACTTGACGTTCACGTCATCATTGCCGCTAGTGTCAAAAGTCGATGCGCAAAGCAATCTGAAGACGACGGGGCTTGGGGATATCAGTTTTGGTGCTCGCTGGCAGCCGGTTCCGTTAAAGCGAGGTTTGCCAACCAGTACACTATTTGCTTCATTGTCGACGGCAACTGGCGATAGTCCCTATGAGATTAATACCAGCAAGGATTTGTCAACAGGTAAGGGCTATTACAGCCTTTCTGCGGGCGCAAGTATCAGTAAGGTTGCTGATCCGATAGTCCTTTTTGCCTCGGGTAGCTATGCACTTAATACTCATGTGAGCGGTCTCAACCAGAATCGTGGGGGGCGAGTGTTGCAGACTGTTGAGCCGGGTGACTCTATTGGTGTTTCTATGGGCATGGCCTATGCCCTTAACTACGATGTTTCGATCACGGCCTCGTATCAGCAGTCGTTTTCTTTCGCATCAACATATGACTTCAAGGGTGGCGATGTTGTTTCCACTTTGTCTCAAACCAGTGCCGTGCTTAACTTCTCCCTAGGGTTGCGAACCAGTGCGTCACGCATTGTAAATGTCAACTTTGGATATGGCCTCACCCCCGATACGCCTAATGTTACCTTGGGCTTTTCGATGCCAATTAATTTTCTTGGCTCCTCGGAAGAATAACCTACAGGTAGCTTGATTCCGGTCATGAAAAAAATAAATGCCATCGTCACGCGCCTCTGCATGAAGTTTTGCATTGTTGCTCTTGCCTTCTGCTTTTCTATCTCAGCAGAAGCGCAGTTAGCTACCAATCTTTCCATTGATCTACGCGCATTGTCTTTGGGTAATGCCGTAACGGCAGATCCACCAGGTGTAAGTGCCGTTCATTACAATCCTGCGGGCCTTGCGAAGCTGGAGGGGCGGCATGCTGATTTTCAGCTTTTAGCCGCCAGCTTTAATATTAAATCTGAGTTTTCTGCGCCACCAGGCTTTGGTGTTTTTGGGTATTCGGATGATCCTGTGGTGTGCGCGGATGCTCCACATGATGGGGAGGACAAGTGTGCTAATTTCGTTGTGGCAAATAGCAGTGTGGCCGGCGTGTCACTGTTTATTCCTATCCTTGATGAAAACGTAGATCTGCCTAAGGGGCTTCCGGTTGCGGCTCCATTGTTTGCTTTTTCGATAAAGCCTGTAGGCTCAAAGTTCACTTTTGCCAATGCTATGTACGCCCCAATGGTGGCTGGGTTTTATCGAAACCCTGGTGATCCTGGTAATTTTCTTGGGTCAAAGGTCGCATTGGAACGAATTACACTGCTTTCGCCTTCATTTGGCTATCAGGTTACTGATGAGCTTTCGGTTGGTGCATCCATTGGTCTTTCATATCAGGCCATATCAATGGAAACCGATTTTCGCTCACCAAACGAACTGTTGGGCGTCTTACGCGTTATTGATGAACAGATTTGTCCCCCATTCAAAGGGCAGTCAAATGTTGTTATAGATCTATTCCTTTTCGGCTTTTGTAATGCACAGCAAGGCATAGGGCCTTTTGACCGACTTGCAACCCTGAAGCTGTCTATGCAGCAAACGTTGTCTCCCACCTACAATCTGGGCATTTTGTGGGAGCCAAATGAGGACTTTGCATGGGGCATGGTTTACCAGAGCCAAGCCAAAATGCATATGAAGGGCAAGTTTGAAGTTGATTACGGTCAGGGGGTACAGGATGTATTCAATGCCGTAGGGGCGTCGCCAACGGGCCAGATTCTGTTGGCTGTGTTGGGGCTGCCTAATTATGTGCCTAAAAAGGAAGTTGGCCTGATATCCATGGACCTAGTTTATCCTGCCCACTTTCAGACGGGTATAAAATATAAATTGTTACCTGCTACGCAAATCAATTTTGATATAGGCTGGACTGATTATGCCCAGTGGGATGCATTTACGTTCAATTTTGATCGTACGACAAGCGTGCTTCAGCTTGCACGCTTGCTGGCTCCGGGTACCACCACGACCTCGCTCTCCATGCCGCTTGGCTTTCAAAGCCCTTGGAGCTGGTCGCTGGGGGTGGAATATTCATGGAATGAGCGTTTGAAACTGCGCGCAGGTTTTGAGCCACGTAACTCCGCTATTCCAGATAGTA
Source organism: bacterium (assembly GCA_029945725.1). Lineage (GTDB taxonomy): Bacteria > Pseudomonadota > Gammaproteobacteria > Pseudomonadales > Moraxellaceae > UBA2031. The sequence goes on along the minus strand of JAQSDB010000011.1, from coordinate 414,961 downwards.
AACGTTCAACCCTTGTGCCGATTAATCAGGCTCAGCTTTTTGGTACGGGTATAGGCTATCAGTTTGACAAGGATACCGAGATAGACCTGACGGCCATGTATTTGCACTCAAAGGATTCCATACCCGCCAATACCAGTACCAATGTCAATTCAACGGGCCTGGATCACATTGTTTATAACCCATACGCGGGGCTTGATGTAAAAACTGAAGCATCTGTGATGATGGTGGGTATCGCATTCCGTACTCTTTGGTGAGTAAGATCCTATGCCCCATCATGTTTCCGGGTGGCTGATATATCTGATCTTCCTTTTGCCTTCGCTGGCTGCAGCAGAACAAGGCTTTTACCAGGAGGTCGATCCTGATGGTCATGTTAGGATAATCAAGGCTCCCTTCGAGTCCGGGCTTGGTGCGAAGAAGGTAAAACCAGCCCCGGTAACAGAAGATAAGCAGCGCGATAGCGCATCAGAACCTGTTTATCCGGATGTTTCTTTGCCAAATATGGAATCGGTGCCGGAAAAGTTCGCTCCATATGATAGCGATACTTATCTGGATAGTGAGCGTCTTGAATCGTCTAAGTTTAATCCGGAACAAAAGAGTAACTTTTACATCATTAATGATGGCTTGGGCTCTCGTGTTGAGCAGAGTGCAATCGGGGTAACGGAAGTACCGGATGTAAAGTCTATTGTGCAAAATCCAGTGGAGAAGCGCTTGGATCTTCCCTTTGAGAGGGAAGAGGTGAGAGGCACTGCCTTGATGATGGCTATCCTTGCAACCAATACCCTATGTCTTGGCTCTGAGGCTCTTAGTAAGTCCACAAGTCTTGCCAAGGGGCGCTTTTATAGTCTGATTCTGGAAAAAAAAGCCCTGCAATATCGCGGCCCGCTTGGCATTGTCGGGGCCTATAAGCTTTCTGGAAATGGAATGAAGACGCTAATGCTGCGATCCTATGCCAGAAGTGAGCGAGACCCTGATTTTGTTAGTCCGGTACTTGCTATGGCTGATGATAAAGGTTGTGTCACGCGCATTGTGACGGGCTACTTTCAGTCCCGTTACGAGGCTACAAAAGCAAAACACTCAATGCTGGAAGGGGAGGTTACGATTCATGCGGATGAACCGTATGTTTTGATCATCTCTTCTGAATATCAAAGTCCGGCCGGTAAATCCTACAAGCAGTCCCAATACGGGCAGCTCAGCATAAAGTGGCAGCCATGAAAAAATATCACTCTAAAAATATCCATACGTTGTTGGTGCTGCTGGGAGTCTGTCTTCTGGTGTCCTGTGGTGAAACCACCAATCTGAAGGATCCAATAAACTCGGCAGTGACAACGCTGTGTAGCGATCTTGGTGAAGTATGCGTCAATGGACGGTTCATTGATGATGCTGTGTTTAATCTTGATTATGAGTGCGGGAAGGTGGTTGCCCGAACGGGGTCTGATGGGTCCTTTTCCTGCCCTATCAACAGTACGATTACCTTTCTGATTAAAAATCCTTCAGATAGCTCTGCCAGTGCTAAAAAAATCACGCTGGGCCAGTCATTAGTAAAAAATACAGCAAATCTGGGTTCCAATCTTCCAACTTTCCTGTACATAACCCCCGCAACGCTTGCGACTGATCCAATCGCCCAGAAAAATATTGTCAGGCTGCTACAGGCCCTGAGTGATGATCCAACCCCTGCGGATTTAACCAGCCACATTGTTTATATTTCGGATGAAACCAAAAAAGAGCTTACCAGGCTTGATCGAGAGATTACCCCTGCGGACTTTCTGCTGCCGATAAGCATTGCGGTGCCCGCAACCCCAACAAGCCCTGCGGTGCCATCGGCCTCTGGGTCATTTGATGCTCTTATGGAGCCACTGTTGGGGGCGCCGGTTTTTAGCCCATCCAAGTCTCCAATGATCTCGGCGGCTAAAGCCGATGAGTATTTGCAGAGGGGTATAAATAGTATTTTTGCTGGCGTGTACACCGATTTTGGCATTCTTAGTGTTTTTGGCTTGCCTATCAGTGTGCCCAGCATGACGGGTTACAACAGTACAAAAAACATGACGGCCTCCATGTGGAGTGTGGTTGACCGTAAGGGACGCATAATGGGCGCGGGAGTGTACTCGTATGAGAACGCCTCGACGGGGCAGCTGCTTTCCACCAATCCAAAGCCCATGGAGCTGACGGCCTTTGGTTCTGCCGGCGGAATACCCAAGTGGCCAAATAGCGGCAATCTGCAAGGCATGCTTTTTAATATGATGGATCAGGCTAATGCCACAACATCAATGAAACTTGGTATTACACAGGGTGTTATGGAAAGAGAGGCTATTGCGGGTAATGATACTCTTTACAAGCAGCTCTTTGATGAACCAACAGCGCCAAGTGGAAGGTTGGGGCAGTGGGAGGTGAACGATGCCATTACTTCGGGAAATAATATTGCAGCCAGTACTACAGAGTTCACCATGTTGCACAGTGGCCCGGCTGCCCCATCATTAAACCCGGATCTATGGCAAGCGATTGCGTTTCCATTGCACGTTGCGTTGAGGTTTTGGAATGACGACCCCACAACCCCTCCAGCTTTACCGGCGTCTGGTTGTGATCTTTCTGGCTGTCCCATTGGCCCGTCAATACGCATAAGTATTCTTCAGGATGGTAATATCATTTCTGATTTGAAAGGCGACTGCTCTGAGGTCAACCCTGTCACATTGATGCACGTCTCTGGGCCCACGGCAGGCGACCAGGAGCTGCCATTAGGCTTGGTGCAGAATATTTTCAAATCAACGCCATCAGATCAGCCAGCAAGTGCTACTTTTATGACGCTTGCACTTATTCTTCCGAATAAGCCATTGGTTGCGTCGAGTACCCCCGGTGATGATCAAGAAAAATATCTGCGCTATGCGCAACTGTTAACCAATCTGGGTGGCCCAACGGTCTTGCGTGTTGATGGAGCCGGTGTAAATGCTGATTATCTCAAGCTCCACTCGATTGTTACGGTAACTCAAACTGATGGGAGCTCGGTTTCTACCTATGATCCAACAACGGCAGAGTGGACTAATATCTGGACAATTTTGAGGGGTATTAATTCTCTTAATAATGATCCCGTAGCAACGCCACCGGAAACGGGCCACGTAGCTAGTGGGGCTACAAAAACCCTTCAAAAGAATCAACAGGGGTTTGTTCGTTCGGCGCCTGTTATCTGTCCTTGATTAAAAAAATCAACAATAAAAATGCCGTCTTATGACGGCATTTTTATTGTTATTGATGCGATGAGTTGGGTTTATGCAAGACGGCGGCGATAAAGGGGTGACATATCTGTCGCTGTCCCCTGATAAGGCTGACTGAAGGTTTCCAGGCCAAGCAGGGCATCTTCGATATTTTTATCATTACGTACCGCAAAGGCATTGAAGCCTGAGCGCTGTTGATAAAACAAGGTGTCCTTGAAAACATCACCGACGGCACGCAACTCACCCTTGAAGCCGAGGCGGTTACGCAGTGTGTACGCAGTAGAATAGCCGCGGCCATCAGCAAAAGCAGGAAACTCAATCGCAATCAGGTCAAGCTTTTCTGTGTCAGAGGCAATCGTCTCCGCAAACTCATCTGGTGCAAGCTGTACTCCCTTGGCGTGATTATGGGTGAGCAGGGCGTTGCGATGTTCCAGCCAGATGGAAAGCTTTACCAGCACAGCCTGGTCCGGCAGCGATAGAGAGCCATCTTCATTCGGGCTGACAAAAGTGTAGCGGTCATCAATAATGACGCCATCCTTAATGAGCTTCGGCATAGGCACGCTCCTTGAAAGTTTCAATGCCGATACGGCGATAAGCGGCTAGGAATTTTTCTCCCGGCTGGCGGTTGTCCAGATAGGTGTTAATGATTTCTTCAATAATATCGGCCATGTCCTCGGCAGCAAACGATGGGCCGAGTATGTCGCCAATGCTGGCATCATGGCCCGAGGAACCGCCAAGGGTTACCTGATAAAACTCTTCCCCACGCTTGTCCACGCCAAGAATGCCGATATGACCAACATGATGATGGCCGCAGGCATTCATGCATCCGGAAATATTCAGATCAAGCTCGCCAATATTGTATATGGCGTCGAGGTCATCAAACCGGCGTTGAATGGCTTCTGCAATCGGAAGGGACTTGGCATTGGCAAGAGAGCAGAAGTCACCACCGGGGCAAGCGATGATGTTGGTCAGGAAGCCGATATTGGCTGTTTCAAAGCCCAATGCTTTCAGCTCGTTCCAGAGTGCATACAGTTCACTTTTCTTCACGTCAGAGAGAACGATATTTTGTTCATGCGTAGTGCGTAATTCACCAAAACTGTAGCGGTCGGCCAGATCGGCAATGGCATGCATCTGTTCAGCGGTGATATCACCCGGCGCAATGCCGGTACGCTTCAGTGATAGCGTGACAATGCGATATCCCGGCTGTTTGTGTGCGTTGGTATTGCGCAGAAACCAGTTGGAAAAGGCCGGGCTTTCCTGTTTTTCTTTTATAAGGCTGACGGGCTCATCAGTAATGCTTTCGTAGGCAGGATCAATGAAAAACCTGCGCAAACGAATAAACTCAGCCTCAGGTACGGTGAGCGGGCCGTCTTTAAGGTGAGCCCATTCAGCCTCAACTTTTTCAGCAAAAACGGCGGGAGTAAGGGCCTTTACCAGAATCTTGATGCGCGCCTTGTATTTGTTGTCGCGGCGTCCATTCAGGTTGTACACGCGCAACACGGCTTCCAGATATGAGATCAGGTGCTCGCGTGCCAGGAAGTCCTTGATGATGGCTCCTACCATGGGCGTGCGGCCGAGCCCCCCGCCGACAAGGATGCGATAGCCGATTTCACCTGCATCGTTCTTCACTATATAGACGCCAATGTCGTGTACGGCGGTGGCGGCCCTGTCGACATCCGGCAGGGCATTGACGGCAATCTTGAACTTGCGCGGCAGGAAGGCGAATTCGGGATGAAACGTGGACCACTGCCGTATCAGTTCACAGGTCGGCCGCGGGTCTTCGATTTCACCGGCAATCACTCCGGCAAACTGGTCGGTCGTTGTGTTGCGAATACAGTTGCCACTGGTTTGAATGGCGTGCATTTCAACCGTGGCAAGATCGGCCAGAATGTCCGGGACGTCTTTCAGTTCAGGCCAGTTGTATTGCATGTTCTGGCGGGTGGATACATGGCCATAGCCGCGATCATAGGTTGCGGCGATATGTGCCAGCATGCGCAATTGCCGGCTGTTCAACATGCCATAAGGAATGGCCACGCGCAGCATGGGGGCGAAACGCTGGATATAAAGACCGTTCTGCAGGCGCAGTGGACGGAACTCGTCCTCTGTGAGTTCCCCGGCCAGATAGCGATTGGTCTGGTCGCGAAACTGGGTAACACGCTCATCGACGATGCGTTGGTCGTAGGCATCATATTGATACATGAGAGATCCTGAATTCTTGCGGTGGGACTTGGTGCCGGGGCGCGAAGGATAGCAACCCTGTATTGATAAACCAAAATGCTTTTTTCGAATGGACTTGTTCATTTTTTCTTATAAGGAGGCTCCGTCCCCCCGGCCTGAGGATGCTGTTCCTGGCTTGGTTGTTGGAGGTTGTGTCGGTGTTTCCGGCTTTTGATCAGACCGCTTCAGGCGTCAATATTTTGAGTTGTCCGACAAATGACAAAATGCTGGCGGGCCTTTCGGGCTGTTGTTAGCATGGCGTCCTCAATGCACTCCCAATGCTCAAGGAACAGGGTCTGGACATGAGTTTTCGTGCCTCTGAAAGTCTTTCCGAACAGATCGCCCAGCACCTTGCCCAGCAGATCATTACCGGTGATCTGGTCGAAGGAGAGCGCATTCAGGAGCTGCGTATTACCAAAGAGCTGAATGTCAGTCGCGGCTCGGTGCGCGAGGCTCTGCTTATTCTGGCGCGTCGTCGTCTGATAGAGATCTACCCGCGTCGTGGCGCGGTTGTCTCCGAGATGTCGGCTCAGCAAGTGCGCGGGCTTTATGAAGTGGTTTCCATGATGCTGCAGATCATTGTCCGCAAGTCCGCCGAAAACTGGCGCCAGCAGGATATGGAAGCTTTTGTGGCACAGATCCAGCGCTTGCAGTCGCTGGTGGATGAGAACGATATCGAGGCTTTTCATGAGGCCAGCTTCGAGTTCTTTCGTATGTCATACCGGTTTGCAGCCAATCCCTATGTCGAGCAGATTCTCGAAGACCTGCAGCCCGCAATACGGCGCAGCTACTTTCTGGCCCTGCATGCGGATCGTCGGGAGCTTGAGGAGTCCTTCTCCTTTTTGAAGGGGGTGGTGGATAACGTACTGCTGCGCAAGGGTGATCAGGCGGCTGCGCTGGTCGATGACTTTTGTGTGCACCAGCGCAACCGGGTGCTGGACTCCTTAATGCGCGTTAAGCAAATTGAGGTAGCTTGGGCACAGCGTCATCGTCGCTAAATTTCTGTATCATTGGTTCGACCAATTCTGGTTGGATGTCACTCATGTCAAAACCCAAGCGAAAACCTCTCGGGGAGCTGCTGTATGAAGAGCTCAGTCGCGACATTATTCATGGCCGAATAGCCGTGGGCGCCAACCTGCCACCCGAGCGCAGGCTGGCAGAGGTGCGAGGACTGAATCGGGGCGCGGTTCGTGAAGCCATGAAGCGTCTGGCGCAGATGCGCCTGATCCAGACCGTGCATGGTGGCGGCAATCGTGTCGAGCCCTGGCAACAGGTTGCAGGGCTGGAGCTATTGCCGGATCTGCTGGTAAATGAAAGTGGCCTGCCCAATTTCGCCATGTTGCGTTCACTGCTGGAGATGCGGGCCAGTCTGGGTGTTGATGCGGCTCGACTTGCCGCGCAGCGTGCCACTATCGAGCAGGTGGCGGGCCTGCAAGAGATCGTCGATCAAATGCGCAAGCGCCCCAATGATGCCGAGCACCAGCAGATTGAGGTGCAGGCATTCTGGTCGGCCCTGGTACGGGCGGCGGACAATCAGGTCTATGTCATGGCATTTAACTCGCTGGATCATTGCTGGCAGCGTTATGGCGCCCATCTGCGGCATTTGCTCAGTGATGAGCTGCGTGCGCTGAATCAGTATCAGGCTATTGTCGATGCTTGCCGCCGTCATGATGCAGAGCTGGTCGTCAAACACGCTGCGCAACTTGTCCGCATGGCGTCGACACAGATCGAAAAGGCAGCGGCGGGCTATCAGCAACGGCAGTCCATTAATAACGGCGATCTTTTTGCCCTGTAGGGCATTTTCATCAATGGCACGACCCTTTTCTCCTGGTTTTCAGGGGCGATTTTTACAGCCGTTTTAGCGGATTGGCACGGGTTCCCATGGAGCCAGCAAAGGCTTTTCGATACACTCGGGCCGGCTTGGTATCCAGGCTGCCCAATATGCCGAAAGCAGCATTAAGATTGCGCTGCAATTATTTGTTTTAACAAGGAATTTAAATTGGTATGACCATGGCTTTGCCGTGGCGACCTCAGGACTGACATGCGACTGAAAAGCATCAAGCTGGTGGGCTTCAAATCCTTTGTGGATCCAACCATCGCGCACTTCCCGACCAATCTGTCTGCGGTGGTCGGTCCCAATGGTTGTGGCAAGTCGAATGTCATCGACGCTGTGCGCTGGGTCATGGGTGAGTCTTCCGCCAAGAACCTCCGTGGCGAGTCCATGACGGATGTGATTTTCAATGGCTCGACGGCCCGCAAGCCTGTTGCCCAGGCTTCCATTGAGCTGATCTTCGATAATTCTGATGGTGGCCTCGGCGGCGAGTATGCCCAGTTTGCGGAAATCTCCATCAAGCGCCTGGTGACGCGTGAAGCCAAGTCGGATTACTTTCTGAACGGCATACGCTGCCGCCGCAAGGACATCACGGATATTTTCCTGGGCACCGGCCTCGGCCCGCGCTCCTACGCCATCATTGAGCAGGGCATGATTTCCCGCCTCATCGAGGCCAAGCCAGAAGAGCTGCGCATCTATATCGAAGAAGCCGCCGGTATCTCCAAGTACAAGGAGCGGCGCCGCGAGACGGAAACCCGCATGCGTCATACGCGGGAAAACCTGGATCGCCTGAACGACATTCGTGAAGAGCTGGAAAAGCAGCTCTCGCACCTGCAGCGCCAGGCGCAGTCAGCTGAAAAATACAAGGAATTCAAAGAGGAAGAGCGCCTTCTTAAGGCCCAGCTTCAGGCATTGCGCTGGCAAGCGCTGGATGCCCAGGTGGGCCAGCGCGAGACATTGATCCGTGAGCTCGAGATTCGTCTGGAGGCTGTGATTGCCGAGCAGCGTTCGGCCGATGCGGCGCTTGAAAAACAGCGCGAATCCCAGATTGAGCTCTCCGACAAGTTCTCCGAAGTGCAAAGCCGCTTCTACCGTATCGGCAATGAAATTTCCCGGCTTGAGCAGAGCATGACGCACCAGCGCGAACGTCTGACGCAGTTGAAGAACGATCTGAGCCAGGCCGAGCGCAGTCATCAGCAGGCCAGCGAGCATCTGCAGCTGGATGAAGCCCAGCTGGAGGACGTGCGCGAGCAGGTGCTGGGACTGGAGCCGGAACAGGCCATGTTCCAGGCTCAGGCAGAAGAGCTGGCCGAGGCGCTGGCTGTCGCGGAAGAACGCATGCAGCACTGGCAACACGAGTGGGAGCAGTTTAACCAGACCGCCGCGGGTGCCCGTCAACAGGCCGAAGTCGGGCAGTCCAAGATCCAGCATCTTGAGCAGGCCATCCAGCGTTCTCGCGAGCGCGTCGAGCGTCTGGAAACCGAGCGCAAAACTCTCTCTGCCGGCCCTTTGGCTGATGAAGTTGCGGTATTGAATGAGCAGCTGGCAGAGGTCGAACTGGAGCTTGAGGCGGGACAGGAGAAGGCCGACAGCGCTTCCGCTGGTATTACCAGTCAGCGCGAGCGTAATAATCATTTGCATAACGAGTGCGATAGTCTCAAGTCCCGACTGCAGGCCCTCAAGGGGCGCGAAGCGTCGCTGGAGGCTTTGCAGCAGGCATCGCTGGGGCACGCCGGTGGTGTGACCAATTGGCTGGAGTCCAATGGACTTGACCGTCAGCCGCGTCTGGCGGATCACCTGCAGGTTGAGTCCGGTTGGGAGCGGGCGGTTGAAACCGTGCTGGGGCGGCATCTCCAGGCGGTTTGTGTTGAGGCGCTGGGTGGTCTGACGGACAAGCTGGCCGCGCTGGGCAAGGGAACACTGACCCTGCTGGAGGCGCGTGCCGTCAATGCGGGGAACTATGCCAACGGCACGCCGCTGTCTTCTTTCGTCCAGGGTAGAGAAACCGTCAGCCTGCTGGCTGGTATTTACGGTGCTGCCGATCTCAATGAGGCCCTGGGCTTGCGTGATCGGCTGGCGGCCCATGAATCCGTGGTGACCAAAGACGGCCTCTGGCTGGGCCCCAACTGGTTGCGCGTGATCCGTGAAGATGATGCCGAGTCCGGCGTGCTGGCGCGCAAGCAGGAGCTGGCGCGTGTGGTAGAAGAGCTGGCCCTGATTGAAGAGCAGCTGGCGGATCGCCAGGCCGAGCTGGATAACGGTCGTGAAGGTTTGCGGGCTCTGGAGCTGCAGCGCGAAGACGCGCAGAAGGGCTTGTCACAGCTGACGCGTCGTCGCGGCGATGTACAGGCACAACTGGGCGCCAAGCAGGTTCGGCTGGAGCAGTTCAATGCCCGCTCCAGCCGTATCGAAAAGGAAATGGAAGACGTGCAGGCCCAGCACGGGCTAGATCAGGAGCAGCTGGCCGAGTCCCGCATGCTGCTGCAGGAGGCTCTGGAGACCATGGGACGTGACTCTGACCGTCGTGACGAATTGCTGCGTGAGCGCGATGCCGCCCGTGCCGGTCTTGATAATGCCCGTCAGAGAAACCGTGCCGATCGTGATGCCCTGCATCAGGTGGCGTTGACCATGCAGGCATTGCGTACGCGCGAGACGTCACTGGCGCAAAGCATCAGCCGTTTGCAGGAGCAGCTCTCCACCCTGGCCGAACGCCGTGAAATGTTGCGCGAAAGCCTGCTCGAACTGGAAAGTCCCGGTGGCGAGCATCAGCAGCAACTGGAAGAGCAGCTGGGCTTGCGCCTGGCAGTGGAAAAAGAGCTGGCCGATGTGCGCCGTGACCTGGAAGCCGTACAGCATGATTTCCGCGAGCATGAGCGCAAGCGCCAGCAGGCAGAACAGCAGGCGCAGCAAGTACGTGACATGCTGCAGAACCAGCGCATGGAATGGCAGAACTCGCTGTCGCGTCGCGAGTCCTTGCAGGAACAGGTAACCGAGTCCGAGTTTGATTTGCAGGCCGTGCTGGCAGCGATGCCGGAAGCGGCCAATGAAACCCAGTGGCAGGAAGATCTGGAAAAAATATCGGCGCGTATTTCCCGCCTTGGCCCCATCAATCTGGCGGCCATTGACGAGTATCAGGCGCAGTCCGAGCGCAAGAACTATCTGGATGCTCAGGATGCCGATCTGCGCGAAGCCCTGGAAACCCTGGAAAACGCGATACGCAAGATCGACCGGGAAACCCGCACCATGTTCAAGGACACCTTTGACAAGGTGAACAAGGGCTTGCAGGAGCTGTTCCCGAAAGTCTTCGGTGGTGGTCACGCCTATCTTGAATTGACGGGAGAGGATTTGCTGGAGGCCGGTGTGGCCATCATGGCGCGTCCGCCCGGCAAGCGTAACTCCACCATCCATTTGCTCTCCGGTGGTGAAAAAGCCCTGACGGCTCTGGCGCTGGTGTTTTCCATCTTCCAGCTCAATCCGGCACCGTTTTGCATGCTTGATGAAGTAGATGCCCCGCTTGATGATGCCAATGTCGGTCGTTATGCGCGTCTGGTGGAAGAAATGTCGGCAAGCGTTCAATTCATTTACATCACGCATAACAAGATCGCGATGGAAATGGCGCATCAGTTGATGGGTGTCACCATGCATGAGCCAGGTGTATCTCGTCTGGTGTCCGTGAATGTGGAGGAGGCTGCCGCGCTGGCAGCTGTGTAAGGGAGTCACCATGCAGCTTTTGTATGCACTCGGCGTTGTCATCCTGCTCGTGCTGCTGTGGCAGGCAGTGACGTGGTTCACTACCTATCGCCGCAGCTTGCGTCTCAGGCTGGAACCGGTGCCCCCGGCTCCCGATATCGAGATCAATCCCAATCCGGAGCTGGGCAAGGTACGTGTGCGTCCGCGTCTGCCTGATGCGGCTGTTGTGACGGACAGCAATACGGGTGCAGCGGCGACGCCGCCTGAATTCGTACGGGATCAGGCACGAGAGCCACAAACGGCAAGCGCCACATTGTCATCTCCGGCAGCTGACGGAGATGACAATGTTCCCGTGTTGCTGAGTCCGGTTCCGCTCAATCCGGTTGCTCCCGCGATAGTGCAACAGGACCTGTTTGCGCATGAGTCGATTGCTCCACCACCAGCGAAAAAGCATGGGTACTCTGCGACGACATCACCATCGGTGAATCGTGCCAGCATCCTCTATGAGACTCCTGTCATCGAGCCGGTACGCCCTGTGCCGTCGGCTATTGCTGAAGAAAAAACCCATGTTGATGTGCAGGATGTGATTGCCATGCACGTGGTCTGTGATGAGCTGCCCTTTAATGGCGAGGACTTGTTGCGCGCGATCCTGAACTACGGCCTGCGTTTTGGTGAAATGGCGATTTTTCACCGGCACGAACAGCCGACCGGGCAGGGCCGCATCCTGTTCAGCATGGCCAAGGCCGTTGAGCCGGGAACTTTTGATCTTGAGTCCATGACCGGGGAAACCGTTCCGGGCGTGAGTTTTTTCCTGAGCCTGCCGGGTGTGAACAGTATTCATGCCTATGACATCATGGTCGACACGGTGAAGCGCCTTGCGGCGGAAATGCAGGGCCGCATGCTGGATGAGCAACAGCAACCCCTGACGCGTCAGCTCATTGAGCATTATCGCGAACGGGTGCAGGAATTTGAACGACGCCGTCTTACGATCCGGCCTTCCCGCTAGGATCATGCCCGTGCCGAAAGCAGAAGCCGCCCGCGAAATAGAGGCACTACGCAGCAGTATTCGTTACCACAATTACCGCTATTACGTTCTCGACGATCCTGAGCTTCCGGATGGCGAGTACGACCGGCTGCTGAACCGGTTGCGCGATCTGGAAACCCGGTTTCCTGATTTACTCACTACTGATTCGCCCACGCAGCGTGTAGGGGGAGAAGCCATAGCGGGTTTTTCCACCGTGCAGCATGAAGTTCCCATGCTGTCTCTGGATAATGTTTTCAGTGCTGGCGAGTTTGCTGATTTTGACCGGCGTGCGCGTGAGCGTCTGGGTGATTTGCTCGGCCGGGCTCAGGCGACTGGTCATGATCTTTTTTCATTACCGCAGATGACGTACTGCTGTGAACCCAAGCTTGATGGCCTGGCCATTTCCCTGCTCTATGAAAACGGCTTGTTGCGCCGTGCCGCCACGCGTGGTGATGGCGTTACGGGTGAAGACATCACGCATAACGTCCGTACCATTGCCACCGTACCCTTGCGTCTGCTGGGGGATAATCCGCCCGCTTTGCTGGAGGTGCGCGGTGAAGTGGTCATGCCCAAGGCCGGCTTTCTCAAACTGAATGCAGGGGCCGCTGCACGCGGCGAAAAGACCTTTGCCAATCCCCGCAATGCCGCCGCAGGCAGTTTGCGCCAGCTGGATCCAAAGATAGCTGCCCAGCGCCCTCTGGAATTTTATGCCTATTCGGTCGTGCAGGCAGAGGGCCTGAGTCTGCCCGCTTCGCAGTTTGAGACATTGCAGAAAATCACCGGGCTTGGTTTTTGTATCAGCAGGGAAATCCGGCGTGGCGATGGTCCGGAGTTTGTGCAGTCATTTTATGATGATGTGCAGTCGCGTCGTGACAGTCTGCCGTATGAGATTGATGGCGTTGTTATCAAGGTGGATTCAGTGAGGTGGCAGCAGGAGCTTGGCTTTGTGTCACGCGCTCCGCGCTGGGCTACGGCCTACAAGTTTCCTGCCCAGGAAGCCATTACCACGGTACAGGCGATTGAATTCCAGGTCGGCCGTACCGGTGCCCTGACACCGGTCGCCCGTCTGGCACCGGTGTTTGTGGGTGGTGTTACCGTCAGCAATGCCACCCTGCATAATTTTGATGAAATCGAGCGTATGGATGTTCGTGTCGGGGACAGCGTGGTGATTTACCGCGCCGGAGATGTGATTCCCAAGGTGGTGCGCGTTTTGCCGGAGCTGCGGCCCGCTCATGCCGCTGCCGTGGTGTTGCCGCAGCAATGCCCTGTATGCGGTTCCGATGTGGAGCGTCCGGAGAATGAAGCCATCGCGCGTTGCTCTGGCGGCCTGTTTTGTCCGGCGCAGCAAAAAGAGGCGCTCAAGCATTTTGTGTCACGCCGTGCCTTGGATGTGGATGGCCTCGGGGATAAATGGATTGAGCAACTGGTGGATCTGGCATTGATCAAAACCAGTGCAGACCTCTATGACAGGGCAAGGCTTAACAAGGAAACCCTGCTGCCTCTCGAGCGAATGGCCGAGAAGTCTGCGGACAATCTCATTGTTGCGATTGACGCCAGCAAAGCCACCACGCTGCCGCGCTTCCTTTTTGCCCTCGGCATTCGTGATGTTGGAGAAGCAACAGCGCTGGCGCTGGCGCGACATTTTGGCCGGCTCGATGCCATTATCGCCGCTGATGAAGCGGCGCTGATGCAAGTGCCTGATGTGGGGCCGGTCGTGGCAGAATCCATCGCGACGTTCTTCCGGCAAGCGCATAACCTTGAAGTTATAACGCGCTTGCGTGAGCTCGGAGTGAGCTGGCCGGATCTGGCGGCAGAGGGCGAGCGAGCGCAACCTTTTGCGGGTCAAACCTGGGTGCTGACCGGAAGCCTGACCTCCATGAGCCGTGATCAGGCCAGGGAAAAGTTGCTGCAACTGGGCGCCAAAGTATCTGGCTCGGTGTCAAAAAAAACCCATTGCGTGGTGGCAGGTGAAGCGGCAGGCTCCAAACTGGCTGATGCAGAGAAGCTCGGCGTGCGTGTTATTGATGAAGCCGCTTTTCAGCAGCTGCTGAGCGGACACGGTCTGTAAACGGGGGTAGCGTGGATCAGGAATCAATCGTTTACGGTGTGGTACGGGATATCGCTTTTGGCACGCAGATGGAGCGCCGTGTTCGCCGTGCCCACAATCGCAAGGTGGTTGAGGCATTGCCCGATGCCGATGGCTGGCCGTTCATTTGCCGTGAAATGTTCGGTATTTCCGGTTTTGATGAAATGGCCGGCACTTATCAAACCCAGGTCATTCACTTCGGTGCCAGCTATCGCGCTGTTGAATACGAATGGGAACTCTGGATGAAAAAATTCGAGTTCCTGCTGGCGCAAATGTACTGGGTCAGCGCCAAGGTGCATCTTGAAACCGAACTGTCCGGCATGCATACCTTTATCTGGGAGGCCGCGGGCGAATACCACGAGCCAGGCGACAGCCTGCAGGTGCGTTGCGAGTGGGAACGTGAGGGCGGGGTTGTCGCCAGGCGGCGCTGAGTGATGTGGCATTGCCCGCATCACTCAGTCGTCCAGGGCAGTTGCCATACAAAAGCCTGTCATCCTGCCTCAAGGGAATTTTTCCGGAATGCGCCAGAAACCCTGCACCGGGCCACGCCGCAAGCGGCTGTCTTTTTTTTCATGTGCAAGAGTGGTTTTTGATTGGCGGATTCTCTCAGGCATTACCCCAGGCGCAGGTCTGGATTTAGGTGAATCCTATTCGGGTTTCATTCGCTTTAACTGCCGGGATAAAAAGCGCATGGGATGCAAGGCATCCAGTACTTTCCGTGAAACCGGGGCGGGCTCGCTGTTGAGTTCGCTGGCGAGGATTTCTGCTGCCAGCAGGGCCTGCGAAAAACCGCGGGATCCGTGAGCGAGGTTGGCGTAAAGGCCGGGCAAGGTTGTGAGGAGGGGATGGGACTTCTGTCTGCCGTGCTGGATGCCGGCATAATCCACCTGCATGGTTTGCGCATCAGCCACAGGCCCGACGAGGGGCAGATAGTCGGGACTTTGGCAGCGCAGGCTGGTGCGGCCCTGCCAGTTCTCTCGAGGCAAAGAGGCGGCCAGTTCCGGCAAGGCCTCTTCGAGTTGCTGCAGGATTTCCTGATGTTCACTCGCGCGGATTTCCATGGCGGCATCGTCGGGCACAAAGCTGGCTCCGAGACAGTGCGTACCATTGCCCAGGGCGGGAGTGATATAGCCGCGGTGGCAGATGATGGTCCGCAGTTTTTTTGAGAGCGGGCTGGGGGCTGCCGTGGCGATTTGTCCCCGTACGATGCGCAGCGGGAAGTGCCCGCTTTGTGAAAAAATCCGGGCTTCATGACTCGCGGCAATAATCACCACAGGTGCCTGGGCCAGCAGGCCGCTCTGGCCGTCGCGTATTTCCCATTGCCTGTTTGTCAGTTCAAGTGCGCAGGCTTCCCTGTTTTCATGCACGCTGATGCCGGGGTGGTTCAGTAAATGCCGGCAATAGGCGCTGGCATCCAGCATGCCGGCGCCGGGCTGCCATTGGCCGCCCTCCTTAAGCGCAAGTCCCGTATGAACGCTCGCGGCATGGGCATCCACTTTGCTCAATAGCGTCATCGGGATGGTGTCACGGGATTGGCCGGCGCTTTTACGACGAGCCGCGACGGCCAGCTCCAGTACCCCGCAGGCCTGCCAGATCGGGTTTTGCCCAAGCTCGTGATGGAGTGCTTCCAGCGCGTGTACGCTGGCCTGTTGCGGAAAATGATCCAGTTGCTCGCCGCTGGCGGCAGGCGTGAGGTAAACCACGGCGGCTGGATTGCCCGAGGCTGCGCTGGCGATGTGATTTTTTTCCAGCACGGTGATTTTCCAGCCGCGCCGGGCCAGGGCGGCAGCGGTGCTGGCACCGGCAATGCCCGCGCCAATAATCACCGCCTGGCGGGAGCGGGTGTGTTCGGCAGGAGGTGCCGGGCGCCCCAGCCAGGGCTGCCTGCAGACGGGTGCCGGCAGATTTTCTGCATCCATACAGCCGCGCAATATTTCCCGTTTTTTGCCATGGCCTGGGGATTTTTCCATGACAAAGCCGGCCGCTATCAGTCCGCGCCGCACATGTCCGGCGGCCGTAAAGGTTGCCAGGGTTGTGCCGGCATGACTGTGCGCAGCCATGCCCTGATAAAGCGCCCCTGTCCACATATCGGCATTGTGTTCGGGAGAAAAACCGTCAAGAAACCAGGCATCGGCAGTGGCACAGAGCCGCGGCATGAAGTCGGCGACATCGCCCCAGAACAGCGTGAGGGTGCTGCGCCATTGCGGAAACACGAGACGGTGAAAGCCGGGCACCAGTGGCGGATAGTTTTTTTGCAGGGCATCGGCAAAGGCGGCGTATTGCGGCCAGCAGCCCTGCGCTTTTTGCAGATCGGCGGGAGTCAGCGGATGTTTTTCAACACTGACAAAATGCAGCCAGCCATGACGGCTGTTTTTTTGCCATGCATCCAGCGCGGCAAGCCAGTTCAGTCCGGTACCAAAACCGGTTTCGATAATCGTGAAGCCGGCATCGCTGGCAAGCGCCTGAAAGCGCAGGGGCAGATTGTTCTGTTCAATAAAGACGTGGATGGTTTCGGCGTCACCGCCGGCACAGGAAAAATAGATATCCGAATAATCAGTGGCGAAAGGCATGCCCTGTGACCAGTCAAGCCTGGCCGGTCGCAGGGAGTCCGTCATGATGATTACCAGCTGTTCTTGCGACGACCATTGCCGGAGAAATACCAGCCCATCAGGAATCCGGCGATGACGGCCAGCGCACCTTTCCAGATGCCATCCGAGCTTTTGTCGCGCTTCAGTACGTTGTTTTGCAGCGCAAGGTTTTCAATTTGCAGCTGCAGTTCCTGGTTTTTTGCCAGTAGTTCGTGATTGGCCTTGTCGATGCGCTGGGCATCAGCCAGCAGCTCCTGCTGCCGTCTTTGCTCCAGAGTGATTGCCGGCGCAGGTGTTGCGATTATTTCGGCGGCGGGTGCAGCGGCCGCCGCAGGAGTGGTTGCACCAGTCGCTGCGGGTTTTGCCGCGATCGGCGCCGGAGTGATCCCCGCTGGGGTTGCGGTAGCGGGTTTGGTGGCCGGCGCAGCGGCGGGGGCAGATTTAAGCGCCGCCGGCGTTGCTGGTGGCGCCGCAACTTTGGGGGCTGAAACTGCAGCTGGCCGTGTGGCGGGAACCGGGGTTGCCGCCGGTGTTCCTGCCGGTTCTGAGCGGGCGGTGAAGGTAGCCAGCAGGCAGAGCAAAAACGGGATGGTTTTTTTCATGGCAGACTCTCAGGGAAGCACTTTCTTGAACGGTTTTACGCTGACCTGCGCATACACGCCGGCCTCACGATAAGGATCCTTGTCGGCCCAGTCCTGCGCGGCGGTGAGACTGTCAAATTCCGCCACCACTAGACTGCCGGTAAATCCCGCCGGGCCGGGATTTTCACTGTCGATAGCCGGGTGCGGGCCGGCGAGCAGCAAACGTCCTTCGGCTTTCAACTGTTCGAGGCGGGCGAGATGCCGTGGTCTGGCTTCCATGCGCATATCAAGTGTGCCCGGTGTATCTTCCGCAAGAATTGCGTACCACATGTGTGCTGTCCTCTGAAAATCGGGCCGCGACGAGCCGGTTAATGCACTCAGGCCGAGGGGGCGTCTTCCTTGGGCAAGTAAGGGCGCAGATAAAAGGTTTGCGCCACGACGAACAAAAGCGTGATGCCGAGATTGCCAAAGACCTTGAAACTCAGCCAGTTATCCATGCTCCAGTTAAACGCTATGTAGAGATTCAGGGCGCCGGAGCAAATGAAAAAAATCGCCCAGGCAATATTGAGTTTTCGCCACACGGCAGCCGGCGCGGTAATGGCGTGGCCCAGCATGTGCTCGATCATGACCCGGTTACCGATAAAGTGGCTGCCGAGAAAAATGACCGCAAAAATCCAGTTGATCACCGTGGCCTTCCATTTCAGGTAGGTCACGTCATGCAGGAGCAGGGTGATGCCGCCAAAAAGCACGGTGGCGACCAGAGTGATCACCTGATTGCGGTCAAGGTGGCGGGTAGCGATCCAGATGCCGCCATACACCACCACGGTGGTAGCGAGCAGTACCATGGTGGCCGGGAAAATGCCCAGAATCTTGAAGGCAATAAAGAAAACAAGAAGGGGAAGGAAATCCAGCCACTGTTTCATGCGAGTCTGCGTTGAGTGGTAAAGTGCGGCATCTTAAATCACTCACATGGCCTCTACCATGCCCGCTGTTGATCTGCACACACATAGTTTCTGTTCGGATGGCGCGCTCAGCCCGACCGATCTGGTTCTGCGTGCGTCCGCCTCGGGCGTGAAGGTTCTGGCCCTGACGGATCATGACTCGGTGGCAGGCGTGCCCGAAGCCTCTGCCGTTGCGGCCAGTCAGGGCATGAGGCTGTTGCCCGGGCTTGAGCTTTCCACCCTGTGGAATGGCGGTTCGGTGCACATCGTCGGCCTGGGCGTGGATATTGCGCATCAGGCGCTGGTCGACGGCCTTGCCCTGCAGGCCGTGGCGCGCGGTGAACGCGCGAAGGCCATTGCCATGAAGCTTGAGGAGAAGAGCCGGTTGTCGGGAGCTTATGAGGCAGTGCTGGCGCTGGCGGGCAACGAGCCTGACCGTATCAGCCGTACGCATTTCGCGCAGTGGCTGGTGGCCGAAGACAAAGTCGGCTCCATGCAGGCAGCGTTCGACAAGTATCTGGGCAGTGGCAAGCCGGCCGATGTGCCCATGCCGTGGGTGGCGCTGCCCGAAGCCATTGCCCTGATCCGTAATGCCGGCGGCACGGCGGTACTGGCGCATCCAGGGCGCTATCCTTTATCAAGAACGAAGATGCGCGCCCTCATCACGGCCTTTGCGGCGGAAGGGGGTGAGGCCATGGAAGTGGCGACGGCCACCGAAAAGCCGGACATGGTGCGTTATCTCGGCCAGCTTTCGGTGCAGTATGGTCTGGAGGCATCGCAGGGCAGCGACTTTCACGGCCCCCATATTCCCTGGATACAACTGGGGCGTTTCCCCGTGTTGCCAGCAGAATGCCGCCCCGTATGGCGGCGCTGGGTCAGCCTTGAGGAAGAGGAGGCAGTATGACGCAATATTTCTACATCCATCCGGAAAATCCCCAGGCCCGCCTGATCAAGCAGGCGGTGACACTGATCCGTGATGGCGCGGTGATTGCCTATCCCACCGATTCGGCCTATGCCCTTGGCTGCCATCTTGGCGACAAGCCGGCACTGGAACGCATTACGCGTATTCGCGAGCTCAACGACAAACACAATTTTACACTGCTCTGTCGCGACCTCTCCGACATTGCCACCTATGCCAAGGTCGACAACGCCACTTACCGCCTGCTGAAAACCCATACGCCTGGCGCCTACACGTTCATTCTCAATGCCAGCAGTGAGGTGCCGCGGCGCATCCTGCATCCCAAGCGCAAGACCATCGGTATCCGCATTCCCGATCACGTCATCTGTCAGGCCCTGCTGGCTGAGCTGGATGAACCGCTGCTGACCACCACGCTGCAGTTGCCGGGTGATACCGAGCCGCTGAATGATCCGGAAATCATTCGTGATCGTCTGGGCTCGCGCCTGGAGGCCATTATTGATGGGGGATACGGCACGCTGGAGCCGACCACGGTAGTGGATCTGACCGGCGACGCCCCGGTGATCCTGCGCGAAGGACGGGGCGATCCTGCTCCGTTTCGTTAGACTGCCTGCGCTTTTTATGGCGAAGCGTTATTGGCTGGCTGATCGTTTTCTGGCCTAAAGTTGCCACCCTGACACCGTCAGGATGAAGGTCTTTTCAACGTACAGGTTTCGAGTTTCTCCTCAGAGTTGCGGCAGGCCCAGGCGGCCTGCCTTTTTTTGTCCGCGTTTTCTGCTCCGGGCAGCGCTTTGCGTGCATACAACCATGATTTTTGCGGGTTCAGCCCGTATAATCGCCGCCTGTGTTTTTCCCTGTTTCCCTCGTGACATTCGTCCGCAAGGAGTCCCGCTTGAGTTCTGTCGCTTCCCAGCAGCGCGTGTTGTCAGGCATGCGGCCAACCGGCCGTCTGCATCTTGGCCATTACCACGGCGTCCTCAAGAACTGGGTCAAACTGCAGTATGAGTACGACTGCCTTTTCTTTGCTGCGGACTGGCATGCGCTGACCACGGCCTATGAAGATCCGCGCGGCATCCAGCAGAGCAGCTTCGAGATGGTGGTGGACTGGCTGGCGGCCGGCATCAATCCCAATGCCTGCAGTATCTTCATCCAGTCACGGGTGCCGGCCCATGCCGAGTTGCATCTGCTGTTGTCCATGATGACACCCCTGTCCTGGCTTGAGCGCGTGCCGACCTACAAGGACCAGCAGGAGAAGCTCAAGGACAAGGACCTCGCGACTTACGGTTTCCTCGGTTACCCCCTGCTGCAAAGCGCCGACATCCTGATTTACCGCGCGGGACTCGTGCCGGTCGGCGCCGATCAGGTGGCGCACGTGGAAATCACGCGCGAAGTGGCGCGACGCTTCAATCACCTCTACGGTCGTGAGCCGGGCTTTGAAGAAGCGGTAGAGCTGGCCATCACCCGAATGGGCAAAAAGACAGCGCGCCTCTATACCGACCTGCGCAAGCGTTATCAGGAAGCCGGTGATGCCGGGGCGCTGGCCACGGCCCAGGCGCTGATCCGGGATCAGCAGAACATCACGCTGGGCGACAAGGAGCGGCTGCTGGGGTCACTGGAGGGCGGCGGCAAGATTATTTTGCCGGAGCCGCAGGCGCTGCTGACGCCAGCCTCGAAAATGCCGGGGCTGGATGGCGCTAAAATGTCCAAGTCGTATGGCAACTTCATTTCACTGCGCGAGCTGCCGGATGATGTCGATGCCAAGATTCGCAAGATGCCCACGGATCCAGCCCGCGTGCGCCGTACCGACGTCGGCAATCCGGAAAAGTGCCCGGTCTGGCAGATGCATGAAGTGTATTCGGACGATGCCACCAGGCAGTGGGTGCAGCAGGGCTGCCGTTCGGCGGGCATAGGCTGTCTGGAGTGCAAGAAGCCGGTGATTGATGCCGTTAATGCGGAGCTGGCACCCATGCGCGAGCGCGCCCGGGAGTTTGAAAGCAATCCCGAATTGATACGCAGCATCCTCAGTCAGGGCAGTGAACAGGCGGCGGCGCTGGCGGAAGACACGCTGAAAGAAGTACGTGCCGCGATGGGGCTGGCGTATCGCTGAAGATCAGGTAACACTTCACACTCTGGCTGCCGACATGGCCTGATGTGATGAAAGGCAGGGGCGGGCGGGTGTCGCTCTTGATGTGCCCTGAAGGGTCACGATGACGACCCGGGCATTCTGGTGATGTGGCATAACCGCTGTGAAGCGGCAATGAGGATGGTGTGGCATGAGCGGAACGGAGCAGGAAGACGAACTGGTAATGGCCGCGATTGTGGACATCCGGGTCGATATCGATGCATCTGTCGAGGTGTCGGAAGACAAGGCACCGGTTGCCGTGCACCAGCAGGAAATGCCTTTTGCCCTGGTTCACGGCCAGGCCTACACCAAGCTCCCTGACGATCTTTATATTCCCCCCGATGCCCTTGAGGTTTTCCTTGAGGCCTTCGAAGGTCCGCTGGACTTTCTGCTCTATCTCATCCGCCGCCAGAACCTCGACATTCTCGATATTCCTGTGGCTGAAATCACGCGCCAGTATGTGCTCTACGTCGAGATGATGCAGGCCATCAACATGGAACTGGCCGGTGAGTATCTGGTGATGGCTGCCGTGCTCGGCGAGATCAAGTCACGCATGCTGCTGCCTCGTCCGAAGACGGAGGAGGGCGAGGAAGAAGAAGATCCTCGCGCCGCCCTTATTCGTCGTCTGCAGGAATACGAGCGCTTTAAAAAAGCCGCTGCCGATATGGATGCCATGCCGCAGGAAGGTCGCGACTTCTGGCCGGTAAAGGTCGCCGGGCCTGACTACACGCGTGAACAGCCTTTGCCGCAGGTGGACCTGCGCGAGCTGATGCTGGCCCTGCAGGATGTGCTTCGCCGTGCCGATCTTTTTGAAACCCATCAGATCTCCAGGGAAACCCTGAGCCTGCGCGAGAAAATGGGCCAGATACTCGAGCATTTACAGAACCGTGAGTTCGTGCCCTTTGTTGCCCTGTTCACGATGGATGAAGGTCGTCTGGGCGTGGTGGTCACGTTCATAGCAATTCTTGAGCTGGTGAAGGAAGGCATTATTGATCTGGTGCAAACCGAGTTTCTTGGCCCGGTGCACGTGAAAACCCGTGCCCAGGGCGTAGAGGGTGGCGGTTACGATCTGGTCGATCTTGACGATGCCGACAACGGCAGTGATGTGTATGAAGCAGCGCCTACCGATGTGATTATCGTTGACGCTGAAGATGACTTGTTTGATGACATGGCGGATGACGATTTGCCGGATGATGCGGCCTCGGACCGCGAGGAGGAGTGACCATGGACGCCGAAATACTGAAAAAAGTGATTGAAGGTGCCGTGTTTGCTGCCGGACATCCCCTCACGATCGAACAGCTTGGATTTCTCTTTGATGAGGCAGAGCGCCCCGATGTCGCCACCCTGCGCAATGTGCTGGAAGCATTGATGCAGGATTATCAGGATCGCGGTATCGAGCTCAAGGAAGTGGCTTCGGGTTTTCGTTTCCAGGTGCGCCAGGAAACCGGTCCCTGGGTCAGTCGCCTCTGGGATGAGAAGCCCTCGCGCTATTCGCGTGCGCTGCTGGAGACGCTGGCCCTGATTGCCTATCGCCAGCCGATTACGCGTTCGGAAATTGAAGAAATCCGTGGTGTGTCGGTGAGTTCGCACATCATCAAGACACTGATCGAGCGTGACTGGATTCGTGTGGCGGGCCATCGTGATGTGCCGGGCCGGCCGGCGCTGTTTGCCACCACGCGTGATTTTCTCGATAACTTCAATCTGAAGGGCTTGGCCGAGCTGCCATCGCTGTCAGAGATTCGCGATCTTGATCGCATCAATGAAGAACTGCAGTTTCTGGAAGCGCAGGCTGGTGGAGAGGTATTGCCGCTGGCGGATGACCAGATGGCCTCGGTCATGGAGGAGCTGGAAGCGGATATCCAGCGTGAACGTGCGGATGATGCTCATAAAGATGAAATTTACGAATAAGGCCCTGCTGTTGCGGTGTTCGTGAATGTGGAAAAGTGTAGAGAACGAGTTGAACGCCGGTAGGGCGTGCGACAAGTCATTTTGATGCAAGCGGCACTAAAACGCAGCCTGCTCCCTGAGTAACAGAACATGAGTGAAAAACTGCAAAAAGTCCTGGCCCGTTGCGGTCTGGGTTCACGTCGTCATATGGAGCAGGCGATTGTTGACGGTCGTGTCAGCGTGAACGGAAAAATGGCCACGCTGGGTGATCGTATTGAAGTGACGGATGAGTTGCGCATTGACGGGCGTCGTGTGCAGTTCACCGTTGAGGATGAAATGCGTCGCCGTGTGCTGGTGTATTACAAGCCCGAAGGTGAAATTTGTTCGCGTCAGGATCCGGAAGGACGCCCGACGGTGTTTGACCGCATGCCGCCAATGAAAGGCGAGCGCTGGGTCATGGTGGGGCGTCTGGACGTGAACAGTTCGGGGCTGCTGCTGTTTACCACCGATGGTGAGCTGGCCAATCGCCTGATGCATCCTTCCAATGAAATCGAACGCGAGTATGCCGTTCGCATCATGGGTGAGCTCACGCCTGCAGCGGTTAAAAACCTGACCGATGGGGTGGAGCTCGATGACGGCCCCGCCAAGTTTGAAAAAATAGCCGAGCTTGGTGGTGAAGGCTTCAATCGCTGGTGGCAGGTGGTGGTGAAGGAGGGCCGCAACCGCGAAGTGCGCCGCCTGTTCGAATCGCAGGGCCTGAAGGTCAGTCGTTTGCTGCGTACCCGCTATGGCACGGTGTCGTTGCCGCGTACGCTCAAGACCGGGCGCTGGATCGAGCTCGACAAGCCCGAGATTGATGCCCTGATCGAGTCGGTGCAGCTGCGTCCGCGCAAAGGCACCGGACTTTATGGTCTGGCCAAGCGTCGTACGGAAAAAATGCAGGAAAATCCCTTGCCGGCTCGCCGTGGCGGCTTTTTGCGTCAGCAGCGCCGTGATGGTAACGGCAAGTCCGAGGAGTAAATCCCTCCATAAAAAAAGCCGGCATCAGCCGGCTTTTTTTATGGAAAAAACGCAACAGGACTGGTGCTGTTTATCTGGCCTGTGCATCCAGCGACAGCCCGGTTTTTCCGAGGCTGTCCGGCCCCATGAGATACAGATACAGGGGCATGATGTCTTCCGGCGCTTTCAGGCTGGCGGGATTCTCGCCGGGATAGGCTTCGGCACGCATGCGCGTGCGCGTGGCGCCGGGGTTGATGCAGTTCACGCGGATATTCGAGGTGTTCATCAGTTCGTCCGCCAGCATTTGTGAGAGACCTTCAATGCCGCATTTGGACGCCGCGTAGGCACCCCAGAACGCACGGGCACGGCGTCCGACCGAGCTGGTGGTGAAAATAACGGAAGCATCGGGCGACTGTTTGAGCATGGGCAGCAGGGCCTGGGTCAGCATGAAAGGCGCACGCAGATTGATTTTCATCACAAAATCCCAGGTGTCCGGGTCATACATTTCCAGTGGTGTGATATCACCCAGCACACCGGCGTTGTGCAGTATCCCGTCAAGATGACCAAATTCGTTCTGGATGGTCTCGGCCAGTTGCTGGTATTCCATCGCCGTGGCAGTGGAGAGATCCAGCGGCACGATGGCGGGTTGTGGATCACCGGCTTTTTCAATGGCGTCATACACGGCATCCAGCTTTGCCAGCGTGCGGCCGTGCAGGATGACGGTGGCACCGTGCGCAGCGTAGGTCATGGCGGCAGCTCTGCCGATGCCATCACCGGCCCCTGTCACCAGAATGACGCGGTCCTGCAAAAGACCGGGTGTGCCCTGATAGTCATTCATGCTTTGTGTTTCCATCAACGTGCCTCCTTAAATGCGTAACAGCGTGGCGAGTTCGGCCACCGAGTCCACCAGATAATCGGCATCCCAGTCGGCGGCGGATTCGCCTTCCAGCACATAGCCATAACCCACCGCGACGGTGGTCATGCCGGCATTGCGCCCGGCTTCGATATCGCGGCGATGATCGCCAACATACACGCAGGCTTCCGGCCGGATGTTCAGCATGCCGGCGGCTTTCAGCATGGGTTCCGGATGCGGCTTGCTGTGGCTCACCATGTCCGGACAAATCGCGACCTTGCAGCGCATGTCCAGTTGCAGCGCACGCAGCAAGGGCGTGGTGAACATGCTGTGCTTGTTGGTGACGATGCCCCAGGGCGTCCCCCGTGCTTCCAGCATGGTCAGCAATGCATCCATGCCGGGGAACAGCACGGTTTCATCGGCAATATGCTGCAGGTAGCTCTGCAGGAACTCCTGACGCAGGGCTTCAAACTCGGGTGAATCCGTATTCACGCGATCTGCAAAGCCCAGTGCCACGACCGCTTTCGCGCCTTGCGATACCGAAGCACGGATTTTCTCCGGGGGCAGGGTAGCCCGGCCATGGGCCTGCAGCTGGCGATTCAGTACGCCAATGAAATCCGGTGCGGTATCAATCAGTGTGCCGTCGAGATCAAACAGGATGGCCTCTGCCTTGGCGAGAGAGGCCAGGCTCATGCGGTTTCTCCTTCGGGGGAAGCCGGGCGCCGCGTCGAAATCATGTAGTTCACGTCAACATTGGGCGCCAGCCAGTAGCGCCGGGTTAACGGGTTGTAGTGCAGGCCGGTCATGTCGACCATGTCGAGGCTGGCGGCACGTGTCCATGTCGCCAGCTCGGAAGGCTTGATGAACTTGGCGTAGTCATGGGTACCACGCGGCAGCAAACGCAGCAGGTATTCGCCGCCGAGAATGGCAAAGGCGTAGGCTTTCGGATTGCGGTTCAGGGTGGAGAAGAATATCCAGCCACCGGGTTTCACCAGATCAAAACAGGCTTGTACGACGGCGGCCGGATCAGGCACATGCTCCAGCATTTCCATGCAGGTGACGACATCAAACGAGGCCGGGCGTTCGGTGGCCAGTGCTTCCACGGGCAGCTTGCGGTAATCCACGGACTGGCCGCTTTCCAGCAAGTGCAGACGGGCCACCGCCAGTGGCGCTTCACCCATGTCAATGCCGGTCACACGGGCGCCACGCCGTGCCATGCTCTCGGAAAGAATGCCGCCGCCGCAGCCCACATCAAGCACCGTCTTGCCGGCCAGGCTGGCGCGCTCGTCAATCCAGTTCAGGCGCAGGGGGTTGATCGCATGCAGCGGTTTGAATTCGGAATCCGGGTCCCACCAGCGGCTGGCGAGGGCTTCGAATTTGGCGATTTCGGCGGGGTCGACATTCGACTTCAGGGCAGTCGGGGTTGTGGTCGGCGTCGTGCTCGGGGTGGTCGGCATGGTGCAATTCCTTGGGCGGCGGCCGGCAGCCACGGTCAGCTTGCCAGTCTGGCGCGAGCAAGCCCGGACAGGGGGTCGGGCGTCGCGGTGTCGGGAAAAGCAGGGGGCACTTTCCCGACGGAAAGAGTCGCTGCGAAGTATACCGGCAAGCGCTCCTGCGGCCACTGGAAAAATACCGGCAAAAGCTTGCCGCAGGCTTCGGTAAGCCACTGATTTGTGATACCCTTCCGGGCTTTATGGGACCGTCCCGCAAGCCGGTTTAAACCGGCGCGTCGCGCATGATCTGACGAGGAAGCTGATGACCGATTTTGCTAAAGAAATTATCCCGGTCAATATCGAAGACGAGCTCAAACAGTCCTATCTCGATTACGCCATGAGCGTGATCGTCGGGCGTGCCTTGCCGGACGCCCGTGACGGTTTGAAGCCTGTACACCGGCGCGTTCTTTTTGCCATGAGCGTGCTGAACAACGACTGGAACAAGGCCTACAAGAAATCGGCCCGTGTGGTCGGTGACGTTATCGGTAAATACCATCCGCACGGCGATACGGCCGTTTACGACACCATCGTCCGCATGGCCCAGCCGTTTTCGCTGCGCTACATGCTGGTCGACGGGCAGGGCAACTTCGGTTCGGTCGATGGCGACAGCGCTGCGGCCATGCGTTACACCGAAGTCCGCATGACACGGCTTTCGCACGAGCTGCTGGCCGACCTCGACAAGGAAACCGTGGACTGGGTGCCGAATTATGACGGCACCGAAATGATCCCGGATGTCATGCCTACCCGCGTGCCGAACCTGCTGATCAATGGTTCCAGCGGCATTGCTGTCGGCATGGCGACCAATATTCCGCCGCACAACCTGACTGAAGTGATCAGTGCCTGCCTGGCATATATCGATGATGAAGGCATCACTATCGATGGCCTGATGGAGCACATTCATGGCCCTGATTTCCCCACGGCCGCCATCATCAACGGTCGTGCCGGTATTGTGGAGGCCTACCATACCGGTCGTGGCCGCATTTACATGCGTGCCCGTCACAATGTCGAAACCGATGCCAAGACCGGTCGCCAGACCATTATTTTTACGGAAATTCCTTATCAGCTGAACAAGGCGCGTGTGATCGAAAAGATTGCCGAGCTGGTGAAAGAGAAAAAGCTGGAAGGCATTTCCGAGCTGCGTGACGAGTCCGACAAGGATGGCATGCGCATTGTGATCGAGCTCAAGCGCGGTGAAGTGGCGGAAGTGGTGGTGAACAACCTCTTTGCGCAAACCCAGCTGCAGAGCGTGTTCGGCATCAATATGGTGGCCTTGCTGGATGGCCAGCCGCGCCTGCTCAATCTCAAGGACCTGATCGAAGCCTTTGTCCGTCACCGCCGTGAAGTCGTGACACGTCGCACCGTGTTCGATCTGCGCAAGGCACGCGAGCGTGGCCATCTGCTTGAAGGTCTGGCGGTGGCGCTGGCCAATATTGACAAGGTGATCGAACTGATCAAGACCTCGGCCAGTCCGGCTGAAGCCAAGGATCGCCTGATGCTGACGTCCTGGGAGCCCGGCTCCGTGGTGGCCATGCTGGAACGTGCCGGTGACAGGAATGCCTGTCGCCCGGATGCACTGCCGCCACAGTTCGGTTTTGTCGATGGCAAATACAATCTCTCGTCGGAGCAGGCGCAAGCCCTGCTGGATCTGCGCCTGAACCGCCTGACCGGTCTTGAGCAGGACAAGCTGATCAGCGAGTACCTGGAGCTGCTGGAAAAGATCAAGGAACTGGGGCTTATTCTGGCTGATCCCGAGCGCCTGCTGACGGTTATTCGCGAAGAGCTTATTGCCATTCGCGACCAGTTCGGTGACAAGCGGCGCACGGAAATCATCGGGTCCAAGCTCGATCTCACGCTGGAAGACCTGATCACTGAAGAACAGGTCGTGGTGACAATTTCACGCGCCGGCTATGCCAAATACCAGCCGGTGTCGGATTACCGCGCACAAAAACGCGGTGGTCGTGGCAAGTCGGCAACAGCGGTAAAGGATGAGGATTATATCGAGCACCTGCTGGTCGCCAGCACGCACGACACCGTTCTCTGCTTCACCAGCAATGGCAAGGTGTACTGGCTGAAAGTCTATGAGCTGCCGCAGGCTGGCCGCGCCTCCAAGGGCCGCCCCATCGTCAACGTGCTCAATCTCGGCGAAGGCGAGCATGTGACCACGCTGTTGCCGCTGGTGACAGTGCGTCGTGGCGAAGGGGTCGAACCCGATGATGCTGCCGATGTTGTCGATACGTCCGAGGATGCCGGCGAGCCGCAGGGCCCGTATGTGTTCATGGCGACCGGCGATGGCACCGTAAAGAAAGTGAAGCTGAGTGCGTTCTCGCGTCCGCGCAGCAACGGCCTGATTGCGATTGATCTTGAAGGTAACGACACCCTCGTTGGCGCTGCCATCACCGATGGCAATCAGGACATCATGCTTTTCACCAGTGAAGGCAAAGCTGTGCGCTTCAAGGAAACCGATGTGCGCTGCATGGGGCGTACGGCCATGGGCGTGCGTGGTGTGCGTCTGCCTGAAGTTGAAGGCGCCTGTGTGGTGTCGCTGATTGTGGCTGATCCTGAGGCGCAGGTGCTGACGGCATCGCAGAACGGTTTTGGCAAGCGCACCTCGGTTGAGGAATTTCCGGTACACAACCGTGGTGGTCAGGGCGTGATCGCCATCCAGACATCCGAACGTAACGGTGCACTGGTCGGTGCCGTCCAGGTCAAGGACGGTGACGAGCTCATGCTGATCTCTGATCAGGGGACGCTGGTGCGCACCCGCGTTGATGAAGTCTCTGTGCTCTCGCGCAATACCCAGGGCGTTACCCTGATCAAGCTTGCCTCTGATGAACATCTTGTTGGTGTCGTGCGTCTGCAGGATATTGGCGGTGATGACGAGTTTGAGGGCGAGTTTGTCGATGCTGATGCAGACACTTCTGATACGGACGCGGCGGATACAGGCGTCACCGATGTGCAGGGAAACGGTGATGACAGCTCGCCGGATGCGGAATGACAGAAACAGAACCGGATTTCGAACCCAAGGAAGCCACTGAAATGACACGTGCCTACAATTTTTGCGCCGGCCCGGCTGCATTGCCGCAAAGCGTTCTCAGCGAAGCCCAGAAGGACCTCTTGAACTACAAGGGCCGTGGCCTTTCCGTCATGGAGATGAGTCATCGCTCCGCTGATTATGTCGCGATTGCGGAGGAGGCTGAAAAGGACCTGCGTGATTTGCTGAATGTTCCGTCCAATTACAAGGTGCTGTTCCTGCAGGGCGGTGCTTCACTGCAGTTTGCGCAGATTCCGATGAACCTGCTGCGTGGTCACAGCACGGCAGATTACGTCAATACGGGCATGTGGTCAGCCAAGGCGATTGCCGAGGCGAAGAAGTTCTGTGATGTGAATGTGGTGGCCAGTGACGAGCACAACAAGTTTCGCGGTGTGCCGGCCTTTGATACCTGGAAGCTGAATTCGAAAGCGGCTTATCTGCATTATGCGGAAAACGAAACCATTCACGGCGTGCAGTTCAATTACATTCCTGAAGTCGATGTGCCGCTGGTGGCGGACTTTTCCTCCAGCATTCTGTCGCAGCCTCTGGATGTGTCGAAGTTCGGCCTGATCTATGCCGGTGCCCAGAAGAATATCGGTCCGGCTGGTGTGGTTGTGGTGATCGTGCGTGAAGACCTGATTGGCGAGGTGCTGCCAGGCACGCCCACCATGCTGGATTACAAGGTCGCCGCCGACAACGGTTCCATGTACAACACGCCACCGACCTTCAGCTGGTATCTGGCCGGCCTTGTCTTCAAATGGCTGAAGCACCACGGCGGCCTGCAGAAAATGGGTGAAATCAATCAACGCAAGGCGGCCAAGCTATATGCGGCGATTGATGACAGCGATGGTTTTTATCACAACCCCGTGATCAAGACCTATCGCTCGATCATGAACGTGCCGTTCACGCTGGCCGATTCCGGCCTTGATAAAACCTTCCTCAAGGATGCCGAGGCGCAGGGCCTGCTGAATCTTGCCGGCCATCGCTCGGTTGGCGGCATGCGTGCCAGCCTCTATAACGCGGTACCGGAAGAGGCGGTGGATGCGCTGATCGGGTTCATGAAGGACTTCCAGCAAAAACTCGGTTAAAGCCGCATCGCAGGTGTGTTGCTTTCAATAGCCAGGAAACAGGAAAAGAGCCGAAGCCATGAGCGAAAAAGTCACGCTCGAACAGTTGCGACAACAGATTGATGCTCTGGACGAACATATCCAGAAGCTGCTGTCGGCGCGCGCCCGTTGTGCCCAGCAGGTGGCCGAGGTCAAAAAATCGGAAGATCCGGCGGCCACGGTTTTTTACCGTCCCGAGCGCGAAGCCCAGGTTCTGCAGAAGGTGATGGCGCGCAATGAAGGCCCGCTGCATCCGGAGGAAATGGCGCGGCTCTTTCGTGAAATCATGTCTGCCTGCCTAGCGCTTGAGCACCCCATGAAGATTGCCTTTCTAGGGCCGGCTGGCACCTTTACACAGGCGGCTGCACTCAAGCATTTCGGGCATTCGGTTGCCACTGTGCCCCTGGCCACGATTGATGAAGTGTTTCGTGAAGTAGAGGCCGGCGCTGTCAATTATGGCGTGGTGCCGGTGGAAAACAGCACGGAAGGGGTGGTGACGCATACGGCCGACTCTTTCATGACGTCTACGGTCCGCATCATTGGGGAAGTGGAGTTACGCATTCATCACCACCTGCTGGTCAGTGACGGGACAAGGCCGGAGGCCATTTCCCGCATTTATTCGCATCAGCAGTCGCTGGCACAATGCCGGCAATGGCTGGATGCGCATTTTCCCAAGGCGGAGCGTGTGGCGGTATCCAGTAATGCGGAAGCGGCTCGCCTGATCAAGGGGGAGTGGCACTCTGCGGCGATTGCCGGCGAGACCGCTGCGGAGCTTTACGGCCTGAAAAAGCTGCATGAATGCATAGAAGACAACCCCAAAAATACAACACGCTTTCTGATTATTGGCAGGGAAGATGTGCCTCGCTCCGGCGATGACAAGTCATCCATGATTGTTTCGATGCGCAAGAACCAGTCCGGTGCGCTTTACAGTATTCTGGAGTCCTTCAAGAGCCGGAATATCAACCTGACGCGTATTGAAAGCCGGCCATCACAGACGGATGCCTGGTCCTATGTTTTTTTTATCGACTTTGAAGGGCATGCGGATGATGCGCCGGTAAAGGCGGCGCTGGAGGAACTGGAAACCCGTGTGCGTGATCTCAAGCTGCTGGGATCTTATCCAAAAGCCGTGCTTTAACCGTATCTGCTCCGCTTCTGTTTTCTGCTCGATACTGCTGTCGTCACTCATGAGGTTCTGATCATGGCCTGCGATTACATCGCTCTTGCCAATCCCGGCGTACAGAAAATTTCGCCCTACCAGCCCGGCAAGCCGATAGAGGAGCTGGAGCGCGAACTCGGTATTACCGACATCATCAAGCTGGCCAGCAATGAAAATCCGCTGGGTTGCTCACCCCGGGTGCTGGTGGCCATTGAATCCGGCATGAGTGAGCTGGCGCTGTATCCGGATGGCAATGGCTTTGTACTGAAAAAAGCCTTGTCTGATTTTTATCAGCGTCCCATAGAGGAAATCACGCTCGGCAATGGCTCCAACGATATTCTCGAGTTGACGGCGCGTGCTTTTCTCGGCGCCGGTGACGAAGCCATTTACGCGCAGCATTCTTTCGCCGTTTATCCCCTGGTGGTGCAGGCTGTGGGTGCCACCGGCATTACCGTGCCGGCCAGGAACTGGGGCCATGATCTGGTTGCGATGGCTGCCGCCATTACCCCGAAGACTCGCGTGATTTTTATCGCCAATCCTAATAACCCGACGGGGACCTGGGTGGAGAAAGACGAGCTTGATACCTTCTTCAGGGCTGTGCCGGAAAACGTGCTGGTGGTGCTTGATGAGGCCTATGGCGAGTTTGTGGAGGCGGCGGATTTCCCGGACGGGCTCGATTACCTCTCCCGTTATCCCAACATCATTGTCAGTCGCACGTTCTCCAAGGCTTATGGCCTGGCGGCTTTGCGCGTGGGTTACGCCTTTGCGCATCCCGATGTCACCAATGTGCTGAATCGGGTACGCCAGCCATTCAATGTGAATGCTCTCGGTTTGCGTGCTGCCGTGGCGGCTCTGGGTGACCAGTCTTTTGTTGCGCGTGTACGCACCCTGAATACGGACGGCATGCGCCAGATCAGCGAAGGAGTTGTTGCGCTGGGTCTGGACTTCATTCCCTCACGTGGCAATTTTCTTTGTATTGATCTCAAGCGTCCGGGATTGCCGGTCTATGAAGCCTTGTTACGACAAGGTGTGATCGTGCGCCCGGTCACCAGCTATGGCCTGCCTGACTTTCTGCGCGTGACTATCGGTACCAGGGCAGAGAATGAGCGTTTTCTGGCAGCCTTGAAGGCAGTGCTTTCATCGTGAGCGATCCCGTATTCAGTCCTCACGCCTTCAACAAGGTAGCGATTATCGGGCTTGGCCTTATAGGCTCCAGCTTTGCGCGCGCCTTGCGTGAAAAGGGGCTGGCAAAAAACATCAGCGGTTCGGCACGCAGCCAGAAAACCGCCGAGCTGGCCGAGGCCATCGGTGTGGTGGACAAGGCTTTTGCCAATCCAGCCGATGCGGTGCGTGATGCAGATCTGGTATTCCTGGCCATGCCGGTGCAGGCCACGGAATCGGTACTGAGGGCCATCAAGCCTGCGTTGCGTGCCGATGCCATTATTACCGACGGCGGCAGCAGCAAGGGCAATGTAGAGGCTGCAGCACGTGCCGTGTTTGAAAAAATCCCGGCTGGTTTTGTGCCGGGTCATCCCATTGCCGGCTCAGAACAGAGTGGCGTACTGGCGGGCCGGGCGGATCTCTTTCTCCGCCATAAAGTGATTCTTACGCCATTGCCGGAAACGTCACCCGATGCCCTCACCAGCGTGCGTGCACTCTGGCAGGCCATGGGCGCAGAAGTGCTGGAGATGACGGTAGCCAAACACGATGAGGTGCTGGCAAAAACCAGCCACCTGCCGCACCTGCTGGCATTTTCGCTGGTGGATACGCTGGCACGTGAATCTGAAAACCTGGATATTTTTCGTTATGCGGCGGGCGGATTTCGTGATTTCACCCGGATCGCTGCCAGCGATCCGGTCATGTGGCATGACATATTTTTAGCCAATAAATCCGCCGTGCTGAATGCACTGCAGCACTTTACTGATGGTGTCAGCGAGTTGCGTGACGCCATTGAGCAGGAAGATTCAGAAGCCCTGCTTGGTATTTTCACGCGAGCCAAAGTGGCGCGCGATCATTTCACCCATATGCTGGCCGGCACGGCCTATACCAAGACCATGAAGAGCAAGAACATAGAATTTCTCGTACAGGCAGGCGGCGCACTCAACGGTACTTTTCGTGTACCGGGTGACAAATCCATTTCCCATCGCTCGATCATGCTGGGCTCCATCGCCGAGGGGGTGACGGAAGTCAGCGGCTTTCTGGAGGGTGAGGATGCGCTGGCGACCTTGCAGGCTTTCCGCGACATGGGCGTGGTGATTGAAGGCCCGAACAATGGCGCGGTAAAGATTCATGGCGTGGGCCTGCATGGTTTGCAGGCGCCGCCGGGCGCCATTTACTGCGGTAATTCAGGCACCAGCATGCGTCTGCTTTCCGGCATTCTTGCCGCGCAGGCATTCGATACGGTGATGACAGGGGATGCCTCCCTGAGCAAGCGACCCATGGAGCGTGTGGCCAGGCCGTTGCGTGCCATGGGTGCCGAGATACTCACCACAGGTGAGAAAGGGACACCGCCGGTCACCATAAAGGGTGGCAAGGCCCTCAAGGGTCTGCATTACGACATGCCCATGGCGAGTGCGCAGGTCAAGTCCTGCGTCTTGCTGGCGGGTCTCTGGGCCGAGGGCGACACCGTGGTCACCGAACCGGCCCCTACGCGTGATCACACCGAACGCATGCTGCGCGGCTTCGGTTACGACGTGAAAGTGGAGGGCGCCACCGTTACGGTGAAAGGCGGTGGCAGGCTGACGGCGACCCGTATTGATGTGCCAGCCGATATCTCTTCGGCCGCTTTCTTCATGGTGGGCGCCAGTATTGCCGAAGGTTCGGATGTGACGTTGCAGCATGTGGGCCTTAATCCGACCCGCATTGGCGTCATCAATATCCTGCGTGCGATGGGCGGCGATCTGACGGTGTTCAATGCCCGTGAGGTCGGTGGCGAACCGGTGGCGGATATCCGTATTCGCAGCGCAAAGCTCAAGGGCATTCGTATTCCGGAAGACCAGGTGCCGCTGGCCATTGACGAGTTTCCCTCGCTCTTTATTGCGGCTGCCTGTGCCGAGGGCGAGACAGTACTGACCGGTGCAGAAGAATTGCGGGTGAAAGAATCCGACCGTATCCAGGTCATGGCTGATGGTCTGACCACTCTGGGCATCAAGGCTGAGCCTACGCCGGACGGTATTGTTATCCAGGGCGGGCAAATCGGATCGGGTCGAGTGGTGAGCCATGGTGATCACCGTATTGCCATGTCTTTTGCCATGGCGGCCTTGTGTTCCTCCGGGCCGATAGAGATCGAGGACTGCGCCAACGTGGCAACCAGTTTTCCGGATTTCACCGGCCTTGCAAGACGTGCCGGCCTGCATATTGCCGTCACAGAAAAAGAATAAAATGCGCCAGCCTTTATCCGGCTGGATGTGACCATGAGGCCCGTCAGGCGTTCGCCGTTTGACTGGCCAAGGTTGCTTTTCCCTCCCGCTTTCTATAGAAAGCACGCGCGTTTACCAACCCTTGTCGTAGTGGTCGGGCAGGCACGGCTTTTGCGTGCCAGGACGGGTCCAAAGGGTTGTAACAGGGATATCAAACCGTCGCCGGCCAGGCTGAATGCCTGGGTGCTCCGGCGCGGCTTCAGAGGAAGCAGAGATGAGTGCGGAAGTTGTAAAAGTCGTAATGCCCCCGAGCCCTGCCCCCGTAGTGGCGATTGATGGCCCCAGTGGCTCCGGCAAGGGCACGATAGCGCACCGTCTGGCGGCATTGCTGGGCTTTGAAGTGCTGGATTCCGGGTCGCTCTACCGCCTTCTGGCGCTGGCGGCCCTGCATCACGGGGTCAGTCTTGATAACGAAGCTGCCTTGGAAGTGCTGGCGGGCCATCTTGATGTGCAGTTCCTGCAGAATGACGATGGCGAGGCAGTGATCATTCTTGAAGGCGAGGATGTCACCACCGAAATCCGCAGTGAAGAGATGGGTCGTGCGGCTTCAATGGTAGCGGCCTTGCCCGCCGTGCGAGCCGCTTTGCTTCAGCGCCAGCAGGCTTTCCGTGAGCAGCCAGGCCTGGTGGCTGATGGCCGGGACATGGGCACCGTGGTTTTTACCGATGCCTGCCTGAAGATCTTCCTCACCGCGACAGCCGAAGCCCGTGCCGAGCGGCGCTACAAGCAGTTGCTGGAAAAGGGCTTCAGTGCTAGTCTGCCGGCCCTCATTGACGACATCAGGGCCCGGGACGATCGCGATATCAATCGTGCGGTTGCTCCACTCAAGCCTGCTGACGATGCCATCGTGCTGGACTCCACCCGTCTTGGTATCGAGGAAGTACTGGCCCGGGTGATGCGGGAAGTGGAACAGATTCCCGGTTTGCAGCGCCATATTAAATCCTGAGGGCTTGCTGGCTTGAAAAGTTGCTGAAAAACGTCAGAAAAACCCAGGATGAAAAGCCTTCCGTGCGATGAGCATAGTGAAGGCTTTTCGCCATTTAAGTTTTAAGCGGTTTTAAAACGCAGAACGGTCACTTCACCACGTCAACCAGCAAGGGTGATGCGGTGGCCGCAATCAACAGCCCCGCATGAGCTGGTCATGTGAGGACAAAAAGCAATGCGCAAGCATTAAAAGGTTTTTACACATGAGTGAATCATTTGCCGCCCTCTTTGAAGAGAGCTTGATAAGTCTGGATGTTGAACGGGGAGCCGTTGTTACCGGCACCGTGGT
This sequence comes from bacterium, assembly GCA_029945725.1. Taxonomy (GTDB): domain Bacteria; phylum Pseudomonadota; class Gammaproteobacteria; order Pseudomonadales; family Moraxellaceae; genus UBA2031. Next base: position 378,545 of record JAQSDB010000011.1, on the reverse strand, counting down.
TGCCATCGATAACGATTGGGTAACTGTAGACACCGGCCTGAAGTCGGAAGGCGTAATTGCCCGTGAAGAATTTCTGAACGACCGTCGTGAACTTGAAGTACAGGTCGGTGATTCGGTTGACGTTGTGGTTGATGCGCTGGACAACGGTATGGGTTACACCCTGCTGTCCCGTGAAAAAGCCAAGCGCGCTGAAACATGGACACGTCTGGAAAAGATTTTCGAAGGCGGCGAAATCGTTCGCGGCATTATTTCCGGCAAGGTCAAGGGCGGCTTCACCGTGGATGTCGGTTCCATTCGTGCCTTCCTGCCTGGTTCGCTGGTGGACATTCGTCCTATCCGTGACACCACGCATCTCGAAGGTCGCGAGCTGGAATTCAAGCTTATCAAGCTTGATGCCAAGCGTAACAACGTAGTGGTGTCCCGCCGTGCCGTGATGGAAGCCGAGTCTTCTGCCGAACGCGAAGCACTGCTGGAAAACCTGCAGGAAGGCCAGGTCGTCAAGGGCATCATCAAGAACCTCACCGATTACGGCGCATTCGTTGATCTGGGCGGTATTGATGGCCTGTTGCACATCACCGACATGGCATGGAAGCGTATCAAGCATCCTAGCGAAATCGTTGAAGTCGGCCAGGAAGTTACCGTCAAGGTACTCAAGTTCGATCGCGAACGTAATCGTGTTTCCCTCGGACTCAAGCAGCTGGGCGAAGATCCATGGCTGGCGCTGATGGGCCGCTATCCTGAAGGTACGCGCGTCAAGGCCAAGATCACCAACCTCACCGATTATGGTTGCTTTGCCGAAATCGAAGAGGGCGTGGAAGGTCTCGTGCACGTGTCCGAAATGGACTGGACCAACAAGAACATCCACCCGTCCAAGGTCGTTCAGATCGGCGACGAAGTGGAAGTCATCGTGCTGGATATCGACGAAGAGCGTCGCCGTATCTCCCTTGGCATCAAGCAGTGCAAGGAAAATCCATGGGATGCCTTCGCACGTACGCATGAAAAGGGCGAGAAGGTTTCCGGCAACATCAAGTCGATCACTGACTTCGGTATCTTCATCGGTCTGGAAGGCGGCATTGATGGTCTCGTCCATCTCTCCGATATTTCCTGGAACGAAACCGGCGAAGAAGCCGTGCGCAACTACAAGAAGGGCGATGCTGTTGAAGCCGTCATTCTTTCCGTTGACCCGGAACGCGAGCGCATTTCTCTCGGCGTGAAACAGCTTGAGCGTGATCCGTTTGGCGATTTTGTCACCACTCACGACAAGGGTCACATCGTGAAGGGCAAGGTCAAGACAGTTGATGCCAAGGGTGCAACCATTGAAGTAATGGATGGTGTTGAAGCTTCCCTGCGCGCTTCCGAAATCAGCCGCGACCGTGTCGAGGATGCCACCAAGCTGCTGACCGTTGGCCAAGAAATCGAAGCCAAGATCATCAGCATTGATCGCAAGACCCGCGTCATCAGCCTGTCGATCAAGGCCAAGGACGAAGTCGAAGAGCGTGAAGCCATCAAGGATCTGCGTGAGCAGGAACCTGATGCTGCAGGCCCCAAGACCATCGGTGATCTGATCAAGGCCCAGATGGGCAACTAATTTCCGCAGGGAGGTACCGGCTAGCCGGCTCCGACCAGCAGGAAGCAGTTGTACGAAAAGCCCCGCTTATGCGGGGCTTTTTCTTTTTCAGGAACAATTTCGGGAGTCGGATGACTGGCTTTTTGGCTGATTCGGTGCCATGTTTGCCTATGCCTGTTTTTTGTGTTTAAAATCAGCTCGTTACATCGGATATCCCCATTCGTTCTTGAGAAGCCTCTCTAACTTGATGAATGAGGCCGGTATGACCCCCAGGGAGACAGACAATGGCGTTGACCAAGTCCGAGCTGATTGAACGTATCGTGGCCAAGCAGGCACTGCTGACGGCCAAGGATGTCGAGTTGGCGGTCAAGATTATTGTGGAGCAAATGTCGGAAAGCCTTTCCACGGGGGGGCGTATCGAGATTCGCGGGTTTGGCAGTTTTTCCCTGCACTTTCGTGAGCCGCGGGTGGGACGCAATCCGAAGACCGGTGAGGCGGTGACACTGGTGGGCAAGTATGTGCCCCACTTCAAGCCGGGCAAGGAACTGAAGGACCGGGTCAACGAAAGCCTGCAGGAAGAAATTGCCGCTGAAGTCGCCGGCAAGGTCAAAGCCAGCAGTACTGGCGGAGACTGATTTTTGTGACAGTCCTCAAAAAGCTCCTGTTGCTCACCGCTGCTTTTCTGCTGATCTTTACGGGTATCTGGCTGGTCGTGGTAAATGACCAGAGTATCTCTCTCAATCTTCTTGTCTTCGCCATCCCGCAGATCAATACCGGCCTGGTGGTATTGCTGAGCTTTGCCGTTGGCAGCTTTGTCGGCCTGCTGGTGGGCTTTAATCTGTTCAGTCTGCTCAAGCTCAATAACCGCTTGTACTGGCTGAGGCGTGAAGTCCGGCAACTGCAGGATGCACTCGGCGATAATCGCCGACGTTAACGCGGTTTTACCTCGGCGCAGACAGAACAGGATAGAATGTGCGGTGTCATGCGCATTTGCTCCGAGGTCTGAATGTCTGCCCGTTCTCCTGCTTCCCCCGTCATTGTTGCCCTCGACTACCCGCGCGCGGCTGGTGCGCTTGCGCTGGCTGAAAAGATCTCGCCTTCAGAGTGTCGTCTGAAAATCGGCAAGGAACTGTTCACGGCTGAGGGGCCGGCCATTGTGCGGGCCATACAGGATCGCGGCTTCGAGCTTTTTCTGGATCTCAAGTTTCACGACATTCCCAATACGGTAGCGGCGGCCGTTGCCACGGCGGCAGATCTTGGTGTGTGGATGGTGAATGTGCACGCCTCGGGTGGTCGCCGCATGATGACGGCCGCAGCGGAAAAGCTGCAGCAGGGCGGTTACTCAACAAAGCTGGTTGCTGTCACGGTCCTGACCAGCATGGAGCAGAGTGATCTTGCTGAAATCGGTCTTGATATTGATCCGCTGATCCAGGTGCAGCGTCTCGCCAGGCTTGCTGCCGACAGCGGTCTTGATGGTGTTGTATGTTCTGCACAGGAGGCAAGTATCCTGCGCGAGACCATGGGCAGCGATTTTCTCCTGGTGACGCCGGGGATTCGTCCGGCGCACAGCGATGCCGGAGATCAGCGCCGTATCATGACGCCAGAGCAGGCAAAGGCTGCGGGTGTTTCCTACCTGGTGATTGGCCGCCCGGTGACGCAGGCTGCTGATCCTGCTGCTGCATTACGCGCCATCAATCAGTCACTGGGTGTGTGATATGTACAAAAACAAGGTGGTATGGATTACCGGCGCGTCCTCGGGTATTGGCGAGGCACTGGCTTACGAGTTTGCACGGCAGGGCGCATTTCTGGTGTTGTCGGCACGCCGGGCCGATGTGCTTGATGCTGTGTGCGCAAAATGTGCCAGTCCGCACCAGCATCTGGTGTTGCCGCTGGACATGACGGACAGCGCCAGTCTGCCGCGTCATGTTGCCGCCGTCATGAAAAAATTCGGCCGGATTGATGTGCTGATCAACAACGCCGGCATCAGCCAGCGCTCCCTGATCAAGGACACGCCACTGGCGATTGATCGCCGCGTTATGGAACTGGATTTCTTCGGGCCGGTGGCGCTGACCAAGGCGGTGCTGCCGCATATGCTGGCGCGGGGCGAGGGGCAACTGGTCGCGGTGTCGTCAATCGTGGGACTCGTGGCAACCCCTTATCGCTCTGCCTATGCCGCTGCCAAGCATGCCATTGTCGGGTTTTATGATGCCCTGCGTGCCGAGGTCTTTGATTCCGGCCTCAGCGTATCCGTTATTTTCCCCGGTTTTGTGCGCACCAATGTCTCGTTGTCAGCGGTCACGGCAGATGGCTCTGCACACGGTCTGGTTGATGCACAGCAGGAAACCGCCATGCCTGCCGATGAGTTTGCGCGTCGTACCGTGGCAGCGCTGGCAAGGGGAGAGGAACGCATCATTATTGCCGGCAAGGAAAAGCTGGCAGTGTGGTTGGGACGCTTGTCGCCGGGTCTGCTGGCTCGCGTCATGCGCAAGGTCAAGGTTACCTGAGCCGTATGCCCGGCTTTCAAAAGCTGAATGATCCGGCCAGTCCCTGATCAATCCGGCAAGTGCCTGTTTGCCATCAGGAGCGGAAGCGGCGAAAATTCGCGCCGTTTCCGCTCTTACCGGTGTCTTCCGTGAATCCCCCTCAAAACCCCGTCCTGTTCTATCCGGAGTCCCTTGCCCTGGCTGATGCCGAGGAGGGCATTGATCAGGTTGTGCCGGAATCCGCTGGTACCGCAGCATCTGCCGGCATGACCGACGAGATGGACAAGAAAAACCGCACGGCGTTCAACAAGCTGCAAAAGCGCTTGCGTCGTCATGTGGGAACCGCCATCACTGATTTCAACATGATCGAGGAGGGGGACAAGGTCATGGTCTGCCTGTCCGGTGGCAAGGACAGCTACACCATGCTGGAGATCCTGCTCAATCTGCAAATCAGTGCCCCGGTGAATTTTGAAATTGTCGCCGTGAACATGGACCAGAAGCAGCCCGGCTTTCCCGATCATGTATTGCCGGAGTACCTGACCAAGCGGGGTGTACCCTTTTATATTCTTGAAAAAGACACTTACACCATCGTCAAGCAGCTGACCCCGGAAGGAAAAACCTTTTGTGCCGTTTGTTCCCGTTTGCGCCGCGGCAGTCTTTATGCCTTTGCGCAGGAAATCGGCGCGACCAAGGTGGCGCTGGGGCATCACCGTGATGACATTCTGGCGACGCTTTTCCTCAACATGTTCCATGGCGGCAAGCTCAAGGCCATGCCGCCCAAGCTGCTGTCGGACGACAAGAAAAACATCCTGATTCGGCCCCTGGCCTATTGCCGCGAGAAAGACATTATCGAGTTCGCACGCCTGAAGGGTTTCCCCATCATTCCCTGTAACCTTTGCGGTTCGCAGGAGAACCTGCAGCGTGCTGCCATCAACAAGATGTTGCGCGAATGGGATGAACAGTTTCCGCAGCGCCTGGAGTCCATGTTTACGGCAGTGCAGAATGTGGCGCCATCACAACTGGCCGATCGCGAGCTGTTTGATTTCATCAATTTACACACGGCACCACCGGATGAAAAGGCCGTTGACGATTCACGACTTGATATAGTGAATCTCTCCCTCTGATCCATACTGGCGTGCTGGCCCATCGTGCCGGCTTTCTGGCCTGACGGGCTGTTGTTGCCGGCAACTGTCTCACTTACCGTGGCCGCTTGATAAAAACTACAACAGGAACGGACTCATGCCTCGGGACCCCAGTAAAAGCACCGACAGCTCAGGCATATCCTTTACAGCTTTCTATACCGGCGAAGTATGGCGTCGTCATGGTCTCTCCGTTCCGTTTCTGTCCTCGCGCGAAGGGCGCATGCTCTATCTGGCGGGGCGTCCGGTGGAGTGGCTGGGCAAGGCGCTGCTCGGGGGCAATAACGAAACCCTGTTGCTGCAGCGCCATCTCATCATTGACCATATTCTGGAAAGGGCAGTGCTCGAGGAAGGCGTGACCCAGATTGTCGAGATAGCCTGTGGCCTTTCTCCGCGCGGCACCCTCATGTCGCGGCGCTTTGCCGGCAGTGATATTCATTATGTCGAGGCCGATCTTCCGGAGATGGCTGTGCGCAAACGCCGGCTTCTGGAGCGGGCCGGCGAGCTGAATGCCCGGCATCGCGTCATTGATATCAATATTCTGGAACGGGACACGCCAGCTGCTCTGGAGAGTTTCTTTGCGCGAGAGCTCGACAGTTCGCGCAAGACGCTGGTCATCACCGAAGGGCTGATCAATTATTTTGATTACCCGACCATTCATGGATTCTGGACGCGCCTGGCGGCATGCCTGAAAGCCTTTCCCGCCGGAATCTATGTCACCGATCTTTATCCGGATTTCCAGTGGCACCGCAGCGTGCGTGTGGCGAATGTCTTCAAGTCGGCACTGGCGCTGGCGACACGCAGCAGCGTGACACTGCACTTCGGTAGTGAGGCGGAGATTGGCGGGGGGTTTAGCGCGGCCGGCTTTGACTCGACACGGGTTCATCTGCCGGAGTCCTATTACGGGGTGCTGGCCATTCCGCTCATGCGTACACCCAGTCTGGTGCGGGTTATCGAAAACCGGGTGTGAAGTACATTGATGTGCAGGAGTGCCCACGAATAACCCATAAAAAAGCCTGCTGATCGCAGGCTTTTTTATGGGGCTGATGCCCGCTCAGGAAAGAGGGTTCTTTTCCTGGTTTTTCAGACCGCGTTTTTGCAGCATGCTCACGATACGGCTGGAAAGCTCAGGGGCGGCGCTGGAGGCTTTGGCCATCCATCCCCGTGAATCCGGCAGAATGTATTCCATGGGCTTTTTCTGCAGAACGGGGCCCAGAATCGCATCCCGAACTTCTTCCGTAGTGAGAATGCGCCCGCCGGAAAAAATCAGGGCGGCATCGCGTGAATGTGCCTCGGCTTTCAGCATGGGCGTATTGATGCCATCCGGGCAGACACAGGTGACTGCAATGCCGTGCTCTTTCAGCTCCATGGCCAGCGCCAGCGAGTAGCCGCGTACGGCAAATTTTGACGCGCTGTAAAGGCCGATACCAGGTACGGGTGCCAGACTGGACATGGAACCCATGTTCACAATATGACCAGCTCCCTGTTTCAACATGATAGTGGCGGCATGGCGGCTGCCAAACATGACACCCTTCACATTGATATCCAGCATGCGATGCACATCATCGTCACGAACGTCGCACAGAAGGCCGGAAAGCAGAATGCCGGCGTTGTTGATCATGACGTCGAGACGTGACCAGCGCTGCAGGAACTTTTTTTCAGCGACCTCCCAGGCCGCAGCATCACGTACATCAAGCGCGGACAGCAACAGGTTGTCGCGATTCCATGCCGATACAGTGGCGATGTCTTCCAGTTTCTCCTGCTGAATATCAGTGGCAAATACGGCGTGACCCGCCTTGAGTGCTGCCGAAGTCAGTGCATGGCCCAAGCCACTGGCGGCGCCGGTAATCCAGAATATTTTCTGTGTCATGAGGAATCAGGCTCGCGAAGTTTTTGTCAGTGTGCCGAATTTCAGGGGGCCAAAACCAAAGGTGGGCTTCAGGCCTGGAAGCAACCAGTAGGCGCTGAGTTCGGAAGAGGGGACGAAATTACAGAAGTCCGTATTTTGCGGGCAGGGTCCGGCAATGGTTTTCTCCATGACCATGGAAATATACTGATCAAGTCCGCCTTCCAGCGTGTTGCCGTTCAGTATGACTTCCATGCCTGTTGCCATGGCGTAATCGCGTACACCGGGAATATCGGACTTCAATGGGGAATAGTTGTCGGCAGACACGCCGTTCTCGCTGGAGACCAGCAAGCCGGCGTCGGTATGCACTACCAGTGAATGGTTGCCTTCGGTATGGCCTGGCGTTGCCACCAGTGCCACCCCCTCACCCAGCAGCACGGATTTTTTCAGCAGCACCATGCGCTGGCGATCAATGCCTGCAATTCCGTTGGGGCAGTACCAGTCTTTTTGTGGCGGCAGCAGATCCCGTGTGGAATCCCACTCCTGCTCCATGACGAGCAGTCTGGCGCGCGGGAAATAACCCGGTGTATTGCCGGATCCCAGCCATTTGCGCAGATCCTGCGTATGCAGGTGGTCATAAGAAATGTAATCAATGTCATCGGGTGTCAGACCCGCCTGCTGCAGGGCATCCTCAACACGATGATAAACAGGAGCCATGAGGTGCTCGGTGCGCTCACGCAGCCAGGCTGGACCGAATTTTCCGGACAGCCGCTTGAAGTAGGGCGTTTCGCGATTGCCATCAATATCGGATGGCGAGAACAGCAGGGTTTTTACACCGGCGGGTGAATCAAACTGCACAATAAAAAGACGGTTCAGGATGTGCATGAACGGGGTTGGCACCGTGCAGGCATTAAGCAGGCCGTATTTTGTCGGGTAGGGGACCCGGATCAGATCAACTGTCTGGTAATAGCGTGCGGTTTTTTCCGCGAGCATGGCTTCGCGCAGCTTGATGGCCGCGGATTTGGCGGCAGCAAGACGGCTGCCGGGGTGGCTGCTGTCATGTGTCTTGTCGAAGTGATCGAGATAGCGGATGCCAAGGGCTTCCAGCTCGGTGAAGGTGGCGGCATTCATGGGCTGGCCTCGTCAGATGGTGGGGTTTTTCAGGCGTGCTAGTTGACGACTCCAGTCTGACAACGTCAAGGGGAGGGGATGCGTCCCCCGACAGTCAGGTCTTACGGTGTGATGCCGTAGCTGAACACTGCGCTTGCCCCCGGAACGTCATCATCGGTATTCCAGACGGTATCAATGCCGGGGCCAGTCATTTGACGAATACGGTCAATGCGGTCACCTGTTTTGTCTATTTCGTAGTGAGGCAAGCCTGTGGTGGTGTAGTAAGTGTTTCCATCAAGGGCCAACAATTGCTCACCTGTCACTATGTTTAACCCTAATACGCCCAGCAGAACTTGGCCCGTAGGGCTGCTGCCTATGCTGGAAAAAAAGTCGTACTGGTCTCTATTGAGCAGATAGAAGGAACGTACTCGTATTTTTCCTGAAGAGGTTTTCTCATACTCCTCGCGCAAGCGTGCAGGCCCGTAAAGAGAGCTACTGGGGTTGATTTCTCGTGTCTTGATAAAGCCGTCCCTTTGCCGCTCATACCATGTTTGATGGCCTGTTTGAGAAAGCCCGGTCACTCGTCCGGATGCATCGTACCCATAGTACGTGCTAACGGTATAAGGCACGTGAATATCAAGCCCTGCATAAGGATTGTAAACAATATGATCCAGGCCCGTGGCATTGACGTTGGTTGAGGTATCAGCCGGAGTGGTGAGGTAGGTGAGATCACTGCCCGTTACCGTACGGCTTAGCGTGAACTCGATGCCTTTTACATCATCAGCGGTAAACCATTTTCCGTCCGGCCCGGAATTGATGTAGCTGGTGTTGGCAATGCTGTCTGCCTTGATGCCGGGCAGGGCACAATCGCTAAAGGGCCGAAAAAACACGGAGATTGGGCTGCTGCCATGAACCTCGGCATAGGGATCGTGAAGCACGCGAGGATTGCTTGTATTTTTGAGAAGGTTGTTGGTGCTTATGCGGCAGTCCGCATAGGTATCGTTAAATAAAGGATCATCTGTGGTTCCCACGATTCCATCTTCGCCGGGCTGATCATAGCCGCGCACACGCACAAGGCTGCCCTGACGGTAGTCCAGAACAGTGAGCGCCGTCGTGGTGCCATTGGCATCTTTCACCGTGATGGACTGCAACTGTTCAGCAGGAGGATTGTCCGATCCACAGCTGGCAAGAAGAAAAGTAAACGGCAGGAGCAGGATGAAGCGGGCGGTGAGCAGCATGGGAGAGGATCTTTATTGTCGTGATGAGGCCCGGTGCAAGATACACGCAAAGCCCGCAGTAAAAAATGGCGGTAATTACGGACTCCGAAAAGGCAGAACACAGGAAAGATAAAACGGCTGTATGCCATTTTTCAGGGCCCAAAAAAAAGCCCCCGCGCTTTCGCGCAGGGGCTTTTTAGAGCCAGTCAGCGATCAGCCGCCGAACTGGTTCATGGTGTTCTTCGAAGCATCACCGGCCTTGAGGGCGGTGTCGCCGGAGAACATTTCCTTGTGGTCGTCACCGATGTCGGAGCCGGCCATTGCCTGATGCTTCACGCAAGCCACGCCTTCGCGGATTTCCTTGCGCTGCACGCCGGCCACGTAGGCCAGCATGCCCTGGTCACCGAAGTAACCCTTGGACAGCTCGTGCATGTGCAGGGCAGTCGTGTGGTAGGTCGGCAGGGTGATCAGGTGATGGAACACGCCGGCTTCACGGGCAGCATCGGCCTGGAAGGTGCGGATCATTTCATCGGCAGCCTTGGCCAGCTCGGTGTTGTCGTAATCGACGCTCATCAGCTTGGCGCGATCATAGGCTGACACGTCCTTGCCTTCCTTCTGCATGCGGTCGAAAGCCTGCTGACGGAAGTTCAGGGTCCAGTTGAAGGACGGGCTGTTGTTGTACACCAGCTTGGCGTTCGGAACGATGGCCTTCACGCGGTTCACCATGTGGGCGATTTCAGCGACGTTCGGCGTCGGTGTTTCGATCCACAGCATGTCGGCGCCATTCTGCAGCGAGGTCACGCAATCCAGGACCACGCGGTCGATCTGCGTGCCTTCGCGGAACTGGTACAGGCCGGAAGCCAGGCGGGCCGGGCGGTGCAGCTTGCCGTCACGCTTGATCAGCACTTCATCATCCGCAGCTTCAGAAATGTCGATTTCCTTGGTGTCCAGGTAGCTGATGTACTGGGAAGCGATGTCGCCCTTCTTCTTGGAGACCGGAATCTTCTGGGTCAGGTCGGCACCTTCGGAGTCGGTACGGGCAACGATCACGCCTTCGTCAATGCCGAGTTCCAGGAAGGCCAGACGCACAGCGTTGATCTTGGACAGGAAGTCTTCGTGCGGCACGGTAACCTTGCCAGCCTGGTGACCGCACTGTTTGGCGTCGGACACCTGGTTTTCGATCTGGATGGCGCAGGCGCCGGCTTCGATCATCTTCTTGGTCAGCAGGTAGGTGGCTTCTTCATTACCGAAACCGGCATCGATGTCGGCAATGATGGGCACAACGTGCGAATCGAAGTTGTTGATCCTGGCTTCGATTTCAGCCGCCTTGGCCTTGTCGCCAGCATCTTCAGCCTTGGCCAGGGCGCGGAACAGGTCATTCATTTCCTTGGCATCAGCCTGACGCAGGAAGGTGTAGATTTCGGCGATCAGAGCAGGCACCGAGGTCTTTTCGTGCATGGACTGGTCGGGCAGCGGGCCGAATTCGGAACGCAGAGCGGCAACCATCCAGCCGGACAGGTAGATGTACTTCTTGGAGGTGGTGCCGAAGTACTTCTTGTTGGCAATCATCTTCTGCTGGGCCACGAAACCGTGCCAGCAACCCAGGGACTGGGTGTACTTGCTGCTGTCGGCATCGTATTCAGCCATGTCTTTACGCATGATGGCGGCGGTGTACTTGGCGATGTCCAGACCGGTACGGAAGCGGTTCTGCACAATCATGCGTGCAGCATCTTCCGGGTGAATGGCACCCCAGGTGCCACCGAGTTTGGCCTTGACGGCGCGGACATGTTCAAGTGCAGAGGCGTACGTGGTCATGACGTTTTCCTATTGCTGGTGGTGAAGGAGGCTAAAGCGTTAAGTGGCTACAGCACAAAGCGGCTTTAACCAGGAACGGGCGCAGTCTAAAGTTTGTGGCATAATTTCACCAATCTATAGATTTGATCTTCGGTATTTTAAAAATGAATATTGAGCGCGTTGACCTTAACCTGCTGATGTATCTGGATGTGCTCCTGCGCGAGAAGAACGTCACCCGTGCTGCCGAGCACCTGGGCATTACCCAGCCCGCAATGTCCAATATTCTCAAGAGGTTACGGCTGGCTTTTGAGGATCCACTGTTAATACGCTCCAGCGAAGGCATGGCGCCTACCGAGCGCGCTCTGGACCTGCAACCGAAGATTCGCGAAGCCCTGGATAACCTCAACCAGATCTTTGAGAGCCCGGAAGACTTTCGTCCGCGCTCCAGTTCCCGCGTGTTTCGCATCATGGCGGCGGATTATGCCGAATCCACCCTGATTCCGGCACTGGCCAAGGCCATGCGCACCGAGTCCCCGAACGTGATCCTGGATTTCCTGACGCCGTCGGATGTGAGCTATCGCGACATGGAGCAGGGCAAGGTGGACATGGCCATCAACCGCTTTACGGAAATCCCGCAGTCCTTTCATCAGGTGACGGTCTGGAAAGACACGTTTTCCTGTCTGGTTCATCGCGACAGCCCCATCGCCGAGAACTTCAGCCTCAAGACCTATCTGGAAGCCCAGCATATCTGGGTATCCAAGACCGGCATGGGCGTGGGCTTCGGTATGAATCCGGACCAGGCCGGTGGTCTCGGCTGGATAGACCAGGCACTGGGCCGGCTGGGCAAGAAGCGCCACATTGCGATCTTTACGCGGCATTACCAGATGCCGGCCTTGCTGACGGAAAACGCCGACCTGATTGCGACCCTGCCGACGCGGGTGGCGCGCCTGCAGCTTTCCAATCCCAGGCTCGTGATCAAGGAACCGCCGTTTCACATCCCCGAGTTCGAGCTGAAGATGGCCTGGAGCCCACTCCTGCATCACAACGCCGCGCATCGCTGGATGCGCCAGCTCATTCTTTTTACCGCCCGCCAGATCATTGAAAAGGAAGAACTGGCTGAAAGAGGTGTCCCGACGCGGCCGGTAACGCCGATTGTGCCCGTTCTGGATCGGGATTGAGTGGCGCCGGCAGCATGCGGCTTTTGCCAGGGCCGGCGATGCGACAGCCCCGGTTTTCTGCCGGCCCCGTGACAGTGGCGACCGGCAACTCCCGCTACCTTGTCCGTGAAACCCCGGTACGGCTTTGTTTTTTTGCCGTGATGGCTGCCGTGGCTGCCCGGTCCCTTGTGGCTCATGCGTTCATGCGCAGAGTCCGCTAGAATGCCCGCCTTGTTTTTTGGGCGTTGCCCTGCAACGCTGATCCGGAACATCGTCCTGACTCAGGAGGGCGATCACTATGAGGCTGATGACATGAACGAACGTATCAAGCATGGCGAGCTGGAAATTGCCAAGTCCCTTTACGACCTGGTGGCGAATGAAATCGCCCCCGGCACTGGCATAACACCGGCAGCGTTCTGGGCATCGTTCGAGAAAGTCGTCGCCGAGCTGGCGCCCAGGAACAAGGCGCTGCTGGCCAAGCGCGATGCGATTCAGGCGCAGATTGATGCCTGGCATCAGGCCAACCCGAGCCTTGATTTCGCGGCGTACAAAGCCTTCCTCATCGAGATCGGCTACCTGCTGCCCGAAGGCCCTGACTTTTCCGTTAACCCGGAAAATATTGATGAAGAAATCACTACTATTGCCGGCCCGCAGCTGGTGGTGCCGGTTAAAAATGCGCGTTACGCGCTGAATGCCGCCAATGCGCGCTGGGGCTCGCTCTATGACGCCCTCTATGGCACTGACGCCATTTCCGATGAGGGTGGCGCCGAAAAAGGCAAGGGCGGCTACAACCCGTTGCGTGGTGCCAAGGTTATCGCCTTCGCGCGTAAATTCCTTGATGACGCTTTCCCGCTTGCCGCAGGTTCTCATGTGGATTCCACAGGCTATGCGAATGTCGACGGCAAGCTCATCGTCAGCCTGAAGAGTGGCAACAAGTCCGGTCTGGCAAATCCTGCACAGTTTGCAGGTTATGTCGGTGAGGCTCAGCGTCCTTCCGGCGTGCTGCTCAAGAACAACAACCTGCACGTGGAAATCCAGTTCGACAATCAGCACCCGATCGGCAAGGACGATGCAGCCAGCATCAAGGATCTCAATATTGAAGCAGCAATCACCACGATCCAGGATTGTGAAGATTCCGTGGCCGCTGTGGATGCCGAAGACAAGGTCGAGGTGTATGCCAACTGGCTGGGACTGATCAAGGGCACGCTGCAGGAGTCCTTTGAAAAAGGCGGCAAGACACTGACCCGTCGCATGGTGACTGATCGCGCGTTCAAGAACCCGCAAGGCCAGGATTTTTCACTGCACGGCCGCTCGCTGCTGCTGGTGCGCAACGTCGGTCATCTCATGACCAATCCTGCTGTGCTGTTCAAGGGCGATGAAGTGCCGGAAGGCATCATGGATGCACTGGTGACCGTGCTGGCCTCCAAGCACGACCTGCTCGGAGGCGGCAAGCTGAGAAATTCGCGTACTGGTTCCATCTATATCGTGAAGCCGAAAATGCACGGTCCGGAAGAAGTAGCCTTTGCCTGTGAAATCTTCAGTCGTGTGGAAGACGAACTCGGCATCAAGCGCAACACGCTCAAGGTCGGCATCATGGATGAAGAGCGCCGCACCACAGTGAATCTGAAAGAGTGCATCCGTGCCGCCAAAGACCGCGTGTTCTTCATCAACACCGGTTTCCTTGACCGCACTGGCGATGAAATGCACACCTCCATGGAAGCCGGCGCCATGGTGCGCAAGGGCGACATGAAAAAAGCCAAGTGGATCGGCGCCTATGAAAACTGGAATGTGGACATTGGTCTGGCTTGTGGCCTGCAGGGGAAATCGCAGATTGGCAAGGGCATGTGGGCCATGCCCGACCTGATGAAGGACATGCTGGTGCAGAAGATCGCGCATCCCATGGCAGGCGCTAATACTGCCTGGGTGCCGTCGCCCACGGGCGCCATACTGCACGCGCTGCATTATCACCAGGTGAATGTGAAAGCTCGCCAGGATGAGCTCAAGAGCCGTCCGCGTGCCAGTCTGGATGACATCATCACGATTCCGCTGGCAGAGAACACCAACTGGAGCGCAGAAGAAATCAAGAATGAACTGGACAACAATTGCCAGGGCATTCTCGGTTATGTGGTGCGCTGGATTGACCAGGGCGTGGGCTGCTCCAAGGTGCCCGACATCAATAATGTCGGCCTTATGGAAGACCGCGCCACGCTGCGCATTTCCAGCCAGCATGTGGCCAACTGGCTGCGTCACGGTGTGTGCACCAGGGCGCAGGTGACCGAAGCACTGGAGCGCATGGCAGTGGTGGTGGACAAGCAGAACGCGGGCGATCCGCTTTATGTTCCGATGGCGCCAGACTTTGCCAACAATGTGGCTTTCCAGGCCGCGGCTGAAACCGTGTTTGAAGGCACCAGCCAACCCAACGGCTACACCGAGCCGGTGCTGCACCGCCGTCGTCGCGAGTTGAAGGCCAGGCTGGCCAGGTAATTTCCCCGCGCATAAAAAAGGCCGCATCAGCGGCCTTTTTTATGCGGCTTTGCTTGCGGGTAACAACTCGTTCACGGCTTGCAGCGGTTATCGGCAGGGAAGGGATCAATCATTGCCGGCAAGTCGGCTTCGGCAGATAGTAGCGCGCGAAGGGCTGTGCCCGGCTGGCGTGTTAGTGGTGGCGGCCTTGCTGAAATGGCCGGTCACTGTTCCGCCTTTAAACCTCAAAAAGAATGTCATCCCATGTCAGATGTAAAAAGTGTAGCGGTGGTTGGTGGTGGTCCTGCCGGATTGATGGCGGCAGAAGTGCTGGCGCAGGCAGGGCTCAAGGTCGATCTTTTTGACGGCATGCCATCGGTGGGGCGCAAGTTCCTGCTCGCGGGGGTGGGCGGGATGAACATCACTCACGCTGAACCTTTTGAATCATTTGTGTCGCGTTACGGTTCCCGGCAGCAGGAAATCCGTTCCCTGCTGCAGGATTTTGATGCCGATGCCTTGCGCGCCTGGGTGCATGGGCTCGGCATTGAAACCTTTGTGGGATCGTCAGGCCGGGTTTTCCCGACAGAGATGAAGGCGGCGCCCCTGCTGCGTGCCTGGCTGCATCGCTTGCGCACAAGTGGCGTGCATTTTCACCAGCGTCACCGCTTTAACGGCTGGGCCGAAAACGGCGAGATGCGCTTTGTGGCGCCGCAGGGTGAGTTCACCCGGAAGTTTGATGCCGTGGTGCTGGCATTGGGTGGTGCCAGCTGGTCGCGCCTCGGATCGGATGGGGCATGGCTGCCCTGGCTGAGTGAAAAGAGAGTCATGATGGCGCCCCTGCAGCCATCGAACTGCGGTTTTGAGGTGGCGTGGAGTGAGCATCTGCGCGAGCGTTTTGCCGGCACACCGTTGAAAGCAATCTCCGCCAATTTCATGAACCGCAATAATATTTCGCAGCAGGCTCAGGGCGAATGCGTGCTGACGGCAGCAGGGCTGGAGGGCGGGCTGGTTTATGCGCTCTCTGCCGGCTTGCGCGATGTCATTGATGCCAGAGGCGAGGTCACGCTTTATCTTGATCTGGCTCCCGGACGCGACCGCGATCGTCTGGCGGCAGATCTGGCCAAACCGCGCGGCAAGGATTCCCTGTCCAGTCATTTGCGCAAGCGTGTCGGCATCGAAGGCGTCAAGGCAGCATTACTGCGCGAGATAGTGCCAGCGGCCACGCTTGATGATGCCCGACAACTGGCTTTGCGCATCAAGTCATTGCCGCTTCGGCTCACCGCGACACGCCCGATTGATGAAGCCATCAGTACAGCGGGTGGCGTGCGTTTTGAAGCAATGGATCAGAAGCTGATGCTGAAAACATTACCCGGCGTTTTCTGCGCCGGTGAAATGCTGGACTGGGAAGCACCTACCGGCGGCTATCTGCTGACGGCCTGCTTTGCCAGTGGTCGTGCGGCGGCGCGGGGCGTGATCGACTGGCTGGCGCTCCCGTGAGCTGGTTTCTTTATGTGCTGGAGTGCAGGGATGACAGTCTCTACACCGGCATTGCCGTGGATGTGGAAAAGCGCTTTGCCCTGCACATGGCTGGCAAGGGCGCCAAATACACGCGCTCTCATCCGCCCCGATGCATTCTGGCGATCAAGGCCTATCCAGATCGCTCCGCTGCATCGAAGGCAGAACACGCCGTGAAAAAAATGAGCGTCGCTGAAAAAAGAAAGTTCTGCGCCCAGCATGCGGCTGTTGCTGCCACATTACCGGCAGAGGGTGATGCCCCGCTTCACCAATGAGCCTGCGACACTGTCACAAGCCATTCATGCGGGTTTTAGTTGCGTAGCGGCACCCACGGTTCAAGCCGCGGTCTTGCTGTGATTTTCAGCGCCCTACGAAGCGGTCAGGGCGACCTTCATGACAATCTTCTTGTCCGTCGCCTGCACGCTGACGGGCTCCAGTACAAATATCCGGTCTTCGCCGATCTTGTTGATTTCGACCAGCTGCCGGCGCACGGCACCGGCACGGGCCAGCGCCAGCTGGCGCAAATCACCATCCAGCACGACCTCACGGGCAATCAGCTCCGTGCGCAGGGTCTGAAGATAAGCATCTACATCCAGCTCCAGCTTGTTCTTGTTTTTGGCCGTATCCGCTGCGGGCTTCAGGTGCAGGGCGCGTTGCTGCGCCAGTGCTTCCTTGCCCATTTTCTCGGCAAACAGCGCTTCAAGAGCGGTCTGGGGCTTGTCACCTGCGCCGAGGCGTTTTTCATACAGGCTGTTGAACTTGACGGTTTTTATCGCCAGCGCATCGGCCTGCGGATCAAAAGCGCCACGAATCTCCACGCCCAGCGCCGGGCGCTCACCCAGTGCCCGGGCCAGCTTGTCCAGCTTGTCGGTTTCTGCCGGAGCCAGGGCGCTTTCGCCAGTCGCAAAGCTCAGGGAATCAAGATCGCTACCGCCACCCACCATGCCGGCAATCAGGCTGAAAGGAGCGGTGGCGGCCTTGGTCAGCAGGTTGAGAAACGCTTTCCAGATCAGCGGGGCAAGCTTGAATTTCGGGTCGTCAATGCTGCCCGTGATGGGCAGGTCAACATCAATGACACCATCCTTGTCTTTCAATATGGCCACGGCCAGTTTCAGCGGCAGGCCGATGGAATCAGGGCTGTCAACCTTGTCGCCGAGAGTGAGCTGATTGAACACTACCTTGTTGGTGGCATTGAGCTGACGGTTTTCAATCCTGTAATTGAGATCCAGTGAGAGCTTGCCCTTGTCGATACGATAACCGGCAAATTTTGCGGAGTAGGGCGTCAGCGTGGTGAGTTCAAGATTGCTGAATTTCACCGCGATATCGGTGTAGACCTCGCTGGCCAGCGGATTGACTGTGCCATTGATGTCCGCTTTGCCGTACTGATCAACACGTCCGCTCAGGGCTACTTTTGCGCGCGTTTTCGGGTCGGTGGAAATGCCGCTGATATCACCATTGAGCGACTGGATGCCGGTGGCAAATTGTGGTTTTAGCGTGAAGTCGGCAAACAGCATTGAGCCATCTTTCATGCGGATCCGATCAATCCGTAAAGGGTAGGGAGTATCCACCCGGGCGGTTTTGTCAGCGGTTTTCCTGGGGCTTTCTGCGGCAGTGATTGTCGCAGCACCTGTTTTTTCCGGGGCCGCTACCACGATATGGCTGAGATTCAGGGTTTTATCCGGGGCGATGATGACGCGAATAAACGGTTTGTCGGCCTGAATGTCGCGGATGCCAAGCTTGCCGGGGCTAAGCTGCCAGCTCAGGCCATTAATCGCCAGGTTGCTCCACGCCAGAAAACGCTCATCCTGTACCAGATCATTGGCACTGAAATGGCGTACCGCAATGCGTCCATTGAAGCCGGCCGTCGTGGTTTTACCTTGCAAGAAGTTGAACGTCCCGGCCACATCCAGCGCCCCGCTCTCGAGAGAAAAGCTGGCCACGTCCTCAAAATAAGGAGCAAACGAAGGCAGCTCAAGGCTCTGTAAATCAAGGTCCGCACTCGCCGCCAGCGGCTGCTCGCTGAACTTCCCCTTGAAGGCAAGAGTGCCGCCACTGCCGACCGTCAAATGGCCTTCCAGTGCGTGAGGCTCCTTGCTTGTCTGCTGTGGAAAAATGCGCAGATTGATATCTTCCAGCGAGTTTTTCACTGCCTGGCGTGGCACCTGATCCTCGAGCGCAACCCGAAAGCCCCGCAAATCAAGCTCGCCCAGCGTGGCAATCCAGGTTTTTTCTTTTGCCGGACCGGATTTTTTTGTGGCGGGCTTTTCTGCCGGTGTTGCAACCGTCCCGGGCTGCGCTGCTTTTTCTGCCACTGCCATGGTTGCCAGGCGTTGGGTCAGCTCATCCAGTCGTGTGACCCAGTTAAGCGTGCCGTTTTTTTCACGGCGCATACTGATATCGCCTTTCGCCAGAGTGATGTGATCAATATGGGCGTGCCGTTCATCCAGTGTGATGCCCAGCTTTTCAAGTGTAAGGGCGGGAAGGGTAATCAGGGGCGATTGTCCGGCACCATCTTCGAGAATCAGTTGCTGCAATGAGACTGTCGCCAGCTCGAATCGTTTTGGCGCAGAAAGATATCGGCCGTCTTGTAACTGCAAGCGGCCAAAGCTGCTCAGATCATTGCCGGCTTCTTTGTCAACAAGATGGAAGCCCTGAAGGGAAAGCCCGGAAAAGCCGACAGTTTGTGCCGGCCACTGCAGGTTAACGCCATTGAGATCCAGTTGTTTCAGCTCTAGCGCCAGTGGCCGGGCACCGCGCTGATGCAACGCCATGTCATCAATAATAATGCGGCCTTTTTCCAGGGAGAATTCAGGTGCGTCACCTGCCGTGAGGCGGTAGTGGCCAGCAATGGTGATCAGTCCGCCATCCACAACCACCGGCAAGGCGTCCTGCATATAGCGCCAGGGCGTCGTGGCCTTGAGACGGGAAATCCTTAGCTCGCCTTGTGAGCGGATCGGCTTCATCGAAACCGTTCCATGCCAGTCCAGCGTTTCGCCATCACCGGTTTCAGCATGCAGCGTATAGCCGCCATCTTTTTCGGGGCGGGAACTGAGATCGGAAAGGCCGAGATTGAGGGGTGAAAAAAATGCCGTGAATGGGGTGGCCCGGGTATTGTCGCGGAAATCAACATGTCCGCCATGTACGCCGAGCTGGCCAATACGCCAGTGTGCATTACTGTCCTTGCCATCATCGGGCGGCATCAGCTGCAGCAGATTGATGCTGCCATCACGGCGAATACGGGCATTGATATAGGGAGCGAGGAGATCAACTTCAGCCAGGCTGGCGCCGCGAATCCAGATTGAAGACCAGAGCTGTGCGTTTACATAAACGCTTTTGGCCGCAACCAAGGTCTCACCGCCAACCCCGGGTTCTTTTATTTTCAGCCCGTCAATACGTACAGCCAGTAACCATGGGTTGATTTCAAGTTTTGCAATGGTGAGTTCAAGTTTGAGCTTTTCATGAACAAACTTCTGCGCCTGACTGATTACCAGACCTGGAACAGCAAACAGGCCCAGCACAGAGTAGACAGTAAAGATGGCGAGAAAAATGAGTCCCTGTCGACGGCGACGCGGCGTTAACTGCTCCCGGATACGGTTCGGGATCTGGTCCTTTAGCTTGGCCGCAGACAGCATGAATACTCCTTTTTACTGCAAACCCTTCTGCGCCGGATGAATATTCCGAGCAAGAGTGGATGGTTAAATCAGTGTCGGGGCGTTACAGAATTCCCATGACATAGCCGGCAATGCATTGGCAGCAATACGCAGAATTTCCCCTGCTCCTTGCCTGTGGTGTGCGGGAAGCTTGCACGTTGATGCGCGGGCCGAGCGTTATGGTAGCACTCAGGAACCGGGCAAATCAGCAGCGGAGGGTTTTGCTTTAAATGGTGCCCGGGACGGGAATTGAACCCGTATGGCCTTGCGGCCGAGGGATTTTAAGTCCCTTGTGTCTACCAGTTTCACCACCCGGGCAGGTGATGGGCGAGCGGGGTAAAGCGCAAGGTGCCACAAGGTGTGCCACTCACAAACCGATCAGGTCAGTGAGTGATCCGGCGTGAGCCAAGACCACTGATGTGTCGGTTTTGGCGGTGTCTGGCGTGACCCGGAACAAGTCAGACCAAACGCAATCAGGTGGAGGCTGAGGCCGGAATCGAACCGGCGTAAACGGAGTTGCAGTCCGCTGCATAACCATTTTGCTACCCAGCCACAGGGTCTAGCGAAGGCGCGCATGATATCGGCGGGGCGGGGGAGCGTCAACATGGCGCAGGCGTGCGGCTCAAAATGAAAAAGCGGCCGTTAACGGCCGCTTTTTCACAGGGACGACCTAGTGACTGGCGTCGATATGAATGACCTTGACGCTGCCATCGACCTTGCTGCTGTCAATGTAAGAGATAGCCCCGGGGGTTTCTGCTACCACGCTTTTAACGTCGCCGGGCCTGACCTCGCGGGGCGGTTGTGCCTTGCCGGTGAAAATCATGCGGGCCCAGTACTTTTCGATCTGTTCCGGGGACTTCTTCAATACGTCACGATAGAACTGCTCGCGACTGCCTCCGCTCACATCCAGTGGAATGGCGGCGCCGCCATCCGGCAGCTGGCTGGTCTGGCCGAGAAAAATGCGGCTGACCTGACTCAGGGGCAAGGAGGAAAAATGCAGTCCGGGATTGCCGATCAGCACGGTTTCCGCATGCGATATCGCCGCGGTCAGCAGCATGAGCGTGGCGCCCATGAAAATACGTATATTCATGATCGCGTTCCTCAGAATGCTGTCGTCAGGCTGAGCGTGATGACATTGAACGAACCCGGGTTATGCGGAAGTGTGGCTGGTGTGTCTTTCGGAAACGACAGGAAACCGTTAGTACCGTTGAATCCGGTCACATGGTCTACCTGGGCCTTCATGCTCACATTCGATGAAAGTGCGTACTTGGCGCCCAGCGCGTAAGTCGTCTGTTCCTGATAGGTGACGGGCACCAGGCAATAGGGCGCAACAGCGACGCAATCCTGGGCATTGATGCCGTTGACCTTGGA
The DNA here is from genome assembly GCA_029945725.1 of bacterium. Lineage (GTDB taxonomy): Bacteria > Pseudomonadota > Gammaproteobacteria > Pseudomonadales > Moraxellaceae > UBA2031. The sequence continues at coordinate 357,233 of JAQSDB010000011.1, read as the reverse complement.
CCAGAGCACGAAAGGCAGCCATTTCCCGACATAGTGACCGACACTGGCATAGCCGGCATCCCAGTCTTCCAGCCAGCCCCTGATCCGGAGCTGCGAGAACTCTCCGGCAGCGAACCAGTTGCCGTCATCATAGAGTGCGCCGACATTGCTGAAGCTCGTGCGGACGCCGTCGAGGACCAGGGGGGGCGGCAGAGTGGCGCTGTCGAAGGTCAGGTCATCGGCAATATAGCCGGCTCGCAGTGTCAGGCTGTCGTTGGACAGCGAGAGGTTGAGGCCGCGCGCGTTCTGTGTCCGGAACAGCGGAGTAGTGGAGCCGCCCACCAGCAGTTGCGCATTCAGGTTCCAGTCGCCCAGAGGCTTGCGGTAGAGCAGATCCATGCCATTGAAATTGGTGACCGGAACGCCGGCATAGACCTCTACCGGCAGGCGCGCCCAGGGATAGGACTGAGCGACACGGATACTGTCGGAATACATGTAAATAGGCAGGGCAAGGCGGCCACCGCGCAGGCTCAGGCTGTCGTTCAGCTGATAGGCGATATAAGCCCATTCAGCCTCGGCCTGGTAGGAGTTGCGGCCTTCTGCGACGATCTGGGTGACCACATTGGTTTTGTCATTCACGCGATAATCAAACTGCAGGCCGATTACTGACTCCAGTCCGAAACTGGCGTCTTCGGTCAGGCCCGGGTAACCAAAAGGGTCCCTGATGTATTCCCCGCCATGGGCGTTATCCACTACGGCGCCTGTAGCGCTGGCAAAGCCGTTGAACTTGAGGTTTGGGGTAAGGTTTTCAGCAGAGGCAACAAGGCTGGTGCCGGCAAGCACCGCGGCCAGACCGAAACGGGTCAGAACTGACATGTGATATTCCTGGGTATTCAGGTGTTATGGACTCTCCCTGATTGCTTGTCGAAACACGGGTTTCGCTACGGCTGCCTTGCCGGCGCGGAGTATAGACAGGCCTTTCAAGACCTGACCAGCCGTCAGCGGATAAGCGGCAACTCCGGCGGCGGTGCGGGCTTGAGGGCTCTGTGCTTTCCGGGTAGCTTGGGCGCCTTGGCCTCTGTTGCCGGATTAAATAACAACCGCAAGATATTGTAATAAAAGACATCGTTTCAGGAGCGTGGCCGTTTGAAACGGGCGCTCAACAGGGGTTTTCTGCATGTCCTGGTTCACTAACCTGTCCATCCGCGTCAAAGTGCTGAGCATCGCGCTCATCGCACTTTTTGGCTTTCTGCTTTATCTCGGTGTCAGCTTTTATGCCAGCCGCAATGTGGCGGGGCATCTTGAGGACATTCAGCGTCAGGATGTTCCTGCCTTGCAGCGCATCAACGCCAATACCGTGGATCTGGTTAATCTTCGTGAAAGCTATGCGGCAGCGATTACCAATCGGGATGAAATGATCCTGTCCGAAGCCGAACAATCGGCGACAGGTATCGAGAACAAGCTGGCAGAAAGACTGGTGCAGTCGCCGGCGGCGCAAGCCGAGCAGGAAAAGCTGCTGGCCAGTTTCAAAAGCTATAACCGTTATGCCGACGGTCTTGCCCGGCAAATGGTCAGCGGGTCACTCACTGCGGAGGCTTCGAAGCAGAGCCTGCAAGAACTGTCAAAGCTGCAAGGTGCTTTTGATGTGCAGCTGGAAACCACCAAAAAAGCTGTTTATGACAGTTTTTCCCAGAAAATATCGCAAGTCCGCAAAAGCAATGATGATCTCTGGACCCTTGGCCTCATCATGGGCACGGTGCTGGCCATTGTGGTGCTGGGCCTCAGCCTGCTGATCACCAATCGCATGATCATCGGCCCGTTGGCGCATGCCGTAGAGGCTGCCAACAAGATTGCCGAGGGTGACTGGGCTATTTCCATCGTCAATACCTCGCGTGACGAGCTCGGCAATATGCTGCGCTCCATACAGAAAATGCGTGACCGGCTGAAGTCACGATTCGATGAGGATCGTCGCGCTGAACGAATCAAGACGACCGTAGCTGAGCTCAGTAACCGCATGCGCGGTGATCTCACCATGGAGGAGTTGTCAGAAAACATCCTGAATTATCTGGTGCCATCCCTGCATGGTCAGGTTGGCCTTATTTATATGCCGCAAGGTGATGAGCTGGTCTTGACCGGTACTTATGCCTTTACCCGGCGCAAGAATATTTCCAATCGAATCAAGCTGGGTGAGGGCCTGGCAGGACAGGCCGCGCTGGAAAAAAAGCAGATTGTGCTGTCTCGCGTACCGGATGATTACATCGTGGTCAGCTCCGGGCTGGGAGAAGCTGCCCCGCGCCATATCGTGGTAACTCCCATCCTGCATGAGGGGGAGCTGCGTGCCCTGCTGGAGATTGGCAGTCTGGGTGAGCCCGGATCGGAAGAGCTGGAAATCCTCAAGCTCAGTGTTGAGCATATTGCGGTAGCGGTGAGCTCCTCCCTGTCGCGCAAACAGGTCGCGGAAATGCTGGCGCAAACCACGCAGCAGGCGGAGCTCCTCAAGCGCCAGCAGGATGACATGCAGGCCATCAACAATGACCTTGAAGAGCAGGCCATTGCGCTGTCCGGCTCCGAGATGAAACTGCAGGAGCAGCAGGACGAGCTCAGGCGCGCCAATGAAGAGCTTGAGGAACAGGCGCAGGCCTTGCGCGCATCAGAGGAAAGCCTGCAGGCACAACAGGAAGAGCTGCGGGTTATCAATGAAGAACTGGAAGCGCAGGCACGCCTGCTTGCCGACCAGCGCAACGAGCTGCTGGAAAAGAACGATGCGCTGAACGATTCGCAGAAAATCCTGGAAGACAAGACACGCGCTCTGGAAATGTCGAGCAAATACAAGTCAGAATTTCTTTCCACGATGTCGCATGAGCTGCGTACGCCGCTCAACTCCATTCTTATCCTGTCCAACTCTCTGGCTGACAACAAGCCGGCCAACCTGAATGAAAAACAGATCGAGCATGCCCGTGTCATTCATTCCGCAGGCGCTGACCTGCTCTCGCTGATCAATGACATTCTCGACATTTCCAAGGTCGAGGAAGGCAAGATGGAGCTGGTCATCGAGGCGCTGGATGTCAGTGATCTTGCTGAGCATCTGCGTCGTAATTTCGAGCATGTGGCTCAGCACCGGGGCCTGCAGTTCGCGGTGAATATCGCACCGGATGCACCTGCCACCATGTTTACGGACAGGCAGCGCCTGGAGCAGGTGTTACGCAACTTTTTCTCCAATGCGCTCAAGTTTACGCACCAGGGCAGCGTCACCCTCGATATCAGCAGGGCTCCGGAAGGAACCAAGTACAATCGCATGCAGCCCAAGGGACCGGTGATTGCGCTTGCCGTGTCCGATACCGGAATCGGTATCGCCAAAGACAAGCAGGGGCTTATTTTCGAGGCGTTCCAGCAGGCGGATGGCACAACAAGCCGGAAATACGGCGGCACCGGTCTTGGTCTGACCATCTCGCGCGAATTTTCACATCTGCTGGGCGGCGAGGTTCATGTATTCAGCGAAGGTGAAGGTGGTGGCTCCACTTTCACGCTCTATCTGCCAGTGGGGACCGCCGACAGCACTCATGCCATTAATTCGCCCGTCAGTGCCAGGCCTGACTTTATAGCCAGCCGCAATGCTTCCGAGCCGGCAGCAAAGCCACGAGCCAGTGGCGAACAGAAGACATTGATTATCATCGAGGATGACGAGGTTTTTGCCGAGGTGTTGTCCGAGCTGGCCAGTGAGTTCGGTTTCCGTTCGATAGTTGCCCATGATGGCGAACGCGGTATCGAGATGGTGCAGCAGACCTTGCCGGATGCCGTGATTCTGGATATTGGCCTGCCCGGCATTGATGGCTGGGGTGTGCTTGAAGAGCTCAAGAACAATGCACTCACCAAGAATATTCCTGTGCATTGCTTCTCTGGTCATGATGAAAGTGCCAAGGCGCTGGATATGGGTGCGATTGCCTATTACCGCAAACCGGCCACGCTGGATCAGATCAAGGATGCCTTCGGCCGCATTGAGCAGCGCACCCTGCAAGATGTTCGCCGCCTGCTGGTGGTCGAGGATAACTCGGTACAACACAGCGCCATTCATGCCTTGTTTGATGAAGCTCAGGTGGATGTCACGGTGTGCACGACCGGACAAGAAGCACTGGATAATTTGCGACGGGAAAGTTTTGACTGCGTCGTGCTGGATCTGTCATTGCCGGATATGGATGGCTACGCCTTGCTGGAAACCATCCACAACGATGAAAGCTATCCAAAAATTCCCATCATCGTATACACCGCACGTGATCTGACCCGTGAGCAGGAATCACGCCTGCGTAAATACGCTGACCGCATTATCCTGAAAACAGACCAGTCTTCGGATCGACTGCTTTCGGAAGCCTCCCTGTTCCTGCACTGGGTCGACAGCAAGGAGCCCGGCAAACCGCGCACGGCCGATGCCGGCAATCACCGGGATGATGTTTTCACCGGACGCAAAGTGCTGCTGGTAGATGACGACATGCGCAACATCTACGCGCTCTCGGCCAGCCTTGAAGAGTGGGGTTGCGAAATTCTGGTGGCCAACAATGGTCTGGAGAGCCTGGAAGTGCTGGCAGCCAACCCCGATGCCGACATCGTGCTGATGGACATCATGATGCCGGAAATGGATGGCTATGAAGCCATGCAACGCATTCGTGCCCAGGAACGCTTCAAGAAACTGCCCATGCTGGCACTGACCGCCAAAGCAATGCGTGATGACCGGGCCAAATGCCTTGAGGCGGGTGCCAACGACTATATTACCAAGCCGGTCGATATCGAAAAACTGCAATCCCTGATGAGGGTATGGCTGCACCGCTCATGACACAGGATGTACAGGAACCGGGTCCTGACGATATTGAGCTGCAGCTTTTGCTGGAGGCCGTTTTCCTGCGCTATGGCTACGACTTCCGCTCCTACAGCAAGGCGTCCCTGCGCCGGCGTGTGGACCAGCATCTGTTGCTGGCCCGCTATGATCATATTGGTGCGCTGATTCACGCCATCCTGCACAAGGGCGAAGCCTTTGCGGCGCTGCTGTCCTGCCTCACCATCAATGTCACCGAGATGTTCCGGGATCCCGACTTCTACAAGGCATTCCGGGAAAAGGTGGTGCCAGTACTGAAAACCCATCCCTTCCTGAAGATATGGCATGCCGGTTGTGCGACGGGTGAAGAAATCTACTCTATGGCCATTTTGCTGGAAGAGGAGGGGTTGTACGAGCGCAGCCAGATCTATGCCACGGATATCGACAAGGAAGTGCTGGAAAAGGCCCGGAGGGGCATTTTTCCAGTGGCCGAGCTGCGCAAATACACCGACAATTACCAGCGGGCAGGTGGCAGCGGCTCTCTGTCTGACTATTACACCGCCAAGTATGACAATGTCATCATGGATCCGCGCCTGAAAAAGAACATTATCTTTGCCGACCATGACCTGGCCACGGACCAGGTTTTTGGTGAGATGCAGGTGATTTTCTGTCGCAATGTGATGATCTATTTCAACCGCGAATTGCAGCATCGCGTATTCCGGCTGTTTTATGACAGTCTGGACATGGGGGGTACACTGTGTCTTGGCAACAAGGAAAGCCTGAGGTTTGCGGACTGCGCTGATCAGTTTGATGTTATTGACAAGGCGCAGCGCATTTATCGAAAAAGTTTATAACATGCCATTGAGTGAAACTTGATGGCATCAGGATTCAAGTCGCCAGGGAGGCTTGTGAGGAGCTAGCGTGAAAAAAGAACAGAACATCCTGATGGTTGATGATCATCCAGAGAACCTGATTGCCCTGGAAGCCATTCTCGACGATATGGACTGCAACTTGCTGAAGGCACACTCCGGCAATGAAGCACTGGCTTTGCTGCTGAAGCACGATATTGCCCTTGTGCTGCTTGATGTGCAGATGCCCGGCATGGATGGTTTTGAAGTGGCTGAACTCATGCGCAAGAGCAGCAAGACAAAAATGGTTCCGATCATTTTTGTCACAGCCATCAGCAAGGAGGCCAAGTACGTTGCTCGTGGCTATGGGGTAGGGGCCATTGACTACATGTTCAAGCCCCTGAATCCGGAAATCCTGCAGCACAAGGCGCGGTTTTTTCTTGATCTCGACCTGCAGAAGCGTCGTCTTGAAGAGAAGTTACGTAAAAGCCATGAGTCCAAGGAGGCATTTTTGCGCGCCATGGGCGAGGGTGATGCTCCACCGGAGGAGCAGGGCTGAGGCTCTAAATCATGCCGCGACGGCGCGTTGCAAATAAACGGGCAGCCAGGTCCTACGATGTCATCGGAATTGGTGCCTCATGGGGAGGCGTAGAGGAGCTGTGCAAGTTCATTGCAGCGCTCCCGAAGGATTGGTCCGTACCTGTTGTAATCGTGCAGCATCAACACGCATATTCAGGTACGGCACTGCAATACATTCTCGGAAAATTGACGTCATTGGTGGTAGTCGACGTTGAGGACAAAGACAAGATACAACCCGGTCATATATATATCGCCCCGGCAAATTATCATTTGCTGGTTGAACAGGATAAATCGTTCAGTCTGAGCGTTGATGCACCGGTCAACTTTTCTCGTCCGTCAATTGATGTAACTTTCGATTGCCTGGCCAGGGTTTTTCATCAGGGCTGCATTGGCCTGATCATGACCGGCGCCAACAATGATGGCTCTGAAGGAATAAAAAAGATCAAAAACGAAGGCGGTTATGTGATGGTGCAGTTACCGGAGTCTGCAGTGGCTCCAGTCATGCCCGAGGCGGCCATCGCGACCGGTATTGTTGACGTGGTTTTGGCGCCTGAGGATATGGTGCCCCATTTGCAGAAATTGCTGCATAACGGAATTGGATAATGCAGAGCATTCTCATCGTTGATGACAGAAATGAAAATCTGATTGCCCTGGAGTCACTTCTGGAGCGGCCTGACCTGCAATTATTGAAAGCAGATAATGGTAACGATGCGCTGAAGCTTTTACTGCGCAATGAGGTAGCCCTTGTGCTTCTTGATGTGCAGATGCCCGGCATGAATGGCTTTGAAATGGCCGAGCTCATGCGTCGCAACAAGAAAACACAATCGATCCCGATTATCTTCGTGACTGCCAATGGCGACAAGCGCCACCTTTTTCGTGGTTATGAAGTGGGGGCCGTAGACTATCTGGCCAAGCCGATTGAGAGTGAAGTATTACTCTCCAAGGTCAAGGTGTTTCTGGAGCTGGATCGCCAGAGGCGCGAGCTGGAGGAGCAGCTCCTTCAGATCCAGCGACTCAAGCTGCAGAATGAGCAGCTCCTGCAGGCGCTGGGTGACGGGGTGATGGCGGTGGATGTGGCTGGAGCGATCAGTTTTGTGAACCCCGCCATCCAGCATCTTTTTGCCTTGCCACCCGAGGAAACGGTGGGCCGCAGTCTGGTTGATGTGCTCTATCAGAATGTGCACGGTCAGAAAACACCATGGTCTGGCTCCGATATATATCTGGCGACCAGCAAGGGCGAACGCTTTCAGCGGGAAAGCGGCCTGTTTATTCTCGCCCCGTCCGGCGCCATGGTGCCGGCCAGTGTTTCTGCGGCTCCTATTCCTTCACAAAGCGCTTATGTCGGCGCCGTAATCACCTTGCGTGTTTCAGAGGTGGCCAAACAGGATGTCAGTGAGCAGATTGCCCGTAAAAACCGTAAACAGACACGCAAGCGCATAGGAACAATACTGCGCCTTTTTGATCGCAATACCGGCATGAATATGGGGCGGCTGGTCAATATCTCACTGGAAGGCTTCAAGCTGGCAACTCGAGAGGAAGTGGCTGTGGGCAGCCGCTATCCCATCAGCATGGTACTGCCGGAAACACTGGCAGGCTCCAATACCATGAGCTTTGATGCACAGGCTGTCTGGTCCCGTCAGGCCGAAGATGTGCCCGGAGAATACCGGGTTGGTTTCCGGATTGTTCGCATTAACGAGAATGACCTGCGTGCTTTGCTGCAACTGATTGATAAATACTGATTCCGGCATGCGCTCTGATTACCGGAGTCTGAAAAAGATCCCTAAGGATCTTTTTTTACGGAATTTTTCGTGAAGACATCTCAGGGAAAGTCCCTGCCCATACCTGTATTTTCCTGGTGTTCTTCCGCAGTTTTTTTGCTAAGGATCTGCAATGGCAGCGGGCGGTTGCTTGAGCTGGCATTAATGGATATCTGCGGGAAGGGGATTTCAATACTGGCGGCATCAAAGGCAGTCTTGATATCCTCCTGTAGCTGGTCCCGAACGGCCAGAAAATTCTCGCGCCTCGTCCAGACATAAAACATCAAATTCAGTGCGGAATCGCCGAAGTTCTGCATGATGACCTGCGCCGGGGGTTCATCCAGGCAGCGCGGGTTGTTTTCTGCGACCGAGAGCAGGATTCCCCGCACACGAGGCAGGTCCTCCTTGTAGGCAATCCCCAGCGGAAGATTGATGCGGCGGATGGCAAACTTTGTCAGGGTCGTCACTTCGGCCTTGATGAGCTGTTCATTGGGTATGCGTACATAAAGATTGTCCGGCGTACGCAACTTCACCGAGAGCAGGTCAATGGATAATACCTCGCCCTCCGTCTGGCCCACACGAATGTAGTCACCAATAGCGAAAGGGCCCTCTGCAATCAGAAACAGGCCGCTGATAAGGTTGGAGGCTGAAGTTTGCGATGCAAAGCCGACAGCGACCGAAAGTGCGCCGGCAGCCCCCAGTAACACGCTCAAATGAAACCCCATTTCACGCAGCGCCGCGATTAAAAACAAGGACCATATTCCGTAATAAATAAAGCGCCGCCACACCAGCAGCTGATGCGTGGTGAGACGATGATGCATGGAACGCTCAAATACCCGGGAAAAAAAACGCGCCAGCATCCAGCCGACAAGAATCAGTACCGCGCCGGCAATGACATCACCGAGGCGGTCAGAGTGCCAAAGCGCATCAAGGCTGAAGCCGGATGCCTTTGACGCCGTTGCGGCCGTACTTGCAGAGGGAGTCGCCATGGCCATCCTCAATCAAAAAAGTTATCAAAAACACGAATCAGCGCATGCTCGTCCGAACCACGCCGTGCCGGGGTCAGCAGACTGACATGGCCGGCCTCGGGCGTGATGCCGGTATCAATACGGATCTGCAACTGCCGGTTGCTGGCATCACGTACCACATTGAGCGCTGGCGTCCAGAGCCGGCCGGATTCGGCGGCATACACCGGCAGAAAAGGCGCCGGAATATTGATGCGCTCGATCGGCATGCTGTCATTACCCAGGTTTTTCACATGAACCGGCGTCACGGCACGGAAAGGGCGCGGGAGAAGCTGGCCAAGATCCGTGCGAGCCATGACCTTGGTGGCATAACACAGTTCGCCGCGAACCGGACTTGGCCCAAACCAGGTATCCCGGGGAATCACTACGGCCATATCGAACAGTGGCGTGACTGCCCCCTCGGCATAAAGGGCCACCCATACCGGTGTGCTGACATAGAAGGTGGTTTCCTGGCCGGCAGGAACAAAAACAGGGCTGACGGGGCGAACGACCACCGAACGATTGGCCAGCCGTGGCAGCAACTGGGCATTTTCAGCGGTCTGGCGAAAAACAAAGCGGCTGAACTCTGCCTGGCTTTCGGACAATACATTACGGTCGCGCTGTCGCCATTCGTGATTGTCCTCGGACTGCTGTGGCGTACGCCGGGTCCAGACATGCCACTCGCTGGGCTGGCGCGCAATGCCCAGCTCAAGCCCGGCCATTTCCCACTCCTTGCCCTGGCCTGCGGCGAAGGGAAAGGTGCCCCACCAGACGGGCTGGCGGTACTCCACTGCGCTCATGCGTCTTGTGCTCCATGATTACGGCAGCAGAATTATGCCGGAGCGGCCGCGTATTTGTGCATTATTCCTGTACTGAACGCTCGTTGAGAGGGGCGGGGGCATACAGTAGACTCGGCTGCTCAACGGGGTGGATTGTGGCAATGCTGGAACAATACAAAGAACAGGAAGGGCAGGAATTTTCAGCGGTTACGGTCACTCCCCGCCGTTTTGCCTATGCCTTTGCCAAGCGTCATGGCGTCATTCTCGACCGTGTCGACAATGATCAGGCTTATATCCTGCATCGCCCCGGCCTGCGCCTGGCGAGTCTGGCGGAAACCCGCCGTCTGCTCGCCATGCCACTTGCCTGTGAAGAAGTCAGTCTGGAAATATTCAGCACGCAGCTGGCGCGCGCCTATCAAACCGGTTCCAGCGAGTCCATGCAGATGGTGGAGGGACTTGGCGAAAACATGGATCTCGCCAGCCTTGCTGATCTTGTACCTGAGGCCGAGGATTTGATGGAGCAGGAGGACGATGCTCCCATCATTCGCCTGATCAATGCACTCCTCACTGAAGCCATTCGTGAAAATGCCTCCGATATTCATATTGAAACCTATGAGAAGCGCTTGTCGGTGCGTCTGCGTGTTGATGGCGTACTGCGCGAAATCGTACAGCCCCGTCGTGAGCTTGCCCCCTTGCTGGTATCACGCATCAAGGTGATGGCACGTATGGATATTGCCGAAAAGCGGGTGCCGCAGGACGGTCGTATTTCGCTGCGTCTTGCCGGTCGTGAAGTGGACGTGCGCGTATCGACCATGCCCTCCAGCAATGGTGAACGCGTGGTGCTGCGCTTGCTCGACAAACAGGCCGGACGTCTTGATCTGACGCATCTTGGCATGGCGGCACGTGATCACCAGCTGCTGCGTGAGCTCATCCACAAGCCTCACGGCATCATTCTCGTTACCGGCCCCACAGGCTCGGGGAAAACCACAACGCTTTACGGCTCGCTGGTCGAGCTCAATGACAAGTCCCGCAATATCCTCACGGTGGAAGACCCGGTCGAATACCAGCTTGAAGGTATTGGCCAGACACAGGTAAACACCAAGGTCGAGATGACATTTGCGCGTGGCCTCCGCGCCATTTTGCGCCAGGATCCTGATGTCGTGATGGTGGGCGAAATCCGCGATCTGGAAACGGCTGAAATTGCCGTGCAGGCTTCGCTGACAGGCCATCTGGTCTTGTCCACCCTGCATACCAACTCGGCGGTAGGGGCGGTTACACGCCTGCATGACATGGGGATTGAGCCCTTTCTGCTTTCCTCTTCCCTGTTGGGTGTACTGGCCCAGCGTCTGGTGCGTGTGCTGTGCAAAGAATGTCGCGAACCCTACACCCCCGATGTTGCCACCTGTGCCTTGCTGGGCATGGATGCGGCGTCTGCCCCCGTGATTTACAAGGCGAAAGGTTGCGCTCATTGCAATGGTCTTGGCTATCGCGGCCGTACCGGCATTTATGAAGTGATTGCCGTTGATGATGAAATGCGTCGTCTTATCCATAACAACGCCAGTGAGCAGGAAGTCGAAACCCATGCCCGCCGGTTTGGCCCCAGCATCCGCCATGACGGGATGCGCAACGTACTGGCGGGCGTGACTACGCTGGAAGAAGTGCTACGCGTTACGCGTGAAGGTTAACAGCCTGATGAAAACGCATTTTTCAGCACACTGTTAAGGAACGATCCGTTCATGCCGGCTTTTGAATACATTTCCGTAGACGCAGATGGACGCAAGCAGAAAGGGGTGCTGGAGGCTGACAGTGCGCGCCAGGTACGCCAGCAATTGCGCGACAAGGGCTGGCTGCCGGTATCGGTAGAACCAGCAGCCAGCCAGCATAAAAATGAGGGCAAGGGATTTTCATTTTTAAGCGGTGGCATGAGTGCCTATGAGCTGGCACTTATCACGCGCCAGCTGGCCACACTCATTCAGGCCGGCATCCCGATAGAGGAATGCCTGCGTGCGGTATCGCGCCAGACAGAACGCCCCGGCTTGCACAGCCTGATGATGGCCGTTCGCGCGCGCGTCATTGAGGGCTATACCCTGGCGCAGGCTTTCAGCGAATTCCCCAGTGCGTTTCCTGAGCTTTATCGGGCGACTGTTGCTGCTGGCGAAAAATCGGGGCATCTCGATCTGGTGCTGAACCAGCTCGCCGATTACACCGAGTCCCGCTACGACACCCAGAAAAAAATCCAGGGGGCGATGATTTACCCCATCATCCTTACCTTGCTGGCCACAGGCATCGTGCTGGGCATGCTGACCTATGTGGTGCCGGATATCGTCAAGGTATTTGACAGCAGCAAGCAGCAATTGCCGCTGCTGACCAGGGGCCTGATTGCAGCGAGCAACTTTGTCAAAACCGTAGGGCCGTGGTTGCTGTTGCTATTGATCATCACCGGCTTCATGGCCAGACCCCTGCTGAAAAAAGACAGCACCCGTTATCGCCTGCATGGCTGGCAGTTGCGACTCCCCCTTATCAAGAAAATGGTTCGTGGCGCCAATGCGTCGCGCTTTGCCAGCACGCTCAGTATCCTGACACGCAGTGGTGTGCCGCTGGTGGAGGCGCTGCGCATTGCAGCCGAAGTCAGCTCCAACCTGCTGATACGTGATGCCATTCGCCATGCGGCGGTGAAGGTGACCGAAGGCGGAAGCCTGAGCCGGGCACTGGAAGACAGTGGTTACTTCCCGCCCATGATGATGCAGATGATTGCCAGCGGCGAACAAAGCGGCGAACTGGATGAAATGCTGTCGCGGGCAGCCACCATGCAGGAAAAAGAACTCGGCAACCTGATCACCACCCTGGTCGGTTTGTTTGAACCCATGATGCTGCTGGTGATGGCTGGCGTTGTCCTGATGATTGTTCTGGCCATCATGCTGCCTATTCTCAGCATGAATAATCTTGTGAAATGAAACCATGAGTACAAAAATGAACAGTGTGAAAATATGCGAAAAACGGCAAGCCGGGCAGAGGGGCTTTACCCTCATTGAAGTCATGGTAGTGGTCGCCATTCTCGGCATTCTCGCCACCATCGTGATGACCAATGTCATCGGCAAGGATGAACAGGCGCGCGTGACCACCAGCAAGGCCAGCCTGTCATCGATTGCCAATGCCCTCGAACTCTACAAGCTCGACAATCACAAATACCCGACTACCGATGAGGGCCTGGAAGCGCTGGTGAAAAAACCGGCCTCCGCCAAGTCCTTTCCCGATGGTGGCTATCTGCGCAAGATGCCGGAAGATGCCTGGGGCCACCCGTTCCAGTATGTGGTTCCCGGAAGCAAGAAAGCGTTTGATCTTTACAGCTGGGGTGCGGATGGTGCCGAAGGCGGCGAGGGTAATAACGCTGATATTTATTACGAATAAGCCGCATACCTGGTCACCATGACAATGACACGATCAACACAGTACTTTTACAGCCGCGGATTCACGCTGCTGGAAGTGCTGATGGTCGTGCTGATTGTCGGCATCATCAGTGGTGTTGCCATGCTCAGCCTTAATCCCGGAGGAGCCGAGCGCCATTTGCAGGATGAGTCTGACCGGCTCGTTGCATTGATTACGCAAGCGGCCGATGAAGCCGTCATGCAAAATCAGGAGTACGGTCTTAAAATCACTGACAAGGGTTATTACTTTCTTTGTCTGGATGAGGTCCGGCAGCGCTGGAAACCATGTCCGGAGAGCGGCATTTTCCGTGAACGAGAACTGGCGGAAGGGCTTGATATTCATGTGCTGCGTGGCGGCAAAATAACCTTGCCGTTACTGGCTAATGCCAAAAGTGACGCTGAAGGCGATGCCCGGCTTTCAAAAAGCAGGGAAGACGAGGGCCCGCGTATCAGTCCGGATATTTTCCTGCTCTCCAGTGGCGAGGCCAGCCCGTCCAGTCTGGAGATTCAGGTGACGGATAAGCCCGAACTGAAAAGCGAAATTGACATTGATGCCATTGGTCGTGTCAGTCGCACAGGCGACAGTGCAAATGCGGATGAGCGCAAGGATGACCGGCATGGCAATTAAAGCCGGACGCATGGGGCGCGGATTCACACTACTGGAAGTGCTCGTAGCAACGGCGGTGTTTGCCATTGCCGCTCTGGCCTTGTTGAATGCACAGAACACCCAGCTCACCACAGACCAGCGCCTTGAGACCAAAACACTGGCACACTGGGTGGCGCTTAACCAGTTGGCGGATATGCGTTTGCAGAAAGTATTTCCGGATATTGGTGAGAGCACCATCAACGTAAAAATGGCGGAACGCGACTGGGTGATCACCATCAAGACCCAGGGCACCCCCGCACCGGGCGTTCGCCTGCTTCAGCTTTCCGTTGCACAGAAATCCGGAGCGTCTGCTGACGCCGCTTCTCCCGTCACGGTAGTCACCGGCTTTCTGGCCAGGACTCAGGCTCAGAATGCCGCAACAACACCCGCGTCCTGAAGGTTTCACCCTGCTTGAATTGCTGGTGGCCATAGCCATTCTGGCATTGATTGCCGTGGCTTCTTTTCGTCTTGTCAGCGATACCGTGATGGTGCGTGATCGCGGATTGCAACATGAGCAGGCGCTGCAAAGCCTGCAAAAAGCCGAAATGATCATGCAGCGGGATCTTGTCCAGGCCGCATCGCGTTCTGTGCGTGACGAGTTTGGCGATGACCAGCCCGCACTGTATTTCCCAAAAGAAAACACCATGGAACTGACTCGCCGCGGCTGGCGCAATCCCCTGCAGGAAGTGCGCAGTGACATGATTCGCGTACGCTACCGGGTTGAGAATGAACAATTGATCCGCGAACACTGGCAGGTACTGGACAGGGCGCGCCTGAGTGCACCGGTAAAAATCGTGCTGCTGGACAAGGTCAGTGACTTTCATCTCCAGGCTTTTGCCAACGGCAGCTGGAGTACAACCTGGCCTACTCTGGCTCAAAGCCAGAAAGACAGGAAAGTACTGCCTTTGCCCGAGGCGGTGGAAATCCGTTTCAGCCTGCAGCCCTGGGGGGAAATACGCCGGGTTATTCCCCTGCCCGAAACCGACAGCAATGTGAACCAGAATGCCAAGTCGACTCCCTGAGCGGGCAACGCGCGAGCACATGAATGGAGTGGCACTGATCACCGTGTTGCTGGTGGTTGCCATTGCCACCATTCTGGCGGTCGGCATGCTGCGCAGCCAGTTTCTGGCACTGCAGCATGCGGCAGGCCTTTTTGATCAGGACCAGGCGTGGCTTTACACGCAGGGTGCCGAGGATTTTGTTCGCGAAGTCTTGCGTCAGGATTTTGATGATGACAAACGCAACAGCCGGCAGGTAGATCATCCGGGGGAGACATGGGCGCAGCCTTTCCCGCCTTTTCCGGTTGATGGCGGGGTGATTCATGCCCGCGTTAGTGATCAACAGGCACACTTCAACCTGAACCGTATCTGGCATGACAACGCCCCCGATCCGGTGGCCGCTGCCATATTCCAGCGCCTGCTTAAAAGCCTGGGCTTGCCCGACACGCTGGTGCCTGCACTCACCGACTGGATTGATGCCGACAATGAGGCCACCGGCAGTGATGGCGCCGAAGACGATATGTATTCACGCCTTGATACTCCCTACCGCGTGGCCAACCAGCCCATCAGTGATATCTCCGAGCTGCGGCTGATCAAGGGTTTTACGCCGGAAATCATCGCCAAACTGCGACCCTATGTCTGTGCCCTGCCTGCAACAGCCTTGCTCAACATCAATACGGCTGATCCGGTCACACTGGCAGCGTTGACCACCAGCATGACTTCACGCAATGCCTCCGAGCTTTCATCGCAACGCCCGTCCAAGGGCTATGCCAGCGTCGATGAGTTCCTTGCACAACCTGTTTTCAATGGCCTTGATGCCACGAAGAAGACGGAAATTCGTCAGCAGATTGATGTGCGCAGCCATTATTTCCAGCTGCTCGCCGATGCCGAAATTGCCGGGCGTCACAGCATGGTGCTTGCGGTGATTGCCCGCGGCGATTCCGGTACACTCAACGTCATTGCCCGCGACTTCAGCCAGAAGTTTGCTGCTCCTGCTGCATCCGCTGGCAGCAACAGTGGCACCAACAATAACAGTGACCCGACCATGGACAGCGCCGTAAAAGCCGCCCGGGATCTTTTATGAATACACTTTTCCTGCATTTGCCTGTGCAAGGTCATGAGTGCCATGCCTGGTTGTCCTCTGCCGACGGGCTTGAGGATATGGGCCGGGATGCACCCGAACATTTTGCACTTCGGTATCCCGGGACTGCCTGTGTGGTTTTTCTGCCTTCCAGCCAGTGTCTTTTCACCACGGTCACGATCAG
Source organism: bacterium (assembly GCA_029945725.1). Taxonomy (GTDB): domain Bacteria; phylum Pseudomonadota; class Gammaproteobacteria; order Pseudomonadales; family Moraxellaceae; genus UBA2031. The sequence continues at coordinate 341,149 of JAQSDB010000011.1, read as the reverse complement.
CGCCAAACAGCTGCGCCAGGCAACACAATCCCTGGCCTGGTTGATTGAGGAGCAGGTGGGTGACGATGCCGAGAATCTTCAGGTTATTGCAGGCGCCAGTCAGGATGACGGTACAACACCGCTGATTGCCATTGCCAAAACCACCTTGCAGGAACACTTGCTGGCGCTTCGTACCGCCGGTCTTGCCATCATCGCGCTGTTGCCTGATCTGCTGCTGGTGCCTGCGGATGAAAGCGAGTGGCAGCTGGTGACCTGGGACAATGCACTGACCGCCTTGCGTACCGGCCCGCTTGGCGGTGCCGTACTGGAAACCGGCACCATGGCGCTGATGCTGGAGGCTGCGCTGCAGGAGCGCGATGCATTAACGCCACTGACCATCAGCGCAGCCCTGCCTGATGCCATATCAAGGGCACAAGTACAGGCATGGGCAGACAAGCACAGTCTGGTGGAGTGTCATTTTGTGGAGGGGCTGGAGATTGCCTCGGCGCTTGCTGCCGGCACCGACTGGAGCAAGCACCCGGCCAACTTCCTGCAGGGAAACTTTTCAACGACGCAGGGATTTTCCCTGCCTTCAACATTGCGTCTGGCCGCCATTTTTGTCGCGGTGGCATTTTCAGTCCAGCTGCTTAGCGAATGGGTTTACTACGGCTACTACAAATACCAGGCAGACAAGGTGGGTGAAGCCGCTGTTGTCCGCTACAAATCCACGTATGCACAGGAAAGACTGTCTGCCACGAAGGCATTGCCTGAAGTGCAAAAGCGCATGAAGGGCCACAGCAATGAAACGCGCAGCGACGGCTCTGTGCTGCCTCTCCTGACCCGCGTGGCTGAATCCCTTCAGGGTTCGGGTCTTGATACCCAGCGTGTGGATTTTTCAGGCGGCGTAATCACGCTGGATGTGGATGCACGCGCACTGGGCGACCTTGACGGCTTCAAGCAAAAGCTGGAAGGCCAGGGGTTTCATGCTGAAATTGTGTCTGCCAATTCGCAGGGCAGTGTGATTCGTGGTCGTTTGCGTGTGGAGGGTGGCGCATGAATGCTTTTTTTATGAGCGTGCAGCAAAACTGGCTCGAAAGCATTGCCCCATTGCGCCAGCGCTGGTTGTTACTGGCTCCGCGTGAACAGCAGGCATTAAGGATACTGGGAATCTGTCTTGCCTTGCTGGTTCTGGATATTGGCATCTGGCTGCCATCGCGGCATGCCGCGCAAAATGCCCGCGTGCAGTATGTGAATAATCTCGAGCTGATGCAGTTGATACAGGCCAGTGCCGGTCAGTCGGGTGGCACTCACTCTGCCGCAACAGGCTCCGTGCTGGGGATTGTCAGTAATGCTGCCGGTGCCCAGGGCCTGACACTCAGCCGCGTTGAGCCTGAAGGCGAAGAGCAGGCCAGGGTCTGGCTTGAGCGTGCCGATTTCAATACCGTTGCAAAATGGCTGGCCACCTTGTCGGCCCAGGGCATCAAGGTGCAGGAGGCACAGGCGGAGAAGCAAAGTGATGGCAAGGGCGTTTCAGCACGCTTCGTGCTCGCACGCTAGAGGGTTCATCATGGCGGCGCAGGATGTCTCATGCCTGCCTTTATCCTTGTCGCTGCCGCCAGTCCTCCCGATCAGGCCCTCAGGACGCAGGGCCCAACAACCGGCTAAAGGCTTATCGCGTCGCCACGCCCAGAGTCATGAAGGCGCCTACGGCAGGCAAGCCCTGCGCCAGAAACTGCTTTTTCTCGATGACCGTCATACCCGCATTCGCAATCAGCGTTAAATGATCCCGATTCAGATGACAGCCATCGGCAATGATTTTCTGCACGGGGGTCAGGCGATGTTGCCATCTGGCTGTGCCGGAATCAGGGCTCAGGCCGTGCTCAACAAAATAAAAACGGCCCTCCGGTTTTAATACACGACGAATTTCCAGTAGCGCGCTTTCGACATCGGGGATACTGCACAAGGTCCATGTTGAAACTACCGCATCAAAGCTGGCATCCGGCATGGGCAGGTTCTCGCCACTGATCAGTGCAAACTTTACCGGCATGCGGGCTTTTTCCAGGCGTTTTTTTGCCAGCTGGTGCACGCCAGGATTGACATCAACCGTGGTCAGCGAGATTACGCTGTCGGGGTAGTGATCGATATTCAGGCCGGTGCCAAAACCGATTTCCAGTACATCTCCAGCGACTTCAGCAAGCAGTTCCTCACGTGCCAGGGTAAAGGCTGGCTGCGACATCAGCCAGTCGAGGAGGTGAGGAAAAACGTGACGCGAGTAAAGAGACATTCTCTCAGAACCTCATTTGCAATTGCCGAGACGGTGGCCGTTAAACGTTGTATTCAGTTTCATGGGAGTGCCCTGCATACTGGCACTCATGTTGAATGAGCCGTGATAGGCATCAGCCGTAAATGTGGATTGTCCGTTGCCTTGTGCGGTGAAGTGCGGGCTGTCACAACGCATTCCCCACGTAGCCGTATTACTGCTGATCTGCATGTCGACGAGCTGACAATCCCGGTTGCGTCCTCCGGTCAGCTGATTCAAGCCGCAGGCATTCTGTGCGTCACGTTCGGTCACACAACGTTTTATTTTTGCGGTAATGGGCTGCGGCATCAGGGAATTATTACTGACGGAAGTGATTTCCCAGAGTCCGGCACGATAAGGGGCCTTGAGGCTGGCACAGGCGGGCTCTTTTGCTGTGCCTGGCTGAGCTTTTGCGATCGTCTTTGCAGGAGGAATAACCATGATGTAGCTGGGTTGCCCCGGTTGACTGACCTGGATTTCCGTCGGTGTTTTCGAGTTGTTTACGCCGCTGACCGGAGGCATGCGAACGGGAGCCGCAGGCGTATCTGGTGTGGTGGCAGGGACGCCTGATACTGGCGTTTTGCTTGCGGGGAGGGTATTTGCCGGTGCCGCCAGAACAGGCACGGCCATCATCGCCAGCAAGGCCGTCAGAAGCAGCGGTTGCAGAGGCGTCATGTGAATATTCATGGTGGTTAACGGCATGATTTTGAACCAGTCAACAAGGTTGAATCCTGCCCTGGGTCGCTTGGGTTTCCGAGTGTGCATGACTTGGGCAGAGAGCGCCATAGCACCGGTCCTCCGGAAATGACGTCGCATCGGAAGAGGTGCGACAAAGAAAAAGGCGACCGAAGTCGCCTTTTTCTTTTATGCATTCTGCACATTACATATTCGGGTAATTGGGCCCGCCCGTGCCTTCCGGTACCACCCAGTTGATATTCTGGGCCGGATCCTTGATGTCACAGGTTTTGCAGTGCACACAATTCTGCGCATTGATCTGGAAACGCGGCGAACCATCGGCATTTTCCAGCACTTCATACACGCCAGCCGGGCAATACAGTCGTGCCGGCTCGCCGTACAGGGGCAGGTTTTTCTTGATGGGTACGTCGGAATTTTTCAGCTGCAAATGAATCGGCTGGTCTTCTTCATGATTGGTGCTGGACATGAACACGGAGGAAAGCTTGTCGAAACTGATCTTGCCATCAGGCTTCGGATACTGGATCGGCGTGCTTTGCGAAGCCAGATCCAGCGTTGTGTAATCCGGCGTGGTGTCATGAATGGTGTAGGGAATCTTGCCGTCGAAAATATTCTGGTCGATGAAGTTGAAGGCGCCCCCCATCAGCGTGCCAAGGCGATGCATGGCCGGGCCGAAATTGCGTGACTTGTAGAGCTCTTCAAACAGCCAGGAACTCTTGAATTTTTCGGTGTAGCTCACCAGTTCATCGCCACCGGTCTTGCCGGCCTGCAGCGCCTCTGCGAGTGCTTCAGCGGCAAGCATGCCTGACTTCATCGCCGTGTGGCTGCCCTTGATCTTGGAGAAGTTCAGGAAGCCGGCATCATCACCGATCAGCAGGCCACCCGGCACCGTCAGCCTGGGCAGGGAATTGAGGCCGCCCTTGATGATGGCGCGTGCACCGTAGGAAACACGCTTGCCGCCTTCAAGATATTTGCTGATCACCGGGTGGTGCTTGAAGCGCTGCATTTCGTCAAACGGCGAAAGGTAGGGGTTGTGATAGGAAAGGTCGGTGATGAGGCCGACCGAAATCTGGTTGTTCTCGTGGTGATACAGCCACCAGCCACCTGTGCTGCCGGATTCCGACAGGGGCCAGCCGGCACCGTGCATGACCAGACCCGGCTTGTGCATGGCCGGATCAATATCCCACAGTTCCTTGATGCCAAGGCCGTAATGCTGGGGATCAGCGTCTTTATCCAGATCGAATTTGCGGATGAGTTCCTTGCCCAGGCTGCCGCGGCAACCTTCGGCAAACAGGGTGTACTTGGCGTGCAGTTCATAGCCCGGCGTGTAGCTGTGCTTGTGCGTGCCATCGCGTGCCACGCCCATGTCACCGGTAGCAATGCCTTTCACGGAACCGTCTTCGGCATACAGCACTTCGGAAGCAGCAAATCCAGGGAAGAGGTTTACTTCCAGCTCTTCAGCCCGAGTGGCCAGCCAGCGCACGAGGTTACCGAGGCTGATGACGTAGTTGCCTTCGTTATGCATGGGCTTGGGCACAACCCAGTCAGGGGTGTGGATGCTGCGGGTTTCGCTCAGCAGGAAATGCACCTGGTCTTCGATGACTGGCGTGTTGAGCGGAGCGCCTTCTTCCTTCCAGTTCGGGAACAGTTCAGTCAGGGCACGCGGTTCAAAGCAGGCCCCCGACAGGATATGGGCACCGAACTCGGAACCCTTCTCCACAACACACACGGAGATTTCATGGCCAGACTCAATACTGAGCTGACGCAGGCGGATGGCGGCGGACAAACCGGCGGGGCCACCGCCGACGATGACAACATCAAACTCCATCGCTTCTCTTTCCACGATAATCTCCTGAACTGGCTGGATATGCCCTTGATACGACCCGCATAAGCCAAGTACGCATAAGGCCTCGATTTTCTAGCGGCGCGTAGTATAAAAGCAGACCACCGAAAGGCCAATAAAAGTCGCACGTTTTGTGTCCGACAACATTGGCCCGTGACCATACAGGCTTCGTCATGACCGACACACCATTACCGCCCCCCAAAAGCAGCTCGCAATTGCGCTCCGACCCCATGGCCATATTGCGTCTGCTGAAAGATGAAGGGGGTAACGATCCCAGGGGCCTGCCACCCGTGCACCGCTGGAATCCACCGTTTTGCGGCGATCTCGATATGGAGATCAAGCGCAACGGCCAGTGGTTTTACATGGGCACTCCCATTGGCCGGCCGGCACTGGTCAAGCTGTTCAGCTCGGTCCTGCGCCACGATGATGACGGGGACTACTATCTGGTGACGCCGGTCGAGAAAGTGCGTATCCGGGTTGAAGATGCGCCGTTTCTGGCCGTACTGGTGGAAAAGCACGAAGAAAACGGACTGCAATACCTGAAGTTCACGATGCAAACCGGTGATGTGGTGATCGCCGGGCCCGAGCATCCGGTACGGGTGGTGTTCAGGGGCGACCAGGAGCCCGCACCTTATGTTCATGTCCGCGACAGGCTGGAAGCCCTGATCTCCCGCAATGTCTACTACCAGCTGGTGGAGTGGGGCGAGGAGCGGGCAGAGCAGGGACGTACGGCGCTCGGTGTTCGCAGTGCCGGCGAATTCTACGGGATTGGCTACCTCTAGGGAGCTGACACTGGCGCCTGGTCAGCCGGTCTGCGCTCCTCGTGGCGCTCTTAACAGCCTGAATCTTAGACAACTTTCTGCCGGACTCTGGCGGCTCACTCCTCTTGTTCTAGGCTCAGTCGAGCTTCAGAACCTTTTCCCGATCATCCGTTTTTCCTGTCACGAGACTGCCATGCTCACGAGACTCCCATGCCCGTAATGCGCTGTCGTTTGCGCGCGCATGCCGTTGAGTGGCATATGGCCCCGGCAGCCCATATTGATGCACGTCACCGCAGCGGTTTTCTGGAGCTGCAGCGCCGTTGCAACAACGAGTTGTGCCGGCATGCAGCGCTCACCAGAAATACCTGGCTGGACCGGATTGAAAAAACCGCGGCTGGTCTTGAGACACTGCTGCCAACCTTGCAGCAGCTGGCCATCTTCCTGCGACAGCTGGCATTGGCGCGTGAGCATCACACCTTGTTACTGAGCGAAGGGCATTCGCTGCCGGAAAGTGACTCCGGTACAGCGGTAGTGATCTGCTTTGATGAAAACGGTGTCCCCTGGTGCACACCGTTGCCGGTCATGGGGCTGGGAGACCCCTATGTTTTCAGCGAGCGCCTGCATGACTGGTGGTCAGCATGGTTGAACATGTCGCCGCACATGGCACCGGAGTGGGGGCTACAACAGGCTTGGCCTGCAACCAGAAAGCTCTGTGAGCTGATCGAGAGGAACTACAATGCGGACGACCTGAGTACCGGGCTGGGGGTCTTGCTGGGTCTGGAAAATGGCATCAGCACGGATATCTGGCAACGCCTCGGCCGCAACTTGCGCCAGCGTTGTGACAGCGCCGGTGTGATCTTTCCCGATGCCGGATTTTTTCCGGTGGCGGAGACGCATGCCCGCCTGCAGGCTCGCCATGGCTTGTATCTGGTTGAAGCCGCCAGCGTGCATGATGCGCTGGATACCAAACGCTTTTTTTTGGCCAGCCAGCAGGCACTGGAAGCACTTGATGCCCTGTGGCACACACTGGCCCAGAAGCTGCCACTGACACACTGACCGTACCATCAAGCAGCGACCAGACCGGAGCATGAATGCGGGCGTAAAAAATACGTATTAAAAAAGGCGCCTTCCGGCGCCTTTTTTTGCCGGAAAAACCGGACTCAGGCCGCCACAATCATGCGCACGGCATGCGCCACGGGGCGCAGACCCGCCAGCGCTTTTTCACCCTCCTGCTGCTTTTTTTCCAGCAGGCTTATTTCTGCAGGACGCACCGAGGGATTCACGGCAGCAAGCGCCTTGAGCCTGTGGATTTCCGTGTCATTCACGCTTTTCCAGTTCGCCAGTGCGGCGTCACGAATGCCGGGCAGTTGTGACTCGGACTGCAGAACGGCTTTCTTCATCAAGCCTTCCAGCTCTTCCTGGCGGGCCTTGACCAGCTGGCGACACACTGCGCGCTCCAGCGGTTGCAGCTGCTTGACCAGCACATCGTGCGCCACCCGCGAGGTCAGATCGCGTCCGTCCTGATCCAGCAAGACGCGCAGGGCCAGCGAGGGCAGGGCCGATTCCACATTGAGACCGCGGGGGGCAATGGTTTCCAGCCGGAAGAACAGCTCCAGCAATACCGTACCGGGTTTGATACCTTTATTGCGAATAAGGGCGACATTGGCGTTGCCGTATTCCTGTGTGAGGAAAAGATCCAGCAGACCCTGCGGCATCGGATGTTCCCAGCTCAGGAACTGCACGTCTTCACGCACCAGAGCGTAATTGCGGTCAAACGATACCGTCATGCCTTCTGGATCCAGACCCGGAAAACCGTCCAGCAACTGGTGATTGCCGGGACGCAGGATATGCAGATGGGTTTCCAGCTGCTCTTCCTGATCCACACCGAACGCCGACCACGCACGCTCCATGAAATTCGTCAGCGCGGGATCGGCATCCTGCGCATTGATGGCAGCAATCAGGTCCGCCGCCACATCTTTCCGGCAGGAATTGAGCTCGATCAAACGGTCACGGCCTTTTTCAAGTTCGGCACCGAGTTCAGCACGGCGCTGCCTTGCCGTGGCCAGCAAGGTTTCAAAAATATCACCGCCTTCACGCAAGGCTGCCGGCAATTGCTGGCGCAGTTCTTCCAGAATGGTACGTGCCGTCGGGCTGATGCTTTCAAAGGCATTCAGGCCTTCGTGATACCAGCGGAATAATCTTTCCTGAGCAGTGCCGGCGAAATAGGCGACATGCAGCTTGATGGTTTCGGTCTGGCCAATACGGTCAAGGCGGCCAATGCGCTGTTCCAGAAGTTCCGGATCAGGCGGCAGATCGAACAGCACCAGATGATGGGCAAACTGGAAATTGCGACCCTCGGAACCGATTTCCGAACAAAGCAGGATCTGTGCACCATAATCGGCGTCGGCAAAATAAGCGGCAGCGCGGTCGCGCTCGAGCAGGCTCATGCCTTCATGAAACACCGAGGTGCGCACGCCTTGCTTCATGCGCAGGTATTCTTCCAGCGCCAGGGCGACCGGACTGGAGCGGCAGATCAACAGGATCTTTTCGCGCTTCAGGGTTTTCAGCAAGCCGGCCAGCCACTCGACGCGTGAATCCTGCAAACACCAGTCATCGTCTTCTTCATGCATTTCCGGATACAGGGCATGCGCGAGAACATCGCGCACGGCATGGGCCGGTGCGGGCAGGGCCTGCGGCAGGCACTGGCGCTCGGGAAAGCCTCCAATGGCTTCACGCGTGTTGCGAAACAGCACGCGGCCAACACCATGGCGATCCAGCAATGCCGTCAGCGCCTGCTGGCGGCTTTCTGCTGCATCCAGATTTTCCAGCAGGACCGCAGGCAGTTTTTCCTGCAGAACATTTCTGGCCGCCGCCGTAAGCGGTTTTTCCGAGAGCAATTCTTCGGCGGCGGCAGCAACGCTGGCAAAAGCCTTTTCTTCTTCCATGAAAATATCGAGATCGTGATAACGCGCCGGATCAAGAATGCGCAAACGCGCAAAGTGACTGGCCACGCCCAGATGCTCCGGCGTAGCAGTCAGCAGCAGCACCCCAGGTGTTTTTTCCGCGAGTTCAGCCACCAGTTGATAGGCTTCGCTCGGCTCTTCCGGCGTCCACTCCAGGTGATGGGCTTCATCGACCACCAGCAGGTCCCAGTTGGCGGCATAGGCGGCGTCGGCCAGATCAGGATGATCCACCAGCAATTCCAGTGACATCAGCACCAGCTGCTCGGTATCGAAGGGATTCAGCTCTTCGTCGCTTTCTTTCAGCGCCGCACAGCGCTCAAGATCAAACAGCGCCACATTGAGATTGAAACGCCGGCGCATTTCCACCAGCCACTGATACTGCAGGTTTTCCGGCACCAGAATGAGCACGCGCGCCGAACGGCCGGTTTGCAGTTGCTGATGAATGATCAGGCCGGCTTCAATGGTTTTGCCGAGGCCGACTTCATCGCCCAGCAGCACACGCGGTTGCGGCCGCTCACCGACTTCATGGGCGATATAGAACTGGTGCGGGACCTGCCCAAGGCGCGGCCCTACCAGACCACGCACCGGCGACTGTGTCAGCTTTTCCTGTTGCAGCAGCGCCTGCACGCGCAGGTTGAACAGCTCGTTGCTGTCAAGTTGCGAGGCCAGCAAGCGCTCCTGCGGGCGCGCCAGATGAATGTTGGCGGCCAGACGGGTTTCGTTGAGCACGGCGCTTTCACCCGCCACGCTTTTCACGTTGTAGCGCAGGAGGCCGCGATCCTCGTCCACGCTCAGTACGTCAAACGCGCTGCCGGCCACATCAAGAACCTTGTCACCCACGGCAAAGCGGATGCGGGAAAGCGGTGCATTGTTGCGGGCATAAACCCGTGTTTCTTCGCTTTTTGGAAACAGTACCGTCAGCGAGCGCGCATCCACTTCGATCATGACACCCAGACCAAGTTCGGTTTCGGTATCAGAAATCCAGCGTTGACCAACAACAGGGGCAAACAAGGCAGAGCTCATTAATTTCTCTCAAAATATAAAACCTGGTTCAAAAAGCCTGTGACCTGGTCAAAGACTTTGCGGCACAAGGAGGTGCCGCCCGCAAATCAATACGGCGTATTGATTTGGCGTGAGCAGGGTACGGACATGTGCCGGACTCTGCGCGTACCAGACAATTCAGGAGGAATTGTCTGGTGATAACTAGAACGGTGCAGGACGATGAAAGCGTAAACGGCCGCCATGGGCCGGATGAACAAACCCCAGTGTTTCTGCATGCAGACAAAGACGGCTGCCGGGCGGACAGGCCTCTGCCGGCGCGTACAGCGTATCGCCGAGGAGTGGATGTCCCAGCGCCTGCATGTGAACGCGCAGCTGATGCGTACGGCCGGTGTGCGGAACCAGGCTGACCCTCGTATAGCCCGGCTGCCGGTCAAGCACTTTCCATCCGGTCAGGGCATGCTGGCCAGCCACCGGATCCACCACATGCCGCGGCTTGCTCGGCGGGTCATAACGCAGGGCCAGATCGATCTCGCCGCCATTCTCGGCAGGATGCCCCAGCGCCAGTGCAATGTAGGTTTTTTCCACTTCACGATCATGAAACTGGCGCGAGAGTTCGCGATGCGTATCGGCATCACGGGCAATCACCAGCAAGCCGGAAGTGTCCTGATCCAGACGATGCACGATGCGCGCATCCGGATATTCAGGCAGCAGGCGCGCCATCAGGCAGTCCTGCTTGTCTTCACCGCGCCCAGGCACGCTCAGCAAACCGGCCTGCTTCTCCACCACCAGCAGGGCAGCATCGGCATAGAGCACAAGGTGCTGCAGGGCGGTATTAAGGGGGAAGTCGGGCAGGGCGGACATGGCAGATGCTGGCACCAGCGGGGCGTCGGGCGCGGATTGTAATGCAGGTGCGCGGCTTTTGCAGGCTTATGACCGGTTCGTGTGATGCAGGCCGGCAGGAGAGGGCCCTATACTGCGCCAACGCCGGAGCTTTCATGTCGAACCCTTCATCGCCACCCGTGACGTCATCACCCACGTCAGCCCCCATCCTGCCCGAACGCCTTGTCTACAGCCTGCTGCTGGCCGCCATTGCCACCATGGCCATGGGACAGACGCTGGTGTTTTCACTGTTGCCGCTGCTCGGCCGGGCAGTGGGACTGCGCGAACTGCAAATCGGTATCATCATTACGGCCTCCTCGGCCGTGTACGCGGTGGCGACTCGCGCCTGGGGCCGGCACAGTGACCGGCTCGGTCGCAAGTACGTCATCCTCATCGGCCTGACGGGTTACACCGTTGGCACACTGGTTTTCACCAGCCTGTTCTGGCTCGGCTTCGAGCAACTGTTACGCGGCACGTTCCTGTGGCTGGCCCTGATCCTGGCGCGTTGCCTGCAGTCATCCGTGATGGCGGGCACCATGCCGGCCTCGAACGCCTATGTGAGCGATATCACCAGCCTTGAAAACCGCACCACGGGCATTGCGCGACTGGGTGCCGCCAACAGCACGGGGACCATTATCGGTCCCGCGATGGGCGGCATGCTGGCCGGCATCAGTCTGCTGGCACCGCTGTATTTTGCGGCCTTCATGACTTTCAGCAGCCTGCTGCTGATCTGGATTTTCCTGCCGGAGTCGCCACGTCCGCTGGTACAGCCGCATCATGCATCGCCCGCACGCCTACGCTTTATCGACAAGCGCTACGGTCATTTCCTGCTGATTGCCATGGTGATGTTCACGGCATTTTCAATGGTGATACAAACGCTGGGATTTTATTTTCAGGATACGCTGCAGCTCTCCAGCCAGCTCGCTGCCAAAAAAGTCGGTTTTGCCCTGATGCTGTCTGCGGGATTGTCTTTGCTGGCGCAGGGCCTGCTGGTGCAGCACTTGCGCTGGCCGGCATGGCGGCTGATTCACACCGGCCTGTTTTTTCTCATTGCCGGCTCGGTATTGCTGGCGGTCGGCGGCACTGCTTTTTTCCTGTTTGCCGGCGTCGCCTGCTGTGGCCTGGGCATCGGGCTCAGCTATCCCGGCTGTGTCGCTGCCGCCTCACTGACGGTGGGCGCAGACGAGCAGGGCGCCCTGGCAGGATTGACGACGGCGCTTCCCGCCATTGGCTCCATCATCGGTCCAGTGCTCGGCACCGGTCTTTACGAGATATCGCCGCACTGGCCATATGCCGGCAATCTGTTCTTGCTGCTTCCCGTGTTTGTCTACGCCTTGCGCCAGGCTCGCCTGCATCGACGTTGATCGCGAGTGATTGTTGCCACAATGCGAACACAGCATTGCGGCCCTGCAGGTTTATTCCGGGTGCCGGAGCGTCCATGATGCATTCATGCGATGCAGTCCGGCATCAGGAGGTCATCATGTTTCCCACCCTGTTTATTTCCCATGGCTCACCCATGCTGGCCGTCGAGCCCGGCATTTACGGTGCGGCCTGGACAGCCATGGCGGCTGCCTTGCCAAAACCGGCAGCCATCCTGATGGTTTCTGCACACTGGACGACAACACAACCCAATGTCAGTGCCGTTGTACAACCGGCCACCATTCATGATTTCGGCGGATTTCCTCCCGGGCTTTACGAAATTACGTATCCGGCACCGGGAGCACCGCAACTCGCCGCGCGCGTTGGCCAGTTATTGGCGCAGGCGGATATTCCTGTCGGCATCGCACCGGCGCGCGGCCTTGACCATGGCGCCTGGGTGCCGCTGCAACAGATGTATCCGGCGGCGGATATTCCGGTGACGCAACTTTCCGTGCAGCCGGGGCGCGATGCTGAATGGCATTTACGTCTGGGCGAAGCACTGCGTCCGCTGCGAGAGGAAAATATTCTGATCATAGGCTCCGGCGGGCTGACCCATAATCTGCACGAATTTCATTTCGATGAGTTCAGCACGGATATAGCGGACGAGTATGTGCATGCCTTTCAGGACTGGATGTACGAGGCGCTGAAGCGTAATGACAGGTCGGCTTTGTCGGACTGGCAGCAGCAGGCACCTTCGGCGCGGCGTGCACATCCCAGCACCGAGCATTTGCTGCCCTTGTTTGTCGCCTATGGCGCGGCCTCGGAAAAACCGTCACTGCAACGTCCCCTGGCAAACTATTCCGGACGCGCACTGGCCATGGATTGTTATGTGTTTGACTGATTTTTCTTGCCGCAAAAAATGACATAAAAAAGCCCCGATCATTGCCGGGGATTTTTTATGGGAAATCAGTCAGCCATCAACAAGGATGGCCAGCGGCCGCAGCGACTGCTGTTTAAGCGGCAACAGCAGATTCAGTCTGGAGAGCCATCGACTTGTCAGTGTTTCCCATTCCCGTTTTTCTCCTGCCCTTGCCGCCATGATCGTATACGGTTGTCATCAAAAAACGTCCAAGCCACGATCCGGCTTTGTTTTTGTCCTTGGGACATTTTTATTGTTTTTACGTTCAGCGCACGGACTTTTTTCAGCTCTTCATGAATAGCGGGCAAGCTCGATGCTTTTGAAACCAGCGTAGTGAACCAGAAGCAGTGCTGAGCCATGCCGGCACTTTCGCTAATCATCCGGCGCAGAAATCCTTCCTCACCGCCTTCGCACCACAACTCGGCATCATGGCCGCCGAAATTAAGCGCCGGCGATTTTTTTCGATCATCTTCCTTGCCAAGATTGCGCCATTTTCGCTCGCTGCCTTCACGGGCCTCGGCCAGCGAGGCATGAAAAGGCGGATTGCACAGGGTGAGATCAAAGAAATCACTTTCCTGCACAACCCCCTTGAAGATGGCAGCAGCTGATTCCTGCCAGCGGAAGTCAATGCCACGGCTCAGGGCATTGGCCTGCACAATGCCTTCGGCACAATTGAGCGCGACGGGATCAATGTCCGAGCCGATAAAACTCCAGCCGTATTCCGCATGACCCAGTAGCGGGTAAATGCAATTTGCGCCGACGCCGATATCCAGCGCACGAACGGATTTCCCGCGTGGAATAACGCCACCATTGCTGCCGGCCAGCAGGTCTGCAAGGTAATGCAAATAGTCCGCCCGGCCTGGAACCGGCGGGCACAGATAGCGGGGCGGAATGTCCCACACCGAAATGCCGTAATGCAGCGACAACAGCGCCCGGTTGAGTGCCCTGACAGCCGCCGGGCTGGCAAAATCAACCGATTCATCGCCATGGATGTTGATCGCCACAAACGGGGCCAGGGCAGGGCACTTTCTGATCAGTGCTGGAAAGTCGTAACGTCCCTGATGCCGGTTGCGCGGATGCAAGCCAGGCTTTGCTGCTGCCGGATTTTTTCCGTGCCGCACGGGGTTGATGGGCTTCATGACAGGAACATTCCGCACGGTGGAGTGAGCATGACGGGGCTGGGGACAAGCCAGGTGGGGGAGAACTCCCAGACAGCATTTAATGCTTTTCCATCACCCTTGCGGAAACTCGCCGAGCACCGCCCGGGCATTATACGCCATAGTATCCGGATGCAGGCAGTAAGGGAAAACTGCGCCCGCAATAACCGGAGCTTGCTGCAATCCAGCGCCCGTCACCACTGACGGAGGCTTTTACAACACTGCAAGTATGGCGCAAGGCTGTTTGATGCAGTCCGGAAGCGTTTTCAGCAGTCCTGCGCTTGAGTAAAGAGATGGCATGTACTAGCGTCATGAATTAGCCTGTTGATTCATCACGATGGCGTTTTAATTTTACGAAATGGCAACTGGCCTGATGTATGCGTTGAACATCCTGCTGGTTGTCGCCATGAGAGAGGGCTGAATGGAAGACCGCATGCTGCCAGCAACTTCGTCACGTGAGTGTGCTGTCTTTTCCTGGCCTCTTCCCCCGTTTTTCCAGCTGTCGGGAACGTCACTTGAAGGCCATGCGCATGACTGCGCCATTGAAATGCTTGATGGCCGTATCCTTGGCGCCAGATTGCAGAGATTCGAGCCAGAGGCAGGCTGTATCAATGTCGAGATGGCTGGTCATGCCGGCCCACAACGACTCCGGCTGGAAAGGGTCCGTGCCATCCGACTGAGCATGCCCGTATCGCTGATCCTCGACACCGACATGGTGAACGCCGCAGGTGCCGATGCGGCTCACGCCGCGGATGAAAGCGAGGTAACCGTCCGTTTTCCTGATGGCACAACCCTCACCGGTATCACCTGTGGCCTTGCAAAGGTGAATGCCGGTCTTTTCCTGTATTTTCCGGATGGCGACACAGGGCTGGTCGTACCCTGCTTCATCCCCGCACAACAACTGGACGACGTACAAATTGGTTTGCGTATGCCGGACACGCTGGCTCAAAAAGATCAGGGGGCGACAGAGGCCACGGACGTTGCACTCAATCAGCAGGAAAAGCTGAGTGAAGAAAAACTCGGCCAGCTGCTCCTGAACGGAGGCATAACGTCTCCAGAGGATCTTCAGCTCGCCATACGATCCCGGAAGCGTCTTCCCATGATGAAGCTGGGTGATTTACTCGTGGACTCCGACCTCATCACCCCCATACAGCTTTCGGAAGCACTGAAGCTTCAAACGGTACATCCCGGGAAGCGACTGGGCGATATCCTTGTTGGAATGGGCGCCGTCACTATGCGGCTGGTGCAGATGGCACTGTCGGAAAAGCTGGGGGTTCCCTTCGTCAATGTGCGCGATTTCCAGACAGATCCACTGGCTCTTGATCTGGTGAGTGCCGCCGTCGCGACCCAGTACCAGGCACTGCCATTAATGCGGGTGGAGAGTGCGCTGGTGGTTGCCATGGAAAATCCCCTCGCCATGGATTTTGTCCAGAAGCTGCAGTTCCTCTCCAAACACACCATCGTGCCGGTCATAGGCGATCCGGATGACCTGCGGGATCGCATCAGCAAGGAATATGCGAGCCTTGAGCTGGCCAGTGCCATAGCCCGCGCCGATACGTCGCAAGCACACCCAAGTGAAAACCTGCGAAGCAAGGATGTTACGCAGATGAAAGTGGAGGAGCTGACAAGTGCCCTGACGCGGGAAACCCTGCATCCGGCTGAATCAAAGGATCGGGAAGTCGAAGAAGCACGGGTGATGGATAACGCCCTGGTCAGGCTTCTCAACAAGATCATTATTGACGCCCACACCCAAGGGGCCTCCGACATCCACATAGAAAGCAATGCCGGCAAAACCAATACCCTGATACGTTTCCGCAAGGATGGAGATCTTGAGGATTACCTTGAACTCCAGCCGACCTATCGCAATGCCCTGGTTTCGCGCATCAAGATCATGGCAGGTCTGGATATTTCCGAGCGTCGGCATGCGCAGGACGGAAAAATATCGTTTGGCCATTTCGGCCAGCGCCCGATCGAGCTTCGCGTTGCCATCGTGCCCACGATAGAGAATCTGGAGGATGTGGTGTTACGCATCCTTGGCGGAGTTGACCCGTTGCCGCTGCAAGCACTTGGTCTGGATGCGCGGGACTTTACCGAACTCAAGAAAATGGTGGCACGCAGCTACGGCCTGTTTCTGGTGTGCGGCCCCACCGGCTCCGGCAAGACCACAACGCTGCACTCGGTTCTGCATCACATCAACAAGCCGGACATCAAGATCTGGACGGCTGAAGATCCGGTCGAGATTACCCAGCCTGGCCTGCGCCAGGTACAGATCAATTCACGTATCGACTGGACGTTTGCCGCCGCGATGAGGGCCTTCCTGCGCGCCGATCCGGACGTCATCATGGTCGGAGAAATACGCGATGCCGAAACGGCAAAAATCGCTATTGAGGCATCATTGACGGGGCATCTGATTCTGTCCACCTTGCATACCAACAGCGCAGCCGAAAGTGTCGTCCGGCTGCTGGACCTTGGCATGGACCCGTTCAACTTTGCAGATGCACTTATCGGCATCCTGTCACAGCGACTGGCTCGCAAGCTCTGCCAGAAATGCAAACAACCTCATGCAGCCACTAATACCGAAATATCCGAAATGCTCGATGAATATTGTGCAGGAACCAGTCTGAATAAACCGGCCGTGCTGGCTGCCTGGCGCAAGGATTTCGCCCCGGAAGGCCAGTTCGTCCTGTATGAGCCGGCTGGATGCGATGCCTGCCATGCCGGCTACAAGGGGCGTGTCGGCGTTTATGAGCTGCTGGGCGGTTCTGATGAGGTCAAGCAACTGGTGCGCTCGCGCGCAACCGTACCGCAGATCGTGCGGGCAGGATGTGATGGCGGAATGCGCCTGCTGCGGCAGGATGCCATCGAAAAAGTACTGAGCGGACTTCTCGACAGGGTCAGTGCACGCGCCGTATCAAGTTAGCAATTAAGAGTGGCCTGCACGATTGCTGGCGCATGCCTTACCTTGCATCAAGCTGAAACCCGATCCGGCGCCGTATTGGTTTCCTCCAGCACATCTCAGGACTACCTCCAGTAAAGGGGCTGGGGGGGAAAGCTGGCGCACAATGAATGCAGGCAATGGTATAAATGGAAACGCTTGTTAATCAGCGGGCTTCCATGCCTTTGATGCCTGCCTCCTGATGTCTCCCCCGGCACAAGTAACCCTGATGTTTTTCAGGGCAGTGGCCATCAATCCGCATTATCGGTTAATCCTTCTTTCGCTTGCCACACCAAAGCCCCGATTGCCACCTGACTTATTGCGTTATCTTAAGGAACAAGCTGAAAAGGTGTGCATTATTAATCCAAGTCAAGCCGTGTACCAAGGTTGAGACAGTTTTCGTCAAAATCAGGCTTGATCATGATTGTGTTTCAACTTCGTAACACAACCCCGTGCCAAGGTTATGCCAGTTGCCCTGATGTTTAACCTCTTTCAAAATTATGGACTGTAACAGTCCTGAATCTTGTTACTAAAAGCTCTGGCGGATAAATACTCAAGCCATTGTTATCCATGGCATATCAAAAACAGGCACAGATCATGCCTTTTTCCTGTCCCGGTTGCTGTTTACATCCTGACAGGGATCACGGTCATGAAGCGGAAAAAACATTCGGTTCCATTTTTTAATTTCCGCAGCATCTGGATATGTGTCAGTGCATTGATCGCGTCCAGTCCGGCGATCTCAGCCGATGGTGACATCATCATCTCCCGTCAGGTACAGCCTCGTGCTGCTGCACGCGTCGATCTCGTTCCTGCGGCCGATCCACTTCTGGTCAATGCCAAACCTGGTGCTGCCACCGGCAGTAGTTTATTGACCAGGGGCTCAGCAGGCGAACTGAGTGACAGTGATTTTGCATCGGTTTCCAGTGGTGCGCGACTGACACGACAACTCCTGGTTTCTCCAGTGGCCGCCGACCATGCAACGGGCAGTGCGTCTCCCGGCCGTCAGGCTGATGCCGGCATTGGTACCATTGGTCATGGCAGTGGTGCGGTGGGCAATGTGGGTGACCTGGTAACCCGCAGCGTTCAGCAGGGCCTGCTCCCCCTGCAAGTTATGCAGAGGCAATAACATGAAACCCTCAAACGGATTTGTCGTGCTGTACACGCTCCTCTTGCTGATGTCTGCAGCAACGCGGGGTGACGTTCTGGACAAGGCCGATATTGATAGCGGAGCCAGTGGCTATAACGGGATCCTGATGCTGAACCAGGCTGCCGGCCAGGGCCAGCAACAGATCAATGTCAGGGCCGTTTCCCTGGGCGATACGGCAGACGGGTCCATCCGTGTCGAACAGATCCGTGATGCGATTACCAGTGACATGTTGCTGATGGATGCCCGTGCACAGATTCGGGGGGCGTCCTTTAGCAATGGCAACGGCGTTCTGGGTGTCAACCAGGGCGCCGGCATTGGCAACCAGCAAATTAATGCTTTTCACATCGAGCTTGGCTTGATACCGGAAAGCATGGATGACAGCAGCCTCGCACAAAGTGCAGCACTGCCATCAACAAACTCGGGAGCAGTAGGGCCTCAAAGCGGTAATCGGCAGGTCAGCATTGATGACCAGGCATTTGCTGACAGTCGTGGCGTGGTGCAACTGAACCAGAGTGCAGGGGTTGGTAACCGTACGGTCAACAACCTTGGCATCAGGATCATTAACTGATCCAACCCTGTTTTTCATAAATGCATGGATTTTTCAAACTAAAGGAGATTCACCATGAAAACTCAACGACTGTTACTGACACCTCTGGCATTCGCAGTGGCTGCAAGCCTCTCTATGGGTGTGCATGCCGATGGCGACGGGCACCATGATAATTATCTGGGTGCCTCCGCGAGCATCAATGATGAGCAAAAAACCGTCCACAACGGTGTCGTCAATCAGGGCACTGAAAATACGGCAACTATTCAGGACTCCTTGGGTGGGGCATCGGGTAATGTCGGTGTCAACGTGGCTGCAGGTGACAACAACCAGCAGGCCAATGCCGCCGCGATTGCTACTGCAGATGTAGCAGCCGTCGCTGCAACGTCTGATGCCCTGTTTGTATTCGGACCGCCAGTACCATCGGCACAGGCCAGCATCAACGTAGAGCAGAAAGCCTACGGGAATGATCTGACCAACTACAGCGTACCCAATAACGCCACCCTGAATAATGCAGCCGGAGGCGTCTCGGGTAATCTGGGTATCAATATTGCGGCTGGTAATTACAACCAGCAGAAAAACAATATGACTGTCGCCGCGTCACAAACGGCCTACAGGGCAGGTGCCAGCGTAAGCGTTGAGCAGACGTCCGCTGGCAACACCACGGCCAACCATGCCACCCTCAGCTATGAGAACCAGCCGATTTCCCTGACGCTGAACGCGACGGGAACCTACTCGGGCACATCTGACCAGATTGGCAATGTCTATCCCGACATGTGGTCAGGCAGCAGTCATCCTGGCGGAACGTCTACGGGGCACTTTGACCTGGATACAGCAACCCAGGGAGGCACTGACCTGAACGGTGACGGTGGCGCGCTGGCCTTTAACGAGGCCGGCAACAGCAGCCTCAGCGGCACCGTCACTGGTTATCTGCCAGTCGTTTCCGGCTTCAGTCAGCCCGTGGTCAACAATGCACTGCTGACCAATTCGCTGGGGGGAGTGTCCGGTAATATCGGTGTCAACATTGCCGCTGGTGGCGGTAACCAGCAGAGCAACTCCCTGTCCATTGCAGCAGGCTGTCATGCCTGTACTGTCGCTGCCACACCAGCCAGTGAGTAGCTAGCCCCGCAGGGTTCAGGAAAAACCTGAGCCCTGCTTTCAGGCTGAGGAAGGCGACAATGAAAGGGAAGGGGCTGGTATTTTTCCTGTTGGTTCTTACTGCCAGCGTTTTACCGCTGCAGTTAGCCGCACAGGAAAAATCATTTGCGGCATTACCCGGAGGGACGCTGGTTTTCAAATCCGTCACCAGTATTCGTGAGCGGAAATTCATCAATCTGGTGGAGCAGAAAACCGATTTCAGTTGTGGTGCGGCAGCAATGGCTACCTTGCTTAATCAGGCCTATGGCTTGCAGTTCACCGAAGCCGACGTGATTAACGGCATGCTCGCCGAGGCCGATGTCGAGCAGGTACACAAGCAGGGATTCTCCATGCTCGACATGAAGCGTTACGCCCTGAGTATCGGTTTGCGCGCCCGCGGCTACCGCATCCAACCGGAGCAGCTTGAGAAGGTGAGAATTCCGTCAATAGTTCTGCTTGATGTACGGGGCTACAAGCATTTTGTTGTCATGCAGGTCAGCAGTCACGACTGGGTTTATATCGGTGACCCGGTGTTGGGTCACAAGAAAATGACGCTTGAAGAGTTTGCCAAAGGCTGGAACGGCATTGTGTTCGCGGTAATTGGACGTGGCTACAACCGCGAGAATGCGCTCCTGACGCCTCAGGAGCCTTTGACGGCCAAGCACCATCTGGATCAGTTTCGCCCTGTTCGCGATGCTGACTTGATGGATTTCGGATTTATACAAAGTGATTTTTTTTAGCGCATGACGCTAGGAGCATGAGGCTCCGGGAGTTTTTCGTGAAAGGTAAAAACTGGTTAATGGCCAGCCTGATGTGCCTGAGCCTTCCTGCCAACAGTGCCAGCCAGTTCAAGCCGATTGAGGTCAGGGATGCCGAGCTGGCCCTGCTGCGAGGGCGTTATGTGCTACCGGACCGGATCGTCTACTTTGGAATAACCATGAGCAGTGTCTGGCAAAACAGTGCAGGGCAGGCTGTTGGCGCCATGGTGTCCCTGCTTGTCGATGGCAAGGCGGAGCCGAGCCTGCATATCAGCTATATTGACCAGAGCGGCGATGGCAGCCCGGTTACACCGGGTACCGGCCAGATCACCGGCGGAGCAGGGCTGAACAACGTTCAGGGGGTGGTACAGAGCGTTCGCAGTGCGGGTGATTTCAATGATGCACAGAACAATCTGAGCATCACCATCAGCCAGGCTGATACCACGGCCCCTGCGGCAACGGGCCAGGCATGGGATGGCTCCGGTCAGTTTTCCAATGCCGCCGGCGACGTGCAGGTTACCAGCAATGCGGCCGGCCTGAAGGTGGCATTGCAGGCTGCCGGCCAGGGTTATACCCAGCAGCAGATCGGTGGCGGCAACATTAGCCAGCAAGCCAATATCAGTGGCAGCCTGAACAATGTGCGCAATCTCGCCACATTGAATGTGGCGCTCAGGGACAGGCCCTTAAATACCCAGCTGGCGAATTGTACGTTTGAGCAACTCCGGGCACTGCGACCGACAGGGTATTAAAGAATTAGGCTGCAATATCTCAAGGAAGAGAACCATGCATCATTACCGTCATTACATCCTTTGTGCACTGCTCGCCAGCGGATCTGTTGCCAGGGCTCATGCAGCAGAGGATACCGTCCTGCGTGAGCAGTTTGATGCAATGCAAAAAAGCTACGAAGCGCAACAAGATCAGCTGATGATACTTGAGCAACGGATACGTGAGCTCGAAGAAAAACGTACGGCTGTTGCTGCTACGACGACAGCAAAACCGGTGGTGGCGACAGCACCTGCCCAGGTAACCGATACCGGGAACAATTATGGCCAGTCTCTCAAGGACTCCTCTGAACCTGCTCCCAGTGTGGAGGCCTTGTATCAGGATAAAAGCGGATTTTTCGGGGGTGGCAACTTCAGCATTGAGCCGGGGGTAACTTACAGCCATTACGATACGAGACAACTTCTCCTGAATGGCTTTCTGGCACTGGACACCATTTTCCTGGGCAATCTTGGCATCGACGAGATCAATGCAGATACGTTCACCTTTGACCTGACCGGCCGCTACAACTGGCACCAACGCTGGCAACTCGATCTTGATCTGCCACTGGTTTACCGCGAGACAACCTATCAGTCTGCCGGAGCGGGCGGGGCCAGCACCCAGTTCAGTGAAAAAACCGTCATCGGCAATCCCCGGTTGGGTGATGTCAGTGTTGGTATTTCCTACAAGTTTATTGATGAAGCACCAGGCAGGCCTGATGCCGTGGCGAGCTTGCGAATCAAGGCGCCTACCGGTGATGATCCCTACGGCATCAAGCTCCGTACGGTGCCGGGCAATGACAATCTGAGCGTGCCGGATAAATTGCCCACGGGCGACGGCGTCTGGTCCGTCACGCCCGGCATAGCCCTGGTCAAGACCGTGGACCCGGCGGTCCTGTTCGGTAATTTATCGTATACGCATCATCTGAATGAAAGCTTTCCCGATATCAGCCCGCAAATCGGCGTAAAGGTGCCCGGCGAAGTCGACCTCGGCGATTATTTCCAGTTTGGTATGGGAGTGGCCTTTGCGCTGAATGAGCGCATGAGTTTGTCGATGTCGTTTTCCGAGCTGATCAACGGCACCAGCCGAATCAAGCAGACCGGCAGTAGCTGGCAAACCGTGACCGGCAGTGATGCCAATGCCGCCTATTTCAATATGGGCATGACCGTTGCTGCCACCCAGCGCCTGACTGTGGTACCAAGCCTGTCCATGGGGCTGACTCCGGATGCGCCAAACTTCAGCATTAGTCTGAAGCTCCCCTATTACTACTGATTTCGAAGGTGCTGCCCCATCGACTCAGAGTATCTGGTGCCGGTGCAGCAGGCGGTAGAGGGTCGGGCGGGAGATACCCAGCGCTTCCGCCGCCCGGCACATGTTGTCCGGGTGCAGCGCCAGTGCATCGCTCAGGGCCTGCCTTTCGGCGCGCAGGATGTAGTTTTCCAGTTTACCGCTCATTAGCTGGATCCCGGGAGCCGGAGCCAGCCCCAGGTCTGCGGTTTCAATCTCTCGCCCCTCAGCCAGCGCCATCCCGCGTCGTACCCTGTTAGCCAGTTCCCGCACATTGCCCGGCCAGTTGTACCGGCTCATGGCACCCAGAGCCTGTTCACTGAAAGGCCGTGCCTTGCGGCCGATTTCTACCGCATAGAGTTTGGCAAAGTGCTGCGCCAGCACAGCAATGTCGGCACTGCGCTCACGCAGCGGACTGGTGTGAATCTCCAGAACATTGAGGCGGTAATACAGGTCCTCCCTGAATATTCCCTGCTTTATGGCCTGTTCAATGTCTATATGGGTAGCCGCCAGAACCCGGACATTCACCTCAATCGTCTTGTTGCCGCCAACCCGTTCAATCTGCATTTCCTGCAAAAATCGCAACAGATTGGCTTGCAGCTCCAGCGGCAGATCACCGATTTCATCGAGAAAAAGTGTGCCCCCGTCCGCCGACTCAATCCTGCCGATCTTGCGCTGATGCGCTCCGGTAAAAGCACCTTTTTCATGGCCGAACATTTCAGACTGGATCAGCTGGTCAGGAATGGCGCCACAATTAACGGCAATAAAGGGCTGGCCTGAGCGACGCGATTTCTCGTGCAGCGTACGAGCCACGAGCTCTTTTCCCGTGCCGCTTTCGCCGCGGATAAGAACAGGGGAGTCCGTGGCAGCCAGCTTGCTGACGAGCTGGCGCAAGGTCCTGGCACTCTGGGATGAGCCAATAAACTCGTGTTTCTCATGGGCCGTGCTGTGCGCGCTCTGGTTGCGCATGCGGGACATGCCGTAAGCTCGACCCAGGGTCGTCTCTGCCCGGTGAAAATCAAAGGGGAGGGTATGAAAGTCGAAGAACCATTCGCTGATAAATGCGCGCATGGCCGGCTTGTCTATTACCCCCGCATCGACAACAGCGATCCATTCTGCGCCGCTTTGGCGTATGAGGTTTTTCAGTTTTTCCCGGTGCTGCAGATGACGGTCGAGCAGATGAATCATGCCTACATCGCAACGTTTGCTTGCAGCATTATCCAGACTTGTACTTTCAATGTGCCAGCCGGCACGGGTCAGACTGTTGAGCAGACAGGTCCATTCAGAGCATGACTCCACTACCAGCAAGCGACGGACAGCAGCATCAACCTGATTGGGCATCCTGGCTCCTGCACGCATCCATTTTGTTTCATATAAGCGGACAAAGGTCGCGTGACCGCTAAACCCTAGTACAAGTTCTGGAATAGTCTTGCCCAGCCCATATGAAGCTCATGATGGCCCTCAGTACTGAAGCTTCACCATGATTTGAACATTTGCATCAATGGCCGTGGGCATTGCCAGAGGCAACTGCCAGCGGGAATTAAAATTAACGCATAATGTATATTATGTTAAACAGTATGTCTTTGTTTTTTAAGTAGTTTCCACAATATCTATTTAACATAATTTGACTTAGGCATGCCTGCTCCGCTGATTTCAGCCCGTTTTTACCGCCTGCTATCGGCCATAGTTTTTGACAATTTCCCTTTCGGCCTGTTCTTGGTGTTTTTAATAACCCAAAACAACAAAGCCCCACCAAAGAGAACGTCATTGTGCAAAAGTATTCTAAAAAAAGTATCAGAATTCGGTCGATTTCCCGTGGCGACCAGCGCTTATTCATCGTTCCACCGCCTCGCGTATGGCCTCGCCACAGCGTTCCCATGCCATTGCCGCTGTCTATCCCCGAGGCAGCCGAATTAACAGGCTACGCATTGTCTACGGTTCAACGATGGGCCAGCGGCGATCCCATGCCCCTATGCGCCTTTCGACTGATTATGCTTCACGCTTACGGACTCATGCCGTGGGCTGATTGCTCCTGGGCCGGCTTCAGGGTACGCGGCAGCGTGATTGTGACCCCAGAGGGCCGGGAGCTGTCTTCCCGCGACCTTGGAAACCTGCACTTCCTGCTATCACACCGGGAAAGCCTGCGGTCTCAGGTTGCCGGATTACGGGAGCGCGTGGCCGCACTTGAAGCCGAATTGCGCTATGCGCAGATTCCATTGCTGCGCGCCTGACCAGATCCTGAATCGCCAGATACGGCGATGACGGCCGCTCGATCACCGTCATATCTGGCGATCCTGCAGGATGATTTCCTACAGATTCAAACGGGCGGGATTGCTACGGTTCACGGGCCGTCATGGCGCTAGGCTCCGGCCCCAGCAACAGCACCGAACCGAGCCACGGAAGGCACAAAAAAGCCCGCAGATGCGGGCTTTTTCATGGGGCTTGAATTATTTGGCCTTCTTGACCTTCTGGCGGTCGAACAGCTCTTTGACCTGCTTTTTTGTCAGCGGCTTGCTGAACAGGCCGTTGTCATCATCCACCAGCATCTGCCGCGTGACGGCATCTTCATCGGGATACGGTAAGGCCTTGGCCTTAGATTTTAACGATGGTGCGGAGGAAGAAGCACGGTTCATCATTGGCACTCCAGATCAGCTCGCAGGGTATCCGGCAGGGAATCCCGCTCACTTCCTGCTCCAGTATAAACTGGTCAGGGTATTTCGTCACATTGCCATGCGGCAGCAGCCGCCCTAGCCCGTTTTCCGCGATGCTCACCACAGCCGCTTCAAAGGACGTGCTGTGCTTTTGCATCACTCGCTTGTTCTTGGCCTTGCTCCAGCCGATCCACGCTATCCCGTGGCCTTCGATCCGCAGTGCATGCCATTCCTGATTCCTGCTGAATCCCCGGAAACCTTGCTTGCTCATAACTGCCCCTTTTTTCCGGCTCGCCATGCTATCAGGAAACCGGCAGCCGCCCCTATGCACATGCCGGCATTACCTGGCAGCAGCGCAACGCCAAAAACGGCGCCACCGACTGCCCCGCTCCAGTACCTGCTCAGTGTTTTAGTATTCACACACCGTGGCCGTGAACGTGAAGGCGGCATTCGCTGTTTGATTGGTCAGCTTGAGGTTATGACCGGCCGGCAGCACAAAAATCGAGGCGCCGACTGCCGTGCCCGGATTTCCTGCCGTGGTGGCGGTAATAAAAAAATCGCTCGCGGAAAGCACTGCTGAAGTGTTGTCGGAGTAAATGCGCGCTGTTGATCCGGCCGCGCTTATTGTGGTGTTTTTAAACACCCCGTTATCGGTGCCCAGCAAGGCAGCATCCGCCGTCAACTGCACGGCGCCTGCCGTGTTGCACTGCATGGCATATATAACTACTGTTTTCCCACTTCCAGCCGGATTCACAATCTGGTGCGCGGAATAGTTGCCCGCACCACCCGCCGCCACCGTCACGGTCTTTGTATATAGAGCGCCAGCGCTGGCGTCCGAAAGCTGATTAGTTCCGAAACTATTGGTTGTCGCCTGGCTTGCTGACTGAGACTTCTTACCCAGTGATGGCAGCTTGGCCGATATGCCTACCAGCGTGGCTTCCGTGGCCGCACCGGCCAGCAGTGCGCGGATCAGCTCCAGCTTTGCCGTTGTGGCCGCATCCGGGAAGTCTTCATTGTTGACGGTAATGTTTTCGAGGGCGGCGAGCGTTGCCCCATCAAGCGCAACGGTCTGGCCGGCCAGCACTTCAGCCAGCAGCGCATTAATGGCATCGCGGATGGCAATGAGGAAATCTGCCGAACTTTCGGAGCGCTCCACCAGCGCGTCAATCGCACCAAGCGGCACCGTTTTCGCGTGCGGCCCTGCAAAGACCTGCAAGGCCCACACGATCATGGCTTTTACGTTTTCGCTGTGAGCGCTCACGGGTTCGTCATCCTTCCTGCTTCAACTTTTCGATGGTGTGTTCTGCTTTGCTCATCCGGTAATCCAGCAGGACAAGCTGCTGCCCTGCGTTCCACATGAAGAAACCGGCGAAGGCCAGCAGACTGACAATCACGGCCTGCTCGATTTTTTCCCACGCGGCAATTTTCATTTACTTGACGCCCTCGGGTGGCCCCTGGGTATCGCGGCTTGACGTTTCGGCAGGAACTGGCGGCACTAGACCCCATAAAATATCGGGGACTGTGCCGATTTGCAGAGGCACGGGCGGCACTACTGCCACAGGCACCGAGGCGGTACTGCCTATCAAGGCGCCGGCAATGTTCGCCACCTGCGCCGGCACACCTGCCGCCGTCATGGCAATAATCATCAGCGTTCCCAGCAGATGACGCTTGCCCGGTGTAATGCTTTCCCACCAACTACCCAACGCATTAAGCCATTTCATGATTTTCCCCTGTTATTTTGCTATGCGAACCACTTCAAGCGCATCGCTTATGACGATGGCCAAATCTTTCAAGGCAAAGGTGTAGCCGTCATAAACCGGTGCGGCTGACAAATTCGTGACCTTGTAGATACTGTTTTTTGCAGCACCAGCCGGCAGACTCTGCACCGGTGCCGTCATGCTGAAGGTTGCCGCTATTGTTTCACCGACTGGATCAAAGGCACCGTTTGCGTTCACGCCCACATAAAACCCGTATGTGTCGCCTGCCGTCACTGTGCTGCCGGTCAATCCCTGATCCACGCCGTCAACATTCCAGCCGATGGCGCCGGCCTCCGTTACATAGAGCTCAAGATATTTTCCCGTTGGATCAGCTGGAAGCGGCACATCAGGCAGCGCGGTCAGCGGCGCCCCTGAATAAACATTGCCGGCACTGCGTGCGATTCCTGCGACCTGCTGACCAGCCAGGGCGCCTTCATGAATCCAGAAAACGTACAGATTGACTCCCGGCATATCTGCCGCACCGGCCGGAAACTGATCCACCGTCAGCCGCGCTGTGCGGCGCGTGCCGTCTGCCGTGAAGGGCGCGGCTGTTGAAAATGCTGCCGCCGTATTCGATGGCTCCCCTGCCCCGGTGTAGACATAAGCAAAGCTGCTGTAGTCCGGCGCCATCGTGGCCAGGTGCCCCATGCCAACGCCAGCCGCCAGCGTGCCGTCATCGTTAAGTGGATAAGGCGCACCGTTCAGCGTGGCAGCCATATCCCAGTCCAGAATGTCAAAGCCACCACCCAGCCCTCCCAAGAGTTCAACGGGAATCAAAAACGGGCTGATAAGCAGGTGAGCGAGCGACATGGTTCAGGCCATCAAAATTTTTGCGACGTAATCTTTTGTTTCTTTCGGCACCATCGGCTTGCCTGCAAACTTGTAACCTGCCGGCCAGACAGCGGCGAACCAGTTTGCCGGCGATTGCTTCACTGCCAGCAGCACATGACCAGCGCCCCAGTTATAGGACGCCACCGCCTTCTCCCAGCTCTTTGTCAGCTTGTACTGCTTGACCAGATATTTTGCAGCCGCATAAATGCTTGCCACCGGATCACGCGGATTCACGCCCTCATCCTTTGCCGTGGCCGGCATGAATTGCGCAATGCCCAGCGCACCGACCGGCGACGGCAGCTCACCCGTGATGATTTCCGTCCTGAAGTGTGATTCCTGCTTAATCAGGCGATGCAGCAGACCTGCCGGAATGCCGTTCTTTTTCTCGGCATCGGCAATGATTGGCGCATATTTTTTTTCGTTATCGCTTGCGTCTTTCAGGTTCACGACTTCTTTTCCTCCGAACGCGATCAAAGCGACGCCACCACCCAGCAGCCACCACTTCAGCGCGGCCATTTAAGCCTCGACCTCGATACCTTCCGTGACTTCTACGGTCACTTCGATTTCCGGCCCGAGCGGATCATCTTTCATTGCCTGGAGCCGCACGGCATTTGCCGGCGCCATCGTTGGCTGAAAGGGGCGCAACACCCAGATAACTTTATAGTTCTGCGGACTGTCACCATCGAATGCCATCTTGACCACGCCCGGATTCGTCGGCAGCAGACCGCTGTTGGTGCTGATGCTAATATCCAGATATTTGCGCGCAGGATTTGCCATCAACACCTCCTTATAACTATCGGAGCTGATCACATGACGGCGCGTCTGCATTCTTATTTTTGTGGCCACGGCTATTTCCTCAGTGCGTCAGTACGTCGAATCAGGTGGCTTCAGTAATGTCTACAGAAACCGCTGTCTTCGCCATAATTACGCGCCGCACAAGCTGGCGACGTGGCAGGCCTGCATTCTGGGACGAAATGCTGTTGATAAAAATCGGCTTGCCGATAAACCACGGACGGCCATTTGTTGCCTGGATTTGCAGCTTGACGTTCACATGAGCACCGTCTGCGATCCCCACAAAATTGTGGGTTGTCTCCAGCAACTCAAAATCGTATTCAGAAACCACCTGAAATGTTCCGGGATGCGAAACACCGTCAGCCAGTGCCGGCACGTCCACTGCATAGCTGGCGGCCTCGATAAGCTGGCCGGTTACGGTATCAAGGTGTTTTCCGTGGAAAACAATCTGCCCTGCTGGCGTTGCCATGATGCGTTCCTCTTGAAATTCTTCAGAAACGAAAGGGGCGGCGATTGCCGCCCCTTTCGGTTTTATTGCTTTCCGACCGCCTTAGACAGTAACGGCGGTCTTGATGCGGTAGATGCTGCCGGTGAGGCGGCAAATCACTTTGCCGTTCTGGCCGGAAGGCATCGCCACCTTGGAACCAAACCACTTCAGCGCGGCATTGATGTTCTGGCCGCCGATAATCGGGAACGGCTCAAAATCGGTGTAGCTCTTGCCGGCCAGCGTGGTCAGCTCCAGCACGCCCGCCTTGTTGTCGTCAGCGGTGAAGCTGTCAGCAAAGGCATTGCCTTCGCCAATCAAGCGCGTCTCGCCGGGGAACAGACCGAGAGGGCCATCAAACACGGCCTGATCCTGGCCCACGCTGAAGTCCAGAAGGCCACGTTCGGCAAAGGCCTGAAGATCATTCGAGCGATCAAACTTGGCATTTGCACCCAGACGACCCACGGCCACACCGGGTACGAAAATCAGCTGGATACCCGTGACGAAAATCGACACGCCGTTATCAAGCTGGCCGGCCGTCAACAGATTGGTGTGCTCCTTGGTCTTGGTCACGGCACCGTTGAATACGCCACCGATAGGAACGCGGAACAGCTGCAATTCATCGTGACCATTGGTGCCGTCATAAAAAACGGTATCCCAGATGGCGCCATACTTGGCGGTGTTCTCAGCGCTGACACGGGCAGCGGCGAGCTGATTCAGTGCAGGGTGCGGACGGCGAACTTGCATATTCATGATTTTTGATTCCTGTTTGACCTTTGGTGTTTTCTGTTCTGGATCTGGCCTCGCCACTATTGGCGAGGCTGCAGCTCCGGTTTAAGCGTGTGCGCTGTTGTAGGCGGGCTGATAAAAGTCCATGCCGTTCAGCTCCGGCCCCTGACTGGTGAGCATGATGTTTTCGCTCAAACCATTCAGCGACTCGATTGCCTCGTTCAGTTCCTGCTCGTCATAGCCTGCAAGGCCAGCGTTCGGGTACTTCGCTACGGCAAATTCAGTGGCGGCTGCATGCGCCTGGATACCGAGCGTCATCACGGCGACCTGGCGCGCATACTTGCGAGCCTTCGGCGCGAAGTGCGACACGGCCAGAGCACCACCGATTGCCAGTGCCGATTTGCCGAGGTAACGGATTTTTCCGGTACGCGTTTCGACAGACAGGAACTTTGCATTGCCCCAGGCAAGGTCGATACCCATGGCACCCGCGACACCGACACCTGCCGGAATGGCGATTTCATGGATCAGCTCATTGACCATGCCGATTTTGCGGGCCACCGGATTGCGGCGATAAACGCGCTTTGCCGGTGCAGCGCTGGCAGCCTTGCGGCTGTAGCTGCGTCGCTTTTTCGGTGCGGCAGCATGCGTGCTTGCGGCCTTGCGGGCCGGTGCGCGCTTGCGCTTGTTGGCGGCGAGCATCTTTGCCGTGGCCGCCTTCTGTGCCGCTGTGCGAGGCTTGCGCTTCGCAGTGGTTTTCTTCTTGGCAGTGCGTGCCATGGCTTTCTCTCCTGTTGTCCCCAACTTGTGAGGGTTAATCAACCAGACCGGGCTACTCATTTGTCCGTAATACCCCGTTCGGTGAACTCGAAACCGTTGCCCAAGATCAGCAACACTTTTCCGTCATGCGACACTGCGAACAGTGGCCGCGCTGACGGCTTGAATGTGTGTCGGTAGCGGTGTTTCTTTGCCCGCTCACTGCTGCCGTGTTTTCTCACCGTGTTGTAGGAAATCTGCTCAATTTCCCCGATCAACACGCCCGCCTTGACTTCAGGCATCTCGAACTTTTCCACGCTGTCCGCTTCCAGGCCGGTGAAGGCTTCAAACAGCGCCGCCGCCTGCTCCAGCAGCTTGTCCCGCTTTGTCACACGGCACCCGCTGCAACAGCAGCACGGCGTGCGGTGTACTCGGTCAGCGTGGCGTTAATCGCCTTTCGGTCTGCCGTGGTTTTTGCGGCGAGAAGTTTCACCTTCAGCTTCGACAGCTCGTTATCCAGCCAGGCGAGCTTCTGCGCCTGGCTCATTGATGTCATCGTTCCCTGGCGATTTACCGAGGAATACGCACCGGCTTTCTCTTTTGGCGCAGCGACATTGGGAGCAAACGAAACGTCTGCCACTTTTTGTCCGGTCACTGCTGCCGCGATTTTCTTGGCGAAAGTGTTTGCCACGTTTTCCGGGTTCGTCGGATCAACCGCCGCCGCCGCTTCGCTGACAGCGGCTTTTGCCCGGTGCCACAGATAAAAACCAAGCCCGGCCACGCCCGCCACCAGCAGCAGCCCTTCCTTGTTGGACGTAACACCGAAGTCATGACGGCGCACCGAATAATCCGCCATGATTAACGCCCCCTCTTCTTGCGCGTGGCGAAGTAAATACCGGTGCCGATCAGCACCAGCGTGCCCAGACCGAATCCCCAGATAATCTTCCGAGTTCCCGCATCAGCGCCGCCCTGCACTTTCACGACCGGCGCCGATGCTTCTGCATAGGCGGCCGTGTCCAGAGGTGGCAGACCTTGCGAGGCCCGCGCCACGTTCAGTTTCTGCAAATCCTTCTGCTGCTTTGCCGCCAGCACGACCGGTGCCGCTTGCTTCACAATGTCGGTGATGCCGGACGCGATCTTTGACCAGTCAATATCATCAAGGCCGTTAAGCTGGTATCGAATATCCATTGCTTACCTCAACACCAAAACAGCAACCACAACGGCAATACCGATACCGCCACCAATCAAAATTCGTTTATCAATGCCGGTGTTTTTCTGCACTGGCGCCGCTCTTTGAACTGGCGCCGTGCTCACTGGATCAGGCAGCGCTGCTGCCGGTGCCGGCGCGGCCGCCTTTCGTGTCATGGCTGCCAGCTTCTGCTGCACAGCCGCTTCCAGCAGCTTCGGCGCACTGGCCTGGATGACGTTCCCGGCCGACGCCAGCAGCGCGGAAAAATCAAGGAACCCGATATCGTCCAGCCCGTTAAGAGCCGTTGCACTAAGCTGCATAGCGCCGCTCCCGTGCATGACGGCGATTCACCAGCAGCAACAGCAGACCTGACAGCCCGGTTGCGGTTCCCAGCAACACCCACTTGTTTTCGATACCCTTGATCCACTGGCCGTCTGCTGCCGGCTTCGGGTCTGGCTCATCTTTCGACAGGTACTGACCTTCAACAGCGGTCTGCTGTTGCGCGTAAAGCGCATTTGCCTGCTGCGTGGCCTGTGCATCCATCTGCGCCGCCTGCTTTCCGGCCTTCTTGGCATCAATCACGCCACGGCCCGCATTCCATGCCGTTGCTGCTGCCGTTCCGGCACCAGGCGCAATGATGTTTCCGACCGTGTTCAACAGCAGCGGTACATGCGGCTTCACAATGTCTTCCGCTTTCGCCAGATTCTTTGACGTTGGAATCACTACTGCCTTTGTCACTGCTGTCACTTTGCTGACGGCTTTTTTTATCGACTTCATGAACCCGTCAACGTCATCAAGCCCGTTCAGCAGGTCAGCATGCTTGCCGTGGAATGGCTTCACCTTGCGGCGCTCAGCAATCACATGGCGCAGGTGCAGGCGGCCGTGCGCACTAAGGCCTTGAAGCCCTGCGAGCTGTACCACCTCATCCAGTCCATCCAGATTGCCGATCAATTCCACGTCAAATCTCCTGTTCCATTCGCTTTGTGGGATTTGGCGGAACCTTGCCGAAAGGCCAGTTTTCCGTTGCTTCCATCCCGATCCACTCGCCCCGGATATTCACTTCCGGGTACACGTGGCAATAATTCTTTCCGTATCCAATCGCCACCAGCTTTGTGCGGTGTCCGATTGACTCCAGCAGCGCCGAAATCAAAACCGTTTTGTCGTCGCAATCGCCCTGACGCTGCTGGAGCAACTGCGGAACCGTGTGCAGCGTTTCGACGCCGCGCACGTCCTTGGTGTACCGGATTTCATCGCGCACGAATTTATGAATGCGCACCGCCTCTTCCCGGTAGTCCTTTTGCATCAGGTCACTGACCAGGCTTAGCGCCTGCTGCCTTACCAGTGGCTGTGTTTTTCCGTGGAGCACGAGGGCTCGCATCAGCAGCAGTGTTTGCCGCGTTCCCGCCTCGCCGCCCGGTATGTGGAACAACCGGCACACTGGCAGGTTCTTGCTGTTGGCCTTTGTCGGCTGGCTCGCTGTCAGTGCCACCATCAGCATCCCCGTCCATCAAATCCATCACTGTATTTGCCAACTCGGCAAACCATTCAAAATGCACACCCACTTTCGGGTTAAACTTTTCCAGCTTGTCTATGGCATCTTCGCTATCAAGCAGCGCCTTCAGGCTTTCCTTCGCCTCCTGGTTTCCCGCCACCTTTGCCACGATCTGCTGCGCAATATCGGCCACGTCCGCTTTTGCTTCTGCCGCCTCTACCAACTGCGACAGCAGCGAGAGCAAGCCCATTGGCCCGGTGTTCACTTCGGTAATTGCCGGTGCCGGTGGCTCCAGCAATGCCGGTGCTTCCTGGCCGCCTGCCTTCCTGACTCCTGCCGCAATTTCCAGACGCTTTGTCTTTTCAGACTCGGCCATGGTTTCGCGGATACCACCGATCAACTCGGCAAAAATAGGCATCAGACTTTCATCACCTGATGATCCGCCCAGGCCATCTTCCATGAACTGGAGGAACTTCTTTTCCATTGCCTTTTCAAGCATGGACTGTGCTTTTTCCTGCACAGGCGCTGTAGTCTTTTGCAGAATCCCTGCCACCTTGTCGAACAGCTCCAGCGTATCCGGCTGCTTTACCGGCTCCCTTGCCATCAACTGTGCAAACTTTTCATCACTGCGCCGGTTCGATTCGGCAATCTGTGCCAGGATCACTTCCAGTCCTGACTGCTGCTGTACCGGTGCCGCCTCTTCGGCTTTCTCACGAATCGGCCGGCCCGATATAGCGAACTGCGGACGCTTGGCGAATGTGCCAAGAGGCCCGCGCACAGCGGCAACATAAATGCCACCGCCAAAAATTCGTTTTACTTCCAGCTTGAAATCCTCCAGTGACGGATATTCCTCTTTCGTCACTGTGAAGCTGTCCAGCAGCGATTCCTTACTGCCCAACACTTCGTAAAGACTGACTTGTTCGTAGGCTGCATCCGAAGATGCAGCCCACCAGCCACCGACCTTTTCGTTTTCGATAATCATGTCGTTCATCGCTGCGAACCCTTTGTAATTTGTTTGCTATCCGCTCCACAATCCCCGTAGAGACGCGCTGCTAAAACCCTGTGCCGCACCAGTAAACAACCAGAAAACGTCCACAGCGCCACCAGAGGCGAACCTATCGCCCACCAGCAGCCACACCTAGAAACTTTCATTTTTTGGAACACTTCTCCCGAATTTCAGGCAGCAAAAAGCCCGCACAAGGCGGGCTTTTTGTGATTCCGGTACTTTTATGCGCCTACGCTATGCAGCAAATGCGAAAGAGAGACACCCAGGACGGCACACAATGTCATCATTTCAGCCAGTTTCGCTTCCTGCTCGCCCGTCAGAATCCGCCACAGCTTCGCCCGCTCCCACCCACACTTGCGAGCCAGCACCTTCAGACGGCGCTGGTAACGTGATTCCGCCAGCTCGCGCAGCTTCTTGACGGCTTCGGCTTCTGGTTTTGTATCCATCTGGCACCTCAAAATCTGCCGGCACTAAAAAATAGTCATCCTGGTAGTCCGTCACTTGACCGTGATGCTCAAGCCCTTGAGATCCAGACCAGCCAACTGCGCCCCGAAAACCACGGCGCCCTTGACCTTCGGAGAGTCTGGCCAGCGCACCTCATCAAGCTGGAGAAGTTTCACTGCAGCATCCGCGCAAATCTCCTTCACCAGCGCGAAACCATCGGAAATATCTTCTACCAGCTCAACTTCAGCGGCCGTGGCCTCGCCCTTTTCCTTCCCTGCCTTGATCCCGTCAAGGATTCCACGCAGTGCTGCCCCCGTATCTACCATTTTCGACACGATAGAAGCCGCGCCTTCATCCTCAAACCCTTCATAAGGCAGCGCCCGTGAATCTGGCATTTCCGGAAGTTTCCCTTCAATGAAAAACGGCAGAAGCAGGTCATCAATGTCACCGACGATTGAATCACGCACGCCCTCCAGCTCATCGGCCGACATTCCACCCAGCTCCAGCAGCGTCTGCATGTTCGGTACACCGTGCATTCCGTAAGGAATCCCCGACATGAAGGCAGATTGCATAAATGCAGACGTTGCCATGACCAGCATCAGGCGCGTTTCTGCCGTCCACTCCGGCCCTGATTCCTTTACTTTTTTCAGGCCATCGACGTAACACACCCACGGCCCGGCACCTTCAGGCGACTTTTCCGGCTGATCCTGGCCGCCTTCGTCTTCGACCTCTGTTGGCGCGAAATGAAAGCGCGTGCGGTGCGCCCCGAAATCCATCGGCCCCGACACATCGGCTTTGCACGCCTCGCCATGAATGGCGCCGCATGCCCTGCATGTTCCGTAAACTGCTCTTTCTTGCTGGCTCAGCTTTCTCATTTTATTAACCTCTGTTGTGAAAAATTAAAACTGCATTGAATACTGTGCTTCTTGCCGAACAACCGGCGCAGCGTGCAAAGCTACGCTTTGCACCGTGCCGCCTCCCCACTGGTCAGCCATCGCGTCCGCAATTCCCTGATATGTGCGGCTCCGGTCTTTCCAACGATCCTTTGATGGCGGCAGGTTGTTTTGCCCTGAGTCGGTCTGGTTGCTCCAGCGCTCCACGGTCTTACCGTTTCGCGGATCAATGACCCAGCGCCCCGGATAACGGTTTGAAGGATCAGCCACCAGCAGCGGCAGATTTTTCAGCCAGAGGCACGTCGCTTTGCTCGCGTCTTCCCCGAAGTCATAAGGCTGGATGGTCTGGCTTGATTTCCTTACCGCTGTACCGATGCGGCCCACCGGGTTTTCCAGGGCAATTCGTTCTATTCCCGCATCCAGCAGCAGACGCACAAACTGCAGCGCCTCTTCAGTCATTGCCTGCCGCTCAGGATTTCCCGCATTGCGAAACAAGCCCGCGCTGGTCAGGTACGTGCACGGCGGATGGAAGATCCCTAAATCCCAATGCTGCCCCCCTAATAGGTCAAGAACACTTCCCTGATAGTGCGGCCCCGGCCTTTCGGTCGGGAGAAGATCACAGCTCACCGCGTCGTGACCGCGAGCGATGAAAGCATCGCGAACTGTCCCGCTGTATTCACATCCGACTAGAACCCGCATCTTTAAAATTCCTGTTTTTTTTCACGGCGTACACTTATTGACAGCACTCCAAGGGCGGCGCGTTCGCGCCACCATAAAACCCAAAACCGAAGGCTTCGCCTTCAAAATCAAAATCAAAATCCGAACGGAAAACCTTCAAGGACTCCACTTCAGCCATCACGCCGCGTACTGCCTGCTTGCGCTCCGCTTCAAACTCCGGCGCCTTCACTTCCGGCTTTTCTTCGCCCGGCCGGTGAATCGTCCACGTATGCGCACGCGTGAGAATGTGACCCTCGCCCTGGTCATAGGTGAGGCCGAAAATCTTGTCCTTTGGAATTTCCCCGTAACGGGTTAACGGCGTGCCGATCACTTCGCCGTCTGCTGTGTGCTCAGTCCAATATCCAAGCCTTACGGTCTGGTCATCGCGACGCACGGTCGGGCCGCCCATCATCAAAACAAAGGCCGACCAGTCGCCCTCATCGGCAGCGTCTGCACAGAGCTGCACTTGCTTTGGCGCGTCGAATAAATCCGCCTGCGTCACGTCGCCAGCCATGGCGCGGCGCATTTCCCTATAGGCCTGCACCGATGGCCCGCCGAGCTGCTGGAACTGACGACTTCCCCAGCAGCTCATGCACGCCTCAACGCGGCGCGCACTGTCGCCGCCGTCGTACCCGTAGAGGTCTTGCTGCACCAGGGTGCCGGTATCTTCAGCAGGTATGGCTTTCGTTATGTATTTGGCGAGGTAGCCGGCCGCGTCTCCCCTTTCCGGGTCTATGGCCTTGAAGTCGGCGCGGCGCTCTTTGGCCCCACGCTCCAGTGCATCACTGGCCTGCATCCCCTTGATTGCGTAACGACGCACGATGGCGCGCACACGCGGCGAAGCGGCGCGACGTTCGTCACCTTGCCAGTGCGGATGATAAAAAACGGCCATGTGCCAGTGCGGGGTGCCGTCGTGGTGCGCTTCCACAACGCGCATGCCGTAGAGCCTCACACCCCGACGGGCAAGCGCCGCCCTGATCCGGCTAAAATTCTTTGTCTGCCACTTTTGCGCATCGCCTGGCGTGGTTTCTTTGTCCCAGTTCTTGTTATCAATGGCCACACGCACCGGCTTGCCGGCTTTGTATTTTCCGGTGGCCACCGTGGTGAACCGGTGAAAGCGTGACGGCGTGGTGAGCGTCCAGAACTCGCGGACGTGGCCAAGCAAAACAGCCACATCATCAAAGCCACGAATGCGCACCATCAATTCACTGCGACGGTGGCGCGGATTGCTGACAGACAGGTCTGACAGTTCCGCCAGCGTGTAGGTCTGGCCTTCCTGATTTTCTGCCGTGGTGGCTTCCAGATACTTGCGGTTACGGTGCTTTTGCGCACTGCGGCGCCGCACGGTTTCATCACTGCAATAAATCTCGGCACCCATACGCACACGGCCAAGCAGAATGGCGATCTTCTCCACTTCCTGCGCCTGGAGCTTGCGAGCCCACCGCCGCCACTGCGCCGCATCGACCAAACGGCGCATGACCGGAATCGGCCCGTAAGTCTCCACGTCCGGCAATTCAAAGCCGTACCGGCCCAGCATGGCGCGAGCCCGGATAATCACACCCAGCATGACCGCTTCGCTGTCTGTTGCTTCTGCTGCCCGCAAGAGCGGTGTTGCCTTCTCGGCGCGATGCTGACACCACCGACACAAGTCCTCATCCGACCAGGACAGGTTCAGGTCATGGCGCAGCAGCTTTTCAGGAATCGCGCGCAGCTCGTTATTTGCCTGCACATAGCCGAACCTCTTGGCCGTTGACACGTAGACACTCGCCAGCATTCCAGCCAGTGGCTGCACCGGCCGCACCGTGGCGGCAAGGTATTTTTTCTGCTCCCGCGTAAAAGTGTGCGTCCACTTTGCGGCATCAGGAAAGGCAAGGAACGGGCGAACGTCAATCATGCCGCTTCCTTACGATTGCGACTGAATCCAGCATGGGAACCCGGTTTTAGCTCTTTTTCCCGTTCGCGTTTTTCCTGCTCGCGCTCAATTTTTCGTTGCTCAGCATGAAAGCGCTTGATTTCCGCCCTTGCACTTTCGCGCACATCACGCAACACCGAGGCCACGCCATTAAGACCATGCCGCAGGTTATCTGCCAGCAACACCACAGCGGCACGCGCCGGAACTGGCAGCTTTTCCCACTGCTGCCGCCCCCTGTCGGTATTATTCACACCGGCCAGCATCAGCAGGCCGCGCCGCTGGTGAATCTTCATTGAATCCCACCAGACAGACAGTGCCGCATGTTCCGCGCTCATTCCGGTTTCTGCCGTGTTCGCCAGTATTGCCCGAGTTTTAATAAGGTTCTCAGCAGCGATGGCTTGCAAAAGCAGTGGCGGTTGCACTTGTGCGTTCATAGTGTTCCCCTGAATTTTGAGCAACAAAAGGCCCCAACGCGCCTATGCAAAGGCACGCAATGAAAATTTCACGCATGGTTTTTTCTTCTTGTTTTAAGGCGGACTGGTCTTTATTTTTGTCATGCTGCCACCTCGCGTGGCTGTGTCTGCCAGCTCACAAAGGCGTCATCAGTAGCACGGTGAAAGTTATCGCACCCTGCCATCTCTCCCACGTTGAAATTGCACTCACGGCAACCGATGGTTACAGACCACCGCGCCGTCTGGCCGTGCTGAATTGCGATCACGCGAATTGATTCAGACAGGCAACGCGGACACGGCGCCAGCGTGAAGTGACGATAAGGAGCGCTCATTCCGAATCACCCCGCGAGAAATTGCGGTCAATGGCCCGGTTTTCTTCGCCCTGCTTTTTTTCCAGTGCCGTCTGCCTGATCTGCCACGATATGCAGCCCTGCAACGTATCAAGCTGCCGCATGGTCGGCCCGAAAGGATTGGCGTGATACAAGCCGGATATTTCCGCGCACTCTTTGAAATCCAGCTCTTTTTGCTCCGCACGCCCTTTTGCCGGAACCAAGGCAATCAGCAGCAGCGCCAGGATATACATCACGGTTGCTTTCACTGGGCTCATGATGCACCGCCATCAATTACCCTGCTCATCACCACCCAGCGATCCCATGCCGCATCTATCGCGCACTGCCTTTCTACGGTCGACCCACTGCGCCCCATGTATGCTTCAAAAACAAAGTCCAGAAGCTCGCGCATTTCCGGCGCCGCCACCACCATTGAAGTGCGAGCCCTCGCCTCTTCGGCAGTGCGACCCCAGACGCTGGCGACGTACTCGCCTTCAGCGCTCACGATCACGTCCGATATTCCGGCGCCCTTGCGCCACGGCCCTTGAATGTGGTCTTTCATGCTGCACCGCCCTGGCGCTTTTCCCAGCACTCGGCCCAGGCCTTTTCCCTTGCACCCTTCAATGCGTACTTGCAGGCGTAGTAACCTGCCCGCGACCCGAGCTGGTGAACGGCAAACACCACCACATGCAGGCAGATCAGTTTCCACTTCAAGGAGAAAAACCTATGTACGACTCCCAGCTTCAAGTGCCGGCAGATGAAGCCCCACCCTTTGATACCGCCATCAAAAATTGGCTTGAAATGTCCCTTGGCGATAGCTGGGAGGACGGAAAGGAAATGAGGATTGGTATTGAGGATTACACCGGCAGGATTTACCGGATTATTTACGTTTCCGGCGCTGGCGATTACACCCGCACCTGCCTTGCCCTTGAGGGTTTCGGACTGAAGAACCGCGACAGTGGCCTTGGTGCTGACTCCAGATTTGACGACCGCTTCCACCCCTGATGGCTGTTTGTGCATGACTGCCCCCTATTTGGCCCCCCCCGCTCCCCGGCGATCAGTCCGGGGAGTGCTGCCGGGATGGCAGCGAGGGGGAACGGGGCCGAATGTATTCCGACTGCGTTTGAACATGCAAACGCCGTAGGAATACAGACTCAGCTGGAATAGCGTCCTAAACTTCTGCCCATCACCCATAGGCAAAATCTATTGCCGGAGGCTCCCAAATGAGCACGAAACCACTCACCACAAACGACCTATACGAAGGCGTCAAAGCCGTGCTGCGCAAGGCCGGGAAGCCTGACACGCCCTACGGCGTTGCCAAGTTTCTTGGGGCCAGCCGGCAATGCGGGTACTACTGGCGGGATGGCGAAAGCACCATGAGCGATGAGCATGCAAAAGCGGCTGCTGAAGCCTTGGGGATCAACCCTGATTATGCGGTTGCCTGTATGCACCTGGAGCGGGAGAAGAACGAGGAAATGCGGCCTATCTGGGCGCGGATTGTGTCAGCGGTGCCTTACGCGGCATGCCTTGCGCTTGCTGTGTTTGCCCTGCCCTTCCTTGGCGTTTTGCGGTCTTAACTCTGTATATTATGTTAAATAAAGTGGCACTTCGTTTATTTTGCCAAATCTTAAATCAAGCCCTGCATTTTTCACTTGCCTGCCCTCATGAACGTTGAAACAGCATCTTCGACATCCACTCGGCCTGGGCCAACAACCGTTCTTTTGTGTAGTTTTTACGATCCTGCAGCCGTAGCCGCACTAACTCATCAGCCATGGCATGCATCATGCGAATCGTCAGCTCGCGATCTGAGCCCGCAACCTGTCCGGCAGCCTCCAGAGCTGCATTGAGGTATTCGCGGGTTATGGCACGTGCCCCGGCCAGTCGCTCATAGAGTTCCGGTGGACCTCCTTCTGGTGGCAAAAGGAACATGCGCCAGGTGGCCGGAGCTGAATCTACAGCATCAAGTACTCCGGCCAGTGCAGATGTGAACCGCTCCTGCTCACTGAAGGGCTGCTTTTGTACCGCCCGGAGGAAGCCATCTGCTGCGGTATGAAACTCCCGATCGACCATGGTAACGAGCAAGGCTGGCAATGTGCCGAACTGCTGGTAGATCAGCGTTCGGGTGATGCCGCAGTCCAGTGCAATACGGTCAATGCTGACCGCATTGAATCCCTCTGATTCAACAACTTGCCTTGTGACATCAAGAATCTGATCGCGCCGCAACTGGGCACTCATCCGGCGTCGGGTCACTGTGGTCATGGCTTCCTCGTGAAAATGCGCTTGAAACGGGCCGTCAATCATACTAACTTACATTTAGTAACTTACTAATTGTAAGTTTTATAGCCCCATTCAAGACTCTCCACAAAAAACTCGGTTCGCATCCGCGAAGACAAAGGAGCCCTTCATGCGCAAACCCTATCGCCTGATCATCTGGGGGCCTGGCCAGCTGGGAGGCGCCATCACGCGTGCCGTGCTTAAGCGTGATGAGTTCGAGATAGTTGGCGCCAGGGTCTTCAACCACCAAAAGGATGGCAAAGATCTCGGGGAGCTGGTCGGGATGCACCCCATCGGCATCCAGGCGACAAGCTCGAGAGATGCCATCCTGGCCATGGAGGCAGACTGCGTGATTTATACGCCGATGCCGGCTGCTCCCTCGCAAGACTTGGACGAGGACATCATCAGCCTTCTTCAGTCAGGCAAGAATGTTATCTCAACCGCCGCTCACCACAACCCGTCACTACCTAACCACCCCGCTACGCCGCCCCTGCTGGCATCACGCATGCGGGACGCTTGCCACAAGGGGGGCAGTTCCCTGCACGGCACCGGTCTTCACCCGGGCTTTATGGTCGAGCGCCTGGTGATGACACTGACTCGTGCGTTGACCAGCGTCGATCATATCCGCTTTGTGCAGGCCATCGATTTCAGTCTCGCGCCTGAAGGCATGTGGGGCGGCCTGGCTTCCATGGGTTTTGGCGGAGCTGTAGCCGACCTGAGTCTGGCCACTCCAGTCCTGAGTGCCCGCGATCTCTCCTGTGGCGCCGCCATCGGCAATGCTGCGCATGCCCTGCACGGGGCATCATTCGCAGACATGAGAGTGGAAAGCCGGTTGCGCGGCCTGCCAGCTACAAAGAACTTCAGGGTGGGCAAGACCAGCATCAGGAAAGGCAGTGTTGCAGCCCTGCATCTGACGCAGCGTGGTTATCTTGATGACAGGCACTTCTTTACCAACGAAGAATGCTGGTACCTCGGACCCGATCAGGCGTACAGGGGTGACAACCTTCCCTACGGGGGCTTCAGCGCTCCGCTGAGCTACAGCATCGAAATAGTGGGCGAGCCTACGAAACTGCAGACCCAGCTGGAATTTGAGCAGTCTGAATCCATCAATCCCTTCATCAGCATTACGGTCCAGGCCGTGCTCGATGCCATCGGCCCGGTGTGCGAATCTGCGCCGGGCGTCGTCATCAATGATGCTAGACCCCGCTATCAAAGCGATGACCGCTTGCCACAGATAAACTCAAGATTCCTCTCTGGTGCCGCTTACCCGTACGCCGGCAACGTGAAGGCGGCCAGATCATGAAGAAGCCTTATCGCGTCATTATCTGGGGCCCGGGCGAGATCGGTGGTGCTGTCGTTCGTGCCGCACTCAAGCGTGACAACATCGAATTGGTCGGTGCCAAGGCATTCAGCCCCCATAAACACGGGAAGGATCTCGGCGAGCTGGCGGGCATTGCTCCCATTGGTGTCCGGGCGACAACCTCAAAGGCTGCGATACTGGCCATGGAGGCAGACTGTGTGATCGTCACCCCGCAGCCCCGCTCCATCGTCGAATGCCTGGATAATGATGTGATCGACATTCTGGAGTCCGGCAAGAATGTCGTGACATCGGCGGCCTATCACAACGTCACCATGCCCAACTGGCTGGTGTCATCACAAACACCGACAGCGCTGCTGCGCGAAATCTCCAGAACAAACGGTGTTGCACAAAACCGCAGCGAACGTCTGGCACTAAAGGCCAATAGCTGGATGATGGATGTGGCACACAGCCGGCTTCTAAAGCCGTTTCTGCCGGCGCTTCTGGATCGTCTGCTGGCGCCGGCGATGGATCGTGTTTTTCCGCTGCGCGCGACACCGGAACGCTTGCAGGCCGCTTGCCGCAAAGGAGGTACATCACTGCACGGCACCGGTGTGCATCCAACCTTCATGGCGGAGAGAGTTGGCATGACGCTGGCCAGTGCGCTGGAAGAGGTCAGGCACATCCGCTTTGTCGAGGCAGCGGACTTCAGCTACTCGCCAGACGGCATGTGGGGCGGGCTAAAGTCTCTCGGCTTTGGATGTCCTCTTGATGAGCTGGATACGCGTTTTCTCATCGCCAGGGCTGGCGACTTCTACTACGGCGATGTCATTGGCAATGCCGCGCATCTGCTGTATGGCGTACCGACATCCAGTGTTCGCGTGGAGCGTTCCTTTCGCGGCATTCCTGCCGACAAGGATTTCAAGGTGGGCAGCGTACTGATCCGCAAAGGCACCTCCGCCGCTTTGCATATGGTGCACAAGGGTTATATCGGCGATCACCATTTCTTTACCAATGAAGAGTGCTGGTATCTCGGCCCGGACAAAGAATATCGGGGCGATAAGCTCCCCTTTGGTGGTTTCAAAACGCCGATCAGCTACACCATCGAGATCACGGGGAAACCCGCCAATCTGAAAATGCAGCTGAGCATGGATGGATATGGTGACGATGTGGAGTGGATGACCGATCCGGCCGGCAACAGCACCGCATCCATGCGCTGTGCCAATGCGCAGAAGGCAAGAAAAGCCGGCATCACCAACCCCATTACCAATGCCACCGCGATGGCCATTCTGGATGCCGTTGGCCCGGTTTGCGAAGCCGCACCCGGGGTTGTAATTGATGACACGCGCCCCGGCTACCGACTTGATGATCGGATCCCGTCTTGATGCGCTTTCTTTGAAGCCACTTATGAAAGAAACATTAGAGGGGGAACGGGAGGCATCAGCCCTGATATTGCTAGCAGCTGCCGCGTCACTCTCATGATGCGAAGAAAGATCTAAATACAGAGAATATTGTGAGGCTCATTGGACGTTGGGAAAAAATGAAAGGGGTTAGACCCGGCGACATCGAATGACCCACTGGCTCGCCGAGTCCAAATAGAGGACAAGCAAAATACTGCAGTATTACGCAGAAAAAATAGAACCCGACAAAAAATAATCCATAGGTATTTTTCTTTGATAATTAATTTCTAGGGCCTCCGAACGTGAACGCGCAAAGTTCCGCTCATCAAATTCAGCACGTCACCGGACTCGTTCTGAAAGCGTACGCTGACGATGCCGGCTGCCGACACCCAGGCCGCCATGGTGATACCCATCAAATCATGCGTAAATGAGACATCAACAAAATCCCCGAGCATAGCCCCCGGCACAGCCATCCTGGTGGTGGTGCCAGCTCCATTAGCCAGGCTGGACGGATCATAAGTAACAAATGCATAGTCCGTCTGATTCTGGTTGTACGGAAAAGTGGTATCAAAGGAGCTGTTGTAATGCGGGCGGAAGGTATCGGCGGTACCGGCGGCAGTACCGGTATATTTGTCGTTCACTACCACCGTGGTGGCACCATAACTGTTGGCAAAATGCCCGTTACCGGTGGCTCCAGCCGTGGCCAGCAAATCCGTCTCAAAGACATTGCCTTCGCTCAACTTTGGACGGAAGTCAAAAATGACATGCCGATCCCCGGTGCCAACGCGCGAATAGAGTTCTTTGGCGACCCAAACGTAATTGCTGCGAAAAACGGCATTGCTATTGACCACATAAATATGCGCCTGCGTTCCGACATGCGGCACGGTGCCCAAAATATAAATTCGGTTACCCTCAAAAACAGAGGCCTTAATCTGGTTATTGACGACCTTCTGCCCCGCTTTACGCAGGTAGAAAACATTATCCTTTACCGTGAGTTCCGACACCGTATCTTTACTA
Source organism: bacterium (assembly GCA_029945725.1). Classification (GTDB taxonomy): domain Bacteria; phylum Pseudomonadota; class Gammaproteobacteria; order Pseudomonadales; family Moraxellaceae; genus UBA2031. Next base: position 296,309 of record JAQSDB010000011.1, on the reverse strand, counting down.
AAACCGAAATAAGCCAGACAGGCTCCGCTAGCGCCAAAATCAAAGACGCAGCTTTTAACCACGGCGCGCGGATTCTGGATGATAAAAAACACGCTCTGTACACTCCCCCCGGCGCCTGCCAGAAACTGGCATCCATCCAGATGCACACCGTCCACTGTAGCGCCATATCCGGAAATAAACTGACCATTGGCGTTTTCGGTAAACAGGCAATTTATGAACTTCACTTCGCCTGTATTTACGTCCATCTGGTTGGGAGCGGCAGTGACGGTGCTGCGGATCGGCTCAATATCGACCCCCGCCTGGGGCGAAAATCCGATGGCGCTGCGGCCTGTCCAGGAAAACTCGGAATTCAAAAAAGTAATGAAGCGGCCCTGGACAATGGACATTCCCTGACGACCGTTATACGTGCTCACCACATTGAGTCCGGTAACGTTCTTGCTGGCAATGCGCGGGTTGCTGGTGCCGCCATCGCGAATATTCACGCCGTCGGTCATCATGTGATGAATATACAAATTGGTAAGCGCCACGCGATTACAGCTCAGCACGTAAACACCATAACTGGCGGGCTCCGGAAATCTTCCTGCCGTGGTTGTCAGGTTCAAGTTACCGTTTATTTCCAAACCATAAATCGACACGTCATTGCACTGCAGCAACACGATACCGCACAAGGTACTGGTCGTTTCTGCGTCCCGGTGATAATCACCTTTCAGGCTGATTCTGGCGCCGTTACCAACGATCTGCAGGCCTTTGCAGCCAATGAACGTCAGCGGGTTAATGACCCCATTGGTCGCCGTAGTGTAGCGCCCGATAAAGTAATCTCCCGGCGGAAACAACAGGATGCCTTTTCCCACGCTGTTGATGTAGGTCGCCGCATACAACAGTGCGGTGTAGTCGTCAGTCACACCATCTCCAGCAGCACCAAAAAACTTCACGCTGAGTGTTCCGCTTAACACGCGAATCCAGCGCCCGGTAGTGACTCCGGCCACGGCAAACACGGTGCCTCCATTCGTCGCTTCCGTTGAAGCATTGTCCCAGCGAAACGTACCGCCACCGCCATCGCCCGCCGTAATACGACCGGCAACCTGCACCACCTGACCGTCATACTGACCCACCTGAAACAACGAGGTAGTGGATACGGTGGTGGCCATTGTGCCTGCCCCAAAATCACCTGACATTACTAGAGTGCTCCATTTTTATTGCAAGACCACCGCAGCTCGGCGATGGAGCTAATCGTGTTCGTCCCGGCGCTTGTTACTGGCATAGATAGTTGCTGGTGGCGCCGGTATTGATCCCGCGCTGCGGATGACCATGATCATGTTACACATGGAAAAAAGGACCAAGCCCAAGCCGGAGACAATGTTATTCAAGAGGATACTAATAGGCTGGCGCTGCTTTTCCTGTTCGATTATGTCAAGACGTGCACTGGTGCTGCTTTCGAAGTAATTCTCACACATGCCGATCCAGACCTCGCCCAGAGTGATTAAATAGGCGAATTTTCGCATAGTGCTGTCCCCGGTTTTTTCTTCGCGCTGGGGCGCACTCTCGCGGTCAGTAACGGCACAGCTTCAGGCTTCTCTACATTATTCAAAACCGGCAGCCAGCCCTGCGTTGATGGCGGCTTCGGCGTATACGCCTCATACCTCGTGCACAAACAGTTCACGCTCAAAACGGATCTGTGGCCAGAACACACCGTCTTCTGCACGCTCACCGGCGGCGACCACCATGATGGGCATGGCCTCGTCACCGAGCTTGAGCAGCTTGCGCACGCGGTGCTCGTCAAATCCTTCCATCATGCAGGTATCAAAACCGTGGGCGCGGAATGCCAGCACCAGGTTTTCGCAGGCCAGCGCCGTGCTCTTGGCGGCCCAGAGCTGAACCTCGCTGTGGGTAAACGGGCCTCGTGGTACGGCGGTGACCAGACCGCCCACGGAAATAGCGGCCTTCTTGACCATGGCAAAACTGTTCAGGGGGCCCGGCGCATAGTTGTAGGGAATCAGCTGGTAATAACGTTTGACCAGCGGCGGCACATCCGGCATCGGCCATTCGCGCAGCATCTTGCGCGAGAATTCGTCAACACGGTCTGTGCGGGCAACGCAAACAATAAGCTCGGAGGCGGTTTTGGCCGCAAGCTGGCTCATGCAGGCCTTGACCAGCTTCGCCTTCTTGTCGGCCGAGCGCACGATATAGAACTCCCAGGGCTGCAAACCCGAGGAGCACGGCGCCAGCATGGCCATGTCGAGGCAGTCGTTGAGAACATGTTCGGGAATCGGCCTGGCCGTGAATTTGCGCACCGAACGGCGGCTCATGACCACCTTGCGAAAGGACTCGAGATCAATGCCGTCCGGAGCCGGCTCGTAATAACGCGGCTTTCCTTCAACGGAGACGGTCTTCAATTCACGCACGGGTTTTGGCTTGGCGGGCATCACGGGTTCCTTTTGGCAGCTTGAATTGACAGCCTGGATTTCATTTCGATGGCTATCGAATAGTTCGAAAGCTATCGAAATGTTAGCAGCCTGTCAAACCGCCACAGACAGAGACCTGCATATCCCGCGTAATCCTGCATCAGAAAATCGCACTGCTGGTGGTTTTGCAAAAAGGCACCGCAAAAAGCACCCTTCACTTCTTGGCCTGCATTAACAACTGCCCGGCTCAAACCAGTTCAGCTTTTCACGCAACTCGACGACACGTCCGACGATGGTCAGTGTGGGCGCATGAATGCCGCTGTCGGCAACCTTGCCGGCGATATCGCTGAGCGTGCCGGTGACTACTTTCTGCTGCGGCGTGGTTCCCTGTGAGATCAGCGCAACCGGCATGTCGGCTGCCATGCCGTGCTGCATCAGTTGGCGGCAGATGTGTTCCAGCCCGGTGAGACCCATATACAGCACCAGCGTCTGGTGCTCGTGAATCAGCTCGTTCCAGGGCAGTTCCGGCGAGCCGTCTTTCAGATGCCCCGTTACAAAACGCACAGACTGCGCATAGTCGCGATGCGTCAGCGGAATGCCGGCATAGGCAGAACAGCCATTCGCGGCCGTAATGCCGGGAACCACCTGAAAAGTGATGCCCGCTTCGGCTAGCTCTTCGATTTCCTCGCCGCCGCGCCCAAAAATGAACGGGTCGCCGCCTTTGAGGCGGCACACGCGTTTGCCTTCCTTCGCCAGCCGTACCAGCAACTGGTTGATGTCTTCCTGCGGTACCGCGTGATTTGAGCGTGCCTTGCCCACATAAATGAAATCAGCATCACGTCGACACAAATCGAGAACGGGTTTTGACACCAGCCTGTCATGCACCACCACATCCGCCTGCTGCATAAGGCGCAGGGCACGGAAGGTCAGCAGGTCAGGATCACCCGGCCCTGCCCCCACCAGATAGACCTCGCCCACTTGTGCTGCATGGGGTTCGGCAAATGCCTGTGTCAGAAAAGCGCGCGCTTCATCTTCCCTGTGGGCGTATACCAGTTCGGCAAACTGGCCCTGCAACTGTTTTTCCCAGAACGCCCGGCGCGCATTGGTATCCGGAAACGTCTGTTTGGCCAGATCACGAAACTCGCCGGATATTTCGGCAAGGCGCCCATAGGCTGCGGGAATCGTGGTTTCCATGCGCGCGCGTAACAGGCGCGCGAGCACCGGTGATTTACCGCCACTGGACACCGCCATGATTAACGGCGAGCGATCCACAATCGAGGGAAAAATAAAGGAACAGAGCGAAGGATTATCGACGACATTGACCGGCAACTGCCGTGCACGGCAATCATCATGCACCTGACGATTCAGCGCATGGTCATCCGTAGCCGCGATAACCAGCGACACGCCGGCAAGATCGCTTTCTTCATATAAGCCCGGACGCAATGTGCCACGCCCCTCCCCCAGTTTTTCCTGCAGGCTGGCACTGATTTCAGGCGCCACCACATGCACTCGCGCACCGGCACGCAGCAGCATGGCGGCCTTGCGCGTCGCGACATCACCGCCGCCAACCACAAGGCAGCGCTGCTCACGGATATTGAAAAAAATCGGTAAGTAATCCATGCCCTTGCCCTGCTTTATGTCCCACAGGGACTTCCGTTAGTCGTAGGAGCGGCCCATGGCCGCGAATGGCTAAAACAGAGTCGCGGCCATGGGCCGCTCCTACAGAATAATTAAAGACTGATTTTTTCGAGCCCGTTCATATAGCCACGCAGCACTTCCGGAATCGTCACGCTGCCGTCTTCATTCTGGTAGTTCTCCAGAATGGCCACGAGGGTGCGACCCACGGCGAGGCCCGAACCATTGAGCGTGTGCAGCAGTTCCGGCTTGCCGGTTTCCGGATTGCGGTAACGCGCCTGCAGGCGGCGGGCCTGGAAGGTTTCGAAATTCGAGCAGGAGGAAATTTCGCGGAACTTGCCCTGCCCCGGCAACCAGACTTCGATGTCGTAGGTCTTGGCGGCCGAGAAGCCCATGTCGCCACCACAGAGCACGATGACGCGATAGGCCAGACCCAGCTTCTGCAGGATTTTCTCGGCATGGCCGATGAGTATCTCCAGCGTCTGGTTGGAGTCTTCCGCCTTGACGATCTGCACCAGTTCCACTTTTTCAAACTGGTGCTGGCGGATCAGGCCGCGGGTGTCACGGCCATAGGAGCCGGCTTCCGAGCGAAAGCACGGCGTATGGGCGACAAACTTCAGCGGCAGTTTCTCGGCGGCGATGATTTCATCACGAACGATATTGGTAACCGGAACTTCGGCGGTGGGAATCAGGTAGTAGGGTTTTTCACCCCCGGTCCTGAACAGGTCTTCCTCGAACTTCGGCAGCTGACCGGTGCCGCGCAGGCTCTCGGCATTCACCAGATACGGCACATAGACTTCTTCGTAGCCGTGTTCATTCGTGTGCACATCCAGCATGAACTGGGTCAGTGCGCGCTGCAGTTTCGCCAGCGGACCTTTCAATACGGAAAAGCGGCTGCCGGCAATCTTGGTCGCCGTTTCAAAATCGAGCAGGCCGAGCGCTTCACCGATATCGGCATGGTCTTTTGGCGTAAAGGAAAACGCGGGGATGTCGCCGACACGGCGCAGTTCGACATTGTCTTCTTCGCCCTTGCCTGCCGGTACGGATTCATGCGGCAGATTCGGGATGGTGAGCTGCACATCATCAAATTCTTTCTTCAGCACCTCAAGTTCGGCCTCAGCCGATTTGAGCCTGTCGCCAATGGCATTCATTTCTGCCATGACAGCCGCCATATCCTCACCTTTGGCTTTGGCCTGTCCGATTTTTTTGGAACCGGCATTGCGTTCGGCCTGCAGTTTTTCCGTTTCCGTCTGCAAGGTCTTGCGCTTTTCTTCCAGCGCCACAATGGCGGCCTTGTCCAGCACCACATGGCGCACGGCAAGACGTTCGGCCACAAAATCAATATCGCTACGCAGCAGTTTCGGATCCAGCATGATGACTCTTCTTTGAATATCAGGAATTAAAAAATCAGAACTGTTTGGCCAGCATGGCACCGGCAATCGTTGCCAGCAGGCAGACAGCCACACTGAGCAGTACATTGGCCAGGGCCAGCGGAATACGGCCGTCTTCAATCAGCTTCCAGGTTTCCCAGCTGAAACTGGAAAAGGTGGTAAAGCCGCCCATGACTCCCGTCACCAGCAACAGGCGGTAATTCTCGCGCCATTCGCCGGTCTTGAGCAGCAGCACCATGATCAGCCCGATCAGGAAGCTGCCGGCAATGTTGACGAAAAGCGTGCCGAAAGGAAACGGGGACTGGGCGAAACGGTTAACGGCTGACGCGGCCCCGTAACGTGTCATGGAGCCCAGGGCACCGCCCAGTGCCACCAGAATCATCGGGTGTACGGCATTCATCAACGGCCTCTCTTGCGCGGAATGCGCTGCCAGTCACTGGCGGCATCCTTGTCGCGCAGGTAGTTGAGTTTGTCACCAATCTTTATTTCCAGACCGCGCGGAACCGGTTCGTAGAAACGGACATCGGCAAGCGCCTCCGGCAGGTAACTTTCACCAGCCACATAAGCTTCCGGAAAGTCATGGGCGTAATGGTATTCCGTACCATAGCCCTGCTCTTTCATCAGCTTGGTGGGAGCATTGCGCAGATGCAAAGGCACTTCCAGCGAACCGGTTTCCTCTATGCGTTTGCGGATGGTGTTCCATGCGACGTACACGGCATTGCTCTTGGGCGCCGCCGCAAGATAGGCAACGGCCTGCGCAATGGCCAGCTCACCTTCCGGCGAACCCAGGCGCTCCTGCACATCCCAGGCATTGAGACAGAGCTGCAGGGCGCGTGGATCGGCATTGCCGATATCCTCGCTGGCCATGCGCACGACGCGGCGTGCCACATAGAGCGGGTCACAGCCCCCATCCAGCATGCGGGCCAGCCAGTACAGCGCCCCGTCAACATTGGAGCCGCGCACCGATTTATGCAGCGCTGAAATCTGGTCGTAAAAGTACTCGCCCTGCTTGTCGAAGCGGCGGGCATTGCCGAGCAGGCTTTCCCTGACCACGGCCTCATTGATCTCGCCATGTTCGGCAAGATCCGCCGCTATTTCCAGAATGTTGAGCGCGCGCCGCGCATCGCCATCGGCAGAGCGGGCGATCTGGCGCAATGACTCGTCAGGGGCCGTGACGTTCTGCTGACCCAGGCCGCGCTTCACATCGCCCAGTGCCTGTTGCAGCAGGTGCAGCAGGTCATCCTCTTCCAGTGAGCGCAGCACGTAAACGCGCGCGCGAGAGAGCAAGGCGTTGTTCAGCTCGAAGGAGGGATTTTCCGTGGTGGCACCAATAAAAATAACCGTGCCGTCTTCCACATAGGGCAGGAAGGCATCCTGCTGGGATTTGTTGAAGCGATGCACTTCATCGACAAAAAGAACGGTTTTCTCGCCCATCTGCTTGTGCAGCTGCGCCTCTTCGATGGAGGCCCGTATTTCCTTGACGCCGGACAACACGGCCGAGATGGCAATGAAGCGCGCATCGGAAGCACCGGCCATGAGACGCGCCAGCGTGGTTTTGCCCACGCCCGGCGGCCCCCACATGATCATGGAATGCAAATGGCCGGCATCAATGGCTTCACGCAGGGGCTTGCCGGGTGCCAGCACATGCTGCTGACCGACATAGTCCTCCAGCCGCTGCGGTCGCATGCGCGCAGCCAGAGGCTGATAGGGAGCATCGGCCATATTAAAACCCTGCTGAAGCCGCGCGGGCGGTGTTGGGAAGAAGCAAAAAAATGCTCATTTACTGTTTGTAAACTCCGCTTTTTTTGCTTCTTCCCGCCTTGCCCTCATCGGCTTGATCAGGCTTTTAGAAATGAGCATAGGGAGCATAAGGAGCATCCGTTCACATCTGGTCGATGACATCCACGCCCTTGCCCGGCGTGAATTCGAACTGTGCAGCCGGCAATGCCGGATTGGTGTGGATATCACTGAAACGGATATCCGTGGTTTGTCCCAGCGTATCCTTCAGCTCCATGCGCACGAGCTCGCCGCCCTTGAAGCGCACGCGCAGGTTTTCAAACAGGGCTTCCCTGTCACGGGGCTTGAGTACAAAAACCTGCTCGCTGGCAGCCCCTGCGCCCTGCTCTTGCGTAATCACAAAGGCGGCATCGAGTTTGCGCGGATCACCGGACAAGAGCAGCGCTGGCGTATTGCCGGCCTGGTCATTCAGTTTCTGCCGGGTTGCCTGCATCAGTTCCGGATCATAAATCCACAGCAGTTTGCCGGTGGTCAGCACCATCTGTGGCGATGGCTTGACCACTTCCCAGCGAAACATGCCGGGACGCTTTGCACTCATCTTGCCGGTCTGTAACGGCAGGCTATGGCCTTTGGCGTCGGTCGTACTCTGGGAGAAAGAAGCCTGCATGGTCGTGATGCCACCCAGAACCCTGGCAAGACCGGCCGCGGCATCGCCTGCGGCCGGCGCCGACACGGCAAGCCCGGAAAACAGCATGACCGACAGCAACAACAAGAAACGACGCATGATTACTCCCGGCCCGGCACGAGGATTTCGCGCTGACCATTGCCCTGCATGGGCGAGACAATACCGGCAAGCTCCATGGCTTCGACCAGGCGAGCGGCCCGGTTGTAGCCAATCTTGAACTTGCGCTGCACAAAGGAAATCGAGGGCCGGCGCGTTTCCATCACGAAAGCCACGGCCTCGTCATAAAGCGGATCTGATTCGGGGTCACCACCGACATCATCATTGCCGCCAAAACCCTTGCCACCATCGGTGACTTCCAGCGAACCTTCAAGAATCTCATCGATGTAGTTTGGTTCGCCGCGCGCACGCCAGTCGGCGCAGACACGATGCACTTCCTCGTCGCTGACAAAGGCGCCATGCACACGTTCGGGCAAATTGGTGCCCGGTGCGAGATACAGCATGTCGCCATGGCCGAGCAATTGTTCGGCACCGCCCTGATCGAGAATCGTGCGCGAATCGATCTTGCTGGAAACCTGAAACGCTATGCGCGTCGGGATATTGGCCTTGATCAGGCCGGTGATCACATCCACCGACGGGCGCTGTGTGGCGAGAATCAGATGAATGCCGGCAGCACGGGCTTTTTGCGCAATACGCGCAATCAGCTCTTCGACCTTCTTGCCCACCACCATCATCATGTCGGCAAATTCATCGACGACCACCACGACATAGGGCAGTTTCACCAGCGGCGGTGCCGTTTCCGACAAGGCACTGTCAACGCCGGGCTTCCACAGCGGATTGGGAATGGTTTCACCCAGCTTCGCCGCATCTTCAATTTTCTTGTTGAAGCCGGCGAGATTGCGCACGCCCATGGCCGCCATCAGCTTGTAGCGGCGCTCCATTTCCGCCACCGACCAGCGCAGCGCATTGGCCGCATCTTTCATGTCGGTCACGACCGGCGTCAGCAGATGCGGAATCTTGTCGTAGACCGACAGCTCCAGCATTTTCGGGTCGATCATGATCAGGCGCACATCATCCGGCGTGGCCTTGAACAAAATACTGAGCAGCATGGCGTTGACGCCCACGGACTTGCCGGAACCGGTGGTACCGGCCACCAGCAGGTGCGGCATACGCGCCAGATCCGCCACCACCGGCTTGCCGGCAATGTCCTTGCCCAGTGCCAGCGTCAGCGGTGATTCCTTGCTCTCGTAGGTCTGCGAAGACAGGATTTCCGACAGGCGCACCATTTCACGGTCTTCATTCGGCACTTCAATACCGACCACGGACTTGCCAGGAATCACCTCGACCACGCGCACGGAAATCATCGCCAGCGAGCGCGCCAGATCCTTGGCGATATTGGTGATGCGCGCCACTTTCACGCCAGGAGCCGGCTGGATTTCAAAACGGGTAATCACCGGGCCGGGATGCACGGCCACCACGGTGGCATCGATATTGAACTCGCGCAGCTTGAGCTCAAGCAGACGCGAGAGACCTTCCAGTGCTTCAGCACTGTAACCGGTGCGCTTGCTGCGATCAGGCGGATCGAGCAAGGACAGCGCCGGCAAGGGGCCGGAAACCGGGCCGGCATCAAACAGGCCGCGCTGTTTTTCTTTTTGCGCCCGTTCGCTGGGTTTGACGGCCTGCACCGGCATGGGCGCAATAATCGGTGCCACCCGTTCTTCCACTCTGGCTTTGGGCGCAGGCTTTTTCACCACGGCCTCCAGACCCAGCACCGGCTCTTCGCGCAGCTCATCACCACGCGCCAGCTGTGCTTTCACTTTCGGATTGGATACGGCGAGTTCAAAGGTCGGCGCGGCTTCCTCCAGTGCCTTTTTCATGGCACGGCGTTCACGCCAGGACTCCAGGTATTCCATGAAGCGGCCATGCGCAATGGCACCGAACACCGCTCCCACATCCCATAAAAAGTGCCCGATCATGTCCATCAGCCAGAACCACGACAGGCCGGTGGAGATCGTGGTACCGATCAGCAGGACCGTCACCAGCAACAGGCTGCCGCCAACCAGGCCGAAATCGCCCAGCATGGAACGGCCGATTTCCAGCCCCAGCGCACCGCCGGAGGCATTGCTGATATCGGCGCTGGGTTCATGCCAGTGCAACGCCAGCAGTGCCGCCGCCGCAATAATCGCTACCAGCAGGCTGAGCAGACGCCAGGCAAGTCCGAGCAGCGGCGGCTCTTTGCGCCACAGCCAGAACACCTGCACAAAAATGAACACCGGCAGAAACAGGGCGGCATGGCCAAAGGCCGTGTACATGACATCGGCCAGCCAGGCACCGACGCGGCCGCCGGCATTGCTGACCGTGCTGCCGCCCAGATGACTCCAGCCCGGATCATTACCAGACCAGGTGGCGAAGGCGACAAGCAGAAAGAGACCAAGCGTGGTCCAAAGAAGCGTTTTAATCTCGCGCAAACCCTTGCGCGGGGCGGGCTCGCGGGCGTCCGTTTTGCTCACTGGAAAGTCTCTGAAACAGCAAGGGGGTATTGTAACGACTGGCCCGGATTATGCCACGCCGAAGCCATCCCCTCGCCGCTAAAACCCCTTTTGTGTCACGTATTTGTGGCTTTCATTCGCGAGGCCGCCGGCAAGGCGGGATGGCCTGTCGCACACCCCGAACAGCGAGACTGGCATTGCCACGGCAAGCCTCCCGATTAGCGCGGCGCTATCAGCTTTAAACAAAATGCCGATGGGCTTTCCTGGCGCGGTATTCAGTATACTTGCCACCTGAACTTTTCCGGCCCGGGCCGGATCACCGCATTACGCATCGGGGCCGCTGGCAGCGATGCATCACGCCAAAGGAGTTGTCATGTCATCCCAGCATCACCGTCTGCTGATCCTCGGTTCCGGCCCTGCCGGTTACAGCGCTGCTGTTTACGCCGCCCGCGCCAACCTCAAGCCCGTGATCATCACCGGCATGCAGGCCGGCGGCCAGCTCACCACCACGACAGAAGTCGACAACTGGCCCGGTGATGCCCATGGCCTCACCGGCCCGGCCCTGATGGAGCGCATGCAGGCGCATGCCGAGCGCTTTGGCACCCAGGTGGTGTTTGACCACATCAACGATGTCGATTTCAGCCAGCGTCCCTTTGTCCTCAAAGGCGACAGCGGCACCTACACCTGTGATGCCCTGATTCTGGCCACCGGCGCGTCGGCCCAGTATCTCGGTCTGCCCTCCGAAGAAGCTTTCATGGGCCGCGGCATCAGCGCCTGCGCCACATGCGACGGCTTTTTCTACAAGGGTCAGCGCGTGATGGTGGTTGGCGGTGGCAATACTGCTGTGGAAGAAGCGCTGTACCTGTCCAATATCGCCGACCACGTCACGCTGGTGCATCGCCGTGACAAGCTCAAATCCGAAAAGATCCTGCAGGACCAGCTCTTTGCCAGGGAAAAGGAAGGCAAGGTTACCGTCATCTGGAATCACGCCCTCGACGAAGTACTGGGCAATGACGGCGGCGTGAATGGTGCACGCCTGAAAAGCACGGTTGATGGCTCGACACAGGATGTGGACGTTGCCGGTATTTTCATCGCCATCGGCCACAAGCCCAACACGGATATCTTCCAGGGCAAGCTGGACATGGCCAACGGCTACCTCAAGGTCAAAAGCGGCACGGAAGGCAATGCGACGGCAACCAATGTACCGGGCGTGTTTGCCGCCGGTGATGTGGCCGATCACATTTACCGCCAGGCCATCACCTCGGCCGGCTCGGGCTGCATGGCGGCACTGGATGCCGAAAAGTATCTCGACAACCTCAAGTAAAAGTCCCGTCACAGAGCACAAAGTCATTCCGCCACAAAAGGAGGCGGAATGACGGCGAGAAGGAAATATGCCGCTCTACCGTCTTGGTCCGCTTGAATACGGCTTTCCTCCGGTTGAGGAAGCACTGAACGATCCCGACGGCCTGCTGGCTGTCGGGGGCGATCTCTCCCCCGAGCGCCTCCTCCTTGCCTATCGCCATGGCATCTTTCCCTGGTTTAACGAAGACGATCCCATCTGCTGGTGGTCGCCTGACCCGCGCTGCGTGTTCTTCACGGCGGACTTCAAACCCTCGCGCAGCCTTGCCAGGCGCTTGCGCCAGAATGTTTTCCGCTTTTCGGTAGACCAGTGCTTCACCCGGGTGATGGAAGCCTGTGCCGGCCCGCGGCATTACGCCGACGGCACCTGGATACAGCCGGAGTTCATCGCCAACTACACGTTGCTGCACAAAGCCGGGGTCGCGCACTCGGTGGAAGTCTGGAATGCCGACAATGAGCTGGTGGGCGGACTTTACGGCCTCAATCTCGGCCGGCTCTTTTTCGGCGAATCCATGTTCAGCCATGCCACCGATGCCTCCAAGGCAGCCTTTGCCTACCTCATCCAGCTCTGCCGGTACTGGGAAATCCCGCTGGTGGATGCCCAGATGGAAAACGACCACATCATGAGCCTCGGCGCCACGCTGATCCCCCGTCATGAATTTACCCGCTGGCTGGAGCGTTGCGCCGACCTGCCCGCCCCCGACTGGCGGCAGGCCCCGCCGTTCATGCCCTGCTGAAGGAAACCCCGGGATTTGCCCTATCCCGGAAACCGGATGGCCTGTGCTATAAACCGGGTGTACTCGCCAGAGAATCAATCGGGGAAACGGGCAATGACCGCCACCGGGGTCAAATTCTTCAGCACCACCTCCCACGCCTGCAGCTATCTGCCTGGCGAGCAGGCGATTACGCTTTTTGCCGACCCGAAAAGCCGTATGGACCGCCGGCTTTATACCGACCTCTCCGATCTCGGTTTCCGTCGCAGCGGCAATTATGTCTACCGCCCGCACTGCCATCACTGCAATGCCTGCGTCGCCGTACGCATTCCTGTTGCGCGCTTTGAACGCAACCGCCAGCAAGACCGCGTCTGGAAACGCAACCAGGACATTACCGTACGCGAACTCGCCCCCAGCTTTGATGAAACCCATTACGCCCTCTACGAACGCTATATCAACGAGCGTCACGACGATGGCGACATGTACCCGCCCAGCGCCGAGCAGTACGGCTCCTTCCTGACATCGGAATGGTCTGAAACCCGCTTTTATGAATTCCGCGCAGAAGAAAAACTGCTGGCGATTGCGGTATGCGACCTGCTGGATAACGGGCTGTCCGCCGTTTACACCTTTTTTGATCCCGACGAAGCCAAACGCAGCCTCGGTACCTTTGCCATTCTCTGGCAAATCGAGGAAACCCGAAGACTTGGCCTGCCCAGCCTGTATCTCGGCTACTGGATCAAGAGCAGCCCGAAGATGAACTACAAGATTTCCTTCCGGCCGATCGAGCTGCTCATCAATAACGAATGGCTGACAGCGCGCTGAGCGCGCTGCTTGATCCTGCCATAAAAAAGCCCCGGCATTGCCGGGGCTTTTTTATGGTGCCGTGGTTTTCTTGATACTCAGGTTTTCTTGATACTTATTTCACATTGCCGATGCATACGTATTTTATTTCAAGATAATCATCAATGCCGTATTTCGAGCCTTCGCGACCAAGACCGGAAGATTTCACGCCGCCAAAGGGAGCCACTTCCGTACTGATAATGCCTTCATTGACGCCGACCATGCCGTACTCCAGTGCCTCGGAGACACGGAAAATACGATTGATGTCCTGGCTGTAAAAATAGGAAGCCAGTCCAAACTCCGTATCGTTGGCCATCCGTATTGCCTCCGCCTCGTCCCTGAAGCGGATGACGGGCGCCACCGGAGCAAATATTTCCGTCTGTGCCAGCGCACTCTCATTTTTTACATCGACCACCAGGGTCGGCTCAAAAAAGAGCCCGCCCAGGGCATGGCGTTTGCCCCCTGCAACAATACTGGCCCCGGATGCTACGGCAGCATTCAGCAGCGATTCCGTATGGGCTACCGCCCTGGCATTGATCAGTGGCCCCTGATTAACGCCCTCCTCCCAGCCTGCGCCCACTTTCAGGGTGGCGATGGCAGCGGCGAATTTCTCCACAAATTCATCGTGAACGGCATCCTGCACCAGAATGCGATTGGTGCAGACACAGGTTTGCCCCGAGTTGCGAAACTTTGAAACCAGAGCGCCCTGTACCGCCGCATCAATATCAGCATCATCAAACACGATGAAGGGCGCATTACCGCCCAGCTCCAGAGAAAGTTTCTTGATGGTGTCTGCCGATTCCAGCATCAACTGGCGCCCGACTTCCGTGGAGCCGGTAAAGGACAGTTTGCGCACCGTCGGGCTTTTCGTCAGCACCGGTCCGATAATCGCCGCCGAACCGGTCACTACATTCAAAACACCGGCCGGCACGCCGGCTTCAAGTGCCAGCACCGCTGCCGCCAGTGCCGACAAAGGCGTTTCCGACGCCGGTTTCACCACTACCGTGCAGCCCGCTGCCAGTGCCGGGCCGACCTTGCGCGTGATCATCGCAATCGGAAAATTCCAGGGCGTAATGGCGGCAACCACGCCAACCGGCTGCCTGAAAACCAGCAAGCGACGATCCGGTGTAAAACCGGGAATCACATCGCCATACACCCGCTTGGCTTCTTCACCAAACCACTCTATAAACGCAGCGGCATAGGCCACTTCGCCTTTGGCCTCGGCCAGGGACTTGCCTTGCTCATGCGTGAGAATGGTCGCCAGATCATCCTGATGCTCCATCATCAACTGATACCAGCGGCGCAGGATCTGTGCGCGCTCCTTGCCGGTTCTGGCACGCCACAAGGGCAAAGCCTTGTCGGCCGCCGCTATGGCGCGCCCGGTTTCCGCCCCGCCATAGCGCGGCACATCAATGATGACTTCGCCCGTTGCCGGATTGGTCACGGCAAAGTGATCGCCATTATCCGCATCACACCAGAGGCCATTGATCAGTCCCTGTGATTTCAGCAAGTCGGGCCGTTTCAGCTTAAGGCTCATGCGTTTTCTCCGTTGTTCACCAGCAGCGGTTCCAGGACCAGACGCAGTGCATCCGGCAGGCGCACAGGCGTGCTGGTTTTCCTGTCCACATACACATGAATGAAGTGACCTTCAGCCGCCGCCTGGTTCTCTCCCTTGCGGAAAATGGCGATGCCGTAACGCACACTGGAGTTACCCAGGCGTTCGACGCGCAAGCCGACATCAAGCTCATCCGGAAAAGCCACGGAGGCGTGGTAAGTGCATTGCGTTTCAACAACCAGCCCCACCACTTCGCCATGATGAATATCAAGCCAGCCTGACTGGATGAGGTAGTGATTAACCGCCGTATCAAAATAGCTGTAGTACTGCACATTATTGACATGACCATAGACATCATTGTCCATCCAGCGTGTCGCCAGTGGCATGAAGTGAGCAAATGCATCACTTTGTGAACGAAGAGCAGCCATGGGGTTCCTGTGTATTTTCTGTGGCGATGCTGGCAATGAGTCCGCAAATAAAGAGATTCACCACTGACGCCGGTTTTACGGCCAGATTTTTTTGAGCGCTCGTTTTATGTCAAATCACGGTTATTGCACACATCAGAGTTGTTGCGCATAGATGGCACGAGCAGCCTCCAGCGTCATCACGCGCGGATTATTCACCAGCAGGCGCTCCACTTTCATGGCATCAGCGGCCAGCAGATCAAGGTCTTTTTCGGCAACACCGACCTCGCGCAGGGTCTGGGCGAAAGGCATTTCCGCCACCAGCCGCGCCATGTCCTGCACAAACCAGTTCGCGGCCTTTTCATCGCTGGCAAAGCGTTGCGCAGGATCCAGCAGTACCGCCAGCTCGGCATACAGCTTTTCGGCACTGGGCCGGTTGAATTCCAGCACTGGCGCCAGCACCAGCGCATTGCTGTGTCCATGCGGCACATGAAAGTGCCCGCCCAAGGGGTAAGCCAGCGCATGCACGGCCGCCACCGGCGCATTGGCAAAGGCCATGCCTGCCATCATGGAACCGGCCAGCATGGCCGAGCGGGCTTCACGATCCCCGCCGTTTTTCAGCACCAAGGGCAGATTTACATACATGATGCGCAACGCCTCGCGGGCAAGACTGTCAGCCAAGGGGTTCTTTTTGATCTTCGAGGTATAGGCCTCAATGGCATGCACCATGGCATCAATGCCGGTCATGGCGGTCACAAAAGGCGGCAGTCCCACCGTGAGTTCGGCATCCAGTACGGCCAGATCAGGATAAAGCAGCGCCGACACCACGCCCTTCTTTTCCTGCGTAGCCGTGGTAACGATGGAAATCGGCGTCACCTCGGAGCCGGTGCCGGCGGTAGTCGGCACCAGCACCAGCGGCAGGCGTGGTCCTTTGGCCAGTCCAACCCCGTAGATGCCCTCCAGCGGCTGCGGCGTGGCCGCCAGCAGTGCCACCAGCTTGGCAGTATCCATGGAGCTGCCGCCACCCAGACCCATAATGATATCGGCACGAGCCGCCAGAGCCGCCGCCACAGTGGCCATGACACGCGCTTCGGGCGGGTCAGCCTCCACATCCTGACAGAGGGTAACCTCGCGCCCTTCAGCCTGCAGTGCGGCGACAACGGGGGCAATCACGCCGGCCCTGACCAGACCCGCATCGGTAATCACGAAAAGGCGCTTGCCCGGCACGCTGGCAAGCCAGTCACCGGGCTGATGCATGGCACCCGGACGGATAATCACTCGAGGGGTGGTGGCGAAATCAAATTGCATGATGCTTTTCTCCTGAGCGTAACGCCCGGACCGCTTGCTCTTGTCGAGGCAGCAGACTAGCGCAATGCCGGCGCCAAATGCAGTGCCGGAGGAGCCTGCTTTGCATTCAGGAGCGGCAATCAGCAGTCAGTCTTTGCCTGTGGCGCTGAATTAGGGCAGAATGCGCCGGTTTTGAGGCCCCCTGCCTCCGCACACCAGCCAGGAATTTAGCTGCATGTCGAAAGAAGAATCACTTGAAATGGACGGCACGGTCATCGAGACCTTGCCGAACACCATGTTCCGGGTCCAGCTCGAGAACGGCCATATTGTCACGGCCCACATTTCCGGCAAGATGCGCAAGCACTACATCCGCATCCTCACCGGCGACAATGTGAAGGTGGAAATGACACCTTACGATCTGAGCAAGGGTCGCATTACCTACCGCGTCCGCTAATACCCGGCGCCATAAAAAAGCCACCTTGCGGTGGCTTTTTTATTTGGGCCCGGCGTTTGGCTGCCTGTCATTCAGGCTCCCGCCGAAGCAGGAGGCAGAACATCTCAGGCGGGCTCGGCTTCCTTCTCGTCCACGTGCAGTGCCAAGTGATCGTTTTCAACGCTCACATGTACATGACCACCGGTATCGGCAAGCTCGCCAAAAAGAATCTTCTCGGCCAGCGGCTTCTTCAGCTCTTCCTGGATCAGGCGTGCCATCGGGCGTGCCCCCATCAGCTTGTCGTAACCATGCTGAGCCAGCCAGGTACGGGCTTCGGTATCCACATCCAGCAATACATGCTTGTCATCCAGCTGCGCCTGCAGTTCCACCAGGAACTTGTCGACAACATTGGCAATCACCACCGGGTCCAGTGACTTGAACTGGATGATGGCATCCAGACGATTACGGAACTCCGGAGTGAACATCTTCTTCATGATTTCCATGCCGTCCGTTGCATGATCCTGCAAGGTGAAGCCGATGCTGGCACGGCTGATCATTTCTGCACCGGCATTCGTGGTCATCACCAGAATCACGTTGCGAAAATCAGCCTTGCGGCCGTTGTTGTCCGTCAGCGTGCCGTGATCCATCACCTGCAGCAGCAGGTTGAAGACTTCCGGATGCGCCTTCTCGATTTCATCCAGCAGCAACACGCAATGCGGATGCTTGTTGATTGCCTCGGTCAGCAGGCCGCCCTGGTCATAACCGACATAGCCCGGAGGGGCACCGATCAGGCGAGACACGGTGTGACGCTCCATGTACTCGGACATGTCGAAGCGGATGAGCTCAATACCCAGCGTCTTGGCGAGCTGCTTGGTAACTTCGGTCTTGCCGACACCCGTCGGGCCCGAAAACATGAAGCAGCCAATCGGCTTTTCCGGTGCCTTGAGGCCGGCACGAGACAACTTGATGGCCGCCGCCAGCGCCGTGATGGCTTCATTCTGGCCAAATACGGTCATGCGCAGGTCGCGTTCGAGATTACGCAAGGACTCCTTGTCATTGGACGACACCGATTTCGGCGGAATACGTGCAATCTTCGCCACAATTTCCTCGATCTCGCTGATGCCAATCGTTTTCTTGCGCTTGCTCGGTGACTGCAGGCGCTGAAAGGCGCCCGCTTCGTCGATCACATCTATGGCTTTATCCGGCAGGAAGCGCTCGTTGATGTAACGGTCGGCCAGTTCGGCGGCGAGCTGCAAAGCCTTGTCGGCGTACTTCACGCCATGATGATCCTCAAAGCGTGACTTCAAGCCTTTGAGGATCTGGTAGGTCTCCTCGACACTCGGCTCTTTCACATCAATCTTCTGGAAGCGACGCGCCAGTGCACGATCCTTTTCAAAGATGCCGCGGTATTCCTGATAGGTCGTGGAGCCCATGCACTTGAGCGAACCATTGGCGAGGCCTGGTTTGATCAGGTTGGAGGCATCCATGACGCCGCCACTGGCTGCACCCGCACCAATAATGGTGTGGATTTCGTCAATAAAGAGGATCGCCCCTTCCTGCTTGGCAAGCTCGTTGAGCAGCGCCTTGAAGCGCTTCTCGAAATCACCGCGATATTTGGTACCGGCCAGCAGCGCCCCCAGATCCAGCGAGTAGACAATGCTGTTGGAGATCGGTTCCGGCACCTTGTTCTCGATGATCAACCAGGCCAGACCTTCGGCAATGGCGGTTTTGCCGACACCGGGCTCCCCCACCAGAAGCGGATTGTTTTTGCGACGACGACAGAGAATCTGCACGGCGCGCTCGACCTCTTCGGTACGCCCCACCAGGGGATCAATCTTGCCCTGCCGCGCCAGCTCGTTCAGGTTGCTGGCATAGGATTCAAGCGCACTCTTGGGCAGGGCCTCACCCGCCGTTTCTTCATCCTGCACGGATTCCTGCGGCTGCTCAGCGCCCGTACTTTCATCGTGCACCTTGGAGATGCCATGCGAGATGTAATTCACCACGTCGATACGGGAGATGGACTGCTTCTTCAGGAAATAAACCGCCTGGGATTCCTGTTCGGAGAAAATGGCAACCAGCACATTGGCACCGGTCACTTCTTTTTTGCCGGAAGACTGCACATGGAAGACGGCGCGCTGCAACACACGCTGGAAGCCCAGCGTGGGCTGGGTTTCGCGCTCGGTTTCATGCGAAGGAATCAGGGGCGTGGTTTCATCAACAAAATGGCCGAGGTCACGCCGCAGGCCGCCGACATCAGCGCCACAGGATTTAAGTACCTTGGCAGCCGATTCATTGTCCAGCAGTGCGAGCAGCAAGTGCTCGACGGTCATGAACTCATGACGCTTCGCGCGGGCATCGCGAAAAGCAAGGTTCAGGGTTACTTCAAGATCACGACTCAGCATGTCGACTCCCCTTTTTGCGACCGTATTGGCATCGGTTGATGCCGGGTACTACGTACTACCGTTTCCAGCACACTTCTTTTCAGTCCAGCGATCTATCGACCAGTCAACAACATCAACACTGTTCTACGCGGCAGAGCAGCGGATGCTGGTTCTGCTGGGCGTAATCCACCACCTGGGCGGTTTTGGTTTCAGCAACATCACGGGTATAGATCCCTGCCGTTGCCTGCCCCTCGGTGTGAATGACGATCATGATCCGGGTAGCCTTCTCCCTGTCCATGTTGAAGAAGCTTTCCAGTACCTCTACCACAAAATCCATGGGGGTGTAGTCGTCGTTCATGATGACTACCTTGTACATCGGCGGCGGTGCCAGCTCGGGACGCATCTCCTGAACCGCCAGATCACCCTCCGGTGCCCCTTCCTCCGGATGATCCTGACTGCGGACACCATGAGGTGATACTAGGTGAAGGTTCAACGTTTTTCTCATGACAAGCCTATGACAAAGGTATGGGATTCGTGGCGGCAAAATGCAAGGGGGAGCCGCGCCACCGGAGCCATCATAACGCCGCCGGTCTGGTCGCGGCAGACCCATGTGCGGATCTCTTGACAGGCATCCGGACCATGGTTGAAATTTGCTCACCCTGTAGTCTTGCAAAACAAAAAACACACACAGCAGAAGCAATAACAACAAAAGCCGTCAGTGCCACGGCAAATGAGGGAAAACAGCATGGCCACCGGAAGCGTCAAGTGGTTCAACAATGCCAAGGGATACGGCTTCATTCGTCCGGATACCGGCGGTGATGACCTCTTTGTTCACTATTCCTACATCCAGACCGAAGGCTATAAAAGCCTGAAAGCCGGCCAGTTTGTGCAGTTTGACATCCTGGCATCCGGTAACGGCTTTCATGCCGTCAATCTGGTCGGGCTCAATCAGGACAGCAACAGGTCCGCAGTCTATGCCGAGGAGACTCCATCCATTTCAGCAGTACTGCAGGCCAGCAACTGATATTTCAAGGCCTGAGCCGAAAGCAGACATGAAAAAGCCCGCATTTGCGGGCTTTTTCGTCAAACCATGAGCGGGTTCAGCCGTTTCAGTTCATGTGCTTGATGATGGCATCGCCAAACTCGGAACAACGCAGCAGCGTGGCGTCCGGCATCAGGCGCTCAAAGTCATAGGTCACGGTCTTGGCGTTAATCGCCCCTTCCACGCCCTTGATGATGAGATCCGCCGCTTCTTCCCAGCCCATGTGACGCAACATCATTTCGGCAGAGAGAATCAGTGAGCCCGGATTGACCTTGTCCTGGCCCGCGTACTTGGGTGCCGTACCGTGAGTGGCTTCGAACATGGCCACCGAACCGCCAATATTGGCGCCAGGGGCAATACCGATGCCGCCCACTTCAGCCGCCAGGGCATCCGAGATGTAGTCGCCGTTCAGGTTCAGCGTGGCCACCACCGAGTACTCGGCCGGGCGCATCAGGATCTGCTGCAGGAACGCATCGGCAATCACGTCCTTGATGATGATGTCGCGACCCGTTTTCGGGTTCTTGAGCGTCATCCAGGGGCCGTCGTCAATCAGCTCGGCACCAAAACGCTCCGCCGCCAGTTCGTAACCCCACTCTTTGAAGGCACCTTCGGTGTACTTCATGATGTTGCCCTTGTGCACAAGCGTGACCGAGGGCTTGTCATTGTCGATGGCGAACTGGATGGCCTTGCGCACCAGACGCTGGGTGCCTTCTTTCGACACCGGCTTGATGCCGATGCCGCAGTTGTCGGTAAAGCGGATCTTGGTAACACCCATTTCTTCGCGCAGGAACTTGATGATCTTGATGGCATCTTCACTGCCGGCTTTCCACTCGATGCCGGCGTAAATGTCTTCAGAGTTCTCGCGGAAGATCACCATGTCGGTGAGCTCGGGATGGTGTACGGGACTGGGCACACCCTTGAACCAGCGCACGGGGCGCTGGCAGACATACAGATCCAGCTCCTGGCGCAGAGCCACGTTCAGGGAGCGGATGCCGCCACCAACCGGCGTGGTCAGCGGCCCCTTGATGCTGACCACGAACTCGCGCAGCGCCTCAAAGGTCTCAGGTGGCAGCCAGACGTCAGGTCCGTAAACCTTGGTGGCTTTTTCGCCGCAGTAAATTTCCATCCACGAAATGGCGCGTTTGCTGCCATAGGCCCTGGCGACAGCTGCGTCGACGACCTTGAGCATGACAGGCGAGATATCAGCGCCGATGCCATCACCCTGAATATACGGAATGATGGGGTAATTGGGGACGTTCAGTGACAGGTCGGCGTTAACGGTGATTTTGTCACCATCCGCCGGGACCGTGATCTTCTGGTAACCCATTATGCAGGTACTCCCGGTGCAGTTTGTGACTTGAGGCTGGAGCCTATCCCCAAAGACCGTCCACGCCCGACAGCTAAATCTCGGGGAGACAGGGAAGCATCACAGTGGCACCGGGAAACCGGAGAGTATGAGCCGCATGTGACGCAACGCTGCTGCCGCCGCCAAACAAGGCGGATTCAGCTCGGTGTCGGCGTCTTTGCTCGACTTCCCATGCTCTTTGCCATCAACACTGACGACCCATGGGGATAGGCTCTTCCGGGCTCGAGTATAGCCCCAACCCTTGCCTCCCCATAAGCCGTAAAACCGTAAAAATTATCGGACAGGGTCGTGAAAATTATTGATCGGGCAGCAGCTTGCACAATTTTCAGGCAAGCTTCGCGTTTATCCCCGCACAGTTTGCGCTCGCCATGTCCCGCCTCATTCTCTTCAACAAGCCTTTTCAGGTGCTCTGCCAGTTCCTCGACAAGGACGGCCGCCCGACCCTCGCCGACTTCATCCGCAGGCCCAGCGTCTATCCGGCCGGCCGCTTGGACCATGACTCCGAGGGGCTGCTGCTGCTGACGGATGATGGCCAGCTGCAAAGCCGCATTGCCGATCCACGCTGGAAACTGCCCAAGACCTACTGGGCCCAGGTGGAGGGCGATATCAGTGAAGAAGCTCTGGAAAAGCTGCGACGCGGGGTCGAGCTGAATGACGGCCATACCCTGCCCGCCGAGGCGGAAAAGCTGATTGATCCGGTGCTGTGGGAGCGCAACCCGCCCATACGTTACCGCGCCAGTATTCCCGTCAGCTGGATTGCCCTCACCATTCGCGAAGGCCGCAATCGCCAGGTGCGGCGCATGACCGCTGCCGTCGGCTTCCCCACGTTAAGGCTGGTGCGCGTTGCCATCGGACCATGGCGGGTCGACGGGCTGGCGCCCGGTGAGTGGAAAGAGGTCGAGGTGAAGTCCGGCGATATTCCCGGCTTCTCGGAAGTTGCCTTGCTGAAAAAAACGCCGGATAAAGCGCCCGAAAAAAAGCGTTTCAGGCCACCGGGGGGGCGGTCGGCTGCCAGCGATCCGCGGCCGCTGCGTCGCTCGCCTTCGACGCCACCCACATCGCCTCCCCGTTCACCCACTCCTTCTTCCAGAAAGGGGCGCGGGTCTTGAGCCAGTCCATCAGGAAGCTGGCGCCCTGAAAGGCTGCCTCGCGATGCACCGATGACACGCCCACCAGCACAATGGGGGCGCCGGCAGACAGGTAACCAATGCGGTGAATAACGGTGGCCGCCAGCAAGGGCCAGCGGCTTGCCGCTTCGGCACAGATCAGTTGCAGGCTTTTTTCCGTCATGCCGGCGTAGTGTTCAAGCTCGATGGCCGAGACCTCGCCGGCAGCGGACTGGTGCCGCACAAAACCGGTAAACGTCACTACCGCTCCCGCATCATCACCCTCCAGTGCCGCCACCTCGATGCCCACATCAAAACTTTCAGGCTGGATGCGGATAACGGTTTTCACTCAGCCTCCGGTCACGGGGGGAAAGATGGCGACTTCGTCATCGTCCAGCACCAGACTGTCGCGGCTGGCCATCTCCTGATTGATGGCCGCCATCACACCCTGCCCGCCGGCAAAAAACTCCTGCCAGAGACCGCCGCGTGCCGCCAGAATATCCAGTACCGTTTGCACGGTGGAGTCCCTGTCGGCCGGCAGGCTGAGCTCCTCACTGGCCACGCCCAGCTTTTCACGAAAGCGGGCAAAATAAAGCACGGTAATCACAGGGTCTTGCCTCCATAAAAACTGCCGGACTTGCCCCCGGTTTTTTCCAGCAGGCGCACGCTCTCGATCACCATGCCCTTGTCGACGGCCTTGCACATGTCATAGAGCGTGAGCGCGGCCACACTGGCGGCGGTCAATGCCTCCATTTCCACCCCGGTCTGACCCGCCAGCCTGCACGTAGCAGTAATGCGCACGACATCCGGTGCCTCCGCCTCCAGCTCCACTTTTACCGACGACAGCATCAGGGGATGACAAAGCGGGATCAGGTCGGCGGTTTTCTTGGCGGCCTGGATGCCGGCAATACGCGCCACGGCAAACACGTCGCCCTTGGGCATGCTGCCGTCAACAATCAGCGCCAGGGTTTCCGGACGCATGCGCACCCGTGCTTCAGCAGTGGCCGCTCTCGCGGTGACGACCTTGTCGCCGACATCGACCATGCGTGCCGCGCCGTGCTCGTCGAGATGGCTCAAAACGGGTTTTTCGGTACTCATCACGCGCCTGCTGCGCTAGCATTGCCGGCTTTCCGGATACTGGCGAGATTGAAAGAATGAGCTGGGAACCCCACATGACCGTGGCCGTAGTGGTTGAAAAGACCGTCGACAACGACCGTCGTTTTCTGCTCGTTGAGGAGCGCGCCGAGCTCGGGCGCCTAGTCTACAACCAGCCCGCCGGCCATGTCGAAAAAGGCGAAACCCTGGAACAGGCGGCCGTGCGCGAGGCGCTGGAGGAAACCGGCTGGGACGTAGCGCTCAGCGGATTCCTCGGGCTCTATGTCTACACGCCGCCCTTCAATCGCGACATCACCTATTACCGCGCCTGCTTCCTCGCCGAGGCCGTCACGCACTACCCGGAACGCGCACTGGATGACGGCATCCTGCAGGCAGTGTGGATGACGCGCGATGAACTCGCCGACAGTGATCGCCTGCGCAGCCCGCTGGTATTGAAGTGCGTCGACGATGCCATTGCCGGCCAGCGCTATCCGCTGGCGCTGGTACACGAGCATCACCTCTAACCCCTTGTAGCGCTGAAAACATCCCGAGTTGTGCGTATGAAAAGCCCTGCCCAAACCCGCGTCATTGTCGGCATGTCCGGAGGTGTGGATTCCTCGGTCTCCGCCTGCCTGCTGCTGCAACAGGGTTACCAGGTCGAAGGCCTGTTCATGAAGAACTGGGAAGAGGACGACGGCACCGAATACTGCACCGCCCGTGAGGATCTGGTGGATGCGCAAGCCGTGTGCGACCGCCTCGGCATCCGGCTGCATACCGCCAATTTTGCGGCCGAATACTGGGATCGCGTCTTCGAGCACTTTCTCGAGGAATACAAGGCCGGGCGCACGCCCAATCCGGACATCCTCTGCAACAAGGAAATCAAGTTCAAGGCCTTTCTGGATTACGCCATCGTGCTCGGTGCCGACTTCATTGCCACTGGTCACTATGTGCGCAAAAGCGGTGATCCTGAGTGCGCGCAGCTGCTCAAGGGTCTCGATCCCAACAAGGATCAGAGCTACTTCCTGCATGCCGTCAACGGCCGCCAGATTGCCAGAACCCTGTTTCCGGTGGGTGATCTCGAGAAGCCCGAAGTGCGCCGCATCGCCACGGCACAGGGTTTCGAGAATCACGCCAAAAAGGATTCCACCGGCATCTGCTTTATCGGCGAACGCCGCTTCAGTGATTTTCTGAAGCAGTACCTGCCGGCCCAACCCGGAAACATTGAAACCGACGATGGCCGCGTCATCGGCCAGCATCAGGGCCTGATGTACTACACCCTCGGCCAGCGCGAAGGCATCGGCATCGGCGGCCAGAAAAATGCCGCCGAAGCGCCCTGGTATGTGGTGCACAAGGATGTTGAACGCAATGTGCTGGTGATCGGCCAGGGCCATGAACATCCGCTGATGATGACGCGCTTTCTGCGTACCCGCGAGGCGGACTGGGTTACGGGCGAACCTGCCATGCCCCTGCGCTGCCATGCCAAAACCCGTTACCGCCAGCCCGACCAGGCCTGCACCGTCACGAAGGATGACGAGGGCTATGTCGTGCATTTTGATGAGTCACAGCGCGCGGTGACTCCGGGCCAGTCCGTGGTGTTTTATCTGGGCGAGGTTTGTCTCGGTGGCGGCGTGATCGAGGCGGCCTGGAATTGATGTCACCCGATGCTCCGGCAGCACAGGCAACCCCGGCGGCGGGCAACGCAAGGCCGCCCGGCAAGGCGCGCGCCAAAACCTTGGCGCTGGCCGGTATTTTCCAGGCCGCCAGCCTTGTCGACAGCCTGGCCTGGCGCGGCCAGTGTGATCCGGATGCGCTGGATGCCTCACTGGAAAGCATCATGGCCATGGGCGGCGATGCCGCGGCCCTCTTCGGCAATGACGCCCGCGGCCTGCGCACCGGCTTGCTGGCGCTGGAACAGGCTTTCACCCGGCCCCTGCGCCAGCAGAATCCCCATCCGCGCCAGACCGACATCGTGCGCTATGCCCTCGCACTCATGCATGTCGAGCGCAAGCTGGCGCAGGCTCCCGCGCTGTGCCGGCAACTGCTGCGCCGGCGGATCGACATGGGCAAGGTCCAGCGCCTGCACTTCGACGGCCTTCGCGACCCAGCCATGCTGCGTAATCTGGGCGGTGCCTATGTCGACACCCTCGGCACCCTGAAGTTCCGTATCCAGGTCAAGGGTGACCAGAAACAGCTGCAAGGCAGCGGTCGGCCGGAACAGATTCGCGCCGTACTGCTGGCAGGTGTCAGCGCGGCAGAGCTCTGGCACCGGCTGGGCGGGCGCCGGTGGCAGCTGGTTTTTACGCGCGGCAGAGTGCTTGACGAAATCCGTAAAATTGCGGAAGAGCAATTACAAAACAACAAGTTATGATTAATACCTAATGCGCTCTTAAAGTGATTTATCAGCTGTTTTCCGGCTGATAATTACCCCGGTTTACCTGTAAACTCGCAGCCCTTGTTTTGTCGACAATCCCTGTTATCCCCGGCCCGACCTGCGGCCCCCATTGAACTGACTGGAACCTTCAATGTCGCTCACCCTCACCCCCCTGACCGCCCTGTCACCCGTCGATGGCCGCTATGCCGGCAAGGTCGATGCCCTGCGCCCCTATTTCAGCGAATACGGCCTGATCCATGCCCGTGTCGAAGTGGAAGTACGCTGGCTGCAACGCCTGGCGGCGCATGCCGGCATTCCGGAGGTTCCCGCCTTTTCCGCCGAGGCCAATGCACTTCTGGACGCCCTGGTGGCGAACTTTTCCGAAGCCGACGCCCTCTGGATCAAGAATACCGAGCGCACCACCAATCACGACGTGAAAGCGGTCGAGTACTTCCTGAAGGATCGCGTGGCAGGCCTGCCGGAACTGGCCAAAGTCACCGAGTTCATCCATTTCGCCTGCACCTCGGAAGACATCAACAACACCTCCCACGGCATCATGCTGGCCGCCGGCCGCCGCGTGTTGCTGACCGAAATGAACAAGGTGCTGGAGGCCATCAAGACCCTGGCCCGCACCCATGCCGACACACCCATGCTGGCCCGCACCCATGGCCAGACCGCCTCCCCCACCACACTCGGCAAGGAAATGGCCAATGTGGCCTATCGCCTCGAGCGCCAGATCCGGCAGCTGGGGAGCGTGGAAATCCTCGCCAAGATCAATGGCGCCGTGGGCAACTACAATGCCCATCTTTCGGCCTATCCGGACGTGGACTGGGAAGCCCATGCGCGGGCCTTTGTCGAGTCGCTGGGCCTGACCTTCAATCCCTACACCACGCAGATCGAACCGCACGACTACATCGCCGAGCTGTTTGATGCCGTGAAGCGCTACAACACCATCCTTCTCGACTTTGACCGCGACATCTGGGGCTATGTCTCGCTGGGTTATTTCAAGCAGCGCCTGAAGGAAGGCGAAGTCGGCTCCTCGACCATGCCGCACAAGGTCAACCCGATTGATTTCGAAAACTCCGAAGGCAATCTCGGCATCGCCAACGCCATCCTTGGCCACCTCGGCGAGAAGCTGCCGGTCTCGCGCTGGCAGCGCGACCTCACCGATTCCACCGTGCTGCGCAACCTCGGTGTCGGCCTCGCGCACAGCCTGATTGCCTACGAAGCCGCCCTCAAGGGCATCGGCAAGCTGGAACTGAACGAAGCCAGCCTCGCCGCCGATCTCGACAACGCATGGGAAGTGCTGGCCGAGCCGATCCAGACCGTGATGCGCCGTTACGGCATCGAAAAGCCCTATGAAAAACTGAAGGCGCTGACGCGCGGCAAGAGCATCGACAAGGCCACCATCCATGCCTTCCTCGATACCCTGGACATCCCGGCCGAGGCCCGGGCAAGCCTCAAGGCCATGACGCCGGCCAGCTATACCGGCAACGCCGCCGAACAAGCGAAGAAAATCTGACCCCCGTCATTTTCGCGCAGGCGGGAACAACGGTTAAATGAAAACGGCGGTCCAGAGGTTTACCAGAACCTGAACAGCCGCCGTTTTTTCCTGGTGAATGATCCAGAGATGCCGACCATGAAAGCAGACCAGCCCCTCGCCCACCTCGGCGGACTCACCGCCGCCGAATTCCTGCGTGACTACTGGCAAAAAAAACCGCTGCTGGTGCGCAACGCGTTTCCCGAGCTGGCCTATCGCCTGTCGCCGGAAGACCTGATGGAGCTGGCCGCAGAAGAAAGCGTGGAATCACGCCTGATTCTGGAGAAAGGCAAAACGCCCTGGGAAGTTCGCCAGGGTCCGTTCACGGCAAAAACCTTCAAGCAGCTGCCGAAGTCCCACTGGACGCTGCTGGTGCAGGCGGTGGACCACTATCTGCCAGCGCTGGCGGATTACCTTGACCACTTCGCCTTCATTCCCAACTGGCGCATCGACGACATCATGATCTCCTTTGCGCCCGAAGGCGGTTCGGTCGGCCCGCACTTTGACCAGTACGATGTCTTCCTGATCCAGGGTATCGGCAATCGTCGCTGGCAGCTCGGCCAGCACTGCGACGAACACACGCCACGCATTCAAGGCACCAGGCTGCGCATCATTGACGGCTTTGACGCCGGCTTTGACGAGATCGTGAATCCCGGCGACCTGCTGTATGTGCCGCCCTGCCTGGCGCATTACGGCGTGGCGCAGAATGACTGCACCACCTATTCGATCGGCTTTCGCGCACCACCCCTGGCGCATTTGCTGGAGCGCGTGGTCGATGTGGCACTGGAACATGCCGGCAGCAAGCAGCTCTATGCCGATCCCGACCTGAAACCGGCCAGCGCCGCCGGTGCGCTCGACGATACCGTTCTGCAGGCCTTGCGCCAGAAGCTTTTCAGCCTGCTGGACGATCCGGAAATACTGAAGCAGGCCATCGCCGCCTTTTTGTCTGAAGCCAAATACGAAGACTACGAACCGGAAGGCGATGTACAGGAGGCCGGCGATATCATGCCCGCCCTTGAACAAGGCGCCGTACTGCGTCGTGACCCCGCCTCGCGTTTTGTATACACCGTGAACAACGGTCAGCCTGACCTGCTTTACGTGAACGGCCAGGAAGTGGCCTTCCCCCCCGCACTGGCCAGCCTTGTCGGCCTGCTGGCCGATCATCGCCGTCTCGCGCACGAAGCCCTGCTGCCATGGCAGGATAATGCGCAGGCACTAAGCTGGCTGGCAGAACAACTGGCCCTCGGTTACTGGTTTCTGGATCAGGATGAATGACGACCCCTTTTGAAACAGTGCTGGCAGGATTCCGGCTCGGTGAATCCGAAACCCTGCTCAAGCTTGATGGCAAGGCGGCTTTCAGCGCCGCGCAGCTGACGCTGATGGCGCAGGCACGGCGCGAACTTTTCATACTCACGCCGAACTTCGAGCCTGAGCGCTACAATGAAGCGGCGTTTGCGGATGCGCTCTCCTCGTTTGCCCGCCGCAGCCGCTACAGCGATGCCCGCATTCTCGTCGGCGACCCCAAGATAGCCCTGCTCTGGGGGCATCATGTGGTCGCTCTCGGCAAGCGCCTGACCAGCCATCTGCGCATCCGCCAGCTGCACGAAGACGACTACGACCCGGAAGAATCATGGATGGTTGCCGATGGCATCGGCATGCTGCGCAGGGACAGCAGCGAAGGCCTGAAAGGCTCGCTTTCTGCCAAATCCATTCCCTATGCACGCCGGGCCAGCGACCGTTTTACGGAGTTATGGGAGCGCGCCACAGACATTCCGGATTTCCGGAACCTGCATATCTAGGCACAGGCAAACACCAGGGGCTGACACATGAAGGTGCCAACAGGCAGAGCCCTGACACCGCTTTTGCACATACTGGTGTGCATGCCCTTGTGGCTGGGTTTGCTGGCCTCCCCCTGCGCAAAAGCCGACGAGGCACAAACCGAGATCATCTACAGCACCCGCGCCGCAGAGCTTGCGCCGGTGCTGGCACCTTTTGCCGAGCCGGAAGGCAGTGTCAGCGCCTATCAGGACCAGCTCATTATTCGCGCCACGCCGGCAAAGCTCGCCACCATCCGCGACACCCTGAAAAAACTCGACCGTCCGCTGAAAAACCTGCGCATCAGCGTGCGTCGCCAGCAACAGGACTCCAGCAGCCGGAAAACCATCGGCGCGAATGGCCGGGTACACATCCGCAATGGCGATGTCAGTGCCGGTATCAGCGTCCGTGCCGATGAAGAAAATGAACAGTCACAAGGCTCCGGTCGCTACAGTATTTCTGCGCTCGAAGGCGCGACGGTATTTATTGCCACCGGCAGCGACATTCCCGTGCTCACGGTCAGCAGCACCCGCAACGGCACGGTGACGGGCAATGGCTATGTGCCTGTAGAAAGTGGCATGCAGGTCACACCCCGGCTCATGCCGGATGGAAACGTCATGCTGGACATTGATTTCCGGCAGGCGTCGCTGGCGAATCAGCGCGGCGTCATCAACCGCGACACCACGCAGACCCGTTTGCAGATTCCGCTCGGTCGCTGGACCGCGCTTTCAAACATTGACCAGAGCCGCTCGTCATCCGTCAACACCAGCAGTTTCGGCCTTCCCGCCAGGCAACAGGAAAGCCGGAGCAGCAGCACACCCCTGGAAATCCTGGTCGAGGAGCTGCCCTGACAGCACGGTCGCCCTGATACGGTTCCTGATATTTTTTCACATGTTTTTTGCACAAGGAAGATTATATGAGCATCCAGCTTCTGGCCTTCTGCGCCAGCACCCGCAAGGAATCCTTTAATCGCAAGTTGTTCAGCATTGTGGTGGCCGGCGCACGCCAGACAGGCACCGAGGTCACGATCGTTGATCTCAATGACTATCCCATGCCGATTTATAACGGCGATGATGAAACCGCCACTGGCATGCCCGAGAGTGCGGTGAAGTTGCTGGAGATATTATCCGCCCATCAGGGCCTGCTGGTCGTCACTCCCGAATACAACGGGTTTTTTCCGCCGCTGCTGAAAAACACGCTGGACTGGATGAGCCGCCCCGATCCTTCCGGTCAATCCAGTCTGCGCCATTTCCAGGGCAGGATCGCGGCCATTGCGTCTGCCTCACCCAGCGGATTTGGTGGCGTGCGCTCGCTGCTGGCAACGCGCCAGTACCTCACCATTCTCGGGCTGACCGTCATTCCGGATCAGGTCACTGTCTCGCAGGCACATAAAGCCTTTGCTGAAAACGGTGAACTGGCGGATGCCAGACTGCAGGCCGCCGCAACTGCCCTTGGCGCAACGCTGGCGGCAGTCACGGCAAGACTGGCGTCATAGCCTGAAAAAATCACCGGAAGCATGTACCCATGAGCAATATTCCTCTTTTACTGCTACCCGGCCTGCTCAATGATGCCCGCCTGTGGGAGGCCCAGATATCGGGTCTTGCCGATATCGCTGACATTACGGTTGCCGATTCAACCAGAGAAAATTCAATGGCCGCACTGGCCTCTGCCGCCCTCGCTCAGGCGCCCGCGCAACACTTCGCCCTCGCCGGATTATCCATGGGCGGCTATGTTGCACTGGAAATCATGCGCCAGGCACCCGAACGGGTAACGGGCCTTGCCCTGCTGGATACCTCGGCTCGCCCCGACACCGCAGAAGCCACGCAAAATCGCCGCAAGCTGATCAAGCTGGCCGGCAACAGTTTTCCGGCCGTGGTGAACGGGCTGCTGCCAAAGATGGTGCATCCGGCGCATCTGCAGGATGCCGAGCTGACAGGAATATTCCGGGCCATGGCGCTTACGGTTGGCCAAGCCGCGTTTGTGCGGCAGCAAGAAGCCATTATCGGGCGCATCGACAGCCGGCCTTTTCTGAAAAACATTAAATGCCCGACACTGGTCCTGTGCGGGCGCGACGATGCGATTACCCCCGTATCACTGCATGAAGAAATGGTCGCCGGCATTCCGGCATCCCGTCTTGTGATTATCGAGGAGTGCGGCCATCTTTCCGTGCTGGAACAGCCGCAACAAGTCAACGATGCCTTCGAAGAATGGTTGCACTGCATTAACGCCTGATGCGTCATGATTCACGCCACAAAGACATTCCGGTTCCGCCAGAACAAAAAATCATGACACACCGGCAACACCCTGCAGACGGCCGCCGCCGTGTTACTGTCACTGCGCTGATACAAGAACAATCATCAACAGCAGCGCACCGGAGCGGCGAATACCGATCATGACCGACACCCCGTCTCCCGCCCCCGTGTCCTCGCGCCTGGCCGACATCATCGCCGGCATTTCCATCGCCGGCTTGCTGCTGCCGGAAGCGGTTGCCTATTCCTCAATCGCCAACCTGCCGCCACAGGCCGGTGTCATTGCCCTCTTCGCCGGCCTCATCGTTTATGGCCTCTGCGGCAAAAGCCGCTTCGCGATTGTCTCGGCCACCTCATCCTCCGCTGCGGTGCTTGCCGCTTCAACGGCCGCCTTCGCCAATGGCGATCCGGTCTGGCGCGCCACACTGGCGATGGGCATCATCATTCTCACCGGCGTGCTGTTTATGGTGGCCTCGGCAGCCAAATTCGGCAGTCTTTCCGATTTCATTGCCAAGCCGGTATTGCGCGGTTTCAGCTTCGGGCTGGGCATTGTCATCATCATCAAACAGCTGCCCAAGGTCATCGATATTCACCCGCAAACCAGTGCGCCCCTGTTCTTCGCCGGCGAACTGCTGGAGCAAATACCGCACTGGAACTGGTGGGGTTTCGGAACGGGCGCCGCGGCCCTCGCCCTGCTGTTATTGCTGAGCCGGTTTCACCGCCTGCCGGGAGCAGTGATCGTCATTGTTCTCGGCATTGTGGCTGGCCAGTGGTTCGGCCTGACGACACATGGCGTCGAGCTGGTCGGCGACATCCGCCTGAGCCTGGCGGCACCCGAACTGCCACAACTGGACCGCACCGACTGGCTGCGCCTGGCTGAACTCGCGGGCGCCATGATGCTGGTCCTGTATGCAGAGTCCTACAGCTCCATTCGCGGTTTTGCCCTGAAGCACGGCGATGCCTTTGAACCCAACCGCGAATTGTTTGCCCTTGGCGCCGCCAATCTGGTCTCGGGATTTTTTCACGGCATGCCGGTCGGTGCCGGCTACTCCGCCACCTCCGCCAACGAAGCCGCCGGGGCACAATCGCGCGCGGCCGGCCTGATCGCGGCACTGGTGATTCTGGGCATTGCACTGACACTGCTGCCGTTTATTTCACTCATGCCGGAACCGGTGCTTGCCGCCATCGTCATTTATGCCGTGGGTCACACCCTGAACCTCGCCGTCTTCAAGCCCTATATCCTGTGGCGCCGTGATCGTCTCGTGGTAGTTATTGCCGTGATAGCCGTCCTGCTGCTAGGGGTGCTCGACGGACTTCTTGCCGGCATTGCCGTGAGCCTGGCCCTGATGCTGCGGCGCCTGGCAGAAACCCGGATATCCGTGCTCGGCCAGCATGCCGATGGTCACGACTACGTCAACCTCAAGCATCACCCCGAAGCGAAAACCTGGCCCGGCCTGCTGATCGTGCGTCCGGAAACACCGCTGTTCTTTGCCAATGCCGATCGCATGCTGGGACAGTTGCAGCAGATGGTCACGGCGGATGACAGCATTCGCACCGTCATCCTGAGTCTGGAAGAAAGCCCGGATCTCGACAGCACCAGTATCGAAGCCGTGCGCGACCTGGCCGCCGACATCAGGGCACGGCATAAAACCCTGTTGCTGGCGCGCCTTAAAACCTCGGCACGGCACGCCCTGCAACACGCCCGTCTTCCCGGTTTGCCGGATTCCGCCATGCATTTCTTCAGTGTTGACGATGCCGTCTGCCACGCCAAAAGCGCGTTGTCATCCGCTACGGAAGAATCCGGCGCCGAATAAAACCGGCAAGCCACTCTCTCGCCCTTTATCCCTGCGCCAGGCAGCCTGGATTTCCGCAGTCAGCGGAAACCGTTTCAGGCGTTTTCGGCGATATAGCGCAGGGTGAAGGCGTGGTCGTCACGGAAGGATTTTTCAATCTGCGCCGCCACCATGCTCTCCACCTTGTGGCGGATCAGCGGGACATTCACCGTCACGGTGAAATCAATCGAGAGGCGTGCGCTGTCGACACCGGTCTGCTGCAATCGCCCCTTGCCCGTCACATGTACCGGCAATCCGACCGGAATGATTTCCAGATCAAAATCCGCCGCCTCCGGGCCACGGCGAAACCAGTGCGAGATATAGTGCAGCGTCTGCTCGGGATGCAGGAACTTCCGCACCAGGGCCGGAATCCTGTCTGCCGGTATCGAGAGCGTGCGCGTCAGATCAAGAGTGATCGTTTCGACAGACGCGGTGAACTCGCGCACGGCATAGGCGGTAATGCCCTGCGCCTTGTATTTGCGTTGCGGATAATCAGGCTGGCCAAACACCTGCCACAGCGTGTCCACACTGGCGGGATAGTCTTGCTGGAAACCGGTATTCATGGATATGTCTTACCTGTGAACCGTGGAGGCCCGTTGTGCCTGATGGTTGTGTCCGACCAATGCGCCCTGACCCTGACCGGAGCCCTCTGGCAGCAGTGCCCGGCTTATTGTGCCTTTACCTTCTTCTCGCCGCAGCGCTCGCATTCGTAAACCGTGATCAGCTTGCCTTCATGCACATCAAACTTCTGCTTTTGCAGGATCTTCCAGCGATGGAATCCATGCTGGCACAGCCCCTTTGGCTTGACGGCGGGCTTTTTGAAGGGAAGGACATTGCTCATGAAGAAACCTGATAACACCAAAAAACACCCGAGGTGACGCAAGGAAACTGCGGTGAACCAAGCTGCCCGACCATCATCAGCCCTTATGGGTCGATGCTACAACAAAGCCCGGCTTAATCCGCAATCCCACTCAATAAAACCGGCGGCAGAAAGAAATACACCGTCACCCTTGTCCACGTACCCGCACAGACCGAATGACTGGTGACACCACGTTGTCAGCAGACTGCGCGCACCCTAAGCTTTCTGCCAGCAGCAAAGGACCGGGATATGCGTTACTGGATTGGTGTTGCCTCTGAAGATCATGTGGCCCGGGGTGTGGCCGGCGGTTTCTGCCAGCTCTGCCACGGCAAGGCGGCGCCGCTGCGGCGCATGTCGCGTGGCGACTGGATCATCTATTACTCCGCCAAAGAACGTTTTGAAGACAAGGTACCCTGCCAGAAATTCACCGCCATCGGTGAGGTAACCGGCGAGGAGGTTTATCCCTTCGACATGTTCCCCGGTTTTGTGCCCTACCGGCGTGACATCCGCTTCCTGCCCTGCACATCGGCGGCCATTCGCCCGCTGCTGGACGAGCTCTCCTTCATCACCGACAAAAGCCATTGGGGCTATGCTTTCCGCTACGGCCACCTGGAAATTCCGCGGCAGGATTTCGAGTGCATTGCCCGGGCGATGCAGGCTACCCTTCCTGCCGGATAATGGTTTTAGTGTCCGCGCCCGCCCCGTCGTTCGTCTCTGCAAAGGTGACCCATGAAGCTTTATTACAATCCCAAAAGCCGCGCCGCCATCACCAGATGGATGCTCGATGAATGCGGCGCCGACTACGAGCTGGTGCTGATCGACCTTGAAAAGCGCGAACAAAAATCGCCGGAATTCCTGAAAATAAATCCTGCCGGAAAACTGCCGGCACTGGCAGACGGCGAGGTCATCCTTTTCGAAAACGCTGCCATCTGCCTTTATCTGGCAGAGAAGTTTCCTGCTGCTCACCTGATGCCGAAAAAAGGCACAGCCGAATACGGCCGCTACCTTTCCCTGATGGTGTACTCCACGTCGCAACTCGAACCTGCCATGGGTGATGGCATCATGGGCGTCGAGACACCGGCCTGGCGCGGCTGGAACGATTACGAAAGCGTGAAAAGCGTGATCGAAGACCAGCTCGGTGAAGGCCCCTGGCTGTTCGGCAGCCACTTCACGGCCGCCGACGTGATGATCGGCTCCATGTTTGCGTGGTCGCGCACCTGGGGCAAAGGCACCGGCCGTGAAAAGCTGGAGGCCTACACCGACCGCCTGCAAAAACGCCAGGCCGAAACGCAGGCCAACAAGGCGTGATTACTTTTTGCCAGGCTCGCTGAAAAGCCCGCCCGGCGCCGCCAGCAAAACCGGCCCATAAAAAAACCGCGCTCAAAGGCGCGGTTTTTATTCAGGCAAGACTCACGGCATGGCGCGGTGATGCTTGTCCAGGCTCCACAGATTGCACCACAGATCCGAATGCCACAGGGCGGCATCACGGGTGCGCGAGAATTCGCCGCCGGCACGCGTCACAAAGGTGCTGACCACAGTGCCGTTGGCACGCTTGATGGTGCCGGTCACTGTCGGGAACTGTTCCTGGATAAAGAAAATACCGACACCCACAGTCTGGCTGGACAGGATCGGACGCTGGCGGCTGCCGATATTCGCATCGATCTCGACGGTGTACTGGCTGTTCTTCGCCACGATTTTCGTGTTGGTCGGCACACAGGAATTAGCTTCGCCATCCCATTTCCAGTTCGGGTGAACCCAGCCCATCTGGTTCTTGTAGGAAAAGAAGCGCTGCGACACCAGCTGGCCGTTGTCGTAGAAACTCATGTCCAGATAATCCATCTTGTCGGACTTGTGATAGGTCTGCCAGCTGCCCATCACACCGTTGGCCGTGTCTTCGCCAAACACCAGAAAATCCCAGCCATCTACCGAGAGCAGGTATTTGCCCCAGGAATCCTCGCGATAACCCTTGCCGTTGACATTGATCACCTGCCCCGTGGCCAGCAGCTTCACCGAGCCCACCACGTTCGTGCGCGGCCAGGTCATGTCCACATTCCATTCTTCTTCCGGCAGCAGACCTACATCCGTGCCGTAGGCAGTCGTGAAAGCACCCGTGCTCTGGCGCTGCACGTCACGGTTGGCGTGGTCCTGCGTCACCAGAAAGTTCCATTCCCAGTCGGCGGTCTTGCCTTTCAGCTGAAACGCCGGCTCGCCACTCGGTCCACCGGCCGGCAGCGCCTTGTAATCGGCATAGGTGCCGTTGGCCGCCACGGCCTGCATGGCACGCTGCGTGGCATTGATGGAGGTGTTGTCGATACCGAAATTCACGTAATTGGCGATGGGCTTCTGGCCGGGGATTTCACCCACCACGCCCACATTGTTGCCATTGGGCAGCAAGGCCCAGCCCAGATACGGCGCACGGCCGCGCGGATTGGCCAGCACATAGCCGACAATGCCGTTCCAGGTTGACGAGTGGATCATGAAGTAATCCCACTCGAAGGAAATCGCATCGAGATAGCTGTTCTTGTTGTAGTCCGGCTGCAGGATTTTCCAGCCCTGCATGGGCTGCTGATAACCCTCTACATAGGTGGCGCTGGCCGTGAGCGAGGTAGCCAGAAGCGTGGCAGGCAGCAGCGCCCGGCGCAGTATTGTCCAGAATGTTGTCATGTCGGTTCCCTGTTTTGAAAGGTCGAAGCGCCCTGATGGCACCCCCGGAACCTGCCGACTGACGTACTGGAGGTTCGTGTCAAAGGCAGCCGGAAAATCCGGCCAAGACCATGCGGTCACGACTCTACAAAAACCATGACCATACAGTCAATAATAAGTCATCGGTTGACGACAAAGGTTGGACCGACCGCGCGATACCGTAAGCCGGCAGGGCTGATTTGCCAGGCCGGAGAGAGCCTGCTTTCATGGCGGCGCGGCTTTCATCGTGAACCGGATAAAACCGGCGCGTGCCGAAACCCGCCTCACCACAGGAAGCTGTCGTCCATGCCAAAACCCGCCCCGGCGCCGAAGAAACAGGGTCACTGGAGCGCCCAGCGCATCCACCGCTTCACGGTCGGCATCCTGATTGCCGTCATGGCGGTGGAGCTGGTACTGACGCTGCTCAAGGGCCAGTGGCTCACCTCATTCCTGGTGGTGATGATCATGTCGGTGGCACTGGGCCCCGTCATTTTCAGCCATCGCCTGCGCATCACCTTTCCCGCCGAGTTTCATCTGCTGGCCATCATTTTTATTTTCGCCTCGCTGTTCATGGGCGAGGTCTGGCAGTTTTACGAGCGCCTGTGGTGGTGGGACGTTGCCCTGCATGCAAGCTCAGGCCTGCTGTTCGGCATTTTCGGCTTTCTGCTGGTGTATGCCCTCAATGAAGACCGGCATGCCGACCTGCACATGCGCCCCGGTTTTGTCGCTTTCTTTGCCTTTTTGTTTGCGGTGGCCGCCGGCGGCTTCTGGGAGATTTTTGAATACTCCATGGACAGCATCTTCGGCATGAACATGCAAAAGCCCATGTGGAATGATCCCTCCGGCCTCACCGACACCATGTGGGACATGATCGTGAACACCGTGGGCGCGCTCATCATCAGCCTGCTCGGCTGGAGCCACCTGAAAAGCCCCAGGGAATCCTTTCTGGAGGCGTGGATACGCAAGTTTATTGAAAGCAATCCACGCCTGTTCCGCTCGTGAGCCGCCGCGCTCACGCAAAAAAGCCCGCATGAGCGGGCTTTTTCATGATTCAGAATTTCCTTAAACGAAATACATCAGCAGCCACTCGGCCACCAGCGCCGGCTTTTCCTCACCTTCGATCTCGATGCTGTACTCGAACTTCAGCAGCCACTGGCCCGGCTTCCTCTCGGTGGCATCCAGCAGTTTCGCGTGCGCGCGCACGCGCTTGCCGACCTTCACCGGCGCCATGAAACGCAGCTTGTCGAAACCGTAGTTCATACCCATTTTCAGTCCTTCCGGCATGATCATGTCGGCCATGGTCGCCTGCAGGTAAGGCAGCAGCGCTACCGTCAGGTAGCCATGGGCGATGGTGCCGCCAAAGGGTGTGGCTTTTGCCATCTCCGGATTGACGTGGATGAACTGGTGATCCAGCGTGGCGTCGGCAAAGGCATTGATGCGCGCCTGATCGATCAGGAACCACTCGGACGAACCGAGATCCTTGCCCACATGCGAGGCAAGGTCAGCGGGGGCAACCATTTTCATGAGGACACGCTCCGTAAATCTGTTGAGGGGAATTTATTGATGGAAATACCGGCCAGCATCATATCGACTGCAGGAAGCCGGATTAAAGGGGGCAACATCACTTAACCAAAAAATACCCTGAAAAATGCATAACCATGGAGGCCGGGCAAGCCCTGCATCACGACACACTATCCGGTGCAGCTTCCTGCTGGCACGCCCCCCTCAGATCCATTGTTTTTTTTCGAATACCGCATGCAGGGGATTTTCCGGATCAATCCATAAGGTGCACAGGCCATCGGGCTGGATTTTCTCCTGCAAATACTGCGCAAGCGCTTGCCGGGACGGGCATCCCGCCAGGCGGGATGCTTCGGGAGTCACCCGGTACTCGCGCCCGTCATGACTGAATTCACACAGCAAGCGGCATTCCCACACGACTTTCACGTTTCCCCTGGCGGGATAATCACGTTCCTGAAGATCACGATCAATGCACCGTGCCGTCACACGGATCCAGCCCGCCTGCTTGTTGAATGCAGCATAAATACGGCCCAGAAAAATCGTCAGCAGCCCCGTCAGGGCAGCGACCAGTACCGGCCATTGCGCATGCCCTGATGCCATGAACCAGACCGCACCGACAAAAACCGCCGCTCCGCCAAAGCCGCTCAGCAGCGTCAGCGGCGTGTTATACACCTGCTCGACACGGCCGGCGTCCTGCCAGGGAATCCATTTTATCCGCCAGCCCTCATCCCGGACCTTGTCCTGAACTTCGCGCAAACTTTTCTGGATATTCACTCACTACTCCGGCACAGGGAAAAAACACGGCATTCACCTCGGCCAGTCAGCCACAACACAAGGCCTGCCTCAACGCATAATGTTTCACTTCAAGTGCAGCTGCTTGCGGGATTGTCAGGTGCGCTCCCGCGCCTTGATGTCATTTATCAGCTGTGCAATTGAATCCTGTATGAGCGCCCGGCTTTCCTCTGTTGCCAGGACATCGCCGGCAATGTCGTAATCCCTGCGCAGGTTGATCGTGACATCGGCACCGGCAACATGGCGTCCGGACATGGTGCGCAATACCTCCATCAGGGCCGCTGGGGCGAACACCGGTCTGGGACAGGCCCGGTACAGGCAAAACGGCTTCTCGATAAAAGCATCTTCACCCACCAGCCAGTCCAGGGCATTTTTCAGGGCCCCGGGAATGCCGTGGGCATATTCCGGGCTGGAAACCATCAGGACATCGGCATGGCGTACCAGCGCAATCCATTTTTCGGCCTGTGGACTCGTACTGCTGTTCCTGTCGGGATTGAACGCGGGCAAGTCTTCAAGCCCGTCGAACAAGACAAAGGAAACATCCGGCCCGGCAAGGTACCCGACCTCCTGCAAAAGCCGTGTATGAGTTGATTTTTTTCTCAAGCTCCCCGACAGGGCAACGATGGATAAGGTCATTTATTCACTACGGTGGCCGGGAGAGAAAAGTAATCCCGTAATTACTGAAAAAATTCCGGCAACGACCCTAGCGCCC
The DNA here is from genome assembly GCA_029945725.1 of bacterium. GTDB lineage: Bacteria > Pseudomonadota > Gammaproteobacteria > Pseudomonadales > Moraxellaceae > UBA2031. The sequence goes on along the minus strand of JAQSDB010000011.1, from coordinate 256,022 downwards.
CGCCAGCATCACGGCAGCGCTCAGGGACCAGATCACGATCACCGCGTAGATGACCGTGGTGATCCAGAACATGATCGGCTGGTCATTGCGGTCATAGTAGCGGATGGCAAAGCCCCAGCCTTTTGCCTTTACCCGCCCCGTCTTCCATGCGTCGTAAAGCATCAAGGAAAAAACCAGGCTCAAGCCCGGAAAAATAATCGACCACATGGCGCCTCCCTGTCTTTTCAAACCGCTGGCGGATCGGCGGCAGCTGGTCAGGAGGCCGGGAAACACTGACAGCGCGCGCTCGAATCTAACGAAGCAGCGACACCTTGTCGATGAGGGGCCGTACACGGTGGCCGGCATGAAAAAGCCCGCTACTGCGGGCTTTTTCATGCCATGACATGTGATGGCAAAACGGTCACGACAAACACTTTGCCGGAGGCAGGACTCAGGCGACGGCGCCGGTCTTGCGCAATGCTGCAATCTGCTCGGCCGTGAGGCCGTGTTCCTGCAGGATTTCATCGGTGTGCGAGCCGAGATCGGTGCCGATGTGGCGGAAGGTGGCCGGGGTTCGGGAAAACTTGATGGCGGTGCCGAGCTGCGGCTGCAGGGTGCCGTCCGGGCGCGGCACCCCGACGATGAGATCGCGCGCCTTGATCTGCGGATGCGCGCAGGCTTCGGCGAACGTCAGCACGGGCTCGGTGCAGGAATCAATCGCGATGAAAACCTGTTCCCACTCGGCGTAGCTTTTCTTTTTCATTTCGCTGCGGATTTCTGCTTTCAGGCTGGCCACTGTCTCAGGGTTGCCCATGGCCATGCCCTGCGGGCCGAGATCCGGGCGACCGAGGGCAGCGCAGAACTGCATGAAGAATTGCGGCTCCAGCCCGCCCACAGAGAAATAACGGCCGTCGGCAGTTTCGTAGCAGTCATAAAAAGAACCGCCGTTGAGCACGGTGTTTTCCAGACCGGGCTGGATGTCGGCCACCAGTGCCGGCGGCGCGGTGAGTGCGTGCAGGGTGAAGGCGGCATCGGTCATGGAAATGTCGATGAACTGCCCTTCCCCCGTTTGCGTGCGATGAATCACCGCCGCGAGTATGCCCATCACGGCATGGCAGGAACCACCGGCGACATCGGCAATCTGCACGGACACCGGCGCAGGGCCGGTGGACTTGCGGCCGTTGTAGCCGAGCACGCCGGCAATGGCGAGATAGTTCATGTCGTGGCCGGCGCGGTCCTTGTACGGGCCGGTCTGGCCGTAACCGGTGATGGCGCAGTAAATCAGTTTCGGGTTGGCCGCTTTCAGTGCTTCATAACCGACACCGAGGCGATCCATGACGCCGGGGCGGAATTGATCAACGACGATGTCGTATTCCTTCACCAGCTGTTTCACCAGCGCCACGCCTTCGGGCTTTTTCAGGTCAATGCCGATGCCGCGCTTGCTGCGGTTCAAAAAGGCATGGGCAGAAGACTGGCCGGCATCAAACGGCGGCACCATGCGCACCATGTCGGGACGGTTCGGTGATTCCACGCGCAACACGTCGGCGCCCATGTCGGCAAGCAGCATGGTGCCAAAGGGGCCAGGCAGCAGCGCGGAAAAATCGAGAACCTTGAGCGTGGACAACGGACCGGACATGAAAGACTCCTAGGCAACACGAAAAGAAAGCACCGAAAAAAGTGCTAGCGAAAAAAATGGAAAAGCCACACTGGTAAAAATTACAATTCTGCGAGCATATGTGTACGATTTTATATCACTAAAGCACGAAGTGACCAGCCAGGACAAAATTCGCCACGGCTGATCTGAGCATCCACACCTGACCTATTGATACCTTAGTTCACCTGTTTCTGGCGACCCTCCCAAAAGGGCTTGCGTAATTCGCTCTTGAGTATTTTTCCTGCTGCGGAAACAGGTAGATCTGCGCGAAATTCGACGCTTCTTGGGCATTTGTAGCCAGCGATCAATTTCCTGCAATGGCTGATTAGGGCGTCTGCCGTCACTTCAGTACCTGGCTTTAACACAACTATGGCGTGTACTGACTCTCCCCACTGCACACTGGGAATGCCGATGGCCGCACACATGGCAACAGCCTCATGCTGTGTGATGGCATTTTCAACTTCTGCGGAATAGACATTTTCGCCACCGCTGATGATCATGTCCTTGATGCGATCCACGATGAAGATGTAGCCCTCGTCGTCCATATAACCGCCATCGCCTGTGTGCATCCAGCCGTCTTTGATGGCGGCAGCAGTCTGCTCCGGATTATTCAGATAACCATGCATCACATTAGGGCCGCGCACGACAACCTCACCCACAGTACCGCGAGATACCTCTTTACCATCGGCATCAACGATCCTGATCTCCGTGCACAGTCCGGCGCGTCCTGCAGATCGCCATTTTCCCTGTCGACGCCCTTCCTCTGTATAGCTTGAGGGGGGATTGATGGTCGCCAGTGGAGACAGCTCCGTCATGCCATAGGCTTGCAAAAACTGAATCCCGGGCAACGTCTCCATGGCCCGATCCAGTACTGCCTCGGGTATCGGGGAGGCGCCATACAGAATGCGGCAAAGACTGCTGCTGTCTACACCCGGATTGGCAGCAAGATGATCCGTCAGACGCTGAATCATGATGGGCACCAGCAGCGTGTCGGTCACCCGATCCTGTGAAATGCTCTGCACTACTGCCTCGGGCGTAAAGCCGGGAACGACCACATGTGTACCACCGCGAATGAATTGCGCAAGGATCGTGCTGAGATCGGCCAGATGGAACATGGGAGCCGCATGAAGGCAGACGCTGTCCTGGGGAAACAGCCCCTCAGCCAAAATGCTGATGGCTGAACTCCACAGGTTCTGGTGCGTCAGCATGACGCCCTTGGGAAAGCCTGTTGTGCCTCCGGTATAGAAAATACCTGCTACGTTACTACCCTGCAGGCAGGCATCCGGCACAGGCTCGGCAGCCTTCAGAATGTCCTCATAGGACACCATGCCCGATGGGGTTTCCCGGTAGCCTGCGTAAATAACGACACTGACAGTCTTCGCCAGGCGTCGGATATCGTCCGCCATGGACGTAAACGCATCATCCACAATCAGGATGGTGGATTTTGAGTCATCCAGTGAATAAACGATTTCAGCAACACTCCAGCGAATATTGCAGGGATTCAATACACCACCGGCCCAAGGCACGGCCATGTAGTACTCCAGATAGCGACTGGAGTTGAGCGACAACATGGCGACCAGATCGCCATCACGCATGCCTAGAGCTTTAAGTGCTCCGGCGAGTCGGGCTACACGATCACCGAACTCAGAAAATGTCGACTGCCTGCCCTGATACCGGACAGCCACTTTATCGGGAGTTTGTTGCAGGGAGCGCTTCAATCCTTGAGTCAAGTTCATCGCATATACCTTGTTAAAGTTATTGTTTTCAGGTGCAGCATTCATCCATGAATTTCTTCATAAAACGCAGATAATCACCTTGTTGCAAATGCATGATGTGATTCCCCGGAAACCAGTGCATCTGGCTGCCAGCCCAGTGTTCATGCAAAAGTTTAACGTAGCGCGGAGGAGTAAATCTGTCGCCCGAACCGCCAATGACCAGCAGGCGACGGGAGTCAACCATGGGTTTATAGGTAAGCGCCGTATGTACTGCCATATAGTGCCGCTGATCTTGAATGCTGACGCCATTGCGGGGCATGACATTACCAAAAATCCGGTTCATGGGTGCCCATTCTCTTACCATGTCGGCCAACAAGACTGCGGGCGCATTGGGAATTACAAAAGCTGGTCGTGAGTCCGCGCAGGCTGTCAGGGCACTGATGTATCCCCCCAGGCTAAGCCCTGAAATTCCCATTTTCTTGACTCCGGTATCTTCGAGGTAATTCATCAGGATGCGCAGATCAAAAACCGATTGCAGCATGGCCTCATTGAGATGCGCAAAGCCGTTGGCAAAGAAACCGAAACCACTGAACGGATGCAGAAGCCCCTTGCGATAGCCGTGAAATGGCAGGGTGTACAACAGAATGTCGTAGCCTTTTTCGTAAAACCAGCGCAAGGAAAACATGGCGCTGTTAAGCCCATAGGAATCGATCATATAGCCGTGTGTAAAAATCAGCGTTGGCCTCGGATCGCCGGGGTGAGTCCAGTGCTGGGCGACCACCGCGCGACCCTCCTGATATTGGCTATACGATGTCCGCAGCGCCGGATTCAATGCGATATACGGGCTGGTAAAGCGGATAAGACAGGAAGGTATGCCCTTGGGACGATACGACAGCCACGGTGAGCGGGCTTGGTCTATGCTCACATGCCGCGGTGGCTGCGCAAACACTTCTGCAGGATCTGCGCGGTCTGCCATATCCGCATAAAACTGCAGCAGGGACAACTCTCTGCGCATGCTGGTGGACGACAACAGTTGTGGTGCCATCGCGACTGTCACCAGAGAGGCCAGACCCGTACGCAACAAATAGTCCATCGCTGCCGAGCTGTATACCTTTGCAGGATGTTTGGTATCCAGCTCGGTGAATTGCGAAGAGCGGTAATAATCCTCTGGCAGCTTTTCCCACCAGGGAGCATTTACGCTGGAAACATCTGGCATTGTCTGCTCTCAGAATCCAAACAGGTCACACACAGCAGTGGCCATGTCCATGGCAGGCAAGGTGACATCAGACGAAATTGTTGCGCGGGCAGCCTTATTACATGTCTTTCGCACCAATGTCAGATCGAAATACCGCCGCCGCACACCACGGTCTGGCCACTGATGTAGTTCGACTCCGGTGCGCACAGCAGATACACCGCATCCGCCGCTTCTTCCGGCGTGCCCGCGCGACCCAGGGGAATGTTGGCTTCCAGCATCTTCATCAGGTCGGGATTGACGCCGACCTTGATGTCGCGACCCTCGATCTTGACGCTGGCATTGCCGTCGGCCGTGGCTTCCGTCAGGCGAGTCTTGATAAAGCCGAAGGCCACGCAGTTCACGTTGACCTTCAGGCGGCCCCATTCCTTGGCCAGCGTCATGGTCAGACCCAGGATGCCCGCCTTGGCCGTTGCATAGTTCGACTGGCCGGGATTGCCGCCGAGGCCGGCGACCGAGGAGATGTTGACCACCTTGCGGAAAACTTCGCGACCCTCCTCCTTTTCTACCTTGCTCAATGCCCGGATCACCGGCTGTGCAGCGCGCAGGATGCGGAAAGGCGCGGTGAGATGCACATCCATCATGGCGTACCACTGCTCGTCGGTCATCTTCTGGATGACATTGTCCCAGGTGTAGCCGGCGTTGTTGACGATGATGTCCAGGCCCTTGAAATGGTCCACTCCGGTTTTCACGAAGCGATCGGCAAAATCCGGGGCCGTGACGCTGCCGACACAAGCCACGGCTTCGCCGCCCTGGGCACGGATCAGGGCCACGACTTCGTCGGCGGGCACCTGGTCGAGGTCGTTGACCACCACGCGTGCGCCCTCGCTGGCGAGCTTGAGCGCGATGCAACGGCCAATGCCGCGGCCGGAGCCGGTAATGAGTGCGACTTTCCCTTCAAGTTTCTTTGTCATTTTGCAAATCCCGTTAAACTAAAAAAATGTTTTTGAAATGAGCCAATCGGCCTCATTCCCTTCAATGTCCATCACGGCAGATCAGGATTCAGTCCGGCCTGCCGGAGGGCTGCGTCGGACGGAATCCCGACTGACAGCAGGCAGGGCACGCTGCCGTGCCCCGGAGGATCAGAGCGCAATCACCGCGTCACCCAGGATTTTCACTTCGCCATATTGATTGGCCGTCTGGATTTCCACCTTTACGCGCTGCTCACCCTCTTTCTCAAATTTTTCCAGCACACAGGCTGAGCAAGTAATGACATGCCCCAGATGGGTAATGCCGGCAAAGCGGGCATTGATCTCTCGCAACTGCGTTTGAGGTGCCCAGTTGGTAAGCAGGCGGCCCAGCCAGGCCATGGACAGCATGCCGTGGGCAAACACATCGGGAAGGCCAGCCTTCCGGGCAAAATCGATGTCGATATGTATCGGATTATGATCGCCAGAGGCACCTGCAAATAAAGCCAATGTCGTGCGGTTGATCGGGGGCAGCTTCAACACTGGTAAAGTCTGGCCTACGGATACGTTGTCATAGGAAAGTGTCATGGTTCAGATTCTCAGCCGTTGCGTTGCACGAGTACGGTTTTCAGATCGGCCACGTGTACGCCGTCCTGATTGGTGACGCGGGAGTTCTTGACCACAAACTCCAGGGCGCCGTTCTTCTTGTCGTAGATATCGCTGATGCAGGTCTCGAAGGTGAGCACATCACCCGCGCAGGCGGGGTGGTGGTAAACGAAGCCCTGCTCGCCGTGCAGTATCCGGGCGAGGTTCATCCCCACTTCGTCGAGCCAGCCCAGCGGATCCGGCCTTTCCATCTCCAGCCCAAACAGAAAGGTGGGAGGCACGGGCAGAGAGCGATAGCCAGCCGCATGCGCGGCGACCTCATCTACATAAACGGAGCTGGTTTCACCGATGGCTGTGGCGAAAAAACGCAGGCGTCCCGCTTCAACAGCAACGGAGTGACTGGGAAATGTCTTCCCGATATGGGATTTGTCGATCATGGTCGGCCTCAGGTTTTCTGGTAGAGAGTGACAACACAGGCGCCGCCCAGGCCCAAATTGTGTTGCAGTGCGGTACGGGCGCCTTCCACCTGACGGGCATCTGCGGTGCCGCGCAACTGATGCGTCAGCTCATAGCACTGGGCCAGGCCGGTGGCGCCGAGCGGGTGGCCCTTGGAGAGCAGGCCGCCTGAGGGATTTGTGACAACCTGGCCGCCATAGGTGTTGGCGCCGGTTTCCACGAATTTTTCGGCTTCACCAATGCCACAAAAGCCGAGTGCCTCGTAAGACAGCAGTTCGTTGTGCGCAAAGCAGTCGTGCAACTCGCAGACGTTGATGTCCTGCGGGCCGATGCCAGCCTGCTCGTACACCTGGTTCGCCGCCGCCTGCGCCATGTCGAAGCCCACGAGCTGGATCATGTCGCGCGCTTCAAACGTGCTCGCCGTGTCAGTAGTCATGGCCTGTGCACTGATGAAGACATCGGTGCGCAGCCCGTGTTTTTTCGCGAAGTCTTCCGACACCAGAATGGCCGCCGCTGCACCACAGGTGGGAGGACAGGCCATGGAACGGGTCATGACGCCGGGCCATATCAACTGCTCGTTCATCACGTCTTCGACACTGACAACCTTGCGAAACATGGCCAGGGGATTGTTGGCGGCATGACGGCTGGCCTTTGCGCGAATCCTGGCAAAGGTTTCCATTTTGGTGCCGTATTTCTGCATATGGCTCAGGCCGGCGCCACCGAAGTAGCGCAAGGCCAGCGGCAACTGCATGTCGACCAGTTCGTTGGTCACTTTGTCGAAAGCCTCAAAGGGGCTGGCGCGGTCGGCGAAGCTTGAGCCCAGCGCTCCGGGACTCATCTGCTCGAAACCAAGGGCGATGACGCAGTCCGCCGCGCCGCTGGCGATGGCCTGACGGGCCAGGAAAAGGGCCGTCGAGCCCGTGGAGCAATTGTTGTTGACGTTCACCACCGGAATGCCGGTCTTGCCCAGATGGTAGAGCGCCTTCTGGCCACAGGTGGAGTCACCATAGACATAGCCCACATAGGCCTGTTGCAGTTGTGCGTAAGAAATCCCGGCATCGGCCAGGGCCAGGTGGCCCGCTTCGGCGCCCATTTCATCGTAGGGCTTGTTCTGACCCGGTTTGACAAAGGGAATCATGCCGACTCCCGCCACAAATGCCTTGCGCCCCATTATCGACACCCCCAGCCGGTTAAAACAGGTCAGATGACCTAGTGGTCGAACAATATAGGTCGATAGACCTATTTGTCAATGCACAGGGGCATGCCACAATGACAAACAGGCTTTTTACCACCGAGTTAAATTCCATGACGTCACCGATCCTGAGCTCTCTGGGTGACAAGCCCTCCTTGACGACTGACAGAGGGCTACAGCGTGCCGAAGAGATACTGATGGCCGCACGGGACATTCTCGTTGCTGAAGGCTATGCAGGCTTAACCCTGCGCGGGATAGCAATGCGGGTGAATGCGAGCCTGAGCAACGTGCAGCACTACTACAAAGGTCTGGATGCGCTAATGGAGGCTTTGCTTATCTATCTGATGGATGGCTATCAGAGGCAGATCGAAACAGTCATAAAGTCCATGGGGGACAGCACTCAGCGTGAACGCCTGCTCGCGGTCATGGATCTGTTACTTTCAGAGGGACGCAAGACCGAAGTCTGCGGTGTTTTTGTTGAGGCATGGGCACTGGGGCAGCGCCTGCCTTTTGCAGCGCAAGTAATGGAACAGATTCAGGAACGCGAACGCAAAGAGTTCTATAAGCTGATGTACGGCATGAACCCAGTGATTGGCGCCAAAGAATGCAAGCAGCGAGCTGCGCTGAGCGTAATGCTCATTCATGGCTTGATGGTGCAGATACCGCACGAGGGAACTTCGCCCCTCAGTCGCAAACAGATGGAAGATGCCATCCGCCACCAGGTCCTGCAATTGGCGACTGTGCCCTGAAGAATCCTGGCAGCGTGGTAAAGAAACAGCAGCTGGTCCATTAAGGCTTGTGTACCCCGGCGGCCTGTTTTGCGCTTTTCACAAGCGGCGATGAGCTCATTGAAAAACCCGCGCGCAGCGAACGACCAATCCAAACTGCCACTCGGCTTGTCCTGCGCTTTCATCTGCGCAGGGACAAGCCGTTGCCCGCTCAGTTCCTGAACACCACGTTATCGCCCAGCGGCGCACGGCCGACGCGGGTGCGGTTGGCGGCCACGGCCGTGTCTTCGTAGCCGAAGGAAATGCCGAAGAGGATGGCGACATCATCGCCGACGCCAAAAATCTCGCGCACATCGTCCGGGTAATAGCGCATGGAACCCTGGGCACAGGAGCCGACGCCGTACGCCGTCATCAGCAGCATCAGGGTTTGCGCGTACATACCCACATCCAGCGCCACGATCACGCCAAAACTGCGGTCCATGCCGATAAAGCAGATATGGGGCGCGTCGAACAGTTCGAAGTTGCGCAGCGTGGCGCGCATGCGGCCGGCGCTGTCGTCACGCGCGATGTTCATGTTGTTGTACAGCTCCACCGCGCAATCAACCTGGCGCTGGCGGTACACGCCTTCAAACTTGGGCAGGTGCTCGAAATCGGGATTGATCGGCGCACCGCTCATGGCGCGCTCCACCATGCGCTGCCGGAGCGCATCACGCGTGGCACCGGAGGCCACGTACACCTTCCAGGGCTGGATATTGCAGTTGGACGGCGCCAGCTGGGCGCCTTCAAAGATCGCGGCCAGGGTTTCGGCCGGCACGGCTTCCGGCAGGAAACCGCGCACCGAACGGCGCTGGCGGATGGCGTCTTCCAGACTCATGGTGGCGGGACTGGACAGGGGCTGGGTCATGTTTTTTCTCCGGAGGCGGCTGCGAGCGGCGGCCATCGTATTACATGCTGACCGGAAGGTCACTTCATGCCAGAATGCCGCCTCTTTTTCGCCACCGCCCGGAGATTTACATGGCAGGTCCGCTCTCAGGTTTTCGCATTATCGAACTGGCCGGCATAGGCCCCGGCCCCTACTGCGGCATGATGCTGGCCGATCAGGGCGCCGAGGTCATCCGCATTGACCGCCCCGGCGTCAACCCGATGATTGCCGAAGTCTCCGGCCACGGCATCCTGTTCCGTAACCGCCGCACCCTGGCCGTCGACCTGAAAAAATCCGAAGGCGTGGAAACCGTTCTCCGTCTCTGCGAGGGCGCCGACGCCCTGTTTGAAGGCTTTCGTCCCGGCGTCACCGAGCGCCTTGGTCTTGGCCCCGAGGTTGCCCTCGCCCGCAATCCCAAACTGGTGTACGGCCGCATGACCGGCTGGGGCCAGGAAGGCCCGATGGCCAGGCAGGCCGGCCACGACATCAACTACATCGCCCTCACCGGCGCGCTGCATGCCATGGGCCGCACCGCCGATGTGCCCTCGCCACCGCTGAACCTGGTGGGCGATTTTGGCGGCGGCGGCATGATGATGGCCTACGGCATCGTCTGCGCCCTGCTCGAGGCGCAAAAGAGCGGCAAGGGTCAGGTGGTCGATGCCGCCATGGTCGATGGCGCCGCCTCGCTGATGGCCATGTTCTACGGCCTGAAAAACGTCGGCATGTTCAACGGCGAGCGCGGCACGCATATGCTTGATACCGGCGCGCATTTCTACGACGTGTACGAAACCGCTGACGGCAAGTTCCTTTCCGTGGGCGCCATCGAGCCGCAGTTCTACGCCATCCTGAAAGAAAAGGCGCAGTTGCCCGAAGCCGATTTCGGTGTGCAGATGAACACCGCGCAGTGGCCGGAACAGAAGTTGAAAATCGCTGCCATCATCAAGCAGAAGACACGCGCGCAGTGGACGGAGATTTTCGACGGCACCGACGCCTGCGTGGCGCCCGTGCTGGATCTGGAAGAAGCACCGCAGCATCCGCACATGAAGGCACGCAAGACCTTTATCGATGTCGGCGGCAGCACCCAGCCGGCCCCGGTACCGCGTTTCTCACGCACCCCGGCCGCCGCGCCATCGCCCATGGTGCCGATGGGACAGGACAGCGAAGCCGTGCTGCGTGATTTCGGTTTCAGCGCAGCTGACATTGAAAAACTGTTTGCTGCCGGTGCAGTGGCGAACAAGTAAGAAAAGGAAGCTGTCGCCCCGGCCTTCGCCGGGATGACAGGATTGTTTGTAGGAGCGGCTTCAGCCGCGAACCTTCGGCTTGTATCGCCCGCGTCATGGTCAACGGTTCGCGGCTGAAGCCGCTCCTACGGGCAAGGGCACTAGCCGCTCCTGCGAACGAAAGGCGAAAGGCGAAAACACTGTGGGCATATCACAATAAAAATCGGGAGGCTCGTCATGAACACCAGCAACACGCCGCAAACACCACTGCCCAAACAGGAAACCGCCGCTGCGCGCTGGGCGCGCTTCACGCCCATCAAGACCGGCGAGGATTACCTCAACAGCCTGCGTGGCCGCGCCATCAAGCTCTATCTGTTCGGCAAGCTGGAAACCAGCCCGGTCGACAACCCGCTGATTCGCCCGTCGATGAACGCGCTGCGCCAGACCTATGACCTGGCCATTGAAGACCCGGAACTGGCCACCGCGCATTCGCCGCTGATCAATGCCCGCGTCAACCGCTTCCTGCATATCGTCGAATCACCGGCGGATCTGGTGATGAAGAACAAGATGCAGCGCCGCATGGGCCAGCTCACCGGCACCTGTTTCCAGCGCTGCGCCGGCCTCGACACCATCAGCGTGATGCACTCGATCACGTATGACATCGACCAGAAACACGGCACGCCCTACCACGCGCGCTTTCTCGATTTCCTGAAAAAGGCGCAGGCGCACAACGTCATCATCGGCGCCGGCATGACCGACCCCAAGGGCGATCGCAGCAAGCGTCCGCACGAGCAGGTCGATCCCGACATGTTCCTGCATGTCACCGGCCGCAACGAGCAGGGTATTTTCGTCACCGGCGCCAAGGCGCACATGACCGGTGGCCTGAATTCGCACTGGATCTTCGTGATGCCGACGATGAACCTGACGCCGGAAGACCGTGAATATGCCGTGGTCGGCGCCGTGCCGGCCGATGCCGAAGGCATGACCTATATCTACGGCCGCCAGAGTTGCGACACGCGTGCGCTCGAAGGCGGCAGCATTGATGTCGGCAACGCCGAATTCGGCGGCCAGGAAACCCTGGTGCTCTTCGACAATGTCTTCATTCCCTTCGAGCACGTGTTCATGGACGGCGAATACGAATTCGCGCAGGACATGGTGGCGCGCTTCACCTCCTATCACCGCGCCAGCTATGTCTGCAAAACCGGCCTCGGCGACGTGATGGTGGGTGCGGCGGCGGCCGTGGCGGAATACAACGGCGTCGAAAGCGTCTCGCACATCAGGGACAAGCTGGTGGAGATGACGCATCTCAACGAAACCATCTATTCCTCCGGCATCGCCTCCTCGCACGAGGCCAGACAACTGCCGTCCGGCATCTTCATGAACGATTCCATGCTCGCCAATGTCTGCAAGCACAACGTCACGCGCTTTCCCTACGAGATTGCGCGCCTGGCGCAGGACATTGCCGGCGGCCTCATGGTCACCCTGCCCTCGGAGCAGGATTTCGCCAGTGCGGAAATCGGCCCGCTGCTGGAAAAATACCTGCGCGGCCGTGGCGACATCCCCACCGAAACCCGTGTGCGCATGCTGCGCCTCATTGAGAACATGACGCTCGGGCGCAATGCCGTGGGCTATCTCACCGAGTCCATGCACGGCGCCGGCTCACCGCAGGCCCAGCGCATCCAGATCCAGCGCCAGATGAATGTCGAGCAGAAAAAGTGGTATGCCCGCCGCCTGGCAGGCATCCAGCAGGTCGACTGAACGGCAGGCGGGTTGAAGCAGGTAAAGAGGTCATGCCCCGGCATGGCCTCTTTTCATTCCGGCATGCCCAGGGCGCCTCTTCACCCCCGGCAGGTTCATGACGACTGCCGGCTGATATCCGGCAGTCGTCCGTATCGGGCCGTCGGGTGAAGTCCCCCATGGATAATTGGCCGCCGCTTCCCTACTATTGCCCGCTTCATGGCAAGTATCCGGCACCTCTGGAGTTTTTCAGGGCCATCACATGGAACGGGCAAAGGCAGGAAGCCGGAACAACGCCCCTTGTCAGCGTTACCCGTTTTCGCAGACCCGTTTGGAACAACACTATTCCGGATTTTGCTACCGAGGTTGCACATGCCCGGCTTTTTTCCTGCGCCACTGATTGCGCTGTTTTTTTTGCCCGTACTGGTGGGCAATGTGGTGATTTTCGCCAGCCTGATTGTCGTGTTGATGCCGCTGCGTTTTCTCATGCCCACGCATGACTCGCGTGTCGCCATTACCGCCCTGCTGATTTTCCTGGCCAGCACCTGGTGCGAATTCAACAAGCGCATCATCAACGGCTTTCTGCCGCAAATAGAATGGGACATTCAATTGCCGCCCTCACTGGCGCAAGACAGCTGGTATCTGGTGATTGCCAATCACCAGAGCTGGGTCGACATCCATGTGCTGTTTTATGTATTTACCGGCCGCATTCCCTTTCTCAAGTATTTCCTCAAGCAGGAACTGATCTGGCTGCCGTTCCTGGGGCCGTGCATGTATGCGCTCGACTTTCCCTTCATGAAACGCTATTCGAAAGAAAAACTGGAAAAACATCCGGAGCTCAAGGGCAAGGATGTCGAGACCACGCGCCGCTCCTGTGAAAAATTCCGCCACACACCCGTGTCCGTCATGAATTTCCTCGAAGGCACACGCTTTACCCCGCGCAAGCATCAGCAACAGGAATCACCCTACCAGCATCTGCTCAAACCCAAAGCCGGCGGCATGGCCTTTACGCTGTCCGCGCTGGGCGACCGCATGGACTGCCTGATGGATGTGACCATTTATTATCCCGGCGGCATTCCGACCTTCATGGATTTTGCCTGCGGCCGTATCCGCGAGGTGCGCGTTCGTGTGCGCCAGCGCGAGATTCCCGCCGGGGCATTCAGCCGCGATTACGAAAACGATGCCGGATTCCGTGCCGAATTCCAGAACTGGACCGCCGCCCTCTGGGCCGAAAAAGATGCCGAGCTTGCACAGCTGCGCGCCATGGAGAAGTCATAATGTTAAGCCGCCTGTTCAGCAGTGTGCCGAAATGGCAGAGCCCGAAAGCGCAAAAGCGTATCGAGGCACTGGCCGAACTCAAGCCCGGCAATGAAAAGGATGCCTGGGTGCTGCTCAAGCTGGCACGCGAAGACGGCGAGCCGGCCGTGCGCCGTGCCGCCGTGAAATACCTGCACGATTTCGATGTCATAACGCAGATACAAAAACGTGATCTGGATGCCTCGGTGCGCGAAGCCGCCGCCGGCCGCCTGCATGACCTTCTCGCCGGCAAGGACGGCACGGCCCTGCCGCTGGCACAGCGCCTGGAACATATCCAGCGCATCACCACGCCGGTCACACTGGTGCACCTGATTCGCGAAGGCGATGTGGTCGAGGTGCGTCTGGCCGCCATTGCCCAGCTGCAGGACGAGATGTATCTGGACGATATCGTGCGCCACTCCAGCGTGGCGCGCCTGCGTCAGGCCGCTGCCGAGCGCATCACCACACCGAAAATCCTCGAAGCACTGGCCGAGGTGTCACGGCAGAAAGACAAGAATGTGTACAAGGCCATACGCGCCCGTCTTGACCACATCAGTCAGGGCGAAAAACAGCAGCAGCTGCAGCAGGAAAAACGCGAAGCACTGTGCAGGGCAATGGAAGCCCACTCCCGCGCGGCACTGAATCCGCTCTATGCCGCCAAAGCCAGCAGCCTGCGCCAGCAATGGCAGGATCTGGATGCCGAACCTGCCCCTGTGGAGCTGTCGGAGCGCTTTGAAACCGCGTTTGCCATCGCCTTTGCACAGGTCAGTGAAATTGCCGCGCGCGAACAGCGCGAGGCGGACGAAACCCAGGCGCGCGAGGAAATGCAGGAAAGCGTCAGCACACTGGAAACCACACTGGGTGAGTATCAGGGCCAGGAGGATTTTGATTTACCGTCCCTCGCTGCCCTGCGTAAAACGCAGCGCCTGCGCTGGGATCTCGCTGCACAATTGCAAACACCGCCGGGCGATCTGGCCAAACGTTATGAAAAAGCCAGCCACGCACTCGATGGTCTTGAGCAACTGCTCAGCCAGTGGCAACAGGACAAGGCCGTGATTGAGACCACTGTTGCCGCACTCGACACGCTGGGCGCGGAAGACAAGGCACTTTCGCTGCAAACCCTGAAGGAAACCGTGGCCGGCTATCAGGCCTTTGCCCTGCCACTGCCTGCGCTCTTGCAGGACGTGATCACCCTCACCGGCAGTGTGGCCGTAACCGCGAAGGAAAAAGCCCCGTCACCGGCCGCGCAGGACAAACAGGCAGCGCGCGAAACACTGCAAACCCTGCTCGCCACGCTCACTGCCACGGTGGATGCCGGCAACAGCCGTGATGCCGCCAGACAACTGCGCAAGACACAGGAGTTTGCACGTGAACATCATGTGCAGGATGCGCGTCTTGCCGAACTGGCTGAGCGTGTTCATGAACTGAAAAGCTGGGCCGGTTTTGCGGTGCAGCCGAAAAAGGAAGCGCTGATTGCGCAGATGCAGGCCCTGATCGAACGCGAGATGGAGCCCGACGACAAGGCCGATGCCATTCATGCCCTGCAGGAAAGCTGGAAGGCGCTGGGCGTGGCCGATTCCGCCGTTGAGCAGCCCCTGTGGGAAACCTTCAAGGCTGCCGGCGACAAGGCCTTTGAACCCTGCCGCGTGCACTTTGCCGCTCAACGTGAACTGCGCCAGCAGAACCTGCAAAAACGCCTCACCCTCTGCGAGCAGCTCGAGAGTTATCAGGCCGCCCTGCCCGCCGTCATGGACTGGAAAAACCACGACAGCATCGTACGCACCGCACGCCGGGAATGGCAAAGCCTGATGCCGGTGGACCGGCAGAAAAACCAGCCGGTGCAGGAACGTTTCAACAAGGTGCTGCAGATGCTGGAAGACCTGCTGCATGAGGAGCAGAAAAAGCATGAAGCCGGAAAGCGTGCACTGATTGCAACAGTGCAGGCCCTGGCTGACAGCGCTGACCTGCGCGCTGCCTGTGACCAGACCAAGCTGCTGCAACAGCAGTGGAAAGGCCTGGGGCAGGCCAACCCCAAAGCAGACCGCAAACTCTGGGACAACTTTCGCACCGCCTGTGACGTGGTCTTTGCCCGGCGCGATGCCGAATTCAAGACCCGCCAGGACACACGCGATGCCGCCGTCACCGAAGCCGGCCGCCTGATAGCGGCCACAGAAAACCTGGGGGTTACGGCAGGCAGCGAAAGTGCGAACAGCAAAACCATCAGTGCCGAACTGGCGCAACTGGATGAGGCCTTCAGGGCGCTCAGCCTGCCACGTGAAAAATCAGAAGCGCTGCGCCAGACCTTCAGCGCCGCACGCCAGCATATCGAGCACGCTTTGCGCACCCGTGCCGGGCAGGAGCACCTTGCCCGTCGTGAAAGCACCGTGAGCGACTGGGAAAGCGGCATTGCCTTGCTGCGCTATGACGATGCGCCCCTGCACACCGAAAAAGCCGAAACCCTGATGCTGGATATGGAAATCATGCTGGGCCTGCCCACGCCTGAGGCGCAGCAGTCAGCACGGCGCGAGCGCCAGATTGTATTGCTGCAAAAGAAAGGATTGCGCAGCAGAGCCGAAGACCATCAGGCCAACGCCCTGCTCAAGGAATTCCTCAAGACCGGTCCCCTGGCCGAAGAAGCTGTCGCGCCGCTGGCCGCGCGTTTGCGTGTCGTGCTGGAAAAAACCGGGAGCTGAAGTTTATTGATGGCTGCACCTGCAGCTGGTTTTTCTGTAAGGTGCTAAAGTTTTTTCAGCTCGGCCTCAATCAGGGGCCAGGCATTGTCCAGCAGGCGCGGCTGCGCTTTTGCCAGCGGATGCAGGCCATCGGCCTGCGTCAGTTCCGGCCGGCCGCCCACACCCTCCAGAAAGAACGGCAGCAAGGGCACTTTTTCCTGCCGGCTCACACTCACAAAAACCTGTTCAAACGCCTGCGTGTACGTGCGGCCATAATTGGGCGGTATTTTCATGCCGAGTAAAATCACCCGGGCTTTCTGGCTACGGGCATCGGCAATCATGCTTTTCAGATTGGCCGCCATCAACGGCGGTGACTGTCCGCGCAAACCATCATTCGCACCCAGTTCGATGATCACAAGATCAGGCTGGTACTTTTTCAGCAGGGGCAGCAGGCGTGTCTTTCCGCCCGACGTGGTTTCCCCGCTGAGACTGGCGTTAATCGCGATATGTCTGCCATGCGCTGTTTTGTCGAGCTTTTGTTGCAGCAGTACCACCCAGCCCTGCTTTACTTCCAGCCCGTAGGCGGCGCTGATACTATCCCCGAAGACCAGAATCGTGGCGGCCTGCGCCATACCCGCACTGCCGAGGGCGCTGCAAATAAACAGCAGCACGCAACAGGCCTGTGGCAGTACCGCAAAAAAACCTCTCCGACCGTGATGTGTCATTCATGCCTTCCCAAGCCCTGATTACCGCACAAGGCGTTTGTAAAACCGTAGCCACCGGTAACGCCGGCGGAGAAAAAAATCCTGCCGCGGCACTGAGCATTCTCCACGACATCAATCTCGTCATCAAACCCGGAGAGAGTGTCGCCATCATTGGCGCCTCCGGTTCCGGCAAGACCACCCTGCTCGGCCTGCTCGCCGGGCTTGATACGCCGAGTGCCGGCACCATCACGCTCTGTGGCCATGAGTTGAACACACTCGATGAAGACGGTCGTGCGGCATTGCGCAAACAGTACGTGGGTTTTGTGTTCCAGTCCTTTCTGCTGGTACCGACTTTTACCGCACTGGAAAACGTCATGCTGGCACTTTCCGTAAATGGCCGCGGCGATGCGAACACGGCACGCGAATGGCTGACCCGCGTTGGTCTCGGTGACCGCCTGCAGCACACACCGCGGCAGTTATCCGGTGGCGAGCAGCAGCGTGTGGCGCTGGCGCGCGCCTTTGCCGGCAATCCCGCCATTCTTTTTGCCGATGAACCCACCGGCAATCTCGACAGCAAAACCGGTGGCCAGATCATTGACCTGCTGTTTGCGCTCAATGCCGATGCCGGCACCACGCTGGTACTGGTCACGCATGATGAAAAACTGGCGGCACGCTGCCAGCGCCAGCTGCGCATTGACGGCGGCCACCTGAGCGACCTGCATGAAGCCTCATGACAGGACCACTCATGACTGAGCCACGCATGACTGAACCTCGCATGAACAGTGCACGTGAATCCTGGATCTGGTTCTGGCGCGACTTGCGCCATGGTGAACTGACGCTGCTGCTGGTCGCCCTCATCGTGGCGGTTGCCGCCACCACCAGCCTGCGCTTTTTCAGCAGTGGTCTGGACAAGCGCCTGCAGCAGGATGCGGCGCGCCTGATCGCGGGTGATCTGGTGATTCGCAGTTCACGTCCGATTCCGGTGGATTTTGTCAGCGCGGCACAAGGCAGAAAACTCGCCATTGCCCACACCCTGGAATTTTCCAGCGTGCTGGTGAACAAGGGCGAGTTCCAGCTGGCCCAGGTAAAAGCCGTGAGCGCCGCCTATCCGCTGCGCGGCGAGATGCGCGTTGCCACGGCGACCGCCTTACTGAAAAAAGAAAATACGGCGCAACCACCAGCCGCCACTGTGCGGGAAAAAATCGTCCGGCGCATTCCGGCCCCGGGTACGGTCTGGCTGGACCAGCGCCTGATCGTGCTGCTCAAGGCATCGGTCGGCGACAGCATCCAGCTCGGTGAAAAAAACTTCCGCATTGCCGAAATCATCACCTATGAGCCGGGACAATCCGGCTTTCCGGGTTTTTCGCCCCGCGCACTGATGAATCGTGATGACGTTGCCGGTACCGGCATCATCCAGCCGGGTTCGCGCCTGAATTACCAGTTGCTCACCAGCGGCAACGAAGCGGCGGTGGATGCCTATCGGCGCTGGGTAAAACCGAAGCTCGGCGTCAGCATGCGCCTGCTTGATGTCAACGAAGGCCGGCCGGAAATCTCCACACCGCTGGCACGCAGCCAGAGTTATTTCAGTCTCGCCACCATCGTCGCCGTCATCCTCTCCGGCCTTGCCATCATCACCAGCGCGCGGCGTTTTGCCGAACGCCATTTCGACATGCTGGCGCTGATGCGCTGCGTCGGCGCATCGCGCCGCGAATCCCTGCAGCGCCTGCTGGGAGAAATTTTCTGGGTGTGGCTGTTCGCCATCCTGCTGGGCGCCGCACTGGGTTTACTGGCCTCGCAATTGCTGAGTCATGTCCTTAGCGGCCTGCTGCCGGGTGGCACTCCGTTATTGTCACTCGTGCACCCGCTGCTCACCGGCATTGCCACCGCCACCCTGACGCTGGCGGGTTTTGCGCTGCCGGCACTGGCCGAGCTCGGACGCGTGACACCGCTGCGCGTGTTGCGCCGCGAACTGCTGCCGCCCTCCTGGTCCCTGCTGGCAACACTGGCCATGGCCTGGCTGGCACTGATGCTGCTGCTCATGCTGGAAACCGGACAGACCGTGCTGACCCTGATCGTGATGGCCGGCGGCAGCGTGCTGGTTGCACTGGCCTATGGCGGCCTGGTCTGGCTGCTGGGAAAAAGCCGGCACCGTTTCAGCAACCCGGCGGTACTGGCGGTGGTGCGTGATCCTGCCGGCAGCAGCAAGCAGATTCTCGGGCTGGCGCTGGGCCTGACCGCCCTGCTGCTGGTGGTGAGTTTGCGCGGCGAACTCATGGAAGCGTGGCTGAAAAAGCTGCCGGCCGATGCGCCCAACCAGTTTGCCCTGAACATCGCACCCGACGAGCGCAAACCCTTGCTGGATTTTCTGGAAAAAAACCACGTCAGCGCCAGCGCCCCCTTTGCCATCGTGCGCGCGCGCCTGACCCTGATTAACGGCAAACCCGTGCAAACTGCGGTCAGCAAGGAAAAGGAAAGTGACCGGGATGAATCACTGAACCGCGAACTCAACCTGACCTGGAGTAAAAACCTGCCCAAAGGCAACACGCTGACCAGCGGGCAATGGTGGCAGGCCGGCGCGAAAACCGCGCCGGTATCCGTCGAAGAAAAACTGGCGAAACGTCTCGGCATCACGCTGGGCGACACCCTGGTCTTTACCCTGGCCGAGGGGGAACTCAGGGCATCCGTCGCCAGTGTGCGCCATGTCGACTGGGACAGCTTTCAGCCCAATTTCTATTTTGTATTCCCGCCCGCCGCCCTGGACGCGTTTCCGGCCAGTTATCTCACCAGCTTCCATCTGCCCCCGGAACAGCGTGATGTGCTGAATACCCTGGTGCGTACCTTTCCCACCGTGATCCTGATTGATGTCGCCAGCATCATGGGCCAGATCAGGCAGATACTGGATCAGCTCTCGCATGCCATTGAGGCCGTGCTGGTCTTCGTACTGGCCGGCGGCATGCTGGTGATCTGGGCACAGGTGATTGCCAATCTGGATTCACGGCGGTTTGAAGCGGCGCTGTTGCGCGTGGCCGGCATCAGCCGGCGCCAGCTGCAACAACGCCTGCTGGGCGAATTCCTTTTGCTCGGCGCCCTCGCCGGTGTGATAGCGGCCGCCCTCAATGAAATTCTGGCAGCCGTGATTTACTGGAACATTCTCGATCTTGCTCCGGTACTGCACCCGACGCTGTGGTGGCAGGCGCCGTTGACGGGCGCGCTGCTGGTGGTCATGGCCGGCTTGCCGGGAGCACGCCAGGCCTGGGCGGTCAGCCCCATGCTGGTATTGCGCAAAAGCTGAGTTCCGGCAGCGCAAGACCTGACGGCGAGCCTGAACATTCACACGTTCTGAACGAGTTTCACGATGAAAATTTACTGGCGTGCGCTCAAGGGTAAAAGCGAAGCATCGGCTCTGGTGCTGGACCTGCTGCTGATTGCGATGATCTCCCTCAATCTGCTGTGGCTGCTGACCGATGTCATTCTGCTCAACAGTGGTCTTGGCATCCTGCTGAAAGACCATGTCCCGGGATTGATCGAAGGCTATCAGCGCAACTGGCACAACAAGCTGCTGGTGTACGACACCTTCTTCACCTTTTTCCTGATCACCGAGCTCTGTCTGCGCTGGGCGCTGGCGATCCACCGGAAAACCTATTACCGCTGGTTTTTCTATCCCTTTGTGCACTGGTATGACGTGCTGGGCTGCATTCCGCTGCCGACCTTCCGGGCCCTGCGCCTGCTGCGCCTGATCTCGATTCTGTATCGCTTGCAAAAAATCGGTGTCATTGATCTTTCCGAAAGCAGTCCCTTTGTGGCGATGTACAAGTACTACCACATTGTCATCGAGGAGCTGTCGGACCGCATCGTCATCAATGTACTGGAAGGCGTGCAGCGCGAAGTCCGCAGCGGCGGCCCGCTGACGCACCGCCTGGCCGATGATGTCCTGAAGCCACAGCGTCATATCATCGTGCCGTGGCTGGCAGGACTGCTGGCGCAAAGCAGCACACAAGTACACGAGCTGCACAAGGAGCGTCTCGGCCCCTATCTTGACGACACCGTAGGCCATGCCATTGCCTGCAACGCGGATCTGCAGAAGCTGAAAAAGCGTTTGCTGTTTGCCGGCCCCGCCATTGAAACCGAGCTGCAAAGCATCATCAGCAGCCTGCTCACCCAGGTGCTGCATGATGTCCTGAGCGACATCGGCCGCCGCGACAATGTCGCCGTACACGATGTGGCCACCGCTCTTTTTGATACGCTGACCGAGCCGCATGCGGCGATGGATACCGCCCTGCGCAGCATCGTTCTGGATGCCCTGGAGCTGCTCAAGACCCAGGTCGGCATACAGCAATGGAAGCAGGCGCCCGGGGCCGGTAACGATGGCCCCGACAGCCCGCTTGCCAGCCCTGACGCGCTTACCTAGACTTTCCGGTCGCGAAAAAGTTTCCCGACCGCTCCCTGCCTATCGTTATCAGGATGTTTGCATGACCGTTTATATTGCCTTTGTCTCCAGCCCCGAGCTGCGTCGCGATTCCCTCGAACTGGTGAAGAATATCGACGCGCGCACGTCAGCCTCGCAGGCTGACCTGATGACCAGCATCATCATTGATTTCACCGACGAGATCCTCAAGGTCTTTTTCCTCGACCTGACCGAACTGCTCGGCCTCAGTCACTTCATGGAAAAAGTGGTGACAGGTGCCGTCAGCACCATCAAGAGCACGATACACAGCGTCTCGCGCACCGTGATTCACAAGCTGGACAACAAGCAACTGATCCCGCTCGCCGACTACATCCGCAACATCATGCTGGTAGCGGCCGCTGCCGATGGCGTGGAAAAGCCCTATATCGGCTTCCCCATCAGTGATGCCACGCGCCTGCGCATGCAGATACTGGTGTCCGACATGAAGGGCAGCGATCCACATACGCATGTCGCCGAACTCACGGACATGCTGAATGAAATCACCGATCTGGCGCTGGAAGCCTATCTGATCACACCGATCGAACTGCTCAAGCTCGGCTTCATCCTGCGCAAGCTGAGCGAAGGCTCGGTCACCATCATTCGCGGTGCCGTGCATTTGATGATCCGGCGCCTGGTCCCTGATCTCACCACCGAACACCTGCAGGCCGTGACGGAATATCTTCACGACATGGTGCTGCTCAACGGCCGCCCCTATCGCTGACATTCGCGCTTGACCGGGCCGGCCGGCGGTCCTAAATTGGCGCCCCTTCTGATGACCGCTTTTGAGCCATCGCTCAGGGCCTGAAAAACTTGCGGAGAATGTTATGGGCGTCAGCCAACCGGCCCGTTTTGGTGAAGACTGGAGCGACGAGCGCGTCAAGGGCTATCTGAACCAGATTGCCCCTGCTGGCGACAATGCCGATTTTCATGCCCTGATGACAGCCTACAAGCACATGCGCAGCGTCGACTTCGAGCGCTTTGTGGCGTTTTTTCAGGCGGCCGGGCGCGATATCAATGCCCGTGGCCGCGAAGGAAAGACCCTGCTGGAGATCGTGAAAACGCATCCGCGTTCGAGCGATTTTGTCAAAATCCTCGAACTGGCCCAGGGCTGAAACAACGGCACTGAACGCGCGAAAAAAAGTGACAAAAAAGCCGGGAAATTCCCGGCTTTTTTGTGGACGACGTTATCCGTGGCTTGGCAGTGACGCCGCGCCACTCAACCCGCCTTCACCTGGTAGAGCTGGCGCATGATCCAGGACATGCTGCGGTTGGGTACCACACGGCTGCCGGCAAAATGCAGCAGGTTGGAAAAACCCGGAATCGGTTTGCGCGCGCCGGCATGCAGGCCCTGATACGCCACCCGTGCCACCTCTTCTGCGGACATGGCGGCCTTGTCGGCCCAGTAACCCACGGAACCGAATTTCTGTGAAGGCACAACGCCGGCGGTGCTGAGGAATTTGGTCTGGGTGGTGCCGGGGCACACACAGGTCACCTGCACCCCGTGATGGCTCATTTCCTCGGCCAGGGCTTCGCTGAAGGCAACGACATAATGTTTGGTCGCGGCATACGCGGCCAGATACGGCAGCGGCTGGAACGAAGTGGTGGAACCGATGTTGAGAATGCGCCCGGCACCGCCGGCCTGCATATCGGCACCGAACTTCGTGCACAGCGTGGTCAGCGTGACCATGTTCAGCAGCAGCATGGACTTCACGCGCTCATGCGGAATCCCGAGATGCTCGCCCCAGAGACCGAAGCCGGCATTGTTCACCAGCACATCAACGTGGATGCCGCGCTGTTTGATGTCGGCATAAAGCGTCTCGCCGGCATCGACCAGCGACAGATCCTGCTGGATGGTGAGGATGTCGGCGTCGGCACGCTCGGCCAGCAATTCGGCCTTCACCGAGGCCAGCTCGTCTTCCAGCAGGCTGACAATCACCAGACGGTAACCGTCGCGGTTAAACCGCCGGCACAGCTCGCGGCCGATGCCGGAGCCGCCGCCGGTAACGAGGGCGGTGTTAGTCTTGTTCATGCGTGATCTCCGACAACGATTCTGAAGACAGGGCGGGAAAGCCGCGTTAGCCTCGGGGCGCAAAGCCTGCACACAGGCGCTTCCCGGAAAGGCGGCGCAGCATACCGGGAAGGCGCAACATTGAAAACCGATCAGTCAGACGAGCAGCGCTGGCGCCGCTGGCAACATGCCGTGGTGCGGGATCTGGCCTGGGTACTGGCGAGCCCGCCCCTGCTGGCACCGGTGCAGCGCGCGCCGCAAAAAATCCGCTGGCTGAACACCGCCTGGGCCGATCGTGCCTGGCTCAGCAGCGAACCCTGGCTGGCGGCGCTTGATCGCGATCCTGCGCCGCTGCTGGACGCCCTCGCCCAGGACAATGACCATCGCCTCGGCAGCTATTTTGAAAGCCTGCTCGCCTTCTGGCTGGCCTGGCCGGCCAACCCGCTGTATCGCCTGATCGCGCACGGACTGGCCATTCGCAGCAGCCAGCGCACGCTGGGCGAGCTGGATTTTCTGGTGGAAGACCGCCAGAGCGGCGAGATCCAGCACTGGGAAGTGGCGGTGAAATTCTATCTCGGCATACGCGCCGGACGCGGCCGCGACAACTGGATCGGTCCCGGCATGCGCGACCGTCTTGATCTCAAGGTCAGCCACCTGCTGGAGCACCAGCTGCGCCTCGCCGCCACGCCGGTAGCGGCACAGCTGATACGGGACATGGGACTGGCGCCACCGGTTCCCGTCTGCCTGCTCAAGGGCCGGCTTTTCTATCCGCCGCAAGCGGACCGGCAAACCTGGGCACCGGAAGCGGCCAGCCCGGATCATCCCGCCGGCTGGTGGATGCACCAGGCGGAATTCCTGCAACGCTACGGCGACAGCGGGCTGTGCTGGATACGCCTGCCCAAGGAACACTGGCTGACGCCGATACAGGCCGATCCGGCGGAGGCGTCCTTTCCCCCGTCTGTCCCGATTCGTGACGCCCGAAGTGCCCGCGACTTTGTTGAGACGCTGCAGCAATCTGCCGATAATCGCGCCATCGCGGTGATCGGGCTGCAGGCCGAGGCCAGCCCGCACACAGATACAACGCGCTACCGGGAAATTACCCGCGGTTTTGTCACCCCGCCTTCATGGCCTCTCAGTCCGGATTCTGTATGACCCTGCTTGCTCCCACCGCCCTGATCGTCAATGGCACTCCCCGCTTCGGCCAGTTTTCCGATTCCCTGCGCGACATCCGGCACCGGGATTTCCGCCTGCACACACCGTTCAACAAACCCGCCGGGCGATTTGCCAACTGGATGGGCTTCAAGCAGTTCCAGTATTTTGGCGGCATGAGTGGCAAGCTGATTTTCGGCTGCGCCCTCGCCCATTTGCGCCACGTCGGTGTCGCCTTTGTCTATGTGCACGATCTGGAAACCGGCGCGCTGTTTTCACGCTCCTACCGCAGCCCGCTCGGCCTGGGCATGAGCCTGTGCGATAACCCGGTCAGCGGCGAAAGCCGCTTCCGGCTGCCCGGCGTGGATATCCGCATGGGCTATCAGGCCAGCCCGCGCGAAAAGACGCTGAGCATCAAGCTCGGCACGCAACTTACGATTGATGCACGCATGCCGGAAACCGGTTTTGAACCCATGTCGCTGTGCACGCGCGCCGCCTACTCCGGCTGGGTCTACGCAAACAAAACGGCAGGCCTCGATCTGCAGGGAACCTTGTCACTGGAAGGCCTAAGCGTTGATCTGGCCGGCATTGGTGCCATGGGCCATCACGATTTTTCCTGCGGTTTCATGCGCCGGGAAACCTTCTGGAACTGGGCCTGTTTTTCCGGCGTCAGTGGCGGTCATCGCCTCGGCCTCAATCTTTCCTGCGGCGTCAACGAAACCAGCTTTACCGAAAACTGCCTGTGGCTCGATGGCAAGCTGGTCAAGGTGAATCTCACCCGCTTTGATTTTAACCAGAACGAACTGATGCAGCCGTGGCGCGTGCATTCCGATGACGGCCAGGTGGATCTGGTATTCACCGCCGTCGGCCTGCATCGCGAGCAAATGAATTTCGGCCTCGTCGCCAGCAATTTCAAACAGCTTTTCGGCCGTTTTGACGGCCAGCTGCGCGTCGACGGCAAGATCATCACCCTCAAGGCCCTGCCGGGTTTTGTCGAAGACCAGTATGCGAAGTGGTAAGCGTTAATACCGAGGTGTATTCCCTGTGGCGCTGCAACCGGGGCGGAATGAAATCAAGCCCAGCGACCGGGCTTGATTGATGGACTGGCATTTAAAGGCTGGGCTGCAAAGCCCAACCCACGGCAACTGGCCGTCAGGCTTGCTCTCCCGGCCATGATCAGTTACTTCCACGTCCAGTTAATCTTTTCGGGCTGTGTCCACTCTTCCTGTGAAGGCCGGTGATCCTGCCAATCACGGGTGCGCACTCCTCCCTGGCCCTGCCCCCAAAAATACACCGATCCATCCCTGGTAAAAGCGGCCCATGGATATATCTCCGAAACACCCGTTAACTTAAAAGTCACGATCGGCGTATATTCACGAGTCACACCATTGCCACCCGGATCTGGCTCCGACAATACACTTGCGCCCCATTGCCAGACCCTTCCGGTTTCATCCAAAGCCATAGGCCCCATGACATCTGCAATTTGTACAATGCGCCCCAGGTTTTTTACACGCATAAAGCCGCCGCCTTTTATGGGCTTGCCTTGACCAAGAACCTCCGTGCTCGTCGACGTTGCGGCATACACAAAGCCATCTTGTGCAAGAATCTGAGTCAAAAATCCGACCGTATTAATATCCGCTATTTTTATCGTAGATAAGGTTTTCTCATCGACCTGATTCAGCCTCCCCCATGTCACTATGGAGCCATCTGCACGAATCACCCCCGTGACGTCGACACCCGAAAATAACGACACCGCATCGGGCACATGGGCATAGACCGTTGGTGTGGCGACAATCTTTTCAGGGCTATTAAAGGGATCACCCTCATTATTTCCCCAGCCAATTAAATCGCCGTCTTTCGTTAAGAAAACATAGCCATTAGACGTAGCCGCAATACGTTTTACATTAGCAACCCCCACTATCTTCGTAGGGATATAAACCTTCTTGTCTCCTGTTTTCACCGAAAAAGGGGGCTTATGCACCCACTCCCACCCCTTACCCCATGCCCATACCGTGCCATCACTTTTTAACGCCAGCACATGATAAATACCTGTAGCCACCTCAACCATCTCACTCAATTGCGGCAGTTGCTTGGGTTGAAAATGCCGCCAGTCTTCTTTGCCTGTGCCTAACTGGCCATAATAACCAGACCCCCAGGACCATACCGTGCCATCTTCCTTGATCGCCACGACAAAGCCGTTACCAATGGCCATGCGCTTGGGCCGTGTATTAATCGCTAACGGTTTTTCAAAAGGCCGCAAATCCGGTTTTTCATTTAAGTTGGGCAAGCCACTGCACCCGCTGACCGCCGCAGACAGCGCAACCCCAGCCAGAAAATGGGAAATTGTTTTTGTCAGCATCCTGGCCACTCCTTTTCCTGATTCCTTGAAAATCATGCTTCAGTTCCATTTTTTAACGTGATCACTTGTCAAACCTGCCGGCAACTGACGGGCAATAACAACAAGCCGCGTGGCAGCATCCTTGATGGCCCCCATTACGAGGCAGCGCAGGGAAAAGCGGAACGTGAGCAGTGTCGTCGGGCTGCAGGGGACTGGCAATTCGTAGAAGCCGCAGGCGATGCCACGCAAGCGCACCATGGCCTGAAGAGAGAAAGAGGCTGGCGCACGAGACTGATCATTAAGCGGCCCGCCTGGCGGCTGAAACATGCTGCAGCATCCGGGACTGCCGAGACACTGATAACGATTGACGTATCGCAGTGAGCAGGCTTTTCATGGCCGTTAAGGCTTTACCGAAAAACCTGTTGCCAGAGCCCTGTAAAGACAAGGCAATAAACTGAAGCCGTACCGCTGGAATCCCAGAAGGAGCTCCCGCGGTATGGACTAACCAGACCAATCCTCCAGAAACCGATTCCGCCCCCAAGGAAACACTATGAAAACCCCCGGCCTGCTTTTCTTCGCACTGCTGCTCGCCCTGCCCCTTGGCGCTTTTGCTGCCGGCCAATGGGTGGGCACGCCGGCGCCAACGCTGAAGCTGGCGGATCAGGACGGCAAGCTGCGTTCGGTACAGGACTACCGGGGCCAGTGGGTGGCGCTGTATTTTTATCCGAAAGACAAAACAGCCGGCTGCACCGAGGAAGCGAAAAAATTTCGTGATCGCTGGGCCGATTTCCGCAAAGCCCGCGTCATGGTGCTGGGAGTGAGCGTGGATGATGTCGCCTCGCACAAGGACTTTGCCCGCAGTCTCGCGCTGCCCTACCCGCTGCTCGCCGATGACAAACACGAGCTCGCCAAGGCCATGGGCGTGTTGCGCGGTTTCGGGCCGGTCAGCTATGCCAGCCGCCAGACCTTTCTCATCGATCCCGAAGGCACCATCGTCTATCACTACCCGGACGTGGATACCGGCACCCACGCGGCACAGGTGCTGAACGATGTGGCGCGCCTGTCGGCAAAGCCCTGAAACGCCCGCCTCCCGAGCAGGCCGGCAAGAAACTGCATGAAGCTCCGATGGGAGCGCCGAACGGCTTTTCACATACTGGTCTGTATGTGAACGGCCGTGCTAGATTGCGGCGCAATCACAGACAGGACTGTCCTGACGTTTTAGTGAAGGGGTTTTCGTGAAGCTGCTGTCCACCAATACTTGCCGCGTTCCTGCCGATCTTTCCAGTGTCACCACCATTGATTTTGCCAGTGAAACCCCGGCAGCCGCTGCCGGCTTCAAGCCGGGCCAGGTCGACAAGATCTGGTCAGCGGTCGAGGGCCTGTACCGTACCGGCATCTCGCCGGCCCTGACATTTTGCCTGCGCCGTGAAGGCAGGATTGTGCTCAACCGCGCCCTGGGCCACCGCTATGGCAACGGCCCGGACGATGCCGTCGGCACGCCGAGCGAACTGGCCACGCCGGACACGCCCATCTGCCTGTTCTCGGCCTCCAAGGTCGTTACCGCCATGCTCATCCACCTGCTGGACGAGCGCGGCCTGATTGACCTGCTGGACCCGATCAGCCACTACCTTCCGGAATACGGCGTCAACGGCAAGCGCAACGCCACCATCTACCACCTGCTGGCACACCGGGGCGGCATCCCCAGCATCAGCGGCGACTTTGATCCCGAGCTGCTCTACGACGTGGACAGCATTGTAAAAATGCTCTGCGCCGCCAGGCCGGTATCGCCCTCGGGGCACCGCGTGGCCTATCACGCCCTCTCTGCCGGCTATATTTTCGGCCGCATCATCGAGCAGGTTACCGGCATGAGCGTGCGCGAATTCCTGCGCGAGACCATTGCCGAACCCATGGGCATGCGCTTTTTCAATTACGGCCTGCCCGAGCAGGACCGCTCACTGGCCGCCATGAACTACGCCACCGGCTTCAAGCCGGTCGGCCCCGTCAACATGTTCATCAAGAGCGTGCTGGGGGGGGATCTGAACCTGGCCGTGGACATGACCAACGACCCGCGCTTCATGGAAACCATCTGCCCGGCCGGCAATATCTACGCCACCGCCGAGGAGGCCAGCCGCTTCTTCCAGATGCTCATGGACGGCGGTGTCTACCAGGGCAAACAGATCTTCCAGGCCATGACCATCAAGCGCGCCATCCTGGAATGCGGCCGCCCGGAAATCGACCGTACCCTGCTGATGCCCATGCGCTATTCCATGGGACTGATGCTGGGCAATAATCCGGTCGGGCTTTACGGCCCCATGACCCGCCGCGCCTACGGGCATCTCGGTCTGTCCAACATCTTCTGCTGGGCCGATCCCGAGCGCGATACGTCAATCGCCTTGCTCACCACTGGAAAACCGCTGCTTGGCCCCCATATACCTGCTCTGGGCAAGCTGCTGGCTGCCACTTCATTCCAGTGTCCGGCCAAGCAGACGAACCGACCCGACTGGCAAACCACCTGAACGGCCGCTACCCGGGCTGACACGAATGGCCGTGCAGGGTGACCAATGACCCGGCAGCCATCGCCGCGCCGCGCTGTAGTTGGTATAGTTAACAAGCGCCATAAACCGAGGACACACCTGACATGACGACCGCTACCGAGCGACCGCCAATCAATTGGGCAGCAGCCATTGTGCTGACCGCAACTCCCGTCGCTGCCGCCACCATCATCCCGTGGTATGCCTTCAACTTCGATTTCAGCACCTCGGCCTGGGTCAGCTTCATCACCCTGCTCTGGCTCAACGGCCTGTCGATCACCGGCGGCTACCATCGCCTGTGGGCACACCGTGCCTATGAAGCGCACTGGTCCCTGCGGATTTTCTACATGCTGTTTGGCGCCATGGCGATCCAGAACAGCATCCTGATCTGGGCCTCCGGCCATCGCACCCATCACCGTCATGTCGACGAGGTGGACAGCGACCCCTACTCCATCAACCGCGGTTTCTGGTTTGCCCATATCGGCTGGATGCTGCGCAAATACCCATCCGGCGAAGCCAACTTCAGTAATGCCAATGATCTGCGCAACGACAAGATCGTGATGTTCCAGCACAACCATTACCTGGCCATCGTGCTGGCCATGAATGTCGGCCTGCCACTGGCGCTGGGCTGGATGACAGGTGATGTCTGGGGCGTGTTCCTGCTCGGCGGCCTGCTGCGCCTGGTGGTCAGCCACCACGTCACCTTCTTTATCAACTCCCTCTGCCACATGTGGGGCACACGCCCCTACACCGACGAAAACACGGCACGCGACAATCCCGTGCTGGCGCTGGTGACCTACGGTGAGGGCTACCACAACTACCACCACATCTTTCAGTACGACTACCGCAACGGCGTGAAATGGTGGCAGTTCGATCCCACCAAATGGCTGATCCTTTCCCTGTCGTGGGTGGGCATCACGCGCAACCTGAAGCGCTGCTCCAACTTCGCCATCCAGAAAGCACAGCTCACCATGCAGTTCAAGCGCACCGAACGGCAGATTGAAAAGCGCCAGGCGCGCAAGGCCGATGTGGAAGCACTGAAGCTGCGCATGGCCAACGAATATGAAACCTTCAGCGCTGCACTGCAGGAATGGGCCAAGATCAAGGAAGAGTGGTATGCCGGAAAGAAGGCGGAGTTCCAGCAGAAATGGGAAGATGCCAAGTTCCACGACCGCTTCAAGGAAATCGAATACCGCCTGAAGCTGCAGCGCAAACGCATGCGGGCACTGGCATTACAGGCCGCTTCTGCCTGATGTTCCAACGCTAAAAAGGGCCGCATTGCGGCCCTTTTTTATTTCCACGCCACGAGTCGACCATGGCCACACTGCGCACCCTTGCTTTTGACAACTCCTTTGCGCGCCTGCCGGATGCCCTGTTTTCACGCGTCAGCCCCGAGGGCTTTGCGCACCCCCATCTCGTGAGCTTCAATCCCCAGGCAGCCGCCTTGCTGGATCTTGATCCTGCCGAAGCGGCCACACCTGAATTCGCCGCCTGTTTTGGCGGACAAAAAATCCTGCCCGGCAGCGAAGCGCTGGCCATGAAATACACCGGCCATCAATTCGGCGGCTACAACCCCGACCTTGGCGATGGTCGCGGCCTTCTGCTCGGCGAAGTGCTGAACACAAAAGGCGAACGCTGGGACCTGCATCTCAAGGGCGCCGGCAAAACGCCCTACTCGCGATTTGGTGACGGTCGTGCCGTGCTGCGCTCCTGTATCCGCGAATACCTCGGCTCGGAAGCCATGCATCACCTTGGCATCGCCAGCACGCGCGCACTGTGTATTGTCGGCTCGGATGAAGCCGTGCAAAGGGAAACGCGAGAGCGTGGCGCCATGCTCCTGCGTGTTGCCGACAGCCATATCCGTTTTGGTCATTTCCAGTGGCTGTATCACAGCGGCCAGCCTGAGCTGCTGAAAACACTGGCTGACTATGTGATAGCACGGCACTTTCCCGAGACGTCCGGTGGCGCTGATAAGTACCTGCGTTTTTTCAGGGAGGTGGTGCAGCGCACGGCGCTCATGCTGGCGCAGTGGCAACTCGTGGGGTTTGCCCATGGCGTGATGAATACCGACAATTTTTCCATTACCGGTCACACGTTTGACTATGGCCCCTACGGTTTTCTCGATGCCTACGAGCCCGGCTTTGTCTGCAACCACAGCGACCATAGCGGCCGCTATGCCTGGAACCAGCAGGCCAGTATCGGCCTCTGGAATCTCAACGCACTGGCGCATGCCCTTTCCGGCCTGATTGATCACGAGGCGCTGGTAGCGACCCTGCAAGGCTATGAGGCGGTTTTTGTCGGCGTTTATGCCGACGGCCTGCGCGCCAAGCTGGGGCTGCAGGAAGAAAGGCCGGAGGACCGTGGGCTCGCAATAGATTTTCTGGAACTGTTGATGAAGGGCGGCCTGGATTACACCCGCAGCTTTCGTGCACTCGCCACTGTTCGCAGTGATGACAGGCTCCCCGCCCTGCGTGATGATTTTCTCGACCGGGAAAGTTTTGATGCCTGGCTGCAGCGCTACCAGCAACGACTGCTGCTGGAGAACAGCCAGGATGCGGAACGTGCCATACGCATGAATGCCGCCAATCCCAAATACATCCTGAGAAACTATCTGGCGCAGACCGCCATCGACAAGGCCGAAAAAGGGGATTACCGCGAGATTGAAACGTTGCGGCGGCTGCTGGAAAAGCCGTTTGATGAGCAGCCGGAGATGGAAAGCTACGCCGCCCTGCCCCCGGACTGGGGCCGGCATCTGGAAATCAGCTGCTCGTCATGACGACGAGCCA
The DNA here is from genome assembly GCA_029945725.1 of bacterium. Taxonomy (GTDB): domain Bacteria; phylum Pseudomonadota; class Gammaproteobacteria; order Pseudomonadales; family Moraxellaceae; genus UBA2031. Next base: position 223,725 of record JAQSDB010000011.1, on the reverse strand, counting down.
TAAAAAAAGCGGGCATAGCCCGCTTTTTTTATGGCAAGAAAAAACCTAGACGGTAATCAGCATGGTCAAGAAGTATTCCGAGAACTGCTTGAGCTCGGCCCCGTCCATCGCCGGAACAAGACGGCGAGTCGCTGCTTGCGAGCCCTTGCGCATGGCGGCTCCGCCAATATCAACGACCTTGCGCCCGATAAACCCCAGCTTGATCGGCTTCATCGAATCATCATAAAAAGCCTGATGCGCCATTTCGGTAAAGATTTCCATGCAGGCCAGCAGCTCCTTCTGGTTCTGCTCGCCGCGCGCGCCCTGATGCAGTACTGCACGAAAACGCTCATGGAAATCAGCCGGCATCGGAAAGGCTACATACTCCTTGGTCACACCAGCCGTTGTCAGTATCAGCAGTCTCTCACGCATATAGGAAGACAATGGCCGCAGCTCATCGTTGTTCATCTTGCCGAGAACCTGCTTGATCAGCGTATTCACTGTGGACTTTATAACGCCGGCAAACTGTTCCAGCACACTGGCTCCGGAATGACCCGATTCGGCGCCGCTGACAATGTTGAGAATAAGAACATCAACAATTTCATCGGCAAACAGCTGCGCCACTTTGACAAACAGGGCGCTTTGCGACGCAGGGTCGCGACGCTCGAAATTGTCCAGCAAGGCAAGACTGGAATCGCGCAAGGCATCGGAAGCGCGAAAAGCAAAATAACAGCTCATGAGCACCACTCTTCAAGGAGGCAGGTCGTATCACGGTGCGTGATGATTAAGGGAGAGGCCGGGGAAGTAAAGGGCCAAAGAGACCAAACCGGGTGTCTTTAAAGACAAGCCGGGGAAGCGGCCGTCATCCCGGAGCCCTTTATTGAAAAGACCCCGCAAGCCTGACAGCCCTGCCCCCTGCCATTAATCAGGCATCAATAAACAAGGCGTCAAAAAATCCGGCAAACACCACCAGATCTTTTTGTCCAAGCTGGGGAATAAGCCGGTTCATGGCGACGTGCAGGCCTTTGCTGATGGTGCTGCGTCCGATATCAGAGGCCTTGCGCTTGATAAAGCCAAGCTCCATGGGTGCCGTGAAATCATCATAGAAATGCGCCACTGCCACATCGGTGAAGGACAACATGGCCGCCGTCAGCCCGGCTTTCTGCGCCACACCATCACCTGCGGCAATGGCGGCAAAAATGGTTTTCAGGCGCTGCGCCAGCTCAGCCGGCATCTCAAAACCGAAAAGAACCTCACCCTTAAGCACAACACGGCGACTGCGCAGGTATTGCACCATTTTCGCCACTTCCTTGTTGTCCTGCTTGCCCAGCAACTGCCGGACCAGTACATGCGAGGTGCTTTTAAGAATGCCAAGCAGGCTCGACAGGATGCCCGCACCTTCCGCGCCCGACTGAAAGCGCTGCATCAGCTCTTCCACGGAATGCTTGAGGATTTCATCACTGGTTTCAACGGAAACGCGGGTATGCAGCTCATGCTGGGGGGCACTGCTGCCGGCATCCAGATTCTTCAGCAGCTCATCAATCCCCTGCTGGGTGGCATCGGCAAGTTTGAAAGCGTAATACGTGGTCATGGTAAACATCCTGTCAGACAGTTTATGCGCGGCATTGTCCCCATGCGCCAGCGGCATGGCAAGACGGAGAGTGTGCATTTTCCTGTCTTACTGACGAAATAGCCTCAAGGCTGGCGGCAAGGTATCGCTACTGGAACGAAAGGGGTTGATATCCAGACCGCCACGACGGGTATAGCGCGCATACACAGTCAGTGCTTCAGGACGGCAACGACGGGTGATGTCCATGAAAATGCGTTCAACACACTGCTCGTGGAAGTCTGCGTGATTGCGATAGGAAACGAGATAGGCCAGCAGCCCCGTCCGATCAATCGCCGGGCCGCGATAGCGGATCATCACACTGCCCCAGTCAGGCTGGTTGGTGACCGGACAATTGCTGCGCAAGAGATGGGAATACAGCGTCTCTTCCACTACCTGCCCTGCATCCGTCCGGAGGGTTTCGGGATTGAGGACAAATTCCGTGCAGTGCAAGGGCAACTCGTCCAGACACTCGCCACTCATGTCGCCAATGGCAACGGCCGCATATTCATGCGGCAACACCAGCCGCAGCTGTACCGGCGCCTGCGCCACTGCGCCAAGGTCTTTTTCCACACAGGCCATGAACTCAGCCGGCGAGGCAAAGCGCTGGAAATTCAGTGAATTGAAATAAAGCTTCAGCGATTTTGACTCGATCAGGCAGGGTGATACGGCAGGCACCCTGATTTCGGCCACGGCAATACACGGCTTGCCGTTTGTATCCAGCCAGGACGCCTCATAATGCGTCCAGACATCGACACCATGAAACGGCAGGGCGGCATCACTCACGCCGAGGGCAGCGCGCCCCTCGCGCCGGGCAATGGGAAACAACAGGGATGGCGCATAGCGGTCCGGATAGTCGGTAACCTGTCCCAGCGTGCTGTTTAATATGCTCACAATGATCCGCCCTTTATTCACGCAGGCCTGTGCCACGATTCAGCAGGCGCAGGGAAAACAGGAAGAGCAGCACCGACATGATCGTAATCATGCCCAGTGAAAACCGGATATCCACGTCACTGACGCCCAGTACGCCATAACGAAAGGCATTGACCATATAAACAATCGGGTTCAGCAGTGAGACTTTCTGCCAGAACACGGGCAGCAGGTCGATGGAGTAAAAAACACCGCCCAGATAGGTCAGCGGCGTCAGTACAAAGGTGGGAACAATCGAGATGTCGTCAAAGGATTTTGCATAAACCGCATTGATGAATCCTCCCAGCGAAAACAGCACCGCTGTCATGATTACCGTATAGATGATGATGAAAATGTGGTGAATGCCCAGCCTGGTGAAAAACATCGAAAGAAGGGTCACGATCAGGCCAACGGCAATGCCTCGCGCTACGCCACCCAGCACATAGCCAACCAGAATGGTGCTGTTGGGAACAGGCGACACCAGCATTTCCTCAACGCTGCGCTGGAACTTTGCGCTATAGAAGCTGGACACCACATTGGAATAGGCATTCGTGATGACGCTCATCATGATGAGGCCCGGCACGATGTACTGCATGTAGTTAAAGCCACCCATGACACCGATACGGTTGCCGATCAGGTTGCCGAAAATCACAAAATACAGGCTCATGGTGATGGCCGGAGGCAACAGGGTTTGCACCCAGATACGCATGAAGCGACGGATCTCCTTGGTCACAATGGTCTGCAGCGCAATCATGTTCTGTTGGCGGTTCATCTCAGTTTTTACTCCCGCTGCTTTTGGCACTGTCATGCTTGAGGTTTTTTTCCACCAGCGACACAAACAGTTCTTCCAGACGATTGGACTTGTTGCGCATGCTAAGCACCTGGATGCCCTGAGCCTGCAGATGGGCAAATACCGCATTCAGCGATTGTGACTTTTCCACGCCCACTTCCAGTGTCAGGGAATTGGCAAGGTGCACAGGAAAGCCCGGCATAAGCGGCGCAGCCCCCAGCGGATCGCGCAGATCAAGCACAAAAGTTTCAAGATTCAGCTTGGCCAGAAGTGATTTCATGTCCGTGTTTTCGATAATCATGCCATGATCAATGATGGCGATGTCACGACACAGGCTTTCCGCCTCTTCCAGATAATGTGTTGTCAGGATGATCGTGGTGCCGCCGCGATTAAGCTCCGTGAGAAACTCCCACATGGAGCGACGCAGCTCTATATCCACGCCGGCGGTGGGCTCATCCAGAATAAGCAGTTTGGGTTCATGCACGAGGGCGCGTGCAATCATGAGCCGCCGCTTCATGCCGCCGGAAAGACTGCGCGCCGGCTGGTTGCGTTTTTCCCACAGGCCAAGCTTTTCGAGATACTTTTCAGCTTGTGAGTAGGCCCGTTTGCGCTCTATGCCGTAATAACCGGCCTGGGTAGCCACAATGTCGATGACCTTCTCGAACATGCCGAAATTGAATTCCTGCGGCACCACTCCCAGTTGCTGCTTGGCTTCCGAAACATACCGGTCGAGATCGTAGCCAAAAATACTGACCTCCCCTGACGTCTTTTTCACCAGTGAGCTCACCACGCTGATGGTGGTGGATTTGCCGGCGCCATTGGGCCCCAGCAAGGCGTAGAAATCGCCCGGCTCGACCTCAAGACTGATGCCGCGCAGCGCCTGCACGCCGCTTTTATAGGTTTTGGTGAGATTACGGATGCTGAGCGCTGCCGTCATGATCAGGGAAATCCAGAAAAAGAATGATGCCCATATGAGGGCGGGAAATGTGTTTTCCAGTACTGCATGCCAAGAAGGAATGCCAGAAACCCCGATCCAGGCGGACATGCCAGTGCTGCCGGCATGCATCAGCTGTTTCGGGGGCCGGCGTCAGTCCCGCAAGGCCGCGATAGTGCGTTGCCCCAGCTCACCACGCCAGACCCAGCGCACGGTGTCGACATCATCAAACCAGAGCCAGGCACCTTCCAGCATCCAGGGCCAGTCATCCTCCTGCAGATGCTCACGCCCCATCAGGTGATAAATGAAGGCCGCCAGAATGGTGTCATGGGTGACATGCACCGTGACGCTGCCGACGCTCCCCTGGCTTCCGTAAAGATGCCGGAGCAGGCGCTCTGCCCCCGCCTCGGGAGACAGGATGCCATGCAGGGGCTCGCTCAAATGCCGGTTGGCAAAAGCCAGCGGCCCCAGCTGCAGAAACAGGGGCCCCGCATGGCTGATGCTCTGCACATAACAGCCTGGCTCCACCAGCATGGAAGTGGTCTGCACGGCCAGATCGGGAGCCCCTGCCCCGCGTGCCAGCGCGGTCGCCGTATCGACACAGCGTCCTACCGGGCTGGAATACAAACCATGCAGGGGAAACCGCCACTGTCCGCCCCAGTGCTCTGCCAGTGCCACCCCCTCGGGCGTCAGGGCCAGATCATAGGTGGCAATCCCGTTCGGGGCGGTCTCGCGCACAGAGTGGCGGGTGAGCAGCAGCAAGGGCCGGTCTGTTGGCAGCAAAGCCATGGCAGGCGCCAGCGCAGGGTGCAGTTCGGTCATGCCGCTCTCCAGAAACTGTCAGAAAAAAGCCCGCAACATCAGTCATCCATCATGTGGTCGCAGCGCCCATTTTGCCATGACACCGGGCTTCCGGCAGCCCGGCGACCTGTACAAAAAAAAGGCGAACACTGGACAAAACATGGCTTTGTAGAGTTCGAAGCGATCCAGCCACACCCTACTGTTCGCCATATGAGCCACGGCTTGTACAGGACATACGGTAGTAAAGGTGCCCGCCTCGCCTTAAAAAACCCGTTACACAGGTGATTACGCATTTTCCGTCTTGTACAAACCGAAGACACGAAAAATGAGGATTTTTTTACCCATCCTGCATCCACCCAGCCTTTTGTTCCGTATTGGCTAGAGTAAACAGCAGCGACTACAGGCAAGCAGGGCAATGAAACAAGGAAACCCGTCATGCGCATAGCAGTTATAGGCTCGGGAATTGCGGGTTTGAGTGCAGCCTGGCTGCTCGCACCTGACCATGAGGTAGTGCTGTTCGAGGCCAATGACTATGCCGGTGGCCACAGCAATACCGTGGATGTCACGCTGGACGGCCTGACTCACCCGGTCGATACGGGGTTTCTGGTGCATAACGAACGCACCTATCCCAACCTGATTCAGCTCCTTTCCCTGCTCGGTGTGGAAACCCACGCCAGCGAAATGACCTTTTCGGTCAGCCTGCCACGGGCCGATCTGGAGTGGGCCGGAGCCAGTTTTGCCACCCTGTTCGCCCAGCCCCGCAACCTTTGGCGCCCCGCCTTCTGGCACATGGTCAGCGACATCCTGCGCTTTAACCGCGAGGCCCCCGTGCTGCTGTTAAAAGCGCAGGCCAGCGGCATGACCCTCGGCCAGTTACTGGAAGACAGGCATTACGGCCAGGAGTTTCGTGACTGGTACCTCTACCCCATGGGCGCTGCCATCTGGTCCAGCCCCCTCAAGGACATGCGGTTTTTTCCAGCCGCCTCATTTCTGCAGTTCTGTCTTAATCACGGACTCCTGCAGATTTTTGACCGGCCACAGTGGCGCACGATCAAAAACGGTTCACGCCAGTATGTCCAGGCCATGCTGAAAAGGCTGCCGGATGTGCGTCTATCCACTCCCGTGCTGGAGGTTCGCCGTGAAGAAACCGGCGTTGCCGTCAGCACAGCCAGCGCCACCGAAAAGTTTGATCGCGTCATTATGGCCTGCCATACCGACCAGTGCCGGGCGCTGCTGCTGGATGCGCATGCGCAAGAACACAAGGTGCTCTCCGGTATCCGTTATCAAATGAATACGGCTTACCTGCATACCGATACCCGTTTGATGCCGCTGCGCAAACGCGCCTGGTCGGCGTGGAACTACTACGGCGTTTCTGCCGCCCCTGACAATACCAGCCCTGTCGCCGTGACTTACTGGCTGAACCGCTTGCAGTCACTGCCGTTTACCCGGGATGTCTTTGTCACGCTGAACCCGCCGGCAGCACCGGCGGCCGATCAGGTCATCCAGCGCTTTGACTATGCGCACCCCCTGCTGGATGACAACGCCTACAAGGCACAACAGCAACTGATCGACATCCAGGGCATGGACCGCGTGTATTTTTGTGGCGCCTGGGCCGGTTACGGGTTTCATGAAGACGGCCTTAAAGCAGGCATGAAAGTCGCTCAGCTGCTGGGCTCCTCCATTCCGTGGAATGCCCATTATGGATAAGCCGTGGCTCTATCGAGGTACCGTGACCCATAACCGCCTGCTGCCAAGAACGCACCGGTTTTCCTATCCTGCGTTTTTCATCTGCTTTCCCTTGAATGAAAAAGAAAAACTCCGCAGCCGTTTTTTCAGCCTGAATCGCTTCAACCTCTTCAGCTACCACGAAGCAGATCATGGTGATGGCCGGGACGGGGAATCCTGGGCACGGCAGATACTGCAGCAGGAAGGCATTAACGGCGCCTCTGGCAGCATCGAGTTGCTAACACTCCCGCGCATGCTGGGTTTTGTGTTCAATCCTGTCAGTTTCTGGTTTTGCCACGATCAGCAAGAAGCATTGAAGGCCATTATTTGTGAGGTGAAAAACACCTTTGGCGAGCGCCATTATTACTTGCTGATAGCTGAAAACGGCTTGCCTATTAATGAACATACGCCACTTAGGGCACGAAAGGTTTTTCATGTATCACCTTTCTTTGAAGTAAAGGGTGACTACCACTTCCGTTTCACGCAAAAAAAATCATTGCGCAGTGCCAGCATCGATTATCTCGAAGATGGACAGCTGGTCCTCAAGACTGCCATTACGGGCAAGGCGCTTACCCTCAACGACCACAATCTGCTCAAGCTATTTTTTTCCCTCGGCTGGTTTACCGTCATGGTGGTTGTCCGTATTCACTGGCAGGCACTCAAAATCTGGCTGAAAGGCATGACTTTCCACCGCAAGCCATCCACCCCTATCAAGGAGATTTCACGATGAGCAGCCTGACCAGCACGGCTACTGATACCCCAAAGGTTCCGGCCCTTGCGCGCGGCTTTCTCAAAATAATGGAAAGTATCCGCGTTGGCAGCATGGAACTGCTTACGCCCGAAGGTGAACGTCTGCAGTTTAATGGTGACAGCAGCGGCCCCAACGCCCATCTCGAAATAAATGACTGGTCAGCCTGCAGCGACATTCTTAAAAGCGGTGACATTGGCGTTGCCGAAGCCTACCGCGACCACAAGATTGAAACACCCGATCTGCTTTCGGTCCTGTTACTGGCTCTGGCCAATCAGGATATTCTGGAAAAAACCCTGCATGGCAGCTTCTGGGGAACACTCCTTTATCGCCTGCGTCACCTCATGAATCGCAATACGCGCCAGGGCAGCCAGAAAAACATTCACGCCCACTACGATATAGGCAACACCTTCTACCGCCTCTGGCTTGACAGCTCGATGACTTATTCTGCTGCCATTTTCCAGCAGGAAAACCAGTCGCTGCTTGATGCTCAACACGCCAAATATGATCGACTTCTGGATCTTCTGGAAGTCAAGCGTGGCGACCATGTCCTGGAAATTGGCTGTGGCTGGGGAGCTTTTGCCGAACGGGCGGCTGAGCGCGGCTGCTATGTCACCGGAATTTCTCTGTCAAAAGAACAGCTCGTCTGGGCACGGGAACGGGTTAAAGGCACTACCGCTGAAGGTCGCACACACTTTGTCTATCAGGACTACCGTGACATCTCGGGGCAATACGATGCCATCGTCTCCATAGAAATGCTGGAGGCCGTTGGCCAGAACTACTGGCCTGAATACTTCAGGAAAATAAAAGACAGCCTGAAACCGGGTGGAAAAGCCGCGCTTCAATCCATCACCATAGCCGATGATCGTTTTGACGACTACCAGCGTGGCACGGACTTCATTCAGCAATACATTTTTCCGGGCGGCATGCTGCCCTCGCCTGAAATTCTGGACAGGGAAACTGGAAAGGCCGGCCTTGCGCTGGAGGATATTCACTTTTTTGGCCTTGACTACGCCCGCACCTTGAGAGCCTGGCGTGAAAACTTCGAAGCCCATCTTGAGGAAGTTCGGGCTCAGGGGTTTGACGATGCCTTTACCCGACTCTGGCGCTTTTATCTTTGCTACTGCGAGGCCGGATTCCTGACAAAGCGTACCGATGTTTGCCAGCTTCTGCTTTCTTCCCGAACCCCGTCCTGAAAGAGAGAAATGCCATGCGCGGTATCTTTTATGCCCTGCTGCTCCTGATCACAGCCTGCAGTGCCACTATTGATGATTATCACGGCATGAAGCCGGCTCTGGATCTGCGCCAGTTTTTCAATGGCAGGGTCACCGCCTGGGGGCAGGTACAGGATCGCTCCGGAAAAATCATCAAGCGCTTCACGGTCGACATGACCGGCTCGTGGAAAGGCAACGAAGGCACACTGGAAGAGCATTTCCAGTATGACGACGGGACAAAACAGACCCGCATCTGGCATTTGACGGCCCTGCCGGATGGACACTATATCGGCCGCGCCGACGATGTAGTGGGTGAAGCCCGGGGACAAGTACAAGGCCCGGCACTGAAGTGGTCTTACACGCTGGCCTTGCCCGTCAATGGAAAAACATGGCATGTGACCTTTGACGACTGGATGTATCTGCACGATGCCAACACCATGATGAATCGTGCCGAGATGTCAAAGTTTGGCGTCAGGCTTGGCGAAATAACCCTCTTTTTTCGCAAGACGGAACCGCAGTCATGAGCCTTAATCCACGCATCAGTAACTGGGATAATCGTCGCATATGGATCATTGGGGCGAGCTCCGGCATCGGGCAGGCACTGGCAATCCTGTTGCTGCAAAAAGGCGCCCGGGTTGCCCTCAGTGCACGCCACACGGAAACACTGCAGGCACTGGCAAGAGACTGGGCAGAAACATCGACCGTACTGCCGCTGGATGTCTGTGACGAGAAGGCATGGTCAGTGGCTCATCTGGCGCTGCAAAAAAAGTGGCAAGGGATTGATCATCTGGTTTTTTGTGCCGCTGATTATGAGGCCGTGCGCGCCTGGACGCTGGATGTTGGCCGCATACGCCAGATGGTCAACACCAACCTGGAGGGACCGATGATCGCGGTGGCTACCGTACTGCCTGACATGCTGGCCGCCGGCAGCGGCTCGATCAGCATCATTGCCAGCGTGGCCGGTTATACGGGCCTGCCAAAATCACTGGTCTACGGGCCAACCAAGGCGGCCCTGATCAATTTTTGCGAATCACTTTATCTTGACGTGCACGACAAGGGCATTGCGGTGTCTGTCATTAACCCGGGATTTGTCGACACCGCAATGACACAGAAAAACGATTTCAGGATGCCGGCATTGATCACGCCCGGTATTGCCGCGCATGAAATCGTGCAGGGACTGGAAGCGGGCGATTTCGAAATACACTTCCCCAAGCGCTTCACACGCTGGTTACGGCTGCTGCGGCACCTGCCTTACACGCTGAGATTCCGTGTTCTGGCTAAAGTGGCGGAGGCATCATGATATCCCGCCTCGACACCCTGCTGGACTGGTATCAAACCCTTGGCCCGGAAACCGTTGACCGGATTAATGACTTCTATACGGAAGATGCCTTCTTCAAGGATCCGTTCAATGAATTCAGGTCCCGGGAAGGCATACGCCAGACCTATAACCACATGTTCGAGACGCTGGATAATCCCCGGTTTTTTATAAAAAGCACCGTCATGGAAGGCCGTCAGGCTTTTGCGGTATGGAGCATGGAGTTCGGCTTTCGCGGCAAAACCATGAGCATTCATGGCTGCAGCCACTTTGATTTCGCTGAAGATGGCCGAGTGCAGTCTCATCGTGACTACTGGGATGCCGCTGAAGAGTTCTACGAAAAACTTCCCGTACTGGGCTGGCTATTGAAACGCATAAAGCAAAAAGTAAAAACGAGAACGACACAAGCGTAAACCGGGCAGGAAAAGGTGATTATCATGAACACAGAAATGTCTGCTGCCATTGCCACTACTGAAGCGGGTAGCAACCCCATGCTGCCGATTCAGGCCGTTGAACGCGAAACTGGTGTCTCCAAGGAGCTTTTGCGCATGTGGGAGCGCCGCTATCACTTCCCGCAGCCTTTGCGTGATCATCAGGGTGACCGTATTTATCCCCAGGAACAGGTCAGCAAGCTCAGGCTGCTGCGTCGTCTTATCGACAACGGTTTTCGCCCGGGAAAGATTATTTCCATGGAAGTTGATGAACTCGAAAACCTGCTGCGCTCGAAATACACCAAGCGCGTCGAGTCAGAACCCGAACTTGAAACCGAACTGATTGCCGCCCTGAAGAGTCACGACATCCATGTATTGCGCGAGTATCTTTCGCACCAGCTGGTCAAGATGGGTCTGCAGTCCTTCATTCTCGAGTTCTTGCAGTATGCCAATACCATGGTGGGTGATGCCTGGATGCGCGGTCTTATCGAAGTACATGAAGAGCATCTGTACACCGAGCAGGTGCAATCCCTGATTCGCGGTGCCATCTCCGGTCTTCGTGCAGCCACTTCAGCGCCGCATATCATGCTCACAACCGCACCGGAAGAAGCCCATACGCTGGGCATCCTGATGACCGAAGCCATGCTGCGCCTGGACAGCGTAGACGCCGTCTGTTTTGGCGCACAAACACCAGTGCGCGATATCGTGCAAGCCGCGCAAAAACACCGCATGGATATTGTGGCCCTGTCTTTCAGCGCTTCGTACCCGTCGAGCAAGGCCATCGAGTTTCTGGAGGACTTGCGTTTTCGCCTGCCACTTTCCGTCGCAATATGGGCTGGCGGCAGCGCACTGCGTTCGACACGTCGAAGCGTCGAAGGCGTTGAGCTCTTCCATGATCTGGCCAGCATACGCAAGGCCATTCAGGCCTGGCGCCGGCCACAGGACAAAAAACCTTGAGTCGATATCTGGTCTGGTTGCGCGCGGACCTTCGCAGCATCGACAACACAGCCCTGCTGGCAGCCTGCAAGGAGAAGGATGCCGAAGTGGCCTGTGTTTACGCCATCACACCGCAGCAATGGCAGGCCCATGATGTCGCCGGGGTGCGGGTGGATTTCGAACTGCGTACGCTGGCGGTCCTGCAAAAGACCCTGGCAACACTGAATATTCCCCTGTTGATTCTGGACGTGCCGGATTTCAAGGGTTTGCCAAAGGCACTGGCCGAGCTCGCGCAACAACACCGGATCAGTGCCGTTCATGCCAATCGTCAATATGAATTCAATGAAACAGTCCGGGATGATGCCGTAGCTTCTGTCCTGGAAAACTCCGGAATTACACTGACCCTGCATCACGATCAATGTGCCGTTCCCCCCGGCACCCTTTTCAAGAATGACGGCGGGTTTTATTCGGTTTTCACACCCTTCAAGCGCATGTGGCTGGCACGACTCGCCACCGCAGGATGTCAGCCTCAGCCTGCACCGCAAAAGCGCCCGGGAAAATTCACCGAAAGTGATGCCATCCCGGACAAGGTTGCCGGTTTTTTTTCCCATGTAAAACCGGAAACAGCCAGGACATGGTGGCCGGCCGGTGAAACCGCTGCGTTAAACCGGCTGGCCGATTTCTCCGCCAAACACCTGAATGACTATCTCGACAAGCGTGACCTGCCGGCTGAGGAAGGTGTCAGCCGGCTTTCTCCGTATCTCGCCATAGGCACCCTCTCGCCACGCCAATGCCTCAATGCGGCCTTCAACCATCGCGCCCGCCATGGTGAAAGTGCCGGCGTAGATCAGTGGATAGCTGAAATAGGCTGGCGTGATTTTTACAAGCACGTCATGGTCGGCTGGCCACGCGTCTGCAAGCATCGTCCGTTCAAGCTGGAAACCGATCCGCTTCCCTGGCGCCATGATGAAAAGGAATTCAGGCAATGGTGTGAGGGCCGCACCGGTTTCCCGCTGGTGGATGCCGCCATGCGGCAATTACAGCAAACCGGCTGGATGCATAACCGACTGCGCATGGTGGTCGCGATGTTCCTGACCAAGGATCTTTTTATCGACTGGCGCTGGGGAGAAAAGTTTTTCATGCAACATCTGATTGATGGCGATCTGTCGGCCAATAATGGCGGCTGGCAGTGGTCAGCCTCTACCGGCAATGATGCAGTGCCCTACTTCCGCATTTTCAATCCGGTATCACAGGGCAGGAAATGTGATCCTCAGGGTCACTTCATTCGCCAGTACCTGCCCGAACTCAGTACCGTGCCGACGCCATCCATTCATGAGCCTCATGGTCATGAGCCCGAAGGCAAGGCACAGGCAATACTGTTTTCCGGTTATCCCCTGCCCATGGTCGATCACCGCATGGCGCGAGACCGGGTGCTGGCACACTTCAAGGACCTGAAGTCCCCGCCAGCCAGACTGTAGGTTTCCCGCCCAACACCAGCCCATGAAAAAAGCCGCCCGGGGGCGGCTTTTGGTTTCAGTGCGTATCGGGGTCAGGCCGGATTAAGCTCGTGATAGAGAGCGACATACTCCTCGGTGAGCTTGTGCTTTGGCGACAGATGAATCAGCGGCAATGAACGCTCATGCGACTCTTTCATGATGACCGACGATGACAATGGAGACCTCAGAATGGGCAGGCCTTCCGCACGCAACTCCTCGACCAGCTTCACCGGCAAACTGGCGCGTGGCTGGAACTGGTTGACGATGATGCCCTCCACTTCCAGCTCGTCATTGTGATCGGCACGAGCCTCTCCCACGTTTTCCAGCAAGGTATAGAGGGCACGGCGCGAAAACGCATCACAGTCGAACGGAATCAGGCAGCGTTGAGCCGCAATCAGGGCCGAGAGCGTGTAAAAATTAAACGCCGGAGGCGTATCAATATAAATGGCGTCATACGTGCCGCCCAGGGCTTTGAGCGAAGCGGCCAGCTTGAATATCTTGTGCTTGCTTTGCAGCAGGTGCTCGATCTCGCCCAGCTCGGGATTGGACGGAATCACATGCAGGTTTTCATACGGAGTTTTGTGCACATACTCGGAGATCGGCTTTTCCTTCAGGCTGAAGGACAGGGTCTGTGCAAAAAACTGCCCGATATTGGGGGAGAGTTCGGCCTTGTCACGCGAGAACTCGGCCGCTTCACCGAGCAGGTACTGGCTGGCATTGCATTGCGGATCCAGATCCACCACCAGAGTCCTTTTACCCTGAGCTGCGCTGATGGCCGCCAGATTCACGGTAATGCTGGATTTCCCTACTCCGCCCTTCTGATTGAAAATTACGCGACGCATCCCTGATTCCCCCTGACTACTAATGCAGTGACTACCCGTGCGGTGATGGCCTGAATCAGCCAAACCAACAGAGGCCGGATTGTAGCGGCACGGCCATCCTCATGAAACGACCATTATGACCTTCCGGACCGTCTTTGCCGCCAACCTGCCCAACAGCAGCGGAGCTACGCCGGACTCAGGCATGGAAAAACCAGTAGGCCACCAGGATGGCAACGACCACACTGACCAGATCAGCAAAGAGCCCGCAGGCCAGCGCATAACGTTCACGTCTTATGCCGACCGACCCAAAATAAACGGCCAGCACATACAAGGTCGTTTCCGAGGAACCCTGCACAATGGCCGCGACATAGCCGGGGAAAGAGTCGACTCCGTAATGCTGGAAGGTCTCCAGCATCATGGCGCGGGCCCCGGAGCCGGAAAGTGACTTCATGAAAGCCGTCGGCAAGGCCGGCACAAAATCCGTATTCAGCCCGAGCGCCCCCAGAGCCATCGCAATGCCATTGAGGATGGCTTCAAGCGCCCCGCTGGCACGAAACACGGCAATCGCCACCAGCATGGCCACCAGAAACGGAATCAGGCTGATGCCGACCTCAAAGCCCTGCCTGGCACCCGTAATAAAGGTGTCGTAGACATCAATGCCACGGCGCCAGCCCGCCAGCAGAAACACCACGATCACGGAAAACAGCAGCAGGTTACCGATAAAGGCCGAACGCACACCCAGCATCGCCGGCGGAGCAGTAATGACGGCCGCCACCATCGCCCCCATGAACAACGCCAGCCCCGCAACATAGGCAAGGACCACGCGATCCCATATCCGCAGCTTTTGCAGCCAGGCCGTGAGCAATACGCCTCCCAGGGTGCCGGCAGCGCTGGAGATCAGGATGGGGACAAAAACACTGGCCGGATTGGCGGCGCCAAATTGCGCCCGATAGAGGAAAATGGTGACCGGGATCAGCGTCACGGAAGCGGTGTTCAGTACCAGAAACAGGATTTGCGCGTTGGTCGCCGTTTCTGGATCAGGATTGAGTGTCTGCAAGTCACGCATGGCCTTGAGGCCAAGCGGTGTAGCGGCGTTATCCAGACCCAGCATGTTGGCGGCAAGATTCATGGTAACGGAACCAATCGCAGGATGCCCTGCGGGTACTTCCGGCATGAGACGGGCGAACAGCGGCGTCAACAGCCAGGCCATTTTTTCAATCAGGCCCGCCTTCTCGGCAATCTGGAACAGGCCAAGCCAGAGACAGAGCAAGCCGATCAAACCGATCGAAACCTCCACTGCCATTTTGGCAGCCTTGAAGCTGGCATCGACCACCATCGAAAAAATTTCTGGCTGCCCCCCCAGCGTCGCCTGCAGCAGTGACACCACAAACGCGATCAGAAAAAGACCCAGCCATATCCGGTTCAGCATGCCGCCTCCTCTTTAAGGCGCGCATGATGGCATGAAGGCACCTGCAAGTAGAGATACAGGCAGGGTCAAAATGGCGAGGAGAAAGCAACGCATGAACCCGGTCAGCAACGGACACGCTCACCGTACAACCGCTGGAGGGCACCGATATCATGGGCAGAAACAAACCGTGGTATTGGCATGACACCGCTAAAAGCTGCAGGCGCGGCCTTTTACTTGAACAAATCACTGGCATAAATGTAAAAGTATTACTTTATGTTTAAACAATAACTAATTGTTTTATATATTAAAACATACACACAACAATATGCGGCCGAACAAAGCCCATGAAGACCGGTGCCCGCGACCCCAGCCGGCAGCTCAATCGCCCGGCCACGCCAGATCAGGCCTTGCCGATACGCGGGAAGTATTGCCGAAGCTGAACCAGCAGCCTCGCCGGCAACGCACGACCCGGCGTTATCCAATCGCTGCTCGGGACAGCCCTCGCGCAGAATTCATCAAGGACTCCCCTGTGACTCGCCCCAGTGATGTTTGTGCAACCCTTCCTGAGGCCGGTCAATCGCCGTGAGTCCTTCCATCCACGACCATGGAACCGGACAAGAGCCTCGTCATGAGGTCAAAGTGGCTGCCGGTACGACCATGAAATCCACCAGAAACACAAACTCCGGGTGCTCGCCACAAGACCTGGCTGATTACTGAGCAAGCTCATGTCATTTCTAGGAAAACTCTGTCCACATTTTCTGTGGATAAATATGTGTACAGGATTCACCCGGAGCTCCGGAAGCCCCATGACACGGGCCTTCGCTACAGTTTGATGATTTTTTCATCACAGCCATAATATCCAATAAAATCATCGGCTTATTTTTCATACAGAGAGGCCGCCAGGAAATTGCCAAGGTTTTTTGTCAAGCCATATCGTAAATATCGCAACTGTCCTACAGAGTGCATAACCTGCCGCGTGGAACACACTTAGCGCTTATTGCTGAGAAAACTTAAAGTAAACTCTCAAGTAGCCTTCCGCAAAGCCCGTAACGCTGTAACAAGTCGATAAGCAATGCCATCACCCTCCCCTTCTCTTGCGGAATTAATGAACAACCTCACCGGATTACCAGCCCTTTTGTTCCACGAAAATTTCCAGAAAGAGCCCTTGCCATCACCAATGACCATAAGGTCAAATTAGAGCTTGTACTCTAAACACTATCCTTGCCCCAAAAGCATGAGGGCTCGATATCAACTCCCCCCTCCGCAGCGACAGCCTGAAGGAAACGCAATGTCCAACACTTCGTCACTTGCCACAAACCTCTCCAGCATTCCCAAAGACAAGGGGCGTCCGGTCCTGGGCTATGTAGGCGAGTTCATGCGCGACCCGCAGGCGCTGGCAGAAATGCTGGAGAAAAAACATGGCCCGCTGATTGATACACGTGTCATGGGTACTAATTTTGTGCTGATGCTGGGCCCCGAAGCCAATCAGTTTGTACTGCAGGATCGTGAAGGGAATTTCTCCAGCCATGGCGGCTGGGACTACTACATCGGCAAGGTTTTTCCCGGCGCCATCATGTCCATGGATGATCCGGCACACCGCTTTCAGCGCCGCATCATGCAACAAGCGTTCAAAAAACCCGCTCTCACTGCTTATCTCAAGGCCATGAATCCGCGTATTGAGAGCGGCATTGCCGCATGGCAGGCACAGCGAAAATTTTCAGTTTTTACCAACATCAAACAGCTCACCCTGAATCTGGCCACCGGGATTTTCATGGGCGAAGCCCAGGATGCCTCCGCCGACAAGGTTAATCGCGCCTTTATTGATACTGTCGAAGCCTCACTGGCCTATATCCGTTATCCACTGCCGCCGTTCAATATGTGGAAAGGCATGAAGGCACGACGGTTTCTGGAAGAGTACTTCCAGAGGCTGCTGCCCAAAAAACGCACCACTGAAACTCCCGATTTCTTCAGCCAGTTCTGTCATGCCACTGATGAAGATGGCGGGCGCTTCAGCGACAAGGAAGTGGTCGATCACATGATCTTCCTCATGATGGCGGCTCACGACACCACCACCTCCACCCTCACCACACTTTTTTATGCCCTGGCAAAACATCCGGAATGGCAGGAACGGCTGCGCGATGAAAGCCTCCGTGTCGGCAAAAATCATCTGGAATTTGAAGACCTGGATAAAATGGAAGGACTGGATTGGGCAATGAAAGAGGCCTTGCGCCTCTACCCTCCCCTGACCTCAATGCCGCGGCAGGTCGTCAAGGACTGCACGTTTAACGGGCACCTGTTGCACAAGGGCACCACCATCGGCATCGTCCCCATCCACACCCATAACATGCCCGAATACTGGAGCCAGCCAGGCAAGTTTGACCCTGAGCGCTTTTCACCGGCCCGGGCCGAACACAAAAAACATATGTTCCAGTGGATTCCTTTCGGAGGGGGTGCCCATATGTGCCTGGGGCAGCACTTTGCCAATCTGCAGGTCAAAAGCATCATGCATCAAGTATTGCTGCGTTATCGCTGGGAAATCCCGGCCGACTACAAGATGCCCTATCAGCTCGTCCCCATTGCCAAGCCACGCGACGGCCTGCCGGTGCAACTGTTCAAGCTATAAAAAAACGCCGGCAAGCCGGCGTTTTTTTATACAGAAAGATCAACTTCAATCACGGAGTCGGGGATAAATACCAGGCGGCTCGGGCGTCGACTCATCCGCCTCGTGTCCACACTGGATACCCATACGCTGCATTACCCGGCAGTACTTCTCTGCCTGTATCTGGCTCAGACGTCCCCTGACCACACAGGGCGCATGATGAAAACGGAGAATGGCCTCTTCATATGAAATGCTGAAGAGATTGGCAAAAGCAGAAATGGCGTGGTGCCGGGACACACATCCCAGCGGATGCCCAGTGATAATAACCCGGTACAGAGCTTCTTCCATGAATGTCTGCGTGCATGATGATGAAAGCATTGTAATAAGCTTGTGTGTCGGTGCCTATGCGTAATACCCGCAACTTCCCGTTCCTCGGGCCGGAATGCCACCCTGTCGAACAGAAAGGCCAGGCGTCATCATGGAAGATCATGGCAAGCTATTGTTTTTTATTGATTTTCATATAGTCTCCCAAGGAAAGGGACTATATGAACGGGTTTACCCACCCCCGCCTCACAAGGCACAATCCTGTTTGGTGATACCCCTACCACCATGGCGATGTTGAAGATGCGCTTGCCCTGCCTTACTTACATCCTGATGTTGCTGGTCGGCTTGCCGTTACCAGCCATGGCGGCGAACATCTATAAATTTAGTGACGCCAACGGGAACGTGCTCTTCACCAACATTATCAATGAACACAAAAAACCTCGCGGCGAGAACTTCAAGCAATACAACACGCTTGAAAAGGTTACTTGGTTTGCTGACACCAATGTCCATAAATACGGGAACTGGGGCAATAGCGAGTTTGCCGTCAGCCCAAGCTTCAGCAAAAATCGTGATGCGTTTGATCAACTGATAAAACATGCGGCACTTGCCCAGAACATCGATCACGGCCTGATCAAAGCCATTATTCATACCGAGTCAGGCTTCAATCCTCGTGCGCACTCCAAACCCGGCGCTCAGGGACTAATGCAATTGATGCCCTCCACTGCCGGCATGTATGGCGTGATTGATGCTTATAACCCGAACGAGAACATCACGGCCGGCGCGCGCCACATCAAATACCTGATTGATCGCTACAAGAGTCTGGAACTGGCTCTGGCTGCCTACAATTCCGGCGAAGGGAATGTGAAGAAATATGGCGGCATTCCGCCATTTGCCGAAACCAGAGACTATGTGAAACGGGTGATGAGCCGTTATCGTAATCTCTATGGTGGTTCATCAACTGCAGTAGCCTCACTTAGTCCTGCCCGGACTTAGCTTGTTTAAGGCCGTACCTCATAACTCGACCCCCACATCACTTCCTTCGTAAAGCAGCGCATACATTTTCACTCCCGGCTGCAAAGGATGCTGTACACAACTCCCGGCCCTCGCCAGATCAAATTCGATCGCGTGATACGCGCAGCGCAACTTCGTTCCTGTCATGGTTCCCGTATGCAAAGGAAATCCCTTGTGCGGACACATATTACGCAAGAGATAACGTTGCCCTTTTTCCTGAATAAGCAAAAGCTGAAGATGTTCGACCCGAAACAACTGACGATAACCATCGTGCAGATTAATGAGCTTTTCCAGACGGTGAAATGCCACTGAGATGCTCCTGTAAGTGGAAAGTCGTAACGCCCACATCGTCCTGGAAAAAGCAGACAGGCACTACGCCAGCCTCACCCTTGCAGAAATAGCTTATTTCCAGGCAATAAAAAAGGCGGGAAATATCCGCCTTTTTTATTTACAGCGCAGTATTTACTGGCCGTGATTCTCCGCAAGGAAGAACCAGGTATCGAGTACAGAGTCCGGATTCAGTGATACGGAGTCGATACCCTGATCCATCAGCCACTTGGCCAGATCCGGGTGGTCCGAAGGACCCTGGCCACAGATACCAATGTACTTTCCGGCTTTCTTGCAAGCCTGAATGGCACGTGCCAGCAGGAACTTTACAGCGGGATCACGCTCATCAAACAGGTGCGAGACGATACCGGAGTCACGATCCAGGCCCAGGGTAAGCTGGGTCAGATCGTTCGAGCCGATAGAGAAGCCATCGAAGTGTTCGAGGAACTCATCGGCCAGCAAAGCATTGGTCGGCAGCTCACACATCATGATGACTCGCAGGCCATTATCACCACGCTTGAGCCCCTTCTCGGCCAGCAACTCAAGCACGCGCTTGGCTTCACCGGTAGTACGCACGAAAGGAATCATCACTTCTACATTAGTGAGACCCATTTCATTGCGGACCTTCTTCAAAGCCCGTACTTCCAGATCAAAACAATCACGGAAATTGTCGGAGATATAACGCGAAGCACCGCGAAAGCCCAGCATCGGGTTTTCTTCTTCCGGCTCATACAGCTTGCCACCGACAAGGTTGGCGTATTCATTGGACTTGAAGTCCGACATACGCACAATCACCTTTTTGGGATAGAAAGCCGCCGCCAGAGTAGCAATCCCCTCCACCAGCTTCTCGACATAAAAATCCACTGGCGAGGCATAGCCTGAACAGCGCACATCCACAGCCTGCTTGATGTCACGCGGCAGATTGTCGTAATTCAGCAGCGCCTTCGGGTGCACACCAATCATGCGATTAATGATGAACTCCAGACGAGCCAGACCAATGCCTTCATTGGGCAAGGAAGCAAAATCAAAGGCACGATCAGGATTACCGACGTTCATCATGATTTTAAATGGCAGCTTGGGCATGGACTCAATCGAGTTTTTCTGGATTTCAAAGTCCAGCATGCCGTCATAAATGAAACCGGTATCACCCTCAGCGCAGGATACCGTTACGCTCATGCCATCTTTCAGCACTTCCGTGGCATTACCGCAACCAACGATGGCAGGCACACCCAGCTCACGCGCAATAATGGCGGCATGGCAGGTCCGGCCACCACGATTGGTGACAATGGCGCTGGCACGCTTCATCACCGGTTCCCAATCCGGATCCGTCATGTCGGAAACGAGCACATCGCCCGGCTGGACCTTGTCCATTTCCTTGATGGAGTGCACTACACGCACTACCCCGGAGCCAATGCGCTGGCCAATGGAACGGCCTTCGCACACCACTCTGCCCTTCTGCTTGAGCAGGTAGCGCTCCATGGTGCCGACATTCTGGCGGCTCTTTACCGTTTCCGGGCGGGCCTGAACAATGAAAATCTTGCCATCATCACCATCTTTCGCCCACTCGATATCCATCGGCGAACCGTAATGCTTCTCGATGATCAGGGCCTGCTTGGACAGTTCGGTGATTTCAGCATCGGTAATGGAAAAACGCGTACGCTCTGCCTTGTCCACATCCACAATGTGTGTGGACTTGCCGGCGCTGAAGTCGGCGCCATAAATCATTTTCTGGGCCTTGGAGCCCAGATTGCGACGCAAGATTGCAGGACGACCTGCCTCCAGTGTCACCTTGTGCACATAAAACTCATCCGGATTAACGGCTCCCTGCACCACCATTTCACCCAGGCCATAGGATGATGTAATAAAGATGGCGTCACGAAAGCCGGACTCGGTATCCAGCGTAAACATCACACCCGCCGCACCGGTCTCGGAGCGCACCATGCGCTGAATGCCGGCAGACAAAGCGACGAGGCTGTGCTCAAAGCCCTGATGCACGCGGTAGGAAATGGCCCGGTCATTAAACAGCGAAGCGAATACCTCACGGATAGCAATGAGTACATTGTCTATTCCGCGGATGTTGAGGAAAGTCTCCTGCTGGCCGGCAAAGGAAGCATCAGGCAAGTCTTCGGCGGTCGCAGAGGAACGAACTGCCACGGCCATATGCTCATTGCCGTCTGCCATCTTGATAAACGCTTCGCGCACTTCCTTCTCGAAGGACGGCAGCAAGGGCGTCTCGATGATCCACTGGCGGATCTGCTTGCCCACTTCGGCCAGCTTCACCACATCGTCCACATCCAGGCTATCCAGCACATCCTTGATGCGCTTGTTGAGGCCGGACTGCTCCAGAAAGTCACGATAGGCCTGAGCCGTGGTCGCGAAGCCGCCAGGCACGGATACACCGGCATGGGCGAGGTTGCTGATCATCTCGCCGAGCGAGGCATTCTTGCCGCCTACACGCTCGACATCATGCTTGCCAAGATCCTGAAACCAGATGACTGATGCTTCCAAGGTGTGACTCCCTAGCATTACGAGGTTGGTCGGCTGCGATAGGCAGCCAAGCTTTTGATACGAAAGCGGATTTCCTTGTGGGGGGCCGCTGTTCAGCACGGTGGATTTGGACATACACTGGGTGCCAGCCCGACCCTGCCGAGGCGGGGGATTGTACTCAAAACTTCCGGGAAATGCTTGTGGAAAAGCACCGGGGTTACTGCTCATAAACTCGCCAAAAGGACTCATTCTGATGAAGCGCAGTATTTTCTTTATCTCTGATGGCACCGGCATTACCGCAGAAACACTCGGTCACAGTCTGCTTTCGCAATTTGAGGACGTGGAGTTCGAAGAACTGACCATGCCTTATGTGGATACTGTCGAAAAGGCCTGGTCAACGGTCCACCAGATCAATCAGCTGGCTGAGGCTTCAAGTACCCGCCCCATTATTATCGATACCATCGTCAACAAGGATATCCGCGATGTTATTGCCAAGGCCAACGGCTTCATGCTGGATGTGTTTGAGACCTTTGTCGGCAAGCTGGGCGCCGAGCTCTGCTCCAAACCCGTCAATACCGTTGGCAAATCACACTCCATCATCAATAACGAGACCTATAACGTCCGTATCGAGGCCGTGCATTTTGCGCTCGACAATGATGACGGCGCCCGCACCCATCATTATGACCGGGCCGACATTATCCTGACCGGCGTTTCCCGCTCTGGGAAAACCCCCACCTCCCTTTATATGGCTCTCCAGTTTGGCGTTCATGTCGGCAACTACCCGCTGACCGAAGATGACTTCGATGATCTGCGCTTGCCAGCAGCCCTGAAGGAACACAAGAAAAAGCTGTTCGGCCTGATCATTGATGCTGATCGCTTGTCCGCCATTCGTAATGAACGCAAAGCCAACAGCAAGTACGCCTCCATCCAGCAATGTGAAATGGAGACGCGTGCTGTAGAGGCCTTGTTCAACAAGGAAAACATCCCCTATATCAACACTACGCAGCTTTCAATTGAGGAAATCTCGACACGGATACTGGCGATTGCAGGGATAAAGCGGCGGCTCGTATGAACAGGCCAAGATTAGACTCTTGGCATCCCAATATGGATATACCGTCTGTGTGGCGTGCCTCGCTTCCACATCCTACCCTCCCAGTAGTAGTGAAAAAGGGCCATAAAAGAAAGCAGTACAATCATGTATTTCTTGAAAAATAAAGTCACTATGACCGTACAGAGAATACCGACTGCTGGCGTATAGAAATACTCCGGCAATCCTAGCCGCACACCAAGACGTGAAATCATATTTTTTGAACCGGCTGAGTTTCTATTTGCATTATGTGAAATGTAGAAAAAGAAAGCCGTAACATCATGAACAAATCTTGGAATAAAAATCATGAAAAATGAAAAATTGTAAGCATAAAGAACACAAGAAAAGATAATCATGACGGAGTTAGCGCAAGTATAATAAAAGCCGATTTTATCAAGCACTTTCTTCGCCGTAAAATACGCCAACAAGGAGTACAAAACATAAAACCAAGGCAAAATTCCCGTCAAAAACACCTTCAAACGTTGATCACCAATAATAGCCGCCAAATAAACTATGGTTAATGCAAAAAAGGTTACCCATTTCCATATTTTATACATCGGCGTTGCATTTCTTGCCAGCATTGCTGCGATACCCGTCTGCTGACTTACCAAGTGATAAACCGTATAAATTGATATTATCAGCATAAATGGTGCAAATGCCCTTAAGGTAAAAACAGAAATTATAATGGCTAAAATAACAACAACTGACCTGGCAAGCTGCACCCCATAATATGCAACGTACTCCGCATCAAAAAATGTAAACAGACTTGCAAAAATATGCGGCAACATGAAAAACATATTAAACCATTGCATGTCGTGCGGATCAGCAGGAAGACTTCGACTGAGTTTCAGATCGAAGAAAAACCAGTCAAGCGTTAAAAATACAGCGACCATAGGAATGACGCTATAAATAAACAAGAGCGATGAGGGACGCATCCAGCTTATTACCGCACCTTCCGCACCTTCCGCACCTTCAAACCCGACTTTTCGTGAATTCATTCTTCACTCTGCCTACGTATAGTTTTTTTCGTATTAAAATGTAGAGCATAGTAAACCCCTGCAGAGCGAGCTCCCAATCTTTCAAGGACACGATTAGCTGCCGTATTATTCATGGAGACCTTTGTCTCCATGAGCACATAGCCCCGTCTCCACCCATCCTCAATCAAGGAGCGAAGAACTCCCATATATGACCCCGTAGCCTCACGAGAACATGCAAATACCCCATTACCCATAAACGCCTTATTGACACCCGCCGCCGAAAAATCAATCTCAATAATCCCTCCCGCGGCGATAATTTTTTCACCGCGCTCCACCACCTTAACCAAACTTTTTCCAGGACCAGCATCGATAATGTTTGATATCCATGACTTATACATATCACCCACTTTTTTTACATCAAAAAAAGGATCTCTTGTGTATCTAGACTCAAATCTCTGATCCAAATAAAGCCCATAAAGCCTAACGGCATCATTCGACTGATAGTCCCTGACAGGGAAGCCGTAATTTTTATTAACCCCAAGCTTGATATCCTTATGCGCTACAAATGTTTTCTTTACATCCATTATTTGAAAACCACAAGCAGAAAACCCATTCAGCAAAGAATAATCGTTCATGCTAATCTCACACGAAATATGAGTAAATTTATGACGAATGACCGACTCATCAAGAGTTTTTGATATTAAAAACTCAACTTTCTCCACCGAACACTGGGACAGCATAAAGCATGTTATCTTTGCCGCCGAAATATTGAAGTAAGCCGAATCCCAATCAAGGGGAGAGCAAAGACAAAAACCTAAAACAGTGTTTTCCTCCAACATTACCCCACAAACCATCATTGGAGATTTAGCTGCCTGCAACAAGCCATAACGAGTTATCCGATCGAGTTCTTCATCTGAAAAAATTCTATGCTCGCGAAAATTGCTAAATGCAGAAAGGGAAGGAAGTCCTTCGAGAAAACCAGAAAACTCACCACGATCAATCGATAAATAATCAGCCTGCATTACTTTTTAAGTCCGACATAAAATATAAACTTTGAAATAGCGAAAACATCTTTTAAAAAAAGAAAACATATATCAAAAAATCCGTAACTTGATTTCTTTTTAGATAACTCTTTTACGACTATAGGTACCTCCACAAAGGTTCTGCCAAACCTATAGGCCATATATAGCTTCAAAGACCCTACGTTTCCTGGCAACGAGAGAAGCTCGGCACGAGCAAAACGAGACAGCAAAACCATCGGAGTATTCACATCATGAAGCCTTCCTCCGGAAGCGATCAGGACAAAATATCCAAATATTTTTGAAAAAAACAACCTCCACCAAGACACTCCATCACGCCGTACTCGATGACCATATACAACATCAGCACCATGAATATAATGTTCAATAAAAACATCAATATCGGTTAGATTTTCCGCCATGTCAGGATCAATAGTTACCAATACATCTCCCGTTGAGGCATGAATTCCTCGCAAAACCGACATTAACTGCCCCATGGGAGCTGTATTCCTCATGAAAATCACGCTAATTAGTTCGTTTTGTATTGGCACCTGCCAATTATCACCACCCACCAAGCCAAGATCATCGACGATAATCAATTCGACAATAAACTTCCTACCTCTTGAATAATCACTAACTTTTTCAAGAAAATAATGCATTACCTCGGCATTCGCATCTACGGTTGAAATTATCGTAATTTTTTCTATTGGAATATTAACCATTTAAAAAAATACCATAAAATATTTCATAAAGTCACAACCCGTTCGGTAAAAGTGACTCATGATAACTCACCGAATATAATGCAAACCCGCCCACCCGCACCAAAGGACGACAGGAAACGCAATTCATCTGCCCAGCATATATACCATTCGCAGCATAAAATTCAGTCACTTTATCAACAATAAAAAAAGAAAACTGGTCTCCCTCCGGAAACAACCCCAGCATTTTACCATCTGAAATTTTGTTAGCCGTGTCATTATCCATTTGCAACAAAACAACCTTAACAGATTCAGGAATACGTCGCGGATCAAGATCCATAAATATTTCCGGGTTAAATATCATAAGTGCACGAATCGATGAATTCCCCTCAAGTGCCTCATAAATATTCCTGACAATTTCCTTTCTCTGATTAACGTGGTCTTGCTCATAAAAACCAAAGGAGACCTGTCGAGGCGAAATACCCTTTACAGGCCAGCGCTTGCCCGCGCCGTAAATAGTGCGCAGCGCATCAACCTGAAGCAGGTTATCGAAAACGACAAACAATGTGACTCCACACAATAAAAAAATCATTCCCGCTTTAATATCTTCAAGAGCCCTTAGTCTGAGACATGACTGTACAAGTATCGCCCATGAAATAACACAAACAGGCATAATGAACAGAAGATAACGTGGCTCGTAATTAACCAACCTCAACAGCAATAAAACCACAAACCACAATAAAACAATCAAGGCACCAACCCAAAGCGGCCAAAATTTACGCATGTCACGCATAAAAAATGCTCCCAATGCCGGAAGCAGCCAAACCGGATTAAAGGTACCAAGGACCCCCACCCTGAATGCCAATGGATTAGTAATGATATTCAGCACCTGCCTAAGTGCCAGGCGCCAATTGATATATGCAAATATAGAGTCAAGCGAAATAAATAAATACAACAAATATAACAAACCTGGCGACACCAATAAAACAGCACTCCATCTATCTCTTTTCGCCAGAAAAAATACAAGCATTGGCAACACGAAAAAAATCCCTTCGGCCCTGATTAAAGGCATCAGAGCCACTGTAAATGCACAACTTCTCCATTTCTCATGGAAAAAAAAGTAAATCATTAAACATACAAAAAAAATCAGCCAGCTTTCCCCCAGAACGCTCATGGAGACCAGGGCATAAAGAGGCATGAGAGCAGCTATTAAAACTGAAAAAATCATTACATAACGACTTACGCCAACCCTCAAGCCGGCACAATAAAGCAAGGCTAGCCCACTGACATTTACCGCTATATGAATACACCTTACTGCAAAAAGATTCCCAGCAGAGATCAGCGAGACAATCCCATCAAATACAAGACCCACAGGGAGAATATAACTCCACGAATACAAAGCAGGATTTGACCATGCTGCTTTTGAAAAATAAAACCGATACGCTTCGTCAACACCGAAGATCCTGAATCTTTCGACAAAATCAAAAACATACCACTTTGGCCCCAGCGTGGTTGCTGCAGCCACACTGATATACATAAGAAAAATAAGAACAAAAACTATAAAAACAGCCACTCCCTGGGGAAAATATTTATTCACCTCAACACTGGATATGCACTTCTCCAAAGGCATATCGCCAGGAGCAGACAGCACAGAGCGCCCTCTCTTGATTTTTTTTGTCACAACAGCCTCTAAAAAATCACTTCACACAAGAATGGAATCATATCGCAGCAACCAAGCCAAACACTACCAGAGCTCTCTGCCGCCCAATCCTTTTAGACACGCAACCAATCCCTCCAAGTCGTCATCTGGGGCCTCCATCAGAGCAAGCCAGGCAATCCCCACTCTAAAAATATATTTAACCACCCTGTTACGCCTGTATATGTCTGCACTCTCCCCATCCAGAAGGAACCAAATACCCCAAGAGAAAATACCGCCCTGGAAAGACATGACAAAAAACTGCCACACCATACCTTTGCATAATGCACCTGCAGAAAAAATCTTTGCATACGAGCACGAGTACTTGGGGCCACAATAGCGACATCGAAGCACTCATTACAGGCCGCCTCAGGCACATATACCCGCAGAAAAGAGCATGGGAACATTAGATGGCATACTCAGCTAATTTCCCCACCCTTAACAAAATATTTTTCAAAAAAAAGGCGGTCTGCTGTGTCCAGCAGACCGCCTTTTCCCCCTGAAAATATTAGAGTTGCGGTTTCAGCGTGAAAGAACTGTATATCTGACCACTGGGAATTGTTATGGCTCCCAATGGCTGTCCGCCAAACTTCACCTGCCCCGTCAGCGCAGCGCCACCACTAACTGCAGTACCAATTTGAATGGTTTCTGCAATTTGCAAGCGCCTGATTTTATCGGGTGCATTCACACTGTCGTTAGCGGAAATGAGAAAAACACGGCCAGCGGTCATATTGACGTCGCCGGTAATATTGGCGATACGGAAATCCGTTTTCGGATTGGACGGCTCGCCCAGAGACATATACGTTCCATCTGCGGCGGCGGGCACACCAATCGAACTATTTGTCGGAGCTACCGTCGTGTCACCAAACGTCATGCGGGCACTGAAGCCGAGAAAGGGATAGCCGTTCGAAGAATCCGGGTAGAGCAAGGCAACGAACTTGCTCATTTCCAAATTCATATCCATGTAGAACATTTTCTCAAAAGAAGCTTGTGTCAGCACTGGAGACGGGCCGCCGGCCAGCAAACCCTGAAACTCGAATCGCACATCATTGGAGCTTAGCTGAATACCGCCTGTTCCAGCAGGCCCCGTAGCACCTGCAATCAGGGCAATATTGAATTTTTTAGCCGCAAACAGCAGGTTGGACTGAACGAAACCGATGCCAAGCGTTTTTGCGCTGTCCCGGATCATCAGGTTGGTATTACCCAACAAGACATTATTATTGTCATAACCATTCGGATAAAAAGACTGGCTCATAAACACAACATCGCTGGTCACACCATTTGCCGTACCCGCTGTATCACCTGGGTAATAGAAAATGTTGGCGTCTATTTGACCCAGCGTATAAATCAGTGCCCACTGATAGGTTTTAGTCTCGGCCACCCCACCCACGGTATCCGTGTAGAGGCCATTATTATTCATGTCATCGTATATGGTGACATTACGGGAGTAGGCCTGCAGGCTGAGATCACGCACGGCAAGGGCAATCCCTGTGGCCGTAGGCGGAAGACTCATGAAGGTACCAGGTTTAGTGGCGGTAACGGCCAAGCCTGGCGCCAAGGCCCCATTTGCCCATGCAGTGCTAGGGCCTGTTGCGCCGATCGTTCCCTGACACAAGCTCTGGTTACCATAGGCCTTACCGCCCCAGCACAAGCCACCCGGCGCCAGTGAGCCCGCATTGACAACGTCAATAGCAATGTTTGGCGCATTAAGGCCCCATACCTTGTTAACCCCGGTGGCATTGGTCAAGCTGGCCCAATCACCGAATCCAATAACAGCTCGGGCACCGGCCTGACCCACAACCCACGTAAACAGATTATCAAAGTCCGCATGAAAACTAATGTTCAAGCCCTGTGAGCGTGTGGCTGCAGTATAACCAGCCGCTGTATCCTCAGGATTGTCGGGATTATATTTGGTACCTGCGACGGCTGATGGCGTCCAGAGCCCGCCGCTGGAAAGCAGCAACTCTGCATTATTAAAACCACCCGTCCAGCCCCAGTAGGCCATCCCCAACGAGTCGGCTTGATCAGTCCTGAATCCACCTGTTGCGCCACCCAATGGCTGGGCACGCAAATTGATGGCGTAGGTCATGTTGAAATCAAGATGGGGAGTGCCGATGTAAAGACCCGATCGCCCCGCCGTAAACCCGCCATAGGTCAATGGATCACAGGTGGTTGATTTGCCACAGGCGCCAATCATGCCTCCGGTGCCAGGCGTAAAGCCCACATCAAAATAAAATTTATCCAGAACCAGTTCCGCACCGGTTCCTGCAACACCCTGGCGATAATAAAACTGGCCGTAGGGGTTGTTAGCCAACACCGTCGCCGCTGGATCGAACTGCTTGCCCCCGATCGTCAGATGAAGCTTGTTGGCCGCGATATTGATGGGGTTGCCCAATAAAGCCCCCGCCTGCTGCAAATACGAAGCAGTGCCCGCACCATCCAGCGCCAAGGCGCCATAACCAATAGTGGGCGTTGCGGAGCCCGCATCCCCCGCATAGGCCAGCATATTGCCGACTTGCAGACGCATCCTGTTCCAGCTGCTTTGTACCCCCAGACTGACCCCCGGCGTAGTACCTGCTGCATTGACACCAGCATCCAGATCAATGGTTGAGGTAAATCCCACCTTGCCACCCAGAGTGACGGTATTGACGCCATTATTGCCAATGGCCCCTATCAGCGGCTCTGTTGCACTGGCGCCCGCGTATTGCAACGTCGCAGAAACCCCTGCCGTACCTGCATCCGGATTAATCTGCAGCGTTCCTGGATCGCGCACCTGTCCATTGACAATAATGGTGACGCCATCCTGACCCGTGATCTCGGAAAGATCCGCATCGGAAACCGGCTCTATCGCAAGAGCTGAAGAAACCAGTAACGCCGAAATAGCGCTGCCCAGACAGAAAGCCGGGATGATCTGGCCTGCCATGTTTTTATTGTTCTTTTGAACACGGTTCATAGTCAGCTCTCAACAAAAGGCGGATGTGCCCCAGCAGTTCACATAGGGCCCCGGCAGCGCAACAATATTGCCGTTACGCGCCGCGCCGCTCGTGATGCCATTGGTGAAATTCCATGTCGGCTGTTGAATCAGGAGGTTAAATGCATTCTTGGCATACATGGACCAGCCCGCCTGCATGTTCACCGCCGCACCACTGGCATCGGTATAGCCCGGATAAGTCAGCGCCTCTTTCTGGAAAGAAAGCCCGAAATTGGCCGAGTTGATATCCAGCTGATGGATGTTTTTAAGGTTATACGGAATAGTCAAAGAGTTCAGGTTGACACTTCCAGGATTGGCAGGATTCATACCATTTTGTATCTGGCCTGAAATAGTATTGGTAACGCCGCTCGCCAGGATTGGTAACAGCAGATTGATGAGGCCGGTACCCAAACCACTGGTAGTGCGCTGGACTGTTATGCCGCCCACCAAGCCACTGATCGCACCGGCAAAATTAACGTTATTAATGTAGGCATACTTGACGCGTTGACCTGTCGCCGCGACCGGAATAACGGCATTGCCGCCCGCATCTTTAACAGTAGCATCCGGAAAGCCAACCGCCAGCTCGTGCAGCCAGGCACCGATCCCAAGCAGCGTAGCACTGGCATCGACCAACCCCATATTTGTGTTGGGAAGCAGTCCGTCCGGCTCACCTATCCAGGCACTGGCCGATCCGCAGACGTACGCTGGAGAGCCTGATCCACACTTGGGCGTAGCAGGAATGCCGCCGCTACAAAACCGGTTGCCCTGCTGGTCATTACAGGTACCGTACATGGTGATCTGGGTAGTGCCGGAAAGATAACCACTGAAGCTGTTAAGGGTGCCGATACTGAAAGGGCCCGTGACATTCTCTGCCCCCAGACGAATCCCGGAAACTTCACGGGTGACGGCACTCCCATCATTCTTGATGGCAAACTCCATGTAGGGGCGCGTAAGGGTAAAAGGCTTCAGTATGGACCTCGCCGTGGCTGAACCACTGGTAATGCAGTTATTGGCCGCATCTGCCACACAACCAAACGAGACATTGGTGGCCGAAATATCCGTACCGGTGCTGGTTCTGCCCAACTGCATGCTGGCGATGTTCATGTTCAGATCAAGGCTGGTATCCAGACTCATGCGGTAATAGGTGAAAAGACCAATAGTCTGCTTATTGATGGCGAAGAGTGCCTGCCCTGACGTGTCTGACAGCTCGTTGTCATCCATGGAGACCATATTTGCCGAAGCTATGCAGCTTGTCAGCATAATCAACATGGCGAAAAGCCCCGCCAGACACTGGCGAAGCATGAGGCCTAGTTGTTTCCTGGTGATTTTATACATCCATCAGCCCCTCAAAACCCGAACACGTAAGCCTGGCCACGAATAGCCATGCCCGCAAACTTTGAAATATTGTCTCCCACTTTGGCCCCGAGATAGGAGTTCAGCGTGGTGTCTCCCGTGCTCGTTTCCACCAGCAGTCGGCCGATATTCATTTGCAACTGCATGCTGGTATAACCATCACTCCCGAATGCTGGCACACCGCCAACGACTGCGGCGGTGCTGTTATACGTGAGTGTGGTGCCGGGATAGGAAAGGACAAGGGCATTCAACCCATTGATCGCCGCCACGGAACAAACGCCACCCGGCAAGAGGCAGGCGCCACTTACGCTCTGGAACTTGCTGACGTCGTAATAACCAGTCCCGGACGGGCTGGCGGCGGACAGGGCACCGGCATCCAGATTGATCTGGTAAATGCGCGCACCCATGTAAAAGTCCTTGAACACCAGCCAGTCCGGGGCACGATTATTAAATTGAAGGGCAAGCCGGCAACCATTACCAAGGCCCGTACAATTACTGAAAGGAGCGGCACTCAGCGGCACCGAATCATCATTCGGTTTGGCCACACGGCTGCTGTCGGGGGTGGCATTCATGTAAAAATCCAGCTGCAGGGCAATCCCTTCCTGCCCGCTGACCATGCCCAGCTCCGTGTCCGCAAGCGGCTCGACGGCGGCAATGCTCACGCCCGTCATCATCAGCAAACCTGCAACAGCCGTTGCCCACCTGATCATGGCGTCGCCCCCAGCGAAGTAATCTTGAGCCGCTGTATGGTGAGACCACTCAGCTCGGCGGTGCCAATATTGGTCACTGTGCCCGCCGTATTCTTGAAATAAATACCATTGGTTGCATCGGTAGCAACCGGCGCAGCGATACTCGTATCGCCCCACTTCACATAGCCGTGAGTGCTGACATTGGGTGAGGTGATCACAATCTCTGTCATGTTGAATGCCCCCAGGCTGGTTGCATCTGCACCGGAAGGACCACCCGTATAGAGTGGAGGGTCCGCCGCTTGTGAGCCTATAGCCACCGTATTGGTGGCGCAGGCTACGCCCTGATTGCCGCAATAGAAGTCGTTATACATGTTGGGGTTGTTCTGCAGGCCCGTCAGGTCGATCACAAAATTGCCATTGGCATCGGCGCGACTGAAGGTCATGGCCTGGTAATTCAAACGACCCATGGGCAGGAATGCGTCTACATTCTTGAAGTACACACCTTCATTGTCATTGAAGTCCGGAACGCGATAGATCTGCGCTGCGCCAACCGTATTGGTATTGGTGGTTTGTTGTACTGAAAAACGGAAATTACCGGAAAGCGCACTCTGGTAGGTCAGAGCCAGTGTGGAGTTCCCCACCGTATCCGCCGTAGGCAATAAACGGAAAATCGACGGCGCACCGCTTTTAGTAATCGGCTTGCCAATAATGATGGTCTGGCTCTGCAAGCCGCAATAACCGACATTGCCATTACCAGCAACAAGACAGCCCCCTGCTGCTGTCGAGGTGGCATAGGTCGTTCCTCTGCCTATATTCATCGCTCCCCAGAACGACCAGCGCCAGGAATCACTCGCGCTAGGCCCCACAAACTCAAGCACGGTAGGCATATTGGCCAAGGCCACCGTTCTGGCGGCACCGGTATAGTCGTAACCCGGGTACTGGAACACACGCAACACAAAGGGATTATAAACCGAGGCAAAATCCCGGATAGTGCCGGCACCAAGGCCGCACCCCAAGCCATCAGTTCCGGCCACGCACCCATTACCAAACCAGTCCTTGCCTGCGACAGTCTCGTTTCCGGTGAGAGACAGTCCGTAATAACGGACATCGCCAATTTTCCAGCCCTGAGCCGTTGCTGCCGCATTCGGTGCCGTGCCGGTCAATTCGATAAAGCTGGTGGGAGCCATTTCAAAACTGAAGTTCTCAAGGCCGAAGGCAATGCCCTCACCGGTTACGCCGGAGAGTGCTCCGTCAGCCAGCTCCGACATGGCTCGTACGTTCTGCGCGCCAACAGAAAAGCACAGCACAAAGACGATAAAAGCACCTTGCAGCAGGGAAGAACGTTGAGCAGAGTTTTTCATGCGTGGCATCTCCAGCTCGACCTTTTTGGCTCAAGCCCTGACAAATCCTCCAGAACAGGGAGATAGCAGGGTTTGATTCAGTGGGGCCAGCCAGTTTTCTTGTTATGCCATGGCGGATCTTTTCGATCCAAACCATCAGCATCCCTTTGTTATTATTGAATTCTTTTTTTCCAAGCCGGTAAAAGTCTCCAAAGACAATAAACTTCCGCTTTGAATCCAGTTAGAGCAAGGCTATTTGAGGTGAGATTGCCACTACTGCGAGGCAGTATCAACCTTTTTAAGGCAGGGCCGCCCGCTTTGAGGGCAATCTGTACTTGCTCATCCGTACGAAACGGGAGCTCAAGCCTTGGCAAGGTCCTGATCTTTACCCTCGGCCTAACTTGTGGCCCGAATCAGGAGCACTTAAATCTTCACGGGCGGCCTGCTGCCAAAAACCGGGAGCCCTGCCCTCAAGGCCCTGTCAGCCCAACAAAAATGACTGGATTCAGGGATGGGGCATAGGTCGCTAATAGTCGCTGCAGTGCTTGCCACGCCAAACTAAAAGACAACAAGCCTTCGCCTCCAGCATCCTCTCATCCTAGCAGGGCGTGGGGGCTATTTCCGTCATGCAGGACTGCCTTGGCGTGCCTAGAAAACAGCAGGCTGGTCAGGCTCAACCACAAGAGTTCATCCACGACTCTTGTGGTTGATTCATCGGTAGCACAATTAGAACGAATCACCCGGCACGCGGACCCAGCCTTCCATCAGCACGCGGGCGCTGCGGCTCATGATGGCCTTCTTCACCACCCACTCACCGTCAACCTGGCTGGCCTCGGCGCCGACACGCAAGGTTCCGGAGGGATGACCGAAACGCACGGCCGTGCGCTCACCGCCACCGGCCGCGAGGTTCACCAGCGTGCCCGGCACGGCTGCCGCGGTGCCGATGGCGACTGCTGCCGTACCCATCATGGCATGGTGCAGCTTGCCCATGGAGAGCGCGCGTACCAGCAGATCCACGTCAGCTGCTTTCACAGTCTTGCCACTGGACGACACATAGTCGGCCGGCCTGGCAACGAAGGCGACCTTCGGCGTGTGCTGGCGCTTTTCCGCTTCACTCACGTCCTTGATCAGGCCCATGCGCAGCGCGCCGTAGGCACGAATGGTTTCGAACCGGGCCAGGGCTTTCGGATCGCCGTTGATGGCATCCTGCAGCTCGGCGCCGGTGTAGCCGATGTCCGCGGCGTTCACGAAGATGGTCGGGATGCCGGCATTGATCATGGTCGCCTTGAAGGTGCCAACCCCCGGCACGTCAAGATCGTCCACGAGGTTGCCGGTGGGGAACATGGAACCGCCGCCCTCGCCTTCACCCTCATCCGCCGGGTCCAGGAACTCGATCGCCACTTCGGCAGCCGGGAAGGTCACGCCGTCGAGCTCGAAGTCACCGGTTTCCTGCACGGAGCCATCCGTGACGGGCACATGGGCAATGATGGTCTTGCTGATATTGGCCTGCCAGATGCGCACGATGCAGATGCCGTTTTGCGGGATGCGGCCGGCATCGACAAGGCCTGCGCTGATGGCAAAGGAGCCGACGGCAGCAGAAAGATTGCCGCAGTTGCCGGACCAGTCGACAAAGGCCTTGTCGATAGCGACCTGGCCAAAGAGGTAGTCGACGTCGTGGTCAGCCTTCTGGCTCCTGGCGAGGATCACCGTCTTGCTGGTGCTGGAGGTGGCGCCGCCCATGCCGTCAATCTGCTTGCCGTAAGGGTCCGGACTGCCGATCACGCGCAGCAGCAGCGCATCACGCGCCGCACCCGGCACCTGGCAACGCTCGGGTAAATCCTGCAGGCGAAAGAACACGCCTTTGCTGGTGCCGCCACGGATATAGGTGGCGGGAACTTTGATCTGTGCTACGTGGGCCATGGCCGGTTCTCCTGAAAAAGGATGCCTTGAAAAAAAACCGGGGCGGTACGTTGCCGTACCGCCCCGTGGCGATGCATCAGCCGGACATTGCGCCGCGATGCATCAGTGCGCTGCTCAGGCCGACTTCGTCGATGCCAGGAAGTCCTGCGCAAAACGCTGCAGTACACCGCCCGCCTCGTAGATCGACACTTCTTCTGCAGTATCAAGACGGCAGGTGACCGGCACTTCCACACGCTCGCCGTTCTTGCGGTTGATCACGAGAGTCAGCGTGGCACGCGGAGTGCGCTCGCCGATCACGTCGTAGGTCTCGGTGCCGTCGATGTTCAGGGTGTGGCGGTTGGTGCCCGCCTTGAACTCCAGCGGCAGCACGCCCATGCCGACCAGATTGGTGCGGTGGATGCGCTCGAAGCCTTCGGCCGCAATGGCTTCCACACCGGCCAGACGCACGCCCTTGGCAGCCCAGTCACGCGAGCTGCCCTGACCGTAGTCAGCGCCGGCGATGATGATCAGCGGCTGCTTGCGCTCCATATAGGTCTCGATGGCTTCCCACATGCGGGTCACCTTGCCTTCCGGCTCGATGCGCGTCAGCGAACCCTTTTTCACCTTGCCATCAACCACCGCCATCTCGTTGACGAGCTGCGGATTGGCGAAGGTCGCACGCTGCGCCGTGAGGTGGTCGCCACGGTGAGTGGCATAGGAATTGAAGTCCTCTTCCGGCAGGCCCATCTTGTGCAGGTACTCGCCGGCGGCACTGTCGAGCATGATGGCGTTCGACGGTGACAGGTGATCGGTGGTGATGTTATCCGGCAGCACGGCCAGCGGACGCATGCCACGGAGCGCACGCGCACCGGCCAGCGCGCCTTCCCAGTACGGCGGACGACGGATGTAAGTGCTCTGTGGCCGCCAGTCGTACAGCGGCGTAACTTTCACGCCGTCGTCTTCCTGCACGGCGAACATCGGAATGTAGACTTGGCGGAACTGCTCCGGCTTCACCGACGCCTTGACCACGGCATTGATCTCTTCATCGCTCGGCCAGATGTCCTTCAGGCGGATTTCACGTCCATCGACCACACCCAGCACATCTTTCTCGATGTCGAAACGGATGGTGCCGGCGATGGCGTAGGCCACCACCAGCGGCGGCGAAGCCAGGAAGGCCTGTTTGGCGTAGGGATGGATGCGGCCGTCGAAGTTGCGGTTGCCGGACAGCACGGCGGTCGCGTACAGGTCGCGATCGATGATTTCCTGCTGGATGACCGGGTCAAGCGCACCCGACATGCCGTTACAGGTGGTGCAGGCAAACGCCACAATGCCAAAGCCGAGTGCCTCCAGCTCCGACTTCAGACCCGCCTCCTCCAGATACAGGGCCACAGTCTTGGAGCCCGGTGCCAGCGAGGATTTCACCCACGGCTTGCGCGTCAGGCCCAGCTTGTTGGCGTTGCGCGCCAGCAGGCCGGCAGCAATCACGTTGCGCGGGTTGCTGGTATTGGTGCAGCTGGTGATTGCGGCAATGATGACGGCGCCGTCCGGCATCTGGCCGGGGACATCTTCCCACTTGCCGGCAATACCCCTGGCAGCCAGATCGGCTGTCGCCACCCGCGCATGCGGATTCGACGGGCCGGCCATGGTGCGTACCACCGAGGACAGGTCGAACGAAAGCACGCGCTCGTATTCGGCGGTCTTCAGGCTGTCGGACCAGAGTCCGGCCTCTTTCGCATAAATCTCGACCAGCTTCACCTGCGCATCTTCACGGCCGGTGAGCCTGAGGTAATCGAGGGTCTGCTGGTCAATCGAGAACATCGCCGCCGACGCACCGTACTCCGGCGCCATATTGGAAATGGTCGCACGATCACCCAGCGTCAGCGCGGCAGCGCCCTCGCCAAAGAATTCGAGATAGGCCGACACCACCTTGGACTTGCGCAGGAACTCGGTCAGGGCCAGCACGACATCCGTCGCCGTAATGCCCGGCTGCGGCTTGCCCGTCAGCTCAACGCCGATGATGTCCGGCAGGCGCATCCAGGAAGCACGACCCAGCATCACGCTTTCGGCTTCCAGACCGCCGACACCGATGGCAATCACGCCCAGCGCATCAACATGCGGAGTGTGGCTGTCGGTACCAACCAGCGTGTCCGGGAAGGCAACGCCATCAAGGGCGTGCACCACCGGTGACATCTTCTCCAGATTGATCTGGTGCATGATGCCGTTGCCAGGCGGGATCACGTCGACGTTCTTGAACGCCTTCTTGGTCCAGTTGATGAAATGGAAACGGTCTTCGTTGCGGCGGTCTTCAATGGCGCGGTTCTTCTCGAACGCATCGGGATCAAAACCACCACACTCGACGGCCAGCGAGTGATCGACGATCAGCTGCGTCGGCACCACCGGATTGACCAGCGCTGGATCACCGCCCTGCGAGGCGATCGCATCACGCAAGCCGGCAAGATCCACCAGTGCGGTCTGGCCGAGAATGTCGTGGCAGACCACACGCGCCGGGAACCAGGGGAAGTCCAGATCACGGCGGCGTTCGATCAGCTGCGAAAGCGATGCGTTCAGCGTGGCCGGGTCACAGCGGCGCACCAGGTTTTCAGCGTGCACGCGCGAGGTGTACGGCAGCTTTTCATAGGCACCGGGCTGGATGGCATTGACGGCAGCACGCGCATCAAAGTAGTCGAGCTGCGTACCGGGAAGCGGCTTGCGGAATTGAGTGTTCATCATGTGTGCGCTCTCTTATAAAGCCAGCCTTGGCAGGCGCCTGGCTTTGGTATGTAGTTCCCGTCATCCCCGCGCAGGCGGGGATCTTGTGAATTCGGGCAGCGCTCCAGTCAAAGCCCTGCTTATATTCTGGAGATCCCCGCCTGCGCGGGGATGACCGCAAAAGTGACTGCGGTCACTTGCGGGCTTCAATCGACACGAACTTCTGGTCTTCAGGGCCCACGTAGTTGGCGCTCGGGCGGATGATCTTGCCGTCAATGCGCTGCTCGATGACATGAGCTGACCAGCCACTGGTACGGGCAATCACGAACAGCGGCGTGAACATGGCGGTGGGGATGCCCATCATGTGGTAGCTGACGGCGCTGAACCAGTCGAGATTGGGGAACATCTTCTTGATCTCGAGCATGACCGATTCCAGACGCTCGGCAATGTCGTACATCTTCGTGTTGTTTTCTTCTGCGCTGAGCTGGCGTGCCACTTCCTTGATGACCTTGTTGCGCGGATCACTGACGGTGTAGACGGGATGACCGAAGCCGATCACGACTTCCTTCTTTTCAACGCGCGCACGGATGTCAGCTTCGGCTTCGTCCGGATTGTCGTAGCGCTTCTGGATTTCAAACGCGACTTCGTTGGCGCCGCCATGCTTGGGACCCCGCAGGGCGCCAATGCCGCCGCAAATGGCAGAGAACATGTCCGAACCCGTACCAGCCACCACACGCGAGGTAAAGGTGGACGCATTGAACTCGTGTTCGGCATAAAGAATCAGCGAGGTGTGCATGGCACGTACCCAGGACTCGCGGGGCTTCTCGCCGTGCAGCAGATGCAGGAAATGACCGCCGATGGAATCGTCATCGGTTTCCACATCAATGCACTTGCCGTTGTGGCTGTAGTGGTACCAGTACAACAGCATGGAACCCAGGGAAGCCATCAGCTTGTCGGCAATGTCACGCGCACCAGGATGATTGTGGTCATCTTTTTCAGGCGAGAGGCAGCCGAGCACGGAAACACCGGTACGCATCACGTCCATCGGGTGAGCCGACGGCGGCAGCTGCTCGAGAGCGGTCATCAGGGCCGCCGGCAGGCCGCGCAGTGATTTCAGCTTGGCCTTGTAGCCGGCCAGTTCGGCCCGGTTAGGCAGCTTGCCGTGCACCAGCAGGTAGGCAATTTCTTCAAACTCGCTGGTGGTGGCGAGATCGAGAATGTCATAGCCGCGGTAGGCCAGATCGTTGCCGGTACGGCCGACGGTGCAAAGGGCGGTGTTGCCCGCTGCCGTGCCGGACAGGGCAACCGATTTCTTGGGCTTGAAGCCGGGGGTGGTGGTCTCTGGGGTTGCGCTCATGGGTGCATCTCCTGTCATCTGAATTTGTAGGTTGGGGCAAGCAAAGCGCACCCCAACGTTTTCTTGCTCACCAGTATTTTTGAATTCACCAACATCTTTAAATTCAACATCGTTGGGGTGTCACGCTGCGCGTGCCCCAACCTGCAATTTATTTCTTGTCAGCGAAGAGCTGATCAATCTTGTCTTCGTAGCTGTGGTAATTCAGGAACTCGTACAGTTCCTTGCGCTTTTGCATCAGCTCCAGCACGTTCACCTGAGTGCCGTCGCGGCGCACGGCTTCGTACACTGCCAGTGCAGCCTTCTGCATGGCACGGGTAGCGGACAGCGGGTAAAGCACCATGGAGATGCCCTGCTCGCCCAGTTCCTGTGTGGTGTAATACGGGGTGTCACCGAATTCGGTAATGTTGGCGAGCACGGGAACGTTCACGGCATCACACACCTTGCGATACATGGTGATGTCCGTCATGGCTTCGGCGAAAATCGCATCGGCACCGGCTTCAACGTAGGCACTGATACGATCAATAACACCGTTCAGGCCTTCCTTCTGCAGGGAATCGGTACGTGCCATCACTACAAACTGCGCATCGGTCTTGGCATCAACAGCCGCCTTCACGCGATCCACCATTTCATCAACCGGCACAATTTCCTTGTTCGGGCGATGACCGCAACGCTTCTGCGCCACCTGGTCTTCGATGTGAACAGCGCCGGCACCGGCCTTGATCATTTCCTTGATGGTGCGGCCGATATTGAACACGCCACCCCAGCCGGTATCAATGTCCACCAGCAGCGGCGTTTCCACCATTGCCGTAATGCGACGCACATCGGTCAGCACATCCTCCAGCGAGGTGATGCCAAGGTCGGGCAGACCGTAGGAGTAATTGGCCACGCCGGCACCGGACAAATAAATGGCGCGATAGCCCACTTGCGTGGCCATCATGGCGGCATAGGCGTTAACCGTACCCATGACCTGCAAGGGTTTTTCTTCTGCGATCGCCAGGCGAAAGCGCGCACCGGCGGAAAGTTTCTGTGTCATTACTTGCTCCTCTTTGATGCCGGATCGGCTTGTTCAGTATCCGGACTACGGGCTGATGCCAGACCTTGTGAATCTGACAGTTCACGAAAATGGGCTTCGATATTGGCGCGCGCCGAGCTGATATGGCGACGCATGAGGATTTCTGCCATTTCGGCATCGCGCGATTCAATCGCTTCGATAATGCGCAGATGATCGGAAAAGGCTTTCTGTGGCCGCCCTTCGGTTACCGAGAACTGGTAACGGTAAAGACGCACACGGTGATAAAGCTCGCCACACAGCATCTGGGTCAGCACTTCATTACGGCTGCCCTGCACAATGCGGTAGTGGAAATCGAAATCACCCTCTTCCTGGAAATAGGCACGGCCTTCCTGCAGCTCGGCCTGTTTTTCATGATCGGCCAGCAAGGCTTTCAGGCCCTGCACTTCTTCGGCGGACATGTTCAGGGCAGCCAGGCGCGCGGCCATGCCTTCCATGGCTTCGCGCACCTGATAAATCTGGATAAGCTCTTCGAATGACAGGGAGATGACGCGCACACCCACATGCGGAATGCGGGTCAGCAGCTTGCGTCCCTCAAGGCGGCGCAGCGCTTCGCGTAGGGGCCCGCGCGACACACCATAACGGGCCGCCAGCTCGGCCTCGGACATCTTGCTGCCCGGCTTGAGCTCGCCCTTGACGATGGCATTCTGGATTTCACTGAAGACACGATCTGCCAGCGTCAGCGCTTCCGGCGCCAGATCGGCACCGGAAGAAGAGGCTGAAGCGGGAATGGCTGTGGTCATGGTCAACTTTGTCGACAATCCATGAAGATGCGGCACGTTACCGGTCAGTCACGGAGCTGTCAACGAGTTCCACGGCGATATTGTCAACAATACTGTGGCTGGCAGTATCCCGGCCTTCCCGCTATAAGAGCGCTAGCCCGCCCTCACTGGATCCCTTGATGCTCATCGATATCGGCCTGAACCTCGGCAGCCCGCGCTATGAATCCGACCGTGATGCGGTCCTCGCGCGCGGCCTGGACGCTGGCGTCAGTCATTTCATCCTCACCGGCACCAGCCTCAGGGAGAGTGCCGAGGCAATCAGGCTGGCCCGTGTTCATGCTCCGCACTGCCTGGCCACGGCAGGTATTCACCCGCATGAAGCCTCGACGCTGGATGCCGCCGGCCTTGAATCCTTGCGCGCCCTGCTCCGCCAGCCCGGCGTGGTCGCCGTGGGCGAGACCGGCCTCGACTTCAACCGCAACTTCTCGACGCCAGCCGAACAGGAGCAGGCCTTTGTGGCCCAGATCGGGCTGGCCGAAGAAAGCGGCCTGCCCCTCTTTCTGCATGAGCGTGATGCCAGTGAACGCATGACGGAGATACTGCAAAGCCATCGCGGCAGCTGGAGCGATGGCGTGCTGCACTGTTTTACCGGCAACCGTCAGGCCCTGCATGACTATCTCGACATGGGCTTGTACATCGGCATCACGGGCTGGGTGTGCGATGAAAGACGCGGGCGCGAATTGCAGGAGCTGGTGAAGGAAATTCCGGGAGAGCGCTTATTGCTGGAAAGCGACGGGCCTTACCTGTTGCCGCGCGACCTGCCGCAGCCGCCGAGAGACAAACGCAATGAGCCGATGTATCTGCCGCATATCGCCGCAACGGTGGCGCGCTTGCGCGGCGTCAGTGTGGAGGCACTCGGCAAGCAAACCTCAGCGAATGCCAAACGCCTGTTCCGGTTTTCCTGGAGCGGTTGCCGTTAACATCACAGCGCCATCACGCCAGCAACCGTTTATTTTCCGGCCAGCTTTACTATATCCAGCAGCGAAAACGGCCAGCCCGTCTCACCCCCGTCTGCACTGAGCAGAACAGGAATACGCGTGCCGTAGCGCTCAACCAGGGCATCGTCGAGAGCGATATCCACATAACGCCATTCCAGCCGCCGCGCACTGGCCGCCTGTACGAGCAGCGCCTCGGCCTGGTCACAGAGATGGCAGCCACTGGTGCCATAGAGCGTCAGCATCACGGCCTCGGGTGCCGGATTTTCCAGCAGCGGTGAATATTCGGATTGCGTTCGAAATCAAAACCGATGGTTTCCGCAGAAATATCCTCGATGCTGTAGGCCGACAGGGCATCCATATCCAGCTTGAATTTCCGGAAGTTGTTGGAGAAGTACAGTACCCCGCCCTTGTGCAGGGAGGCCATGGCCAGTTGTATCAGGCGCACATGATCGCGCTGCACATCAAATACATCCGGCGTGCGTTTCGAGTTGGAAAACGTCGGCGGGTCAATAAAGATCAAATCGAATTCGTAACGGTTTTCCTGCAACCAGTTGATGCAGTCGGCCTGCTCAAAATGATGCCGTTCTTCCGCCAGACCATTCAGCGCCATATTGCGTTGCGCCCACGCCAGATACGTCGGGGACAAATCCACTGTCGTGGTCGACAAGGCACCGCCCAGTGCCGCCTGTACCGACGCGACGCCGGTATAGGCATAGAGATTCAGGAAGTGTTTACCTTCGGCTTCCCTGAAAATACGCTGGCGCAAGGGCCGGTGGTCAAGGAAAAGCCCGGTATCCAGATAATCCGTGAGGTTCACCAGCAAGCTGGCGCGGCCTTCACGAACTTCCTGAAAGCGCCCCTGACTGCCCTGCTTTTCGTATTGCTCCTTGCCTTTCTGGCGCGAGCGCACCTTGATGAAAACATTCTCGCGGCGCAGGCCAAAGACGTGACGAATCGCCAGCAGGGCCAGCCTGAAACGGGCTTCGGCTTTCTCGGGATCCACGGTTTTGGGCGGAGCATACTCCTGCACATGCAACTGGCCTTCGTAAACATCCACGGCCAGATTGAACTCGGGCATGTCCGCGTCGTAGACGCGGTAGCAATACACCTGCTCCGCTTCGGCCTGCTTTTGCGCCGCTTTCAGGTTCTTGCGCAGGCGATTGGCAAAATCCTGTGCTTCTGCCGGCAACTCCGTCTCGACTTCCTTGAACCGCGTGACGCCCGCAGCCGGAGCGGCGGGAACATCCGCATGACGCGCATACACAATCAAGGCGCCATTGTGCAACCGCTCGGTGGCGCGATGTACAAAACCAAGTGCATCGGCATGCTGGATATCCGATGCCAGAATGCAGGCTTGCCAACCTGGTAATTGCTGTGCAGAAATCCGTCCCAGCGCGCGATACAAGTCACGCGTGGTGGCTTTTTCACCCAGGCGCTCGCCATAAGGCGGATTGCAGATCAGCAGCCCTTTGGCAGAAGCCGACAGCGCTGCCGGCCGTTCCAGCTGATAAAGCTCACCCACCGCCGCCGTCACCAGCTCGGCAACGCCCGCGGCGGCAGCATTCTCGCGAGTGGCTTCAACCGCTTCCGGATCGGCATCGTAACCATAAAAAGCCGGCAAGCTTTTTTTCAGGCCCGCTTCACGCCGTGCTTTTGCCTCAGCCAGAATGGCCTCCCACAACTCCGGCTGATGTGCTGACCAGCCGAAAAATCCGTAATAGTCGCGCAAAATACCGGGAGCAATATCGGCAGCCATCCACGCCGCTTCAATCAGGAAAGTGCCGGAACCGCACATGGGATCGAGCACTGCCGTCAGTTCCGGTGAAGGCCATCCGGTTTGCAGCAGCAAAGCGGCCGCCAG
Organism: bacterium; assembly: GCA_029945725.1. Lineage (GTDB taxonomy): Bacteria > Pseudomonadota > Gammaproteobacteria > Pseudomonadales > Moraxellaceae > UBA2031. The sequence continues at coordinate 179,419 of JAQSDB010000011.1, read as the reverse complement.
CGTTTCCTTCAATGGCGCCTCCGTCATGGAGACGCGATAACCACGCCGGTGCAGGCTGCCGCCGGAGAGATCAACACTCACCTGAAAAGTATCGGCACCGGCATGAATCTGCAAAGGCAGATCCGGGTATTCGGTATCAATACTGGGGCGCACGCCGTGCTGCTCGCGACAATGATCGACAATCGCGTCTTTCAGCTTGAGCGAAATGTATTGTGTATGGGTTTTCACACCACGCGCGGCGGTGGCATGTACGGCAATAGTGCCGCGAGGATCAAGAATGTCGCCCCAGTTAAAGCGCAATGCTCTTTCATAAAGCGCTTCAGGGGTATTGCCCTGTACCGTGAAAAGCGACAGCAGCACGCGCGAAGCCAGGCGCGACCACAGGCAAACACGATAAGCCTGCTCCAGAGAAGCCGATACCAGCAATGCGCCACGCTCGCGCTTTATATTGCCAAGCCCGAGTCCGGCAAGCTCTTGCTGCAGAGCCGCCTCAAGACCATCAGCACAGGTCACTACCAGTTGAAACGTCATAAATCCTGCTTTTTCAAGTGCTTAGGCTGTAATGCCAAGAAAGCCAACAAAGTATTGCCGGGGCGCCTATCACTGCGCAAGCTTATGACAATTAATTCATCGACAAGCCAGACAGAGGGGCGTACTAATTCAGACAGCGCCGCGCCCGTCGCGGAGTTTGATTCCAGTCGCCCGAGAGGAGCTCCTCTGCATACTGGAAACCATCTTTAGCGCATGTGCCATGGACTGTTGCAAATCAAGGCACGCATCGCCCGTTAATCTTTCAGAGGTGAACCGATGAAGCGACAAAAAAGGGAACGTGATGAATTACTGTATTCTCGCGGCTTCAACGCCGGTCTGACCGGACGCTCACAAGATGCCTGCCCCTACCAAAACATCAACTTGCGACAATTCTGGATGGCTGGCTGGCGCGAGGGCCGAACCAATCAGCATGATGGCTATCGCGGAGTCTCCGCGCTACACCTTGTTCCCCATATGTGACTGGAAGGCCTGTCACCGCTGAACCCGATCTCTAACAGAAAAGGGTGTCACCGCCCTCAATTGGCCCCCAAAAGCCAAGCCGCCGCCCCGTTGTCCCCGACACCGGGGCGGCACTCTTTTCAGGGGTTCCGTTCAAACCGTTCCCCTCTTCAATGCGGCAATACCGGCAGCTGCCTCGCGAATCAAGGCCGGGCCACGGTAAATAAAGCCGGTATAAAGCTGTACAAGCTGAGCGCCATTGCCAATTTTTTCCACCGCACTGGCGCCGTCGGTAATGCCACCCACACCAATGACCGGCAGCTTTCCCTCCAGTGCCACTACCAGCTCCCGCACGACGCGTGTCGATGACTCCCGTACCGGCAGCCCGCTTAAACCGCCCGCCTCATTAGCATGAGGCAGGCCCTCAACCCCCTGTCGACTGAGGGTGGTGTTGGTGGCAATCACTCCGTCAATTTCAAAGCGGCGCAGCTGCCCTGCCATCATGACCACATCAGAGGGCTCCAGATCAGGTGCAATCTTCACCACCAGCGGTACATACCGGCCATGCCGGGTGGCCAGCTGGCTCTGACGCGTCTTGAGCTGCTCCAGCAATGCTGACAGCGCATCGCCCGACTGCAGGCTGCGCAAGCCTTGCGTATTGGGCGAGGAAATATTCACCGTGACATAGCTGGCATGGGCATAAACACGATCCAGACAGATCAGATAATCATCCGCTGCTTTTTCCACAGGCGTATCGAAGTTCTTGCCGATATTGATCCCCAGCACACCCCTGTAGCGGCAACGCTCCACCTGCCCTACCAGATGATCTACGCCGAGATTGTTAAACCCCATGCGGTTGATGATGGCCGTGGCCTGCGGCAACCTGAACAAACGAGGCCGGGGGTTGCCTGGCTGCGGCCGCGGCGTCACCGTGCCGATCTCGATAAAACCAAAACCGAGCGCGGCCAGGCCATTAATGTGGTCGCCATTCTTGTCCAGCCCCGCCGCCAGCCCTACCGGGTTGGGAAAACGCAGCCCCATCAAGCTGACGGGACTCTCGGGGATAGCCGGCAACAAAGCCGTCAGGCCAAGCCGCTCCGCCAGACTGATACCCGCCAGTGACAGGTTATGTGAAGCCTCTGCGGGCAAGCAAAACAGAAGATGGCGAGCCAGGGGATAAAGCATGTCCAGACATCCGGAGAACAAGTGGCGCGCATTATAGGGGCCAGGGTTCAAATTGGCAGTCCCGTGCGGGACTAGTTTTCAGCCAAAGCAAAAAGGCCCTCATATGAGGGCCTTTTTGTCACAACCTGTACCTGCGCCTACTTGCGGTAATCCTGAGGCTTGACCAGGAAGTGCGCCAGTGCCGGAATCAGGATCAGCGCACCGAGCATGTTCCACAGCAGCATCACGGTCAGGAGCAGACCCATATCAGCCTGGAACTTGATCGGCGAGAACACCCAGGTTAAAACACCGATCGCCAGCGTAACACCCGTAAACAGGACGGCACGCCCGGTGCTGGTGAGGGTCGCCAGATAAGCCTCCTTCAGGCCCTGACCGTCCCTGAGATACTTCTCGAACTTGGCATAGATGTAGACGCCATAATCAACACCGATACCCACGCCCAGCGCAATCACCGGCAAGGTTGCCACCTTGATACCAATGCCAAGCACGGTCATCAATGCCTCGCAAAGCATCGAGGTCAGCACCAGAGGCAGCACGATACAGACCACCGGCCGCCAGGAACGGAAGGCCACAAAGCACAGCAGAATTACCACGCCGTATACCAGCAACAGCATGGGAGTCTTGCTGGCAGCAATCACATCATTGGTGGCGGCTTCGATGCCTGCATTACCCGAGGCCAGCAGGAACTTCATGTCAGCCGTATCATTTTCCTTCGCAAAGCCTTCGACAGACTGAGTTACGCGCGCCAGCGTTTCCGCCTTGTGATCGTCCAGAAAGACAAAGACCGGAACCAGGCTGCACTCGCCGTTATAAAGTTCCGTCACGTTTTTCGCAGTTTCATTCAGTACGGCATCATCAGCGACCAGCGTAGACCACTTCAGACTGCCCTCATTGAAGCCGGCCTGAATACGCTTTGTTGCCGTTACGAGAGACTGTGCCGACTGTACGCCAGCCACATTCTCCAGTTGCCACTGCAGGCGATCAATCGCTTCCAGTGTGGCGTAGGTTGAGCACATCTGAGGCTTGGTTTCGACCATCACAACCAGCACATCAGCACTGATGGAGTAGTGTGAAGTAATGAACTTGTCGTCAAGATTGTAACGGGAATTCGCGCGCAATTCGGGCGCGCCGCGATCAAGATCACCTATCTTGACGTGATGAGCAACCATGGCAGCAACCACCAGAAAAACAGCCGCAACGATGACACCAATCATTGCCGGAGTCTTTTCGGCCATGCGTGCCGTCAGGGTCCATATCTTCGGAACATGCAGACTCTTTTCCTGACGTTTCTTAACGGCGCTGTCGCTGATACGAACATAGGACATCAAAACCGGCAGCAACACGAAATTGGTAAAAGCGATCAGAGCCGTACCCACAAAGGCAGAAATCGCCAAGGCACGAATCACATCGATCTGGATAACCAGCAGGGTCAGAAAGCCGATCGCTTCCATCGCCAGGCCCATGGTACCGGCCTTGAACAGCGAGCTGAATGCACGACGAGCGGACGATTCACGGTCTGCCCCGGCAGCAGTCTCCAGAACTACCGCATTCACCACCTGCACGGAGTGACTGACGCCAATCGCGAAAACCAGAAAAGGCACCAGCATGGAGTACGGATCTATCCCGAATCCCAGCAGCTTCACAGCCCCCAACTGCCAAATCACGGCAATAATGGAGCAAGCCACCACAGCAAACGCACTCTTGATGTCGCGAAACTCCCAGAGCAGCAATACGAAAGTGATCAGAATGGCAGCCAGGAAGAACAGCGCTATCTTGGTACCGCCATCAATGAGATCACCCACCTTCTTGGCAAAACCAATGATGTGTATTTCCGCGTTGGGATTTTGCGCCTGATACTTCTCGCGCAAGACCTCAAGATTGGCAGAGAGCTGCTTGTAGTCTATTTTCTCTCCATCGAGCAGAGGAATCTGAATGATGGTTGACTTGAAATCATCCGCCACCAGACGCCCCACCTGACCCGAGCGCAGAATATTGCTGCGCAAGGACTCAATACCTTCAGGCGTACCATCGTAACCCTGAGTAACCTCCCCCCCCTGAAAGCCGTCCTTCGTTACCTCGCTCCAGCGTACATTTGGCGTCCAGAGTGATTTCAGCTTGGCGCGATCAACGATGGAGTGCTGAGCACCCTCTTCGCGATTCGGCATATCCGACAGATAAAAAACATCATCCGTCACGTTTTTCAACATATCGATATAAGCAGGAGTGAAAATATCGCCCTGCTTAACCGCTACGGCGATCTTTACGTCGTTACCCAGACCCAGCTCGTCTTTATGCTTAAAAAGATTCTGGATATATGGATGTGCCAGCGGCACCATTTTTTCCAGGCTGGTATCGGTTTTTATCCCTGACACCTGCCATATCATCAGTACGGTAATCACTGCAAAAATTGCAATGATGAACCGGCGTGCACCAAAAATTAGATTTTCGATTTTTGAAATTATCATGTCGTCATATCTCGCCGGTAATCACTTGCTTGCTGCCTGCAGGGACTTAACCCCACCATCGCCCGCGGTCAACAAACCATTACCAGCCAACGGCAAAATTGCCGTTATCGACTGGCGATCGCTGCGCGTTTCAGGAATCAGATTCAAAGAGCGGTCTTTGGCGGCAAGCACGACACCTGCATTACCCACCACAATGACTCGACCATCCTCAAGAAGGGTTGCCGCATTAAGGCCAGATGTAACACCCGTTTGCACTTGATGCCACTGCACGCCCAGATCGGAAGAAGCAAAAAGCCTCCCCTGCAAACCAAAAATCAACACCAGATCCGGTGCAATTGGTGCAACACCAAAAAAAGAACCATCAAAGGGAGAAGCAAGAGCACTCCAGGTCACACCCTTGTCCATGGAACGAAACAGGACGCCATGCTCACCAACGATAAATACGGTAGTGGTACCCGACATGCCGCGAATGGCATTCAAATGCCAGCCGTCCGTGTTTTTTAAAGCGGAGGCGTTATTGCTCCATGTCTTGCCGCCGTCATGGGTTGCAAGAAAGTAACCGTAAGCACCAACAGCATAACCATTCTGGTTATCGGCAAACCAGACACCCAGTAACGGAGCCCCTGCCTTTTCACTGGCGCTGTCTCTGTCAGCCCGTTGCAACTGCCAGCTGGCACCCGCATCAGACGAATGAAGAATGACGCCATTATGGCCAACTGCCCAGCCTTCTTGTGCATTCGGAAAGTGCACGCTGGTCAGCATTACCGATACAGGAACCTTGGCCTGAGCCCAGGTTTTACCCTGATCATCTGAAAAAAGAATATGGCCACGATCACCAACCGCCACCAGGCGTGATCCTGCTTTGGAAAGATCAATCAACAAGGAACGGCTGGCCTTAGCGGACACAACCGCCGGACGATCGACTGCGGACTTTGCTGTCGCAGCAGTTGTAACTGATCCTGCAAGACTCACCGCAAGAGCAAGCCCCGTAATAAAAGAAGAAGAAATTTTCATGGCATGCCTTGAATCAGAAAATAAGATGAAACACATATGCCGCACAAACTTCATGTGAAAAAGCCGGAGGGTCTCCGGCTTTTCCTGTAGTCCATTACTTCAGGAACTCATCGAGTACCGCGACGGCGCAGCGCTGCCGGCGTGAAGTATTCATCACCCGGTGATGGCTTGCTGAAATCCAGAGTAGAGTCTTCTTCGCTATCCAGATTCTGTACGTGATAACGGTGCGCCTGAAGATCATGGAAAGTATCAAGACCCGTCCATACCGTTGGTACATCGTAATAGGACTTCAGATAAGCCATGCTCACACGCCAGAGATCACCACGGCCATCATACTGATCAGCAATCGCAATACCCCAGGAGTCCTCATCAATATAGAACCGGCGCTTGGAGTAAATATGACGCTCCCCTGCCTGCAGACTACCCTCGACTATCCAGACTCGGTGCAACTCATAACGCAAATAGGCCGGATTAACGTGACCAGGCATTAACAGGTCCTTGTACTTGACGTTAGGCTGACCCATTTTGTAGTTATTGTAAGGAATATAGATTTCCTTTTTACCCACCAGCTTCCATGTGTACTTGTCCGGGGCACCGTTATACATATCGGTGTCGTCAGCCGTACGCAAACCATCAGCGGCAGCAATTGGCGTGTCATAGGAAAGATTGGGCGCCTGACGCACGCGACGCTGTCCGGCATTGTAACCCCATGCCTGGCGCTGATCCTTGCGCTGATCCAGCGTTTCCCAGAGCAGCACCGCACCACCAGCAAGACGTGCCGGCGCCGTGGTAAACGAGAGATAGTTGAAAAGTACGTTATTAAGCTGTGCTACCGTTTTGATATCGCGATGATAGAAACGGAAATCAACTTCCTGCTGCGAGGTCACGAGTGAGTAGGATCCATTACGCTGAACAGCCGCCTCGGATGCCTTGCGCACAATATACTCGCCACGCCAGCGCACGATGTGATTCCACACCGCCTGCAACGCCTGCTCACTATTGCTGCCCGAAAGTATCGGGAAGGGTATGCCACCTACGCAACCGTCAATGCCCCAGTCTTTCACCTTCGCGGCCGTTGCACACTTGAAAGTATTGTCGTACACAAACTGTGGAGCTGCCTCGGTACGACGGCTGGGATAGATGTTCATCTTGAACGTTTGCGGATAGGTACGGAAAAGGGCTTTCTGGCCTTCGGCCAGATTATCCGCATACTGATTCATGTTCTGCGCTGTAATCACGGCAACGGGTTTATCGCCGGGAAACGGATCAGGCTGATGTGCGCCTGGCTTGTAGTTCGGAAATGGCGACTTTGTCAGGCCTCCCGTCCAGGCAGGAATGGTACCTTCCTTGTTGCCGGCCTTTTCGCCCCCCAAGGGAGTTAATGTGCTTTTCAGCTTGTCTGCTTCAGCTGCCGACACGGCAGCTTGCGTGGATGTCGCAGCAAGCGAGACGACCAGCGCCGCACTCGCCCAGACTATTTTCTTAATCATGATAAAACCCTCACAGAAAACAAAAAATCTTTTTTGAAAGCGCTACAGGCATAAAACCTGCCTGCAGCGCACTTCATGCCCTTGCGAGCATCATGACATCAGAAGGAATATTTGAGTGTTGCCGTGATGTTGTCGCGATCAGTCAAAAGATTGCTGCCCTCAGCACCCCAGAAGGTGTTGTAGGCAAAAGCCACTTCAAAAGCCTGGTTATACAGCGCGCTCACACCAACGGTAGCTGCCATGCGATTTTCCAGGAAGTTGCCCGTACGCTGCGAGTTGCCAAGGAAATCATGCGCAAAACGAATCATGGGGCTGAGTGCCACACCCGCAAAAGCATCGTTGTAGGTCGAGGTCAGTACTATGCGGTAACCCATGGAAAGCGCGTCAAGGTAATCATTGGCAGGGCCTTCCGAGATGCAGCTATTGGCATCAACCTTGGGGGCGCTACAAATGGCCGCTTGTAGTGGAACAGGCACTTCAGAAAGAGGAATATTAATCAGCGATGCTGTCGAAGCGTAGTGCCTGTGTTCGCCGGTAGGAATATAGCTGGCGCCATACTCAAGTACACCGGTCATGCCATCGGCACCCAGCATCGGACCAAAGTTGTAAATCGATACCAGATCCAGATTATAGGTTTCAAGCTTAGCAGAAACTTGGGTCGTCTGGCCGGGCTTTACCATGCCAAGAATGTCACCAAAATTTGAACCATTGGCCGGATTACACACACCAGAACCATAACACGCAGCTGCGATCGTATTGTAAGCCACCAGATTGTCGCCAAGCTCGGAAAGAATGACGTCATTCGGACGGTAGGCCAGCTCCCCGGAGAAGGAGAAGTCACCCGCCGTGGTGCTGAAGCTCAGACCGATCATCTGGATGTTTTCAGGATAAACTAGTTGATACACTGTTGAGTTGACATAACCGGCCGGCGCAAGCGGGCCAAGCAGGGGATTTAGCGTTCCCGTCGTTGCCTGCGCTACTGGCTTGTGGCTATGGTAGTTCATGTAATACAAGCCGAACTCGGTTGAGTCCAGCGAGTAGCGGAAGGCCACACCAAACTGCCCCTGATTATTAACACTTTTGTGCGGGAGAGCGGAATTAGTCAGATAGGGTGATGTCGTGGAACCATTCAACATGCCGTCGTCAATCAAGTCATTATAGGTTGCAGCCCCCAGAGCCGAGGCCTCAACCAGAATCCGGTTGGCACCCTGCCCTCCGAATGCATCATCCGTTGAATAAAACGTCCCTACGTCATCCGATTCGGAGTTGTCCCAATCAAACTCGTAGAAAGCCTCCATCGCCAGTTTGTCCGTCAGACCCAGCGAGGCATACAACATAGGCAGGGGAAGCAAGGCTTCTTTTACTTCAGCGCCCGGCAGACGCAGCTTGGAAAGCGAAACAGGGTTGGCGCTATTGATACCATCCTGAAGGAACAACGCCTCACCCCAGCTGATAACCTGCTCACCGGCGCGCACGTTCAATGGGTGGCCTGCCACATCGAAGTTGCCATAAACATAGGCATCAAGGAAGCGCGTATTGGTACCGGAGTGATCATCAATTTCACTGGGAAAGCCGCACTTGCCCTGAGCAATCGCTGTGGCTGAAGTATTCTGCACATTACAGCTGGCCGAGTTAGGAAAACGGCTGGGGTGAGCGCGATTGGGCGCTTCATCCATGATTATCGTGTCGTAAAATGCCGTACCACGCACAAACATACCGAGATTTTCGTACTTCAGCTCAAGATCAGAGGTGATCTTGAAGGCATTACTGAAAGGAGTGGAATTATTATCAAAATTCGCATCGCCATCATTCTTGTTGATGAAAGTACGATGGTTATCCTGAACAGCTGCCGCATAGTTGGGGTAGTTCGTGGAAAGATTGTCCTTGGGATTCTCCAAACGCCAGCCCGTGCCATACGACAAGGTGGTATCCAGAGAACCGGTCACTGCACCCAGATTGAGTTCAAAAGCCGAGGCCGTGTTGACTGCCAGGGGAAGGATCGTGGCAAGCGCGAAGCCAGCGGCACGAGGGGCCATGCGAAGGGACAGCAGACCATTCTTGTTTTTCATTTAGGAACTCCAAGCGTGCACGGTTTGTTGTTATGAAACATGAGTGTCCAGCAGGAGCTGCAGCATTTTTCTGGCGAGCTCCTGCCCACAGAAAAGACGAATCCGGATGTTGCAGCCTGGTACCGGAGCACTTTTTATCTTTTTGTATTACTTTTCCGAGTATCTAGCCCGGTCTTGCTGCATTTATACCTGTTGCCAGCCATAAAGAAAACCGCAAAGTCTGACTACATAGCCGTTTAGACTTTTTGTGACTCAAATGCCTATATCACTGTCAGACAATCTCGGCTTTCTGAGTATCCATTAAGAACCCCTCAGAAAAGCTAGCTCATATTCTGCGTTACGCCAGTGATTGCGCCGCAACCTCTGGTCAGTGATAGGCACCGACAGTCGACCTCGCCCAGGCAATCACAACAGGCGATGCAGGGTTTCCTGTACGTCCGGGGAACGCGCCACAGCCGCCAACTGCACAAGCCCCTTGTGCGCATGCGCCTGCCGAGCCTCATCGAAACGACGCCAGGAGCTCATGCTGCCAAGCAGGCGCGCAGCAATCTGCGGATTCAGGACATCCAGCCGCCCCACCTCCTCAAGCAACAGGGCGTAGCCACGACCGTCCCTCTGATGGAAAGCCAGGGGATTGTTATTGGCAAACTGACCAATAAGGGCCCGCACACGATTGGGGTTATCGCGATGAAAATCGGGGTGTTCTCGTAACTGGCTCACACGCTCACAGGATTGCACAAACGGCGCCGAAGCCTGCATGGCAAACCACTGATCCATCACCAGTGCCTCATGCTGCCAACGCGCCGCAAACTGCTCCAGACAGCGCGGCGCCTGCGGACTGTCTGCATGCACGAGAGCGGTCAGCGCGGCAGACTCATTAGTCATATGATCGGCCACCTCAAACTGCCTGACAGCCAGTTCATGGTAAGCCCCGCCAAGATCCACCAGAAAGCCCAACGCCGTATTACGCAAACTGCGATCAGCGATATGCGCAGAATCGTAAACGTACGCAGCAACACCTGCAGGCTCACATTGCGCGAGCAACCAGCCCTCCAGTTTTCGCCCCAGAGCATGACGAAAAGAGCCCCTTGCCATATGCAAAGCCTCGGGATCCGGATGTGCCGTCGCATCAAACAACTGCGCCAAGCCTGGCAACTGCAAAAGCTTGGCTGCCAGCGCCGGATCCGTCCGCCCCAGCAAGGGAACAACCCCCTCAAGAGCCTCCAGCAAGCGTACATCGGGCAGCAAATGACGCCCCTGCGCACTATCCGCAGCAAGCCGTAAAAACTCGGCCGTCAGCAGCTCCTGCGAAATCAGCCAGCGATTAAATCCATTACTGTCGTGACGCAGCAGAAACAGCTTTTCCTCAAAGGTAAAAGAACGCTCAACCCGGACGGGAGCCGAAAAATCACGCAACAAGGACGGTACGGGCGCCGAACTCAAGCCCTGAAAAACCAGCGTCTGCCCAGACATTGTCAGCAGTACCACCGCATCACCCGTCTCCCCTGCCCCCACGCGCTGAAGCTCACCCTTCATGGATATGGGCTGCTCAAGGCCATCCGGCCCCAGCAGCGCCAGACGCAAGGGAACCGGCAAGGGCACAGGTTCTGGATAACCTTCCAGGAGCGGTAATTGCTGGCGCAAGGTCAGATGATACTCCTGCGTACCCGCATGATACTCACCGTGCACATGCAGGGTTGGCGTCCCCGGCTGGCGATACCAGCAGAGAAAGCCGTCCAGGTTTTTGCCAGAAGCATCCGCCAGTGCCTGCACAAAATCCTCTACGGTTACTGCCTGCCCGTCATGGCGACTGAAATAAAGATCCGTGCCCTCTCGAAAAGCTTTTGGCCCGAGCACGGTATGCAACATACGCACAATCTCGGAGCCTTTTTCATAAACCGTTGCCGTATAGAAATTATTGATCTCGACAAAAGACTCAGGACGAACAGGATGAGCCAGGGGACCAGCATCTTCCGCAAATTGCCAGGCCCGCAGGAAGTTCACATCCTCGATACGTTGCACACTGGGCGACAGCATGTCGGCTGAAAACTGCTGGTCCCGAAAAACGGTAAAACCTTCCTTCAGGCTGAGCTGGAACCAGTCACGACAGGTAACACGATTGCCACTCCAGTTATGAAAGTACTCATGCGCCACCACTGACTCCACGCGCTGGAAACCGGCATCCGTGGTAGTGGCAGGATGCGCCAGCACACAGCTGGTGTTGAATATATTCAGCCCCTTGTTTTCCATCGCTCCCATATTGAAATGGGAAACAGCCACAATCATGAAAACATCCAGATCATACTCACGGCCATACACCTCCTCATCCCAGCGCATACAACGCTGCAGGGAAGACATGGCATGATCAACCTTGTCGATATCCCGCGATTCCACATAAATGCGCAGATCAATAAAGCGCCCCGTCATGGTGACAAACTGATCACGCTTGAATACCAGATTGCCCGCCACCACGGCAAAGAGGTAAGACGGCTTGGGAAAAGGGTCGTCCCAGACGGCAAAATGACGCTCCTGATCAAGATCGCCAGCTGCCGTCTGGTTGCCATTAGCCAAAAGAACGGGATACCGTTTTTTGTCAGCACGCACGGTTGTGGTAAACCGGGCCATGACATCGGGCCTGTCCAGATAATAGGTGATCTTGCGAAAGCCTTCAGCCTCACACTGGGTGCAATACATTCCATTTGAACAATACAGGCCTTCCAGCGCCGTATTTTTTTCGGGATAGATACGCACACGTGACTGCAGCGTGAACTTCCCTTTTGGTACGTTTCTTATAATCAGGCGCTCAGCTTCGCAATAATACTGATCCGCTGCTACAACCACCCCATCGATTTTCAATAACTCCAGCTCAAGATCGACACCATGCAGGAACAGGGATTCATCATGCGACGATGCCGGCACACGCTCCATATCAAGCACAGTCTCAACCAGCGTATACCCCTCATGGATATCAATAGTCAGTGCCGTGGCATGAATCAAAAAAGCAGGCTTCTGGTAATCCTTGAGATAAATGGTTTTTGAGACAGATGCCGACATGATGCTGGAAGACTCGATATTGGATGGGACATTGCAGGAAGACATGACTAAACCGACAGCAGTTCGACCTGATAGGCCGTAAACTTTCGAACATTGATAACGCCCGTATCAAGCAGCAGGTATTGCCCCTTTATACCCAGAAGCGTGCCGAGCACATCAGGCGACTGATCCAGATTAAAAGACTTTATTTTTTGCGGATATTGCAGAACCGGATAAGAGAAGCCCTCTACCACAGCTTCAGGTATCAGGTTTATTTCCCCGGGAAACCGCTCGTTTAATTCAGCAAGTTCGGCAGCACACTTTTCAAGCAACTCATCACGAGCCCTCAGCAAGTCCACCGGAGAGGCATCTCCTTTCAGCAAAGCCTGCCAGTTGGTTTTATCCGCTACATGTTTTGCCAAAGTGGTTTCAACCAGTCCGGACTGGTAGCGAGTACCGACGCTGAAAATCGGCAAAGCCTGACTGGCGCCCTGGTCAATCCATCGGGTCGGCACCTGGGTACCACGGGTAATACCGACCTTGAGACCGGATGAATTAGCCAGATAAACAATATGCGGGATATTGCAGTGGCTTTCGCCCCACCCGGGCTCACGACAGGTACCGAGATCAAAGTGACAGGTTTCAGGCTTCATGATGCACATGTCGCAAGCTGCCAGTTTTTTGAAGCAGACAAAGCAATGCCCCTGGCTATAGGATTTACTTGTTTTGCGCCCGCAGGCAGTACAGAAGATACTGCCCTGATAACGCAAATGCAGGGTATTCCCCATAAAAGGTGCCAGCGGGACAGAGAAATCCCCAAGTGGCAGAAAATAGGAGATGGGCTCGTTTCGTTCAGCCCGCATTTTCCGTAAAGTACCTTGCATTCTTTTTCCTGTCTGAAGTTGACATCATGCCGGCGCTTACGCACCCCTTTCTGCCCCTGATTGCCGAAACACTGGCAACCACTCATGCCACCCGCATTGTTTGCATAGGGGCGCGCCTGTCCACTTTGCCCTGGCCGGCATCTGCTGTTGCCGGTGAGGCTCTGTCATGGCAGACAGCACTGCAATCCGCTTCACAACGACAACGTGCGGAACTGGCGATCGCAATACTGGAAAACAGTGACGATGCGCGCGAAGCCCGGCAGCTCATTGCCGTGATGCGCGACCTGCTGGCACGCCAGCTTCTGGTGTTTGTACCGGAAAAACTGCTTGATGGCACGACCTTGATCGGCCTGGGTCTGACCCGGCAGGCGCAGTATGAACTAGCGGGCGAAAGCTGGCAGGCGTGGAGTTTCGATATCCGTACCTACAAGTCCGTACCCGACTGGCTGAATCCGAAATTCTGGGCCAACCCGGAAAACTGGAATAAATACCGCTGGTGATTTTTGCAAAGCGGCATTGAACCGAAAGCCGTTTTATCCGGCGCTCAATCACATGCGTTCGCGTAAAAAATCAATGCAGGAACTTTACCGGCTCTTCCTCGTGTGAATGTGATTTGTCATCACAGACATCACCCTCTTCTTTTTCACCCTTGTCGATATAGCCGATGCGCTGGTCTTCCGGCAGGTTCTTGTGCTCCCAGGCAATAACGGCCTGCAGGCAGATCGCACGCTGGTCATTGCTCAAGCGACGACCATCCGGCCACTTGCCAATTTCAACAGCCAGCCTCAACGCCACCACAATCTCCGGCGTCAGGGCTGACAGCATTTTTTCAAGCGTTGCTTCGTTCACGAAAATCACTCACCAGAATTGGTTAATTGGCTGCTCCAGCCAAGCTTGGTGCGGCAAGCTGCATAAAAATCATGGCCGGGCGGATGCAGCAGACGCAGTTTGTACGGATGCTTGTTGACATAAACCCAGTCGCCGGCGTGCAAGCTGATACCCGCCTGGGCATCGCAGCTGACCATGGGATTGATGTCCTCCGTACACATCAGCAGCTTTATTTCGCTATTACCATCAACCACGATGGGTCGGCTGGACAAGGCGTGCGGGTGCATGGGAACCAGCACCATGGCATCCAGCCGGGGATGCATGATGGGGCCGCCACCCGAGAGCGCATATGCAGTAGAGCCTGTTGGCGTCGCAATAATAAGGCCGTCCGAGCGCTGGCGATAAACAAACTTTCCTTCGATGTACAACTCAAACTCGATCATGTGCACGGACTTTCCGGCGTACAACACGATGTCATTAAGGGCAATGCCTTCACCGACAGGATTACCGGCCGACTTCACTTCCATATTGAGCATGAAGCGCTGCTCAATCACATAATCACCATCAAGCACCGCCGCTACCTTGCTGTCGATCTCACCCGGTGAAATATCGGTGAGAAAACCAAGACGTCCACGATTGATACCCAGCACCGGCTTGTTAAAGCGCGCCAACGAGCGTGCCGCATGCAGCATGGAGCCATCGCCGCCCACGACGATCACCAGATCGCACGCTTCCCCCAGCATGCCGCGGGTGCATACCTGAAGACCCGGGCGCGGCAATATCACGGCCGTGTCCTCATCAACGATGACCTTGACGCCACGGCGCTCCAGAAACTGCAACAGGTACTCAAGCGTATCTGCCACCGTGGCATTACCCGGACGACCCATCAGGCCTATATTGCGAAATTGTTCCATGAAAACCCTGTCAACAGCCGCTGGCTGCAGATGACGTCATTCGTTGACGAGAAAGCGGTCGCGCTCGGAAGCCATGAGAGTCCATAGCCCCCCCTCCAGCACTTCCGTATCGTAACCCAGCACACCCAGCAGGAAAGCAGCGGCGGCGCTGCGACGCCCCGTATCGCAATAAAGGATATAACGCCGGTCCTTGGGCAGCAGGCGCGATTTTACACGAAGTGACTGCAAAGGCAGACATAGCGCACCACGCAAGACGCCGCGCTCCTGCTCCTCAGCCAGACGCACATCCAGCCACTGGGCGTGGCCTTCTTCAATGCGGCTCATGGCGGTCGAAAAATCAACAAGGGCCAGGGAAGGCGCCTTCAGCAACAGGTCAAAATCGGACTTGTCCAGACGCAGCAGAAGGCCATCTGACACCATGACGACATCGGCATTGCGCGGGCCTTCAATCAGCAACCCCTCCTCGCCAAAGTACTGGCCCTTTTCCAGCAAGGCCAGGGTCACCCCCGACATGCGAACCTCCGCCACCCCCTCCTTGATGAAATAACAGTACTCCGCCATTTCACCCCGCTTCAGGATGTGCTGCCCGCGCTGCACCGGTTGCGGCTTGAGGCGTTTGAACAGCTCCACAATATTGGCCGGCGGCAGGCGATAAAAAAGGCGGGACTGCAACAGCCGCGAGATCCAGACACTGTCTTCACCCGGCTGCAGGGCCGCCAGTGCTTTCTGCAGCGTCTCGGTCGATTGATCCCATGCCAGCACGCGGTCCAGCCGCTTGCTGTCAAAGCGCAGGATATTCACTGGCGTCGTGGCACGCACCGTCTCCAGCCGTGGCTGCTCCGGTGACAGGGCATGGGCCGCTTCAACATCACCGGCATCCAGTGCGTGCACTTCACCGGACGCGTTTTCTATACGGACCACACCACTGAGAAGATAAATAGTGCAGCCATCGCTGGCGCCCAGAGTGCAAATTTCCGTTCCCGCCGGCAAGGCTTCAATCTCCTGGCCCTCCAGCAAATAATCCAGACGCTCGGACGACAGCGAGCCCAGCGGTACAAAGCCGTGCAAGAGATCCCGATTGATTCGGCGCGGAGTCGTCATGTCATTTCCTCACGCCGCCTGTACAAGCATTTGCGGCAGATCATGACCACGTCGCCCTTGCAGTCCACCCGTATGCAGGGCAATGACGGTACTACCATCAGGAACAGTGCCATCGGCAATCAATGAACGCAGGCGCGACAACATGCGCACGGTATAAACAGGGTCAAGCGGAATCCCTTCAGCCATCTCGAAAGACCGCAGAAAATCAGCAAGCTCGACGGCCAGCTCACGATGCGCACGCATGGCGGGTGTTGAAAACAGGCGCCACGAGGACGGGTCAGCGGCGACGAGAACCTGCCGCAAGCGTGCGGGCAGTCCGGCATCCGCAAAAGCCTGAAATCCCCACACGGTAAAACGCGAAGGTAACTCGGCCCGCAAACCTGCCAGCGTGGTACCCGACCCTACCGGGGTGGCAAGGATGACCGATCCCGAAATTTGCGCAGCGATTTCCCTGGCCAGCATGGCCAGGCCGAGCGCGGAAGGAGCACCCGCTCCGCCTTCCGGAATATACAGGCAAGGCCCGAATCTTTTTGCAAGGTGCGCAGGCCATTCTGCCTGTTGACGCGAGCGATAGTGTTCGCGCGAAACAAACTCAAGCTGCATCCCTGCCGCTGCCGCTTCGCGCAACATGGCTGTCATGGCATCCGGAGTGCCGCGCACCACACCCACCGTTTCAAAACCAAAACGCTGCCCCGCATGAGCCAGTGCATGCAGATGATTGGACCATATACCACCCACGCTCAGCAGGCGCGAGAATCCCTGCTCGCGTGCCAGCGCCAGATGGCCGGCAAGCTTGCACCACTTGTTGCCACCCAGCAGGGCATCACGTTCATCCTCGCGCTTTATGGCCACACGAATACCGCGCGCAGACCATTCCTCTCCCTGCAGGAACTGCAGGCGCACGGGGTGAGAAAAAGCATCCAGTGGAAACATGTTCATCACCGGAAACGCAGCACATTGTCGATAGCCGAGTCCGCCGTCTGGTGGCGGGCACAACGGTCAGACTGGCCAACGATGAACTTGGTGGGAGAGTCCGTACGAATCAGTCGTGCATCACAACACTTGTCGCCCAGGGGAGCATTACAGCGTGGGTTCTCATAATGCTGCAGCCAGCGGGTATATTGCTCCTCACTGACGTGGCATTTGGCCGCGACATAGGCAGCAGGATTGCCGACATAGGTCGCAAGCTCGGCAACCGGCACAGAAAGATGGCCAGCCCCGGCATGAAAAGCAACGAAGTTCATGCCCAATGACTCCAGCCGGCGCAGAAACTCGTCTGCGGCGCCCTCCTCTACCTTGGTCAAACTGGAGTTCAGTGTCACCAGTTCCTGCGACAGGCTCCTGATGATGTCATCACGATAATTTATTTCAGCGCGCAAGGAATCCATCTGCATGCGATGGCTTGATGCCTCTTCGCCCAGTCGATGCTCCAGGGAAAGCTGATGCTCCTCCTTCAGGCGCTGTTCGCGACTGGCAAACTCCTGATCCTTCTGCTTGAGAAGCTCTTCAAATCGCTGCGTTTCCTCGCCCACCTTGGAATGCATGATGGCAACGAGTTGCTCCTCATGCAGGCGACGCTCTTCGGCAAGATTATCTTCAAGGCCATGAACACGGATGATTTGCTGACGCAGGGATTCAATCTGTTCACGCTGCGCTTCGTTTTGTGCTTTGGTCGCCTTGTGCTGGCTCAGCAGCTTGGCATTCTGGGCCTCCAGAATATCCGCCTGCTGCTGATGCAGAAAATCCAGACGTGCAATGGTTTCGTTCTTGTCCGTCTCCAGCGTATGAATATGCAGATGCTGTTCGGTCAGTCGCGCCAGCAAGCGCTCCCGGTCCTTTTCCCACTCGGCAGGCGCGGATAGAGGTTCGGGAAGTGGCGAGGTATCGGTCAGTAGAGGAATATCGGCATCAGGCCGGGGCGCTGGCAAGACCGCTGCGGGCCGCAAGGGACGCATGCTGAAACGCTCGCAGGCTTTTTCCACCTCGCGGGCAATCTGCACAAAGGTGTTGAGCTCTGCCGGCTGCATGACCGGATCCCAGAGCCTCGGTGCATGCCATGAAATCGAACACTGGCTGTGACAGACCAGATGGATAGGACCACCGCCCATATCCGGACCCCGACCGGCAATTTCTGCCATATGCCGCAGCGGCAGATTCCAGCTGCGCTCGGGAAAACCGGCCGCGTCAAAGGCAATGGTGAAGAGCACACAGGAGCGCACCTTGAGACTGTCATCAAGCAGTACATAAGCCGCATGCCGCTCAGCACCGGCATAACCGGAAATACCGACATAACCGTCCAGCGTGGCCTGGAAGTCGGAATACATCATGGATTTATCAATGCTCTCGCCTTCCCAGAAGAGCACCAGTTCAGAAGACGCCAGATAGTTTTCGAACATGGCAAGGGCCTGTTTGCCAAAGGGAGCCGAGCACCCGGTTCATGAGTCTGACGGGTTGAGTCAGCCCCAAAGCCTTCCTTGTGCATCAGCGGGTTATGGCCGGAGTCTAGCGGTCGCCCCTGCAAAAACACAGCCCCCGCAAATGCAAAGGGCCGCCAATGGCGGCCCTTGCGGAGAGCGTCACAAAAACCGGGTCAGATAATCGCCGCCAACCGGGCGCCCTGATCAATCGCACGTTTGGCATCCAGCTCGGCCGCCACATCGGCACCGCCAATCAGATGCACCTTCTTGCCCATCTCTTCCAGCGCCGCCTGCAGTTCACGCTGCGGTTCCTGCCCCGCACACAGCACAATGGTGTCAACCTTGAGCGTCATGGCCTTGTCACCGACGCTGACATGCAGACCTTCATCGTCAATCTGCGTGTAACTCACCCCGGTCAGCATCTGCACTTTCTTTTTCAGCAGGGCCTCGCGATGAATCCAGCCAGTGGTTTTCCCCGGTCCGGTAATTTTTTTCGTTTTGCGCTGCAGCAAATAGACTTCACGCGGGCTTGCCTCTACCTGCTCCTGCACCCCGGCAATGCCGCCACGTGCGGCAAACTCGGGATCAATCCCCCATTCGCGCAGGAAGGTCGGAATATCCAGACTGGCCGATTTATGATGCGCGTCATGCGTCAGGTATTCCGCCGTGTCCACGCCGATACCGCCGGCACCGATAATGGCCACACGCTTGCCTACGGGCTTCTTGTCACGCAAGACATCGAGATAGGACATCACGCTGGCATGATCCAGGCCGGGAATATCCAGCTTGCGCGGCACAATACCGGTCGCCAGAACCACTTCGTCAAACGCCGCCAGATCATGTGCGCTCACGCGACGTCCCAGCATCTTGCGCACGCCATGCTTGCCCAGCATCACATCAAAATAGCGAATGGTTTCATGAAACTCTTCCTTGCCCGGAATCTGCTTGGCGATATTGAACTGGCCACCGATTTTGGTGTCGGCATCAAACAGGGTCACCTGATGACCACGCTCGCCAGCAACGGTTGCAAAGGAAAGCCCGGCGGGACCCGCTCCCACCACCGCAATTTTTTTCGGCTTGTCGGTCTTGATGTAAACCAGCTCGGTTTCATTGCAGGCCTGCGGATTGACCAGGCAGGACGAGAGCCTGAGCTGAAACGTGTGATCCAGGCAGGCCTGGTTACAGGCGATACAGGTATTGATTTCTTCTTCGCGATTGGCGGCCGCCTTGTTCACCCAGTCCGGATCAGCCAGCATGGGACGCGCCATGGACACCAGATCGGCATCACCGCTCACCAGAATGTCTTCTGCCACTGACGGCATGTTGATGCGGTTGCTGGCCGCAACGGGGATGCTCACCACGTCCTTGATCTTGCGGGTAATCCAGGAAAAAGCGGCACGCGGCACCATGGTCGCAATCGTCGGGATTTTGGCTTCATGCCAGCCAATACCGGTATTGATGATATTGACGCCTTCGGCTTCGATACGTTTGGCGAAGGTCAGCACCTCTTCCAGGCTCTGGCCGTCCGGCACCAGATCCATCATCGACAGACGATAGACAATAATGAAATCAGTGCCCGTGGCCTCGCGAATACGACGCACCACTTCCAGCGGAAAACGCATACGGTTTTCGTAAGTACCACCCCATTTATCATCACGCTCGTTACCGCGCGTGGTGAGAAACTGGTTCAGCAGATAACCTTCCGAACCCATGATCTCAACGCCGTCATAGCCGGCCAGTTTGGCCAGTCGGGCGGCATTGGCCCAGTTACCCAGCTCGCGCTCGATATCGTCTTCCGTCATGGCTCTGGGGGCGAAAGGATAAATCGGCGATTGTTTGGCCGAGGGAGCCAGCATCTCGGTATGAAAAGACTGGCGGCCGGCATGCAGCGCCTGCATGACAATCTTGCCGCCGGAAGCGTGCACGGCCGATGTCACCACACGGTGATGCTCGGCATCCTTTTCGGTAAACATGCCGGAGGAACCGGGGCCAAGGCCGCCTTCCCTGGAGGTGGCAATGCCCCCGGTGATGATGAGGCCGACACCGCCGGCCGCGCGACGGGCAAAAAATGCCGCCTGACGCTCCATGCTGAGTTCTTCCAGACCCGTATGCATGGAGCCCATGATCACGCGGTTACGAAGCTGGGTAAAACCAAGATCCAGAGGCTCCAGCAAGCGGCTGAACTTTTCCTGCCCCGTTTTTTCTGGTGATGAATTTTTCTGCACAGACATGGCAAACCCCGGCTCTAGGCATCATGAGAGACACTGATGCGAGGCCGCCAAGCCTGTCATCAGCAACACAGGCGATCACGGTAGTAGTGCCCCCCTGCCCGCTCAATAACCCGAACTGACAAGTTTCTACCCGCAGTTTGATACGGCCGATGTCCCGGCTGCCGTGCCTGACAAACATCGCCACAGCGCCCTATTTCAGCGGGCTGACCGTGACGTTGACCTGCAACTCCTGTTCGCCGCCGCCCAGCACAATGCCGCGCATGGGCGTGACGTCGCTGAAATCGCGGCCCCAGCCCAGCGTGATGTGCTCGCTCTGCACCAGGCAGCGGTTAGTGGGGTCGAAATCCACCCAGCCCAGCTCCGGACAAAATACAGACACCCAGGCATGGGACGCATCAGCGCCAATCAGGCGCGGCTGCCCCTCTGGCGGCTGCGTCAGGATGTAGCCGCTCATGTAGCGGGCCGGAAGACCCAGGCTTCTCAAACAGCCAATCATCAACTGCGCAAAATCCTGACACACACCACGGCGGCCCCGCAGCACCTCTTCCAGCGGCGTCGATATATCCGTCGCTTTATCATCGAACTCAAAGTCATCAAAAATGCGTTGCGTCAATGCCAATGCCGCCTCGAGTTGCGGCCGGCCGGTGCGGTAGCACTGGCGTGCGTAGTGTGCGAGTGCGGGGCTGGCACTGACATGCGGTGAATCGTATAAATAACGGCAGGCATCCAGCGCCGCGGCATGACGATCCTGCAGCAGGCTGTCGCGCAGACTCTCCCAGGGCCGGGAGTGCCTTATCCGTTCAAGATCGTGACGCGGGCTCAGCAGCACCGTGGATTCGGCACGCACCAGCAACGATTTATGCGGGGCGGTAATGGCGACATGACGGGTGTGATTGCCGAAATAATCAAAGCCCTCAACCACTTCCTCTGTCGCAGGATCGACCAGCAGCTGGTGTGACTCCGTTTTCTGGCAAGGAAAGGATCGTGGTGTCAGGTGCAGGTATTGCTGTGACAGGGTCACCGTACTCTGGTAGCTATAACGGGTTTCATGTACCACCCGGTAACGCTGGCGCGAGCTCGTCTTGTCGGCAGCATCGCTCATGGCAACATCATTCACGAGCGGCGCCCCCTGTCAGGCGCAGAACCGGTATAGCTGAAAAACTGCACGCTGATGCGCTCCGACAGCGCTTCGCTGGCAAGCTTGATACGGTACAAAAGATTGATCAAAGGCGCGTTGCCGCAATACAGCTCCGTGTCGGGATCCAGAGCCAGCAACTCATCCTTGAGCGATGCCAGTGACGCATCCGTACACTCTTCATAGCTCAGGGCCAGTTTTTTCAAACTCCCGAGAATGCCGTCCAGCTGAAACAGCAGCGAACGCGGATTGCTCTTGTCCAGCAACAGCAAATCGAGAACCGGCAACCACTCCGGCTGCGACCGGTAGCGTGCCCGGTAGGTGACGATGCTATCGGACAACTCCAGCAACCAGTCCAGATTGCCGTTGGCATCCATGGCCAGCGCGCGCAGCAATACAATGGTCTGGTATTGCAATCGCTCCAGGCGTCGGCCGATGGACAGAAAACACCAGCCCATGTCCCGCGTCATGCCATCGAGGGCAAAGCCGGCCATCGTCATCAGCGAGGAAGCCGCATCATCAAGAATCGTCATCGCTTCTGACGGCGTCGGTCTGGCATCCGTACCGGCCGTACGCTGCAGCATGCGATTCAGCGCGCGCCAGTTATCCAGAGACAAACGCTCGCGCAGCTGACTGGCAACACGGAGCAACTCCTGCTGCTGCCGGGCCAGACCCGGCACCTCGGGCGATACCACCGCAAGCAACAAAACCGCTTCAATCTCGGTATCACTGAGTTCAGCAGCCGGCATTAGTCCCTGGCTTTGCGTCTGCCCGGTAGCAGAGGCAGGCACAGGTGTTGCCGGCACACTTTCGATAAGGCCGAACCACGCGCACAGGGCTTTGACGGTTGACCATTCGGCTCCGCGATGGGTGGGCCGGGCATTCAGCAGGAAATGCAGCGTGACGCGCATCAGGCGCGCGACATTATCGCAACGCTCGGTATTGCGGCCGAACCAGAAAAGGTTTTCGGCCAGGCGACTGGAAAGATTCGTATCGTCACGCACCAGATCAAGGCTGGTCGTCGTGCGCTTGAGCAGGCGATGCGCCTCGGCCGGGACGTTCGCCTGCACCCAGGTATCCTTGCTGCTGCCGCCGCGCTGCATGGTGATCACGCGCGCATCCGCCCCCGTCGCCACGCGCGTCAGGCCGCCCGGCATCACGACATACCCCTGCGGCGTGGCACAGGCATAGACGCGCAAGCCAATGGCTGAAGCCCCGAGAGCGTCGGGCGGGCCCAGCTTCCACACCGGCGCCTGTGAAAGTCGCACCAGTTCCTGCGCCACATAGTTGCTGGGATTGGCGCGCAGCTGCCGGATAAAAGCCTCGCGGGCCGCGCCGCTTAAATCCTGACCAAACACCGGGTGCTGACGCAAATGCGGAAAGCTGGGTTTGATCACGAGCTGATCCAGCCTGGCGATGACGGCTTCCAGTGCCGCCGGTTCTCCGCACCACCAGGTGGCCACCGAAGGCATTTTCAGGGGCTCACCCAGCAGGCGCTCGGACAGCGCCGGCAAGAATCCGAGCAGCGCGCCCGACTCCAGCAAGTTTGATCCCAGGCTGTTGGCAATCAGCACATTGCCGCGCCTTGCCGCTTCCGTCAGGCCGGCCACACCAAGACTGGAATCAGTGCGCAGCTCCACCGGATCACAAAAATCATCATCAACGCGGCGCAGGATCACGTGCACGCGCTGCATGCCGGACAAGGTCTTGAGCCAGACGATGCCACCGCGCACGGTAAGATCGCTGCCCTCCACCAACGGCAGCCCGAGATAGCGTGCGAGATAGGCCTGCTCGTAATAAGTCTCGTTATAGGGGCCGGGAGTGAGCAGCACCATCAAGGGCGGCTCATGCGGGCGCAGCGGCTCGCCCTGCGCGGCACACAAGCGCCCCCAATGCGCCAGGCTGTCGCGCATGGTGTCAAAAAATCCGGCCAGATCACGCACCTGCAGATCGCGCAGGAAATCCGGAAAGATACGCGCCATGACAGCGCGATTTTCCAGCGCATAGCCGGCACCGGAAGGCGCCTGCGTTCGATCCGTCACCACCCACCAGTCGCCGTTGGGAGCGCGCGCCAGATCGACAGCGTAAAAATGCAGGGCAATCCCGTCACGGTGCGTCATGCCATGGCAGGGCCGCAAAAAACCGGCATGGCCGTGAATCAGTGCCGGAGGCAACAGGCCGTCCTGCAGCAGGGTCTGTGCGCCATACACATCGCACAATATCCGGTTCAGGAGTGTGGCGCGCTGGATCACGGCCGCCTCAATCCCCGCCCATTCTTCATGCGGCAGAATCAGCGGTAACACGTTCAGGTCCCAGGGGCGCTGCATGCCCTTGGCATCGGTATACACATTATAGGTAACGCCGTTTTCACGCACCTGACGCTGCACCGCCTCCAGGCGCTGGCGCATCGCCGCCGGCGTTTCGGCGGCAAGTGTCTTCAGCATGACGTCCCAGTGCGCACGCGGCTGCCGCGCCGCGTCCAGCAGCTCATCAAAGCGGTCGGCGGCGACGGGATAATCGGCAAGTAATCTGGTTAACATGAGGCTCGTGGTTTCACTCATCGCAGGCGGCCCGGGGCTCTTGCCCAGGGGAATATCAGTATGGCTGCCAGCGCAAATCAAGCGTCATGGGAAAGCCGGGATTAAGGTCTTCCGGATAGACCTGCATCGGGCCCGGTGTATGCCCGTGTGCCCAGAATCGCGCAAAGCGCCTTGCCTCGGCCGCATTGGCATTCACCGGCGCATGCTCCTCACTGCGCCCGCCCGGATGCACCACATGATAAGTGCAACCACCAATGGCGCGGCCACTCCAGGTATCGACCAGATCAAACGTCAGCGGCGCCTGCACCCTGATCGTCGGGTGCAGGGCTGACCACGGACTCCAGGCACGAAAGCGCACACCGGCCACGTATTCGCCCGGAATCCCGGTCGGGTGCAGGGGCAGCATGCGGCCGTTACAGGCGATGACATGGCGTCCGCTGGTGAGGCCGCGCACCCGCAACTGCATGCGCTCCACCGACGAATCGACGTAGCGGGCCGTACCGCCGGCGCTCATCTCCTCGCCCAGCACATTCCACGGCTCAATCGCCTGACGCAACTCCATCTCCACGCCTTCATACACCACAGTGCCAAAACGGGGAAAGCGGAACTCGATAAAAGCATCGAACCATTTTTCTTCAAACGCATAACCGGCCGCACGCAAATCCCTGACCACATCGCGCATGTCCTGCGCCACAAAATGCGGCAGCATCCAGCGATCGTGCAAGGCGGTGCCCCAGTGCACCAGTTTGGACTGATACGGCTGACGCCAGAAACGTGCGACCAGCGCGCGCAGCAGCAGCATCTGCAACAAGCTCATGCGTTCGTGCGGCGGCATCTCGAAGGCGCGGAATTCCACCAGACCCAAACGACCGGTCGGGCCATCGGGCGAGTACAGCTTGTCGATGGAAAACTCGGAACGGTGCGTATTCCCGGTCAGGTCCACCAGCAGATTGCGCAGCAGGCGATCCACCATCCAGGGCTGATCGCCGGGATGCAGGCCTGGCAACACTTTATCCATCTGCTGAAAGGCAATCGCCAGTTCGTAGAGATTGTCATCGCGGGCTTCATCGACACGCGGAGCCTGACTGGTCGGCCCGATAAACGTGCCCGAAAACAGGTATGACAGGGCCGGATGATTTTGCCAGTACGTGATCAGGCTTTTCAGCAAGTCCGGACGCCGCAGCAGGGGGCTGTCCTCCGCCGTGGCGCCCCCCAGCGTCGCGTGGTTGCCCCCGCCGGTACCGGTATGACGGCCATCAACCATGAACTTTTCCGTTCCCAGACGCGTCAGCCGCGCCTCCTCGTACAGGGTGGAAATGTTGTAGACCAGCTCGTTCCAGCTCGCTGCCGGATGAATGTTGACTTCAATCACGCCCGGATCAGGCGTCACACTCAACAGCTTGATGCGCGGATCGCGCGGCGGTGCGTATCCTTCGATCCGGACTTTCAGCTTGAGTTTTCCGGCGCTGTTTTCGACGGCGCTGACCAGCGCCAGATAATCCTCGATGCGTTTAAGCGGCGGCAGGAAGACATGCAGGCGGCCATCGCGCACCTGCACGCAAAGAGCCGTGTGAATCACCTCCTGCGGCGCCGGCTTGCTGTTAGCCGGAACCGTCTTCGCCGCAGGAGCAGGAATCGCATTTTTCTCGTTTTTTACCACCGCCAGCGCGGCGCGTGGTGCAAAGGGATCAACCCCGAACTCTTTCGGTTTGGCTTCCGGTGCCACCCACGGCAGTGCGCTCAGGGGCAGACGCAAACCCAGAGGCGAATCACCCTCGATCAAATACAGATGCTCACGCCGCAGCGGCCATAACGAGGTTCGCCATGCCGTGCCCAGCGTAACGCCCGGCTCAAATTCCCGCGCCGCCAGGGGCAGCACATACCCCGCAACCTCGCCCAGGCCCTGCGCCAGCAACCGGGCAAGACGCTGACGCTCCTCAGGCGCCTTCAGGTCAACCTTGAGCGGATCCACATTGCCGGGCAGCTCCTGCTCCAGCTGCACCTGCCGCACCACATCCTCATAGGCCGCGATCTGGCTATTGGCGGGTAAATCCAGCTCCCGCACCAGTACGGCAATAAAACGCCGGGCCTGCTCGTTGTCGTAGCCCTCACTCTTCTCCTCATCCGAAAACAGCGTGGCATCGCGCCACATGGGCTGGCCGTCAATGCGCCAGTAAATATTCAGGGCCCAGCGCGGCAAGGGTTCACCCGGATACCATTTGCCCTGGCCGTAATGCAGCATGCCGCCAGGCGCAAAATGATTTTTCAGGCGATGCATGAGTTGCCCGGCAAGCTCGCGCTTTTTTACACCGTGCGCCAGGGTATTCCACTCCGCTCCGTCCATGTCATCGATGGAAACAAAGGTGGGCTCCCCGCCCTGGGTCAGGCGCACATCCTGCCGTTTCAGGTCAGCGTCAACCTGCTGACCAAGCTGGTCAATTTTCTGCCATTCCGCTTCCGTATAGGGCCTGGTGACGCGCGGGTCCTCGTGAATGCGCGTGATTGTCATCTCGTGAGAAAAAGTGACCTCGGCCTTGTCGCTGAAACCGGTGACTGGCGCAGCCGACGACGGCAGCGCCGTGCAGGCCAGTGGAATATGGCCTTCACTTGCCAGCATGCCCGACGTCGGGTCCAGCCCGATCCAGCCGGCGCCCGGAATAAACACCTCCGTCCACGCATGCAGGTCGGTAAAATCGGCAGCGGGTCCGCTGGGGCCGTCCAGCGACTTCTGATCCGCACTCAGCTGAATCAGGTAGCCCGACACAAAGCGCGCCGCCAGGCCCAGCTCGCGAAAAACCTGCACCAGCAGCCAGGCACTGTCGCGGCAGGAGCCCGAGCGTTTTTCCAGGGTTTCTTCCGGCATTTGTACACCGGGCTCCATGCGCAGCAGATAGGCAATATCCCCCTGCAGGCGCTGATTGATGGCGACCAGAAAATCATTGGTCGTCATTTCCTTCTTCAGGACATCGCGCCTTGCCGCCGCCACCCAGGCCAGCAGTAATGGTCCCGGTTTTTCTGTTTTCAAATAAGGGCTCAGCTCCGCTGCCAGCTGGGCCGGATAACTGAAGGGGAAATGTTCGGCGTATTTCTCCACAAAAAAATCAAAGGGATTGATGACCGTCATGTCGGCCACCAGATCAACCGTGAACTCCAGCTTGTCCGCCTTTTCCGGAAAAACGAAACGGCCGATGTAGTTGCCGTAAGGATCCTGCTGCCAGTTGATGAAATGATCATCCGGCGTAACGGAAAGCGAGTAGGACAGGATCGGGGTGCGCGCATGCGGCGCCGGACGCAAGCGCACTTCATGCGGTGACAGGGCAACCAGGCGGTCGTAGTGGTAGCTGGTTTTGTGGTGCAGCGCGACGCGAATAGCCATTGCAAATGCCTTGTCGGTAAAGGTTGGCGCGATGCGGCGGAATCTCCTTTGCCGCATCGCCGGAAAAGGCTCAAGACGGTTCATGCAGGATCCGTGCCCTTGATTCTGCCAGCCATGAGAACCAGCCCATGGCCGCACTGGCGCGCGAAAAAACGCTTTTCCTGCGGCAGGCCCGGGCGCCCGGCAGTGCACACCCGCCAATCCGGCTCCATGGCCAGGTCCCCCGTGATGATTGATCTTGCCGATCGCGGACACGGTGCCCACAATCGACGCTCGCACCTGGCCAGCCGCCGCCCTTAGCCAAGGCAACCCGGCCGGGCTACCTCTCCTTTATCCGATGCACCGCTTGCCGGTCATCGCTGTTGCCGGAAGTACGGATGAAAATCGGTGATATCGCCGCGCCCTATGTCTTGCTGTTGCTGCGTGCCGCCCAAAAAAGTGGCGCCGACACTGACCTGTTGCTGGCTCATGTCGGGCTGACGCCGGCACAGCTGCGTGATCCGGATTGTCGCATCGGCCTCACTGAACTGATGAAACTGGGCGCCCACGCCATACGCGAGACGGGTCAGCCTGCCCTCGGCCTGCAGATGAGCCAGCTCAACCGCATTGCCGACCTCGGCCTGCCCGGCCTGCTCGCCATGACCAGCCCCAGTCTGGGTCATGCACTGGACATACTGACCCGCTTCGAAGCCCTGAACAGTCGCTGCTACCGCGGCATTTCACGATTCGATACCGGGCATTCGACACTGAACTTCTATTCGATTGCGCCCTACAACGAATACAACCGCTTTGTCGTGGACAGCATACTGGCCAGCTGGAAAACCCTGATGGAATGGCTGACCGGCGAAACGGATCTGATCAGGGAAGTCAGCATCGAGTTTTCCGCGCCCGCTTATCAGGCCGATTACCAGAAAGCATTTTCAGCACCCGTGCTGTTTGCCCAGGACAGCAACACCCTGCGCCTGAAAGCCCATGCGGCGCAGCTACCGGTATTGCAGGCGGAGCCCCTGCTGCATCAGCAATTGCTGGCACTGGCACAGGAACGCATGAAAAAACTGGAAAGTGGCGCCACGCTCAATGGCCGCGTACAGAACATACTCGGGCCATTGCTGCACGGGAAAACGCCGACACTGGAAGAAACTGCCGATCTGCTGGGCATGCCGGACTGGACCCTGCGCCGAAAACTGAAAGAGGAAGGCACAACCTTTCAGGCACTGCTGGATGAGATGCGCCGCGATCTGGCGCTGGGCTATATGCGCGATACGCAAATGAGCTTTGGAGAAATTTCCTACGTACTGGGCTTTTCCACGCCGGGCGCGTTTCAACGTGCTTTCAAGCGCTGGACCCGGGAAACACCGGGGGATTATCGCCGCCGCATCAGCTTGTCGACGCACTAGTCCCCGGCACAACTGGCAGGCACAAAAAAGCCCGCGTAACAGGCGGGCTTCTGGCTGATGGGTGACGTATCACCGGTTACATTTACATTTCCACGGCGTCATCGGCCGCATCCAGTTCATCGAGCTGGCTGGCTTCCAGCCACTCTTCACGAAACTCCTGCATTTCCATCTTCTTTCTCACTCTCTCGTCACTTTGTATGTGCGATTGAAACTGCCATACATGACAGGATGATGAAAGCCTCGGAACGCCTCTATCGCGTAAGCATTTGTGACTGGCCGCGGCAGCCGCAGACCCTCCTGGCCTGCCTGCAGGGCCTGCCGCTCCAGCCTATGTGATCTGCCGCTCCACGACAGGATTGGCAAAACGCTCGCCGTGCTTGAGACGCTCATACATGTCCGGCTCGGGCCACTCCGCCCGGACCTGATCCGAGAACACGATATCCTCCAGGGCAATGTGGCCCATACGCGGATTCATGATGTCCTCGCGAAAACACTGGGCATAGCCGGTAGCGGTTTCATGCACGATGATCGACTGCAGGCTGACATCGGCTTCACCGTTCTTCATGTCGGTCTGCCGGAGCACCGCATCGGAAAGGACAAAAAACAGGCGGGAAAACTGTTCAGCCGAAGGCGATACCGGCAGGCGGATCCAGCGCGCACTGAAGTCCTCACAGGCCTTGATATAGGCAGGATCGTCCTGGTTCCAGTAGCAGATCGCATGATCAAAGCTGTCTATGAGGGTGCGGATATTGCCCTTCATCAAACCAAAGTCGTAGACCATCTGGCCGTGATCCAGCGCATTCGCCTCGAGAATGACCTCGACCTTGTAGCTGTGGCCGTGAATGGAACGGCGGCAGCGGTCGCTCGTGCAGTTGCGCACGATATGGGCATTTTCGAAATTGAAGAGCTTGCGAATCAGCATGTCGATCACCTCTGAAGAGCATGGATTCTACACCACTCATTCGCCCCGAAGGTCGCATCTTCACAGGTACGCATGTACAATCCGCGCCGGTTTTGCGACTGCCTACCCGGTGGTCCCGGATACGCCGCCAAGCGCTGCCCGTCCCAGTTCCCGAGCCTGCTGCTCACCCTTGAATCCAGGAGTTCGCACCATGAAGAAGCCCGTTCGCGTTGCAGTCACCGGCGCCGCCGGTCAAATCGGCTACAGCCTGCTGTTTCGCATCGCCTCTGGCGAAATGCTCGGCAAGGACCAGCCGGTAATCCTGCAGATGCTGGAAGTCCCGTTCGAGAAGGCCCAGGCCGCTCTCAAGGGCGTCATGATGGAACTGGAAGACTGTGCCTTTCCGCTGCTGGCCGGCATGATCGGCAGTGATGATCCTGCCGTTGCCTTCAAGGATGCCGATTACGCCCTGCTCGTGGGCGCTCGTCCGCGCGGCCCCGGCATGGAGCGCAAGGATCTGCTGCAGGAAAACGCCAAGATCTTCACCGTGCAAGGCAAGGCCCTGAACGATCACGCCAGCCGCAATGTGAAAGTGCTGGTGGTCGGGAACCCGGCCAACACCAATGCCTACATTGCCATGAAGTCGGCACCTGATCTGCCCGCCAAGAACTTCACCGCCATGCTGCGCCTGGATCACAATCGCGCCCTTTCCCAGCTCGCCAGCAAGACCGGCAAGGCCGTTGCCGATATCGAAACCATGACTGTCTGGGGCAACCACTCCCCGACCATGTACGCCGACTACCGTTTCGCCACCATTGCCGGCGCCAGCGTCAAGGCCATGATCAACGACGAAGAATGGAACCGGAACGTATTCCTGCCGACGGTAGGCAAACGTGGTGGTGCCATCATCGAGGCGCGCGGCCTCTCCTCGGCTGCTTCAGCTGCCAATGCCGCCATTGACCACATGCGCGACTGGGCACTCGGCACCAATGGCAAGTGGGTCACTATGGGCATTCCTTCGGATGGCTCCTACGGCATTCCCGAGGGCATCATGTACGGCGTCCCCGTTACTACCGCCAATGGCGAGTACACCCGCGTTGAAGGCCTGGAAATTGACGCATTCAGCCGTGAGCGCATGGACTTCACCCTGAATGAACTGCTGGAAGAGCGTGACGGCGTGGCACATCTGCTGCCATAAGCCTGGTAACACATAAAAAAGCCCGCATTCGCGGGCTTTTTTATGGCTAAAGTAGCGGCACAGCACGATCAACGGCACTCGCGCATGACAGCAATAGCTCCTTTTTCCACTACGCTTGTGGAGCCTGTTTTCTCCCTGTCGAGGCCCGCATGAAAGCATCCGTACTGGCACTTTCCCTCACCATGACCCTCGCCATGACTGCCTGCAGCACCATGACAAAATCGCCAGAAGAAATGACCAGGACAAGACAGTCCGTATTGGGCAGCTGGACCCTGGAAAAGGCCAGCGCACTGCCGGAAGTTCCTGCAAACATTCTGGTCACACTGCACCCTGACAACAACAGCAAGAACAATAACGAACTGGGCGTCAGTGGCTTTAGTGGCGTCAATCACTTTGTCGGCAGCGCGACCATTGACTGGGAAAAACAGAAGCTTGTGCTCAGCCCGCTCGCATCCACACGCATGATGGGCCCTGAGCCACGCATGCAGTTTGAGCAGGCTTTCCTGAAGCAAATGGAGCAAGTGGAGAAATTCAGGCTGGAGGATGGAGGGAAGCTGATTCTCCTGACGCGCGCCGGCGAGAAAATAGTCTTTCAAAGCGGCACGCAATAAGCCCCCATAAAAAATAAAAAGGCCCGCAGATGCGGGCCTTTTTACAGGAACATATTCAGAATGAGCCGGCCAGCATCTGTGACTGCTCGGCTTTCAAATACCAGGCCCGGGCCTCCCTCGCATTCTGCGCAGCCCCCAGGCCAAGGTCATACATCACCGCAACAACAAGCTGGGCGTCCGCATCACCCTGTTCTGCCGCGCGGCGATACCAGCTCAGCGCTTCACGGTCATTCGTCGATACACCACGCCCCGTAAAGTACATATCGCCCAGTGAGCGCTCGGCATTGGCATCACCGCATTTGGCGGCTTGCTGATACAACCTCAACGCCTTCTGTTCATCTCTGGCTACGCCGCGACCATCATCAAAAAGGGTACCCAGCACATAAAGTGCAGCAGGATCACCATGATCAGCCGCTTTTTGATACCAGGAGATAGCAACCGGACCATCCTGAGGCACACCACGCCCCAGATCGTGCATCATGCCGAGCCTGAACTCGGCCGACACATTGCCCTGCTGCGCCGACCTCTCAAAAAACTCCACTGCCGTCTTGTCATCCTGAATAACTCCGCGACCCTCGCTATAGAGCACGCCAAGAGCGTATTGCGCCTGCATATCCCCCTGCGCAGCCGCCTTGTGAAACCAGCTCACAGCCTGTTCATTATCCGGTGGCAAACCTCGGCCATCCAGGTACATCAGCCCCAGACTGAACTGGGCCTCGGCATCATTCTGCAGTGCGGCTTTCTCATACCAGGAAGCTGCCGCCCCATCATCACGCGCCACTCCACGGCCATTGAAATACATAAAGCCCAGTACGTACTGCGCATCATGATTTCCCTGCAGTGCCGATTTCTGTATCCATTCAAGCGCTCTGGCATCATCCCTGGAAACACCATCCCCCAGCAGATACATCTGCCCCAGCTTGGCCTGCGCAACCATGTCGCCTTTTTCAGCACCACGGCGAAACTCTCTTGCTGCCGAGGAAAAATGTCCCGTCACATAATGCATAACACCAGTGCTTTCGGCATCGGCATTAGCTGCCGATGAAAGCACCACTAAAAAAACAAGTGAAAAGTATTTTTTTAATATGATTATCATTTTTATAACTCCCTGTTTTTCTTCCTGATTGAACCTGACTTCTGCGTACATCCAGTACTTCCATCACTACCTGCGGCACATGATTACTCAACAACACGGCCTTTACTGATCTCCATTAAACAAATGGAAGCCTGACAATTTCATTAACGGGCTCTCTATTGATCAGGCCAGCAAATTCCTGGAGGCCACAATAACGCCATTATTATCGGCATAAACAAACTCGCCTGCCGTAAAGGTAACGCCACCAAAAGTTACGGGAAGATCAACCTCTCCCACACTTTTGCGTACGCTCTTGAGCGGAATGGCCGCCAACGCATGCACACCAAGATCAAGCTGGATCAAGGCATCAACATCACGCACACAACCATACACAACCACACCTTCCCAGCCATTCCTGACCGCACTCTCGCCAATCAAATCGCCCAGCAAGGCACAACGCATCGAGCCACCACCATCGACCACCAGCACCCGGCCTTTTCCTGGCGTAGCCAGCAGCTCTTTTACGCGCGAATTATCTTCATGGCATTTAACGGTAACGATCTGGCCACCAAAGGTCTCGCGACCTCCAAAGCTCGCGAACATCGGCTCGCAAACCCGAACGTCATCGGGGTGATCATCACACAAATCGCAGGTCACAAAACTCATGGACTACTCCTTTAAAAAGGCGCCTGAAAAGACTCAGGCCAGCAAGACCTGCATATCTTCATAACGGTATATTCTGACACGCGGTACATTTTCGGTTTGTGCGCAAGCCACCATGGCGGCCGCAACATCAGCGCCCCGAATGGAATGTATATTGCGAAGAGGCCCTCGCAGAAAGGGAGCGATTATTGAGGACAAGCGCAAGCCAATGGCCTCTCCCGGACGCTGTTCCACCCGATCGCCCACCAGAAATGAAGGCCGGAAGATGGAAACTCGCGAAAACGCCAGACTACTTGTTTCTTTTTCCAGCGAGCCTTTCACCCGGTTATAAAATATCGGCGAACCCGCATTTGCACCAAGAGCCGAAACGAGCAGAAAATGCTTGACCCCGTTTTTTACCGCACTGTGGGCAAACTCGAGGGCATAGCCATAATCCACCTTGTGGAACTCGGCCTTGGTGCCCGCCTGGCGGATGGTCGTGCCGATACAACAGAAGGCATCGTCTGCCCGCACATTTTCCAGGGCAGCCCCCAGCTGATCGAATGAGGTCTCTATCCGCCGCAGCTTTTTGTGCTTGATGGACACAGGGCGACGGCTGACAGCAATCACCTGGCTATAGGCAGGCGAACGCAACAGCAGATCAAGGCAGTGCCCTCCTACCAGTCCTGTTGCACCGATGAGAATTGCCGTTTTTCCTGACATTGGTTTCAGACCATCCGGCTTGGAAAGGCTGCGATTATGCTCCCGATGACCGGCTGTAAAAACCACTTAAACGGTACATTTCAGCCTCCCGGATGACTGACTTGTCATATTTTCACCTAAACAGCCCGATCCAAGTTTACGTTAACGTAAAGGTAAGCAATAATCCGGTCTCTTCAGGCACAGGCAGACAGCATGAGCACCACCTATTCCATATCGGATCTGGCCAAGGAGTTCGATGTAACCACCCGGACCATCCGCTTTTATGAGGATGAGGGCCTGCTGGTGCCTGAGCGCCGGGGGCAAACACGCATCTACTCGGCGCGTGACCGTGTCCTGCTCAAGCTCATCCTGCGTGGCAAGCGCCTGGGCTTTTCCCTGGCCGAATGCGGCGAGCTGTTCAACCTCTATGACCCCGAACATGGCAACTTTGCCCAGCTTCACCTGATGCTGGACAAGCTGGCGCAACGGCGGGCCGCCATGGAACAGCAACTCAATGACATCAAACTGATGCAAATCGAACTGGATTCTGCCGAGGCACGCATACGCGATGCACTGGTCGGAAAACTCAATCAAGACAGCAACACAGGGGAACAACCATGAGCATTACCGGGATGAATTTCGGACTGGGCGAAACCATTAACGCCCTGCGCGACACCGTTACGCAGTTTGCCGCCAGGGAAATAGCCCCGCGCGCCGCCGAGATTGACCGCCAGAATGAATTCCCCATGGATCTCTGGCGCAAGCTCGGCGACGTCGGCCTGCTCGGCATGACCGTCAGCGAAGAATTTGGCGGCATTGATATGGGCTATCTGGCCCATACCATCGCGGTTGAGGAAATTTCCCGCGCCTCCGGCTCTGTCGGCCTCTCCTATGGCGCCCACTCCAATCTTTGCGTCAACCAGATTTACCGTAACGGCACCGATGCACAGCGCACCAGATACCTGCCCAAACTGGTGAGTGGCGAACATATCGGTGCACTGGCCATGAGCGAGCCAAATGCAGGCTCCGATGTGGTCAGCATGAAATTGCGCGCCGAGAAAAAAGGCGATCACTACGTACTCAATGGCAACAAGATGTGGATCACCAATGGTCCTGATGCCAATACCTATGTGATTTACGCCAAAACCGATATCAATGCCGGTCCACGCGGGATGACCGCCTTCATTGTCGAGCGCGGTTTCAAGGGTTTCACCCAGGCACAGAAACTAGACAAGCTTGGCATGCGCGGCTCCAACACCTGCGAACTGGTTTTCCAGGATTGCGAAGTCCCGGAAGAGAACATTCTCGGCAAACTAAATGACGGCGTGCGCGTCCTCATGAGTGGACTGGATTATGAACGCGTCGTGCTTTCCGGGGGCTGTGTCGGTCTGATGCAGGCCTGTATGGATGTCGTTCTGCCCTACATTCACGATCGCAAACAGTTCGGTCAGGCCATCGGCGAGTTCCAGCTCATGCAGGGGAAAGTGGCTGACATGTATACCGCTCTCAATGCTTCACGGGCCTATCTCTACTCCGTGGCACAGGCCTGTGATCGAGGTGAAACAGCACGCAAGGATGCTGCTGCCGTGATTCTCTATACCGCTGAAAATGCAACCAGGCTCGCGCTTGAAGCCATTCAGGTATTGGGCGGCAACGGTTATATCAATGAAAACCCGACAGGTCGTTTCCTGCGCGATGCCAAACTGTATGAAATCGGAGCCGGTACCAGTGAAATACGCCGCATGCTGATTGGCCGGGAACTGTTCAACGAAACAAAATGATTTTTCAGGGCAGTCAAGGCCCTGCGATCACAAGCCACGCCACCATATAAAAATTGCATCAAGCGAGACCTACATGCCGATCCTGCAAACAAAGATCAACGTACACTCTCCCGACTTTCAGGAAAACGCAACGAACATGCGGATGCTGACGGCTGATCTTGAAAAACTGCTCGATAAAATCCGTGAGGGTGGTGGCAAGGTTGCCATTGAGCGGCACAAGGGGCGAGGAAAGCTTACTGCCCGTGAACGCATCAATACGCTTATTGATCCGGGTTCACCTTTTCTGGAGCTTGCCCCCCTTGCCGCACATGATGTTTATGGTGAAGACGTGGCTGCCGCCGGCATTATTGCCGGCATTGGCCGGGTAAGCGGCATTGAATGCATGATTGCCGCCAACGATGCCACGGTAAAGGGTGGTTCCTATTACCCGCTCACCGTCAAAAAGCATCTGCGTGCACAAACCATTGCCCAGGAAAACCATCTCCCCTGCATCTACCTCGTGGATTCCGGAGGTGCCAACCTGCCGCGCCAGGATGAGGTATTTCCGGATCACCTGCATTTCGGTCATATTTTTTTCAATCAGGCACATATGTCAGCGGCCAATATTCCGCAGATTGCCGTTGTCATGGGCTCCTGTACCGCTGGCGGCGCCTATGTGCCGGCAATGGCGGATGAAGCCATCATCGTCAAGCATCAGGGCACAATTTTTCTCGCCGGTCCGCCCCTGGTAAAAGCGGCAACCGGTGAAGTGGTCAGCGCTGAAGATCTTGGCGGCGCTGAATTGCACAGCCGCATTTCCGGTGTAACGGACCAACTCGCCGAAAATGATGATCATGCACTGGAGCTGGCAAGAGCTTCGATCAGCCGCCTTAATCGCGTCAAAAACATCGCGCTGGATGTGCGCGAACCGGTAGCACCGCTTTATCCCGCTGAAGATATCTACGGCATCATTCCGAAGGATTCGCGCCAGCCATACGACGTACATGAAATCATTGCGCGCATGGTGGATGGTTCTGATTTTGATGAATTCAAACCGTTGTATGGCAGCACCCTGGTGACCGGTTTTGCCAGGCTCTGGGGTTATCCGGTTGGCATCATTGCCAATAACGGCATTCTTTTCTCCGAATCAGCACTCAAGGGCGCCCACTTCATCGAGCTTTGTTGCCAGCGCAAGATTCCTCTGGTGTTCCTGCAGAACATCACGGGCTTCATGGTCGGCAAGAAATACGAAGAAGGCGGTATCGCCAAAAACGGCGCCAAGATGGTTCATGCCGTTGCCTGTGCAAACGTACCAAAATTCACCGTCATCATTGGTGGCAGCTTTGGTGCCGGCAATTACGGCATGTGCGGCCGCGCCTATGAGCCACGCTTTCTCTTCATGTGGCCGAATGCACGCATCTCCGTCATGGGCGGCGAGCAGGCTGCCAGCGTGCTGACCGATGTCAAAAAAGCCTCTCTGGCCAAGCAGGGAGTGCAATGGGATGCCGCACAAACCGAGGCCTTCAAACAACCGCTGCTGGATAAATACAGCAAAGAGGCCCACCCCTATTACGCCAGCGCCCGTCTCTGGGATGACGGGGTGATTGATCCGGTCAAAACACGCGACGTCCTTGGCCTGGCAATTTCCGCTGCACTGAATGCGCCGATTGCAGAAACGAAATTTGGCGTCTTCCGGATGTAATGCCCGGTGCGATCCCGCACAGGTGCAGATCTCGCCACTAAAACCAGAAAATTGCCGCAGGCGCGGGAATGACGGGACATACATGAACACATTACTAACCTCCCTTGATAATCGTGGCATTGCCACGTTAAGTCTCAATCGCCCGGATGTGCACAACGCATTCGACGATGGTTTGATCGCCGAATTGAATGCGGCCATAGCGACCTACAGCAAGCATCCGGATGTGCGCCTGCTGGTCATCCGCGGAGAAGGCAAAAGCTTTTCGGCAGGCGCTGATCTTGGCTGGATGAAACGCATGGCCAGCTATTCCCGCGAGGACAATCTGGCCGATGCCAGGGAACTTGAGCGGCTGATGCGCAGCCTTCATGAGTTTCCCAAACCCACGCTGGCCATCGTTCAGGGTGCGGCCTTCGGCGGTGCTGTCGGACTGGTGAGTTGCTGCGATATTGCCATTGCCAGTGACAACGCCAGCTTTTCACTTTCTGAGGCAAAACTCGGCCTCGCCCCGGCCGTTATCAGCC
Source organism: bacterium (assembly GCA_029945725.1). Taxonomy (GTDB): domain Bacteria; phylum Pseudomonadota; class Gammaproteobacteria; order Pseudomonadales; family Moraxellaceae; genus UBA2031. The sequence goes on along the minus strand of JAQSDB010000011.1, from coordinate 141,238 downwards.
CCTATGTCATTGCCGCTATCGGCGCACGCCAGGCCTCTCGTTATTTCCTGACGGCCGAACGCTTCAGCGCAGAAACCGCAAAAACGCTCGGCCTTGTTCAGGAGGTCACTTCGCCTGACACACTGGAACAATGCGCCGGCAACATGATCAACACCCTGCTGGCCAATGGCCCCATCGCACTGATGGCCTGCAAGGCATTGATCCGGCAGGTTGCCGCCGCCACCTCTCCGGAAATAGCGGCTTACACCACCGAACTGATAGCGAGCCTGCGTACGTCGCAGGAAGGACAGGAAGGGCTGACGGCCTTTTTTGATAAACGCGCCCCCGCCTGGCAAAAAAAGAGCTGACTTATGTTTTCCAAGATACTGATAGCCAATCGCGGTGAAATATCGTGCCGCGTTACCCGGACAGCACATCGTCTCGGCATAAAAACCGTTGCTGTTTACTCAGATGCCGATGCGAATGCCCTGCATGTACAACTGGCTGACGAAGCCGTACGCCTCGGCCCTGCTCCCAGCCGCGAATCCTATCTCTGCATTGACAGGATCATTGCTGCCGCCAAAGCAACCGGAGCTCAAGCCATCCACCCCGGCTACGGATTCCTTTCGGAAAATGCCGGCTTTGCACAGGCCTGTCGTGATGCCGGCCTGGTTTTTATTGGTCCCTCCCCCGAGTCCATTACCGCCATGGGCTCCAAGTCAGGCGCCAAGACATTGATGCAAATAGCCGGCGTTCCGCTCATTCCCGGCTATCACGGCGACAATCAGGACGACGACTTCCTGCTCGCCCAGGCCCGTGATATCGGCTTCCCGGTATTGCTGAAAGCGTCTGCCGGTGGCGGTGGCAAAGGCATGCGTGCCGTCCATGAAGAAAAAGAATTTTTTGAAGCCCTTCATGCCGCCCAACGCGAATCTGCCAGCTCCTTCAATGACGACCGGATGCTGATCGAAAAGCTGCTGGTCGAGCCTCGCCATGTTGAAGTTCAGGTGCTCGCTGATCGTCAGGGCAATGCCGTGTATGTATTTGACCGCGACTGTTCGATCCAGCGCCGTCACCAGAAGGTCGTGGAAGAAGCCCCTGCCCCTGGCCTTGGCGATGAGTTGCGCCGCGCCATGGGTGAGGCCGCCGTGCGCGCCGCCAAAGCCATCTCCTATGAGGGCGCTGGCACGCTGGAGTTTCTCGTCGACAAGCACGGCAAGTTCTTTTTCATGGAAATGAATACACGCCTCCAGGTAGAGCACCCTGTCAGCGAACTCATTTCCGGCCTTGATCTGGTTGAACAGCAGCTGCGTGTAGCCAGTGGTGAAGCACTGCCCTTTAATCAGGACAGCCTGAAGCCAAAGGGTCATGCCATTGAAGTCCGGCTTTATGCTGAAGATCCGGCCAGCGGTTTTTTACCCTCGACAGGCTCACTGCGAAAATTCGACATTCCCTGCACCGACGGTGTGCGCGTGGATACCGGTTACCGCTGCGGCGATGCCGTCAGCGTCTATTACGACCCCATGATGGCCAAGGTGATTGCCTGGGGTGAAACCCGCGAGCAGGCGATTGCACGATTGCATGCGGGCCTGCTGCAGGTACGCATCGCCGGCGTAAAACACAATACGGGGTTTCTTACCCAGGTTCTGGCACACCCGGCCTTCAAGGCTGGCCAACTCAACACGCACTTTATCGAAAGTCATCACAGCGAGCTGTTTCCAGCGCTTCCTGTTGAGGAAAAGAAACTCCTGCTCCTGGCCGCACTCAGCTTTTTGAAAAAACCGGAAACAGTTCAATCCGCAGATGCCGGCTCTCCCTGGAACAAGCTGCTGAGTTTCCGGGTCGGCGCCGCAGACCCGGTCACGCTGAGGGTCGCACTGCATGACGCCGTAACCGAGGTCTTCCTCACCCCGCAGGGCACGGCATATGCCTACCGGATCGGGGATGCTACCGGCATCTGCTCTCTTGCTGTTGGCAGCAAGGACTCAATACTGGCCTTGACCTGTGATGGCCAGCAGCAGTCTTTTGCCGTTACCGCTGAATCGGGGCGACTGGATGTTTTTATCAATGGCCAGCATATCGAGCTGCTGCGCATCACGAACGCCCATGCCGGCAACGATGACGGCAATGGCCTCCACTACAACGCACCCATGAACGGGCGCATTGTCAGTGTCAGCGTCAAAGCGGGCGACACCGTAAAAGAAGGCGACACGCTGCTGGTCATGGAAGCCATGAAAATGGAGCACCGTATTCGCGCCCATGGTGATGGCACCGTCGCCGCCATTGATGTTGCGGCTGGCGATCTCGTTAATGAGGGGCAGACACTGATCGAACTGGACAAGGAGACGGCGTGATGAACGATATGCTCTGGCAACCCTCCATTGAACGCATTGCCAGTACCCGTATTGCTGCCTGGCAACGCTGGCTCGCACGTGAATATCATGTCTCTTTTGATGACTATGCTGATCTGCATTCGTGGTCAATCAATCATCGCGACACTTTCTGGGAAAGCCTGTGGCGCTATTTCGACATCAAAAGCCACACGCCGTATGAAAGTGTTCTAGGAAAGGACACGATGCCGGGTGCCGAATGGTTCCCGGGAAGCACACTGAATTTTGCAGAAAACCTGTTGCGCTATCGTGATGACAGAACGGCACTGGTCAGTTATCTGGAGAATGGAGAGCGGCGCGCACTCTCCTACGCCGAACTTTTTGACGCTGTCAGTCATGTGGCCGCCTGTTTTCGAGCACAAGGAATCACTGCTGGCGACCGCATTGTCGGCTTTATGCCGAATGTACCGGAAACCGTTATTGCCATGCTGGCCGCGACCAGTATTGGCGCCATCTGGTCTTCCTGCTCACCCGACTTCGGCCTGCAGGGAGTCCTGGACAGATTCGGGCAGATTGCCCCGAAAATCCTGATCTGTACCGATGGTTATTATTACAACGGCAAGCGCGTTGACTGTCTTGAGCGGATCGCCGCCTTGCGCAAACAACTCCCCTCCCTGCAAAAAGTCATTGTGGTGGCGCTGACACAGACTGATCCGGATATCTCTGACATTGACGATGCTGCCTTATGGAACGATGCCCTCAGCCAGCATGCAGAAGGACTCGAGTTCACGGCGGTTCCCTTCGACCATCCGCTTTACATCATGTACTCATCAGGCACAACCGGCGTACCAAAGTGTATTGTGCATGGCACCGGAGGCACGCTGCTCCAGCATATGAAAGAGCTGGCCCTGCATACTGACATCAGCCGTAATGATGTGGTTTTCTATTACACCACTTGCGGCTGGATGATGTGGAACTGGCTTGTCTCCACGCTGGCCCTGGGTGCCACTATTGTGCTCTACGACGGCTCCCCCTTTGCGCGCAAACCGGACATTCTCTGGGACATTGCCGAACGGGAAAACATTTCCGTCTTTGGTACCAGCGCCAAATATATCGCTGCTCTGGAAAAGGTAGGCATAAAGCCCGTTACCTCGCACAAGCTGACAGCCCTTAAAACGATTCTGTCGACGGGATCTCCACTGGCTCACGAGAGCTTTGATTACGTTTATCGTGATATAAAAACCGATGTCTGCCTTTCCAGTATTTCAGGAGGCACCGACATTGTTTCCTGCTTTGCACTCGGCAACCCTGCCCTGCCGGTTTATCGGGGCGAGCTTCAGTGCAAGGGACTTGGCATGGCCGTGGATATTTTCAACGAAGACGGGCAGTCCGTTCAGGATGAAAAAGGCGAGCTGGTTTGCACCAAGGCATTTCCCGCCATGCCCATTGCCTTCTGGAACGATGAAACCGGTGAGAAATACCATCAGGCTTATTTTGAACGCTTCCCGGGCCTCTGGGCGCATGGTGACTATGGCGAGCAGAACGCCCATGGCGGCATCGTGATCCATGGCCGCTCTGATGCCGTACTTAATCCAGGGGGAGTCCGCATAGGCACTGCCGAGATTTACCGCCAGGTTGAAAAAGTCCCCGAGGTGCTGGAGTCGATTGCCATAGGACAGAACTGGGATGACGATGTCCGCGTAGTGCTTTTTGTAAAGCTGCGAGAAGGCATTACCCTGAACCAAGACCTGCAGAAAATCCTGAAAAAAACCATTCGTGACAATACAACACCACGTCATGTACCCGCCAGAATCCTGCAAGTTACCGACATTCCCCGCACCATCAGCGGCAAGATTGTTGAACTGGCGGTACGCAACGTGGTGCATGGCATGGCGGTAACAAACACTGATGCCCTGGCTAATCCGGAAGCACTGGAGCATTTCCGAAACCGTGAAGAGCTCAGCACCTGATACGGCGCAAAAAAACCGCAATAAAAAAGGACCCTCAGGTCCTTTTTTATTGCATCAAAAGCTCACGACCAGAAATAACTGCTCTTTTTCAGAAGTATGTTATCGACGATATAACTGGAGAGGGCACATACAGTGAGGTGGGCATGCTTGGTCGTTTCGGTTGGCAAAATACTGGCGTCCGTAATAAACAGCCCCTTCACTTCATGGGTCTCTCCATACGGGTTCACAACCGAGGTAAAGGGGTCCTTCCCCATGCGGCAAGTGCCCTGCGGCTCATAAGCCAGCATACGTAGCGTATAAAGCCCCAGACTACCGTACTCAATCCTGTCCACGGCCTTGTCGAGCTCAAACACATTATTGGCGGACACGAGATCATAAGCCGGCAAATGAACCTTGACGGCTCCTGCAGCAAACATGACACGGCCAGCCGACTTGAGTGCTGCCTTGAAATCATCAAACTCGTCACGGCTCAGATTCCACTCAACACGCTTCTCACCAGTGTAGGGATCACCAACCCAGTGCACATAGCCCTGGCCATGGTCGTGAACAAACACATTAAGAGCGGCAAAGTTTTTATATTCTTCCATAAACCTGACATGGGCATCGCCCTCGCCAAGCTCGCCCTGGGAGACAAGCTGCATGGGAGCCGCCAGGCCACTCTCCATCAGCACATAACCCGTGTCTTTATTGTAAAACTGGTTAACCTGAACGCCGGTCAGAGCGCCACGCCAGCCGTAAACAGCCTCAGAAAACTTGCCGATCACAGTAACGCTGGGGTGCACAGAAAGATTGCGGCCCACCATATCGCCCAGCTGACCAATACCGCTTTTCTGCAAAATCAGAGGCGTCTGCACAGCACCGGCTGCAAGAATGACCAGCTGCGCCTCAGCAATAAAAGTCGACACGACCTGCTTGGTATCCGGATCGACAATACGCCCCTCAACACCGGTGGCACGACCATTGCGCATATTGACAAAATCAACACGCGCATCGGAAAAAATCTCTGCCCCACTGGCAATAGCCCATGGCAAATAAGTTACCAGCATGGATTGTTTGCGATCACTGGCGCAGCCGGAAATGCAGTGCCCGGTCAGCGCACACTGGCGCACATTGCGTGTCAGGGGCTTCCAGGACCAGCCCATGGCCTCACAGCCACGCACAACAATATTGGCGCAGTCATTGATTTCATGTGGCTCGTTTTCATGCACCGCCAGACGACTTTCAATTTTCTCATAGTGGGCATTCATATCCTCGACTGTAAGATTTTCAAGGCCGTGATCCTTCTGCCATTCTTTCAGTACAGCCGGCGGCAAACGCTCGCAAATGGTCGCATCAACAACAGAGGACCCCCCCACAAGCGAGCCTTGCAGGAGAATGAGGTCGCCGGTGGAGTTGGTTTGCAGCGCATTGTCCTGATACATGCGTTGCATGCTGTCGGTAAGGTCTTCCTTGAAACTTGAGCTAGGCACATAACGCCCTGCTTCAATGATGATGACTTTCTTGCCCGCACGAGCCAGTTCATAGGCAGCGATGGCCCCACCCGAGCCAGAGCCAACCACAATGACATCTGCCTGCAAACGCAAGGTCTTGGTGCCAACATCTGTGGCCTGTGTTACCGGCAGCCCTTCTTGCGGCATTTCCTTGTAAATCATGTCACCCTCGAAACAGATTCAGTGCGTTCTTGTTTTTGAAAAGCGGCACTGGCTGGTGCCCCGCACAAAGCAATGCTGTCGTTAATTGCCCGGACGATAATCTGCACACCTTCGGTCTCCGCACAGATTAACACCCCGGAAATCAACGCGGCATTGGTGCATTACCCAAGCGGCGAATACCCCACTTTTCCGTTACCGGCCCATCGTACTGAAGTGCAGGCCAGGTACGGGTGTCTTGCCAGTAGCCAAGCGTCAGCAGCATCTTCAGACTGGACATGATCCCGCGCTGCATGACATTGCCGGTCTGCCAGTTGTGCACGTGGCGCGCTGCCTTGTCATCGGGCATGTGCGAAAAACGGGAAAACCGATAAAGGGAGCCGTACTCGATAGTCTCTGCACCCAGCGTCACCAGCAGGCGTGTACGCTGATTCAGCTTGCCGACCCAGATATCAACATTCTGCATCACCGGCACTTCAGTGCTGGAGGGCAGTGAATACTTCTGGGTCGGCAACATGACAAGACGCAACTTGTCGAAAACGCGGTACTCAAGCTTGCTCAGATGCTTGATGCCCGGAGGCAAGCCATCAGCCTTGCCTGCTGCCAGCACCTGGCGGGGGAAAGCCAGCACAATGCCAGCTGTCGCCGCAATGTGCACACTGCTGCTGAGAAAACTGCGACGGGAGAGCGGCTCAAGGCCGGCCAGAAAGCCCGGGGGAAGGGTCTCGTTGCTTTTCATCTTGCTCCTCGGCGGACACCGTCCGGGGCAAATTTGTAGTTATAAAAGGCATTACATCGCCAAATCAGCCCGTGAGTCTAGCCAATGCCGGGCTAAAACCCAACAGTTGACTCAAGCTAATTGCCGGCTAATCCCGCCATGGGTTCAGAGTATGCCTTCCCAGAGCAACCGGCGCGACTGCTCCGGGTCGTCCTGACAGAAAGAATGGGAGCCAATGACCATGCTGGAGCGCTCTTTTTCAAGGTAGGGAGACCACTTCGGCCACTCCGGCGCGGCCGGCACTTCACCCCGGGCAAATGCCGTCCAGGCAACACGCACTTGTTTCGACAAGGCATTAGCCGCATCACCACCGCCGGTAAAGAGCTGGCCGGTAGGCTTTTCGGTAATCCCGAAGACAAAAGGCACCTCCATGACATGACAGCTTTTCAGGCGCGGGTTCCACGCACAAGGCCAGTCAAACAGGTAATTCCAGGTGGGTGCTGCTGCCGCAAATCTCGCTTCGACCAGGCGCAGGCTGGGAATACGGAACATCCTGTCAGTCTCATAGGCACAAAATACCTCGCTTGCCAGAGCGTCCGGCATGAGAGCCCGATATCGTGCCAGCATCGCAACTCCCCGGCCCGGCAAGGTTCGTTCAAACTCGTGAACAAGCCTTGCCTCATCCGGCTCGGGGCGTGCCTGACTTTGCCCCATGGACTGCGGCGACAGGTAAAAAAGATTCCATTCATTCCGCGTGGTGCCGAGCAAAACCGGGATATCCGCTCCCAGCCCCTGCTCCATGGCCTCAAGCGGATGTTGCGGCAAAACATCATCCCCGATTTGCGGCAACATCGTCATGCCGAATTGCGGTACCGGCTGCTGATGGGTGCCGCGATTGACCGTAGTGAGCAAACACTGGTGCTGTGCCGCCATCAAGCCCGCCAGATCACCCTCCAGGCAGGCTTTAGGGGCATTACCAGCCGCTTCGGCAAAACGCCGGGTAATACGCTGCGCCTCGCTCCGGACCACGACATGATCCGCACTCCCACTTTGGATAATAGCGCGATGAAACAGACCTTTTGCCAGCGGACTGGCCAGTAAACAGGCAATGCTCATTCCGCCCGCCGACTCGCCGAATACAGTCACATTGCCTGCATCACCACCAAAACTCCCGATATGCTCCTGTACCCACTGCAACGCCAGTATCTGGTCACGCAGACCGGCGTTGCTCACTCCTTCAAGCTCGGGCCAGTCCGACCATTCACCGAAACCAAGAATCCCGAGACGGTAGTTGATGCTGACCACGATCACGTCATTCTCGCGAACCAGTGTCGAAGGCTCGTATAGCGCCTGATGGCTGGCACCGGAAAGAAAACCGCCGCCATGAATCCAGACCATGACCGGCAATGCATTATTCATGGAAGCAGGCCGACAAATATTGAGTACCAGACAATCATCTCCTGACTCCCCGACCCCCATGAGTGGAATATCTTCCTGAGGAGCCGCCGGCGCCCAGCACGTCGCCTCCAGAACTCCCTCCCATGCCGTGACGGCTTGCGGTGCCCGTATACGCCCAAGCCCCCGCAAGGGTTTGGCATAGGGGATACCACGAAAGCTGTGCACGCCCTCCTTTTCAAGGCCCGCGACAAGACCAAGGCGGGTTTGAACCTGAACCACACACATAAAGATGCTCCTGGAAGGGTCGCAATATCGGCATATACCGCAAACCGGGAACCCTGTTTAACAGGTCTTTGACACATAAAAAAGCCGCGAGATTCGCGGCTTTTTTATGCTCGTCGATAATCAGCGAAACACAATCACATTCTTGTTCTTGGCGACAATGGAGGGGCCTATGCCGGGTACTGCCTCAAACTGCTCAAGGGAGTTAAACGGCCCCTTGGACTTGCGATAAGCCACAATCGCCTGCGCCTTCTTTTCTCCAACCCCCTTCAAACCAAGCAGGGTCACTGCATCAGCAGCATTGATATTGATCCGTGCTGACGAGACCGCCGCAGGTTTAGACGGGCTTGCCACAGCAGGCGCAGGGCTCGCAGCTTCGGCATGCAACCAAGGACTGGCAAAAAGCAACAAAGTGGAAATAACAAAGGCTTGCAAACGCATGATGATCTCCTTGATCAATTCAATATGTACATCCATGTGCCGTCATCATGACGACCCGGTTAGACTAGGCAGCACACTCAAGCCTGTAAATATCGGGTAATACGTAAGAAAACACCCAGCCATTTTGTACGCCGGCGCCCACACCGAACAAGAAAGTTCGCATTCCGCATTGACACATCCTTGATGTGCGCCAACACATTCCCATGAGCCTGTTTATCCGCTCACTGGCATTTAGCCACTCGGAAACCCGCCTGCAACTGACTGAGTCGGGGATTAATGTCGGCTCATTGCAGCCCGCCATTGTCGGCTGTCTTATTTTACGCAAGGGAACAGACAAAAAACCGGCGCCAGAAATTCAGCAAGCAAAAAGGCCGGTTCATTACTGAACCGGCCTTTTTGTTTGAAAACACTGGTCGGGACGGAAGGATTTGAACCTTCGACCCCTAGCACCCCATGCTAGTGCGCTACCAAGCTGCGCTACGCCCCGACAACCACCTTTCGGTGAGGCGGCAATGATACCGAAAACCGCCCACGTGTCCAGCGCAACTCTTGGGAAATTAACGGAATATTTAACGACGCAGGAGCGTTGCCACCTGCTCAAGCTCCTTGATCATGTCCTGCAAAACAACATGAAAAATGCCATCACCCGGCTCAGTCAGGGACAATCCCGGTGTGACCGCCGTCAAAAGATCTTCACGATCCTGATGACGGGTTTCTGTGAGTTGCAGTCGGGCACCACCAATGGTGTAGCCCTGCTCATAAAGCAGGCTGCGTATATTGCGGATGATCATCACATCCTGACGCTGATAATAGCGACGATTACCTCGGCGCTTCACCGGCTTCAGTTGTGGAAACTCCTGCTCCCAGTAACGCAGAACATGCGGCTTCACATCACAAAGGTCACTGACCTCGCCAATAGTGAAGTAACGCTTGCTGGGGATTTCTGGCAGCTGCGCGTTATTGCTGGGTTCTAGCATACACTTCCACTCTGGCTTTCAGTTTCTGACCGGGACGAAACGTCACAACACGCCGGGCAGTAATCGGAATTTCTTCACCGGTTTTGGGATTGCGACCAGGACGCTGACGCTTGTCGCGCAGATCGAAATTACCAAAACCTGACAGCTTTACTGACTCATTGTGCTCAAGGGCATGACGGATCTCCTCGAAAAACATCTCAACCATTTCCTTGGCCTCGCGCTTGTTAAGACCCAACTCGTCAAACAATCGCTCTGCCATTTCTGCCTTGGTGAGTGCCGTCATCTCAATCCCTCAAACTGACCCCGAATCGCGTCTTCAACAACGCCACTACAGCATCCACATAAGCCTGCACTTCATTTTCCTGCAAGGTTCGCTGCGGATGCTGCCAGACCATGCCAATAGCAAGACTGCGCTGCCCGGCTGCAACACCCGGGCCCTCATAAACATCAAACAGCCGACAGTCACGAAGCTCGGGGCCGGCAACTGTTTTCACGGCGGCAAGCAAAGCATCAGCAGGCAACTGGATATCCGCGAGCACAGCAATATCACGCCTGACCTCGGGGAACCTTGAGAGTTCACAGAGAACAGGCAGACAGCCCTCAGGCAACGCATCCAGACAAATCTCAAACAGGTAAACAGGGCCGGCGAGACCCAGATCATCGCTTAAACGCGGGTGCAAACGCCCTACCCAGCCCAGCTTATGACCCTCCGAGACGATCTCTGCCGTCTGCCCCGGATGCAGGGCCGGATGGTTTCCAGCCTTGAAGGCAACTCTATCAGATGCACCAAGGAGCGCAAACAGACTTTCAATATTTCCTTTAATATCAAAGAAATCAACCTCTTTTCTCGAGTTACTCCACAACTCTGGAAGCAGGTTGCCGCAAGCTAGCCCTGCCAGCATACGCTCCTGAATAAGCCCCGCCTTTCCGGGAACGAAGCGAAGCCCTGTCTCAAACAGGCGCACCCGGCCCTGCTGGCGGTTCTGATTGTATTGCAGCGCCTTGACCAGCCCGGCCCAGAGGGTCGTGCGCATGACAGACAGGTCTGTCGAGATGGGATTGGCCAGCGCCAGAGGCTTTGTTTCAGGGTCGAAGGCCGCCAGCAATCCAGGCTCGACAAAGCTCATGGTGATGGCTTCCTGATACCCCAGATCAACCAGAAGACGCTTGATACGCCCCTCTGTGGTAACGGTTTCACTCAGAGGCGTCAGCCGAAGTGCCGCCTGGGGCACAGTTTTGGGGAAGTTGTTATAGCCATGAATACGCGCCAGCTCCTCAATCAGATCAACCTCGATGCTGATATCAAAACGCCAGGTCGGCGGCGTCACCAGCCAGCCAGCCGCCTCTTGCCGCACCTGCATACCCAGGCGCGTCAGAATATCCACCACTTCCTCATCTGGCAGCACAATACCCAGCAAACCCTCGATCCGCGCTGTGCGCAGTGTGATCGGCGCGCGCGTTGGCAGAAGGGACTCCTCACTGGCGATGGTCACCGGGCCTGGCTCGCCGCCACAGATATCAACAATCAATGCGGTGGCACGATCAAGAGCCTCTACCTGCAGGACAAAATCGACACCGCGCTCAAAGCGATGGGACGAATCCGTATGCAAGCCATAGGAGCGAGCCTTGCCAGCTACCGCAAGCGGTGCAAAAAAGGCACTCTCAAGGAAAACATCCTGAGTGGCATCACTCACAGCACTCGCCTGCCCCCCCATGATGCCGGCCAGCGCAAGCACCTTCTTCGCATCGGCAATAACCAGAGAGTCCGAGCGTAACGTAATGGTCTGGCCATCCAACAAGGTGAGTAGTTCACCCTCGCAAGCCATTCGCACCACTATTCCATCACTGACATGCGCAACATCAAAGGCATGCATGGGTTGCCCCAACTCAAGCAGCACATAGTTGGTGATATCCACCACAGGACTTATGGAGCGAATACCGGAACGACGCAGCTTTTCAGTCAGCCACAGCGGACTCACCGCTTTTGCATTCAGACCACGAATCAGACGACCGGCGTAATGCGGGCAAGCCGCTGCAGCCTCAAGCGTAATCTTCATTACCTCCTGATGAGTCGCTGCAACAGGCACAATCTTCGGCGCCACAACAGGCAGCCTGCTCAGCACGCCGGCCTCACGAGCCAGACCGCGCAAACTCAGGCAGTCACCACGATTAGGCGTTATGCCAAGCTCAATCAGGCTGTCGTCGAGTTGCAAATAATCACGGATGCTTTTCCCCACCGGCGCATCAAGCGGCAGCTCCATCAAGCCACTGGCAGTTGCAGCAAGCCCGAGTTCAGCCTCAGAACAAAGCATGCCGAAAGACTCAACACCACGCAGCCTGGCTTCTTTTATTGTCAAACCACCCGGCAGCTCCGCACCTACCGTTGCCACAGGAACACGCAAGCCCACACGCACATTCGCCGCACCACAAACAATTTGCAGGTTTTCCCTGCCTATGCTGACCTTTGTCACGCGCAGCTTGTCCGCATCAGGATGCGGAACCACTTCCAGCACCTCGCCCACCAGCACGTGAGTAAACGCCGCAGCCACAGGCTCAATCGCATCGACCTCAAGCCCCGCCATGGTCAACTGATGCCCAAAGGCAACCGTATCCAATGCCGGATTCACCCATTCACGCAGCCACTTCTCACTGAATTGCATCTTTCCACTCACTTGCCCACGCCGGGCCTCAAGCTTTTTCAGGGCAGTTTCAGCCGCGAAGCCTCATATACGGTTCGCGAATACTGCTGTCCTGAAAAAATATTCACTATTGAATCAGGAAAACTGGCGTAAAAAACGCAGGTCATTATCAAAAAACTGACGCAAATCACCGACCCCGTAACGCAGCATCGCAAATCTCTCAACCCCCATACCAAAGGCGAATCCCGAGTATTTTTCAGGGTCGATACCGCAATTCTCAAGAACCTTCGGATGCACCATGCCGCAGCCAAGAACCTCAAGCCAGCTCACGACATCAGCACCGCCTCTTTTCACCGTGCGCTGGATATCAACCTCAGCCGAAGGCTCAGTGAAAGGAAAGTAGGAGGGACGAAAACGCACTTCGAGTTCTTCTTCAAAAAATTCGCGAAGGAAATTTTCGAGCATGCTTTTAAGATCAGCGAAGTTTATTTTTTCATCAATAACCAGACCTTCCACCTGATGAAACATGGGGGAATGTGTCTGATCAGAATCACAGCGATAAACACGCCCCGGACAGATGATTCGAATAGGGGGCTTCTGCTGACTCATGATGCGAATCTGTACTGGCGAGGTATGCGTGCGCAGCAAATGATGGGCATCAAAATAAAAGGTGTCGTGCATGGCCCGAGCCGGATGATGAGCCGGAATATTAAGGGCTTCGAAGTTGTGATAGTCATCTTCAACTTCAGGACCCGAAGCTACCGTAAAACCGATGCCGGTAAAGAAAGACTCAATACGCTCCATCACGCGAGTCACGGGATGCAGGCCGCCCAACTCACTGTCGCGCCCCGGCAGAGTGACATCAACACGCTCAGACTCAAGCTGTTTTGCCAATACATCCGCCGCCATGCCTTCGCGGCGAGCATTGAGCGCGCCATTGATGGCTTCACGCGTTTCATTCAGTACAGCACCCTGGGCGCGACGCTCGGCTTCATCCATCTGACCAAGTGCTTTTGATAATTCAGTAATACGGCTCTTTTTACCCAGAAACTGCACGCGCACCTGATCCAGTGCCTGCATGTCGGCCGCCGCAGCAACCAGAGACTGCGCTTCTTGCACCAGCGCTTTCAATTCACTCATCTTGCTCTCGCTCTCGCGAAGGGAAGGAATCTGATTTGCTTTTTAAAGGGCTTCGCCTCAAGGGAATTTCCTTGCAGTCACGGCATCAGCCGCCCCTGCACAAAGCAAACCCTGAAAATAAAAAGGGGAAGAACCGCTAAGCCCTTCCCCTTTTGGATCGGGCCCGAAAGCCCACTGCGTTTTACTTACGCGGCGAGGCTGGCTTTCGCCTTCTCGGCCAGCGCGCTAAACGCAGCAGCATCATGCACGGCAATATCTGCCAGTACGCGGCGATCGATCTCGATGCTGGCTCTCTTCAGACCGTTGATAAGACGGCTGTAGGAGACACCATTCAAACGCGACGCTGCGTTAATACGGGCAATCCAGAGTGCACGGAACTGGCGTTTCCGTTGACGACGGTCACGATAAGCATACTGGCCAGCCTTGATGACGGCCTGAAATGCCACACGATAAACACGTGAACGGGCGCCGTAATAACCTTTGGCGCGATCCAGGATTTTTTTGTGACGACGGTGAGCAACTACACCACGTTTTACACGAGCCATTTTCGTATTTCTCCGTCAATTACAGATTGGGCAACATGCGCACAACACGAGCAACGTCGCTTTTGGCAACCATTGTCATGGGACGCAGCTGACGGATACGTTTGGCCGATTTCTTCGTCAGAATGTGGCGCTTGAAAGCCTGCTTGCGCTTGAAGCCATTGGCTGTCTTCATGAAGCGTTTTGCAGCACCACGCTTGGTTTTAATCTTCAACTTCGACATATCTGCCTCGTTTAGGTTGACCCTTGCAGCACTCCATTACACACCCGCAGGTTGGTGTAACGCGGCTTGGGGGTAAGTGATCAGCTGGAATCCTTCCGGCTTATCGCTTTTTCTTGGGGCCGATGAGCATATGCATCATCTTCCCTTCCATCTTCGGGTGCTGTTCCACAACCCCGATCTCCGCCAGATCCACCTCGATACGTTGCAATTGCTTCATACCGATAGCCTGGTGAGCCATCTCACGTCCGCGAAAGCGGAGCGTGATCTTTGCCTTGTCGCCATCTTCCAGAAAACGGACGATAGAGCGCAACTTAACCTGATAGTCAGCCTCTTCAGTACCCGGCCGCAGCTTGATTTCCTTGATCTGGACCTGATGCTGCTTTTTCTTGGATTCTCTCTTCTGCTGCTTCTGTTCGAAGACATGCTTGCCGTAATCCATGATGCGGCAAACCGGCGGCTCCGCATCAGCAACAATCTCAACCAGATCAAGTGCAACGGCTTCTGCGGCGGCGAGAGCATCGCGCAAGGGCACAATACCCGCCTGCTGGCCTTCCTGATCAATCAATCGCACATCTTTTGCGCGAATTTCATCATTAATCAGCGGGCGCTTTTCTTTGGCTGGGCCGCTACGTTCAGGCTTAATCATTAAGTCTCCAATACAAAACGGCCCCGCTGCGCGATATCCGCTTGCAGGCGAGAGGCGAAGTCGTCAATCGACATACTGCCTAAATCCTCGCCCTTGCGGGTACGTACAGATACGGTGCCAGATTCCATCTCGCGGTCACCCACTACCAGCAGGTAGGGGATGCGCTGAAGGGTGCGGTCGCGGATTTTAAAGCCGATCTTCTCATTTCTCAAGTCCGCAATTGCCCTGAAGCCCTTGTTTTTCAAGGCCTCATCCACACGTTTGCAGGCCTCTGCCTGGGCATCCGTGATGCCCATAACCACCACTTGCACCGGCGCCAGCCATGCCGGGAAGGAGCCGGCGTAGTTTTCAATCAGCATGCCGATGAAGCGTTCAAAGGAGCCCAGGATGGCGCGGTGCAGCATGACGGGGTACTGGCGACTGTTGTCTTCGGCCACAAAAGTAGCCTCCAGACGTTGCGGCAGGTTGAAATCAAGCTGGATCGTACCGCACTGCCAGGCACGACCAATGCAGTCGTGCAGGGTGAATTCGACCTTGGGACCGTAGAAGGCGCCCTCGCCCGGCTGCAAGTCCCATTTCAGGCCGGCATCATCCAGCGCCCTGGCCAGCGAGGCCTCCGCCTTGTCCCAAAGCTCGTCAGAGCCCACACGCTTGACCGGACGAGTGGAGAGCTTGAGCGAGACATTGTTGAAGCCGAAGTCCTCATAGACCTTGAGGGTCAGCCTGATGAAGTCTGCCGCCTCGGCGCCAATCTGGTCTTCCGTGCAGAAAATGTGGGCATCGTCCTGGGTAAAGCCGCGCACGCGCATGATGCCGTGCAAGGCACCCGAAGGCTCGTTGCGGTGACAGGCGCCGAACTCGGCCATGCGCAAAGGTAGGTCGCGATAGCTCTTCAGTCCCTGATTGAATATCTGCACGTGACAGGGACAGTTCATGGGCTTCACGGCGTAATCACGATTCTCGGAAGCCGTAGTGAACATATTGTCGGCGTAGTTGGCCCAGTGCCCGGAACGTTCCCAGAGCACGCGGTCCACCACCTGCGGCGTGCGTACCTCGACATAGCCATGGTCCTGCTGAACCTTGCGCATGTACTGCTCGAGCACCTGGTAAATGGTCCAGCCATTGGGATGCCAGAACACCATACCCGGCGCCTCCTCCTGCAGATGGAAGAGATCCTGCTGCTTGCCGATCTTGCGATGATCTCGCTTCTCGGCCTCTTCAATCCGCTGGATATAGGCTGCAAGCTGTTTCTTGTCAGCCCAGGCAGTGCCGTAAATGCGCTGCAACTGCTCGTTTTTCGAATCGCCACGCCAGTAGGCGCCGGAAATCTTGGTGAGCTTGAAGGACTTCAGAAAGCGGGTATTGGGTACGTGCGGGCCGCGGCACATGTCCACGTATTCTTCGTGATAATAAAGGCCCATGGCCTTCTCATCAGGCATGTCGTCAATCAGGCGCAGCTTGTATTCCTCGCCCCGCGCCTTGAATACCGCAATCACTTCATCGCGCGGCGTCACTTTCTTGATGACGTCGTAATCCTTGTCGATGAGCTCCAGCATGCGTTTTTCAATCGCCGCCATGTCATCCGGTGTAAACGGGCGCTCATACCAGATGTCGTAATAAAAACCTTCGGCGATAACGGGGCCTATCACCATTTTTGCAGTCGGGTACAACTGCTTCACGGCATGACCAATGAGATGGGCGCAGGAGTGGCGAATTATCTCCAGGCCTTCCTCATCTTTTGGCGTAATGATTTGCAGCGAGGCATCGCTCTCGATGAGATCGGAGGCATCAACCAGACGGCCATCGACCTTGCCGGCAACGGTGGCCTTGGCCAGACCGGCGCCGATGGAAGCGGCAACATCCGCTACGGAAACGGCATGATCGAATTGGCGGACAGACCCGTCCGGGAGGGTAATGGCTGGCATGACATTCATCCTTCAGCAGTGGTGGCCGCTACGAGTGGCCACATGACCTAGAGATTGCGGTGCCACGGATTTTTACCACCGGCCACAGACAAACATGCCTGATAGACCGGCCGGCCGACATCTATTATCAAGAGGCCGGATCCGAAGGCGGATAACGCAACGAGGGGGTGGCGACTATAGCGACTGACGTGGCGTTCGCCAATGCCGGCCGCTTATCTCCTGAAGCCTGCCCCCAGACACAAAGAAAAAGCCCTGCATTGCAGGGCTTTTTTGTACTCATGAGACAGCTTGACTGCCGCCAGCCGACATTTGTCAGTTCAGCGCCAGCATCCCGGAAAAATCAAAACTCCAGCGCCACTCTCCGCCTGTGTTATCCGAAAGCGTCACGGCAGGATGCGCCAAATCGGCCAGATCCAGACCCAGCAACCACCAGGAGGCGCCGGCCTCCGCCAACACACCTTGCGAGCTGAAGACCAGGCCGATAGCCACATCCGTGCTGTTAGGCTGGGTAATACTCAAATGCCCCTCTGCCAGCGCCAGATTATAGGTGTGCTGGAAGTCCGGAATGGTGGCCTCGCCATTCAGCACCAGATGCAAGGAACTCACATCCGCCAGCAACTGCGTAACGATGGCGCCAAGATTCAGGGTAGCGGCTTCCAGTTGCACTGAAACGCCGTTGCGCAGATTCGTCAGCAGTGTTCCGAACTGCGCCAGCGAGCCCGTCGCCGTTACATCTGCCGCATGGGCCAGCACCAGCGCCGTGAATTTTGCCGAGAAAGTGCCATCCTGCCCGAGCCCAAAGGTCAGAAACTCATTCTTGTTTTTATCAATGGAGAACGACGAGCCATTCGGCAATACCAGGCTGCCATGATCCACGGAACCGCTGGCGGCAATCGCCCCGCCCACCCCGCCCTTCATATCAACCAGCAATGTGCCCAAGCCTTGAATGGCGAGCTGGCTATCACTGTTTTTCCGGGCCAGTGAAGCTGAACCGTTCAGGGTGAAAGCCGCCTTGCCGTTTTTGAGAATGCCACTCACCGAATTCAGCAGGGCATTCGGGTCCTGGGAGGCCCCCACAAAGGCGAGCAGCAAGGGGGTGAAATCCGTGCCGGTTGCATTAATTGCCAGCGTGCCATCAATACTGGCGATGACATTGGCATTCTCCAGCGTCCCCGTAACGCCATAAGTGAAAGTCTTGGTTGTCTGCATCGCCAGAAACAGCGATGGCAATGAAATATCCAGATTCACCGTCATGCCATTCTGTACGCCGGCAATATGCAAAATCCGGGTTCCGGCGTTCAGGGTCGGTATCAGGCCATTGGCCGGTGCAGGCGCAACCCCGAGTGAGCCCAGCAAGGTGTAACCCACGGACTGCAGGGCAATCCCTGCCACCGTCACGGAGTCCGCAGAGGCGACCCAGCCAAACGTCGACAGCTGTTGTGTCAGCAGCTGCTCCAGACTCGGCGCATTCTGCTCCAGCATGACACGACGCAAATCCCCTCCCAGCGAATCCGGACTGGTGCCAAGTGCCGTCAGGAAACGATCACTGCTGAAAGCCTGACACACGTTGTTGTCATGACAGACGGTACTCAGCTTGCCGGACTCCAGTGACGCAACGGCATTCTGCAACCAGGAAGAAACCTCACCTTGCAATACCGGATTGCCGGCCGCTCCAACCACCAGACTCAATCCGCGATACAAATCGCCCAGAGAGTCGGGTGCGCCATCCTGCACAAGATGGCCATTGTTCCCGACAAAGGCATCGCTGTAACCCTGAATCACGGTTTCCAGTGCGTGACTGCCATCGGCAAGCTGGGCAAACGCCGCAGCCAGCAAGGAAAGTTTCACGGCGGCCGGGCTGGCCGCATTCAGCCAGACGCTGTTCACCACATTACCAGGACGCACCATCAGGTCATCCACCGACAGGCGAAACAGGGCAGCAATTCGCTGCCGGGCCAGATCCAGCGAGGCCGCATCCATATGCCCGCCGCCGGCACGTTCTGCATAACGCACCAGCAAGGTACTGACCGGCGTCATGGGCATGACGGTAATGCCGCCCTGGGCATCAACGCTGACCCAGCTCGCCAGACCCGGCGCATTCGTCATCGGCGCCCATTGCCCGAAACCGGCGCTGCCGCAGGCAACCGCATCACACAGCATTTCCGTCGGCTTGCCGGCATCCGCAGAAAGCCCGAGCTCGAGACGAAGCACCTCACCGGGCACAGGATCCGGAACGTTCAGGCTGAAACTGCCATCCGCACCGGTCAGTGTGCTGGCCACTTCGACATAGGAGTCTCCCTGCCAGCGCTGCAACCTGACCACGCCATTATGAATAATGCCTTTGACGACATTGCTGCTGACTGTAGTGGAACCGGGGCTTGAGCCGCCCATGGCTGAGGAGGAATTACCCTCTCCGCCGCAGGCAGAGAGCAGTAACGCAAGGGACAGGCCAAAGCTGGCAAGCACTGGACGCAACATGATGATTCCTTTGTTTTTTTTATTGGCGGTCATCACAGCAAAAGAGACCCTTTGGTCGCAACTATGAAAGGTGCCGGCAAAAGCCGCAAGGACACTGGTCGCTCAAAAGGTAGCGCTGGGCGTTCTTCGCCGGGAGCAAGCCGCCTCAGAAGCGCCAGTTGTAGAAAAGATCAATGGCGTTTTCCAGGGAGGAAACCGCTTCCAGATACAGCTTGGCGCTGATCTTGTAGCGGATGGTGGCGGTATTGACCGGCGTGAAAATACCCACGCCATAGCGCAGGTAAAGCCTGGGACTGATATACCCGGATACGGTGAACTGGGTGTCCTCGCCGGTACCTTCCGCATCCACGGCAAGGTCGGTAATCCCCAGGGTGCCGCCGAGCTTGTCGGTCAGGCCGAGGCCGGCGCCCCCGGTAGCCCCGAGCTTGATGGCGGCAGCGGCGGCGGAAAGATTCTGCCCGCTCTCGGGCTTGCCGCTGGTGTCCAGGGGACGCCCCAGAACCAGGTAGGAAATGATTTCCTCCTGCGACATGGATGAATCCGAGAACAGGGTAGCCTCTGGCGCATTGGCGCGCCCTTCCACGCGCACACCTACCACCTTGTTATCAATCTCGCGCACGGCTTCCACATCCAGCCCAGGCTGCGTCAGGTTGCCGGCAAAAATCAGGCGGCCACGCCGTATCAGCAGGCGCTGGCCATAGGCGTCATAACGCGAGTCCTTGTCCAGCTCGACCTCACCGTTGGCTTCCAGACCTTTCCTGCCCTGCTGACGCAGGCGCAAGCCACCCATCAAGCGGCCATTAACGCCATAGCCATGGAAAAAGACATCATCACCCAGCAGGACATTGATGTCGGCATTGATCACCCAGCCGGACATGGCTCTGGACAGCCGCACGCGATCCGCCGTACCAGACCCTGCACTGACCAGAGTGACATCGGAAGAAAGCGGCACAGCCTTCGTGGCCAGTGACTTGAGGTTGAGGCGCCCCATGGGTACCCGAATCGTCCCGGTGATATCCGCCTGACCGGGCACCACCTGCAAACGCAGATCCGGGGAAATTTCCGCCAGCAACTCCGGCAGCCGGCGCAGCTCGAACCGTTCGCCTTTCAGGGTCATGTCCAGACGGGGTGTTCCTGCCCAGTCGGCCTGGCCATTCAGAGCGGCCGTGCCCTCGCCGCTACGCATGCTGCCGGTAATGTCCGCCGCCGTACCCTTCACTTCCACGCGGGTATTGATGCTGTTGATGTTCACCGGCAGGCCCTGCACGCCCAGCTCGCCATCTGCCAGCAAGACCGTTCCCCAGAACCGGGGCAGCGCCAGCGTCCCCTCCAGGCGGCCATCAGCGGAAACCGTACCGGCCAGGGTTTCCAGCGCAGGCCAGAACGGCTTGAGAATATCCAGACGCAAGCCTTGCAAAGACACCGTTCCCTGCAGGGTTTTATCATCCACATAGGGATCAACCGTAGCTTCCGCCTTGCCCTGCCCCATGTCTGTCGAGGCAAGATCAAACTGCAGATGCAGCTTGTCGGCCACCGCCTCGACCCCCAGCGCAATACGCTGGTATGTCACCTGCAAGGGAGGGGACGGTTCATCGCGGGCGAGGCTGACGATACCGTTATCCGCATAAACTTCTGCTTTCAGGACAGGATGCTGACCGGGCTGCCAGCCACCATTGGCCAGCCCCGCTATCTGCCCGCTCAAGCCCAGTCCCTCCGGCAACAATGCCTGCAGGCGCTCAGCCTGCAAGCCCTTCAGGCTGAGCTGCAGGCGACCGGTCGGCCCCAGCAACATGGGCGCTTCATTACAGAAGCTGGCTTCGGCACTCATCCAGCAATGCGCTGCCAGCTGCAGTTGACGATCCGCCATCGTCCAGTCCACGGCATAGGGGGCAGCAAGACGCCATTGCATGTCCGCCAGACTGACCTCACCCGATTCCATGCGTCCCTGCCAGTTCAGGGTGCCCGCATCCAGCCCGCCTGCAAAACTGCCAGCGCCCTTGATCGTCTCGTTGCCGGCCTGCCAGCGCAGGGTATGCGCTGACCGGCTCCCGCTCATGTCCAGTTGCACATGGCCATAATCCGCACCGGAAGGATTGGTCAGACCATCAGCCTGAAGCAGCATGGAGCTGGCGCTCTCGCCAAGCTCCTGCAAACGCATCGTGACAGTGGCAGTCCGGGCATAAAAAGCCTTGCTGCCGACGCCCGTCCCCTGCAGGTCTGCCTGCACATCAGGCCGGACCTCATCGCCCTGCAAGGCAACCCGGCCGCGCACGGCCCCCTTCAGCCGGTCATCCAGAAGCGACACGTCACCCAGTTGTACATCCGCCGCAAGATTCCACTGCCGCTTCTGCAAGCCGCCCTTTGCCAGCACATGATTGACGCCCCAACTGGCGCCGAACCCGGTAGTTGTCCACACCTCTGGCCAGCCATGCTCGGGCAGGCGCAGGTCCAGCGCACCATCAACAATGACGGGCTGATCGCGCAACACGCCCGTGAGGTGACTGTCCTCCAGATGGGCCTCGCGACCGTCAGCCCCCCAGATACCGCGCCCGCTGATGTGCCCGGAAAACTGGCCGGACCAATCCCGGGACAGCCAGGCCGTAGAGAAATCACCGAGCACCAGCGCACCCTGCCACTGCACGCTTGCCCCCAGCTCCAGTTCTCCACCAAAGCTCAATGTTCCCGCCTCGCCCAGATAATCCAGATGATCAACATCCATGTGGCGGTTTTGCCCGGACAACCCGGCCGTCCAGCGCCCGGCAGGCAGGCGCGGGCTCTGCAAGCCGGCATCCAGCGTCAGCTGATAATCCGGCAGGGCTCCCTTGAAAACGAGACGGCCCGAATCGCTCGCGAGCGACTCAAGGCCCGGCATCTGGCGTTGTACCCCGGCCCATTGCAGGCTGACGTACTGGGGTGACTGCAGATTCCACAGCCAGGAACGGCCTTTTTCCTGTACCTCCCAGCTTTCGCCCTGCGCCAGACGGACAGAGGCCGTCATCGCGGAGTCAGCATAACTGGTATGACCTTTTGATTCCAGCTTGCCGCTCAGTACCGGAACAGCGCTATGTGGCACCGGCCAGTGCCTGGCCAGATCCAGCTGCCTGAAGCGGGAGGACAGGCTCCAGGCCAGTCCGCTCCCCCAGGAAACATTACCCTTTGCTTGAAGATCACCACCCAAGCCATTGAAATTAAACGACTCAACATCAGCAGACTTCCAGTTGGTGCGGCCCTTCCAGGCGTACTGCCCGGAAGGAAGCTGGCGCCCCTGCAGCTGTGCCTCCCCCTGGCTGCGCAAACCCGTCTTGTCGCCCGTCACCCGCAGCGTACCGCCCTGACTGGCCAGCGCCTGCTCTTTCCACCACGGCAATTCGACAGGCTGCCACTTCAAGGTGGCGCTATAAGGCAGGGACGGTTGCAGTGGCTGGATATGCCCGCTGGCACTGGCAGTGAGCGGGCCGCTGGAATCCAGCTGCAGGGCAAGTTCAGCCACTGACTGCGTCAGGTGTACCAGGACCGGCTGCCAGCCCTGGGCCAGAAACGGCTTGTAGGCAAGGCTGCCCTTGAGATCGAGGGGATACCCCCCGCGCAAACGGATAATGCCCCGCAGGCGCAGGCGTCCGATCTGCCCCTGATCCGCCAGCAGGCTGTCCACCCTGACCTTCGAGCCCCACCACTGGCCTGACAGGATCACCCGGTCGAGCGTCAGCGGTGCCGAGGCCTGCCAGTTCAACAGGCTGGCCCCCTGAATCTCGAGCGTCCGGATATGCAGGCGAACAGGTAATATCAATAACGGGAGCTTTGTCGGCTTGCCTGTCGGCGGCGCCAGCATCTTCAGGGCGACGCCTTCGGCCTTGAGCTTTTCGAGCTCGATATCGCCACGCAAGAGCTGCAGCAATGACCAGCGCGCCAGTACATGCCGGACATGCACATCCAGCTTTGCTGTCCGCACATGCACCTCACGCAGCTCCAGCCCGCCCAGCAGGGTGCCGCTCTGGTAATCCCAGGTAAGGAGGCTCTGCATGCCCAGCCCCCGTTCCAGCACCCAGCGACTGCCCGTCTCGCTGCCCAGTATGGCCAGCAAGGGCAGGAGCAGCAGGACAAGAAGCAGCAGCCCCCAGAGCAGCGTGCGTAAAAGCACACGGCCCGAGTGCCGAAGATGCTGGCGCCACATCAGAGGTTGGGTCCCATGGAAAAATGCAGCCTGAAGGGGGAGCCCGGTTCGGAGACGGCCCAGGCAAAATCAAGACGGATCGGTCCGACCGGAGACACCCAGCGCACACCCACGCCGGAACCTATCTTGAAAGACTCCTTCATCGAATCAAAGGCATTCCCGCCATCAATGAACACGGCAGCACGCCAGTGCGGGATAAAGGTGTAATCGTATTCGGCACTACCGGTGAGCAGATTACGCGCCCCCACCGCCACACCGTTTTCATCGCGAGGCGAGACGGACTTGTAGCCGTAACCACGAATACTCTGGTCACCACCGGCAAAGAAACGCATGGATTGCGGGACATCATCAAAATTGGTGGTGATGACCGTACCGGCGTCACCCCGCAACAGGAACTGGTGCTTCTCCGCCAGGGTGCGCAAAAAGCGCAGTCCGCCGCGCAAGGATACCAGCGTGGCATCGGACAGCACCTGATCCGAGGCCAGTTCCATCTGGTAGAACTGGCGATCGCCCCAGAAAGGATCAATGCCTCCCTTGATACGGGTACGGTCAAACCCGATCCCTGGCAACACCAGATCCTTCTTTACCTCGGGATCGAAAGTCGTATCCGTCGTATCACGGTTAAAGCGCAGCGAGTACGTACGCTGCCATTCACTCTCGTTCTTGATCTGGCGCCGCACCCCCAGCACGGTATTCCAGGTCACGACCGTTTCAACATCCTCGCGCTTCACCCCGTAGAAATACTGCAGGGTGTCGTTGATGGGATGCGTCAGCGGTACGGTGTATTTGGTTTCGAAACTCGAACGGATCGGCGACAGCTCGGCATTGGCCTCGATACTGTGGCCCCGGGTATTCAGCAAGGGACGTCGCGCCTTGATGGTCAGGCGCTCGCGCACATCGGTGGAGTAGCCAATACCGAAATCAATATTATTGGGGGTTTCCTGACGCAACATCACCGAAATGGGAATCGCATGGTCCACCGTCTTGTCACGCTCGACATGGACGCGGACTTCACTGAAATAACGGGAATTGAGCAATACCCTGTTGAAGTTGATGACGGCACTTGCCTCATAGGGATCACCTTCCGCAAACGGCAAAAAACGCTGGAGTAGCTCCGGTGTAACCAGATCCTGCTCACTGCCATCGGGTTTGACAAAATCCACCGGCCCGAAGCGGTAACGCTCGCCACTGTCATAGACCAACTCGATGTCCGCCGTATGTGCGGCCGGGTCGACACTGACCTCATGCTGCACCCACTCGGCATCAAAGTAGCCCCGATCAAGCCCCAGATCCTGGATGGCCGATTTCATCGACTCGTACTTGCCGTGATGAAACACATCACCCTCGTGCAAGGGCGTGTCTTCACGCATGACGGTGAAGGCAATGTCATTGCCCGCCTCACCCTTGAATACCAGACTGAGTTTGCGTACCCGCACCGGCTGACCGAGGGTAATGCTGACCAGAATGGCTTTTTTCGTGCGATCTATTTCATAGCGTGCATC
Organism: bacterium; assembly: GCA_029945725.1. Lineage (GTDB taxonomy): Bacteria > Pseudomonadota > Gammaproteobacteria > Pseudomonadales > Moraxellaceae > UBA2031. Next base: position 116,228 of record JAQSDB010000011.1, on the reverse strand, counting down.
GTAATAACCCACCGCCTCCAGGCCATCGTGCAGACTGCTGCTGATACGGGCTCTCGTCGCATGCCAGGACTTCATGTCTTCCGTGGTGAGCTTGCCGATGTAGGCAATGACATTTTCCTTGATGGCGTCATTCACGCCACGCACTTCAATCGCCACATCAGTCGCCACGTTCGCGGCCCGGGCGGGCGCCGCCAGCAAGAGCAGAAAGCCCAGCAAGAGCACGCACGCACGGTATGCCGCCCCCCGCTTTTTGCTTGCCGCCACCTGCACTGCTCTCATGCCACCGCTATCCCTTTGCCTGATACCGTTACCCGGCACTGCACGAAAAAACAGCATCATAGCGGCTTTCACCGGGTGCCGTTATCCCGCTTTTGTTTTCAGTGTATTCCGGACGCTGCCATCATCCCGTCATGGATATTTTTGCAACAGCTCCTTAAGCTTGCCCGGCCGGACGCAAGATCCGGCCCTACCGCCAGGGACACAATCCGCCACAAGGGTTGCACAAGAAGGAAGGCATCAGGTGAGCCCGCAGCACAAACAGCCAGCAACAGCGATATCCCGCCAAAGCGCACAAGACTGCCGCCCGCCCGTCAAGGCTCCCACGGATCGGGAGCTGACGGATTGATGACTGAAAATATCCTGAACCGTTTTTCCAACCGCCACACCCTGTCATCACCGCCTCGTGGACCAAGCCAATGAGCAGCAACCAGTTCAGCCTTCTCAAAACGCGCCGTTTCCTGCCCTTCTTCATGACGCAGTTTCTCGGCGCCTTTAACGACAACGTCTTCAAGCAGAGCCTGATCATCCTGCTGACCTTCAAAGCCGTCAGCATCAGCAGCCTGCCGGTGGATATCCGGGCGCCGCTCTGCCAGGCCATTTTCATCCTGCCCTTCTTCCTGCTCTCGGCCACTGCCGGCCAGCTGGCCGATTCCTGGGACAAGGCCACGCTGATCCGTTTTATCAAGGGTTTTGAAGTCGGCATCATGACACTGGCCTGCGCCGGCTTTTACCTGAGCAACCTGGTCCTGCTGATTTCAGCCCTGCTCCTGATGGGCATTCATTCCACCATCTTTGGCCCCATCAAGTACGCCATCCTGCCCCAGACCCTTGAGAAAGAAGAACTGGTGGGTGGCAACGCGCTGGTAGAAACCGGCACCTCGCTGGCCATTCTCGCCGGCTCCATCCTGGGCGGCTTCCTCATTGCCCTGCCCGGCGCCGGCATTCATGCCATCAGCCTCACCATTGTGGCAGTCGCCCTGCTCGGTCTTGGCGTCTCGTTTTTCATTCCGCGTACCGGACAGGCCGCACCCGATCTCAAGGTAAACTGGAATCCCGTCAGTGAAACCTGGAACAACATCCGCTTCATTGCCGGCAATCGCACGGTATTCCTCTCCGTGCTCGGCATTTCCTGGTTCTGGTTTTATGGCGTCACCCTGCAATCGAACATTCCCGCGCTGACCAAGGATGTACTGGGTGGCGACGAGTTCGCCGTCATCCTGCTGCTGGCCACCATGTCGGTCGGCATCGGTGTCGGCTCGCTGCTCTGCGAGAAGCTCTCCGGCAAGAAAGTGGAACTGGGTCTGGTGCCCTTTGGCGCCATCGGCCTTACCGGCTTTGGCGTCGACATTTATTTTGCCACGCTGCATCACCCTGCCGTGACCGTACTCGCCACCACCGTGCGCGAGTTTCTGGCGATGCCCGGCAATATGCGCGTATTGCTGGATTTTGCCGGCCTCGGCGTTTTCTCCGGCTTTTACATCGTGCCGCTCTATGCGCTGGTGCAGGCGCGCTCCGAGCCCAGTCATCGCGCCCGCGTCATTGCCGGCAACAACATCCTCAACGCCCTGTTCATGGTGGTGGCCTCACTGCTGACGGTGGTACTGCTCAATGTCCTGCATCTGAGCCTGCCCGAACTGCTGGCACTCACCGCCATCCTGTCCGCCATCGTCACGTTCTACATCTTCACGCTGGTTCCTGAATTCCTGATGCGCTTCCTGATCTGGATGTTCATGAGCCTGTTCTACCGGGTAGAGCACAAGAATGTGGAACTCATCCCCGAAGAAGGCGCCTGCGTGCTGGTCTGCAATCACGTCAGTTTTTTTGATGCACTGATACTGGCCACGGCCATACGCCGGCCACCGCGTTTTGTCATGGACCACAACATCTTCAGGAACCCCGTACTCAATTTCATTTTCCGCACCGCCCGGGCCATTCCCATTGCGCCCCATAAAGTTGATCCGGTGCTGCTGGAAAAAGCCTATGACGATATTGCTGCCGCCCTCGAAGCCGGGGAAATGGTCTGCATTTTTCCGGAAGGCCGGATTACCGACAACGGCGAGCTCTACCCCTTCAAAAACGGCATCCAGCGCATTATCGACCGCACTCCCGTGCCCGTGATTCCCATGGCCCTGCAAGGCCTGTGGGGCAGCTTTTCCAGCCGCAAGGGCGGCGCTGCCTTTACCAGGTTCCCGCGCCGTTTCCGCTCCCGTGTTGCCGTGAGCGTCGGCATGCCGGTAGAACCCCTGCAGGCAACACCGGAAACCCTCGAAAAAAACGTGCGTGAACTGCGCGGGGACTGGAAATAAAACAGGGGGAGGATGCCTCAATGAAAGACACGGCTTGCGCGATGAACCACACATTTCCTGATGAAAGCTGCAGCGAAGCCCTTTTTTTTATGCTATCGCTAACATGCTGAGCCGATCAGGGGAATGCACGCATTCAGGATCGGCCACATAAGGGAGTTGGCAATGCCCCCGGTGAAGGGATTCCTGTTTGTTCTGCTCGGCATCATCAGCGTGTTGCTGCTCGCGGCACCGTTGCGCGCCGAGGACAAAAACATGGTGGTGCTGCTGTCACTGGAATGGCCGCCCTATACCGGTGTCAAACTGCCGGCCAATGGCTTCACCGCCAAACGCGTGAAGGCCGCCTACGCCGCGCAAGGCCAGGAGGCAAAGATAGGGTTTTATCCCTGGCGGCGTGCCATGCGCCTGCCCTATACCGATCACCGCTTTACCGGCTTCTTTCCCACTTACCCTTCTGCCGAACGCAAACAGGTCTGCTACCTGTCAGACCCTGTGGGCGTCAGCCCGGTAGGCCTTGCCGAGCTGCGTAAAAAACCGCTGGGCTGGAAGCGCATTGAGGATCTGACGCCCTATCGCATTGGCGTTGTGACGGCTTATGCCAATGAAGACTCTTTTGATCGACTGGTCAAAAACGGCAGCATCAAGACCACCAACAGCGAAACCGATGCCGACAACCTGCTGCATCTGCTCAGCGGCCGCATTGATGCCGCCGTCATCGACATCCATGTTTTTGACTGGCTGCTTGCCCATGACGTTCGCCTTCAGCCTTACCGTGACCGGCTGCAGATGAATGAGCGCCTGCTGGTCACCTGGCCCACGTTTGTCTGCTTCCGGAAAGATGCCGAAGGGGCTGCCTTGCGTGACCAGTTCAACGCCGGCCTCGCCAGCCTGCACGATGAAGTTTCCCAGGCGCAGGACAAGGACATCAAGGCCGGCAAAGCGGCCTCCGCAGGCAAGCCCGGAATTAAACCCCGCCAATAAAAAACGGCGACCGAAGTCGCCGTTTTCCTGAAAGTGCCGCTGCACGCCTGATCCGGCCGATGCCGGCAAGGCCGGCTTGCAGTGGCCGGTTTTATTTTCCTGCCGGATGCCCGGCATCTTCTATCGCCTGCTTGACCTGCGGCGGCATGTATTTCTCGTCATGCTTGGCCAGCACCTCATCGGCAATCACCACGCCGTTTTCCATGCGGCCATTGGCAACGATGCCCTGCCCCTCGCGAAACAGGTCGGGAAGGATGCCGGTATACACCACGTCGATCTGGTTCTTGAGATCGCTGATGGTAAAGCGTACCGACAGCGAATCCGGCGAGCGCTTCAGTGTGCCCTTCACCACCAGCCCGCCCACCTGGATACGACGTCCCTCGGGCGCCTCGTGTCGCACCAGCTGTGACGGCGTGTAAAAAAGATTGATGTTCTGGCGCAGGGCATACAGCGACAAGCCAACGGCAACGCCCACACCAGCAACGATCAGGATCAGGATGATCAGGGTTTTCTTGCGCTTCGGGGTCAGGCTAAAACTCATTTCACACACTCACATCAATACAAAAAAGGCTACTTCCCGCCCCTGGCCTCGCGCCTGATCAAGGCCGACTGCTCGCGCAACAAACGGCGGCGTTGCAGCACCGGCTGCAGCGCATTCCACACAATGATGGCAAAGGTCACGCCATAGGCCATCCACACATAAAGGCCATGACGGCCCATGGCGAGAAAACCGGCAAAGGATTCAAAGGCCATGAGCACTCTCCTTTCCAGCCGCATCCTGTTGCACGAGATCCTTCACCCATTGCGAGCGCCGCTCGCGATGCAGGATCTCGTTACGGGTACGGGCAATCACCACGGCGGCAAAAAAAACATAAAACCCGAGCATCATCACCAGCAGCGGCAAATACATTTCCGGCGGCATGGTCGGCCGCGACGTGATGCGGAAGGTGGAGCCCTGATGCAGGGTATTCCACCATTCCACCGAGTATTTGATGATGGGCAGGTTCACCACACCGACCAGCGCCAGAATCGCCGCCGCCTTGCCGGCGCTGGCGGCATTTTCATAGGCGGAGTACAGCGCAATCACGCCGAAATACAGGAACAGCAGAATCAGCATCGAGGTCAGGCGGGCATCCCATACCCACCAGGTGCCCCAGGTCGGCTTGCCCCAGACCGCCCCCGTGAACAGGGCGATAAAACAGAACCAGGCACCGATCACTGCGGTGGAGCGCGCGACCATCTCGGCCGTTTTCACTTTCCATACCAGATGAATCAGGCCGCAGGCGGCCATCAGCACATAACCGCCCATGGCCAGACTGGCGGCCGGCACATGAATGAAAATGATGCGATAGCTGTTGCCCTGCTGATAGTCCGCCGGCGCAAACGCCAGGCCCCAGACCGCACCCGCCACCAGCAGCAGCGCCGAAATAACCGAGAGCCAGGGCAGCCACTGCCCGCCCATTTCATAAAAATGCTTGGGGCTTACCGTGCGCTGGATGTAATCCCAGATGACGCGAAACATTGAATCAGCCTCCTACCGCAATACGTAAGGCCGCTGCCACCGCGAACGGAATCAGCGTTAATGCCAGCACCAGAAACGCCGCCAGCAGCGCCAGATAACCTGCCACCGGCAAGCCAATGCTTGCCGCCTGCACCGCCCCCGTGGCAAACACGATCACCGGCACGATTAACGGCAAGGTAATCAGCGGCACCAGAACACCGCCACGGCGCAAGGCAACCGTCAGGGCGGCCGCAACCGCACCCACCAGACTCAGCACCGGCGTCCCCAGCAGCAAGGTCGCCATCAGCACGGACAAGGTCTTGCCATCCAGAAACAGCATCACGGCCGCCACCGGACAGAGCAGCACCAGACAGAATCCGGTCTGCAGCCAGTGCGCCGCCACCTTGGCCAGCACCAGCAAGGGCAAGGGCGCAGGCGCCACCAGCAACTGCTCCAGCGAACCGTCCTCAAGATCCTGACGAAACATGCCGTCCAGCGACAGCAGCATGGCCAGCAGGGCGGCCACCCAGATCACGCCGGGCGCCATCAACGCAAGTTTTCCAGGCTCCGGCGTGATCGCCAGCGGAAACAGCATCACCACCAGCAGGAAAAATCCCAGCGGCGTGAGCCAGTCACCTGCCTGGCGCCAGGCCAGGCGCACATCACGAGCCAGCAATGCCAGGGCAGCGTTCATACGGCGGGCTCCGTCGTGGAGCCATGGCTCTTCACATAGTCCGCCACATTCAGGCGCTGCACGGGAAAGCCGGCGGCAAATTCATGGTGCGTGGTGAGCAGCACCATGCCGCCCGCCTCCGCATGTTCCTTCAGCCAGCGCTCCAGCTCTTCCACGCCCTGTTTGTCGATGGCGGTAAAGGGCTCATCGAGAATCCACAAAGGGCGCTGCTCCACAAAAAGACGCGCCAGCCCGACACGGCGCTTCTGCCCGGCCGACATGCGCGCCAGCGGCACATCCTCGTAGCCATAGAGACCGACCTTGTCGAGCGCCGCCTCCAGCACCCGGGCCGCCGGCGTCAAACCGCGCAGGCGCGAAAGCCAGAGCAGGTTTTCACGGGGGGTGAGCATGAGCTTGAGGCCGGCCTGATGCCCGAGCCAGGTGAAATCGGCGCGGAAAGCCGCCGCATCATCCGCCAGTGGCCGGCCTTTCCAGAAGAGTTCGCCCGCCTCCAGCGGCGCCAGCCCGGCCACCATATTGAGCAGGGTGGTTTTACCCGCCCCGTTGGGCCCGGCAACCTGCAACACCTGTCCGGGCGCCAGCATAAAATCCAGCCCGGCAAACAGCAGGCGGTCATCACGAAGGGCGGAGAGCTGACGGGCGTCGAGCACGGGAAAAGGCCAAGGCAAAAAAGTCGCCGCAGTATACCTGCCCAGCCCCGCCCGCCGTCAGCTATCCGGAAGAATGGTGAAGAAGGAAATTGCAGTTTTTTTGTATGCAGAAAACCGGATAAACCCCGGAAGCAGGCACGCCTGCAAAAACAGGCCCTGGCCATGAAACCGCGTGAGGTTTGTGGTAATTTTGCGCGCAACTGAAAGCCTGCTGGCCTCTTGATTGCTTTTTGCTGACGCCGACTGTTGTTTTCCTGGATTCACTTCACTGGATCAGCACCATGCTGACCTGCACTCAGGAAAGAGTTCTTGTGACTGCCCTTACTCCCCCTCTTGTTGTCGATCTGGACGGTACCCTGCTGCGCTCCGATCTGCTGATGGAGACCGGCATGGCCTTTGTCCGGCACAAGCCACTGAGCCTGCTTCAGCCTTTCGCCTGGCTGGTCAAAGGCAAGGCCGCCCTGAAAGAAGGTCTGGCTCATGCAACCGACCTTGATGTCAGCGTCCTGCCCTACGATCCGGATGTCATCGCACTGATCGAAGCCGAACGCCGCCATGGCCGTCACGTCGTACTGGCGACGGCCAGCCACCACACGCTGGCCGAACGTATCGCCGAACATCTCCAGCTATTCGATCAGGTGCTGGCCACCAGCGGCGACCATAATCTCTCGGCGCATCGCAAGCGCGATCTGCTGGTCGAGCACTACGGTGAACAGGGTTTTGATTACGCCGGCAACTCCCGTGACGACATGCCGGTCTGGGCCGTAGCCCGGCATGCCTATGTGGTCAATCCGGAATCCGGTGTCGAGCGTCGCGCACGGGCACAAGGCAATGTCGAACAGGTCATTCACTCCAACCCGTCCAGGGGCAGGGACTGGCTGAAGGCGCTGCGGCTGCACCAGTGGCTGAAAAACGCACTGATCTTCGTGCCTTTGCTCGCCTCGCACCAGCTGACCAATCCCGCCCTGCTCTTGCAGGGCCTTCTGGCTTTCCTGCTTTTCGGCCTCTGCGCCTCCAGCGTCTACCTGCTCAACGACCTGCTGGATCTGGCCGATGATCGCCACCACCAGTCCAAGCGCCATCGCCCGTTCGCCGCAGGCCGCCTGTCGATCAAGTCCGGAGTGACTGTTTTTCCCTTGCTGCTGGTTGCCGCCTTTGCCGGTGCCAGCCTGCTGCTGCCCTGGGAGTTTTCCGCCGTACTGGCGGCCTACTACCTCCTGACGCTGGCTTATTCGCTGTCGCTGAAGCGGCTGATGGCACTTGACGTGATTGCCCTGGCAATGCTCTACACCGTGCGCATTGTCGCCGGTGCCGCCGCGTTCCGCCTGCCACTGACCTTCTGGCTACTGGCTTTTTCGATGTTCATGTTTCTCAGCCTGGCCCTGGTCAAGCGCTATGCCGAGCTGCGCGAGGCGCGCAGCAAGGGCGATACCGAGAAAACCCGGGGCCGCGGCTACTACCCCGATGATCTGGAAATGATTTCCTCGCTGGGAGCATCTTCCGGCTATCTGGCGGTGATGGTGCTGGCGCTTTACATCCATGACCAGGCCACGGCGGCACTTTACCGTCACCCGCAGGTGATATGGCTCGCCTGTCCCTTGCTGCTGTTCTGGATTACCCGGGTCTGGATGCTGACGCATCGCGGGCAGATGCATGATGATCCGGTGGTGTTCGCCATCCGCGACCAGGTCAGCCTGATCGTGGGGGTGCTGTTCTGCGTGGTGTTTCTGGTGGCAACATGAGTAGTCCCCTTTACTCCTGGGGACGCTATCCCGATACCCCGCAGGAAGCACATGCCTGCAGCTGGCGTGCCGAAGCCCCCGCCCTGCTGAACCGTGTCGTTGCTGCACATGGCAGCACGTTGCCGTATGGCAACGGGCGCAGCTACGGCGACAGCTGCCTCGCGGCCAGTGACAAGGTGCTGCACATGCGCACCCTGGATCGCTTCATCCAGGTCGACTGGCAACAGGGCATCGTGCAGGCGGAAGCGGGCGTCACCCTGGCCGAGATTCTGGCCATTGCCATCCCGCAGGGCTGGTTCCTCTCGGTCACCCCGGGCACGCAGTTCGCCACCCTGGGGGGAGCGATTGCCAACGATGTGCACGGTAAAAACCATCATGTGCGCGGCACCTTCGGCAACCACGTGCGACGTTTTGGCCTGCTGCGCCATGGCGAAGCATTGCTGACCTGTTCCCCGGCGGAAAACCCCGGTCTGTTTGCAGCCACCATCGGCGGCCTGGGCCTGACCGGCGTGATCCCCTGGGCGGAAATCCAGCTGATGCCGATCCGCTCCAGCCAGATCGACAGCACCGTGCTGCGCTTCAATACGCTGGCCGAGTTCTTCGCCCTGTCTGCCGAACTGGATCACCAGCATGAATACAGCGTGGCGTGGGTCGACTGCCTGGCCAGGGGCGCCCGCGCCGGGCGTGGCGTATTCATTGTCGGCGATCATGCGCGCTACGGCTCGCTGGAACTGGATGCACGTCCGAAACGGAGCGTGCCGCTAACGCCCCCCGTGTCATTGATCAACAAGCTGTCACTGCGAACATTCAATGAAGCCTATTGGCGCATGCACCCGGCCACACGCACGCGCGAGCGCAGCAACTACGAGCCTTTCTTTTACCCGCTTGATCGCATCCTGCACTGGAACCGTATCTACGGGCGCAAGGGTTTTCAGCAGTACCAGTGCGTGATTCCCGACGCTGCGGCCGAGGCCGCCGTGCGTGAATTGCTGGATGCCATTGCCGGTTCCGGCCAGGGCTCCTTTCTCGCCGTGCTCAAGCGCTGTGGTGACATCGCCTCGCCGGGGCTGCTGTCCTTCCCGCTGCCCGGCACCTCACTGGCGCTGGATTTTCCGAACAAGGCAGATCTGGCACGGCTGTTTGCACGGCTCGACAGCATTGTCCGCGAAGCCGGTGGCCGCCTCTATCCGGCCAAGGATGCCCATATGAACGGCAGCGACTTCCGCCAGGCCTACCCCGCCTGGGAACAACTGGAAGCCCTGCGCGATCCCACTCTTATTTCCCGCTTCTGGAGGCGGGTCACTGCCTGATGAAAAACAAAAACACTGATTCACTATTTACGGGCAGGAAGCCGGCGGAGACAGGCCTGGCGTTTTTTGTATTTTTTCTGCCGCTCACCCTGATTGCCGCTTTGGTCCTGGCCATCAATGACGGCCATTTCATCTACACCCTTGATGACCCCTACATTCATATTGAACTTGCCAAAAATATCTATAATGGCGTGTACGGAATAAACCCAAACGAGTTTTCAGCGCCATCCTCCAGCATCTTATGGCCTTTCTTGATTGCACCATTTTCAATACTGGGCAAATCAATCGCTTATGTCCCTCTTTTCCTGAACGTGGTTTTTTCTTTTCTGACGTTCACCATCATAAGCAGGATGCTTGACGGAACAGCCCGCCAATACAAGGCGGCCATCCTTATCGGATGGTTTATGGCAACCAATTTTTACGGTCTTGTGTTCAATGGAATGGAGCATTGCCTTCAGGTTTTTTTGACATCCGTCATTGCCATCAGCGTCATCAAAAGAGAATTCAAAGGCGAATTGGCAACATCCCTGCCGGTCTATCTGGCCTTGTTCTTCCTGCCGTTAGTCCGGTATGAGGGACTTGCCATCTCAATGCCCGTACTACTGTATCTTTTTTTTAAAGGGGAGAGAAAAAACGCCATTATCTGCGGCGCAGCCATCTGCACGGCAATCGCCGCATTCTCCCTGTTTCTTCATCACATTGGCTGCGGTTTTTTACCCTCATCCATTATAGCCAAGTCCAATACCTCCGGCCTTTCGTCCGTTGTCGAAAATGCAGTCAATCAAATCCATGGGTACAAAAGAACCATTATCCTGATTGTAGCCATGTGCTTTATTTTCAAGGACAGAAAGTCGCTGGTATTTCTTCTGGTTACCACAACCACGCTGCACATACTGCTCGGGAAAAGCGGATGGTACGGACGCTACGAGATATACTGGCTAACGTTCATTGGCCTGTTTTTCATGTTCAATTGCATTGAACACATGAGCCCGCGCAATACGGCCATTATTTTCGGCCTGCTCCCCCTTGCCTATGCAAACCTTGTTTACCCGACTATCACCACACCGATGGCATCAGCAAACATTTACAATCAGCAATACCGCATGTCGATGATCGCCCGGAAACTGGATGAACCGGTTGCCGTAAATGATCTCGGGCTGGTTGCACTCAACACGGACAAGTATGTTCTGGATTTATGGGGACTTGGCAGCCTGGAAGCCCTGACGCTGCGGAGATCGGAAAAAGGACCGGCATGGATAAAGGGGCTGATGGACAGGAAAAACGTCAGATATGCCTTTGTCTATGACGGCTGGTTTCCGGAGAAGCCGGACAACTGGATCAGGGTTGCCGCCATGAAACTCTCCATACCCAGAGTCACAGCAGCACAGGATACCGTTTTGTTCTTTGCAACCGACCTGGAGTCCGCGCAAAAGCTCAGGTCGGTCATAAGGGCTTACGACAAGGAAAACCCGAGCAAGAAATTCGCTGTAAGTTACAGCTTTTAAGACCGCCCCGGCGCTACGGTTTTTGACTCGAGCGCTAACAGCGTTCGTTTTACTTAATGACACACAGGCCACTCCCGTACAGAGTGCGACAGGGAATTACCATGAAAAAGGTTTTGATTATTGGCGCCACCTCCGCCATTGCCGCCGCCTGTGCACGCCTGTGGGCAGAACAGGGAGCCGAGTTTTTCCTGGTCGGCCGCAACCGGGAAAAACTGGAGCAAACCGCCGCTGATTTAACCGCACGCGGCGCCAAAGCCGTCACCCGGCACTGCATGGACGCCACCGACTTTGCCGTACACCCGGCGATGCTCGACAGCTGCCTGAGCGCCATGCAGCAAATCGATATTGCCCTGATTGCCCATGGCACCCTGCCCGACCAGAAAGCCTGCGAGCAGGATGCCGGTGTGGCGCTGCAGGAGTTTGCCAACAACGGCACCTCGGTCATTGCCCTGCTTACCCTGCTGGCCAACCAGTTCGAGATTCAGCGCTGCGGCACCCTCGCCGTCATTTCGTCGGTAGCCGGCGACCGTGGCCGCCCCTCCAACTACCTGTACGGCACCGCAAAGGCCGCTGTTTCAACATTCTGTGAAGGGCTGCGTGCGCGCCTGTTCAAGGCGGGTGTTCACGTCATCACCATCAAGCCCGGCTTTGTCGATACCCCGATGACCCAGGGCCTGCCCTTGCCGGCCGCGCTGCTTGCGACGCCCGAGCAGGTCGCCCGGCGCATCGTCAAGGGCATCGAACGCAAGACTGACACGCTCTACACCCCCGGTTTCTGGGCACTGATCATGCTGATCATCCGCAGCATCCCGCAGCCGGTATTCAAGAGGCTGAACCTGTGAGCGAAACCCTTTACCTGTCCGGCTGGCGCTATCGGGCAGTCATTCTCTCGGTGGTGTTTTCAGCACTCGGCTATCTGGGCTTTTCCTTGTGGGGTGGCTGGCACGGAGTCAGCAGTGCCGTGGCAAAGGTCGGCGTATTCGGCATTGCCATTACCCTGCTGATGTCCTCACTCAACTACGGTCTGCGTTTCCTGCGCTGGCAGGGCTACCTCAAGGCGCTTGAACATCCCGTCCCCTGGTGGCCCAGCCTGAAGATCTACCTGTCCGGCTTTGCCCTCACCACAACACCGGGCAAGGCGGGCGAAGCCCTGCGCGGCGTATTGCTCAAGCCTTTCGGTGTGCCCTACCCGAAAAGCTTTGCCGCCTTCTTCAGCGAACGCTTGTCTGACCTGTTTGCCGTGGTAGTGCTGACCCTGTTCGGCCTGACGCTGTATCCGGATGCACGCCCGATGATTGCGGCCGGCGTGCTTCTGGTCGTGGCCGGCTTTGCCGTGTTGTCTCAAGGCACATTGATCAAGTGGCTGCTGGAGCGGATTCCCGAACAGCACGGCAAAGTCCTCGGCCTGGTCAGGCACCTGCTGCATGTGCTGCTCGAAGCGCAGCGTTGCCATCGGCCCGGCATGCTCGTCGGGGCCACCTTGCTGAGCGTCACGGCATGGAGCGCCGAGGCACTGGCTTTTCACTGGATATTGAACTGGATGGGCGCGGACATACCGCTGGCCTTTGCCGTGTTTGTCTACGCCACCTCCATGCTGGCCGGCGCACTCAGCTTCATGCCTGGTGGCCTCGGTGGCGCCGAAGCGGTGATGGTGACGCTGCTGGCCTGGAAAGGAATGCCGAATGCCGATGCCATTGCGGCAACGGTCCTGATAAGACTGGCAACATTATGGTTTGCCGTCGCCATTGGAGCGGCCTTTCTTGCAAAACGAAACCAGACCAACTAAATCACGAAAATGATGACGGCAAGAATGAACTCCCTTTTACCCGCCAATACGGGCAGCAAACTGGCAAAGTTAATACTTTTCCTGCTGCCTTTTGCCTACGTTTTTCTATACGCACCATACGGCATCGAGAACAATGATACCGGGTTCATTCTAGGTTACTCGTGGCAAGTACTGACGGGCGCCACGATGTACTCGGACATCATTTACGTGAGACCCCCCGCCTCCGTCTATTTACACACCATTGATTTCATCAATATTTTCGGAATTTACGCCCCGCTATTCATCAGCCGGGTGATTTTCTATTTCCAGATAATGGCTTACAACCTTTGCCTGATCTGGATTTCAAAGAAATACTTCAAATTCGAAAACGATACCGCCCTGTATTTCTCCATTGCCTTCTGCTTTATTTTTTGCGTACACAATTTCCCGCCCATGGCATGGCATACCGTTGACGGCCTGTTCTTTAGCGTCATCGGGCTTTGCTTCGCCACCTGCCCCAAAAAAGACACATCTCCTGTCATTTATCTGGGAGCTGCCTTTTTAATGGCGGCAGCATTAAGCAAGCAATCATTCTACCTGATCCCCATTGGCGCTCTGGTGTTTATGCTTTTTAACAACCAGCGCCGAAGAGCCCTTTTTTCAGCCCTTGCCATGACGGCCGTAGCAGCAGCATTTGTTGTTCATTTAAAAGCAACCCACTCCCTTGATGAATATCTCAGCCTGACTTCCGGGCAAACCAGCCTGAAAGACCTGTTCGATGCTGGCATTGGCAGTTACTGGGAGAAGTTTAAAAGGCTCTCACTACTGACCCTGCTTCCTCCATTTATCTTTTTAGCCGCCTTAAAAAGACTTTCCCCCAAAACCAACCAGAAAGAGTCCCTGTTCCTGATATCCGTTTTCTGGCTGATACTCCTTTGCGCCAGGAAGTATCTTTTCAGTGAGGGGTATGCAAAGCCGGGCTATTCCATTGATGTTGTTTTTATTGTTACGGGGTTTGCCTGCCTCTACATGGGAATCATCAAGAAAAAAACCGAATACCAGATGCTGCTCCTGCTTCATCTGATTTCATGGTCAGCCTCCATTAGCTGGGGCTATGTAACAACCATGCTGTTTTCATCAGCATCGATCATGACCATGGCCTATGCCCTGCTAAAAGACTCCAGGCTTGTAAGTCGCTCTCTTTATTCGGGGTTTATCCTTGTTTTTTTTAGCGGATGCATAGTCTTCTATTGCGGCTACAGGCACCCGTACAACCTCGAGCGCAACACCAACAGATCCGAAATGAACATGGACATGGGAGAAATCTACCCGTCACTACGGTTTATCAAGGGTGATGCCCGGTCTTTCGCCGAGTATTCAGAATTCAAGATCCTGCATGAAAAATACGGAGACAACTTCACCGTCCTCCCCTCTTTCAATCTTGCCCACGCCCTGACAAAAACCAGAAACCCCATCGGGGTTGACTGGGTAATGAATGCAGAGATCAACAACAAGGCTCCCGAGATACTGCACAAGCTGGAACACGATGGCGTGGTCGTTTTTGTGTTTAAAAATTCCATCGCGAAACCGGAAACTGAAGGAAAGTTTGGCTCTCTGGTCACTACAGGGGTTATTCAGGGCTGGAAAAAAGAAGGGGAATACAAGTTCTTTGACGTTTATGTCGATCATAAAAAATAGAATTTCGTAACCGTTATTTTCTAACCCGCCAAACAACTACGCCCGCTGTCGCGGGCGTAGTTGTTTTCAAAAGCCTTTCGCGGCATCAGGCCGCCCAGTTAGCCGCCAGCACCGTATCCAGTTGCTGATGCTGCGCCGTGGTCAGGGTGAGCGGCCGGCCGGTGGCGCCGTCATGCCGGCCATGGGCTTTGCCATACCCGAGCGCAAGACTCAGCCTTTTAAAGGCACACAGCAGAAACACTTGAGAAGCGTTGTATGGCTGCGCGAAGCCGGGCTTTGCCGCTAAGATGAAGGCATAAGACAACAAGAAGGAGCTCGCTGCATGGCCCGCCATTTCGACCGTATCGACGATTGCCTGGATGACCTCACCACCCGCCTCGGCCCTGCCCTGACCATGGGCATACCGCTTGGCGTGGGCAAGCCGAATGCGCTGGTGAATACCCTGTATGCCCGGGCCAAAAGCAACCCCGGCATGAAGCTGCGCATCATGACGGCGCTCTCGCTGGGCAAGCCCAAGGGACAAAGCGACATGGAGCAGCGCTTTCTCGGCCCGTTTGTGGAGCGGGTGTTCGGCAACTATCCCGATCTGGATTATGTGGCGGATCGCCACACCGGCCAGGTGCCCAAAAACGTGGAGGTGGTGGAGTTCTTCCTCAAGTCCGGCGACTACCTGCATAACGATTACGCGCAGCAGCATTATCTCTGCAGCAATTACACCCATGCTGCCCGCGACATGATGATACAGGGCGTGAATGTGCTGGCTCAGGCCGTGGCGGTGCGTGAGCATCACGGCCGTACCGAATACTCGCTGAGCGGCAATCCCGATGTGGTTCTGGAGCTGATGCCGCTGATGCGGAAATGTGGCCGGCCGGTGTATATCGTTCTGGTGGTGAACCACGAACTGCCCTTCATGGAAGGTGATGCCATCATCCCCGAAAGCGATGCGGATGCCATCGTGACCGACCCGGCCGGCACCCACACCATTTTCTCCGCCCCCAACATGAAGGTGGAGCCTGCCGAATACGCCATCAGCCTTTATGTCAGCGCACTGGTCAAGGATGGCGGCACCCTGCAAATCGGTATTGGCTCGCTGGGCGATGCCATTGCCCATGCCCTGATCCTGCGCGACCGGAAAAATCCGGACTATGTCAGCGCCTTGAAGGCACTGGGCGCCCCCATGCAAAACAGCGGGCCGCTCGCACAGGGACTTTACGGCTGCTCGGAAATGTTTGTGAACGGTTTCATGGCCCTGATTGATGCCGGCATCCTGCGTCGTCAGGTTTTTGACCATGCCGGCCTGCAAAAACTTCTCAATGCCGGAAAAATAACCACCGCCATAGACAGCAACACCCTGCCGACCCTGCTGGAAGCGCGCCTGATACGCTCGCCGCTGCAGGCCGAAGACGTGGAGTTCCTCAAGCAGTACGGGATTTTCCGTGATGACATCACCCTGCACGGCAATGTGCTGCATTGCGATCAGGAAAAGCTCTCGACTGATCTGGCCGACAAACAAGCGCTGGCCCTCATCAATACGCACTGCCTTGGCGAAACGCTGCGCGGCGGTGTTTACATGCACGGCGGTTTTTTTCTGGGACCGCGTGATTTTTACGAAAAGCTGCGCCAGTTTTCACCGCAACAACGGGCCGGCATCAACATGACCGCCATCCGTTACATCAATCAGCTTTACGGCCACGAAGAAATCGCGGCGCTGCAGCGCCGTGATGCGAGCTTCATCAATACCTGCATGATGATGACACTGATGGGCTCTGCCACCTCGGACGGGCTGGAGTCCGGCAAGCTGGTCAGCGGTGTGGGTGGCCAGTACAACTTTGTGGCGCAGGCGCACGCCCTGCCCGACGCACGCTCCATCCTGATGCTGCGCTCCACACGCAACAGCCAAGGCCAGGTCGCATCCAATATTGTCTGGTGTTACGGCTATACCACCATCCCGCGCCATCTGCGCGATATCGTGGTCACGGAATACGGCATCGCCGATCTGCGTGGCCAGACTGATGCTGAAGTCATCAAGCGCATGCTCGCCATCACCGATTCCCGCTTCCAGCCCGAACTGCTGGCACAGGCCCGTCATGCGGGCAAGATTGAGCCCGGCTACGAAATTCCGGAGGCGTATCTTAACAATCTTCCCGCGACCATAGCCAAGCGCCTGCAAGACATACAGGCAAAGAACCTGCTGCCGGACTTTCCCTTTGGCAGTGATTTCACGGACGATGAACTGGACATCATCAAGATCCTGCAACGCATGAAGGAAAGCAGTGAAAACCCCCTGCAGCTGGTGAAATCCCTGGTAGCCGGCATGCGCGACGAAAAAGAAGTGCCAACTGCCCTGCTGGAGCGCCTGCAACTGGATCACCCGGAAAACCTGAAACAGAAACTCCTGCGCCAGCTTTTTATTGGCAACCTGTAATCAGCATCACTCAACAGCGGACCATCATGACTTCCCCTTTCCCCGAAAAAGTTCCGGTCGGCATCAGCCAGTGCCTGCTGGGAGACAGTGTTCGCTACGACGGCAGCCATAAACACTCAAAAATCTGTACGGAGCTGCTGGCAAAACGTTTTGAGTTCACGGCGGTGTGCCCGGAAATGGGCATCGGCATGGGTGCTCCCCGTGAGGCCATTCATCTGAGGGGCACGCTGCAGGACGACGCAGTGCGCGTGGTCGGCAACCGCACCGCCAGCCTCGACGTGACTGAAAAAATTGAACACTACGCCCGCGAGAAAGCCGAAGAGCTGCAGGATCTTTGCGGCTATATTTTCATGGGACGTTCGCCCACCTGTGGTCTTGGCAGCATCAAGGTTTATCACGAAAACGGTAATCCGCTGGGGCGCAGCACGATGGGCGTTTATGCCCGCGAGTTCACACACCGGCACCCGCTGTTGCCGGTGGAAGAGGAAGGCCGCCTGCGCGACGACAAGCTGTGCGAGAATTTCGTGGCACGTGTCTATGCCTTCCGGCGCTGGCGCGATCTGGAGGCCAGTGGCCTGACGCATGCAAAGCTTCAGGATTTTCACGGCCGCCACAAATACCTGCTGATGTCACACCGCAACGAATCCTACCGTCATCTGGGCCGGCTGGTGGCACTGGCACATCAGCGCCCGATTGAAGCGGCCGCGCAGGAATACATTCAGGAGTTCATGGCTACGCTGAAAATAGTCAGCACCACAAAAACACATGCCAATGTCCTGCAGCATCTGCTGGGTTATCTGAAGAAGGATCTGGATGCCGCCAGCAAGCAGGAACTGCTGACACTGGTCGACGAATACCGCTGTGGCCGTGTGCCGCTGATTGCTCCGCTCACCCTGCTCAGGCACCACCTGAAAAAACACCCCAATGACTATATTGATCGCCAGGTTTATCTGGAGCCCCACCCGCCTGAACTGATGCTGCGCAATTTTCACTGAGCAGCCGCACGTAGCACAAAGGCTGGCGCCATCGGGGAAACATGCTTGTCCTGGCAACCCTGCCCACCTACAAACCCGTGTGCCAGATAATTCATGAGCATGAAAAATACCACCAATGCCGTCCCTCGCTCCCGCGAAGAAGCCAAGCAGGAAACCCGCGAGGCGCTGATGCGCGCCGCCGCCCTGCTGTTCAAATCCGGAGGTCTGGATGTCAGCCTTGATGCCGTCTGTGCCGAAGCCGGCTATACCCGTGGTGCCTTCTACGTGCACTTCAGGAACAGGGACGAGCTGATTTCGGCTGTCATGGGCCGTATCGGCGATCAGGTGCTTGATGCCCTGCTGGGCACTGGCAATGAGGGCGCAGAGGAAAACAATGATTTGCTCTCGCTGGTACAACGTTTTCTGCAGGCACTGGTGTCCGGTGACTACCCTCTCACACGCAAGGGCGGCTTGCCGCCCCATCAATTGCTGGATGCCTGTGCGCGCTCGGAGGTCATTCGCCGCCAGTATGTACGCCTGACCCGAAGCGGAATTGACCGCCTCGCGGCAGCCCTGCGTGCGGGCCAGCAAAAGGGGCAGATACGACAGGACCTGGCCACCGAGCCGGTGGCGGCGATGCTGGTCAGCATCGTCATCGGCCTGCACACCATGCATGACCTCGACATGAAGATCGACATGGCCGCAGGAGCCCAGGTCGTCATGCAAATGCTGATGCCGGTGGCAGCGGGCTGAGCTATTGCACCTGAAAGCCGGGAAAAATCTCGTCAGACCGGGCTGACGCAGAAAAGCATGACTGCTAGCATCGCATGTCCTTCCTGAAGCGCCTGTTCACCTGTGGCTCTCCGGAGCGTGTTCTCCCAACAGTGTTTTTTCCAGAGCTGTTATTACGAGTATTGCCGTTTTATGGAACTCATCGATTTCATCCTGCACATTGATCACCACCTTGAGGGTTTTCTGGCTGCCTATGGCGTGTGGATTTATGCCCTGCTGTTCCTGATTGTTTTTGTGGAAACCGGCGTAGTGGTGATGCCCCTGTTGCCAGGTGACAGCCTGCTGTTTGCGGCCGGTGCCCTGGCAGCCGCCGGTAAAATGAATCCCTTTTTGCTGACTGGCCTGCTGTTTACTGCCGCCGTGCTGGGGGATAACTGCAATTACTTCATAGGCCGCACCATCGGGCCGAAGGTGTACGAAAGGGATTCGCGCTGGATCAAACGCAATTACCTGCAACAAACCCAGATTTTTTTCGACCGGCATGGCGCCCAGGCCGTCATCATTGCCCGCTTCATGCCCATCGTGCGCACCTTCACGCCTTTTGTCGCCGGCGTTGGTGCCATGCCCTACCGGCGTTTCCTGACCTTCGACATCATCGGTGGCGCCCTCTGGGTCAGCATCTGCGTATGGATGGGTTACGGCCTCGGCAACCTTCCTTTCTTCAAGCAGAATTTTTCCGCGATTGTTCTGGCCATTATCGGCATCAGTGTCATGCCGGGAATGATTACCTGGCTCAGGCACATGCTGGCGAAAAGAAAAGCACGCTGATTACCCATAAAAAACCGGCAGAAGCCGGTTTTTTTATACGCCCGGATAAGAAACCGACAGCACATAAAAAACGCCACGGCCATCCGGCCGCTCCACCACCACCTCATCGTCCACGGCCTTCTTCAGCAGGGCGCGCGCCATCGGGGCATCAATACTGATCCAGCCTTTGGCGGCATCGGTTTCATCCGGACCGACAATGCGCAGCTTCAACACCTCGCCCGTCGCAGCCTCCTCAATCTCCACCACAGCCCCGAAATAAATGCGGCCAGGATCACCAGGCAGCGTATCGACCACCTTGAGCTCCTCCAGACGTTTCATGAGAAAGCGGATACGGCTGTCGATTTCGCGCAACAGCTTCTTGCCGTAGATATATTCCGCATTCTCCGAGCGGTCACCCATGGCAGCAGCTTCTGAAACGGCACGGGTAACCTCGGGACGGCGCTTGAACCAGAGAAAATCATACTCGTCCTTGAGGACCTTGCGGCCCTCGGGGGTAATCAGGGCAGTACGCGGAGCAGCAGGAGGACGATAGCGGGACATGGCAGACAGAATGATCTCTTGACGTAAAAGCCAGTATCAGGCCGGACGTGCGATAGCGCAAACCGCCATCATGGCATCACGTCAATTCCTGGCATTGATGCGGGAACGACGGCGAACAGGAAACGCCCGCCCTATCTTTTGACCGGACGTTTTTGCAGCTTGCGCTGCAGCGTACGACGATGCATGCCAAGGGCACGCGCTGTTTCGGAAATATTGCCGGCATTCTCGTTCAGCACTTTCTGGATATGCTCCCACTCCAGCCTGTCGACAGACATGGGCGGCGTTTCCATCACCGCCGTACTGGCCATGATGCGGGCCGGCAGGAAGGCCGCGAGGATTTCATCGGCATCGGCAGGCTTGGCCAGATAGTTGAGGGCGCCCTGCTTTACCGCCTCCACTGCGGTGGCGATGCTGGCATAACCGGTCAGCACCACAATCTTCATATGCGGCTGCAGGCGCAGGAGTTCAGGCAGCAGATGCAGCCCCGACTCATGGCCGAGCTTGAGATCAAGCACACAGGCGTCGGGTGCCTGCTCACGCGTCAGTGTGCAGGCCTCATCAACCGTGGCCGCCAGTAGCGGAGTGAATCCGCGACGCGTAAATGCACGCGCCAGTGCGCCGCGAAAAACATCGTCATCATCAACAATCAGAATGCGCTGCATCATGCCGGCTCCACTGGCTGACGCTGCAATGCCGACCATGGCACGCACAGCTGCGTGCGCGTACCACCTTCCGGACGTGACGCCAGACGAATGCTGCCACCGAGCTGGTTGATGCTGGCATGACTGAGAAAATAACCGAGGCCGAGGCCGTCATGCTTGTCACTGACAAAAGGCTGGCCCAGACGCGCCGCAATATCGGGAGCAATGCCGGCACCGTCATCCTCGATATCCAGCACACAGTTTCCCTGCTCATCGCGCAGTGTGATTTTAACAACCGCCTGTGCAGCGGCAGCCGCATTATCGAGCAGATTGACCAGCACCTGCTGCAAGGTAGCCGGCGGTTGCACGCTGCATTCCGGCAGCGCGGGATCCAGCAGGAAAGTGCGCTGCGGATGCACAACTTCCATACGCTCAACGGCCGCGCGAACAAAGCGGGACAGGAGCAGGCGCGGTGCATCAGTGGCGGCCTGTGCGCGCAAGTCATTGAGAATATCGCGACACAGCGCAAGCTGGCGGCGCAACGTGGCCATATCCTCGCGCAGCGGTGAATCCGCGGGGAGATCGCTTTCAATATCGCGGGCAATCACCGTCATCGTCGACAGTGGCGTTCCGAGCTCATGGGCGGCACCCGCGGCCAGTGCGCCCAGTGCCACTACCTGCTCACGCTGCAAAAGATGTTGCTGCTGCTCGGCCAGCTGCCGGTCCTGCTCACGCAGCGCACTGCTCATGCGCGTGACAAAAAAAGTGATCAGGCTGGCGCTCAGCAAAAAGTTCAGCCACATGCCAAAGACATGAAGATTGAATCCGCCACCGCCTGCCACCGTCTGGTGCAGGGTGATGTAATGACCCGCATGAGGATCGGCCGACATCATCTCCATGACGTGACCGCCGTGCATGGCGCCCATGTCGTGCCCCGTCATGCCGCTGAAGGGCGCGAAGGGAATATAGCGGTAGAGCAAAAGGCTGTAGGCCGACAACGTGAACAGCGCAAGAACCACGGTAAAACCGAAGCGCAGGGTCGCCGCGGCAATTGTCAGCGGCACGAGATAATAAGAAACAAAAGGATTGGTCGAGCCGCCCGTGCGATAGAACACCAGCGTCATCAACGCCACGTCCACCAGCAATTGTGCAAACAGTTCGCCTTCGCTGACCGGTCCGCCCCGCTTCAGCCGCAGCAGGGTCCAGGCATTGAACGCCGTGAGCAGCAGCAGCACGAGCAGGATGCCCCTGTCATGCAGCAGCGGAATGTCCTGCAGCCATTCTGCCAGTGCCGCCGCCAGTACCAGCCCGACAATGAGGATGGCGCGCAGCAGGCACAGACGTAACAGATTGCGGTGATTGGCACCGGCTTCGTTCAACACGGCAAACGGCATGGGATCATTCAAAAATGAGGCAAAGAAAAAGGTGCCCAAGGACACCTTTTTCCGGTTACCGGGTCAAGCCGCTGCGACAGCATGTCGCAGGCCACTCACCTGACGGCGTTGCCACTCGTTCAGGCCAGATTGGCGTTCACGAAATCCCAGTTCACCAGCTTGTCGAGGAAGGTGGTGATGTAGTCCGGACGACGGTTGCGGTAGTCGATATAGTAGGCGTGTTCCCATACGTCGATGGTGAGCAGCGCTTTCTGGCCGTGAGCAGAAGGCAGGTCGGCATTGGCCGTCTTGGTGACTTCCAGCTTGCCGTCCTTGTTCACCACAAGCCATGCCCAGCCGGAGCCGAACTGGGTGGTGGCTGCGGCCTTGAACAGCTCGACGAACTTATCGTAGCCGCCGAGGTCGGCATCAATCTTTGCCGCAATGGCACCCGTGGGCTTGCCACCGCCATTGGGCTTCATGCTGCTCCAGTAGAACGTGTGGTTCCAGACCTGGGCGGCGTTGTTGAACCAGGGGGCTTTGGCTGCATCACCGGTCACGGCCTTGATGATGGCTTCCAGGCTCTGGCTCTCGAATTCAGTGCCCTTGATGAAGTTGTTCAGGTTCACCACATAGGCGTTGTGGTGCTTGCCATGGTGGAAGTCGAGGGTTTCAGCCGAGATATGCGGCTCGAGGGCGGTTTTCTCGTACGGCAGAGGAGGCAGTTCAATCGCCATGATGAGTGTCCTGTTCAAAGGTAATGTAAGAAGCGGCTTGCGATCAGCCGGGGCACCGGATTATGCAACCCGAAGCAGGGAGGGGGCAATCAAAGGCGCCGTGTGATTACCGTATCGAAACGGAACCGCCAACGCTGAAGGGCCACCCGCCCCCGCAGGGGCGATGGCAAAAGACAGACCCGGGAATTATTCGTCGAGGTCGTAATCGTAGTCACGCAGCCGGCGTTGCAGCTTGCGTTCTTCCAGCAAGTCATCAATGACGCGTCGCCTGGTCAGCGAATTTTTGACGCCATTGCTTTTTGAAACCTCAATGTCCGACTCAGCCGCAGGAGCTTCTTCGCTAAAGCCCTCATCCAGTGCGAACTCTTCCGATTTTTCACCAGCCATATCACCCTCATGACACAACAAATGATCGCTTCCGCCGGCTGTATACGTGAAAGCTTGCAGGCTGTAAAGACAGCTCCGGCACTCCGCCGACAGAGCCTTGGGAAATCCGGCCGGCAATAAAAAAGGCCGGTTATGAACCGGCCTTTTTCAGGTACCCAGAGGAGTTGCGCCCAATCAGGCGGCGAAATCCTTGAGCTTCTTCAAGGGGCGAACCTTGATGGTGTTACGGGCTGGCTTGGCCTTGAAAACAGTTTCTTCACCAGTGAAGGGGTTGATGCCCTTGCGTGCCTTGGTAGCCGGCTTGCGCACGACCTGGATCTTGAAGATGCCTGGCAGGATGAAGTGGCCAATGGCATTCTTTTTCACATGGCGCTCGATCAGGCCGGACAGCTCTTCCAGAACCGCCGTCACCTGCTTCTTGGTCAACTCGGTGAGTTCGGCAATTTCGGTCAGCAACTGGGTCTTGTTATGCGCAGCAGCAAGAGCGGCAGTGGACTTCTTCACTGGCGCTTTGACAACGGGCTTGGCAGCGGCCACTTTTTTAACGGCAGGCTTGGCAGCAGCAGGTTTGGCAACAGCTTTCTTCACCGGAGCCTTTGCAGCAGGTTTGGCAGCAGGTTTGGCAGCAGGCGCTTTAACAGCGGCCGGCTTTTTGGCAGCGGGTTTTGCTGCGGGCTTGGCAGCAGGTTTTGCTGCGGGTTTGGCAGCTGGTTTTTTGGCAACTGGTTTTTTGGCTATGGCCATTACGATCTTCCTTTTTCAGGGTTCAGGTGGACACCTAAGCCGATGTCTATGCCAAGGGCATTCTGGCGTCAGTATCGTGTTCAGTCGTCGATACGGCGTGATGAATGAACTGGCTTGATATATAGGGGATTTACCTGGGAGCAGCAATAGTGGGGATGCGCAAAACCCTGTATTTTTAGGGTTTTCCCACTGTTTTATCCTGAAAAATCAATTTTCCCCCGGGAAATCCGCCTTTTTCATGCCTCCTGCGCAGCCGCACCGGGCTCGCCACCAGCCATTATCCCTTCAGAAAAACACGGCGGACAGGAACAGGAACCACCGCACGGCCGCGCGATGGTGCAGGTATGGCGGTGCAGGTATAATCTCGCGCCTTTGCACCAGCCACCTTCTTCCGGTGGCGACCGCCCTACCCTCGGGACTGACACACCATGATGCGCACACACTACTGTGGCGAACTGAACGAACAGCATATCGACCAGACCGTGACCCTCGCCGGCTGGGTCCACCGTCGCCGCGACCATGGCGGCGTGATCTTCCTGGACATGCGTGACCGTGACGGCCTTGTCCAGGTCGTGATTGATCCCGACACCCCCGAGGCTTTCGCCTTGGCCGACAAGTCCCGTTCGGAATACGTCCTGAAGATTACCGGCCGTGTGCGCCGCCGCTATGCCGGCACTGAAAACACGAAAATGCCGAGTGGCATGATCGAAGTGCTGGGCAAGGAAATCGACATCCTGGCCGAATCCGAAACCCCGCCCTTCCCGCTCAATGATGAGTCGGTCACTGTGGGCGAAGAAATCCGCCTCAAGTACCGCTACCTCGACATGCGTCGTCCGGAAATGCTGGAGCGCATGCGCTTCCGCTCCCAGGTGACGTCGAAGATCCGTACCTTCCTCGACAAGAACGGTTTTCTCGACGTGGAAACCCCGGTGCTGACACGTGCCACGCCGGAAGGCGCCCGCGACTATCTCGTGCCCTCACGCACCCAGCCCGGCTCCTTCTTTGCGCTGCCGCAGTCACCACAACTGTTCAAGCAGCTGTTGATGGTGTCGGGCTTTGATCGCTACTACCAGATCGCCAAATGCTTCCGCGACGAAGACCTGCGCGCTGACCGTCAGCCGGAATTCACCCAGATCGACATAGAGACCTCCTTCCTCTCCGATGAAGACATCATGAACATCACCGAGCAGATGGCGGTCGAGCTGTTCGATGAGCTGCTCGGCGTGAAGTTCGATACCTTCCCGCGCATGACCTATGCCGAAGCCATGCGCCGCTTTGGTTCAGACAAACCCGACCTGCGTATTCCGCTGGAACTGGTCGACGTGGCTGACCTCATGCAGGACGTCGAGTTCAAGGTCTTCGCCGGCCCGGCCAAAGACCCCAAGGGCCGCATTGCCGCCCTGCGCGTACCGGGCGGCGCCAGCCTGCCGCGCAGCCAGATTGACGAATACACCAAATTTGTCGGCATTTATGGCGCCCGCGGTCTTGCCTACATCAAGGTCAACGACCTCGCCGCCGGCCTCGAAGGCCTGCAATCGCCCATCGTGAAGTTCATCGAACCCATCGTCATGGATCTGCTCAGGCGCGTGGGCGCCGAAAACGGCGATCTCGTCTTCTTCGGCGCCGACAAGGCCAAAGTCGTCAGCGATGCCCTCGGTGCGTTGCGCGTGAAACTGGGCCATGACCTCAAGCTGCTCACCTGCGAATGGGCGCCACTGTGGGTCGTCGACTTCCCCATGTTCGAGGAAATCGACGACGGACAGTGGACCTCGGTGCATCACCCTTTCACCTTGCCGAAATGCGATGTGGAAACAATGAAGAGCAATCCGGGTGCCGCGCTTTCGGTGGCCTATGACATGGTTCTCAACGGCACCGAACTCGGCGGTGGCAGCCTGCGTATCTACAACCTGGACATGCAGAAAGCCGTGTTCGAAGCCCTCGGCATCAGTGAAGAGGAAGCCAATGAAAAATTCAGCTTCCTGCTCGATGCGCTGAAGTATGGTGCTCCGCCCCACGGTGGCCTCGCCTTCGGTCTTGATCGTCTGGTGATGCTGATGACGGGTGCCAGCAGCATTCGCGACGTCATTGCCTTCCCGAAAACCAAGTCGGCAGAATGCCTGATGACACAGGCACCGGCACCGGTGGACAACAAGCAGTTGCGCGATCTTGGTATCCGCCTGCGTGAAAAGGAAAAAGCCGCAGAATAATGGCCGCCCTCCCGGCTGAAGGGAGGGCAAAAAAACCAAAAAAGTGATTGAGGTAATGAAGCATGGCCGGACACAGTAAATGGGCCAATATCAAACACCGCAAAGCCCGTCAGGACGCCGTCAAAGGCAAGGTCTTTACCAAATACATTCGTGAAATCGTGGTCGCTGCCCGCATGGGCGGCCCCAGCGAATCCGACAATCCGCGCCTGCGCGCGATTGTCGCCAAGGCCCTGACCGCCAACATGACGCGCGACATCATCAACCGCGCCATCCAGCGTGGCGCCGGCGGTGAAGACGACAAGAAGCTCGACGAGCTCAGCTATGAAGGTTACGGCGTTGGTGGCGTGGCGGTACTGGTGGAAACCATGACCGACAACATCAACCGTACGGTCAGCGAAGTACGCCACGCCTTTTCCAAGCATGGCGGCAATATGGGCACCAACGGTTCGGTGGCCTATCTGTTCAGCAAACGCGGCGAAATCACTTTTCCCGCCGGCACCA
The DNA here is from genome assembly GCA_029945725.1 of bacterium. GTDB lineage: Bacteria > Pseudomonadota > Gammaproteobacteria > Pseudomonadales > Moraxellaceae > UBA2031. The sequence continues at coordinate 89,711 of JAQSDB010000011.1, read as the reverse complement.
GTGAAGACAAGGTCATGGAAGTGGCGCTGGAATCCGGTGCCGATGACGTACAGACCGCGGAAGACGGCATCACCGTGATTACCACACCGGAAGCCTTCGGTGCCGTCATGGATGCCCTCGCCACTGCCGGTCTCAAGCCGGAAAACGCTGAAGTCACCATGTCGGCCGCCACGCAGGCCGAGATCACCGATGTCGAGCAGGCCGAAAAGATCATGAAAATGATCGACATGCTGGAAGACCTGGATGATGTGCAGAACGTCTACACCAATGCAGACTTCTCTGCGGATGTGATGGCGGCGCTGAACAAGTAAAAAAAAACAGCTGTAAAAAAAGGGGGCCATCAGGCCCCTTTTTCATGTCGACGCTTTCACGTCAACTCACACTCTGCTCACCACACCACCCATCCCTGCAAGAAGGTCGTGTTGTTGTCGGAAGCCGAGCGGCCGACAGGCAAATTATCAAACTTGCGGTAGGCCGTGTATTGCAGCGACAGGCGCGTGTTCTGCCAGGGCAGATAACTCACCTCGCCGATCCAGCCACTATTGTCCGGTTTGCTGACCGGATTCGCATAGCCATAAGTGGCGCTGTAGTCACCTTCGTCACCCGTCGTCTTCCAGACGCCCAGTGTGGTCGTGGCCTTGCTGCCGCAATGATAGCTGCCATCCAGCTTCACCGTACGCAGCGTGGGACTGAAGCCCGGCATGCTGGCATCAAGCGTCTGCTTTTCGCTGGTCACCGAGGCATGCATCACCAGCATGTTGTCATTCATGTGATGCTCGTACTGCGCATCAAGCACCTTGTCGCTGTATTTGTCGGCAGGCGGGGTGATGCCGGCAGGAATGAGGGACATCGACATGCCGTTGAGACCAACCATCATGTAGTCACCATTCTCGGCAGCATGCTGCCATGCCAGACGCCAGTAAGGCGCCGAACCGGTGATCGTGTTACTGCTGGCAGCGTCCGGCTTCGCCTGCCCCTGATGGCTCGAGCGATAGAGTGACAACTCGGCGTAGATCATCTCGTTCCAGAGCCCGTAGGCACCCAGCCCGGTCACATCCTGACCCAGTCCGCCCATGAAGGGAGATGCTGTTGGAGTCGGCGCGCTGCCTGAGGCGAGATAAGGGAAGCCCCAGGCCGGCGAGGAATGCCACAAATCCTGCACGGTGGGATTGTTGTTCAGCGTGAGGCCATAGGTCAGCGCCTTGCCTGCCATCGTGGTGCTATTGGCGTAACGAACATCGGTGTTATCAAGAGCCACTGCACCACCGGCCTGATCGTAGGTGATCTGCACGAAGGCACCGAGGTGATCGGATATCTTGCCGGCGTAAAACAGACTGAACTGCTGGGGAAACTGCACATCATTGTTCTGGGTGCTGTCTTCTGCCTTGGACAAATGGGTAATGCCGACCTGCAGCATGGCCGACAATGGAGGGCTGGCGTCAACACTGACGCCCGAGGCCGCCTTGTCGGCATCCTGCGATACCTGTGCCGTGCCCGTCATGGTGTAACCATTGAGCTTGAAGCTCCGGCCGAAGCTGGTGAGTTCGGGAAATACCGTGTGACAAGCCGTACACGGCATACCGGTCTGACGCGCAAAACTGGGAACCGCCTGAACCTGTGCTGTTGCCAAAACAGCGGCAATCGCCAGAAGACCGCCAACAAGCCCCCTTCCCTTTTTTTCTTTTCTCATGGAAAACCATCCTTTTTTGGAAAATACCTTTATGACGATACTGTTATATGCCCAGTGTAGTATTAACGCAGAATTAAACCTGATGCAGATCAAGCGGATCGTACTTTTCTCTCGCCGCCGCATTTATGAAAGAATGGCGGCTTCTGTGTACTGACGTAATGACCTGACCCCATGCCCCTTATCCTCGGGATCGACCCCGGCTCCCGCATCACCGGTTTTGGCGTGATCGATTCCGACGGCAACCGCCACCGCTATATCGCCTCCGGCTGCATAAAGATGGCCGAATTGCCGCTGCCGGAACGGCTGGCACGGATTTATGCCGGCATCGCCGAGATCGTCGCCACCTATCATCCGGAGCAATCGGCGATTGAGCAGGTCTTTCTCTCCAATAATCCCGACTCGGCCCTGAAGCTCGGGCAGGCCCGTGGAGCCGCCATTGTCGCGTTGATGAATCATCACTTGAGCGTCGCCGAATATTCCGCACGGCAGGTGAAGTCTGCCGTCGTCGGCAAGGGCTCGGCCACCAAGGAACAGGTCCAGCACATGGTGGTAAGACTGCTCAGCCTGGACAAATCACCACCCGCTGATGCCGCCGATGCGCTGGCGATTGCGCTCTGCCATGCGCAAACTTCCAGCACGCTGGCCCGTATCGGCAATGCCGACGGCCTGCGTCACGGCCGCGCATACGAATAAAAGAAGAGGCATGAACTACTGTACGGGTAGCCAGTTAGTCGCTCCTGTGATACTAAGACTTCTGCTTTTTACCTGCAGGAGCGGCTTTAGCCGCGAAGGCTCATTCGCGGCTTAAAGCCGCTCCTGCGAAAACCTTACCCATGTTGAGATCAACCGCCCGTGATTGCCCGTCTGCATGGACAGCTCATTGAAAAACAGCCCCCGGTTCTCGTCGTTGACGTGAACGGTGTCGGCTACGAACTCGAAGCCCCCATGAGCACCTTCTACAAGGTGACACTGGGCGCGCCTGTCACCCTTTTTACGCATCAGGTGGTGCGTGACGATGCCCACCTCCTCTTCGGTTTTGCCTCGCGCGAAGAGCGCGACATGTTCCGCACCCTGATCAAGGTCAATGGCGTCGGCCCGAAAATGGCGCTGGCCATTCTGTCGGCCATGGAAGCCGATGCCTTCGCCGCCTGTATCCGCCATGACGATGTCACCACCCTCACCCGCATTCCCGGCGTCGGCAAAAAGACGGCTGAACGCCTGGTGATTGAAATGCGCGACAAGGTCGGCAGTGGCCAGGCCGGCATGCCCGCCCTGCATGGCATTGAAGTGCCCTCAACGCCCGAGCGTGATGCCGTGACGGCGCTGATCGCGCTCGGCTACAAACCGGTCGAAGCCGAGCGTGCCGTCGGCAGGATCAAGACCGACGATGCAACTGCGGAAAACCTGATCCGTGCCGCACTGAAGGGAATGGTGAAGGCATGAGCTTTCTCGACACCGACGACAGGCTGATTTCGCCAACGCCGGCGCCCGGCCCCGGCAAGCGCGAAGAAGCCATTGACCGCGCCATTCGCCCGACCCGTCTCGAGGATTATGTCGGCCAGCCGCAAGTGCGGGCGCAGATGGAAATCTTTATCCACGCCGCGCGTTCACGCCAGGAAGCCCTGGACCACACGCTGATTTTCGGCCCGCCCGGTCTCGGCAAAACCACCCTGGCCAACATCATCGCCCGCGAAATGGGCGGCAACCTGAAATCCACCTCGGGCCCGGTGCTGGAAAAGGCCGGAGATCTCGCTGCCCTGCTCACCAACCTTGAAGCCGGTGACGTGCTGTTCATTGACGAAATCCATCGCCTCTCGCCGGTGGTGGAAGAAATCCTGTATCCGGCGATGGAAGACTATCAGCTCGACATCGTCATCGGCGAAGGCCCTGCCGCCCGTTCCATCAAGCTGGAGCTGCCGCCATTCACGCTGGTCGGCGCCACCACGCGCGCCGGCCTGCTGACCTCGCCCCTGCGCGACCGCTTCGGCATTGTGCAGCGCCTCGAGTTCTACTCGGTCGTTGATCTCTGCCGCATCGTCACGCGTTCCTCCGGCCTGCTGAAAGTGGCCATCGACAGCGAAGGCGCCGAAGAAATCGCCCGCCGTGCCCGCGGTACGCCGCGCATCGCCAATCGCCTGCTGCGCCGGGTGCGCGATTTTGCCGAGGTCAAGGCCAACGGCGACATCAACGGCGAGGTCGCCGGCGCCGCCCTGAACATGCTGGACGTGGACCAGCACGGTTTCGACGGCATGGACCGCCGCTTCCTGCTCACGCTGATGGAAAAATTCGGCGGCGGTCCGACAGGAATAGAATCCCTCGCTGCTGCCCTCAGCGAAGATGCCGGCACCCTGGAAGACGTGATCGAGCCCTACCTGATCCAGCAGGGCTTTCTGATGCGCACCGCACGCGGCCGCGTGGCAACCCCGCATGCGTATCTGCATTTCGGCCTCGCCACACCGGAGCGTCTGCTCGAACACCTCAAGCAAACGGACCTGTCCTGATGACGTTTACGGAGTTTGCTTTCCCGGTGCGTGTTTACATTGAAGACACTGACGCTGGCGGCATCGTCTATTACGTTAACTACCTGAAATTCATGGAGCGGGCACGTACCGAGTTCCTGCGCGACCTTGGCTTCGAGCACTACATGAACTCACCCGAAGACTTCATGTTTGTGGTGCGCGGCGCTGAAATCCGCTATTTCGGCGCCGCGCGCATGGATGATGCCCTGATGGTGGCAGCACAGATAAAATCCCTCGGCCGTGCTTCACTGGTTTTCCATCAGGAAGTCCGCCGCGAGAATACGGTACTCACGGCCGCCACCATTGATATTGCCTGTGTGCGTCGCTCCGACATAAAACCCCGCGCCCTGCCCGAACGGCTGCTGGCACTCCTGAAATCACGTTACGGAAATCCGCAATGAGTAACGCCCCCGACATGTCGATCTGGCATCTCATCAGTCATGCCAGCCTGATCGTGCAGTTTGTGCTGCTGGTACTGATAGCTGCCTCGGTCTACTCGTGGACCATCATTTTCCAGCGTCATGCGCTTTATAAAACAGCGACAGACCATGCCGACAAATTTGACGAGCAGTTCTGGTCCGGTGGTGACCTGCATGCCTTTTATACGCAGCTGAATCGCCAGCCCGATCTGCAGGGTCAGGAAAACATCTTTCGTTCCGGCTTCAAGGAATTCCTGCGCCTGCGTGAAAAAGGTGCCGATCCCGATGCCGTGATGCAGGGACTGTCGCGCGCCATGCGCATTGCGCTCACCCAGGAGCAGACACGACTCGAAACCAGCCTCTCCTTTCTGGCCAGTGTCGGTTCCACCAGCCCCTATATCGGCCTCTTCGGCACCGTCTGGGGCATCATGACCTCGTTTATCGGTCTGGCAAAAATGCAGCAGGCCACACTGGCTGTCGTCGCTCCCGGCATTGCCGAAGCCCTGATTGCCACCGCCATGGGGCTGTTCGCTGCCATTCCCGCGGTGCTGGCCTATAACCGCTTTGCCTCGACCAGCGACACCCTGCTCACGCGCTATGAAAGTTTTGCCGACGAGTTCACCGGCATACTGCATCGCGAAACCCATGCCCGGCAGTAAGTAAAAGCCTGCAGAAGCCACGCTGGTGAAGTTTACCCGGGGGAAATTTCCCCCTGCCTTGCCAGCAGCAGCCTGCTCAGGCTTTTAAAAACATACGTAAGGCTTTATTGATCATGGAAAAATCCTTCCGCCGCGAACGCAAGAAACCGGTCGCTGAAATGAATGTCGTGCCTTATATCGACGTCATGCTGGTGCTGCTGGTGATCTTCATGGTGACCGCGCCCATGATGACCCAGGGCCTCAACGTGGAACTGCCCAAGGCCGTTACCGATAACCTGGCGCTGAAAAACCGCGAGCCCCTGATTGTTTCCATCAAGGCCGACGGCTCCTACTGGTTCAAGCAGGGCAATGGTGCTGACCGCCGTGTCCCGCTTGATGCCCTGGCCGATACCGTCAAGGCCGCGCTGCAAACCACACCGGAAGCACCGGTGCTGGTGAATGGCGATCATCGCGTGAAATACGGCGTGGTGGTCAGCCTGATGGCCAACCTGCAACAGGCCGGCGTTGCCAATGTAGGCCTGCTGACCGAGGCAGCACCGGATGTCACGCGCTGATCACCTGAGGGCAGCCACCCCGGCTGACCACCGCGCCCTGATCCAGGCCGTGCTGCTGCATGTCGGCGTGCTCGGTGTGGTTCTGCTGCTGCCGTATTTGCATGCCACGCCCAAAGAGGAGCCGCCGCGCGTGGTCGAAGCCGTGCTGGTGCGCAGTCATGCACCGGCACCGGCAAAACCCGCAGAGCCGGTCACCCCTCCCGCTATGGAAGTGCCCGCACCAGAACCCGTGCCCAGGCCGGAGCCGGTTAAAAAAGCCCCCCTGCCCGAGCCGGTAAAAATTCCGCCCAAAATCCCGCTGCCGGTGCCGAAACCGTTGCCGGCCCCCAGGGTGGAACCGGCCAAAGCCGTGCCTGAAAAAGCCGTGACGAAACCGGAACCGGTAAAACCGGTCGTGCCGGCAGTGCCCAAACCCCTCATCAAAAAACAGGCCCTGAACACCAGTGCGCTTGATGCAGAAATGAAGGCACTGGAAAAGCAGACGCAGCAGGAAGAAGTGGATCGTGCACAAAAATCATTTGAGAAAAGCATGCAGGCATCGCGTGCCACGGCCAATCTGGCTATACGCGACAAATACCAGGGCCTGATCAATCAGCGCGTGGTAACAAAATGGAACAGACCCCTGTCGGCCCGCAATGGCATGGTGACCACCCTGCGCGTCAGTGTGCTGCCGGGCGGTGAAGTAGCCAATGTCATGACCAGCAAAAGCAGTGGCAACAGTGCTTTTGATGCCAGTGCCGAAGAGGCCGTGCGTCGTTCCAGCCCGCTGCCCGTGCCTGATGATGTCGCGGTGTTTAACCAGTATTTCCGCGTCATCACCATCAAGTTCAATCCGGAAGATTTGTGATGCCCCGATTTTTTATCGCCAGCCTGCTGGCTCTGTTCACCCTCCTGACCTGCGCATCCGCCAGGGCCGAACTCGTGATCGAGATCACCCGCGGTGCGGATGATGCCACTCCCATTGCCATCGTCCCTTTTGGCGGCGCGGTGGCAGAGGGCAATGACAACACGGCGGACATCATTCGCGCCGATCTCGAGCGCAGCGGCCGCTTCAAGCCCATGGCCTTCGACAAGCTGCCGGTACGACCGACTTCCGGCGGCGACATGCTCTACAACGAATGGAAAGGCACGAGTGCCAATTATGTCGTCGTCGGTTCGGTGAAAGTCACCGCCGACAAGCGCCATGAAATCCGTTACGAGGTTTTCAGCATGGATCGCCAGACGCGTCTGCTGGGCGAGCAGGTAACGGTGGCAGCCGACAAATGGCGTGATGGTGCGCATCACATCAGTGACCGCATTTTTGAAAAAATAACCGGCGTCAAAGGCGCTTTTTCCACCCGCATCATCTATGTGAACCAGTACCCGCAAGGCGACAAGCTGCGTTACCGGCTGGAGCTCTCCGATGCCGATGGCCAGCGCCCGCTCAGCATTCTGGATTCACCGGAACCGATCCTGTCCCCGGCCTGGTCACCGGATGGCCAGAAGGTGGCTTATGTTTCCTTTGAAAACAAACGCCCGGCAATTTTCACGCAAAACATCGCCACCCGTGAGCGCAAAAAGATCGCCAGTTTCAGCGGCCTCAATGGCGCCCCCTCGTGGTCACCGGATGGCCGGCGCATGGCACTCACGCTATCGCGTGATGGCAATCCGGAAATCTATCTCATGGACATTGAATCGCAGGAGCTGACACGACTGACCAACAATGCCGCGATTGATACAGAAGCACGCTGGGCGCCCGACGGGCACTCACTGATCTTCACGTCGGATCGCAGCGGCAATGCGCAGGTTTATCGCCTGAACGTGGCGGATAAAAGCGTCAAGCGCCTGACCTTTGAAGGCACCTTCAATGCCCGCGCCGATATCAGTCCTGACGGCCGTTACATTGCCTTTGTACACCGGGAAAAAGGCCAGCAGTTCCAGATTGCCGTGCAGGACCTGCAAAGCGGTCTCATGACCATCCTGACGCAGACTCCGCTGGATGAAAGCCCGAGCTTTGCCCCCAATGGTATTTCACTGGTTTATGCCACACGCAAGGGCAACTACGGTGTACTCGGCATTTCCTCGCTGGACGGTCGCTCGCAGGCACGCCTGCCGGCACGCCTTGGCGAAGTACGCGAGCCGGTCTGGTCACCGTTCCTGAAATAAGCCAAGCATCAGCTTTTATCCTCACACAATACCGGGGGTAAAGGCTGCCGGAATCTCCGTCCGGGTGTGTGCCGGAAAATGAAAGTCGCCCTCTGGATGCCGCAATAGTTGCAAAATACAGACAAGCCACCCTGCAGCCCTGTGTTAATTTACCTCCGCCTCTTTTCTACCCTCTTAATTTCCCTGACTACATGGAGAACACGTCATGTTGATTTCCCGCCATGCCAAAATATTCGCGGCAGCCCTGTTTGCCGTCAGCCTGGCCGCCTGCACCACCACAAAAACCGCGGATACCTCTGCCGCTGTCGCCGAGCAAAGTGCCGCTGAAAAAGCTGCTGCCGACAAGGCTGCCGCAGACAAGGCCGCTGCCGATGCCGCCGCCCGTGCTTCCGCTGCGTCCACCAACAGCGGCATTGAAAGCCAGTCGCTTGCGGACAAGGCCGCTGCCGATGCCGCCGCCAAGGCCAATCAGCTGGCTAACAGCCTGAACGTCAAGGTTTTCCATTTTGACTATGACAACGCCACCATCGCCACCAGCGATTACGATGCCCTCAAGGCACACGCGCTCTACCTGAGCAAAAATCCGGCAGCGCGTGTACAGGTCGGCGGCCACACCGATGAGCGCGGCACCCGCGAATACAATATGGCGCTGGGCGAGCGTCGCGCCAAAGCGGTTGCTGCCTTCCTGACCAGCAACGGTGCCAAGTCCGGCCAGCTCGAAGTGATCAGCTACGGCGAAGAAAAGCCGGTGGCGACAGGTGACAGTGAAGAAGTCTGGGCCCGGAACCGTCGCGTGGAACTGGAATACACCAGCGGCGCGCACTGATAACGGATACCTCATGGAGTAGATCTGCTGGAAGTCCACATTGGGACTTCCGCGTTTCCTGAAAGGACGGGCCTGGCCCGTCCTTTTTTATGGGCGCGGCTCACAGGCGGCTGCAGCTCCTTTTTTCGCGCGCCATCGGCAGCCACCTTGTCGCGGGGCTTCCCTAGCACTCCGCGCATCTGTTAAAAGTCTCCCACGACCCCTGGATACGGGGCTTTTTTCTGGTTCATCTGTGCGGGTGCTTTATGCGAAAGGGAATTTCATTCTGGAAGTCCGACTGGCTGGCCGGTCTGGTCATTGTGCTCGGACTTCTCATCATCTCCTTCTCCACCGATGTCATCGACAATCTTGAACGCTACGCCTATGACCTCGGCGTGCGGGTCAGTGCCCGTGACCCCGGTGACCGTATTGCCGTCATCGCCATCGACGATCAGAGTATTGCCAATCTCGGCCGCTGGCCGTGGCCGCGCACCCGCCTCGCCGACATGATCAATGCCCTACACAAGGGCGGCGCACGCGCGATCGGCCTGCCCATCATCCTGTCCGAACCCCAGCTTGATCCGGGTCTGGCGGCCCTGCGTGACATCAATGTTTTTTATAACGGCAATCTCGCCCCGCTGGCGGAAGGCACGCCCGCCATCGGCGAACTGGGCAGCAAGCTGAGTCAGGCCGAAGCCAGTCTGAATACCGACCAGCATCTGGCGGACGCCCTGGCCCAGGCCGGTAATGTGGTATTGCCCATGCAGTTCGTGCTGGGTGATCCGCAGGGCAATCCGGACAAACCCCTGCCTGACTATGTGCTGCGCAACCAGGTGGCTGCCGTGCGTGACCGCATCGGTGCCGGCGAAGCCGGTTACCTGCCGCCGGACACCGTGCAAGCCATCCCGCCCATTGCCCTGCTCGGGGAAAAAGCGGCCTATATCGGCCACATCGCCAGTAATCCCGATGCCGACGGCACCATCCGCAATGAATTGCTGCTGGTGCACAATGACAAGGGTTACTACCCCTCGCTGGCCCTCATGCTCGCCGCCAAAAGCCTGAACCTCGGGGTCGGTGACATTTCGGTGAACCTCGGTGAAAGCCTGCGTCTTGGCAAGCTCACCATCAAGACCGATCCCTATCTGCAGATGCGCACGTTTTTCTACGCCAGTCATGGTGGCAAGCCAGCCTTCAGCGAAGACTCTTTCTACGATGTCGCCAGCGGCAAGATTCCGCTGGCCAAATACAAGGACAAGATCGTCATCATCGGTCCGACGGCTTATGGCCTGGGCTCGCCGCAGGTCACGCCGATTTCTGCCGGCATGGAGCCGGCACGCATTCTCGCCCACACCGTCGCCAGTATTCTTAACCAGAATTTCTTTATCACACCGGAATGGGGCACCGCCCTGCGCTGGATTGCCGTGCTGCTCGCCGCGGCATTTGTGGTTTTCGGCCTGTCGCGCCTCAAGGCCAGCCCTGCGGCGGCTGCCTCCGGCATCTTTGTGCTGCTGCTCGTCGTCACGCATTTTGTACTGATGAAAAGCTCGGGCATCTGGGTGGAGCTGATGCTGCCGGCCATCATTGTCGCCGCCGGTTATGTGCTGATTACCACCAAGCATTATCTGGTGACGGAAAAGGCAAAAGAGAAATCCGAAGTGCAGTCGGCCGAATCCAATCGCCAGCTGGGTCTGGCCCTGCAGCAAGCCGGCCAGCTCGACATGGCGTTCGAGAAGTTCCGCAAATGCCCCATGGATGATTCCATGGCGGACGTGCTCTACAACCTGGCACTGGATTACGAGCGCAAACGCCAGTTCAACAAGGCTGTCTCGGTCTACCAGTTCATTTATGACTACGATCCGAAATTCCGTGATCTGGCCGTAAAGCTGCAACGTGCGCAAAAGCTTGAAGAGACCGTCATTCTCGGTGGCGGCGCCATGAGTTCAGCGGCGGCAACCATGATGCTCGCTCCCGGCAGCGATGAAAAACCCATGCTCGGCCGCTATCAGGTGGAAAAGGAACTGGGCAAGGGCGCCATGGGCGTGGTCTATCTGGGCCGTGATCCGAAAATAAACCGTGTGGTGGCGATCAAGACACTCGCCCTCGGCAATGAATTTGAAGGCGACGAACTCAAGGAAATCAAGGAGCGCTTTTTCCGCGAAGCCGAAACCGCAGGCCGCCTCAATCATCCAAACATCGTCACCATTTACGATGCCGGCGAAGAACACGATCTGGCCTATATCGCCATGGAGTTCCTGCACGGCCACGATCTGGCGCGTTATGTGAAGCCCGATACCCTGCTGCCGGTCAGCAAGGTGGTCAGCATTGTCTACAAGTCCGCCCTCGCCCTTGATTTCGCGCATCAGCACAATGTGGTGCACCGCGACATCAAGCCCGCCAACATCATGTTTGATCCGGACAAGAGCGCGATCAAGATCACCGACTTCGGTATCGCCCGCATCACCGATGCCAGCAAAACCAAAACCGGTACCGTGCTGGGTACTCCCACCTATATGTCACCGGAACAGGTCGCCGGCAAAAAGGTGGATGGTCGCTCCGATCTCTACAGTCTTGGCGTGATGTTCTACCAGATGCTGTCCGGCGTAGCGCCCTTCCGTGGCGAATCCATGGCAACGCTGATGTACAAGATTGCCAACGAAGACCATGTCTCGGTATTCGAAGCCAAGCCGGAACTGGCCGATATCCTGCCCTGCATTGCCGGCATCATCGACAAGGCACTTGCCAAGGATCCTGCCGATCGCTACCAGACCGGCCAGGAATTTGCCGCCGCCATCAAGGCCTGTATCGACGCCAGCAAAAAGGGCAGCGGAGACGCACTGCCTGATGCGGAGTGAAAAAAATACCGGCTTAAAAGCCCGGAAATAAAATACTCCTCTCTCCGCAAGGAGAGAGGGTGACGGCATAAGGCGTTTTTCACGCCGGTGCCCGCCTCTCCGCAAGGAGAAGGAGAAATGAACTGCAGATGAAATCACCGATTCTTGCCGGACGCACGGATGTGGGACGGCAGCGTGATCACAATGAGGATGCGTTTGCCGTGGTGGCCAAACACGGCATTGCCATCGTTGCCGATGGCATGGGTGGACATAATGCCGGTGAAGTGGCGAGTGAAATTGCCATCAGCACCACCATCGCCATTCTCAGCAGCACTGCGGGGCTTTCCGCACACGACAGACTCGATACCGCGGTACATGCCGCCCACGCCAGCATCCGTGACAAGGCCGCCGAATCGGCCCGCTACAAGGGCATGGGCACCACGATTGTGGCGGTACTGCTGGACGAAAAAAACCTGAGCGTGGCGCATGTCGGTGACTCGCGCCTGTATCAGCTGCGCAAGGGGCAGCTCAGGCAGCTCACCCGTGATCATTCACTGCTGCAGGAGTTCATCGACAAGGGCCTCTACAGTCCCGCAGAGGCCAAAGAAAAAGTTGCACGCAACATCATTACCCGCGCACTCGGCCTGGAAGACGCGCTCAAGGTCGACATCAGCGCACATCCCCTGCAAAGCCGTGACCGTTATCTGCTCTGCTCGGATGGTGTGCATGAAATGCTGGGTGATGCAGAAATTGCCGCCGTACTCCTGCAGGGCCTCGGCGCCGAGGCCACCTGTGAGGAATTGATCGATCACGCCAATGCCAAAGGCGGCAAAGACAATATTACGGTGATCGTGATTGATGTGTAGGCTGACCTGTGCCACGGCTTCATGCCTGATGCATGGCCCCGGCTGTCGTTCCTAACCTGGCGTCTGAGCCGGAAAATCAACATCCCGTTAACAGACGCCTTCGCCATTTTTCGTCAAACTGCGGTTTTCCGCTTGCCACCGGGTGTTGTATGTCTGCGCCGTTCCGTCCTGTTCCCCTGCTCCTGCTGCTTGCCGCTACCGGCATGGCCTCCGCTGAAATCGTGGTCGAAGACCGGCCGCTCAGCTCGGCGCCCGTGATGAAAACCACCACTCCCGTTACGCCGGTTGCGCCCGTCACAGCGGTCACTGGCAAGGCTGTGGCAAACGACAACACCGTCGTCAACGAGCCCGCCAGCAGCGGCACTGCTGGCAGCAACTGGGAGCTCTATACCCAGGTACAGCAACTGCAGCAGGAAGTGGCCGGGTTGCGTGGCACGCTGGAAGAGCAGTCACACCTGATCGAAAAACTGCAGAGTGACCTGCGCGCGCGCTACACCGATCTGGATCAGCGCCTCGTTGCCCAGCAGGATCAGATGAAACAGGCCGCTCCGGTTGCGGCCGTAGCCACCGGCAACGAAACCGCCGCCCCCAGCGCCACGATTGAGGAAGAGAAAAAAGCCTATCTGGCGGCCTACGATACCTATCGTGCCGGTGGCCCCGGCAAGGCCATCCCTCCCATGCTGGCCTTCGTGAAGCGCTATCCCAACTCCACTTTCACGCCCAATGCCTATTACTGGCTGGGTGAGTTCTACCTCAATACCGACACCCCGGATCAGGCCGCCGCCCTCAAGCATTTCGAAACCGTGGGCAAATACCCGGACAATGCCAAGGCACCGGCTGCCCTCTACAAGATAGGCAGCATTCTGGATCTGCAGGGCAAGCCGCTGGAAGCCAAGAAAAAAATGCAGGAACTGCTGACCAAATACCCGAAAAGCCCCGAAGCCGGCCTTGCCGAGAACTACCTGAAGGCCCTCGAGGCCGCCCAGGCAGCAGCGGCAAAACCTGCCGCCAAGGCCCCGGGCAAGACCGAAAGCAAACCGGCTGCCATCAAGAAAACCGGCAAAAAAACCTGATCGCGCCACGCCGCGCTCCCTGCGCACGGAAACCCCGCCTTCAGACGGAGGGTTCCGTGCGCAGGCTCGTGGCCTGCGGTAGAATGGCCGCCCCCTTCGCACCGCCGAAACCAGCCAGTGCCTGAACTCCGCATCACCGAAATCTTTCATTCCCTGCAAGGCGAGGCCCGCAGCGTCGGCCGCCCCACGGTTTTTGTGCGCCTGACCGGCTGCCCCCTGCGCTGCAGCTGGTGTGATACGACCTATTCCTTCAGCGGCGGCAGCCTGCGCACGCTGGCCGATATTATCGAGGAAACCCGGAGCCATGGCGCTCGCCACGTCTGCGTCACCGGAGGGGAGCCCCTGGCACAGCCCGAATGCCTGGAACTGCTCGGCATGCTCTGCGATGCAGGCTTCGAGGTCTCACTGGAAACCAGCGGCGCCATGGATATCCGCCAGGTTGATGCACGCGTCAGCCGCGTCATGGACCTGAAGGCGCCCGACTCAGGCGAATCGCACCGCAACCGTTACGAGAACATTGCCGCGCTTGGCAAGCATGACCAGGTGAAGTTTGTCATCGCCAGTCGCCGCGATTACGACTGGGCACGATTCAAGTGCGATGAGTACCGCCTTGCCGACAGGGTCAGCGATGTGCTGTTTTCGCCGGCGCATGGCGAGCTCATGCCGCGCGAGCTGGCCGAATGGATACTGGCCGACAAGCTTCACGTACGCATGCAGGTACAGCTGCACAAATACCTGTGGGATAACGCCGCCGGGCATTAACGCTTTCCGTACCCCAGGGGCACTTCCTTCGGGGTACTGGAGCGGCTTTAGCCGCGAACAACGCGGCCAGGAACATTGCCGCCATTACATCGCGGCTAAAGCCGCTACTGCATTTAAAAACAGGCAGACCATGAGCCAGAACAAACCCAAAGCCGTCATCCTTCTTTCCGGCGGCCTCGATTCAGCCACCTGCCTTGCCATCGCCAAAAGCGAAGGTTTCGAGCCGGTGGCGCTCAGCTTTGATTATGGCCAGCGCCATAATGCCGAGCTTGCCGCCTCGCGCCGCATCGCCGAAGCCTTCGCTGTCACCGATCATCGCGTGCTGCGCCTGCAGCCAGGCGCGATGGGCGGCTCGGCCCTGACTGACACCACGATTGCCGTTCCCACCGAAGCCAGCGACGGCATTCCCGTGACCTACGTGCCGGCACGCAACACCATTTTCCTTTCCTTTGCCCTCGGCCTTGCCGAAGTCATCGTCGCCGATGCCATTTTTATCGGCGTCAATGCCGTGGATTATTCCGGCTACCCGGATTGCCGCCCTGAATTTATCGAGGCGTTTGAACGCATGGCCAATCTCGCCACCAAGGCCGGCGTCGAAGGCCATCACATGAAAATCCACACGCCGCTGATTGCGCTGACCAAGGCTGACATCATCAGGACCGGTCTGCGCCTTGGTGTGGATTACGCGCTGACCGTGTCCTGCTATCAGGCCGACATTGACGGCCGTGCCTGCGGGGCCTGCGATTCCTGTCGTCTGCGCCGCAAGGGTTTTGTCGACGCCGGCGTGCCGGATCCGACGCGCTATCAGGCCTGAAACACGCTTACCGCTGACAAATTCGAGTGCTAAACTCGGTCCCAGTTTCCCCTGCCTGGATGTCTTAATGGAGCATTTTCTCGTTATCTCCGCGCTCGGTGCCGACCGCACCGGCATCGTTGATGAACTGGCACGTGCCGCCTCTGAAAACCGCTGCAATATTGCTGATTCACGCATGATCGTCATGGGCCAGGAATTCGCCCTGATCATGATGCTGTCCGGTACCTGGGACGCCATTGCCAAGCTCGAGGCACAGCTGCCCAACCTCGGCAAACGCCTCAGCCTGGTCATCACGTCCAAACGCACCGAGCCGCGGGCCGTGCAGGCCGAGGCCATGCCCTATAACGTGCATGTCATTGCCCTCGACAATCCCGGCATCGTGCACGAGATTTCCAACTTCTTTGCCTCGCAAGGCATCAATATCGAAGCCATGGAAACCAGCACCTACGCCGCTCCGCATACCGGCTCACCGATGTTTGCCCTCAGCATGACGGTCAATATTCCGGCGCGCGTGCACGTTGCCAGCCTGCGCGAGAATTTCATGCTGTTCTGTGATGACCGCAATCTCGACGCCATTATCGAACCCTTCAAGAACTGAGCACTTGTGTCCCGCAGCAGCGGGACACATTTGTCCTATTGGCTTGCAAGCCTTTCTTCGCTAGCGTCAGATTCCCTCTATTTTCAAGACAAGGACTTCACCATGACGGTTGCCATTGGCGATGCAGTTCCCGATATCAAGCTGCCCGCCACCAGCGGCAAGGATGTCGTGCTGTCCGCCCTGAAAGGCTGGCAGATCATTCTTTATTTCTATCCCAAGGATTCGACACCGGGCTGCACCCTGGAGAGCCAGCAGTTTCGTGACATGAGCGATGAATTCAAGGCGGAGAAATGCCTGATCCTCGGCGTCTCGCGCGACAGCCTGAAATCACACGAGAAGTTCAAGGAAAAAGAGTGTCTGCCTTTCGAGCTGATCAGCGATGAAGATGAAAAGCTTTGTCAGCTTTTTGATGTCATCAAGATGAAAAACATGTATGGCAAACAGGTGCAGGGGATTGAACGCAGCACCTTCCTGATCGACCAGAAAGGCATCCTGCGTCATGAGTGGCGCAAGGTAAAAGTGGACGGCCACGCTGAAGCAGTGCTGTTTGAAGTCAAACAACTGAACAAGTAATGCAGCGGACTTGCCGCATCATCCCTGCGCCTGCGGGATGATGCGGCCTCACTTTTTCCGAATGCGGAAAAAGAACGTTTTCTCCCCTTCCTCAAACGCCAGCAACTCATGCCCGGCCTGTTTCAGAAAAGCCTGAAAATCCCTGACCGAGCCGGGATCACTGGTCTGCACGGCAATCACCGCACCACTTTCCATGCCATGCAGGCTCTGCTTGAGCTTGAGCAGGGGCATGGGGCAACGCAGACCGCGCGCATCGAGCTGGTAGGTCGTATCCGTCATTTGCAAAAACACCACAGGCCACAGGTGCGGGAACACCGGGCTTCCGCCAGAATAGCGCTGCCATCATAAACCAGCACGTCTGCCCGCATGAAACGCCTTATTGCCATTTTGCTGATAGTGCTGACCGCTGCGAGTCCTGTGCAGGCGGCCTCCATGAGCAGCAATGAATTACCCGAGCTTGGCGACACGGCCTCCAGCATCGTCACGCCAGAGCAGGAATATGTGCTGGGCCGCGCCTGGATGCGACAGTTGCGCGGCTCCACGCCCAGCGTCAGCGATCCGCTGGTACAGGATTATCTGGAGCGGCTTGCCTACCGCCTCGCCTTTCACAGCCCCATGGAGCATCCGGACCTCAGCCTCATCATCATCAAGGACCGCCAGATCAACGCTTTTGCCGTACCGGGCGGTGTGGTGGGCGTGAATGTGGGTTTGCTGCTCTATGCCGAGACCGAAGCCGAAGCAGCGGCCGTGCTGGCGCATGAGTTCGGGCATTTATCACAGCGCCACTTTGCCCGCAGGCTGGCCGAGAACAAACAAAACCAGTGGCTGTACCTGGGCGCCATGCTCGCCTCGATTGCCCTCGCCGCCGCCGGAGATGGTCAGGCCGGCTTTGCCGGCCTCGCCAGCACACAGGCGGCCATGGTGGACAATCAGCTCAGCTACAGCCGCCAGTACGAGCAGGAAGCCGACCGCATCGGCATGCAAACCCTGGTGGACTCCGGCATGGATCCGCATGCCATGCCAACCTTCTTCCAGCGCCTGCAGCGCCAGTCACGGCAGGTCGGCAATATTCCCGAATTCATCCTGACGCATCCGCTCACCGAGTCACGCATTACCGACACCATCAACCGTGCCAATCAATACCCGCAAAAACTCACCCAGGATTCACTCGATTACCAGCTCGTGCGTGTGCGTCTGGCCACCACCTATCTGAGTGACAGCGGCCGTGGCGTGGCATTTTTCCAGCAGCAACTCATCGACACCAACGCCAACACCGACCGTGCCCGCATCAATCGCCTCGGTCTCGCGCTCGCACTCACCCGTGAGCGCGAGTATGCAAAAGCCCGTGAAGCACTGGTCCCCTTGCTGTCAGAAAATCCGCAGCGCGTGGACTATCTGGTTGCCGCGACAGAAATTGATTTTGCCGAACAAAAATACGATGACGCCATCCGGCGCCTTGAACCCGTGCTGACCCTCAATCCCGACAACTATCCCCTGCTCGTCTATTACGCCCGCGCCCAGATTGCGGCCAACCATCCCGAACGCGTCATCGAACGCCTTGAAGCCGCCGCGCGCGAGCGCAGTGATGACCCGCAAATCTGGCGCCTGCTGGTCGATGCCTATACCGG
Source organism: bacterium (assembly GCA_029945725.1). Taxonomy (GTDB): domain Bacteria; phylum Pseudomonadota; class Gammaproteobacteria; order Pseudomonadales; family Moraxellaceae; genus UBA2031. The sequence goes on along the minus strand of JAQSDB010000011.1, from coordinate 71,775 downwards.
CAGCAAAAACAACCTCGGCATTTTCCGCAGCAAGGCCGAGGTGTATTTCCTTTCAGGGGACAATGAAAAAGCGCTGGAGCAATTGCAGCTGGCCGCCGATGGCGCCAAGAAAAACTACCCGCTCACCGCAAAGATCCAGAAGCGGATGCGCGAAATGCAGCCGGAAAAAGACAAGAAAAGCTGATGTGCGCAGAAACCGGCATCGCCTCCTGCAGGGCGATCACCCCGGAAACACCCCGCACCGGCATCAAGGATCACACGCCAGAAACGGATGCCTCAGCTTGCCAGGGCAGCGCGGAACGCCTCGGGCAGAGCCAGCTTGGTCAGCTCGACCGCCGTCATCAGCACATACACCATTTCCGAACTGACGATCACCTTTTCGCTGCTGCCAATACGGATATCCGCGCGCAGGGTGAATGAAGTCGTGCCTGTTTTCAGGGGCAGCACGGTAATGGCCAGGGCATCATCAAAACGCGCCGATGCCTTCCACTCCGTTGTCTGCTTCACCAGCTGGTAATCCAGATCCCCTTTGAAAAAATTCGCGCCCATGGGCAAGGAACGCAGAAACTCCAGCACGGCAATATCCACGTACTCGGCATAGCGGGGGTTGTACACGACTTTCTGGGAATCACACTCGCCATAACGAACACGCAAGTGGTGGATGAACACCGCCATCAGTCATTTCCTTGCGCTGCAATCTTCAGCCTGTGCGTGAAATCCAGCATGCGCTGCAAGGGAATGATGGCCTGGCGACCCAGCGCCGGATCAACGTGGATTTCCTGTCCGCCGCTTTCCAGCACCTGGGCCAGGTTGTCGAGCGCGTTCATGGCCATCCACGGGCAGTGTGCGCAGGAACGACAGGTCGCCCCGGAGCCTGCCGTGGGCGCCTCGATGAATTCCTTGCCGGGCGCCGCCTGCTTCATCTTGTAGAAAATGCCCTTGTCGGTGGCGACGATGAATTGCGGATTGGGCAGATCATGCGCGGCGGCAATCAGTTGCGAAGTGGAACCAACCGCATCGGCAATCTCCACCACCGACGCCGGCGATTCCGGATGCACCAGTACTGCCGCATCGGGATAGACTTTTTTCAGGTCGAGAATGCCGCGCGCCTTGAACTCTTCGTGCACGATGCAGGAACCGTCCCAGAGCAGCATGTCGGCCCCGGTCATTTTCTCGACATAGGCGCCCAGATACTTGTCCGGCGCCCAGATGATCTTTTCGCCCTGATCGGCCAGATGCTGCACGATGTCGACGGCGCAGCTTGATGTCACCACCCAGTCGGCACGTGCCTTCACCGCCGCCGAGGTATTGGCGTAAACCACCACCTTGTAATCCGGATGCGCATCGCAAAACGCCGTGAATTCATCCACCGGGCAACCGATGTCCAGCGAACAGGTCGCCTCCAGCGTCGGCATCAGCACGCGCTTTTCCGGATTCAGGATCTTGGCGGTCTCGCCCATGAATTTCACGCCGGCCACAACGATGGTGCGCGCCGGATGCTGGTTGCCGAAACGTGCCATTTCCAGTGAGTCGGAAACACAGCCGCCGGTTTCTTCCGCCAGCGACTGCAATTCGGCATCGACGTAGTAATGCGCCACCAGTACGGCATTTTCACGAATCAGCAAGGCCTTGATGCGCTCGCGCAGCGCGCTCTTCTGCGCCGCAGAAAGATCGTCAGGGTGCTCGTGCAGATGATCCAGATGATCTTGCACCACCTGCCTGGCGTGGGTATCGATGAGATGGCTCATGAATCAAGGCTCGCATGCTCTGTCGCGGGGCCCTGATTCTAACCGAGCCGGGGCTTTTTGCGTGCTACCCGCCCGACTCCTTTTCAGGCACCCGGCACGTCACCGTTGCTGCCGGCAGCAGCGGTGACGTGCCGGAACGAGCCTGATCAGGCCCCGGCGCCGACCTGCGCCCTGAGTGCAACGGTTGCCGCCACCATGTTTTTCAGCGCCGCCTTCACTTCCGGCCAGGCGCGCGTTTTCAGGCCGCAATCCGGGTTGACCCAGAGACGCGCGGCCGGAATCCGGCGTGCGGCCACTTCGAGCAAATGCTGCATGGCGGCACTGTCCGGCACGCGCGGCGAATGAATGTCGTACACCCCGGGGCCAATGGCATTCGGGTAAGCGAAATCCTCGAATGCCCGTAGCAGCTCCATTGCCGAACGCGCGGTTTCAATGGTGATGACATCGGCATCCATGGCGGCAATGTGTTCGATGCAGTCATTGAATTCCGAATAACACATATGCGTGTGAATCTGTGTCCTGTCCTGCACGCCGGATGCAGAAACCCGAAAAGCCCGCACGGCCCATTCCCAGTAAGCAGCCTGTTCGCGCTTGCGCAGGGGCAGGCCTTCACGAAAGGCCGGCTCGTCAATCTGGATGATGCTGATGCCGGCGGCTTCCAGATCCACCACCTCCTGACGTATCGCCAGGGCAATCTGCAAGGCCACTGCTTCACGACTGATGTCATCGCGCAGAAACGACCAGCACAGGATGGTAACGGGGCCGGTGAGCATGCCCTTCATAGGCCTGTGCGTCAGCGACTGTGCATAGCTCGTCCAGTCAACCGTCATCGCCACGGGGCGACTGACATCACCGACAATCACTGGCGGTTTGACACAGCGGCTGCCATAGCTTTGCACCCAGCCATACTGCGTGAAGGCAAAGCCTGAAAGCTGCTCGCCGAAATATTCCACCATGTCGTTGCGCTCGGCTTCGCCATGCACAAGCACATCAATGCCCAGCGCTTCCTGCTCGCTGACCGCCAGCGCAATTTCAGCCTTCATTGCACGCTCATAGCCGGCGGCATCGAGTGTTCCCGCCCTGAACGCCGCACGCGCCTGACGGATTTCCGCTGTTTGCGGAAAAGAACCAATCGTCGTGGTCGGAAACAAGGGCAGTCCCAGTGCAGCGGCCTGCGCCGCATCACGCACCGCAAAGGCACTGTCACGACGGGCATCGCGGGCACTCAAGGCAGTGACGGCGGCCTGCACCACCGGATTTTTCCAGCCCCGGCCTTCACGGCGCGAGGCGGCTGCCAGATCAGAGCCCCTGAAAGCCGCCTGTACCGCCGCATTTTCCGGCGCCAGCACGGCGGCTTTCAGAATGGCCACCTCCGCCAGTTTCTGCACGGCAAACGACAGCCAGGAACGCAGCTCCGGTGCGAGCTTTTCCTCGCGATCCAGATCCACCGGCACGTGCAGCAACGAACAACTGGAGGCCACCCACAAGCGATCACCGATACGCGCACGGGCTTGCTGCAGGATGTCGAGCTTCTGCCGCAGGTTCGCGCGCCAGATATTGCGGCCGTCAATCACGCCGAGCGACAGCACCTTGTATTCCGGCAACTGGTCCAGCACCCGCCGCCACTCGTCACCGCTGCGCAGCACATCAATATGCAGGCCGGCAACCGGCAGATGCATCGCCGTCCAGAGATTGTCATCCAGCGGTGCAAAATAGGTGGCAAGCAGGATACTGATGTCACGGCGCTGCAAACGGTTGTACGCACTCTCGAAGGCCGCCCGCCATTCCTGTGGCAGATCCAGCGCCAGAACCGGTTCATCCACCTGCACCCAGCCCACGCCCAGTGCCGCGAGTTGTTCAAACACCTGTGCATACACCGGCAGGATGCGCTCCAGCAGATCGAGCTTGCTGAAGTCGCCGCCCTGGCATTTTCCCAGCCACAAATAAGTCAGCGGGCCGATCACCACCGCCTTGACGGTATGGCCCTGCTGTTGCGCTTCTTCCACTTCGGCAAACAGTTGCCGGCTTTTCAGCGCAAAGGTCTGGTCCACCGAAAATTCCGGCACTATGTAGTGGTAATTGGTGTCGAACCACTTTGTCATTTCCTCGGCCACGGCATCGCAGCCACAGGGGGCACGTCCACGCGCCATGCGGAACAGCGTGTCGAGATCAACCTCGCTCTCCACCTTGCCAAAACGCCCGGGGATAACGCCCAGCAGCGCCGAGGTATTGAGCACCTGATCGTAAAAGGCAAAATCGCCCACGGTGACAAAGTCGAGGCCGGCATCGGCCTGCTGCTGCCAGTGCTGCGCGCGCAGCGCCCGGCCGGTCTGCAGCAACTCCTCGCGGCTGCTTTGCCCGGCCCAATACGATTCCACCGCCTTTTTCAGCTCGCGATCCGCCCCGATGCGGGGAAACCCCAGTACATGCGCCTTCATGATCCTGCCTCCAGATGAATGACGCTCAGTCTGGAGCAGGGTTTACATGAATCAAAATCAATTATTTAATGATGGCCATGAATTCCGCTCACGCCAGTCAGCATCCGTAGGAGCGGCTTCAGCCGCGAATGGCATGGGCATGCCAAAACAAGCCTGGGTTCGCGGCTGAAGCCGCTCCTGCAAAAGCAACGAAAGCAACGGGACAACCCATGATCGATATCCGCCACCTCCGCACCCTCGTCGCCCTGCGCGAAGCCGGCTCCCTGGCCGAAGCCGCCGAGCGCCTGCACCTCACGCAATCCGCCCTGTCGCATCAGCTCAAGGGGCTGGAAGACGATGCCGGCCTCTCGCTGTTTGTGCGCAAGACCAGCCCGCCCCGCTTCACCCGGGCCGGCGAGCGCCTGCTGGAAGTGGCCGACCTCATCCTGCCGGCGCTGCGTGATGCCGAACGTGATCTGGGCAAGCTGAAAAACGGCCGCGCCGGCCGCCTTGTCATGGCGATTGAATGTCACAGCTGTTTTGAATGGCTGATGCCGGCGCTGAACCGTTTCCGCAATGACTGGCCGGAAGTGGAGCTGGACTTTGTCAGCGGCTTTCACGGCGATGCACAGGAGATGCTGGCCAAACGCGAACTCGATCTGGTGGTGACCTCCAATCCCGGCAGCAACCGTGATCTGGAATTCATCCCGCTGTTCGACTACGAAGCCGTGCTGGTGGTCGGGCTCACGCATCCGCTGGCTGCCAGAACCTTTGTCGAACCACAGGATCTGGCGACAGAAACGCTGATCAGCTATCCGGTGGATGAAGAACGCCTGGATATCTTTGCGCAGTTCCTGCTGCCGGCCGGCGTGCGTCCGGCAAAAATCCGCAACAGTGAAATCACCCTGATGATGGTGCAGCTGGTGGCCAGCGGGCGCGGCGTCTGCGGACTGCCAAGCTGGGCCGCACAGGAGTACGTCAATCGTGGCTGGATAAAAACCCTCTCGCTCGGCAAACAGGGAACCTGGCGCACGCTTTATGCCGCCATCCGGCGCGAAGACCGTGACACAGCGTTCATGCAGGACTTTCTCGAGACCGCTAAAAGCAGCAGCCACGACATGCTCAGCCGCCCTGCCCGTGCACCGGCAAGCGCCGTGTCAGGGCTAACGGCAGAAAACACGCAGCAGAAAAAACGCTAGGCGGCAGCTTCACCCGAGTGGTCAGGCGTCCTCTTTTCCTTGCATTACAGGGCATTAACACACGACAGTACGGGCGTACCCGGCAAGGGCACAAAAAGGGCACTTTCGCCCTTCAGAGCACCCCTGAAAATGCACCAGGCCATAACGCTGCAGGCTCCTCCGCAAGCCCCGGAGGAAGTGCGGCCAATGATCCTGGCGCCGGCCTTCCTGCTGAAAATCCTCGCCATCATTCCTGCCCTTGGCCTGTTCATGCTGGCCGACTACTTTTTCTTTGACATGCGCATCAGCAACAGCCTTCCCAGGGCAGCGGAAAAAACCGGATGGCTCAACATGCTGTTCATGTTTCCGCATGTGATTGCGAGTTTTTTCACCTTCATGAACCGGGAATACATTGTCGCCTACGCCACCAGACTCGGCCTTTCATCAACGGCCATACTGGGCGGCATAGTGCTGATCCCCGTGTTTTCAACAAACGACCTCATCATCCTGATTCTGCTCGTATACACCGCCTACCATCAGGTCAGCCAGCAAACCGGTATTGCCGCGCTGATTGCGCAAAGCAAGGCAACGACTCACCAGCTCTGGAAATGGGGCTACCTGACGATCATGCTGGCACTGGTGTTTTCAGCGGCGCTCAAAAAAAGCGGGGTTATTTCCGTTCTCTCCGCCTACCCCTACAACCATGCCTTCAAGGCTGCTCTTGGCCTGCTGTTCATCGGCTATGCCTGGGTCTGCTTCAGCACGGCGCGGCAAAGCCGAACACGGATGGGAACTTTCTATATTGCCGGCAGCACGGCACTGATCGCGGTGAACTGCGTGCTGTTCTATTTTGAATACTATCTGTACATGCTTTTTCTGGGCCGGTTCATTCATGATGCCACGGCCTTTTCGTTCTACGTCTCGCACAACGTCAACCGCAACAAGTCAAAGCCGCAAAGCCTGTCCAGCCGCATCAGGGAAAGCCTCCGGATTCCCGAATACATCCTGACGCCGGCTGCAGCCCTGCTGACCGCCGTCCTGCTGACGACGCTGGTCCCCGATAGATACCTGCTGGTGATCCTGCTCTTCCTTGCCTTCTTCCATTACTACTGGGAAGGCGTCATGTGGAAAAAAGGTTCTCCGCACAGAAAATACATCGCTCTTTCCTGAGCGTGGCCGGCATACGGCACAGTAACGGGACCGGTTGCGTGCACACCGGTACCGAAAAAAAAGCCGGGAAAGAATCCCGGCTTTTCTGTCTGGCTATTTCACCGGTGGCGCCGGCAACTTCACCAGCCGCTTTTCCAGCGTCAGTCCCGGTTTTTGCGTGTCGTACTGCGTGCCGAGTGCGGCATCCAGCGCCGCCAGACGATCTGCCGGCAAGGGATGGGTTTTGAAGAGCATGCTGACCTGATCGCTGGCCACGCCGGCATCCAGCCTGTCGAGTACGGCGATCAGGCCGTAGGTGTCGTAGCCGGCTTTGGTGGCGTAATACACGCCGAGGCGGTCGGCTTCAAATTCGGCATCCTTGTCGAGGGAACGTGCCAGCACTTCGGCGCCGTTACCGACGAGTTTTTTCACCGTATTGTCACCGGCTTTCTTGCTGAGAAACTCCTGGCCCATGGCAAGCACACGCTGCTTCTGCATCAGGCGCACATGATGGCGTGCATTCACATGGCCAATTTCATGCGCCAGGATGCCGGCCAGTTCAGCTTCGCTTTTCAGGATGGCGTAAAGGCCGCGCGTGACAAAGACATAACCGCCGGGCGCCGCAAAGGCATTCACACTGGGCGTATCAATCACACCGAAGGTCCAGTTGAGATCCGGGCGCGCACTCTGCGCCGCCACATAACGACCGACCTTGTTCACGTATTGCTGCAGCTTCTCGTTATTCACCAGCGGTGCCGCCCCCAGCAGGCGGCCGGCAATTTCGCGGCCGAGTTTTTCTTCATCGGCATCCGTGGGATTGCCGGTGAGCGGAATACCGACATCAGAGGCGTTGGCAGCATCGGTTTTCACACCGAGTTTTTCACGTGCCGTCTGGTCCAGTGCTTTCTTGTCGACCAGATCCCCCAGATTGAACGCCTGGGCAAACGGGCTGAAAAAAACCAGGGCCAGTGCGCCCGCCAGCAGCAGCGCAGAAAGAGGTGATGCATCCGGAATATTTTTCATGAGCATTTCCTCACTGGTTCTGCACAGGAGCCGGCAAGGGCTGGACATTGTGAACACTGAGCCGTGCTGCTTTGGCAAAGGCATCGGCGCTCTGGCGGCTGACACGGTAGCCCTCGGCTTTTGCCGTTTGCGCTTCATCAAAGGTGGCGGCGACAAGATCCTCGCTATCAAGACCACGCACACCGGTGGTCGTGGTGACCTTGCCGGTGCCGGCGCGTCCGGAAGCAACACTGGCAAGGCCGGTGATGCTGCTGGAAGCCACCGTAGCGCGACGCACACTCAGCATGCGCACCCAGCCGGTCTTGCCCGCCACCCTGACCTGATACCAGCCACCGTTGCGGCTGACGATATCCACTTTGGCGCCGCTGGCGGCCGGCGCGACAGCCTTCGCGTCGGCAAACGGTTTGACACGCAGCGTCTCGGCGCGGGTCAGCGTACCGCCATCAACAGCCAGCGCCACACTGCTGGCGAACAAGGCCGCACACAGCAAAGAAAATGATCGAAGCATCATGAAGGTTTATCTCCTTTTTCCAGCAGGGCGGCAGCCAGCAGAGCCTGCCAGTCTTCCGGTGTTTCACCGCGAATGCGGCCTTCCGCGCGGTACATGATCATCGCTTCCAGCGGCAGGGCTGCTGTCCCGCCGGCCTCGGCAACCAGTCGTTCCAGATCATTCACGATGGCATCGGCCTCGGCACGAATGAGATGCCAGGTCGCCCCGTCATCCGCAGGATGCACCCAGCACAGCGTCAGCGTGTTTTCAAAAAGACGCCACAGGCCTTTCTGCCGGCCCTGAACGTATTCGATGCTGCTGTCGTATTTTCCTTCGCGCTCGATGCGCGCCGCCAGTCTGGCAATGGCGGCTTCTTCACGGGTTTCAAGACGGAAACGCAGCACCACCATCAGGCCGCGCAACACCGCACCACTGGCATCCATGCGCGCCACCAGCGAATGATCCAGCACGCGCTCGGTGGCAAAGGCATAAATGCGCGCCACCGAGAAATACAGCGCCCCAATGAATACCGGGCCAGTCAGGTTGATGTAGATATTGCCCACGTTGACCGTGGCATAGGAAAAGCCGAGCAGCACGAACTGGGAAAAACCGTAGACGCGATCCAGCTTGTTGGAAGCGCCGTTTTTCCAGAACGCAAACGCCGTGCCCCAGATAATGAGCAGGGCCAGCGCAAGATAGAAAAGCTTGGCTTCAGGCGCACGCAGCCAGTCGCCGTGATGCAGGTTGTCGATGGCGGTGGCGAGGATTTCCACGCCCGGAAACTGGCGGTCCAGCGGCGTGCCGCGCACATCCAGCAGGCCGGCCGCCGTGGAGCCGATGATGATGGTTTTGCCGGTGAATTCATGGCCGGCGCGCAGCGGTTTTTCCTTCAGCATGTCGAGATAGACATCGCTGAAGCTCACATAGTGGTAAGTAAAAGGCTTGCCGCGCCAGTTCAGCAGCAGGTCCTCCGGCAGGTCTCCGGCGCGCAGGCCTTCCGCTGCTGCCACCGCAAGGGGCAGCGAAGGAATTTCCCAGCCATGGGCATTGATGGTCACCGGATATTTGCGCACCACGCCATCACTGTCGGGATAGACATTGTGCGTGCCCAGGCGCCCCGGCCTCTGCGTCGCCTCGAAGGGCGGGATGATCATGGCAACGGTGGCGTCCTGCACGGCGTCATCGTCCGCTGCAACGCCGGGCACTTTCTTCGCCAGCAGCGAGGACAAGCTGTCGTGCCCTGCATCGAGACGCAGCATGGGAAAGAAGGTGTTGCCGGTACCGGCGATGACGCTGTTGAAATAGGCATCGCTGTCGGGATTCTGGATGTCGGGGTCACTGAAGAGCACGTCGAACACCACGGCCTTCGGTTTTTGTGTCTCCACTTTTTCCAGGAATTCCGCCAGCACCTGCCGCGGCCATGGCCAGCGCCCGTAATCCGCGGCCATCGCTGCCAGGCTTTTCTCGTCGATGTCGACAATGATGATGTCGGGATCGGGCTTTGGCACATTCACGCGCAGGCGCAGCATGGTGTCGAAGGTCGACTGCCGCATGCCGCCAAAATAATTGATGCTGCCGGCATCAACGATGGCAATGACGGTGAACACGGCGGCCAGATACAGGAAAAAACTCTGGCGCAGGCGACGGCCCACGATATCGGCGGTACGGGCAAAGGAGGTCTTCAGGCGCTGCAGGAAAGCTGACACGTTTTGGCATCCTTGCCGTTATTCACGGCGAGCTGTTTTCTGTTCGTTTTTCTGTTTGTGCGGAACGGCCGGCACAACCCCCGCCACCACCTTGCCTGCCCCTTCACCGCCCTCACGCGGCAATGGCACCGGCTGCCATCAGGCCGCCACTTTCGTGAAGATTTTCAGCCCTAGCACACCCGCCACAATCAAACCGATGCTGAGCACACGCATCACGTCTTTCGGTTCGTTGAAGAGGAACATGCCGAGCGTTGCCGTACCGACAGCACCAAGACCGGTCCAGATGGCGTAACTCGTGCCTACCGGAATGCTTTTTTGGGAGAGCGCCAGAAAATACACGGAAACCACCATGCCGATAATACAAAAAACCGATGGCCACAAACGTGAAAAACCGTCGGTGTATTTCATGGTAATCGCCCACTGCACCTCAAACGCCGCTGCAATCAGCAGAAACAGCCAGGCCATCTCGCACCTTCATCAAGCATCGGGAAAAAAGACCATAGCACGCCCTCTTGCCGGGACAAGAGGGCGTGTCGTAAATGGCGATACTTTTCCGTACGCATCAACCTGCCATTAAAAGCATCGGGCCGGCATATAGCCGGCCCGATAACTTTTTTACCACGCCGCGCCCGGCATCAAAGGTCGACGACATCCGCTTGCGGGAAAGTCTGGTAGTTCACACCGGCCATCTGCTGGACGATGCGCACCACCTGACAGCTGTATCCGACTTCGTTGTCATACCAGATGTAGAGCGTGGCATGACTGCCGTTGGTGATCGTCGCCTGTGCATCGAACACACCGGCAGAGCGCGAGCCCACGAAGTCGGTCGATACCACTTCAGTGGAGCTGGTGTAGTCGATCTGGCCCTGCAGATCAGAGTGCAGTGCCACCTGGCGCATGTACTCGTTGATCTCGTCACGCGTCACGTCTTTCGACAGCGCCAGGTTGAGAATCGCCATCGAGACATTCGGTGTCGGCACGCGAATGGAATTGCCGGTGAGCTTGCCTTCCAGATGCGGCAATGCCTTGGCAACGGCCTTGGCCGCACCGGTTTCGGTGATCACCATGTTGAGCACGGCAGAACGGCCACGGCGATCGGCCTTGTGATAGTTGTCGATCAGGTTCTGGTCGTTGGTGAAGGAATGCACGGTTTCGACATGACCGGACACAATGCCGTACTTCTCGTCGAGCACTTTCAGTACCGGTGTGATGGCATTGGTGGTGCAGGAAGCCGCGGAAAGAATCTTGTCGCTGTCGAGAATGGTGTTGCTGTTGACGCCGAACACAATGTTCTTGATCGGGCTTTTTGCCGGTGCCGTGAGGATGACGCGGGCAATGCCCTTGCAGGTCAGGTGACGGCCGAGACCTTCTTCATCTTTCAGCTTGCCGGTGTTGTCCACCAGAATGGCATCGTGGATGCCGTAGGCGGTGTAATCCACATCTTCCGGCTTGGCGGCGTAAATCACCTTGATGAAATTGCCGTTGGCGATGATGGCTTCGTTTTCTTCATCCACCGAAATCGTGCCGTCGAAAGGACCGTGCACGGAATCACGACGCAGCAGCGATGCACGCTTTTGCAGATCGCCTTCCGCGGTCTTGCGCACCACGATGGCACGCAGGCGCAGGCCATCGCCGCCACCGGCCTTTTCAATGATCAGGCGCGCCATCATGCGGCCGATACGACCAAAGCCGTAGAGCACCACATCGGTCGGATGGCCGTCATCCTTCTTGCCGATGGCCGAACCCACGGCGTTTTTGACAAAGGCATCAACGTCGCCGCCCTTTTCCTTGAATTCGGTGGCCAGCTTGCCGATATCCACACGGCAGGGGCCGAGATCGAGCCGGTAGAGGGCCTGCAGGATCGGCCAGGTATCCACCACGGAAAGGTCACCGGCAATCATGCGCACGCGGCGGTGATGCTTGAGAATCTGGATGACCGAACGATTGACCAGGGTGCGGCCGTACACGGCAGCCACCACATTGCGCTCGCGGTACAGCTTGCCGATCATGGGGATCATGTTCTCGGCAATCGCTTCACGGTTCTTCCAGCGACCAAAATGGTCTTCCTGCAGGGCTTTGATGCTCTCTTTGGAAATCTCGACGCTCACGGCGGGTCCTCACGGGCTGGGGAAGGAATAAAGTGCTGCGCCAAGGTTCCGGTAAATCCGGCAGCCACGACGTCAGCCTTCAAGAGGGCGCGAATTCTAGCCGTTTAGACAGGGCTTGTCAGGCCGGGAAAGCGCCCCCATCCATGATGGCCGGCGCTATGATGAAGACATTACCGAACCGGTCCCGGGCACCAGAGCCCGACCCCACGCCAGCGGCCGGCACGCGGTGCCGCCGCCAAGGAGAAACCCATGTATTACGCACCCGAAGCCCCTGGCCGGCTAGCCATGGCACCCCCTGCCGGCGCGCAGCAACTCATCATCCTGCTGCACGGAGTGGGCTCGAATCCCGCCTCCCTGCTGGACATGGCCGAAGCCTTCCGCCGCGTCTGGCCCGGGGCCGCCATTGCCATTCCCGCCGGACTGCAGCCGTTTGATGCCGGCGCCGGCATGGCGCAGCACCAGCAGCAATGGTTTTCCGTGCGCGGCGTTACCGAAGACAACCGTTACGAGCGCGTGGCGGCGGTCATGCCCGCCTTCATCAGCCTGATCCGCAGCATCCAGGAAACCACCAAGGTGCCACCCGCCGACACCGTGCTCGCCGGCTTCTCGCAAGGCGCCATCATGGCGCTCGAAGCCGTCAAGGCCGAGGACGGTCTGGCCGGCCGCGTCATGGCCTTTTCCGGCCGCTATGCGCAGCTGCCGGAAAAAGCACCGGAGCACACCAGCATCGGCCTTTATCACGGCGACCAGGACGAGGTGATGCCGGTGCAGGTTGCACAGGCCGCCTTTGACCGCCTGCATGAACTGGGCGGCGATGTCACGCTGGACATCGCCCACGGCGTCGGCCACCAGCCGCATCCGGTACTGGTGGCAGAAGCCATCGACCGCCTGCAAAAACAGCTGCCGGCGCGCTTGTGGAAAAAGGCACTGGGCGGCCCGCCACGCTGAAATGCCCGCCGGTAAAAACACCGGCATAAAAAAACGCGCCGGAGTCCCCACTCCTGGCGCGTTTTTTATGGCCGTCGAATACCGCTACTTCTGGTACTTCGCCTTCCATTCCTCGTAAGGCATGCCATACACCATCTCGCGTGCCTGCGGATCGCTGATGGCAATGCCCTTCTCCTCTGCTGCCGCGCGATACCACTTCGACAGGCAATTGCGGCAAAAGCCCGCCAGGTTCATGAGGTCAATATTCTGCACTTCCGTGTGCTCGCGCAGGTGTTGCAGCAAATGACGAAACGCCGCCGCTTCAAGTTCAGTGCGCTGTTCCGGGGTCAGCTCAGCCAGATCAGTCATAACGAAAATCCCGTAGGAGCGGCTTCAGCCGCGAACAGCTAGCGATTAAGACACAGGCGCTTTCATGCCGGCAAGCCGGCCCGGCCATGTGTTGCGGCAAATACGCAGACCGGCAACCGGCTATGGACAAGGAAAGACCCAGCCCCTCTAATCAACCGGCTTATACACAACAGGCGTTTAATCCGGCAGCCTCACCCTGAAAACCAGTCTGTTATGGCTGTCATAAAAAATTATGAACCCTAAATACCTATTCGGGTTCAGGTACCATTTGGTGTCCTGTTAACGTTAGAGCGAGAAAAAGTTATCGGCCCGCTATAAATCCAACAAGAAGTATGCAGAGAAAAATAATGGCGAAAATGATATGTCAGATGTGAACCACCAAAAACAAGCGCAGGACTATTATAACAAGGCTCCCCTTATCGTCCTGGGCAGCGGTGCCTCGGCTGCCCATGGCATGTCTGGCATGTGGGCGCTTGCGAAGTACCTGGCCGCAAACACCGACATTTCAGGATTATCCGTTGGCGAGATAGCCGCCTGGGAGAAACTCTGTGGGGTCTTGGATGCTGGCGTTGATCTGGAGTCGGCGCTGCATCAGGTGGCTATTACAGAAGAGCTGACTTCCAGAATTATCAAAGCAACTTGGTCGCTCCTTAACACTGAAGACATTCACATTTTCAACGTAAGCCTTCAGAACCAGGCGATGTTCCCGCTTAGCCGACTGCTGAGCCACATGTTCAAAACCAGCCTTACCAAATTAAACATCGTTACTACGAATTACGACAGACTCGCCGAATACGCCTGCGATCAGGAGCGAATTCATCATTACACGGGCTTCACGCACGGTTTTTTCCGACAACGGGCTGAACCGAATGAGATAAATTCTGCCCGCAGAGTCAATATCTGGAAGGTTCACGGCTCGCTGGATTGGTTTAAATCGCCGCTCGCAGACATTGTGGCTCTTTCAAATATTAAAGACATCCCTGTCAATTACAAGCCGGAAATCGTGACTCCGGGCACTCAGAAATATCAAACGACGCATTTAGAGCCATACCGGTCAATCATCAACAATGCTGACCAAGCCATTACTGCGGCGAACTCTTATCTGTGCGTTGGATACGGCTTCAATGACGAGCACATTCAGCCAAAACTCATGGCGAGATGTCAGAGGCAGAATACCCCGATCACGATTATTACCTATGCGCTTTCAGATGCGGCCAAGAAGCTAATTACTGATGGCAAGGTGCAAAATTACCTGGCTATAGAGCGGGGAGTAACAGACGACCAGTCCATCGTCTACTCCTCTTTGGATAAGACTCCAGTAACTGTTGAAAAAAACTTATGGAGTCTTGAGGGCTACCTGTCACTCATCATGTAGGAAGAATATATGCCGATATTTAATTTTAGGGATGAAGACGCGCTTGGAAAGGTGGCCTCCGTCGATACGACAAACGTTATCGTTGACGTAGAAAATATCGACCAACTCAAAAGGTTGCAAGTCAACCATCTGGCCGTGCTCCAAAGCAGCAGGCCTGGACAGCATCTCATCGGGCTCATCACCCAGGTGACCCGCAAGCGTGGTGTCGAGGACATTGGTAATGATGGCATCAGCGAGCAGACCTCCGAACTGAGCCTGTGCAAAATCACCCTGATTGGCACGATGTTAGATCGTGATGGAGATAGAGAAAATGTATTTCGCCGCACTCTGGAAAGTGTTCCAGAAATTGACGCAAATTGCTTTTCGCTTGACGGCAAAAACCTTACCGGCTTTATGCGTACGCTCTCTAGCGTCTCAGCAGATGGTAATGCCCTGACACTGGGCAAATACACACTGGACGAACATGCTGTTGCCTATCTCAACGGTAATAAGTTTTTCCAGCGCCACGCCTTCATCGGCGGCAGCACCGGGTCAGGTAAGTCCTGGACGACAGCCAAGATTATTGAGCAGATGGCAGGGCTCTCTACAGCTAACGCCATTGTTTTTGATCTTCATGGTGAATACTCGCCATTGGTAGGCCAAGGCATTCAGCACTTCAAAGTGGCCGGTCCTGCAGATGTTGAAGCTAAACGCACCATTGATGACGGTGTGCTTTACTTGCCTTACTGGCTGCTTTCGTATGAAGCACTCGTGGCAATGTTTGTTGACCGGAGTGACCAGAATGCGCCCAACCAGGCCATGATTATGGCGCGTGAGATCAACCAGGCGAAACAAAAGTACCTGGAAGATGGTGGGCAGAAAGATGTACTGAAGCACTTCACCGTCGACAGCCCAGTCCCCTTTAACCTTGATTTCCTCATGGGCCGGTTGAATGACATCAACGTCGAGATGGTTCCCGGTGCTCGCGGTGAAAAGCAAGGCGATTTCAACGGAAAGCTGTCCCGCATGATTTCACGGCTTGAGAATAAAATCTTCGATAGACGCCTTGGCTTTATGTTCAATGGCGGTGGAGATGTTCTGGATTTTTCCTGGCTTGAAAAGTTCACCACTGCCGTGCTCGGAAGCTCTGGAGAAAATGGCAAAGCTGGTATCAAGATCATCAACTTTTCTGAGGTGCCATCAGACGTTCTCCCGCTGATCGTTTCCCTTGTTGCACGGGTCACATTCTCTGTCCAACAGTGGACGCCATCCGAGCTGCGCCATCCTATTGCGCTTCTCTGTGATGAAGCGCACCTCTACATGCCCCAACGAAGCATGGCGGAGTCCGCCGACGATATTTCCCTAGATATTTTCGAGCGCATCGCCAAGGAAGGTCGCAAGTACGGTGTCAGCCTTGTAGTGATAAGCCAGCGTCCGTCCGAAGTGAATAAGACGATGCTCAGTCAATGCAGTAACTTTGTTTCCATGAGGCTGACCAATGCCGAGGATCAGGGCGTTATCAAGAGGCTTCTTCCCGATAGCCTTGGCGGATTCAGCGACATCCTGCCGACCCTTGATACAGGGGAGGCCTTGGTTGTTGGGGATGCGAGCTTACTGCCAAGCAGAATTAGGATCGATGAACCCAAAAACAAGCCGAATAGCGGGACGGTGAATTTCTGGGATGAATGGCAGAAACCAGTCAAGGATAAGCGCTTATCAATTGCCGTTGATAACTGGCGCAAGCAGAATATTCAATAATAAAGGGGTCGGAGGGAGTATTTTTTAACCACCACCGCTCATGCACTCAGACTCCCCGGCCTGCCCGACTGAACAAACAAGGAATCAATGTGGAAAAGCAAGAGGTTCTCAGCAAGGTTCCTGAAGTAACGCTGATCTTCTGGATCATAAAGATCCTTGCCACAACGCTTGGCGAGACGGGCGGCGACGCTGCGTCCATGTCAATGAATCTGGGCTATCTCGTTAGTACCGGGATATTTTCAGCCATCTTCATGATGGCGGTCATCGCCCAGGTTTCCGCAAGGAAATTCCATCCCGCCCTGTACTGGACGACCATTATTGCAACGACCACGGTGGGAACAACGCTGGCAGACTTTGCCGACCGCTCGCTGGGCATCGGTTATGCGGGCGGAACAGCGATCCTGTTCACCCTGCTTATGCTGTCACTGCTGGTCTGGTATCACTCGCTGGGTTCAGTGGCGATAGAGACCGTGAGTTCACCGAAATCCGAAATATTCTATTGGGTAACAATCATGTTTTCCCAAACCCTGGGAACGGCTCTCGGCGACTGGACGGCTGATACGGCAGGGCTTGGCTACGGTGGTGGCGCGCTGGTGTTCGGCGCCATGCTGGCAGCCATTGCAGTGGCGTATTACCGAACAAGAATTTCTCATACCGTACTTTTCTGGGCGGCATTCATACTGACGCGCCCGCTGGGTGCGGTCGTCGGCGACTATCTGGACAAACCGGCAAGCAAGGGCGGCCTGGAATTAAGCCGCTACTCGGCATCTGCCACATTACTGGTATTGATGGTGTCGTGTATCTTCCTCTTTTCGCACAAACCGGCAACGCGAACTCATTGAAAAAGCGTAGGTTGGGGTAAATGCAACGCACCCCAACATTCCTGAAATCAGCACTCGCGTTAGGCTGCCCTGCGGAATTCCCTTTGGTCACGGCTTCGCTTTACCCCAACCCGCTCGACTGGTTAAAATTTTATCCATCCGTCACCTTTTTCGTCAGGAGAAACCTTCGTGAACGCTGATGTGATCAGAAAGATGGCGGAAGTTACACTCTCCGGCTCAATGCCTTTCCCCGAAATTGTGGGGAATCTCATCAAAGAGGGCGTGGAGTACTACCACGTTGACTTTGTATCTCTGTCGTTTTCCTTCTACAGCGCAAACGGTGGAGTCGTCGTCACTCCGTTGGTGTATGAAGATCTGCCAGAGGTCGCTACTGACTTCAATGCAGCTGAACTTCGGGCAGCGATTCTGGATAGCCAGCAGAATGGCCAGAAGTTCCGGCAATTCTGCGTCAGGGCAACGAATTCAGGCGTTCAATCGTATTTTGCGTTTCTTCGCGGGCAGCGTGTGCTGTATATCGGGCGGCAAGGTGATCAGCACATTGAGTGGTTTCCGGGAGCGGAGCGAGGAGACGCATAACCATTCACTGCAGGTGCGACGGCCCTGATGGGACGGATAAAGGAGATGGAGGGAGTATTTATTAACCACCACTCATGCCCCCTGATTTCCCGGCCGGCTCCGTGCAACAAGCACATGACGGGGTAAATGCAATACACCCCAACATTCCTGAAATCAGCACTCGCGCCAGGCTGCCCCGCGGGATTCCCTTCGGTTACGACTCTGCCCTGGCCCGATCTTCCCGACCGGTTAAAATTTAATCCTTCCGTCACTTTTTTCGTTATAATTGACGGCATTGTTAGTCGCTCTTCTGGCATTTGGCGACAACAATTTAAAGGAAAATAACGTAATGGATTTTTCAATAAGAAGCATAAGAAGAAGGACGGTTCCAAAACCAGTTTTATTATCAGTGAGGGCCATTAAAAAAAATATACAGGCAACGGCTCTTGATCTCACTTTACTGTTATTGAATGGTAATTATTTTTTAAAGAAAATAGCCGAAATAGTGACTCTAAACTCTTTCGAGTCCAGAAAATTTGAAGCCCTGGAAGACTGTGTGTCTGAGCGCATTGAGGGCATCGAGTGCATTTCGGATAATCCGGTTTTTCTTAGTTATAGCCCTCCCTTATTTTATAAAGATAAATTAAAGTCTTCTGAAATGATGGCCGTGACAGGACACACGGCTTACATGGCTGTTTTTGATGAGGCCGTGGTTATCGGGGATTCAAGCATTGTTTTTTTAAAGAAAAAAAGCGCCATATACGACATAAAGTCCTACGACAAAAACAATAGATACCGATATACCGACAGAGCCATAAAGTTTTGTGGTAAAGATTTTTTATTGGCAAGAAAAAGCTATTCTTGTGATGCCTTTGGCGAAGCCATTTTTTTGTGTAATAATTACTCATGGAATTATTACCACCTTTTATTTGAGGTAATGACCAGGTTTTCGCAAATTAACAGATCGGGAATAGATATAAATATTCCAATTCTAGTGGATTCAATCTGCTCTAAAGTTCCTCAGTACCTTGAGCTGCTGTCTTATTTCAACAAGGATTCCAGGCGGATTGTATTTGTGAATGAAGGGAAATGGCATGTGGTTAACAAGCTCCATTATTTTTCTTGCCAAAACTTCATTCCTCCAAACTTTGTGGATGACAGTGATATTCAGGCCAGTGATGTTTTATTTGATCTGACTTCGCTTGATTACATTCGAAAAGTTTTGCTGCCGTTAGCTACTAAAAATGAATTTCCCAAGCGGATATATCTTTCAAGAAGCAAGGCAAGCACGCGGAGAAATTTTAATGAAAGTGAAGTGATTGGTGTATTGGAGAAATATGGTTTTAAAATGGTTCATCCTGAGGACTATTCGGTGGCCGATCAAGTTTCCATGTTCAGTAATGCGGAGTTCATTGCCGGAGGGTCAGGTGCAGCATTCACAAACATAGTGTTTTGCAAAAAACACTGCAAGGTTATTGTTTTTTCAAAAAGCGACCTGCCTTTTTCCGGTTTTTCAACCATTGCAAAACATGTTGGCGCCGAGATGCTATATGTTTCAGAAAATCGTGATGCGCATAAATTAAAAGATATACACGATTCTTTTTATATTGATGTGAATAATCTGAATGATGTTGTGTCCGGCTTGATATGAATAAAGGGAACTGAGGGAATATTTTTAACCACCACCGCTCATTTAGTCAGATTTACCGGCCGGCTCCGTGCAACAAGTACAGGACGGGCTAAATGCAATCCACCCCAACCTTCCTGAAATTAGCTCCCGCGTTAGGCTGCCCCGCGGGATTCTCTTCGGTCATGGCATTGCCCTAGCCCGCCCCTGCTCGACTGGTCGGTTGCCATGAATTCAGAGATCCTTATCCAAATCCCAACCACACTTCTGACATTTTTTTGGAAAAAAGGTATTACGAATTTCCCAAGGTAAAACAAGGCGGGGAGAGGCTGCCCTAAAGGTTACCCGCGTTTCACAATTCGGGCAGGTGATTCGATCAAAGAAAAAATTGGCGCCAAGCACCTCGACGAATAAAAGTGCCGCAAATCCACCCCACACATATAAGCCAGCCAGTATTATTAAGAACCCAAGAGACATAAAGCACACCCAGGCCCACAAATTTCTCTTATATGTAGTCATGATGCACCTCATTGACAATTCATGATCTTGGGACCGAAGTGGTCAAAGAGCCACTTCCAACAGAAAATCCCTCAAGTCATTCAGCCCTGCTGCTTTAGTTTGCGATTGAGCAAGCATAGCTTGGGGTAAATGCAATGCACTCCAACATTCCTGAAATCACCGCCAGCGCCGGTCTGTCCCGCGGGATTCCCTTCGGTTACGGCATTACCCTTCCCCAACCCGCATCCGGCCTACTTCACCGGCATCTCGCGCGTAAACACCAGCGTATCGCCCTTTGAAAGTTTCTTGTTGAAGGCATAACCATCGGCAGCAAAATCCCTGAGGGCAGCCACCTCATTCAGCCGGTTGCGCACGATATACGAGCTCATCAGGCCGCGGGCACGTTTGGCGTAGAAACTCACGATTCTGGACTGGCCGTTTTTTTCCTCGCGGAACTGTGGTGTGACCACCCGCGCCTTGAGTGCGCTGGTGAGGGCGGCCTTGCTGTACTCGTCTGAGGCGAGGTTGATGAGCACCTCATCGCCCTGCCCGGCCAGCGCCTTGTTCAGTGCCTGCGCAATGCTGTCGCCCCAGAAGGCGTAGAGATTGCGGCCGGCGGGATTGGCGAGTGCCGTGCCCATTTCCAGGCGGTAGGGCTGCAGGCGGTCGAGCGGGCGCAGCAGGCCGTAAAGACCGGAGAGGATGCGCAGGTGCGCTTGTGCAAAATCGTGGTCGTCGGGCGTGAAGGTTTTTGCCTGCATGCCTTCATAGACATCGCCCATGAACGCGAGGATGGCGGCGCGCGAATTGCTCTCGGTAAAGCGTGGCGACCAGTCGCCAAAGCGCGCGACATTGAGCGCGGCGAGCTTGTCGCTCAGGTGCATGAGGCCGGCCACATCCTGCACCGAAAGATCGCGCAGGATGGCGATCAGGGCCTGGCTCTGCCTGAGAAAATCCGGCGTGGTCAGCGGCAAGGCCGGCACCGGGCTTGCGTAATCAAGGGTTTTGGCGGGGGAAAGCATGATCAGCATGGGGCGGTCATCAGGGCCTGGATGCGGCGATTGTACAGGCTCCGGCACCCGCACTGACCACGCTACCTCCCTCAAAACAGCCCTCAAAAATCCGTCTTCACAAAACAGTGCCCGCAAAACAGCCCTTACAAACTCCGTAGCCGCGGCACTGCCCTGCCGTTAAACTTCGCCCATTCGCAGGTTGGGGTAATGCCCCAACACTTTGTATGTACCACCATCATTGGGCTGCCCGGGGGATTCCCTTCGGTTACAGCTTCGCCCTGGCCCACCCTACGGGATGAATACCCATGTCGTTCATGAAGCTTGAGAAACGCGGAGCGGTTTATATCCTCACCCTGACCAATGGGGAAAAGGACAACACCTTCAACCCCGATGTGCTTGCTGAATACCATCAGCACTTCGACAAGATCGAGAGCAACTACGACGGTGCTGCGCTCCTCATCACCAGCGATCACCCCAAGACCTTCTGCAACGGCATTGATCTCACCTGGCTGCTGACGCAATCACCGGATGTCTTTCAGGATTTTGTGGAAAAGCTGGAAAATGTTTTTCTGCGCGTGGCCACGCTGAACCTGCCCGTGATCGCGGCCATCAACGGCAACTGCTATGCCGGCGGCGCCATTCTGGCCTCGGCCTGCGATTTCCGCCTGATGCGCGAAGACCGCGGCCGTTTCTGTTTTTCTGAAGTGAATATCAAGATTCCCTTCACCCAGGTGATGACCGACGTGATCCGGCTGCTGCCCGATGCCCAGGCCCTGCGTGATCTTGCCCTCACCGGCAAGGCCGTGGGTGGTGCCGAAGCCCTGCAGATGAAAGTGGCCGACAGCATTCACAGCGACACCGGCCTGCTGCCGGAAGCACTCGCGTTTGCCGAGATGATGGCGCAAAAGCATCGCCCGACCTACAGCGCTATCAAGCGCCTGCTGCGCCCCACGGTGGTGGAACTCGCCACGGCACGCGGACTGATCCATGCCTGAGCTGCTGGCAGGCAAACCCGTTGCCCTCAGCCCCCGCGTGACGCGGGTGCTGGCCCCGAATCCGGGTTTCATGACCGGCCCCGGCACCAATTCCTACCTGATCGGCCGGCGCGAGATTGCCGTGCTTGATCCGGGCCCGGCAGACAGCGCGCATGTGGATGCGCTGATCGCCGCGGCGGAAAAACTCGGCGGCAGCATCCGCTGGATCGTGCTCACGCATACGCATCAGGATCACGCACCGGCAGCGCTTGAACTGAAAGCGCGCACTGGCGCCGCAATTCTCGGCCAGGCTCCGCTGGCCGGTGATCCGGCACAGGCGCTGATCCACATTGATAAAATACTGGCGCACGATGATGTGCTGAAAACCGCGGAATTTTCCCTGCGCGCGCTGCACACGCCGGGTCATGTCGGCAATCACCTCTGCTACCTGCTGGAAGACGAAGCCCTGCTGTTCAGCGGCGACCACCTCATCAACGGCTCCACCGTGGTGATCATTCCGCCTTCGGGCAGCATGGCGGATTACCTGCGCTCGCTGGAACTGCTCTCGCGGGAAACCATTGCCGCCATCGCACCGGGCCATGGCGATCTGATCGACAATGCCCAGGCGCTGATCCAGTTCACCATTCATCATCGCCTGGCGCGCGAGGCCAAGGTGCAGGGAAAACTCTCGTCCAGCGCACAGTCACTGGAAACCCTGACGCCGCATGTGTACGACGATGTGAATCCGGCGCTGCATCCGGTGGCGCGTTATTCCCTGCACGCGCACCTGATCAAGCTGCGCGACGAAGGCAAGGTCCGGGAAACGGCGGCAGGCTGGTCGCTTTAGGAGATTTGGGTTTTCTCTGTATCCATGGATGGATAATAAATGGCTTGTTACGTGTACCTGCTGGCCAGCGAGCGTAACGGTACGCTTTATGTCGGCGTAAGCAGCAATATCATTCAGCGCATATGGCAACACAAAACCGGACTACTGCCTGGCTTTACCCGGACGCACGGGGTCAAAAATCTGGTTTGGTACGAAACCCATGAGAGCATTACGGCGGCCATCCGGCGTGAGAAGCTGATAAAGCGCTGGAACCGGAGCTGGAAAATCCGGCTTATTGAAGAAACAAATCCCTATTGGCGGGATTTATATGAGGAAATCTGCCGGTAAGTCCCTGAATGAGCCGGCAAGTCACTGGGTCCCCGCCTTCGCGGGGACGACAGAAAACAGAGCCGCACAAAGAGGCAGGCTTCTTACCGGGTTTTGGCCGGAGATAAAAAATCTCACAGGGATAGTGCCCTGCAAGCCCCTCAACGACTGGATCTCCGCCTGCGCGGGGACGACAGAAAATGGAGCGGCACAAAGAGACAGGTTTCTTGCCGGATTCTGGCCGGAGATAAAAACATCACAGGGATAGTGCTCTGCACTCCCCTCAACTGCTGTCGTCCCCACGCAGGCGGGGACCCAGTGACTTCGTTCTTTTATGAAAAAGCCGGCAAGCGCCGGCTTTTTCATTCGCCACCACAGTCAGAAAAACCTACTCCTGCCCGTGCCGCGCAATCAGCTTCTTGCGCCACCACGACCAGTCCGTGTCCTTCGCGCGAATGGCAAACAGCTCGTTCATTTGCCGGTAAATCGCCGTTTCAACCTCATGACGGACCTGCCATTGCGCAGCGGGATTATTGCAGGCGGCTTGCAGGGGCTGGGTGGAAATGCGCTCGCCAAACATGAAATACATTTTTTCCGGGCGCGGCAGCGCGGTGCCGCCCACGCCGGTAATCAGCGGGCCCAGCGTGTCGCCGCCGCGAAAAACCCTGTCCATGATGCCGGTACGGGCGGCCAGCTTGCCCAGCAGGGAGTTCTGGAAACGCTTGCTGTCGTAACGGATGTTGTAGGCATCGTCGGCGCCGACAGCGGCAAAGGGAATGATGTCGTAGCCGTGCTGCATGGCCATGCGCGCAAAGCCGGTACGGCGCTTCCACACCAGACGGTATTCCTCGCCCTTGTTTTTCATTACCTCACGGGCACCGCCGGGGTAGACGATGATGTGCTGCCGCCCCTGCATCAGTCTTGAACAGTTCTCCGGCGTGCCTTCCACGGCACCATGATTCAGCAGCATGCTGCCCCAGCCCGGCACCACAAAATGAAAGTGATCGCCCAGCGAGCGGAAATAAATGCCGGTTTTCTCGTAGACGCCGAGCACCATCAGCGGCGCATCGATCACGCCGTACAAGGTGTGGTTGCCGACATAGAGCGCCGGCCGCTGCGGGTCCAGATGCTCGAGCCCGTAATACTGCGGTGCGAACCAGAAACGCTGGGGAGCCAGCATGCGCTGCAGGCGAGCCAGTGCCGGAGGCGTGAAATCCAGGGGATCAGGGAGCGTGCTGGCCATCTAAAGCGCCTTCAACAACAGGAGGTGCGCAAATCATAACGGCTACGCCGTCCGGTAACACTGACTGTTGCGACCTGAATGCAGTGGCAGCCGGGCCGGCATGCAATGCCCTTCCGGATTTTGTGGGCAATTTTCCGCGGCGGCCCCGGTGGATTCAGCGGGTTTTTAGCCACGCCGTTAAGGTAGAATATCCGCCTCCCTGCCTTGCCGCCCGATGGATGACTGATGAGCGACAACCCACACGAGATGAAACGCCTCAAGACCGGTGCCTTTGAACGCCGGTTTTCTCTCGCCAAAGCCGGTTTTATTGCCAGTGCCCGCATGGCCAGTGGTGCCGCCGGCTCCATGTTCGCCTCCCCGGGAGAGCGCGAAGAGAAACGCCGTCGCATGATGGCGGAGCAGGCGCAGTACCTCGTGCGCGAAATGGGCAAGCTCAAGGGCTCGGTGGTCAAGATCGGCCAGATGATGGCGCTCTATGGCGAGCATTTCCTGCCACCTGAAATCACCAGCGCCCTGCATCAGCTCAATGACGACACCAGCACGCTGGCCTGGTCTTCACTGGAACCCGTGGTGCGGGCCCAGCTCGGCGAAAAGCGTTTCAGCGAGCTGGACATCAACCCCGAGCCGCTGGGTGCCGCCTCGCTCGCCCAGGTGCATCGTGCTCGCCGGCGCAGTGATGGCGCCGATCTGGTATTGAAAATCCAGTACCCCGGCGTCGCCCAGGCCATTGATACCGATCTCAATCTGGTGACGCAGCTGCTGCGCCTGACCAAGGCCGTGCCGCAGTCACGCGAGTTCGAGGAATGGCTGGACGAGGTGCGCATGATGATGCACCGCGAGGTGAATTATCCGCAGGAAATGGAAACCACCCGCCTCTTTTATTCCTACCTCAAAAATGATGTGCGTTATGCCGTACCGCGCATCTACACCGACTACTGTACGGATACCGTGCTGTGCATGAGTTTCGAGCGCGGCGTTCCCATCAACAGCCCCATCGTGCTGGGCCTGTCGCAGGATCGCCGCAACCGCATCGCCGAGGCCGCTCTGGATATCTGCTGCCGCGAAGTTTTCGAGTGGGGTGAAATCCAGACTGATCCCAACTTCGGCAATTACCTTGTGCGTCTTGCCGACAAGGAAGGCGAAACCGACCGCATCGTGCTGCTGGATTTCGGTGCCGTGCGTGATTTTCCGGATGACCTGCTGGAGCTCGCCCGCAAGCTGAGCCGTGCGGCGTTCTACAAGGATCGTGACGGCATGCTCGCCGCCATGACCGGCTTCACCTTCTTCGACAACATGTCGGCCAGCACCAAGGACGGCATTATTGACCTGTTTTTCCTGGCCATTGAACCGTTCTCCGATCTCAAGGATGCACCGCCGGAAACCCTGAATGCGAAAGGCGAATACTGCTGGGCCAAAAGCCGTCTGCACGTGCGCGCCGCCACGATGGCCGCCAAATCGGCCACCAGCCGCAGCTTCTCGGTGCCGCCCAAGGAGTTCATGTTCATCAGCCGCAAGTTCATGGGGGCTTACACCTTCATGACCGTCATTGATGCACAGATCATTGCGCGCAAGATTCTGGAGCCCTATCTCCAGCCAGGAAGCCATAAATAAAAAAGGCGCCGCAAGGCGCCTTTTTTATGCACAAGGTTTATGCAAAAGGCCTCAGGATTTCTGGCGGGAAGCAGCCGCCTGCCGCAATACCGCATCAACCAGCGCATCAATATCGGTGGCGTGCTGATCAAACTGCCCGTCCAGTATCAGCTGGCTGAGGCCGTGCACCAGGCTCCAGGCATGAATGGACGCCGTTGCCACGGCAGCAGCATCAACATCGCTTTCCAGCACGGCCGCCACGCCGTAACGCAGCCCCTGAAACGCCAGCTGGCCGGCCGCCTGCATTTCCTCGTTGCGGTTCACGACGCTGAAACGGCCGAACATGAGGCGAAACAGCGCCGGATGCTGGCGCGCAAAACTCACGTAGGCGCGTCCGCCCTCGAGAAAACTGTCCGAAGCCGCAGCCCGCGTCTGCATGGCCGTGGCCTGTGCCGCCGCCAGGCGCCGGAAGCCTTCGGCGGCCATGGCCGACAGCAGTTCCTCCTTGCTGGAAAAATGCCGGTAGGAGGCATTGGCCGACACCCCCACCTGCCGCGCCAGCTCCCTCAGGCTGAATTCGGCACTCTGCCCCGACTCCAGCAGCTCCAGCCCCGTGGCCACCAGCGTCTCGCGCAAATTGCCGTGGTGATAGCTGGCAGTCGGCTTGTCGGCTTGCCGTGAACCCGATGTTGACATCGTAAACATCCTGAACGACTCTAATGTTCACATCATATACATTGAATGCGTTCATGCCAGACACGCAAAGGGAGAGATTTCATGGCCGCCGCACGAATGCTGGAAAAAGGCGCTAACTGGATCGCCAGACGCTTGCAGAAACGGGTTCCCTACAACGCCGCCAATACCTTTCTGGAGGGGCCGTTTGCGCCGCTGCAGACCGAGCACACGAAAACGGAGCTGAAGGTGCATGGCACCATTCCGCCCGAACTGAACGGCATGCTGGCACGCATCGGCCCCAATCCCCTGCACGTGGAAAATCCGGCGGCGCATCACTGGTTTCTCGGCGACGGCATGGTGCACGGCCTGCGCCTGCAAGGCGGCCGGGCACTCTGGTACCGCAACCGTTTCATCGGCACCGACAGCGTCAACAAGGCTCTTGGCAAACCGCGTGCCCCGGGCCCGCGCCGCGGCGTTGCCGATGTGGTGAACACCAACATCATCGGCCATGGCGGCCGCCTCTGGGCGCTGGTGGAAGCCGGTTCCTATCCGGTGGAGCTGGATGCCTCGCTCAACACCGTCCGGCACGGGCTTTTCGACAGCACGCTGGACAACAGCTACACGGCGCATCCGCATACCGATCCGGACACCGGTGAAATGCACGCCATCTGCTACGACGGCCTGCAGCACAACCGCGTGAATTACCTGGTGGTCGACAAACAGTCGCGCGTCACGAAGAAAATCGACATCGCGGTCAAGCACGGCCCGATGATGCATGACTGCGCCATGACGCAAAAATACATGGTGATCCTCGATCTGCCCGTGACGTTTTCCGTCAAGGCAGCCCTCACTGGTGCGCCACTGCCCTATTGCTGGAATCCGCGGCACCAGGCCCGCGTCGGTTTGCTGTCGCGCCAGGGCGACAGCGGCGACGTGCGCTGGTTCACGATTGATCCCTGCTATGTCTTTCACAGCTGCAATGCCTTTGATCTCGAGGACGGCTCGGTGGTGGTCGACGTGGTAGTGTACGAGCGCATGTTTGACCACTCCAGCCAGGGCCCGGAAAACCAGAAAGTGGCGTTCGAACGCTGGACGCTGCCGGCCGGCGGCAACGCCGTACAACGCAAGGTCCTGTCCACCGAGCGCCAGGAATTTCCGCGCTTTGACGAGCGCCTCACCGGCAAGCCGTATCGTCACGCCTATGTAGTCGGCATTGATGACATTGATAAACCGGTCGCCAACGTGCTCCTGCACCATGATCTTCAGACCGGCGAAACCAGCCGCCACAGCTACGGGACGGATCAGCTCACCGGTGAGGTGGTGTTTGTTCCGCGCCACGCCGCTGCCGCCGAAAATGACGGCTGGCTGCTGTCCTATGTGCACGACCTGAATGGCCGCAACAGCCGGGTGGTGATTCTGGATGCCGCCAATGTGGCAGGCCCGGCCGTGGCCGAAATAAAACTGCCGGTACGCGTGCCGCTCGGCTTTCACGGCAACTGGATCGCCGACAGTAGCGCTGCCGGCTGAGTCTCCGCCCCGCCCGGCGTTCTGACAGGAATGCCGGCAGAGTAAAAAGGCGCCTGCTGCCTGCAACGGGCGCCTTTTTCATGGTGTCCGTCATGACGCCGGCCGCCGTGCCCATGGCGAAAGCCGGCACAGGCAGGGAGTGCAAGGGTCTGTACCGTGTCGCCATCGGTCAATTCAAACTTCCCGGCCCCCGGTAGACTGGCACACAAACCATAAAAAAAAGGCCGGGCCATGCAAGACATCATCTCCTGGATCAACAGCACGTTCGGCCCGCATGTGGACTGGAAACAGGTAGTGGTGCTGACCATGACGCCGCTGTTCATTCTCGGGTTTGTGGTCGAGTTCCTGGTCATGCGGCGGCGTACCGGACGCTGGGATGTGGCCGCACCCGGCCAGCGCTTTTACTGGCGCGAAATGCTGGCCAGCAGCAGCCTCGGCCTGGGTTATTACGCCGCCGAAGCCGTCATGAACCTGTTGCTGGTGGGCGCCGCTTTTGCCTGGGTGTACGAGCACCGCCTGTTCACCCTTCCGGTGAATGCCTGGACCGTGGTGGCAATCTTTTTTATCGAGGAGTTCTGCTATTACTGGTACCACCGCAGTGCGCACCGCATCCGCTGGTTCTGGACACAGCATGTCTCGCACCACACCGGCGAAACCATGAACATGAGTACCGCCGCACGCCAGAGCATTCTCAACGGCATCATCGGCGTCTGGTTTTTCTTCCTGCCGCCGGTCTTTCTCGGCGTGCATCCCGGCGTCATCCTTTTCATGTTCGGCCTGAACCTTTCCTATCAGTGGTTCATCCACACCGAATCCATTCCGCGCCTGCATCGCTGGATCGAATGGACGTTTGATACCGCCTCCAACCACCGCGCGCATCACGGCCGCAATCCGCAATACATCGACAAGAACTATGGCGGCGTGCTGATGATTTTTGATCACCTCTTCGGCACCTATGAACCGGAAGTGGAAAAAGTCGACTACGGCGTTACCCGCCAGATCAAAAGCCATAACTGGTTTGTGCTGAACTTTCACGAAATGATCGACATGTTTCGCGATGTGATGGCGCCCGGTGCGCTGGGACAGCGCCTGAAACATCTCTGGATGCCGCCGGAGTGGGAACGCCCCGGCCACACCCCCGTTCATACCTGGTCGGTCGAACGGACCGGCCTTGACGGTGAAGGCACGCCGGAAAAAACCGGAGAACGTCACGGGGCCGCCGGATCAGCAACGGGCGCCAAATAACAGACATGGATGCCGACGGGCAGACACCGAACACCCGGCATTGACGAAAAGGATCAGGAGAAATAAATGACCATCCGTGGCAAAACCATCGTGCTGACCGGCGCCTCCAGTGGCATCGGTGAATGCGCAGCAAAGCAGCTCGCCAGCGCCGGAGCACGCGTGTGTCTGCTGGCACGCCGTGCCGACGAGCTGGAACGTGTGAAACACGAGATTGCCGCCGATGGTGGCCTGGTCTGGATTTATCCCGTGGATCTTGCCGATGCCGGCTCACGCGAAGACTGCGCCGAACAGATTCTCAGGGAACATCCGCGCATTGATGTGCTGGTGAACAATGCCGCGCGTTCCATCCGCCGTCCCATCGAGGAATCCATCGAGCGCATGCACGATTACGAACGCACCATGCAGCTCAATTATTTCGGCGCCGTCGGGCTCACGCTGAAATTCCTGCCCTTGTTTCTCGCGCAAGGCGCAGGCCAGGTCGTGAACATCTCGAGCATGTCGACGCAGATTCCGATTCCCCTTTTCTCCGCCTATCTCGCCAGCAAGTCGGCGCTGGAATCGTTTTCACGTTCGCTGGCGGTTGAGGTTGGTCACAAGGGCATTGCCGTCACCACGGTGTATTTCCCCATGGTGCGCACACCGATGTCTTCACGCACGAAAATCTACAAGCACATGCGCATGATGGACATGGAAGAAGCCGCCGGCTGGATTGTGCAGGCCGTGGAAAAACGCCCGGCGCGTATCGCCAGCCCGGTCGGCACCCTCGGCAGCGTGCTGCTCAGCGCCCTGCCGGAACAGGTGATCCGCCTCACCCGCCCCCTGTTCCAGCGCATGGACCAGCGCCTGCAGCAGCGCCTGCAAAAGGACGGCCCGTAAGCAGCATCCCTTGTGCTTTTGCCGCCGCTCGCAGCCGGCGCGCAAAAGCATTCAGCCCATCGCCTGGCCGGATCAGGCAATGGCTCATGTCGCATGAAAACAGTAGGCTGCCCCCATTGAATCCCGCACGCAGAGGCTCGCCATGAATACCCCCGTGAATCCCGCCACCGCCGATCTCTCCCGTATTCATGCCGACATCAAACGGGTTTTCGAGGCACAACGCAGCACGGCCCTGCGCCTGCGCCAGTCGACGGCGGCCGAGCGCCTGGCAAAAATAAAAAAACTGAAAGCCGCGTTGCTGGCCAACAAGGATGCCGTGATCGCGGCCGGTTTCGCCGACTTTGGCAAACCTGCCGCGGAAGTCGAACTGACCGAAATCCTGCCGGTGATTGCCGAGGCCAACGATGCCATCCGCAAGCTGCGGGGCTGGATGAAACCGAAAAAAGTC
The DNA here is from genome assembly GCA_029945725.1 of bacterium. Taxonomy (GTDB): domain Bacteria; phylum Pseudomonadota; class Gammaproteobacteria; order Pseudomonadales; family Moraxellaceae; genus UBA2031. The sequence continues at coordinate 41,282 of JAQSDB010000011.1, read as the reverse complement.
TGGCCGTCGCGCATGATGCTGGGCACAAAAGGCTACACGCAGTACGAACCCAAGGGCCGCGTGCTCATTGTGGCGCCGTGGAATTATCCGGTGAACCTCAGCCTTGGGCCTCTTGTCTCGGCGCTGGCTGCCGGCAATACCGCCATTATCAAGCCTTCCGAAATGACGCCGCATGCCTCGGCCGTGATTGCCAGAATCCTGCGCGAAACCTTCGAGGAAAATGAAGTCGCGCTATTCGAGGGTGAAGCCCCCGTGGCACAGGCCCTGCTCGACCTGCCCTTTGACCACATCTTCTTCACCGGCTCGCCTGCCGTTGGCAAAATCGTCATGGCCGCAGCAGCCAGACACCTCACCAGCGTCACGCTGGAGCTCGGTGGCAAGTCCCCGACCATTGTCGACGAAACCGCCGATCTTGCTGCCGCGGCACAGAACATTCTCTGGGCCAAGTTCACCAACAACGGCCAGACCTGTATCGCCCCCGACCACGTCTATGTTCACGCCAGCGTGAAACAGGCCTTCATCGCGCATTGTCTTGCCGCGCTCGAAGCGGCTTACGGCAAGGATGCACAGCAGATCAACAGCCCCTGCCTGGCACGCATCGTCAATGACCGCCATGCGGCCCGCGTAAAAGCGCTGCTGGATGATGCCACCGCGCGCGGTGCGCGGGTGTTGACAGGCGGCCACATTGACGAGAGCCGCCGCTATATCTCGCCGACGCTGATCGACGGCATTCCGGACGACGCAAAAATAATGAGCGAGGAAATTTTCGGACCGCTACTGCCCATCATCAGCTACGAGCAGCTCGATACCGTGATCGCCCGCATCAATGCCGATCCCAAGCCACTGGCGCTGTACATCTGGAGCCGCAAGCAAAGCAATATCAGCAAGGTCATGCAGCAAACCACCTCGGGTGGTGCCTGCATCAATCATTGCGTGGTGCAGTTCCTGCACGGCAACCTGCCCTTTGGCGGCGTCAACAATTCCGGCATCGGCAGCGGCCATGGCCATCACGGCTTCCTGGCGTTCTCGCATGAACGCGCCGTGGTGCGCACGCAAATCATGCTGGCGAAAATGTTCTTCCCGCCCTACACCGATGTCACGCGCAAGCTGATCGCCCTGTTCATGAAAACCGTCTGACCGGCGATTTTCAACACCGTTTTTCAACACCCGTTTTTAAAAACCATTGTCGTGCCGTCCGGGCTGATACCGAAAGCCCGCACGGCACGGACTCCAGTACACACCCTTTCCGGACTCACGCAACGGACTCACCCATGACCATCATGCAGCACCAGGTTGAAATCGCACGCAGCCCCGAGCTGGTTCTTGCCTATGCCTGCACGGCAAGGCGCTGGCCCGAATGGCATCCCTCCTCGCTCAAGGTGGAGGGGCCCAGCGGCCCGCTGACGGCCAGCAGCCATTTTGAGGAAGACATCCACGCCGGCGGCCGCGCCGGCCATCTCAGCTGGGATGTCATCGACTATCGCCCCGGCCTGCTCTGGCAGGCAAAGGCACAAGGTGATCATCGCCTGCAACTGCTGCTCACCTACGAATGCCGGGCTACGGCCAGCGGCACGCTGTTTATCCGCACGCTGGAATACCACCTGCCGGGCCTGTTGATGCGCCTGGCCAACCGCTTTGTCCTGCAAAAGCGCATCGCACTTGAATCCGCCGAGTCCCTGCAGATCCTGCGCAAGGTCGTGGAACGGGTTATCCAGTAGTGCAGGCGGCTGAACGCATGACGCACGCAAAAACACCCGCAAGAAAAAACAGGACCCGCGTTTGAAAACACAGGACAGCATCAATGCCGGCGTGGTCATCATCGTGACCGCATCCACACTCCTGCAGGGCATTGCCCTGCTTGGCCTGTTGCCCATTGCCGCCGGCAGCATAGGCCGGCAGGTTTTCAGCAGCGTGGAAATGCTGCTGGTGCTGCTGCTCCTGATGCAGGGATGGAGAATCCGGCAGTGGAGCCTGGCCAGCGGGCAGGATGTGCTGGTCCGAAAAACCGCCACCCTGTGTTTTTTCTCGTTGCTGCTGTGCACTCTGGGTGATTTCGTTAACCGCAATTATTTCGGGCAGTACTACCAGTGGGATGCCGTCATCAAACACAGCTATCTCATCGAGGCCATCGGTTTTTTCTTTCCGGGATATTTTCTGGTCGTGCTGGTCAACTGGCAGATCAGCCGGCACCGCGTCAGTACCCGGTGGATGGCGGGGACGGTGCTGCTCATGCTGCTTGCAGGAACGCTGGCTTACGGAATGAATCATGATCCACGCATCAATGCCGTCTCCTCGGCACTCATCCTTTTGTATACGTTGCTGCTCTCCGTGCTGGCCGGCTCCACGCTGTGGATCATCAAGACGTATGGATGGGCCGCGAGCAGCCTCGTGGTCACCGGCATGCTGCTGGCGCCGGTGGCGGATGCCCTGATCGGGAATTTCTGGATCTACCGGGATTATTTTCCGGTGATCGAGCACGTGAACTGGATCATTTACTTCACCTCACTGGCCATGATCCAGCAACTGCCTTTCTTTCTGGCCAGGGCAAAGCGGGAAAATTCCGACGCAAGCCGGGCCGCCTGAACGGGCCGTGCTGTTAATCAAGCGCACGACGAAAGCCGAAGCCCTCGAACAGCTTCGGCTTTTTCATGTCTGCGGATATGGTTTTTCTGCAGGATGCCGGCCCGGATTTTTCTGAGCAGGTTTTCCGTATCAAAACCCCCTGGGTGGCAATGCATGGGCTGCCATGACAGCGGCGGTTTTACTGCTGTAACCGTCAAGGCAGTCCGGCCCCGAAACCGGGGCCGGAAAAAACCAGCGGCTATTTTTTCTGGAACGCCTGGGCATAGGTTCCGCCCAGAAGGGAAATGCCGCCGTCCAGGGCAACGATATGCCCCGTCATGTAATCCGTTACCGGCGTCACCAGAATCAGCGCCATGTCGGCCATTTCATCAAGGGTGGCGTAACGCGGCACCGGCAGTGACTGGCTGAATTTCTCGTCAAGCCCGGCAGAAAGACGCTCCAGCCCTTCCGTGCCCAGCACACCGCCCGGCGAAATGCCGTTGATGCGCACGCCGACAGCGCCCCACTCGATGGCCGCACTGCGCACAAAGGCTTCAATGCCCGCCTTCGCGGCACACACATGCGCCTGCAACGGTGTCGGGTTCACGGCCTGCGGCGCCGAAATCACCATCAGACGCGCGCCCGGCTTGCGCAGGTACTCAAACGTTGAACGAAAGGTATTGAAGGTTCCCTGCAGGTCAATGCCCACCACCGCGGCAAAGGCATTGGCACTCATGGCTGCCGCCGGTGCGATGAAATTGCCGGCCGCTCCCGCCACCACGATGTCAATCGCACCAAACTCGGCCGCCGCTTCCGCCGCCGCCTTCGCCATGCTCTCGTAATCGCGCACATCCACGGAACAGGCCATGACACGCCCGCCCTTCGCTTCCAGCCCGGCCCTGGCCGCCGCCAGCTTCTCGGGATTACGGGCCACGATCACCACATTGGCACCGTGCTCGACAAAACGATGGGCAATGCCGAGGTTGATGCCGCTGGAACCCCCGGTAATGAACGCCGTCTGCCCCTTGAGCAGGTCTGCCCTGAAAATACTCATGTCCGATACTCCCCATCCAACAGACCCAGAGGCCGATGGCATAGTGATAACCCGGACAGCAAAAAGGCGCGATAACCGCGCCTGACTTATCGTTCACCTGAAATGACGCCGGGACTTCAGCCGTTTTTTTCCGCCATTGTGAACGCTGGACGAGGTTCACTTTCTTCAAAAAACCGGGCTGAACCTGTCCCGCTCGTCAAAGGGCGTCAAGTGACGCTACTTGATGGAACAGGTGGCCACGATTTTCCTGAACTTCATGGATACTTTTTCACCCTGGTGATAGGAATCCGGTTTCATCATGGAAACCGGCTTGCCCGTGCTTCCCGAGTTTGTTTTGGTATCACCGGTCGCTGTGAATCCCGTTGGAATCGGCACCTGAATGCCCACATCCCTTGTAAAGGACTGCTTTTCAAGCACATCCATTTTTATCATGTCCGGACTCTGGCGCAGAGTGATGCCGCATGCCTTTTTCGCTTTACCCGCCATTTTCTCCCAGGAAAATCTTTCCTGATCAACATAAGTAACACCTGCTTCCCCGGAAGAATGTGCACTTGTTTCATAGCCAATAAATCCGTCATAAGGCCGGGGAGCCGACATGCACGCCGACAGGGAAAGGCTGAAGCAAAAAACGGATAGCACTGTTTTTTTCATGAATGATGGGCCATCGTAATTTTATGTCTGGCAGAAACGCCCGAAAAAGCACTGAGCTTGCGATATTTTTCCGGTGCAAAAGGGTGTCAGCCCGGGATGTTAGCGGGACTGATTGAAGCAGGTCAGGATCAAAAAACTCCCTGAAACGGCATTCAAAGGCCGCCACCCTATCCCGGCAGCCTTGATGCGTCCACTTCGGAAACTACGTGATCCCGGGGCAGAGTGCGCGGGCGGAAAACAGGAAAAAATGGAGATACGCTGCCGTGGCCTTGCTTTCAGGCGGTTAACGCTGGGTGAAAAAATCAACCGGCATGCCTTTCACCACACCGGCGAACAGCACCACAAAGCCGCCGATCTCGGCAATGATCAGGGCCCACATGAAAACCTGGATGAGAAAACCCGGCAGCGTGGCGGACCCGAGTTTGTGCGGGCGCGCCATCTGGTTGTCGGTGTCATTGAGCAGGCCGTGTACGACATAGGTGAAAATGGCGGCGGCAAAAAACACGAGGGGAAACAGCGTGGCCCAGAAATTCACCACAGGCGCCCACACGCTGAGGCCGGCAAACACGGCGAGCAACTGTGCGGCAAAGGCATACATCAGTGACGTACGGTGCGCGATGCTCACGTAATAAGGCGCTTCGGCCTTGTCACTGCGCATGATGGCAAGATACTTCCAGACACCGGTCAGTAGTCCGGTCAGGAAGAAAACGCCGGAAGCCAGAATGGCCAGGGCAACGGCTGCCGTGATGTGCATGGATTGATCCCGTTTTTACTTTTTCGATGCCGATTACCGGCCCAGTGCCATTTCCAGCGTCATCTCGGCCACCGCATCCAGCGACAGCGGACCGTTGCGCTTGTACCACATGCGGGTCCAGCCGATGGCACCGGACAGGAGACGGCGCCAGATAAAGGCATCGTGGTGCAGCATGCCTTCCTTCCTGGCATCTTCCAGCACCGACAGCCAGAGCGCCTCATAGCGCTCGCGCATCGCCAGCAGATACTGCTGCTTCTCGGCAGAGAGGGCATTCCATTCATACACCAGCACCGACATGGCATCGCCGGTATCGCCATTGATGGATTCCAGCTCGGCGCGGATCAGACCGAGCAGTTGCTCGCGCGGTGTCCTGCCCTTCGCCACGGCCTCTTCCATGCGCGCGTAACTGTAGAGGATGGCCTCCTCCATCACTGCGCAGAGAATGTCTTCCTTGGTTTTGAAGTGGTGGAACAGCGAACCGGACTGGATGCCGACTATTTTCGCCAGATCACGCACGGTGGTGCGCTCATAGCCCTGGGCACAGAAAAGATGCGCGGCAGCCCGCAGCACGCGGCCGCGGGGGCTGTCATCAAGTCCGCCCATGTGGGGAATATCGCTCAGTGTCTGCAAGGCGCCGCTGTCCATCCTGTCCATCCTCAAAACGGCCGGGTTGCCAGCAAGGCACACCTTTTACCGGCCCGGCAACCGACTTGCCCGACCGGTCCGGACCGGCTTTTCTGCCCCTACTCTAGACAAAGCCCTGACAAAAACCAAGCGCTTGCTTTGTTTTAAATCAGGCATTATCGTTGCCCCATTGCTGAATCCCGTTCCCCTCCATGGCGGCTTCCCATGTCTGAGCAAAAAGTGTCCGAACCAACCGTTTCCGGGCTGAACCGGAACGATCCGAATCGTGTTGTCCGCATCGGCTGTGCCTCCGGCTTCTGGGGCGATACCAATACCGCCGCCTTCCAGCTCGTGAAAACGGCCGAAATCGACTATCTCGTTTTCGATTACCTCGCCGAAATCACCATGTCCCTCATGGCCAGCAGCCGCATGAAGGATCCGGCGGCCGGTTACGCCACTGACTTCGTCACGCGCGTGATGGCGCCGCTGATCAAGGACATCGCCGCGAAAAAGATCAAGGTGGTGAGCAATGCCGGTGGCGTCAATCCCCTCGCCTGCCGCGATGCCTTGAACAAGGTCATTGCCGATGCCGGACTCAACCTGAAAGTGGCCGTGGTACTGGGCGATGACCTCTCGCCACGGCAGCAGGAGTTCCGCGACGCCGGCGCCAAAGAAATGTTTTCCGGCGCCGACATGCCGCCGACCCTGGCCAGCATGAACGCCTATCTCGGTGGCGTGCCAATACGCGATGCGCTGGATGCCGGTGCCGATATCGTCATCACCGGCCGCGTGGTGGATTCCGCCGTGGTGCTCGGCCCGCTGCTGCATGAGTTCGGCTGGGCCGTTGATGATTACGACAAGCTGGCCCAGGCCTCGCTCGCCGGCCACATCATTGAATGCGGTGCACAGTGCACCGGCGGCAATTTCACCGACTGGGAAACCGTGCCCGGCTACGACAACATGGGCTTCCCCATTATCGAAGTCAGCGCCGATTCCACCTTTGTGGTGACCAAGCCGGCACATACCGGCGGCCTCGTCAGCACCGCCACGGTGAGCGAACAGATTGTCTATGAAATCGGCGACCCGCAGTCCTACCTGCTGCCGGATGTGACGGCTGATTTCTCGCATACGCAGCTGGAGCAGGTCGGCGAAAACCGCGTGCGTGTTTCCGGCGCCCGCGGCCGCGCCCCGACCGATTCCTACAAGGTCAGCGCAACTTATCCCGACGGCTTTCGTGTCACGGTCAGCTTCATGATTGGCGGCATGGACGCAAAACGCAAAGGCGAACGCGTCAGCGATGCCATCCTCAGCAAATGCGAACGCGTGCTGATGATGCGTGGTGCACCGCCCTTCACCGGCAAATCCGTGGAAATCCTCGGCACCGAAAGCACCTACGGCCCGCATGGCCGTCACCACGATGCACGTGAAGTCATCGTGAAAATCGCCGTCACGCATCCACTCAAGGAAGCCTGTCTTTTCTTTGCCTCGGAAATCGCCCAGGCCTCCACCGGCATGGCGCCGGGGCTCTGCGGCATTGTCGGTGGCCGCCCCAAGGCATCGCCCGTCATCAAGCTGTTTTCCACGCTGGTTTCCAAAAGCCTGCTGCCCGTTGAAATCGACTTTGAGGGCCAGCGTCATCCTGTCGTGATTCCGCTGGCATCCGCTCCTGCACAGGAAAAAATTCCGTCCGGTGAAACGGCCGTGCTGCACGGCGGTGAAATCGAGGTGCCGCTGGTGAAACTGGCCTGGGGCCGCAGTGGCGACAAGGGCAATGCCTCCAATATCGGCGTGATTGCACGCCGTGCAGAGTACCTGCCCTGGATACGTGCGGCGCTCAGCGAAAAAGCCGTAGCCGCCTGGATGGCGCACGTACTGGACGGTGACAACAGCGTGGTGACACGGTTTGAACTGCCCGGCCTGCATGCCGTGAATTTCCTGCTCAGCAATGCCCTCGGTGGCGGCGGCATTGCCAGCCTGCGCATTGATCCGCAGGGCAAGGCCTTTGCCCAGCAACTGCTGGAAATGCCGGTAAAAATTCCCGCGAACCTGCTGTCGTAATCGCGACAAAAAATTCTGAAGGATTTATTGCATGAAATATCAGTCTCTTTTCAAGGCCGATGCCTTCAAGGGCAAGGTTGTCATCGTCACCGGCGGCGGCTCCGGCATTGGCCGCTGCACTGCACATGAACTGGCCGCGCTGGGCGCGCAGGTCATCATCACCGGCCGCAAGCAGGAAAAGCTTGATCATGTGGCGGCCGAAATCACCGAGGATGGCGGCAAGGTCAAAGGTCTGGTCTGCGACATTCGCAACGAAGAACAGGTAAAAGAAACCATTGCGGCCGTGATTGCCGAGTTCGGCCGTCTTGACGGCCTCGTCAACAATGCCGGCGGCCAGTTCCCCTCGCCGCTGGAAATGATTTCTGCCAACGGCTTTGAAGCCGTAGTACGCAACAATCTTCAGGGCACCTTCCTGATGATGCGCGAAGCCTACAATCAATGGATGAACAACAACGGTGGCGCCATCGTCAACATGACCGCCGACATGTGGGGCGGCATGCCCGGCATGGGGCACTCGGGCGCGGCACGTGCCGGTGTCGACAACCTCACCAAAACTGCCGCCATCGAGTGGGCCCGATCCGGCGTGCGCACCAATGCGGTGGCACCGGGCTGGATCATGTCTTCCGGCATGGATACCTATCAGGGCGCTTTCCGTACCATGATTCCCCTGCTCGGCTCGAAAGTGCCGATGAAACGCATGGGGACCGAATCCGAAGTCTCCAGTGCCATCTGCTTCCTGCTCTCCGAGGGCGCAGCCTTTATTTCCGGCGTCACCCTGCGCATTGACGGGGCTGCATCGCTGGGAACACCGCTGCATGTACTGGCTGACCACGAGAATTCAAAACCCTACAACGGTTTCCACCGCGCCTTCATTCCCGATGTCCTGAAGCAGGGCGAATAAAAAATGGCAACCATCGAATCCCTTGTTGATCGCAACAGTGCCGATTACCTGACCAACCGTGCCGCACTGGAAAACACCATTGCCGAAATGCGCGGCATCCAGAAGAAGGTGGTCGACAAATCCTATGAAGCCAAGCCGAAGTTCGACAAGCGCGGCCAGGTACTCCCGCATGAGCGCCTGCAGCTGCTGCTCGATCCGGGCTCGCCTTTTGTAGAGCTGTGCGGCCTTGCCGGCTACCAGATGCACGATGACAAGGACGGCTCGGATGCCGGCGGCGGCATTCTTGCCGGCATCGGTTATGTCAGTGGCGTGCGCTGCCTGATCACGGCCAGCAACAGCGCCATCAAGGGCGGCACAATCTCTCCGGCCGGCCTGCACAAGACCCTGCGCCTGCAACAGATTGCCCTGGAAAACAAACTGCCGGTGCTGACACTGGCCGAAAGCGGCGGCGCCAACCTGAATTACGCTGGCGAAATTTTTGTCGAAGGCGCACGCACCTTTGCCAATCAGGCACGCCTGTCGGCCGCCGGCATTCCCATGGTAACGGTGGTGCACGGCAATGCCACGGCGGGCGGCGCCTATCAGCCGGGTTTGTCTGATTACATGGTGGTTGTGCGCAAACGCTCGCAGATGTTCCTGGCCGGCCCGCCCCTGCTGCTGGCTGCCACCGGTGAAGTCGCCACCGGCGAAGCCCTCGGCGGTGCCGAAATGCACGCCCAGGTCGCCGGCACGGCAGAATATCTCGCCGAAAACGATGCCGACGGCATTCGCATCGCCCGTGACATTGTCGAGATGCTGAACTGGAAAGAAACCGCCCCGGCGATTAACCGTGAATTCGCCGAACCGCTTTATCCGGTTGAAGACCTGCTCGGCCTTGTGCCCTGCGACCAGAAAAAACCTTTCGACATGAAGGAAGTGATAGCGCGTCTTGTCGATGCTTCCGATTTTCACGAATTCAAAAACGAGTACGACAACCAGACGGTGTGCGGCTGGGCCCGTATCGGTGGCTTCATGGTGGGCATCATCACCAATAACGGCCCGATTACGCCGCAGGGCGCCGCCAAGACTTCGCAGTTCATCCAGCTCTGCGACCAGACCCAGCGTCCCCTGCTCTTCCTGCATAACACCACCGGCTTCATGGTGGGCACGGATTCCGAACAGAACGGTGTCATCAAGCATGGCTCCAAACTGATCCAGGCCGTGGCCAACGCACGCGTGCCGAAGATTTCTCTGGTGGTTGGCGGCTCTTACGGTGCCGGCAACTATGCCATGTGCGGTCGCGGTCTTGATCCGCGTTTCATTTTTGCCTGGCCCAACTCGCGTACGGCCGTCATGGGCGGCGCCCAGGCCGGCAAGGTGCTGCGCATCGTCACCGAAGAAAAACAGCGCAAGGCCGGTATTGAAGTGAATCCGCAGATGCTGGATTTCATCGAGCAAAGTACCGCCGCGAAACTCGATGCGCAGGCCACCGCCCTGTTCAACACAGCCCATCTGTTTGACGATGGCCTGATTGATCCGCGAGACAGTCGCAAGCTGCTCGTTTTCCTTCTGCAAACCATGGCCGAAGGTGCCGCACGTCAACTGCAACCCAACAGTTTTGGTGTGGCGCGTTTCTAGCGCTGATACACACACCCGAACGCACAAACCCTACGGAGATCGCCATGAAATTCACCCAGGAACACGAAGAGCTGCGCCGCACCGCGCGTAATTTTGTTGACAAGGAAATCAATCCGAATGTGCGGGAATGGGAAGAAAACGGCCCCTTCCCCGCCCATGAGCTGTTCAAGAAAATGGGCGACCTCGGCCTGCTGGGCATCTGCAAGCCGGTTGAATTCGGCGGCATGGGGCTCGACTACTCCTACAACCTCGTGGTGGCCGAAGAACTGGGCCGTGCCGGTTGTGGCGGTGTGCCACTGGCCATCGGCGTGCAAACCGACATGGCGACACCGGCCATTGCCCGCTTCGGCTCTGATGAACTGCGTCGCGAATTTCTCGCGCCGGCCATCGCCGGTGATTTCGTCGCCGCCATCGCCGTGTCAGAACCGCATGCCGGTTCTGACGTGGCCGCCATCAAGACCTCGGCCGTCAAAGACGGTGACGACTACGTCATCAACGGCACCAAGATGTGGATCACCAATTCCACCCAGGCTGATTTTTTCTGCCTGCTGGCCAATACCTCTGACGGCAAACCGCATTTCAACAAATCGCTGATCATCGTGCCGGCAAAAACTGCCGGCATCACCCTGTCCGCCAAGCTCGACAAACTCGGCATGCGCTCCTCCGATACCGCACAGGTGTTTTTTGACAATGTTCGGGTGCCGCAACGCAACCTCATCGGCAGCGAAGGCATGGGCTTCATGATGCAGATGATGCAGTTCCAGGAAGAACGCCTGTGGGGAGCCGCCAATGCCCTCGGCGGCCTGCAGAGTGTTGTCGATGCCACCATCGAGTATTGCCGTCAGCGCAGCACCTTCGGCCAGGCACTCATCGACAACCAGGTGATTCATTTCCGCATGGCGGAGCTGCAAACCGAAATCGAATGCCTGCGCGCCCTCGTCTATCAGGCCTGCGAAGCACACATTGCCGGTGAAGACGTCACCAAGCTCGCCTCCATGGCCAAGCTCAAGGCCGGACGCCTGGTACGCGAAGTCTCCGATTCCTGCCTGCAGTACTGGGGCGGCATGGGCTTCATGTGGGACAACCCTGCCGGCCAGCTCTACCGTGACGGCCGCCTTGCCTCCATTGGCGGCGGTGCCGACGAAATCATGCTGGGCATTATCTGCAAGCTGATGAACATCCTGCCCGGCAAGAAAAAGAAAGCCGAGTAATTTTCTGTCGTCCCTGCCCCCGCCTGCGCGAGGGCAAGCTACATCAGGGGATCCAGTGCCTTATCAAGGCCATATCAAGCAAAAAGTCTCTGGGTCCCCGCCTTCGCGGGGACGACAGGAGGAAGAGAATGAATCTGCCGAGTACCGAAACCCTGCTGCTGCGTGAAGACGGTTTTGTCCTTCACGTTACGCTGAACCGTCCTGAATCGCGCAATGCCATGAGCCTGCAGATGACGCAGGAACTGCGTGCGGTTTTTACCGCGATAGAAAACAGCGAACACCTTCGTGCCGTTGTACTGCGTGGCAGCGGCGGCCATTTCTGCGCCGGTGGCGACATCAAGGACATGGCCGGTGCACGCATGCGTGCCGCCGAAAGCGGCAACGATGAAGCCTATGCCGAACTCAACCGCGCCTTTGGCCACATGATCACGCAAGTCGATCATGCGCCGCAGGTGGTGATCGCCGTGCTCGAAGGCGCGGTACTCGGTGGCGGTTTCGGTCTGGCCTGCGTATCGGATGTTGCCATCACGCTGGAAGACGCGAAATTCGGTTTGCCGGAAACCGGCCTCGGCATTCTGCCCGCGCAGATTGCGCCCTTTGTGGTGCAGCGTGTGGGTCTGACCCAGGCGCGTCGTCTGGCCCTGCTCGGCGCACGTTTCAATGGCAGCGAAGCCACGCGCCTCGGCATTGCCCATGAGGTAGTCGCGGATGCGGCAGCGCTTGAGGCAGCGCTCGGTGAAACGCTGGCGCAGGTAAGAAAATGCGCGCCGCTGGCCAACCGGAACACCAAGGCGCTGCTGCACCGCGTCGGTCACGAGCCCATGGAAAGCCTGCTCGATGATGCCGCGCGACAGTTTGCGCGTGCCGTCGCCAGTACAGAAGGCAGCGAAGGCACCATGGCCTTTGTCCAGAAACGCCCGGCCAAATGGGCTGAATAATTTCAGGAAAGATTGTTATGGCGTTTTCAAAAGTACTCATCGCCAATCGTGGCGAAATCGCCTGCCGTGTCATGCGCACCGCGAAGGCACTCGGCTATCGCACTGTCGCTGTCTACTCCGAAGCGGATGCCGGCGCACTGCATGTGCAGCTGGCGGACGAAGCCGTTTGCATCGGCCCTGCCCGTGTCTCCGATTCCTATCTGCGCGTGGAGGCGATTCTCGATGCCTGCCGCAAGACCGGTGCCGATGCCGTGCATCCCGGCTATGGTTTTCTCTCGGAAAACGAAGCCTTTGCACAGGCCTGCGCCGATAACGGCATCACCTTTATCGGCCCGACGCCTTCTGCCATCGAGTTGATGGGCAGCAAGCGCCTTTCCAAGATTGCGATGATAAAAGCCGGCGTGCCCTGCGTGCCGGGTTATGAAGGCGCCGATCAGGCCGATGCCATCTTCATCAAGGAAGCAGACCGCATCGGTTTTCCGGTGATGGTGAAAGCCTCCGCCGGTGGCGGTGGCCGCGGCATGCGTCTGGTGCATGCCGCCGCTGATCTCACCGCCGCACTGGCCACCGCACGTTCGGAAGCACAGAACGCCTTTGGTTCCGGCGAACTGATTCTGGAAAAGGCCGTGATCGCGCCGCGTCATGTCGAAATCCAGATCTTTGGCGACACCCTTGGCGGCTGCGTGTATCTCGGCGAACGCGATTGCTCCATCCAGCGCCGTCACCAGAAAGTAGTGGAAGAATCTCCCTGCCCGGTGATGACACCGGAGCTGCGCCAGCAGATGGGCGAGGCCGCCGTGGCCGCCGCCAGGAGCGTTGCCTATGTCGGTGCCGGTACCGTGGAATTCCTGCTCGACAGCAGCGGAAAATTCTATTTCCTGGAAATGAATACCCGCCTGCAGGTGGAGCATCCGGTGACGGAACTCGTTACCGGGCTTGATCTGGTCGAGTGGCAGTTGCGGGTTGCCAACGGCGAGGCCCTGCCACTGGCACAGGATGACATCACCCTCACTGGCGCCGCCATTGAAGTGCGCTTGTACGCAGAGGATCCGGGCCACAATTTCCTGCCGCAAACCGGGCCGGTATTGCGCTGGATTCCGGCCGACCTGCCGGGCGTGCGCATTGACCATGGCGTCTTCAGCGGCGGTGAAGTCAGCCCGCATTACGATCCCATGGTGGCCAAGGTCATCGCTTACGGCAAAACCCGCACCGATGCCGCGCGCCTGCTGGCACGCGCCCTTGAGGACACCGTGCTGCTCGGCGTGAACAGCAACAAGCAGTTTCTGGTGAACCTGCTGCGTCATCCGGTACTGATCAGTGGCGACACCTCCACGGCATTTATCGAACAGCATTTCAGTGACGACATCAGCCTCAAGCCAGCCACGGCCGATGCCGAATCCCTGGCCATTGCCGCCGCCCTGATCATGCATCGCCAGCATGATGCCGGCTGGCATACCGGGCTCTCCGGGGCGACGCCGCTGAAGCTGCAGACCGGCGACTCCACGCAGGTATTGAGCATCCACTGTCATGCCGACGAGCTGACGGTAAGCCACGGTGACATCACCACGCGCATTACCGTGCTCGAGGCAAGTGACTCCAGCATCAGCTATGAACTGGATGGTGTACGTCGCCGCTGCAGTCATGCCCGCGAAGGGGACACGCTGTATCTGGACCGGGCCAACGGCAATCTGGCGATTACCGACACCACGCATGCTGCGGCCGTTACTGCCGATGCCGAAGGTGATGGCCTGCTCCGTGCGCCCATGGACGGCGCCATTGTCGCCGTGCTGGTGAAAGAAGGTGACCGCGTACAAAAAGGCCAGACCCTGGCGGTGATGGAAGCGATGAAAATCGAACACCAGCTGAAAGCCAATCGCGATGGTCGCGTTGCCAGCATCAGCATGAGCGAGAAGCAGCAGGTTAAAAAACGGCAGCAACTGCTGATGATCCAGGACTGATCGTTTTTATTTCCGTCATGCAGGAGCGGCTTTAGCCGCGAATGCGTGCATAAAAAATCGTTCGCGGCCAAAGCCGCGCCTACGTAAACCAGAAAATTCAATGCGGGAGAAAGACATGAGCACACTGAAAGGCAAAACCCTCTTCATCACCGGCGGCAGCCGTGGCATCGGGCGCGCCATTGCCCTGCGTGCCGCCCGTGACGGCGCCAATGTCGTGATCGCCGCCAAATCGGCCGAACCGCATCGCACCCTGCCTGGCACCATTTTCAGCGTTGCCGAAGAAATAACGGCCGCGGGCGGCAATGCCCTGCCCCTGCAGGTCGATGTGCGCGAAGAAGACCAGGTACGTGCCGCGCTGGCAAAAGCTGCCGAGCATTTTGGCGGCATCGACATCCTGGTGAACAATGCCGGCGCCATCTCCCTCATGGGTGTCGAGCACACCTCGCTGAAGAAATACGACCTGATCCAGGGCGTCAATCATCGCGCCACCTTTCTCTGCGCCCAGCTGGCCCTGCCTTACCTGAAGAAATCGGATAACGCCCATATTCTCAGCCTGTCGCCCCCCATCAACATGGCCCCGCACTGGCTGAAACCGTTTGCACCCTACACCGTTTCCAAATACGGCATGACCATCCTCACCCTGGGCATGGCCGAGGAGTTCCGCGAGTACGGCATTTCCTGCAATACCCTGTGGCCGGCGACGTATATCGCGACCGCTGCAGTTGCCGTCAATCTGGGTGGCGACGGCGCCGAAGCCGTCAGCCGCAAGCCGGAGATCATGGCGGATGCCGCGCACTCCATTATCACCATGGCCCGCAGCAGCTTCAGCGGCCACAGCCTGCTCGATGAAGAAGCACTGGCGCGCATCGGCATTACCGACCTGCTGCCCTACGCCTGCATCCCCGAAAATGCGGACAAGCTGCAGAAAGACTTCTTTCTGGATTGACGTTCGCCACCCCGAATACGGCCTTTGCCGGCTCCGCCGAGAAGGCCGTTCTTATCGGCAAAAATGGCCCGAAAGGCCCGCCTGACAAGGCTTTCATCGACAGCAGAACTTCGCTGTCAAGCCCATTTTCGGCTTGAAGTGAAGGCCCCGGAAAGGTACTTTAGGCCCTCATTTTATCGGGATCGCACTATCGTCCCGATAACTTCTCCCTGATAAAAAAACATGCCAGCGGGACCCGGCTGTTACATGGTTCGGATCACCGAGGACACCGCACAATGAGCAAGCAAGACGTTATCACCCCCCTGCAATTCGCCCGCAAATTTGCCGCCCTGGCCCCCAGGCTGCCCAGAATGATCATGGGCCTGAAACTGGCCTCGAATACTGATCCCACCAAAACCGTTGGCCTCGGCTGGGCCGTGGAAAAAGCCACCAGGGAAAACCCGCATGGCAACGCCGTGCTTTATAAAGACACGCGCCTGACCTACACCCAGTTCAATCAGTGGGCCAACCGTATCTCGCATTTCTTTCTTGAGCAGGGACTGCAAAAAGGTGATGTGGTAGCGGTCTATGTGGAAAACCGTCCCGAGCTGCTCGCCATCGTTGCCGGTCTGGGCAAGATCGGCGTGGTATCAGCGATGGTGAATACCTCGCAAAACGGCAAGGTCCTCACGCACAGCGTGAACCTCGTGAAGCCGAAGATGGCGATTGTCGGCGATGAAATCGTGGGCCACTTCACCGATGTACTCGCTGACCTGCATCTGGATCACAAGAAACTGTTCTGGCTGGCCGACGACGACACCCTGAAAAATCCGGGCACCGCACCGGCAGGCTATCGCAATCTTGCCACCGAAATTTCAGGTCAGGCGGTCTACAATCCGACCACAACCAGCCAGGTTTATCCCCACGACGGCCTGTTCTATATCTACACCTCCGGCACCACCGGCCTGCCCAAGGCCGCGATTTTTTCGCATGGCCGCTGGATGAAGGCCTATGGCGCTTTCGGTTACACCATGCAGATGGCCAAGACCGACGTGATCTACGTCACCCTGCCGCTTTATCACGCTACCGGCATGGTGGTGTGCTGGGCTTCCGCGCTCGCGGGCGGTGCCGGT
The DNA here is from genome assembly GCA_029945725.1 of bacterium. Taxonomy (GTDB): domain Bacteria; phylum Pseudomonadota; class Gammaproteobacteria; order Pseudomonadales; family Moraxellaceae; genus UBA2031. The sequence goes on along the minus strand of JAQSDB010000011.1, from coordinate 24,896 downwards.
ATTGCCATCCGCCGCAAGTTCTCCGCACGCGAATTCTGGCAGGACTGCCGTAAATTCCGTGCCACCGCTTTTGGTTACGTTGGCGAGCTTTGCCGCTACCTGAACGAAGTGCCCGCCAAGCCGGACGACCAGGATCACCTGGTGCGCCAGATCATCGGCAACGGCCTGCGTCCGGGCCTCTGGAAGCCGTTCAAGGACCGTTTCGGCGTTGATCAGGTACTGGAGCTGTATGCCTCCTCCGAAGGCAATATCGGTTTCAGCAATATTTTCAATTTCGACAACACCGTCGGCTTCTGCCCGCTGCCCTACAAGATTGTCCAGTTCGACAAGGAAGCCGATCTGCCGGTGCGTGGTGCCAACGGTTTCATGATCGAGGCCAAAAAAGGCGAGCCGGGTTTGCTGGTGGGTGAAATCACCGACAAGACCCCGTTTGACGGCTATACCGATCCTGCCAAAAACGATGCCTGCATCCTGAAAGACGTGTTCGTGAAGGGTGACCGCTATTTCAATACCGGCGACCTCCTGCGCGACATCGGTTTCCGTCATGCCCAGTTTGTGGACCGCACCGGCGATACCTTCCGCTGGAAAGGTGAAAACGTTTCCACCACCGAAGTGGAAAACATCATGAACGGCCACCACACCCTGCAGGATGCCGTGGTGTACGGTGTGGAAATTCCCAACACCAATGGTCGCGCCGGCATGGCCGCCATCACGCCGCATGAAGGCCATCTTGAATCGGGTCTGGACCTGCCCGGCCTGCTCGCTCACATGAAAGCCGAAGTACCCGCCTATGCCGTGCCCGTGTTCCTGCGCGTGCGTCATGATGTGGAAACCACCGGCACCTTCAAGTACCAGAAAAGCCACCTGAAGGCGGAAGGCTTTGATCCCAAGCGGGTCAATGGCGAGCACCTTTACGTGATGCTGCCAGGCACGAATGAATACACGCTGCTGACGGATGAGGTTCACTCCAACATCCTCGCCGGCAAGTATCGTTTCTGATCGCGCATGCACCCATAAAAAACGCCGGCAACTGCCGGCGTTTTTTATGCCTGAAAAATGAATCCCGAACTCGTCATCCAGGGCAGCCTTCTCGTATTTCCCACACAACGATCATTCGGCATCAGCAACTCAGTGCGTTGCTTCGATAAACTCATGCACAAGAACGGCAAGTTTTTCGCCCTGATCTTCCTGCAGGAAATGCCCGCCATTTTCGATGGTGACATGCGCCTGCCCGGCCGCACCGGGAATCAGTTTCTGCAATACCCGATCCGCGCCTCGCGTGATCGGATCCTTGTCCGAAAAAGCCGTGAGAAAAGGTTTTTGAAACTGCTTCAGTACTTCCCAGGCGGCACGATTGGCCGCGCTGGCAGGATCATCAGGCGAGACCGGCACCAGCAGGGGAAACTGGCGTGCCCCGGCCTTGAAGGTTTCATCCGGGAACGGTGCATCATAGGCAGCCACCACCTCATCGGTAACGGGCAGTGCGACGCTCTTGCGGATGATGTTGCCCACCGGGAAGACCGGCGTTTCCTGCGAGAACTTCTGCCAGGCCAGAAAGGCATCGCCGGGATGGAAATCGCCGGTGGGCAGCATGGTGTTGGCGGCTACCACGCGTGCAAACCTGTCCGGGTTTTCTGCCACCAGACGCAGACCGATGAGCCCGCCCCAGTCCTGACAGAACAAGGTGATGTCATTCAGCTGCAGCTGATCGAGCAACGACTGCATCCAGCCGACATGACGGGCATAGGTGTAGTCACTGCGCTCAGCCGGCTTGTCGGATTTGCCGAAGCCGACCAGATCCGGCGCAATCACGCGGTGACCCGCTGCCACCAGCGGCCCGATCATTTTCCGGTAAAGAAAAGACCATGACGGTTCGCCGTGCAGCAACAGGATGGGTGCGGCGTCACGCGGACCTTCATCGACATAATGCACACGCAGCTCTCCGCCTTCAGTGTCATCCACCATGAGGGTGTGCGGTGCAAAATCATAGCCGGACAGGCGTTCAAAACGACTGTCTGGTGTACGCAGGAATTTCATGGCCCTCTCCTTGATGTTTTCCGGAAGCAAGCCGGCAGCAGCCGGCCTGTTTGTCATATCAAGCGAAATGTTTCCCGGAATTTTTCACGATGTTGTCGCTGATATAGCTGGACAGCGTGTACACCGTGACCTGGGGATTGACGATAATGGACGTGGGGAAAAGACTGGCATCGGTGATGAACAGGTTTTTCACGTCATGGGTTTCCCCCAGCGGATTCACTACCGACTTGCCGGCATCGGCACCCATGCGACAGGTGCCTTGCGGATGGTAGGACACCATGCGGAACGTCATGGGATCGTTCACGATGGCATCCACCACGCGATCAATATCTTCAGGTTTCTCGATAACACTGTGCTGCACCGTCGGCACATGGACTTTTTTCGCACCAGCGGCAAAATGCACTTTCGCGGCAGCCTTGATGGCCGCCTTCATGGCCGGAAAGTCCTGGGTGGCCAGTGAATAATCGATACGCTTCTTGTCGTCGTCCCAGTGAATCTCGCCAACGTTATGATCGTGGATAAGCGTCACGATGCCGGCATGCTTCTTCAGGCTACCCATGTAGTCCACAAAAGGCTTGCCGATGCCAGGCTGCGTCACCGCCGACAACTCCACCGGCCCTGCCCCGCCCGCTTCCAGAATGAAGCCGCCCTTGTCCGGGTGCGCCCATTCATCCACATACACGCCCAGCAAGGCACCGCGCCAGGGATGAATATCGTCGGCATACTCAGCCACCACCATCAGGGACGGATGACAAGCGAAGTTCTTGCCGACCTGTCCCGATGAGTTCGCCAGCTTTGACTTCTGCAGCAGCAGCGGTGTCTGTACTGCGCCTGCCGCCATGATAACCACTTTGGCTTTCACCACCACGCCGGCTTTTTTCAGCCCCGTTGCCGGATCAATGACCTCGGCGACGACGCCCGTAACCTGGCCTTTTTCGGCCAGTACCTGCGTCACTTTCGTGTCGGCATAAACCTTGGCGCCTTTCTGCACGGCCCAGGGCAGATAGGTCACGAGCATGGATTGCTTGCGATCCGTGGCACAGCCGGAAAGGCAATGACCCGTGAGCGCGCATTCGCGGATATTGCGCTTGAACGGCTTCCAGGAAATACCGAGCTTCTGGCAGCCATCACGAATGACCGAAGAATTGCGGTTGATCTCATGCTCTTCATTCACATGAATGCCGAGATTGTTTTCGACCTTGCTGAAATACGGATCAAGTGCTTCTACCGTGAGATTGGTAAGGCCGAATTTTTTCTGCCAGTCGGCGAGAATGAAATCGGGAGTGCGAAATGCCACGCAGCCGTTCACCACCGTCGAACCACCGACACAACGTCCCTGCAGCACCAGCAGATCACCATCCTTGTTGGCCTGGGCGCCCTTGTCCTGATAAAGGTGGTCCATGGCTTTGGCAAAGTCTTCGGTAAATTCGCTGCTGGGAACATAGGGCCCTGCTTCCAGCACGATGACCGACTTGCCGGCCTTGGCCAGTTCATAAGCCGCAACGGCGCCGCCGGCGCCGGAACCAATCACCACCACATCGGCGGTGAGTTCCAGCGAGTCCTGTGTAATGTCTTTGGCCTGTGTAACGACAAGACCGTGCGAGGCTGCAATTTTTTCGCCCATGCTGTGCTCCGCGTGCGATGGAATTTTTTAATGTATTCAGGAAGCTTCCGGTTTGATTCAGCTGCTTCACTGCCAATGGTTGAACGAGCCTTCAGCGGCGGATTTTGAATATCCGGATGAGTATTCAAAACCTGCTGAGGTACTCAGACCGGCAAGGGCTGGTTGCCGCGCGAGGCAATGCCCCACTTTCTCGATACCGGCCCGTCGAACTCGATCGGTGGCCAGGTACGTGCATCCATCCAGTACCCGGTGTGGGCAAGCTTGCTCACCACAAGACCTATCGAGCGTCTGGCGAGACCATCGGCATTCACCCAGTCGTTGACGTAGGCTTGTGCCTCTGCGGCCGGCAGATCGACAAAACGTTTGCCGTGGGTGAACACGGCAGCGTTATCAAAGAGGCCAAAGCCCATGGCGAGCTGCTTGCGGATATCCACATCAAGCGCCCCCAGAATGGCATCGACATTATGAGCCACAGGAATCAGCTCCGGCGATGTCAGCATCGTGCCGGCCGTGGGCAGCAACACCGTGGCCAGATGCTGGAACAGGCGATAATGAGACGGATCAAGATGCACGAGACCAGCCGGTACGGGCTCGGCATCACGGGGAGAATGGCGCAGCAGCGTAAAGCCACCGGCGACGATGGCGCTGACGCCAGCCGTGGCCCATAAAGCTGACGTGAGAAAGCGCCGGCGCGATAGCGGTGCCAGGGTGGAGGTCACTTCGCGCGCCGCCTGTTGCGACTCTTTTTTCATGGCTGATCCCGGGAAAAATGGCTCGACCTTTCGGTCACAGTGACGCTAGTGTACGCAAAAGCAGGCGCCTGCCAAGGGTGATTCGAGCAATTACTCTAATTTTCTGACGGGTTTTTTACGGCACGGATTCGGCACTGAACCTGCGGGCGGATTCAAGGACAGAAACCACTTCCTGACCAGCCGCAAAAAACGCGCAAGAGAATGAGGAGCCAGGAAAACCCGGTAAACCGCCAACAAAAAGCCCGCCATCATGGCGGGCTTTTTGCGATACCAGGCCCGGACAGGAAGCCCGGATCTGGCAGACGCTATTGCCGTCTCAGATCAGCTTTTCCAGCTGCGGCACGATGTCGAAGAGATCGCCCACGATGCCGTAATCAGCAACCTGGAAGATCGGCGCTTCGGCATCCTTGTTGATCGCCACGATCACCTTGGAATCCTTCATGCCGGCCAGATGCTGGATGGCACCGGAGATACCAACGGCCACATACAGCTGCGGAGCCACGACCTTGCCGGTCTGACCGACCTGCATGTCGTTGGGTACGAAGCCGGCGTCCACGGCAGCGCGGGAAGCACCCACCGCAGCACCCAGCTTGTCAGCCAGGCTGTAGAGGATCTTGAAGTTGTCACCGTTGCCCATGCCACGACCGCCGGACACCACGATCTTGGCACCAGCGAGTTCGGGACGATCGGACTTGGCCAGCTCTTCACCGACAAACGTCGACGTGCCGGCATTGGCCGCAATCGCCACGGCTTCAATGGCAGCAGAACCGCCAGTGGCAGCCGCCGCATCAAAACCGGTGGGGCGAATGGTCAGCACCTTGATGGCATCGCCGGACTGCACGGTAGCAATGGCATTACCGGCATAGATCGGACGCTCAAAGGTATCGGCCGAGATCACCTTGGTGATTTCGGAGATCTGGTTCACGTCCAGCAGTGCGGCCACGCGTGGCAGGAAGTTCTTGCCATTGGAGGTCGCAGGAGCCAGCACATGGCTGTAACCCTTGCCGAGTTCGGCAACCAGCAGGCTGATGTTTTCAGCCAGCTGGTGGCCGTATACGGCATTGTCGGCAACCAGCACCTTGGTAACGCCATCAATTTTGGCAGCGGCTTCGGCTGCCGCCTGACAGCCCTGACCGGCAACCAGTACGTGAATCTCGCCGCCAATGGCCTTGGCCGCGGTAACGGTGTTGAGCGTGGCGCCCTTGATGGACGCGTTATCGTGTTCTGCGCAAACCAGGATGCTCATAATCAGATCACCTTCGCTTCGTTCTTCAGCTTTTCAACCAGCTCTTCCACGGTCTTGACCACGATACCGGCCTTGCGTTCTGCAGGCGGCTCGACCTTCAGGGTCTTCACGGTGGGAGCGGCATTTACACCAAAATCAGCCGGAGTCTTGGTATCCAGCGGCTTTTTCTTGGCCTTCATGATGTTGGGCAGGGAGGCATAACGCGGCTCGTTCAGACGCAGGTCAGTCGTGACCACGGCTGGCAGCGTCAGTTCAACGGTCTGCAGGCCGCCGTCCACTTCACGGGTTACCTGGACCTTGCCGCCGTCCACTTTCACCACGGAGGCGAAGGTGCCCTGGGCGAAACCACCAAGCGCGGCAAGCATCTGGCCGGTCTGGTTGTTGTCGCCATCAATGGCCTGCTTGCCAAGGATGATGAGCTCGGGCTTTTCCTGATCAACGATACCCTTGAGGATCTTGGCGATGGCCAGTGGCTGCACTTCTTCGCTGGTTTCAACGAGGATGGCACGGTCTGCACCGAGAGCCAGTGCGGTACGAAGTTGTTCCTGAGCGGCGGTCGGGCCGACAGTCACCACCACGATCTCGGTGATGATGCCCTTCTCCTTGAGACGCACGGCTTCTTCAACAGCGATCTCATCGAACGGGTTCAGCGCCATCTTCACGTTGGCTAGCTCAACACCGGTCTTGTCCGCCTTGACGCGAACCTTCACGTTGTAATCAACAACGCGTTTCACAGCAACAAGAGCCTTCATGGAATCCTCGGCTGGGTTGTTCAAATGGAGTGGGAAAAACAGGGGCAGGAAAGAGCCCCGGCCCGAAAAGGCCACGCATTTTGAAGGCTGCCCCCCATGAGGTCAAGAGACCAGAGGCAGACACTGTTCGCCAGAAGTTCCCGTACCGGCAATAAAAAGGCCGCCCGAAGGCGGCCTTTTGTCATTCGGCATCACTTATTTGCCGGAATGACGCGCACGATTACCCATGCGCACACCGGAACTCAGCAGGAAATCAAAGAAATCATCCGGGTTCGTGATGTATTTCTGATAGAAGCCGGACTTGCACAGTGCCGAGGCACCATGCGCCAGCGCCCAGGCCGCACAGATATGATACTCAGGTGGCACATCGGCCAGTTTTTGTTCATCAATGCGGGCCTTGACGATGCTGGTGAGCTTGTCGAAATTGGAGGCACGAATGGCATGCAGCTTTTCCAATAGCTGCGGCACCACCTTGTCGGCCGTGAGCTTGGATTCAAGCCGGTCGAAGAGCAGGTATTTATCCGGATCCTGAACACGGAAGCGGAAGTACTCACGCATCAGCGCTTCCTTGTCATCCAGCGGATCAACACGACGGAAGAGATCGGCGAGCTCTTCCTCATAGCGAATCATGAGCAGCAGGTAAATCTCGTTCTTGGTCTCAAAATGCTTGTAGATGGTGCCTTTGCCAATGCCAACCTTGTCCGCGATCATCTCCACGGTCACCTTGTCTTCGCCGTGCTCGATAAAAAGCTGCAGGGCGCAGTCAAGAATGGCCTGTTCGCGTTGGCGAAATTCCCGCGCCTTCTGCGTAGCCTTGGCCAAGTCACTCATCGTTCTACCCTCTGGTGGTCCTTGCAGACCGAAAACCGGCCCGCCTAAAAAAATGCATTGTCCCGAGTTCATTCAACGCCGACAAGGCGTGACGCAGTATAGGCGCCGCTGCGCGGTCATGACCACATGGTCTCGGTATCAGGCAGTGGCGGCAACAGCACAGCCCGGATTTTATGCGAAAGCAGTCTAACCCTGCAGCCCGTCCGGCTGGTGAACCATGAAATATCAGCAATACTGGACTCACAGTAACCGGGAACGGTCAGAAAAACATATCCATGACTGGTCTTGACCCGGTGTCCTCCCCAGGCACCGGGTCTTTTTTACAACGCCACCAATCACTCCGCGACTGACTCCCGGAAGCAACACCTGACAGTTTCTCCCTGAGGCCGGAGAACCGTCTGCACCCTCAGCCCACACCAAACAAACACCGGAAATTATCCGAGGTGCGGGCACCGAGTTCGGCCACATCAATACCCCGCAAACCCGCAAGAACGTGAGCCACTTCCACCACATAGGCGGGCTGATTGGTTTTGCCACGGTAGGGTATCGGCGCCAGCCAGGGTGAGTCGGTTTCAATCAACATGCGATCGAGTGGCACTTTGGTCGCGACATCACGCAATTCCCTGGCGCTGGCAAAGCTGACAATGCCGGAAAAGGAAATATAAAACCCAAGATCCAGTGCGGCCTTCGCCATGTCCCAGTCTTCGGTAAAGCAGTGCAGCACCCCGGCCGTGGCACCCTCCTCCTTCAAAATACGAATGGTGTCTGCCCTGGCTTCACGCGTGTGTATCACCAGCGGCTTGTTCGTACGCCGGGAAGCCTCGATATGCTTGCGAAAGCGCCGCTGCTGATCCGCGGGATTCTCTTTGTCGTAATGATAATCAAGACCGGTTTCACCTATCGCCACCACTTTGGGATGCGCTGCCAGCTCAATCAGCTTTTCAATTTCAGGCTCAAGTGAATCCAGATGCAGAGGGTGCACGCCAACCGAGGCCGACACATCGGTATAGGCTTCCGCCACGGCCAGAACATCCGGCAGGCTTTCGAGATCCACACCAATACACAGGAAATGATCAACCCCGCGCTGGCGTGCCTTTTCCAGGGCTCCCTCAAGATCGGTGCCTAGCGCAAGCAGATCCAGACGATCAAGATGACAGTGGGAATCAATAAACATGGGAGCCGGACTCAGATGAATCAAAAAATAATTCAAAAACAAACCCGTCAAAACAGCAAAGCCGGCTACTGCCGGCCTTGCTCGCGGGGCTACAAAAAAAGTTTACATCGTAAAAGTGGGGCGATCCGCCGCCAGGGCACCCGCCAGAAAGGTCTCGATTTTACGGCGCGCCTTGTCACCTTCTTCGCCCGACAACTGGATGCCAATGCCGGCCGGACGCGTACCCTGCTGACGGGTATTGATCCATATCACCTTGCCCGTGACGGGAATGCGCTCGGGATCATCCATCAGCGTCAGCAATACAAACACTTCTTCGCCCAGCTTGGACTGGCGATTGGTCGGCAGGAAAAGTCCGCCACCTTTTACATAAGGCATGAAGGCTGAATACAGCGCTGCCTTGTCCTTGAAAGCCTGATTAAGGATACCGCCAGCACGGGGCATATTCATGGGGCCATATCTCTTCGTTATTTTTTATGAAAAAACACACTGCGCGCTTAATGAGCCCGGGCCAGTGCGGCCCACTCGGAAAAAGCCGCATCAAGCAGGGCATTCCCCTGCACATTGCCACTCAGCAAACGCTGCTTTTCTGCCAGCCCCTGCCGAAAACCCAGCACCGCAGCAGCGCTGACCAGCTTCGCCACCGCGGCGATTATAGGCGCGAGATCCCGATGTTTGACAAGGGTCGCGCCACTGGCAAGCATCGCCACATCTTCCGTCATACTGGCCAGTGCCGGCAAGACGGCTTCCGCCCCCAGCCCATGCCAGTGCTGCGCTGCCATCAGGGCCGACTGCCGCCCTTCACGCAATGCCAGCAGGTCCTTCAGCAAGCGCTCGCGCTCACCAAACCAGAGCGCATCACGCAGGGCCAGGGCCGCAAGCGGAGCGCCATCACTGAGGCCAAGCAGCAAGCGCGCCACCGCTTCATCGCGCACTTGCGGAGAAAGCCAGGCCAGCGCCTCGGCCGAGTCAGGAACTGCGAGGGCGATCTGCTGGCAGCGACTGCGTATGGTGGCCGACAGACTCAGGGGCTGCGCGCTCAGCAGCATGATCAGGGTATGACGCCCCGGCTCTTCCAGGGTTTTCAGCAGGGCATTTGCTGCCTGCACATTGAGCAGGTGCGCAGGTTCGATAATCACCACACGGTAACCGCCGAGCTGCGCAGATTTTTCGGCAAAGCCGACCAGCTCGCGAATCTGGTCCACCTTGATGTACTTGGCAGTCTTTTCCGTTTTGGCATCGGTTTCCGGCACCAGCCAGACAAAATCAGGATGCGTGCCATAGCTCAGCAACTGACAGCTTTTACAAACACCACAGGCACCCTGCGTCGTTGGCGCGTGACAGAGCAAACGCGCGGCAAAGGCCAGGGCAAGGCGCTGCTTGCCAATACCGGCATGTCCGCTGAGCAGGAGCGCATGGGGAAGACGTGACGTATCCGCCAGTGAGGCCAGTCGCAACCAGACATCGTGCTGCCAGGCATAAGGGTGAAAAGGATAAAGCGGGCGAACCTCGGCCTCACTCATGCGCGCCCCTCCATCCAGGCATCCAGTACGCGACGTATGCTGGCCTGCACGTCAGGCAAAGCCTGACTCGCGTCAATCACACGAAAACGCTGCGGCTCTGCTTCTGCCCGCTCACGATAGCCCTGCCTGACACGTTCGAAAAACTCCTGTTGCTCGACCTCAAAGCGATCCTTTTCCGAACGGGCTTCAGCGCGTGCCATGCCTTGTGCCACTGGAAGATCCAGCAAGAGTGTCAGCGCAGGACGTATATCGCCCTGCACCAGACGTTCAAGCTCGGCAATTTTTGCCAGAGGATGACCCCGACCGCCCCCCTGATAGGCATAGGTCGCATCGGTAAAGCGATCGCACAACACCCACTCGCCACGAGCCAGTGCCGGACGAATTTTTCCGGCAAGATGCTGTGCGCGTGCCGCAAAGATCAGCAAAAGCTCGGCATCCGGCGCAACGGCTTCTTCCCTCCTGCTCAGGAGCAGGGTACGAATTTCCTCTGCCAGAGGAGTGCCCCCTGGCTCGCGAGTAAGCAGTAAAGGAAAATTGCGTTCGGAGAAATACTGCTCGATAAAAGCGAGACAGGTACTTTTTCCAGCCCCCTCCCCCCCTTCCAGGGTAATAAAGCGATACATGCTCATGGTTGTGCCGCCTGTACAGGCGATGACCGATACGCCGCCTGCCGTTTTTTTTGATAACGCTCTACCGCGCGATTGTGTTCTGCCAGCGTGCTGGTGAACTCGTGGGTACCATCACCACGAGCCACAAAGAACACCGCGTCACCGGGTGCAGGATGCAAAGCCGCACGAATAGCCGCACGACCGGGCAAGGCAATCGGCGTGGGTGGCAGACCGTCAATACGATAGGTGTTATAGGGCGTCAGACGATGCAAGTCAGCCCTGCGCAGATTGCCGTCAAACTGCGCCCCCATCCCGTAAATAACCGTAGGATCCGTTTGCAGACGCATGCCTTTTTGCAGGCGTCGTACAAACACGCCTGCCACCTGCGCGCGCTCTCGCGCAGCACCGGTTTCCTTCTCAACAATTGACGCCATGATGAGCGCCTCATAGGGTGTCTTGTAAGGCAGTCCCGGGGCGCGGGCATCCCACTCCTCGGCAAGAACCCTTTTCTGGCGCTGATACAGGGATTTGAGAATACTGATGTCGGTATCGCCCGCACCGACATCATAGGTATCCGGCGCAAACAATCCTTCCGGATGTGTTTCAGTGGCATCAATAGCAGTGAGTACATCGACATCGGAGACAATGCCCGACAACTTCACATCATCCCGTGCCGCCAGCAAATCACGCAAATCCCGGTAGCTGATACCTTCAACGATAGTAAGACGCGATGCCGCTTGCGTATTCCCCGCCAGGATCATGCTCAGTGCTGAAACGGTTGTCTGTGGTGAGCGCAACAGCCATATGCCCGGACGCAGTTTTTTCTCGCCCGGCTGAAGATGCAGCCAGATACGCGCCAGAAAAGCATCCGGGATCACGCCATCGCGAGCCAGCGCTTCTGTTATCTGGCTGATATTGCTGCCCTTCAGGACTTCCAGCCGGTAGCCACCATCAGGCAAAGCCAGGCGGGAATACAGCCCGTGATAAACCCACAGGGCCGGCAAAAAAGCGAGCAGGAAAAAAAACAGGGGCCACAGCCAGTGTGAGAGGCCCCGGCGAGCACTTTTCATGATTAATAACTCAAGGAGCTCTGCCAGTAGTCTTGCAACTGACGCGTAACAGGGCCGGACTGCCAGTGCCGGTCATGAAGACACCGCACCGGCCAGATACCGTTCACACTATTACAGAAAAAGACCTCATCAGCCTCCAGAAAATCATCCAGCACATACTGCCCTTGCTGCACCTGAATACCGTCAGCCTTCGCCTGAGCTATCAGCACAGACCGCATCACACCAAGGACACCCGCCATCTCAATGTGCGGTGTACACAGCACCCCCGCGCGCACCAGAAACACATTATTAAAAACACCCTCGACGACATTCCCGTCCAGATCGCAGACCAGAGCCTCATCAGCGCCCATCTCCGCCAGCTCCCGCCGCAACATGACCTGCTCAAGCCGATTCAGATGCTTGTGACCCGCCAGCATGGGCTGCTGCCCCAGGCGCTGCACACACAGTGCCGCCGTCACCCCCTCACGCGCAAAAGCCGCCGGATACAGGGGAAGCGCATGGGAACTGAAAATCACCGTAGGCGCCGCCGCAGGGTCCGGTAGATAGCCGCGACCACTCACGCCGCGGGTAACCATGATTTTTATGATGCCGGAGGCAGAACACGTTGCCCGAAAACGGGAAAAATCCTGACGCAATTTTTCCGCATCAAGCGCGATGCCCAAATAATGACAGCTGTTAAAAAGCCGGGAAAGGTGTTGTTCCAGAAAGATGGCACGGCCGTGTTCGATACGCAGCGTCTCGAAAAGGCCATCACCATAGGCCAGTCCGCGATCAGCGGGATCGATACAAGTCCCTGCGCTCCCGTTGATCCAGACTGGATAAATCATTTAAACACGCCGGAAAATCAGCGATCCGTTGGTGCCCCCAAACCCAAAGGAATTCGATAACACGGTATCGATTTTCATGGCACGAGCCTTGTTAGGCACATAATCCAGCGTGCAGCCTTCATCCGGATTATCAAGATTGATGGTAGGTGGCGCGATATTGTCGCGAATGGCGAGGATGGAAAATATGGCCTCTACCGCTCCTGCCGCACCCAGCAAATGACCAATCATGGATTTGGTGGAACTCATGGCCACTTTTTTCGCATGCTCGCCGAACACCTTTTCGACCGCCTGTGATTCGGCAATATCACCCGCTGGCGTGGACGTACCATGCGCGTTGATATAGTCCACTTCACTCACATCAATCCCGGCATCACGAATGGCATTTCTCATGGCGGCCGCCGCGCCTTCCCCGCCCTCTGCTGGTGCCGTCATATGAAAAGCATCATCACTCATGCCAAACCCGATCAGTTCGGCATAGATTTTTGCACCACGGGCTTTCGCGTGTTCATACTCTTCCAGCACGATCAAGCCGGCACCATCACCCAGCACAAAACCATCACGATCCCTGTCCCAGGGACGGCTTGCGGCATGAGGATCATCGTTGCGTACCGAGAGTGCCCGCGCCGCAGAAAAACCGGCCATGCCGAGAGGACTGGAGGCTTTTTCACAACCGCCGGCCAGCATCACATCCGCATCACCATAGGCAATCAGTCGACCGGCCAGGCCGATAGAGTGAGTACCTGTTGTACAGGCGGTCACCAAGGCAATATTCGGCCCTTTGAGGCCGAGGCGAATAGCGAGCATTCCCGCCGACATATTGATAATCGAACCCGGCACAAAGAAAGGAGAAATCTTGCGTGGCCCGTCTTTCATGAGCAACTCATGATTACGCTCAATAGAGCCAAGACCACCGATACCTGATCCTGTTGCCACACCAATCCGGTGTGCATTTTCTTCAGTAACAACCAGACCAGAGTCCGTAAAAGCCTGCATGCCGGCAGCGAGCCCATACTGAACAAACTCGTCCAGGCGCCGGGCCTCTTTGGCAGGCATATAAGCTTCCACATCAAAGTCCCGGATAATGCCGGCAAATCGTGTGGAAAAATTAGCGGTATCGAAATGATCAATCAGGGAAATGCCGCTTTTGCCGGCAACAATACCTTCCCAGGTAGACTCCACGGTGCAGCCCAGGGGGGTCAGCATGCCCATGCCAGTCACCACGACGCGACGAGATGTCATCTCAGCTCCAGTCCTGCGTAATTACTCTGATCCATATGAATATCCGTTACACCGAAACCTGCCAGCACGGCCATATCATGCTGACAAAATGATGAATGCCGGTTTCCAGATACGCAAAAGCCGCAGTCTACCCAAATGCAGAGCTGCGGCTTTTTCGCGATAACAGCTAATTACTTGCTGTTTGCGTTGATGTAATCAATGGCGTTTTGCACCTTGCTGATTTTTTCGGCTTCTTCATCAGGAATTTCGAGCTCAAATTCCTCCTCCAGAGCCATAACCAGTTCAACCGTGTCGAGCGAGTCAGCGCCCAGATCATCCACGAAAGAAGCTTCGTTAGTGACATCTTCCAGCTTCACACCCAACTGTTCGGCGACGATCTTCTTGACGCGTTCTTCGATAGTGCTCACGCTTTTCTCCTCGTTTGTCTGAATCCTTTTCAGGAACGGCGCTAGTGTATTGAACACCCGGGGGGGTGGCAAGCCGGCCGGTTCTGGAAAGGTAAGTGTTTGTTGCAACCAAAAAACAGGAAAAACTCCTGTCATTCCATATACATACCGCCATTCACGTGCAAGGTGACGCCGGTGATGTAACCTGCTTCTGCCGAGGCAAGAAAGCCTACGGCCGCCGCAATCTCCTCAGGCTGACCCAGCCGGCCGGCCGGAATCGAGCTCAAAAGCTTCACTTTCTGCTCCTCCGGCAGCACATGCGTCATGTCTGTGGCAATAAAGCCGGGGGCGACTGCATTGACCGTGATGTTGCGCGAACCGATCTCGCGCGCCAGAGCCCGCGAGAAGCCCTCAAGACCGGCCTTGGCGGCTGCATAATTTGCCTGCCCCGGGTTGCCACTGGAACCCACTACCGAGCTGATGCTGATGATGCGGCCCCAGCGCTCCCTGGTCATGGCCTTGAGACAAGCCTTGCTCATGCGGAAAATGGCATTGAGATTGGTGTTGATGACTGCATCCCATTCTTCTTCCTTCATGCGCAGCATGAGGTTGTCACGGGTAATGCCGGCATTGTTGATCAGGATCAGGGGGGCACCCACCTCGCTGTTGATCGCTGCCAGCGTCGCATCAATGGAGGCTGAGTCCGCAACATCCAGCGCATAACCGCGGCCCGTGTTACCGGCTTCTTTAAGATAGGCCGAGATGTTTTCAGCGCCCGCTGCAGTCGTTGCCGTACCGATCACTACCGCGCCACGCCTGGCCAGCTCCAGCGCAATCGCCTTGCCGATACCACGGCTGGCACCCGTCACCAGTGCAATTCTTCCTTCGATGGACATCGATATTCCCTCATTATTTTTTCAGGTGTTCTTTTTTCAGGTCAAAGTGCTTCATGCTGAGCGTGGTTCACATCAGGCCTCAAGCGCTGCCTTGAAACTCTCCGTATTTTCCAGCGAAGCACATTCCAGCTCTTTGACAATACGTTTATTCAAGCCACACAACACCTTGCCAGGGCCGCACTCAAGCACGCGCGTGACGCCAAGGCCGGACAGCGTTTCTACCGACTTCACCCAAAGCACCGGGCAGTACAGCTGACGCACCAATCCATCACGGATGGCGGCCGCATCACTGGCAATTTTTGCATCAACGTTCTGCACCACCGGTATGACAGGCGCATTAAACGTAACCGCGTCCAGATAAATCGAGAGCTTTTCTGCAGCGGGCTTCATCAGCGCACAATGCGAAGGCACGCTCACAGGCAGGGGCAAGGCACGTTTGGCACCAGCGGCCTTCAGCTTTTCAATAGCGACGGCTACAGCGGCTGTGCTGCCGGCAATGACAACCTGCCCTGGTGCATTGAAATTCACTGCCTCAACAACACCGGCAGCCGCCGCATCAGCACAACACTGACGCACAGCCTCATCATCAAGCCCCAGAATGGCAGCCATGGCGCCCTCACCTGCAGGTACCGCCAGTTGCATGAGACGACCACGCTCCGCCACAAGCCTGACGCCATCCGCAAGAGAAATCACGCCAGATGCCACCAGCGCGGTGTACTCACCCAGTGAGTGCCCGGCAAGATAATCAGGCGCCCTTCCTCCTGCGGCCTGCCAGGCGCGGAACACGGCAACGCCGGCGGTGAGCAACAGGGGCTGGGTATTCTCGGTACGATTAAGATCGGCCTCGGGACCGGTTTGCGCCAGCGCCCAGAGATCAAGACCAAGCGCTACAGAGGCTTCATCAAAGGTGATCTTGATAATGGAATGTTCAGCAGCCAGGTCGGCCAGCATGCCTATAGCCTGAGAACCCTGACCGGGAAAAACGAAAGCAAGCTTGGACATGATTTTTCCCTGGCGAAGAAGCGGCGCGAAGAATGACCAAGCGGTCTCTATTGTGCCAGCAGCAAGTTGTAAGGAAGTTTTTTCAGGCAGCAGGAACTTCGTTTTGTCCGAGCCGCGCATGAATCAGGGCTGGCACATTTTTCTCGACTTCTTTTACTGCAACACGTACAGCCTGTGCAAAAGAAGCAATATCGGCACTGCCATGGCTTTTCACCACAATACCGGTCAGCCCCACCAGGCTGGCACCGTTATAACGCCCCGGATCCATATTGTGCTTGAGTCCTTTCCAGATAGGAAAGGCAAGCAGACCCGCAACTTTTGTCAGCCAGTTACGATTGACCTCGGCCTTGATCATGCCCGCCATCATCTTGGCAACACCCTCGGTGGTCTTGAGCGCAATATTGCCGACGAAACCATCGCACACCACTACATCAGCATGGCCTTTGAAAACGCCATCGCCTTCTACGTAGCCGATGTAATTAAGACCAGATGCCCTGAGCAACTCATCCGTCTGCTTGATCTGCTCATTACCCTTGATTTCTTCTTCACCGATATTGAGCAGACCCACACGCGGACGCTCAATGCCATCGAGCACTTCGGCAATGATGGAGCCCATTTGTGCGAACTGCAGAAGATGGCGCGGCTCCGAATCCACATTGGCGCCGAGATCCAGCATGTGTACATGGCCGATCATGGTGGGCAAAGTGGCAAGAATCGCCGGCCGGTCGATATCGGCATGCGTCTTCAGCACAAAACGGCTGACCGCCATCAAGGCGCCGGTATTACCTGCCGAGACACAGGCATCAACGGTTTTTGCATGCACAAGATTGATGGCGAGACGCATCGAGGATTGTTTCTTCTGGCGCAGCGCCACGGCAACCTTGTCGTCCATGGTGACAACTTCAGTCGTGTGCAAAACCTGCACGCGCGCACTCAGGCCCGGCGAGATGCCAGCCAGTAACGGGGATATCAGTGATTCGTCGCCAACAAGCGTCAGGCGCAAAGAAGTGTTTTCACGCAGCACCGCCAGCGAGGCAGGAACCGTGACGCGGGGACCGAAGTCCCCGCCCATTGCATCGACAGCAACAGCGATGCCGGTCATGAGAGCTTATTCTGCGTCTTTGCTCGCGAACAACTGACGGCCACGATAGAGGCCATCTTTGGTCACGTGGTGACGCATATGCACTTCACCCGATTCCTGATCGACAGACAGCGTCGGGCCGGTCAGGGCATCATGCGAACGGCGCATGTCGCGACGTGAACGGCTTTTACGGTTTTGTTGAACGGCCATGATCTACTCCGGATAATTTTTTCAAAACCCAGGACAATTCACCATGAATTGCCTGTCACTTCTTGTCGTGCCCAGCCTTTAACCCGGTGAGCACCTGAAACGGATTTTCGCGTTTTGGCGTTTCCACCACCGCGACTTCAACTTCAACTTCATTTACGTCAGCTACCTGATAGGGCTGGCAATCTTCATGCGCCGCCACCAGAGGTAAAGCCAACAGCAATTCATCTTCAAGCACATCAACCAGATCAATGCGGCCTTCTGCATCCTGCAGCACAAAGTCCGCCTCATCCGGCAACTGGTCAGCAGCCTCTTCATTCCACAGAAGCCAGAGCTGCACATCAGCATTAACGTCTGTCACTACTGGCTCAAGGCAGCGCTGACAGATCAGCGCAACGCCCGTCGACAGCTTGCCTTCAAGCACTATCAGGCCCTGGGCATCACGATGAACTCGTATACTGACGCGAACTTCACCCTCGGAGCTGGCCGCGCCTTCACAAACACGCGCAAACGCCGCGAGCGGAAAAGCCTGGTCTATCACCGCCTCGCGGTCAGCCCATTTCTGGGCATCAATGTATTGGGGCAGAGTGGTCGCTGACATAGGCGCGCGATAATACGGACTCACCCGATAGCTGTCAAAAGAAAAGTCCTTACTTTTCAGGTACTCTGCCAGCTTTAACCAAGGCGCATTCCGTCATGCCCGACCTGCCCCGCCGCCTCCTGCTGGCCTCCTCCTCTCCAGCCCGGCGCCAGCTTCTGGAGCGACTGCAGCTTCCCTTCCTCTGCGTCAGCCCGGATATAGATGAAACACCGCTGGCAGGCGAGCCCATCAGCAATCTCGTCAGCCGCCTGAGCAAAGCCAAGGCTTGCACTCTCGCGGCGCGGCACCCCGACACCCTGATCATCGGCTCCGACCAGGCACTGAGCCTGGACGGAGAAATCCTCGGCAAGCCCGGAAGCCATGAACGCGCCCGCCAGCAATTACAAAAACTGTCAGGCCGCGATGTTACGTTCCATACCGGGCTCTGCCTGCTGAATACGGCAACGGACCACTGCCAGCTCACGACTGAAACGTTTAATGTCAGCTTCCGCACCCTCAGCCCTGCTGCCATCGAACGCTATCTGCTGGCAGACCACCCCTATGAATGCGCCGGCAGCTTCAAGTCAGAAGGACTGGGGATAGCCCTGTTCAAACGCTTTGACGGCCGTGACCCCAACAGCCTTATCGGCCTTCCACTCATGGCCCTCGTAGATTTCCTGCAGACGGAAGGCGTCATGCTGCCCTGAAGCAACGGATTCATCCCTGATTCATGCGCCTTTAACAAAGGCGACATGCCAGAAACCTACCCTCCTCCCTGACAAATCGCCCACTCCACGACTGCCAGGGAAACAACATGCCGCACCAGCAATCATCCTCCAACGTCATCATGCTGATCCTGCTCCGCATCAGCCTCATTCTGGTCGCAACCCTTGCCGCTCTACTGACCACCGCTCATTACATGAACCATGACCTGCCTCTGGGAAAAACCTGGCTATTGCTGGTGACCACTTCAGGCTGCCTGTTCATCGGGTCAGAACTCATCACCCTGTTCCGGCTGCTCGCCAGACGCAGCAAACCAGGACTCGTCTCGGGAGGCTGATACACGCCGCAAAAAAAAAGCGGCCCAGAGGCCGCTTTTTCCCGTCACACAGAAGGATCAGCGCAGCTGGATCCCCTGCGCAGGCGCCATGCGGGCCATCATGGCATCCCCCATGCTGACACCCAGGCGCTTGAGCACACTGGTGAAGGGATCTGGCCGCTCGCTGTAATCAACCAGATCCTCGGCTCCCACTACCGTGCGGGCAACCGAGTCGACTGATCCGAAACCATCAGCCAGCCCCAGCTCTACTGCCTGCTGCCCCGTCCAGAACAGCCCGCTGAAAATATCGGGATTATCCTTGAGACGCTGACCACGCCCCTGCTTCACTGCCGTAATGAACTGCTGATGCACTGCATCCAGCAGATTCTTTATATGTGCTTTTTCTTCCGGCTTCACCGGCTCAAAAGGACTGAGAATGGCCTTGTGCGCACCCGCAGTCATGGTGCGATCCTCCACACCCAGCTTCTGCATGAGCCCCTGCACACCAAAGCCTTGCATGATGACGCCGATCGAGCCTACCAGACTGCCCGGATTGACATAAATCTGGTCGGACGCCGAGGCAATGTAATAAGCCCCGCTGGCGCCCATGTCCGTGATGACCGCATAAACCTTCTTGTTCTTGTGCAGACTACGCAGGCGACGAATCTCGTCATAGACGTAGGCCGATTGCACCGGGCTGCCGCCCGGGCTATTGATCCGCAGAATAACGGCCCGGCTTTTCGGCGCCTCAAATGCCGCCTGCAGGCCCGAGATAATGGCATCGGCATTGGCCTCGGAACCGTCGGAGATTTCACCCGTGATGGCAACCACAGCCGTATGCTCACCGCCAATGGCGCCCTTCTCCACGCTCTTTGAGCCAAAAATCGCCCAGACAAACCCGGCTATATAAAGAAAGGTCAGCAGCTTGAAGAAGATGCCCCAGCGTCTTGACCGACGCTGCTCCTGCACCGAGGTCATGACTACCTTCTCCAGAAGATCCCATTCGCGCCCCTTGGGAGAGGACGAGGAAGAAGGTGGCGTGCTGCTGCCCCAGGGATTATCTGCCATACATGACTCCTTGGTGGCGACTGCCCATCAGGACTGCCACCACAAGCTGAAAACGAGAAGAGAGATTAGAGCGAAGCAAGACAGCCTGCCAAGGCGGGAATGTCGTCTACTATGGCGACGGGCTTGTGAACCTGCAAGGCACTGACATCATGCGCCCCGTGCGCCACGCCAATACGACGCATACCGATGCGCGCCGCCATTTCCAGGTCAAAAGTGGTATCGCCTATCATTACTGCCTCCGCCGGAAAAACCGACAACGCCGTCAGGATTTCGTTAAGCATCAGGGGATCAGGCTTCGAAGCCGTCTCGTCAGCGCAGCGCGTCGTATCGAAAAAACTGGTCAGACCTGTCTGCTCCAGCACCCGATCCAGACCCGGGCGACTTTTGCCCGTCGCCACTGCCAGCAAATAACCAGCCTGCCTAAGCCCGGTCAGCAACTCCATGGCGCCCGTGAACATTTCACAACGCCCACCCGCCTCTGCCACAAAATTGCGGGCATAGGCATGGCGAATGCGCTCATGGGTCTGCTTATCATGGCCGGGAAATATCCGCAGAATAGCCTCGGGCAAGCCAAGACCAATAATGCTCCTGACACTGGCATAGGTTGGTGCGACCAATTCAAGGTCAGTCGCCGCCATCTGCATGCACTGCACAATCTGGCGCTCGGAATCCATGAGCGTGCCATCCCAGTCAAAAACAAAGAGCCTGGGCTTCGGACGCTGGCGGCTACTGGGCACGACGCAGGCTCTCCAGTACCGCCTCGAGCTCAGGCTCGATCGGGCAGGTCAGGTACAGATCCTCTGTCATGGCTCCAAAACGGATGCGCAGATTGCGGGCATGAAGAAAAAGGCGGTTAACGCCATGCACACGCATGGCCTTGTTGACCGCGTCATTGCCGTATTTCTCATCCCCCACCAGCGGATGCCCGAGATACTGGGCATGCACCCTGATTTGATGGGTCCGTCCCGTCTTTGGTCGCGCCTCCACAAGCGTGGTATTACCAATATGCTCGATCACCCGAAACTGGGTTTGCGCTTCCTTGCCTTCACTGGAAACGCGGACAATACGTTCGGTGCCCTGATTGGTTTTCAGCAAGGGGGCTGACACATTATGCGTCGCACCCTTGAGCCTGCCGACCAGCAAGGCCACGTAGACTTTCTCCATATGACCATCGCGCAAATGGCCATGCAGCTCGCGCAGCACACTGCGTTTCTCCGCCACCATCAACAAACCCGAGGTATCACGATCAAGGCGATGCACCAGCTCGAGAAAGGGCGCCTCCGGGCGCAGTACGCGCAAGGCCTCAATCAACCCCCAGGCAACACCACTGCCACCATGCACTGCCAGACCAGCCGGCTTGTTGATCACCAGCAGGCCCTTGTCCTGATACACAATACGGCTGGCCAGATCGCGGGAAACCCCCGCACCGGGCTGAGGAACCTCTGGCGCTGGCGCCAGGCGCAAGGGTGGCACACGCACCACATCGCCCGCCTGCAAACGGTAATCCGGCTTGATGCGCCCCTTGTTCACGCGCACCTCTCCCGTACGCACAATGCGATAGATCAGGGTGCGCGGAGCTCCCTTGAGCTGGGTCAGCAGGAAGTTATCGAGGCGCTGGCCAGCCACATCATCCGGCACAGTCAGCATGCGTGCGGCGGCCGGCGCGCCTTCATCAGACGTCATGGAAATCACTTATCTATCAATGGGGTGGCGGCGATTCTTGTGGCCGGCTGCAAAAGCTGCTGCTATAGTGCCCTGTCGCTTGCAGAACCGGGCAGCCCGGCCCTGACCATATTTTCAAATATGACCAGTCCGCCAAATGGGTGCTCATTGTACAGGAAGCCCTGAACAGGTGTCGCGAACGACTGTGATGCATTTCTCCGCGTACCGTACCGGCACACTCAATAACGCCGGGAGCCACACAGAGCACAGTCGAACCAGCACCCCCCGGGGTTTCCGCAAGCACAGATCACAACACCGGTCACAACAGGGACAGCACCCCGCCGGCCCCTCAGCACGCACTCTGTGCTGACGCAAGCCGCATTACATGCACCTCCTGTTTTGATTCACGTGTGATCAGAGAACCGGAGCTGGAAGCCACCGTCCTGCACGCCCCCGATAAAACCGGGCCCGTGCTCAACGCGTAACATGGCTTTCAAATCCAATCCGTGGCGGCTTTGTCCGCCTGTTGAAACCATTTGCACTTTGGCAAATGGAACGCCACCGGATAGCGGAACGAATTCGGGAAATGCCTGGCATTTCCGTGCCGGAACAGCAGCGCTACGGCGCTGCTGACGAGGTCAGAAAAATGACCCTTCCTGCACAATGTACGTGCTCTTTGTTTCTGTGCTTCTGCAAGAGTTATTACTCTGGCGAGCAGAAACAACCACGCAGCCTGCCCTCACAATGTGGCGGCTGCGTACCGTAACGACGTCGTCCCCTGCCGGCGCGTTCCGCACCATG
The DNA here is from genome assembly GCA_029945725.1 of bacterium. Taxonomy (GTDB): domain Bacteria; phylum Pseudomonadota; class Gammaproteobacteria; order Pseudomonadales; family Moraxellaceae; genus UBA2031. Next base: position 2,494 of record JAQSDB010000011.1, on the reverse strand, counting down.
GTGCCGAACCCGTTGGGTAGACTATGAAACGCATGCTTATCAATGCCACGCACGCCGAGGAAACTCGCGTCGCGATGGTAGACGGACAACGTCTTTACGATTTCGATCTCGAACACCGCGCCCGCGAACAAAAAAAAGCCAACATCTATAAAGGAAAAGTCACTCGCGTCGAGCCCAGCCTCGAAGCTGCCTTTATTGATTACGGCGCCGAACGCCACGGTTTCCTGCCCCTCAAGGAAATCTCCCGCGAATATTTCAGCAAATCCCCGAAAGAAGCCGGTGGCCGCATCACCATTCGTGATGCGATCAAGGAAGGCCAGGAAATCATTGTCCAGGTCGAGAAAGAAGAGCGCGGCAATAAAGGCGCCGCTCTTTCCACCTTCATTTCCCTGGCGGGCCGCTATCTGGTACTGATGCCGAACAACCCGCGTGCGGGTGGCATCTCGCGCCGGATTGAAGGCGAAGAGCGCCAGGAACTGAAAGACGCACTCAATGCCATCAGCATTCCCCAGGACATGGGCGCCATCGTGCGCACCGCCGGTCTTGGGCGCAGTGCCGAAGAGCTGCAGTGGGATCTTGATTACCTGATGACCCTGTGGACGTCGATCAAAACGGCCAGCGAGCGTCACGCCCCCTTCCTGATCTATCAGGAATCCAACGTCATCATCCGTGCCGTGCGCGACTATCTGCGCCAGGACATGAATGAAGTCCTGATCGACAGCGAAAAGGCTTTCAACGAAGCCATGAACTTTGTGCAGCAGGTGATGCCGCACTACCAGCACAAGATCAAGCTCTACAAAGATCCGGTGCCACTGTTCAATCGCTACCAGATCGAAAGCCAGATCGAGACCGCCTACCAGCGTGAAGTGAAGCTGCCTTCCGGCGGTTCCATCGTGATTGATCCAACCGAAGCACTGGTGTCTATCGACATCAACTCCTCACGCTCCACCAAGGGCAGCGACATCGAGGAAACAGCGCTCAATACCAATCTGGAAGCAGCGGATGAAATCGGCCGCCAGCTGCGCCTGCGTGATATCGGCGGCCTCATCGTCATCGACTTCATCGACATGACGCCGGTCAAGCATCAGCGCCAGGTAGAAGACCGCCTGCGCGAAGCGCTGGCCATGGATCGCGCCCGCATCCAGATCGGTCGCATTTCCAAATTCGGCCTGCTCGAACTGTCGCGCCAGCGTCTGCGCCCGTCTCTGGAAGAAACCTCCGGACTCGTCTGCCCGCGCTGCAACGGCACCGGTGTCATTCGTGACGTGCATTCACTCGCCCTCTCCATCATGCGTGTGATTGAAGAAGAGGTGCAGAAAGAGCGCACCGCGCAAATCAATGCCGAAGTACCCATTTCCGTGGCCACCTTCCTGCTCAATGAAAAACGTGCCGCCCTCACGGCCATCGAAGCGCGCAGCAATGTCCGCATCGTCATTCTGCCGAACGAGCATCTGGAAACACCGCATTACGAAATCAGCCGTCTGCGCGATGACCAGATTGAAGAAGGCCAGGAAGATACGCCAACCTACAAGCTGATGGAGCGTATCCAGCCACCCGCCACCGAACAGGTTCTCGGCGTTGTTACGCCGGAACCTCGTCGCCAGGAAGCGGCCGTCAAAATGATCCAGCCGGCAACACAGGCTCCGGCGCCACGTGCAGAAGCACCGGCAACCCCTCCCGCAGCGGTTGCCGAAACCAGCCCGCCCGGCTTTTTTGCCTGGCTGTCCAATATCTTCGGTATCAGTGAAAAAGCCGAGCCCGCCCCCGTGGTCACCGAGGCGCCGAAGAAAACGGATGGCAACAACAATCGTCAGCGCAACCGCAGCAACGGCAATAATCGTGATGGCGGTCGCCAGCAAGGCAGCCGCGGCCGCAATGAGCGCAGCGACAATACCCGTGAAGCACGCGAGCCGCGTGAAGCCAGGGAGCCCCGCCCCGAACGTGAGCCGAGAGAGGCTCGTGAACCACGTCCGGAACGTGAGCCGCGCGAGAATCGTGCTGCGCAGGACGGAGAAAAAAGCAGCGAGGGTCGTCGCAACGCAGCCGAGGGTCGTCGTGTAGAAAGCGAAGCTCGCCCGGAAGCGGAAGCGCGTACCCCACGCGAACCACGCGCCGAGCGTCCACCTCGCCCGGAACGTGCCCCTCGCCCCGAGCGCACACCGCGCCCGCAGGAAGAGGAAGCCAGCACCGTTACAGCCCTTGTTGCCGTTGAGGGCATTGAAGGCGTCGCTGTAGAGTCTCAGCCACAGGCAGAGGGCGAGCGTCGTCCCCGTCGCGGTCGTCATCCCAGCAATCGTCGCCAGCGCCCACCGCGTGATCGCGATCAGCAGGTTCTGATTGAAGAAGGCCTGCTTTCTGCTGATGGCTCGCCCGTTGCTCCGGCTCCAGTTGTTGCTCCGGCTCCAGTTGTTGCTCCGGCTCCAGTTGTTGCTCCGGCTCCAGTTGTTGCCCCGGCAGTTGTTGCCCCGGCAGTTGTTGCCCCGGCAGTTGTTGC
>JAQSDB010000010.1 GCA_029945725.1 bacterium | reverse complement strand
CAGTTGTTGCCCCGGCAGTTGTTGCCCCGGCAGTTGTTGCCCCGGCAGTTGTTGCCCCGGCAGTTGTTGCCAGCGCCATTGAAAGCACACCGGCCCAGGGCAATGCTGAAACAAGAGCCGCCACACGTGCCGTGGATCCGACAGTAACGGAAAGCCCGAAAGCAGCGGCAGCTCCTGCTGCCGTTACAACGGCTCCGGTAAAAATGCCGGTTACAGCACCCGCAGCAACCATCAGCATTGCCAGCGCACCGGCAGCGCCAGCCGCCGCAGAGGTTCCAGTACACGTACCTCGCCAGGCAGGACGAGCCGCCAATGATCCACGCGAGCGTCGCCGCCGTGAGGCACTGGCAGCGCAACAAAAGGGTTTCTCCCCTGCAGCAGCAAAACCGGCACCGGCAGTAACCCCGCCAGCGGCTCCGGTTTCGGCTCCGGTTTCGGCTCCGGTTTCGGCTCCGGTTTCGGCTCCGGTTTCGGCTCCGGTCAAAGAGGCAGGCACGGCCCCGAATCTGGATCAGTGAGTCGGGGACAATAAAAAAGGGCGGCCACTGGGCCGCCCTTTTTTATGCACCGGATTTCACCTCTTCACATACAGGCCGTCAATAAACTGGCTGACCGCCAGACCACTGACTTCCGGAATCTCCATCATCGGGATGTGCCCCACATCGGGGAAAACCTGTACCCGGCTATCCGGAATGTATTTTTTAAACACCTTCGCATTATCCGGGCTCAGGACACGATCCTTCTCTCCCCACAGGATCAATGTCGGCGCCTTTATCCGGTCCAGATCCAGCAGCAGGAAATCGATGTCATTGAACAAGGCATCGTGAAATATCTTTTCATGCAGAGCACCATCCTGCACGGCCCGTTCAGACAAATAATCCAGTATCGGACGCGGCATGGGAGGACGAGTAAAGCTGGCAAACTCAACCATGCGCTCAAAGTCGCCCGGCTTTCTTGAAATCAGAAAGTTGTTTCCTGACATCAGCTGCTGATCAAGCTCGGTAGGCTTGTAATGCACACCTGCGGCATCCATCAGCGTCAGGCTGGCAACTTGTTGCGGCTGCTGCAATGCCATCTCGGCAACCACTCCTCCGCCCATGGAATTACCCACCAGATGCACACTGGAAACCTTGAGTGAGGCCAGCAAGGCAAACAGGCGTTTTGATTGCGCCTGATAATGGTAATCCGCACCGGCAGGCCGGCCACTCTGGCCAAAACCCAACAAGTCCGGAATGATGACCCGATAATCACCATCACGAAAAATTCTGGCAAAAAAAGTCCAGCTCAGGCTGCTGTCACCAAAACCATGCACCAGCATGATGGTGCGCCCGGCCGCGGCCCTTTCGTTATCAAGATAGAATATCTTTTCTCCGTCAATGACCGTCTCATGACGCTTGAGGCCCGCAATACCCTCCTGGCCACGCAACATGCCATCCACGACCTCCTTGTCATAGGCCCATGCAGAAGCCATCGAAAGCATCTGTACACAGCACAGGAAACGCAGGAGAAATTTCATGGATCACCATTTTTTATTTTTTTACAGGGAGGGGGCGCCTGATTGCAGCAGAAATGCGGCAAGGGCGGACGCACTAGATGCCGTAAATGCGCGGCTCCATCTCAAGCTGAACACCAAACATGCTGGTAACCGCTTGCTGAATGGCAGAGGCCACGGCAATCACGTCGGCGCCGGTGGCACCGCCATGATTCACCAGTACCAAGGCCTGTTTTTCATAAGCCCCCACCGGTCCGATGGAGCGGCCTTTCCAGCCAGCTTTTTCTATCAGCCAGCCGGCCGCCAGTTTGGCTCCATCTGCTTGCGGATAGGCAATCACGTCAGGAAACCGGCTCTTGATCTCATCCAGCACCGCCACTGACACCACCGGGTTCTTGAAAAAACTGCCGGCATTGGCCAATACCGCTGGCGATGGCAACTTGCGCGTACGAATGGCAATCACCGCTGTGGCAACTTGCTGTGGCGTGGGTGCGTCAATGCCCCGGACTGCCAGTTCCTGCTGAATGTCAGCATAGGCAGTTTTCAGGACAGGCTTTTTCTGCAGAAGGAAACGCACCCTGGCAATGATGTAGCGATCGCGGAGATCCTGCTTGAAAACACTTTCGCGATAGCCAAAACGACAGTCTGCATGCGAAAACTCGCGCACCCTTCCCGTAGCAAGCTCAAGCGCTGTCAATGAATGCAGGCGGTCGGTGATCTCGACACCGTAGGCACCTATATTCTGTATGGGTGCCGCGCCCACGGTTCCCGGAATCAGCGACAGGTTTTCCAGGCCATACCAGTTACGGGCCAGACAATACTGCACAAAGTCTGGCCAGGGCTCCCCAGCCTCCGCCTCAACAAGATAATGCCCGGCCGTTTCACCAATGCAGCGAATACCGCGCATCGCCGGCTGCAAAACCAGTCCCTGAAAGTCTCCGGCAAACACGACATTGCTGCCGCCGCCCAGCACCATTACCGGCAGGTTTCTGGCCGTCACCGTATTGAGCAGGGAGTGCAGCTCATCGCGCGTCTCGGGAGCCGCAAAAAAACGCGCACGTGAAGGCAGCTTTAAGGTATTGCGGTCCGTCAGCAAAAAGTTTTCGAGAAAACGCATGATCAGCAACTACAGCCCAGAACGCCCTGCTTTTTCAGCAGGCTGCGCAGGAGCGCCGTACTCCCCTCTTCCACCAGATCCAGTACGGCCGAAAATCCATCGGCATTGCCATAATAGGGATCTGGAACATTCTGCCCCTCATAACCCGGAAGATAATCCAGAAACATACTGACTTCGGCTTTCCCCCTGCCAAAGTTTTTCAGCTGCTGCACGGTATCCAGCACGGATTTTTCCATCACCAGAATCAGGTCGAAACGGTCAAAATCCATGGGACCAATCTGCCGTGCGCGCAAGGCCGAGAGATTGTAGCCACGCTCTGCTGCGTGCTTCTGCGCGCGGCGATCCGGCGGTTCGCCCACGTGAAATCCGCTGGTCCCGGCCGAATCCACGGTGAACAGCTTCCCCCAACCGGATTTTTCCACCTGCATACGGAAAACCGCTTCAGCCGTCGGCGAGCGGCAAATATTGCCAATACAGACAAACAGTACCCGGGTGACATCCGCACTCATGAAGAAGCACCGGCCAGTATGGCTCTTACACGTTCCAGATCCTCGGGAGTATCCACACCCGGCGGCAATTCGACAGCCGCCATATCGACATGAATCCGGACGCCGTTATAGAGGGCGCGCAGCTGCTCCAGCGACTCCAGCAATTCGATCTCTGCCGGCGGCCAGCTCACATAGGCATGCAGAAAGCCGACACGGTAGGCATAAACACCCAGATGCCGCAGGTAAAGATTACTGACGGGAAGCCGGCTTTTGTCGTGCGCAAAAATATCACGGGCCCAGGGCATGGGAGCACGACTGAAATACAAGGCATGACCGTGTATGTCGCGCACCAGCTTGACGATATTGGGATTAAAAAGCTGGGCAGCATCCTGAAGCGGTTCTGCAAGCGTGGCGATATCGGCCGTCTTTGAGAGCATCAGGTTTCTGGCAACCTGATCAATCACCGAAGGGGGAATCAGGGGCTCGTCACCCTGTACATTCACCACGATGACCTCATCAGCCCAGCCCTTTTTTGCCACGACTTCCTGCAAACGATCGGTACCGGAAGGGTGCAGGGGGGACGTCATCACCACTTCTGCACCAATGGCTCGCGCCGCCGAGGCAATACGCTCGTCGTCAGTGGCAATCAGCACTTCTTCCGCTGCGCTTTCGCAGGCACGCGCATAAACATGCGCAAACATGGGCTTGCCTGCTATCTCAAGCAGAGGCTTGCCCGGCAAACGGCTGGAGCCGTAACGGGCAGGAATAACAACCTTGAAACTCATGATACGGCTCTCTCGGGAATTCCTGGAACAATCAGCCCAATGACTCGTCAAGCGTCAGGCGGCGTGCCTCTTCCTCCAGCATGACGGGAATGCCGTCACGAATGGGAAAGGCCAGCGCATCAGCACGACACACCAGTTCCTGTCTGGTGCTGTCATAACGCAATGCTCCCTTGCACAGGGGACACACGAGAATCGCTAGAAGTTTTTTATCAAGCATGTCGATTTACTCTGGTTGCCTGTAACTGCTGTAACAGTGATAAATAAAAAGCCTCGGGCAGATCAGCACTCACCGGCACAAACCACCAGTTATCCGCCGCCAGGGCCATGCACTTGACGGCATCCTTTTCCGTCATGACGACGGGGGCGCCATCCGCAAACGCAAAATCACCGGCCACATAGGCATGGTGATCGGGAAAGGCATGGGCAATCACCTCGAAACCCCGGGCACGCAACTGCGTGAAAAAACGCCCGGGATTGCCGATACCTGCCACCGCATGAATACGGCTACCCGGCTCAGGCAAAGGCTGCCTGGCTTGATGCAGGTTCTGCCACGACTCCGGCACCAGCTGCATGGGATAGGCGCCGGGAAAGGAAAAGCCCTCCCCGTTCACGATCACATAATCAACACTGGCAAGACGTGACGCGGCTTCACGCAAAGGACCTGCCGGCAGCAGGCACCGGTTCCCAATGCCTCGCACACCGTCAATCACTGCAATTTCAACATCCCGTGCCAGCGCATAATGCTGCAAGCCATCATCGCTCAGCACAAGATCACAATCCGTATGCTGCAACAGAAAGGCAACGGCACGGGAACGATCGGGATCAACCACAACCGGCACACCGCTGCGCCGGAAAATCGTCATGGGCTCATCACCCGTTTCTACCGTACTGACCGCGTCACTCACACGCAAGGGATACGCCGCACTGCCACCATAACCGCGACTGACCACACCGGGCCGGAAGCCTTCGCGCTGCAAACGCTCGATCAGTGCCAGCGTAATCGGCGTCTTCCCTGTTCCTCCGACCGTGATATTACCAATCACCAGAACGGGCACCGGAAAGTGCCGCGATGACAGCACGCCATGACGGTAAGCCAGACGACGCAAGGCGCTGATGCATCCATACAAAAGACTGAGAGGCCATAACAGCCATAATACAGGATGACCGCGATACCACGCCGCCGTCAGCCACTGGCTCACACCGCCCCCGGAGCCACACCGTCATCTTCGGCAAAATTGCGGCTGTGCAGCTGCGCATATGCACCATTCCTGGCCAGCAGCTCGGCATGGGTACCGGTTTCAACAATACGGCCCTGATCCATCACCACAATCCAGTCGGCATTTTCAACCGTGGACAGCCGGTGCGCGATCACGAAGGTGGTACGGCCCTTGATCACCTCATCAAGTGCCGCCTGAATATAAAACTCGGACTCGTTATCCAGCGCGCTGGTTGCCTCATCGAGAATCAGGATCGGTGCGTTCTTGAGCAAGGCGCGCGCAATGGCGATACGCTGACGCTGGCCACCGGAAAGCTGCATGCCATCCTGGCCAACCGGAGTGTCATACCCCTGCGGCATGGTTTCGATAAATTCCTGTGCATAGGCCGCCCTGGCAGCGGCCTCGATATCGCTACGCGGGCGGTCGCGGCACACGCCATAGGCAATGTTGTTGGCAATCGAATCGTCAAACAGCACCACCTTCTGGCTGACACTGGCAATCTGCCGGCGCAGGCAGCTCAGGGTGTAGCTTTGCAGCGGTTTGCCATCGAGCAATATCTCGCCCGCAGTGGCGTCGTAAAAACGCGGCAGCAGATTCACCAGCGAGGTCTTGCCGGCACCGGAACGGCCAACCAGGGCCACGGTCTGGCCAGGTTTGACACGCAGGCTTATGTCCTGCAACACGGGCTTGCCGGTTTCATAAGAAAAGCCGACATGACGAAACTCGATATCACCCTGCAAGCGCTCAACATCAATCGTGCCGGTATCAACTTCAGACTGCATGTCGAGCAACTCAAAAACGGATGCCGACGCCGCAATACCGCGCTGGATCTTTTCATTGACATCGGTCAGTCCGCGCACCGGCTTGGCCAGCAGGCCCGCCGCGGTGATGTAGGCAATAAACCCGCCGGCAGAAATGTCCCCCATGATCTGTGGCTGCAGGGCAATCCAGACCACTACCGACATTCCCAGGGCCATCATCATCTGTACCAGTGGCGACGTAATGGACTGCGTCACCACCATCTTCATGCCCTGCTTGAGATTCTCCAGCGAGGCAAAATCAAAGCGCTTGCGCTCATAGGCCTCACCACCATAGGTTTTCACAACCTGATAACCGTTGATGGTTTCATTGGCAATGTGGTTTACATCCCCCATGGATGCCTGGATTTTGTGCGAGAGCTTGCGAAAGCGCTTGCTGGCAATACTGACCAGCCAGCCGGCAATCGGTCCGATAATGAACAGCGCCAGTGACAGGCGCCAGTTGGTCCAGAGCAGGTAACCGAAGAGAAAAATGACAATAAAGCCTTCTCGTACAATCGTCTTCAGGGCCTCGGTAGCTGCTGCCGTCACCTGTTCAACATCGTAGATAAGCTTGGCCGCAATACGACCGGAAGAGTTCTGATGATAAAAACTGGTCGGCAAAAGCAGCAGCTTGTCAAAAATCTCGCGGCGCATGGCATAGACAATATTGCGCGACACCAGGGAAATGTAATAGTTACCCATCAGGGTACCCACGCCACGCAGAAAAAATACGCCGATAATCAGCAAGGGAAACAGGTTCTTGGCGTGCTGATCATGCTTCTGGATGGCTTCAATGATGTACTGGATGAGCTTGGCACCCGCCCATTCCGTCTGCGCATTGATGAGAAAGCCCGCCACACCCAAACCGAAAATTCCCCAGTAACGGCGCGTATAGCCGAGCAGACGCTTGTAAACCTGCCAGCCAGAGGCATGAGCGGATGATTGTGTATTCATGTGTCGTGTCTATAGAGGCGAGCCGCAACAGACCCGCCGATTGGAGAAATCCGAAGACGCTTATTTGTCTTCAGGCTGACGTGTACTGATGCTGAGTCCCTGAAAACCCATCTGGCCCGCCACATCCATTACGGTGACCACGGCCTGATGCGGAGTATTGCCATCCGCAGAGATCATGAAAGGAACATCACGACGGCCTTCGCTGGCCTTTTCGATGGCCGAGCGCAGGCTCGTGGCCTGCTTGCTGGCCAGCACCTGCCCGTTAACCGCATAAACCCCCGACGCACTCACCGAGACTTCTATGTTGTGCGCCGATGCCGGCGCCACATCACCCTTGGCCTCGGGCAAGCTGATTTGCAGCTTGCTGGCCTTGGTAAAGGTCGTGGACAGCATGAAAAAAATGATGAGAAACAGCAGGCAATCAATCAGCGGGGTGAGATTGATTTCCAGCGGATCCGGCGCAGGACGACGAAATTTCACGCCGCGTTCTCCCGCACCCGGGGTTTGCCGGCAACGGGGGCTTCCTGGAAATCAACCTCACGATCACCGTGCACGATATCGACGAGCTTGATGGCCTGTTGTTCCATTTCCACGGTAATGGACGTGATGTGGCGCGTGAAATAGCGGTGCATGATCATGGCCGGAATCGCCACCACAATACCGCCAGCCGTCGTGATGAGGGCCTTGGAAATCCCGCCGGCCAGCATGGTGGGATCACTGAGGCCGGAAGATGTCACCACCATGAAGGCTTCGATAATGCCGACCACGGTGCCGAGCAAACCCAGCAGCGGTGAAATCACGGCAATCGTGCCGAGCAGGGAAAGATTCTTTTCAAGATCATGAATCACATGCGAGGCAGCTTCCTGAATGCTTTCCTTCATGATTTCGCGGCCATGCTTGGAGTTAAGCAAACCTGCTGCAAGGATTTCACCGAGCGGGGAATCGGTACGCAACTCCTTGAGTCTGGCGGCATCCAGCTGCTTTTCCCTGATCCACTTCCACACCCGGGCCAGCAGATCGGGGGGGGCCACACGAGCCGTACGCAAGGTCCAGGCCCGTTCCAGACTGATGGCAAGTGCCAGCACCGAGGCCAGAACAATCGGCATCATCAGCCAGCCACCTGATTTAATCAGCTCCCACACAGTCGTGAACTCCCATCCTGAAACAACAATAAAGATTCAACCCCGAAACCAGGGGGCCAAGGCCTGCAAAGCCGGGCTTACTTTACCGGTTTAGCCCTACCCCGCCAAGCGCGACAGATGCCGGTTGATTGGCAAAAAACACTTGTACGTCATTGTGTTGGCGGCGTACGCCAGTAGCGCGGCAGCTGCCTGCGAAACTCCTCCAGCACGACCGATCCATCCGCCTCCAGCACCATCGTAATGGCGCCACTGGCGGCGGTATTGCGCCAGGGAATTCCGGCATCCTGCAGCCGCTGCAGCAGGACCGGGCTGGGATGATGGAACTGGTTGCGATAGCCGGCCGAGACAATGGCCCATTGCGGCTGCACACGCGCCAGAAAATCCGCCGAGCTGGCACTGCGGCTGCCATGATGACCCAGCACCAGCACCGATGCCCGCAAGCCGGATGCCGGCATTCTCGCCAGCAAGGCACTTTCACCACGGCTTTCGAGATCACCCGGCAACAGCACCGCAGCACGGCCACGACGGATCATGAGTACACAGGAACGATTATTGTCCTTGTCAGCTGCCAGACTTTCTTCGGCGCTCGGATAAAGCACCGAAAAAGACCAGCCGTCCCACTGCCAGTGCTGGCCGGCGCGGCAATCCTGCCAGGGCGTAGCCGCCTGCCCCTGCACACTGAGCGGCCTTGCCCCCAGTCCGGCCCATACCGGCATGCCTGCCAGCACGGAAAGGGCTCCGCCCGTATGGTCACTGTCATCGTGACTCAGCAGCAGACGATCGAGAGAGGTCACACGCCGTTGATGCAGAAGCGGCAATACATAACGCCGTCCTGCATCGGCACGGGGCCCCAGCGTCGGGCCGGCATCGTAAAGCAGCTGGTGCCGACTGGTTTCCACCAGCACCGACAGGCCCTGCCCCACATCAATGACGGTCAGACGCAGTGTGTCCGGCGCTACGGCAGCAGCCGAAAAAAACAGCGGCAACAGAAATACCGGCGCCAGAAAACGCAGGGATCGCTGCAGGGGCTGCAGCAGGCAAAACAGCGCCAGCAACAAACACAGAAAGCTCCAGCCACTCGGCAAGCCCCAGTCGACACTTGCTGCCGGCCAGAACTGGAACTGCTCCAGCAAGGCATCCATGACGCTGATGAGATGCGTGGCGATGTTCCAGAAAAAATGCGCCAGCGGCACCAGCGACAGCAACCAGCACATCAGGCCCAGCAAGCCCAGGGGCACGATGACAAAGGTCACCATGGGCACAGCCAGCAAATTGGCCAGCGGCGATACCCAGCTGGCGCGCTCGAAAAACCACAGTGTCAACGGCAGCAACAACAAGGACATCACGCATTGCAGCAGCAACGCCTGCCGCCACAGCGGCGTTTCGCGACGGGGATCACCCAGGGTCAGCAAAATCGCCACGGCACCGAAAGAAAGCCAGAAACCGGCGGCATGCACCGCCAGCGGAGAGCACAGCAGGACCACGATCAGGGCCAGCGCCAGTATCTGGAAAGCCGGCAGGCGACGCTCACTCAAATGCGCCAGCAGCACCACGCCCAGCATGATCAGCGTACGTTCGGTCGGCACCGAAAATCCGGCCATCAGGCTGTACAGACACGCCACCATGAATCCGAGCAGCAAGGCCGGCTTGTGCAGGGGCCAGCGCAATGCCAGCCGCGGATACAGCCGCAGCAGGTGCAATACCAGCCAGGCCGTGACCATGGCCAGCAAAGTGATATGCAGACCGGAAATGGCCATCAGATGTACCACGCCGGTCGCCACATAGCGTTCCCATACAGTGTCCGCAATCAGCGCCCGGTCGCCGCTGATCAGCGCCAGCAACACGCCGGCTGCCGGCTGCTCCGGAAACACCCGCTGAAACTCCTCGCGCAGGGAAAGACGCAGGCCATCAACCGAAAAGCGCGGGGGCTTTTTGCAGGAAAATGATTTTACTGAGCCCGTCGCGGTGACGTTTTCCGAGAGCAGCCAGGCTTCATGGTCAAACCCACCCGGATTAGCCACGCCATGGGGGCGCTTGAGTTTTACCGTGAGGGTGCAATCGGCATCCGGCAACGGCACATCCGGAAAAGGCGAAAACAGCTGCCAGCGGCCACCCGCCACCCGCACCGTAGTACCATCAAGCTGCACGGTTTGCGGGCGAAAACGGAAGTTCAGGCCATGGGGCGCCGACTCGGAAAGGCCATCCACCTGCCCCTGCGCTACCAGCTCCACGCCTTCCCACGGCGGCGGAATCCGCTGCAGGAGCGCCTGCCCGGCCTGCAGGACGGACCAGGAAAATCCGGCGAGGAAAAACACCAGACAGAGCAGCCAGTGCTGTCGCCAGCGCCACCAGAGCAATGAAAAAAACAGCGCCAGTGCCGCTAGCAGCCACGGCGGTGGCAGCCAGGCCAGCAGCGGCAAAAGCATCAGACCGGCCGCAGCGGCCGCGAGCAGGAGTCCCATGACACATCCTTGTGGTGGGGGAACACCGCGGTTTTAACATAAACAGGCAAGACAGATAAAAGCCCGCGCACGATACCCGCCACATCATGACGGACTGCATCAAAGTGATTGACCACAGCGAGGCAATTGGAAAGGATGGCGGCCTTCTTTTGTGGACGCCTTCATGCCCAAACAACTGATCCGGCGCTATCTGCCCGACGCCGAGCGTATCGCCAAATATCCCGGACTCGGTCTGCTGGGCAAGCGCCTGGGTGATCCCAGCCTGTGGCACCTGAATCGCCGCTCTGCCGCCGGTGCCGCCTTCTGGGGTTTGTGGTGTGCCATGCTGCCCATGCCGGGCCAGATGCTGGTGGCGGCAGGTGCCGCCATTGTTTTTCGTGTCAACCTGCCCCTGTGTGTGGCGCTGGTGTTCGCCAGCAACCCGCTCACCCTGATTCCCCTTGCCTGGCTGGCCTATCTCATTGGCAGCCACTTGCTGGGCATTCCCATGCTGAGCTTCAGCGAGCTCAGCCGGCTTCTCGCCGATTTCGCCATCATGCTCGGCCAGCTTTTTTCAGGGGGAAGTCATGCCGCCTCCAGCGCACTGTTTCAGCAGATAAAACCGATCATGCTCGGTGGTATTGCCATGAGCTTCATGTTTGGCAGTGCGGGCTATGTGGCGATGCGGCTTTTCTGGCGCTGGCACGTCTTGTCAGCGTGGAAAAAAAGGCAGGAAAAAAGACGGGCTGCCGCGCAGCAGCCGTAAGGCGTTTACAGCGAAGCCGGCAGCAGCGCAGGCTCGCCCAGACGACCATGATCCATGCGCAGGATGCGCTGCGTGGTGCCGGCCAGCGCCAGATCATGCGTGACGATCACAAAGCTGATGCCGAGCTCGCGATTGAGCTCCATCAGCAAGGCCTGTACTTCCCGGGACGTATCATTATCGAGATTGCCTGTCGGTTCATCCGCCAGCACCACGGCAGGTTTTGTCACCAGCGCACGCGCCAGGGCAACACGCTGACGTTCGCCACCCGATAATTCTGCCGGTTTGTGTTGCAGGCGACTTCCCAGCCCCACCCGATCCAGCAACTCGCTTGCCAGCTTTTCCGCCTCCGCAATGCTGCCTTCACGCAGCAGGAGCGGCATGCAGACATTTTCCAGTGCAGTAAATTCCGGCAGCAAATGATGGAACTGGTACACAAAACCGATATGGCGGTTGCGCAGGATGCCGCGCTGCACTTCATTGCAGCGGCTGAAGTCCTGCCCGCATATTTTCACTTCACCGGCACTCGGCGTATCCAGACCGCCCAGCAAATGCAGCAAGGTGGTTTTGCCGGAGCCCGAGCTGCCGACAATGGCCACAAACTCGCCGCGATTCACCTGCATGTCAACGCCGTGCAGGATTTCCAGTATCTGCGGACCTTCCTCGAAACGCTTGACCAGCCCGGTGGCTTCCAGCACGAAATCACTCATAGCGCAGCGCCTCCGCCGGTTGCACCCGTGATGCCGCCCAGGCGGGATAGATGGTGGCACCAAAACTCAGGAACAGAGCCAGAATGCTGACCCAGACCACGTCGCTCAGCTCCAGTTGCGAGGGCAGATAGTTCACGAAATAGGCATCAAACAGGCTGATGTTGAAAAGATGCTCGATGCCGCTGGCAATATCGCCGATGGTGAGCGAAAGCAGAACGCCCAGGCTGACACCAGCCAGAGTACCGACCACACCGATCACCGAACCCTGCACCATGAAGATTTTCATGATGGTCACCGGGCTGGCACCAAGCGTGCGCAGAATGGCGATATCGGCTTTCTTGTCCTGCACCACCATCACCAGACTGGAGAGGATATTGAAGGCCGACACCATGACAATGAACATCAGCAGGATGGCCATCATCGCCTTTTCCATCTTGATGGCATTGAAAAGATTGCCGTGGGTCTGCGTCCAGTTGGTCGCGTAAAAAAAGCGGGGATGCTTTTGCACCAGTGCATAGCTGATGTCCTGGGCCTGAAACAGGTCCTTCATTTTCAGGCGAACACCCTGCACCTTGTCGTCAAGGCGCAGCAGGCGTCCTGCATCATGCAGGTTCACATAGGCGATCATGCTGTCGATATCGGCACCGACCTTGAAAATCCCGACTACCGTGAAACGCTTGAAGCGTGGTGTCACTCCGGCTGGCGACAAGGCCGCTTCCGGCATCACCAGCGTCACCTTGTCGCCCGTCATGACCCCCAGATTGGACGCCAGACCGGCACCCAGCACGATGCCGAACTCGCCTTCACGCAAGGCATCAATACTGCCGTCCTGCATATGGTGATGAATGATGGAGACCTTCTTTTCATACTCAGGCTCAATCCCCGTCACCATGGCACCGCTTACCAGCCCGCCCGCCGCAATCATTCCCTGCAACTGGTTAAAAGGGGCCGCCGCCTCTACGCCAGGCTCCCTGAGAGCAAAATCAGTGACGCGCTTCCAGTTGTGAAAGGGTTCATAGGCATTGAGCGTGGCGTGTGGCACCATGCCAAGGATGCGTGTTTTCAGCTCGCGGTCAAAACCGTTCATGACCGAGAGCACAGTGATGAGCACCGCCACGCCCAGCATCAGTCCAATGATGGACGTCAGGGAAATGAAGGAGATGAAGTGATTACGGCGTTTGGCGCGCGTGTAACGCAGACCAATAAAAAGGGGCACGGGCTTGAACATGCGGCGCATTAAACCACACTTGGTGCGGCCCTGAACAAGCCCCGGCAGATCCGTGAGAACAGAATAATCCGTGGAGTGCATGCACGATGAGTACAGAAGAAGAACTGGCCAACGAACGTCGCAACCAGAAAAGGGTGAACTCCACCCTGGCGGTCATTTATCAGCGCATCAGCGCCCGCGAAATCGAAGCCGATCCCTATGACACCCGCTTCGAACTTCCCCAGCACTTCACCCTTAATGAAGAACTCACGCAAATCGATAACGTCCAGCGCAGCCAGGTCGAAGCCCTGATGCGCGAAAACCCGCGCGTGGGCGGACTGATCCAGGCGCTCAACCTCAAGCTGGACATCATTGCCCAGGCCATTGAAGACAGCCTCGGCCGCATGCTGTCGCCAGTGCCGCAGCGCGTCAACCTGTCCCAGGGCGGCCTGTCCTTTCATGCGGCTGAACCAATAACACCCGGCAACTATCTGCACATCGCCATCAGCAACCAGGCACGCA
This sequence comes from bacterium, assembly GCA_029945725.1. Lineage (GTDB taxonomy): Bacteria > Pseudomonadota > Gammaproteobacteria > Pseudomonadales > Moraxellaceae > UBA2031. The sequence continues at coordinate 75,246 of JAQSDB010000010.1, read as the reverse complement.
ATTACCATGTCGCTGCCATTGGCCGTGTCGTGTTCTGCGAGGATGAAGATCTGGAGGGCTACCGAACGGGAGTCGCCTTCGTCAACATCCGTCACCATGACCGTCAGACCCTGGCACGTGACATCAGTCGCAAAGTGCAGGAAGACAAGCCTCTTGAGGGCTTTGAGAACCCTGAAAACGGTTGAAATACCGCCGTTAAGTCATTAGAGTTGTTGAAAATTTCACTACAACCCCTCCACTACAAAAAGGGATTTAGGGATGATGATGCGCGCCAAGCTCAGCACCTGTGTCCTCCTGCTTGCCACTGCCTGCCACCTTCATGCCGCCGGCATGCCCGCCTCCGGCGCGAGCATGCGTGCGGTTGAACAGGAATTCGGGGCTCCGCTCAAAAAGAATGCCCCCGTTGGCCAGCCCCCTATCACGCGCTGGGAATACAATGGTTTTGTGGTGGTTTTCGAGCGCTCTACCGTTGTTCAAAGTGTGGAAATCGCAGGCAAAAACACGGCGGCTCCTGTACCAGCGCCAAGCCCCGCCCCGGTCATTGCGCCGGCGGCTGCGCCTCCTCCTGCTGCTCCCGTGGCTGCCAAGCCGGTAACCGTGCAATCAAACATTGCGGAAATCGAGCGCCAGACCAAAGAACGCGAAGTCATGGCCAAAGCAACGGCCGAGAAAGCAAAAGCCGAGGCTGAAGCGGCGGCCAAAGCTGCCGCCGTACCAGCACCTGAGGCAACTGCTCCTGTTGCACCAGCACCGGTCGTGGCAGCCCCGGTTGCGCCAGCGCCTGTTGTAACAGCACCCGTCGCCCCGGTTAAGGTGACTCCGGCCGCTCCAGAGCCAGCTCCTGCTCCAGAGACCAAGAAACCCAAGGGCGATGGCAGCTATACCTTCGACCCGGCCACCGGTCGTATCATCATCAACTGATGCGAAGGTGCTAACAAAAAAGCCGGCAAAGTTGCCGGCTTTTTTATGGCGCCTCTTTACGCCATCCCCCATCACAACAATAGCCTGCCCGGCTTATGGCCTGGCCGATGCTGCAAACCGAGGAGTCTTCATGCGTCTGATTGGCCATCGTGGTGCCCGCAGTGAAGCACCGGAAAACACGCTCAGCGGCTTTCGCTACCTGCGCCGGCTTGGCGTGCTCGCCGTGGAACTGGATATACAGGTGAGCGGTGACGGTGAGCTGGTGATCATCCACGACAGCTTTCTGGAACGCAGCACCCTCGGAACCGGACAAGTCAGCGAGAAAACCGTGCGCGAACTCGCGGCGGTGGACGCCTGCCATCGCGCCTTTCCGGAATGGCCGGAGCGCGAAGGCGTGCCGACCCTGCGCGCCGTCATGGCAGTCCTGCGTGATTTCGAACACGTGCAGTTCGAGGTCAAGGCGCGCACGGAGGAAGACAGCCACCTGATTGCCGAAAAGTTTCCGCCGCTATGGCGAGAGTTCGGTTTTGGCGAGCGCGGCTATACCACCTCTTTCAATCCCCGCTATCTGCAACTGGTTCGCGAAAGCGCCCCGGAGATCCCGCGCGGCTTTCTGTTCGAGCTGGGCTTTGAGGGCGATCCCATCGCCACGGCCCTGGAGCTCGGCTGCCACTCCATCGGACCGCACCAGCAACGCTGCACGAAAGCACTGATTGAGCAGGCGCACGCCGCCTGCCTGCTGGTATCCACCTGGACCGTCAATGAGCCGGCACGCATGCGCGAGCTGCTGGATGACGGAGCCGACAGCCTGATCACCGATGTCCCCACCCTGGCCCTGCAACAGGACATCTGGTCCCGGGGCTAGCGGACATGGCACGGCTGCCTGGCAGGCACTCGCCCCATCCTTCAAAGTCAAGCCAGTGCAGCCACTACTTTATCCACAGAAGCTGTGGATAAAGTAGTGGAGAAGATTGTGGATTGGGCCTCCGATGCCCGTGGCAGGCGTCTTGCGACAATTTGACGGTTTTTTGAACAGCCAAAAATAAAGTTTTAAAATCAACAAGTTGTCCATTTCAGTAAAATTACTGACTGATGACAACCGGTTCCTCTCTGGTTCCACGGTAAGCAGCCACTATCTGTGTACAAGTCTGGTGCAAACGGAGCCCTGTGCATTTCTTCATGCCCGGTCGAGACGAGCCCGCCAAGCGCTTGATTCAGCAGGTTTTTCAAAAAGTCACCAAAGACAAAAAGCGGCCGGAAAGCCCCCCTCGGAAAGACCTCATGCCACAAAGGCGTGCTCGCGCATTTGATGGATTTCATCCCGGATACGCGCCGCTTCCTCAAACTCCAGATTACGGGCCGCCGCCATCATTTTCGTTTCCAGCTGCTTGATCCGGACCGTCACTGCTTTCGGATCACTCAGCATGGCGTTGTATTCGGCCTTTTTCTCGGCCGCCATCATGTTCTTCTTGCCACGCGCGGTCGCCGAGCCATAAGCCCCTTCCATGATGTCCATGATCGAGCGCTTCACGCCTTTTGGCGTAATGCCATGCTCAATATTGAACGCCACCTGCACCGCGCGACGCCGGTCCGTTTCATCAATGGCGCGCTGCATGGAGCCGGTTATCCTGTCGCCATACAAAATGGCCTTGCCATTGAGATGACGCGCCGCGCGGCCGATGGTCTGGATCAGTGAACGCTCGGAGCGCAGAAAACCTTCCTTGTCGGCATCAAGAATCGCCACCAGCGAAACCTCCGGCATGTCCAGGCCTTCACGCAGCAGATTGATCCCCACCAGCACATCAAACACGCCAAGACGCAGGTCGCGAATAATTTCCACGCGCTCCACCGTATCGATATCCGAATGCAGGTAACGCACCTTGACGCCGTGATCCGACAGGTAATCCGTCAGATCCTCTGACATGCGCTTGGTCAGCGTCGTCACCAGCACACGCTCTTCCAGCGCCACCCGCTTTTTGATTTCCGAAAGCAGGTCATCTACCTGCGTGCTGGCCGGACGGATTTCGATCTCCGGATCAACCAGACCGGTCGGACGCACCACCTGCTCCACCACCTGTCCGGCCTTGGCCGCTTCATAGGGCCCCGGCGTCGCCGAGACAAAAATCGTCTGCGGCGAAATATGCTCCCACTCCTCGAACTGCATGGGACGGTTATCCAGCGCACTCGGCAGGCGAAAACCGTAATTTACCAGGTTTTCCTTGCGCGCGCGGTCGCCCTTGTACATGGCACCCAGCTGCGGAATCGTCACATGGGATTCGTCCACGATCAGCAGCGCATCGGCCGGCACATAATCAAACAGCGTGGGTGGCGGTTCGCCGGGCTGGCGGCCCGAGAGATAGCGCGAGTAGTTTTCAATGCCGTTGCAATAACCCAGCTGCTGCAGCATCTCGATGTCAAAACGCACACGCTCGCGCAGGCGCTGTTCTTCAATCAGCTTGTCATGGTCATGGAAGAACTGCAGACGCGGCGGCAGCTCCTCCTTGATGGATTCAATCGCCGCGTGGATACGCTCCATCGGCGTGACATAGTGGCTTTTCGGGTAGATGGTCACGCGCGCCACTTTCTTCAGAAGCTCACCTGTCAGCGGATCAAACCAGCTGATGTTTTCCACTTCCTCGTCAAACAGTTCAATACGAATGGCATCACGTTCGGATTCGGCCGGAAAAACATCAATCACATCGCCGCGCACGCGATAGGTGCCGCGAAAGAATTCCATGTCATTGCGCACATACTGCATTTCCGCCAGCCGCCGCAGGATGGCACGCTGGTCCATGCGGTCACCGCGCGAGACATGCAGCAGCATTTTCATGTAGGCATCGGGATCACCGAGGCCGTAAATGGCCGATACCGTCGCCACGATGATGGAGTCACGGCGTTCCAGCAGGGCCTTGGTCGCCGACAGGCGCATCTGCTCGATGTGTTCGTTGATGGACGCATCCTTCTCGATATAGGTATCGGAGGACGGCACATAGGCTTCCGGCTGATAGTAGTCGTAATAGGAAACGAAATACTCGACGGCATTGTTCGGAAAGAATTCGCGGAATTCGCCATAGAGCTGTGCGGCCAGCGTCTTGTTCGGCGCCATGATGATGGTCGGCCGCTGCTCGCGGGCAATCACGTTGGCAATGGTGAATGTCTTGCCGGAGCCGGTAACACCGAGCAGGGTCTGGTGCGACAGGCCGTCTTCAAGACCGGTGCAAAGCTGCTCGATCGCTTTCGGCTGATCGCCCGCCGGCGAAAACTGCGAGACCAGCTGGAAGACGTTTTCTTCACTCATGACATACCTCGTGGCAAGCCGGGCAGTTTACACCCCGCGGCCATCACATCGAACCGACAAAAAACCGACAAACTGCGTAGAACCCGTCGTGCCCTGCCAGCCCGGTCACTGCTAGGCTGCGAACATCAAAAGGCTGGATACCTCTGCCCTGAAAACCAGCCCGGAACCCCGGGCGCTCAACAATAGCGGAACAAAAAATGGCTTTGTGGAAACGCATGGTAGGGCTGAAGCAGACCCGCACCGAATGGTTCTGCGCCAGTGATGCCCATAACGAAAAGCACGCCGGCGCCAGCGAGACGATCGAGATCACCTATCTGGGTACGGCGGGCTTCATCATCAAGGGCCGGCACCGCACTATCGTGCTCGATCCCTACCTGTCGCGCCCCAACCTGCGCCAGACCCTGACCACACGCCTGGTCCCGGATACCCGGCTGATCCACGAGACCATTGCGCATGCCGATGACGTCCTTGTCGGCCACGCCCATTACGACCACATCCTCGACGCACCCGATCTCTGCAAGCAGACCGGTGCCCGCCTCATCGGCTCCAGCTCCACCATCATGGTCGGCCGCGCCGCCGGCCTGCCCGAGCACCAGCTGCTGGAAACGGCCGGCCGCGAAGACATCAAGAGCGGCGACTGGCGCATCCGCGGCCTGCCTTCCCTGCACGGCAAGGTCTTTGGACGCATTCCCATGCCCGGCCACATCACCCGCCTGCCGGCCTGGCCGCCACGCATGGGCGACCTCAAGCACGGCCTCGTACTGAACTGGCTGGTGGATACCGGCACCCTGCGCATCGTGCATATCGACAGCGCCGACTTCATCAACGCAGAGCTGCAGGGCCAGCGCGCCGACATCGTCTGTCTCTGCGCCATTGGCCGCAACTTCCGTCCGGACTACGTGAAAGACGTGGTCGCCCTTCTGCAGCCACGCTGGATCATTCCCTGTCACTGGGACACCATGATGACGCCCCTGCACGCCGACCCCGACCTCATCCCCAGCGTCGACCTGCCCGGCTTCATCAAGGAAATCATCGACGCCGGTTGCGAACCCCTGCTGCTGCCCATTCTGGGCCGGCTGCGCTTCCCGCACACACAGTGCGGCCACGGGCATGAAGCCGAACACCGGCCCGAAGCAGCGGCTGCAAAAACCGCCTGAAGCGGTTTTCCGGCAAACAATCAATCACTATATCTAGTGTTATGTCTTTTCCTGCCACAAATGAGAAAGCATCAGCAATTTTTGCATAACACTTTTTTAAAACTCATAAGCAACTGATTTCAATCAAATTTAAAAAATAAAAAAACAGACCAGCCTCAATTGACAGGCGCCGGCCCGGCGCCTAATGTTCGCCCACAAACCCCAATATATTGTGTTTCAGCCCTTGGCATGTACAAGTCGCCGGATGGCGGCTTCTTTTGCCTGTAACGCCCACGCCGTCATAGAAAAACAGAGAACTTTCATGGAACCCGTACACCTGCACGTTGTTGCCAGCAAGGAAACCCGCGACATCCCCTTCCAGCCCGCCTCCCTGGATATCTGGGACAAGAAATACCGCCTCAAGGCCAAAGACGGCACGCCGGTTGATGCCTCGCTCGACGGCACCTACGAGCGCGTCGCCCGCGCCCTGGCCGAAGTGGAAACCACACCGGAAGCCCGTGCACTCTGGAACAAGCGTTTCGTCTGGGCCCTGAAGCACGGCGCCATTCCGGCCGGCCGCATCATCTCCAATGCCGGCGCACTGGAGCACAAGCCCGCCACCTCCACCATCAACTGCACCGTTTCCGGCACCATCCGCGATTCCATGGACAACATCCTGGAGAAAGTGCACGAGGCCGGCCTCACCCTGAAAGCCGGCTGCGGCATCGGCTACGAATTTTCCACGCTGCGCCCGAAAGGCGCCTACGTCAGCGGCGCCGGCGCCTATACCTCCGGCCCGCTGTCGTTCATGGATATCTACGACAAGATGTGTTTCACCGTGTCCTCGGCCGGCGGCCGCCGCGGCGCGCAGATGGCCACTTTCGATATCGGCCACCCGGACGTGATGGAATTCATTCGTGCCAAGCGCGAATCCGGCCGCCTGCGCCAGTTCAACCTCTCACTGCTCATCACCCATGATTTCATGGAAGCCGTGCGCAACGACGGTGAATGGCAGCTCGCCTTCCCCATCACCACGCGCGAAATCGAAACCGACAACGTCGATCTGCGTGACAGCAAGAGCGTGATCTGGCGCGACTGGCCACTGCCCAACAGCTATCACGTCAGCCCCGAAGGCAAAACCGCCTGCCGCGTCTACAAGACGATTCCGGCGCGCCGCCTCTGGGACATGATCATGGCCGCCACCTATGATTTTGCCGAACCCGGTTTCATCCTCATCGACAAGGTCAATGAGATGAACAACAACTGGTTCTGCGAAACCATCCGCGCCACCAACCCCTGTGGCGAACAGCCGCTGCCGCCCTATGGCGCCTGCCTGCTCGGCTCCGTCAACCTCACCTGTTTTGTGCGCGATCCCTTCACCGAGAAAGCCCGCTTCGATTTTGAGCAATACCGCGAAGTCGTCGCCGTCTTCACGCGCATGCTCGACAACGTCGTCGACATCAACGGCCTGCCGCTGCAGCAACAGGTCGACGAAATCCTCAGCAAGCGCCGTCACGGCATGGGCTTCCTCGGCCTCGGTTCGGTCATGACCATGCTCGGCATGAAATACGGCGCACCGGAATCGCTGGAATTCACCGAACGCGTCACCCGCGAAATGGCCGTTGCGGGTTGGGAAACCGCCCTCGAACTGGCACAGGAAAAAGGCCCGGCACCGATCATGGAAAAGGATTTCGAGATCACTGCCGCCATGCTGGCACAGCGCCCGGAAATGGCCGTCGACGGCTACAAGATCGGCGACACCGTAAAAGGCAAGGTCCTGCACGCCCGATACAGCCGCTACATGCAAAAGCTCGCCACCGTCGAGCCCAAGCTGGTGGAGAAACTGGCCAAGACCGGAGCGCGCTTTACGCACCACAGCTCCATCGCCCCCACCGGCACCATTTCGCTGAGCCTCGCCAACAATGCCAGCAACGGTATCGAGCCCAGCTTTGCGCACCACTACTCGCGCAACGTGATCCGCGAAGGCAAGAAATCCAAGGAAAAAGTCGATGTGTTTTCCTATGAGCTGCTGGCCTACCGCGAGCTGATCAACCAGAAAGCCATGCCCTATTCGCAGGAAGCCGGCGAGAAACTGCCGGACTATTTCATCACCGCCGAAGACATCTCGCCGAAAGAACACGTGGATGTACAGGCCGCCGCGCAGCGCTGGATCGATTCGTCCATTTCCAAAACCGCCAACGTGCCCACGGATTATCCCTACGAGGATTTCAAGGATATCTACATGTATGCCTACGAGCAGGGTCTCAAGGGCTGCACCACGTTCCGCTTCAATCCGGAAGCCTTTCAGGGCGTGCTGGTGAAGGAAAAGGATCTGGAAAACACCACCTACCGCTTCACGCTGGAAGACGGCACGGTGGTCGATGCCAAGGGCAATGAAGAAATCGAATACGACGGCGAAATCCACTCCGCCGCCAACCTGTATGACGCACTGAAGGAAGGCTATTACGGCAAGTTCTGATGCCCGCCCCTTTCTTACCTGAACCAAAGAGCACGCGATCATGAGCATAAAAATAGAAAAGAAAATTGTCAGCTACGCACTGGCCGGCAAGGAAGAAGAGACCAAACCGGCGCCCGCAGCAGCCGCAACGGCCAAGCCGGTCGATGACATCGAGCACATGCACGAACTGGTCAAGCGTCCGGAATCACTGGTCGGCTCCACCTACAAGATCAAGACGCCGCTGTCCGAGCACGCGCTGTATGTCAGCATCAACGACATCGTGCTCAACGAAGGCACCGAGCACGAAGTGCATCGCCCCTTCGAGATCTTCATCAACTCCAAAAACATGGATCACTTCCAGTGGATTGTCGGCCTGACGCTGATCATTTCCGCCGTGTTCCGCAAGGGCGGCGACGTCACCTTCCTGGTGGAAGAACTGCACAGCGTGTTCGATCCGCGTGGCGGCTATTTCAAGAAAGGCGGCAAGTTCTGCCCTTCGCTGGTGAGCGAGATCGGTGACGTCATCGAAACGCACCTGAAAGGCATCGGCATGATCAAGGACGAAGGCCTCGACGAGCACCAGAAAAAGCTCATCGCCGAAAAGCGCGCCCAGTACGAAAGCAAGCTCGGCAAGGCGAACGTGGCCGAACCCGTCGACAACGGCCAGTTCCCCGAAGGCGCCAAGCTCTGCATCAAGTGCAGCACCAAGGCCATGATCATCATGGACAACTGTCTGACCTGCCTGAACTGCGGCGACAGCAAGTGCGGCTGAGCTGCAAGCTACTGCGCTTGTTCATGCTGCGTTTACCCCTCAAGGGGGTACCGAGGAAAACCCCGGCGAAAAATGCTCATTTACGATAAGTAAACTCCGCTTTTTTGCCGGATTTTGCCTTGCCTGCACTGCGCTCGTGACGCTTGCAATACATTAAACCCAGCCGTTCAACACTCTCAATTAAAGCGATTACCTTAATCCCTCACCCCCTGGGAGACAGTACCCAGAGGACTGATGGGCGGAAGTTAATTAAAAGCTTGCCCAAAAACCCCGGTCTGCCGGTTCAAGCGCAGGCCGGGTTCCGTTATCATCCGCCCGCTCCATTTCCTTCATCAGTCCTGCACGAGGTTTCGCCGTGGACATCCGCCTGTCTGACCGTGTACTGAGCATCAAGCCCTCTCCCACTCTCGCCGTCACCAACAAGGCCGCCGAACTCAAGGCTGCCGGCCGCGACATTATTGGTCTGGGCGCCGGAGAGCCCGATTTCGATACGCCTGAGCACATCAAGCAGGCAGCGATCAAGGCCATCGAAGCCGGCTTCACCAAGTACACCGCCGTCGACGGCACGCCCGGCCTGAAAAAAGCCATCATCGCCAAGTTCAAGCGCGATCAGGGCCTTGATTACGCCCCCAACCAGATCCTCGTCTCTTCCGGCGGCAAGCAGAGCTTTTTCAACATGGCACTGGCGCTGCTGAACCAGGGCGACGAAGTCATCATTCCCGCACCGTACTGGGTGTCCTACCCCGACATGGTGCTGATTGCCGACGCCACCCCGGTCTGCATCGAATGCCCGCAGAGCCAGGACTACAAGATCACCGCCGCGCAGCTGGAAAAGGCGATCACCCCCAAGACCCGCCTGCTCGTGCTGAACAGCCCGTCCAACCCGACCGGCATGGTCTATTCCAAAGCCGAGCTGCTGAGCCTGGCCGAGGTGCTGCGCCGCCACCCGCACGTGCTCGTCGCCACCGACGACATGTACGAGCACATCATCTGGACCACCGAAAAGTTCGAGAACATCGTCACCGTCGCGCCGGACCTGTATGACCGCGCCATCGTGCTCAACGGCGTTTCCAAGGCCTATGCCATGACCGGCTGGCGCATCGGTTATGCCGCCGGCCCGGTCAAGCTCATCAATGCCATGAAGAACGTGCAGAGCCAGTCCACCTCCAACCCGGCCTCGATCTCTCAGGTCGCCGCCGAAGCCGCGCTCAACGGCCCGCAGGATGTGCTGCTGCCCATGGTCAAGGCCTTCAAGGAACGTCACGACTACGTGATCGCCGCCCTCAATGCCATCGAAGGCGTGTCCTGCTCACCGGCCGACGGCGCGTTCTACGCCTTCGCCAATGTGGAAGGCGCCATCAAGAAGCTCGGCCTCAAGAACGATCTCGAGTTTTCCGAAATGCTGCTCGAAACCGTCGGCGTCGCCGTGGTACCGGGTTCCGCCTTCGGTCTGGATGGCCACATGCGCATCTCCTACGCCACCTCACCCAAAATCCTGGAAGACGCCATCGGCCGCATCAAAAAGGCCATCGAAGGCTAACGCTCTGCCACCACTACTCCTGTCATCCCCGCGCAGGCGGGGACCCAGCGCCTTGAGCAAGCGCCAGGCCCCGTCGACACGGGAGCGACATCCTCTATGGTGATGAACTGGCAAAAAGCCGCTGGATTCACGAGCAAAACTGCTCAATTCTTCACCATCCAAGCCGTTGAAAATAAAAACAAAGCCGCTTATTGAGCGGCTTTGTTTTATCCGGCGAAAAAGATGCTTTTCCAGCTTGACCACCCCAGCCCCAATCCCTATTATTCGCGGCCTCAAGTAATTCCCCGATAGCTCAGTTGGTAGAGCGCAGGACTGTTAATCCTTAGGTCCCTGGTTCGAGTCCAGGTCGGGGAGCCAAATCCCGGCTCCAGAATTTCCAAACAAGTTCTGAAGCCCACAAAAAGCCCAGCCAATGCTGGGCTTTTTGCTTTCTAGTGTCCGAGAACGTCCATTTCAATTTTCGCAAAATCGGCATAAGAATCGGTATAACTTTTTAGAGGTTGTACCGGCATGGCCGACGCCCCAAACAGCGCAAAACCCTGCCCCCATAACCAGTCAGCCAAACCGACCTTCTTGCCCAGATAAATACAGTGTATTACATTGCATTCACCTGTAAGGAGCATATCCCATGAGCGTTACCACTGTCCGGCTTCAACCCGAAGTTGAAGAGAGCCTGAATGCCATGGCGAGCAAGCTCCAGAGGAGTAAAAGTTGGCTCATTAATCAGGCACTTAGTGAGTTCATTGAACGGCAAGCGCTTGAGCAGTCCCGCTGGCAAGAAACCCTCAAAGCCATGGAGTCTGTGGCTCAGGGCAAGGTAGTGTCCGGTGATGCCGTGCATAGTTGGTTGCGGAACTGGGGCAGCGCCAATGAACTACCGCCCCCTAAGGCAGGCCAATGAAACTGGTCTATTCCGAAGAGGCGGTTGTTGATCTGATTCATCTTCGAGCATTTATTGCAGAGAAAGACCCATCTGCGGCAGCTCGTGTTGCTGCAGAGCTCATTGCGCGCATCGAGAATATTTGTCTCTTCCCCGAAATTGGCCGGAGCGTTCCGCTGGCGCCAGAACCAAAAACTGTGCGTGATGCGGTGTTTGGAAAATATATTGTAAGGTATGCCACTCATGCAGAAGCCGTTGTCATTCTTCGCATTTGGCATCATTACGAAAATCGCGAGCAAAGCATTTAACAATTCGTTCAAGGCTGACGACGTACCGCCGCCTTAGCTCAAGCATTAGCTACTGTTTAGCTATAGGTATTGTCTTTCGCCATTTCTGACTCCATAAGACTTACACTAAGCTCCTGTTTTTTTTAGCGAGATAATTCATCAGGCTTTCCGTAACCCGTTGTGCAATAAAATTATAGGTTACTTTTCCTCGCAGGCGACTCACCACTTACGAAATCATGCGATCAGCTTCTTTATCGAGACGGGTGGCAACCCCATCAAACACCAGAGTTCCCTTCTTTTAAACAGAGTGCGTGCAATGCGCCTGTAAATACCAGCGGCTTTCTCACGGACCATGGATTTATATCTCGATAAAAATACAAAATATTCTCCTGCACATTATTTCCGTTAGCGCTCCCTCCCCGCCTCCTGCACCGTCCCCGTGATGGGTGATAGCAAATACTCAATCACTTTACGCTGCCCAAGCCTTATCTCCGCCACCACTTGCATACCCGGCCGCAGGGAATAATGCTCTCCCTTCGCCTCCAGATACTGCGTATCCAGATGAATCCTGGCGCGGTACGACGACGGCTGCTGGTGCGATTTTGAAGAACTATTATCTTGTTCTGCAGAAGCTGATGGTTGATCCGAGGCATCGGCACTGATGTCATCAACAATGCCATTGACCATGCCGTATTTCTGGAAAGTGTAGGAGCTCAGTTTTACCTTGACCTTCTGTCCCTCTCGTACGAATCCTGAATCTTCATTACTGACCCATACTTCTGCGACAGCATTATCGGCTTGAGGAACAAGGGTGAGTAACACGGTGCCGGCACTAACGACAGTTCCTGTCGTATGCGTGGAGATATCTTTCACAATACCGTCTTGCGGCGCCTTCAGCTCAAGCCATCCGTGCCTTGTTTTTGATTTTGATAGCTCTTGGGCAAGTTTCTCAAACTGGATTGCCGCTTCTGCACGCTCGGCCTGAAGCTGACGATGATAATCCGACTGTATTTGCCGGATCCTTTGATGGGACTGCGTAATCACCGCCTGCGCGGCCTTGATAGTAAATTCCTGCGTACGCAAATCCTGCTGCTTTTCAATACGCTCACGCTTTCGATCAATCTGATCAATCTTGCTCACATAGCCTTTTTCCACGAGCTTGTTGAAAGCCTGCTCACGCTCTTCATAAGTAGGAAGCATCTGCAGCAGCTTGCTGCGCACTTCCTCCGCAGCAGACAACTCCTGCGTTGCTTTTTCCAGCGCACCCTCCTCCTGAGCCGACTGCGCTTCATACGCCTGAACGCTCGATGTGTATTGCGTCAGCGCCTGACGATAAATCTCGGGAGACACGCCATCGGAGGCCGGCATGCGGACACCTTTCAATTGGGCATCAATACGCTGCAGCTGCCAGCGACGCGATTCGTACTCGGCCTGAACCGAGTGATTATCTGCATCGGAAATAGCAGCATCCATGCGCATCAAGACCTGCCCTGCTTTTACCTCATCCCCTTCCCTAACCAGAATGTCGCGCACAATACCCTGTTCAGCAGGTTGCACGACCTTGAGGTAAGTGGACGGAATCAGCTTGCCCTGGGCAATCGCCACCTCATCCACCGAGAAGACAAACGATCCCAGCAGCAACAAACCCAAAAAGCCTGCCAAGGCCCATACAACCTTTCGCCCCAAAGGATTGGGGGGCGTATTTTCCAGCGCCATCAGACTGGGCTGAAAGGAGGTGACAAGCCCCGGGGGAAGAGCCTGCCCGGCACTCTCTTCTTTTATTTTTGCGTTAAACCACGTCATGCCGTGCTGCCATTATTAATGTCGCTGATTGCCCAAAAAAACAGGGGCGGAATTCCGCCCCTGCGTGGTCTTCATTGGAACTACCCCAGCTTGCTCATCCCTTCGGACAGTCCGCTCAGGGGCTGCAGGGTTTGTGCCTGTGCCGCAAAAGCGGCAGAAGCCAGCTCATTTTGCGCACTGACCGCCCCCATGCCGTTCAGACTGCTCGTCATGCCGTACTGATAAGCCAGGTTGCCACCCAGAGCGACCGTATCACTGCCCGCCAACTGGAACTGGGCCAGGGCATTGGTCAGGCCCCAGGTCGTCAGCGTACCGTTGCGATTTGCCGTATCAAAGGCAGAGACCACATTGTTGAACTGGAAGGTTTCGAGGCGGTCATCCAGCATCGGATTACTGCTGGACTGACTAAAGCTCGCCATGGACTCCGCCACCGCCTGCAAGGTGACGACAGGCCGGTTGGCACCCGATACATACCACCCCGAAAAGGTAATGCTCTCACTACTACCGGTATTCAAAATGAGATCATTGCCGGTTCGGCGGAACGTCAAATCACTGTAGGCAATACCGCCGCCCAGACTGATCGTCAGACTGCCACCTCGAGCACCAATATCGGTGATGCGGTCCTGACCATCGCCACGATTGAAAGCAATCACATCACGACCACCTCCGAGCGTAATCGTGTCGTTGCCACGCCCGCCCACAAAGAACTGGTTCTGCAGGTTACCGGTCAAGGTATCGGTGCCCTCACCACCATCCAGCAGACCATTGCCGTTTGTGTCAGCGAGAGCGTCGTTACCCGCACCACCCTGCAGCAGGTCAACACCATTACCGCCATAAAGCCGGTCGTTACCTGCCCCTCCTTGCAGATGATCATTGCCATCATCGCCCGAAAGATCGTTGCAGCCACTGTTGCCGAGCAGCCAGTTCGCCAGGCTGTTGCCAGTGCCATTAATGTTGCTGCTACCCAACAACTGCAGCGCTTCTACGTTGCTCCCTAGTACATAGCTCACGCTGCTCTTTACGGTGTCATAGCCTTGATTCAGCAACTCAATCACCTTGTCACCGCCACAGCTGTCATTCGCATCGACAAAATACGTATCGTCACCCGCCAGGCCCTTCATGGTGTCGTTGCCGCCTTTGCCATCAATCACATCATTGCCGGCCGAGCCTGTAAGGGTGTCATCGCACCGCGTCCCGTTGATAATGTTTCCTGAGCTTGGGGCATTAACGGTGAGACCAAAGCTCGTGGAGGCCGTCGCGCCCATCGTATCGGTGGCGGTCACCCGCAACTGATATGTTCCCGCCGTTGATGCCGTACCACTGAAGGTACGGGTAGCCGCATTAAAGGACAGCCATGAAGGCAGGGCACTGCCATCGGCCAACGTCACTCCATAGGTCAGCACGTCATTGTGATCAATATCAGTAAAGGTATTTGTCGATACCGTAATGGCGACAGCCTGGCCACTGGTAGCCACTTGACTGGCAATGGCCTGCGCCACGATGGGTGCATCGTTGGCTCCCGTGATTGTCATCGTGAGTGCGGAAGAAGTCGTCAGCAGACCATCCGTTACCTGGTGACTGAGGGTCTCCACCACGCTCTCGCCTTGCGCCAGAGACTGCAGGCTCGCTGTATTGGCCTGGTAGGCATAACTGCCATCCGTGTTGAGATGCAGCATGCCATAACTGCCCTGTACATCACCGGCACTGGCCACTCGCAACTGTGCGCCATGATCCGGATCGCTATCGTTGGCAAGAACATTCCCCTGAATGCTGACCGTATCCTCCGTTAACGTTCCCGCATCACGGATGGTTTGCGGGGCATCATTGCGGCCTGCGATAGTCACCTGCAGTGAACCGGCTACCGGCACCATCCCGTCTGTTGCCGTGTAGCTGAACGACTCTGCCAGAAACTCCCCCGCTGCCAGAGCCACCAGTGAAGGAAGCGTACTGTTCAACGCATATTGATACGTGCCATCAACTGAAAGGCTCAAGGTACCGTACTGGCCCTGCAGGGTGGCTGCCACCGCTTGCAGTACCGTGCCCTGATCAACATCACGGTCATTACTGAGTACATTGCCAGAGACCGAGGCGGCACCCACCGTAATAGCGGCTACATCACCTGCAGCAACAGGTGCATCGTTGGTTCCGCTAATGGTCACGGCCAGTACTGACGACGAGGTCGCATGGCCATCCGTAGCGTCATAGTGGAAGGTATCCACTACCGTCTGCCCCTCGGCCAGTTTTTGCACCAGACCGTTGTCCAGCTGGTAGGCATAGTGACCGGAATTGTCGATGACCAGGGCACCATACTGCCCCTGCAGTGTTGCCGGCACGGCAGACAATATGTCGCCCTGATCCGGATCACTGTCGTTGCCCAGCACATTACCCTGCACACTGGCGGCATCTTCCGTCAGGGCAGCAATATCTGCGCTCAGTACAGGCGCATCATTACGACCCGCAATCGTTACCACCAGCGAAGCCGCCACCGAAGTCATGCCGTCGGTAGCGTCATAGGCAAAGGATTCACTCAGCGTGATACCTTCTGCCAATGCCACCAGCTCTGGCTGGCTGCTGTTCAGGACATAGTGATACGAACCATCTGCAGACAGGCTCAAACGGCCATACTGACCTTGCACATCAGCTGCCATGACTTGCAGCACTGTGCCCTGATCAACATCACGATCATTGCCGAGGACATTCCCGGTAATGGCAGGGGCGCCAACACTGATGGCGGCGGCATCATCCTGAGTGACGGGAGCATCGTTGCGGCCTTCGATCACAAAACGGATATCACCGGCGGTTGACGTAATACCATCGTTGACGGAATACGTGATGACATCCTCAACCTGTTGACCGGCACTCAGGTATTGCAATGCCGAAGTATCGGCCTGATAGGTCCAGCCACCATCCGTTTGCAGCATGAACACACCGTGCTGACCTTGCACCGTCGTTGCGGTGGAATACAACGCGTCACCCTCGGCATCAACATCGTTGGCAAGAACATTTCCGCTCAGCAGGCTGGCGGTATTTTCATCCAGCAGCACCGTTTCACCCGTAACAACCGGCGCATCGTTACGCCCCTCGATAGTCACCACAAGTGAAGAGAATGCACTCGTGGATCCATCGGTCACTTCATAGGCAAAGACCTCGGAAACCAACTGGCCTTCGGTCAGTGTCTGGACAGCCTCAAGGTTGTTATTGAGTGCGTAAGACCAGCCTCCCGCCGCCGTCAGACGCAACACACCGTATTGTCCCGCGAACTCACCGGATGACACGACACTCAGCAGCGATTCATGATCAACATCGCTGTCATTGCCCAGTACATTACCTGCAACAGCTGCCTGGTCTTCAGCCATGCTGGCCGCATCCACATTCGCCACAGGAGCATCGTTACTGCCCCGTACGGTGAGGGTGATGGTTGCCGATGAGATCAGCGCCCCATCTGTCACGTCATAGTTAAACGCTTCAGACAGGGACTCGCCTTCTGCCAGGGCAGTCAGTACAGGGTTATCCTGATTGAGCACATAGTGATAACGGCCATCGGTCTCCATCAGCAACGAGCCATACTGCCCCGTGTATGACGCAGCAACCGTCTGCAAGACGGCGCCATGATCAACATCAGTGTCATTAACCAAAACATTGCCAACCAGGGCACCATCCGCGACTGACAGCGAATCGGCATCTGCCTGTGCCACTGGCGCATCATTCTCACCCGCAATAGTAATGGTGAGTGATGACGAAGACTCAAGCGCACCATCGGTCACAGTATAAGCAAAGACATCCGTTACCGCCTCACCAGCCGCCAACGCATTCTGGCTGCCGGTTTGTTCGTACACATAATCGCCATTAGCTAATAGTGACAAGGCACCGTATTGCCCCTGAATGACGCCAGCATGAGCCAGTGTCAACGCCGCACCGCTCAGTGAACTGTCATTAGCCAGCACATTGCCGCTTATATGCGCCTGGTCCTCAGTCATGATGCGAGCGTCTGCTACCGCCACGGGAGCAAACGTGTCTGCGATGCTGATTTTGAGCTGACTGGTCGCCGATACGAGCGCACCACTACTGGCCGTGCTATCGCTGACCTCTATCAAGAATTGATCCGTCAGTGTCTGGCCGGCAGGAATAGCCGACAGGTCAGCGCCATCGGCATAGAGCGAGTAGGTATAGCTCCCGTCACTGGCCACACTCAAACTGCCCCAGGCGCCGGAATACTCTCCTGCTGTAATGACTTGCAGTACACCACCCTGGGCGACCCGATCATTGGCAAGAACATTACCGCTGCTCGTGAACTGGCTGCGCGACACGGAGGCATAATCATCTGCCGCCACAGGCGCATTGCCGGCAATCGCGGCAAGGGAATAGGCGTTTGCATCCCCGCAGAAAGTCAGGGTATCGACCGTAGTATTCTGAAGGCTCCAATCAGCCAGCCATACCCGGTTAGATCCACCATTACTGGTGCTGGCTTGAATCAATACGCCATCAGAATTAAAGCTTATTTTTATATCGCCGTAGGAAACATCACCGGAGAAGTGGAGTCTGTCATTGCCAGACGAATCCATGATGGAGGCAAAAGAATATTGATAATTCGTTTGTACCACATAGAGATCATCGCCTGATCCGCCATCGAGGATGTCATTACCACCACCGCCAAAGAGCAGATCATTACCCGCGCCAGCCGAAATACGATTATCGTAAACGTTGCCGCGAATACGATTATCACCATCATTTCCATAGCCGCTGTAAACACCACCCGCCGACGAATCAAGCCCTAATCCATCAAAGGTTCCCAGGTACAAAGTCTCGACATTTTCAGTCAGCTGATAATTATCTATCAGTGTGTAGATCACATCATGGCCGGAGTCGGCCGCCTCAGACACCACGTCACCGACATTATCGACAACATACGTATCATTGCCCGCAGCACCTGCCATAAGGTCGGCACCAAAGTCACCATCAATCACATTGTCAGCCATGCTGCCTGTCAGCACATCGTTGTCGGTCGTGCCAAAAACAACATCACCTGTCAGCGCCTGATCGCCGATGATATGCAGCTCTTCCACATTATCAGGCCGGGCAATCAGTACCGTGCTGTAAACTATGTCGTAACCGCCGTCTCTTCCTTCGATAACAATATCGGCAACACCACCCACAGCACCGGGGCGCGCCACAACATCCATATTACAGAGGTAGCCGGCAGTAATATCACCCTCGACACTGGCCATGGCACTCGTCGTACCCGGCAGGCCATCAATGTAATACACATCGTCGCCCGCTCCACCCTCAAGATAATCCGTAACCTCATTATCACGGCCATCAAGCAGATCGTTGCCTTCGTCGCCATAAAGGAAGTCACTTCCCGATCCGCCAATCAGAGTGTCATTACCACTTCCGCCACTCAGCTCGTCATCACCAGCGCCGCCATCCAGCAGGTCGTTATTGCTCAACAAAGGGGTATCGGCAAAGGTGTAAGTCTCTTCGTTCCCACGGAGATAAATCAGCTCGCTCGGCTGGTCGCCACCATAAAGCACATCATTGCCATCACCCCCATAGAGCACGTCATCGCCCGTGCCACCGTCCAGGTTGTCATCGCCCTCACCGCCATCGAGCACATCATTGTTGCTGGCGAGACTAATCAGCTCTGCGGTACCTGCCTCGTCATCAAACAGGATATGCATGGCATCATCACCGCCGCGCAAGGTGTCATTACCCGTACCACCCACCAGCACATCATCGCCGCCACGGCCATCAAGATAATCATCTCCGGCACCCCCAAAAATCTGGTTAGAGCCGGCGTTTCCATACAGATTATTGTCGAGCTCGTTACCCGTTCCCGTAATATTTCCGGCCAGGCCATGCTCAAGGTAGTCATCAAGCAGCGTCAGATTCTCAACAGCCTCCGGCAACACATAATCAACAGAGCTTTCAACAGCATCATAAGCATCGTTACCTTCGTCTATAACCACATCGCCGGCGGAATCCACACGATAGGTATCGGAGCCAAGGCCTCCTGTCATCACATCATTGCCGCTGCCACCGTCCAGCAAATCATAGCCATCGCCACCACGCAAAATGTCGTTGCCGGCTTCGCCATACAAATCGCCTGAGTCATTACTCCCATTCAGCTCATCATCACCATTTCCACCATACATGGCGCCCGAGCCACTTCCGGCGTTCAGCACATCATTGCCATCCATGCCGTAAATCCAGTCATTACCGACAAGGCCCGACAGTATATTGTTGCCGCTGTTTCCCGTGATGATGTTGTCAAGATCATTACCGGTTCCCGTGAGATCCATGCTCCCGGTCAAGGTAAGATTTTCGAGGTAGTCGCCCAGCTGATAATCAAGCGCCGTAACAACGGTATCGTTGCCGTTGTCCTGCCAGTAACCCTGCCAATATCCCCAATAAAAATAAGAGACCCAATGATCAGCGTCTTCGTGAACCTGATCGTTAACGTCATCTAAAAAATAGGTGTCATTGCCATCGTCACCGGCCATGTAGTCAGCGCCAGCCCCGCCATCCAGAGAGTCGTCATCAGCGCCTCCCCATAAGGAATCACTACCATCGCCTCCTGCAAGGGTGTCATTACCAAAGTCGCCATAAAGATGATCGCTACCAACACCGCCATCAATTTGATCGTTACCGGCATCTCCATACAGGAAGTCATTACCGGCTTCACCGAACAGGCGGTCATCACCTGACCCACCATAAACCTGGTCATCTCCTGCGCCTGCTGAAACAGCATTAGCAGGCAGATCACCCACTCCAGCGTCAGACAAACTATTGATAATGTCGGCATCCTCGGCCCCCTTGATAACAACGGAAGACCGGGCAATCAATTGATCAAGCTGATACACCTCATCGCGGACAACACTGTCGTCATACGGATTAATAATCTGGCCACCAAAGCCGATGGTGTAAGCAATAGAGGATCGGGGCTGATCTGTATTCATCCCGGCAATGACTATCTTTGTTTCGTTGTCCAGGCCATTCATGGTGACCGTTTGCGAAGCAAGGTCATAAACAACACTTACATCTTTATAGAAATGCTCAACATCATCAGGGGAGTAACCCCACGTATTGCCGGCATGACTTCTAAAAAACAAGTCATAACCAAAAGAAGAGTATTCATAGGAATACCCGGGCACATTAATCCAGCCTGAGTTATCAACATCTCGCAGGGTGGTTATTTCGCCAATATCAACCTGGAAAACATCCTCACCCTCTCCGCCATCAAGCGTGTCATTGCCCGTATCGCCATACAAATAGTCATTGCCATCACCACCAGAAATAACGTCATCTCCATTGCCGCCACTCAGTACATCATTCCCAGAATTTCCTTCAAGGATGTCGTTACCAGTGCCGCCATCCAGATGATCATCGCCCTCTCCACCCATTAGCAGGTCGTTATCACTGCCACCAGAAAGAGCGTCATTACCATTGCCGCCATCCAGCGTGTCCACGCCGTCGCCGCCATGCAGCACATCATTCCCGGCATCTCCTTTCAGGATGTCATTGCCAATGCCACCTTCCAGATGATCATCGCCCTCTCCTCCGATTAGCAGATCGCTATCACTGCCACCAGAAAGAGAGTCATTACCGTTGCCGCCATCTAACGTGTCCACGCCAGCGCCTCCGATCAGAGAGTCGTCACCATTACCACCACCCAGCATGTCCGCGCCGTCGTCACCGATCAGAGAGTCATCTCCCTCGCCACCATCCAGTAAAGATCCCGTTGCTGCCGCATACAGCTGATCGTTTCCGCTTTCACCATACTGCAGGCCGGCGCCGGTTAGCGTGTCATTGCCGTCACCACCAAACAGCTGATCCTGAGCATCACCTGTCAGTCTGTCGTTCCCCTCATCGCCATAGAGACTGTCAGTTCCAGCCCCTCCACTGATCACATCATTACCGGCGCCGCCATGAAGACTATCGTCTCCCTCGTTACCATCTACGTAGTCGTCAAGGATTGATCCTGTGGCAATGTCATTGCCTCCCAACAGCTGAAGCACATCACCTGCCCCAGCGACAAACCTTACAGTGTCGTCGCCAGGTGTTGCGGGCACCATGGCCATAAGATCCTGTGCAGTCCAGGTCACACCATTTGCAAACTGAATGAGGTCAACCGAGGTAGTGCTGCCGATACCCTGTATCGTGACCCACTCGTCGCTGCCCGCAACCCATATACGAATGGCGCTGTTGCCTTCGCGCCAGACTTCCACTTCGTTCGAAGTAATATCAGAAAAAGCAAGAGTCACTACCGTGGTTCTACCAATCCATCCGCCCGTGATCAGATCCTGTCCATCGCCGCGGCGATAGAAAACCGTATCGTTTCCCCCGGCATAAATCTGGTCATTACCCGCATTTCCTTGCAGACGATTGATACCGCTGCCACCAGACAACACATCATTGCCCGCACCACCAAGCAGTTCATCATTACCATCACCACCTGCCAGATAGTCATCGCCGGCACCGCCCTGCAAACCGTCATTCCCACCATCGCCATACAATCGGCAAGCATCGTTTCCGGCAATCAGCGTGTCATTGCCATAGCCACCCGCCAGTACATCGTTTCCGGCGTCAGCGCGAAGAGTGTCATCACCATCACCGCCAACCAGATCATCATTGCCATCACCACCGGACAACACATCATTTCCCGACCCACCGTTTAATTGATCGCGGCCGGCACCGCCATCAAGAACATCATTGCCATACTCGCCAAACAGTCGGTCATTACCATCAGCACCCAACAACACATCATCGCCGCCCGAGCCCCAGAGGGTGTCGTCACCACCGGCACCATCCAGCACATCATTGCGCTCGGCATAGCCGTAAATAATGTCATTACCTTCTGTAGACGCCTGTACGGCGCTCTTGATGGTTTCCTGGCTCCACTGACTAAGATCCGAACGAAAACTCAAGGTAATGCCGTGGCCCAGAAAATAATCACTGACGCGAATAACGGCACCATCAGAAAGCATTACCAGTAAATCACCAGCCTCACGCTTGAGGCTGACTTCATCAGGGGAGATGTCACCCTGGAATTCCAATACCGACATGGCCTCCAGATCACTGGCAGAATGAATGACATCGTTGCCATCACCACGACTGTACTCATACGTATCTGCACCAGAGTCACCATAAAGCGTGTCATTGCCCTGGCCACCCACCAGTGCATCATCACCTGTCCCCCCATGCAGCACATCGTTACCGCTTTCACCCATCAGCAGATCATTACCCGCCGCTCCAGCAAGCACATCATCACCCGCCCCCCCCAGCAGTTTGTCATCCAGGATTCCACCCGTGAAACTGTCACTGGCCGCACCACCCAATGACAAATGATCATCATGCCCCGTCGCTACAAGACCATCGGTTTCAAGACCCAGCATGTGCAATCGGGCAAGCAGCGCAACCGCATCAGGTGAAGCACCTTCGCTTGTCACATCAGCGCCGCCCGCCAAGGCTTCGCCCACCCACTGGCGTACAATGGCCGCGCCATCCCAACCAAAGCGTCGCCACTCATCTCCTTTGAAACGAAACAGCTCAACAACATCTGCCAGCGTATCCGCATTGAAATGATGCTGATAAAGATCATCCAGTGTAGCGTTGAGGGCGCTGAAGTCAGGCTGCAGCTGGCCATCAGCCGCCACATCCCAATTGATCTGCTCCACGTAGGAAGACAGGCGCGTCATCAGCACCAGATTTTCGTAAACGGCATGGCGCAACGACACCCAGTAATCCTGAACAGCCGCCATCCCATCGGGGGTCAAACCGACTGTCACAACCGTCACACCGCCGTCAGGCAACGTAATGCCCGCAGGCAGATTCTCGGCAGCGACAATGGTTTTGCTGTCATTGCGCCAATCGCGCACAGACTGGCCACTAAAGTATTCAATAACCCTAAATTGCTGCTGCAGTAACCGGCTCGCATCGGTGTAGGCGGCATCACTCCAGTACACGGGTGCGGTCACGCGCTGACCATCATCCAGAATCAACGTGGCCATAGGGGCATCAGGCGCAATGCCTTCATTCGGGGTATTCATCCAGACCTGTTCGATCAGGGTGCTTTCACGGCCCTCCTGCAAGGCGAGTACCATATCGGAGCTGTCGGCCCACTGCAGAATCAAATTATCCAGCAAGATATTTTGGGTGCTGAAATCGCCCCCCACAAAACCTGACAGGGTAACGGCGAGCTCGGGTGACAGCGCAGCGGCTTCGAGCAGATCACGTACACTGCCCGTTCCCTGCAGATTGGGCAGGTCTTGCAGCTCGGGCGGAATGGTGACGGTATCCGTAAAATCACGGAGTACGGGACTGGCCAAAAAATCATAGATGCCCGTAGTGATCTGATGGCCATCCTCAGTGATGGCAAACGAGGTGCCACGACGAACATTCCCGTCGGTCTCTGTCACAGACTGGTAATTACCGGCAAGGCTGAGTGCAGACAACCCGGCCTCGCTCAAGGAAAGCAGCTCACCCGCATCGGTCTGGCCATTCTGATTGCGGTCACGCCACAGGCGCAATTGCGAGAAAATGCTTTCAGGAGTGATGGTGGTGGTAACTTCATCAGGAGTGATTACCCCATCATGGTTAGCGTCTTCGCTAGAGATGCGAGCAACATCAACCGTATCAGCCTCGGTAACAAAGCCATCTCCATTGCTATCCAGATCGGCCAGAGCAGCAAATCCATTGTCAGCCATCTGCCTATTTTTCAAGCGGCTAAAATTACCGAACAGCTCGCTGCCATTGTTGATAACGCCATCACCATTAAGATCACGTACCAGCAATGCGTCATCTTCACCCACCCAGCCTGAATTCTCGGCAACACCATCATTACCATGATCAAACATAATACCGGCCGCCAGACCCACGGTCTCCAGACCATCGCCATCCAGATCAACCACCAGCGGATCACGAGGAGGCGGAGTGGTGGTGGGGGCCTTCGGCCCAGGCAAAATAACGCCACCTCCACCACCATCCTTGGTAACAAATTTGAGGCCAAGATTATTACTGGTAATGTCAAAATTCTTGACGGTCAAAACAAGTCTTTTTTGGGCATCAAATACAAAAAGATTCGACCCCAAATCCTTGAAGAAAAATCCGGAGGATTTATAAAGCCCCGTCGCCTTGTCCAGTTTTACGGAGCTGATAATGGAGCCATTGAGCTTGAGGCGTCCGCCACTGGTGTTGCCGGCTTCATCGGCTTCAATAATGCGATCCACGCCATCACCAGTATTCCAGACATAGGTATCGATGCCTTTGCCACCGTAAATACTATCCGACCCCGTACCTCCGGTCAGGGTGTCCTCGCCATCACCCCCCATGAGCACATCGTTACCATCATCACCAATCAGCTCATCCTTACCAATATCGCCTTCCAGATAATCATCGCCAAGGCCACCTTTTAAGGTGTCGTCGCCAGCGAGCCCGTAAATTCGGTCATTTCCTTGCGAACCCGGGTACACATCAACGCTTGCTCCACCGAAATATCGCGTGGCGGCACTGACATTATCGCCAACCCGTACCTGCTCATGGTCACGATCCTTGTTCCAATCACTGACATACGTGGTCAATGTCGGTGAAACGGCTGCGTCGGCATTATGCAGAGCATTCCATCGTGCCATTTGTGCCAGGTTTTCCCACAGATCAGTTTCAGGATGCGCACTGGCATAGCTTGCATCCACCTGATCTTTATAGGCATCAATCTTGTAATCATCACTACCCAGCAGCGTCGTCATTTCCGGTGGCGTCGAGCTGGGGGATTGCAATGCAAACGAAGACAGATTGAGCAGGGCGTGGCGCATCAAGGCGCCATTGGTGTCTTCTTGCCGGGCGATTGAAGATAGTGACGCTGAGGTTTCATTGGATATTGTTTTGATGGTGGCATTGAAATCATCTATCGATCCAAGCACGGTCTCGACTTCAGACAGCAGTCTGAAAGCCATAGTTTGCAGCTGCGCCTCATTAGCATTTGTATTCCTGAAGGAAGCAACCTCACTAGCCCCATAAAACAATTCACCAAGGTAGGCAATGGTACGATTTCGATCAAGAAGATCTTGCGCACCCATCGACTCTGCAATCTTATTGGCTTGCTCAAGCGATAGACTTTCATCAACTGATCCCAATACATGTGCAACAAGCAATGCATTGGATAATGAGATAATTCCGTGACCGAGTGTTGTTTCGGCCAACCCCTCTATGCTTAACCTGGAGTCAACATTAACCGGCCGTAACAGTGAAAAATGATCCCCCAAGGTTGCTGTCAGCTCCAGAAACTCCGGCGTATAGTAACCAATCGAATTAACATCATCTATTGGATTAAGCCCAGCCTCGACGCGAACTTCGTTAATAATATTTAAAACGTCGTATCCATTGACTATGCCAGCACCATTATAGGTATAAGCTGCATTAACCCTGTCATTAAAAAGCAACAACGTCCATAAACTTAGAAATCCTCCAAGAGAATGACCAGCCGTTGTTATTGTGGCCCCAATAGGAATCGAGTTAATCAAACTTTTTATTTTATCAATCTGATCATTTGTTCCGGTGGCCGCAAGCAATACATCTTGCGCTATATCTTTTACTGCTTCCAATAAATAATTTACTGAAAACTGCGTACCTCTATTCCCAAGCACATAGCTATTTGTTAATTCACCACCATCAAGAACTTGAAAAACAATGCCATCGTAGCCACTCCCTGCATCGAGAGAGCTTGCATAAAATGCATAATGGCTAAAAAAGTACTGAGCCATAGATGGCGTCATGGAGGACTGCCAGGCGGGAGATACCAACCTAGATAACATCTGTTCAGCCGATTCAATATCTGCATAGCTCGCACGAGCCACCATCGAATTCAAAAATGCCGCTTCAATTTCTGCACTCATTATTTTTAACTCATTAAAAAATTAGTTGTATATCCAATTAGATTTTTCTGGAGTCGTCCAATATAGTGCATCTGGATTTTGCATAATTGAACCGGTGCCTCGCTGACCTCTGCTATTATCAACCCAGTACCAAACATCACCATTGGCATCAATCGCTGCATAAGCTGCCATACCACTGGTTATATAGATAATTGGGAGCGCCATTTTATGTTTAATTTCATGCGGCGAATTAAGATCATGCCGAGGGAATGGGGCTGGTGGAGGTGGGGCAGCAGCAGACACTCCCCATACGGCAACTATGCCGGCATCATTAACAACTGCCCCGCCATCACTGCTTGCGATATAAACAATACGAGAAAGAGCCTCAATCCTGCCCGGGTATTTCTGTAATTTCTCACTCCTATCCCCTACTCCCAATTGTCCTCCGCCATTCCGCCCCCAGCTCCATACTACGCCACTCTCTAGGAGTGCATACGCTGCACTGGATAAAGCAGATATATCAACTACACGACCAGGAAGCTGGACAATATCGGGAGTACTTTTTAGGCGATCAGAAGAGTCTCGCCCCAGTTTATTCAAGTCATTACCATATGACCAAAGCTGCCCCTTATGATCAATTGCATACGAGCTACCAAAACCAATTTGTATTTTTCTAATATCATTCAAGCCGTTTATTTGAAAAGCAGGATTTCTATCATACTCACCAGAGCTACCGAGCTTGCCACCTACACCCCATCCCCATCCCCACACCGTTCCATCTTTTTTTAAGGCCTGACTGGTACCAGCCAACGTCGAAATATCCACCACATCACTTAATCCGGGGATTTGTCGGGGGATATCAGAGAACTTGTTTTCTGTGTCATAACCCAACTGACGATGCGAGTTATCACCCCAACTCCACACGGTTCCATCCTTCATTAGAACCAACACGCAATCGCTCGCCACTACCGAAACAGCATCCTTCAGGCCGGGCACCTGTCTTGGCTCGTAACCCTCCTCCGGCTCACTGAGCTTGCGGCCCAATGCCCCATTAAAGTTATCCCCCCAACTCCACACCGTGCCATTTTTTTTGACGCCTACCGAAAATCCCTGGCCTATCGCCAGAATCCTCGGCCGTGTATTAATCGGCAGCGGATTTTCCAAAGGCTTGTCTTCCATATCCACCTTATCAAGCCTGCTGCACCCCCCCTCTGCCGTCATAACCGCTACCATCACAACCCCCACGATAAAACGTGAAATTACTTTTACAAGAATATTGGCTTCCGCTATTTCTGGTTTCATGAAACTCATGCTTCAGCTCCCATTTTTTTAACGTGATCACTCACCAGCCCTTCCGGCAACTGATGTGCAATAAAAAGTATGGTGGCCCGCTCACGCAGGCGATTCACCGTTTGCGCAATCATGCTGGCGCTTTCCTTATCCAGATTGGCAGTGGCTTCATCAAACACCAGAATGCGCGGTTTTTTAAGCAGGGCGCGGGCGATGGCAATGCGCTGGCGCTGGCCGCCGGACAGCCCGACGCCTTGCTCGCCGACCACGGTTTGATAGCCATCGGGCAATTGTTCAATGGTGTCGTGAATGCCGGCGAGCTGGCAGGCAAGGCGAATGTCGTCGAACGAGGCGTGCGGGCTGGAGGCTAAAAGGTTGTCGTAGAGGCTGCCTGAAAACAGCAGGGTTTCTTGCGGCACCACACCGAGCTGGCTGCGCAATTCATTGGCGCTGAAATGGCGGATATCGCAGCCATCAATCTTGATATTGCCTTCGCCGGGCTGATAAAAACCTTGCAGCAATTTGGCCAGTGTACTTTTTCCGCAACCACTCGGGCCCATCAGTACCGTGGTTTTGCCGGGCTCCAGCACGAGATCAAGGCGGCGGTACAGCCAGGGATGATGCTCCGAGTAACGAAAACCCAGACCTTGAAAAGTAATGGTGGCCGGGCCGCTGTGCTGGCGCGCGGGAACAAGCTGATACGGTTCGGCAGGCATGTTCATGAGATCGCCCAAACGCCGCACCGAAAGACTGGCCTGCTGGAATTCCTGCCAGAGCCCCACCAGCCGCATCATGGGCTGGCTCATGCGGCTGGCAAACATCTGGAAGGCCACCAGCATGCCGATGGTGAAGCCGTCGTTTCGCATCACCAACAAGGCTCCGGCGATCAGGATACTGAGTGTCATCACCTGCTCAAGCGCACTGGCAATCACGTTGTAGCTATTGACCACCTGCTTGGTGCGGAAACCGGCGGCGAGATAAGTGGCGAGATAATCACCATAGCGCTGCTCCAGCATGGGCTCCATTTGCAGGGATTTAACCGTGCTCATGCCGCTTAAGTATTCGGTCATAAACGCCTGGTTGCGGGCACCGTATTTGAACTGGTCATTGAGGCGATTCCGGAACAGGGGCGTGACCAGAACGCTCAGCAAGGCAATCAGGCTGAGCAGGCCGAGGGCAATGAGGGAGAGCTGCCAGCTGTAATAAAACATCACGCCCAGAAAGATGAACATGAAGGGCATGTCGAGAATCAATGAAGTAGCGGCACCGGTCAGAAATTCACGAATGGATTCCACGCCATGCAAACGCGCCACGAGATTGCCGGTGGCTCGCTGCTCGAAATACGGCATGGGCAGGCGCAGCAAGTGCCGGAATACCTGTGAACCCAGGACCGCATCAATACGATTGCCGGTGTGCAGCACCAGATACTGGCGCAGCCAGGTCATGACCGAGGTGAAAAGCATGAACATGACGAGTGCTACGCCAACCACAATCAAGGTGCTGTGGGTTTGGTGAACCACGACCTTGTCGATAATGATCTGGGTGCAAATTGGCGTAACCAGCCCCACCACCTGAATGGCCAGCGAAGCCAGCAGGACATCGCGCCAGAGGTTTTTGTGCTTGAGCAGTTCGGGCAAGAACCAGCGAAAGCCAAAGGGCTGCGCTTGCGCGGCGTGGGCCGGCAGCGGATTGCCATCCTCATCAACATTGCCGGCCTCGGCCACCGTATCGCGGCCAACCAGATGCGCTTCAGATTCAAAGTATTGGTTCAGATCGGCCAAAGGCAGGGTTTGCGGCTCTTGGGTGCCGGCCTTGAAAAACAGGACGCGATCATTATCAGAGCGGATCAACAGGACGGGAGTGCGGCCCTTGGGCGGCTGCAGCGCCTCACCTTCATTGTGACCAGAGGCCGCCTCATCGTTGGCGGGAATACGCAGAAAGGCAACCGCCGGCACCGGCAAGGATTTGAGCACAGCAGGACTAAGGGTGGTCGTGCCAACCTTCAATCCCAGTGATGTTGCCGCCCGGCGAAACGAGGCCAGATTATGCGGCGGCGGGAAAGACTGCAGAACGAGGCGCTCATCAAAGGGGATTTTGTGCAGGTTGCACAGGCTGCCCAAGAGCCACAAGGTATTTTCACTGGATAACTGCACGGCACTCTTCCCTGAGTAAACATAAGGAACTACCCAATGAGCGGGCATGTCGGCAGGCATCCGTGACTGCCTCCTTTGCAAACGGCAAAGGAAAAAAACATAAGGCGGGAAGTCTCAACGGGCCGCTCAGGGTTGGCAATACCGTATAAACCGCAATCAGCAGGGAGCGCCTTCGCGCAACCGGCAAATCAATGACAAATCAAATCGTCCGGCCTTTCTAGGCACGATCAAGACCCATCGCCGCTTCGTTTAATTCGTAACTCGTGCTGCGCCCGCCCGCTGCAGATTTGCGCAACACGCCATAGGTCAGGAGCTCGTTGATATCGCGCAGCGCGGTGTCCGGGGAACACCTGGCAATGGCCGCCCACTTGCTGCTGGTTAGTTTTCCATCGAAGCCGTCGAGCAAGCGATTAATCAGCTTCACTTGCCGCTCGTTCAACGGTGTGGTGGCCCAGCGCTGCCAGAAACGTGTTTTCGACAGCACGGCATCCAGAGTGTGTTGTGCGGTGTTGACCGCTGTCACCAGATTCTCCAGAAACCATGCCAGCCAGGGCGTCACATCCAGAGCACCTTTTTGGCTGCGCTCCAGAATGCTGTAGTAATCACGCCGCTCACGCTGAATCTGGGCAGACAGGCTGTAAAAGCGCTGAGGGCTGCCATCGGCGCGCGCCAGCAGCAGATCACCGATGGCACGGGCAATACGTCCATTACCATCATCAAAGGGATGCAGGGTGACAAACCACAAGTGCGCGAGGCCCGCCTTCAGGATCGGATGATCCGGGCCACCGGCATTGACCCACTTCATAAAGCGCGCCACCTCCCCCTTCAGGCGCTTCGCTGGTGGTGCCTCGAAGTGAACCCGCTGACGGCCGATGGGGCCGGAAACCACCTGCATGGGGCCGCTCTTGTCATCCCGGAAGGCGCCCACACGAATTGGCGCGAGTCCGCTGTAGCCGGTGGGAAACAACGCTGCATGCCAGCTGAACAACCGGTCCAGGGTCAGCGCGGCCTCACAATGCGCCGTGGCATCCAGCACCATCTCGACCACGCCTTCAACATGACGATCCACTGGCGCCAAGGCACCAATATCCACCCCCAAACGACGGGCAATGGAGGACCGGACGGAAGCAACATCCAGCCGCTCGCCCTCGATTTCGCTGGTCTTGAGGACATCCTCGGTCAGCGCAGCCAGACTGGCCTGATCGCGCAGTGCCATGCCGACATCGGCCAGCCGGCCAAGCAGCAAACCCTGGGCACGGCTAACACCGGCCAATGGCCCGGCCAGGGCGGCCAGATCGTAGGTCCAGTTCGGCCAGTCACTGGCCTGCCAGATATAGGTGTAATCACTGCTGTTCATGCGGAGATTGTGGCCTGCATTCCCCACCCGCGCAAACCATTATCCGCATAATATGCGGCGTTTAAATACCTTAATCACCGCAGTTGCACAAAGTGCACTCTGACGTCGGTACAGATCGGAAGCCAAATCCCAAACAAAAAGCCCGCTTCCTGAAGCGGGCTTTGGTATTTCTGTGTCCGTCATTATTTCAGCATCACAACAGCAATCGCGCTGGCGATGCATCGTTTGATCGCGGGCATGGCCCGCTCCTACGGCGGCGGTGATGCATGCAGGAGTGGGCCATGCCCGCGATTGCCTGCGGCAAAACAGGCGCTAGGCCCATGCCTCGCAAAGTGCTTCGGCCTGCTGCAACACCATTTCAGCCGCGGCGTCCTGTTTATCCGGCGGGTATTTGTATTTGCGCAGGATGCGTTTAACCAGAAGACGCAGCCTGGCGCGGACACCATCACGCACCGACCAGTCCACCGTGACATTCTTGCGCAGGCTCTCGGTCAGTTCGTGGGCGATCTTTTTCAGGGTCTCGTCGCCCAGCTCTTTGACAGAAGCCTCGTTATTGGCCAGCGCATCGTAAAAGGCCAGCTCGTCGTCATTCAGGCCGAGTGTTTCGCCGCGCTCGGCCGCTTCCTTGAACTTCTTCGCCATTGCACACAGTTCTTCCATCACCTGTGCCGTTTCGATGGAGCGGTTCTGGTAACGGGTCATCACGCTGGTCAGCAGCTCGGAAAACTTTTTCTCCTGCACCACATTGCTGGCAAAGCGGGTTTTGACCTCGCCCGCGAGCAGGCGCTCCAGCAACTCAACGGCCAGATTGCGCTCCGGCAGATTGCGTACCTCATTGAGGAAGCCTTCATCAAGAATACCGATATTGGGTTTTTCCAGACCCACCGCATCAAAGATGTCGACCACGTCTTCACTGACCACGGCCGAGTTGATGATCTGGCGGATAGCCAGCTCGCGTTCTTCATTGGTCCGCTTTTTGGTACTGATGTCGCGCTTGGTGAGAATGACTTTAATCGCGTATAAAAAAGCCACTTCCTCACGCACCGCCCTGGCTTCATCGAGAGTGCAGCACAGACTGTAGGCCTTGTTCATGGCTACCGCGTGATCGGCAAAGCGTTTCTTGCCGTCATCCACGCCCAGAATGAAGTTGGCAGCCTGCGCCAGCGTCTTGTGGCCGCCGGTGAGAAAACCGCTGTAATCAAAACCGTGCAGGATGCCGCGCAGCACATCGAGCTTTTCTTCCAGCACGGCCCAGGCTTCATGCAAATCCACGGTAGGCTGGCCGCGCCCCTTGCTGGCGGTGTATTCCTTCAGCGCCTGTTTCAGATCATTGGCGATACCGATGTAATCCACCACCAGCCCGCCTTTCTTGCCCTTGAAAACGCGGTTCACCCGCGCAATCGCCTGCATCAGGTTGTGGCCCTTCATGGGCTTGTCCACGTACAGCGTATGCACACAGGGCGCATCAAAACCGGTCAGCCACATGTCGCGCACGATCACGAGCTGCAGCGGATCATGTTCATCCTTGAAGCGTTTTTCCAGATCCTTGCGCGTCTGCTTCGGGTAGATATGCGGGCGCAGCAAGGCCTTGTCGCTGGCGGAACCCGTCATCACGACCTTGATGGCGCCTTTGGCCGGGTCTTCATCGTGCCAGTCCGGGCGCAGGGCCACGATGGCATCGTAGAGATGCACGCAGATGTCGCGACTCATGCCGACAATCATGGCCTTGCCGGCTTGTGCGTTGTTGCGTGTTTCAAAATGCTGAACGATGTCGCCGGCCACCTGCAGGATGCGCGGCTCGGCACCCACGATTTTCTCCAGCGCGGCCCAGCGGCTTTTCAGGCGCGATTGTTCATCCGCCTCGTCTTCCTCTGCCAGCTCGTCCACTTCCTCATCAATATGCGGCAGCTCTTCGGCATTCAGTGACAGTTTGGCAAGGCGCGATTCGTAATAAATGGCCACCGTGGCGCCATCTTCTTTCGCCTGCTGCATGTCGTAGACATGAATGTAATCACCAAAAACGGTGCGCGTGTCGCGGTCTTCGCCTGATACCGGCGTGCCGGTAAACGCCACGAAAGTGGCATTGGGCAGGGCATCGCGCAGGTGCTGGGCATACCCCACCTGATAACGGGCCGAGACATCACGCACTTCACCGGCTGAAGCATTTTTTTCAGAAGCGGGATTCTTGATGTCTTTCAGCGTGGCACCAAAACCGTACTGGGTGCGGTGGGCTTCATCCGCAATCACCACAATGTTGTGACGATCCGACAGCACCGGGAACACATCCTCATCGGCGCCCGGCATGAATTTCTGGATGGTGGCAAAGACAATGCCACCGGAGGGACGGTTGCTCAGGCGCGCACGCAAATCCTGCCGCGTTTCTGCCTGCACCGGCTGCTCACGCAACAAATCCTGCGCCAGGGAAAACACGCCGAACAACTGGCCGTCGAGATCATTGCGGTCGGTAATCACCACAATGGTCGGGTTTTCCATGGCCGCCTCGCGCATCACGCGCGCGGCAAAACAGGTCATGGTGATGCTCTTGCCACTGCCTTGCGTGTGCCAGACCACGCCGCCCTTCTGGTTGCCACCGGGGCGCGAAGCCGTGACCACCTGCGCAATGGCCGAGCGCACCGCATGAAACTGGTGATAGCCGGCAATTTTCTTCACCAGCGTGCCGTCGTCTTCAAACAGTACAAAAAAGCGGATGAAATCGAGCAACGCCGCTGGCGCCAGCGCACCGCGAATCAGCGTTTCCAGCTCGTTATGCTGGCCCAGCGGATCAAGCACAAGGCCGTCGATGGTGCGCCAGGCCTGAAAGCGCTCGGCATTGGCCGACAGCGAGCCCATGCGCGCTTCGGTGCCATCGGAAATCACCAGCACCTCGTTGTACTGGAACACATCCGGAATCTGTTCCTTGTAGGTTTCGATCTGGTCGAAGGCTTTCCAGATATCCGCCTTCTCGTCGGCCGGATTTTTCAGCTCCAGCAGCACCAGCGGCAAACCGTTTACAAACAGGATGATGTCGGGCCGGCGCGTGTGCTTGGCGCCCTTCAGGGAAAACTGGTTGATGGCCAGCCATTCATTGGCGCCCGCCTCCACAACATCGAGCAGGCGCACAAAATCACCGCGTGTTTCACCGTCTTTCTGGTAAGCCACCGGCACGCCATTGCTGAGCAGCGCATGAAAACGGCGATTGGCCGACAGCAGCACCGGCGTTTCCAGGTTCAGCACCTGCTGCAGTGCATCCTCGCGCGCGGCCAGCGGAATCAGGGGATTCAGGCGGGCGATGGCACGGCGCAGGCGCTCCACCAGCACCGGCTGGCGATAATCCTGGCGCTCCGGCGCATCGCCATCCACGGCAATATCCGGCCCATAAACACGGGTGTAGCCAACCTCGGCGAGCCAGCCCAGCACTTCCTGTTCCAGTTGGTCTTCGGTCATGAAGCCTTTTTCCTTGTCAGCAGCGCTCTGCCTTTATTCGTCAGCCGGTATTTTTGCACCGGACTCCGGGGTGAGTCCGGATGGGTCATTTCGATCAAGCCGCCCTGCAACGCAGGATTCAGATAATTGCTGCGGAAAGTAGCCCGGTGCGACAAACCAAGATTCAGCATCAAGTCCTCTGCCTTCACCGCCCCGTTCGGGGCCAATGCCTTGAGCAGCCGTTTTACTTGGTCGCTTACTTGGTCGCTTACTTGGTCGGTGACGGCCTCATCCATCGCAGCCAGCAAGGCCGCCAGCATAAATTCCACAAACGGCGTTGCTTGCGCCACCCTGTCCGACTCCGCCAGCGCCGCGTAATACGCCGCCTGTCTGTCGCGCACCACGGTTTCCACCGGCAACCATGCCAGCGCAGGCTGCCACTGGCTCAAAACAAGTGTTTGCCACAAACGGCCCATGCGGCCATTACCATCCGAAAAAGGATGGATGAACTCAAATTCATAGTGAAAAACACAACTGGCGATCAGGGGATGCAATGGCGTGCTTTCCAGCCACGCCAGCAGATCATGCAGCAAGCGATCAAGTTGCTTCGCCGGCGGTGCCATATGCACCAGCGTGTCACCGTGATAAATCCCGACACCGCCACTGCGCAGTGTACCGGCCTCATCCACCAGCCCCGCCATCAGCAAACCATGCGCGCCCAGCAGATCGTTTACCGAGGCCACGCGCCACAGCGGTAACTGCTCATACGCTGCAAAAGCATTACGCACCTCCTGGATTTCGCGTGGCAGCCCGAGCACACGTTTGCCCTCCAGCACCGCCGTCACCTGCTCCACGCTCAGGGTATTGTTTTCAATGGCCAGCGAAGCCTGAATGGTACGGATACGGTTGCCGCGACGCAGTTGTGGCGACATTACGTTTTCACCGGTCACCGACCAGCGCCCGATACGCTCGCAGATACCGGCAACCAGCGAGAGCATGGCAGGCGTCACGGTGACGGGGGGCTGATAGCGGCTACTCATCGCAACACGCCCCCGTTGCCGGCACATCCGCTTTTTGTTCCAGCTGGTCTTCGCTCATGAATACAAATCCGGTTTGTTTTCCCGCCACCACGGTTGTTTTCGCCGCCGCATGGCATCGCGGGCATGGCCCGCTCCTACGAAAAATTAATCCCGCGTAGGAGCGGGCCATGCCCGCGACACAATGCCGCAAAAACCCGTCACCGCAGGTCCGGTTAGCGCAACGCAACGTAACGGGACGGGACGAACGAAAACCACAATCCACACCGTGCCCCACCACTGCATGCATCAGATAACGACGCTGCGCTAATCGCACCTGCGCACTCCCTGTTTGATCAGACGTCATCCATGACATCGTTCTCGCTGCCCAGTACAGGCAAGCGCGGCTTGCTCAACACCTCGCGCACAAAACTGCCCTGCGCCTTGCAGAGCGTGCGCCACTCGCTGCGGCTGTAGACCTTGGGATTGATCTCGCGGCCCAGGGTTTGCTGCAGGGGATAAAGCCGCTCCACCACCTCCGCATAGCCCACCGCCCCGATCACCATCAGATCAATATCGCTGCCCGCCGTTTCCTTGCCACCGGCCACAGAGCCAAACACAAACGCCGTGTCTATCTGCTCGCCCAGAGGCTGCAGGGCCTCGGCCAGCACATCCACCACGCCCGAGGTTTTGCGCAGGATGCTGGCCAGCTCTTCATAAACCGGGCAATCGCGGTTGGCGGCAAACTGCAGCTGGCTGCCCACCTTCTCTTTCACCAGCACGCCCGCCTCGGCCAGCTTGGCCAGCTCGCGCGTCAGCGTGCCCGGCACCGTGCCGGTCAGCCGCGCGATCTCGCGCAGGTGATAGCGCCGCTCCGGATGCAGCAGCAGCAAGCCCAGCACCCGGCGGCGGTAATCAGTGAACAGAACAGCAGCGAGCGACATGCCCTACCTCAAGTGTTGCCTTTATGGCGACATTTGTAGCCATAAAGGCAACAGTGTCAAGCCCGGTGCCAGCAGCGTTTCGCCGGTATCAATGACATCGCGGGCATGGCCCGCTCCTACGGAAAAATGAATACCACTACCCCGTAGGAGCGGGCCATGCCCGCGATACAACCTGCGATACAACCCGCGACACAATGCCGGCACACTAAAAACCGGCGGACCTTTGCAGGCCCGGTTATTCCATGACCTCAAGCCAATACATCACCGGTACCCGACAAGGCCTCGCGCACCCGATCGACAATTTTGCATATTCTTTGCACCAGACCGGCATCAGACTTGTCCCTGATCATGACCCACGCTGTCGAAGAGTTGCCCCAGTCCCTTAGGGAGGACGCAAGATCGTCACTCAGGTCAACGACATACCATGGCCACCAATCGGATGCTTTTCCTGGCCGGATGTGGCTGTCCATCCGCTCTTTGATGTCGCCCCACCGTTGCTGATCGCAGGTCACTGTTTTGTTGTTTCTGCAAATCCCCCATTCAAGCCCGTTCAGGCCCGTATAGGAAAACTCAAAGCGGAGGTGAAACCTGTGGCCCGCATTGAATTTCACGCCAAAACCGGCACAGGCCTTGCCACTGGCCGAGAGCGTTTCTTCCCAGACCAGTATGAGATCCCTGACATCCAGCTCTGCCTTCAGGGCATCCCGGAATTCCTCAAGCAGTCCGTTTTTAACCAGCGTCATGGAACCGGCAATGTGGAATGCAGCATCCAGGTTTTCATTGGAGCTCAGGATGATGTTTTTCAGCTCTATTGCCTCAGACATGTCTGGCTCCCCATTCACTTTTATCCGGATAAAATTCGCCAGCTCTTCAATGAAAACCCGCACCACCAGTGATCTGGATTTCCCCGCACAACCGTCAAGCCACTTGATGAGATCCCAGTAATCCATGCGGAAATAATTTTTACCGGCTTCAAGCGCTTTTAGTTCGTCTTTGCTAATGCTGTTTTCCGCTGGATCACTGTTGCAAAGGTAAACCAGCATCCAGTGCCTGTTGGCCGCATTGTTTTTCAGGTATGCGGCATAGTCAGACAACTGCCTGTCCTGATCGCCTGCCCAGGGCTTGTTTTCAATGCCAATAACGCAGCCGGTCATTTCCAGGTGGATATCAATGCGACGCTGGCCATTGGCCTGTTTTTCCGTTTGCACACGGCAGTCTTTCGCATTGATGTCGAGGCCGGCGGGAGCATTCAGGCCGGCAATGAATGCCTCCAGAAAACCACTGCCCTGCCCGTGCGTGCCTTTGGGGTCCAGCAGACTGGCGATGCAGCTCGAAAGTCCCGTTTCATCCGTCCGCAGAAAATCGAATATGCTGAATTCCGGTGCAAGCTGGGCAGAGAAGCGTTTTCTGGCCTCGGCCAGGGTGGCGGTCTTGAACGCCACCTCATTCAGAAGGCGGGATATTTTTTCCGGTTCCAGCTGGTTTTCGCTCATGAACAAAAATCCGGTTTGTTTTCCTGCAAGCAAGACATCGCGGGCATGGCCCGCTCCTACGAAAAATGAATACTGTCGCTCTGGTATCGCGGGCATGGCCCGTTCCTGCGAAAAATGAATCCCGCGCAGGAGCGGGCCATGCCCGCGACACGATGCCGCAAAAACCCGTCACCACAGGTCCGGTTGGCGCGGCGTGAACGGCGAACGCCGCCCTGCCTCCGCCACAAACCGCACCACCGCAACGCCCGCCAGCGCCACCACCATCAAACACGGCTCAACATCATGCCGGTGCCACCGGTTACGGCAGATTATCCCTGCGCCAACAGGCGCCCCTTACACTGCACCAATTGCAGCCCGCGGGCCTTCAACAACAGCAGCGTCGGCTTCCGGCAGGCGAAGGTGGCCGGAGATCAGGCGCGGCAGGAGGGTGTCGCGGAGTTGGGTCA
The DNA here is from genome assembly GCA_029945725.1 of bacterium. GTDB lineage: Bacteria > Pseudomonadota > Gammaproteobacteria > Pseudomonadales > Moraxellaceae > UBA2031. The sequence goes on along the minus strand of JAQSDB010000010.1, from coordinate 37,163 downwards.
GGGTTTCAATTTTTCTCTGGTTACTCTGAATTCTATGAAGCAATGGCCTCGTAGTATCTTCATAGGTATCTATCAAGTTAGCTTCAGGCGCTAATATATTAAAGCCCTTGATGTCCGGAGCACTCAAACTGGGGAACACGGAGCCAGTCGTTTTGGAGAGCAAGCGATCAAGGCCAAAATTGATCGTTTGAAAGAGAAATCCGTTGGTGCCGTTGTGTGCTCGAATAGAACAGACTCCACGACCAATACAGTAGTCACCATCTGCGACAACACGCCTCCCAGTTGTCGAACCACGGACACAAAATATCAAATCACCTGTGTGCGCCACTCGATCTGAAGCGCTGGTCCACTTAGTTCTAACAGGAAAGTATTCACCGAATTCAACAGGCCCATTGATTAGCGGCACACCATGTCCCTCAGAGTTATAGCTATCACCTTTGGGCGACAGGCCCATCGTGACGGTTGAAATCGAACTGAGAGGTACAACCTTCCACCCTCTCGGGATCAGGCCGAGTTCTGATTCCTCGAAAGCATCGGGGAAAAGGGCGGCGGTTTCGGCGCTTATGGTCGTTCCTGCACATCCTGCGCTCGCGACATTCGCACCTCCCTGTGCAACACCTTCGGGTTCGCGGCCTTCCATTCTGTCGCGGACGGGGTCGAAATCGACAAACCATGATTTGAACAGGGCCTGGGCGATGGCTTCGAGGGTGGCGTTGGTTTCGCGAAGGAGAGAAATGCGGTCGTCGAGAGTAGTAAGCGCCTCTCCAATTGACACCTGCACGCCATAGGGAGGCACATCAAATCGATAGTCGCAAATGCGTGACGGCGATGTATGTTTCACCGTTGAACCAGAAGCACTTGATACAACCCATTGGCGATATGTATCACTACGCATCAGATAATGCAGAAACTTAGTATCAACCACTACCCCAGTTTTAATCTGCACCAAGCCAACTCGTTGATTATGCAACCAAGTAGTGCCTTTGGTTTCAGGCACTACCGCAGAGTACCCTAGTGTATCTGTAGCCTTACTCAGATCCGTCATCGTAACGATTAAATCTCCTTTTTTGAGAATGTAATCCTCAACAATAGGCCCGTTGTAATACTTACCTTTACCAAGCTGGAAACCACCATCAATGGCGAAATTTCCAGGCGTTGTTAACTGATACTGAGTTAGTTCATCACAGAAATATTCACCCTTAAATGCAAAGCCATGTTTGATGGTAATTAGTTGGTTAAGTTGGACTGATTGCCACTCAGAACTCATACCCCAGCCCTCCCAGCTTCTGGCGTATCAGCTGATCCAGCTCGGCACCCTTGGCCATCTGCTCGCCGAGTTTTTCGGTGAGTTTCTGCATTTTTTCGGCAAAGGCTTCGTCGTCATCCTCCACGGCTTCGGCACCGACATAGCGGCCCGGTGTGAGCACATGGCCGTGTTCGGCAATTTCAGCGAGGGTGACGCTGCGGCAGAAGCCGGGAATGTCTTCGTATTCGGGGAGAACCGCCCCCTCACCCCGGCCCTCTCCCCCGGTGGGGGCGAGGGAGTCTTCATTCGGGGAATCATGATGGCGCCATGCGGCAACGGTGTTGCCGATGCGTTCAATCACCTCATCGGTGAGTTCGCTTTGCGAGCGGCTGATCATGCTGCCGAGCTTGCGCGCATCAATGAACAGCACTTCGCCCTGGCGGTTTTTTTTACCGGAAATCGTTCCTGCATTGCCTGCGTTTCCGGCACTGCCACCATCCCTGGCGGTCGTCTCTTTCGCCAAAAACCACAAACAGGCGGGAATCTGCGTGTTGAAAAAAAGCTGGCCGGGCAAGGCGACCATGCATTCGACCACGTCGGCCTCGACCATGGCGCGGCGGATATCGCCTTCGGAATTCTGGCTGGAACTCATGGAACCGTTGGCGAGCACGATGCCGGCGCGGCCGCCGGGCTTTAAGTGATAGAGCATGTGCTGCAGCCAGGCATAGTTGGCGTTGCCGGCGGGCGGTGTGCCGTAGACCCAGCGCGGATCACCTTCGAGCGAGCCGTGCCACCAGTCGCTGATGTTGAAGGGCGGATTGGCGAGCACGAAATCGGCGCGCAGATCGGGGTGCTGGTTGCGGGTGAAGGTATCGTCCGGCTCGCGGCCGAGATTGAAATCAATGCCGCGAATGGCGAGGTTCATGGCGGCCAGGCGCCAGGTGGTGGGATTGGATTCCTGGCCGTAGATGCTCACATCGCCGAGCTTGCCGCCGTGCGCTTCAATGAATTTTTCGGATTGCACAAACATGCCGCCGCTGCCGCAGCAGGGATCGTAGACCTGGCCGTGATGCGGGGCGAGCACGGCGACGAGGGTTTTGACGATGCTGGCCGGCGTGTAGAACTGGCCGCCCTTCTTGCCTTCGGCGCTGGCGAACTGGCCGAGAAAATATTCATAAACCTGGCCGATCAGATCGCGGGCGTTTTGCGCCTTGTCGCCAAAACCGATGGTGGAAATCATGTCGACCAGTTCGCCGAGCTTGCCATCGGGCAACTGGGCGCGGGCATAGCGCTTGTCGAGAATGCCCTTGAGTTTGGGGTTTTCGGCTTCGATCAGGGCCAGGGCATCGTCGATGCGCTTGCCGATGTCGGCCTGCTTGGCATTGGCGCGCAGCGCTTCCCAGCGCGCGCCTTCCGGCACCCAGAAGGCATTCACTTCGCGGTAGTAGTCGCGGTCTTCCAGCTCGGCGGCAATGCTCCCGGCCTCCGCGCCTTCCATAAAATACTCGTCGGCGGGGTTGGCAAAGCGCTGGGTCAGTTCGTTGCGGCGCAGCTGAAACGTGTCGGAAATGTATTTGAGGAAAATCAGGCCGAGCACGATGTGCTTGTATTCGGCGGCGTCCATATTGGCGCGCAGCTTGTCGGCGGTGGCCCAGAGGGTTTTCTTGATGTCTTCCAGCATGAGCGTGCTTCTTCCGGTTCTGGCATGAGCCGGCCCGATTCAGAGTGGCCGTAAAGCCCCGGATTATGCGAGCTGGCCGGGGAACAAGCCAGAATGGAGGCGGTGAGTTCAGGTGGTGGCGGAGCGCAGGGTTTATCTGCGGGCGTGGTGTTGATCGCGGGCATGGTTCTGATCGCGGGCATGGCCCGCTCCTACGGGGGGATTGGGCATTTTGTTGGCCGGCGCACGGGATCGCGCACACGCCAGTAGGAGCGGGCAATGCCCGCGAAAAATCACACCCCTGCCCATCAAGCGCAGGCATCCGCACGCACAGCCTTGCCGCGCTAGAATGGATACTTCTTTCCCCAGCGGAGCCCGGTCATGGCAAAGCGCATCCAGTTCAGTGCCCACGGCGGTCCCGAGGTTCTTGAGTACCGTGACTACACGCCGGCCAACCCCGGCCCGCATGAGGTGCGCGTGCGCAACCACGCCATCGGCCTCAACTTTATCGACATCTATTTCCGCCGCGGCCTCTACAAGCCGGCCAGCCTGCCTTCCGGCCTTGGCACCGAAGGCGCGGGCGAGGTCGAGGCGGTGGGCAGCGAGGTCAGCAGCGTTCGCGTTGGTGATCGTGTCGCCTATGCCACCGGGCCGCTGGGCGCCTGCAGCGAACTGCATGTGCTGCCGGCGGCGAATCTGGTGCGGCTGCCTTCCGGCATTTCCTTCGAGCAGGCCGCCGCCGTCATGCTCAAGGGCCTGACCGCGCAATACCTGCTGCGCCAGACTTATGATGTTAAAGCCGGTGAAACCATTTTGTTTTATGCCGCCGCCGGCGGTGTCGGCTCCATCGCCTGCCAGTGGGCGCGCGCGCTCGGTGCGCGCCTGATCGGCGTGGTCAGCTCAGAGGCAAAAGCCGAACGCGCCCTGCAATTGGGTGCCAGCGCCTGCATCAACCGCCGCCGTGAAGACATCGGCCAGCGCGTGCTGGAACTGACTGACGGCAACAAATGCGCGGTGGTTTACGACTCGGTCGGTCAGGCCACCTGGGAGACCTCCCTCGACTGCCTGCAGGCGCGCGGCCTGCTCGTCAGCTTCGGCAATTCCTCCGGCGCGGTCACCGGCGTCAACCTCGGCATCCTCGCGCAGAAAGGCTCGCTCTACGTTACCCGCCCCACCCTCGCCAGCTACGCCGACACGCACGCACACCTGCAGGCCATGGCCGACGAACTCTTCGCCATGATCAGCAGCGGCCGCATCAACGTTGATATCAGCCAGCGTTACGCACTCAAGGACACCGCGCAGGCGCAGATCGCCCTTGCGGCGGGAGAAACCGTGGGCTCCACCGTGCTGCTGCCCTGAGGCAGGCGCATCCATGCTGAACGGAAAAAATGACGAACAGAAAAAAACCGTGAAGTGCGGGAGTATGAAAAACCCCGCAGCAGTTCAGGGCTGTATTTTTAAAGGGATACACTCAGCGCGCCCCGCCACACTGATTATGCTTGCTGCCAGGATTGATCAAGATGACAACCGCCACCGAGTCGCCGCGTAACAACAATGGCACCAGCCATCTGGATGCCGTCACCACCCTGTCGGAACTGCTGACCTGGCGCGTCGCGCAAACACCGCAGGCCAATGCCTATCTCCATTACGATGAAGCCGGCCAGCGCTGGCGCGCGGTTTCCTGGAAAACCATCGCCGGGCAGGTGGAGCGGATGGCCGTGGCGCTGGAAAACCTTGATCTGCCAAGAGGATCGCGCATTGCCATCCTCCTGCCCAACGGCCTGCAGGCCGTGTGCGTCGACCAGGCGGCGCTTGCCTTGGCACTGGTTCCGGTGCCCATGCATGCCCTCGATAACCCGGCGAGTATTGCCTACATCCTGAGCGACAGTGACACGAAAGTGCTGGTCGTGTTTGCGCAGGAACAGTGGCGGGCCATTGCCGCAACCGGTGTCGAGCTGCCGTCACTGCAGCACGTCATCATTGTGGAAGCCGTGACAGCCGCCGCTGCCACTTCCGGCGCGCCAAGCGTGTTGCGGCTCAATGACTGGCTGGCACAAGCAGGCACTCCACGAACAGCCGGCGCCGCACGGCGCGGCCCCGAACCCGATGATCTGGCCGCGCTGGTTTACACCTCTGGCACCACGGGAAAACCCAAGGGCGTCATGCTGAGCCATGACAATATTCTGGAAAACGTGAAGGCCACCTTGCAGCGTGTGGCACCGGGTGCCGACGACCTGTTCCTGTCGTTCCTGCCGCTCTCCCACACCTTCGAGCGCACCGCCGGCTACTACCTGCCCATCGCCGCCGGCAGTTGCGTGGCGCATGCGCGTTCGGTCGCGCTGCTGTCGGAAGACCTGAAAACCGTGCGCCCCACCATCCTCATTTCCGTGCCGCGAATTTATGAGCGCACCTACACCGTGGTGAAAGGAATGCTGGCCCAGTCGGCCCTGAAATCACGCCTGTTTCAGTGGGCGCAGGATACGGGCTGGCGGCGGTTTTCCCGGGCGCAGCAGTTGCCGTTTGAAAGTTCCGTGCCCGCACTGCTCGACGATGCCGTGTGGCCGCTGCTCGACAAACTGGTTGCGGCGCCGTTGCGCGCACAATTTGGCGGACGCCTGCGCGCGGCGGTCAGCGGCGGCGCAGCCTTGTCGCAGCCCATCGCCCACTGCTTTATCGGCCTCGGCATTCCCATCCTGCAAGGCTACGGCATGACGGAAACCTCGCCCGTGGTTGCCGCCAATTCACCGGAAGACAACGACCCGGCCACCATCGGCCGGCCCTTGAGCGGCGTCGAAGTCCGCATTGGTGAAAATAGGGAATTGCAGGTGCGCGGCCGCAGCGTCATGAAAGGCTACTGGAAGCGTGAAGCCGATACCGAAGCCACCTTCATTGAAGGCTGGCTGCGCACCGGCGATCAGGCCGCCATCGAAAACGGGCGCATCCGCATCCTCGGCCGCATCAAGGAAATCATCGTGACATCAACGGGCGAAAAAATTGCGCCCTCGGATCTGGAGCTCGCCATCACCGGCAATCCGCTGTTCGAGCAGGCCTATGCCTTCGGTGACAACCGGCCTTTTATCGCCTGCATCGTGGTGCTGAGCCGCGCCGGATGGAATCAGCTGGCGCAGTCGCTGCGTCTGAACCCGGATGCCGCCGACAGCCTGCATGCACCGGAGGCACGCGCTGCCGTGCTGGAGCGCATTCGTGAGCAGACGCACAGCTTTCCCTATTATGCCCAGCCCCGCGCCGTCGCCCTGACGCTGGAACCCTGGACAACCGAAAACACCCTGCTGACCCCCACCCTCAAGCTGAAACGCAAAAACATGGAAGCGCATTTCGCCGAAGTGATTGAGCATCTTTATAAAAAATAGGCAGGGGCCGCTGCAAGGGCGGCTCAGGGTGCCCCTGCACTCCGGGCACAATGCAAAAGGGCGCGATGAATCGCGCCCTTTTGCAGGGTCACTGCCAGGCGGTTTACGAAGGACTGAGCTCGTAGCTCACTTCCTCAAGCTCCACCATCTCGAACAGCGCATCAATGAACTCGTCGCTGACCGCGTTGCTCCATTCGGCCTCGATGTCTTTGGCGACCATGGGCTCGAAGGTGAGGTCGAGGTATTCACCCTCGCCTGTCTTCAGTACATCAACGCCTTCCGCGCTGCTCACCACTTCCCAGCGATCGGGAACGTTAAGGTTGAGTGTGATTGTCACGGCCAGTTTTTTCATCATGTCATCCCCTGCGATAAGGCCGGCAGGGTAACAGAAAGAAAACCATCGCGGGCATGGGCCGCTCCTGTGGCCGGTTGCGGTGATGTGGCATGGTTCTGATCGCGGGCATGGCCCGCTCCTACACCCCCTGTACCGTAGGAGCGGGCCATGCCCGCGATCAACGACGGCGATGCCAAACACCCACAGAATCACGGCTGTCCAATGCCCTGCCGTTGTCGTTTTTGGGTATGCTCAAACAAGTGCATCGCGGGCATGGCCCGCTCCTACAACACCCGTACCGTAGGAGCGGGCCATGCCCGCGATCAACAATGATCGACAACCGCGCTGCCCTGCAAAAAAATACCCGGCGCGTGATAACGCCTCATGAGGAGCCCTGCCCTTGCCTTCGTTTTTCCTGAAAAAACCGGTGGTGTTCTCTGCCCTTGCCCTGCTCGCGCTGGCGGCCTTTCTCGGCTGGCGCCAGTGGCGCGGGCCGGAAGTGGCGGCCTATGAGGTGGTGACGCGGCCGCTGCTGCAACAGGTGGTGGCAAGCGGTGAAGTACGCAGCCAGGCGCTGGCGCGTATCGGCAGTGAAATTACCGGCGTGATCAGGACCCGCCATGTGCGCGAGGGTGACACGGTGCAGCCGGGTGATGTGCTGCTGGAACTGAACAGTGATGAACCGCAGGCGCGGGTGCGCGAAGCACAGGCAGCCCTGCAGCAACTGACGGCGTCGGCACGGCCGCAGGCACAGGCGACACTGCGCGAGGCGCAAAACAATCTGGAGCAGGCGCGCCGCGAACGGGTACGGCGCGAGCAGTTGCTGGAGCGGCAGTTGCTCTCCACCGAGCTGGTGGAACAGGCGCGGCGCAGCGAAAGCACGGCGCGCGCGGCGCTGGACCGGGCGCAACTGCTGGCGGGCGCACAGGCAGCCGGCGGCACCGAAGAACAGCAGTTGCGCCAGCGCCTGGCCGCCGCCACCGCCACGCTGGCGAAAACCCGCATCAGCGCCAGCGTCACCGGCATCGTGCAGACACGCAATGCCGAACCCGGTGATCTGGTGCAGCCCGGGCGCACGCTGCTGGAAATTGCGCCGGCCAACAGCCGCGAGATCGTCCTGCAGGTGGACGAAAAAAACATGGCGCCACTGCGCGTCGGGCAGCCGGCACAAATCATTGCCGATGCCTTTCCGGACCAGGTGCTGACGGCGCGCGTGAGCTTTATTGCGCCGGCCGTGGACAGCTCGCGCGGCACGGTGGATGTGCATCTGGACATCACCACACCGGCCGCTTTCCTGAGCCAGGGCATGACGGTCTCGGCCACCATTGAAACCGGGCGCCGCGACAAAACACTGGTCGTGGCCAACGATGCGCTGCGCAGCATCAAGGCTGATCGCGCCGAGGTCTTGCGCATGCAGGGTGGCAAGGTTGAGCGCGCCAGCGTGCGCCTTGGTTTGCGCGGCATGATCCACAGCGAAGTGACCGAAGGCCTGAAAGCCGGTGACCGGGTGCTGATCGGCGAAGCCGCCGCAGGCCAGCGCGTGCGGGTGCGTCTGCAAGCCATGCCTGCCGGTGCGGGGGACTGATCCGTGCGCATGATGGAAGCCGTGTGGATCGAGTCGAAAATTGCCCTGCGCTTTCTCAGCGACAACCGCATGCAAACGCTGATGATCATTTTCGGCATTGCCGTGGGTTCGGCCGTCATCGTCTTCATCACCGCGCTCATCAACGGCCTGCAGGCCAACATCATCGAACGCACGCTGGGCACGCAGGCGCATATCCGCCTGCTGCCGCCCGACGAGATCAACCGCATTGCGCGCGCACCGCAGGGCGTGCTGCAACTGCTGCTGGAAAGCAAGCGCGCGCAGGGACTGCGCTCGATCAAGAACTGGCAGGAAGTGCGCGACGCACTCGACCAGCAGCCGCAAATCATCGCCGTTTCACCGCTGCTCAGCGGCCCTGCCATCGCCCGCCGCGGCGTGGCGCGCAGCTCGGTGGCGCTGATGGGCATTGATCCTTCGCGTTACCTGCGCATCATTCCGATCAACCAGGACATCATTGCCGGGCGCTTTTTTGTCGGCGCCGGCAATGCCGTGATCGGCAGCGAGCTGGCCAGCGATTTCGGCCTGAGCGCAGGCGACAAGCTCCGCATTGATGCCGGCGACGGCCGCGAAGCCATCGTCACCATCAGCGGCATTTTCAAACTCGGCGTGCGTGAACTGGATTCGCGCTACGTGTACCTTGATTTGAAACAAACGCAAACCCTGCTCAACCTGCCGGGTGGCGTGACCGTGATCGACACCCGCGTCAAGGAAATATTCAAGGCCGATGCCATTGCCGCCCGCCTCGGCCGCCTCACCGGGCTCAAGGCGGAAAGCTGGATGGAAACCAACGGCCAGCTGCTCAATGCCCTGAGTTCGCAATCCATGTCGACACAGATGATCCGGTTGTTCGTGGGCATTTCCGTGGCTTTCGGCATTGCCAGCGTGCTCGCCGTGAGCGTGGTGCAGCGCACGCGTGAAATCGGCATCCTGCGCGCCATGGGCAGCCCGCGTGCGCAGATCCTGCGGATTTTCCTGTTGCAGGGCGGCGTGCTCGGCATGACCGGCTCTGCCGTTGGCGGGCTGTTCGGTTACGGTCTGGTGCAGGCCTTTAACGTGTTCGGGCCGAAACTGTTTTTCATTCCGGTGAACCCCATGCTGATACCGGGCGCGATGGCGGTGGCGACGATTGCCGGCGTGGTGGCGGCCGCTTTCCCGGCACGCCGTGCCGCCCGTTATGATCCGGCCGTGGCGATCCGTTATGTCTGAGCCGACCACAACTCCGCTCATGAGCCCGGCGCACGATGCCAGCGAAGCAGTGCTGCGTCTGGAAGGCCTGCGCAAGTCCTACAATGCCGGCACACCGCTGGAAGCCGAAATCCTGCACGGGCTCGACATGGTCCTGCGTCGTGGCGAACTGGCCGCGCTGGTGGGGCCGTCCGGTTCCGGCAAGAGCACGCTGCTCAATGTCATCGGCCTGCTGGATTTTCCGAGTGGCGGCGAACTGTACCTGCTGGGCCAGCCCACGCGTCTGATGAACGATGAACAGCTCACGCACCTGCGCAATGCCTCCATCGGTTTTGTCTTCCAGTTCCATCACCTCATCACGGCATTCACCGTGCTGGAGAACGTGCTGATGCCGCTGATGATACGCAGCGGCAAACCGAAGCCGGCCGACATCGAACGCGCGCGCGAACTGCTCAAAGCCGTCGACCTGGAAGGCTTCATGGATAAAAAAGCCAACGCCATTTCCGGCGGCCAGCAGCAGCGCGTAGCGATTGCCCGCGCCCTTATCACCGAGCCGGCCCTGCTGCTCGCCGACGAGCCCACCGGCAATCTGGACACGCACACCGCAGAAACCGTGTTCGATCTCTTCCGCCGCTTCAACCGCGAAATCGGCTGCGCCGTGCTCGTCGTCACCCACGATTCACGCCTCTCCGCCAGCTGCGAGCGCACCATCAACCTCGTCGACGGCAACATCGTCAGCGACCAGATGAATATTCCGGCGCCGAAATAAAATAGCGGGCATGGCGGCAATCACGGTCGCCGGGATCGCGGTTGCGTGCATGACGGGAATCGCGGGCATGGCCCGCTCCTACAACCGCTGTCCCGTAGGAGCGGGCCATGCCCGCGATAAACACATGCGCCATGCCTGCATTCACAAATAACCGTACCGCTCACAACCACACCGAATTCCAGAACGGATAATCACCCGGGCTATTGACCAGGCCTGCGCGCACCGGATTGTTCACGGTATAAATTACGGTGGCGTACAAATCATCCTCTGCCCGCAAGGCGTGATCATGAAAGGCCGGCGCCCACAGCGCCCCGGTTTTATGGCGTGCACGGTTTGCCTTTCTGGCACTGGCTGACTTCAGGCGATTGACCAGTCCCGGCAGGGCATCGTCATCCCCGAGCTCGATCAGCCAGTGCGCATGATCGGGCATTAACACCCAGCAAAGCATGCGACTGTCGCGGAGAATTACCGGATCATCAAAACACCGGGCTGCTGCACAGGCGCAGGAAAACCCGGCAAAAACCGGATTACGGTCATGCGTGCTGGCTGTCACCAGATAAATCTGGCCGTGCAGGGAATGACGGCCCTTGCGCAAGGCCATGTGGCCGCAAGACAGCGGGCGGGCGATTTTCATTCGGGACATCCTTGTCCGGGAAGCATTAAGGCAGTGGAGTTATTCGTTATCCTGCGTGTTTGAAATTACCATTTTTTCCGCGAATGGTGCATTTTTGTGCGTGGGATTCGCGGGCATGGCCCGCTCCTACGGACATCGGACTTTTTTGCGGGACGATCGCGGGCATGGCCCGCTCCTACAACGGTGATTTTCGTAGGAGCGGGCCATGCCCGCGATCACCGCGATTCCCGCAAATCATCCCGTCACGCCGCATCCTTGCGTGAAGACCTGATACGCCGCGAGCACGTCGGCGATGGCTTCGAGTTGCGGGTAATGGCCGATGCCGGGCAGCTCGCGAATGAAATGCTGCGTGCCAACGACTTCGCGAAAACGCGCGACCATGTGCGCGCCGGAAACGGGATCGGCGCTGCCGTTGATGAGGGCGAGCGGCATGCGTGCCGAGGTCAGCGCCTGCACCCAGCGTGCGCGATGCTGGCGGCGCTCGGCGATATAGGTGAGCAGCGGCCCGAGCACGCGCAAGCCGTCATGTTCACTGATGAGCTGCCACACTGCTTCGAGCGTTGGCGCATCCGGTTTGGTGTGCTCACCGAAAACGGCGCTGAAGCTGGACAACAGGCGGCCGCGGCTGGCAAACAATGCCAGCACGGGGCCGAGTGGCCCGGCCATCCAGCGCTGTATGGGGCGGGCACGATGCGTTTCCGGGAACAGCCCGCCGTTGAGCAGGGCCACGGACAAATAACGCGAGGGGGTGTGATCCAGATCACGCGCCAGCAGTTCCTGCGCCACGGTATCACCGTAGTCGTGCGCAAACAGATGACACTGCGTCACGCCTGCGCTGGCGAGAACGAATTCCACCAGGTCCGCCTGTTCGGCAATGTGGTAATGATGCCGGTGCGGCTTGCTGCTGAAACCGAAGCCAAGCATGTCCATGGCGACAACACGGAAAGTGCGGCAGAGATCAGCCCACATCGGGCTGAAATCCCAGCTGGAAGTTGGATAGCCGTGAATCAGCACAAGCACCGGCTTTTGCGCCGCAGCCGCATCGTGTTGCGCGCTGTCGATCACAAAAATCCGGTAGTCATGCCAGTCATGCATGCCGCCTTTTTGCCGCCATTCCTGCAGGGAGGTCATTATTATTTCTTCCTGTTGCCCGTTGCTTCCTTTGTGCCGCATTGAAACACGCATCAGCGGCCGGGCACATCCTGCGCCGTGTCATGACACCAGCGTTGCGGGATCGTGGCGTTGGGGCATCAGGATCGGGGATCGCGGGCATGGCCCGCTCCTACGGCAGCGCGTAGGTAGCGCGGCAAAGCCCAACATGGCACCGTACCAATCATTATCGCCGGGCCTTCCTGTTTTCTCTCCTGCTCAGCCGTTGCAGGAGCGGGCCATGCCAGCGAAACACCCGCGAAAAACCGTGGCCCTGGGGCGTCAGGACCGGGATCGCGGGCATGGCCCGCTCCTACGCGAGTGATGGCCAGGTACGGCCGAGAATGGCGCTGAAATCGGCATCACGCGGCAGGCAGCCGTAATTGTGGCTGCCCACCGTTTGCAGCCGGCTGCGGCAGAAGGCATCACTCACGGCAGCCGGTGCGTGCTGCACCAGCAGCGCCGCCTGCAGCGCCAGCGCCATGCGGTCGACCACATGCCGGGCGCGCACTTCAAAATCACTGTTGTCGGAAAATTCCGCGAGCAGTGACGCCACATGCGCATCCAGCGCGGCGTTGCCGCCTTTGGCCTTTTTCACTTCCGCCACAAAAGCCTCGACCACGGCCGGTGTTTTCTGCATGGCGCGCAGCACGTCCAGGCACTGCACATTGCCGCTGCCTTCCCAGATCGCGTTGATGGGCGCCTCGCGATACAGGCGCGGCATCATGCTGTCTTCCATCACGCCGCTGCCGCCGATGCATTCGACGGCTTCATAGGCGTGATTGGGCGTGCGCTTGCAGATCCAGTATTTGCCGACGGCGGTAGCGAGACGCACCAGCAGGTCTTCGTGTTCATTGTCGCGGTGATCCATGGCGCGCGCCATGCGCATGGTCAGCGTCATGGCGGCTTCACTTTCCAGCGCGAGATCGGCCAGCACATTGCGCATCAGCGGCTGGTCGATGAGTTTTTTGCCGAAGGCGGAGCGTTGCCGGCAGTGATGCATGACCTGCGACACCGCCATGCGCATGCCGGCACCGGAGCCGATCATGCAATCGAAACGCGTCATGCTCACCATTTCGATGATGGTGCGCACACCGCGGCCTTCCTCGCCCACCATCCAGCCCAGCGCGCCACGAAACTCGATTTCGCTGGACGCGTTGGAAAGATTGCCCATTTTTTTCTTGAGCCGCAGCACCTGCAGCGGATTCCTGGTGCCGTCCGGGCGCCAGCGCGGCACGAGAAAACACGACAGCCCGCCGGGAGCCTGTGCCAGCACCAGAAAAACATCACACATGGGTGCAGAGAGAAAAAACTTGTGGCCGACCAGCTCGTAGGCCTGCGCCGGGCCGCCGGCACCGAGTGGAAACGCGCGTGTGCTGTTGGCGCGCACATCGGAGCCGCCCTGCTTTTCCGTCATGCCCATGCCGACCGTGATGCCGGCTTTCTGTTCCGCCGGCACATTGCGCGGATCATAGATGCGCGACGTGATCTTCGGCTCCCACACGGCGGCGAGTTCGGGTTGCACACGCAGTGATGGCACGGCGGCAAACGTCATGGTGATCGGGCAGCCGTGGCCAGCTTCCACCTGCGAATGCATATAGGATTTTGCCGCCCGCGCGACATGTGCGCCGGGTTTCGGATCGGTCCACGGCGCGGCATGCAGGCCGTGCTCGATGGAGGTTTTCATCAACTGGTGATAAGCGGGATGGTATTTCACCAGGTCAATGCGATTGCCGAAGCGGTCGTGCGTATCGAATTCCGGCTGGAACTTGTTGGCCAGACTGCCGAGCTCCAGATAATCCGCCGCGCCCACCAGCGCACCGAAGGCGCCCAGCTCCGCCGCTGCCCAGCCGCCGCCTTCACGCTGCACGGCTTCCTGCAGCGCCGCATCACTGGCGTACAGGTTGTAGTCCTGCAATTCACTGGAAACATTGCTGACCTCGTGCGTGCTGGCCAGAAAATCCGGTGTGCCGGTATCTGCGCTGTTTTTGGCGTTCAGGTCTGCGGGTGTGTTCATGGCAGTTCTCCGGCCGCAAGGCCGATCAGTTGAAGCCTGAAAAATCCGGTTTGCGTTTTTGCATGAAGGCAGCGACGGCTTCCTGGATTTCCGGGCCGCGCAGCATTTCGCCAAAATAATCAAGCTCCACCGTGAGCGATGCGTTCAGGGCGGTGTCGTTGAAGCGCTTCATCAGCATCTTGCTCACGCGCAGGGAAGCCGGCGCCTGCTGTGCCAGACGCTGTGCTTTCTGCAGGGCCAGGGCTTCCACCTCGGCCGCCGGCACCACGGCATTGACGAGGCCAAGCTCGCAGGCTTTCTGCGCGCCAATCGCTTCACCGAGCAGAATCAGCTCGGCCGCTTTCACATGGCCCATGATGCGCGGCAGCAGATAGCTCGAACAGAATTCCGGACACACGCCAAGACTCACGAAGGGCAGCTGCAGGCGCGCACCCTCGCCTGCGTACACCAGATCGCAGTGCAGCAGCAGCGTGGTGCCGATGCCGACTGCCGGGCCGTTCACGGCCGCCACCACCGGTTTGGTGAACACCGCCAGCGTGCGCATGAAGCGGGCTACCGGCGCGTCGTGAATGCTGCCGGAGGCGGCGAGGAAATCCTGCATGTCATTGCCGCTGCAAAACGTGTCTGCCGTGCCCGCAAACAGCACCACACGCACCTCGGGACTGGCTTCCGCTTCCAGCAGGGCATCCGCCATCTGCGCGTACATGGCGCTGGTGATGGCATTCTTTTTTTCCGGACGGTTGAAGCGGATGGTGAGAATGCGTTCGTTCAGCGTGGTGACAATATTCTGCGCAGACATGGGAACTCCGGAAAGTGGATAAAGGGGTGGATCAAGCCGCCGGTTTGGCAGAAACAAGTCGCAGCACATCACGATAATCCGGTGCCGGCGGCAGCGCATTGCGCTCGCGCAGCATGCGGTGCATGCGTTTCAGCTTCCAGAACGGCACCGAGGCCATGACGTGATGCTCGATATGGTAGTTCACGCGGTGCGGCGCCACCGTCATGCGTGCGAGCAGGCCGGCACGGGTGGTGCGTGTGTTCAGGAACATGTCTGCACTGGGCTCGGTGCAGGCGTGCTCGGCCATGGAACGGATGCGCAAAATGAGTGGAAACGGCGTGATGTAGCTGAGCACAAAGGCGCCATACAGCCAGGCATGGCCGGCCGCCAGCGCAAGGCTGAACAGCAGCAGGTGCACGAGGCCGGTACGCCAGCTGTTGGCGAACAGGTCGCGCGCATAGTCGTACCCGTGCCGCCCTTCCTGCGGCAGGCGCTGGATGTCGTTGGACACCGTCCATTTGATCACGCCGGCATCCATGAGCAGGCGGCCGAAGAGGAATTTCAGGCCGGTGTAGCCAGACAGGTCACGCGCGAATTTCCGCCACAGCGAGGCGCGCGAACACGGCAGCCCCGCCACCAGCGAAAGATCCGTGTCACCCTCCTGCCCGGTTCTGGTGTGGTGGGCAAAGTGATGCACCTTGTATTTCTGCACATCGTTCCAGATCGGTTTGGCGCACACCCAGTCGGCAAAGGTGTCATTCAGCCATTTCGTCTTGAACAGTGTGCCGTGCGAGGCCTCGTGCATGAGGATGGCGAGCGCCAGATGGCGGCCGCCGAGAACCGTGAAGCCGGCCATGAACAAGGGAATGGCAAGCAGCAGCGGCTGCGTGGCCGCCCAGGCGAGCATGGCCAGCGTCGCCACGATGGCACCCCAGGTGAAGGTGATGCTGGCAAAGCCCATGGCATCCGAGCGCTCGGTGAGCATTTTTATTTCGTCACGCGTGAAAAGATCGGTGACTTTACGGCGCGTGGCGGCGGGCATTTCAAGCGGCGTTGCGGAATCGGGAACCATGGCAGTCATAAAAAATCCGGTAAAACATTCAGTGTGAAGAAGACGTGGCAAGAAGCGGCGTGCCGGCCGCGACAGGAATCAGGCGCAGACGCTGCCAGATGACATGACCGGCCGCATCAAAACGCAGCACGGTATCGACAAAGGCGCGGCGCTGCGCGGTATCCACCAGCGGGTCCGGCAGCAGCGGATCAAACACCAGCTGGCGGATCGCCGCGCTGCCGAGCAGAAAGGATTCGCGCGCGGCCACATCGGGCTCGAGCGCGGCGGAATGCTCCAGCCATTTTTCCAGTTGCTGGCGTGTCTGCCGCCAGGATTTTGTCAGGGCACGGCCATCCCAGAGTGAACGGGCGCGCGCATCACGCGCGGCATCGAATTCCGTGGCCAGAAAAACGGCCGCCGCCGGGTCCAGACCGAGCTTGAACAAACGCTCGCGCACTGCCGCCACGCCGCCGGTCATGTTGTCGGGGCGCACAAAAAATTCACGGTCGAGTTCACGAAAGCCGAGCAGCTGCAGCGCACGGTCACGCCGGCCGAGGGCGCTGCGGTCACTGCGCCCGAGCGCGCCGCAATGCACCACGATCCAGGCGCCACTCCAGGCGCGCACGCGCGATTCTGCCGTGCGCCAGGTGCTGACATCGTCGGCCAGGCCGGTGGCATTGGCGCCCAGACGATAGGAGCCGCGCCCCGCCGCCTCGATCATGCCGGCCGCCGCCAGCCGGACCAGCGCCACGCGCACGCTGTTTTCACGGATGCCGAACAGCGCACAGGCCGCCACCGCTTCGCGCGCCGTCATGGCCTCGCCATCGGCAACGAGAAGAAACTTGAGAATGAGGTGTCGGGGATTGGGGGTCATGGAGGTGCTTGTTACATCAGCAGGTCGCTTGTCGCCGGCAATCGTAATATTACATTGGATGCCATCGCAAGCATTATGGTGTAATCATCAGGCCGTCAAACAACCCTCACGCGCCCCGGAGACTCCCATGACCACTGCCACCGTTCTCGTCGAGCGCCGCCCGCCACTGCTCATCGTCACGCTCAACCGGCCGGCCTTGCGCAATGCCGTGGACGGCCCGACGGCCAGCGCCCTGGCGGCGGCCTTTCTGGCGTTCGAACAGGATGACGCGCTCAGCGTCGCCATCCTCACCGGTGCCGGCGGGCATTTCTGTGCCGGCGCCGACCTCAAGGCCGTGGCCAGTGGCGACCCTGCGCGCGCCAACCGCATGACGCCACCGGAAGACGGTGCCCTGCACGAAGGCCCGATGGGGCCGACGCGCTTTCGTCTCGGCAAGCCGGTGATTGCCGCCGTGTCCGGCTACTGCGTGGCGGGCGGTCTCGAACTCGCGCTCTGGTGTGATCTGCGCGTGGCCGACGAGACCGCCGTCTTCGGCGTGTTTTGCCGGCGCTTCGGCGTGCCGCTGATTGATGGCGGCACCGTGCGCCTGCCCCGCGCCATCGGCATGAGCCGGGCCATGGACCTGATCCTGACCGGCCGCCCGGTGGCCGCCGACGAAGCCTTGCAGATGGGACTGGCCAACCGCGTGGTGAAAAAAGAAGCCCTGCTGGCCGAAGCCGAAAAGCTCGCCCTGCAGATTGCCGCCTTTCCGCAGGCCTGCCTGCGCGGCGACCGCCACAGCGCGTTCGAGCAATGGGGCTTGAGTGAAAGCGCTGCCCTCGGCAATGAATTCCGTCACGGCCAGAACACGCTGCAATCCGGTGAAACGCTGAGCGGTGCCGGCCGCTTCAGCGCCGGCAGCGGCCGCCACGGAAATTTCTGAACCCGGCATGTTTTCACGCGGGCCGGCATGAAAGTGCCTTCATGAAACGAGACTGACAAAAAGGGCCCGATAACAAACGCGGTGAAAACGCTCTGGCGAAAAACCCGGCCGCCGCGGCAGCCGGGCGGCGCTGCAATTGATCTCGGCCCCGCTCTTGGGTAGCGTGCAGGCTCTCCCGTTACGCTCAAGCCCGCCTTTATGTCACTTCTCCCTGCTGCTTCCTCGCCAGAGGCTTCCGTGCCCGGCCTTGCGCGCAGCCGCATGCTGGCCAATGTCACGCTGATTACTGCCGCCGTGCTCTGGGTCGCCCTGCTGTTTCTGGAAAAACTGCTGCCCGGACAGGCATCGATGCTCGGCATTCTGGTGCTGGGCGCGGAAGCCGGTGTGGTGGGCGGCATGGCCGACTGGTATGCCGTCACCGTGCTGTTCCGCAATCCTTTCGGCAAGCTGCCGATGCCGCGGATATTGCTGGAGCACACGGAAATCATTCCGCGCAACAAGGCACGCATTGCCGAATCCATGGGGCGTTTTGTCCAGGAAAACTTTCTGGCGGCACCGGTTGTGCGCAAGTCACTGCAGGATACCGATGTCAGCCTGCACATCGGCATCTGGCTGGCGGAAGCAGACAATGTCGAGCAGGTGACCGCACTGCTTCAACGCATTGGCCCGCGCCTGCTGCAGATATTCGAAAGCCGCGACATCGAGGACTTCATCCGGCAGAACGCCGTGGAGTGGGTGAAAAGCACACCGGTTCACCAGATGAGCAGCGAAATGCTGCGTGCCGTTCTGGAAAACGACTTTCATCACGAAGCACTGCAGCGCGGACTCGACGCTGCCGACAAATGGATCAAGGCCAATCCGGAAAAAGCCCGCGAGGTGGCCGTCACCATTTTCAACGAGCTGGGGGTGGGCGGTCTTGCGCGCGGCGCGAGCTGGATAGGCATCGACGTGGAGCAGCGCACGATCAACACCTTCATGGCACAGGTGGAAAAGCTGCTGGAAGACCGCGAGCACCCCTGGCGCATCCGCCTGGAGCAATATGCCAGCCAGCTCATGAAAGACCTGCGCAAGAAAACCTCGGCCGCCTCAAAGCGCCTCAATGCCACCAAGAATGCGCTGGTCGACAGCGAATCCGTGGTGAGCTTCATGACCGGCGCCATCATCATCCTGCGCGATGCCATCAAGCGCGATCTTGAGCGCAAGGACTCCGGCCTTGCCAGCAATATCAAGGGCGTGCTGTTGCGTCTTGGCCAGCATCTGCAAAACAATGAAAAAGTACGGGCGGCGCTCAATCACGAAATCGAGGAAGTCGTGGTGACCTTCACCCGTGACTACGCTGACGCCATCATCGCCTATATCAGCGAAAAGATTCATGACTGGGACACCAGCGAAATGATTGCCAAGATCGAAACCGAAGTGGGAGGCGACCTGCACATGATCCGCGTCAACGGTGTGGTGGTGGGTGCGTTTATCGGCCTGCTGCTTGGCGTCGGCCACATGCTGATAGAAAGAATCACTTTCTGAACACGGGCCGCTGCATGCCAGGAACATGCTGATCAGAACCACTGGTCTTTCATGTCGAGCGTGGTGGTATTGAGCGTCGCCAGCAGATCCAGTTGCGGCGCGGTCTTCGGCAACTCCCATTCAAAGAAATAACGGCAGGCGGCGAGCTTGCCCTGGTAAAAACCGTCATCCGCCGGCGCGGCTGCTGCAAGCAGCGCCTGCTCCAGCCAGATCCAGGCCAGCACCATGTGGCCAAAGGCCTCGAGATACACCGAGGCATTGGCGAGGGTTTTCTGGATGTCGCCGGCGCTCCAGAGCGTGGCGGTGACCGCGCCCATGCGCTGCAGCACGAGTGCGAGTGCGCCGGCATGCGCCGCCAGCACGGGCACCGCTGCCGCCCTTTCAAGCGTTTGCCGGATGGTGGCGGCGAGCAGCGCGAGTGCAGCACCCTGCTGCATCACCACCTTGCGCCCGAGCAGATCCAGCCCCTGCACGCCATGCGTACCTTCGTGGATGGGATTGAGCCGGTTGTCACGGTAAAACTGCTCGACGTTGTAATCACGCGTGTAGCCGTAACCGCCATGCACCTGAATGGCAAGACTGTTGGCTTCCAGACACCATTGCGAGGGCCAGCTTTTGGCAACCGGCGTGAGGATTTCCAGCAGCATGGCCGCACGCTGGCGCGCTTCGTCATCCCGCGCATTGCGTTCCTCGTCCACCAGGCGCGCGCAATAAAGATTCAGCGCAAGCGCACCTTCCACATAGGATTTTTGCGCCAGCAGCATGCGCCGCACATCGGCGTGTTCGATGATCCTGATCTGCGGGCTGGCCGCATCTTTTCCGCTGGCGCTCAGCGCACGGCCCTGCGGCCGGTTGCGCGCGTAATCAAGCGAGTGCAGGTAACCGGTATAGCCGAGCAGTGTCGCCCCCATGCCGACGCCGATGCGCGCCTCGTTCATCATGTGAAACATGCAGGAAAGGCCCTGATGCAGGTTGCCGATCAGGTAGCCGATGGCACCGGCACGGCCGTGCGGGCGGTAGCGCGCACCCTCGCCAAAATTCAGCAGCGTATTGGTGGTGCCGCGATAGCCCATCTTGTGATTGAGGCCGGCGAGCACGACATCGTTATGCTCGCCCAGCCCGCCATCAGCAGCGGGCAGAAATTTTGGAACAATAAAAAGGGAAATGCCTTTGACGCCGGGAACGGGCTTGCCGTCGGCATCCGGCACCTTGGCCAGCACCAGATGCACGATGTTTTCCGAGAGCTCGTGCTCGCCGCCGGAAATCCACATCTTGTTGCCGGTAATGCGGTACTGCGCGCCCAGCGCCGACTCGCCTTCATATTCGGCGCGCGTGGTGATGTCGGAAAGCGAGGAGCCGGCCTGTGGTTCGGACAGGCACATGGTGCCGAAATAACGGCCTTCCAGTTCCGGCAGCGCAAAGGCTTTTATCTGTGCCGGTGTGCCGTGTTTCAGTATGGTGTTGGCATTGCCGATGGTGAGAAAGGGATAACCGCTGGTGGCCACATTGGCACCCATGAACCAGGCGTAGGCGGCTTTTTCAATGGTCACCGGCAACTGCATGCCGCCGAATTCGTAATCCTGGGCGGCAGCGAACAGGCCCGCCTGCGCCAGTGCGGCCAGCGCGGTTTTCACTTCCGGAACCAGCACGACCTTGTCGCCCTCAAGGTGCGGCTCGTTCTGGTCGCTTTTTTTATTGTGCGGGGCAAAAAGATCCGTCGCCATTTTCTGGCAGAGATCAATCACCGCCTCAAAGGTTTCACGGCTGTGCTCGGAGAAACGTGCATATCCTGTCAGCTTCTCTGCCTGCAGCCACTCGTAAAGCAGAAACTCCAGATCACGACGCGAAAGGATGAGGGATGACATGACGGACTCCGGAGAAAAGTTTACAGCTTGCCGATGCGGTCGTTTTCCAGCGAACCGAAATAAAGATGGCCCTGGTACGGGTAGACAGAGGTGATCATGCGCAGATGATCGCCGCTGGCATCGTGCATGCTTCTGATGATCCTGCCGTTTTCATCGATGGCAATGGCCAGGCCGTAGCGATCCGGTTTGGGCCAGAAAGCCCGCGGCAGTTTCACCATCAGCTTGCGCATCCAGGGATTGCTCGCCGACACATCGGCAATCGCCTTGCGCGGTGACGGCAGGGCAATCCAGATGATGCCGTTACGGTCACTGTTGATATTGTCCGGCAGGCCGGGAAGATTGTCGGCGATGATTTCATCCGTACCGGCCTTCGGCCCGCTCAGCCAGAACTTGCGGATGCGGTAACGGTAGGTTTCGGAAATGAAGACGGCATCCTGGTTTTTCGACAGCGCCACGCCATTGGCAAAATACAGATCCTTGAGCAGCAGCCTTGCGGTTCTGGTGGCAGGGTCATACACATAGAGCCGGCCGTAGGGGCGGCCTTCGAGCAGATCCAGCACATAGTCGGGCTGGTGGTATTTGGTACTGGCATCGGTGAAATAGATTTTCCCGTCGCTGGCGATGTCGAGATCATCCGTAAACGACAGCGGTACGCCATCGACCGCCGTGACCAGCGTGCTCATCCTGCCGTCCGGTGCCAGTTGCAGCAGGCCTTTCCACGAATCGCAGATGACCAGATTGCCGGCCGCATCGAACACCATGCCGAGCGGGCGGCCACCCGTATTGGCGAGCGTCGTGACCTTGTCGCCGTCAAGACGCACAATGCGGCCGTCGGCGAGGCCGGCATGCACGCGGCCCTGCGCATCAATCGCAATGTCTTCCGGCCCGTGTATCTTCCCCCGCGCCAGTAATTCCGCTTTCTGCAATTGCTTGTTCACGGCCAGTACGCCGCTGAAGGCGGGCGCCTTCGCCGGCTGCCAGGCCACTGCATCAATCGGTGACGGCGTCAGAAGCAGCCAGGCGACAAGGCCGGCCAGCAGCACCAGGGCGATCATCACGGTCTTTTTCATGGTTTTCATCCTCACTGAAAAAACCGTCCCGGCCATGCCGGGACAGGAAAACGGACACGGGCAGCGCATCAATTACCGGTAACGAGCACCACCTTGCCGGTGACGCGACGTTCCATCAGCGCACGCAGGGCCTCGGCCGCTTTTTCCAGCGGATAGGTCTGCGATACATGCGGCTTGAGTTCACCCTGCATCAGCCACTGGAAAAGCTGCATGCCGTTAGCCATGTTGAGCTGTGTTTCACGCACGGCAAAATCTCCCCAGAACACGCCCATGATGGCGCAGCCCTTGAGCAGTGCGAGATTGAGCGGAATTTTCGGAATCTCGCCGGCCGCAAAACCAACCACCAGATAACGGCCCTTCCAGGCGATGCTGCGCAAGGCAGGTTCCGCGTATTTGCCGCCGACCGGATCGTAGATCACGTCCGCGCCCTTGCCGTCGGTAAGCACCTTGACGCGCTCGCGCAAATCCTCGGTTTCATAATTGATGAGTTCGTCGGCGCCATGCTCGCGGCAGACCGCCAGTTTTTCTGCCGTGGATGCCGCCGCAATCACGCGTGCGCCCATTTTCTTGCCAAGTTCGATGGCAGCAAGCCCGACACCGCCGGCCGCGCCCAGCACCAGCAGGGTTTCACCGGGCTGCATCTGCGCGCGGTCCTTCAGCGCATGAAACGAGGTGCCGTAGGTCATCATGAAGGCCGCGGCAATGGTGAAATCGACACCGGGTGGCAGCGGAATCACCTGCTTGCTGTCGGCCAGCACTTCTTCGGCAAAGCCGCCCCAGCCGGTAAAGGCCAGCACCGGCTGCCCGACCTGCAGGTGTTTCACGCCCTCGCCCACGGCCTTGACCACACCGGCCAGTTCGCCGCCGGGAGAAAACGGCAAGGCCGGCTTGAACTGGTAAAGATTCTGGATGATGAGCGTGTCGGGAAAATTCACGCCGCAGGCCTTGACGCCGATCACGACCTGCCGCGGGCCGGGCACGAGACCCACGACTTCTTCCACCACCAGCGTTTCCGGTAAACCATGTTGCTTGCACAGAACGGCTTTCATGACGCTCTCCTGTTGATGAGATGTGCTGAGACGTGCGCTGCGGCATCAAACACCGCACGCGAAAACGGGATTATCGGCTGAGGTAAACCAGCGCCAGGGCGATCACCGCCGGCACCGCCTGCACGATGACGATTTTCTTGCTGACCGTGGCACCGCCAAAGACGCCGGCCACGATGACGCAGGACAGGAAAAACACTTTCTCGGGAAAGCCGTCGGCGCCGAGCAGCAGGCCCCAGACCAGACCGGCCGCGAGAAAGCCGTTGTAGAGGCCCTGATTGGCGGCCAGTGCGCGGCTTTCCAGGGCAAAGGCTTCTTTCAGGCCAAAGGCCTTGCGCCCGAAGGGCGTGGTCCAGAGAAACATTTCCAGAACCAGGAAATACAGGTGCAGCAGCGCCACAAGGGCGATCAGGACATTGGCCAGAATCAGCATGACGGTTTTCCTTTTTTGTTTTTTGTTTTTTGAAACGGGAAAAACCTGACGCAAGCGCCGCGCGCAGGAATCCTTTCCGGAAGAACAGACGCTGCGGCGGTGCTCGCGCCGTTTCTCAGGCCAGCAGGTAGCCGCCATCCACATTCAGGCAGGTACCGGTGGTGTAGCTGGCTGCCGGTGACACCAGGTACAGCACGGCGCCCGCCATTTCTTCCGGCTGTGCCACACGGCCCATCGGCACATGCCTGAGCAGCTCGTTGAGGATCACCGGATTCTGCGTGAGCGCGGACGCAAATTTTGTTTCCGTGGCGCCCGGCAGCAGCGCATTCACGCGAATGCCCAAAGGCGCGCATTCCTTGGCAAAGGATTTTGTCATGGAAATGACGGCGGCCTTGCTGATGGAGTAAATCCCCTGGAAATGGCCGGGAATGATGCCGTTCACGGAAGCCACATTGACGATGCTGCCGCCGCCGTTTTTTTCCATGAGCTTGACGGCATGCGAGGACATGAAGAAATAACCGCGGATGTTCACATCAACCGTCTTGTTGAAGGCGCCGAGGTCCGTGTCCTGAATGGAACCAAAATAGGGATTGGCAGCGGCGTTGTTCACCAGGATGTCGAGGCGTCCGTGTTTTTCGCTGATGGCAGCAAAGACCTGTTCGATCTGCGCCATCTCGCCGATATGACAGGCCATGACCTCGGCCTTGCCACCGTCTTCACGAATCGATGCCGCCACACGCTCGCAGGCTTCTGCCTTGCGGCTGGCCAGAATCACATGCGCGCCCTGCGCCGCCAGCAGGCGTGAAATGCTTTCACCAATGCCGCGACTGGCGCCGCTGACAAGGGCAATCTTCCCGCTTAAATCAAAAGGGTTTTTAAGGTTCATGGTTTAACTCTCCCGCAGGTAGAAGGATGTTACCGCAAGGTGAAAAACGTGGCAGGCGTCGCGAGCGGCATTCGCCCTGGTTTTTCAATCAGCGATAGGTAACGAGCGCGGAATCATTATGGACATCCAGATGCGCCGTATTGTTGAACGAATGCAGCGAGGCTTCTTCCTGACGGTACAGGATTCGCGTCACACTGCTGTTGATGGTGATGGCATTGAGGGCAAAGCAGCGGGCATCGTCCAGGCCCAGAATCGCCTGCACGATCACGCTGATGACACCGCCCGAGGTAAAGACAATGGCATCGCCACTGTTCTGGCGCAGCTCGGCAAAAGCGGCCAGCACACGCTGCCGGAATACCGGCCATGACTCGTTGTATTCACCGTCATGGCGGCCATCGTGCCAGCGCGCTATGGCTGCCGTGAAAATCTCGTGAAAGGCCTGGCGCGGACGCGGGGTATCGGCAAGAAAGCGCAGGATGGCGGCCTTGTCGGAAAACTCGGGGTGATACACTTCCAGCACGTTTTCGTGATCAAACTCGGCGATACCGTGCAGGCTGGCACTGGCAAATTCGCGATCAAGACCGGCACAAAAGGCATCAAGGCTTTGGCGATGACGACGCATGGGGCCGCAGAAAACACGGTCCGGCGCCAGGCCGCGCTCCTTCCACCACTGCCCCAGCAAATGACACTGCTGTACACCCAGATCAGAAAGCACATCGTAATTGTCGGCGCCAAAAGAAGCCTGACCATGGCGCACCAGATAAAGACTGGCCATCAGAGTGTCGATGCCTTGATCAGGTCGAGGCAGCGTTTCTCGAGATAATTCACCATGGTGCCAA
The DNA here is from genome assembly GCA_029945725.1 of bacterium. Taxonomy (GTDB): domain Bacteria; phylum Pseudomonadota; class Gammaproteobacteria; order Pseudomonadales; family Moraxellaceae; genus UBA2031. Next base: position 11,907 of record JAQSDB010000010.1, on the reverse strand, counting down.
ACTGTGCGAAAGACGGATTGGTGGTCTGGCCGTTGTAGTAGCGATACCAGATCTGCTGTGCGATACCGGCAAGACGGAACAGTCCGAAGACCATGTAGAAATCAAAATTCGCCACCTTGAAACCGGTCTTCTCGCCGTAATAGGAAACGACTTCGGCACGCGACATCATGCCGGCGGCATTGGTGGGCTGGCGCCGCATCATCTGGAACACGGGATCATCATCGGTCTGCACCCAGTAGGCCAGGGCACCACCGAGATCCATCAGCGGGTCACCCAGCGTCGCCATTTCCCAGTCGAGCACGCCGATGACATGCAGGTCTTTCGGATCAAGCACGACATTGTCAAAACGGAAATCATTGTGGATCAGCGTAATGGCGACTTCCGTGGCCGGTTTTTTTGCCTCCAGCCAGGCCATCACTTCTTCAAAATCCTTTACATCATCAGTACGTGCATTGCGGTAACGCTCTGACCAGCCGCTGACCTGACGCGCCACATAGCCCTGCCCCTTGCCCAGATAATCGAGGCCGGCCGCGTGCACATCCACCTTGTGCAGTTCGATGAGCTTGTCGATCACACCCTGACAAAGCGCACGGGTCTTGTCCGGCGTCAGCAACAGTTCTTCCGGAAAGTTCTGGCGCGGAATCACGCCGACCAGACGCTGCATCACGTAAAAATCGCAGCCCATCACCGTTTCGTCCTCGCACAGCGCGAGCACTTCCGGCACATAGGGATAAACGGGTTTCAGTGCCTGCATGATGCGGGCTTCGCGCATCATGTCGTGCGCGCCCTTGGCCTTCTTGCCAAAGGGCGGACGGCGCAGGATCAGCTCACGGTTTTCGTATTTGACGAGATAGGTGAGATTGGAGGCACCACCGGCAAACTGGAGAATCTCCGGTGTTCCCTGCAAATCAGGCAAATGCGCCTTGAGGTAGCGATCCACTACCGCTACATCCAGCTCTTCACCAGCGCGTACCTTGCGCGCTTCATCAATCAGGCTCATTCCTGTTTTCCTTGTCGGGTTGGCTGCCTGCTGAAAAACCTGTCGATCACCCGGGGGCCGTACTTGACGCCATATCCGGGACAGCGCCGTTTTTCAGCAAGCGCTTGCGGGCACATCAATGCCGGGGGATCTGCGTGTATTTGCCGAGTTCGATCTTGGCAATCAGCCGACGATGCACCTCATCCGGACCGTCTGCAAGACGCAGCGAACGGCAATAGGAGAAGAGCCCGGTCAGCGGCAGATCATCCGAGACGCCGGCCGCACCATGCATCTGCACGGCGGCGTCGATAATGGCCAGCGCCATGTTCGGCGCCACCACCTTGATCTGGGAAATCTCGCTCATGGCGGCCTTGTTGCCGACCTTGTCCATCATCCAGGCCGCCTTCAGGGTGAGCAGGCGTGCCTGTTCGATATCCATGCGCGCATTGGCAATCACGTCGACGTTGCCGCCCAGCATGGCCAGCGGCTTGCCGAAGGCAATGCGGCCCAGCGAGCGCTTGCACATCAGCTCCAGGGCTTTTTCGGCCGCACCGATGGCGCGCATGCAGTGGTGGATACGGCCGGGGCCAAGACGCCCCTGCGCCACTTCAAAGCCGCGGCCGGGGCCGGCAATGAAATTCTTCAGCGGCACCCGCACATTGGTGAACGTGACTTCGCCGTGACCAAAAGGCTCGTCGAGTTTGCCGTAGACCGGCAGCATGCGTTCGATATTGATGCCGGGCGTATCCATAGGCACCAGTACCATGGAATGACGCTGGTGCCGCGGCGCATCGGCATCGGTATTGGTCAGCCCCATGAAGATCACGAACTTGCAGTTGGGATGGCCGATGCCGGAACTCCACCACTTGCGGCCGTTGAGGACGATTTCATCGCCTTCCACCAGCGCGGTGGCAACCATGTTGGTGGCATCCGATGACGCCACTGCCGGTTCGGTCATGCAAAAGGCCGAGCGCATTTCGCCCCTGAGCACGGGCTTCAGCCATTGTTCCTTTTGTTCGTCACTGCCGTACTTCACCAGCACTTCCATATTGCCGGTGTCGGGCGCATTGCAGTTGAAGACTTCGGAGAAATACATGTTGCGGCCCATTTCCTCGGCCAGCGGCGCGTAATCCAGATTCGACAAACCGGGCGCCCATTCCTCGTCCGGCAGGAACAGGTTCCAGAGGCCGGCGGCACGTGCCTCGGCCTTCATCGCTTCCATCACCGCAGGCTGCACCCAGGGCGCCTTGTGCAAGGCTTCGTAATAGGCTTTTTCATTGGGCTCGACGACATCGCGGATGAACTGGCGAACACGGGCGAGGTAATTCTGGCAGCGGGCGGAATAGGCGAAGTCCATGAGCAGTCTCCTTGAAGACAAAATGGCACCGGAAGGAAAGCCCTTCAAAACCTGAGCGTATGCAGGCCTTTAACGGTTTCCGAAAAGAGTGGGCACAGCCTAGACCCAATCGCTACAATTCGTCGAATCAATAGTTTGAATAGACATCTATTAGCCTTATGGATATACGAAAGCTCGACCTCAACCTGCTGGTGGTCCTCGAAGCCATCCATGCCGAAGGCAATCTCACCCGCGCCGCCCGCCGCCTTCACCTGAGCCAGCCGGCGCTCAGTCATGCGCTGGCACGCCTGCGCGAAGCGCTCGACGACCCGCTTTTCCTGCGCAAGGGCAACCGCATGGTGCCGACGGCACGCACGCAGCGTCTTATTGGTCCGCTGCATGAAGCGCTTGGCCTGATCACGGAAAGCATTCAGGAAGGCGCGCGTTTTGATGCCGCGCGTTCCCGCCAGGAATTCCGGCTCGGCCTGCGCGATGTGTTCGAGGCCACCGCCCTGCCGCGCCTGCTCACGCAACTGGCTCAGGAAGCGCCCGGTGTGCGCATTGCCAGTGTGCGGGCCGAGCGCCGCGAGCTGGAAACCGATCTGGTCGACGGCCGTCTGGATGTGGCGCTGGATGTATTGCTGCCGCTCTCGGCCGACATCCGGCGCGAGCCGGTATCGCATGACCGCTTCGTGATCGTGGCGAGAAAAAATCATCCGGCGCTCAAGCGCGGAAAAATTGCCCTGGCGGATTATCTGGCTGCCAGCCATCTGCTGGTGTCTTCACGCCGGCGCGGCCACGGTTTTGAGGATCAGGAGCTGGCGCGACTCGGCCACGAGCGCCACATCATCCTGCGCTGCCAGCATTATTTCGCCGCCTGCCGCGTTGCCGAAGGCACCGATGCCCTGCTCACCATGCCGGCGCAATACGCGGAACTGGCCAATGCCGGCCTTGGCAACGTGCTGGTGGAAATGCCGATCGAGTTGCCGGCGCTGGATGTGTACCTGTACTGGCATGAAAGCCGGGACAGTGATCCGGCCAATCGCTGGCTGCGCGAAAGAATCATCGCGCTGTTCCAGCCCGGCGGCAGAAAAAACAGCGCGAAGAAAAACAGCCTCGAAAAGAAAATTACCGGCAGGGATCAGGCGGCGAAATAAGGCGCGGGATCGCTCACATCAAGCTGGTCGGGGCGCAGATAGATGCGTGCGTATTTTTCCCAGACCCGCGATTCGAGAAAGAGGTCAAACAGGTCCGGATCAATATGATTCTGCTGGCGCATCTTCTGCAGGATCGACAGTGACTGGGAAATCTTCATCGGCGCCTTGTAAGGCCTGTCGCTGGAGGTCAGGGCCTCGAAAATATCGGCAATTGCCATCATGCGTGCCGGCCAGGACATCTGCTCGCGCCGGAGCCCGCGCGGAAAGCCCGTGCCATCCATTTTCTCGTGGTGGCCTCCGGCATATTCCGGCACCCGCTTCAGGTTTTTCGGGAAGGGCAGCGATTCCAGCATCTGCACCGTCACCTTCATGTGGTCATTGATTTTCTGGCGCTCATCGAAGCTCAGCGTGCCGCGCTCGATGCAGAGGTAAGCCACCTCCGTCTCGCTCAGCATGGGCTGCTCCAGCCCCAGATGATTGAGCCACTTGCGCCCGGCAATCTGTTTTACGCGCGCCTGGTCTTCCGGCTTCATGAATTCGCCGCCGACATTGGCCTTTTCAATAAAGGCGCAATCATCACGCAATGCTGCCAGCTCCTGATCCATGACATCACGCAACGCCGCATCGGGCTGTGCGGTGAGCTGGCGCAGGAATTTCAGTTCGGTCTGCGCCATGGCGGCGGCGAAACGGGTTTTCACGGTCTCGATGCCATCGAGCATGAGATGCAGCTTGGTTGATTTATCAAGAATCCAGTCCGGTGTCGCCAGCTTGCCGCAGTCGTGCATCCACGCCGCCACGCGCAGCTCGTACCATTCGCTTTCATCCAGACTGAAACGGCTGAGCGGCCCCGACTGTGCCTCGCAGGCGGCCTGCGCCATCAACTCGGTCAGTACCGGCACACGCTGGCAATGCGCAGAGGTGTGGGCGGACTTGGCATCAATCGCCTGGGCAATCACCTTGATAAAGGCGTCGAGCAGATTCTTGTGATCCTGCAGCAGTATCTGGTTATCCAGCGCAATCGCCGCACTGGAGGCCAGCGCCGCCACAATGGGCTCCAGGCTTTTCCTGAACGGAATGGTTTCGCCGGTGTCCGCATCCTTGGCATTCAGGAGCTGCAACACGCCAATCACTTCATTGGCATGATTGATCAGCGGCACCGTCAGAAAGGATTTTGAGCGATAGCCCGAGCGCTCATCAAAGGCCTTGGTGCCGGTAAAATCGAGATGGTCGGCAAAATACGCGTCCTCGATGTTTTCCATCTTTTTGGTGAGGGCGGTATAGGTCGCGATGTTGCCGTTATTGGGTGCACCATCGGCGCGATACAGCGGCAGCGGCGGCAGCTCGATCGGATTGCCGGAGGTGCCGCCAAGACGCAGCTTGAGGGAATTGTTGCGGAGAATCTCGAACTCGAGAACCGGCTTGCCCTCCTCCGGCTCCTTGATCAGGTAGAGCGTGCCGCCATCGGCGTGCGTGATGTCCTGCGCGGCATCGAGAATGCGCTCGAACAGGCGCGAGGTATTGCGTTCGCCGGAAAGCGCCGTGCTGATTTCAACAAGCCGCCAGAACAGACTGTGATCAAGTTCGGCAGTCGCCTCAGGGAAGGTCATGACTGTCTCTCCACGTTCGAGAAGGCCCGACTCTATCACAGCTCCCGGCGACCGCTGCACCTTGCCATCAGGGCGTCTGTGACGAAGTTTGCCGATCCAGAAAATTGAGTGCCGCCGGTGCGGACCTGCCCTGGAACAGGGCGGTTTTGACATGGCCGTAGTCCGGCAGCAGCAGGAGTTCCACCGGCACGCCGTCCGCGCGCAAGGCGCTGGCAAAATTTTCGGCCTGTGAGGGCAAGACCAGATCATCCACGGCACCGTGGTAGAGAAAAAACGGCGGCAGACCGGGGCGAACCAGCGCCAGTGGCGAGGCTTCCTTATAAAGCTCCGGTGACTCGGCCGGCCGGCTGCCGAGCAGGGCTTTGGCGGCCGGTGAATCGGGATAAACGCGCAGGTCGGCCGGCGTGCCACCGGCAACCACCGCCCTCAGTGGCGGCAGCCCGGGCATATCAGGCTGCACCGCCAGCAAGGAAACCAGATGGGCTCCCGCGGAATAACCCCAGGCCGAAAGCCGGTGCATGTCCAGCCGATAGTCACCCGCATGCGCCTGCAACCAGCGCAGTGACTGCTGCATGTCCTGCAACTGCGCCGGATGCCGGTTCTGCGGAGCCAGCCGGTAATCAATGGAGAAAGCCGCATAACCGTGCACGGCCAGTGCCTTCGCCACTTTGGCAATATCGTAGTCATCACGCGCACCGGCCTGCCAGGAGCCCCCGTGCACAACCAGCACCACCGGCACAGAAGCACTCGGCGAACGCGGCAGGTAAAGATCCCCCTTGAGCGCCTGCGGCCACCCGGACGGCGTATAGACCTGCGCGGCCACGATGCGATAACGGTGCTGCGGAAAATCGGTGAAGAAATCGGATGCCATGACCGGTACCGCCGCCGTGATGAAAGCCGTCAGCAGCAGGAATCGCTGCCATTGCCGGCCGGACAGCAGGTGCTTTATGGAAAATGATGACATGCCGCCGCTCGCTCCCTGAATCGTGCTGCACCATGGAATGCCGGGCCGGCAAGGTCAGCCGCACAAGGCCGCACCAACCGGAAAAAGCCGTCGCCCCCCGCTCTCGTTACTCTCGCGCAGGCAGAGCGCAGACATGAAAAAAGCCCGCCATGAAAATGACGGGCTTTTCTGTTTGTATGGCGTCCCCACAGGGATTCGAACCCTGGTTGCCGCCGTGAAAGGGCGATGTCCTAGGCCTCTAGACGATGGGGACAAAGACTCTCGCGTACGGATGGTGGAGCTAAGCGGGATCGAACCGCTGACCTCTACAATGCCATTGTAGCGCTCTCCCAGCTGAGCTATAGCCCCGTATCCGTACCTGCGAACGAGGCGCGCATTCTAGGTGCCGTGCGACAAGAGCGTCAAGCGCGGGCAGGAGCATCGGCGCCGCTGCCGGGCCGCGACTCGCCGGGGAAATCCCTTGAAAACAGCTTTTTAATCCATGCCGTTTTTCATGAATGGCGTATGCCGTCCGCGTTTCTTTTTTCAAAAAATGAAAAACCCTAAACGTGATCGTGAAGCACTTGATCGCGCTGGTCATTCGTTCAGATCAATCGCAGTTACCATTGCTGATGGTCTTTGGTGATTATCTTTGATGATTGTCTTTTCCGGATTTACTGCACGAAGCTGTCGATTTAAAAATGCGGTGCCGGCAATTTTTCACAGCCCCCTGCACCACCTCATGCGCCGTAACACGTATTACGCATCGGGCATGCAAACATCGTGTGCGGCCATTTCCTCAACGCAGTCTTTTTGCCACACCAACCGGCGAAGCCGACACAAAGGCTTTTCCGGCACCGGCAGAGGCTGTTTCAGGGCCGTTATTTCCCCCTCCCAAAGAAGGGTAAAAAGCCCCCTGCCGATCAGCTGCAAGCCCCTCACTCCGTCTTCCAGGCCAGCAGCACTGGCCGCAAAAACGGCGGAATCTCCTGGCGCCAGAAAGCACAACACCATGATTCATATTGGTTTTTCTGTGCCGCACGGAAGCAGGCCCGCGCCATGAAAACTGCATAAAAAGCAGCCCCGTCCGCAAACTGAATAACCATCAGCTTCTATTGATTTAGCAAAAGTGCGGGACTAGTGTCGCCCCAGCATCGACAAGAGCAGCACGGAAGTCTCTGGTTTGTGCCGTCACTTAAAAAACACGTGTGCACCAACCGAAACTGCCAAAAGGAGAACCGGCATGTTGAATCCCGTCACCCGTTCATTCGCCCATGCACTGGCAAGCGCCAGTCACTCGCTGCAGGCAGCCTTGCCTTTTCTCGGCAATCCCGCCTTCAGGCGAACCATCCGCCGCTGGGCCGCGCTCAGCATTCTGCTGCCGACCGCCGCCAACGCCCTGCCCTACGTATGGGAAACGGTAACGCTGCCCGCTGCTTCCGGTGCCGCGTGTGCCGATGGATCGCCTTACCGTTTTTTCGTCAACCGCAATCCGCTCACCACAAAAACCATGGTGATGTTTGAAGGCGGCGGCGCCTGCTGGACACAGGGAACCTGCGTCAACAAGAGCGGCAGCATTCTCTCGGCCGTCAATCCGAACGGCATTCCCGAAAACTACATGTCGTCACTCGATGCGCAGGCAAAACTGGGGCTGGTGACGCCGTTTACCTCACGCGTGGCGCTGCTCGGCACTACCGTGCAAACGCAAAGCTGGAACATGGTGTACGTGAGCTACTGCACCGGCGACACGCATCTTGGCAACAAGGTCTCGGTGTATTCGGATGAAGATCCGGCCAGTCCGCGCGTTGAATACCATCGCGGCAACGTCAATGTGCAGGCGGTGGCCGCCTGGATGAAAAAGAACATGGCGCGACCGGATCAGCTGCTGGTGACAGGATTTTCAGCCGGCGGTGTCGGCTCCACGGCGCAATATGCCGCCATTCGCGAAAGCCTGAACCCGAAGCGCTCGGCACTGCTGGCCGATTCCGGCCCGCTCTACCCGGCCCCGCGCAACGGCAGCGCAGCGCAATATCCGTCACTGCCCCTGCACAACACCATCCGCAGCGCCTGGGGTCTGGATGACAGCGCCGGCATCATCACGCAGAGTTTCCAGAAATACCCGGGCACGTTTGATGTGAACAACATGGGCTCGGTTACTGTCGGCCTCGCCAGACTGTTTCCGAACGACCGTCTCGGTTTTGCACTCTTCCAGGAAGATGCCGATTTTTCCCGGTTCTCCTATCTGGAATTTTTTCCTGAAATCAAAAATGCCAGCGGCGATCTGCAAAAACAGTTGATCAATGCAAAATGGCGACAGGACATCAGCGCCTGGACCAAGGCCATGAACCTGGCCCCCGCCAATCTCGGCTATTACATTCCCTACGGCCGCCCGGTGAACATGTCGCACTGCCTGACGATTGCCAGCTTTGATGGCACCGGCATTGACGAGCTGCTGATTCCGTCCGTGGGCACGTTCGTGGATAACCTGCTCAGCACATCGGGCGTCGCTGTGATTCGCGCCAACCAGAAGACACAGAAGATGCAGCCCACTACCGCCGTGGAGTGGTTCCTGATCAACGTGCTTGGTCTCGCCTGAGGCGCACGCAAGCCGGAAGAGATGGCGTCATGCACCGCTTGCGTGTGCATGACGCCTTCCGGATGTGAACCCTGAAAAAATCCAGAAAGAGCACCCCGCATCATGATTAGTCGCGACACGATTTTTCGACCGCGTACCCTCATCATCGGCCTGCTGGCTCTCGGTGCCGGCACGCTGGTCTGGCTGCAATCCGGAATGCCGGGCGCACAAAACCGTTCAGGCCAGGCAACTGCCGGCACGACGCAAACAAACAGCGTCACACACTCCTCCATACTGGCGCCGCTTACGTTGACCAAAAACAGTAACGCCACTCCGCCCGATGTCCCCGAGCAGGAATGGCAGCAGATGGTTGCCGCCATGCGCGCCACACCCGGCGGCGAAAGCGATCTGCCACGCATTGGCGAATACCTGACCTTCCAGCACCGTGTGGCGCTCTGGCAGAAAATGCGGCAGGACGGCGACTATCCGGCCGAGCGCCTGCCGCTGGCGCACTACCTGCTCGATGCCTTGCCGCTTCATGTCAGCCGCACGGAAGTCACCGGCTTCGAAGCGAAAACCCTGCAGGCACAACTGCTGGAAGATCTTGTTCCCGATGCCGGCCAGCGCCAGCAGGCCATGAACACTGGCACAAAAAACCTGGTGGACGCCGAGCCAAAAGCCGATCCGGAAGTCGCGCAGGCACAGCAAGCCCGCATGAGCGACTACAAAAAACGCGAAGCAGAAATAACGGCACAGTGGCAGGCCATGTCACCCGCTGCACGCGATCCGCACTGGCTTGAAACGCAGCTTGATGCGGCACGGCGCGCCACGCTCGATGAAGGCAAGGTGAACTAGTTGCTTGCGCGTTTCCCGTTGCTCGCTAAAAGCGGCGTGAAACAACAGAGCGGACCGGTTTTGTCCGGGAGAGTGTAGAGCCTGCAGGCAGCGCCACTGATGGATGTTTTTGCAGGTGATGCGTCTAGCCGGCCAGCCCGGCTCTGCGCTTCTTGCTGAGTGATGCCAGCGCCTTGCTGTACGACCACTCCACCAGCTCGGTCAGATAGGCCACCGGCACGCGTCGCACATCCACAATCGTGATCCAGCCAAAGCGCCCCATATACCGCGCCGGCTTGATGCCGGGAACATCCGTGAGTTCGGTGAAACGGTCCGGCGGCACGCGGATGCTGAAGCGCCAGCGTTCGGGTTCGCTGGTCTTGAAGTAGGCAAATTTCTTCTCGCCCACCGAATAAACCAGAATGCTCGAAGGCGGCTCGTACAGGCGCGAAGCACTGCCCGGCAAGCGGCTGCAGAAATCCTTCAGTTGCGCGGTATTCATGATGATCCCTGGTGATCCGGGGTTTGCGCCCGGCGGCGGTTCGTCAGAACCGTTCGCTGCCGCGAAGGCCCGGCCGCTAGCGCCAGCGCTTGAGATTCCTTAAGCCACTGGCAAAAAAACGGGCGACAAACCCGGGAAAGCCTTTCTCCCGAAGCTTCGCGACAACCAGAGCCTTCATCTGGTCGATGGTCATCTCCGGCTGGAAGAACCGGCCGTTCGCATAGCAGTAACTGCAGTACTCATCGCTGTGCGAGCCATCGGCATTGGTTCCGCCATGACCAGGATCAGCCTTGAGTGGCATGCCGCAACTCTGGCACTTGGCTTTTGTGTTCATTTCCCCTCCCTGCCTTGGTGGCTAAAGCTTGTAGTCGCTACAGACCCACTCGATTTTTTCGATAGCCGTGCGGCACCTTGCCACACTGCCCCGCCACAGCGAGGGTGAATAGATAAAGCCGATGGAGCCTTCTGCTGCGTTGTACTGCAAGGCCACGCGCGACGGCAAGGAAGCCGTGAATTCCGGCACCAGCCGATCCAGTGACGTCGGATACGCACCGTACTTTGCCCGGTAGGCTCTGGCCGCGGAAACAACCGGCTCCATTTCCGCCTTGATCCTGCTGCCCGCGGGATCACTGCCGCCGGGCCAATACAGGCAGGCACCAAGGAGTACAGACAAGAGAACAACGATTGCGATCCGGATACTCATGCGCAGGACCATTTTTACAGACAAGAGCAGGAAGGAATGAAAGCGAGGGCTATTGCCGCCATGCGCACTGCATTCTCCTGAATCAAAGGAAGCGGAGTAATTTGATCATTATTCATCTGAATTAAATGACTCTGACCCCTTAATTCCTAGGCTCTGGCCGCGGCAACAACCGGCTCCATTTCCGCCTTGATCCTGCTGCCCGCAGGATCACTCCCGCCGGGCCAATACAGGCAGGCGCCCAGGAGTGCAGACAAGAGAGCAACGATTGCGATCCGGATACTCATGCGCAGAGCCATTTTTTCTGGCAAGAGCAGGAAGAAGTTAAAGCGAGGGTTATTGCTGCCATGTGCACTGCTTTCTCCTGAATCAAAGTACGCGGAGTGATTCTATAATTATCTGCCAGAATTAAATTACTCCGCTGCTTTAATTTCGAGGCTTCCTAGGAATGGATTAGGCCGTCTAGATCAATTGGCAGGTTAGCCTCAACGAGCTCCTGGGCCAGTTTCTGCCTCCAAGCTCCAGGCTGATCCATTTCTATGTAAAGCACACCTTGGTAGTCGGATGGAATATCAACACCTTTTTTATATAGAGCGCACACACGAAATCTCGACAACTTCCCCATGAAGTAGCCCAACTCAAGGATTACATTTTGTCTTGCTCGCGGAGTCGGCTTCTGCTGACTGGCTACTGGTATGCACATGTCATCTGGCGTAAGCAAGACAACCGCATAGCCAACATCAGAAAAAACCTCAAATTTCTCGATTATAGTTCTACCTGCATTTGGCTTTTCGTGAAGAATCACTGGCTGCAGGCGAAGTCGCTCCAGAAAACGAGCAACAGTTTCTTTGGCCTCGTTGTCGTGGCCATGAACAATGAATACCTTTTTGGTTTGCTGTGCCGTTGCATGTGCAGCTGAAGCGGCGCCCGAGGAACTGTTAGCTAACCCTTGGTAAGATGCCTTTACTGCCAATCCTTCAAGATGACCGACTTGCCTTTCCCTGCAACTAGTCCAGGTTTCAGAAAAAGACTCCTCGCCAAGTTTTCTGAATACCTTCGCCGTAGAATCATCAATTCCCGACGCTAAGAACGCATAGGTGCGATTTTCCCATGCCCGATAATCAGAATTCTTGGCGGAATTCCATGCCGCATCAATTAGTTCCTCAATCTTGCTTGAGATGCCCTTCATTACCTCTCCATTCTCACCATGTGTACCAAGAAAGCCTTGTATTTTGATTCTGAGCCGATTTCGATGACGATCCGAAGGATTCGCT
>JAQSDB010000009.1 GCA_029945725.1 bacterium | reverse complement strand
CGAATTTACGTGTGACCCCGGGCCACCGCAAGCTCGGGAAACACTGAGCCAGCCGGAGCGGAGAGCGAAGGCTGGGAATCACTAGCCTTGATGACTCCGAGGCCGAAGTGACGGATTCAATGACCTGACCGAAGTAACTCACCGCCGAAGCCACGTGAATTGCTTAACTCTCCGGAGTGAAATGAAAAGAAAAACCTTTGGCGCCTAACGTTCGAATTAACGGGCGGCCGTAGGACGTCCCGTTGAATGAGGGGTTAGCCACCTGTAGGCTCGACGCTTCTAGCTTTGGACAACAACGCAGTTCTGATGGCTGTTAGTTCTTCTGTACCGAGGATGCTGCGAAGGCGGCGTATGACCATAGTTATAGCTAGTTCCTCAGTTAGCTTCTCGCCATTCCATTCAGTTCCCATCCACTTTGAACCCATGACACTTGCAAAGGTTTTATACATCTCGGCGACGCGCTCTTGACGACCAATAGTGTTCGCCGTGTTCCGTATGTACCCGGCGTTTGCCCCGATATTTCGGAGCGCCGACTCGAAGAGTTCGAGATCAGTTTCGATCTGAGGGGTAAGCCAAACAGCAAATTTTTGTTGTGTTGAATAGAGTGCAGCTGTGTGCTTAAACACCTCCTCTGTTGGACCTTCTTGGAAAAGAGTGCGAAGTGTTTTGTGAACTTCTGCAACGTACTCTTCACTGAAATTTACGTGCTTGTCGAAGGCAACGTTCGCCATGTGAGAGGTGGCGCCAAGAGAAAACCGATTTTGAGAATCTTGAATCAGCATTTGGCGATCATGCGCGGCTTGATCTCGCAGAATTTGCAAGAGAGCGGCGACTAGGGAGCCAACCAGAGGAACAGCTGCAATGATTTGAATCAGTTCACCAGACGGCAACCACAGAACCATTGCGCCAGACAGTGCGCAAACTGCTGCGATCCCGAGATAGGTATGTTGGCTGCGGTTCATGTGGGTTTCAGGTGGCTAACGTTGGACTTAAGCCGCGCCGGTACGGCGTCGGCTTGAAGGACTGGTTAGGTGCCCGGACTTTGTTCTTGCCGATGGCACCTAAATCTTGAACCGAATTTACGTGTGACCCCGGGCCACCGCAAGCTCGGTAATCACTGAGACAACCGAAGCGGAGAGCGGAGGCGGGAAATCACTGGCCCCGATGACGCCAAGGCCGAAGCAACTTATTCACTAGCCTGACCGAAGTAACTCACCACCGAAGCCAGGTGAAGCGCCGAGCTGCCCGAAGTGAAATGAAAAGAAAAACCTTTGGCGCCTAACGTTTGAGTTAAGCCGCGCCGCTGTGCGGCGTCGGCTTGGACGAATTGTTGGGCGATTTCCTTTCACTTATCTGTTGGTGACCCATTAAATTCAACGATATCTGCCGTTACAGTAATTTTAGGAATTGAGAAGATTATTAAGTAAATGCTTGAACGATCTTGGGTTTGATTCGCCAAAGCGATAGATCGCCCCTCAAGAGGCTCCCCGACAGCTTGGTATAAATTTGATTTAGCATCAGCGTAATTTGGGCTAACTATGGGGATAAATCCCAAAAGACTGAAGCCCATGCTTTCGCCTCTTGCGCCAGCTTTAATAACTTTATAGTTATTGCCACGCAAAGAAACATCCGTTCCTGTGCTTTGTGGCATGCTGCCCGTCGATGCACATGCCGACATAAGAAGCGAAGAAAGCATGATTATGAGGATTTTCAACTTAAGCATTTTTAGCATCCTTCTTTGGTTTAAGTATTTTCTGGCGCCCAACGTTGGAATTAAGGCCGCAGCGGTACGCTGTCGGCCTTGAATGACTGGTTAGGTGCCCGGACTCTGCTATTGCCGATGACACCTAAATCTTGAGCTGAATTTACGTGTGACCCCGGGCCACCGCAAGCTCGGTAATCACTGAGACAGCCGGAGCGGAGAGCGAAGGCAGGGAATCACTGGCCTTGATGACGCCGATGCCGAAGCAGCGGATTCAATGACCAAGCCGAAGTAACTCGCCACCGAAGCTAAGGGAAAAACTGAACTTCCCGAAGTGAAATGAAATGAGAAACTTTTGGCGCCTAACGTATGGAGCTAAGGGCGCACGCTGACGGCATTCGATTTTCGAGCCGGC
>JAQSDB010000008.1 GCA_029945725.1 bacterium | reverse complement strand
GCCGAAGTGGCTTGATTTTTTAAAGAGCATCTAACGTTTGAGTTAAGGGCGCGGCGGTACGCCGTCGCCCCTTGAACGAATTGTTAGATGCGTTCTCTTTCATTTAGAAGTTCTTGAACTTCTTCATCAATTACATTCATTTTCTTTAAGGCATCTTCAAAATCACTGAGGAAGCTCCGGCGCATATAGTTTGCTAACCCTTCATTTTTTGTATTCTTATAAAATGTGCCGAGGCTTGGATAGCCTTTTCCTGACGTATAAAGTTGCCATGCGGCCTTCTTACTAAGGCCGGAATACCGCGAGAGCCAATGTTCAAGATGGCTATTTTCAGCAAGAGCCTTGGCTTTCTCATATAGGGCTTTCTTGCTTTCCTCTCTCTGCCTTCTTTCTTCTGATTCTCTATTTGCCTGCTCAAGACACACAGGGCAGTTTATTTCTCTGGAATTCCTTGTACGGTTCCAATCATCCATTTGCATTCTGTAGGTAATGGTTCCTTTCCCACACCAGCATGGCTTTGTTTCTGGAACCATTTCTTCCCAACTCATGGGATACCTCACAGCATCTAACGTTGGAATTAAGGCCGCAGCGGTACGCTGTCGGCCTTGAATGACTGGTTAGGTGCCCGGACTCTGCTTTTGCCGATGGCACCTAAATCTTGAGCCGAATTTACGTGTGACCCCGGGCCACCGCAAGCTCGGGAATCACTGAGACAGCCGGAGCGGAGAGCGAAGGCTGAGAATCACTAGCCTTGATGACTCCGAGGCCGAAGCACCTGATTCAATGAACTAACCGAAGTAACTCACCACCGAAGCCAAGTGAAGCGATGAACTGCCCGAAGTGAAATGAAATGAGAAATCTTTGGCGCCTAACGTTGGAATTAAGGCCGCAGCGGTACGCTGTCGGCCTTGAATGACTGGTTAGGTGCCCGGGCTCTGCTTTTGCCGTTGGCACCTAAATCTTGAACCGAATTTACGTGTGACCCTGGGCCACCGCAAGCTCGGTAAACACTGAGACAACCGAAGCGGAGAGCGAAGCCAGGAAATCACTGGCCTTAATGACGCCAAAGCCGAAGCAACTGATTCAATGAACTGACCGAAGTAACTCACCGCCGAAGCCACGTGAATTGCTTAACTCTCCGAAGTGAAATGAAATGAGAAATCTTTGGCGCCTAACGTTGGAATTCAGCCGCAGCGGTACGCTGTCGGCTGGAATGACTTGTTAGAGATCCCATATTTGGGGTGAATTAAAAGAATATTTTATAGCTAAGGCGGCTGGCCCTAAATAAAAGATACAGTAAAAGATGGACATGGATATTGCAGCGCCTAAGGATGAGGGGCCGGTGCCATCAGTAAGTAGATCAAGAGCGAAGCTCACGCAGTAAAGTGCAGTGATTCCTCTCCATATTTCTACTTTTGCAATTTTTACTTTATAGATGAAACAATATGAGGCAGCAAGAACTCCCGCCATAAGAGCATCTTTAAAGATTGAGCTGCTATTGCTTTCACCTTCCATATATATTCCATAAGCTCCCATTAAATTTAGAACTGCAATTGGCCAGAAATAGATTTTAAGAAGAATGGATGTTTTCTCTTTAAGATTTTCCGTAGAAAGGCTGTTTTTAATTATAGGAATTCTTCTTGAGAGACGCCAAAGTGATATGAATAAAGATAAAAATACGATAATAGCAATCGGGGCGACAATTGAGCCTAAAATAAACTGATGTGAGTATTCTTTAAGGAATATTTCTTCGGATATTTTATAGTGCGAAATATAAATATGTATTATGGGTTCTCGTGTTAGCTGTAATAGAAGAAAGACAAAGAAATATGATATGGCTGCGATTGAGGCAGTTCTGCCAATTGTGACAACAGACTTTCTAATCATCATTAAATCTCTAACGTTGGAATTCAGCCGCGGCGGTACGCCGTCGGCTGGAATAACTTGTTAGAACATTGCAGCGCTCTGACCGTGGCCGTGCACTGCGATGTTCTGGGAAAGGCCAAATTACTTGGCTAATGCAGCCGCGGCAACCCCGGAAACCACGCGGCTTACACCTTGCACCGACCTTTCTGATGACACTATTCCGGCCGGAAACTCTGGAAAGAACCCCGACCAGCAAGGTGTAAACGCATCTGGCCTCACTATGGAAACGGCCAGGAAACTTGCACTGAAGCGAACCCGCGATGAACTGACCGAGCAGAGCGAGACCAATCTTTTAAACACAATGAATCTAACGTTTGAGTTAAGGGCGCGGCGGTACGCCGTCGCCCCTTGAACGAATTGTTAGATCGATTTCACTTATAGGCACTAGATAGAATTGCCTCAACTTGCTTTCCTCTTAATTTCTTTGGCCAGATGACTTCTTGCACGCTTTCATCATTTTCAGCGACCAAGGATGCCATAAGTATTTGGTAGTGACCTTGTTCATTTTTATCTACTGCCTCAACAATTGGTTTCTTCCACCAGAACCATATCTCTTTATGATCCGTTGTTTTATACCAGCTTACAGGGCCATGGCCTTGGCACCATTCGCCAAATTTATCTGTGAGATCGGAAACTGTTAAGGGCAATGTAATGCCTGTAACGGAAGTCACAGATATTGGTTCCCGCACTCTGCGTAACACGAGGTACATAATGCCAAAGCTATAAAGAAATATGAGCGCATGATAGTTGAGATCTAACGTTGGAGTTAAGGCCGCGCCGGTACGGCGTCGGCCTTGAACGAGTTGTTAGAGCTTATGCGTGAATTCTATATCAGTGCAATTACGGCAAATACGATGGATGCATATGGAACCGGAAGGACAATAACCTTAAATGGCTCCTTGATAAGAACCAATGACTCAAATAGCCCCATAGCGATGATTGAGTACCCAAAGGCATTCACGTGACCAACGTCGAATAGCCGGACTAAAATAGCTGCGAGGATAGCTACAGTGAATATGACTATTGGAGGAACTCGATATTTCTGACCCAGCATTTCACAGCTCTAACGTTAAGTGGACACCAAACAGGTGAAATGGCGGGGCACCTGCGTGGTGTCTAATCCGGCTTGTGAAAATGGGGGCCTTGTACTTCAATGAGTTACGGGAATGCTTAATGGAATAGGCACCCTAAACCAGAAAGGAAAATACACCATGGATGGTCATGCGCAAAGCCCGGCGGCGCCGCGGCTTCTGGATCAGATGCGGGATGCGATTCGCACCCGGCATTACAGTATCCGCACCGAGGAGTCTTATCTCCAGTGGGTGCGTCGTTTCATTCTCTTTAGTGGCAAGCGTCATCCGGCTGATATGGGAGCACCGGAGCTGGAGGCGTTTCTGACGTATCTGGCGGTAGAACGAAATGTGGCGGCGTCCACGCAGAATCAGGCTTTGTCGGCGATCCTGTTTTTGTACCGCGATGTGCTGGCTATCGATTTGCCCTGGCTGGACGGGGTGACGCGCGCGAAGAAGCCGCAGCGTCTGCCGGTGGTGCTGACGCCGGATGAGGTGGGGCAGGTGCTGGGGCGAATGGAGGGGACGCTGGCGCTGATGGCGCATCTGCTTTATGGCAGCGGCCTGCGCTTGATGGAGTGTGTGCGCTTGCGGGTGAAGGATGTGGATTTTGCGCGGCGGGAAATTCTGGTGCGTGAGGCCAAGGGGAACAAGGATCGCGTCACCATGCTGCCACAGAGTCTGGTGAATCCCTTGCAGGAGCATCTGCAGCGTGTGGCGGGCCTGCATAAGGATGACCTGGCGAAAGGGTTGGGCGAAGTCTGGTTGCCGCATGCCCTGGCGGTGAAGAAGCCGTCAGCACCCGGTGAGTGGGGCTGGCAGTATGTTTTTCCGGCACGCAAGTTGTCGCTTGATCCGCGTTCGGGGGCAAAGCGCCGGCACCATGTCGACGAGAAGAGCTTGCAGCGCGCCATCAAGGCGGCGCTGGCGCGGGCGGGTATTGTGAAACCGGCGACCACGCACACGCTGCGTCATTCCTTTGCCACGCATCTTCTGGAAAACGGTTATGACATCCGGACGGTGCAGGAGTTGCTGGGGCATGCCGATGTCGCGACAACGCAGATTTATACGCACGTGCTCAATCGTGGCGGCCTCGGGGTGCGCAGTCCGCTGGATAAATAGGATTTACACGTGATGATCACGCGGCAATAAAAAAGGGCGCACCAGGCGCCCTTTTTTATGATTCGCACGGATCAGGCTTTGGGGCCTGCGGTGCGGATGCTCTGATCGACATCGGCGTATTTCTCGTCGAAGTTTTTCAGGAACAGGCCGGCGAGTTCGCGGGCCTTGGCATCGTGCTGGGCGGGATCGGCCCAGGTGTTGCGCGGCACCAGCAGCTGGCTGTCGACGCCTTCGACGGCGACCGGCACGCTGAGGTTCATGATGTCGAGCTGTTGCGTTTCCACATTGTCGAGCTTGCCGTTGAGAATGGCGCGAATCACGGCACGCGTGGTGGGAATGCTGAAGCGCTTGCCCTGGCCGTGCGGGCCGCCGCTCCAGCCGGTGGAAACGATGAAGACTTTCGAATCAAATTCCTCGATGCGCTTCATCAGCAGGGCGGCGTACTCGCTGGCGTGACGCGGGAAAAACGGCGCGCCAAAGCAGGTGGAGAACGTTGTCTTGATGCCGCTGCCGGAACCCATTTCGGTCGAGCCCACGAGGGCGGTGTAGCCGGAAAGGAAATGGAAGGCGGCCTGCTGCTTGTCGAGGATCGCCACTGGTGGCATGACGCCGTAAAGATCGCAGGTGAGGAAAATGACGTGCTTGGGTTCGCCGGCACGGTTGATCTCGATGCGTTTGGCGATGTGCTCAAGCGGATAGGCCGCACGGGTGTTTTGCGTGTGCGAGATGTTGTCGTAATCCGGCACGCGGGTGTTGTCGTCGAGCACCACGTTTTCCAGTACGGCGCCGAACTTGATGGCATCCCAGATCACCGGCTCGTTTTCTTTCGAAAGGTTGATGCACTTGGCGTAGCAGCCACCTTCGATGTTGAACACGGAGCCCTTGGCCCAGCCGTGTTCGTCGTCACCGATCAGGGAGCGCTCGGGATCGGCGGAGAGGGTGGTCTTGCCGGTGCCGGAAAGGCCGAAGAACAGCGCCACACCGCCATCGTCGCCGACGTTGGCGGAGCAGTGCATGGAGAGCACGTCGTTGCCGGGCAGCAGGTAGTTCTGCACGGAGAACATGGCCTTTTTCATTTCACCGGCGTAGTTCATGCCGGCGAGCAGGACCTTGCGCGCGCCGAAATTGAGAATGACGCAGCCGTCGGAGTTGGTGCCGTCGCGGCTCGGTACGCATTCAAAACCGGGAGCGTTGATCACCTGCCATTCTTCTTTCTTGCCGTGGTTGTAGACGTCGGGCGTGATGAAGAGGTTTTTGCCGAACAGGCAGTGCCAGGCGGTTTCGGTGGTAACTTTCACCGGCAGGTAGTGCTGCGGATCGGAGCCGACGTGCAGGTGGGAAACGAACTGGTCGCGTTCACTGATGTAGCCTTGCACGCGCTCCCAGAGGGCATCGAACTTGTCGGCCGGGAAGGCCTTGTTGACGGCGCCCCAGTGAATGCTGCCGCTGGTGCTGGGCTCGTCAACGATGAAGCGGTCGGCGGGTGAGCGGCCGGTGCGGTGGCCGGTGTTGACGGTGAAGGCGCCGTTGTCGGCGAGATGGCCTTCGTGGCGCTGCACGGCGAGCTCGACGAGCCGGGGGCGGGTGAGATCCTGATAAATATGGAGTGTCGTCATGGTTGTTGTCTTTATGCGTCTATGGGATAGCTGACAGTGGATGCTGGCAGGGTGCTGGCGGCCGGAAGGCGGTGAGGCGTCGGTCGCCGTAAAAAGTGACGCGATTATCGCCGAGCCGGTGGGGGCAGGAACAGTGCCTCGTCGGCCTTTTTGCTCGCTGGACGGACCTGTTTTGCAACTGGAGGGTAACCGGGCGCTGTGGCAGAGTAGCCGGCCTGCGGATTTGCCCTCTTTGTTATGGTCAGGAGACTGTCATGCCCAATCCCGTGCTGCACCAGATCAATGTTCTGGGCTCGGTACTCAGCTCCACCCTTGGCAACTGGCGGGGTGCCAATGCCCTGGTCAGTACGGCGGCGCAGCCTGCCCTGCCGATCCGGCTCTACGACATGGAAGTCAGTCCTTATTGCCGTGCCGTGCGCGAGGCGTTCACGGCGCTGCACCTGGATGTGGAGATCTATCCCTGCCCCAAGGGCGGCACGCGCTTCCGTCCGGAGGCCGAGCGGCTCGGCGGCAAGCAGCAGTTCCCTCTGCTGGTGGATCCCAATACCAACACGGTGATGTACGAGTCGGCCCACATTGTCGATTACCTGTTCAGGATCTACGGCAACGGCCGTGTGCCGTCGGCGTACCGCAAGACCCTGCTGAAAACACCGGCTGCCTTTGTGGCCAGTGCCGTACGTGGTGCCCGTGGCATGCGTGTACGGCCCTCGCATGCGCCGGCGAAAATGCTCGAGCTGTGGAGTTTCGAGGCCAGCCCCTACGCACGTCTGGTGCGCGAGCGCCTGACCGAGCTGGAACTTCCCTACCTGCTGCACAATATCGGCAAGGAACGCTGGCAAGACATCGGTCCGGCCGTGCTGCGCCTCAAGCCGGGCCCCTATCAACCGATTCCCGGCGGCAAGCGTGACCAGCATTTCCGCCGCACCAGCCACATGCAGGTGCCTTATCTGGAAGACCCCAATACCGGTGTGAAAATGCTGGAGTCGGCAAAGATCATTGATTATCTGGAAAGCACCTACGCGCTTTGACCGGTTGAGCTCCTCGCGCCGGACCAAGCCGGCAACGTAATAAAAAACGGGCTTCAGGTAATCCTGAAGCCCGTTTTTTATTGTCCGGCATTTGTGCCGGGCAGTACCAATGCAGTCGTATTCAGCCCTGGCTTTCGATGCGGGTGATGCGGCCGTTATCGTCGTGATGAACGATGCAGACATCGCTGGCGCGGCCGGCCAGGATGTCCTGCTCGGGGAGCTCGAAATGGGCGGCGTAATCACGCAGCAACGGCGCCTGTGGCGAGGTGGTGGCCTTGCGCGCGGGCAGCATGTTCCACAGCAGCAGGGTGCCGGAGGTTCCCACGAGCGCCATGACCGAGCCTTCGATATTCATCGGCGTGCCGTTGGCCACCAGTTTCAACAGGGTCGGCTGGAAGCTGGCGCCGAGGTTGTTGATCCAGTTGAAGATGTTCAGCAGCGGTCGCCACATCCAGAGCCAGCCGCCCCACAGCATGGCCGTGGAGGCATTGGAAACGAAGCGCTGATGCCAGTTCAGGTGGTGACGCGCATTGATGATCAGGTGGTTGCTCATGTTCTCTCGGGCTCGCGGTGGTTCTGCTGCCGGCCACTCGGCATGGAGTGGTGACGGAGCGCATTGTGCCTGTACTTGCCGGGGGTTGCCTGAACCCAAGATGAATTCAACATGAACAATTTTTAATAAAGCCGGTCAGGGCCGGATGCCCCGGTCAGGGCTGACCCAGCGCGCGCGCTTGCCTTCATGGCGCAGCAGCACTTTCGGGTAGGCGACTATCGTTGAGGTCACGTTGATGATCCAGAACACGAAGGGGTACCAGATCATCCAGTAATAGTTGCGTCCGAGACCGCTGTCGTAACGGCTGTCCAGCCATTTGCTGAGGGCAAACTGCAGCAGGCAGGTAGTGCCGAGGATGATGCCGCTGCTTTGCGGAATCAGCGGAGAGCTCATCGCCGGCAGCATGCCGTGCGGCAGCCCGCTGAGAGACAGCACCAGTCCGGCCAGCCACAGTATCACCAGCAGCAGCATCAGATAGGACCAGAACACGCTGACACACATCTCCAGCAGCAGGGGCCACATATAGTTCTGGCGCGGGTGCAGGAAGACATCAAAGTTTTTCAGCAGCACCTGGGCGCCCCCCATGGCCCAGCGCAGGCGTTGCTTCCAGAGGCCCGAGAGGGTTTCCGGCATCAGGATCCAGACCAGGGCATTGGGTTCGAAATACACATCCCAGCCGGCGCGCTGCAGCTTCCAGCTGATGTCGATGTCTTCGGTCAGCATGTCGGCGCTCCAGTAACCCACCTGGTGCACGGCCGACTTGCGAAAGGCCGTGATCACGCCGGAGACGGTAAATATCCTGCCGAAGCTGCGCTGGGCGCGCTTGATCATGCCGACAATCGAGGAGAACTCGCCGACCTGCACGCGGCCCAGCAGCGTGGAGCGATTGCGTATGCGCGGATTTCCCGTGACAGCGGCGACCTGTGGATTCTTCACAAAATGCCGCACGATCCAGTGCGCGGCATGCTTGTCGAGCAGGGCATCGCCATCAATGCAGATCAGGCACTCGTTCTTGGCCAGCAGGCTGCCGGCCTGCAGGGCCATGGCCTTGCCCTGGTTCTGCGCCAGATGCACTACACGCAGACGTGGATACTGGGCCGCCATGCGATCCAGTACGGCGCCGGTATTGTCCTTGCTGCCATCATTGATGGCGATGACTTCAAAGTCCGGATACTCAAGGGCGAGGGCGTGGGTCAGCGTTTCTTCCGCATTGTCACCCTCGTTGTAGCAGGGGATGAGCACGCTCACCGGCGGCGTGTTCAGCAGCGCCTGCGGCGCCGTGTAAACACCGTCATGCCGCTCGATGCGCCAGTAGAAAAGTGCGGCCCCCATCATCCATAAATACGACATGAACAGCGGATAATAGAAAACGAAGCCCAGCAATCCCTGCCATAGCGTGTACAGGTGAGTCATCACCGGGTGACTCCTCGTTTAATGGATTTCGGGAGCATTGGCTTTGCTGTCCAGCACCGGCTTTATCACCGCCGGGTCAGGATGGTTTTCGACCAGCATGTCGGGGTAGTAACCGACATGCTTCACGCCCATGTCATACAGGCGGCGAATGGTGTCGGCAATTTCCAGGCTGGGAATCAGGCGGGTTTTATCGCGCCAGTCGACCGCCTGCAGTTCGAAGACCACCTTTTCCATGGCGCCTGGGTACGAATCGATGCGATCGACCAGTTCGTGATAGAAGGCGCCGGCATCGGGGGCGTTTTCCATGTAAGGCATGGCCATGATGGCGGTGAAGTCGTAGTTCGCCAGCGAGTTCTCCAGTGCCTGTGAATACCAGACCTCGGCTTTCGGGCTGAGGACGACACGGGCATACAGGTTGCGTGCCGTGACCAGCGCCGGCTGCTCTTCCCTGACCGTCGAGGCGAGCTCCATGGCGAAATTATCCAGCGTATTGATCTTCAGGATGGTCCAGCGGCCCAGCAGGTCATCGCTCTGGCGTATTTCCTGAACCGAGCCAGGCAGGCCCCATGCCTTGTAGGTGCGGAGGGCGTCCGGGCTCGCATCCTCGAAATCGGAGAGCGTGACATCGTCATGGAACAGCAGGCCTTCGAAGGTCGCCGAACGGGCGAGGTCCTCATAGACCTCGCGGATCACCTTGCGCGCGCGCGGTGAAAACGGCGAGAGACGGAGGTAGCCCATGTTGACGCGGTCACCGTTTTCACCCGGCAGGGTCAGCACGCGGTCATTGGCGGCGGGCTCCGAGGCGGGCAGTTCCCATGCCAGCATCGGCATCCAGGCATAAAGGCGCTTGACCTTGGTGCGCGTGCGGATCTGCCACGCCACACGGTTGAACAGGTCGGCGCGCACGCGCAGGTGGCGATTGGGGAAGTACACCGAGTCGGCCGAGCCGTTGCCATCCGGATCGGAAAAGGCCTGCAGGTAGACGGTGTTCACACCCATGCTGGCAATGCGGTCGAGCAGGTGGCCGAGGTTCTTTTCCTGCTGTGCAGGATCGGGGTCGTAAACGTAATCCAGATCCACATGCATGATTTTCTGTGGCCGGTCATTGTCGGAAAGGTTCTGGTTGCGGATGGCGATTTCGCGGCCAAGGTCCCAGAGCGACATGGTGCGTTCGACCAGAATGCGGCGCAGGCCCGAGAGCGGGGTATCGGCCATATTGGCGCCGTCATCCAGGGTCAGGCCGATGGTCAGGCCGAGTTTCAGGGCGATGTCGCGTCCGGTGCTGTTGTAGTGGCCGTAGGGCCAGGCAATCACGCGTGGCGACTTGCCGGTATGAAGGCGAATGAGGTCATTGTTGTGCTTGAGATCAGCCATGACACGACGGCTGTAAACGGCCTCGTCTTCATAGCGTTTTTCGCCGGGCAGGTAGAGGCGGGTGGTGGCGGCCGGCTCCATATTGCCTTGCGGATTACCGGGAATGCCGCGGTGCAGGTCGAAGCTGTGGCTGCCGACTTCCACCAGTCCGCTTTGGCTCATCTCGCGCAGTTCGTCCCAGGACAGCAGTTTTGAGCGCGGGATGCTCTTGCCATCAAAATTTACGTTGACCTTTTCTTCTTCCCAGTTGCCTACCACGGCCATGACAGCGGGAATGTGAAACATTTTCAGGATGGGAAAGCCGTACTCATACACAGAGTGGTAGCCGTCATCAAACGTGATGAGTACGGCTTTTTCCGGCAGCGGTTTCTTGCCTTCATGATCGGCCAGTACATCGTTGACGCTGACGAAGTGGTAGCCGTTATTGCGCAGCCAGTCGATCTGGCGCACGAAATTGGTGGGGCTCACCGCATATTGCGGGACCAGCGCATCGTCGCGCTCGGCGATTTCGTGATAGCTGAGGACGGTCAGTTTTTCCTCGGTGTCAGCCATGGCGGAGCTGGCTGGCAGGAGCAACATGAATGCCGACAACAGGGCCGGGAGCAGGAGGGACAGGCGCATGGTCATGAGAATCCGGTGGTCGCGTCAGGTCAGGAGCAGGGATAGCCGCGTGGGTATGTTCCCGGACGCGGGCGGAGCTTTCTGAAGCGGGGCGTAATTCTAGCAGACAGCCGCCCCCTCTGGTCAAAAAACAGGCGCGGCAAATCTGAAGAAGTGTGACTGAATTGTTGCTGGTTAAGGCCCGCTCCGCAAAGGCTGCCGTGTGCGCGGACCGGTTTCAGGGTTTGCTGCCGATCAGCACAAACACCGCCGTTTTGGCGCTGTTAACGGCGAGGACATTCAACTGTTTGCTGACGGTATCGTAGGTCGCTCTTCCGGCAATGGTGGTATTGCCGAGGCCGACGCCGCAGTTCGCACCAAGGGTCAGGCTGACGTTATAGGCCCCCCTGGCGCGCGGGATGAAGGTGCCGTTGATGGTACAGGCGCTGCTGTTGGTCACCCCGACGAGATTGCCGCTGCCGTCCATGGAAAATGTCGCCGTTTCCTTGCCGGCAAGCGTGGCGCTCGCCGTTGAGGTGTAGGGGCCGCCGGCAAGGGTGGCAAGGGGCGGCGGGGCATAGTTGTAATCAGTGTCATAGAGGCTGGCAAAGGGCACGGCACCGGGGTTGATGGTGCCGTCAAACCGGCTGAGTGCGGTATAGGTGGCTGCCAGGCTGAGCTGAACGGGGCTGCTGAGGCCGTCAAGCGGGAAGATCCGGCTGCTGCTGGTATTGAGGATGGAGTAGATGCCGGCATCCGAGGTGCCAGCGCCCTGCATGGCGCCGCCGAGATTGCTGGCGCCTGTAGCGACGGTGCTGTTGCCGGCGGTTGAATACAGCATCCAGAGCGAGCCATCATCCAGCACGAGCGCTGAGAAGGTACGGGCACTCGCGGGCACGCTGCCATTCAGGGTGCCCTGCCAGAGCCCTTCTGCGACCGGTGGCGGCGTATCCGGCGGCGGGGTGTCACTGCCGACGCAGCCGCCAAGAAGCGCCAGCACGAATCCGGCAGTTGTCATTATTATTGGCGTTTTCATGTTTTCCGCTCCGGCGCACGATCCTGTGTCGGCATGAAGGATAGTGGCCTTTGCCGGCCAGACCAATCCCGGGTAACAAGTCAGCAACCGTTGTCAGGCGGGAGCATCCGTTTTTGTCGCAGCATGACGGGCCTGTCCGGCTATAGTGGCGACGGTAGCGCCCGATACGGATACAGAGGGCGGTCTGCTGCCTAATGCGGTCAATAATGCCACGCGTTTTTTTCTGGAAGCTCCCCTATGCCCGAGACCAGAGCATTGCAACAAAAGCTGGCCGACAAGGTCTGGCATACGCTTTTTGGTGGCGGCGAGTCGGCCATGCTGTCGCCATGGCGCTTGCGCGACAAGAAACAGGATCACCATGCCATTCGTGCCGCCGAACTGAGCGCCATACAGACCATGCTGGATGAACTGGACGACCTGCACGCCGGGCGCCGGATTTTTAATCATCATGGCGAGATAGTGGCCGCTGCCGATGCACAGTTGCTGGCCAGTATCCGTTTTAATCCCCTGATTGAAAGGGTGGCGGATGATCCGCTGAGCGCCCTGAACGTGCCGGGTACGGCAGAGGCGTTGCGTGATGTGCGTCTGGAGGCAGACATTCTCGCGCTCAGGCATTCCCTGAATGTCCGGCGTATCGGTTTGCGTGCCGATATTCTGGTGGAGACTTTTGCGCTGGAGACGCTTTCGCCGCGACCGGTGGATGCGGACTGGTTGTTGCGCTGGAAGGAATCCGCGGCGCGTGCGGTGGCCACTGATTTTCAGGATATGTGGGCGCGTGTGCTGGTTGATGAAGTGCGGCAGCCGGGGACACACAGCCTGCGTACGCTGGCGTTTCTGGCGACATTGTCGCGCGCCGAAATGTCGGCCATCCGTTTCATGACGGCAGTGGATCTGGGCGGTTTCATATGTCCGGATGCTCCGGATTATTTTCATCCGGATATTCATGGCCCCATGTTTTTGCAGATGGAAGCGATGGGGCTGTTGTTGCCGGGTCTGGACACGATCCTGCTGAAGACGGTGGCCGATCGGGGATTTCGTGCCGTCCTGCGTTGCCAGAACAAGGCGCTGTTCATTGAAGGCATCGGTTCGGAGCTGGTGATAGGGGCCCATGTCCTGACGTCACTGGGACGGGAAGTCAATGCCCTGTTCAATGGCCTGGCGGATACGGCTTATCTGTTTGCGCTCGGTAATGCACTGAAGAAGCGCGGGTTTACTATTGAAATCGGCGACTGGCACGGCCAGGCAGACGGCAGTGGCTTGTTCAGTGAAAAAATGCGCTTGTAAGTCCGTGCGGAGTGTCGGGCATAAAAAAACGGGCAGAAAATACGGCCCGTTTTTTTATGCCCGTGTTTTGTACCAGCGTCTATTTCCCGGGGAGCGGTGAGGTTTTACTTCCACCAGGGATAAAACGCCGGCATGGCACTGGCGCTGCCCTGGTAGGCGGGAGCGCGTTTTTCCAGAAACGATTGCACGCCTTCCTTGCCGTCACCGAGGCTGGTGTAGAACATGCCCAGTGATTCCACCTTGTGGGCTTCCAGCGGATGCGGCTGTGCCGAGTTGCGGTACATCATCTGGCGGATGAGCGCCGTAGATACCGGCGAGCGGTTGTCGACAAACTTGTGTGCCAGTTTATAGGCCTCGTTCAGCAATTCTTCCGGCGCCACCACGGCCTTTACCAGGCCGCCGCGCAGGGCTTCGGCCGCATCCATGATCTCGGCGCTGTACACCCATTCCAGTGCCTGCGAAATACCGACGATGCGCGGCAGGAACCAGCTTGAGCAGGCTTCCGGCACCACGCCTATTTTTCCGAAGACAAAACCGATGCGGGCTTTTTCAGAGGCGATGCGAACATCCATGGCCAGGGTCATGGTGGCGCCGATACCGACAGCAGCACCATTGATGGCGGCAATCACCGGCTTTTTGCATTCATAAATGGACAGCGTGACACGGCCGCCGGTATCACGCACGCCTTCCTGGATTGCCTGCTCATACAAGTGTTCATGCATGTCATTCATGGTCGGTGTCTGGTTTTCATCAAGACCGAAGACATTGCCGGGCACCGAAAGATCCATACCGGCGCAGAAGGCTCGTCCGGAACCCGTCACCACGATGGCTTTTACGGCGTCGTCATTGCTGGCGCGGCGGAAGGCGTGTTCCAGTTCATTGGCCATTTCCACCGTAAAGGCATTCATCTGTTCGGGGCGATTCAGGGTAAGGGTGAGAATGCCGTCGTTGTTGCTGTAATCCAGGGTGTTGTAACTCATCAGGGGCTCCGTTTCGGGTGTCGGCATCGCGCAAGGCCATCTTGTAGCACTGATCCTGCCGGCAAAGAATATGTCGCGGGGCCAGCAGGCCGGTTTTTTCGGTCGGCGTGATGCCCGGCGCGCGGCCGTCAGGATGGCGCTGTCGCCTCCTGGTGGTCCGGATGAATTATTCAGGGCTTCCCCGGGGTTCCTGCGGTGCAATAGCGGCGTGCGCTTGCTAAAGTCCGCCTCGCGTTTGCCGCCGCCAAAAACCAGAGGAAGCCCATGAATATTTTTATCGTCCATGCCCACCCCGAGCCACAGTCCTTTACCACGTCCATGATGAAGACGGCGGTAGAGGAATTTACGCGTGCCGGCCACAGCGTGGAGGTGTCGGATCTTTATGCCATGAACTGGAATCCGGTGGCCTCGGCCGCTGATTTCGGTTCGCGCAAAAAAGAAGACTATCTGGTGTATGCGCTCGAGCAGCGTTACAGCAATGAAGCCGGTACGATTGCGCCTGACATTGCGGCTGAAATTGAAAAAATAAAAAAATCGGACCTGATTATCCTGAACTTCCCGCTTTACTGGTTTTCGGTTCCGGCCATTCTGAAAGGCTGGATTGATCGTGTTTTTGTCTCCGGATTTTGCTACGGCGGTTTGCGTTTTTATGACAATGGCGGCCTCAAGGGTAAAAAAGCCATGCTCAGTTTCACGCTGGGTGGCCGCGAGCACATGTTTGGTCCTGATGCCATTCACGGCGAGCTGGAGGTGATGCTGCGTCCGCTGCTGCGCGGCACGCTGGCCTATGTCGGTCTTGAGGTGCTGCCGTTTTTTGCCGGCTACCACATTCCCTATCTCAAGCCGGAAGCGCGCGAGCAGATCATGCAGGATTACAAGACACACCTTGCCGGCATTGCTTCGCTGGCGCCGCTCAGCTTTCCGAAAATGAGCGATTTTGACGAGAAGCTTTATCCCCTGAAGTGACCGCCTGATTCTTTACGCCGCATCTGTTTGCGGTTCCGGGTGATGGGGTTGCCGGATTGCGGCGGCCTGGCAGTGGATGTCGTGGCTTTATGTGAGCGGGGCGAAGCCCCCGGACTGGCGGGAGTGCCATGAATCGACTTGTTTTTGCGCTGGCGATGATGGCGGTTGTTTTCGGGATTTCCCGCTGCGCCAGGATAAAACCGGAGGAAACCCGGTTTCATGCCATTCTGGTGGCAGAAATCAATCGCATCAACGAGGAAGAAAATCCCCTGTGTGCCGATCTTTATCCGGTTCAGGCGTTTCCGTATCTGGCGCGGATAAAATCCCGCGGCTACGACGACAGTCAGAGTGCCGCGCCACTGCCGGAAGATCCGCTTCGGGTCAAATGGAAGGACATGGTGGCGGCAGGCCTGGTGACGGAGTCCGCAAAGATTGATCTCGATCTCAAGCCGGCGGGTTATAGCTACGAACTCACCAGCAAGGGGCGCGGGATTTATTCGCCGCAGGTGTTGCCGTCCGGCCAGAAACGCGCACGCTTTTGCATTGGCAAACCGGTACTCAGGCAGATCAGTGCCATTTCCAAACCGGCCTACTCCATCGAGGGCCTGAACGTCACGGCGAAGTACACGCTCAAGGTTGAGGGCGGCAGCCCGGCACTCTATGACGGCACGGCGCAGGCCCTCGGTTTGAAGGTTCCGGCCAGGTCCGCATCCGGCGAAATTCTTTTTCAGGACATCGTTGCGACTTTTGTGCTCCAGCGCGACACCGGCAAAGTGCTGAGCTGGCAGGCCATGTAAGCCACCCTGCAAGCGGCCGCAGGAGTGAATCACGGCGCCGGGCGCGCAGATGTCGCGATCCCGTGGCATGATGCGAGCCGCGTCCGGCACCCCGCCGGATCCCCGTATTTTCTGATGCGCATGCCATGACGACTTCCACACTGTCCATCGAGGATTATTCGCAGCTGTCACCCGATGTGGTGATCAATGCCGTGGAGAGCACCGGACGCTTGAGTGATGCGCGCGTGCTGGCGCTGAACAGTTATGAAAATCGCGTGTATCAGGTGGGCATGGATGAAGGCCTGCCGCTGATTGCCAAGTTTTACCGGCCGCAGCGCTGGAACGATGCGCAAATCCGTGAGGAGCATGCGTTTTCCCGCGAGCTGGCGGCGGCCGAATTGCCGGTGGTGGCGCCGATTGCCAATGCCGGTGGCGAGACGCTGTTCGAGTTCGAGGGCTATCGCTTCGCCCTGTTTTTGCGCAAGGGCGGCGCCGGTCCGGAGGCCGGTGATCTTGAGCAGCTGCACCGCATCGGCATGCTGCTTGGCCGCCTGCACGGCATTGGTCGCCAGCAGCCCTTCCTGCATCGCCCCGCACTGACACTCCCGCGTTTTCTGGACCAGCCTTCGCACGTCGTGCTGGCACAGGACTTCCTGCCGCAGTCATTGCGGCCGCGCTATCAGCAGGTGATTGCGGTCTTGCGTGAAAAAATCACCGTGCTCGGGCTGGAGAAATTCGCAACGATCCGCTGCCAGGGCGACTGCCATCCCGGCAACATCATCTGGACGCGTGATGACGGTCCCTGGCTGGTCGACTTTGATGACTGCCAGTCGGCACCGGCCGTGCAGGACCTGTGGATGCCGCTGACCGGCACCCGTCACGAGCAGGAGCTGCAGCTTGGCGAGTTGCTGGATGGCTACGGCATGTTCTGCGATTTCGACAAGCGCGAGCTGGTGCTGATTGATGCCCTGCGCGCCTTGCGCATGGTGCATTACGCCGGCTGGCTGGCGCTGCGCTGGAATGACCCGGCCTTTCCCCGCTACTTCCCCTGGTTCAATACCGACAGCTACTGGCAGCAGCATGTGGCCGAGCTGGAAGAGCAGAGCCGGCTGATGGATGAGCCGCCGCTGCGGCCTCTCTGAACGCACATCCCTGAACCGCACGTGATGACGCCGGCATCCCCCGATGGCCGGCCGGCATCCGGCTGGCTGCTTCAATATCTATTGGCTATGGATTCTCTTTGCACAATAAATTAAACAGCGAATCCCGGGCTGGCTAGTATCACTCCACCGCAGTAGCCATCACCCAAGGAGATGCATCCATGTCCAACCTTATCAACACCACCATCAAGCCGTTCAAGGCCCAGGCCTTCCATGCCGGCCAGTTTGTTGAAGTCACCGACGCCACCCTGCTGGGCAAGTGGGCGGTCGTGTTCTTCTACCCGGCCGACTTCACGTTTGTCTGCCCCACGGAGCTGGGCGATCTTGCCGATAACTATGCCGAGTTCCGGAAGCTGGGCGTGGAAATCTATTCCGTGTCCACCGACACCCATTTCACGCACAAGGCCTGGCACGACACCTCCGACACCATCGGCAAGATCCAGTACCCCATGATCGGTGATCCCACCGGCGCCATTACCCGCAACTTCGAAGTGATGATCGAGGAAGCCGGTCTGGCGGATCGCGGTACGTTCGTGATCGATCCGGAAGGCAGGATCCAGATCATCGAAGTCAACGCGGGCGGCATCGGCCGTGATGCCGGCGAACTGCTGCGCAAGGTCAAGGCCGCCCAGTATGTGGCGTCGCATCCGGGCGAAGTCTGCCCTGCCAAATGGAAGGAAGGCGAAGCCACGCTCGCGCCGTCGCTGGATCTGGTCGGCAAGATCTGATGGCAGGTTTCACAAGAACATGCCGGTAAACAAAACCTGACGGGGCTTATCCGGCCCGGTCAGTGCCCGGGGCCACAAGCCCCGGGTCTCACCGAATTTTGCTGCAAGGAGAATGTCATGCTTGATGCCAGCCTGAAGACACAACTGAAGTCCTATCTTGAGCGACTCGTCAGCCCGATTGAGCTCGTTGTTTACGCGGATGCCAGCGCAAAATCGCAGGAACTGCAGGAGCTGGTGCACGAGATTGCCGAACTCTCCGTGCAGATCAGCGTACGCGAAGACAGTGATGCAGCAATGCGCAAACCGGCCTTTGCCGTCAACCGCGTCGGTGACAGCGCAAGTAACCGCGTGGTGTTTGCCGGCATTCCGCTCGGTCATGAGTTCACTTCGCTGGTGCTGGCGCTGCTGCAGGTCAGTGGCTATGCGCCGAAGGTGGATGCTGACGTCATGGCGCAGATCCGGGCGCTGCCCGGCGGCCTGCATTTTGAAACCTTTATTTCGCTCTCCTGCCACAACTGTCCGGATGTGGTGCAGTCACTCAATCTCATGGCGGTGCTCAACCCCGGCATCACCAGCACCATGATTGACGGTGCGCTGTTCCAGGATGAAGTCAGCGAAAAGCAGATCATGGCCGTGCCCAGCGTGCGCCTGAATGGCGAAGCCTTCGGTCAGGGCCGCATGACGCTGGAAGAAATTCTCGCCAGGGTTGATACCGGCGCTGCCGCACGCGCTGCGCAAAAACTGGATGCAAAAGAAGACTTCGACCTGCTCGTGGTCGGTGGCGGACCGGCCGGCGCGTCGGCTGCCATTTACGCCGCGCGCAAAGGTATTCGTACCGGCGTTGTGGCCGAGCGTTTCGGTGGTCAGGTGCTGGACACCATGGCGATCGAGAATTTCATTTCCGTGCATGAAACCGACGGGCCAAAACTGGCGGCGGGTCTCGAGCAGCACGTCAGATCCTACGATGTCGACATCATGAATATGCAGCGCGCCGTGGCTCTCAAGGCGGGAGGGAACGCGGGTGACGCCGTGGAAATAACACTCGCCAGCGGTGCCACCCTGCGCAGCAGGACCGTGGTGATTGCCACCGGTGCGCGCTGGCGCGAAATGAACGTGCCCGGCGAAAAGGAATATCGCGGCCGCGGCGTGGCTTACTGCCCGCACTGCGACGGCCCGCTGTTCAAGGGCAAGCGCGTTGCCGTGATCGGCGGCGGCAACTCGGGGGTGGAAGCGGCGATTGATCTGGCCGGTGTGGTGGCGCATGTCACGCTGATCGAATTCGACAGCCGCTTGCGCGCCGACGCCGTGCTGCAGGACAAACTGCACAGCCTGCCCAATGTCACCGTGATCCTGTCGGCACTGACCACGGAAGTGCATGGCGACGGCCGGAAAATGAACGGTCTCAGCTACCGCGATCGCAGCAGTGACGTGCTGCACCGGCTTGATCTCGACGGGGTGTTCGTGCAGATCGGCCTGTTGCCGAATACCGACTGGCTCAAGGGCTCGCTGGCCCTGAGCCCGCGTGGCGAAATCGAGGTGGATGCACGCGGACAGACCAGTGTGCCGGGTGTGTTTGCGGCCGGCGATGCCACCACGGTGCCCTTCAAGCAGATCATCATCGCCATGGGCGAGGGCGCGAAGGCCTCGCTCTCGGCCTTTGATCACCTGATCCGCATCTCGGTGCCGGCAGCGGCGGTGCAGGCTTCCGCTGCCTGAGCGCTGCCCCCTGAAACAGGCCGGTTACCCGGCCTTTTTCAGGGGCGCATGATGCGTAACGCTGAAGCGCTGGCGGCGGTTGCCATAAAGCATCCACGACGGCTTTCAGGCAGGGACTCACTCACGTCATGAGAAAACGGCCACCGGGCGGATGACGGGCGCGGGGCTGCCCTGCAGGCTGGTCAGCCCCGCGGGAATCGGGGACTATCGGGAAAAACAAAAGGCCACGATGCCTTACTTCTCTTTTTATTATTTCCTGTCCCCGGGTGATCCCGCATGAAAACATGGCGTCAACGGCTGGCCGCTATTCTGGAGTGGAGTCCTGTCGACAAGGGGATGGTCTCGGTTGCCATGATCATTCCCATTTATATCCAGTACCTGATCTGGGGGCTCTACGCCCTGCAGCGGCCTGATCGCGAGCAACTGGTTGATGTCGCGGTCATGGACAGGCTGGTTGTCATCATGATCGGGTTTATCGCCGGGGCGGTGTTGATCGGCTTGCTGGGTTTTCTGCTGCGCCGGCGGCATCCGCATCTTCTGCTTTTTCAGTACGTCTCTTCCCTGTATTACGGCCTGACGCTGGTGGTAGCGGGTTACTTTGTCGGCACCATGTCGATGGCGGCCGGTGTGGTCCTGATGGGCGGGCCGCTGTTCGGTTTTGTCCTGCTGGATCGTCGCCTGGTCTGGGTGGCTTTTCTGGCGGCGCTGGCGTTGCTGGTAGCGCTCACCTATGCCACGGCATTCGGCCTCCTGCCTTATGCCCCCATCATGCGTCCGGCGCTCGATGCATCCAGCAACCTGTTCTGGATAAACAGCTATTATTTTTTTGCCGCCCCCCATCTCATTGTCATTCTGGTGCTGGTCGACCAGACCCTGAGCTGGTGGCGCAAGCGCGAGGACATGATCCGCGTGCTCAGCCGCACCGATGTACTTACGGGCATCCATAACCGCCGCAGCATTCTTGATCTTCTGGAAAGGGAGTGGGCGCGCACGCATCGCCATGGCCCCCCCATGTGCGTGGTGCTGCTTGATCTTGATCACTTCAAGAAAATCAATGACAGCTGGGGGCATCCGGTGGGGGATCGCGTATTGCAGCAAGCCGCGGCCATGTTAGGTAGCAGCATTCGCCAGTGCGATGCCGTCGGGCGTTATGGCGGCGAGGAATTCATGCTGCTGTTGCCGCATACCACGCTGGCAGGCGC
This sequence comes from bacterium, assembly GCA_029945725.1. Lineage (GTDB taxonomy): Bacteria > Pseudomonadota > Gammaproteobacteria > Pseudomonadales > Moraxellaceae > UBA2031. The sequence continues at coordinate 637,633 of JAQSDB010000008.1, read as the reverse complement.
AGAGAGTCTCGTCGAGCGCTGCCGTGAAAACCTCGCAGGGATCAGCATCCGTTCTGACAGCGGCGAGACGTTTTCCATCAGTGCGAGTTTTGGTCTGGTCTGCAATGAGCAGTGCCTGGGTCTGAGTGCGGAGGCCTTGATCAAGGCGGCGGATGATGCGCTGTACCGGGCCAAGGCGGCCGGCCGCAACTGTGTGGTGGCGGTCGCGGCGACTGAAAAAAAACAGGACCCGCTGCTGGCCTGAGTGTTCGTTTGACAAGTTAATCTTCAGCGCGTGGCGAGCGCCTTGCGCACGGCCTTGAGCAAGGCCGGCAACTGCTCTTCTGTCGTGGCCTGTTCGAACTGCCAGCGCGTGCAGCTGGCAGCGAGATCGTTTTCTGTCGCGGCGCAGGCGAGGTGGCAGGTGACATCATGCCATTCGCCCAAGGTGTTTTGTGCGGCACACAAGCGTTCCAGCAGCACGACACGTGACTTCCTGCCGGCCTCGTACGCTTCCAGAAAATAGCGCAGATGTTTGATGTGTATGCGAAGTTGATGCAAGTCTGCATCCGCTTTTGGCAAATACCGGAGCAGATACTTCTGTTGGCCGGTTATGGCCTGACGAAAACATTTTTTCAGGCAGCGTTTCCCGGGCAGCTTCTTGATCGTGACGGTTTCCGGCCATTGTTCCCATACTGTTCCCAGTGCCGCGAGTTCGTCGCTCTGCGTGAATACCTGCAGTGACTTCTGCAGCTTGCGCCGGCGCACGGCCGCTGCTCTGGTTTCACCATGGGTGTCAAGATCCGCAAGCAGGACTTCGAGATCACGCAGCGGATTGCTCAGGTGGAACACTTCGGTAGCGGCGTCATAGAGCGGCTGACAGGATTTTTTGCCGGACAAGGGGCGCAACAGGGTGCGCAAGCGACGCAGGCCGACACGCAGCTCATGCAGTGCTTCGGGGTCGTTGGCCTGCAGGCTGGCCACATGGCCGATGAAGGCCTTGTGCAGGGTGGCGATATGCTGGTGCAGTGCTTTCGGGCTCATGGATGCAGGTCAGGTATGCCGGTCGGATGAAGCGTAGACGGGATTCAGGCCGCTGCCGGCCGTGCCGCTTTACACCCTACGACAGCGGCGTTATGCCCAACAAGGAAAATATACGGCACTGCGGGCGACATCTGTGTGGCGATCCTCGTTCGCGCAGATGTCGCCTGCATGAAAAGGCCTGTCCTGCGAGTCGGGCCGGAAATAAAAAGTCCCCGTATCAACGGGGACTTTTTATCGGCATGAGCGCAACGGGTTGACGTGCTGTCTAGTCAGCCTCTACCACCATGGCAGCACCAATGCCTCCTGCTGCACAGGCCGTGGCCATGGCGATGCCGCCACCGCGGCGCCTGAGTTCGTGCAGGGACTGCCCGATCACTCGTGCACCGGTGGCACCGAACGGGTGGCCGAAGGCAATCGATCCGCCGTTCACGTTCAGCAGGTCGGGATTTACTACCCCCACGGCTTTTTTGCGGTTCAGGGTGGTTTTCGCATACTCCTTTGAGGCGAGGCCGTAGAGATTGCAGGCGAGCTGGCCGGCAAAGGCTTCGTGCATGTCAATCAGGCTGAGCTCGCCGAGGGTGATGCCCGCACGATCAAGTGCCATCGGTGCGGCCAGCACTGGTCCCATGAGCAAATCATCTTTCGGTGTTTTTGCCGCAAAGGCATAGGAGCGAATATAGCCGAGCGGTTCATAGCCCATGGCTTTGGCGCGTGCTTCGCTCATCAGCAACACGACCGAAGCGCCATCCGTGAGGGGGCTGGCATTGCCGGCCGTGACGGAGCCCTTGCCGGAGAAATCAAAGCAGGGTTTGAGCTTGTCGTAACTGCTGCGGTCGGGATTCTTGCGCACCAGATTGTCGTCATGCAGCGCGGCCCCGGAGGGCAGGGTGACGGTCATCACCTGAGTGTCGAGACGTCCTTCTTTCCAGGCGCGTGCGGCGTTGGTATGCGAGGCGCAGGCAAGATCATCCTGCTCGGCACGACTCACGCCCCATTTCTTCACCATTTTTTCACAGCTCTTCCCCATGGTTTCGCCTACCGAAAATTCGGTGATGGAAGGCTCCATGGGCAGCAGGTCTTTCGGACGCAGCGTCGACAGCAGTTTCATGCGGTCTTTCAGGGTCTTGGCGAAATTCACATCGCGCATGGTGGCGGAGAATTTTGACGACATCGGCAGGCGCACGCTGCTGGTGGAATCGGTGCCGCCGGCAATCACGATTTCAGCGTTGCCGGCAAGAATGCTTTCGGCGCCACTGGCAATGGTTTGAAAGCTGGTGGCGCAGGCGCGGGTGATGGAATAGGCATCGACATCATCAAGGCCGCAGGCCAGTGCAATTTCACGTGCAATAAACGGCGCTTCCGGAATCATTACCGTCATGCCGAAGATCAGCTGATCAATATCTTCTTTTTTCAGCCGGTTGCGCCTGATGAGTTCGTTCACCACGATCACGCCAAGATCAATGGCGCTGAGGTCGCGGTAATGCGTGGCAATACGGGCAAACGGTGTGCGCAGGCCGTCGACGATGGCAATGCGGCCATTGGCGTTGGACAGGGGCTGTCTGGTGGTCATGATTTTTTCCTCGGTGAGAGCGCGCAAACTAGCAGTCCTGATTTTTGCGTCAATGACAAAGATGCCTGACCGGAGTGGTCCGGCAGCCAATCAATCTCCCTGAACCGGGCGTAGCGTTCACAAACGTCATTGTTGCAACCGCATGCACATTCAGGAGTTTGCCATGAGCAGGGAAAAGGAACGGCGACCATCAGCAGTACCGGATCATGAAGTCATCATCGTCGGCGCCGGTTTTGGCGGCATGGGTGCTGCCATCCAGCTGAACCGCATGGGAATTGATTCCATTCTCATGCTGGATCGTGCAACGGATCTGGGTGGCACCTGGCATCTCAATACCTATCCCGGCATTGCCGTGGATATTGCCTCGGTGACCTACTCCTATTCCTTTGAGCCCAATCCCGCCTGGTCGCGCCTGTATGCGCCGGGTGCCGAGCTGAAAAAATACGCCGATCATGTGGCGGAAAAATACCGTTTGCGCCGTTTCATGCGCTTCAATTCTGCCGTTGAAAAAACCGTGTACGACGAAGCCGGAAAATTCTGGACCGTGTATCCGGCAGGCCAGCCGGCCGTTACCGCGCGCGTGCTGATTCTCGCCACCGGCTATCTGTCGCAGCCCAAGTGGCCGGAGATTCGTGGTCTTGATTCGTTTGCCGGCAAGGTCATGCACACGGCCGAGTGGGATCATGATTATGATCTTGACGGAAAACGTGCCGCCGTCATCGGTACTGGTGCGACATCGGTGCAGCTGTTGCCGGAGATCGCGCCAAGACTGGCGCATATGGATGTCTACCAGCGCACGCCGATCTGGGTGGTGCCAAAAGCGGATGTCGCTATTCCGCCCCGCATGCGCCGTATCTTTTCAATACTGCCGGTGACGCAGAAGCTGGCGCGTTATGCCAGTTCGAGCATTCTCGAAGCCGTGATGGTGACGGGGGCACTCTACAACAAGGAGTTGCCGGTCCTGACGCGTGGTGCCGAGCAGCTGGCGCGGGCGCACATGCGGCGCGTCATCAAGGACCCGGAGCTGCGGCGCAAGCTCACTCCGGATTACAGTTTTGGCTGCAAGCGCCCGACATTTTCCAATACCTATTATCCGACCTTCAACCGGCCCAATGTCGAACTGGTGTCAGATCTGGTTGATCACATCGAGCCGGACGGCATCGTCACAAAAGATGGCAGGAAGCGCGTGATCGACACCCTGATTCTCGCCACCGGTTTCAAGTTCTGGGAGAAGGGAAACTTTCCTCCTTTCCCGGTGCTGGGGCGCGATGGCAGGGAGCTCGGGGAATGGTGGGGAAGCCACACCTATCAGGCCTATGAGGGCATTACGGTTCCGGGCTTCCCCAATCTCTTCAACCTGCCGTCGCCGTATTCCTTTACCGGCCTGTCCTATTTTTTCACCATCGAAGCGCACATGAAACATATCGCGCGCTGTCTGGGTGAAATGAAACGGCAGCAGGCGCAGAGCTTTGAAGTGGATCGTGCCGCCAACGACATCTACATGCAGAAAATGCGGCACAACCTGCGCAGCAGTGTTTTCGTCAACGGCAATTGTGGCTCCTCCAACAGTTATTATTTCAATCCGCATGGTGAGGCTGCCATGTTGCGCCCGACGCCCACTCCGGTCGCGCTCTGGTCGGCGGACCACTTTCCGCTGGCGCACTATCACTTTCAGTAAAAGTCGCTCGCTCATGCCGGGAGGTGGCGGGCATCCTCGCGGATGCTGCTTCAGTTTGTGGCTTGCACATAGGCAGGCTGGCTGCCACCACTGAACCCGTCCTTGCGCCATGGGGAGGCCGTGGGGAGGGCGTGTTTTCATGCTGGCCAGTATCAGGGGAATGAGGGAAGATCACGGCAGAATAATCACCCGCCCACTGCGTGACGGACTCCTTTCAGGCTGCGGAGTTCGTCCTGGCAGAGGCGGCAGAGATGGCATCATGACTGAACTTTTTAATGTGGTGTTTTCCGGCGAGCTCTCCGGTCGTGCAGATCCGGCAGCGGTGCGCGCCAATGTCGGCAAGCTGTTCAATGCCAGCGAAGCGGTGCTGGACAAGCTGTTTTCCGGCCAGCCGGTGGCGGTCAAGAAAATGGTGGATCGCGCCACGGCCATGAAAGTTCGTGCGCTGATGAAGCAGGCCGGTGCCGAAGCGCGCATGGTGGCGGTGGCAGCCGATGGTCGCGCCCTTGCGGCCGCACCGGCTGCCGTTCCCGCTGCTGCGCCGCCGCCACAGGCGCCGAAAGCACCGCCGCCCCCTTCCGGCACCATGGCCGCCCGCGTCGAGAGTCTGGCCGAGCAGCATGATCGTGAAGCACTTACCCGACCCAAGCCGAATGCACCACCGCCTCCTGCCGTTATTGAACGTGTCGAGACATGGGCGATGTATCCGGTGGGATCGCTGCTGAGCATGCCGGTGGCGCGCGCAGCGCCTTTCTTGCCGAAAATTACCGGCATTTCCATTGCGGCCACAGGGGCAAATATTCTGGCCGATAATGAAAGACCGGTGATCAAGCCGGTGCAGGTGGATATTTCCGGCATCAGCGTGGCGGCGGTGGGCAGCGATGTGCTGAAGGAAAACGAACGACAGAAAGTGGCGCCCGTTGTGGTTGATATCAGCGGCATGAGCATGGCGGATGTCGGCGCCCCCCTGGACGAGATCAGGGAGAAAAAAGTGCTGGTGAATCCGGATATCAGCCATATTGCGCTGGTGAAGGACTAGCCGGAAAGTTTCTTGCCCGAAGGCAGAAAGGCTGGCGCTTCCGCATGACCATAAAAAAGCCCCGCATTGCGGGGCTTTTTTATTCAGGCTGCTGCAAAAGGCTTAGCCTTTGGCGCGGCACTTGAATTCGCCGGTGCGGCTGTCGATTTCGATCTTCTCGCCGATTTCGATAAACGCGGCCACCGGCAATTCATAGCCGTTGTGCAGGCGGGCTGTCTTCATGACCTTGCCGGAGGTGTCGCCCTTGGCGGCCGGTTCGGTGTAGGCCACTTCACGCACGATGATGGTCGGCAGTTCGATGGAAATGGCTTTTTCATTGTAGAACACGGCTTCGCAAATGTCTTCCATGCCTTCCTGCATGTAGTTCAGCACGTCACCGAGATTTTCCTTTTCCACTTCGTACTGGTTGAACTCGTTGTCCATGAAAATGTACATGGGGTCAGCGAAGTAGGAGAACGTCACTTCCTTCTTGTCGAGGATGACGAGTTCGAACTTGTCGTCAGCCTTGTAAACGGTTTCCTGCGCCTGCGAGGTGAGCAGGTTTTTCATCTTCATCTTGACCACAGCGGAATTGCGGCCGGATTTGTTGAACTCAGCTTTGAGCACGATCATCGGCTCGGTGCCGACCATGATCACTTGGCCGGCGCGGATTTCCTGGGCGGTCTTCATATAACGTCTCGTATCGCGTTTTGGGGCATTGGGGGGTACAGGGGCATTCTGAGGGGCGCTATTCTACCCGGCTTCGGTAAAAACGCATCAGCCCCCCGGCCAACTCTTTCTGGCTGCCTAAAAACCGGCTCCAGGCCAGTGCCGGCGGGGTCAGCGCGGGCAGATCGGCGAGCAGACCGGCCCACAGCGCCGGATCGGCGTCGCCACGGTTCCAGGCCCGCATGGCTTCGGCCCACTGGGCCGGCATGCCGCTTTGCTGCTCGACCAGATGAATGAAGGCGTCCAGCTTGACCAGATGGGCGTCCTCATCCTGCGGATAGATATGCCAGAGCAGGGGCTTGCCAGCCCAGTGCGCACGCACGAGCGAGTCTTCGCCGCGCACCAGGTTCAGGGCGCAGCCCCAGAGCAGGCGGTCGTAATCGGCATGGTCCAGCAGGGGCAGGATGGCGATGCTGAGGGCGCCGCGATGCAGGCGGTCACCGGCCCTGAGCGTATCAACGCCGGCCCAGCGCGCCACTTCCGGCAGGGCACGGCCTTCCGGCACCAGCATTAACGTTGACGGCGTATCGGCGCTGGCGGCCTGCAGCAGGCCGGCAATGGCCGGGTTCTCATAGGAAAACAGGGACAGGCGCCGCGTGAAGTTGCCGGCCTCCGGCACGCCGATGCGTTCCCAGAATGCTGCTTCGGTGGCGGTATCCAGCTGGAAATGATCACGCGCGGCAAGCAGGCCGTCTTCGCGCAGGAGGCCGCCGGTGCGGGGCGTGAAGCCGGGAAACCAGAAGTGCTGTGTCATGCCGGTGGCCGGGTTGATGGAGGCCAGGCCGTGGCAGTCCTCCACCCAGGCTTCTGCGCTCAGGTATTCCAGGTTGAGCCAGACCGGCGCCGGCCGGCGCGCGGCCATGGCGTGCAGGAAAGCCGGGGGCAGGGCACAGCCAAAGCCTTCGATCACCATGCCGGCCGGAACCGCATCGGCAAGATCACCCGCCCAGTGACGGACCGTGATGCCGTCCAGCTTCTGCCGCGCCAGGCTTGTGTCCAGTGCCGGGGCCAGCCGCGCAAATGCCGCCAGATCATCCACCCACAGCGTGACCGCCACGCCAAACTCGGTATGGAGCTGACGCGCGAGGCGCCAGCACACACCGATGTCGCCGTAGTTGTCGATGATGTGGCAAAAAAGATCACAGCCGGGTTTGTCAGGCGGGTTCATGAGCAGGTCTCCGGCAGCCATGGTAGCAGAGCCGGCTTTCACGGTGATTTCGCCGCGTAATGCGGCGTCAGTCAAAACGGGCCGAAATCCGTGCGGGGCTTGCAGCACCGGCAAGAACCATTACCCTCTGCCTACACCTGCCAATAAACACCGCAAGGCAGTGTCATTCACCCGAGCACGGTATGTGCGGAGTTCCGACCCGATGTTGCGTTTTCTTCCTGCCCCCCTGCGGGGCCTGATTGCCGGCCTTCTGCTGGCGATCAACACCATCTTCTGGTTCTGTCCCCTGTTCACGCTGGCCCTGCTCAAGTTCCTGGTGCCGGTTCAGTCGGTACAGCGCACGATCCGCAGCGTCATGCACTGGATTGCCGAAACCTGGGTGGCCGGCAACAGTACCTGGATGGATTCGGTGCAGCGCACGCAGTGGGATGTGCAGGGGCTGCAAAGCGTTGACCGTGAAGACTCCTATCTCGTCACCAGCAATCACCAGAGCTGGGTGGATATTTTTGTCCTGCAATACCAGCTCAACCGCCACATGCCCATGCTCAAGTTTTTTTTGAAAAAGGAACTGATCTGGGTGCCGGTGGCCGGCCTTTGCTGGTGGGCGCTGGAGTTTCCGTTCATGAAACGCTACTCCAAGGAATTTCTCGCTAAGCATCCGGAAAAACAGGGCCAGGATCTGGCGACCACGCGCCTGGCCTGCGCGCGTTATAAAACCAATCCGGTGTCGGTGTTCAATTTTCTGGAAGGCACGCGCTTCACGCCGGAAAAACACGCGCGGCAGAAGTCCCCCTTCCGTTACCTGCTCAAGCCCAAGGCCGGTGGCATTGCTTTTGTGCTGGACGCCATGGGTGAACAACTGAAGTCGCTGGTGAACATCACCATTCATTATCCCGACGGCAAGCCCGAGCTCTGGGACCTGCTGTGCGGCCGGGTGCGCAAGGTTGTGGTGCGTATCGAGCAGCTGGAGATTCCGCAAAGCTTTATCGGCAAAAGCTACGACCAGGATGAGGCGTATCGCGTCGAATTCCAGCAGTGGGTCAACAAGCTGTGGGAAGACAAGGATGCGCTGCTCGCCGAGTTGCACAAGCAGTAAGCGGTCGGTGCGGCAGGCCCGAATGCCGTACAGGAAACCTGAAAATGCCCCGGAAAACCGGGGTATTTTTTTGCCCGCCGGACGACAAAAAGCAGTAAAAGCACCGCCGGCTTTTCCGGCGGGTGACTGTGCGCGGCGCCAGACGTTTATTTCCTGGCGGACGATTCCGAATATCCCGGCACCAGTACGGCGGCACCTTCGATGCGGCCGGCGCGCAAATCCGCAAGCGCTTCATTGGCCTTTTCCAGCGGATACATCACGGTGCGGGTCCGCACGGGAATCTTCGGTGCCAGCTCGAGAAACTCTTCCCCGTCCTGACGCGTGAGATTGGCCACCGAGCAGAGGCAGCGCTCCCCCCACAGATCGGCATAGGGAAAGGCGGGAATGTCGCTCATGTGGATGCCGGCGCACACCACGGTTCCGCCTTTTGCCGTGGCCCGCAGGGCCGTCGGCACCAGTGTGCCAAGCGGTGCAAAAATCAGGGCGGCATCAAGCGGCTGCGGTGCCCTGGTGTCGGAGCCCCCCGCCCACACGGCACCCAGTTCACGTGCGAATGCGGCAGCCGCCGTATCGCCAGGACGGGTAAAGGCATAGATGTCGCTGCCCTGATGCCGGGCGACCTGCGCCACGATGTGGGCCGCGGCACCAAAGCCGTACACCCCCAGGCGTTTGGCGTTACCGGCCATGCGCCAGGCGCGGTATCCAATCATGCCGGCACAGAGCAGGGGAGCGGCCTCGGCATCGCTGTAGTCATCGGGAAGGGCGAAACAGAAGCATTCATTGGCCACCGTGAATTCGGCAAAGCCGCCATCAATCTGGTAGCCCGTGAAGCGCGCCTCGTCACACAGGTTCTCGCGGCCGCTTCGGCAGTAGGCACAGCGACCGCAGGTCCAGCCCAGCCACGGCACACCGACACGATCACCGATGGCAAATCGCGTCACGCCCTCGCCCAGGCTGATGACGATGCCGACAATTTCATGTCCCGGAATGAGCGGCAGCTTTGGCGCATCAAGTTCGCCGTCCATGATGTGCAGATCGGTGCGGCAGACGGCGCAGGCCGTGACACGGATCAGCACCTGATGTTTTCCGGGGCGCGGCTGCACCACCTCGGTCAGGGCCAGCGGCTTGCCCGGGCCGCTAAACAGCATGGCTTTCATCCGTGGAAACTCCTTCCTGATTTCCTGCTGTGAGCATAAATGCAGCCGGCATATCGGTCATGCGGCCCTTTCTTCCTCTGGCCAGCGCGCGCCACAGGACTTCCAGTATGGCCCGTTTGGGGCAATGACGTCTGGAAGATGCAGCGCTGCTGATGGATTCCGCCCGATCATCCCCTTCTGCGGGCGACTACTGGGTACAATGCGCCTTTCCCCTGGGTAGTACTGTATGAGCATCAACTGGTTTCCCGGCCACATGCACAAGGCCATCAAAGAGATCAAGGAAATCCTGCCCAAGGTGGATGTGATCATCGAGGTGCTGGATTCGCGCATTCCCTACAGCAGCGCCAATCCGGTGATCGAGGAGTTTCGCGGCAACAAGCCCAGCATCAAGCTGCTCAGCAAAAGCGATCTGGCCGACCCGGTGGTGACGCAGGCCTGGCTGGAGCACTTCCAGAAGCAGGAAGGCGTGCGTGCTCTGGCCGTGACTACGCAAAAGACCGAACTGATCCGCGGCCTCGCTGATCTTTGCAAGCAGATGCTGACGGGACAGGAAAACAAGATCGGCAACATCACGGCGCTGATTACCGGCATTCCCAATGTCGGCAAGTCCACCATCATCAATACCCTGGCCGGCAAGCCGATTGCCAAGGCCGGCAACGAACCGGCGGTGACCACCACGCAGCAGCGCATTGATTTGCGCAACGGCCTGATCCTGATTGATTCGCCGGGCATTCTCTGGCCGAAAATCCATAACGCCAGCAGCGGTTATCGTCTCGCCCTCAGCGGTGCAATCCGCGATACCGCCATCAGTCATGACGACGTCGCTTTTTTTGCGGCGGGTTATTTCCTGAAAGCCTATCCGGAGATGATGAAGCAGCGCTTCAAGCTGGACGAGTTGCCGGCGACCGAGGTTGAATTTCTGGAAGTGATCGGCCGTCAGCGCGGCACCCTGAGCGGCGGAGGCCATGTGGATTTCAACCGCATCTCCAGCATCCTGCTCAAGGAATTCCGCAATGCAACGCTGGGCCTGATTTCTCTGGAAACACCGGCGGATGCCGAAGCGGAAAAAATCCTGGTGCAGCGTGCGCTCGATGAAAAAGCGGCATCGAAGGACGCCGACAAGAAAAAACGCAAGAGCGATTTTTCGGCCCGCAACAAAAAGGACTGAAATCTCCGGCGGGCTGAGCGTTGTGTGCGCACCCGGCGACATTCATCTCCGGTGCAAGCCGGTTTCCTTTCTTGTTTTCACGGGCTGTTTTTTTCGGGCGCCTGGCCGGCCGGCCTCCATTCCTTCAGCAGGCGCATCACCTTCATGGCGTCTTTGCCCAGCATGGCGCTGGTCGTCATCATGCCGCCGACAAGGGCGCCACCAACGCCGGCTGACACCACGTCCTGGCCAGTGAGGTAAAGTCCCTTGACCGGCGTGACAGGATGCAGCCAGTCCTGTTTGAAGCGCTGCACGTCGTGATCGAGTCCGTAGATTTCACCCTGATCATTCATCTGGAAAAAAGCCGTGGACAGCGGCGTCGAGAGCTCGGCATAGACCAGCGCGTCTTTCAGTTGCGGCAATTGCTCGTACAGCGCGTCCAGCAGACGCTGCTGGAATTTTGCTTTCATCGCCTCGTAGTCCTCGCCGCGCTGCTTCCAGACCGTGCCTTCCCATTGCGAAAACCATTCCCAGGGAGCCAGCGTCAGCACTTCAACCGTGCTTTTGTGCGGATAGTTTGCATCCCACTCCGGATCCTTGGCGGAAGGAAAGGAAATGTAGAGCAGCGGGAAGGGCGCATCGGGATCGGCGCTGAAGCGTGCGACGTTGCCCTCATGATCGGGCGTGGGGTAAATCCACAGGTTGGTGCGCGGAATGCCGAGCTCGGCGGCCGAGCCCCTGAAGCCGGCATACAGGCACAGATGCGCGCCCGACGGTTTTACCTTGCTCATCTTGCCGGCATAGCCAAAGCGCTTGCGCTCGGCTTCCGGCAGCAGCTGGTCAAAGGTGATGCGGGCGCCGGCGGCACTGACGACGGCATCGGCATGCAGCTTGTCGCCATTGGCCATGACCACGCCAGTGGCGCGGCCGTTCTCGATGAGGATGTGGCGGACCTTGGCGTAAGTGAATACCTCGCCACCGCCGGCACGGATGACCGGGATGATGGTGTCGGCCATGCGCCAGGAACCGCCTACCGGATAACTGCCGCCGCCGAAATAATGCTTCACCACACTGGCGTGCATCATGAAGGAGGCCTCGGCCGGCACCATGCCGTAATCGCCCCATTGTCCCGTCAGCACGCCGATGAGTTCCTGGTTTTTCGTCAGGCCTTCGAGCACCTGGCGCACCGTCTGGAAACATTCTTTCGGCACCAGTAGCGGACGCAGGGCGTGATAAGCGCGGCCTGCCAGCCGCGGCATCGCCTGCCCGGCATAAAAGCGCTGGGCGGAGCGGGCAACTTTATCAACCAGGGCGATATAGGCATCAATGGCCTCCGCTTCTTCCGGAAAATGCGATTTCCATGACGCTGCCAGTTCGGCGCGGCCGGCGACAAAATCCACGGAACGCTTGCCAATGATGATGCGGTCATAGACGGCATCCATCGGCGCCCATTGCAGCTGGCCGTCGGAGATCACGTCGAAAATGCGGCGCAGCATGGCCTGGGGTTTGTGCACCTCGCCGATGTAATGCACGCCTACATCCCACTCGAAACCTTCGCGTTCGTAGGAGTGGGTAAAGCCGCCGGCGGTGTAATGCTGTTCCAGCACGCAGACTTTTTTGCCGAGTTTCGAGAGCAGCGCGGCATTGCACAGGCCACCGATGCCGGAGCCGATAACGATGACGTCATAACGGGCTTCTGCCCTGCCGGTGCGGTAACGGCGGCCGGTACGCTTCATGAGGGTATCCTTGGTGTCGGGTTGAAACGGAGCGTATGCGCACGCTGCCTGACCGGGAATACCCTGGCGAATATTCACTGTGTCGGCAAAGCCCACATTTGGTCGGTACCGGCTTGTAGCGCTTTTGTTCGCCCTCCAGCATGAGCCAGTATCATGACTGCGTGGTTTTTTTATGCGGTGCAATCGTACGAAGGTGGCTCACTTTATAGCGTTACAACAAGAAAGGCAGATATGACCAGGTTGTTGGCAATAATCCTGCTGTGTTTGTGGTCGGGTGCGGGAATGGCGGCGGCTGAGCTGAGCCACGACCGGCTTTCTCTGGCAGTGACGGATGAGCTGAGCTATTTGCGCGATGATGGCGGCCAGCTGCAGCGTGCCGACGTGCTGGCGCGCCCGCCCGGCGCCTGGCAGGCGAATGGTGCCGAGCCTTTCAGCAAGGGTTACAACAGTGCCACCTGGTGGCTGCGCTTCAACGTGCGCAATACCGACTCTCCCCTGCCACGGAAACTGCTGGAAATAGCCTACCCGGTACTGGATGTGGTCGAGGTCTGGGTGATGGCCGGAACCGAAGTCAAAAGCCACTACCTGCTGGGCGACAAGCGGCCCTTTAATGATCGCCCCATCAGGCATCGCCAGTTTCTGGTGCCTCTCGAGCTGCCCGCCGGAACCGCCGACACCGTGCTGCTGCGCGTGAAATCCACCAGCTCGGTACAGGTCCCGCTTGTCCTCTGGGACGAGCACGCCTTTTTTGATCACGATCAGGGGCTCCTGCTGGGACAGGGAATTTATTTCGGCACCATGCTGGTCATGGCCTTGTACAGCCTGATTGTCTTCCTTGCCCTGCGCGACCGGACCTACCTCTATTACCTGCTGTATGTGCTGAGCCTGCCGCTGTTTGTGGCCAGCCTGAACGGCCTTTCCTTCCAGTTCCTCTGGCCGACCGCCACGCGCTGGAATGACCAGGCGCTGATCGTCACGCTGGCATCCACCACGGCGTTTGCTGCCCTGTTTACCTGGCGCTTCCTGCTTTTCAGCCGGCACCTGCCCTTGCTGGCAAAAGGCGCTGTCGGCTTTGTGGTCTGCTCGCTGCTGATTGCCATCGCCTCGTTCTTTCTGCCCTATGCCCTGCTGATCCGGCTGCAGATCGTGATCTCGGCGGCGGGCTGCCTGAGCATCCTCCTGGGCGGCGCGGTACGCTGGTACCGGGGCGATGTGTCGGCGCGTCTCTATACCATTGCCTGGGCCACAATGCTGCTGGGAGGGATGGTGCTGGCGCTCAGCAAGTTCCGGTTGTTGCCGCAAAGTGTCTTCACGGAATACGCCACCCAGACGGGGTCGGCAGTGGGCGTGATCCTGCTTTCCTTTGCCCTGGTCTCGCGCATCAATGAAGAGCGGCGCCGTCGCCACGAGGCGCAGCAGGAGGTTTTTGAGGGCGCACGTCTCCTGCAGCAAGTGCAGGTCGAAGCACTGGCTGCGCAACGCAAGGCCAATGAATTGCTGGAGCAGCGGGTGCATGAGCGCACCGAGGCGCTCGAAGCCGCCAACCTAAAGCTGGAGGCACTGAGTGCCACCGACCAGCTGACCGGCATGAAAAACCGGCGTCATCTTGATCGCATGCTGCAGGATGAATACGCGCGCTGTTTCCGCTACCAGCGTTCCATCGCCGTGCTGCTGCTGGATATTGATCACTTCAAGCGTTTCAACGATGTCTGGGGACATCTGGTGGGGGATGACTGCCTGCGCAGTGTCGCCAGAACCATGATGGAGGCGGTACGCATACATACCGACCGTATTGCCCGTTACGGTGGCGAGGAGTTTTGCGTGGTGCTGCCGGAAACCGGTGCCGAAGGTGCTGCCGTAGTGGCTGAACGTATTCGGGTGGCGGTGGAGTCCATGAGCTTCGAGGTAAATGGCCAGCGCATTCCCGTGACGGTCAGTGTCGGTGTTGCTGCTGTCGTCCCGGATGCCGCAGAGGGCAGCCGGGAGCTGGTCAAGCGGGCGGATGCGGCCCTGTACCAGGCCAAGGGCGACGGTCGTAATGGCGTGGTGATCGCCTTGTGATGGCGCGAGAACCGGAAAAAGGCGGCCCTGGGGCCGCCTTTTTTGTTTACACCCTGTCCTGGATGCGCCGCCAGGGCTGCACCTGCTCAAGGGCAAAGGCGAGCTCCAGCAGCGTGCGTTCGTCGCCGTGACCGGCAGACAGCTGAATGGCAATCGGCAGGCCGTTGGCGGTTGCGCCCATGGGCAGGGAAATCGCCGGGCTGCCGGCGGCATTGTTGAGTGGCGTGAAACTCACGTATTTCGTCAGGCGGTCAAAAAGCTGCTCAAACGGCAGCTCGGGGGACAGATAGCCCAGTTCCGGGGTGGTGTGGGCCAGTACCGGCGTGAGAAGAACGTCGTACTGCCTGAATATTCTTGCGTAATCGTCATAGGATTTTTTCAGGCGATACAGCACGAACGGCGTTTTATGAAAGTTCTTTTTGTACAGCGAGGAAAGTCCCCGGCTCAGGTTGTCCAGTCGTGAGGCATCGAAGTCCGGGCTCACGACTTTCCGGCCAAACGTGGAGACCAGAAAAGACATCATGCCCCAGTAAATGCTGAAGTCATCGGCAAAGCCCGGCTTGATGGGCATCGGCAGGGGGCTGACATGATGGCCCATGCCTTCCAGCAGGGCGGCAGTGGCCTCTACCGTGGCGCGGGTATCGGCATCGGTGGCGTGGCCGGTAATGGAGTCCAGCACGATGCCGATGTTCAGGCGTTTTTTACCCGGGCCCTCCACCAGTCCGACCGGTTTGAGTTTTGGATTCCTGAACGATTTTTCCATGCCGGCATAAAAGTGCGCGGTATCGCGAACGCTGCGTGTCACCACGCCTTCGGACAGGATGTTGACGGGCAGGGAGCGCGCGGCTTCGCCATCAATGTGACGGCCGCGCGTGGGCTTGAGCCCGACCAGGCCGCAGCAGGCGGCCGGAATGCGGATGGAGCCGCCGCCATCATTGGCATGGGCAATCGGCACCACCCCGGCGGCCACCAGTGCGGCAGAACCACCCGAGGAAGCGCCGGCGGAATAGTCCGTGTGCCAGGGATTGCGCGTGGGCGCGCGGCCGGCGAACTCGGTGCTGGCATTGAAGCCGAATTCCGGCAGCGTGCTTTTGCCCAGCACCACGAAGCCCTGGTCCAGATACTGCCGGGCAAAGGCACTGTCGGCTTTTGCCGGGCGGCCATTCACGGCGAGAGAGCCATGGTTGCTCGGCAGTCCCTGCACGTCGGTATTGTCTTTGACGAAAGTGGGCACGCCGGCAAAGATTCCCAGCGTGCGGCGGTTCGCGCCCTGCAGGGCATCCACATAGTTTTCCAGTTGTATCCCGTTGATGCGGGCGTTCACGGAATTGGCGCGGGCAATCGCGGCCGTGCTGATTTCATGCGCGCTGGCCTGGCCGGTGCGGATCAGTTCCGCCATGCCAACGGCATCAAGGTCGCCCAGTACATCATTGCCAAAGGCATGAACGGTTTTGCCGGCGGTGTCGGTTTTCGTGCTCGGGGTTTTTTCGGGGCTTGGCATGGCGCTTCTTTTTATGGGTGACGATGGACGGCAGTGACGAGTGTGCCGGGGCCTTAAATTGCGTTAATCGCTGCGCTCTGTCCAGAGAGGGGCGGGCCAATTTCTGGCCCGTCCGGCGCCTGTCTGCGCCGGTCAGTCGGCCAGTGCGGCTTCCACGCTTTCGCAAATGGTTTTCAGTATCCGGATGCGGGCGAATTCGACGTCATTGGAGGGCACCAGATGCCATGGTGAAATGGCGGTGCTGGTGTAGGTGACCATGTCGCACACGGCTTTTTCATACGAGGCCCATTTGCGCCGGTTGCGCCAGTCGTCCTCGGTCAGCTTGTACTGTTTGTACGGGGTTTCTTCGCGGCTGCGAAACCGCTTCAGCTGCACATCCTTGGTAATGGCCAGCCAGAATTTCACGACGATGACGTCATTGCGGATCAGCTGGGCTTCAAAGTCATTGATCTCGTGAAAGGAGCGGATACAGACGACGTCAGAGCACATCTTTTCCACGCGCTCCACCAGCACGCGCCCGTACCATGAACGATCAAAAATGGTGATGTGGTTTTTCAGCGGCAGGTGGCGCCAGAAGCGCCACAGATAAGGTTTTGTGCGCTCTTCATCGGTGGGTGCGGCGACCGGGATGACACGATACTGGCGTGCATCCAGTGCGGCGGTAATGCGGCGGATGCTGCCGCCTTTGCCGGCAGCATCCGGGCCCTCAAGGAGAATGATGAGGGACTTTCTGGCAAAGCGCGGGTGCCGGGTGAGCAGGTTGAGCCGGCCCTGGTATTTTTCCAGCTGGATTTGATAGTGCTTCTTGTTGAGGGCCTGCGTGTAGTCAATCGTGTTGAGGATGTTGCGGCTGTCCAGCGTAGGTACCGGTTGCGCGGAGGGCGGCGCCGCTTTCGGCCTTTTCTGCGCCAGCCGCTTGTTGATGGCGTCCAGCAGCAGGGTGCCGGCCGTGAGCGAGCGGTAATAGCGGTCACTGCCATCAATGACCGACCACGGAGCGATGCTGGTGCTGGTTTCATGCAGCACGTACTCGTAGGTTTTTCTCAGTCTCTTGTAATGCCGCAGATGCTGCCTGTCAGTGTCGGTGACGCGCCAGCGCGTCTTGGGATCACTCTCCAGTTCCTTGATGCGTTCTTTCTGCGCACTTCGGGACAGGTGAAACCAGAATTTCAGCAGCAGCGTGCCGTCGGCGGCCAGCATTTGCTCGATATTGCGTATTTCATCCAGCGAGGGTGCCGGATCGTGGCGGGGTTTCTGGTCGTCACGCTGAAGGATGTCGTGATACCAGGCGTTGAACATCACCCCGATATGCCGCTTCGGTGGCAGTGCGAGCCAGAAACGCCACATTGGTGGTCGTTCCGCCTCTTCTTCACGCGGCTCATCAAACGCATGCGTGACAATATGGCGCGGGTCCATCCATTCATTGAGAAGGTTGACGGTTGCGCCCTTGCCGGCACCATCGGCGCCGCCAACGATGATCAGTACCGGAAAGTTGCCGGTTTCCAGCAACTTGTATTGCGCCTCAAGCAGGGCCTGACGCAGCGCCGGTTCGCGCACCTTGTATTCTTCGAGGGAGATGCGGTGTCCTGCTTCGGCCGCTTCAAACATGCCTGTCTTCCTTTCTTTCTGAAGGTCCGGATCTGTTCCTGACCGGCTGCGGTTCATGCCGGACCGGAGGGTTCGCCGCACAGCGGCAGCCATCTTGCTGCGCCGTTTGCTGCCGGCGGTATTTACCGGGCATCCGGCAGTGCCAGATCCCTGGGCCAGAGCAGCCACATTCTCCCGCGCTGTTTCATGTTGCCTGCCAGTGCCCCCGCCTCCTGGCCAAACCCCCAGAAAAAATCGGCACGCACCGGGCCGCGGATGGCGCCGCCGGTATCCTGGGCATGCACCAGGCGGTTCATGGCATCTTTGCCGCCCGGGCGCGTGGTAGCAAGATAAACCGGCGTGCCCAGTGGCGTGAACTTCGGATCCACGGCAATGCTGGCGCCATCGGTGAGCGGCACGTTGAGCGCACCAGTCGCGCCCTCCGTGCTGTCCGGCACCAGGCGGAAAAAGACATAACTCGGATTGGCCTCCAGCATTTCCTGCAGCCGCTCCGGGTGGTTTTTCCCCCACTCGCGAATGCTTTGCATGCTGGCCTGCTCCAGCGGCATTTCACCCTTGTCCACCAGCCATTTGCCGATGGATTTATAGGGGTGGCCATTCTGCTCGGCATAGGCAAGACGCAGGCGCGTGCCATCGTCGAGTTCGATGCGGCCGGAGCCCTGTACCTGCAGAAAAAACGCATCGACGGCATCGTCGGCCCAGGCCAGCACCTTGTCCGCCGTGGCTGCCTTGCCCTGGTCAATATCGGCACGGCTCCAGTAGGGTTTGACGGTTTTCCCCTCAAGCCGGCCGCGCAGGCGCAGGCCTTTGACTTCCGGGTAAAGACCGGCGAGATCGAGGGTCAGCAAGTCATCCGGTACGGCGTAAATCGGTACGCGTCCGGGGGCTGGCGTGAGCCCGCCCTTGAGCAGGGCTTCGTAATAACCGGTGATCAGTCCGTCTTCGGCGCCCGTACTGGATTCGATCTGCCAGGGTGAGAAATGACGCTCGAAAAAGGCCTGCACACTGTCGGCATCAGCGGGCGTCAGTGCCTGCGCTTCGGCACAGACAGCCTGCCAGTCGGGGCGGGCACCGAGGCGCTTGCAGGAGTTCAGCCAGGCCGCCCAGCTGGTGGTCAGTTGTTCGCCGGGCCAGCCGGGCAGGGCGCTCCAGTCGGCCGCCACATAACGTGCCGTGACGGGCTCCGGTTTGGCCGGTATTTCGCTGACAGGCTTGTGCCGCCAGGTGGTGCAGGCGCTCAGCAGGCTGAAAAGGATGAGCAATGATAAATGGCGCATGTGCAGGCTCGCAGGAAATCCGCAAAGACAGGATTGTCCTGCATATTGGCCGCCGCCGCAGTGCGGGATTGTTATCCGGGCGTTTGCAGTATCAGGCACCAGCGGCGGCTGGCGTGCTCCCCTGTTACCGGATTTGTATTAAAGTCGCCGGCATGCGCAGATTCCGGCGACTTTCCTTTTCAGCCTTTCCCTTGACGACTCATGACGACGCCCATTCCCCTGCCCACCCGTGACGGCATCAGTCCCAACTCCGTGTTTCTGCCGAAGGGGACGTGGGCGACCGTGCTGGATTTTTTTGCCGCGCGTTTTGCTGACGTGAGTGCGGCGCGCTGGCAGGAGCGCATGGCCAGGGGCGAAGTGGTGAGTGCGGATGGCGCGGTGATCACGCCACAGTCGCCGTACCAGTGCGGCATTCGTGTGTATTACTACCGCGAAATCGACAACGAGTTACAGGTCCCGTTCAGCGAAAGCATCCTGTTTGAAGACGACAACATCCTCATTGCCGACAAGCCGCATTTCCTGCCCACGGCACCGTCCGGGCGTTATCTGAAAGAAACGCTGGTTTCCCGTCTCAAGCACAAGCTCGGCCTGGATCATCTGGTACCACTGCACCGGCTGGACCGGGAAACGGCGGGGCTGTTGATGGTCTCCAAAAACATTGCCACGCGTGATGCCTACCACGCGCTGTTTCGCGAGCAGCGTCTGGAAAAAACCTATGAAGCCATCGCGGCTTTCAGGGAAGAAATGGTTTTTCCGTTCACCCGGCGCAGCCGCATTGTCGATGCCGAGGAATTTTACCGGCGCCGTGAAGCCCCGGGCGAGCCCAATGCCATCACCATTATCGACGTCATCGAGCAGCGTGAAGGCATGGCGCGTTACCGCCTGCAGCCGATCACCGGCAAAACGCACCAGCTGCGCGTGCACATGTCGGCACTCGGCATCCCCATTCGGAATGACCCCTATTACCCCGAGCAGAAAGGCTGGCGCGGCGATGATTTTTCGCATCCCCTGCAGTTGCTCGCCCGAACCCTGGAATTTGTGGATCCGGTCACCGGTGAAGCCCGCTCTTTTGAAAGCCGGCAGACGCTGATGCCGGCATGGTGGCAGGGCCCGGGCCGTTAACGCCGGATGCACTGCGCCGGGACTCATGAGATAAACAAGCCGTCACTGATGCCAGCGAGGATGCCCATGCCATTGCCCAATCTTTTTTATGCACAGTCCGGCGGCATGACGGCGGTGATCAACGCCAGTGCGGCAGGCATGCTGCATGCCGCCCGTGAAAACCGTGACCGCATCGGCCGTGTCTATGCTGCCGAGAACGGCGTGCTGGGTGCCCTGCAGGAAGAGCTGATTGATCTTTCGCGCGAACCCGCTTCGGTGATTGCAGCCTTGCGCCAGACGCCGGGCGGTGCTTTTGGTTCCAGCCGGTTCCCCCTCGGCACACCGCAAAGCCATCCGCATTATTACCGGCGCCTGATCGACGTGCTGCGCGCCCACGATATCCGCTGGTTTCTCTATAACGGTGGTGGTGGCTCGGCGGGCACCTGCGTGCATGTGGCAGCGGCGGCAAAAGCAGCGGGCTACCCGCTCTCCGTCATCCATATTCCCAAAACCGTGGACAACGATATTGCGTTGACGGATTTCTCACCCGGTTTTGGTTCGGTCGCCAAATACACGGCGGTGAGCGTGCGTGAGGCGGCGCTGGATGTGGCGTCCATGGCCACGACATCGACGCGGGTTTTCGTCATGGAAGTGATGGGGCGCCACGCCGGCTGGATCGCGGCAGCGAGCGCGCTCGCGCAGGAGGACGGCAGGGGCGCACCACATCTGATCCTGTTTCCCGAAGTGGTTTTTTCACGGGAGACCTTTCTCCGGCGCGTGCAGGAAGCGGTGAAGCGTGAAGGTTTTTGCGTGGTGGTGGTGGCGGAGGGTCTGGCGGTGCACAACCCGGATCTTGATCTGCCAGACAGCAATGACAGCGGAGAGCATCGGCATGACCGCCAGAACCTGCACACCGGCAAGGCGGCGCCCTATATCGCAGCGCTGGTGCATGAGCGTCTGGGACTGCGCTGCCATTTTGCGGTGAGTGACTACCTGCAACGCTCGGCACGGCACATTGCTTCCCGCGTGGATGTGGAGAGCGCCTGGCGCGTGGGCGTGGCGGCAGTGGAGATGGCCTTGCGCGGCGAGCATCTGGTGATGCCGGGATTGCAGCGCCGCAGCACGGCGCGCACGACGCACTGGGATATTGTGGCGCAACCCCTGAGCCGTGTGGCCAGTCGGGAGCGTGCCATGCCGCGTGCCTTCATCAGTCGCGACGGTTTCGGCATCACGCCTGCGTGCCGCGCGTATTTGTTGCCGCTGATCCAGGGCGAGGATTATCCGGTGTATGCCGGCGGCCTGCCCCGCCATGTCTGCCTGAAAAAAACAAAGGCAGAAAAAAAGCTGCCTGCTTTCGATATCGGCATGGAATGAGCCGCGCACGCGCACGCGCATGGCGCAAGGGTGGACAAGGCATGTCGCGAGCGGGTGATTGCCATAAAAAAACCCGCTTGTGCGGGTTTTTTATGGCAGAAAAGCGGTGGCTGTTATTTTTCGGTCCAGTCGGTATCCGGATCAGCCTGCTCTGCCATCACCACCCGGTTGCGCCCGGATTCCTTGGCGACGTAGAGCGCCTTGTCGGCGGCCTTGAGCAGGTCGTTGAGATCCTCGATGCCGGGAGCCGGGTAACAGGCGACACCAAAGCTTGCGCTCATGGAGATGCTGTTGCCGTCGACTTCCACCTCGGTGGTGGCGATCTTCTCGCGGATGCGTTCGGCTACTGCGGCGGCGGTTTCCAGCGACACGCCCGGCAACAGGATGGCGAACTCCTCGCCACCATAGCGGCCTACCTCGTCGTACTGGCGCGCGCTTTCCATCAGGATCGCTGAGGCGGCCACCAGCACCTGATCGCCAGCGTGGTGCCCCCAGGTGTCATTGATGCGCTTGAAGTGGTCGAGGTCGACCATTACGCAGGCAACGCCGCCCGCAGAAATGCGTCGTGCGCGCGAGAACTCGCTGTGGCCACGCTCGATGAAGGAACGGCGGTTGGTCAGGCGGGTAAGGCCGTCGATGGTCGACATCTCGCGATAAAGGTTTTCGCGTTCCACCCAGCGGCTGATCGCCGCCATGCTGATGTGGCTGATGGCCAGCAGGATGGCCGCCAGCGTTACCTGCACTACCAGCCAGCCAACCACCAGGGAACCGTCCGGCTTCAGCGGCGGCTTTGCAAACAACGGCGCCGACGTCAGCGCGCCGGTGAAATCAATGACGGCAAAAATGGCCATCGCGATGCACACGAACACATAGGCACGGTGGATCTTGCGGATGTTCGCCAGTGCCGAGGTGATGTTGATGCCGAGAAAGATCAGCAGCAGACCTTCGGTAAAGTGCGTGCCGGTGGCATAGCTGCTGGCCAGCACGTTGATGACGAAGGAGATGATGATGACGTTTTCGAGTGCCGGCCAGTCACTCACCTGATGCCGGCGTTGCAGCGCGAGGAACAGGTAGGCGGACAGCACAATGGCATGCACGGCGTACAAACCCAGCAACAGGCAGGCCGTGCCCGGCACGAGGTAATCCGCCGCAAAAAGCATGGTGGTCAGCAGGGTGCCACCGAACAGCAGGGGTGCAATCATCACCAGCGAGGCGAGCAGGATAAGACGGTCGATGGGACGCCAGTCGAGGGGGTTGGAGAGCCAGGTGAATTCTTCGGAAGGGGCGCTGTTGGACGCCCCGTATTGTTTTTGGTGGGTCATCGGGGTTCCTGGACGGTGTGTCGCTCGACCCCGAGTGTCGGGCACGGGTCGGTCACAAACAAGAGGGCTTTGCGCTTCCGGATAAAACGGAGAAACGAGCGGATAAAGGGCGCGCAAGGCATGCTTGCCCTGATGTTTCGCCGGCAGCGGGGTCCTGTTCGGGGATGGTTTTAATGTTCCTTCTTGCAGAGGCTGCGCATTCGCGCCCGCCAGCTGCTAGATTTGCATGCGGGATGATTCCAGGTGCGAGCACGGTTGGGCAAGGCGGCGCGGGTGCAGGCGACCCGTCTGCATTCAGGATGCTTCATGAAATGACCCCGGGTCCTGTTGTATCTTTGTCCGGTGCCTTGTTGGTGCCTTGCGGATTTGAATGATTAAAGGCGGATGGTAATGAAAAAAATACTCCGCGGTGCGCGCCCGCTCCTGTTTTTGCTGCTGGTGGCGGGTGCCGGCAATGCCGTCGCCGCGCAGCGCATCAATCTGGAAAAGCCTCCTGTGACGGATGCCGCCGCCAGGGTTTCAACGGCAGATCAGGTGGATGCGGCTGAGTCTGTGGGGCTGGGCCGGGACGAGTTGAAGGCCATACGCAAAAGAGCTTATGCAAACGGCAAGGTCGTCACGCGTTATCAGCAGCTTTATCTGGGGGTGCCGGTCTGGGGCGAGGCGATTGTTGAACGTCGTGACAAGGGGCAGGCCCGGCCCCGCAT
The DNA here is from genome assembly GCA_029945725.1 of bacterium. Taxonomy (GTDB): domain Bacteria; phylum Pseudomonadota; class Gammaproteobacteria; order Pseudomonadales; family Moraxellaceae; genus UBA2031. The sequence goes on along the minus strand of JAQSDB010000008.1, from coordinate 614,360 downwards.
GTCAGGTAACCTGCTGCGTGATTTGCGCAACGACCTGCCGGCCGTAAAACCGGTTTATACGCCGGCGCAGGCGATCGATTTTGCAAAAGTCAGGGCACAGGTCTTTGAAACGGAAAACGAGTCGGCGACATTGTACGTAAAGTACGGCGCAAGCGGTGTTGCGCAGCTGGTGTACGAGGTTTCTTTTCTGGCAAGGGACAGCGCCACACCCAGCCGTCCGCATTTCACCGTTGATGCCAATACCGGCGCGATACTGGAACAATGGGAGGGCATTACTTATCGGGATGCCACGGGCCCGGGCGGCAACAGCAAAACCGGACAGTACGAGTACGGAACCGATTTCGGGCCTCTGCTTGTCACCGACAACTGTGTGATGGATGGCGCCAATGTGGCGGCCGTGAATCTGAACGGTGGCTCAAGAGGCACAGTACCGTTCCAGTTTCCGTGCTCGCGCAACACGTTCAAGGCCATCAATGGTGCTTTTTCGCCGATCAACGATGCCTTTTATTTTGGCAATGGCGTATTCAACATGTACCGCGACTGGCTGGGGGTGCGCCCGGTCAGCCAGAAGCTGCTGATGCGCGTGCATTACCGGACGGGCTATGAAAATGCCTTCTGGGATGGCAGTGCCATGAACTTCGGTGATGGTGCGACGAAGTTTTACCCGCTGGTATCGATGGACATTGCCGGTCATGAAGTCAGTCACGGATTTACCGAGCAAAACTCCGGTCTGGTGTATTCCGGCATGTCGGGCGGCATGAATGAGGCATTTTCCGACATGGCCGGTGAAGCCACTGAAAACTACATCAAGGGAACGAATGATTTCCTGGTGGGTCAGGATGTTCTCAAGGGGGCTGGCGCCTTGCGTTACATGGCCAATCCCCCGCAGGACGGGGCTTCAATTGATAATGCCATCAACTTCAGAAGCTCGATGAACGTACACAGCAGCAGCGGTGTCTACAACAAGGCATTTTACCTGCTGGCCACCACCGCAGGCTGGAGTACCCGCAAGGCTTTTGAGGTCATGGCGGATGCCAACCAGCTGTACTGGACTGCCGGCAGCACGTTTGACCAGGGAGCCTGTGGCGTGGAAAAAGCCGCCGATAACCGTGGCTATGCCGTAGCGGACGTAGCGGCGGCATTTAATGCTGTGGGGGTTCACTGCTCGGGAATGCCCCCTCCACCACCTCCTCCGCCTCCTGCGGGAACCGTGTTGAATAATGGCGTGTTTGTGCAGGGTATTGCGCTTGCCCAGGGCTCCAGCAGGGTCTACCTCCTGGTGATCCCGGCGAACAAGAGCAACGTGGTATTCAGGTTGTCGGGTGGAACAGGAAATGGCGATTTGTATGTGAGATATGGCGCCATACCCACGACCACAACTTTTCTGGAAAAATCGGATGGCCCAGACAACCAGGAAAAAATCTTCCTGAGTCATCCGCGCGCAGGGACTTACTACATCATGATCAATGCCCGTGCCCCCATGGCCGGTGCATCACTCATTGCCAGAACAAGATCGTGACCCGCTATGCCGTGATCGATTTTGAAACCTCGGGCCTGTCACCACTGCAGGGTGACCGTGCGCTGGAGATTGCGGCGGTGATCGTGGAAAACGGCGAGATTTGCGAGTCCTGGCAAAGCCTGATGAATCCCGGCATTGCCGTGCCAGCTTTCATTACCGGCCTCACCGGCATTACCCCGGCCATGGTCAGGGGCGCGCCCGGCCCGGCGTGCGTTATGGCTGAGGTGGCGGAGTTTGTTGGTGATGCCACGCTGGTCGCCCATAACGCCAGCTTTGATAAAAAATTCTGGGAGCACGAGCTCGCCAGAATCCGCATCACCCCTGAAAACGATTTTCTCTGCACGCTGCTGATTTCCCGCCGGCTTTACCCGTGGGCGCCCAACCATCGCCTGCAGACCCTGGCCGACCTGCATCACCTTGATGTGGAGGGGCGTTATCATCGTGCCCTTGCCGATGCCAGCATGACGGCACGTCTGTTTATCCAGATGAAAAAAGATATTGCCGGGCTTTATCAGGGCGGAGAAAAAGAATCCGGTTTTCTGGCAAAGTACCAGAAAACCAGTCGTACACAGGTGAAAGCCATGCCTGAAACGGGAAGGACCAGGGCGTGGGCATAACGGCGCCCGCAGCCCGCGATGAGGAGCAAGGAATGCAGGAGACTGCTTGATGTGATGCGTAACGGAATCGCCATCATTTTTCGTCACCAGAGGGAATTGCCATGAAAAACCACCTGTTGTTCGGCCTGCTGCTGATGTTTGCCATGGTCTCGCCAGCGCATGCCGAAGGCCTGTGTACCGAGTGCATGAAGTCCGCGCAGACGGCTCTCGCCATGTGCCTGCAAGGCGCCAGAACGGATGCTGCCAAAACAGCTTGTACCAAAAACCTGCAAGCTGAGGTCGCCGCGTGCAATGCCGGCGCATGTGCCGCTGGTGCGGAACCCACGGCAATTGCCGCCGACGCTGCAGGCACAGGGGCTCTGGAGAAAAAGATGGATGCCATGGGCAAGACCATGGACAGCCTGATGGAAACCGTCGGCACCTTGAAAGCGAAGGAAAGCTGTGGAACGGTCGGCTGCAATTGCAGCATCGTCAAAACCTGTGTGTCGGTCAGTTGCACAAAATATGACGAGAAAGGGCAGTGTACCAACCAGATTTGCGTGGCGTGGGAGTCCCGGTTTGTGTGCAAGTAGCGGTCATGCAATGACGCCACCGCATTTTTTAACGAATAAAACCAAAGGAAATCCATGAGATATTTGAACCGTTATACCGTCGGCAGCGTTATCGGCTTCCTGTTCCTTGTGTTCATCTGGCCGTTCCATACCGTGCCCACGGGCAGTCGCGGGGTGATCACGCAATTCGGTGCCATCCGTACCATTGAGCCGGAAGGCCTCGTCATCATTCCGCCCTGGCAGCGGCTGGATATTTTCAATGTCCGTGCCGAAGAAGCTGCCATTGAGGGAGCGGAGGGCAGTACCAGTGATACGCAGCCGGTCAAGGTCAGTCTCACCGTGCGTTACAGCATTCTGCCCAACAAGGTGAGCGAGGTATTTGAAAAGTATTCCCGCAATGGCGATCTCACGAGTTACGTGGCAACGGCAACGCAGGAGGTGTTCAAGGCGGTAACGGCCAGATATACCGCTCCGGATCTGATCGCCCAGCGCTCACTGGTATCGAACGACATCAATCAGGCGCTGAAAAAGAAGCTGGAGCTCTATGGTGCACAGGTGATCAATATCGACATGCGTAACTTTGCCTTTTCCCCGGATTACATGGCAGCGATCAATGAAAAAGTGACGCAGGAACAAAAGAAGCTGGCCGCTGAAAACAAGGTTAAAACCATCGAGGCCGAGCAGCGCGCCAAGATTGTGACGGCCGAAGCCGAAGCCAAGGCCACGGTTCTGGCGGCGCAGGCCCAGGCGGATTCCCTGCGTATCCAGAACGAGGCGCTGGCCAAGAACAAGGATGTGCTGGAACTGCGCCGCATCGAAGTGGAAATGGTCAAGGCCCAGAAGTGGGATGGAGCGTTGCCACAGAATATCTACGCCAGTGCACCGATACCGTTCCTGAATCTGGGTGCCGGCAAATAAGCGTCATGCTTGCGCTATTCCGGCGTCAGCCTCGTACCTGAGGACCTGCCCGGCCAGGGTATCCCTGGTGCATCCCGCACCGGGGAGTTCACGGGTCTTTCGACTAGACTGCTAACAGCGCCGCCATCAAGGAGAAGAGTCATGGCCTTACCCCGCCCCGAGTCCGGCGAAGTTTTCAATATCCATCCTACCGGTGAGCAGTACACCGAGTTTTTTACCCGGGCGATTGTCCGCACGGACGAGCTGGAAGTGATCCGCTTTGTGCTGCCGCAGGGCAACACGCTGCGTGAGCACAAGGTGGCCGGCGACTGTACGGTGCAATGCATCGAGGGTGCGATTGAACTTACGGCACACGGCAAGACCGTGCGGCTGGTCGAGGGCGAGATGACTTATATCGCGGCCTGTGCCCAGCATGCGGTGCTGGCGCTGAAAAATTCGGTGATCCTGGTGACGATGGTGCTGCACAAATCGAATCATGCCTGAGGGCACGCAGCGTGTTTGATGACATGAAAAAGCCTGGCTTCAAGCCGGGCTTTTTCATGTCGTGTGCGGATCGCGTTTTTTAATAACCCGATGCTTTCCTGAAAAAATCAGCCGCAGGGCTCCGCGCTTTCTTCCGTTTCCGGCAGTGTGTCATCCGTGCTGACGGGAGTGCGTTGCAGTCTCGCCACGATGAGCATGCCAATGCCCATGCCCGCCACAAAGACCAGGGCACCCGTACTGCCGCTGGCGGCAATCACCAGGCCCGGGCCGGGGCAGATGCCGGAGAGCCCCCAGCCCGCACCGAAAATCGCGCTTCCGGCGAGCAGGGTTTTATCAACGGGCTTGCGGTTGCTGAGTGCCGTCGCGGCGCCGAGCAGGGTGTGCTGGCGGCGGCGGACGAGCCAGAACGCCGGCGCGGCAACGGCAACGGCCGTGCCCATGACGATGGCCAGTGCCGGATTCCAGTGTCCGGCAACGTCGAGAAAGGCGAGCACATTCGCCGGCGTGGTCATGCCGGAGAGGATCAGGCCAGTGCCAAAGAGCAGGCCGGACAGCAGGGCGATGACGGTTGAAACGGGTTGCCGGTTCGCGAAGTGATTCATGGCGGGACTCATGATGGGATCACATGGCGGACGATGAAAACGGTGAGGCCTGCCGTGGCCATGAAGGTCAGTGTGGCGAGCAGCGAACGTGGCGACAGGTTGGCAATGCCGCAGACGCCATGCCCGCTGGTGCAGCCGCCGCTGGTGCGCGTGCCGATGCCGACCAGCAGACCGGCAAGCGCCATGACCGGCAGGCTGCCGGTGGCCGGTGTGGCATGGTTCAGCGCCAGAAACGCAGCCGGCAGCAGGAGCCCGGCGAGAAAGGCGAGGCGCCAGCGGCCGTGACCGCTGTCGCCTTGCAGCAGGCGCGCGACAATGCCGCTGATGCCGGCGATTTCGCCGCTGAAAAGCAGGAGCAGGGCAGCCGCTCCGCCGATGGCCGCACCACCGGCTACCAGCGGCCAGATATCATTCAGGGTCATGCCGGGGCTCCGTTCAGAATTTAAGTTGCCATGCTACACCAAGCGAGTCTTCTTCGAGCTGGATGTCGGCTTCACCACCGCCGAGACCGGCTGGCGGCAAGCCTGGTGGAATCGAGCCGGCACCCTTCACGGTCTGCTTGAGGCCGCGCGTATAGGCCACGCTGACAGCGTTGTCGGCATTTATATTCCAGGTGCTGCCCAGCGTGATGTGCTTCTGCACTACGCCCGGCGCCAGAATGTTGAAGAAGGTTTCATTCTGCGGCACCGGCTGCTGGCTGCTGCTGAAACCGGCGCGCAACTTCAGTGACGGTGACACCTGATAGATAACGCCAAGCTTGATGATGCTGATGTCGCGCCAGCCGAAACCGGGCCCATCATTGCTGCCCAGTGGCTGGCCCTGCAGCAGTTTTGCAAAGCTGTTGCCGACCGCAGGTACGTCGCTGTAGAGGATTTTCTGCCAGTCGAGCGCCAGAGTTAGATCCGGTGTGGCTTTCACGGCAACGCCGGCGACATAGGTTTCAGGAATGTCGAAGCTGCCACCGTCGGCAAAGAGCCCGCTGTACTTGTCGAACTTTCCGGTTTTCGTTTTTGATTGCCAGCTCGCGCCCAGCGTTACCACATCGTTCAGTTTGCCCTGCCAGCCGAGGCGCACACCGTAGCCGGTGGAGCTGTCGTAACCGTTGTTGCTGAGGTGCGCCGGATTTGCAGAGAAGCCGGAAAATGCACTGATGCCATCGGCCTTGAAGCGCTGGTAGGCCAGATTGAGCGCAATGCCCACCGAGTTTTTATCGTTGAGGCGGTATGCGACGGCCGGTGAAATGAACAGCTGCGTGAGATCGACGCCGGCCGGGCCGGTGGCGCCGTAACGCTGGTAGGGATTGCTGCCGTAATCGGTGTTCATGCCGCCGTTGCCGTACACGGCAATGCCGAGGGCGAGATCCGGATTCACCAGATGGTTGTAGCCGAATTCCGGGATGTAAAAGAGGCTGGTGTCGTTGCCGTCATAGCGGGCATCCGCACCAAAGCCATTGCCGTGAATGGCGGCTTCGCGCTGCGGTGCAAACAGGTCCACGCCGGCATCAAGGCGGTTGCCGAGATCAACGAGGCCAGCCGGATTGGTGGCAGCCGCCAGTGAATCCTGCGGCAGGGCAGCACCGACGCCAGCGGCACCTTTCGACTGGATGCCGTAGCCGTGCGAAAAATAACCGTTGGTGGCGTGGGCCGTGGCGGTCAGGGACAAGGCCACGGCAACACCGGTGCTGACGAGGGTTTTATGAATCAGGGGATGGCGCGACATGGAGGCTCCGGCAAACAGTTGGCACAGGGACTGGTACGTTTGTACCTGTTTCGTGCAGTGTACGGAGCGGGGCATAGATCGGAAAATACCAAAATAAAATATCTATATATCCATTTTGTTTTATAAGCCTGCGGCTCGTGGTTCACTGGCCGGGTTGTTTGCTGGCGGCCAGCAAGCCTTGTGCAATGAATGCCCTGTTTTCCGGAGAAGCATGATGAAAAAAACCGTGACGTTGTATGCCCGGAGCGTGTACTGGCGCCGTGTGGCGATCCTGCTGGCACTGGTCAGCGGTGTCGCCGCCTCGGCGGAACCCGTCGAGATCACGGCAAAGTCCTTCAAGTGCATCAAGGAGATGACACCGGTGCGCGGATTTTTCGTCGACAACCTGTCCGGTAATCTCGAAGGCACGCTGGCGGTTGCGCGCTCTGCCACGGGTGGCGTTTATCCGCCCGGCACCGTGGTGCAGCTGTTTCCCAATGAGGTCATGGTCAAGCGCGAAACCGGTTTTAATCCGGTGACCAAAGACTGGGAGTTTTTTGAGCTCGACGTGGATAAAAACGGATCAACCATTCGCAAGCGCGGCTTTGCCGACATCAAGAACCGTTTTGGCGGCAACTGTTTTGCCTGTCATGTCGCCGCCAAACCGGAGTGGGACATGATTTGTGAAGACTCGCACGGCTGCAAGAAACTGCCGGTCTCCGAGATGGCAATCAAGTCCCTGCAAAATACCGATCCGCGCTGCAAGGCCTCCGATGCCACGCTGATGCAGCGCTTTACGGCCTGGACGATCAGGCTGCTTACGCCGTTGTGAGGCCGATGCGGGAAATGGCGGACAGGCGCAGGAATGATTTAAACGTTATTTTCTGCGCAGGTACTGATGCCGGTAAACCGGTTATTGATTCAGTGCGTGCGGCTTTTTCTACAAACCCTGCTTGCGTACCCGGGCCGGCGTATCGCCGGTCCAGCGCCGGAAGGCACGATTGAAGGCACTTTGTTCGGAGAAGCCGAGCAGCAGTGCGACATCCCCCAGCGTCAGTGAGCGATCCCTTAAATACTGGCGCGCGAGTTGTTCGCGCGTGCGGTCGAGCAGCGCCTGCCAGGTCATGGCACGGGCATCAAGCCGGCGCTGCAGGGTGCGTACCGACACATGAAGCTCACGCGCAACGCGCGGCAGCATGACATTGCCTTCCGGCAACAGTTTCAGCAGCTGCTGCTGCAGGGCGCGGTCGAAGGCGTCGGAATCCGGCAAAGCCAGCAGCAGGGCCTGTGCCTGACGGTTGAGCAGGGCATGCAGGCCGGGATCACTGTGCGGCATCGGAATCGCAAGGTAAGCCGCCGGAAAACGCACGCCGGTGTGGGGCTCATCAAAGCGTACCGGACAGCCGAAAAAGGCTTCGTAAGCGTCACGCTCTTCCGCGCTCGCCGGTGCGGAGTTTATAAAACTGATCAGTGAAGGTGTCGGGGCATGATCCACCTGCCGGCGCATGAACGTGATGAGCGCGGCGATGGCCACCGAATCGGCGAGCTGGCCGAGTGGCGGTGTTCCGCGTGGCCAGCACAACTCGAAGTCGCTGCCCACCATCACGGTCTGGGCAAGATCAACACCATAGAGCAGGCGCTCGTAGCGCTGGTAGGCAAGCATGGCTTCGCCGAGGTTGTTGCTGGCGAGCACGATATAGCCCATGACGCCGACATGGTGTGGCTGCACCTGCGCACCAATGGCAAGCCCGGGAGCCAGCGCATGCGGGCGCAGGGCCACGGCGCGCTCCAGCAGGTTCCGCCAGACCGGTACCGGCACGATGTCGTCCGGTGTGCGGCTGTCGAGCAGGGCCCGGATATCGGGCGCCGGCAGCTTTTCCGCGTCAAGCCAGTCGGTGAGCAGCCGCGTCCATGCGCCGGTCACCCGCATTACCGTTGCCATGTCAGTTCCACCTGATTGCAGTGGCATGGATAGTCAATTGGCAGGCACGGATCGTCAAGTATCATGGCCACAGGGTGTGTTCAATGGGTACATCGAAACTGGTAAGGGCCCCGATGGCCCGGAGCAGCCATGAATCTTCCTTCCATGATGCAGGATGTCCTCACCCGCAGCGGTCTCGCCGAGCTGTGGGCGGTGGTCGGTCCCTGGCTGGCTCTGGATGAACGCCAGCTTATTTTCATGATTGCCACGCCGTTTTTCATCGGCGTGGCCCTGTGGGAATACCTGCGCATAAAAAATGATCCGCAGCTGATGGACGGACGCGAAGCCGTACGCAATTTCATGCTCGGCGCCGGTTACCAGATCACGGAGCTGTTGTTTGCCGGCATCATCGCCTTTCCGGTGTACGCCTTTGCCTTTCATCACCGCATTGCCGACATTCCCCTGAATTTTTTCACCGGCGCCGTGCTGTTTGTGGCGACGGACTTCGGTTTCTACTGGATGCACCGCGCCTCGCACCGCGTGCGCTGGCTCTGGTGTGCGCACGTCACGCATCATTCGTCCGAACGCATGAATTTCTCCACGGCGATGCGCCAGAACGCGACCAATATTTTTAACGGGGGCTGGTTGTTCTATGTGCCGCTCGCCTTTATCGGCTTCAACCCGGTATGGATCGGTGTCAGCTTTGCACTGAGCCTTGTCTACCAGTTCTTCATTCACACCACGCTGGTAACAAAACTGCCGGCACTTGTCGAACTCGTGATGAATACGCCCAATCATCACCGCGTACACCATGCCAGCAATCCCGGCTATATCGACACCAACTATGCCGGCGTCTTCATTATCTGGGATCGCCTGTTCGGCACCTTTGTCGAAGAGCGCACCGACCAGACGATTTATTACGGCATCACGCGTCAGGTCCCCACCAACAGCCTCATCACGGCCTGGACGCATGAATACGTCGACATGTTCCGCGACATGCAGCAGCCCGGCCCCTTGCCCTCACGCCTGAAGCATTTGTGGATGCCGCCGGAATGGCAGCGCACGCCAGCCGCCGCTTTTGATGGCAGCCGGAATTTAAAGAAAGCCTGAAAGGAATCAGCACAGAGCAGAATGTCAGGGGTGGCGTGCATCGGGAGTAAATGCGCGCCGCCCTTTTTTATGGATGAAATCGACTGTGGAGGAAAATAATGCCGGACCGGGCCAGACTGTTTTTGCTGCTTTGCGGTGTCGCCTTCGCTTTGATCGGACTGAATACGTTCCTGAATCCGCTCGGAGCCATGGCGCCGGTGGGCTTGAACATCAATACCGTGAGTGCGCTGAACGAGTTGCGTGCCACTTACGGTGGCATGCAGGTCGGCATCGGCCTGCTCTTGCTGTCCGGTTTTCACGTGCCGGCGCTGACGAGGCCGGCCTTGCTGGCACAGCTGTTGATCGTCGGCGGGCTCGCGCTTGGTCGGGTTGTCAGCATTACCATCGACGGCATGCCCGATACTTTTGTGCAGGGGCTGCTGGTGCTGGAAAGCATTGTGGCCGTGCTGTCTCTGCTGTTTTTCCTGCGCCAGTCTCCTTTAAAGGAGTTCGCTTGAAGCGGGCCGGGTCATTGAAAAACAAATGCACCCTGACCGTTTTGTCATGCCCGGGCTACCAGCCCTGGAGGCTGGCCGGGCAAGCGACCGGATCAACACCGCCGGCGTACCAGAAAATGCTTACGCGCTTTTAGCGCTCACCGTTTTTGCCCGCTCCAGTCCGGCGGCCAGTTGCTGCGGATCGGGTGTCAGCTGGAAGGCACTGACGCGTGCCGGCAGATGGGATTCGTGGAATTCGCGGCGCGCCTCCCAGAGTTTCTTGTAGCGGTAGAACGGCACGCTGGGATACAGGTGATGCACCAGATGCCAGTTCTGGTAGACCATCAGCGGTGTCAGCAGCCAGTCCCAGCCTTCGCGAATCAGCGTGGCCTGGTAGGGCGCGTCTTTTTGCACAATCGTGTGCGGCACATGCGGCAGGTACATGAAGACCAGCGCGATGCTCCACTGTGTCAGGCGCGAGGCAATGAACCAGAAAATGATGGCCTCGACAGGCAGCAGGCAAGCCGCCACCACAAACACCGTGCCGCCAATGATCATGTGCAGGATGACATTGCGCACTTCGCGCGGCGGGCGCTCGCTGCGGTGCCTGAAATAATTCAGGTTGTAATACACATCCGCCCAGAAAAATCCGCGAATCATCATGCCCCGGAAACTCTGCACGGTTTTGTAGTCCGGGTCCCTGTCCGGATCACCCGTGTGCACATGGTGCTGCATGTGGCCCCAGCGCAGCACGGCAATCGGCTGATAGGGGAACAGCATGTTGACGGTCAGCATGCTCACCAGTTCGTTTACCCAGGGTTTGCTGGAGACGGCGCGATGCAGGCCGTCGTGAATCGAGGTGAAACTGAAATAGCCGAACACCGAGGCCAGCAGCGCCGCCGGTACGACCGGCACCAGCTGCATGATCGCCAGATAATCCAGCAGCAGGATCGGCGGGATGGATACAAGCAGGAGAAAGAGGGTGGGCCAGGCCACCACGGGCTTGCTCTGCAGGGCGCGGATGGCGGTCATTTCTTCAAGGCTTGGGGGTTTCATGCTTGATGCTTTTATGGGGGCGACCGACATGACAGGGCTCCTGTTGTTATGCGTTCAGGCTCTCACGGGCGGCGAGGCCACAGGGAGGCCAGAACGTGCCGACAGGGGTGCAGATTGTGCCATTTTGGCGCAATCAGCCTTTTCGTGAGGCCAGGTACTCCTGCGGGGTTTGTCCGGCCCAGCGCTTGAAGGCGCGCCGGAAGGCGGAAACATCGCGATAGCCGAGCGCTGCTGCCACCGAGGCCACGGTATGGCGCGGCGATTCGAAATGCAGCTGCGCCTGGCGGCGGAGCTCCTCATCGAGGATGGCCTGGTAGCAGCTGCCGTCTGCACGCAGGTGGCGGATGAGGCTGCGGGTGGACACGCTGAACACCTGCGCCACTTCAGCCAGCGTCCAGAGCTGGCCGGGATGTTGCTGCAACAGCGTGCTGATGCGTTCGCGCCAGCTTTCCTGTGGCCGTGTGGCGGCCTCGATGCGTTCGCACTGGAGCAGGGCCTGCGCATACGCTTCGGCATCACTGAAAGGATTGGGCGTATCCAGCAGCGTCACCGGAATACTGATGCAGGTGATGTCATGGTCGAAAGAATAGTGCCCGTGCAGATACTCGCCGTAACGGGCCGCATGCGCGGGCGCCGGATAGCCGAGTTCAATGACGGCCTCGTGCAGGGGGCGGCCCAGCACAAACTCGATAATCCACAGTGACGAGGCGACCATGGCTTCGATGAGAAACAGGCCGACTTCATCGAACGGCACCTGCAGCTGCAGTTCCATGCGGTAGTGATCGTCCACCTGCCGGTAGTGCACGCGCATGAACTGGGCGCGCAGTTCATGAAAGCGGGCGGTGGCACTGAAACTTTCACGCAGTGTTGCCGCACAGGACATCGCCACCCCGAGCGGACCGTGCGCGGAGACATGCAGGTGGCTGCCCAGCTGCAGGCCGAAGGCCGTATTGCCGGAAAGGGCGAGCGCATTGCGGATGATGGCGTACTGGTCCGGGGCGGAAACATGCTGGTCGAGCTGGAACAGCTGTCGCGGCGTCAGCGACGTGCCGGCGAGCAGCGCCTGCAGGCCGGCATCATCAAGCTGCAGTTCACGCGCAATCATGCGCGAGTAGGTTGCCTGGAATTGCAGCGCGCGGTTCATGTGAGGAGCCGGGTAATGAGTGAACGCGGTATGAGGTAAGGCACCAGTGCCATCCGTTATTTGAACCGCGCGGGTTGGCCGGGCGATGCTGTCCCGGATGTACGCCGCATGGATTTTATGGCATTCAGGGCTGTGTTTTCAGGTCCTGTTTTCAGGTCGGTGTTTTCTGTGGCACCAGGCGCAGCCATTGCCAGCCGATGACGGCCTGCGCCAGCACGGCCAGCAGACCGTTGATGAGCAGGGCGTAACGCACACCCACCAGGCTCGCCGACAGTCCTGTCAGCAGGCTGCCCAGTGCCAGGCCGCCGCGCATCGCCAGCATGAACAGACTGATGGTCTGGCCGCGAAAATGCGCCGGTGCGGAAAACTGCAGGTGCGAATTGGCCAGCGTATTGCTGAGCGTCATCGTCGCGCCGGCCAGCATCGTCAGCACGGGCACGGCCCACAGCCAGGGATTCAGCGCCGCTGCCACCAGCACCACGCCAAAGCCGCGGGCGAACCAGGTATTCCAGCGCCGCAGATCCTGCGAGGCATCCACAAACAGCAGCGCCGCCGCGCCGAGCAGGCCGCCGCCGCCGAACGCTGCCGCCGCCAGGCTGTAGTGGCGCACATCACCGTGAAAAACATCTTTTACCAGCACCGGGATGAAGGTGATGAGCGGCCCGCAGAAGAGGCTGGCCACGACAACGGTGAGCAGGGCACCGCGCAGGTCGGGATGGCGGGTGATGGCGCGGATACCGGCAAAAGGATGACGGGCGCCGGCTTTTTCCCCGGCGGGGCGCGCGATGCGGCCGTGCGGCAGGATCCACAAGGCAACGAAAATGAAGGGCGCGTAGGACGCGGCGCTTACCGCGAAGCAGGCGATGGCGCCAACGCTGGCCATCAGCACACCGGCCAGTGACGGGCCGAGGATGCGCGACAGGTTGAACTGCATCGAGTTCAGCGCGAGCCCGGCGGAGAGCTGCCGGCGTTCGACGATGCTTGGCACGATGGTCTGGAACGAGGGCATGGAGAGCGCATCGGTGATGCCCACCACCAGCGAAATGACAATGACTTCCCAGGGCTGCAGGATGCCGGCCAGCAGCAGCACTACCAGCATGACCGGACACAGCATCTGGATCGACTGGAAAACCGCAATGATGCGGCGGCGGTCGGCGCGGTCGGCGAGCACGCCGCCCACCAGCGTCAGCAGCAGGACCGGTGCGCCGAGGGCAAAGGCATCCAGCCCGACCAGAAACGACGAGGCCCCCAGCGTGAGCAGCAACCACGGCTGTGCAACCTGTTGCGCCCAGGTACCGATATTCGCCAGCAGGCTGGCAAACCAGAAGGTGCCGAAGCGTCTTGTGCACAGCAGCCGGACCGAGATCCGGAAATTGCTCTCCGCCATGAATGACCTGCACGTGATGAATGATCTGCCGGCGCAGTGTGGAGCGGCCTCCCTGCGCTTGTAAATGCAGCGGCGGAGAAAACCCTAGCCGGTGACGCGTCGTACCAGTGCGCGTCCGACAAAACGCATCTGCGTGCCGACATCGAAGCGCTTGAGAGTGGTCATCACGATGCCCTTGGTGAAACGCGTGCGTTTGGAATAATCAATGCGCACATCGACGATCACCGGCTTGCCGATGCTGGCGAGGTTGAGGGCTTCGTCGATGACCGGAATGATGTCGGCATTGCGGTGCAGTTCGAGAAAGGCGCAACCGGTGGCGTCAGCCACGCCGGATAATTTCACGGCACCGAGTACCGAGCAGGTTTTGCGGTTGTAGGGGATTTCCTGCGTCTGCGAAATCTGCGAAAGCTCGCCGTCGCTGAAGACGAACTGCACGAGGCCGAGATGACGGGTGGCGGCAGTCAGCAGTTCCATGCAGGTCATCAGGAAGGCGCCATCACCGACAATGCCCACCACCTGCTGGTGCGGGTTGGCGAGTTTGGCGCCGATGCAGGCTGGCACACAGTAGCCCATGCAGTTGAAATCCGTCGGTGAAATGAAATGCCGGCTTTGGTGGATGGGCATGAGCTCCGCGGTGAGGAAGGTGTGGTTGCCGTCGTCGGCGACCACGATGGCATCATCCTTCAGGGCTTCGCGCAGCGCGGCAAAAAAACGGCCGGGATTCACGCGGTCACCGCTGTGGTGGGAAAACCATTCCTGCTGGTAGGCGCGGCGGTCGCGTTCGATCTGCGTGCGCAGGGCGAGCCCGTCAACCGGGCTGACATAGCCGCTGCCGTGCAGGGCAGTATGCAGCATGGGCACGGCATGTTCGGCGGCACCGGTGAGCGTCATTTTCGCCGGATAGTTGGCATTGAAGACCTCCGGGTTGATGTCGATGTGGATGAGGTTCTCCGGCACTTTCAGGCCGTAGCTGCCGGTAGGGATTTCAGAAAAGCGCGTGCCGATGGCGATCAGGCAGTCGCAGTCGCGAAAGGCATTGTCGGCGGCCGGCACGGCATGCGGGCCAAAGGAAAAGCCGGCAAAGAGCGGATGATTGCCGGGAAACACCGACAGCCCCTGCAGCGTTGTCGCCACCGGTGCATTCAGCAGCTCGGCCAGCGCCACCAGCGAGTGTTCACAAAAACGCGCGCCCCAGCCGGCGAAGATGGCAGGCTTTTTCGCTGTCTTCAGCAGCGCCACCGCCATCCTGATTTCTTCCGGCGTGATGCCGATGTCGGCTTCATTGCGCACCGATGCCGGCGGGGCAAGCGGTAATGATTCCACCTCGCCGGTGAAGGCGGCAATGTTCATCGGGATTTCGACATACACCGGGCCGGGTTCGCCCGTGGTGGCAATGCGGTGTGCTTCGTAGATCACGGGAATGAGTTCGGCATGGACCGTCACCTTGAACTGCGCCTTGGTCACCGCCTTCATCAGTTGTGCCTGGTCGATATCGTGCAGTTGATAACGGTGTGCCGTGTCGGTGCGGATGCCGCCGGAAATCACCAGCATCGGCACGCCGTCGAGAAAGGCTTCGCCGATACCGCTCATGGCGTGGGTCAGTCCTGCTGCCGGCACCACCAGCAGGGTGCCGATGCTGTCCGAGGTGCGCGAAATGGCATCGGCCATGAAGGCGCCGCCGCATTCGTGCGTTACCAGCACCGGCGTCACGCTGTCGCTGTTGGCGAGCTCGTCGTAGAGCTCGGTGGTGTGCACGCCGGGAATGCCGAAGGTGTACTTGATGCCGAGCTGCTCAAGGGCATGGCGCAGCAAACGGGCTCCGGTCTTTTTCATGGTGACTCCTTTTCAATAATGGCCGCTGTTGTCACGGTGTTTTTTTCATGCGGCCGGCAGGGGATTGGCAGCGCCGTCAATGGCGCGTGCCGCCACCCGTGCGTTGAGGATAGCGCAGGAAAGAAAGGTGCCTTCGAGCGAGCGCCGGCCGGCAATGCCGCCGCCGCCAAAGCCGCAGGCTTCACCGGCGGCATACAGGCCGGGGATCGGCACGCCGGTACGGCTCAGTACGCGCGAGGAAAGATCAGTCTCGATGCCGCCCATGCTTTTGCGCGACAGCAGCATGACGCGGATGGCCACCAGCGGTTGGGCACTCTCGTCGATGATTTTCTGGAAAGGCAGCGTGCGGGCGCGATCACCGCGCCACTGCCGCAGCTGCGCGATGCGGCGCAACTGCTCGTCATCATGGAAGGTGCGGCCGCGCGTGATTTGCCCGTCATAGGCGGCGATGTCGGCGCTCATGCCATCGAGATCAATCACGGCATCGCCGGCAACGGCGTTCATTTTCACAGCCAGCTCCGCCAGTGTCGCTGCCGTCACCACATCGGGACAGCCATCAACGAGATAACGGTACTGGCGTTCGTTGCCGAGCAGCACCTCGGCCAGTGCGCGCACGATGTGGCGATCACGGAAATGCGGGTTGGTGTGCGAACCGGATATCGACATTTCCTTCAGCAGGATTTTCCGGTTCAGCAACAGCCAGCCGTATTGCCCCGGCAGGCGCCCTGTGCGCTGGCAGAGCCGGTGCGTATCAAATCCGCTGATCATGGGGTCGGGGCCGACGCGGCGGCCGTGGCAGTCCATCCACAATGCCGAGCGCGGCGGAATCAGTGAAAGCCCGTGTTGCGGAAACTGCGGTTCGGGATGACGCACGCCGGCGGCGTAATTCCACATCTGGCCAAGCCGTACCACGCTGCCATCCAGCGCGGCCACGCGTTCGTGCAGATGGCCGTCGCTTTCCGGTTGCGAACCGTTGAGCAGAAGCGAGGGCGGCGGCCCGTAGCAGTCGCTGTCCCAGACCTCGCGTACTTTTTCCAGATTGCCGTTGATGCCGCCGGCGGCCACCACGGTTGCGCCGGCCTGCACGGCAATCTGTTTTTCACCGTGCGTGCAGAAAAATCCGGTCACGGCACCGTTGCTGGCGGTGATGAAATCCGTCACGCGATGTTCGAACAGCAGCGACAGATTCTTGCGCTGCGGATGCGCGAGCAGGTGCGCCACCAGCGTCTGTGCCAGATGCCAGCCCGTGCCCCAGACCACGTGATAGCGCGGCAGGGAATTGCCGGGCGCAAAATCACCGCGTTCCACCCAGTGCACCACCGGAAAAAAAGCCAGGCCCTGCGCTTTCAGCCAGTCGTACACATCCGGCACGCCACGCTCGATATACGTCTCGGCCCAGCGTTTTGACCAGATTTCTCCGGCCGAAAATTCCGCCGCGTGAAACCAGTCGCGGCGGAACAGCTCCTGGCTGTCGCGAATGCCGTTGAGGCGCTGCAGGCCGGTGCCCGCAAACAGCATGCCGCCAAAGGCCTCGTTGGCCAGACCGCCGAATTTCGCACGCGGTGCGCGCTCAACCAGGGTCACGCGCAGGCCGCGATCGAGCAGCTCCAGTGCAGCAGTAATGCCGGCAATGCCGCCGCCGGCAATGGCAACATCGGTGTGGAGGACTTGCGGCATGACACGGCCCCTGCTGGCGTGATTGGCACCATCGTCCGCGAAGGCGGCCCGCTCCACCTTGATCCCCATCAACAGAACCGGCGCCGGCATGAGGAGAGTTGTCACTGATCCGGTCTTGCCACTGCATGGCAGCGAACTGATGGAGGTCAATGCAGGCCACCCCGTATCAGGATGGAATCCGGAAAAATCAATGTGCTGGCCAGGCAACCCGCTGCTTCACAGAAGCACCTGCGGCAGGGGTTGTGCCGGCGTATGGCCGGAAAAGGAGTTTTTCGTCATGAAGCGATGGTTGTTGGCCGGCTGCCTGGCCACCGTGGTTCCGGTGAGCGCCGGCGCAGACCTGCAGTCGGGTCTCGGGGCCATGAGTCGCAGTGACTATGCCACCGCCCTGAAGGAGCTCACGCCTCTGGCCGAAGCGGGAGACCCTGCCGCCCAGTTCGCCGTGGGCCAGATCTGTCTCTATGGATGGGGCGTCAGGAAAAACGAGGCCGTGGCACTGCAGTGGTTCCTCAAGGCGGGAGAGCAGGGGCATAACGGCGCCCAGAAAGTGCTGGCCTCCATGTACAAGTACGGTCTGGGTGTCGCCAGAAATCCGCAGGAAGAGGAGGCGTGGAGCCGCCGGGCAAAAACAGGTGAGCCGGCTTCGGTCCGTCTCGCCCGCCAGGCCCCGCGCGCCGCTGAAGGCGGCAAGGTGTTGCTGCCCAATGAGGCGCGCGCCGGGCGCAGCCTGAGCCGCAGCGAAGCGGCCCGGCTTGAGGAATTTCTCCGGACCAGTCCTGACGACCTCCCGGTGCGCGCGCGTCTGCTGGGGTATTACTACTCCGCGTCTTTCCGCGAGGAGGGGGCCGCCCCCACGCTTCTGGCACGGCGCCGGCAGGCCCTCTGGATCATCCGCAACGCGCCCGGCTCGGAGATCGCCGGGATGGGCGAGGCCCTGCTGCATCCGGCAGGCAATGCCCTGGCCGACAAGGAGGGCTATGAGCAGGCAAAGGGGCTCTGGCAGAAACAGCTCGACGCCGGCAAGGTCGAGCCCCGTGTACTGCTCAATGCCGTGGGGTTTTTCCAGCTGCACGACAAGGAGCAGGCAGAAAAGGTGCTGGACAAGGGCGAGGCACTTTATCCGCAGGATGGCAGCTGGGCCCCGCTGCGCGGCTATCTCTACGCGCTCGGCATTCTCGGCATTGACGGCCTCAGTCCCAACGGCATTCCCGTCTCGGTGAACACGGCCGAGCAGGACGGCGTGTTTGCCAAAAAAGCCCGGAAGGCCGTGGAGGCATCGACCAGTGCCGTGCTCGTGGGTACGGCCGGCAACATCATTGCAGAGTACGGCCTGATGACGCGCGCGCAGGGCCTGAGCCAGCGGGACTTCAGCGAGTTCGCTGAAAAGTGCCTGGTGCGTGCCCACGCCATGGCGCCGGCCAGCAACGTCTGGGGCGCGATGCTCGTGGAGTTTTACAGCCTCAAGAGTACGGCAGCCTCCTCGCCGGAGGAAAAAACGCGCTGGTCGAAAAAAGCACTGGTGCAGATGGAAAAAGTGCGCCGGCAGACTTCCCCGGAAGAGCGCAAGTACCAGCTGATGCGGATGGCCAGGGTGGCCTTCAATGCCGGTGCCTTCGATACGGCGGAAAAGTCTGCAAAAGAGCTTCTGGATATTGCGACAGCGCATGCGGGAGATGCGAACTATGGCGATGCCGTGCATGACGGCAACATGATTCTCGGACGGCTGGCCCTGCAGCATGACGATGTGAAGCAGGCAAAGGTTTTGCTGCTCAGGGCGGGTCACGCCAGCGCCGGCGGCGCCGGCACGCTTTCTTCCTTCGGCCCGAATATGAGCCTGGCCAGGGATCTGCTTGAGCGCGGTGAAAAAGACACGGTCATCGAGTACCTGCAGTTGTGCAAGAAATTCTGGACCTACCCGCGCAATCCGCTGGATCAGTGGATCAAGGCCATCCAGGCGGGGCAGTCACCTGATTTCGCCCGGAACCTGAACTACTAGGCAGCCGGCAGCGCCGGACGCCGGAGAGTGATGTCATGAAACGATGGCTGGTGACCGGCGGTGCGCTGCTGTTGCTGGCGGGAGCACCGGCAGGTGCCGACCTGCAGTCCGGCCTCGGTGCCATGAAGCGCAGTGATTACGCGACGGCGCTGAAAAATCTGGCCCCGCTCGCTGAAAGCGGGGACCCCGCCGCCCAGTTCGGCATGGGCCAGATGTACCTGAACGGATGGGGTGTCAGGAAAAACGAGGCCGAGGCGGCGAGGTGGATGCAGAAGGCGGCTGCACAGGGCAATACCGGCGCCCAGAAGATACTGGCCTCCATGTACCGCTACGGTCTGGGTGTCGCCAAAAGTCCGGAAGAAGAAAAGAAATGGAGCCGCAAGGCTCTCGAAGGAGAGGCGGCCTCCGCGCAGTTCCAGAGTGCGGAGTTCTATGCCGGTGAGACAAAAAAAAGCGGCCTGTCACAGTTTCACTATGAGGCACTCGAGGGCGGCGGCCTGACCAGCAAGGGCGCCAGCCAGCTGGAAGCGGGCCTTGCCGCGAACCCCGGTGACCTGTCGTTGCGGGCGCGGCTGCTCGGGTATTACAGCACCCGCTCCGTCAGGGACTCTGGCCGCAAGGCCACCCTGCTGGCCCGCCGCCGGCATGTGTTATGGATCATCGGGAACCGGCCGGAATCGGCCCTTGCCCAGCTCGCCGAGGCGGTCATTTATCCGCACGGACCAGCCCTTGCCGATGAAGAAGGTTACGCGCAGGCAAAGGCCCTCTGGCTCCGGCAGGTCGAGGCCCGCAAGGACGAGCTGACGGTGCTGCTTAATGCGGCGCATTTTTTCCAGCTGCATGACAAGCCACTGGCAGAGACCCTGCTCAGGAATGGCGAAGCGCGCTATCCGCAAGACCTGAGGTTCAAGGCACGTCTGGGCTACCTTTATGCGCTGGGCATCCTCGGCGTTGACGGCCTCAATACCAACGCCATTCCCGTCTCGGTTGATCTTGCCGAACAGGACGGGGCTTTTGCGCGTAAAGCCCTGAGTGAGGTGAATACATCGCACAGCGGCATGCTGGTCGGCGCCGCTGCATTCACCCTGAACCAGTACCTTCCCATGGTTCAGGCCATACGGCCCGGCACCAATGATTTCAGCTATCTCGCCTACCGGCTGCTGATGCGGGCCCAGACCATGGACCCCCGAAGCTGAATGCCGGGTCTGGCGCTGCAGCCCGCAAAGGGATGTCCGGATGCGGCAGAAGTGCCTGCCTCATCCGGCCTGTTTTTTCCTGACGCTGCCGGTGGCAGGGCATGAGCGGTATCAGTCGTGATGGAACACCTTGCTGACGATTTTCCATTCGCCGTTTATTTTCACCAGCGACAGGTGATCGACATAGTTCAGGGCCTCGAACAGATACCGGGTGCGCACGCTGGCCGTGTTGCCGATCAGGTCAATGGCGGTGAGGCTCATGTCGAACTCCTCGCCAATGCGTTCCGGTGCCGACATGTTCCTCAGGATGTGCAGGTATCCCGGCAACTCCACGTTTACCAGTTCGCCTTCGTAGTAACCGCAGATAACGGCAGCGGGCAGGAATACCTGCCGCAACAGGCTGGCATCACCCTGATGCAGTCCCTTGAAGTACTGAAGGATGACTTCTTCAATGGCATGCAGCTCTGACATCTTGATCCTCCCGGAAAACCATAAACACTAACGGCAAAAATACGACAGTCTTTATTTCTTTTTTGATTTTATGGCGACCGGGCAAAAAGCCGCATGACCGGCATCAAAAAGTACACGGGTCCAGACGCTGCCAGCCATTGTTTTGCCAGGCCGCACGGCCGTGATTATTCCCCCGCTTTTTTAGGGGCCGCGACGGATTGCTGGCGGAAAT
Organism: bacterium; assembly: GCA_029945725.1. Lineage (GTDB taxonomy): Bacteria > Pseudomonadota > Gammaproteobacteria > Pseudomonadales > Moraxellaceae > UBA2031. Next base: position 593,494 of record JAQSDB010000008.1, on the reverse strand, counting down.
CGCGCGGCCCCTGTCCTGTCCACTGGCGAAAAGCGTTGGCGAAATTCGAGGGATCACTGTAGCCGAGGCGTTCGGCGATTTCGCCGACACTCATGCGGCTGTCGCGCAGCAGGTGTTCGGCAAGCTGGCGGCGGGTGTCGGCAAGAATCTGCTGGAAGGAAGTGCCGAGCTCGGCGAGCTTGCGGCGCAGGGTGCGCTCGGTCATGTGCAGGTCGCCGGCGACGCGGGCGCAGTCGGGAAAGTCGCCGGCATGGCGCAGCAGCCGGGCACGCACGCGGTCGCGCAGGTCGGTGCGGCGGTTGAGGTCATCGAGTTCGTGCTGGCATTGCTCCATCGCCTCGCGCGCCGCCGTGCGGTCGACGAGCGCGAGCGGTGCATCAAGAAAACGGGCATTGAAGCGCACGCTGGTGCGCGTGGCATCAAAGCGCAGCGGCGCGCGCAGCAGGGTTTCGTATTGCCGCAGATGCGCCGGTGCCGGGTAATCAAAGCTGATCTCGGTGGCCTGGAACTGGCCGAGGGTGAGCGCGCGCAAGGCGTTGATGATGGTGCTCATGATCAGTTCCATCATCGGCCGGTAGGCTTCACCCAGCACGGCGGCTTCGCTGATGCTGATGCTGGCATCGGCTGTATCGAGCGTGGCGTCGATGATCACGAGGGGTGTGCGCGTACGGAAAAAACGCGTCAGTGTGAGCACGGCATCGCGTACGGTCGGGCTCGAGAGTACAGCGATGCCGAGGGCGCCATGCGAGGCCGGTGTCATTTCGCTGCCGGTGACGAGGCCGAAGCCTTCATTGCCGCTCAGGCGCGCCGCCTCGCGCAGCAGGGTGAAGAACTGGCCGGAAGAAACCCAGCCGCCGGGCACTACCTGCGCTGGATCAATGCCGGCAGCAGCAAACAGCTCGCCGGGCTGGGCGCCCTTGCGCACCACGTAATCGTCGATATTGCCCAGATACCAGGTGGGGACACGGAAATCCTGGTCGCTGCTGGTGACGGCGTTCATCCGGGAGGCTGGCTCATGGTGATGCATTCATCGGGGAAGGGTGAGGCTCTGGCCGGAATTCACCGTTTGGCCGGAATTCACCGAAACTTGGCAGACCATAACCTGTAGTCCACACAATCCGCAAGGAATACTCCCTGCCATAAAGACACGCCTGTCCGGCGGGAGAAAAACAATGCTGAGCTTCTTCGGCTTAAAAAACGGTCCGAAACAGGTACAGATTGAAGGCGTCGACGCGGCCATCGTGTCCGACGGCAAGGAAACCATTCTCACGGCCGCCCTCAAGGCCGGCATCCGTTACCCGAACAACTGTCGCGTCGGCGGCTGTGGTGCCTGCAAATGCCAGCTCAAGAGCGGCAAGGTCAAGGAGCTCACCGAGAGCGCCTACATTCTCACCGCCGAAGAACTCAAGGCCGGCTACATCCTCGCCTGCCAGTCGATCCCGAAAACCGATGTGGTTGTGCATGTCGACCACATTGATGCCGGCGCTCCCTCGCATCCGCTGGTCACCACGGGCGGCACCATCACGGCGCGGCGCGCACTCACGCACGACATCGTTGAACTCACCGTCACGCTCGACGAACCGCTGCGTTATTCCGCCGGCCAGTTTGCGGCGGTGAGCGTGCCCGGCGTGGTCGAGCAGGCACGTTCCTATTCCTTTGCCCGTGCACCGTCTGCCAATGGCAATACCGAGGTGGTGTTCTACGTGCGCGCCGTACCGAACGGCGTCATGTCGAACTGGGTGCAGGGCGATGCCGCCCTCAATCATCGCGTGGTGGTGGAAGGCCCTTACGGTGAATTCTACCTGCGCGAATCCGGCTCGCAGATTTATGCCATTGCCGGCGGTTCCGGGCTGGCGCCGGTACGGGCACTGCTCGAACAGGCCCTCAACGACAAGTGCAACCGCCCCGTGGTGTTTGTGTTCGGCGCACGCACGCAGAAAGACCTCTATTGCCTCGACGACTTCGCTTCGCTGAGAGCGAAATGGAATGCGGATTTCACCTTCATTCCGGTGCTCTCGCACGAGCCGGAAGACAGCGACTGGAAGGGCGAGCGCGGCCTCGTCACACAGTTCATCGAGAAGCGCATTGATCCGCAGGCACAGGTTTACATGTGCGGACCGCCACCGATGATTGATGCCGCCATTGCCGAACTCGAGCGCTTCAGCTTCCGCGCCAACGATATTTTCTTCGACAAGTTTCTGGACCAGTCGCACACCGCGGCCCCGGAAAAGAAAGCGGGCTGACCAGGAAGGATCAGGCGCAGGGACGGCGGTTTAACGATTCACCGGAAAAAATTCACACATAGATACGCAACAAGAAGAGGTGATAGCGATGTTCAACTACCTGAAATACTTCCTCTACCTGCTGGTCACGTTGCCCGTGATCATTGCCACCACGCTCGGTGGGCACTGGATGTGGTACGGCTTTCTCGGCACGCTGGCGATCTATATTCCAGGCGATCTTCTGCTGGGCGACGACAATGAAATCCCGCAGTACCAGCACAAGGGTTTTCTTGATGCCGTGCTCTTCCTCAGCCTGCCGGTAATGCTCGGCTACTGGTTCGTGTTCATCTGGCACGCGGCTGCACCGGGTGTCGATCCGATGGGTTATGGCGCCTGGGTGTTCAATACCTTCGGCTTTGATGCACTGGCGGCGCGCGATGCCACTACCGCGTTTGATTATGTCGGCGGCTTTTATTCGGCGGCACTCATTGTCACCACCATCTCCACACTGGTGGCGCATGAACTGACGCACCGCACCTGGGATGCAAAGTCCATGTTCGTCGGCCGCTGGCTGCTGGCCTTCAGCTGGGATGTCGGTTTCGCTACCGAACACGTTTACGGTCACCACGTTTATGTCGGCACCACCGAAGATCCGGCCACGGCACCGCGCGGCCGCAATGTCTGGAAGCAGATTGCCATTGCCAGCTGGGAAACCAACCGCAATGCCTGGAACCTTGAAAAATCACGCCTCACCAAAAAAGGCCAGGCCGTGTTCTCGCTGAGTAACCTGTTCATTCGTGGTCAGCTGATGAGCCTGTCGATTGCCGTTGCTGCTTATTACATCTCCGGCTGGAAAGGTGTGCTGTTTTTTCTTGGCATGTGTGTCGGCGCCAAGATCATGCTCGAAATCGTCAACTACATGGAGCATTACGGCATCGCCCGCGTTATCGGCCAGCCGGTACAGCCGCACCACAGCTGGAACTCCAACAAGAAGATTTCTTCCTGGGCCACCTTCAACCTGACGCGCCATTCTCACCATCATGCGCAGGGTGAAGTGCCGTTCTACGATCTCAAGCCGTATCAGGATGCCCCGATGATGGTGAACGGCTACCTCAGCGTGATCGTGCTCACCATGTTCCCGCCGATCTGGAACAAGCTGATGGTGCCCAAGCTGCTGGAGTGGGACCGGAAATACGCCACGCCGGAAGAAAAACTGCTCGCCGGCAAGCAGAACTGGGAAAGCGGTATTCCTGAACTGATGAAGCACACCTACGGCTACCAGCCGCCGGTCACAGGCAACACCGCCCGCGCCTGATGCAGGAGGCTGCCTGTTCTTTTGCAGGAACAGGCAGCGCCGCAGGCGGTAGAAATTATTGAACGGCACTGAAAGAAAAGCCCGCCATCGCGCGGGCTTTTTCTTGCCTGAAAATACGGCCTGACGGGTTTTATTGCTATCGATTAAACAATGTTGTTGTAGCGAGAGTTTTATCGCGGGCATGGCCCGCTCCTACGGGGTGGTTGAGGTTGTCAGGCGCGCAATGCCGCCGTAGGAGCGGGCCATGCCCGCGATTATTATTTTCAGCAACAGAAATCGCATCGCCAGGCTTATTCGGAGAATTCAATCGTCCGGTAACGGCTGAAGCGGATGGTCGGGCTCCAGTGATGCGCCGTCAGACCAGCCTTGCGTTTCAGCTGTGCGAGAAAGGCGGCCGGCGTGGGCAGCTGCTCCCACACGGAGGGTAAAAAAGTGGCGCGGTAAGCGCCGTCTTCCAGCAGCAGGCCATCGATACCCGGGCGCAGGGATTGCAGCAGATCAGCTTCGTTTTTTACCGGAAATGCCTCCGGCGGCGTCAGTACCGAGATGGAGATTTCCACGCGCGACAACTCCGCGATGGTCAGTGGCGGGAAGCGCGGATCATCAAAGGCAGCGGCGCGGGCATTGTGCAGCACGTCTTCCACCAGTGGCCGGCGTGCGTTCAGGGAACCGATGCAACCGCGCAGCGAGCCGGATGATTCCAGCGTTACAAAGCAGGCGCCGGCCTGATGCAGCCGCGGATTTTCCGGCAAGGCCGGCGCGGGCTCGCCAGCCAGTTGTGTGGCAATGGCAGCGCGTGCCAGCTCAAGCAACTGCTGTTTTTCTTCGCCTGAAAATTCTCCCGCCGCGCCGGCAGGGGATGCCGTGTGCGGATCAGTGAACGATGAAGCTGGCATAGCCCACCACCTGGTCGCGTGCGCCGGCGGTGTCGCCGGAATTGCGGGCATCCAGCAGTTCAATCTCCAGGTCCTTTTCCTTCAGCACCTGCAGCAGGCCGTTGAGCGGGCGACAGCCACAGGCCTCCTTGCCTTTCAGGTTCGTGTCCAGCTCGAGAATGCGTTCGATGGTCTGCGCGTCGATACGGCGTGCGCTCAGGTGGTCGTGGTAATGGCTGAGGTCCGTGCTGATCACGATCAGCGTGTCGTCGCGCCAGAGTGCGTTGATCACCCCGGCCACTTCCCCGGCCGTGGCGTCACCCACCACCACCGGCACCAGCGTGAACATGCCCAGCATCAGCTGCAAAAACGGCAGCTGTACTTCAAGGCTGTGCTCCTGCGCGTGGGCGTCGTCGTTCACCTGCACTTGCGGCAGGGCGAGCAACGATTGCAGCGCCCCGGTGTCGAGCGGAATGCGCCCGAGCGGGGTATCAAACGCGGTGGACGAAGGCAGGGCCATGCCGCGCAGCGCCACCTGGTGCGATGGCCCCAGCACCGCCACGCGCTGGATGTTGCCGGTGCCGCGCAAGGTGGCATAAGCCGCCGCCGCTATCGGCCCGGAAAATACATAGCCGGCATGCGGCACCACCAGCACGTGCGGAGCGGCAACCTCGCCATCGGTGTCACTGCCGATGAAGGCGGTGTGGCTGTTGCCGTGGATGCCCGCGGGGTGAGCGGAGTGGCTTTCTGCCGTGAGCAGCAGGCTGTGCAGTTCGGCACGCAGGTCGTCGGCATCGCCGGGGTAAAAGCGGCCGGCAACGGCCGGCGGGCGGACAGCATCGAGGCGAATCGTCATGGCTTTCTTCCTGCAAGGCGGGCGTACTGGTTGAAATTTGTACGATCAGGCTCCATTTCAAGGGCCAGTGTCCATTTAAAAGTCGATTGAACGGCAATCCCCCACTATTCCGACGGAGTTCCATGCCAACGATACCCGCAACCATCGTCCCGCACCCCACCACGCACTGGTCGATGCTGGCCGACGGTCGCCTGCAGTGTGATGTCTGCCCGCGCGAATGCCGCCTGCAAGAGGGCCAGCGTGGCGCCTGCTTTGTACGCGGGCGCGAGCAGGACCAGATCATGCTCTACAGTTATGGCCGCTCCAGCGGCTTCTGCCTGGACCCCATCGAGAAAAAACCGCTCAACCATTTCCTGCCCGGCAGTTCGGTGCTCTCCTTCGGCACCGCCGGCTGCAACCTGAGCTGCAAGTTCTGCCAGAACTGGGACATTTCCAAGTCACGCGAGATGGACACGCTGATGGATGCCGCCGGCCCCGAACAGCTTGCGCAAACGGCAAAGGGCATGGGCGCCGCCAGCATTGCCTACACCTACAACGATCCAGTGGTCTTCATGGAATACGCCACCGATGTGGCGCAGGCCGCGCACGAGCTTGGCGTGAAAAGCGTTGCAGTGACGGCCGGCTTCATGAAAGCCGCCGCGCGCACAGCGTTCTACCGCCACATGGACGCCGCCAATATCGATCTCAAGGGTTTCACCGATCGTTTCTACCGCCAGCTCTGCGGCGCCTCGCTCGGCAATGTGCTGGAGACGCTGGAATACGTGCATAACGAAACGAAAACCTGGCTGGAAATCACCACGCTGCTGATCCCCGGCGAAAACGATTCACCGCAGGAAATCGAAGCCATGACACGCTGGATTGCCGATCACCTCGGCCCCGATGTGCCACTGCATTTCACCGCCTTTCATCCCGACCACAAGCTCGACAAGCACCTGCCGACGCCGGCCGCCACGCTCAGCATGGCGCGCCGCATTGCGCAGGAGCAGGGCCTGCATCATGTGTACACCGGCAATGTGCACGACGAAACCGGCGGCAGCAGTTTCTGCACCGGCTGCGGCACCAGAGTCATCGGCCGCGACTGGTACGAACTCAGGCACTGGCACCTCAGTGCCGAAGGCAACTGCCTCAGCTGCAACACGCCCTTGCCCGGCCTGTTCAACGGCGCTCCCGGAAAATGGGGCCACAAACGCATTCCCGTACGCATCACCTGAGCATGAATGTGGATGGCCGGGCGCTGGATTATTGATCTGTGTGGTAGTGGCAGGCATTTTTCCTGTGGCCATCGTCTCTGCCTGATTCCCTGCGTGATAAATTCACAAAACAAGCCGGTTTTATTTTTTGCGTTGTCGGGTGCCATGTCTCCGGTTTGAGTGATGAGCGTCAGGTTTTCTCCTCATTACTTTTCCGGCCATGCGCGCCGCGCGCCGGCGCTGTCGTTTGGCAAAGACAAACAGCCGCACCCTGCGGGGAGCCGGTCAAGGAGGGGAAAACCCCCAGGGAGATGCCGTTATGAAAAAACTGTTTAAAGGTCTGGGCGCCGGTGCGGTGCTGTTACTGGCCGCCTGCGGTGGCGGCAGCGATACGCCACCGTCACCGTTTCTGCTGGAGCCACTGCCGACGGCATCGGTCAGCCTCTTCGCCGGCACGCTGCTGAATATCGACAATGATGCCAGCGGTGCCGCCGCCGGTTTCCTGCATCCCGCCAGCGTTGCCACCGACAGCCACGGCAACATCTTTCTCGCCGACTACGACAACCATTCCATCCGCGAAATCACGCCGGGCGGAGCGGCCACCACCTTCGCAGGGCTTTCACGTGTCGCCGGTGCAGTGGACGGCACCGGCAGCGCCGCACGCTTCAACCATCCCTTCGCACTCGCCATCGACAGCAGCGACAATGTTTATGTCGCCGACACCGACAACAACATGATCCGCAAGATCACACCGGTCGGTGTGGTCACAACGCTGGCGGGCAGCACGGAGGGAGGCTACGTCGATGCCATCGGTGCCGCCGCGCGTTTTCGCATGCCGGAAGGCATCGCGGTGGACAGCGCCGGCGTGGTTTATGTTTCAGATACGCAGAACTGCCTGATACGAAAAATCGCCACCAACGGCACCGTCAGCACCATCGCCGGCAGTGAGCTCGCCAGTTTTTATTACGATGCCGTCGGCACTGCCGCGCGTTTCAATTTTCCCATGGGGCTGGTTGTCAGCGGTGGCGTGATTTATGTCGCCGACTCGAATAATCACGCCATACGTGCCATCGCCAGCGACGGCACCGTCACCACCCTGGCCGGCATTGGCACACACGCCGGCTATGGCGACAATCCTTTCGGCGGGGGATCGCAATTCTGGATGCCGACGTCCGTGGCGCTCGACCCGGTGAGCGGCGACCTGCTGGTGGCCGATGCCGGTAACCACCGCATCCGGCGCGTGCGTACGGCGGATGGCGTCACCACCACCTTTGCCGGCGGTGGATCATCAACGCCGGAAGACGGCAGCACTGCCTCCATTCCGCAAGCGGCCTTCGGGCTTCCGGTTGGCGTCACCGTTACCACCGGCGGTACTGTTTATGTGGCGGATTATCTTGCCAGCTCGTTGCGCAAGATCATCAATACTTCGGCCACCACGCCCGTCACCAGCACACTCGCCGGCACCAACCGCAATGAACCCGGCGGTGTCAACGACGGCCCCGGCGTCACGGCAACCTTTCACAGCCCGCAGGGCATGAGCAGCGACAGCAGCGGCAATCTCTACACGGTGGAAAACGAAGCGCATGTGGTGCGCAAGATCACCCCCGCCGGCGTGGTGAGCACGGTTGCCGGCAGCAATTTCACACCGGGCTTCTACGACAACACCGTGAGCTATGTCGTGCTGTTTAATCACCCGACCTCGGTGGCCTCCGCCCCCGACGGCACGCTCTACGTGACCGATTCCTGGAACAACGCCATCCGCAAGGTCACTCCCTCCGGTGCCACCACCACCTTTGCCGGCGGCGCGCAGGGCAGTGCCGACGGCGCCGGCAATACCTCGCAATTCCTGCAACCAACCGGCATCGCCCGCGATCACAACGGCACTCTCTATATTGCCGATACCGGCAACAGCACCATCCGCAAGATCACCGCGGCCGGCAACGTGACAACACTGGCGGGCAGTGCCGGCCTCACCGGCGCCGGTAACGGCAATGGCGCCGCGGCACGCTTCAATCACCCGACCGCCGTGGCGGTGAATGCCGCCGGCACGGTGTTTGTTGCGGATACCGGCAATTACCTCATCCGCCGCATCAGCGCATCGGGCGATGTCACCACCCTGGCCGGCCTCGCCGGCACATCCGGCGCCACGGATGGCACCGGCAGCACCGCCCGTTTCGGCGAGATGGGTTATTCCATGCTCGCTGATGATGCCGGCAACGTGCTCGTTCCCGACATCAACGGTCTGCGCCTCGTGCGCGCCAGCGGAGAAGTCATCACCCCGGTCAGCAGCAGCATCGATACCCTCTTCGGTTTTCAGGGGCTGGTGCGCAGCATCGGCGGCGTCGCCGTCGCCAACGGCAAACTGTATTTTTCCACCGGGCGTTTCCAGGCCATCCTGAGCGCGCAATAAGATGGCTCAGGGCACTGGCATCAAAGGGCCGAAGCGTTAAAAAAGGCGCTTTGATGTTTTATGGCTGAGTACCGAGAGCAGAAAGCCCCGCGAATGCGGGGTTTTTTTATGGACAGCTACCGGTGTGTTCTCACCGCATGATGGTAAGCCGTACCGGGAATCCCGCTTTTTCCTCAGAAGATTTGATATGCAGGGATTTATGTTCCGGATACGTCTCTGAAAAAATAATCCATCCGATATCTTTACTTCGAAAAACCGTTGAATAAAAAGCCCCGCACATGCGGGGCTTTTTATTCACGCAGACATGCGTGTTCAGTGTTGCGAGTTGTAGAGAATCACCAGCCCGTGGTTGTAGTCGGCGATGACGGCATCCTTGAATCCGTCACCATTGATGTCGCCTACTGCCAGTCCGTTCGGGTTGTAGCTGCTTGCATAGGGAATCCCGAATAGTTCCTCGCCTTGCAGGCCACCGCTGCCGTTCTGGCGGTACAGTCCCATGCTCGTCCAGCCATTGTGAAGCACGATGACATCATTGCGGCCGTCATTGTCGGCATCGGAAATTTCCACCGGTCCGGGGATGTCGTATGACGCCAATGTGCTGAGGGCGCCCAGGGTGCCGTTTGCCTGCTGGTAGAGCACGCCGATTTCGGAATTGGGACGATTGCCGCCGATGGTCACGACAATATCCTTGCGGCCGTCGTTGTTGATGTCGCCGATGGCCACGCCTGCAACGTTGTTGAAGACTGCGCCGTTCACGCCGCTGGTGCTGTAATACGCCGGCGTACCAAAGCCGCCGGCGGCTGCCTGTGGCAGGACGGCGATGCTGGTGCTGGTGCTGCCCTGGCCGCTTGAAACCACGATGTCGGTGAGGCCGTCGCCGTTGATGTCGCCGACATCCATGTCTTCATAGCCGGAATGGGTCAGCGTGTAGCTCACAGGCGCATTCAGGTCGCCACTGGTTTTCTGTGTCCAGACCGAGACGGTATTTGTGCCCCAGCCCGCGCCGACAACATCAAGTCGCCCGTCATTGTTGACGTCCGCAATGCGGATCTTTTGTGCGTTCGGCGAGGCTTTCATGCCGGAGCTGCTCCAGGAACCATCGGTCTGGCGCTGGAAGACGGCAATGCCGCAACTGCCTTCGCCCAGCACGATATCAGGCGTGCCGTCACCGGTGACATCACCGATGGCGACGGATACTGCGTTGCAGCTACCGGTCATGACGTAGCTGAATTTCGCCGGTGCCGCCAGCGTGCCGTCGGCATTCTGGAGGAACACGAACAGCGTGGAGTCGTTGGGGGAGCTGCCATAGCTGGATGTGGTCATCACGACATCATTGCGGCCGTCAGCATTGACGTCGCCGATGGCAACGGCATCCGGCCATGAGCCGGTAGCCGTTGCCGTGTAGGGCAGGAACAGTTTCGGCACAGTGGTGAAGCTGAAGCTGTAGCTGCCGGCCAGTGCATTGCCGTACAGGTCTTTCACGCTGGTGCCGACTGTCACGGTATAGGTAGTGCCAAGGGCAAGCGGTTGTACCGGCGTCAGCACGACATGGCTGCCGCTGACGACAGGCGAGAGCTGGTTGGCGGCACCACCGGTAATGCTCACGGTGTTGATGGTGAAGCTGCCTGCATCCATGGCCTCGCTGAAATCAATGCTGACGGTACTGTTTACGCCAACATTCGTGGCGCTTGCGGCCGGCGTGGTGGAGGCCACGGTCGGTGCTGTTGCGTCGATAGTGAGTGTCCACGAATAGGAGGTGCCCAGTGCGTTGCCCAGTGCATCGCGCGCCGCAACAAGCGTGACGGTATACGTGCCGGAGGCCAGTGTCGCCGAGGGCACAAAGGTGATTTTTCCGTTGTTGTAGCTGACGCTGCCACTGACCGGTTGCGAGGCGCCATCCACCACCGAGAAAACCAGTCCGCTGGCGCCGGTGATGTCGAGAGGCTCGCTCATGGTCAGACTGATTTCGCTGTTGCCGGATGTCGTGCCGTTGCCCGGCAGTGACTGCAGCACGGTGGGGGCGGTGAGGTCGCTGCTGTTGCCTTCAACGTTGTATCCGGACAGCAGCAGTTCCCGCGTTGCGGTATACCCCGGGGAGGTGATGGCGACGGTCTTTTTTACCGGACCGAGATTCGGTACCAGCCAGTAGGTCGTGGTGAACGTGACGATGGCTTGCGCGTTGTTGCCGGAGTAGGTGACGGTCTGGCGGCTGACAGAGGTGACCTTGAGCGCGTTGGCATAGGTTCCGGCGGGAACTGCCACGGTTTCAGGGCCGCTCACCGTGACATCGGTGTGAATGGCCAGGGACTCGTTGTGCCCGTCGTGGTCGTAATCGGAGCCGAGGTCGAGTCCGTACTGGTCCTGGGCGACATAGCTGTCGCCGGAGCGCAGCGGCAGCCGCATCAGGGTGACAGTGCCTTCGTACTGTTCCGGTGCGCCGTCAGCGACATCGAAGAATTGCTGGAGTGCCGTACCGGATTTGGCGACATGGGTTTCGCTGAGGATATTGCCGTACACCAGGTCGGAGGTCTGCAGGGCCAGTGTGTTGTGACCGGCTACCATCAGCGCGTTGCTGACTTTCGCCAGTTGCGAATAATGCACGGTACCGTAGGCGGGCGTCGTCTCGGTGGCCTGGTATACCCAGCGGTTGCCGACAGAGAGCGGCATGTAGTTGCCGGTATCGCCCGTGCCACTGGCGGGAGCGGCACTGCCGCTGCTTCCGCCGCCGCCACAGGCAGAAAGACTGATGGCAGTCATCAGGGTCAGCACGCGGCCCAGTGTTCTGGTCATGGGGGAATTCCGGAAGTTGTTGTTTTGATGGGGGAATAGGCGGGCCGGATTGTTTCATTTGCCAGAGGCGCACTCAATGCGTAGAAGCCGCAGGACACCGTGGTGCGGCTCAGGTTCACTTGCCATGATGCCGCTACGGGCTTGCCATTTCGGCGGGTATTCCCTCATCGACAGGCAGCTGGCCGCCAGCACCGGAAATCCTTTCCCGGGCAGCAGTATTTGCAGCTTGGGCTGAAAAGCCCAACGCATCGGGCTTGATGAAAATGCACGCAGGCTGTTATGTCTGTCCATGTCGGGCTTTGCAGTCCAATCGGTGCAACCAGAATGGTCAGGGATCATTTGTTTTTTATTTCAACGACAGGCCGAATATCTTGTTTATACGAAGGAGTGAAGTGCGATGAGTAATCCAATCAGCTGGTTCGAGATTCATGTTCAGGATATGGATCGGGCCAGGGCTTTTTACGAGGCGGTCTTCGGGGTGAGCCTCGCGCGCCTTGAAGGGACGGAGTTCGAGATGTGGGCGTTTCCCGCGTTGCGCGGAGGCTTCGGTGCTTCCGGCGCCCTGATCAAGGTTCCCGGATGCCCGTCCGGTGCGAACAGCGTGCTGGTTTATTTCAGTTGCGCCGATTGTGGCGTGCAGGCGCAGCGGGCGGCGGCTAACGGCGGGCGGATCGAGAAGCCGAAGGTCTCGATTGGCCAGTACGGGAGCATGGCACTGATCGTTGATACCGAAGGAAACATGATCGGCCTGCACTCAATGTAGCGTCAGGAATTCTGAATCCCGCTTTGCGCATCGGTGCGGGTATGTTTTCGATGCTGATCGCGGGCATGGCCCGCTCCTGCGGGGCTGTTTCATCGGGTGTCGCTGTTTTGTGATGATCGCGGGCACAACATTATCGGGTAGCTCCTTCGCGTAGGAGCGGGCCATGCCAGCGATGCCCTCAACATTAAACGAATTAAAAAGAGTGTTGTGTCCGGCAGAATCCCGCTGTTATTCCGCGCCAGCATGCGGCTTCATGCCCGCCATGATCACGTTATGGCTTTTGCCGTCCCACTCCTTGAGCCGGGCGAAATCCCGCTCAAGAATCGTGATGCTGAATCCTGCCTCGCGCATCAGCGTGCGCACCTGTTCAATGCTGATGGCGGTCATGGGGTGATGGTCTTTCCAGTCCTGCACGCCCGCATCGTCTTCGCGCCGGATCGCCACCTGCAGCTCCATGCTTTCGCTGCTGCCGTCGTAGCGCCAGCCTGAACAAAACGTGAAGCGCGCATCGCCCTGTTCAAGGCGGGTGATGACATCGCGCTCGCCAATGCCGCCCTTGTCGACCATGTCGAAGATGAAAACGCCGCCGGGCTTCAGGGCACGGAAGGTACGCCGCAGTGTTTCTGTCAGCGCCGAAACGGGGTGGCTGTAATGGATCGAGTAGAGAAAGCAGCTGACAAGATCGAAGCGGGCATCGACATCAAACGTGGCGAGATCACACAGCATGAGCGCAGCAGAAGGGCAGCGCAGGGCAGAGGCATCCAGCATCTGCCGGCTGTTGTCCAGCCCGGTTACGACAAACCCTTTGTTGTGCATCAGGCCCAGCAGCTGGCCGGTACCGCAGGCGAGATCGAGGTAATCCCTGCCGCTGGTCTCGGCCAGGCAGGCAAAGGCGCGTGCAACAAAGTCGCCCTGTTCGGCGTAGTTCACCTCGTTGCAGAAGCCGTCGTAATACGCGGAAAGATCCGCGTAGAGATTGCCTGCCGTGGCGGCGGGTGCAGACGGAGCGGGTGTGCTTTCCATGGTGCGGTCGCTTGATGGGGACTGATGGGCGGTGCGGCGGCAAGTGTCCGGCAAAACCCCGGCAATGGGAAATCCAGTGCGAGCATAAACGGCAGACTTTAAAGGGCTCCGGGTTTTTTGCACCGCACCGTTGTCACTGCCCGTGCGCGGGTTTTAATCGCCAGGCACAGAACAGCGCCAGTACCGCAAGGCTGGCGAGATACACGCAGATCAGCCAGGGATCACCATGGCCGGCAGCGAGCAGTGCGGCGGCGACGATGGGGGCAGCGCCACCCGCGATGGCGCCGGCGAGCTGCACGGAAAGCGAGATGCCGCTGTAGCGCACTTCGGCCGGAAACTGCGCGGCAAAGAGCGCGGATTCGGGTGCGTACAGCAGCGGAAAGACGCCGCCGATGGCCATGATCATGGCCGCAAACAGCAGCACGGGATCACGCGCTTCCAGCATCCGGAAAAAAATCACGGCGGCAACGCACACCAGCGCGGCGCCCATCATGAAAATACGCCGGGCGCCGAAGCGGTCGCTGGCATGGCCGGCGAGGGGAATGGTGAAGAGTGACACCACGGCACCGACGACAATGGCATTCAGTGCCAGCGCTTTCGGCATGGCGAGTTGCTGCGTGATGAAGGTCAGGGAAAACGTCACCACGGTATAAAACCAGGTTGTCTCTGCCATGCGCGCACCCGCCACGGTAAGCACGGCACGCGGATGCTGGCGAATGATTTCCAGCACCGGCATGTCCACCTGCCGGCCGCTTTCTTTCAGGTTTTCAAACGCTGGCGATTCTGCCACTTTCACACGAATGAAGGCGCCGACGCCGAGCAGGAGCACGCTGGCCAGAAACGGCAGACGCCAGCCCCAGCTCATGAAATCCGCTTCCGGCAATTGCGCCACGGCCGCCATCGCCAGCGAGGAAAGAATCAGGCCGGCACCGACACCGGCTTGCGGCAGGCTGCCGTAAAAAGCCTTGCGGCCCGCCGGCGCATGCTCGACCGCCATGAGCGCGGCACCGCCCCATTCACCGCCAACCGCAATGCCCTGCAGGAAACGCATCAGCACCAGCAGCACGGCCGCGCCATAACCAATGCTGTGGTAGGTGGGAATCAGGCCGATGGCCATGGTCGGTATGCCCATGAGCAGCAGCGTGACGAGCAGCATGGATTTGCGCCCGATGCGGTCGCCATAGTGACCAAAGATGACCGCGCCCAGCGGGCGCGCGAGAAAGCCGACGGCATAGGTGCCAAACGCCGCCAGCGTGCCGGTGAGCGGCGCAAAGGCCGGAAAGAACAGCTTGTTGAAAATAAGCGCCGCCGCCGTGCCATAGAGAAAAAAGTCGTACCACTCGATGGTGGTGCCCACCATGCTGGCAACGCCCACCAGCACATGCTGGCGGGGTGCGGTGGTTGGCGTCGCGCTGGCAGGCGAAGAGGTGTGCTTCATGGGCGGTCCCCGTGGATTTCTTATTGTTGGCAAGGCAGGCCGGAATCCGCCCTGTTTAACATGCCGGCAGAAAAAACGCCTGGCCTGAAAGTGCACGCCATTAACGAGGCGTGGTGATGCACCGGTTTCCGGCGTGAATGTTCACGTTAATGATCCCGCCGTTTTTTCTGTGCGCAGCGAGCTGGCCAGGCCCGTTGCGTAGTTTCCGTTGATGAGTATCCCGCCGGGCCGGGGTAGTATCCGCTGCATTCCACGGACCGGTTATCTGCTCATGACAACAATCAAACCCTTATTCAAATGTGCTGCACTGCTGGCTCTGGGGCTGGCACTGTCTGCTTGCGGCGGTGGCGGCACTACCACCAGCAGTACCGGCGGCACTGGCACTGGCGGAAGTGGAGTGCCGGGAACTTCACTGGCGGTCAGTCCGTCGCTGGGTCTGGTGCGTCATGCCAGCCTGCGCGTGCTTGATCTTGCCGGGCAGGAGCTGGCGAGTGGTGCCATGGACGACAGCGGCCTGATTGACCTGCCGGTTGATCTGCAGGGCAAGGGTTTCATTGTCGAGCTGCGCGGCGGTCCCGGCGCCACTTATTATGATGAAGGCATGGATACGTGGTTGCCGCTGCCGGCCAGCACCGTGCTGCATGCGGTCAGTGCCGAAGGTCGCACGCAGATGGCGGTAACGGCGCTCACCGAAATTGCCTATCGCCGTGCGCTGCATCTGGCCGACGGCGGTGCGCTGACCGCCACTTTCATCAATCAGGCAAACAGCGAACTGGCGGACTGGCTGGCCAGGGTGCCGGAGAGCATTGGCACGGATGGCACGGAAGTATTGCCGACTGAAATTCCCTCGGTGCTTGATCCCGTGGTGCCGGCGGACGGCAACGACCTCCTGCAGCGTACGGATGCTCCGGGCCGTTATGCCATCTTTCTCGCCGGCCTTTCGCGTTACGCCTATATCCGGGCGATAGAAAACAATCTGCCCTGTCTGGGCGATTCGGCATGCAGCCCTTTGCTGGCGCTGATCGATGATCTCGCCAGCGATTTCTCCGATGGTGTGCTGGATGACAACAGCCCTGATGGCGCCCTGCATTCACCGTTCTTCCGCCCTGGCGGCAATCTGGCGGTGCAATCTACCTATCAAGGCAATTTCTATGTGCGCAACGACCTGACCCCCGATCAGGAAATCGGCGATGAATTTGCCGGCACCTATGTGCTGAGCTGCGAGGGTGACAGTTCGCCGACGCAGATGCGCGTGCTGACGACAGGCGAAGTGGCGCTCACGGGCCCGCACGGTGTCGCCTGGCTTGGCAAGCACAGCGAACCGGAGTGGGAGTCTGTTGTGGATTACCAGTATTTCATCAAGGAAACCGGCAAGGGATTCATGGCGCGTAGCGGGCATCTGGTCTACAACGCTCCGTATTACGATACCGTTCCAGATGATGAAGTGACGGCCTCTGCCTCCGGCAGTGTGGTGATGAAGCTGCAAGGAACGGCCTATCAGTGCACTACGGTGTTCACGCGTGGCGAGCTCAATCCGCCCATTCCGCCATTCACCCGCATGATGCCGCAGGCAGATTACACCTGCCTGGGAAACCAGCCTGACGCCATCGTATCGGTCTTCCCGACTTACCTGGTATTCAATGGTGTGATGCTGCCCCAGAAGCTTGATGGCTTTAAGAGTTACACGCATGGCGTCTACAACTATCTGAACATGAGCACTCCCAACTTGAGTGGTCAGAATCCGTCTATTACTGAGGATTTTATGTATGGGTCACCGGTTTTTGATGACACGCTTTTTAATTCCCCTTGGGCGGAATTCTCTCGTGGTTCGAGGAAATATGGCGAGCCTGTACAGGGAACGGGTATACAGTGGTACGACGTGGCGGGTTTTCATCAATGGTACTGTCC
Source organism: bacterium (assembly GCA_029945725.1). GTDB lineage: Bacteria > Pseudomonadota > Gammaproteobacteria > Pseudomonadales > Moraxellaceae > UBA2031. The sequence goes on along the minus strand of JAQSDB010000008.1, from coordinate 576,704 downwards.
TGCTAGTACACCCTCGATCTGATCTGCTGTAACCATAAAAAAATCCCGCAGTTGCGGGATTTTTTTATGGGGGTAAAAAAGCGGCAGAAAACATTCCTGCCGCCGGGGTTTTCCTGATTACTTCGTCCCGCGTGCCGCCCTGGCGACGCCGTGAATGCGCGGCGCGGCTTCTGCCGTGTACTGGCGCACGAAGTACGATATTTCATCGATGGCGCGATCAGCGGTTTCCAGATAGTGGCTGAACATCTGGAAGTTGTGCCACATGCCCTCGTAAATCCGGCAGTCCACGCTGACGCCGGCGGCACGGCCGCGTTCGAGCAGGCGCAGGGCATCGTCGAGCAGGATTTCTTCGCCGCCGGCCTGCACCAGCATCGGTGGCAGGCCGTGCAGGTCGGCAAACAGCGGCGACACGCGTGCATCGCCGGCGGGAATCGCGCCGCGATACCCTTCGGAGCCGCGGTGCAGGGCGTGCGCCGTCACCATCGGATCGCGCGCCTTGAAGGTGGTGACGGAACCGGTGCTCAGCGTGATGTCGATATACGGCGATATCAGGACGAGCGCAGCAGGCAGCGGCAGCCCTTTTTCACGCAGGGCCATGGCCAGGTTGAGAATGTGCGCGCAACCGCCGGAATCACCGCCGAAGACAATATGCTGCGGTGCATAACCCTGGGCCAGCAGCGCCTGGTAAGCCGCAAGGCCGTCATCAAGGGCGGCGGGATAGGCGTGTTCGGGAGCGAGCCGGTAATCCAGCATGTACACCACGGCGTTGGCGCGCGCAGCGAATTCGGCGCCCATGGCGCGATGGGTTTTCGGTGAGCCGGCCATGAAGGCGCCGCCGTGAAAATGCAGGATCACGGTTGAGCTGGCGGCGTCGGTTTTTTGCGCCGTGCTCAGGCGCTCGGTACGTATGCCACCGAGGCTGATCTGTTCAATGTGCACATCCTTGCGCACGGGAAAAAGCTGTGCGCCCTGTTCCATGCCGATGCGCAGTGCCGCAATGGGCAGGGGCAGCAGGCTCGGCAGCTTGAACGACAGGCGCAGGCCGGCCTTGATGACGCGACGGGAAATGTTTTCTTTCAGGCTCATGCGCAGGTTCTCGCTGGTTCAGGTGTCGGATTTTGCGGACAGCGCCGCAAGGCGTTTGTCATAGGCGCCGCGCGCCTTGATGTCGAGGCTGGTCAGGATGCGGTTGTCACCGAGCAAACGACGGCCGCGTTCCTGCAGCCAGCCCGGCACCAGACCATAAAGTGCGTGCGCGGTTTGCAGATAGTCCGGCACCGCCACCATCAGGCGCGGATGCCGGATCGCATTCACCACGGCGTCGGCAACGTCTTCCGGAGTGACGGCAGGAATGCCGCGACCGGCATCGTCGGTGCCGGAAGCCAGTTCGGTCATGACTTTCGAGGGCATGATGGTGGTGAAGCTGACGCCGGAATCACGATTTTCTGCAGCGACCGCTTCCGTCATGCCGACCACGGCGTATTTGGTGCCGGTGTACACCGCCGCACCGGGAACCGCAAAGCGTCCGGCCAGTGAGGCAATGTTCACGATGTGGCCGCGCCCGCGCGACAGCATGTCCGGCAGCGCGAGCTGCATGCCGTAAATCACGCCGCGGAAATTGATGTCGATCTGTGCATCAACGAGTGCCGGATCTTCCTGCGTGAAGGCGCCCATGGGCATGATGCCGGCGTTGTTCACCAGCACATCAATCGGGCCCAGTGCCTGGCGTGTGGCATCGAGAAAGGCGGCGAAGGATTCGCGCTGGCGCACATCGAGTTTTTCCGCGTGCACACCAAGGCGTTTTGCTTCGGCTTGCGCCAGTTCCACATCCACATCGCCAATGCATACGCGCGCACCGGCAGCCTGCATGGCTTTGGTGATCGCCAGGCCAATGCCGCGCGCGCCACCCGTTACGGCGACCACGGCGCCATCAAGATCAAGAGGTCTGGAACTTGCCATCGTGTTCTCCGTCAGGGCTTGCACAGGTCCGGCCTGCGCAGGCAGTGTTACTGCATGAGTGCGGCTGCACGGCATGGGTGAAGCGAGATGCACGCATCGCAGCCTCATCCAAAAAAAACGCCGCTGATTTTATTTGATGCGCTTGAGGCCCATGCGCAGACCCTGCGTCAGCACCTGCTTGACGACAGCACCAATCACCGGCAGCGATGAATCAAAATTGATCGTCCAGGTAACGCGCGAGCCTTGTGCGGTGCTGCTGAAAGAGAGAGCGCCGCTATGGTTTTTCAGCGGCGCGCCACCCTTGCTGATGCGGTAGGCAATGGACTGGTTCGGCACCACGGCAACCACGGTTTCTTCCACGGTCACCGGCCACAGGCCCATGCGGCGAACGGAGCCGGCGCCATTGATGTCGGTCTTGCCGTTGACCACGCGCTTGACCGGAATGCCCAGCACCTTGCCGAGCTGGTTGTGATCCGACAGTTTCTGGAAGACGGCCTCTACCGGCTGACGATAATCCTGTGCCACTTCAACGGTGTATCTGGCCACGTGTTGCTCCGGTTCTTTTCGGGTGATGCAGGGAAGGGAGTTCCCGGCAGGGTAATGCGTCCGTAGTTATGGACGCGTGCTGTAATCCGCAATCTTGAAATTATGCAGTTTGTGCTTGATCACCACGCCGTATTCCGGCCAGACAAAATGATTGCGGCCGCCTTCATCGAGGTAATAGCTTTTGCAGACATCAGGACGAATCGGCATGCGCTTCAGCAGTTTGTCGATGCGGCTGTTGAACGCGTCCTGCACCGGCTTTTTGACCTCGAAACGGCTGATGCCGGTCGTGAAGGCCAGCTTCACGGCACTGGCGATGTAGGTGGCCTGATGTTCTGCCGTCCACATCACCGAGCCCTGGATATTGTGCGAATTGGGGCCGAGCATCATGAACATGTTGGGGAAGCCGTGAATCGCCATGCCCTGATAGGCGCGGGGTTCGCCCTGCCACGTTTCGCTCAGGGAGCGGCCGTCGGCACCCTTGATGATGCGGTAGATGGCGGGCTCAGCCACGGCATAGCCGGTGCCGAAAATAATCGTGTCCACTTCGTATTCGCTGCCGTCTTCAGCCACCACGCCGGTTTCGGTAATGTGCGACAGGCCCTGAAAAAGTACCTCCACATTGGGTTTGGCCAGCGCCTCATACCAGTCATTGGACAGCAGCGGGCGCTTGCAGCCCAGCGTGTGATGCGGCGTCAGTTTTTCGCGCATCTCAGGATCGCTGATGGAGCGATTGATATTGAAGATGCCGAGGGGATGCGCGGCGGCGCGCAGCACGCGCTCGTTCATGAAGAGTGGCAGTGAGGGCTCAAAGCCCAGCAGCGTCATGTTGCGCACCAGTTTTTGCAGGGCAGGAGCACGGTTGAATACCCGGCTCACGATTTTCGGCATGGCAAAGTCCAGCTTGGGCAGCACCCAGGAAGGCGTGCGCTGAAAGCTGATGAGCTTCTTCACGAGCGGCTGTATTGCCGGCAGGAACTGGATGGCGGAAGCGCCGCAGCCGATCACGGCCACACGCTCGCCGCGCAGATCGTGTTCGTGATTCCACATGCCGGAATGGAAAATGGTGCCGCGGAATTTCTCCTGGCCCGGAAAGGAAGGCATTTCCGCCTCGCCGATAAAGCCGGAGGCCGGTATGAAAACCCGCGCCGAGTACACCTCGCCGCCTGCGGTGGTGACGAGCCAGCGCAGGGATGCGGTGTCCCAGCGCGCATCGGTGACGGCGGTGTTGAGGCGGATATGGCCAACGATGCCGAACTGGTGCGCCACGTCGTCCAGGTATTGCCGGATCTCGTCCTGCGGCGCGTAGCTGCGGCTCCAGTTCGGGTTCGGCGCATAGCCCAGTGAGTAGATTTCGCTGGGCACATCACAGCGCAGGCCGGGGTAGTCGTTCATCGCCCAGGTGCCGCCGATGCGGCTGGCCAGATCCAGCATCACGATATCGGTGATGCCCTGTTCCCGCAGCTTGATGCAGGCGCTGATGCCGGACGGGCCGGCGCCGATGATCAGCACATCCACCGTCGTTACGGGCGCCTTGCCGGCGGAAGCCTTTGAGGCTTTCGGGCTTTTCGGGGCTTTAGGGGCTTTTGACACGTTGGCAGTCGCGGTCATGGTGCAGCTCTCTTCGGCGGCGCAGGGCCTGGGCAACATCGGCGCCGGGCCTTGGGGGTCCGGATAAAAAAACGGGGGGAGCCGGTAAATCCGTCTTCCTGATCTTGTCTGGAATAGGCTGTCATTTGCGGAATGATGTGTCAAGATTTGATCCCATCGTCATTTTCCCAGTGGTCGGATACCATCGCGCCATGAACGAATCAGCATCTCCTTCCCGCGCCGAGCGCAACCGTTTGCAGTTGCGGGCCGACATCATCCAGGCTGCCTTCGAGGAGTTTTCCGCAAGGGGCTACCACCAGACCGCCATTGCCGACATCGCCCGGCGCCTGGGCATAGGCCATGGCACCTTCTACCGTCACTTCCAGAACAAGCGCGACATTCTCGAGCATGTGATCAATGACGTGTCGGCGAAGGTCATGAACGCGCTCGGCGCCGAGAACGGCCCCACAGCCGCCGATTCACTCGAGGGCTATCGCGAACAGCTGGTGCGTATCTCCCGGGTGCTGACCAGTATTTTTGCGGAGCAGCCGGCGATTGCCCGGCTACTGCTGTTTGAGGCCACCTCCATCGACCCGGAAATGACCGCACGCCTGCTGGGCCTGCTCGACATGGGTGGCAAGATGACGGCGGCCTATATGGAAAACGGCGTGCGTCTCGGGTTTTTTCGCCAGGATCTGGACACCGAGGCCACCGGCCATGCCGTCGTCGGCATGATCCTCATGAGCGTGGTGCGCTTTCTCAATGCCCCCAATGACCATGAAGGCCAGAAAAAAATGGGCGACGCCGTGCAGCGCCTGCTGGTGGACGGCGTGGCGCGACGCTAGCAAGGCCGCGTGATGCCGGAATCATTCTGCCGGTTTACCAGAACATGTACGAAGCAACGCTTCATGCATGTTCTGCACTGACCATCACTCCCATAAAAAGCCCTGCATTCGCGGGGTTTTTTTATTTCTGCTCGTCGTGAGTCGTATGTGATGCGCAACTGATGCCGGCATCACTCGCCGGCTTGCCTTGCGTTCGCTGGCGAACAGAGGCGCGCTGCAGATCCGGGTATAAATAAAATGCATCAGCGGATTTTATCGCCGCAAGGGACCGCCGCTCTCGCGTCATACCGCACCATTTCAGTCTGCATCGCTTGCAGGTATCGCCCGATACCTTGCCGGCTTCAAGAGAACCAGCCATGTCACGGCCTGCAAAAACAGTCCCGGGTGATCCCCGGCAGAACAGCATACTGGCCGCGCTTCCGGCGGCGGATTACCAGCGCCTGCTGCCAGCGCTGGAATTCATCGAAATGCCGCTGGGCTGGATGATGTCGGAGTCGGGGGATCACGTGAGTTTCCTGCACTTTCCCGTCACCGGCATCGTGTCGCTGATTTATGAACTGGAAAACGGCGCCTCCAGCGAAGTGGCACTGGTGGGTAACGAGGGGCTGGTCGGCGTTTCCATTTTCATGGGCGGCGACAGCATGCCGAGCAGTACCGTGGTGCAAAGTGCCGGTACGGCTTACCGGCTCAGCCGGAAAATCATGAAAGAAGAATTCGCGCGTGGCGGGCAGTTGCAGCATCTGGCACTGCTTTATACGCAGGCACTGATTGCACAGACCTCGCAAACGGCCGTATGCAACCAGCATCATTCACTCGACCAGCAGCTGTGCCGCTGGCTGCTGATGAGCGCGGATCGCCTGCATGACAACAAGCTGGTGGTGACCCAGGAGCTGATTGCCACCCTGCTCGGCGTGCGCCGCGAAAGCGTGACCGTGGCGGCGAGCAAGCTGCAGAAAGACGGACTGATCAAGGGCTCGCGCGGACGCATCACCGTGCTCGACCGGCCTGCACTGGAAGAGCGGGTGTGCGAATGCTATGCATCGGTCAACGCCGAATACGCGCGCCTGCTGCCGCCGTCCAAAGCGGGCCGCCGGCCAGGCCACAGCTTGCGGCAGGAGCCGCACCCGGGTTCCCGGCCGGCTGAGGTTGAATGATGCGACACGGCATACGCCCTGAATGACGGGGTGCCGGATGGTCGGTACAAAGGAGCAGCCCTTTTCCCTGAAGGCTTGCGCTACCATGGACAAAGAACCACCCTGTTTTGCGTCCGGAGACCCTGTGCCTGATTCACATGCTGATCTTCAAGATGGCAGGCAATTGCGCCTGACTGCCGAACTGCGGCTCAAGAAAGGCACGGCCCCTGCCAGTCGTGGCGGGGCGCTCAGCGCGGATGCCCTCGGGGTACTCTTCAAGCTTGCCAGCAATCCCGCCAATGCCAGTGAAGGACTCAAGCTGCTGCACGAGTTGCAGACGCATCAGGTCGAGCTGGATTTGCAGCATGAGCAGCTCGAAACCAACGAGCGCGAGTTTGTGCAGGAGCTGGCGCACTACAAGGCGCTTTATGATTTTGCGCCGTGCGCCTATTTCATCGCGGATCCCGATGGCAACATCATTGAAAGCAATCAGGCGGGAGCACAACTGTTCGGGCTTGAGCGTGACGAACTCGGCGGCTGCCCGCTTGCCGGCTTTCTGTCGCCTGAAAGCCGGCCACTGCTGGCGGCCCTGTTGAAGAAACTGCGCGCTGGCGCCGCCCATGCGTCCTGCCCGGTGCAATCCTGCGCCAGCGAAGCCGGCAGTGGGCCGAGCCGCTGGCAGATTGCTGCAAACCGCTCTCCGGAAGGCGAGACCGTTCTCATGATGGTTTCTGCGGGCGAGTTATTGCCGGGAGCCTGATACGCTCCCTGTTCTCACTGCCACGCCAGTCAGCACTGGCCGGGAATGTTTCTGTCATGCCCTCTTCAACGCCCCCGCCTTCTGACCCTGCTTCTTTAAGCACGGCTGCTTCTGCTACGGACTCTGCTGCTACGGGCCCCGCCCCAGCGAGCCCTTCAGCGACAGCCTCTCCCGAGCAGATTTCCGCACCGCCTGCCATGCCAGCACCAACACAGCCATCGCGCCTGTTGCTGTCGCCAACACGCATCGTCGGTATCGGTGCCTCGGCCGGCGGGCTGGTGGCGCTGGAGCAGTTCCTCCAGAACACGCCGGTCGACAGCGGCATGGCCTATATCGTGGTACAGCATCTTGATCCCACGCAGAAGGCAATGCTGACGGAGCTGTTGCAGCGCGCCACAGTCATGCCGGTGCATGAGGTGAAGCAGGGCATGCGCATCGAGCCCGACTGCGTGTACGTGATCGCGCCGAACACGGAACTCAGTGTGCTCAATGGCACGTTGCGGATGGCTCCACCGACGGAGCCGCGCGGCATGCGGCTGCCGATCAATGTGCTGTTTTCATCGCTGGCCCGCGCACAAAGCGGGCGCGCCATCGCCGTCGTGCTTTCCGGCATGGGCTCGGACGGCACGCAGGGGCTGCAGGCCGTCAAGGCCGTGGGCGGACTGACCCTGGCGCAGACGCCGGAGTCGGCACAGTTCGATTCGATGCCGAAAAGCGCGATTGCCGCCGGCTGTGTCGACGTCGTCGCGCCACCCGACGAGTTGCCGGCGCGCATCCTGTCTTATGTCAATCAGGTGCCGGACCCGGTCAGTCTGGTTGAGGAAGAAACGCCGGAGCCGGTGCCATCCCTTCCCCTGCAGCCGGTCATCCGGCTGTTGCAGCGCCGCACCCGCCATGATTTTTCACTCTACAAGCCCAGCACCCTGCATCGCCGTATCGAGCGGCGCATGGCTATTCACGGCCTCGAAACGCTGGCCGACTATGCGGATTTCCTTGAGCAGAACCCGCAGGAAATTGATCTGCTGTTCAAGGAATTGCTGATCGGGGTCACCAATTTCTTTCGTGATCCGGCGGTCTGGGAATACCTGGCCGCGAGCGCCTTGCCGGAGCTGCTGGCACGTCGCCGTACCGAGGAGAAGTTGCGTGCCTGGGTGGTGGGTTGCTCGACGGGTGAAGAGGCCTACTCGCTGGCCATGACATTCAGCGAAGTGGTGCAGCGCCTGCCGGCAGCGCATGAGGTCACCCTGCAGATTTTTGCCTCGGACCTCAGCCCCGATGCCATTGCCACGGCACGCCGCGGCAAATATCCGCTCGCGATCAGTGCCGATGTTTCTCCGGAAAGGCTGGCGCGTTTTTTCAGCCGGCACGACACGCACTATCAGGTGAACCAGGGCATTCGCGACATGGTGCTGTTTGCACAGCACGATGTCGTACTTGATTCCCCCTTCACCAAACTCGACCTGATCAGCTGCCGCAACCTGCTCATCTACTTTGATGCCAAACTGCAGCACCGGTTGCTGCCGCTGTTTCATTACAGCCTGCGTCCCGGCGGCGTGCTGATGCTGGGCAGTTCGGAAACGGTGGGGCGCTCCAGCCAGCTGTTCTCGCCGCTGCAATCAAAGCTGCGGTTTTACGCCCGCCAGAACAATGCCACTCTGAGCGGCCCCGATTTTCTGCTTAAATCGTTTCCGCCCCTTTCAAGGTTAAGCAAGGAGCCCTCCGTGTCGGCCGCCAATGTTTCCACTCCTCCCGCCGCCAGCCTGCAAACGGCCGCTGATCATGTCCTGCTGCAGGTGTATGCGCCGGCTGCTGTCGTGCTCAACAGCGAAGGCGATATCGTTTACATCAGCGGGCGTACCGGCAAATACCTGGAGCCTGCGGCCGGCAAGGCCAACTGGAATTTTCACGCCATGGTGCGTGAAGGACTGCGGGTACCGCTGTTCCATGCCCTCAAGCAGTCCGCCACGCACAGCGAGCCGGTGCAGCTGCACGGTCTGCAGGTGGCCACGGCGAGTGGTGCGCAGCTGGTGGATGTCACCGTGCAGGCGTTGCACGAACCCAGCGCCCTGCAAACCATGACGATGATTGTGTTTCGCGACATGCCGCCGCCTGCGCCGAGTGGCCACGGCAGGAAGAAAGGCGCAGTGGATGCGGCGAGCACGGAGGAGCTGCAACAGTATCAGGAGGAGATCCAGCGTTTGCGCGAGGAGACGCATGCCTCGCGGGAAGAATTGCAATCCACCAATGAGGAGTTGCAGTCGACCAATGAAGAACTGCAATCCACCAACGAGGAACTCACCACTTCCAAGGAAGAAATGCAGTCCATGAACGAGGAACTGCAAACCATCAATAACGAACTGCAAACCAAGCTGGATGATCTTGCGCTGGCGCAGAGTGATTTGCAGAACCTGCTCAACAGCATCGAGATCGCCATCCTGTTTCTGGACCAGAATCTCAATGTCCGGCGCTATACCGAGCGTGCCGCCAAGATCATCAACCTGCGCGAAAGCGATGTCGGCCGTCCGCTCAGCGATCTGACCAGCAGCCTGCAATATCCTGCGCTGCACGACGATGCGCTGGAAACCCTGCGCACGCTGGTGTTTTCCGAAAAGCAGATTCCCACCAGCGACGGCCGCTGGTTCACCGTGCGCATCATGCCCTACCGCCGGCTCGACAATGTGATCGACGGCGTCGTGGTCACCTTCGTCGACATCTCCGCCACCAAGGAACTGGAAGCCGCGCTGCGCCTGAAGTCAGCCCCCTGACGGGGGGATTCCCGCCCGCCCCCGCCGCCCCACTGTCGCACTCCCGAATGACCTTGCATCGGCGCCCCTGATTTATGTGCGGCATCGCACGGAGGCGGTTACGGCAATGGCCACATGATCAAAAAAGCCGCAGCACGGGCGCGGCTTTTCTTCAGGGATGGAATCATCATGGGCAAGCCGGGGCTGGAGCAGTGCGTACTCAATGCGATTTATGAGGCTTCGCCCGACGGCATCATGGTGGTCGACGAGCAGGGCATCATCGTTTCCCATAACCGCCGCTTTATCGAAATGGCAAATACGCCCCGCGCCCTGCTGCGCGGACCGGACCCTGGTTCGGCGATTGGTCAGGCCGGGGCACCCATCCTCGCCGCCGTGCTGGAAAACGTGCTCGACAAGCCCGCCTTCCTGGCACGCATCAACCTGCTCAACGAGCACCCGGAGCTTGATGACTGCAGCGAGCATCAGTTTCAGGACGGCCGCACCATCGAACGCCACACGACGGCCCTGCGTTGCCCTGATGGCCGGCTGGTGGGCCGCGTCTGGTTCCTGCGCGACATCACCGAGCAACTGCAATCGGCAGAATCCATCCGCAACCTTTCACTCTACGACCGTCTCACCGGCCTGCCCAACCGCAGGCTTTTGCTGGAGCGGCTGAACCAGGCTTTTAACGCCAGTGCCCGCAGCGGTCACGGCGGCGCCGTGCTGCTGATTGATCTGGATAATTTCAAGGACATCAATAACAGCGCCGGCCACGCGATTGGTGACCTGATGCTGCAGCGGGCAGCGGAACGGCTGCTGTCCTGTGTCAGCCCGGCCGATACCGTGGCGCACCTGGCCGCTGATGAATTCGTGGTGATGCTGGTCGACCTGAAAGCGGATGCCACCGGTGCCGCCACCCAGGCGCAAATCGCGGGGGACCGCATCATCGCGGCACTGGCGCAGCCGTATTTCATTGCCGGGCAGGAATACCGCTGCACGAGCAGTATCGGCGCCGCCGTGTTTACCGATCACACCTATCTCGCCGAAGAATTGCTGATGCGGGCAGACATTGCCATGTCCCAGGCCAAGAAGGCCGGCCGCAACTCCCTGCGCTTTTTCAATCCGAAAATGCAGGAGGTGATCAACACGCGCACGTCGCTGGATGCCGATTTGCACCGGGCCCTGCTCAACCACGAATTCTGCCTGTACTTCCAGGTGCAGGTGGACAGCACAAACCGGGCACTCGGTGCCGAAGCACTGATCCGCTGGCAGCATCCCGAGCGCGGCATGATGGCGCCAGCCGCGTTCATTGCGGCGGCGGAAGACAGCGGCATGATCCTGCCCATCGGCCAGTGGGTGCTGGAAACGGCCTGCGCCCAGCTCAAGGCCTGGGAGCGGGATTCGCACACGCGCGAGCTCAGCCTGGCGGTGAATGTCAGCGGCACGCAGTTTCGCCAGGCTGATTTTGTGGCGCAGGTAAATGCCGCCGTTACCCGGCACGGCATCAAGCCCTCGCGACTCAAGCTGGAGCTGACCGAAAGCATGCTGGTGGGCGACATCGAGGAAGCCATTGTCATCATCAGCGCACTGAAGCAGACCGGCGTGCGTTTTGCGCTGGACGATTTCGGCACCGGCTATTCGTCGCTGCAGTACCTCATGCGTCTGCCGATTGACCAGCTCAAGATTGACCAGTCCTTTGTGCGCGATCTGGTCGCCAGCAAAAATGCCCGGGCCATCGTGCGCACCATCATTGCCATGGCCAGAAGCCTGGATCTGGAAGTGATTGCCGAAGGCGTGGAAACCGACACGGAAAAGCAGCTCTTGCTGGGCAAGGGCTGCGGCCTCTTTCAGGGTTATCTGTTTGGCCGGCCGGTACCGCTGCGCCAGTTCGAGGCCGAGCTGAAAAACATCTGGCACTACGAACCGCAGAGAAGCTGGGTGGACTAGCCGCGATCAGGGTCGCGGCATTGCGCCTGATCGCGCCGCCTGCCGGCCGGCGTTATGGCACGCAGACCGGTGCAGATCGGCTAGTCTGAACAGGGATGCACTTTACGCAGGTCGGGCCGGTGCCGCTTGTTCCCGGCACCAGCAACACCGCTCCGCCATTACCGAGGACTGAACATGCGTTATGCACTGATGATGTTGTGCCTGCTGCTGGGGACGGGAGCCTCGGCTTCCACTCAGGTGAGCGTGGGGATTTCGATTCCCGGCGTCAGCATAGGGATCAACCTGCCTGCCTATCCGGAGTTTGTCGTGGTGCCCGGCTACCCGGTTTATTACGCGCCGCAGCTGGAGCAGAACTACTTTTTCTACGATGGCGTGTACTGGGTTTTTTCGGGGGAAAACTGGTACGTGAGCAACTGGTACAACGGGCCGTGGGATTTTGTGTATCCGGAGTATGTGCCGTTTTATGTCCTGCGCGTTCCCGTGCGCTATTACCGCCGGCCTCCCGTGTATTTCCGCGGCTGGCAATCCGCAGAGCCACCGCGCTGGGGCGATCACTGGGGCCATGACTGGGAGCGCCAGCACAGCGGATGGGATCACTGGGACCGCCGTGCCGTGCCGGCGCCTGCACCCTTGCCCACCTATCAGCGGCAGTACTCCGGTGAGCATTATCCGCCGCCAGCACAGCAGCCCTTGCTGCAGAAAAAGAATTACCGCTACCAGCCGCGTGATGCCGCCGTGCAGCAGCATTACCAGCGTCGCGAACAGGATCAGCGCCTGCAGCAAGGCGCCGGCAAGCCTGTACCGCAGCGCGAGCTGCAGGCGAGACCGCAGGAGCCGCAGCACCGCCAGCCCTACAACCCGCCATCGTCAGCGCCACAAGCCGTTCCGCGCGCACCGTCCGCGCCGGTGCGTGCCCAGCCCCCGCAGGTGAGAAGTGTGGTGGTGCCGCGGCCAGTGCAACCGGCCCCGGTCTGGCAGCAAGGCCCCAATGCCCCGTATCAGCGACAGTTGCCACAGCAAGGCCAGCCATCACAACAGGGTCAGGCGGTGCAGCACAGGCAGCAGATGCCGCAACGGCCATTGCCGCAACAAAACACCGTGCAACAAAACACGGCGCAACCCGGTCGGCAGGTTAAGGGCCCGGCAGTGCAAGCGCAGGGCCAGAAGCCCCCGCAACGATCACGGCAGGGCAACAAGGAAAACAATGACGGGCAGAATGATAACCGCGAAGAAGAGGGGCGAAGGGATCGCTAGCGCGTAGTGATCGGCCCCATAAAAAATCCCCGCAGATGCGGGGATTTTTTATGGGGCCAGAACGGGGCCGGGCTTGTCCGGAAACTGAAAAGTTCCCTGATGAGAAAATCCTGATTTTTTCTCGTGTGGAAATAAAACCGAACGACTTCAATTTTCTTCACGCTGCAGTGATCTTTTCTTTATGTGCCCGATTAAAAAATCCTTAGTTGACGTTAAAGGTCCAGGAATAGGGCGTGGCCAGTGGATTGCCCAGTGCATCGGTAACATCGTTCACGCGGGCTGTGTAAGTGCCGGGCGGGAGGGATTGGCTGAAGCTGAGGCTGGCACGCTTGTCGACGGCATAAAAGCTGCCACTCACCGGATGCTGGCTGGCATCCAGCACCGTGAATGTTTGTGCGGTCACGCTGTACGGGTCCATGTCTTCACTGAAGCCCAGACTGACTTCGACGACATTGCTGGTCGTTGAATTACTGGCCGGTGTGGGCTGGGTCACGGTTGGTGCTGTCGTGTCGGTACTGTGGCCGTCAATCTTGTAACCCGTCAACGCATAATCCCTCGAACTGCTGCCGGCGGGGGAGCTTACCCCGCTGGAGTAATTGACCAAGGCGGAGTAACTCGTGCTGCTCGTTGTTTTTATCTGGCCCAGGCCGGGCACATACCACTCGTCCGCTGTAGTGTTTACGACCCAGGGTGCACCGCCTGCGGAGTAGGTGAGTATGTAGCGGTATTGCGTACTGACCTTCAAGGCATTGGTGAAATTGCCTGCCGGTACCTGCACGGCCTCGGCGCCACCCACGTCGACGCTGAGCCGTATGGCGACTGTTTCATTGATGCCGTCACCATCCTGATCTGTGCCGAGATCAAGCCCGGAATAATCGTAGGCAAGGTAATGGTCGCCACTCCTCAGCGGCAGGCGCAGCTGTGTCAGCTTGCCCAGATTGCCAAAGGGGGGGCCGTCGTTGGCATCGAAGACATTCTGCAGCTCGCTGGCTGTCTTGGCGGTATATGACCACATCAGGGCAGGAAAATAAGAAAGAGAAGCGCCTCTCCAGATCAGGGCGGGGCTGCCGTTGATGGGTACGGGGCCGTCGAGCATGCGCAGTTCCTGGCGCGTTTGGGCGGGGAGAGGGCTGGTGGTGGTGACCTGATAGGTCCAGCGGTTGCCCACCGACATCGGCAGGTAATCCGGGGTGTCGCTGCTGGCAGAGCCACCGCCGCCACAGGCAGTCAGGCTGAGGGCGGCCATCAGGGGCAACAGGTGTTGCAGTGTTCTTTTCATGGGTTTCCGTTCAATCCGGTTTGTTTTTATGTCTGAACATCGGTGGAATTTTTTCATCACCGCATCGGGAAAACGGCCGGTTAGCCGATGCTCTGGTGCTTTATTGTGCTGGTGGCGGTGTGGCCCGCCAGCAACAGCTTGCCGGTCGCATCAATGGCGGTTGCGGTCAGCGAGCGGTCGTTAAGCGTGTAGGTGCCGTTGCTGGCCCAGCCGGTGTCGATGTCGTTGGCAAGGCCCAGTGTGACGGCGGGTGCTGTCAGTAGCAGGGCAAGAATTCCGTTTCGCAAACAGTGCATCGTCTGTCCTTTTTGTTGCCTGTGACGGCAGGTTTGGCGGCGAGGGCTGGCATTAATAACGCGATGAGCGTCTGCTGTATATCCGTGATAATACCGAAGGCGTTACGTTGACTGGCGGGTGTGAGCCAGCAGAGGTCTGGAAAAATGCGTGCAGTCGTGCGGCCACTGGTTTTGCTTTTTATTCTGGCGGTGCCGGTTGCCGTACTGGCGGAGCCGGCCGAGGAGCCTATGTACCTGCAGTTGCTGCTCGGGCAGCTGCAGCTGAATGATGGCCGTGTTGCCAGCAATGGCAGTGGTGCGGCCTATGACGGCAGGCTGGACGACATTCCCTATGTCGGCGGCATCGCCCAGGTCATCATGAGGGACGATGTTGCTGGTTATGGCTGGGAAGGCGGTGCCTTTGTTTCCTGGATCAACGATTACGCCAGCTACTACGCGCGCAGTGACGGCAACGGCGGCCAGCTCAATGTCCGCCTTGATAATGCGTTCTGGTCACTGGAAACCTTCGCCGGCCTGTACGCGGATTACCAGCCCATGAACCGGCTGCGCTTTTACGTGAGTGGCGGCCCGCTGCTGGTTTACGGTGTGGCCGAAACGGAGAAGCCCGCAGGTTCACCGCCAGCGCCCCCATCGGGGTCCGGTTCTGTCATCGTGATCGACGTGAGTAACAGTGATACCGACCTGAGTGCAGGGTGGTATGCCCGCGCCGGGCTGGAGCTGCGCCTGACCGAAGACCTGTGGGCCGGGTTGAATGTGCGCCACCTGAATACCCGCCTGAACCTTTCCGATTCCATCGGCAAGCTTGATCTCGACGGCAACCAGTACCTGTTCAGCCTGACCCAGCGCTTCTGATCGCCTCCGGCTTGTCGCCGTTTGCGATCAGCCCCCCCTTACGGGTTCTGTTTTTCCCGTCGCAGGAAATCATTGAGCACAAGCACACTGCCGCTCGGGCTCAGGTGATCCTTGTCGAAGTAATACACCTGGTCACTGCTTTTCCCCCGGCATGATTTTACATCGCAAAAAAGCGGGAGCGGATCATGGATTTTCAGGGCGGGGTTCTGTGCCTTTATTTCCTGCACCAGTTCGCGGTATTGCTTTTGCCGTGCATCCACCACGCTTCTCGGATTGGTGCAGTCGGATTTGCCGGCCGATTTTCCGATGCCGATCAGCCGTGCACCGATGCAGCCTTTCGGGTCCACGCCCAGCTCCGGCCAGTCGATCACAAACACCACCTGCTTGCCGGTTTTCAGCAAGGCGGCAACAGTTTCTGAATAGCCTTTGACGAAGGCACGCGGCGCATCCAGCTTGTGGCCCTGCTCGTCATAAATGCCCATGTCATTCCTGCCTTCAATGCCGAAGCCCGCGCCGGAAAAATAAAAGGGGCCGCGGGTTGAAAGCAGGATGGTTTTTACCGAGGGCAGCAGCGCCGCTTCTTTTATGGCGGCAGCGGCAATGCGGTTGCAGCCCTTGGCCTGCGAGTTTTCTGTCGAGGTGCGCGTGGTGTAGTGGGTGAAAGGCAGGCAGCCGTGCTGGCCCAGAAACAGCGTTGGCAGTGACGAGCGACCGGTCATGGTGGCGGAGTTCAGCGCGAGGCCGTGGCTGTCGCCGATGATCAGGTAGCGCGGCGCCGTGCCTTGTGCAATGCAGACGCCTCTCAGTACATCGGCATCGGTGATGCCGAGCAGCGTCTGGCAGGAGCCGTTGGAGCGCGTGGTTTCCACGGGGTAGCGCACTTCGTCGAGCATTTTCTGGCTGGCCACGGTGGCGGCCTTGCGCGTGCCGATGCCGTCCTGCTGCCAGGTGACAAATCCCGCGATCAGTATCACCAGCATCAGCAGGCTGAGCACGAGCGTTTGGGTTTTGCCGGGCTGGCTGCGGCGAATCGGGCTTTCGACAAAACGGTAAGTCAGCCACGCCAGCAGCACACTCAGTAAAACCACGTTAATGGAATTTTTCGTGCTCAGCGCCTCGTTCCTGAGAATGCGGGTGAAGGCAATCAGCGGCCAGTGCCAGAGATAAAGCGGATAGCTGATCAGGCCGAACCAGACCATCACGCGATTGGCGAGAATGTTGCGGTTGATCCAGGTGGCCGGTCCCGCCGACACCAGCAGCACTGCACCCAGCACCGGCAGCAGCGCCCACCAGCCGGGAAAGGCGCTGTTCTTGTTGAGCAGCACGAGGCCGGCGGCCAGCAAGGCCAGCCCGATGAAGGATTGCAGGTTGCTGCTGCGTTGCAGCAGTTGCGGGCGATGCGTGCCGGCCCATGCCAGCATGCCGCCCGCCATCAGTTCCCATACGCGCGAAAACGGCGAGTAGAAGGCCGCCGTGGCATCGGTGCCCATCAGGTAAATATTGACGGCAAACGAGGCGACAAAAACCAGCACGATGATTTTCAGCGTGGCGCGCGTATTCCAGATAAAGCCCAGCAGCAAGGGCCAGAAAATATAGAACTGCTCTTCAATGCCGAGCGACCACAGGTGCAGCAGCGGCTTGGTTTCCGCCGCATTGTCGAAATAACCGGATTCGCTCCACAGCGCGAGGTTGGCCATAAAGCTGGAGCCCGCCGCAATATGTTTGCCGAGTTGTTTGAACTCGTCGGCAAAAAGGCTGAACCAGCCAAGCAGCCAGCAGGTGCCGAGCACCACAATCAGGGAAGGAAAGATGCGGCGGATGCGTCGCGTATAAAAATCGGCGTAGGTGAAGCGCTGCTTGTCGAGGTTGGCAGTGATGATCGTGGTGATCAGAAAGCCCGAGATCACAAAGAAGATGTCGACGCCGATAAAGCCGCCCCGGAGCGCATTCGGAAAAGCGTGAAAGAGCACCACGGCAAGGATGGCAACGGCACGCAGGCCGTCGATGTCGGGGCGGTACTTCGGGTGGAGCGCGCCGTTGCTGCTGTGATCGGTCTTCATGTGCGGGTGCGGTCTCGGTCTGGCAGCCAATGAGCTGGAGCGTCGGCAAGGGGCGGATTCTTCCATACCACCGGCAAGGGCTCAATTCGTATCAGCGCTCGTCTGCCAGTCCTCGGGTGTTATCCATTCCCGCATCAGGCATGGCCTGGTACATTCGGGCACTTCTGACCCGGCTTGGGTCTTTCCAGAACAATCAATCTTTCGGCAAGGATGCCGTGTATGACCGCAGGCTGGGAGCCAAGGGCGGACAAGGACGCTTGGCCATGGTTAGGGCTTTACTGCATCAAAGCCGATTTTGTGTCGGGCTGCAGCTTTTGCGGGTAGGGCGCCAGGGTAGAGGTGTGAGCGGGTTTGTCGTTGACAATAAA
Organism: bacterium; assembly: GCA_029945725.1. Taxonomy (GTDB): domain Bacteria; phylum Pseudomonadota; class Gammaproteobacteria; order Pseudomonadales; family Moraxellaceae; genus UBA2031. Next base: position 559,074 of record JAQSDB010000008.1, on the reverse strand, counting down.
TCGATAAACCCCCTCTCCGAATTTTAGATTATGGAGGCAGCCTTCATAATCTTATTAACAAGTTCTGCAATCTTTTCAGCAAGCAATGGGGGGACTGCGTTGCCGACCTGAACATACTGTTGTGTTCTGTTACCGACAAAGAAGTAGTTGTCCGGAAATGTCTGTATGCGAGCCGCCTCTCGAACTGTCAGGCTTCTGCATTGTGATGGGTCGTAGTGAATAAAATAGTGACCATCTTTTGATATATGACTGGTTACCGTCGTTGCGTACCGGTCATTTACCTGAACCCTGAACCGGTCAGAAAAAACGCCGGAATGAAAATTTTTGTGTTTTGGCCATAATGCTTTTGGGTAGTCATCCGGTCGAGGAAAGGATCGTTCACTACTCTTTGCCGCTTCGGCCCATGCTGATGCAAAAAGGTAGCGCCTGAGATCATCCCTTATGTGGCCGCGTGTTTCATGGTTGCATACAAGTGACTTCCCGGAGGGATCTTTGTACCATTTAATGAGAGACTTGCTCATGCCATCAAAAATACTTCCTGAATAATTTAGCAGACTGAAGTTATCGCCACGATAATCGGGCGTCTCTTTGAGTCTCTTTATGGCGGATTCAATGCTTCGGGTTAATGATCCCGTATTAACTTCAGAGGTTTTTATCTTGCTAATTTCTTTTACAGCATCACCGCGAAGTGATGCGATAGCATCTATCCAATTATCGTAAGTATCATTTTCTTTTGATAGTCCGCTCCGGAGCCTTGGCAGGCTGCCGATTATTGATGAAAGATCCGGGCCGGATTTTTTCTTGAGCATCATATCTTCTGTGAAAAGACCTGCATACTTTTCCTGGATTCCAAGAAGAATGACCCTGTGTCTGGCTTGGGGAATGCCGTAATTCTCGGAACGGATAATATAATCAGATGGCTGAAGGTCGTTTGAAGGAGGAGTAACCATGGAAAATACACGATACTTCTCGCCTCTTTTTCCTGAAAATCCGCATGGATCATGAAGATCCTTTAATATCTGGTCAAAAATTCGTGTGCCGTCAATTTCAGCAGAAAGCATGCCTTTGACATTCTCCATAACAAAGGCGACTGGTTTATATCTTGCGAGTATCTTTAGGTACTCTTGGTAAAGGAAATTCCGGTTATCTTCTTCTGCAATATAATCGGGCTCACCGCTACGGCGGGCGCGTCCGACAAGTGAGTAGGCTTGGCATGGTGGCCCGCCAATGACAATACAGGGATCGCCCTTGATTGCATCGTCGATTGCCTTGTAGATCTCGGCATTCTGCTCTCCAAGGGTCAGGCAGCGCGCCTCTTTCTTTGCTGCCCTGGTTTGGGTAGCAAATCTTTGATCTGAATAAAGCTTCTCTTCAGGGGTTTTACCAAGCTTCCCTTTAAGGAAGTCGTAGTACTCCACTGGAGCCTCGCCGTGAGGGAACTGCCGGTAGAAGGCCCTCAATGTAAGGGTTGCATGCGCGCTTTTTTCTTTTTCAATGGAAATGGCAATTTTGAATGGCGACTTCGTTCCCGGTCCTGATCCGAAAGATGAAAAGCCCTCTCCCAAGCCGCCTGGTCCGGAGAAGAGGTCAATTATTTTAATCTGGTTCGTCATTTGCTTGCCTGTCAGGAATCAAGCCGCATAGCATACCAGGAGCCCCAACGTTTGCCAGGCCAGAGAATGAAATGACTGATGTTGTTGATGCACAAACACGGTCTCGTATGATGTCTGGTATCCGTGCAAAAGATACGGCTCCAGAGCATGCAATACGCAGCATGCTGCATAAGGCCGGCTTTCGCTACCGATTGCACTACTCGGTCCTGCCGGGGAGACCCGATATAGTTCTTCCGAAATACAAGGCCATTATTCTTGTGAATGGCTGTTTCTGGCACGGGCATACCTGCCACTTGTTCAAGTGGCCCTCCTCGAGGCCAGAGTTCTGGCACAAGAAAATTGGCTCTACGAGGATGAGGGATATTAAGAACCTTGAGATATACAGGAAGGCCGGTTGGCGCGTTATGGTTGTTTGGGAGTGTGCCCTAAAAGGGAAGGGGAAATTAGACTTATCGAATATTGATGGCTTTCTGCAGTCTTGGTTAGTTGGAGATTTGCCTTTTGGCGAGCTGCTGGGGGTGGAGTTGCATGAAAAATAATTGGGCATATCTATCCTTATCTTGGTCTGCTCCTTTAAGGTCATGACAGGGTTTCAGGTTGATTGGCTGCGGGTATTACGGGTTCCTTGGTCTGGGGTTGGCTGTTAGATTCGGGCTCTATGAGCAGCAGTTTTCCTATTGGCTGGAGCCTCAGGCAGGTAAAAGTAATATATGCCATGGCACTAGTTTACTTATCGGTCGATTTTTTTAGGCCTCTCGCTGGGACGATGGCTTGTGATGGCGCTGAATGAGTGATTGCTCTCTGAATGCTAGGAGCAATGTCGAGGCGTGATCAAATTTAGGAGTGGGAAAGTGAGGGTGCCTAATCCGCCTAGGGCGAAAGATCTAATGGCGACTGCGAGAAGCTTTGGTACTTACGATCTTGCGGCAGCTCTAGCTGATCTTATCGATAACAGTATCAAGGCTAAAGCGACTCGTGTGGATATCTCGTTTGAGCCGTATGAAAACGATGTTGTTGTGAGGATTCGTGATGATGGATCTGGTATGGATATGGAGGCCCTGAAGGTTGCCATGCGGCCTGCAAGCTCTAATCCGCAAGATGTACGGGAGCCTGACGATCTTGGGAGGTTTGGTTGGGGATTGAAGTCGGCATCTCTTTCACAAGCCCGTGTCCTCACGGTTGTTTCTTGGTGCGACGACGTTGTCAGTGCCGCGAGATGGGATATTGATGATATCGACGATTGGGAAATGGAGATCTTCGCGGGTGAAGAGGCAGAAAGACTATTGGACGAATCTCGTAAATCGAAATCAGGTACAGAGGTAATATGGACTCGTTCTGATCGTATGCTTGATAGAGATGTCAGCTCCTCTCTCGATGATTTGCTTACTTTTGCGATTTCTCATGCAAATCATCGGCTTTCTTTGGTGTTTCACCGCTATCTGGCTGGGGAGGCTGAGCGGCGTCTTACAATCGCGGTTAATAAGCAGCCCCTTTGCCCTATTGATCCGTTTTTGACCGCACATAATGCGACGCAGACACTAGATGCAGAAAACATCAGGACGGCGAATGGATCAGTAATCAGTATTCAGCCCTATGTGTTGCCTCATTTCTCGAAGCTGACCGTCGATGAGCAAGAGCGGCTCGGTGGCCCCGAGGGCATGGTTCGCAACCAAGGCTTTTATGTATATCGAAACAAACGCCTCATTATATTCGGAACGTGGTTTCGTCTGATTCCCCATGGCGAGCTTTCTCAGTTGACGAGAGTCAGGGTGGATCTTCCCAATACAGTTGATGCCGAGTGGCGAATCACTGTAGACAAATCGGATGCTCAGCTTCCGGCTGCGCTCAAGCGTCGCCTCCGGGAAGTTGTCAAGCGCTTCAATCGCCGGTCATTCTCCGTGCATCGCAAGAAGGGGGTTTCGTTGGATGTGCCTGAAGTTCAGTCCGTCTGGCTCAGATATATCAAGAATGGTCAGGTTCATTATCGAGTGAATCGAGATCATCCTATGATGGCGAGCCTGCTGGATATGGACTCTGTGTCAGGTAGTGCTGACGCTGTGCTTCGGTTACTGGAGTCTTACTTTCCGATAGACAGATTTCTTGCTGATGCAAACGGATCTGGTGTTAATCAATCTCCGACCTCTACTGAAGAATTTGAGTCTCTTATCCATCAGTGTGTCATAAACTTTCTTCAGGTTAGTGATGGATCACTTGATGTTGATGATTTTCTCGTATTCATAAGACACGTAGAGCCATTTGCTAGCCAATGGGCATACGCTGAAAGCTATGTGCGAAAGAATACTGCGAAAAAATGGGGAATGAAAAATGGACTTTGATGCTGCTCTTAGTTTTCTTCGTATGGAGATCGATAAGATAGTAAAGGGGAGATTTCCTGTTCCGCCGGGTTTTCTCGAGGGGCATGTCAAAGAGGGTTCCGGTATTTCAAAGATACTTGAAATGAGTCTGGCTGAGCGCTTAGTTAGGCATCTTGAGACTATTTATGGAACCAATCAAGATCATGGGCATGCCCTGAAGACTGATTTTGAAGAATGGTATCCAAAGCGCAAGGAAGAGATAAATTTATATTTCTGGCGCCGACTACAGAAATACTGGCTAGATCACTCAGTTCTCCCTGTTCAGGTTGTTGTGTCGGTGGATAACGTAACAGATGAGATCGTAGGCTATTTGGGAGATCCTCAGGAAAGTAAATCATGGCGTCGCCGTGGTCTTGTCATGGGGCATGTGCAGTCCGGCAAGACGACAAATTATTCGGCACTCATTGCCAAGGCTGCAGATGCGGGTTATCGCGTAATTATCGTTCTGGCAGGGCTTACTAATTCGTTGCGGTATCAAACACAAGTCCGACTCGATCAGACTTTTGTTGGGAAGTCCTCTCTTGGAGATGCAGTGACATCGGTAATTTATCCGGTTTCTTATGTCTTTAGTGGGGTGGAGGGGGAGTGTCCTGGTATTCGTCATCCATACTGCGGAACAACACAGGTTTCTGATTTTAATGTCGGTAAAGCAACGGGAATAGGTGCGGCAGAGGGGAATTTTGCTGACCCAATACTGTTTGTGACTAAAAAGCATGAAAAAGTTCTTGAGCAGCTTGCTGGGTGGTTAAGAGGGCTTCGTCAAGGTGGGCAGATTGATGGGCCAATGCTTTTAATTGACGATGAGGCTGATAACGCCTCCATTAATACAGCGAAGGATCCGGGGGCGACCACTAGAATTAATGCTCGCATACGTGAGCTTTTAGATTGTTCTCGGCGCTCATCGTATGTTGGTTATACAGCGACCCCGTTTGCGAATATCTTCATTGATCCTGATACAAATGATGAGATGCTGAAAAATGATCTCTTTCCGGAGAACTTTATTAAGTCATTAGAGCCGCCGGATAACTATATCGGGGCGGAAAAGATATTTTCAGAAAATGGTGAGCTCTACGATGTTTGCGTAAGGCCTATTCCTGATGATTATCAGGACCTCTTGCCGCTCAAGCATAAATCGGGAGATTGGGTCAAAGAGCTACCGCAAAGCCTAAAAGATGCAGTTTTCGAGTATGCCTTGTTCAGATCCCTCCGTACCCTCTCCGAGGAGGGTGATCGCCACTCTGCCATGCTCGTTAACGTCAGCAGGTTCAATGCTATTCAGCAGCAGGTTCACGACGAGATATATCGATTGCTGCAAGACCTGAAGGCCGCAGTTGATGTATGGGCGACGAGCTCAGACTGGAGGCGATCCGAGTTGCTAAGTCGATTGCATGAAGTTTGGCTGAGGGAGTACCAGATTTACTCGGAGTTTAATTGGGATGAAGTGCGAGGGGTTCTGAAAAGGGCCATCTCGTCAATCGAGGTTCGTCTTGTCAATATGCGTGGCGGTGGACTGGACTATGCAAAGGCGCCTGAGTCTGGACTACACATCATAGCTGTAGGAGGACTCGCGCTTTCGCGTGGGCTTACTTTGGAGGGACTTGCTGTTTCATATGTTCTTCGTAATGTCGGGGCTGCTGATACTCTCCTTCAGATGGGGCGATGGTTCGGTTACCGGCCAAGATACGAGAAGCTCTGCCGAATCCACGCAACCCGAGACATGCTCGGAGACTTCCGTGAGGTCAGTGACTCGGTTGAAGAGCTGCGGGACGATCTTGTCCGAATGGAAAGAATGGGGCTCACGCCCGATCAGTTCGGTCTCAAGGTTCGGCAGAGTCCGACTGGTATTGCGATCACGGCAGCGAACAAAATGCGAGCAGCGAAGCCCCTTCTAATTGCCCTTGATCTGTCAATACGCCATCTTCAGGCATATGAACTGTTTAATAGTAATGACATTAATCGAAAGCATATTGATGCAGTAACCTCCTTGGTGGCTGTCCTTAATTCAGATCTTTCTGACAGACGAGTTAATGATAAGTCGGCTTTTGTTTGGTCGGGTGTCAGCGTTTCAGTCGTAAAGGAACTCCTTCAGAAGTTTAAGTTGCCCCAGCTGGAGTTCGCCTTGAGTAATGAAGATAGAAGCCTGGCTTTGGACTATATTTCTGATAGAGCTACTGGTGAGCTTGCCTCTTGGGATATAGCGATTCCTTTCAAGAGAAGTGGCTCGCTCAAGATTCCGCTCTCGATTGAGGGTGCGGATGGTGTAATTTGTCGCGATCGATACTCAGGCGTACCTAAGTCTGATGATCCTGATGTCGTAAAAATTACTGAGAAAAACATTGTTGCTGATGCTGCCCCAAACGACCTTATGTATGGAGAGCGAGGAGCCGCTCTTGATAATCGAATAAATGAAATTAGGGCGGAGGATCCGCAGATAAGTCCAGAGAAATCATGCTTGCTTTCAAGGCAGCGCCCTCTACTTGTTATTCACTTGTTTGACTTCAGGCTTGATCCTGCTCGAGCAGATGGAAAAGAACTCAAGTTTCAAGCTGGCTTGCCGGTTGTTACCTTGAGCCTGGCTTTTCCCAGCACCAAGGTTCCGCCAAAGCCGCGCGAATATGCCATTTCTGTCCGAATGGCCCAGTTGCTCAAGCAGCAGCTGGATGAGGCTCAAGCTGACGAGGAACTATTTTATGAGTAGCGACTTTATCGGAAAGTGGGATGAAATATCCAAGCACGGCCACAGTGCGGGGCGCTTTCGTGTCTGTCCCGATCATCTGCTTGATCTTTTTATAGGCTTTTCAGTTTCAGGAGAGCGAGAATTCACTCTTGAGTTTTCTGCGCCGAATATGACTGAAGATGAGGTCCCTGAATTTGAGAACATGATCGTCCAGGCGGGTGATGCTAATGGCATTCATAACCTGACGTTACGGTTGACGGATCGTGGCCTAACCGATCTTTTCTCAATAATTTGTAGTGATCTTGCAGAAGCATCGTCGGTGGTGGAATCTGCAGAAGGCGCGATCCGAATATTTGTAGTCAGGCTGTGCCGCTGGGCTGAGTTGCTGCGTCGCCGTAATACTCACGAGCTATCTTTCAAGGAGAGACTGGGTCTTCTTGGTGAGTTGAGCATGCTTGTTTGGATTATTGACGAATGTCACGTCGACGCCCCATTGGTCATTCGCGGGTGGCGTGGGCCAGAAGGGGACACCAATGATATTGGTTTGAACAATGTGCGTGTCGAAGTGAAGGCACAGCTTTCGACCCAGCGCCAATCACTGAAAATTTCATCGCTGGACCAGCTGGACTGGGATGGTCGCAATCTTTTCATTGCCGTCAGCCGATTCTGTCCATCAGATGGAGGAATAAGCCTAGAGTCCTTGGTTTCGACTGTCTCATCTAGGCTTGTAACTAACAGTCATGAGCTCGTGGAGTTTCAGCGCAAGTTGATTGTTGGGCGTTACGATCCCGATGCTGGTTATGTCAACGAGACATTCAAGCTTGAGGGGCTGAGTATCTACCAAGTTGTGGAGGGTTTCCCCCGCTTGGTGCCTGGCAGCGTCCCGCTCGGGGTTTCTAGGGTCAGGTATGAAATCGCGTGTGAAGCGATAAATGATTTCCTTGTTAATCCTTCGGAACTGGAGGCCCGGATCAATGGTTGATCTTCAGGAGGAGTATTTTCAGTTATTTGAGGAGGTTCGCATTGGCAGCATTGCGGATCACGAGCTTCAAATCACTGAGTTCTTCCGGATTTACTCCGTACTTGCTGCTGAGAACGGCGATACGCCGGACATGGATTACTGTCCGGTGCTCAAGGAGGGGCAGGGCGGATACCGTGTTGATGGATACGCACTGGATGTACTGGAGGGTGACTCTGCAGAGTCCGGTGATCTCTATCTGGCGGTTTGCGATTACCGACAAGATAAAGATCTCCCCGCGATCAACAGTCGTGATATTGATCGTGCCGTCGATGGTGTTGAGCGATTATTTAGGGCTGCAACGAGTCGAAAGTTTCTTGATAGTCTTGAAGAAGCTAGCCCGGCCTATCAGCTCGCCGTACTTATTCAGCAGTACCGAACAAAGATCAGAAGGCTTCGCGTGGTTTTGTTCACCAATGGCCATCTGCGCGTCCGAAAGAGGGTCTTCAAAACCAGAGATGTTGATGGCGTGACCATGCATATCAATGTCCTCGATCTTGAACGCTATTCGAGGATTTCCTCAACTGGTGGGGAGCCAGTCGAGGTCGATTTCGATGAAGACTTCGATGGTGCTATCGAGTGTCTGCCTGCTTCGGTCGGGGCTGAAAGTTATCAGAGTTATCTCTTTGCTGTCCCTGGTGCGGTGCTAGCCAAAGTCTTCGCAGAATTTGGAGGCCGCTTGCTTGAGCAGAATGTCAGGACCTACCTGCAGGCAAGAACCGGCGTTAACAAAGGCATTCTGCGTACTATCGCGGAAGAGCCAGGAATGTTCTTTGCTTACAACAATGGTGTCACGGCTACAGCATCTTCTGTGCAGACACGAAGGCTTGCCAATGGTGCGCTGGCAATATCACACATCAAGGACTTCCAGATTGTGAACGGGGGGCAGACCACGGCATCTCTGCTCTATGCTCGCGATGGTCTGGGCAGGAAACTCGATCATGTGTATGTCCAAGTGAAGCTGTCCGTAGTCGACGAGGCTTGTCTGGCTGATGTGGTTCCACGAATTTCCGAATACGCCAACACACAGAACAAGGTCTCACTGGCTGATCTTGCATCCAATAGCCCAGTGCAAATTCGCATTGAACGCTTCTCTAAAGAGGTGTCCGTGCCCCAGAAAGCGGGCGAGCTCCACAGCAGCAAGTGGTTCTATGAACGGGCGAGAGGGCAGTACAAGAATATTTTCTCCTACAAGACTCCGTCTGAACGCAAGAAGCTTGAGCTTATGTACCCGAAGGCGCGGCTCGTGACAAAGACTGACCTTGCGAAGTATGAGCTGTCTTTCGATGGACGCCCCCATCATGTCAGTGAGGGTGCGCAGAAATGTTTCAACCGTTACACGATATCGGTGCTCTCGAAGCTTGGAGATGGATCGTCTCTCAGTGAAACCTGGTTCCGTCGAGCTATGGCAAAGGCTCTTCTTTTCATTGAGCTTGATGAAGCGGTTCAGAAGTCAGGTTGGTACCAGGAAGACAGGGGATACAAGGCCCAGATAGTCACTTATACGGTCGCAGCGTGTGCGGACGGATTTCGATCAAAAGGTCAACAAATTGACCTCGACCGTATATGGCGAGATCAGGGTGTCTCAGAGTTATTTCTTGGGTGGATGATTGGGCAGGCTAAAGTAGTGGCCGATATTCTAAAATCACCGCCTGATAATGTAAGAAATATTTCAGAGTTTGCCAAGCGTGATTTTTGCTGGGATCAATACGTCAGGGGCCAAATGGTGATATCGGATGATGTCATCCTCAAGTTCGGGGTTTCCTTGGCGGATTACAAGAATGAGGATTTTCAAGGCATAAAAGAAGCTTCTCGTAATAATGAGGTCGATTTTGATATTGCTCTTGTTGCACTGACCCCCCGTGCAAATGAGTTAATTATTTTGGCAAAAAATGAAGGTCTTTCTTCGCCAAAAAATATCAGTGCATTAAGCAAGCTAGCTAAGGGAAATGTGAATTTGTCTAAAGGTGAAAAAGGGGCGTTGAAGTTTCTCTTGGATCGGCTTGATGTCGACGTCTGATCCATCTGCAAAACGTGGTTTTAGATCCTTTAAGGCATTTAGGTTTAGTGAAAGTCCCCGCAACTGCGGGGACCTTTATTTGGCGCTTACTGTCAATAAAACCAGCTGCGCTACATTGATCATGTTGGCTCTGTTCCTAACTCCTCAATCCTCCTCACGAACCCGCAACCCGAACTGGATCATCATCAGTGCGGCTTGTACCAGTGCTTCCGGGCTTACCGTGCCGGGGCGCAGGGCGTCGTTGCGCAGGGCGAGGCAGAGCAGGCCGTTGAGCATGGCCCAGAGGGCGTTGGCGGTGCTGTCGGGATCGAGTGCGGGGTTGACGCGGTTTTCGGCAATGCCGTCGCGGATGATGGAGGCGAGCCGGGCATTCTGTTCCTGCGCCATAACGGCCATGCGGGCGATGGCTTCGGGGGCTTCGGGGGGATTGGCGAGGATGCGGAACTGGTGCGGGCGCTCCAGGGCAAAGCGCACGTAGGCGTGGAATATCCGCCAGCCGCGTTCCTCGGCGTTGCCGCCGCCGTCATACGCTTCATCTATGTATTGCCGGTTTTCTTCCATGGCGCGTTCGGCAATCGCGAGCAGCAGGGCAGGTTTGCCACCGACGCGGTTGTAGACGGTCTGCAGCGACACATCGGCCAGCCGGGCCACTTCTTCGGCCGTCACGGCGGAAGCGCCGCCTTCAATCAGCAGGGTTTCAGCCACCTCGATGAGGGTGCGGCGCATGTCGGCCGAGCGGCGCTGGGTGCGCGTAACGGCGTTCGTATCGGGTGGAGTAACAACAGGAGTATTCATGGCGGTTGACGTTATCAGCTTCAGAATTTAGAGTCGACTCCAATATGTGTAGGTGGCTCCAATATTGGAGTTATCCCAAAAAAACAGAAGAGGGTGTCCCATGCAGCGGCTTGATGTCCGGTTTCCTTCGCAGGGCCAGCAGTGCGGCGCCTGGCTTTACCTGCCTGCCTCCCCGCGGCCTGCCCCGGTCATTGTCATGGCCCATGGCTTGGGCGGCACCCGGGTAATGCGGCTTGATGCTTTTGCCGAGCGCTTTTGTGCGGCCGGCTATGCCTGTCTGGTGTTCGGCTACCGCCACTTTGGCGACAGCGAGGGTGAACCGCGCCAGTTGCTGGATGTGCAGAAACAGTTGCAGGACTGGAAGGCGGCCGCCGCTTTTGCGCGCAGCCGGAAAGATGTTGATGGCCGGCGACTGGTGCTCTGGGGTACGTCGTTCAGTGGTGGTCATGTGCTGAGCACGGCCGCGGATGATGGCCAGGTGACGGCAGTGATTGCCCAGTGCCCGTTCACCGACGGGCTGGCTTCCGCCCTTGCGCTCGATCCGCTGAGTTCGATGCGGGTGACGGCGCTGGCGGTCCGGGATCAGCTGGGTGCCTGGCTGGGTGCAGCGCCCGTCATGGTCGCGACCGCCGGTAAGCCCGGTGCCACGGCGCTGATGACGGCACCGGATGCCATGGACTATCTGAAGCTGTTGCCGGCGGGGGCAGAGGCGAGCTTTCCCAACTATGTGGCCGCGCGATTTGGTTTGCAGATCATTCGTTATTTTCCGGGCCGCAAGACAGCAAAGATCGCCTGCCCGGTACTTTTCTGCGTGTGCGAAACCGATTCCGTGGCGCCAGCTGCCGCCACATTGCGTCATGCTCAGCGCGCACCGCGGGGCGAGATCAAGCGCTACCCCGAAGGGCATTTCGATATTTACGTCGGTGATGCTTTCGAACGCGTGGTGCACGACCAGATCCACTTCCTGCACCGCGTTGTGCCTTTTGCCTGAGGCCCGTCCGCCGCGCACACATGCACACGTGTGCGGCGCGTCACCGCTTTTTAAAAACAAAAAAAACGGGAGTTTTCTCATGAAACACAATGCCTTCCCCCGGCTGGCCGGCAAGGTTGTGCTGGTGACCGGCGCCTGGGGCGGACTCGGCCGCACTTTTGTGCGACACCTGCTGGCCTCGCGCGCGAAGGTCATTCTCAGCGACATGGTGGAAAAGCCGGTGGCGGAACTGGCGCAGGCGGGTGAGTTGCCCGCCGGCTGGGAGAAGCTGGTGCTGGGCCAGGTAGTGGCAGACCTGAATTCCGCGGAAGGCGCGCAGGCGCTCTATGAGGCCTGCAAGGGCATCGCCCATGTTGATGTGGTGATCCACAATGCGGGCATCGCTTTCCTCGGGCATTACGAGGATATTCCCCGCGAAAAAATGCAGCTGCAGATGCGCCTGATGCTCACCGCGCCGATGGAACTGACGCATCTTTTCCTGCCGGATTTCCTCCAGCGCGGCAGCGGCCATTTCGTGTTCGTGGATTCGGTTGCCGGCTTTGTCGCCACGCCGCTCGGCACTAGCTACAGCGCCGCCAAGTTCGGCCTGCGCGGTTTTGCCATGGCGCTCTCCGGCGAAATTCGCCGGCGTGGTCTGGACGTGACCATCATCTATCCCTTCTTCACGCGCACCGCCATCCTCAAGTCACCCACCTTCGGCAAGGCAAAAATTCCCGCGATGCCGAAGATCTTCATCGACGAACCCGACGACGTGATCCACACCGCCCTGCGCGCCGTGGACCGCCGCCAGCTGCACGTGCGCCCCGGCTTCTACTCCAAGTTCATGTGGCAGACGCTGCGCTTCTGGCCAATGATCAGCAGCCAGATGCAGCCGGATAAAATCTGAGCGCCATGATGTAACAGAAAAAAGCCCCGCATTTGCGGGGCTTTTTACGTTGGCGCCCGCAGCCCGGTGTGAGAACGGCCGCGTGTTGAGTATTGATCCCGGACGCGATGCACTCCCGCCGATTGGCCGAGTGATGCCGGAATTAATCGCCTGCCTTGACGCTCTGGGCCGATACGATTCAATGACGGGGCCAGCGTGTCGCCGCTGAGGCGCTTGCAAAATATCCCTTGCAGGATGGATTCAAGGGATACGAGCCGGCAGACAGGGAAATACCATGCCCAGGCCCCGTCAGCGTCAGCGTCCGCAAGAGCCAGGCGGCCATCCTTGTTGCCGCACTGGGAGATCTCTATCCCGGCGCGATAGAAGCTGCGGTGGGAGATATTCCCAGGTCGGCGCGCCGCTATCTGCAGAAAGCACTGCCTTTGGTGATCGCGCAGCTGGGGGAGCATCCGCGTGCGGCAGAAGAGCTGGAGGCGGCGGTGCGGGCGTGAACCGGAGCAATATCTGGTTGCGGCTAAGCCTTGCCCTGCCGGCGCGGCCAAGAAGACATCTATAGAGAAGTTAAGTTTGCTTTACCTTTTGGGTGTGACGCCTATAGGAAACATTGATTTTCTATATGCTTTGGAGCCCTGCTGTGATCGCCCCTCTGGATAGTCTGGTACACGCAGCGTGACCGAAGGGAATCCCGCGGGACACCCCAACGTTCCCCGCTTCAGCGCAGTGTTTCCTTTTCTGATAAAAAATTTAACGACATTTATTGATAGGGCCAGAAAAAACTGGGGTGCGGCGTTGCCAGGTTCCAGGCCTTACGGATTCCTTGGCGTGAGGATGGCTGTTACATTCGGGCGTCGCTACGGGCCGGGCAGGGCAACTTCAATAGTGCCTGGCTGATCTGCACCGGCTTTGCGGAACAACACCGATAACAAAGGATGGATCTCATGGCGCTCGCTTATTCCCTGCTGGATGTTTTTGCCGATTCGCCTTTCCAGGGCGTGCAGATTCCGGTGGTGCTGCTCAACGGCCAGGCGCTTTCCGAAGCGAACAAACAGGCCATCGCCAGCGAATTCCAGCAAACCGAAACGGTGTTTATCGATACTGCCGCCGCAGAGCCGGCCAGCGTTTACAACAGCCGCGGCCGCTGTCTTTTTGGTGCGCACACTATTCTTGCCGCTTCCTGGATGGCCAGCGAGAAAGGGCTGGCGAAGGACGAGGGCGACTACCGCACCTTTTCCTTCACGCAGCAGAAGCAGGTGATCGAGAGTTTTATCGACAAGGCAGAGAGCGGCCCCGGTGCCATCCAGTTCTCGCGCACGCTCAACCCCAGCATTGATCGCTACACCCCGGAAATTCCGCGGCTGGCCGCCGCGCTCAATACCGAGGAGCGCCATATTTCCTTCAGCAAGTACAAGCCCATGGTAATCAGTGTCGATCATCCCGTGCTGATCATTCCCTTCACCCGCCCCGAGCATGTGCTCGCTGCCAGCTTCAATGCCGAGCGCTGGGCCGATCTCGCCGGCTCGGTCTATACCGCGCAAGTCTTCCTGTTCGCGCCCGGCAGCATTACCGGGCAAACGCAATTCCACGGCCGCCTGCTGAGCATGGATCTCGGCCGCGACGCACTGCCGCCCATTGGCAGCGTGATGCCGGAATTCATCGCCTACCTCGCCGAGCAAGCCGACACCACGCCCGGCACCCACACCTTCTCCATCGATCGCGGCAGCGAAGCCACGCGCAAAAGCATCCTGCACGCCGAGTTCGACAAGCGCCCCGGCCGCGAAGTCCGCTGCCGCATCGGCGGCCATGTGATCAAGATGGGTGTGGGAGAGTTGCTGTATCCGTAATGAGCACTGCGCGCGGCAGAAAATCATGCGTCGATAAAAAAGGCATGAGCCGCAAGCTGGGCAAGCGCAGTGTGACCGAAGGAAATCCCGCGGGACATCCCGGCGTTTTCCGGTTCGGCGCAGTCTCTGGTTCATGCGGTTCCGGTTTTGTGCCGGCTTGCAGCAAAAAGCACGCTGACGCTTTCCGCCGTTTCTGTTCCCAAGGGGCTTCTTTCGGTGCGCAGGAGTGGCTCAGCCGCGTTTATTTTCCCCGGCATTATTCGCGGCTGAAGCCGCTCCTACGGAATATGTCGGGCGGAATTCAGCCGATCTGCTTGAGCAGGACCCAGCGTTGCTCCGGTGTGGCCAGTTGCAGCAGCGGAATGAGTTCCTGCAGCAGCTGGGGAAGGTGCGCCGCCACCTGTTCACTCTGGCCGCGCGCAATCAGGGCAAGAGCCTTGTCCAGGGAGGCTGCAGGTGGTTTGACCGTGGCGTGGACGGCCACGACAGCCTCCAGGCCCAGCTTGCTGATCGCGGCCTGAACCTCGGTCTGGGCATCGGTGCTGGCGCTAATGCCGGGCAGGTGCACGCTGAAGCGCCACTTCAAGGGAAGGGCGCGGCCGTTTACCTGCAAGGGATTGTTGCGCAGTGCCTGCTGAACTTTCTCCTGCAGCGTCATGGCGCCCTCACTGGGTGTGGACGGCAGGCTGATGGCCAGCGTGGAGAAGCTGTAGCGGCCGGGCGTGTCTTCGGTGCGGATGCAGTCGCGTACCAGGCGAGCCGCATGGCTCAGGGCGGCATCCGCCGCCTGTTTGCCATGCTGCATGAAGAACGATTTGTAGTCGGCCATGTCGGCAATCAGGATGGCCACGGACTGGCTGTGACGGCGTGCAAACGCCAGATCCTTGGTGAGTTGCTCAAGAAAAGACGGCTGATTGCTGAAGCCCGTGAGTGCGTCGACCGTGATCTGCTTCTTCAGCGCCAGGGCTTCACGCTGGTAGTTGCAGTGCGCGCGGGCGCGGGCCTGCAAGTCGATGGAGTTGAACGGTTTCGGCAGAAAATCGGTGGCGCCGCGCTTCAGTGCCTCTTCACGAATCTCGTCAGAGTTGTCGGCCCCCGTGACCATGATCACGGGAATGCTCTGGATGCCCGGGTCATCCGAGTGGCGGATGCGGTCCAGCAGGCCCAGGCCATCCAGCACCGGCATCAGCAGATCGGTGAACACCACGTGAATGCTGTGATCCGCCTGGAGTTGTTTCCAGCCATCCTCCCCGTCGGTGGCAACAATGACCTCGAAATCCTTGCCCAGGATTTTGTTCGCCGCCATGCGGATGACTTTTGAATCATCCACCATCAGCACGCGAGGCTTGCTGTCTGCAGTCTGTTCCGACATGCCGTGACTCCGTCTGGATGGTAAAAAAGAATTGGGAAGGGCAGTACAGCGTATCTGGCGTGGCGCTGTCCAGCCTGTAGCGGCTGCCCGGAGCCGGATCGCTGACAGGTCACTTTATGGCGCAGCCATCAAACGCCAGGTCATTTCCTGCGGCAAGTACGCATTCCTTGGCCTGGACAAGGCTGCTACATTCGAGCGCGTGCTGCATCGGGGCCAGGCCTGTGCCCGGCCTTGATAAAAGTGCCCGTTGGGCGTGCCGCATAAAAACAACAAGCACTGGCAAGGATGCTGGTGCGTATCAATAAAGGCAGGATGCCCGGGTGGATGGTGGCGGGGCCAGTGTGAGGCTGCTTTTCTTGCGCGTTTCGCGTTGATATTCCCTTATCGGTCTTCTGCTGCTGTCGGCTCCTTGAGGGTTGGTCGCCCTTCAAGGCGCTCTCGCATCTAGTGAAAATAACTCCGACCCCTTTATTGGTATCCGATGATCGAGCTAATTGCTCTGAGCCAAGGCGAACGACGTCATGGTACTTGCTGTTTTCCAGTAGTGATTGGAGTGGCGATGACACAAGGACAAAGCGCTTGGCTAAGAGCCTCGGGACTTGGGCTCATTATCCTGATGATGTCTGTGCTTATGGCGGGCTGTGCTAGCCGACCATCTAATACGACACCCACTGCGACCAAGAAATGGGTTGGTTTTACTGAAAAAGGTCAGGCCTCGTATTACGGAGCTAAGCATCAGGGCAAGAAGACGGCCAGTGGTGAGCCTTTCAAGCAGGAGTTGAAAACGGCGGCCCACAAAACCATTCCCTTTGGTGCGATGGTGAAAGTCACCAATGTAGAGAATGACAAAAGTGTGGTGGTCAGAGTCAATGACAGGGGGCCGTTTGTCAGTGGCCGCATCATCGATCTGTCCAGCTCGGCATTCAATGCGATTGGTAGTACGGCAAAAGGCATGCTCAAGGTCGAGATTGAGGTGATTAAATAGCGGCGTAGGTTGGGGTAAGCGAAGCGCAACCCAACGTTTTCAAATCCGGTATCACATTGGGTTTGATCAGAATTAAAGGGTGTTTCCGCTGCCGATGATCCGGTGTGTGGAAATAAATGAAGGTTGTGATGGATTAAAGAGATATTGGTGTGGCGTAGCCTTACCCCAATCTGTGCTTAATCAAGGAAAAGGTGAATATTGTGAGTCATAAAAAGCCTCTTATTTTGGTTATTACTGACACTGAATATAAAGCTGTAAAAATTAAGTTTGTTCCTACAAAGGACCCAAAGACTATCGGCGCAGCGCTTATTGAGGAGGGGGTTTTGGGCTCAAAGCCTGTGACGCTGTGCAAGGTTCCAGAAATGGGGGGGCGGGCTAAGAACTCAGTAACGAATTTGCTGCCGAAAGTGGTTGGAGAGTTGGAGCCAATTTCAATCATAGAGCTAGGAATATGCTTCGGCCTAAAAGAGGATGTGAAAGTAGGCGATGTATGTGTCAGTACATTCATTACGGACTATGAGTTCCAAAAGGTAAATCCCGATGAGGCCCAATTTCGTAGTCGGTCTGTGGAGGCGGACTCTAGGTTTTTGGGTAAAATAACTAAATTTAATGCGGCTTATAAAAAAGAATTTGGCTTGCATATGGGGGGGTATGCGTGTGGGGAAAAAGTTGTAAATAGTGATGACTTTAAGGCTTCCATAAAACGTGCTGTCCCAGACGCAAAGTTTGCAGATATGGAATCTTATGTGGTTGCAAGGATGTCTGAGTCTATAAAAATTCCTTGGATGATAATCAAGGGCTCTTCTGATGATGGTGTAAACAAGGGCGATGAATTTCAGAAGCTTGCAGCAGAAAATGCTGTTTCTTATTTTGTTGACTTGGGTGATTCAGGTGAGGAGCTCCAAGAATATCTTGGGAAAAGTATCGACATAAGTGATAAATATACTTCGGATGACTATAGAAATATTAGTAAAGAGTTGTTTAAGGAGGCTATTTTTAAAAGTGATCCTTATCGTTCATCTCGGCTCTGTTTTGATGTGCACCATCATCCACAAATGGAAGGATTATGGGCTTCGGCCTACATATACAAGTCTCACAGTATTCCTGAGGCATTAAGAACGATTCTTAAGCAATTTAAGAAGCCTCCAGCGAAATTAGATGTTTGTGTCATTTCTCGGGATGCTATTTCAGATCAGCAAAGGGGGGCGTATGAGCGGGATCTTATCGAAGGAGGATGTCAAAAAGTTTATGTAAACTCAATTAAGAGGTTTATTTTTGAAAAGATAGTTTCGCAGAGATTTCCAAAGCCCGAGGTTTTGTCTGGGTCTGACTACATTGATCAGTTGGTTTATAAGGATGGACAGAGCCCTGTATCGGGAAGAACCTATACGACGAAATTTTTACAGTCAGATGCGGTGGAGGGGAAATTTAAGCCTATATGTTTCATTTTGGGGCAAGGCGGGGTGGGTAAAACTTCTCTCTGCAACAATATTGCAAAGAGAGTTGATGCAGAGGTGGGAAGTGACCGGCACTTATTGGTTGTAACTAAGCACGATCTGATGGCTTCTGAATCAAATGTGCAAATTAACTCGGTAGTTGATCTCTATAGGGAGAGTATTGCTAGGCATCAAGCGGGGCCCTCTCTCATTGATGATGCAGGATTTGAGTTGGCGCTCAGTTGCGGCTCTATCGTTATGGTTATTGATGGAATAGATGAAATCGAGTCGATGTGTGGTGGAAGCTTCAACTTGGATAGCTTTGTAGACTCAATTGAGCGGCTGGGGAATATTCTAAATTCATGTAAGGTCATATGTACTTCACGAGATGTTGAGGTTGATCGGCTGCTTTCAATTAAGAATGCTGACTTTGTTTTTCTCAAGGGATTTGATAGGGATGACGTAGATAAATACTTGGGGAAGCAGGAAGAAAATGTCGCTGATAAAATTAGGGAGATAATGGAGCGCATTAAAGGGCCGGAAGGATTCATAAATCCATATTTACTATATGTGGCAAAAGTCATATTTAGTGGTGAGGATGGTGATGAGAGTGCCCTGAATGAGGAGCCAACCTCTTTGAATCTTCATGATCCTTTTGAGTATATGTTGTGGAGAACATTAAAGCGGGAAATCTCAAAGCAATCACTGGGTATTAAGGCGGATGATTATCTGGAGCTTCTTGAGAGCGTTGTTATTGAGTATGCAAATAGCATGTCTAGGTTGGATTTTGATATGTATGTTAATACGATGCTGTCGAGAGGGGCGCAGGCTCAAGGCACAGTTTTGCCAGAGGGCTATCTAAAGTGTTTTTTATTTGATCGGGCATCAGATAGGGTAAGCGTTGTTCATCAAGAGTTTGTTGCTCTAATTCTAGCAAATGCGGCTGAACGGACTCTTGTCAAAAAGGTTCTGAATATTAGCGACTTTAAGAGGTTGAAGAGAATTTATAGTAGTGATTTTGAAGGTGGCCTGGGGATTGAGCGAGTGGTGATCAGGCGTCTCAGGGATAAGGGCTGTGATACAGATAACGTGCAGGAGAACATTCGTGCTTTGATAGTGCACCTTAAGGAAGAGGCAAAAGTTAGTCTTGATTTTGATGTGAAAAAATCCATTTATTGTGCGCACAGATTTTCATTTGGTTTTAGTTTGGCAAATAAGCCGGAGGATGTTGCAGAGGTTTTGGCTTTTCTGCATGGAGGAAAGATAATTAAAAATCTTTATATTCTTGGTGATTTTCCGGTTATGGATCTATCAGGGTTTGTTGTTATTAATAGTGAGTTTTCCAATTTCACCAAATTTTTCACTTGCAAGTTTAATGAGCAGACTTCTTTTAGGTCATGCTCATTTTTTAACTGCTCATCTAGGTATAATAAAAGCAGCATTCTTCCTGATATTTTTGATCAGTCGTGCCGATTTGATGATGCAATGAGATCATTGTTTAGTGCTGCAAATACAAAAAGAGACGACAGGTTGGTGCGGCTACGCAGTGATACTAGGCAAATATTGAAGGCAATGAGGCAGGGTTTAACATTTCGCCCTTGTAGCCTGAATCGAATAAAAATGGCCTCTACTATTACAAGTGAGCTTGGATATGAGGCATTTCTTGAGGGCTTATGCGCAGCAGGCCTGCTTCACTATGATTCGGGCTCTCAATACTATGAGATAAACCACCTCGCAGAGTCTGATGCCGTTAGGCTTTGTGATGAGGATCATGCTTCAGGGTCTGTCTCAAAAGCGATAGCAACACTTGCTGGTGGTGGGGGAGGGCTTGATGATTAGAATTGAGGTCCTTTGCTTTCTGTGCGGTTGGAAATGGCCAGTGACGCAACTTGGGTCGATAGGAGTTGTTAAAGAGAATAGAAGATCGAGTTGAAATAAAAAGCCCCGCATTCGCGGGGCTTTTTATTTACAGCAACTTAAACATCAAGCCAGCTGTGCCACATTGATCTTCCCTGCCTGATCGGTGTACTCGGTCATGCGGTCGAAGTTCAGGTAGCGGTAGATGTCGGCAGACATGCTGTCGATCTGTTTGGCGTAGGCCATGTATTCCTCGACGGTCGGCAGCCTGCCGAGCACGGCGGCGACAGAGGCGAGCTCGGCCGAAGCGAGGTACACGTCGGCACCCTGACCGAGACGGTTGGGGAAGTTACGCGTGGAGGTGGAAACGCAGGTGGTGTTCGGCGCAACGCGGGCCTGGTTGCCCATGCACAGCGAGCAGCCTGGCATTTCGGTGCGGGCACCGGCGCGGCCGTAGATGTTGTAATAGCCTTCTTCCATCAGCTGGTGCTCGTCCATGCGCGTGGGCGGGGCGAGCCAGAGGCGGGTGGCGAGCGAACCGCCTTCCACCTTGTCGAGCAGCTTGCCGGCGGCGCGGAAGTGACCAATGTTGGTCATGCACGAACCGATGAACACTTCATCAATCTTCACACCGGCAACCTGCGACAGCGGCTTGGCGTCGTCCGGATCGTTCGGGCAGCAGAGAATCGGTTCCTTGATGTCGTTCAGGTCGATTTCGTACACGGCGGCGTATTCGGCGTCCTTGTCGGCACGCAGCAGCTGCGGGTTGGCGAGCCAGGCTTCCATGGCTTCCACACGGCGGCCGATGGTGCGGGCATCGCCGTAACCCTGCGAGATCATCCACTTCAGCATGGTGATGTTCGAGGTGAGGTATTCGGCAACGGACTTCTCGCTCAGCGTGATGGAACAGCCGGCAGCAGAGCGCTCGGCCGAGGCATCGGAGAGTTCAAACGCCTGTTCGGCGGTGAGGTGCTCAAGGCCTTCGATTTCGAGGATGCGGCCGTTGAACACGTTCTTCTTGCCCTTCTTCTCGATGGTCAGTTCACCGCGCTGGATCGCTGCGTAGGGAATGGCATGCACGAGATCACGCAGGGTGATGCCGGGCTGCATGGTGCCCTTGAAGCGCACGAGCACGGATTCCGGCATGTCGAGTGGCATCACGCCCGTGGCTGCAGCAAACGCCACCAGACCGGAACCGGCCGGGAAGGAAATGCCGAGCGGGAAGCGCGTGTGCGAATCGCCGCCGGTGCCGACGGTGTCGGGCAGCAGCATGCGGTTCAGCCAGGAGTGGATGATGCCGTCACCGGGACGCAGCGAAACACCGCCGCGGTTCATGATGAAATCCGGCAGCGTATGGTGCGTGTTCACATCAACAGGCTTTGGATAAGCAGCGGTGTGGCAGAAGGACTGCATCACGAGGCCGGCAGAAAAGCCGAGGCAGGCGAGGTCTTTCAGTTCGTCACGCGTCATCGGGCCGGTGGTGTCCTGTGAGCCCACGGTGGTCATCTTGGGTTCGCAGTAGGTGCCCGGACGGATGCCCTGGCCTTCGGCGAGACCGCAGGCGCGACCGACCATCTTCTGGGCCTGGGTGAAGCCCTTGCCGGTGTCGGCAGGCTGCACGGGCAGACGGAACAGGGTGGACGCGGGCAGGCCGAGTGCTTCACGGGCCTTGGTGGTGAGGCCGCGACCGATGATGAGGTTGATGCGGCCACCGGCGCGCACTTCGTCGAGCAGCACGGGCGTTTTCAGCGGCGCTTTGGCGATCTCGACACCGTTCTTGGTGGCAGTCACTTCGGCGCTGTCGTGGTTGATGTGCAGGACGATTTCATCGCCCATGCCCATCTGGGCCACGTCGAGTTCGATGGGCAGGGCGCCGGCGTCTTCCATGGTGTTGAAGAAAATCGGGGCGATCTTGGAGCCGATGCACACGCCGCCGTCACGTTTGTTGGGGATGTGCGGAATGTTGTCGCCGGTGAACCAGAGCACGGAGTTGGTGGCGGACTTGCGGCTGGAGCCGGTGCCGACCACGTCGCCCACATAGGCCACGATATTGCCCTTGGCTTTCAGTTCTTCGATCAGCTTGAGCGGGCCGACTTCGCCCTGCTTTTCCGGGACGATGCCGTCGCGGGCATTCTTCAGCATGGCGTTGGCATGCAGGGGAATATCGGGGCGGCTCCAGGCGTCCTGGGCGGGAGAAAGATCGTCGGTATTGGTTTCGCCGGTGACCTTGAGCACGGTGACCTTGATTTCGGTCGGGACGTTCGGGCGGCTGGTGAACCATTCGGCATCGGCCCAGCTCTGCAGTACGGATTTGGCGTTGGCGTTGCCGCCCTTGGCCAGTTCTTCCACGTCGTGGAAAGAGTCGAACACCAGCAGCGTTTTCTTCAGCGCTTCGGCAGCAGCGGCACTGAGTTCAGCATCAGTCAGCAGGGCTACCAGCGGTTCCACGTTGTAGCCACCCAGCATGGTGCCGAGCAGGTAAACGGCGCGGGCCTTGGTCACCAGCGGGGAAGTGGCTTCACCCTTGGTGACAGCGGCCAAAAAGGCGGCCTTCACATAGGCGGCGGGGTCGACACCGGCCGGCACACGGTTTTCCAGCAGATCCACGAGAAACGCTTCTTCACCCTTGGGCGGGTTCTTCAGCAATTCGACGAGGGAAGCAACCTGCTTTTCATCGAGGGCTTTGGGGGGAACGCCGAGGGCGGCGCGTTCTGCAACGTGTTGACGGTAGGCTTCGAGCACAGTGGCATCCTCTGCTGGTCGGCTGGAACGCGCCTGAACTTGTGGCCCGGGGCGTGCCGACGCTGGTTTATGAAAAGGGGAGTGGCTAAAAAACAGGCGCGAATTGTAACGGAAGGCGTGGGCCAAGTTAAGGAAGGACGGGCCTCCAGGCGCCATGTTCGTCATTTTTTTATGTGATGGGGGCGGCGGCGGGTATTTCCGGGTTACGGCAACAACGGCGACTTCCCAACGAAAATGGCCGCACGTGAGTGCGGCCATTTTTGTGGGAATTACATACGTGACTCCCTAGACCCTAAATTACTGAACCCGAACCTGGATTTTACTTCTGTCGTCCCCGCGAAGGCGGGGATCCAGTGCCTTTTAAAGTCGCTGGGTTCCCGCCTTCGCGGGAATGACAGTGAAGCAAGGGAGTTAAAGATGTAATTCCCCTTTTTATTGCTCCTGTTGTGACCGTTGCGCCGGAGCTTTTCCAGCGTCACCGTCTCTTGCCCTTAGCGCCCCTGACGGCGGCGCAGCAGGCCGAGCAGACCGAGCAGGGTGATGCCGATGACCGGGAAGGCGCCGCCTTCACTGCTCATCGTGATGTTGCTTCTGGGAACCGGCTGCGGCTCGCTTTCACCGCTCATGTCGCCGCTGGTGTACTGCGCGTAGGTGTCGCCGGTCAGCAGATTTTGCTGGTTCCAGACGCCGTAGAAGCGGCGGCCGTCCGGACGTGCCACGATCTGGGATTCGAAGGCAGATTCCTCGATGCCCCACACCATCACGCCCTGTGCTTCCGAGAGCTTGACCGGCAGCTGGAAGTTCTCGGCGGCATCGGTGCTGCCGGTGATGTACTCGCCCAGGTTTTGCGGACCGGCCGGATCAAACGGCGACACATTGGTTTCCGTACCCCATCCCACGTAGATGATGTCGGTGTTCTGGCAGAACGTTGGATCGGTCGTGGTCACATCGGCCGGAATGCCGGTCGGGCATTTGGTTTCGCTGCTCTTCGGCGTGCCGAAGATGCGGGGTTCGCGCACATTGATGTTCTTGTCGGTGATGCGGGTGACGTTGGTGGGGCGTGACCAGGCACCGGTATCGACATTGAACTTGCGCAGCCAGAAGTTGTAGTTGTCGGTTTGCGACCACAGGTTCGAGAGGTTTGATGTGTAGCTGTAGCCGATCCACATGTCGCGGCCGCGCAGTACGCCGCGGTGCGCCAGGGCGTTCTCGGTATCGTTGGCCTCGGTGTCGTCCAGCAGGTTGGCACTGGTGGCGGTGGGTGTGCGGCTGCTGACATTGTCACCCGGCGTATTGCTGAGGGTGCTGGCCGTGGCGTAGTCCGAAGTGGCGCAGTTCGCGCTGTCTACCGCCGGCACCAGATTGGCTGGTTGCAGGCCGTCTATGCCGCGACGCAGCACGATGTCGGACGGGCCGCCACCATTGACGATGCCTTCCTTCCAGAAGATGCCCATCTGGATGCCACCTGCGCCGGCATCGGTCGGGCTCTGCGTCAGGAAGCGTACGCGCCGTGCATTCTTGGCCGGGTTGCTGATGATGCAGCCGGCCTTTTCGGTTGCGGTTGCCGGCGGCGTGTTGAACGGGAAGGCGTGGTAACGGATGAACTTGCCTTCATCCAGTCCACCGGCACCCTTGGTTTCTTCGTAGGCGATAATCGAGGTGCTGCCGACCATGCCGATATTGGGACGGGCAGCGCCTGCCTGGCCTTTTTCCAGCGTGGCCGGATCAACGTTCGCGCCGGTACCGTCGTAGATGATGTTGAGGGTGCCGCCACTGATGCCGTAATCGCCAGCGAAGTTGTCCGTGATGCGTACGGGAGTGGCCAGCACAAAGTCGTTGGCCGGCGTGCTTGGTACCGAGAGATCCATGGTGGCGCTGGTGTACCAGACATCGGTGCCACCGTTGACGTTGGCGCCCGAGGCGCCGTCACCGGGACCGTCGGCTTCGCCGAGCTTCAGGCCCTGCGGATCTTCCTGCCACGAAATGTTGACCTGGCCGGTCTTGGTGGTGCTGTTGAAATTGCCCGAGCTCGAGTCCTGGATGGCATCGCGCAGGCCGGTGCTCAACTGCACGGCCGGCGACCAGCTCACGCCGTTGTTGGTGGAGCGTGCCACCCAGGTGCAACTGAAGGGAATGGTGCGGCCGGCACGTTCCAGATACTTGATGGCGCGCTGCTGTGATGTGCCGTCAACCACGCCCAGTGTGGACGTGTCGCCGTCCGGGCAGTACTTGCTGACCCAGGTGGCCACCACGGCCGATCCGGTGGACTTGATGTTGACCTTGTCGATGTCGCCCGGATAGGTGTAGCGCGTGTTGTCGCTGGCTTTCCAGGCGGTCTGGATGCTGGACTGCAGTGCGGAGTTCGACAGGTTGACCGGAGCACTCCAGTCGGCCGGGTTGTTGCACGTTACCGTTGACGACGGCAGGCATGACTTGGCGTAGGCGTCGCGCGCCGTGCGCTCGATATCCGCCTTGACGTCGTAAACGGTGCCGGCGCCGGGGGTGTTGTCGCCATAGAGGGCAACCAGACGCCCGTCACCCATGCGCTGGATTTTCGGCTTGTCGCCGGAGGTGCCGGCGCTCAGCGTGATGGAGGGCTGAACGATGATCTGGGTGGCGGCATAGGCCACGCCAGCAACAACCGCGGCGCCGAGTACCGTGTATTTGAATCTGGTGCTGTTCAAGTTTCGCATGATGACGAAATCTCCTGGGAAATAGGCGATGGCAGGCCCGCTTGAAGCGCAGGGAATGAGTGCTTTTTTTTCGCAGTCATCCCTTTCGCAGGTCGGGCCGTTTTCATTTTTTCGTGCAGGCCTGCATGATTTTTTCTTGAGGCCGTTTCACTCGGCGATACCCACCAGCCGTACGCGGCGATTGGCAGCCTTGCCTTCCGGGGTGGTGTTGTTGGCAACCGGCTTGTTCTCGCCAAACGACTCAATCGACAAACGCTCGGGCTCAATGCCGAATATTTTTATCATCATGATTTCAATGGCCTGGGAGCGGCGCTCGGACAGCTTGATGTTGTAGTCATCGGAGCCGTCGCAATCACAATGACCTTCAATGATGCCGTGGGCCTTGGGGTGCTTGCGCATGAAGTCGGCAAAGTCGCGCACATTGACCCAGTGTTCGGCATCGATTTCGGCGGAACCGCTGGCGAAATGCACTTCGGTTTCGATGCGTGCCGGGCCGGCTGCCGGTGCGACTTTTTCAACGTAGACCGTCTCTACGACCCGCTCCACGACTTTCTCGGTTCTGGTGACGACAGCAGGATCTTTTGTCTTGTGGCCAATCAGGTAATTGATGCCGATGGCAGCACCAGCATCGCTGGCCATGTGCACTTCGGCAGTGGCCATCCATTTCGGCGTCAGAAGATAGTTGGCGCCGATATAGGCACCAAAATTCGCGTCTTCTTCCGGTTTGTTCTTGAAGGGAATGGCATCAAAACTGCCACTCGCATCGACGTCGGCCCGGTAAAAATAGGCGCCACCGAAAACATCGAATTTATTGATCCGGTATTGTGCAGCAAGACCGGTCTCAAGCGTGCTCAGCTTCTTTATGGTGGCGGTAACCGGATGCAGCACCAGTCCGTCGGAGACATTGCCGCTTATCGTGTAGTCAGAGAATTTCGAGTACTGCACGAAGGGGCCAGCCGCCAGCGGGCCATTACGGTAGACGATGCCTTTCAGGGCGAGACTGTAAAAACTGTCGTTGTTGGCGGACACGGAATACTCGGATGCGCCGGGATCATTCTGGATGCTTTCCCCCCCGAATTTTGCGACGGCTTCCAGGTTTTCGTGCAGGCCGAAAGCAAGTTTGGCGAGATATCCGTCGCGCACCACATCACTGGTGACGCGATCACCAAGAGGGCTGCCGGTTGTCCACGCGCTCTGGTCATAGTAGTAGCTGATGCCGATGGTAAGGTCGGTAGCGGCGGCCGTCAGTTCCGGTGCGCCAATCTCCCCGGCAGATGCCGAAGCGGCAGCAATGCCAAGCATCAGGGGTAATAGTCTCGCTTTCATGAAGTATCCCTTTGCAGTAATCACGCCCGTTCCGGACGAATCAGAAATATTTTTTCAGGACGTTGCTTGATGGTGTCGATTGAACGCAGGGTGCGAGCACCTTCTTCGGGAAATTCTAGAGAATTAATCTTTTAGGAAAATGATGCTTGTCAATGTTTCAGTGGATATCCATTTATCTTGAATTTTCTGCATCAGGTATTGCTTGTCATGGCGGAAGTTTTGGCGCTGTGATGGTTTTTACCTGAAGCAGAGCCATTAGTCTGAATTTTTCAGGAAATCTCGATGTTTTCACGCCCGACGTTTGAGTGTGTTTATTGTTGATGATCCATATCAATAAACTTCAGTTTCCGGTGCGGCATAATCATAAAATGTGGTTCAGAACTGTTCTTGTCTGCGGTGTGAACCAATCATTGCCAATGCCCGGGAGGGAAGTATGAAGGTTTCATTGATGCGCCTTGCATCCATCAGTTCGGCCGTAGCAGTCTCGCTGGTATTGACCGGTTGTCCGGGGTCGTCATCTGACGGGGAAAATGTCATTGAGTCCCACCTCACCACCCAGGTGACGCAGATTGGTGGCGCCTCGTCGGCAATTGCCCGCTATGTGGATGCGGCCAACGGCGAATGGGCCCTGTACAGCATGGCCAACCGCTTTGCCGCTACGCCTGTGGGTACCAGCAAGGGCGCTGTCAGCGAGATTACCGTGCCCGGTTATATCCAGCACATCACCCAGATTACCTACAACGATACGCCTTATGCCCTGCTGTCCATGGGCGGCAAGGGCATTGCCGTGGTCGACATCAGCAATCCCTCGAGCATGGTGCTGCTGACGGTGATCAACGTGAATTACGAACAGGCCGGTCTGACCTGGGTGGATGGCGGTGGCACGCCTGTGGTGGATGCCACCATCTCGGGTACGGCCGGTACCGTGAATGATGTAGTCACGGATGGCACCACCTTATGGATTGGCGATGCCTCGTATGGCATTCACCAGACGGCATTGTCGAATTTGCTGCCGGTTCCCGTGACGGAAGCCGATGGCACGCTCAAGATCGACAAGGAAATTTTCACGCTGCAGTACGCCGGTGAAAATCCGTGGGGTGGCCCGCAGAGCCTCAAACTGCATAACGGCAAGATTTACGCATCGCTGGGCTTTCTCGGTATTGGTGTCTACACCCCGGTGGCGCCAGCCGATGTAGCGAATCCTGCCATGCAGATCGTGCGCGACGGCGGCTATAACCTTTACACCGACGAGGCACAAAACGAAGACTGGTTCGGTTCCAGAAAGCTTTCCCTGGCGTTACAGAATCCGGCGTGGGTAGACCCGGTGACCGGCATGCCGACGTGGCAGCAGGCCCAGTACGAAATTGATGAAATCTGGCGCAACAAGGCGCCCTGCGCCAAGGCGTGGTGTACGCCATGGGCGAGCTTTGACCGCTACGGAAAATACTATTACAACGCCCGCACCATGGATCTGGTCGATCTGCCGGGTGGCAAGACCATGGCCTACATCGCCTACTCTCTGGGTGGTCTGGTGGCGGTTGATGTCACCAATACGGCGGCGCCCGTTTATCAGGGCTACATAGCGGCTGCGCCGGCTCACGGCCCGGATGAGCCCACCGGCCAGCAATCCAAGAGCATCTTCCCGCACTTTGGTTCGGGCATGCTGAAAGAGGCTGGTGTGATGGATGTGCGCGTGGCCGGAAATGCGGTCGACGGTTACAAGGCTTACTACTCCGATCACTTTGCCGGTCTTGTCGTGGCGAGCGATGCGGATAGTCCTGCTACCAAATGGAAGGCTGCAGGCGCTCCCTTTAACAATGACACTGATCCACAGGAATTCTGGCCCGATTACGAGTTTGTGACTTCGTATGACATGACGCCAGTGCCGGTGGGTGATGAGTCGATGCCGAAGTTCCTGACCTTTCCCTATGCAGCCCCGCTCAATCTGGTGACCGGTGAAATCAGTGGTCACGGCGGCCCGCTGTTCCTGATGCCCGGGATGAACACGAGTGCCGCAGGCCAGGTGGATCTGGTGCAGGCAACCGGTGCGGGTGGCGTCAACTTCATTGACATCAAGGATTTCAATGGCGCCACGCTGGCAGATCGTTTCGAGGTGCCGGTGCGCCATGTCAGCACCAAGGAAGTAGGGGCGGCAGCAAATGGTTCCGCCTCGCAACTGATCGCCATTGGTCATGCCGAAGGCGTCACGGTGTCGGGCAACTTCGCCTACCTCGCTGACGGCCCCCATGGCGTCAGCGTGTGGCGCATTGCCGAGGGCGCGGGTGCGCCGATCGATAGCCTCCATCTTGTCGCCAATACGCTGCAAAGCGAGTACCCGACAGACGGAATTTTACCGACACCCCATGCTTTCAAGGTGGCCATCGGCAGTAACCCTGCACAGGCGTTTGTGCTGACCCAAAGCCTTGGCCTGCGCCGCGTGGATATTTCTGCTGTCACCGGTGGAACCGCGCAGGTGGGCGCTCCGGCCCTGCTCGCACCGCAAGCCGGTGACATCTTTGAGCACAGTACCGAGTCGGGTGGCAATCTGGGCGGCATCAAGAGCCAGGACCATGCCTACGGTACGGTCTTCAGCGGCAACTACGCTGTGGTGGCAGATGGCGGCAACGGCCTCACGGTCTATGACCTGACGGTTGATCCGAGCACTGGAACCGGCGCGCACATCGTTGCCAACATCGGTGGCAGCGACAAGAGCAAACCGATCCTGGGCCGCACCGCCGCCGTCAAGCTGTGGACCAATCCGGCGACCAATCGCAAGTACGCCATTGTCGCCGCAGGTTCCTATGGCGTCTCGGTGGTGGACATGACGGATCTGCTTGACCATGGCATCACGCCGGGCATGACCCTGATCAAGACCTTCGAACCGAAGAAGTACGATGAAGACAAGGTGGGCTCGGCTGACGGCAAGAGCGTGGACGTGCATGTGGTGGGCGACTACGCCTACTTCAGCTACGACAGCTTTGGTCTGGTGGCGTACAAGCTGACGGACCTGATCCAGCCGGTCGTTGAGTACCAGCCGGTGGGCCAGGTGGCCGGTGCCTGTGCCGATGTCACGGATGTGACCAAGCTCTCTGCCAAGCAGGGCCGTACGGTGGATTGCCGTCCAGAATCAGTGGGCCGCTTCAATCTGCAGATGGTGCCCGGCTATGAAACCATGGACGGCGGTGCGCTCTACATGACTTGGCAGGTTATTCCGGGATATCTGGAGCTGCGGAAAGGGTATGTGAAGCCCAGACTGCTTTTCTACGTTGCCTATGGTGATGCCGGCGTGGTCAAGCTGGACTGGAGCGATCCTGCCCATCCGGTTCTGCTTGAGCATCACGACACCGTCGGCTCGGCAGCCGCAACCGCCATCAGTAACGGACGTGTCTACGTTGCGGACGGCACGGGTGGCATGGTGGTCTTCAAGTAAGACCGACCGGGTACACGCAGCAGAAAAAAGGCCGGGCCATTGCCCGGCCTTTTTTTATCTAAAACGCTAGAAAAAATGCCCGTGCCTGCTGTTTGCCGAAGACGAAATCAAGCGCCACGCGGCTGCTCCGCGACCGGATCATCAATGCCTGTGACGTTCCCTTGCATGAATCGGTGCTGAGCGAGACTGGTCCGCGTTTTGATGCCAGAACAGCCGTTATTGGTACTGCGGCAGCCGACGTATCGTCATCCTTGATTCATTCAGTGTCAGTCCGGCCATGTGGCGGACCGATCGGGCTTAATCTTTCCTTAAAGAAACCTTCTGTCTGCCAGCCTATAAGTGAGCACAGTCGACTCATGTGGGGGCATGAATGACGGAATGAGGAACGCAGGTGTGCCGTTTTGTGGCACCAGACCGAAAGGCATGAGGCCTTTTTGTACTTGCAGCGGTGGAGTGTCGGTGGACGTGCAGCACGGTTCTTGTCCGCTTTTGGATGGCATCCACGAAGCAATCGTATTGAAGAGGCAGATTCATGACGTCCAGTATTGTGTACCTCGATGGTTTTGGTCTGGCAGCTACGGCTGCCTATTCCATCCGTTTCATCCGTGATTATTTCCGTTCGAAAAAAGCGGTGTCAGGCCCGAAGGCCACCAGCCTTCTGGATATATTTTCACGCCATGCCAATTGCCCGCATGCCCTGGTCAGTCTGGGGCCGGAATCAATGGCCTGGCGCTCCGGCGATGATGCTGCCGGCGTCTCGTTTATCGAAGGCGGAAAGTTCTGGCTTGCTGCCGGTGATCCGATTGCCGAACCTTCGGCTCGCGCCGCAGCAGCCCGGGACTTTGCGGCGGCAGCGCGGGCCAAAAACCGCATGCCGGTTTTCCTGCCGTCGACCGAGGAATTTGCACGACAGATGCGGGACGAGGGCTGGTCCTGCCTGAAGCTGGGCGCCTCGCCGTATTTTGATCTGGAAACGTGGAATCCGCGCGGCAATGTCGCCAGGCATCTTCGTTCCAGCGTGAACAAGGCCATCGTTGCCGGCGTTACGGTAACGGAATCAAAAGACATTCATTCCTTGCGCAGCGAGCTCGACAGCCTGTGTTCAGGCTGGCTGAAAACCCGGCCGGCCGGCACCTCGTTTGGCTGGCTGTTTGCGCTCAATCCCATGGGCAATGCCGGCTACAAACGCTTTTATGTGGCCCGCGACAAGGAAGGTGCGCTTGTCGGCCTGCTGGCGGCGAGCCCGATTCCGAGCCGCAACGGCTGGTATCTTGAAGACGTGATCAGGGCGCCGGGGTCGGCAGCGGGTGTGTGCGACATTCTGGTGTACAACGTGCTCCGCAGCCTGCAGTCGGAAGGCTTCAAGACCGCCACGCTCGGTACGGTATTGCTGACGGATGACGGCGAGGATTTCACCTCGGCCGGTGACTGGGAGGCGACGCAGCGCAATCTCAAGATTGCCAAGCGCGTGCTTTCCGGCTTCTACAATTTTGACGGGCTGCATCATTTCAAGGTGAAGTTCGTGCCCACCCGCTGGGAAGCTGAATACCTGGTCTTGCCGGAAGCGGGCAATGCCCTGCATCCCTTGCGCATCACGATGGCGGCCATGAAAGCCATCATGCCCCGAGGCATCTGGCCCATTATCCGTTATCTCATTACGCACCGGTAAACAGTCTTTTCGGCTTGTGTGCCGGCGTTTCTGACGGGCCCGATTACCGGGCCCGTTTTTATTTTCATCCCCGTAAATAATTACCCGTCGTTTGTGCCATCGCCATCGGCATTGGCTGCGCCGGTGGCCCCTTGCGGCGCGCGGGCCCTTCCGGAGAGTGGCATGGGGCGTGCTAGCATCCGCACCCTGTTGCTTCCCCGCTTTTCCGGAGAATCCGTGTGACGGACTACGAGCCTCTCGATTCCGCTGCGACGACTGCTGCGTCGCGGCCCCTGAATGATTTCCTGTCGCCCCCACCGATGACGGCTGCCATGCTGCCTTTCCACGGTGCGCGCGAGCCGTTGTTCAATGAACTGCACACGCGTCCCTTTCCCGTGCTGGAACAGGGCGCGCGCATTTCGCAGTTGGCGGTACTGCACCGCGACGGTGATGCCGATGCCGAGTACCGCCATATCCAGGCGCTGTGCACGCGCTATTCCATCCTGCCGCCGGCAGCGGGCTCGTCGTGCTATTACCAGAACTTCGGCGGTTTCGAATTGCGCTGGGAGCGGCACACGGAATTTTCCACCTACACCTTCATTCATCGCGTGGATGGCCCCGAGCCGTTCCAGCGCACGGCACTGTCGCTGCTGCCGCCGGAGTGGCTGGCGCAGTTGCCGGGCGAGGTGATCAGCGGCCTGCATGTCGAGATTCATGCGATGCCGGAGCCGGTGCCGAATGCCAATACGCTGCGCCCTTGTTTCGAGGGACACCGCCTGATCAGTTCCTGGGTGATCGACCGCAAGGCGCGCCTGTGGACGGCCTACCGCATCCACAACGATGGCCTCGGCCGCATCCTGGTGCTGAACCAGTCGCTCAATCCCTGCCAGCTTGGCCGTCTCGTGCGCCGCCTGTTGGAGCTGGAAACCTACCGCATGATGGTGCTGCTGGCGTTTCCCATGGCGCGGCGCATCGCGCCCGGCATCGCGGAAATGGATCAGCAGCTCGCCACCATCAACGAGCAGATCAATGCGATTCGCGGCCTGGAAGACGAGCGCCGCCTGCTCGGCCAGCTTTCGCAACTGGCGGCGCGCATCGAGCATCTGCGCTCCGATACCAATTTCCGTTTTTCCGCCGCGCGTGCCTATTACCAGCTCGTGCTGAGCCGCCTTGAGGAATTGCGCGAGGAAGAAGAGCCGGGCATGCAGACGCTGAATGAATTCCTGCCGCGCCGCCTGACTCCCGCCTTCCGTACCTGCGAGGCAGTGGCCGGCCAGCTCGACAATCTCTCGCGCCGCATTGACCGCGCCAGCGAACTGCTGCGCACGCGTGTCGATCTCACGCTGGAAGCGCAGAACCAGGATTTGTTGCAGTCCATGAACGACCGCGGCCAGTTGCAGCTGCAACTGCAGCAGGCGGTGGAAGGACTTTCCGTGGTGGCCATCAGCTACTACCTCGTTGGCCTCATCAAATACGTGGCGGGTTCGCTCTCTGACATGCAGTTGATTGCACGGCCGGAGCTGGTGGTGGGCCTTTCTGTGCCGGTGTGTGTGTTCATGGTTTGGCGCGGGGTGCACCGCCTGCGCCGCCGCGGACTGCATGGCTGAAAAAACAAAGGGCCTTCGCGGCCCTTTTTTTGACATTACTGCTGCGGTTCTTGATGCATCGGCGCATCAGCTTTTAGCATCAGGCGCGCCCGCCGGTGATTTTTTAAATCATGACGACAGCATCGCTCTCTCCGGAAGCCCGCACGATATTTTCGTATTTGAGGGCATGCCCATGATCTTTCCTGCGGCTTTTACGTATGGCACTGATGCCAGTGTCTGGATAGAGTTGCCGTTTCGTGGCGAGGGAGCTGGTGATGGCATTGCGAAGTAAATTCCTGTTTGCAGGATGTCTGGCGTTACTGGTATCAGGGCCGGTCCTTGCCCGTAGCGGTGGCATCATATTCATTCCCGTTGGCGGCGCAGAACAGCCGGTGAAAGTGCCGATCAATCACTATGCCCTGGCAGTGGATGCCGGCGGCACAGTGTATGAGGCGGACGCTGACAACAACGTGATCCGCAAGATTACTCCCGATGGGGTCATGACAGTGCTGGCGGGAAATGCCACCAGTTCCGGGGCTGCTGACGGGGCAGGTACGGAGGCTGCGTTCAATTGTCCGCAGGCACTTGCAGTCGATGCTGCAGGCAATGTTTATGTCGCTGATACCTACAACCACTCCATTCGCAAGATCACGCCTGACGGTGTCGTGACTACGCTGGCAGGTACGCCGGGCCGGTCTGGCAACAGGGATGGCGCGCTGAAGGCTGCACGCTTCAATCAGCCGGAGGGAATTGCGGTTGATACTTCCGGCAATATTTATGTGGCAGATACCGGCAACAGACTGATTCGCAAGATCACGGCTGCAGGTGTGGTATCGACAGTTGCCGGAGCGGATACGGGATTGCAGGACGGTGTTGGTGCTGCCGCATCTTTCAAGGAGCCGCGCAGTATCGCCGTGGCAGCTGACGGCACACTGTTTGTGACGGATGCAACACTGCGCAGGATTTCACCTGCCGGTGAGGTGACGACGATTGCGGGAACCTCGGGTCCTTTCAGTCGCAAGGATGGCGACGGGGCCGATGCCCATGGCTGGGAACCCTCAGGCCTTGCGGTCGATACGCATGGCAACCTGTATGTGGCTGACAGTCGCAACCATGTTGTCCGCATGCTGGCGCCGGGCAAAGGGCTGGCCATATTTGCCGGACAGTTCGCGGTGAAGGGCGGCGCGGATGGCAATGCAGCGACGGCGACATTTCTGCAGCCCGGAGGAATGGCACTGGATGCCGGAGGCGCGCTGTATGTTATTCATGATGCCGATGGTGCAATACGCAGGATCAGCGCTTCCGGCGTGGTGTCGACGCTGCTTGCTGCACAGATAAAATGTTTTTTCAGTTGCGGCTCCATACCGAAAATACCGCTGTAACCGATATGGACGAGCATGAGGATATGGCGGTTACCTGATGTCTGAAGTGCCCGATTGAAGATAATGTTTAAAACAATAAAAAGCCCGGGAATTTCCGGGCTTTTTATTGGGCGATCACCGGATCACGATATTTTTTCGGAGCGCCAGTCGAGGCTGCTGCCATCGGAGGTGGCAATGAAGCTGGATTTATTCTGGTTTTTTCCATCTTCCCGAGGGACGAGCTGCGGCAATTTGTCACGGCATTGTTACGCGTGGCGTGAAGTAGACTCGCGGCGTTTTTTGGCACACACCGGTTGTCAGGTGTGGCGTCAGGATTACCGTCTTCCTTTCAGGAGAGTCTTCATGCGTATTCATTCGCTTGCCGCCGCCGTCTTTGGACTGATGGCTTCCCCTTCATGGTCTGCCGAAGCGGAAAGCCCGCAGGGCGAGATAACGGTATTGCCGGAAGTGGTGGTGACCAGCACGGCGATGCATTCGCCGCTGGTGGTGGAAACGGACCTGAAAGTGCCGCGTCAGCCGCTGCCGGCCCATGACGGCGCCGATTACCTGAAAACCATTCCGGGCTTTAACGTCATCCGCAAGGGCGGCACCGATGGTGATCCCGTGCTGCGTGGGATGGCCGGCTCGCGCCTCAACATCCTGGTTGACGGGCAGAATATTCTCGGCGGCTGCAATTACCGCATGGATGCACCGACGGCCTATATTTTTCCGGAAGCGCTGGACAAGCTGACGGTGATCAAGGGGCCGCAGACCGTGCTTTACGGCGGCGGCAATTCGGCCGGCACGATTTTGTTCGAGCGCGAATTCCAGCCTTTTACCGAACCGGGTTACACCGTTCATGGCAGCGTGCTCGCCGGCAGCTTTGGCCGTCATGATGAAGTGCTCGACGGAAAATTCGGCAATGCGCAGGGCTATGTACAACTGACCGGCACCAATTCGCAGTCGGGTGATTACAAGGACGGCAACGGTGATCCGGTGCACTCTGCGTATCACCGTTACAACGCCGGTGCGGCGCTGGGATGGACGCCGGATGCAAACACGCGCCTGGAACTCTCCGGCGGTGTCAGCGATGGCCGTGCGGCCTATGCCGACCGCGGTATGGACGGTTCGAAATTCCTGCGTGAAAACGCTGCACTCAGTCTGAAAAAGAAAAACCTGTCGGCTGTGGTCGAGAAGCTGGACGCCGAGTTCTACCTCAGCTCGGTCGATCACATCATGGACGACCAGACGCTGCGAGCGCCCGGCATGATGGGCTATGCCAATCTGCAGCGTGACACCAGCGGCGGCCGTCTCAGCACCGCCTTGCGGATGACCGCCAGCACACTGGTGACGGTTGGTGTTGATGCGCAGCAGAATGATCATGTGTCGCGCTCGGCGCCACCCAGCGGCATTTACACGGCCTTCGCTGACGACGCGACGTTTACGCAATACGGCCTGTTCGGCGAGCTTAAGCACGATCTCGATGAGCGCCAGCGCGTGATTGCCGGTTACCGTGCTGATTTTCACGACGCCACGGACGAGCGCGTGATGATCAAGGGCATGATGATGAGCATGCCTAATCCCACGGCAGGCCACAGTCGTGACGATATCCTGAACGGCGGCTTTGCCCGCCTTGAGCAGCAGCTGGAAAACATTTCGCTGACGGCCTATGCCGGTCTCGGTCACAGCGAGCGCTTTCCGGATTACTGGGAAATGATCGCCAAAGAGGGCATGACTTCGCTCAGCGCCTTCGACACGATTCGTGCGGAAAAAACCACGCAGCTGGATACCGGTCTCATCTACAGGAAAGATGATCTGAACGTGGCGCTGTCGGCATTTTATAACCGCATTGATGATTTCATTCTGGCCGACTACTCCAGTCCCATGAAAATGAGCGGCGCCGTGCGAAATGTCGATGCCACCACCTATGGCGGCGAGTTCAGTGCGGATTATGCCTTGAGCACTACGTGGAAGCTGAATTCATCGGTCAGCTATGTGCGCGGCAGTAATGACAGCGACAACACGGCGCTGGCGCAGATGCCGCCGCTGGAAGGGCGGGTGAGTCTCGCCTGGGACAACCGTGTCTGGTCCTTTGCGGCACTGAGCCGGATGGTGGCAGCGCAGAACCGTTACGATCTCAACATGGGAAATATTGTCGGCAAGGATCTCGGCGCTACCGGCGGCTTCTCGGTGTTCTCGCTCAATGCCGGCTGGCGGCCGGTGCATTCCATACTGGTCAGTGCCGGTATCGACAACCTGTTTGATCGTGCCTACGCCGAGTCGGTCAGCCGTGCCGGTGGCAACGGCATGGGCGGCACCATTCCCGGTTACCTGCAGACGACTCGCGTCAACGAGCCCGGCCGCACGCTCTGGCTGAAAGTTGCGGCGGACTTCTGAGCGTGATGAGTCATCCGTTTTATTCCGGACGGGAAGAAGGAAGGATCATTAAGGTGATGGCAACCGCGCTGCTGTTTTTAGGCGCCAGCCTGCCCCTGTGCGCGCAGGCAGATGACGCCCAGGAAATACGCCATCTCATTGCACGCCGTTATGACAAGCCCGGCAAGACCGTGCAAACGGAGCCGGTGGTAATCGTGGGCGGGCATGCGGTGGCGGACTGGGTGCAGGGCACCAGAGGCGGGCGTGCGCTGCTGGCGAAATCAAACGGGCAATGGACGCTTCGTCTGTGCTCCGGCGCCGGCCTGAAAACCGTCGATGGTCTTGCCGGTACGGGTGTGCCGAAGCCGGCTGCAGTTGCACTGGCTAAAAAGCTGGAAGAGGCGGAAGCAGGTTTGCCACATGCGTTGCGCGCCCGGTTCGATCTTTTTGGCGAGCCGTCAGGGCCTGGCATGGCGAACTGAGTTGCTGTTCCTGAAATAAAAAAACGCGGGCCTGCCCGCGTTTTTTTATTGCCTGTGTGATGCGAAAAAATCAGTTTTTCGTGTGCTTCACGTTCATGGTGATGTCGGCGTGAAAAACTTCCGTGCCGGCGGTGTCGCGCACGCTCACCGGCACCACGATATTGCCTTCGCGGCTCCAGTCGATACCGCTGCCGTCCGAGGTGGCAACGAGATCGGTTTTGGCCTTGGCGATGTAGCGCACGGTCATGCCGGAGGGAATCCAGCGTGCGCCGGCAGGAACGGACACATCGGTCAGCAGGCCGCCGGCCATCTCGGCCATATTGCACATGGCGATGGCATGCACGGTTTTCAGGTGGTTTTCCACGGCGCGGCGCTTGCGCATGTGCACCACCACGAGGCCGGGCCGGACTTCGGTGATGTGCGGGCGAATGCTGTTGAAATAGGGGGCGGCGGCACTGACGGCGCGGCTGAACAGCCAGGTGCCGCCGGGCAGCTTCTTGAAGCGGTTGAACATGGCAAGAGCGTTCATCATGGTGTTCTCCTGGGGCGCTTGATGTCTGGCGGTGACATTGGAAAGGTGGCCAGAACGTTGACTGGAATAAAGTTCTAGAACAATATTCCAGTCATCTTTACGCGGTCAAGCAAAAGCCCGGGCATGATGAAAAAAACAGACGGCATATCGAAGAACGCTCTGGTTGACCGGCCTACCGGTCTTGCGGGCATGGCGGAGCCTGTCGCGGTTTCGCGGGGCCGGCGCGAGAGCATTGTCCAGGCGGCCCTGCGGTGCTTTTCCCTGCACGGGGTGGAGGCCACGACCATCGAGATGATCCGCGCGGCTTCGGGTGCCAGTACCGGCAGCCTTTACCATCACTTTGGCAGCAAGGAACGCATTGCTGCCGAGGTCTATCTGGAAGGGCTGCGGGATTTCCGGCGCCTGCAGCAGGATTACATGGAACGGGCGACGACGCTGGAGGAGGGCATCCGCGCCATTGTCCATGCCAATGTGGACTGGATCTGCGCCAGACCGGAGTGGGCGCGCTATCTTTTCAACCACCGTGGCGTGCTGGAAACCGTGCAGGACCAGACGACGCAGGCGGCCGAGATGAGCCTGTCGCAACGGCAGTTTTCGGCATGGTTTCTGGCGCGCATGCCGCCGGGCCAGCGCCTGCGCTGGCCACAGGATGCCTATCTGGCGCTGGTGGTGGGGCCGGTGCATGACTATGCCCGGCACTGGCTGGCTGGACGCCGTGATACCGGCTTGCCGGAACTGCGCGAGTTTTTTGCCGAGGCCGCCTGCCGCTCGGTGGGTCTGCCTTGAGTGGTCCTAGTCTGCGCGAGTCTGGTCTGAGCCGTCTTGTGGCGGCTTTTTCTGCAGGGACCTGAGTGGAGCGGAAAGCCGTTCCGGCCGGCGCGCTGCGATGCCGCGATAACGGCGGATGATCACTGCCATGTCGGCATCAATATCGCCGGAAGGCATCAGGGTTTTCAGGATCACGATTTCTTTTTTTGCGTAATCCAGGCCGACCATCACGACGGGAACCTGCGCGCGCATGGCTATCCAGTAAAAGCCGGTTTTCCAGTGCGACGCGGCATGGCGCGTGCCTTCGGGGGCGGCAGCCAGCAGCAGCTCGTCTTTCTCTGCAAACTTCTGTGCTGAAAATCCCACCAGATCCTGCGAATCATCACGCTGCACGGGCAGGGCGCCAAACCAGCGCATGATGCCGCCGAAGGGCCAGCGAAAAGCGCTGTGCTTGACGAAAAAAGAGACTTTCATGCGCAGTGCAAGAATGGCGCCGACGACCACGACGGCGTCGTAATTGGAAGTGTGGGGTGCCACGATGACGACGGCTTTTTTCGTGTCGGGCAGGATGCCGCTCACCTTCCAGCCGGTCAGCCAGAGCAGGAAAATACCGAAGCGCTGGCTGAGGGCATTGCCGCGCCGGGGCATGCCGGCGCCAAGGGGAATGATTCGTGGCGAGATGCTGTTGTTCATGATCCGGTTTGAAGCCTGTTTGCCGGGGTCGGTTTTACCCGCAAGGTTACCAGTTGCCGGAGGCGCCACCACCGCCAAAGCCTCCACCGCCTCCGCCAAATCCTCCCCCGCCGCCGAAGCCGCCTCCCCCGAATCCGCCGCCGCCAAAACCACCCATGCCGAAACCACGGCCGCTGGAACTTGCAGCAATGGCCGCGAATACGGCCGCAAAAATCGCCACGCTAACGGCTGCTCCCAGCAGCAGGGCAACCGCGAGGGCCACGCCGCCGCCCGTGATCCCGCCGACCAGGTTGCCCATCACCGATTTCGCGATAAAGCCGGCGATGGCGCCGGCAATAATCGCCAGCACGATGACATTGTTGTTCAGGCTCTTGCCGCGATTGCCTTGCGTGGCGGCGGGCAGGTTTTCGCCATTGATCAGCTTGATGAGGGCGTCGGTGCCGGCATTGAGGCCGCCGGCATAATCGCCGTTGCGGAAATACGGCGCGATGATGTCCTGCAGCACCTGCTTGCTGCGCGCATCGGGAATGGCGCCTTCAAGGCCGTAGCCTACCTGCAGGTGGCTTTTGCGGTCCTGCACGGCAATGACCAGCAGCACGCCATCGTCCACTCCCTTGCGACCGAGCTTCCAGCTGTCGGCAACGCGAAAGCTGTAGGCAAAAATATCTTCGGGAGCCGTGGTTGGCACAATGAGGACGGCAATCTGGCTGCCTTTGGCCTGGGAAAAAGCAGCCAGCTTCTGATTGAGCGCGGCGGCGTCTGCCGGCGTCAGCAGCTTGGCGAGGTCGGTCAGCGGGGCGCTGAGCACAGGCACGGGTTGTACGTCGCCCTCGGCGGCCAGCGTGAAGCCGGGCAGCCAGGACAGGGACAGAAAAAGCAGGGCGGCAATCAGGTGCATGGGCTTTCCGTGGGATGGGCTGGTGCAGCGCCAGCCACCCTGTTTTCCGGAGGTGATCTTGCCGGAGGAGTGACGCCCGCTGGCGGGCGTCACTCACGGTGTATTACGGTGCGGCCGCAGGAGCCGGTGCCGGCGCGCTGAAATCAACAGTGGGCGGCTTGCTGATGGCCTTTTCGTTTTCCACCTCGAAGTTTGGCCGCAGCGGCAGGCCGAAGGCCTTGGCCGTGAGGTTGGAGGGGAAGGAGCGCACGGTCACGTTATAGGTCCTCACGCTCTGCACATAACGGTTGCGAGCGACGGTGATGCGGTTTTCCGTGCCCTCGATCTGGGCCTGCAGGTCGCGGAAATTCTGGTCGGACTTGAGCTGCGGATAATTCTCCGACACCACGAGCAGACGGGAAAGTGCCGAGCTCATTTCGCCCTGGGCCTGCTGGAATTTCTTGAAGGCCGCCGGATCGTTGATCAGGGAGGCATCCGCCTTGATGCTGCCGACGCCGGCACGAGCGTTGGTGACGGCAATCAGCACGTCTTTTTCCTGGGCGGCATAACCCTTGACCACATTCACCAGATTGGGGATGAGGTCGGCGCGGCGCTGGTACTGGTTGAGGACTTCGGACCAGGCGGCTTTCACCTCCTCATCCTGGGCCTGCATGGTGTTGTAGCCGCAACCGCCGAGGGCCAGGGTGAGAAGGGCCAGCAAGCTGGTGGCAATAAGGCGAAGGCGTGACATGGCAGGCGTCCTGCTTTGTGAATGACGTTCACAAGATAGGGCTGCCGGCCAGAATTACAAGGGGTTATAGTCAAACGACTTTGATGGTGGGAAAAACATGAACAAGCCCGTGGCCAAAACTCCGACCCCGTTTTCTTTCCGTGTTGACCTGCGCTGGTGCCTTGACGAGTTGCTGAAGGATGGCCGCATCAGTCAGCGCGATGCCAATCTGGCAGCAACCACGCCGCGCGCGCGCGAGCAGCTCAACTGGCATCCCCTGCAGATTGTTGCCAATTTTGATTTCGAGGACGCAGTCAGTGGCGGGCCGCTGAAGCTGGATGTGCTGACGGCGTGGCTGGCCGGCCGGGCCGGGCAGCCGGTGTTTCATATCGACCCGATCAAGATTCGCGCAGGCGAAGTCACCCAGGCCATGTCGTACAAGTATGCCGACCGTCACGGCATTCTGGCGGTGGCCGTGACGCCGGATGAAGTCACGGTGGCCTCGGCGCAGCCGTTTCACAGCGAGTGGGAGGCGGATCTCAAGCAAACCCTGCGCGGTAAAAGCATCAAGCGTGTGGTGGCCAATCCGGCGGATATTCACCGCTATACCATCGAGTTTTACCGCCTGGCGCGCGCCATTGAGGGTGCCAATACCAGTGATGCGATCTCCAGCCAGTACGTCAGTAATTTCGAGCAACTGCTTGAGCTGGGCAGCAGCTCTGCCGCTCCGGATGCGAATGACCAGCACGTCGTCAATATTGTCGACTGGTTGCTGCAGTATGCGTTTGACCAGCGCGCCAGTGACATTCATCTGGAGCCGCGTCGTGATATCGGCCGCGTGCGTTTCCGTATTGATGGCGTGCTGCACAATATCTATGAATTTCCGCAGCTCATCATGAATGCAGTGGTGGCCCGCATCAAGATTCTCGGGCGCATGAATGTGGCAGAAAAACGCAAACCGCAAGACGGTCGCCTGAAAACGAGAAACCCCAAGGGACAGGAAACGGAATTGCGTCTTTCCACCTTGCCAACGGCCTTCGGCGAAAAGATGGTGATGCGTATTTTTGATCCGGATGTGCTGGTGCGCGGTTTCAAGGAGCTGGGACTGGTCGGCGAGGATTACGAGAAATGGCAGAAAATGGTGAAGGAGCCCAACGGGATCATTCTCGTGACGGGCCCCACCGGTTCCGGCAAGACCACTACGCTGTATTCAACGCTGAAACAGCTGGCTACCGATGAGGTCAACGTCTGCACGATTGAAGACCCGATTGAAATGATCGAGGGCAGCTTTAACCAGATGCAGGTGCAGCACAATATCGAGCTGGATTTTGCCGAGGGCATCCGTTCCCTGATGCGTCAGGATCCGGACATCATCATGGTGGGTGAAATACGTGACCCGGAAACGGCTGACATGGCCATCCAGGCGGCGTTGACCGGTCATCTTGTGTTGTCCACCCTGCACACCAATGATGCGCCGTCTTCCATTAATCGCCTGATTGATCTCGGGGTGCAGCCTTTTCTTATTTCAGCAACCTTGCTGGGCGTCATGGCGCAGCGCCTGGTGCGCACCCTGTGTCCGCATTGCAAGGTGGAGACCGAGTGCGATGAAAAAGTGTGGACGGATCTGACGCATCCATGGAAAGCACCAGTGCCGAAAAAGATTTTCGCCCCGAAGGGCTGCCTCGAGTGTCGCGACACGGGCTATCTCGGCCGTATGGGAGTGTACGAAATCATGCTGCTGTCACACGAGCTCAAGAAAATCATCAGCGACGGTGCTTCGCTGGGGGATGTGCGCAAGCAGGCCTACAAGGAGGGATTGCTGCCGCTGCGTCTTTCGGGTGCGCAGAAGGTGGCTCAGGGGCTGACCACGATAGAAGAGATATTGCGGGTTGCCCCGCTGAACTGAATCAGCATAAACAAACGGAAATTCACAGGAGTAGTCATGGAAAGCTTTGCAATCATTGTTCTTTTTTTTGCTGTCGTGCTGGTCACCATGGCGGTCAAGCAGATACCGCAGGGCTATGAATGGACGCTGGAGCGTTTCGGCCGTTATACGCGCACCATGTCACCCGGCCTGGAATTCATCATTCCTTTTTTTGACAAGGTGGGTAACAAGGTCAACGTGATGGAGCAGGTGCTGGATATTCCGCCCCAGCAGGTGATTTCACGCGATAACGCCATGGTAACCATTGATGCCGTCTGTTTTTATCAGGTCTTCAGTGCGTCGCAGGCTTCCTATGAAGTCAGTAACCTGGAGTACGCCATCCGCAATCTGACCATGACCAATATTCGTACCGTGATTGGCAACATGGATCTGGACCAGATGTTGTCGCAACGCGATCACATCAATTCGCAACTGCTCA
Source organism: bacterium (assembly GCA_029945725.1). GTDB lineage: Bacteria > Pseudomonadota > Gammaproteobacteria > Pseudomonadales > Moraxellaceae > UBA2031. The sequence goes on along the minus strand of JAQSDB010000008.1, from coordinate 515,601 downwards.
CCATCGTCGATCAGGCCACCAATCCCTGGGGCATCAAGATCACCCGTATTGAAATCAAGGACATCACTCCGCCGGCCGATCTGGTGGCGGCAATGGGTGGCCAGATGAAGGCCGAGCGTCTCAAGCGTGCACAGATTCTCGAAGCTGAAGGCACGCGTCAGGCCGCCATCCTGGCAGCAGAAGGCAAAAAGTTGTCGCAGATTCTGGAAGCCGAAGGCGAGCGTCAGGCTGCCTTTTTGCAATCCGAGGCGCGTGAGCGTCAGGCTGAGGCGGAAGCGAAAGCCACGCTGATGGTGTCGGAAGCCATTTCCAAGGGTGATATCCAGGCCGTGAATTATTTTGTGGCACAGAAATACATCGAGGCGCTGGGTACGCTTGCCGCCAGCAGCAACAGCAAGATCATCATGATGCCGCTGGAGTCTTCACAGGTGATTGGTTCCATTGCCGGTATTGGTGAAATCGTCAAAGAGCTGCAGCACAAGAAGGCCTGATCATGGATTATTTTGCCCAGTATCCCGCGCTCTGGTGGCTCGGCGCCGGTTTTGTCTTTCTGATTGCCGAGATGCTGACAGGCACGTTGTTCTTTTTTTTCATGTGTATTGGCGCTTTTCTGGTGGGCCTGCTGACAGCAATGTCAGGAATTTCATCGTCGGTGCAGCTGTTGTGCTTTGCTGTCGCGGCCGTTGCGGCAGTGGCTGCCTGGACCCGCTTTCGTCCCAATCCAAAGGACAAGCTGGAGCAGCGTGCGGGAGCGGAGGGCCTTAATAATCGCCTCGCGGGTTTTATTGGCCGTGATGCGGTGCTCGAAGAGCCTATTCATAAGGGTCATGGCCGTATCCGGCTGGATGACAGCTACTGGAGTGTGGTGGGGGAGGATGCGCCGGCGGGTACGCAGGTGCGTATTATTGCCGTTGAGGGAATGATTCTCCGTGTTGAACCGGACTGGCGGGCAGGAATCGGCTTGTAAGGCTGTCGGGCCAGTGTTTGGCCTCAGCAGCTCTTTTTAGTGCCCGCGGTCCCCGGCACAATGCGGCGGACACAAAATTTGATAACCGGGTATTTTTTGAGGGGATGATTGTGGGACAGCAGCGTATTGAAATTGTTCAGGAGTTTTCGGCCCCTGTGGACCGCCTGTTTGCCTATCTGGGCGAGCATGAAAATCTGGCGGCCATTTTTGCGCCGGCAAAGATCAAGCGCATCAGCGATGGTCAGGGCGTGCGCAATGGCGTTGGCTCGGCGCGTGAAATGCGCATTCTGGTCGGCCCCGCCTTTGTCGAAACGGTGACGGCCTACAAGGAAAACGAGCTGATCGAGTACCGCATTACCCGTGGCAGCCCGCTCAAGAATCATCACGGCGTGATGCGCTTCTACCCGACCGCCAGCGGCGGTTCGCGCCTGCACTACACCATCGTCTTCGAAGGCAAGTTTCCGCTGGTGGCGTCGATCATCAAGCCAGGTCTGGAGATGGGCATCCGCCGCGGCCTGAAGGGTCTGCACCTCTGAAGCCCGGCTGATTAAAAATCAGCCAATAAAAAGGCCGGTCATTGCTGACCGGCCTTTTTATTTGATTGGTGCCCAGGAGAGGACTTGTTAAAATCTTCTAATTTATTGATTTTGAAGTGAATAAAAGTAATTGATTTCTATGTTACCCAATGCAGTTACCCAGTACTTTTTCGCTACCAAGCCCTAGTGTTTTTTGTGGGTCCTAACCACAACATGTAGTGGTTCTCTAGTTCGTCGGAAAACGCCATTTTGAGCGTCCTTGGGTAACTCTCTTTTTGATGAAGAATTGGTCGTCGAATTTTGACGGGGCTCTCAGGGCGTCATCCATAGGGGAAAATTGCGGCAAAAGTTCAAGTCCCAAATGCAGGGCTTGATAGGCTTTTCAAAGAGGTAGTGTCAGGCGCCTGCTGTTAAGCCGGCCACTGTGCCTAATGAGCTGCCGGGCTTGCCCTTTATAGTTCAGGCTTGGTGTTGAGATTCTGCGCCTGAGCCTGAAGTTTGGTGATGTCCGCCGGATCCGCGCCTTCCCCTTCAGCATAGGCAATGAGATCCGTGTAATCGACAACCTGGTGTGCTGCTACCATGTCGGCCTGTTGCCACGACTGACGATCATTCCAGTGCCACCAGGATGCTAGGCGATCCATGACGCACAGGGTTGGGGTAATGACGCGCAATGGCCCCCATGGGGTCTCCAACTTCGGAATATCGCTGGCCTGCACGCAGCGCTTACCAAACTCCAGCGGCGCCGCCGGGAACTCCAAGAAAAACTCAGTCGCGGGGTGGTAGAAGTGCCGGTTGTCATCAGCAAGTCTGAAGCCATGGGGCTCCAGCATCTCTGATAGGCGCTTGCGCCGCTCTACCGTGACGAAATCGAGATCATTGGACTGGTACTGGTTCTCAGTGTAGATGCTGACTGCTCCACCTCCGGACAGCGTGGCCGTGATGCCGGCCGCTTCCAGTAGCTGGCTAACCCAGGCAGCGAGCTCGACGGCAGTTGTGCTGGCGGTAATGTTCATTGGTCAGGGCTGGTCAGAGGGGTTTACCGGAGCGACGTGGGCGCCGGCGCTCCCGGAAATACTTCTCTGTCATCTCGTTTGGAAGGCTTTCCAATTCGGACTCCAAGAAGGCTCGCAGATTCTTTGTCGTCCTGCTGCTGGGATTCCAGGTAAATAAGCGGGTATTGCCGACCATGCGGCTGACCAGAATGCCCTCCCCCTCAAGTCGCTTTAGTTGACGCTGGATACCCGTGAGGGGCACGTCAAAAGTTAACGCAATGCCGCGGGCATAGCCCTCGCCGTAGTTCTGCAGGTACAGCAGGGCCTGGGAGGCTGATCGGTTGCCAAAGACAGCATCGAGGGCAGGTGTCACGTAGACGTCCTAATGACCACAAAGTGTGTTTATATAACCACGAACTGTGGTCTTTATGAAGGGGGTGTGGTGGATGCGACGTCCCCCCGCTATTGAGTATGACGCGGCTCTATCGCTCCTTCTTTTTTATTTGCTGAGCCTCGTTGAGACGGCCTGCTTGAACGCGTTGGAAATCCTGGTGTCCTCTTGGACGCGCTGCCAGTAGCGCTGTGCCAGATCCAGTCCCCATGCCCAATAGGCCAATGTATCAGTGCGTGGCCGTACTGTGGGGAAGGCGCGCTCAATGACCTCATTATTCACAGGAGCAAATGCCATAGGCAGCATGTCGTAGGCAGGGGCCAGGGTGAGCCGCCCGGCATCGTCCATGAAGAATGAGATATTGCCGAAGTGGCGATCTGTGTTGGCAATGAGCTGGGCAAACACGGTGCGCCGAAGGAGGGCATCATGGTCGGCCTTGTTGATGTGGCGGCCTGCGAGCAAGGCCGCCGCTGCTGCCTCCCAAGTCTGCTCTTTCAGGCCCAGGAATTCGGCATTCACCGCTTCCAGCGAGACCATGCCGCGCCGGCCCGTCAAGCCAATGCGGTCAAACCGCTCGACCTCCAGAAAGGCACGGCCTCCGGCCACGATCAGCTCAGAGAGGGTAGCTAGGCCGTGATCTGCCTCTTCCTCGGTCAGAAGCTGCAGAGCCAGATGTTCGCAGACGAGTAGGTCTGCCCATCGCTGTCCGGCTGCGGTCTCCATGGGAGGGGAGAATTTCACAAGTACTTCTTGGTAGTCGCTGTCTCCCTTCATGCGAAGGGCAGAGAACTTGGGCTGCTCGCCTCCGGCAGAGGAGCCGTATCCCGAGCCCTGTAGAGCATTGGTGGCAAGGACAGGATAGGCGGTTGTGCGGTCAGTCAGGGCAATGGCCATTGGTTGGTGGCGAGCCTCATGCTCAAGCCAACCCTGAAAGGCAACCTCACCAATGATGAGGTTGCCAGGACAGGAGGAGCCATACAGCGTTAGCCATTGCAGAATGTCGTCATTGCTCCAGTCCTGCCAACGGCCGGGAAGAGAAAGCTCTGGGTGCTGTTGCAGGAGCGCTCGCCCCAGAAAGCCTTGGGGACGCATGTCCCAGACAAACCATGCTAGATCTTCAAAGGCCTTGCTGTTGCCCGCTCTCCATTGCACGAAAAACTGCTCACCGGCCAAGGCGATCAACTCGCCGACGCATTCTGGGGTGCCATCTGTGCCGATGCGCGTTATGGGAAAGCGATGACCCATGTCGCGAATGCCACGTACCAAGGCATACCGGGTACTGCGTGCCTGGCCAAGCATGACTACCTGGCTGTCCAAGCGGCTCAAGGCCCGTGACAGTGTAGGCTGGGAGACGCCCAAGTCAGCAGCCAGCTCCTTCGCGGTTCGAGGGGCTGTTTGGCGTCGGAGAGTGTGCAGCAGACGCTCATCAAGGTTGGGGCTTGTCATGGCGTCCTCAAAGAATGAATAGATAGGGGAGTGCCTATTTGGCTGCAGCCTTCGTAGATTTTGGCCTTCATGCCAATATCTTTATCATTTTTGATTTAAAAAATGAATAGATATTGGCATTTTCATATGGATTGATATTTCATCTAGGGAGCGGCTGCTAAGGGGGCGTATCTGTACGTGCCGAAATCATTGATGGATAACCTTCTGCCGCCTTGATCGACTCCGGTACTGCGCTGCCCGTGCGCTTTGCCGCTACATGCGGTGTCACACCGAGTGCCTGCAGGTTTTTTATATGCCCGCTAGCGTCATAGCCCTTATCAGCGCCCAACGTGGCGCCGGACTTCAGTCGTCGTGCCGCCATTTTTTCAGCAGCATCTCGTTCAGCGTAACCGTTCGCCTGCATCGTCTCGACGTCCACCACCAGACCATTACGGTTCTCACTCAGGATGTGCGCGAGATGGCGTAGCTTGGACTCGGCAAACTACGCTTTCTTGTAGAGCTTCGCCTCCGGGTCTGTGGTGGAGACATGCGTTTCATTCGAGCGCGACTCATCCTTGAAGTCCACTTCAGGATTCCCGCTGCCCGTACCTGATGGCGGCTCTGCATCATCGTCGTTACGACGCACGAAACTCTTGTGCGAGGCCCATGCCTCAATCATCGAGCCATCCACGCTGAAGTGTTCGTCAGAGACCAGATCGGCCCACTCCGCCACACCCAGCACCTGATCAAAAAACTGCCGCAACAGGCGCTGCTCCAGAAGTCGGTCGCGATTGGCGCAAAACACCGTCAGCTCCCAAACAGGCTGATCAACGCCAAGGCTTACGAACCAGCGAAAGAGCAAGTTATAGCCCAGTTGCTCCATCAGTTGCCGCTCGCTGCGAATGGTGTACAAAAGCTGCAGCAAAAGGGCTCGCAACAAGCGCTCCGGTGGAATCGATGGCCGCCCCATGCGGGAGTAGCGACGCTGGAACTCGTCGCTCATCAAACGAAGAATGCCATTAACCACCATCTTCATCTTGCGTAGCGGATGGTGGGCAGGAATGCGGTCTTCGATGTCCACATAGCTGAACATCGCACCCTGGATAACGTCTTTGCCGCGCATGTGTTCTTCACATCAGGTGATGAGGCGTGAATTATCGCCGGATGCAGTGACTTTTTCACCAGCCTGTTAAGGGAGCAAATGCAAGGCATTCTCTGCCAAGCCGAGGGCATGCAAGCTGTAATCTACTGAAATAAATGGCAAATTTTCGGAAATGCCATGTGGCGGGTTTGACTGAAGTGCGTACAGGGTCTGGGCTGTTGAACTGCATCCCAAACTGACCCAGGGGGGGGGGGGGGGGCACAAACATGGTTATTTCAGGCCAGATGCTTATGCAGGCCTTGCTGTGCTTTCTGTTTATTAAACGTTCGTTTAATATCTGGTTTTTCTGCTCGGCAAGTTCCAGGAGTGACCATGTTCACTGACCGCAAGCTGATCAAGTCTGGAGGTGGTGATGACCGTGCGCCGCCCACCTGATGCCACCGCTGAGCGTATGCTTGTACTGGCCATTCCCTTGTTTGCCCGCTCAGGTTTCGACGGCGTCTCCATGAGGGAAGTGGCGGCTGCCGCTGGCGTGACGCCAGCGGCGCTTTATTACCACTTCAGCGACAAAGAGGATCTCTATCTGGCGCTGGTCGGCCATGCCTTCAACAGTGGCGTGCGCGACGTACTGGGTGACATCAGCCAGTCCGTGGATCCCTGGGACAGGCTGGAGGTATTCGTCACCCGGTTTATCCATTTACTGGCCCGTGAGCGAGACTTGCAGCGCTTGATGCAATGGGTCTTGCTGGACACAGATCACGCTAGGTCGCAGAGACTGGCGGTCGGGGTGTTCAAGCCCTTCTACCAAGCAGTCTCCGGTCTGCTGCACGATATCTGTAAGCTTGATGATGCCAATCCCTTGCTGGGGTCTGTCTTCGGGCTCCTGGTCTTTCCGTTTGAAAGTGCGCAGGTAACGCGCTTCATGCCCGGCTTTCACTCACCGCACGCTCATCCCCAATTGGTCGCCGATCACGTCATGAGCCTGCTCAGGTACGGTCTGCTCGCGCCCGCCCGGACTACGACGCCATGAATAAACATTCGCTTTTTCCCTTTTTTACAGGGCTTTTCGCCGCTTTGCTGTTAACAGGCTGTGGACGAGTGCCTGAGGCAACGCAGCCACTACCGAAGGAATGGAAGCTACCCGTTCTTGTGGTGACGGCGGGCGCACCGCTGGAGTACACCAGTGTCGGGTCAGTGGTGTCTGACCAGCGTATTGAGGTGGCCTCGCGCCTGTCCGGTTATGTGCGCGAGATGCGGGTGCAGGAGGGGGATGCCGTGCGTGCCGGTCAGGTGCTGGCACAGATAGAGGCCGCCGATGTGGACAGTGGCATTGCCCAGGCCCAGGCGCAGGCAACATCGGCCGATGCGGCCTACCGGGATGCAAAGATCGATCTTGAGCGCTACCAGACGCTGTACGAGAAGGGCAATGTCTCTGACAGCGAGATACGCAAGGTGCGTTTACGCAACGATGCCTTGCTGGAGACACTGAATCAGGCGCGTGCCGCGCTGGCGTCGGCCAGGGCGCAGCGGGATTACGCGGAAATCCGTAGCCCCATCGACGGCATTGTCGTGGCACGCCTGCGCCATACCGGTGATCTGGCGGTGCCGGGTGGCCCCTTGTTGACGCTGGAGTCCGGCCGGAATCTGGTGTTTGAGACCTTTGTCACGGAGCAGCAGATTGCCCGTATTGCCACCGGCAAGCCAGCCACCATCAGAATTGATGGTCTGGACGCGCCACTCAAGGGCAGGGTGCTTCGGGTCATCCAGTCGGCAGATCCGGTCACCCGCAGTTACCCGGTGCGGGTTGCGCTGCCCGGTGCCCGTGGTCTGATGCCCGGCATGTTTGGCCGCGTGGAGTTCGTGCTCGGCACGTCGCCGGTGCCGGTGATACCGCTGCATATGCTGGTGGAGCGTGGCGGATTGCGGGGTGTGTTTGTCGTGGGCAGCAATGGTCTGGCGACATTCCGCTGGCTTCGTCTGGGGCGGGAGTGGCCGGATCGCGTGGAGGTCACGGCTGGCCTGAGTGCCGGAGAGCATATCGTGGCACAGGCCGAGCCGGCGCTGCGTGAGGGTGATCGTATTGTGGCACTGGCGGATCGCACGCCATGAGTCAGCGTCATCAACGTCCGGGCAAGCCGCTTGCCGAAAAATCCAGTATCGCCTCCATGCTGGCGGATGCCTTTGTCACCTCGCGTCTCACGGTAGCCTTCATTCTTGCCTGTATCCTGATCGGCAGCTGGGCCTTGCTGATTACGCCACGACAGGATAATCCGCGCATCGTTGTGCCCGCCGCCAACATTACGGTGGACTTGCCCGGTGCGACGCCAGCGGAGGTCGAGGCGCTGGTGATTCGTCCGCTGGAGGCGGCCATCAAGCAGGTACCCGGTGTTGATGACGTTTTTTCCACGGCGCTGAACTCCAGGGCTGTGGTCTCGGTGGTGTTCAAGGCTGAGGAAAATCCGGAAACGGCACTGGTGCGCTTGAATGACCGTGTCGGTAGCCGGCGCGATCTCTTGCCACCGGATGCCTCCGCCCCGGTGATCCACAGTTCCAGCGTGGACGATGTGCCCATCGTCACGCTTACGCTGACCTCGGACCGCTACGATGACTATGCGCTAAAAAGATTGGCCGACCGCATGGCCGACGGGCTGCGCAGTCTTGACGATGTCGGCGCGATAGAGGTGCGGGGCGGTCGTGACCGCGAAATCCGCGTGGAGCTTGACCCGGATCGCATGCAGGCCTTTGGCATCACGCTGGACGTGGTACGGGCGATGCTGGCGGCCGGCAATGTCACGGTTCCCCTAGGGGATGTGATGCGTCATGGCGTCCGCAATGAAATCGTTCTCGACGGTTTTCTGGAGGGCGCTGAGGGCGTGCGGCATCTGGTGGTGGGGACTCATGCAGGGCGCTCTGTCCATCTGGGCGATGTAGCCACCATCGTCGACGGTCCGCCAGATGAGCGTAACCAACTTTCGCGGCTGGCCTTCGGGCCGGCCGATTCACGCTTTGGCCAGTCAAAAGATGCCGAGATGCCGGCGGTAACGGTGGCCATTGCGAAGCAGGCGAATGCCAATGCGGTGGTCGTTGCCCGGGATGTACTTGCGCGCGCCGAGGACATGCGGGCGGCCTTTGTGCCGGAGGGCGTTACCATCGTCACGACGCGTGATGATGGCGAGTTCGCCAATGACACCATCAAAGGGCTGATCGAGCATCTGCTCATTGCCATTCTGGCCGTATTCTTTGTGGTGACGGCGTTTCTCGGTGTCCGCCAGGCCTTGATCGTCGGGCTGGCGATTCCCCTGGTATTGGCCCTTACCCTAGGCATGGTGTGGCTGGCCGGCTATAGCATCAACCGGGTCACGCTGTTCGGCCTGATCCTGGCGCTGGGCTTGCTGGTGGACGATGCCATCGTGGTTATTGAAAACATCCACCGCAACTATGATCTGCCTGGAGTGCACGATAAGCGTGCCGCAACAGTGCTGGCTACACGCGAAATCGGCAACCCAACCAATCTGGCCACGCTGGCAGTGATGCTGGTCTTTGCGTCACTGATGTCGGTTCCAGGTATGCACGGCCAGTATTTCTTCCCGATTGCCTTCACGGTACCCGTGGCCATGGCGTCGTCCCTGCTGGTGGCCTACACGGTGGTGCCTTGGGCGGCGCTGCGGTGGTTGCCACTGGGCCATGCCGCGACTTCCGGGCATGGAGATGACACCACGCATCATGGCGATGGGCCAACGGCTCTGGGGCGTCGCTTTCGCCAGATAGTGGCGCCGCTGATTGACCACTCCCACCAGCGTCGGCGTGCCTTCATGGTGATCAGCTTGCTGCTGGCATTTTCTCTTTTGCAGCCGCTGTGGCAGTTCGTGCGTCCGGCCGGTGTCAATGGGCCGCAATCTTGGTTTGGCATCGAAATGGGCATGATGCCCAAGGACAGCAAGAATACCTTCAATGTCACAATTGATCTGCCGGAGGGATCGCCCATTGAGCAGACGGATCGGGTGGCGCGCGAGATCGGCAGCCTACTGCGGCAGCGCCCGGAAATCAGCGCCTATCAGACCTGGCTGGGTGAATCGGGCATTATCGACTTCAACAGCATGCTGCGCGGGTCGGGCAACAAGTCCGGGTCCTGGGTGGCGGAAATACGTGTCATGCTCAACGACCGCCGTAAGCGCGACACGAAATCACCGGCGATTGTGCATGAACTGCGTCCGGCCATCATGGCGGTGGCGGCCCGGTATCCGGGCACGACAGTACAGTTGGTGGAAGATCCGCCTGGGCCCCCGGTGCGCGGCAACCTGTTTGCTGAAATTTATGGGAAGGACCCGGCGCGCTTGCGGGAAATTTCGGCGCAGGTAGCCAGTGAGTTCCGCAAGACCTGGGATGTCGTCGAGGTGACCGATTCGGAGCCTGCCGATGTGGTGAGGCAGCGTCTTGTGGTGGATCGCGAAAAGGCGGCTCTGTCCGGGCTGACGACAGCGGAAGTGGCGACCGCACTGCGCCGCTTGATTGATGGCGAATACCTTGGGCGCGCCCATATGACCGGTGAGTTGAATGCCGTGCCGATACGGCTGCAGATTCCGCGCCGTCACCAAGTCGACGTGACAATATTGTCGCGTGCCTTTGTCACCAATGCCCAGGGGTGGCGAGTGCCGCTCTCCGAACTGGTGCGTGTTCAGAATACGGTTTCGGATCGTCCTATCCAGCGCAAGAATGGCGAGCGTGTCAGCTATGTTGGTGGAGAGACGGATCGTATTCCACCACTCTACGCAGTACTGGATATGAACAAGCGCCTGGACGGCATGCGGCTGGCGGATGGCAGCCAGCTCACCACAGGCAATATGGGCCTGATGCCGGAGCAGGTGAGCACGATGCACGGCTACCGCCTGTTCTGGGATGGCCAGCAACGTCAGATGCTGGACACTTATCGCGACATGCTGCGTGCTCTGGCGGTGGCCATTACCTTGCTGTTTCTGGTGCTGGTGGCCTATTACCAGTCGTTCAGCCTGCCGGCGGTTGCAATGATGGCGATTCCACTGGGCCTTGCCGGCGTGGCGCCGGGACACTGGATCATGCAGCAACAGTTCTCGGCGACCTCGATTGTTGGTGTGATCGCCTTGGCCGGGGTGGTGGTGCGTAACTCCTTGCTAATCATCGACTTCGTCCTGGAGTACCGCGACAAGGGGCGGCCTTTGCGTGAGGCTATTCTTGATGCCTGCGCGATACGCTTGCGGCCCATCATGCTGACGGCGCTGGCCATTGTGCTGGGCAGTGCCGTCATGCTCTCCGACACCTTGTTCGTCGGTCTTGCCATTTCCCTGATCTTTGGCACGATTGCCGCCACTGTCCTGACCCTGATAGTGATCCCCGTCCTGCTTTACCTGCTCTTGCGGTGGAAGGAGCACAGGGCAGGCCAGCAAATATAGCGTTATCAAGAGGCGACCCGCTTCAGGGCTAAGCTGCTATATGTTTCCATCGATGCAACTTGCCTAACTGATCCGACAAGTTGCACTTGGTTTTTGAGTCCGCCATGCCATACCACCATCAGCAAGGCATCAAGTGCAAGTTCCTTGATGATCTGTGACTGCATCGACCATTAGATGACCCGACAATTAAAACAGATCAACGACAACGGCCAGATACAGCCAGCCTTCATGTGGGATATACGTAATATCAGTTAACCATGCCTCGTTAGGCGAATCAGTGCTGAACTGCCGCTGCAGTCGGTTACGTGACACTGTGTGAGCCGTTTCTGACTTATTCCGTGGCCGCCGATAGCCAACCTGGGCCTTCAGGCCTGCGCCACGAATCTGGCGACACACACGGTTCGGGCCACAAATTTCGCCATGCTCACGGAGATCACTGAATATCTTGCGATAGTCGTATACGCGGCCTGACTCAAGCCAGTGAGACGATCATCGCGCTTCGACCGATCAGATCGTGGTTCCAGCGAGTACGCATAAAAACCGCTGGGATGCACCTCCAGCAATGAGCACAGCCGGCGATAGTGGCCATTTGTGCTGTGCTCTTTGATAAAGGCGGGCCTCACTAGGACTGACTGGCGAAATATGCCGCCATGGCTTTTTTAGGAGTCGCGCTCCTCTGTGACGTGCTTGAGTTCCTTCTGAGGCCGACGGATATCCACCTGCTTATCCGTTCTGGCCTGATGCTCAGCAGTGTAAGTGCTGTACTTCCTGACCCACGCATACAGGCTATGGGTTGCGACTCCCAGTCTGTCAGTCAATTGGGCAATGCTATGTCCTAGGTACATTACTTGTCGAATCGCTTCGATCCCGAACTCTTCGGGATAACGTTTGCCGCTCATAGACTCCTATCTGATAGCCATTTTTATGGCTGGGAGGCGTCTAGAGAATTGGTGGTGATTCACCTTGTGGCCATTAAAAACCGCAGTGGTTGGTGAGACTGCGAAATGGCCTGAATGTTTGCGTCAGGCGAGACAGATTGACATTTGGTTGGTCAACCAATTATGATTCAGAAATCATACTGGAAAAAAGATCTTTCAGGGCCCGAATCCATAATGGAGAGAATTATGAATATGACGCCTATCCAGCCTCGCAAGGTTGTTTTTGATGTTACGGCCGTTCCCCGCCACTGGAACGGTGGTGATCCGGTTCTGACCCGCTTTTTTGATGCGCTATCGGTACATTTTCCTGAGGGCGAGAGATTCTTTATCCAGTCGGTTCGCAACTTTCAGGATCAGGTAAGGGATGAGCGTTTGCGTGACGATATTCGCCACTTTATCCGCCAGGAAGGCCAGCACGGCATAGTTCATGACAGATTCAACCAGGTGATGGCCGGGCAGGGCGTTGATGTCGAGACGGCCACGGCTAATTTGCGCCGTTTTATTCGTGTCTCACAGAAATACCTTCCGAAAAAATATCAACTGGCGATGACTGCGGCCTTTGAGCACTTCACCGCGACCTTGGGCGAGGCCATGCTCAAGGAAGATTCCGATATGTTTCGGGACTCAGATCCGGTAATGCGTGCCTTGTTCCTGTGGCATGGAGTGGAGGAAGTGGAACACAAAGCGGTGGCTTACGATCTTTATCAGACGGTGGCGGGCGGTGGGTATGTGACGCGCGTATCGGCTTTGGTAGTCGGCACCCTGATGATTCATCTGGTGGTAGCGCCAGTGTTCTGGAATATGCTGAAGATGGATGGCGTGACCCGCCAACCCGGAGTGATACTGCGCGGTTTGAATCGCCTTTATGGTCGCCGAGGTATTCTTGTCCGCATGATGCCAGAGTTTCTTGACTGGTTCCGCCCCGGCTTTCATCCGTGGGAAACCGGGATGCCTGAGAAAGTCGCTGCTTGGCTTGATGAGTATGGTCGTCATGGGGATCCGATGCGAGCTTCTGCTGCTGTTTACGACGGCAAGCCTCTGGAGGCGGCGGCTTGATGAAGGTGACCGACGCAGAGATGGAGTCTGACGTCAGCAGTGCTGCGCCGGTAAGGCAGCACTGCCACAGGACTGGTGTCCATTGCGGCAGCTCGGCGATACGCGATCTGCTGGAGTTTCATGGAGTTGAGATGTCCGAGGCATTTTGCTTCGGGCTGGGTGCCGGGCTGGGTGTCACCTACGTGGAGATTCCTGGTTCCGCCACTCCATTCATTGTTCATGTGCGTTCAATGGGCTTTGAGGAAAAAGTCTTTCACACACTGAGTGTGCCGTTTGCATGGTCAAGCTATCCGGATAAGGGCGCGGCAACAAATGACTTGCATCAGGCGTTGCGTGATGGCGTGCCTGCATTGCTGCTCACCGACATTTACCACTTGCCCTATTTCGGCAGTAAAACCCATTTTCCGGGTCATGCCATTGTCGCATGGCAGCTGGATGAAGCACGTGACGAAGTGTTGGTCAGTGATACAGAGCGTCCCGGATTGATCCCCGTGCCGGCAACCAATCTTGCTGATGCACGCTTTTCAGGCTCGCCGCCATTTATTCATTACGGAAACCTGTTTGCCCCGCAGTCGTTGAAGGTGGAAGTCAGTGCGGAGCGGGTGGGGGGCGCCATTATTGATAATGCCCGTGCACTCGCAAACGGAGGGCCGTATAGCGGTCTGGCCGCACTGGATACCTGGATCGCATCGTTGCCTCAGTGGCAAGCAAATGACAACTGGCGCTGGTTGTTGCGCTTTGCTTATCAGGTGATTGAAAAGCGTGGTACCGGTGGCGGTGGTTTCAGGACGATGTATGCCGAGTTTCTGCTCGAGGCTGGCGAGATGCTGCCAGCCGTGCGGGCTGCGAAACTGGTGGAGCTGATGCAGCGCTCAGCTGCGGCCTGGTCAGGTCTGGCAGCATTACTCAAGATGGCGTCGGAGTCGGATTTGTTTCCCATTCGTGAAATTGAGGGTGCCATTCGTCATGTCAGGACACTGGAGTCGCAGTATGTTCACCAGGTAATAAGCAGACTGTAACGCGTATGCTTCAGTTAGCTGCCATGTTGGCGGCCTGGGCTATTTTGCATTTGATGAGGGGGGAGAAATGATTGCCCAATCTGAGGCCGCAAACCGCTACTTGACCATGGCTAAAACGTTCTTCGGTACCTCACATCCGTTATTCAACGCGTTCGGAATTGATGTTGAAGAGATTGGCAAGGGTCGTGCCGTTATGAGGATGCCTTGTCGTGTAGCGCTATCTGATCGCAACGGGGGGCTACATCGTGGCGTTGTGGTTACCTTGCTCGATACCACTTGCGGTCTTGCCATATTTTCTCGTCTGGGGGATATGCGACCGATTGCAACGATTGATCTGCGTGTGGATTTCATCAGGGAAGCACTTCCGGGTGAGGATGTGCGTGCCGAAGTGGAGTGTTATGCGGTGCAGGGCGATATTGCCTATGTAAAGGGGAAGGCGGTTGTTTGTTCAGATGATTCGCTGTTGGCTTCAGTATCGGGGTCTTTCGCTGTCGGGACACGCGGCCCGGCGTTTGATACGGCTGTGACGAATGGAGCTGAATAAAGTGACCGCGTATGGAGCCGAGCCACGAGCAACCGAATGTACCGGGTTGAGTGAACTGCAGAAGCAAGTTCTTGATGACACACCCTATGTGCATTTCCTAGGTCTTGGGGTCAGCCGCGAAGATGACGGCACTGTCTGTTATCAATTGTGTTTCCGCGAAGAGCATATTGGCAACCCGCTTCTACGCACTTTTCATGGCGGTATTCTTGCGAGTTTTGGCGAAGTCGCTGCCTCCTTGCATGTGGTGGAAGAGACCGGGATGCAGCAGCAGCCATTGTGTACCAGCTTGACGTTTGATTATCTGCGACCGGCCTTTGCCGGAACGATTCGTGCTGTGCCGCAGATCGTGCGTGCGGGCCGGCGTTTTATTGTCGTCTCTGTCGATATTTTTCTGGATACGACTCATGTATCGATGGGGCGTTTTATCTACGCACGCTGAGGACGTTTGATTTATCTGACATCTTCAGGCTGTCAAGGAGGTTGATATGTTCATTTCCCAGGTACTGCGTCGGGCGGCCCAGCTGAACCCGAATGGTGTGGCCACAATCTACGCGAACAGGAAGCAAAGCTGGTATGAGTTTGAGAAACGGGTGGCTCGTCTGGCAGCCGGCGTTCGCTCACTGCGAGTTGCTGATGGCGATCGTATAGCAATTCTTTCACTCAATAGCGATCGTTACCTGGAATATTTCTTTGCCATACCTTGGGCAGGGATGGTGCTCAACCCAATTAATATCAGACTGGCACCGCCTGAGATTGCCTATGCGATAAATGACTCCCAGTCATCGGTTCTGTTCGTTGATGATGCGTTCAGTGCGATGCTGCCGATCCTGCGACCATTGATGGAAAGCGTTAGTCATGTGGTGTTCATGGGTGAAGGTGACTTGCCGGAGGGTTGTATCGCTTATGAGTCGCTTATCGGCCAGAACAAACCCATGGCCGATAAGAGCGAAGGTGGTGCGCAGCTTGCCGGCCTGTTCTATACCGGCGGCACGACCGGGCGATCAAAGGGCGTTATGCTGAGTCACGACAATATTGTGTTTAATGCCCTGAACGTTGTCCCGGAAATGGATTACGGATCTGACACCATCTATATGCATGCAGCGCCGATGTTCCATCTGGCCGACATGGCAAGTACCTTTGCCGTAACCATGGCTGGTGGCACCCATGGTATTGTGCCGCGTTTTGATGTGGGTGATGTGCTGTCGTTCATTGAGCGTGAAAAAATCACCCATACATTGCTCGTGCCAACCATGATCAACCTGCTGGTGTCTTCTGGAAAGATAAGCAATTTTGATGTCAGCAGCGTCAGGCGAATGCTTTATGGTGCATCGCCGATGCCTGAAGCAGTGTTGATCATTGCCATGGAGCAGATGCCAGATGCTCGTTTTGCTCAAGGGTATGGGCAGACAGAGGCGTCGCCGATTATTACTGCGCTGGCGCCGGAGTTTCATGTGCCGGGCGGCGCCAAGCTACGCAGTGCTGGCAGGGCAGCACTGGGCGTCGAAGTTGCCATTATGGACAAGGATGATGTCGAGCTGCCGCGTGGTGAGGTCGGTGAGATATGCGCCAGAGGTCCGAACGTGATGCTGGGCTATTGGGGGATGAAACAGGCCTCTGCCGATACGTTGCGCAATGGCTGGCTGCATACCGGTGATCTCGGCTATATGGATAAAGACGGGTTTGTTTTTATCGTTGATCGTGCCAAGGACATGATCATCAGTGGCGGAGAGAATATTTTCTCGGTTGAGGTGGAGGGTGCGATCTACGGACATCCCGCGGTGCAGGAATGTGCGGTTGTGGGGATTCCCCACAACGAGTGGGGTGAAATGGTCCATGCGATTGTCGTGCTAAAGGAAGGGCATGGTCTCAATCAAGGCGAGCTGCTGGCTCATTGCCGTGCGCTGATTGCCGGTTACAAGTTGCCGCGCAGCATCGAGTTTCGTCGCGAGCCGCTGCCGGTAAGTGGTGCCGGCAAGATTCTCAAGAACGAACTGAGGAGGCCTTATTGGGAAAACAAAGGCCGTGGGGTCAACTGAATGACTTTTGAAAACGGCGCTCGATGGCAAGCAAGAGGTGATAAACCGTGAATCTGGAGTTCACTCGGGAAGAGCTGGAGTTTCAGCAATCCATTCGTGACTGGATGAAGGCGAATGTGCGGGACGATATCAAGCGCTGCTCGGCGCTTGGTGAAATGCCCGATAAGGAGCTACAGCAAAAGTGGGAGCGTTTGCTCGGCAAGCAGGGCTGGCTGGTACTGACGTGGCCGAAACAGTATGGTGGGCCAGGCTGGACGGCGACTCAGCGTTATATTTTTGATCTGGAGCGAGCCATGGCAGGCGCCCCCCCGACAAGTCCGTTCGGCGTGGCGATGGTCGGGCCGGTGCTTTATAACTTTGGCTCTCAGGAGCAAAAAGATCGCTGGCTGCCAGGTATCGTCAGTGGTGAAACCCTCTGGTGTCAGGGTTACTCCGAGCCCAATGCCGGTTCGGATCTGGCGTCCCTGAAGACTCGTGCCGAGCGCAAGGATGACCATTATCTAGTGAATGGCCAGAAGATCTGGACGACGCAGGCCCACTGGGCGGACATGATGTTTTGTTTGGTCAGAACCGACCCTACGGTCAAGCAGCAGAACGGAATTTCTTTTCTGCTGATTGATATGAAAACACCTGGCATCGAGGTGCGGCCGATCTACTCGATTGACGGCCATCATCATCTTAACGAGGTTTATTTCACTGATGTGCGGGTGCCGCTCGAAAATCTGGTGGGTCAGGAGGGCATGGGATGGACTATTGCCAAGTTCCTGCTGACGCACGAGCGTACCACCATCGCCGGCGTAGCGGATAGTCATCACGAGATATCACGACTGAAGAACGCTGTGGAGGAATCGCCGGGCTTTCTGGACAAAAGTCAGGCTCGGCTTCGTATCGCCGAGCTTGAAATCGAATTGATGGCGCTGGAGTACACTAACTTCCGTACCGTTGCCGCGACTGATGAGGGCAGGCCCCTAGGGCCGGAATCATCCGGGTTGAAAATAAAGGGGACCGAGCTTCAGCAAAAAGTGTCGCAGGCCATGGTGGAGTTGGGCGGCATGATGTCGTTAACCTGGGACAACCCGGAAACAATTGGCAGTGATATTTTCAATCGCGCCACGCGACGTTACAACTTTCTCCGTGCCTGCACCATTTACGGTGGATCCAACGAGATCCAGAAGAATGTGCTGGCCAAAATGCTGCTTGGCCTTTGAGGTGAGATGATGGAATTCAACCTCCAGGAAAATACAACCCTTATCGCGGATACCGCCAGCCGGTATCTTAAGGATAACTACAGCTTTGATATCTATAGGAAGCAAATCGAGCAACAGGACCCTTTCGGCGCGTCAAGCTGGTCAGCAATGCAGGAGCTGGGCTGGTTCGGTCTGCCCTTCGCTGAATCCGGCGGTGGGTTCGGTGGTACGCTCCTTGATGTGGCGATGGTTGTCAGGGAACTGGGCGCCGCGTTATGTCTGGATCCCTACGTTGATACGGTGGTAGCTCCTGGCAAGCTGCTCGAATACGTCGGCTCCGATGCGACCTTGGCCATGTTGAGCGACGTCATCGAGGGACGGGTGAAGCTTGCCTGTGCACTGTACGACGTTCACGCCGGTTATCAGGTGTTAACGCCTTCCATGAAGCTTAATGGAAGACGCCTGTCAGGTCAGAAAAACTTTGTTCCGGATGGTGGTATTGCCGATACGCTACTGGCGACTGCACTTGCCGATGGCGAGCTTGTTGTGCTCGCTGTGCCGCTTGGTATTTGCGAGACGATTCGTTATCGGGCTCTGGATGGAGGTCGTATCGCTAACGTCCTGTTTGATGATGTCGATATTACAGACGGGATGATACTCGCCTGTGGTGAGAAAGCCGAGCAAGCGCTGAGCAGGTTGCTGGCTTATCTGCGCGTGCTCGACTGCGCGCGGATGTATGGCGCCGCTGGCGCGCTGTACCGGCGCACCCTGGAATATGCCAAAACGCGAAAGCAGTTTGGTGTAGCCATCGGTAGCTTTCAGATAATTCAGCACTACCTGGTGGATATGTTCATCGATCTCCAGCAGCTCGAGTCAATGCTGTTTATGGCGGCCGTCAAGGCGGAGTCCGAAGATGTCTCCCAGCGTGAGCGCGCCAGTACGGCCGCGAAAGCCTATTATGCGGACAAGGCGGTACGCATCGCGCAGCAGGCGATCCAGATTCATGGCGGGATTGGCGTTACCGAAGAGCTTGATATCGGCCACTACTTTCGTCTGATCACCCACTGCTCATTGACCCATGGTGACCGTGCTCACCATATAAAGAGTTTTTCCCGGCTTGACGAGGTGCATCAGGGTGAATAATCGTGAATTTGACTTCATCATTGTAGGTGCTGGCTCGGCGGGCTGTGTGCTGGCAAACAGGCTTAGTGAAGGTGGCCGTTATACCGTTTGCGTGATTGAAGCCGGGCCCCATGATAACAGTGGCTTTGTCAATATCCCGTTCGGGCTGATCGGGCTAATCAAGGAGGGTAAGCGTAACTGGGGCTATAATACCGCTCCCCAGAAAGCCCTGCTTGAGCGACGACTTTACTGGCCAAGAGGGAAAACCCTCGGCGGTAGCAGTTCGATCAATGCCATGGTGTATATCCGCGGGCAACATCACGATTACGAAAGCTGGGAAGATGCGGGGGCAAAGGGCTGGGGCTGGGAGGATGTGCGGCCGATATTTACTGCCCATGAAAATAACGAGCAGTATCCGGTAGATGCCTGGCATGGTCGGGGCGGTCCACTGAACGTTACTCGAGTACAGGACCCCAACACGTTGACCGAGCTTTTCATTCGTGCTGGTCAGGAGCTAGGTGAGCCGCGGAATGATGATTTCAATGGTGAAAATCAGCGCGGGTTTGGCCGTTTTCAGGTAACACAGAAGGAAGGACGGCGCTGGAGTGCGGCGCGAGCGTTTCTCGATCCTGCGAAGGGCCGGGAAAACCTCTGCATCATGACTGATACGCTGGTCACCCGGGTTCTGCTAAGTGGCGACCGGGCCAAGGGAGTCGAGTACATTGATCAGCAGGGTATAACCTGTGTACTAACTGCCAATCGTGAAGTGATTCTTTGCGGTGGCGCGATCAATTCACCCCAGTTGCTGATGCTCTCCGGTATAGGAGATCGTGATCATTTGAAAAGCGTCGGGGTTGCTTGCCATATTCACCTTCCGGCGGTTGGTCAAAACCTTCAGGATCACCTGGATATGACGGTTTCGATTCATGACAGTAGCAGACAGGCTATTGGTTTCTCGCCATACTTTCTGCCGCGGTTGATACGTGCCTTCTATGATTACTTTCGCCATCGGCGGGGGCTTCTTGCCAGCAATGCCGCTGAAGCCGGGGCTTTTTTCAATGTCGGGGGAGGTGATCGCCCGGACGTTCAACTGCATTTCCTGCCGACTTTCCTGCGTGATCATGGCAGGGAGTTGACGTCGGGTTTCGGTTGTACCATCCATGTGTGTCAGTTGCGGCCGAAGAGCAGGGGCTTCGTCCGCCTGTCCGATAGTGATCCGCGCAGTGCGCCCTTGATTGACCCCTGTTATTTTTCCGATAGTGATGACATCCGGGTGTTACGGGAGGGTGTGAAGTTGGCTCGCAGAGTGTTCCGTACCGAGGCTTTTGCTTCTATCTTTGGCGGCGATGACCTGCCTGCCACGGAAGTGGTGACCGATGAGCAGATTGACGCGGATATATGCCAGCGTGCGGAATCCATCTACCATCCGGTGGGAACCTGCCGCATGGGCGAGGACGAGCTGGCTGTGGTGGACAGCCGTTTGCGGGTCAGAGGAGTATCCGGGTTGCGTGTCGCTGATGCTTCCGTCATGCCGCTGTTGATCAGTGGCAATACCAACGCTGCCTGCATGATGATTGGCGAGAAAGCTGCCACCTGTGTGCTTGAGGATAATGCCTGAGTCGATGCCGGCAGTTCGAGTGTGCTGCCAGCATCTGCCATAATCTTTGTTCCGCGTTCCGGTCAGGCAATGCGATAGATCATTGTGCCATTGGCGATCAGCTTGCCTGAAGCTTTCTCCCGGATCGAGACCTCCGAGAAAATCAACTCTCGTCCGCGTTTTACCGCATTCGCGGTAGCGATGATGTCCTTGCCCAGCGCCGCAGCAAGATAATTTACGGTCATGGATACGGTGGCTGCCTTCATGCCGTTTTTCGGATCATGGCCGGACCAGGCCGCCAAGGCGCCGGTCAGATCCAGCAGGCTGCTGATGGCGCCGCCGTGGAAGGCGTTGCCGCCACCAGCCAGCTCTTCGCGGAAGGGCAGGCAAACAACGGCCCGGTCGCTGGCTACATCGACGATTTCGATGCCAAGCAGCTTCTGAAAAGGGACATTGGGAAACATCTGGATAAGCGAGTCAACCAGCGATTCGGTCATGCGTTACTCCTTGATGGCCGAGAGTAATATGGCTCTCGAGCAGCATATAAGTGCTGGCGATACTGGGGCTTTGCCAGAAACATCAATATACAGGATGAATGTGGCAAAGCCCGGGGTTTGCATTACAAGTCAGGCTACCCGGTTCTTGTAAACGTCAAACAACTCACCGCCTTCCGCAAAAAGCCGCTCACGCCATGCCTGCTCCAGGTGACGGGTGTCATGATTGCCAGGGTGAAAGTGTCGCTGAGTGAACTCTGGCAGACGAGGCAGGATCTTTGAGACAAACCCTTTGCGGCCAAATAACATGTTCAGGCCCTTGGCGTTGTCCCTGATATTTCCGAGCTTGCCATCTCGTGCCAGCATCCATGCCCAGGTGACACCCAGCATGGGCAGCAGCACGACAAGTGAGGCCGCAGCGGCGGCGACCCGTTCACTGTGCCGGTTCCCGACTAGTTCATAGACGTCATAAGCGACAGACTTGTGTTCTAGCTCTTCCAACGCATGCCATTGCCATATCTTGATCATTTCAGGGTCCGCTAGGCCCTGAAAATCCTTATCCTCGAGCAGCTGCTCTGCCAACAGGGCAGTAAAGTGCTCCATGAAGGTGGTGGCTGCGAGTTTGGTGCTCGGAGGAAGCATTTCCAGTACCCTCAGGCCAAGCTTCACGAAACGGTCTGGCGTACCCATGTCAAAGCCGCGCTCGGCAAGCAGCTCGTTCAGACGATCATGTTCGCGCCCGTGGATGGCCTCCTGGCCCATAAATCCGGAGACGGCAGCACGCTGTGCTTTGTCAGTGACATGGCTTCGGAAGTGACGTACCGAATCCATGAAGTAACGCTCGCCCGGCGGGAAAAACCCTGACAGCATGGCGAAGAAAGTGGTCGCCGTGGCATTCCCGGCATAAAAGTACGTCGGGATGCTTTGCGGGAAATTAAAATCGATATGACGCGGTGGGATGCCCACCGAGGCACCGTTGAGGCTGTTGCTTGTTTTCGCGACTGTCGTCATTGCGATACTCCTTGAAGTTCATAGTCGGGATGAATAGTTAGACGGTGGTCGCTTTTGCGCTGCGACCTCTGTTTATCCGAAAAAGAGTTTCCAGAACCCGTTGATATGCAGTGGGCATGAGCCGCTGGGTGGTGTCCATCAGCACCGCGTCAGCGCCAATCAACACGCGCCTTTGATTCTTTTGTACCCCCCGGAGGATCGCTTTTGCGGCCTGTTCGGGGGTAGACATGGCAATGCGATCAAACAGGTCGGCAATTTCATCCTGGTCACCAATACTCATGTTTCCCATCTCACCCATGCGGCTATTACGGGCAATGTTGGTTTTGACTCCGCCGGGATGGACACAGGTGGCGCTGACGCAGCAGCCCTCGATATCAAGTTCTTCGCGCAACGCTTCGGTGAAGCCTCTGACTGCAAACTTGGACGCATTGTAGGCAGCCTGGGTTGGTACACCGATGATGCCGAATATGCTGGAGATGTTGACAACATGACCGTCGCCGGACTGCTTCAGGTGCGGAAGAAAAGCCTTGGTGCCATACACTACACCCCAGAAGTTGATATGCATGAGCCATTCAAAGTTTTCATAGCTCATGGCCTCTATCGTTTCCCCCAGACCAACGCCGGCATTGTTGATGATCAGGTTCACCTTACCGTGCTCTTTGATGCTGTCCTCGGCGTACTGATAAACCGCAGCACGATCACCGACATCAACATGATGCACTGTTACCTTCACTGGATAGGACCGGAGCTTGTCCAGAGTTCGCGCCAATCCTTTGTCGTTGACGTCGGAAAGTGACAAGTGACAGCCCCTTCCCGCCAGGGCAATCGCGGTGGCCTGACCGATACCCGATCCGGCCCCCGTGATAGCGGCAACTTTTCCAGAAAAATTTTTCATGGTACTCCTCCTTGTTAAGGCTATCGTTCAGGCGCCGAGCAGAGCACCGAGTATTCCCTGCTTTTTTTTCCTGAGGTTTTTACCCTCGAAACTAAGATAACCATCTTCGAGATTTCCATAACGCAAGGCAGGAAGATCCCTCAGGTAATCATCCAGATTCTGCCAGGGCACCTTGCTTCCCTGACGCGGGAGGCGGTCATTGGCTCGTTGAACATAGCCGGAGCGCAGATTGAGGAAGTTGAGATCGGTACTACAACCTTGCTCATCGATGGGGGTGACATGGGTGGCGCCAATGTCGCGCATATGGTTGAGCAAGCGGCAGACAAATTCGCAGGCAATATCGGCTTTCAGGGTCCAGGAGGAATTGGTATAGCCGAATACCAGCGCCATGTTTGGCACACCTTCCAGCATCAGTCCCTTGTACAGCAATTTGTCGGATACACTAACTTCGCGGCCATCGACGCGCAGCGTAGCACCACCAAAAAGCTGAAGGTTCAGGCCGGTCGCGGTGATCAGTACATCCGCGTCCAGGTGATCGCCGGACTTTAGTTGAATGCCGGTTTCCGTAAGCGTGTCGATATGGTCCGTGACTATGGATGCTTTACCTTCCCGGATAACCTTGAAGAGATTTCCTTTAGGGACCGCGCACATCCGCTCCTCCCAAGGGTTGTAATTTGGCTGGAAGTGGCGCATGTCAATATTCGGACCGAGCTGCCTGCGCGTTGCGGCCAGTAACAGTCTGCGTATTGCTTTCGGATTGCTGAGAGACAGCCGGTAAACAGCGCGTTGAAGTATGATGTTACGTGCACGGGCCATTCGGTAGACGACCATTTCCGGCAGAAAACGGCGCAAGCTCCTGGAAATCAGATCCTCATCGGGTACGGTTGCGACGTAGGTCGGCGAACGTTGCAGCATCACTACGTGGGCGGCCTTGTCTGTCATGGCTGGCACCAGCGTCACTGCTGTAGCTCCACTGCCGATAACGACTACCCGTTTGCCTCTGTAGTCATAGTTCTCGGGCCATTGCTGTGGGTGGATGACATCACCCTTGAAGCTGCTCAAGCCTGCTATTTCCGGCGTATAGCCCGCGTCGTATTTATAGTATCCGGTACAGTTGAAGACGAAGCCGGCACTGAAGGTTTCTTCTTTTCCTGTTTTTTCATTAAGGGCTGTGACAGTCCAGTGATACTTCTTGCTGTCCCACTCCTCTGAAATGACTTTCAAGCCGAAATGAATGTATCGTTTGACGTCATGGTCGCGTGCGGTGTCTTCAATATAGGTTCGAATTGACGGGCCGTCGGCAAGCATTTTGGTTTGCGTCCAGGGGCGAAAATTGTAGCCGAGTGTGAACATATCGGAGTCTGATCGAATGCCGGGATAGCGAAACAGGTCCCAGGTTCCGCCGATTCTTTCGCGCCGCTCGATAATGCCGAAACGCACGTTCGGGCACTTCTTCTGCAAGTGGCAGGCTGCACCAATTCCGGACAGGCCGGCGCCGATGATCAGTACATCCAGATGGCGATGTTTCATGTCAATGCTCTATGGTCGAATGTCGATGAGGCATGGCGGCTAAGCGCGGCGTTAGACCCTTGCAGAAAGTCCAGCACTGCCTCTGTGAAGATTGTGTTCCTGTCCCCGGCTACCATATGGCCAGCCTGCTTTAGCACGACATAGTGCGCATGGGGTGCTAAGTCGAGCAGCTCTCGCGCACCCTGGTCGCTGAGCACGTCGCTCTGGTATCCGCGAATAAGTAGTAGAGGCATGGACAGCTTGCGGGCGGCACGCTCCAGCCTGACTTGTTCGAACATGCCGTTGTTGGTTTCCGTAGGCAGGCGTGCGTGGTCCAGAAAGGCAGGATCCCAGTGCCAGTAAAGACGGCCGTCATCCCGTTGGCGCAAATTCTTGCGCAAGCCTGAAAGGTCGCTCGGTGGAGGGCGGTGCGGATTGTAGGCGGCGATTGCATCGCGCACCTGTTCAAGGCTGTCGAACCCGTCCTGATGGCGGCGCATGAACTCGATGATACGGCGCACGCCTTGTTGCTCCAGTCGCGGGGCCACGTCGACCAATATCAGCGCGGAACAGGGCAGCGAGGCGTTTTCGCCAAGCGCCAGCATGCTGGTAAGGCCCCCCATGGAAGCACCGACAATGATCGGCGCCGTGGGCAGCGAGTGAATCACAGCATTGAGGTCCGCTACCAAGCTTTCGGTGCTGTAGTCACCATGCGCACACCAATCGCTTTCGCCGTGCCCGCGCGCATCCAAAGTGATTGCACAGTATCCCGCTCCGGCGAGAGTGCGAGCCGTATCGGCCCAGGCATGGCGCGTCTGGCCTCCGCCGTGAAGCAGCAGCACGATAGGGGCCGTGATTTCACCGTATTGACTGGCCTGTAGCATCAGATCATTGGCACCGACAAACAGCGTCGGCACCGCTGACGAAGTTGACCAATCCTTTTGCCCGGACGAACCGGTGTACAGGGTGTAACTGGATGTCATGGCCACCTCTATTTTGTTTGAGCACAACAATTAATGATTGGTTGACCAACCAAATAATAATCCAAGGCATGTCAGATGGCAAAGCGTTTCTACTGGTCAGGCTGGGAGTTATTCAGAGCATTCTCAGGGGCTAGGTGGCAGGGTGTCTCGTGAACTGAAACACTGCCTGTACTGCTCGGGCGAATGGCCGAACCAGCGTTTGAAGGCACGCCTGAAATTGGCGCTGTCGTGATAGTTCATCAACGCCGCGATGGCCTCGACGGACAGTTTGCTGTCACACAGGTAGCTCGCTGCCTGCTGGGACAGGATGTCCTCACGAATTTGACGAAAACTGCTGTGCTCCTGTTTCAGCTTGCGTGCCAGGGTGCGTTTGTTCATGAACAGGGTGGCCGCAGCTTCTTCTTCACTGAGCGTGCCGGGGGGGCGGGACAACATCATCTTCTTGAGCCGGGTCTGGTAGCTCGGTTTCTGGGTTTGAAGTTGCGCAAGCATGGCTTCGCACTGCTGCAGGGCCAGACGATAGTTTTCATGATTGGCGGAGGCGTTCGGCTCCTGGCACAACGTCATCGGCAGTTTGAGCGTCAACTGATTACAACCAAAGCGAATCCGCCCGGACAAATACTCGTAATAGATCGCGTGGTATTCGGGTGCCGGGTGGGTAAAGCATATTTCAGCCTCATACAAAGGACGGCCGACAATGAATTCGCCGAATTCGAGCAGTACCTTAATCATCATGTCTGCCAGGCAGCGCTGGAGGTCGGCGTCTAGCGGTACCTGGAAATCCAGCCTGCATTCCAGGTGCTCTTCAACCTGCCGTAAATGCAACTGGATAACGCTGGCGCGGGTGGGCAGGAAGGTTTGTATCGCCCGTAGTGCGCTGAGCAGATCCGGGCTGCTGGAGGCGGCAAAGCCCATCGCACCGTGGGTTGCCGGGGTCAGTCGCTTGCCAAGCATTAGTCCGAATGCCGGCTGGCCTGACATCAACAGCGCATTACGCAGGATCCGTACCTGCTGAGCCGGCGTGAGCAGGCCGTCCTCACTCAGGAACTGTTCGACGTCAAGACCGGTGCCACGCAGTAAAACGGGCAATTGCCTGGTCGTCATGTCCAGCTCGCGGGCGATAAGCCGCGAATAGTTCGACGGAATATCGGCTGCCAGATTTTGCCAACCCTCTGCCTTTTGTTTCATCGGCGCGGCCCATTGCACAGAGGCTACATTGTCTTTAAATGACCCGTGAATGTCAAGAAATGACCTCGCCGTCATACCGGCGTGGAATCACTATCCGAGCATAAGTTATTCGCAGGAGAGAGAAATTGGGCAAGATCACGTTTATTGAGCATGACAACACTGAACATGTCACAGAGTTTGAGGCTGGCGCCACGCTGATGCAGATTGCCGCCGATAACGCCATCCCAGGCGTCGACGGGGATTGTGGCGGGGAGTGCGCCTGCGGCACCTGCCACATGATCATTGCGGATGAGTGGTTCGGCAAGACCGGATCGATCGGCAACGCTGAAGAGCAGATGCTGTCCATGACCCCGGAGCGGGCGAAAACCTCGCGACTGGGCTGCCAGGTCAAGACCACAGATGCAATGGACGGCCTCACCGTTCATGTACCCGAATTTCAGATGTAAGTATTGGAGAACACCATGTCAACGAAATCAAGCGCAATTGATGCCATCCAGACTAAGGTGATCAATGCCACATCCAAAGTGGTGCCAATGCACTTGCAAATCCAGGCACTGAAGATGGTGGTGAAGGCAAAAAAGAAGATCATCGGCAGGCGGAGTCCACAGATCAAATTTGTCGAAACGCCCATTCCCGATGTCAACACGCTGGCGCTTGAGGACATCGACGTCAGCAACCCATTTTTGTACCGTCAAGACCAGTGGCGCGCCTATTTCAAGCGGCTGCGTGATGAGGCGCCGGTGCACTACCAGAAGAAAAGTCCATTCGGGCCGTTCTGGTCGATAACGCGCTATGAAGACATTCTGTTCGTGGACAAGAGTCACGAATTGTTTTCGTCCGAGCCGCAAATCATTTTGGGTGACCCCCCGGAAGGACTTTCGGTGGAAATGTTCATCGCCATGGATCCGCCCAAGCATGACGTGCAGCGCCAGGCGGTTCAGCGTGTAGTGGCACCCAAGAATCTGAAGGAAATGGAGGGCCTGATCCGCGAGCGCGCCGGGGACGTGCTCGACAGCCTGCCTCTGGGCGTACTCTTTGACTGGGTGCCGGCCGTGTCGAAGGAACTGACGGGGCGCATGTTGGCCTCGCTGCTGGATTTCCCTTACGAGGAACGTCACAAGCTGGTTGACTGGTCGGATCGATTGTCCGGCGCAGTATCAGCGACCGGCGGCGAGTTTACCGATGAAGACAGCATGTTCGACGACGCCGCAGACATGGCGAGGGCTTTCTCCAATCTATGGCGCGACAAGGAAGCACGTCGTGCAGCCGGTGAAGAGCCCGGATTCGATTTGATCAGTATGTTGCAGAGCAACGAAGATACAAAGGACTTGATCAATCGTCCGATGGAGTTTATCGGGAATCTGGCGCTGCTTATCGTTGGCGGCAATGACACCACTCGCAACTCCATGAGCGGCGGTGTACTGGCTCTGAACCAGTTCCCTGAAGAGTTCGCCAAACTCAAGGCGAACCCGGAGCTGATTCCGAATATGGTCTCGGAAATCATCCGCTGGCAAACCCCGCTGGCGAAAATGCGCCGGGTCGCTACGCGGGACGTGGAGCTGCGTGGTCAGACTATCAAGAAGGGTGATCGTGTGGTGATGTGGTACGCCTCGGGCAATCGGGACGAACGCAAATTTGAAAACCCCGATCAGTTCATTATCGATCGCCAGGACGCACGAAATCATATGTCGTTTGGTTACGGCGTTCACCGTTGCATGGGCAACCGTCTGGCCGAATTGCAACTGCGCATTCTCTGGGAAGAACTGCTCAAGCGTTTTGATAACATCGAAGTTGTTGGTGAGCCGGAGCGTGTGCAGTCCAACTTCGTGCGGGGCTATTCTAAGCTGATGGTTAAACTGACGCCTAAGAGTTAATGAACCGGCTGACCAAGATGGCGTCTGAACAATTCGATTATGTAGTGGTCGGCGCGGGCTCGGCCGGATGTGCCGTCGCCAACCGCCTGTCCGAGAGCGGCCGCTATTCGGTACTGCTGCTCGAAGCCGGTCCTGAGAGCCGCCGCAATCCTTTCGTGAACATGCCGCTGGGTTTCCTGCAATTGATGTTCAGCCGCCGCTACAACTGGCAGTTCAATACCGAACCACAGCGTAACATGTACGACCGCGCGCTGTTCCAGCCGCGGGGCAAGATGCTCGGCGGTTCCAGCGGCATGAACGCGCAGGTCTATATCCGCGGGCATGCCTGGGACTACGACGAGTGGGCGCGGCTGGGTTGCGACGGGTGGTCGTACGCCGAGGTGCTGCCGTATTTTCGCAGGTCCGAACATTTCGAGCCGAAGTTGACCTCGGCCGAGGCAGTATTTCATGGCCAGGATGGTCCGCTCAATGTTGCCGAGCGCCGCTATACCAATTCGCTGAGCGAGGTGTTCGTCGAGGCGGCGACACAGGCGGGGTACCGGCGCAATACGGATTTCAACGGCAGTGAGCAGGAAGGCGTGGGTTTCTACTATGCCTACCAGAAGGACGGCGCGCGCTGCAGCAATGCGCGCGCCTATCTCGAACCCGCAGCAGGGCGTTCCAATCTGACTGTCCGCAGTGGCGCGCACGTTACCCGTGTGTTGCTCGATGGCACTCGCGCCACCGGTGTCGAGTACCGCAGCGCGACCGGGCTGGTGCAGGTCCGTGCCGGGCGCGAGGTTGTGCTCTGCGGCGGGGCGTTCAACTCGCCGCAACTGCTGATGCTATCCGGCATCGGTCCGCGTGAGGAGTTGTCCCGGCACGGCATCGAATTGCGTCATGCGCTGGAGGGGGTTGGGCAGAACCTCCAGGATCATATCGACGTGTTCATGCGCGTCAGGGCGCGCAGCCGTCAGAGCATCTCGATGCACCCGAGCTACTGGCTCAAGGGCCTGCGGGCCCTGCTGCAATACCTGAGTAGTAGACGCGGAGTGCTGTCGAGCAACGGCGCCGAGGCCGGCGGGTTCATCCGTTCCCGGCCGGAGGAGCCGATACCCGACCTGCAACTGCACTTCGGGCCAATGTTGTACGCCGATCACGGGCGGGACTTGAGGACCGCAATGAGTGGTTATGGCTACATAGTCATGATCTACGGGCTCAGGCCATTGTCGCGCGGCCGGATTGGTTTGCACAGTGCCGACCCGTTCGCGGCGCCGCTGATCGACCCCAATTACATGGCTGAGCCCGCCGACGTCGAGCAACTGGTTCGCGGGGTTCATCTGGCGCGCAGGATCCTGGCGCAGACGGCCTTCGCCCCGCACCACGAGGTCGAGATGTCGCCCGGGCCGGCGCTGCAGAATGACGACGACCTCGCCGCATGGGTGCGGCGCAGCGGTGAGTCGGCATATCACCCTGTCGGCACCTGCAAGATGGGTGTGGATCCGATGGCGGTGGTCGATTCGCGTCTGCGCGTGCATGGACTGCAATGTCTGCGGGTGATTGATGCCTCCATCATGCCAACGCTGGTCGGCGGTAACACCAATCAGCCGGCGACCATGATCGGCGAGAAGGGCGCCGCGATGATGCTTGAGGATGCCGAGACCTCCGGCGGCTGAGAGCCGCGTGCGGGGTGTCGCGGGGCGCGGTTGACATCACCGTGCCAGCCGACCTTGTGCTCGTCTCGGTTGGCATTTTCCTGAACAATCCGATCCCAAGGCACAGCTAAAGAGAGAGGCTATGGTAAACAAACGGAAAGAGACCACAGTCATCGTTGGCGGCGGGCACGCAGCAGGTGCGCTCCTGACAACCTTGCTGCAAAAAAAATATCAACATGAGGTGGTTCTGGTGGGCGAAGAACCCCATCCACCATATCAGCGACCGCCTTTGTCCAAGAATTACCTGGCAGGAGATGTTGATCAGGAGTCGCTGTACCTGAAGCCGCGCTCGGTGTACGAGAAGGCAGGCCATCAGTTGCGGCTCGGTGTGCGCGTCGAACAAATTGATCGAGACAACAAGACCATCAGCTTGTCCGACCAGAGCACGTTGAAATACGATCGACTGGTCCTGGCCACGGGCTCACACGTCCGACGTCTGAAAGCGCCCGGGGCTGACTTGAAAGGCATTCATTATCTGCATGACATAGCTGACACAGATGCCCTGCGTGAACAATTAGTCCCGGGGAAGAGTCTGGTCATTGTGGGTGGCGGTTTTATCGGCCTTGAGGTGGCAGCCAGCGCTATCAAAAAAGGCGTTAATGTCACGGTGCTGGAAGCCGCAGAGCGTCTTATGCAGCGCGTTACGGGCCCGGAGATGTCGGCGTTCTTTTACGCCAAACACAGTGGCGCCGGCGTGGATGTACGCCTGAACACAGCGGTAACCGGCTTTGAAGCGGATGATCAGGGTCGTGTGGCTGGCGTGATGTTGGCGAATGGAGGCACTTTGCCGGCCGATATCGTGCTCGTCTCGATCGGCGTCATACCGGAAACCACTTTGGCTGAGGTCGCCAGCCTGCCCTGTGATGACGGTATTGTTGTCGACGAGTTTACCCGCACCGGCGATCCCGCCATCCTGGCGATTGGCGACTGTACCCGTCACCGGAATCTTTTCTTCGAGAAGATGCAACGGCTTGAGTCTGTCGCCAACGCTGTCGATCAAGCTCGTACTGCGGCGGCGACTCTGATGGGAGAGGAGAAACCTTACGATAGCGTCCCATGGTTCTGGTCGAACCAGTATGACGTACGCCTGCAGATGGTGGGGTTGTCGCAAAATCATGATCAGCGTGTGATGCGCGGCAGCCCCGAGGATAAGGAATTTGCGGTGTTCTATCTCCGCGAGGGCTGTGTCATTGCTGTTGACGCGGTCAATCTGCCCATTGCTTTCATGGTCGGCAAGCAGCTGGTCCAGCACCGCAAGAGCGTCAGCGCTGAAGCATTGAGTGATTCGGGTACCGATTTGAAGTCTCTGGTCTGAAATATGCTCCCGTATCTTTGCTCTTCAGGAACAAGTAATTGTCCATTGGCAGGTGCTTCGCCCGCCACAGCATCTCCACCGAGGTCGAGGGGCGAAGCATGGGCGCGTCGCCATGGTGGTCGAAATAATAGCTGTTGGAGAGTGCGCAGTTGTGGTTGAGAAACACGGTGTTCTGCTGACGTTGCTGAATGTTCTGAAAGTAGCGGTCATGCACGATCTGCCGGATTTCCACCCGGGTTGCCTTGCGCCGGTGGGCCTCGCGGATGCAGCGTGAAAGATGAATGGCATTTCCCTCTACCATCTTGAAGTAGGAGGTACCAATCAGTGCATAGGGGCCGAGCATGATGTAGAAGTTCGGGTACCCCGGAATGGTCAAGCCTTCGTAGGCCTGATAGCGGTTATCGTGCCAGAACTGGCCGAGATCAACACCATTGCTTCCGATCAGCTCGAATGAGGGGATATTGCCCTTTTCGAAGGTCTTGTAGCCGGTGGCAAGCACCAGTACATCAATGCGTCGCGACTTGCCGTCACTGGTGGTGATGCCCTGTCGGGTGATGCGACGGATGGGCGTGGTGACCAGCTCGACACTGTCACGAGCGAACGTTGTGAAGTACTCGTTGGAAAAGGTGGGCCGTTTGCAACCAAAGCCATAGGCCGGGCTGAGTTTTTCCCAGAGATCCTGTCTGCCGGGGAGTTGTTTTCGCATATTGTCGAGTGCGGCCTTCTCGCAGGCGCGCACTATCCAGGGGGCCTGACGGTAGTAGATCGCCGACAGTACCATCAGGGTTTCGCTGGCCACGTCGGTTATGCCGCGAACACCACCTTGCAGGGAGGGTAAGGCACGAAACAGGCTTTTCAGCCAGCCGGGCAATATCCGGTCCGGTTTTTTCAGAACCCAGATCGGGGTGCGCTGATAGACATCAAGCTGTTTCGCTTGACGGGCGATCTCCGGAACCAGTTGCACGGCGGTGGCACCGGTGCCGATGACGGCAACACGCTTGCCCGTCAGGTCCATGTCTTCAGGCCAGCGGGCAGTGTGGATAACTTCTCCCTCGAAGGCATCAAGACCTTCGATGTCAGGCAGCTTGGGTGAGATCAGCCCGCCGCAGGCAGAGATCAGATGTCGGCCGCGCAATGTCTCGCCACTCGCTAGGCTGACTACCCAGAGATTGTTTTCCGTGTCGAATTGCGCGCGTTCCACCTCAACGCCGAAGCGGATATGGCGGTAGATGCCATATTTGGATGACACCCGCCGGGTGTATTGATACAGCTCGTTGCCCGGAGCGAACACTCGTGACCAGTTAGCGTTCTGCTCGAACGAAAAAGAGTAGGTAAACGAGGTGATGTCCACGGCAATGCCGGGATAGCGATTGTCACGCCAGGTGCCACCGACATCATTGTCACGCTCAAGAATCAGGATGTCGTTGACGCCGTCTGCCTTGAGCTGGATGGCGGCACCGATGCCGGAGATGCCGGCGCCGACAATAATCACCTCGTGATCAGGACGAACAGGAGGATGGTGCCGGGTCTGATCGGCAGTGAAAGCAGTCATGTTCATGCAACAGCCTCCTGCGTGGTC
The DNA here is from genome assembly GCA_029945725.1 of bacterium. Taxonomy (GTDB): domain Bacteria; phylum Pseudomonadota; class Gammaproteobacteria; order Pseudomonadales; family Moraxellaceae; genus UBA2031. Next base: position 482,718 of record JAQSDB010000008.1, on the reverse strand, counting down.
GATGGTGTGTGCAAGTCGCCGGATCCGGCACGGTGGTTGGGTAGATCGTTATGCCGTCGATTATCCAGACGGGACTGCATAAAGCGGATTATTTTGCGTGTATCCTGACGGGCTTCTGGCAGCAGAAGGAAAATTGGCCAGATGTGGGGCATGTCCTGTCGCGATAGCAGCGTGACCGGCACCCCCGCATGACGCGCTTGTTCGGCAACGACGTAGGCATCATCGCGCAGGCATTCCTCTTCACTTACCGTCAGCATCAATGGTGGCAGACCCCGATAGTCACCCCGCGTCGGGGATGCATAGGGATTGAACGGATCGGCACCTTGCAGGTAGATCCTGACGGCGCCATCGATCATCATCCGTGACAGCATCGGGTCGCTCTCATTATTGGCATCCCGGGACATCAACTCGCCGGTGGCGTCAGCGCCTGGTGAAATGGCTACGGCACACACCGGCATGGACAGTTGCTCGTCGCGGGCACGCAATAACGTCGCCAGGGTCAGGTTGCCGCCGGCGGAATCGCCGGCCACGATCAGCGGCAGGGATTCTTCGATCAGCTCGCTGTACGCGGCAAAGGCATCATCGGTTGCCGCCGGGAAAGGGTGTTCCGGTGCCAGTCGGTAATCGGCGAGAAAAATGCGGGCGTTGAGTGCCTTCGTCAGTGTGCCGCAGAAGTGGTGATAGGTATCAAGACGACCGCCCACGAAAGCCCCTCCATGGAGGAACAGTATGGTCGCCGCAGGATGGGCGGTACTCAACCACTGGCCGGGTACATCGGCCACGCGGCCATGGCGCAGGCTAACGCCGCGGGGTATCACCGAAGGCATCAGCGGGGCATTCATGACCCTGCGTAAATGACGGACCAGATGATCGGGGTCCTGAATGTCGCGCTTCATAATCGCGCGGAACAGGGGCTTGATGATCCTTGCAGAGAGTGATGCCATGAGAGTCTCCTTGATCAATTGGCCAGCAGGCGATAGGCCTCGCCAACGGTACGGACATACAGGCGCGGCATCAGTCGTTTGAAGCGCCAGGCGAGGCGCCCATCGATTTGCGGCAGCATGTAAAGCTCACCACGATCCAGCGCATCAAGTGTTTGTCGGGCTACCTTGTCGGCGGTGGTCAGGGAGAAACGTGTCATGGCGGACCGCGCAAACTCGCGGCGTTTTGCCGGTAGCTTGCCGTCGTTGACGATGTTGGTGGGTACCACGGTTGGGCACAGTGCCGTGACTCTCACGCCGGTGCCGACAAGCTCAGCAGCCAGGGTTTCCGAGAGCGCCAGTACACCGGCCTTGGTGACGTTGTAGGTGCTCATTTCCGGCGCTGCACCGAAAGCAGCGGCGGAAGCGACATTAATGATGCCGCCATAGCCAAGATCCCGAAGTTTCGGCGCGAAGAAATGGCAGCCGTGGATCACGCCCCAGAGGTTGACGTTCATACACCAATGCCAGTCTTCCAGTGACACCTCGCCGATTGGCCCGCCGAGACCCACGCCTGCATTGTTGATCACCAGAGTCACCGGACGGCCGAGCAGTTTCTCGGCCTCATCACTGAGGGCTTCCATCTGCTTCGCATCGCCCACGTCACAGCGATAGGCAATTGCCTGGCTGCCGATGGCCTGCAGGCTTGCGACGATCTGCTCGGCTCTCTCTTCATTGATGTCGGCGCAGATCACCGTACCGCCACGACGAGCCAGCTCGTAGGCAAAGCTGCGGCCAATGCCGCTGCCAGCTCCGGTGACGACAGCGGCTGCATTGCGAGAAGGTGGTAAGGGTTGTTTTTTCATGAGAGTCCCTCAAGCGGGTGCGCAACTGTACGGAGACCTGTCCGGATACCGGGCTGGTGTTTGACCAGTGCCTCGAATGCCTTGTGGGTGTCGCCGGTCTGCTCGTAGGCGCGCTTCCAGATCCTGATGGTCTCCCGATTGTCATCGTCCCAAGGATGGAAGGTGGGCGAGAAATAGGGGAAGACACCTGCCAGCACTTTGGAGAGAATGCCGGGTCTGACGAACAGCACCTTGAGCATATGCGTCGCCGAACGCAGATTGAGGAGCTGTTTGTCTCTATAGAGCAAAAACGCCTGATTTCCGATCATGATTGGAAAGCCGAGCGAGATGGCCAGCATCATGCCACTGATGCGCAACCGGTAACTGCGCAGACCGCCGCCGCTGGCGTCGACGAACACATCGAAACTGACGCTCTTGTGCTCGGTTTCCTCAACGAAGTGCCAGTACAACATGGCACGTAATTCAGGATGTGTTTTATCGAAAAGTTCCGGGTGCTCCAGCAACACCGAGGAAATGATGGCGGTGAAATGCTCGAACGCCGCGGCGATGGAGCTTTGCATGTCATCGCTCAGGCGATGCTGGAGTTCCTTGCGAATGAGCTTGAAGGTGGCTTCGACCTGGTCAATAGGGACGCCCTGCTGTAAGCAAATGGCATTCATCTCGTCATGCTCGCGGGCATGAATGCGCTCCTGACGGATGAACTCGCCAGCAGCCTTGCGCACTTCCGGGTCACGCAATTTGTCGAGTTGTCGGCGGGCCGAGTTCATCACCCAGCGCTCGCCATCCGGAACGGCCGCCAGAATGGCGTTCATCCAGTGCGTGCACCAGGGGTCGTTGTTGAACCAGTGACGGGTGACCGTCTCACGGTTCATCGAAAAGTGGAGGTCACGCGTTACAACCTCGCCGTAACCGATCTTACGATTTGCCAAGGCCATTTGGATTCTCCCGCTGTAGTGACTATGGCAATCACCCTAGTTGGTTGGTTGGCCAAATGTCAATCCTGCCATATCAACATAGACCTGAGGTTTGTTCCGTCGGCGCCTGAGCAGGCAGCGGCGACAAGGTTGTAAAGACGCTGATCGTGGGCGGGACGGGATCGAATTTTTAGGGGTGCCGGGCGGGACTCAGGCTAGAATAGCGTTTCCGTTACTCGGGAGGATACCGTGAAGAAAAGTCGTCAGGTCAGGCCAGTTGCCCAGTCGGATCGTGATTTCGTGTTGAGATCTGCCGCTCGCCTGTTCCGGGGGCAAGGCTATGACCGGACCACGGTCAAGGAGATTGCCGAAGCGTGCAACATGCTCCCTGGCAGCCTTCATTACCGTTATCCGGCCAAGGAAGACATTCTCGTCGATCTGATGCGGCTGGGTCTGGAGCAGGCCTCGATAGCCGTCACCCAGGCTGTGGCGGGTGTGACAGAGCCTGCCGAGCAGTTGCGCCGCGGCATCAATGCACACCTGCAAATGTTGGTCAGTGGTTCGGATATGGTCTATGTGTTGTTGTTCGAGTGGCGCTCCCTGTGTGGCGAGGCGCGCAGGGAGATGATAAAGCTGCGTGATCGCTATGAGTCGTTGTGGGCCGCAATGCTGAAACTACTGGCTGAACAGGGAGTGATTCGGAAGGATATGGATCTGGAGCTGCTGCGTCTGATCGGCCTCGGGGCGCTCAATTGGGTTGCAACCTGGTTTCGTGAGGAAGGTCGCTATTCGCTCGAAGATATCGGAGATTTTGTTTGGCGAATGATCCGCAGTGCGGTGCTTGAAGAGCGCGAACAGCGTCGTACCAGCTGATCTGCAATGTTTCGAACTAGTTGCGTAGAATGCAGTGTTGCTCGAGGCGAGCCGATTCGGCTTGCTGGTGCTAAGGGGCACGCGTGCATAGCCCAACGCCCTTATGGTTGCAGCAATGCAGCGGTCGTGGCTGACATAGTGCTCTACCGCCTCAGTCTTCTGCGCATGTGAGTACTTTGGCTTTGAGCGTGCATGGCTCATTCGTAAATCGAGAGGTTGCTCGTATTCCCGATTCCAGTCCTTTAGCGCATTCTTGGTTGGGTAGCCATGCTGACTTTTGGTTGCCCTGACGCGTTGCCGAGCTTGATTTAGAGCCCGACCGCTCGAATCCTGTCTTCGTACGAGTACATGAACTACCTCTTGGTATTCCAAGTTTTTGTCCGCATCCCCGGTTGCTGCTCACCACCTTCTTCGAAGCCTTGGCAAATGCGCTGCGAACAAAGCTGAAGCGTCATATCAGCAGTGAACTGCGCCTGGCCGAGCGTCTGGAGATTCATGCCATTGGATTGCTGCTCTTTGAACGCAATTGCGGAAAAGCCAAGCTGGCGTCAAGAGAGCAGATTAAGGAAACGCTTAAGGCGGCTTCGGACTCTATCCGCCTGGCTGGGCTCCAGAGACCCTGAAGGGTGGTTGTGCACCAGGATCACCGAGGCGGCGTAATGGCCAAGGGCGGTCTGGACGATTTCCAGAGGGTAAACGGTAGCAGAGCTCAGGGTGCCCAGGAGCACTTCTTCATAGGCGATCAGTCGGTTCTGGCTGTCCAGGAACAGCACCCCGAACCGCTCTTGCAAAGTGCCTCCCAGCAGAGCAGGCAGGCACTCACGGACGGAGTTTGGTGATTCCAGGCTGGCGCCTTTAGCCATCCGTAGGGGCATGCCTGTCAGGAGTGAAGGCCAGTCTCGTCCCTTTTCAGCTTATCCAGATAGTCGGCCCACTCCTGCATCATCCGCTTCCGGTCATCCAGAAAGCTGGCCCGGTTATAGGCGTGACCATGAATGTCACGAACCTGGTGCGCCAGTTGAAGCTCAATCGCCACATCGGGATAGCGAAGACGCTCTGCGATCATGGTTCTGGCCATGGCTCTGAAACCATGCCCGCTCATTTTGTCCTTCTCGAAACCCATGACCCGTAAAGCGGACAATATCGTATTGCTGCTCATGGGGAGTGCATCGGACTTGTTGCTGGGAAAGACATAGCGGCCATGACCGGTATAGGGCTGCAGGGCCTTGAGAATAGCCACAGCTTGGCGCGAGAGCGGGACAATGTGGTCCTGGTAAGTCTTGCTGGCTTTAAAGCGCCACTCCGCGCATTCAAAGTTAATGTTGGCCCACTCGGCCTGTCGTAACTCACCGGGCCGGACAAAAACCAGGGGTGCCAGCTTCAGTGCACATATTACCGGGAAGGTGCCTTGGTAGGCATCGATCTGGCGGAGAAGGTCGCCGGCTTGCTCCGGGTCGGTGATAGCAGCCATGTGCTTTTCTTTGGCGCGGCGCAGGGCGCCGGCCAGGTCAGGGATCGGGTTTTTGTCCGCCAGGCCGCTTGCTATGGCATAGCGGAAGATTTGGCTCAGCGTCTCTTTGATGCGGTGAGCAGACTCGATGGTCCCACGGGCTTCCACTTTGTGGAGGACGCGCAAAATATCGGGAGCTTTGATGTCGGTAATCGGCATCGTGCCCAGTGCGGGAAGCACGTCCTTTTTCAGTCTGGCCTCCACCTTACTGAAATAGGCAGGATTCCACTCTGTCTTCTTCATATCCAAAAAATAGGCCGTGATGATGTTCAGACTGTTCTTTGCCTTGCCACTCTGAATGGCTTTTAGTTCTTTTCGGACAGCAGACGGATCCATGCCTTGCGCCAGAGTCTGTCGGGCCTCATCACGCTTTTCTCGGGCTAGCTTGAGCGAGGTGTCGGGGTAGATGCCCATGGAGAGAGATTTTTGCTTGTTGTCGTAACGATACGAAAAACGCCAACACTTTGTGCTGTTTGCCATCACAAGTAGAAACAAACCCCTTTCATCCGCCACTTTGTAGTCGCGGTCTTTGGCTTTCAGAAATTTTATCCCGGTGTTCGTCAATGGCATGACATTTATTCTCCAGAAGGCAAGTGGTGAAGGCGGCTTTGAGGGACGTCTTCAAGGTGTCATCAGATAGTAAATGAGCGAGAAGATTTCGGAATGTCTAGCCATTTTGGAGCTTCTTGCACGTGCTGGGTGATGGTTGCGCGCCGTTGTTATTGCGGATTATGAAAAAATGTCGGATCAGTTACAAAAATAAACAAAGTGTCGTGTTAATCATCGGAGATGCGTAGGAACTTTTTGTTCTGGTTCAATACGAGAGCCAAATTTTCTTGGCTGGAATTCCATGCACGTCCTACGATTTTTTTCACGTTCTTCTTCCGTCTACGAAAATGATTGTTGCTTGTTGGATTAATGCATAAGAAGAGAATCGGATTTCAATAGAAAAATGCCGATAAAGTTACCGTCATGAGGCTTTGTACTTTGTGGTTCATGGCGGGGTTTTGTGGTGGGTTAAGAGTGCTTGGAAATTGCTCAATCAGATTGGCTGTTGGGTATCATTGCGTCGTATTGTGGAGCAATGTGGGGAAGACTGAGGCTATTAAAGAGGGCGGTAACTAATTGAAGTCATTATGAAATTTATTTCATAAAAATAAGTTGCCGGCATCGTTGCTGACGGCGCCCCGAATTAACGTCGAGGGTTCGGTTCTAGATGGCGCGAGATAATTGCTAGTGTCTAACGCGCTTCCTTATGATTTATATAAGGAAGTTAATCGCCAGAACGGGCTTTAGTGTGCTGGAGGATCAGGGTTGTTTTTAAATGGGCTGGCAGGGGGTTTTCCTTGAAAACAGCGCTAAACGTGAAAATCGTGTACTCAGGAAAACCCCCGATGCTAGGATTGCTGTTGAGGGTGAGCGGCTTAGCGCATGAGGTGGATTGCGCAAGAAGATATGGCGGCGACCCGATAAGACATTGCCTGCGTTTGGCTTGGCCTCTTTTGGCTATAATTTCAAGATGAGCCTGTTTTTGCATAGTAAGGTGGGCCGTATTTAGGCTGACTTTTGGGATGGGGTGGAATGGCTGTTTCGTCAACGCGAAAAAAGAGGCATTCGAAGGCGGATATTGAAAAGGCATGTAAGCGGCATCGGGAAGAAGGGGTGCCGGTTTCACTGCTTGCACAGGAATATGATGTATCGGAGCAGACGATCAGGAATTGGTTGGCGAAGCCGGTAGGTGCATCCGGCAAGGGTGTAGCGACTGAGGGCATGGGCGTTACATCCGGTCCTGTCGTCGGAGTGAATGCTCCCCCAGCTCCCTTGATGTATTCAGTGTCTGCTGGTGCACAGTCGGTGCTGATCACAGATGTACAGTTGCTTCATTACGCCGCGCTAGGAAAGGTAAGGCTCTGCATTGCAGTCCCTCAGGAACGTACGACGGTGAGCTTGGCCTCCATCATGGAGGCTAAGTTCAGGCCTCCTTATTTTAGCGATAAATCGAATTTTTCACGGCTCATGCGGGCACTAGATCGGGTTGATTATCTCCTTGTCGAGAAAGAAGACTGTGCTCGTATCGAAAGCGCAGGATCAGCTTTCCGAGAGAAGTTCTTTGGGAGTTACCTTCTTGCGAGGGATGGAGGTTTTTCATCCAATCCTCCTCCGGACTTCTCAGATACGGTCAAGTCAATTCTGGCGCGGAAAGAAAGATACTCATTTCAGCCTCTGGGAAAATTTCTGCGGCCCCAGCGAGTGCCTTGTTTTTATGCATTGGCTGAGTTTGAAGCTAATGATGGGCTCGATATAGATCTTGATAGGGTTAATGGTGGGTTAACTATAAGAAATGATGACTTGATGATAGCTGCAACGGAGTTGCAGTTGCTGCGTGATGCTGAGATCGGCAGAGTTTCAAGCCGCCAAGATAAGGAGCCGTTTCATTCACATGAAAACCGCTCGAGTTGTCTGTCTCTGCTTGATGACGTCGCTTTTGAGTTGTGGGGTGATTTCAATCCGATCAAGGCAGCCAAATTCAACTCGGCTGAAAAAGTGGCAGTGTACTTGGAGTACAGCTTCGGCTTCCCCAAAACGCATGCGACACGTGCCGCACGTATGATCTTCCATGATGAAAAGTTGAATCCTCCGAAGAGTAAGGCCCCTCTTTATCGAGCGGCCATGTTGCAAGACTTGATAGATCTGTGGGGTGCTGCTTGTCAGGGGCGCTCTTATCGGAAGGGAATGCACGAGGAGGCTCTGTATGAAAAAGCGATTGCTGATTGGTTCAACGGAGTCGGAGCAATATCGGGATTGGCGAAATTGGTGGAGTTAAAAAAGACGGCGGCAGTTCTTGTCAGGCCGGATAATGCTCCTTTCAACCGGTTACGCCCCAAAAATTAACTTTTTGGGCTGCAGTCATTGGCTCGGCTAAAGGTATTGAAATATAAGGAATAAATGAGGATTTTTTGAGTCAAACTTTGTGAGCTGAAGACGACTTGGGAGCCGGTTGATAGCTTGATGGAGTCTTGTGACTGTATAGGACCTCATCATGACGTTTGATAAATCCAGCAGCGAACCCGCTGCTTCTGTATCCCCGCTCCCTGCTCAGGCAGCGGTAGCGTCTCTTCCCGCTGCTCGCGTCATTGTTCGTGCCAAGGATATGCGCAAACTTACGGGTATCCCTGACTCCACGCGCGCCGATAAAGAAAATCCCAAGTCTCCTCGTTTTGATCCGACCTGGCCCAAGAAAATCCGCTTGGGGGCACGTTCAACCGGCTACTTCCTGGACGAAGTCCTCGCCTGGCTTGAAAAGCAGCGCAAGGCCTGATCGTGACGACAACCTCGCTGTGCTCCCTTAGTGATGCGGATCCGCAGGTCAGTCCTTCAGATCCTGTCACCGGTATCCGACCCTTCAGCAGTGGTGCCTGGTCAGAGGCGCTGCTGGCTCGTCTGGCTGCTGACTGCTTGTACTCTGAGTGGGATGCGGTAGACGAGGCCATGAGCCAACTCAGCCCAGAGGCTGGCGCCATCGATCCAACGATTCATTTCATTTTCAGCCACGCTGAGTTTTTGGCGCTGGCGGCACTCCGGTTATCTGAGGCAGAGGCGAAGCGTGTGCTTCATCCGGCGCTGACGACGTATTGGGCGGCTCTGCCCCTTTCTGTCTGGGAGGGGGCGGTAGCGAATTATCGCTCCATGTGGATCAGCTTGTTGGGTGACGGTGACGCTCAAGCGATCCTGTCCCTCCAAGGTCGCCTGAGTTTTCTTGGTGAGGCTTTGCCTGTGTTGGCCGTTCCCATGGACTGGATGGCGTTTCGCCATCTGGGAGCCCTGCCCGCATCCATCGTGGACGTTGCCCGAGATCAGGCGCCTGCTCTCCTTGTCGCCGCATGGCGGCAGGGGGAGGGGAGTTTGTTGCAACGTGTGCTGTTGAGGACTCATGGCCCGGCAGAGATATGGCCTTCCTCTCTGATCGGCAAGCGCGCATTGGCCGCCTTCCGGAAGCGTGTACCGGAATCATTGGCTACTCGGATGACGGCTGCTCTGGATGACTCTGATCAGGGGGTTTTCTGGCCGCAACCCGATGATTACAAAGCCACCGTCGTTAATCTTCCATTGCTTATGGGGATCTGGGCGGCGTCTGGCATTGCCATGGGCTGGTGGCGTCGACAAGGACGTATGCACCAAGTGATGACTGTACATGCCTTCGATCCTATCTGGTTCCAGGTGGCCTATAGCCAGGGCGTCAAAATCGCCCTGGCGCATGGACTGCCGTCGATTAGCCACGGTGAGTGCGCATCATGAGCCGTGAGTATTTCTCCGCGTTGTTGCTCGATATCGCTCGCCGCTCAACGCAAGCCGCCTTGCGCCAACTCCATATTCAAAACGGCCCTTTGCGGGCCATGCTGCATCAGGCACTAATGGCAGACGGTCAGGCGTTGACCGGCTTCTTGGGTGATCCTGTCTTTGAGGCGGTGTTTGGCTGGGGAGCGGCGGAGCCGACCCTGCAGACGCTATCGCCGACCTTGTTGTCATCAACTTTGCTGGGGGCCTTGGATGCCCCCGGTGGAGATGAGGCGCATCCCTATCGTTTCGGCCGGGACGTTCACCCGTATCAGCATCAGCTCTGTGCGTGGGAGTGGTTGGTGGATCCCACGCCACAGTCTGTGGTGGTCAGTGGAGGGACTGGCTCCGGCAAAACGGAATGTTTCATGCTGCCGATGCTGGATGCGCTGGTGCGCGAGCATGAAGCCAGCGACGAGCCCCTAGTCGGGGTGCGAGCCCTGATGATCTATCCATTGAATGCCTTGATCGCCAGCCAGCGTGAACGGCTTCATGCCTGGACTACTTCGTTGGGAGGGGCTGTCCGGTTTTGTTTGTACAACGGCAGCACGCCGGAGGTAGATGACCGGCCGCACGTTGTTGTTACGGACAGTCAGGTTCATGACCGGCAGTCTCTGCGCTATTCACCACCGCCTGTGCTGGTGACCAATCCCACGATGCTCGAGTACATGCTGATTCGTGCCGAGGATGCGCCCATCCTGCAGGCCTCTCAAGGCAAGCTGCGCTGGATCGTGCTGGATGAGGCCCACACCTATGCGGGCGCCAAAGGAGCAGAACTGGCGCTGCTATTGCGCCGCATCATGCTGGCGTTTGGCGTGCGCTCTGAAGAGGTGCATTTCGTGGCGACGTCGGCCTCCATGGGAGGTGACGGTGCTGAGCGACAATTGCAGCGCTTTCTGGCGACAGTAGCCGGATTGCCTTTGGATCGCGTGCATGTGGTATGCGCTCAACGCGCCGTGCCGACATTGCCCAAGACTCAGTCTCGTTATGCGGATGCTTCGTATGACGAGCTCATGGCCTTACCGGCCTCCCCTTCGAAAAGACTCTACCGCGCGCTGTGTGCCAACAAGATCGCGCAGCGTATTCGCGATGCTTTTCTGATGCCCCACGCTAACAACGCCCAGACTTTGACCTCCCTTGTTGAAGTTATGGCGGACGAAGCTGGCGACACGGTGAGTCGCCATCAGATGCTGCAATGGCTGGATCTGTTGTCCAGTGCTCGTGATGAAGACGGAACGCCTTTCTTACCGCTTCGGCTGCATGCCTTTCATGATGTCCTGGAGGGGTTGTGGGCCTGCAGCAACCCGTCGTGTTATGGACGAAGAGGAACGGTACTGGATGATCCCGCCTGGCCTTTTGGCCGGGTCTATAAGGAAGCACGTCGCGCCTGTGATTGCCGTGCGCCGGTGTACGAGATCCGAACGTGTATGCAGTGCCACGAGATTTATCTGTGGGCAGAGTGGCGTGAGCTGCAGGGTGAATTGTTGGCTCGTCAGTTCGCCGCGAAAGAGGACGACTACGCCCATGAGGTCGATGTTGTAGCGGACGTTGAGCGGCCCGTGGCAGGAGATCTGCAAACGAGGTGGTCGCCGCTGCTGATTACGAAGCCTCACGCGCTCGCTAAGCCAATCACATTTTGGGAGGCCGACAGTTATTTGCAGAACGGCAGAGCGTTTGCCAAGACAGTAACGCTGCAGGCGGATCTGTTGGATAGGCGCAGATCCTTTTGCTGCCGTTCTTGTGGCGTAGAGTCACCGGTTGATGCTCCCAAGTTGCGATCAATGCGGCTGGGGGCGCCATTTTTTCAAGAACTTCTGCTGCCCACCTTACTGAAATATGCGCCGGACTATCCGAAGGTTGTTGGAGACGGCGTCTTGCTTCCTTATAAGGGACGGCGGTTGCTGACTTTTACGGACAGCCGCCAGGGAACGGCCCGCTTTGCTCTCCACAGTCAGCAGAAAGCCGAACGGCACTGGCTGCAGTCTCAGGTGTACCGGCAGGTTGCGCAGGCGTCACGTGAGAACGTCGCGGATGACATGCAGGCGCGGATGTTCCAAATCGAAACCCTTCGCGAACGATTGAAGCACGTGCCTGATAGTGCGAAGGCAATAATCCAGCAGGCGATCACCAGTAATGAAGCCATCCTGGCAAAAATACAGGCGCCGGCCAGTGTGTCTTTTCAACAGATGGAGACATGGCTGAGTCAGCAGCCTGAGCTGCAGTCTTTTATACAGCCACAGTATCGTGACAAGGATGCAGGTACATTTGATGCCCTGAATGGGGCGTGCGCCGTAGCACGACTGCTGTTGCTTCGGGAGTTTGCCGTGCGCCCAGTCGGGCACAACAACCTCGAAACCTTAGGGTTAGTGTCCGTGGTGTATCCCAAGTTGGAGCGGGTACAAGCCGCTCCGCGTCTGGGTGAGCGCGATGCCCGCATGAGTCTTTCGGAGTGGCGCGACTTTCTGAAAATTGCGTTGGATTTCTTTGTTCGTCAGCGCTTGGCCTTGCTGTTGCCGAGGTCGTGGGACTCTTGGAGTGGCACACGTCTGCCTGCCAAGGCGCTGATGGCGCCGCGAGTGAAAAATCAGGTAATGGACGGCCGGCATGTATCTTGGCCTTTCGTTCATATGGGCGCCCAGAGTCGATCCCGCTTGGTACGGATCCTGGCCTCTGCGCTGAATCTTAATCTCTACACGGATTCTGATCGGGCGATCGTCAACGGGTATCTGGAGCAGGCTTTTACGGAGCTGACGCGAATCGGCTTGCTGAAAAAGCAGGGGGAGGCTTGGGCGCTGGATCCGGAGGACATGGCGTTCTCGTTGCCACATCAGGTCTGGCGTTGTCCGGTAACGGGGCAGCTGCTGGATGTCACGCTCAGAGGCATGACTCCTTGTCTGCCGAAAACCGTGAGGCGCGAGGCCAGCTATGTTTGCCAGCAGCTGCATTTTCCGGCGCTGACCGGCAGCCTGCGAAAGGCGTTGGAAGAGCGGTCGTCTGAGGATGTCGCGGAGTGGTTGCAGCAAGATGCATCCGTGCAACTGCTGCGACAGGAAGGCGTGTGGACGGATGAGCATGATCGCATCCTCGACGAGGTGCCGTACTTCAAAATCGTTGAGCACTCGGCGCAGCAAACAGCAGCACAACTCCGCAAATACGAGGCTGAATTCCGCCAGGGCAAGAGCAATGTATTGAGCTGCTCCACCACCATGGAAATGGGCATCGACATTGGTGGTATCTCCGTGGTTGCCATGAACAATGTGCCACCCCATCCAGCCAATTATCTACAGCGAGCGGGTCGTGCCGGGCGCCGGCGTGAAACGCGGTCATTGGCCTTCACGTTGTGCAAGAACAACCCGCACGATCAGGCGGTGCTTGCCAATCCACTGTGGCCCTTTGTGACGCCGCTGGCACCGCCGACGGTATCATTCTCCAGTCCGATGCTGGTGCAGCGTCACGTCAACTCTTTGCTCCTGTCTCAATTTCTGCAAAGCGGCAGGGTAACGTCTCGCCAATTGCACAAAGTGAATGTCGGCGCATGGATGCTGCCGGAGGAGGCCTCCCCGTCGGAGGCCTTCATGTCGTGGTTGCGTCAGCAGATCGAGGCGGTGGACAGGGAAGTGGAGCAGATGCTGCAGATCCTGATACAGGGGACCTGCTTGGAGCATCTCGGTGTGTCGGCAAGGGTGAGAGGCGTGCTTGAGTGTTATCAGTCCTTTGGTGGCCAATGGTTCAACGCGTATGCGCCACTGCAGCAGACGATTCAGCATTTACGCAATTTACGCACCGTGACCACGACCCACTCCCGGGATTCGCAAGCAACGCTGCTGACGCAAGAGCAAGGAGTGTTGAGCGAGCCTTTGCTAACGGCACTGGTCAAAGCGGGCTTTTTGCCAGGGCATGGTTTTCCGGTTCATGTCATGCGATTTGAAACGCTGAGTATTGCCTCACTGCCGCGTGGACGGAAACTGTTTGCATTGGCGGCTCAGGGGCATCGTGAGTTGCCACGCCGTGACGCGCGCATGGGGTTAATTGAATATGCGCCTGGGGCGGAGGTGGTGTTGGATGGTCTTGTCTACCGGTCAGCGGGCTTGCTGCCAAATTGGAAGCCTCCTGCCATTACGTCGCGGCCAGATGAGTCACTGGGTCTTCAGTGTCTTATCGAGATGTCGCGCTGTGAGGCGTGCGGAACAGTGACGCGACAAGTCGCTGGCTTGCTGAATACCCCTTGTGGAAGTTGCGGTGAGCGACTGCATCGCACGGGCGTCAATGACGATCCCTTGCAGATCACGTGTCTGGAGCCGCAGGGCTTTGCGGTGAGTCTCTTTTCAACACCGCACAATGATCTCCACGCCCAGCGCTTTGTACCGGTCGAGGCACCCTGGATATCTGCATCGGGCGAATGGCGGCTATTGGATATGCCGGAATGGGGGCATTTCCGAGCGACTGCAGAAGGGGCGGTGTTTCATTACACGTCGGGTGCCAACCAGCAGGGATTTGCGGTGTGTCTTGAGTGTGGGCGCTCAGAGGAAATGACGGAGCGTGGTGAGTGGCCGGCAGTTTTCCAGCGTCCTCACCATCCCTTGAGGGGGGCGAAGTCGCTGGATCATCCGGAGTGTGAGGGCGCTGCCAGCAATGGCCGGATACGGCCGAACATCCGATTGGGTCATTACTACAAGACGGATGTGCTGGAGGTTTTCTTGCGCTTCGAGGGAAAGCTCATCACTGATAAAACCGTTGCATACACCGTGTCGATGGCTATGCGAAAGGCAGTCGCCAGTATGTTGGGGGTTGAGCTCACTGAAATTGCTTGTGAGGTGAAGTGGCTTCCAACAAAAGAGGGCGGCGGCTTTGCCTTATCACTCTACGATGTCCAGCCCTCGGGCTATGTATCGAGCTTGACGCAGCGCATGACCGAGTTTCTGCATTACACGAGGCAGGCTTTGGAGTGTCCACGCCATTGCGAGACGTCGTGTTCTGGCTGCTTGCAAACTTTTGATACTCGATATCGTGCCGACGATTTGAATCGTCATGGGGCATTGCAGTTGATTGGTCGTGGATGGGTCAAGGACAGGTTCTGGCATGCTGCGCAGTGGGTGTTTGGTACGGATACCCAGGCCGAGCATCAGTCCCTTGCCGAGGCTATCAGTCGCGAGTTGGCGATGCCGGACGTGAAAGCACTCCGGATTTTTTTGAATGGAGATCCTGGCTCATGGCAGGTATCGCAATCAGGGCTTGATGCATGGGTAAGGCGCTGGTGCGGCCAAGGAGTTCTTGTCAGCATCATTGTTCGAAAAGCTGTCTGGGAACTTTGCAGCAAGGAAAATCGTGATGCGCTGACGCAGCTTGCTGCTGCGGTGGGGGCCATCCTGTCGATGGGAGAGGTCAAGCTCGACGGCAGAGGTGCGGAGCTTTGTGCCGAGGTCGTCACAGGCAGGGGGTGCATTGGCTGGGCTGAACTTGATGGACAGGCCTCCCTGCCTCAGGTGGGCTGGGGGATCGGCGCCCCAAGGACGCTGCTAAGAAGTCTGCCTCATAGTGAAAGGGGTATAGCGTCGACCTGTGTCGTGACGTGAAAAAGAGAAAGACCGTCAATGGCGGTCTTTTGGGTGGAGGGTCATGGCAGGGGAGGGGGTGGATGCACGTGGCCTCCGTAAAAACCGAGCTTGAGGCGTGATACCGATCGGCCACAATGTTTCAGCCAACTGGGCTCCGGTTATCTCCGAACCTAGCATCAAGGCAAAGCCCACCATTTGGTGGGCTTTTTTCTCGGGTAACTTGGTGAAATTTAAGGAAAAATTCCTTTTTTTGATTTAAAATAACTGCCTTTGACCCAGGAGGGTTGTGGGCTTGCTTTCGAGTTGGCCCATGGATTTTTGGTGGGGTAGATGAAAACCATTTCTTGTATTGATTTGTTTTGTGGGGTGGGGGGGTTGACCCACGGTCTACACCTTGAGGGCGTTTCTGTCGCAGCTGGTATTGATTTGGATCCAGCCTGCAAATTTCCCTATGAATCAAACAACCAAGCCAAATTTCTGAACAAAGACATCAGCAAAGTAAAGAGTAAGGAGCTCATAGAGCTCTTTGGCGATGCCGACATAAAAGTATTGGCTGGCTGTGCGCCATGTCAGCCATTTTCAACCTATGCACAGCGCTATGCTGATGATGACGATTCAAGGTGGGGGCTTCTGTATCAATTTTTCCGATTGGTTAAGGGTACCGAGCCCGACATTGTCACAATGGAAAATGTTCCCACCGTTGTGAAGCACAAGGTTTTCAAGGATTTTTCGAAAGGGCTTGAGCGCTTGGGCTATACCGTCTGGTTTGATGTCGTTGATAGCTCGAAATATGGCGTTCCTCAGTCACGTCGTCGAACGGTTTTGCTTGCGTCAAAGCATGGAAAGTTGCAGCTCATTCCTCCAATTAGAGAAAAGCCTAAAACGGTTCGCCAAGCAATTGGCCGACTGCGTCCGCTTAGTGCTGGTGAGGCATATGAGCGTGACAAGTTGCATGTGTCTGCAACGCTTTCGGATACTAATCTTCGACGCATTCGTGTTTCTAAGCCCGGTGGTACATGGAGAGACTGGCCCGAGAGTTTAGTGGCGGCATGTCACCGCGTTGAAAGTGGAAAAACATATGCTGGCGTTTATGGCCGAATGGAGTGGGATAAGCCGGCTCCCACAATGACAACGCAATGTTTTGGCTTTGGTAATGGCCGCTTTGGGCATCCTGAACAGGATAGAGCCATTTCGCTGAGGGAAGCAGCGATACTCCAGAGCTTTCCAAGGACTTACAAGTTTTTGTCCACAGGCCAGCCTGTTAATTTCAAGGCGTTGGGCCGTTTAATTGGTAACGCAGTGCCTGTTGACCTAGGACGCGCTATTGGCAAGAGCATAAAAATTCATATCAAAAATATAAAAGCAGAGTAGGGGCTGATTGCAGTTTGGCTTCTTTGTAGTGCTGCAATAATTAGGGGGGCGCATGGAAAAGGACTTGCAGCAGATAGGTATGTCGCCAGAGCCTGGGCAGCTAGTTGAGGTGCGTCGACGGCAATGGGTTGTGGCTGATGTTAATTACTCTTCTCTTGGCGCTGGTGGCTTTTTAGTAGAAGAGCCTTTATCCAAGTACACGCTGAAAGCACCTGAGAGCTTGGTTAAGCTAAGTTCAATTGACGAGGATGGCCTAGGCGAGGAACTTGAGGTCATCTGGGAGATTGAGCCCGGTGCGCAAATTATTGAGCGTGCGGGGCTTCCCTCGATTACCGGCCAAGACGACTCTGACACACTCGAAGCCTTTCTCGACGCTGTTCGTTGGGGTGCGGCGACCAATGCCGATAGGGGATTCCTGCAAGCGCCGTTCCGCAGCGGTGTCAGCATTGAGGATTTTCAGCTCGACCCACTGGTGCGTGCCATCGACATGGCTCGCGTCAATCTGCTCATCGCTGACGACGTCGGCTTGGGCAAGACCATTGAGGCTGGTCTCGTCATTCAGGAGATGTTGCTGCGGCATCGAGCTCGAACTGTTCTGATCATTTGCCCAGCATCGCTGCAAGAGAAGTGGCGCGTGGAGATGCTGGAAAAGTTTGGTCTTGATTTCCGAGTTGTCGATACGAGCTACATCAAGCAGTTACGCCGAGATCGCGGCATCCACGCTAATCCCTGGACTTCGCATCCACGCCTGATTGCGTCCATGGACTGGGTCAAAAGCGGCGAAGGACTGCGCGCCATGCGCGACGTCCTGCCCGCACACACCAGCTACCCGCGCAAGTTCGACATGCTGGTGGTCGACGAAGCACACAACATCGCCCCCGCTGCTGGTGCGAACTACGCGCTGGAGAGCCAGCGTACACGCTTCATTCGCTCAATCAGTCCGCACTTTCAGCATCGGCTGTTCCTCACGGCCACCCCACACAACGGCTACACCGAATCTTTCACTTCGCTGCTGGAGTTGCTGGACGATCAGCGTTTCGCCCGAAACATCCTGCCGGATGAAAAGCAGCTGAGTCAGGTGATGATTCGTCGCCTCAAAAGCGACCTGATTGATGCGGAAGGAAAGCCACTCTATGCGCAGCGTAAGCTGCAAGCGCTGCTGGCCTCGTATTCCGCACAAGAGCGGGTCATTCACCAGAAGCTGAATGATTATTGCGCGAGTCGTGAGCAAGATGCAGAGAGGGTGGGAAATGCATTCGGCACCTCGTTCGTCAACCGACTGCTGAAGAAGCGGCTCTTTTCTTCTCCTGCCGCCTTTGCATCCACCTTGGAAAAGCACGTTTCCAGCCTGGTTAACGGTAGCCAACGCAAAGACAAGGATGTGATGGCTGACCGGATTTTACGAAAGGCCATCCTCCGGGTAGATGAAGACTATGCCAACGACCATGAAGTCGAAAATGCCCAGTCAGAGGCTGTTGAAGAGGCATCGCGCCGTGCACAGCCGCTGACAGCAGACCAGCAGCAAATGCTGAACGAGCTACGATCGTGGGCGCAGACTGCCAAGAATCAGGTCGACGCCAAAGCCAAAGCAATCCTCGACTGGCTCGCGAACAATTTAAAGACGGATGGTCATTGGAATGAGCGCCGGGTGATCTTGTTCACCGAATTTCGAACAACCCATCAGTGGATGCACGAGATTCTCGCGAGCCACGATTTTGGTGGCGATCGGCTGGCCATTCTTCATGGTGGCATGCCGCAGGATGAGCGCGAGAAAGTCAAAGCGGCCTTCCAGGCTTCGCCCAAGGATTCAGCAGTCCGCATCCTGCTGGCAACTGATGCCGCGTCCGAAGGTATCGACTTGCAGAACCACTGTAACTGCCTCATCCACTTGGAGATCCCTTACAACCCCAATGTGATGGAGCAGCGTAATGGCCGTATCGACCGGCACGGCCAGCGTCAGAAAGAAGTCTTGATCTGGCACCCCGTCGATGGCGGCGAACAAGGCAAAGCAACCATTGGTGGCCACGGTGACGACATCATCCGAGCACTGCGCAAGCTCGAATCCATGCGGGCGGACATGGGCAGCGTCAACCCGGTCATAGCGCCGCAGATGTCGGGGCTGATCGAAGGCTCGCTCAAGGACCTCGACACTCGCGTAGCTGAAGCCAAGATCGCCAAGGCTAGACGCTTCGTACGCGCCGAGCGTGAACTGAAAGACCGGGTTGCCAAGCTGCACGAGCGGTTGCTGGCTACGCAGAAAGATTTCCACCTCACGCCAGAGCACATCCTCATGGCGGTCAAGACGGGCCTCGAGTTGGCAGGCCGCCCGCCGCTCGAGCCTTTCAACTTGACTGATGCTCCGGCGGGAACCGTATTCAAGATGCCCGCGCTGTCGGGCTCATGGGCGCGCTGCCTTGAAGGACTGCGCCATCCTCACACACTTCAAATTCGTCCTATCACCTTCGATCATGCCGTCGCCACCGGGCGCGACGATGTAGTGCTGGTTCACCTCAACCACCGATTGGTACAGATGTGCCTCCGATTGCTGCGTGCCGAGGTCTGGGCACAAGACGATGTGAAGAAGTTGCATCGCGTCACAGTGCGTGTGGTGCCGGATGCGCTGATGGATGGCCCTGCTGTAGTTGTCGTCTCGCGATTGGTCGTTACTGGTGGAAATCATCATCGCCTTCATGAGGAACTGACGGTGGCCGGCGGCTATCTGGGGGATAAATCTTTTCGTCGAGAAGAGGGGGTCACCAAGGTTCAGCAATGGCTGGATCAAGCCAAGCCGCTGACCGCCGCAGATTCGCTATTCGATGCCATTCGTGTTCGTTTCGATCGTGCACAAAGCACCGTCCTGCAGTCAGTTGAGGCTAGGTCTAAAGACAGACTCAGATTCCTGACAAGCACCCTTCAGGCTCGTAAACAGCAGGAGGTTGACGACATTAGTGCCGTGCTTGATGAGCTGGAAAACGCTATTAAAAATGAGCTTAAAAAAGATCAGCAACCAGAACAGTTCTCTCTGTTCTCGGAGGATGAGCGAACACAGTTGCGGCGCGACACCGCCGCACTGGAAGCGCGTCTTGCCCGCATTCCGGCCGAGCGCCAGCAGGAGGCTGAAGCCATCGAAACCCGTTACGCCAAACTCAACGACCGCACCTTCCCGGTCGCCGTGATCTTTCTGGTGCCTGCATCTGCTGCTCAGGGAGGTGCAGCATGAGTGCTCCCGGCGTGCATGATGATTGGCTGTCGCTGATCGAGATTTCCGGCCCCTTCCTCGCCGTTCCCGTGCTCAAGGAAGCCTTTCCGCAAGGACTGGAAGAACTGGATGCCACCAAGCGCAAACGTCTGCGCCAAGCCTACGAGGAATGGCGCGAAGCGCTGGAGTTGGAGGACGCACAGTTCGCCGAGTTGCATGTGGCTTGGATCAACGAAGTGCTATCACGGGGCCTTGAGCTTGATGAAGACGGCAAAGGCGACGTTCTCAAGCGCGCCGCCTGGTGCGCTGCCAACCTCAAAGCCAACTTGCCCGAACACGGCGTGACGCTGTTGCCCGATCTTGCGGTAGTCGATGAGCAACGCGCCAACAAGCCACTGCTGCTGGTCCAAATCTATGCGCAGGATGTCGGCCTCGATGCCACGCTGAAACAAGACGGCTGGGCCGCCACTCCTGCCGATCGCATGGTTCAGTTGTGCCGTTCATTGGGTTGTCGGCTCGGGCTGGTGACCAACGGCGAGCGCTGGATGCTGGTGGATGCCCCGGTGGGTGCCGTCACCACCTTCGCCAGTTGGTATGCCCGCATTTGGAGCCAAGAGCCCATCACCCTGCAGGCCTTCGTGCATCTGCTCGGCATTCGCCGTTTCTTTGTCGACGAAACTGAACAACTGCCCGCGCTGTTCGATCGTTCCCTGAAATTCCAAGACGAAGTCACCGACGCCCTTGGCGAGCAAGTACGCCGCGCCGTCGAGGTATTGATTCAAACACTCGACAAAGCCGATCAGGACCGCAATCGAGAACTCCTGCACGACGTCAAAGCACCAGAGCTGTATGAAGCCGCGCTGACGGTGATGATGCGCCTGGTGTTCCTGCTCTCCGCCGAGGAGCGTGGCCTGCTGCTGATGGGCGACGAGCGTTACGAAGCCAACTACGCGCTCTCCACTTTGCGCATGCAGTTGCGCAAGGAATCCGAGGAAATTCTGGAGCGCCGCTGGGATGCCTGGTCGCGCCTACTGGCAATTTTCCGCGCGGTGTTCGGCGGCATTGAGCACGAAAACCTGCGCCTGCCCGCCTTGGGCGGCTCGCTGTTTGATCCCGACCGCTTCCCCTTCCTCGAGGGCCGGGCCAAAGGCTCGAACTGGCACAGCGATGCAGCCAAGCCGCTGCCTATCGACAACCGCACCGTGTTGCTGTTGCTGGAAGCCATCCAGCAATTCCAAGGGCGCACGCTGTCTTATCGCGCGCTGGATGTCGAACAGATCGGCTACGTCTACGAGGGCTTGCTGGAGCGCACCGTCAAGCGCACCGATGAAGTCACGCTGGAACTGGATGCCACCAAGAGCGCCAAGATGCCATGGGTCAAATTGGCCGAACTGGATTCGGCTAGCTTGGATGGTGCAACGCGACTGGCCGAGTTGCTGCAAGAACGCTCTGGCAGTTCGGCCAGCCGGGTGCGCAATGATCTAGTCAAGCCCGTCGACGACACCTTGGCCGACCGCCTGTTGACCGCTTGCCAGGGCGACACCAAGCTCCGCGACCGCGTCAAACCCTATGCCCATCTGCTGCGCACCGACCCTTGGGGCTATCCACTGGTCTATCCCGCAGGTGCCTTCATTGTCACCACCGGTTCCGACCGTCGCGAAACCGGCACCCACTACACCCCGAAATCCCTGACCGAAGCAATCGTCGCCGAGACTCTCACGCCAGTGGCCTATGTCGGCCCGGCAGAGGGTACGCCGCGCGATCAATGGGCACTGAAATCCCCTGCTGAACTGCTCGACCTCAAGATCTGCGACCCGGCCATGGGCTCGGGCGCATTCCTGGTGCAGGCCTGCCGCTGGCTATCCGATCGCCTCGTTGAGTCATGGTCACAAGTTGAGGTCTTGGGCAAAACCGTGAGTGTGGATGGTGAAGTTCTGGAAGCTGGAGTGGTCAAGGAGCCTCTGCCTCAAGATAGTGAGGAGCGAACGGTGATCGCGCGCCGCCTCATCGCTGAGCGTTGCTTGTACGGCGTCGATCTAAATCCGCTGGCAGTTGAGCTCGCTAAGCTCTCAATCTGGTTGGTGACGCTGGCCAAGGGTCGCCCCTTTGGCTTCCTCGACCACAATCTGCGCTGCGGTGACAGCTTGCTCGGCATCCATCGGCTAGATCAACTCACCGAACTTTCAATGACGCCTGCCCGCCAGGGCCAGTTACGTCTGTTTGGTCAGAACGTTAAAAAATCTGTGCTTGAAGCGATTGAACTGCGTTCACGTCTTCGCACGATACCTATCCGCGACATTCGCGACGTGGAAACCATGGCACATCTGGACGCCGATGCGCGCCGCATGCTCGAAGTGCCAGAATGCATCGCCGATGCGTTCATTGGTGAGGTGTTCGCATTGGGCGGCAATGGCGTGAAACTCGAAAGCGCACTTGCTTCGTTGAGCGCACAAGCTGAGCAAGCCGTTGATGGTGCCTTGGATTCACTCTCGTCAATGCGCCGAAGAGCCGCCGTCAATCTTTCAGCCGATCTTCCTTTCGGAAGACCGGCACGACGGCCATTTCACTGGCCACTTGAATTTCCAGAAGTCTTCTATTCGTCTGCTCCGGGGTTTGATGCGACTCTTGGAAATCCTCCATGGGGCGCATCGCTGTCGGAAGCAGACACTCAACATCTGAAGAAAACATATCCGAACTCCGCTTACAAGCTGATCAATTCGTTCAAGTTTTTCATTGAGAGAATGGATCAAATCACTGCTAATGCAGCGAACACGTACTCGTTTCTCGTTCCGTCAAGCCTGCTCGAACATATTGGGTGCAGAGATAACAGAGCGCTTTTGTTGAGCCGCTCACCAATCATGTTCATCGACTGTGGAGACGGAATGTTCCATGGCGTCACACAGTCCTGCTGCTTCGGAGTCATCAATAAGCACGCTGCTGCCGAAGAACATCCTATAGTCCTTGGTACCTTTGAAGGGTACTGCAAGCCAGAAGCAACACGGCAAGATAGCGATTGGGCTTTCAAAACAATCCAGGAAATAAAAGGCCGAAAAAACTTCGTCCTTAGTCACGGCGCCAATGTGAAGCACATCAGCAGCGGCGCGTCAGTGCCGCTGGTCGAGTTGGCCGACGTTTTTGACAGTGGAATTGATTATTCGAGGGCGGCTTTGGGAAATGCCGTCTTCTATGCAGGTCAGGCTGCGGAAAATCCGTCCGACTACAAGGTCCTGCGAGGTAGGAATGTCGGAAAATACTCGCTGAATTTTGAGGGAATATGGCTTCGCAACAACTGGAGAGACATCCAGCAGGAACACATCGCAATTGATTCAAAAAGTCGTCTCAAGGTCAACGAGAAGGCTTATGTCGTGTCTCCTAAGATTCTTGTCAGGCAAACAGGCGATCAAATCATCGCCACCGTAGATAGTGACCGTTTCTTTCATCAAAAATCTCTTCTTTGCATCATCCCCAAGGTTGGGGTATCCGCACACTTCCTCTGTGCTGTTCTAAACCACCCCAAGATGACCGAGATCTATCGGAGTATGACGATGCAGTCTGGAAAGGTGTTTTCTCAGGTCAAGAAGAATTTTCTGGAACAACTACCGATACCTTCTTCATTCGATCCGGGCCAGAAAGAATGCATTGCAGGTCTTGCTGAAAGTCTCATCAATACCCATGACCAAGATGACAAGGCAAAGTTATTAGCTCGGCTTGAAAATGAAGTAATCAAGGGCTTTGTCGAAAGTGAAGCGGCGATCCCTCAGTCCATGCTCCGAGACGTCCATCACGAGGGGATGTAATGACTGCTCTCTCCGCCGATCGCCCCAGCTCAAACCCGCAGGATGACCTGTTCGGACACGCTCCGTTCGCTGAAAGCCTTGCCAATAGCATTTGTCGCTACCCGGGTAATGATGGCTTGGTGCTGGCGCTCTATGGACCGTGGGGCTCGGGAAAGTCCACGGTTCTGAACTATGTGCGGCACTTCCTGGAACAGCGCCCGGAAGCTGAACAGCCTGTCATCGTGACTTTCAATCCGTGGTGGTTCTCCGGCCAGGAAAACCTCGCCCGTGCTTTTCTTGGCCAGTTGCAGGCCGTGCTGCCCACCAAGAATGAGAAGTTCAAAAAACTGGGCGACCTGCTTGGCGATTTTTCCGAAGGCGTTGGTGGACTGATCGACCTGAGTGGCATGACCGGCGGTGCAGGTAGCAAGATCGGCAAGCTGATTGGGTTGGTGACCAAGCGCAAACCCAAAGACATTCCTGCGCTCAAGTCTGAAATCAGCAAGATACTGCGAGAGGCTGAAAAGCGAATCCTTGTCGTCATTGATGATATCGACCGCCTCACGCCTGAAGAGACCCGCCAGCTTTTCACTGTCATCAAGGCGTTGGCCGACTTTCCCAACGTCGTCTACCTACTCGCCTTCGATCGTGAAGTCGCCGCACAGGCCATCGAGCAACAGAGCGGTATGCCGGGCGCGCGCTATCTGGAGAAGATCATTCAGGTGCCATTCGAACTGCCACCAGTCGATCGAGTGGCATTGCGGGCCGCCTTGTTCAAGCGTCTTGATGAAATTCTTGGTGACACACCGGATGGCCTGTTCGATCAGTCCTATTGGACGAATGCCTTCCACGATGGGATTGACCCGCTGATCCAGGTGCCGCGTGATGTCGTTCGTTTCACCAACACATTGTCAGTGACCTATCCGGCGGTGCGTGGGGAGGTCAATCCGGTGGATTTCATTGCGCTTGAAGCGCTTCGCGTTTTCCTACCCGGCCTGTACGACGTCATCCGCACAAACCAAGATAGGTTTTCAGGTCACAGCCGCGATAACCGGTATGACGGCGATCAAAACGCTAGAGCAGCCTTCCATGAGCAATGGGCGCAAACACTGCCAGAGCAGCTGCGGTCCAGCACGAGAGACCTGCTGGAGCGCATTTTCCCGAAAATTGGCCAAATGGGTTACGGGGCCGACTGGTTGGCGCAATGGCGGAGGAGTCTGCGCGCTTGCCACCCCGACGTGTTCCCCACTTATTTTCGCATGGCTGTTCCTCCTGGCGCTGTCCGCCGCAGCGAAATGCTGACGCTTTTGAGCTTGGCAGAAACGCCTGCCGCGTTGGGCGACGCGCTGGTTCAAGCCACGAGCTTGAAACGCCCTGATGGCCTGTCAAAAGCACGGGCACTCCTTGAGCGGCTGATGGATCACGTTGAAGAGGACATTCCCGATGTGCACATCCCGGTGTTTATCGGTGTGCTCTTTGATATCGGCGATTCGCTTGTGCTCGACAGCGATGAGCGTGGCTCCTTCGATTTTGGCAACGAATCACGCGTCACACGCGTGGTGTATCACCTTCTGAAACGAGTCGACCGAACGCAGCGGCATGACCTGCTCAAGCCTGCGATAGACCAAGGCCGCTCAATAGGAGTCCAGCGCTATTTGATTGCAGCACTGTCCGACGAGGTTAAAAAGGGGGCCGAGAGTGGCGAAGAGGCGCTCGTTGGCACAGCCACACTTGATGACCTGAAAGCCTGCTGGCTTAACGGCTTGAAAACCAAGCTCAGTCAGAGCGAATTGCTGGCGCATTCGCAGCTTGCTCGTTTATTGGCCGCATGGTGCCTCTGGGGTGACCAAGTCGAAGCAAAGACATGGTGTGAAGCAGCCACTTCTACAAGCGATGGTCTGCTGACATTGTTGACGAAGTTTTGCTCGCACACGCGCTCCCAGACTATGGGTGATTGGGCCGTTCGCCTTCATCCACGTTTGAATCCAACTTGGCTGGAGCGGTACATCGACACTTCAGCCTGCGCACAGCGCTTGACGGCCCTGCAGCAGGCGGGCTCTGTTCCGGAGACAGCACGCGAGTCTGTCGATCAGTTTCTGAAAGAGTTCGAGATGCTCAAGGCAGGGAAGAATCCTGAAGGCGTTGGTGCATTTGATGATTGATGGGGAGCACATATGACAGACAACAACAAACCTAGCAAAGCACCCAATGCATGGATTGCCATTGATCATTGCCTTGCTGCCGATCTCACGCTAGCACCGTACACATTGCGGCTGAGGGGCGAGCGCTCGCTGTACCAAGCCATCGCCGATGACGACTGGGTGTTGATCCTAAACACTACTGGCCACATCACGCGGGTCGGGCGGGTACTGCGGCTTCGTTCTGATTTGGAAGCCACCACTATTTACTTTGGTCGCATGTTGTTGGTTGAGCCGACGATTTCGATTGGTCTTACATCGCTCACGCCGCCATCCTCTGGCAACGTCGGCCGTCTGCAATGGATGGATTTCCTTGAGTCGCTTCCCAAGGCGTTGCACAAGACCATCGCTGAAGTGCCGACCATTGAGGATCAGGCCTATATTCGTGAACTGCTGCAGCTGGCCGTGATGGACGACCTGCTTGGCCCTGCTTGCGGCCCCCATGAGCTCATTGTCGATATGGGTGTTCGCGACCGCTACCTGGTTGGCAAACTGGCCCCGCGTGAGTCCGCACACGGCGGCATTGAGGGGTTGGACGGGCCACTGGCCAATGACGACGCAGAGGAGCCAACTGATGCCAAAGCTCCCGGACGGCACGAGCCGGGTGCAGAGTTTGGAACGGCCACAGGGCGTGTGGAGCCAGAGTCGGATTCGTCCGACGAGATTGATGCTGCCAGCAACCAGTCGTTGGTGCCGAGCAGTCTCGGCATGACCTTTTGCGTGGATGGTGACGCTGACCGTATTGAGGTCGAAGCTCGCTGGGGCCGATATGAGCGCAGTGACGAGCACGAGATATTTCGCATCCGCAAGAATAAGGAAACTGGGGAGGAGGTGCAGACCAAGGCTAAGGTTTGGCAGCGCATTCCTTGTGGCGGCAAGATCGTACTGCCGCTGTCTGAAGGCGCGATTCCGCATCAGGCTCCTGACAGCGAATTTCCCGGTGTTCGTATGCAGGGCTCTATTCGGGCCAAGAATGCCAATGGTGATCGACTGGTCACGTTGTTTCTGGTGAATGCACAGGAGGAGCCGAAAACTAACCGAGATGAGGCGTGGGTCTTCCAGCCCGAGCTAATCGTTCGCTCTGAGACGGGTGCTTCCAAGCGTGCCATCTTCCGGCGCAGGCCGGTGCTGGATGCAGACGGTATGGATCCCGAGCGTGAAGCGCTAGAGATGATCTACCGCAACCGTGTCGAATTCGCCGTGGGCCATGGCGTTGCCGTCCATGCCGAAACTGCAGATGACGTGACATTGGCTACCGAGGTGCGTACCACGGTGATGCCACAGTACGAGGTGCAGGTAACGGAAACACCCGGGCTTGATCCATCCGACCGCCCGGCGATGCGCGAGATGGTCAGCAGTGGCCTGCTCGATATGCAGCGATTAGCGACTCTAGAAATTGACCCGCTGGTTGAGGCATTGAGTATGCTGACCCAGGATTACGACACGTGGATCAATGAGCAGCGCGCTCGCGTTGGAGATGAAGTCACCGGCTACGAAGCGCAGTCGCAACAAGCGATGGATCGCTGCCAGGAAATCCACACACGCTTGCGGCAGGGTATCGATACGCTAAAGAGTAATGAGAAAGCACTGGCCGCCTTCCGGTTCGCCAATCAAGCGATGGCAACGCAACGTGTGCGCAGCCAATACGCGCTGGCCATGCGCCGAGGCGAGGATGTCACCATCGACAAGTTCGATGTGCTGAAAAACCGCAGTTGGCGCCCATTCCAGTTGGCGTTTTTGCTGCTCTCAATCCCCTCGCTGGCAGACCCAAGCCACCCGGATCGTGTTGAGCCTGTTGAGGCCTACGCTGATTTGCTGTGGTTTCCCACCGGCGGTGGCAAGACCGAGGCCTATTTAGGCGTGGCGGCGTTCACCATGGCCATTCGGCGCATGCAGGGCAATCTTGGCGGCTACGACAGCTCACGCGGTTTGGCCGTGATCATGCGTTACACACTTCGCTTACTGACACTGCAACAATTCCAGCGCGCCACTGCACTGATTTGCGCAATGGAAATGTTGCGACGTGAAGCAGTGGAAAAAGGTGATAAATCCCTTGGCACGGAACCTTTCACCATCGGCCTTTGGGTTGGCAATAAGGTAACGCCGGGCACGACCGAGGACAGCCACCGCGCCATTGAGGATGTGCGCAACCCTGGCAAATACAACGCCGGTGCGGCATCACCCGCGCAGCTCACCAGTTGCCCATGGTGTGGCTCGGAAGTGGCCCCTGGGCGCGACGTGGAGGTCGACAAAGTCTCTGGCCGAACCTTCGTCTACTGCGGCGACAAGAAAGGCCGCTGCGATTTTTCCAAGGGCAAGTCCAGCAAACAGCCACATCCGGGGATTCCGGTGCTGGTGGTCGACGAAGAGATCTACCACCGCCCACCCACGATGATGATTGCCACCGTGGACAAGTTCGCCATGATGGCGTGGCGTGGTCAGGTGCGCACACTGTTTGGTCGCGTGGGCCAGGAATGTGAGCGCCACGGACTGCTTTGGCACGGTGCCGATTGCAATGGTAACCACCAGGCTGGCAAGGGCCTTCCTTCTTCAAAGGTAAAGACCATCAACCCGATTCGCCCGCCCGATTTGATCATTCAGGATGAGTTCCACCTGATCAGTGGGCCGCTGGGCACCATGGTGGGCTTGTATGAGACTGCCGTGGATGAACTGTGCGGCTGGACGCTCAATGGCAAAACGGTCAAACCGAAGATCATTGCCTCCACGGCGACGGTGCGCAAAGCCAAGGAGCAAGTGAACAACGTCTTCATGCGCCGTGTTTCGGTGTTTCCACCTCACGGTCTGGATGTGGAAGACAACTTCTTCTCGGTGCAACGCCCGATCGAAGACAAGCCGGGACGGCGTTACCTCGGCGTTTGCTCTCCCGGCAGTTCGCGCCCAGCGATGTTGATCCGCGTCTACACCGCGTTTTTGACGGCAGCGCAGGAACTGTTCGACCACTTTGGCGAACCCGCCGACCCGTACATGACCATGGTCGGCTACTTCAACTCCCTGCGCGAGTTGGGCGGCATGAAGCGGCTGGCAGAGGACGACGTGCAGACACGCTCCTATCGCGTGCAGATGAGCATGGTGGAGCGGCCCGCACTGGCACAACGCAGCATCAGCAATATCCGTGAGCTGACATCTCGAGTATCAAGCCAGGACATCCCCAAGTACCTCGATAACCTAGAGGTCAAGTTCAAGTCCGAGTTCGATACAGCAACCGGCAAGTACGTGACCCGCTGGCAGGAAGGTGACACTCGTGCCATTGATGTGGTGCTGGCGACGAACATGCTTTCGGTGGGTGTCGACGTGAATCGACTCGGGCTCATGGCTGTGAACGGGCAGCCTAAGGGAACCGCCGAATACATTCAGGCCACCAGTCGTGTCGGGCGCTCCTTCCCAGGCTTGGTTTGCACGGTGCTGACTTGGGCCAGACCGCGCGACCTGTCGCATTACGAAACCTTCGAGCATTACCACGCCACGTTCTATAAACACGTCGAGGCGCAATCGGTAACGCCATTCTCACCGCGCGCGATGGACAGGGGTTTGACGGGCGCGATGCTGAGTTTGATGCGCCTTGAGAACGATGTATTCAGTCCTAATGAGGGAGCTGGCCAGCTGAATAAATCAGATCAGGCAGAGATCACTGATGCCATTGACGTGCTGGTCAAGAGGGCATGGGGCGTAAGTGATCTATCAAGCACCAAAAATCTGGCTGATCAGGAACTCAAAGAGCGTGCTGATGAATGGGCCAAAGAGGTCAGCAAAGGCGGCCGGATATTGGCGTATGAGAAGCGCGGCCCAAACAAAGATACGACTGTCGCGCTGATCAAGTCACCCGGCATTCAGGCATGGGACAACTGGACGGTGCCGATGTCGATGCGAGAGGTTGAGCCAGGCGTACGTTTGATTATGAATACGAGCCACATTACGGACGACCATGAGTGGAGGCCTCGCCCTGTAACGAAGGACGAGGATTAAACATGATCATCAATAACAAGACGCCAGTGGGAGAAGTTCGCCCAAGCCAATTACTCTGGACTTATGGACCGGGCGCATTGATTGACCTGCCGAGCCTGTCCGTGGTCACGCAGGGTATTGATAGATGGGAGAAGGACCGCTGCCAGCCGATCCAAGAGGCCCGGCTGTTGGCCGCCGTCAGAAAAGTTCTGGGTTCGCAAGTGGAAAACCTGCGGATGCCACCGTTCCAGAAGAGCGAATTGTCAGATGTGTGGTCGGCCGAAGCGAACATCGGCGTTCCGGTTCGACCTTTCCCACGCTGGATGCGCTGCGTGAAATGCGGCCTGCTTTCGCCCTTCGATGCCGGACTGTTCGAAATCAAGGAAAACCGCTTCAGGCCGGAGCGGACGCGTTTCGTTCACAAGGGCTGCCGTGGTTCCAAGGGCGACCAACCTGCTAAAGATGCGGATGCCGTTCCCGCACGTTTCCTTCTAGCCTGCCGTGATGGTCACCTGGATGATTTTCCGTGGCACTACTTCGTACACTCTGGACCTAGCTCATGTAAGGGGACGCTACGTTTCTTCGAGAGCGGAGCGTCACTACAAACCGAAAATCTGTGGGTGAAGTGTGATTCTTGTGGAGAGTCTAGAAGCATGGCGCACGCCTTTGGAAAAGCCGGTAAAGAGAATCTACCGGGTTGCCGTGGGCGCCATCCGCATCTGGATCACTTCGATAATGAATGTGATGAAGAAGCACGAGCGGTTTTGTTGGGCGCCACAAATAGTTGGTTTCCGATCACCCTCTCTGCGCTCGCAATTCCACAAACGAAGGACCCTCTCAGCCAGCTGATTCAAGATGGATGGGAGTTCTTCGAAGAGCTTGAATCTGAGGCAGAAGTATCAGTCACGGCGAAGACGTTGAAGAAAACGGGTGCGCTGCCGGGGATCGACAAATACCCCGCATCAGCTATCTGGTCTGCCATTGAAGCCCACCGTACGGGCGGCGATCAGGACGCCGTTGGCGAAGCCGACATCAAAGGCCCTGAGTGGGAGGTTTTGACAGAGACGAACCCGCCAACCGACTACCCGCACTTCATGAGTAAGAAGGTCGGCACGCCAACAGGATTCACTGCTCACATCAGCAGAGTGCTACTCCTTGAGCGACTGCGCGAGGTAAACGCACTGCTGGGCTTCACTCGCGTTGAGGCTCCGGAAGAATCGGGTAACCCCGATGAGCGGCCACAAATGGCCAGTCTTTCGCGCAGCAAACCTGACTGGGTTCCTGCGAATCAAGTTCATGGCGAGGGCATATTCATTCAGTTTGATGAGGCGGCACTCGTTAAGTGGGAGGCATTGGCCGGCGTCAAAGAGATTGATCAGATGCTGCGCGGCGGTCACCGGGGATGGCGCAACTCACGCCATCTTGATCCGAACGAAGGCTACCCTGGCATTCGCTACGCCATGCTCCATACCCTGTCGCATTTGCTTATTCGCGAGCTGGCGCTTGAGTGCGGCTACAACGCAGCGAGCATACGCGAGCGAATTTATGCAGACACATCCGGCGAGCAATCACAGGCAGGCATTCTGATCTATACCGCAGCGGCGGATTCTGACGGAACGCTCGGCGGCCTCGTTGATCTTGGAAAGCCTGAAAACCTCGGTCGCCTGCTTGAGCAAGCACTGAATCGATCGAAGATCTGCTCGTCGGACCCTCTCTGCTCTGAGCACGATCCGGAGAAAGACCGCTCTTTGCATGCTGCGGCCTGCCATGCGTGCTCACTGGTGGCAGAAACATCCTGCGAGCGAGGCAATCGCTATCTAGATCGATCGCTGCTGGTACCTACACTGGAACGTACTGACGCAGCATTCTTCAAGGGCTTCTGACATGGATGATCTCTTGGATGCCATTGCAGCCCTGGTCTCTTTGGTTTCGCCGGAAAAGGTTCAGGCCGTTGCCGCTCGCGTTCGTCGAACCGATGCCAGCAAGGCCGCGACGGTGTTGCCGAGCGTGGTGGGAACCACGGTGGCCAGCAGCGTGGTCGAGCAGCTTGCGGGAGCCTGGCAAAACACAAAGGTTGGTTCAGACGAACTGGCATTAATGCTTATCGCTGCCAGCCACGTTTACGCCAAAGCCGCTTCTGAGCAGTCCACCGAACTCGTGTGGACTGGCCCGACGACGCCTTTCGTATCGGCGCGTCGAACAGAGCAGGCGCTGCTGCAGGTCGTCAACTCCGCAGAACAATCGTTGTTCATTACCAGTTTCGTGGCCTACGACGTGTCCACCATCGTAAAGGCGCTGAACGCGGCAAATGATCGCGGTGTGGCCATATCAATGCTGCTTGAGTTGTCCCAAGAGCATGGCGGCAGCATTACCTTCGACGCGATAGGCAAAATGAGGACGCTGGTTCCGGCCGCCAATCTCTATGCCTGGCGCGACAAGGCCGATCCGTTTTCCGACGGCCGCGTTCACGCCAAAGTCGCTGTCGCAGACGGCAGAATGTGTTTCATCACCAGCGCGAACCTGACCGGGCACGCCATGGAAAAGAACATGGAGGCCGGTGTTCTGATCTCTGGCGGGCGCATTGCAAAGCTGCTTGATGAACACCTGCGCTCACTCGTCGACACGAAAATTGTCTCTCCGGTTTGACGATGCTGCGTGTAAGGCGTCTGCTGGGCTTGTATCGAAATAAGGAATATTGAATGTCAGGCGAGTACGAAAAGGCCATCTCTATCGGCAAGGCAATCCAGAATATTGTCTCTCGCCGGTATCTCTTGCCCGCGATACAGCGAAAGTTCACATGGAGCACATCCCAGATCGAAGTACTGTTCGATTCGATCATGCGTGGTTATCCCATCAACACATTCATGTTCTGGGAGGTGACTGATGCGGAGGTCAAAAGCAACTTCCGCTTCTACCAGTTCCTGGAAAAATACTGTGAAAGATTCGGCGAGAACAACCCTGACTTCGATACCAAGGGCCATGGTAACTTCCAGGCCGTCATCGACGGTCAACAGCGACTGACCTCGCTTTACATCGGTCTGAAAGGCACCTACGCGTACAGGTTGCCGCGCAAGTGGTGGCCAAAGACTCAGGACGATTCTGTTTTGCCCCCGAGGCGGCTCTATTTGAATATCGCTGCGCCCTTGGACGAAGAGCGTAATGAGGAGATGATGTCTTATGAGTTCTCCTTCCTGACCAAGCAAGAACGAGAAAAAGCTACCAACGGGAAATGCTGGTTTCTTGTCGGTGATGTATTAGACCTCGAAGAGGTAGAGACGGCAGATCAGGCACTGGACGTAGTCATGGCTCACCTGGAAAAGGTTGGAATGTCATCGAACGCATATGCCAGAAAGACTCTGACGCGGCTTTATTTCGCTGTTAGACGTGACACGTTGATTCATTACTACAACGAGACGAGCCAGAAGATCGACCACGTTCTGGATATCTTCATTCGTACCAATCACGGCGGCACGCCCCTGTCATTCTCCGATTTGCTGATGTCAATTGCCATCGCGAACTGGAAGAAGGATGCGCGTCAGCAGATTGACGATCTGGTAGACAAGGTCAGGTTTGGCTCTGACATGGAGTTCTCGATTGATCGTGACTGGGTATTGAAGGCGGCACTGGCTTTGACAGATGCCGATATCCGCTTCAAGGTCGAAAACTTCGCCGGTGCGCAGGTGGCCAGAATTGAGAGTGAATGGGATGAAATCAGTGCCTGCATCTTGGAGACGTTTCGACTGATCCGGTCGTTTGGCCTCAACGATGCATCTCTTCGTGCAAAGAACGCAGCCATTCCTATTGCCTACTACCTGTACCACAAAGGGCGCGATGCCTCCGCAGGCAAGAAGGGGATATTTTCAGGCATCAACAAGCAAGCATTTCATATCCAGGATCGAAAACTCATTCGGCAGTGGTTGCACATGTCACTGCTCAAAGGCGTTTTCGGCGGCCAAGGGGATGCACTGCTGACGAATTTGCGCAAGATCATCAAAGCCAATATGTCTGAAGCGGCATTCCCGTTGAAGAAGATCATTGAGGGCTATCGGGGGCATAGCAAGGATCTGCTTTTCGATGATGACTTCATCAGCCGATTGCTCAAAACCCAGAAAGATGACGCGTCGTGTTTCTCAATCTTGGCATTACTCATGCCGGACCTCGACTACACACGGGCACTGCAGAAGGACCACATTCATCCAGCGGCATCTTTCAACCAGGACAGGCTGTCTCAGTGCGAATTCTTGAAAGGAAAACCAGAAGCGTTCGAGTTTTTCCAGAACCGCGAAAACTGGAACAGTATCGTCAACCTCCATCTCTTGGAGGAATCCAGAAACAAATCGAAGCAAGATCGGCCGTTTTCTGATTGGCTCAAGGAGCAAAAGGGTCTCAGTCTTGATGGTCTGTTGATTCCTGATGGGGCACCGCTTGATTTTTCATCGTTTAACACATTCGTTGAAATGCGATCATTGCATCTGGCTAACATCCTAAGAGAAATTGGGAAATCGTGATTCTTTCAAGTATCAGATGAGGTAATACCTGTTTTTACTGACAGGAAGCTAGGGTTTGAAGTCGCAATGAGGGGTTAGTGGACGCTAATGGTCGGCATTGCAGAACCAACGCCACTATGGCTTGGGTCGTAGCCGTCGGACTAAAATAGCAGCATCAGTCTTGATCCAAGCACAGTCTCAAGGCGTTTAGGTTGATGGTTGTACTATGAGTGCATGATTACACGGCGAAATCCAAAAAAAGAGGCTCAAATGAGCCCCTTTTCTGCCATCGACACCGTACCTGTGCCGGTGGTGATGAAGTGATCCGTTATCTTGATCTCCAGCAGCCCTAATGCCTCCTTGATGCGCTGGGTAATCTGGATGTCGGCCTGACTCGGCTCTCGCGAACCAGAAGGGTGATTGTGAGCCAGGATCACGGAAGCGGCATGGTGGCCGAGTGCTGCTTTCGCGATTTCCCGGGGATGCACTGTCGTTGAGCCCAGTGTTCCCCGGAACATTTCTTCATAGGCAATCAGCTTGTTCTGACTGTCCAGAAACAACACCCCGAACCGCTCCTCGCTGTAGGCGCCCAGCAGTGCCGGCAGGCACTCACGAACGACATTGGGTGAGTCGAGGCTGACTCCTTTCGCGAGGCGTTGTTCTGCTACGGCCCGTGCCATTGCCAGAATCCTTTCTGCTGTAGCCGGGATATAGCCGCCTTTGCCATCCTCCATCAGTAAGCCCGTAATGAGAGGCGGGCTTTCTTCCTTATTGCGTCTCAAGTTTCATCTCCGGTGCTTGTGGCGGTTTGTTGTACGCGGGCACCCAATTTGGCTTTGAGGCCGATAGGTGCCGTGCTGATATTTGAGGGAGCGTTGTTGGTGTCGCTCCCATCACTCTCCGGATAGAACTCCGCCATCACATCGGCGCGCTCTTCGACCGAGTCTTCAAACAGCCCGTTGGAAAAACCGGATTTGGCGGCACGATCCAGCGCTTCCTGATCCAGTCCGCATTCCTTTCGCTTCTGGTCTGCCTCCACGGCCTGAATGACAGCATCGTCCAGCGACATCCCGTCACGTACAGCAAGGTCCACAAAGTAGATGGGGGCGCGATGGCTTTGCGTTGTGCTCTTGCCGCGTAAGACCAGCGTGAGCGGCATACAGGCCAGCCGGTCTCCGGAGATGGCTTTGAAGTAGGCGAGACGAGCGGTCAACGTGCGAATGCTGTTGAATCCTGTGGTGCGAAAAATGAACGTGCCCATGTCTTTCTCATCGCCAATGCGAACGTTGAGCCGGCCATAGGGTTTGCAGGCACCCTCACGTCCGACCTCACAGGCATCGGGTGAAGGGCAGGGCAGTGTTTCAACACCGGACTTGCTGACCCGGCGACATACTTCGCCATTGCCAACACACAACGGTCGCCCTTTGCTGCGGTCGAACATCGTGTATTCGGCCCGCAGGTTGAGATCAGGATCATTGAAGAGCATGTGAACGGGAATGCTGCGCAACTTTTTAGTCGGAGCATTTGCACGTAGCTTTTCATCCAGGGGATGCAGTACCCAGCCCTCCTTGTTCTGCACCTGCGTGGTGATGGTGAATTGATCATCCTTTTCAGGAAGACGCTTGCCGTGCTTTTCCACCACACGGCCAATCGAGATACGTCCGAGCACAGGCGGCGTAATGGCGAGGCCCTTAATCATGAGTTTTCTCCTGGCTGCTGAGAGTAATGAGTTTGTCGGCGGTGTCCTGGGCGCTGAGTTGGGAGTGCCAGGCTTTGCGGACAAGCACCGGATTGGCATCCAGCAGCTGAGAGGCGGCTTGCCGCTCGATCTGAAGTGCAGATTCGAGCCGGGTGATGATGGCGCTCTCCCAGCGAAGCAATTGCAAAAGTGGTTGCATGGGTTTCTCCAAAAAGCAAAAGCCCGGCAGCGGAATTAGCGTGCCGGGCATTAGTTGGACGGGGGAGGAAGGTGATGGGAAGAAACGAGCGAGCTACTCAGGCAGCGTTGACGATGAAACGCCGGCTGCCAGGTTTAATGAGCGGATAGGCCTGCTGTAGCTCGGGCTGATCCGTAAGCAACTTGGTCACATCCAGTCCTGTGCTGTCCTTGCTGCGCTTCCAGGAGATGCTTCCCTGGGAAAAGACCGCCCGACTCGCTTCACCCATAGCGGATTGAATGCGCTGCTTCAGCTTGGACTCCCGGTCAGACAAGCTCGAAATCTGGTCCCGTAAATCCAGCAGCTCATTAAAGTCACCGCTCAGCGCTTCATCCTCTGAGCAATCCAGCGTGGTGCTGTTATCCCTGGGATAAAGGCATTGCAGGGCACGGGCAGCGGAGTCGGAGCCATCCGTTGGAGGTGGCGTATCCGTTTCAACGTAGCGCCAGAATTGCCGTTCCAGTTCAATGAGATTGCCAATCAGATCCTCGTCGCGCTCAATGCGATACACGCGAATTTCTTGCCCGCAAATCAGCACGCAGACATCAGCGGCCTGTTTGCCCGTAACGGCCAACTGGTGCTGCACCTGACACTGGACATATTCCGGTACGCCATCTTTCCAGAGGCGAGAGCCAAATTCTCCGGCCGTTTTGCATTCCAGAAGCTGGACATCACTTGCACCCATAATTTCGCGGTCGATATTGGCCAGCATCCAGTTTTTATCTGGGTCGGGGTGTTGCAGCACGGCATTGATACGCCGTACTCGGTGGCCGCTGTGCTTGGTGTAATGCTCGGCAACGATGGGCTCCAGTAACGTGCCCCAGTACATCGGGGACGTTTCATCATTAGGGTCAACCTTGGGGAGTTCCGCATCCCGACCGGTCTTGATGAGCCAGAGCTCCAGCATGGATTGATAGGGGTTGAGGCCCACGGCAGCGGCTGCATCACTGCTGCCGATACCGTGCTTGCGTAACCGCAACCAGGTTTCTCGATCCATGCCCTTGGTAGACACGAGACGCAGAGCGTTGCGTGCGCCAGCTATTCGTTGTGATGAAGCTACCATTGCAGACTCCTTAAAAATGAAAACGCCCGGGCGATGTCTCGCTCGGGCGCTTATGCCGGGGTAAATAAATAAGAAAGAGTGATGGTGGCTAGCTGGCCCTCAACACCGGCAATGCCTCTGTGCCTAGGAAAACTGCAATGAGCCGTTTTGCCTCGGCGGCAACGTCTTCCTTGCTAGGCAGCTGGCCGTCATGGCTCACCAGGTGATTCGCGAGGAAGGTGCCCAAGGGCGAAATCACTTCGTACTCGAACACACCGGGAAAGTCGGTGTCGGTGGCTTCCCACGTTTGCGAGATCTGTTGCCAGACTTCAGGCAGGAAGAGCGTGGCGGCAATGACCAGCTCTATGCAGCCTTGGCTCCAGGTATCCAGCACAGTGCCGGTGAAGGTGGGATTGCTCGGATCGGTCAGCAGGCCTTCAAACAGAAAGGCACCCCAAACCGCCGCGACTTCAGCCGGCAGCGGAATGCCGGCACACTCATCAGGAATGACACTCAGCATGGTTGTGGCTCCTTGCAAATAAAAAGGCCCGCATTCGCGGGCCGTTAAGGTGGGGTGAGGTGATTCATGTCATGGCTCGCAGCGTGGCGTGCATGTTCTGTATGCACACGACATCGTGATCCAGGGTCAAAAGTCCTTCAGCAATCTGAATCATCATTGTGCCGTCGCCGCCATCACCTCGCGGCCAGCTCTCGTCCAGCAAACCCGCCCAATGCAGGGCAAAGTTTTGCAGGGCTTGGGCCAGTGGCAGCGATTCAGACGCGAGAGTATCCGCTTCTGATAATGGTGATACGGTAGGGCGGACCTGCTCGACAGTGACTGTCGCTAGATGATGCTCAGTGCCCATGGGTGAAACACTGACTTTGCAATGCGTCACATGGCCGTTACCGCCGGCATAGATGACTTTGACATGATGAAGTGGGAGGACATGCAGGGCCTCCAGCAAGCGAACCAAGTTCTGGCGCTGCATGCGCTCGTCGAGGGAATTATCCATAACACCCTCACGCCAGCAGCAGTGCCTGTTTCAGCGCACGCTCCTTGATCGCCGCGCCCTGACCAAACCAGGCTGAATCCAGCCGGTAGTCTGTGCTGCGGGCACGGCGCTCGTGATCCACGAACTCCGTCACCGCATTCAGCAGACCATAAGCCGTGCCTTGGGCCGAGGGCAGCGTGGATCCTTTGCCACGTCCTTCATACAGCGACAAGGCTTTAGCCATCGCGCTTTCGTTGGTGATGCCCTGCCGGCTGTTGCCGGTGTCGGTAAACACCTGCAGAAAGAAACGCTGAGCTTCGGCGTTCTTCATCTTCCGTTCCGAAAGCGCTTTCATGCTGTCCATAAACGTCTTCCAGCCCGATACGGAAAGTCCCAGCTGCTTCTTCACGGCTTCGGCATCAAAGCGAGTGCTGTGCGGTACCTTTACGGCGCCATCGTTTCTATCCAGGGCAATTGCCAGTGTGTTGTTGCAGACGACACGGATGCTGGTGAACTGCGCCGTTGTTGCCAGCGTACCGTCACAGGCCGTAGCCAACAGAACATAGCCCCGACTGACATCTTTACCTTTCAGCGTGCCGCTCTGACCAGTGCGGGCCAGTGCCCAGAATTTGCGACCGCCTTTGAGAATGCCTGCGGTCTCCAATTCAAAGCCGGAGATTTCGGTGAGGTCACGATAGAACTCCAGAATCTCGCGTGGTTGTACGACCTGATAGCGCTGCGATACCACGGACAGCGGTGCATTGGTGTCAGAGCGGAAAAGCACCTTGTTGTCCGGAAAGGATTCAATCGCGCCAAGATTGCCAGAAGTGCCGGTGATGAAGCGCACCGGTGTTTCACGGATATCCCAATCCATGCCGGCTTGTTGAGCCCAGACTTCAATGGGCTGCTGAGCGGGAAGTTGATGACCGAGGCCATGCCACGGGGTTTGGCCAACAAAGGCCATGGTTTCGACAAGATGTGCCATGAAGATTTCCTTGTTTGTGCGGCATAAGGGGATCGGTACCCGGAACCCTGTCAGGTGGGGTAGTCGTCGAATTCAGAAGGAGTTGAGTGGTGCGAGGGATCAGAGGAGTAGGGCGGCGGTAGAGGCCGTTTTTTTTGAGGGTTGAGACTGAAGCTCTTCGCGCAGTTGAGGCAGTGATAGTTATCGAGGACGTTCTCATCGATGACTTCACCGAGCGCAGTACCCGCCGTATTCCCAATGACGCCACCTACCAGTGCGCCCATGACACCTCCGGCAAGCGTGCCGACGGCGATGCCGGCGGGGCCGGCTATGGCTCCTACAGACGCACCGATACGGGCACCGGTAATTACCTTGGGAATCCCTATGGCAGCGCCAGCGACAGTGCCAACCGCACTGCCGACTTTCTTGCCGTAGTTTTTCGCGATGACTTTCTTGGACTTGCAGTAAGGACAATTAATGGCCATGGATGTACTCCTTGAATTGAGGGCATAAAAAAGCCCCCGTCTGGAAAACCAGACGAGGGCTTTTGTGAAGGAGAAGCTCAGTGATAGCAGCTCCTACTAAGACGAGGGCTAGAGCCCCGCATCAGGCTTGAGAGCTTCTCCACTTTCGGTGCTTGATTCCGGAGGCTGCGAGGCCCCTGGTGCCAGTACCGTGGGCTCAGTGCTCAACTTGGTGTAGTCCTCGGTGGCTGCTGGCAGTTCACTGGCATCTAGTGCGGGTGCTTCAGAGGGAGCGGTTGGCGAAGGCGCTGGAGGATGGGAAGGCTCTTCCGGAAGCGTCGGCTGTCCGGTGCATACCAGCATCCCGTTCATCATGTCCCGCATGAAGCGTTCGGGCACACGTTCGGGATTGGCGTTAAAGCGTTTGACGTCTTCCACCGAGTATTTCTCTTCGATCTTGTCGTAGGCGCATGAGCAGGTGGACTTGTCAGTGCCACCACTCATACAGCCTTTGAGGAATTCACCACGCAGTTTGTTGGCTTCGCTGTTGCCGCAGGCAACCAGTAGAAGTGAGGTGGCTATAAATGCCGCCCCGATAAGAGCTTTCTTCATAGGGAGATCTCAATAGTGATAGGGGAATGAACAATCAGTTGAGGACGAGAGAAATGCCCAGGCAGACGCCGATGACAAGTCCGATCACTTGAGGGCCGACCATCCAGAACAGCTTGGACTTGATGATGGAGCCCATGCCGCCGTTCGTGATAATGCCGTCCGGCATGGCAAACCGCCGGATGCTGTCACCCAGCAACGCGCCAATGGTCCCGAGACCGGTGCCAACGATGGCGGCAAAGAACTTGGCGAAGAAGCCGGCACCCAGCACCATGGCTGAGTTGTTCTTGGTCACCGCTAAGATGGCAAAGCCCAAGGCAACGCATCCCCAGATGGCGGCGGATTTCTGTGCGGGGGTCAGCTCCGCTTGGGCCATTTCTTCAGACATGGTGATACTCCTGTTTAAAGGTAAAGCTCCGCCTGCCTGTGACGCAGGGCGCGCCAGGATAGGGAGCGGGGTGGTTGGAAAGAGAGCTAATTCAGGGACTGATAGGGTTACGCTCCTTGTAACAAAAAACTAAGGTCAAAATGACCTCTAAAGAGGTTTTAATGGCCTTTATAGATTCTTTTTGGATGATGGACAAGTCCAGACACTGACAGCTTGAAAACTGCAGTGGGCGTTGGCCGTGGACATCCTTAAAGCCTTTGGAAAGGCCGTGAAATTGCGGCGGGTAGAGCTGGATCTGACCCAGGAGAACGTGGTGGAGCGCTCGGGCCTAGCCCGGTCGTTTGTGGCCAGTATCGAGCGTGGGGAAAAGGCGGCGTCCGTGACCTCCATTGGACAATTGGCGAAGGCGCTGGACTGCAATCCCTCAGATATCTGGCTGGTAGCTGAGAGGCTGATGAGGGGCTGATGAGGGGCTCGCCAGGGTAAGTGGCAACCTCAATCGCTCGGGTTCAGTTAGGTGATATGTATCTGAAAAAAACTGGAGTCGGTGTCATGGGCGATGTTGAGCGGGCGCAGGACTTTTTGCGGCGGCAGGCAAGTGACTATGGGTTGCCGGAAATTGAGTCTGCTCCTGTTAATGCTAGCGACTCTATATATCAGGCCGACTATATGCAGGCATCTAGATTATGGACGAAGGCTCAAGCTGTCGATCCTGATAATCTACTAAGTCAGCCTGCTTTCATTCGGAAGTTCAGTCGGATTAGCGGCTGATCCGCATAGGCTTGGCTGGAAGGCTGGCTCTTCTCATGCCTACTAAAACTCCTTTCGATGCAGCAGCCCGATATTCATATCGGCCCTTACGATTTATCGTCTTTTTCTGATATGGGGAAATAGAAGGATTTTTGTGCTGCCGGAGTTATGACGTCTTGAGCGGCAATGGCGCTGCCCTTGGTTCTTTGAGTAAGAGTTTTTGGGTTAATGACTTTGATGTCGCCTGTCTTGACTGCTAGGTCTAGGGAGCTGCGGACAATGTCAGTGTTTGCCATTGTGACGTTTGCGATATTACACATCAGTGCTTCGAGCGAAATTCCACTATTTGAGCTTTGAATGATGCGGGGAATGTGCTCTGAAAGCTCAGCCTCTACCTTGGCTTGCGTTTGAGCCTCAAAGGAGTGCTCTTCGCCTAGGAAGAGAAAGTCTTGTCCTGTGACGGTGGTGTCTTGATTGGCATCATAACCCAATTGAAATATGCCAGGACTAAGTGAGTGACTGAATAGGTTGCCATGTTTCCAGTGGAGAGACTTCATGACGTCATTGGCTCTATGGGTATTGGCCAAATGAATAAACCAGTAAGACCATGTGTTACTGCCCTTTGGGGTGATAAAGAAAAGGGTCATGAATCGAGCGCCACTTTCTTTGCGTATTCCTTCAGCAAAGAATTTCTGAATTATTGGCTTCCAGTCTTCTTTGTTGGTGGATTTAATATCGGCTATCTGTTGCCAGGGGATGTAAGTGTCAAGTCCAATATTTTCAATGGCCTTTCGATTGGCTGCTTTGTTGGAGATATAGGTTATCAGTGTGTCAATGTTAAATGTCAGTAGCACTTCGGCCTTATCCAGACTGCTGAATATGTGCTGAATGGCCTTCATTGGTACATCTTTGTACGCGTACTGATCCAAAAGAAAAAGTGAGCGCTCTCCTCCCTTTATAGTCTTGATGCGCTGGACTATTTTCGGAAGTGCGCTACAAAAATCTTCGCTATAAAAGTGGATGTCTTTTTCAAATCTTTCGGAGTAGCCGTCAAGGGTTAGGGCGCTTTTAAGGTGCGATATATTGTCGGGCTCAATGTCCACTAAGAATGTATTGGTGTGTATTTTTCTCTCTTTAAGGCGTCCCTGATTGAGCTGTATCTCTGCATTGAATGGGGACTCCAGGAGAATGTACGGCGAGCCTTTGTAGTCCTGAATGATTCCGTCGTCCTGATAAAGGCCGCCGCCTGAAAAGCCATCAATTAGTGATAGGTGGAGCTTGGGTATTTTTACATTACTCATTAAGACCTTGATGTAGGTCTCAAGGTAGTCGCGCAAAATTTTGTGTTTTATTTTGCTGTGTGGATCAATTGGAGGGAGTGGAGAGCCGGCGCCCCATACATACTTTTCATCAGTAGCCATTTTTGTATTTCCCTATTTGGCTATTCTTTTATTCAATATTGGTAAGAGGAATATTGTTCCAAACCTTTCCATGAAGAAGTCGGCCATTGGCTTTTTTTGAGCGCTTAACTCCATCAGCGCCCCATCTGCCCCATTGCTTGAAGAAAAAGGCGACATCGCGCTTTTCACACTGTAGTCTGATATTTTCTACCCACTCAGGCTTCATCTGCCGTGCAGATGAGCCAGATTCGCCGCCCACGATTACCCAGTGGATTCCCTTTAGGCGGATGCGGCCAATATTCTCTAGAAGCGGCTCTACAGATAGAAAGCGAGTAGGGGCGTTGATGCTCTGCAAAATGGCGATACGTGGTACGCCGTATTTTTTATCTTCAACGGATACGCCAAGCCAGGCATTTTCTGGGACTTCATGGGTGAGAAAGAATTCTGCCATTCTTTCCGGACGTTTGGTCAGGATCTGAAATGTGTGGTGTGCTGCGTTACTGATGACGTCAAAAACGCGCTCAATGTACTCAAATGGAATCTCTTCGTGGAAAAGGTCAGACATTGAGTTGACGAAGTAAACGGTTGGTGTGCGGCGCTGAAGAGGTTCATTTAGTCGTTGTGGCAACAGTGTGAGTTTAAAGCCCCGCTCGTAGCCTTTTACTCCCATTGCTTTTAGGCGATGGGACATATTTTCTGCATAACAATACTTACAGCCAGGAGAGACCTTTGTGCATCCTATAACGGGATTCCAGGTCATTTCCGTCCACTCAATCCGCGTTTGCGTTCCCATCGCCTCTTAAGCCCTGCCCTTAATGTGCCGAGATTGTATCTGATACTGTTCCTATGGCCAGCCCTATCGTGTTGTCATCTTTAAATTGCTAGGCCGGATTTTTAATGACTTGGAGAGGGGCCTCTTTTTTCAGTTTGTCTAAGTAGTCCGCCCAAGCCTGCATCATCTTTGTTCGTTCCGGCAGATGCTTGGTGCGGTTGTAGGCTCGGCCATGCATATCAGCCACGCGGTGAGCTAGTTGCTGTTCAATCAGCTCAATCCGATAGCCAAGCACCTCATCCAAGATGGTTCGAGCCATGGCCCTGAAGCCGTGGCCTGTCATTTCTTCTTTTCCATAGCCCATTCTGCGAAGGGCATTCAGAACGGCGGACTCGGACATATAGCCCGTCTTACCCCAGCTGTGGAAGACGTAGGGGTGGCGGCCTGTAAGTTGGTGAAGCTCTCTCAGGATCGACACTGCTTGTGTCGACAAGGGAATGATGTGCTCCAGCTGGGTCTGGTTTCGGGTCTTCGGCGGGGTGTAGCTCCAACGTGCTTCGTCCAGGTCAATGTCCGCCCATTTGGCAGTCCGGAGTTCCCCGGGGCGGATGAATATCATGGGTGAAAGCTTCAGGGCGCAGAGCGTGGTGAACTGACCTCCGTATTGGTCGATGTCCCTTAATAGCTGTCCTACGTCCTTTGGATCCGTAAGGGCTGCCCGATGTTTAACAATTGGGGTTTTGAGAGCGCCTCTGAGGTCAGGAGTGGGGTCGCGCTCTGCCCGGCCGGTGGCGACGGCATAGCGGAAGACTTGGCCACACTT
Organism: bacterium; assembly: GCA_029945725.1. Taxonomy (GTDB): domain Bacteria; phylum Pseudomonadota; class Gammaproteobacteria; order Pseudomonadales; family Moraxellaceae; genus UBA2031. The sequence goes on along the minus strand of JAQSDB010000008.1, from coordinate 438,610 downwards.
CGTTTTGACGCGGCGAGCGGTTTCCAGCTTGTTCTCTGCCTCCAGCTTTCGGCAGGCTGCCAAGACCATGGGAGGAGTAATGGTGGAGATGGGGCGGTCACCGAACTCATCAATGGCAAACTGCAGCAGCCAGCGCCCCTTGGATTGGGTGGCCTCGGCTTTATCTGTCTGGCGTTCCAGCCACTCCAGGGCAATGGCTTCAAAGGAGTTGGCTGCAGCTTGTTTGGCGGCTTCCTTCTCTTCTTTTCTATGGCCGCTGGGATCAATGCCGCGAGCGATCAAATTTTGAGCGGAGTCGCGCGCCTCTCTGGCCTCCATGAGGCTGACGGCAGGGTAGATGCCGAGCGATAGCATCTTCTCCTTTGCGGCAAAGTGATAGCGCAGGCGCCAGCGTTTTGAGCCGGTAGGAGTGACCTCAAGGAAGAGTCCGTCACCTGCATTCAGCTTGTAGGTTTTTTGCTCAGGCTTGGCGGCGTCCACTTGCCGGGCATGAGTAAGGGGTTTGCGCTCTGCCATGACTGTGCTCCTCCAAGGGTTAAAAGTTACCCAAGAAGTTACCCAGAAAGTGTTTGGATTGGAATGGATGCCGTTGGAGGCCATAAAACAAAAAACCCCGGAAAATCCGGGGTTTGATGTTCGTTTTAGGGCTAGGTGGGGGCCCTTAAAACTGCTTGGTGGTGCCCAGGAGAGGACTTGAACCTCCACGTCTCGCGACACTAGTACCTGAAACTAGCGCGTCTACCAATTTCGCCACCTGGGCTTGAGGCGCGCAAATTTAACGATGCTTCATGGGCTTGTCAACGCTAGTCGACTAGAATGCCCCTCCAGAGCCGTACTATTTTTTGGCCCCCCTATTTTTCAAGGATAAACCCATGCCCAAGCGCCCCCCCTCTGATACCTGGCAGGACCCCCACGCCAACAGGGAGGCCGACCGCTATGAAAACCCCATTCCCAGCCGTGAATTCATTCTTGATGTACTGGAGAAAGACGGCAAGCCGCTGACTACCCAGCAGCTGGCAGCCCATTTCCAGCTTTTTGATGAGGAGCGCGAGGAGGCTTTGCGCCGTCGCCTGGGTGCCATGGTGCGGGATGGCCAGATTGAGGCCAACCGCCGTGGCGGCTATAGCCCGCTGGCGGAGGGCGCCTTGATCAAGGGGCGTGTCAGTGGTCACCCTGATGGTTTCGGCTTCCTGATTCCCGAAGACGGCAGCAGCGACCTGCTGCTGACCTCACGTGAAATGCGCCGTGTCTTCCATGGCGATATCGTGCAGGTGCGTGAGGCCGGTTACGACCACAAGGGCCGTCGGGAAGGCCAGATCGTGCGCATTGTGGAAAAGCGCATGAAGACGCTGGTAGGCCGTTATCAGGAGGATGCCGGCACGGCTTACGTGGCTCCGGATAATCCCCGCGTGACCCAGGAGGTGCAGGTCATCGGCAATGACCTGGCGCCGGCCGCAGGCCAGTTTGTCACGGTGGAGATTATCGATTACCCCACGCACCGTTCTACGGCCACCGGCCGCATTACGGAAATCCTGGGCGACTATCTCGCGCCCGGCATGGAGATCGATATTGCCATCCGCAATTTCGATATTCCGCATGTCTGGCCGGATGAGGTGGAAAGAGAGGCTGCTCGTCTTGATCCGCAGGTGCAGGAAGCGGACAAGGAAGGACGTGTTGATTTGCGGGCGCTGCCACTGGTGACGATTGATGGCGAGGATGCGCGTGATTTTGATGATGCCGTTTATTGCGAGAAGCGCCGTGGCGGTTTCCGTCTCATTGTGGCGATTGCGGATGTTTCCCATTATGTACGTACCGGTTCGGCGCTGAATGAAGAAGCATTGAAGCGCGGTAACTCGGTCTATTTTCCGCAGCAGGTCGTGCCCATGCTGCCGGAAGTGCTGTCCAACGGTCTTTGTTCGCTGAATCCGCATGTGGATCGCCTGTGCATGGTCTGCGACATGAACATCTCTTCGGCAGGGCGTGTTACCGACTACAAGTTTTATGAGGGCGTGATGCATTCGCAGGCTCGTCTGACCTATACCAAGGTCAGCGACATGCTGGAGCATCCGGAGAGCGAAGCGGGTAAGGCGGTGTTGCGCGATCATGCCGATGTGGTGGAGCCGGTGCAGCGCCTGTATGAGTTGTTCAAGGTGCTGCGTGTTGTTCGTGAAAAGCGTGGTGCACTTGATTTTGACAGCAATGAAACCCGTATCGTTTTCAGTGCGGATCGAAAGATCGATAAAATTGTGCCAGTCACGCGTAACAAGGCACACATGCTGATCGAGGAGTGCATGCTGGCTGCCAATGTGTGTGCGGCGGACTATGTTGCCAAAAACAAGTTGCCGGCGCTTTACCGTAATCATGAAGGCCCGCGTGACGAGAAACTTTCCAAGTTGCGAAATTATCTGGGGGCTCTTGGTATTGGCTTTACCGCAGGCAAGAAACCGCAACCGGCTGATTTCCAGGCGGTGCTGGAAAAGATCAAGGATCGCCCGGATGCCCATGTCATCCAGACCATGTTGCTGCGGTCACTGACGCAAGCGGTTTATGCGCCGGAAAATCTCGGTCATTTCGGTCTGGCTTATGAAGCTTACGGGCACTTTACCTCGCCGATTCGCCGTTATCCGGACTTGCTGCTGCATCGTGTTATCCGTGCCAAACTGCGTGGTGAGCGCACGATGATGCAGGCCATTGGTGCCGGCATCAGCCGTCTGCGCGGACAACCGCAGGCGAAAAAGCCGGCTCCTGATGCGCCGGACATGGGGCAGATGCTGGCGCTGGGTGAGCACTGCTCCATGACAGAGCGGCGCGCCGACGAGGCGACGCGTGATGTCATGGCCTGGCTCAAGTGTGAATACATGCGCGATCATGTTGGCTCGGAGTTTGATGGTGTGATTGCCAGCGTGACAACGTTCGGTATTTTTGTGGAGCTCACCGATATTTATGTTGAGGGGCTGGTACATATCAGCAACCTCAAGGGCGACTACTACGAGTTTGATGCCACCATGCAAAAGCTGGTGGGCAGTAAATCCGGTGTGCAATTCGCGCTGGGGAACAAGGTTCGTATCAAGGTTGCTGCGGTGAACATGGATTCACGCAAGATGGATTTTGATCTGGTGGAGGGCGGTACCCGGCATCGCAAGGCGGGCGAGCGCCCGGATTCGTTTGATGCGAAGGGCTCGCCAAGGAGCGGTGGCGGCAAGGCCGGTGGTGCAAAGTCTGAGCGTGAGCGTTTGCGCTCAGGTGATATTCCCGGCAAGCAGTCGGATGCTGGTGGTGGCCGGTCGCGAGGCGACAAGCCGAAGGCCCCCCGATCAGGAGCGGGGGCGCCAAGGGCATCAAAGCCAAAACCGGCGGCGCCGAAAAAGCCGCGCTGAACTTTTAGCAACCTTTTACAAAGACAGGATGATGGCGGCTTTCAGGGCCGCCTGAGTTTTTATGGCAAAGAATATTGTTATTTATGGGCTGCACGCGGTTAACGCCTATCTTGAACGTCATCCCGAAGATGTACTGGAGGTTTTCCTGCTGAAAAGCCGGGATGACGAACGCCTGAATAATCTGATCAAGGCATTGCGGCCTTTGGGTATTACCCTGCAGTGGCGGGATCGTGCCCAGCTTGATGATCTGGCCAGTGACAGTCATCACCAGGGCATAGTGGCGCGGGTGCGCGAGCAGGCGCCGGGTGATGAGCATGATTTGATGAACTTTCTGGATACCTTGCCGGTAGCCCCTTTTTTGTTGCTGCTGGATAACGTAACGGATCCGCATAATCTGGGGGCGTGCCTGCGCACGGCTGATGCTGTCGGTGTGCATGCGGTAATCACGCCACGTGACAGGGCCGCTTCGATTACGCCCATCGTGCGCAAAGTGGCCTGTGGTGCTGCAGAAAGCCTGCCCTTCTTTCAGGTCACGAACCTGGCGATGCTGATGAAGGCGCTGCGTGATCGGGGTGTCTGGCTGATCGGTACGGCACTGGAGGAGGGAGCCAAGTCGCTATACGAGGTCGATCTGAGGGGGCCGCTGGCGATTGTCATGGGCGCCGAAGGCAGTGGTATGCGCCGGCTGACGCGCGAGCACTGTGATGTGCTGGCGTATATTCCGATGGCGGGAACCGTGGAAAGCCTGAATGTGTCCGTGGCTACGGGTGTGACCCTGTTTGAGGCGCTTCGGCAGCGCAAGGCTGCCGGAGGCTGATACGGCTAGTGCGCCTCTACAGTCATCCGGTTATTAACCACATTGATGTGGCTGACATAGATGTCACCCAGCATGGTGCTGCTCATGCCATCGCCGAGCGAGAGCCGCTCCAGTGAGATGCTGGCGTTATTGATGCCTGTGCCCGCGTCAACAATGATTCTCTGGCCATCAATATAAACCCGGGTGTTGACGAGTTGTATGCCGTCTATGCCGAGGGAGCCAATATTAAAAACACTTAATCCGTTATCCAGAAGCGAAATGTCCTGCAGCTTGATGCTGCCGATGTTGCCATTGAGTGTAACAAGCGGAGTTGTAGTGCCGTCAGGACGCGATAGCATTGTGTTCATGGTCATGCCCGGAGCGATCGAGAGCACGGAGTGTGGACCAAAGCGGAGAAAGTTTGTGGCGAGTCCAATTTTGCTGCCATCGCGCACTGCATCGGCTACGCCAATGGTGGTTCCGGATAAGTCCACAGTAATTGCAGCGGGGCTGCTGATCTGCATTTCGATCAGGTCGGAAGTGCTGCTGGAGCGATGAACCCCCTGAATGTTGATCGTCATGTCGGGGACGCTTATGCCTAGCGAGTTTACGACTACCGCCCCCGCTTGATCGAAGCTGCTGCCTGGATAGCCATCCTGATCCACAATGTACAAACCGGTTCGTACATTCGAGCTGAGCTGTAATTGCAGGCCAGTGCCAGCGATTTTTGCTATGACATCGACATGGCCACTGCCATCCTTGAGTACAACATTGCCGCCCATGGCGAGGGTTTCGGTAACGACTTGTGTGTAAAGCATTGAGGCAATGTCGTTACTGATTCTTGGGTCGGCGTTAGTTACGGGCTTGTTGTCGTAATTGAGTTGCTGGTTGGCACTGGCGCTGGTCTGGTCCTGAAGTACCAGGCTTTTAAAAAGGCCGAGTAGTCCGCTAACGCCGGCCTGGCTCAGGTCGTTTGCCGTGATCGGGTTCAGCGGGAAGCTGCTGAAGGTGCTTCGCGGACGCGTGCTGGTGCTTAGATCGTCAGTGCGGGTGTCGGCCACTCCCCTGCTGATGGCATCTTCCAGACTTTTATATTGATTGTTGCCGGGCTCATCTGCGCCAATGAGCGATACTGCCTTTGGCTGGCAGGGGTCTTGCTTGCCGGATTGGTTGGTTTTTTTGTCGAGGCAAGGTTTTCCTGAGTCGGTGCTTTTTTCCTTGCCCTGCATTTTCTGGTAGTTGAACAGTGCCTGAATATACAGTGAATAGTTTGTATAGCTTTCCGGGCGTGGGGCTTCGCTGGCCCCGTCAGTATCCATGGAGGCCGTGCTTGTGCTGGAGGCGATGGCCATGACGGAGGCCAGAATGATGGCGCTCCATGCCGCAGTGGTAGTTTGTTTCATTGTTGATGCCCCGGCCATCCTGTATTGGCGATCTCTTGTTGTTCTTATTACTTACGCTTTTTTCTGTAATGGGCGGGCAAGGTGTTAATGCCCGCTCACTGATATGTTTACACGGCCATGTGGCCCTGACGTCATCATGCTTTCATTGATGGATAAGGGGCTGGTTGTTATCGGATCAGTACCGGCCCCTATTGGGTTACTTTTCAGTTTTCGTTGATCCTGATCCAGCCCGTTGGCAATGCTGGCGTCCGACAACTGCTTTTCCTCTTCTGTCGGGTTCTTGATATTCAGCGCATCGCCAATACTGGCCTGACTCATGTCCGGGCTTCCAATGGAGTGCAAGGGAAAGCTTATATGCGTGCTGCGGTGGTAGCGGATTTTTTCTTTGTAGGCCGGGTGCGAAATAAACCGGGCCTTCTCGACGGCACTATCAAGATTTTCCGGGCCCGTAATGGTGATGGGGGGCGGGGCCAGTTCGCTGGTGGGGTCGATATTTGCCAGCGAGGGCGCTGCGGGGGCTTCTGCAGCCTTGCGGGGGAGTGTCACCGTGCCGTCTGGGTGGGCGCGGTTCCAGGTTTGCAGGGCCTGCAGGAACTCATAGGACGAGGGGTAGCTTTCAAGGCGCGGACGTTCTTCCTGGCCAGCCGCAAAGGTGACCGCTGACAACCCTGTCAGGACCAGTATCAGTGCTTTTAGCGGAACTGATGGCTCCATGAGCGCCTCACAGACTTGGGTCTGCTTCTTATTGTTATGCAACGCCAAGTCATGATCTTAACGGAAAGCACTTCCTGCCAGCAATGAGCCAGACCAGCGGAAGTGTCATTTGGTTTGGGTGGCAGCTGCATGGCTGAACAGCCATGCAGCTGCGCAGTCCGAGCCGGTCGGCATTTCCGCCGGCCTTGTGCCGTGGGGGTCTTTCCCTTAGACTTGCCGCCCCCTCGCATCCCTGCAAGGGGCGCGTGCCTTCTTCCCCATGAAAGGAAGGTTGCCGTGTACTCCTTGCCTCTTGCCTGTACCTGAATGGACACGGTTTGAGGCTGCCCAACCCGTAAGGAGCTAAGAATGCGTCATTACGAAATCGTGTTCCTGGTGCATCCCGATCAGAGCGAGCAAGTGCCCGCCATGGTCGAGCGTTACACCGGACTCGTCAAGGAAGCAGGTGGCCAGATCCACCGCCTTGAAGACTGGGGCCGTCGCCAGCTGGCGTACCCTATCAACAAGGTGCACAAGGCTCACTATGTGCTGATGAACATCGAATGTGCCCAGCCGACACTGGATGAGCTGTCCGATGCTTTCCGTTACAACGACGCGGTGATCCGCAATCTCATCATCCGCCGCGATGAAGCCATTACCGAGGAATCGATTATGGCCAAGGGCGCGGAAGAGAAGCGTAGCCGTAAAGCCGCCCGTTCCGACGACGTTGATGCCGATGCATCGACTGAAGACGCGGGTGAGTAAGCGGTCCTTCATTGCGTGAATCAGAAGCTGTGGAACAGAACACCGTTCGCCTTAGCGGTACGGTACGGGAGCTGAAGGCTCTGCGCACCAGCCCCGCCGGTGTCGAGCATCGCGAACTGGTGCTTGAGCATCGCTCCCGTCAGGTTCTGGCGGGGCAGATGCGTGAGGTGCGCGCCCTGGTGATCGTCAAGATCAGCGGACGTGAACCGATGGCAGTGGTCGAGGGCCTGATTCCGGGTAACCGGATCATCGTCACCGGTCTGCTGGCCCAGGCCAGCCACCACGATGCACAGCAGCTTCTGATACACGCGCAAACGATTGAGAAACACGAATAACTGGAGAGCAAACGTCATGGCACGTTTCTACCGTCGTCGCAAGTTCTGCCGCTTTACTGCGGAAGCAACCAAGTACATCGATTACAAGGACACCGAAACCCTGAAACAGTATGTTTCTGAGACGGGCAAGATTGTCCCCAGCCGTATTACCGGCACCAAGGCTCGTTACCAGCGCCAGCTGGGCCTCGCTATCAAGCAGGCTCGCTATCTGGCTCTGCTGCCGTTCACTGACAACCACCTGTAAGCCGGGAGCGCATGATGGAAGTCATTCTGCTTGAGAAGATCAAGAACCTCGGTGCCCTCGGTACCAAGGTCAGTGTTAAGTCCGGCTATGGCCGCAACTTCCTGATTCCGCAGGGCAAAGCTGTGCCTGCGACGGTCAGGAATGTAGCCGAGTTTGAAGCCCGCCGTGCCGAGCTTGAGCGCAAGGCCAGCGAAGCCCAGGCAGCCGCCCAGCTTCGTGCCGACCGCATCAGTGCCCTGGCTGTCGTTATCGCTGCCAAGGCAGGCGATGAAGGCAAGCTTTTCGGCTCTGTCGGAACGCGCGACATCGCTGAAGCGGTAAGCAAGCTTGGCGAAGCCGTAGACAAGAGCGAAGTCCGTCTCCCCAATGGCGCTCTGCGCAATACGGGTGATTTTGACATCGATCTGCAGCTGCACGATGAAGTGACCGTGACCATCAAGGTCACTGTCGTTTCCGAGTAAGACCACAGCATTGCTGGGGTTTGCCAAAGGCGTCGTAACGAAAGTTGCGGCGCCTTTTGCTTTTGGCGGCGTTGCCGCCTGTTGGTTTTTTGTGCCCCGACGCGACGCTGCTCGGAAATTCGCTGCCTTTGCTGCCCACCTCGGGTAATCTTTTCGGACTCCCGGACGAGCACTCCATGAACAACATTCCTGCCATGTCCAGCCCGGCTTCTGACCAGGCTGTTGCCAGCCTCAAGCTGCCGCCGCACTCCCTTGAAGCGGAGCAGTCTGTGCTGGGCGGCCTCATGCTGGAAGAAACAGCCTGGGACAGAGCGGCAGAAATCATTAGTGAAGCTGATTTCTATCGTCGCGATCACCGCCTTATTTTTCGTGCCATTGCCGAACTCGCCAACGAGAGCAAGCCGCGTGATGCGCTGACCGTGTCGTCGGCACTGAACCGCATGGGTGAACTTGATGATGCCGGCGGACTGGCCTATCTCGGTGAGATCGTGAAGAACACGGCATCGGCAGCCAATATCGGTGCATATGCCGAGATCGTGCGCGAGCGCTCGGTGTTGCGTCAGCTGATCCGGGTTTCCTATGAAATCTCCGACAACGCCTATCAGCCACAGGGCGCGACCTCCGGTGACATTCTGGATGAGGCCGAGCGCAAGATTTTTGCCATTGCCGAGCAGCAGACCAAGGGCGATGGCCCGCAGGCACTGCGTCCGCTGCTGGCAAAAGCCGTCAATCGCATTGAACAGCTGTTCAGCTCCAATGATCCCCTCACCGGGCTTTCCACCGGTTTTGCCGATTTGGATGAGCGCACCGCCGGCCTGCAAAAATCCGACCTCGTGATTGTCGCGGCGCGTCCTTCCATGGGGAAGACCACGTTTGCCATGAATCTGGTGGAAAATGTTTTGCTGGGCGGTGCCCCGGTGCTGGTGTTCTCCATGGAAATGCCGGCCGACTCGCTGGTGATGCGCATGCTGTCCTCGCTGGGCCGTATTGACCAGACGCGCGTGCGCTCCGGCAAGCTGGAAGAGGAGGACTGGCCGCGCCTGACCTCGACCATGGCCATGCTCAATGAGCAAAAGCTTTTTATTGATGATTCGCCGTCCTTGTCGCCGACAGAGGTTCGGGCGCGGGCACGCCGTGTGGCGCGTGAAAACGGCGGTGCCCTCGGCCTGATCATGGTTGATTATCTCCAGCTCATGCGCGTGCCGGGTCTGGAAAACAATCGCGTCAACGAAATCTCGGAAATCTCGCGTTCCCTGAAAGGGTTGGCAAAAGAGCTTAACTGTCCGGTAGTTGCGCTTTCCCAGCTCAACCGCTCGCTGGAACAACGCCCTAACAAACGCCCGGTGATGTCCGATCTGCGCGAATCCGGTGCTATCGAGCAGGACGCGGACGTCATCATGTTTATTTACCGTGATGAGGTTTATAACCCCGAGTCACCCGACAAGGGCACGGCAGAAATCATCATCGGCAAGCAGCGTAACGGCCCTATCGGAACACTGCGCCTGGCCTTTCATGGCAAGTACACGCGCTTCGAGGATCTGGCGCCCGAGTTTTATCGCGACCGCGATCAGGACCAGTACTGATGAAGTACGGCTTCATTCAGGACGCAGGCAAACCAGGGAAGGACAGGCTTCATGCGTGAGGCGCGACTCGGCATCAGCCGGCAGGCCCTGCACCACAATCTTCGGCGGGTGCGTGAAGCGGCGCCCTATGCGCGCGTGCTCTCCATGGTGAAGGCTGATGCCTATGGCCATGGCGCTGCTCTGGTGGCAGAAACCCTGGCCGAATCCGACGGCTTTGGTGTGGCCTTTCTTGAGGAGGCTCTGGCCTTGCGTGCAGCCGGTATCCGGCAGCCGGTTTCCATTCTCGAAGGCGTCTTTTCCGAACTGGAAATGTTCGAGGCCGTGCGTCAGGGTTTTTCCGTGGTGGTGCATCAGGAAGAACAGATCCGTTTTCTGGAAAACTGTCGCCTGACCGGGCCGGTTGATGTCTGGCTCAAGATTGATACCGGCATGCACCGGCTGGGCTTTTCTCCCGAGGCGGCAGTGATGGCCTTTCGCCGTATCCGTGCAGCGCGTCTGACCGGCAGCATCGGCTTGCTCACGCATTTTGCCGCCGCTGACGAGCTCGACTCTCCCCAGACTGAAAAACAGATTGGCCGCTTTCGCGCCCTGCAGCAGGTGCTGGGCAGGGCCGGAGAGCTTCCACTGCCGGACAGCCTTGCCAACTCGGCCGGCATTCTGGCTTGGCCGGCCTCGCACGGTGCCTGGGTCAGGCCCGGCATCATGTTGTATGGCTGCTCGCCATTTGCCGAACGCACGGCAGAGGAGCTTGGGCTGCGTCCGGTCATGACACTGACCTCGCGCCTTATTGCTGTGCGCACGCTTAAAAAAGGCGAGCCCGTGGGTTATGGCGCAACCTGGGTGGCTGAGCGTGACACGCGGATTGGTGTGGTCGCGATCGGCTATGGCGATGGCTATCCGCGTCATGCCCGCAATGGCACCCCGGTTCTGGTTGAAGGGCATTGCGTACCCCTGGTCGGGCGCGTGTCCATGGACATGGTCACGGTGGATCTTGGCAGTCTGCCTGTGGGTGTGGGCGCCAGGTGCGTGCTCTGGGGTGATGGCCTCTCTGCCGATGTGGTCGCAGCGCATGCCGGCACCATTAGCTATGAGCTGCTCTGCAAGGTCACCTCACGCGTCATGCGCGAAGTCTGGTAGGCCACGTCGCTTCCGTTTGGTTTTTGTTGCGCCGACCAATTACTTTGCGTTAAGGCGTTTTTTGCATACAGCCAATCCGTATAACGCTCCCTGCCTGCTTCGACTAGCCTGAAGACAGATCAAGCAAGGAGCCGATCTCATGCGCACCCTTTATTACCTCATCGACAAACTGGATACCGCCGAAGTCATGGTGGAGACACTGAAAAGTCTCAATATCAACGCGGATGGCTACTATATTGTCAGCCGTGACCGGGATGGTTTGCGGCGGCATCACCTGCATGATGCGTCGGTAATGGATGAAACCGATCTGGTTCACTCCGGGGAGCGTGGAGCTCTGGTTGGCGGACTTTGCGGCCTGCTGTTTGCCCTCTGGATTGTGACGATGAAGCCCATGGGGCTGTCCCTGACGCTGTGGTCCTTTCTTTTTGTTTCCGCCCTCATTGGCTGCTTTGGTGCCTGGGTGGGAGGCATGGTGGGAATCAGCCATGAGCACTACAAGCTGGCGCCGTTTCATGATGCGATTGCCCGGGGGAAATACCTGATGGTGATCAGCGTGCGTGAAGTAGCCAAGGCACGAGAGCTCAAGCAGGTGATGCATCGTCGCCATCCGGATGCCCTGTTTGAGGCGGAAGATGCGACAGGTGTGGATGTCCTGTCCGATAAAGCCGGGTTTCACCCGCGTCATCCCTGATGCTGGAGCTCAATGTGTGAGTTTCCAGGCTTGTGGTGACAAGAGTGATGGAGCGGTGAAAGCCGCGTGATTGGTCTGCGATCAGCCACAGACCCGACCCCGCCGCAAGGCGGGGTTTTTATTTCTGCGCCTCGCTGAAGGGCACATCGCGGCGTTAAAACCGGGCTAAAAATGCTCACATACTATTTGTATGCTGCGCTTTTTAGACCGGTTTTGCCTTGCGCCGCATCCCTTGATCGAGGCGCAGACATGTGTCAAGGAGTCGTGCCTGTAATCTCGGGGCTTTAACCCCAGGCCTTCAATCTCTAAGCTCTCCACTCAAGTACCTCCATTTTTGCGGTGCAGATCAGTGCGCCCTTGTTGCAGTGAAGCCATGAGCAAAACCAAAAACACCTATGCCTGCACTGCCTGCGGAGCGGAATTTTCCAAATGGGGCGGTCAATGCGGCGACTGCGGTGCCTGGAATACGCTGACGGAAATCGTGAAGGAAACGGGCAAGGGCCCGCGGGCCGGTGGTTATGCCGGGCAGGTGGCGGCTGTCACCATGCTGGCTGATGTGCGCACCGATACCGAGGCGCGGGTGCCGACGGGGCTTTCCGAGCTCGACCGGGTGCTCGGCGGTGGCCTCGTCGCCGGCTCGGTTGTGCTGATTGGCGGTGATCCCGGCATCGGCAAGTCCACCATTTTGCTGCAAACCCTCACGCATCTGGCACAGAGCATGCCTGCACTGTATGTCACCGGTGAAGAGTCGCTCGGGCAGGTGGCCATGCGTGCCAAACGCCTTGAGCTGCCCTTGCAGAATCTCGGGCTTATGGCGGAAACCTCGGTTGAAAACATCATCGCCACGGCGCGTGAAAAAAAGCCGCGGGTGCTGGTGGTGGATTCCATCCAGACCATTTACACCGAGGCCCTGCAGTCGGCACCGGGCGGTGTGTCACAAATCCGCGAGTCCGCTGCGCTGCTGACGCGCTATGCCAAACACTCGGGCTGTGCGCTGTTTCTGGTGGGACATGTCACCAAGGAAGGCGCTCTCGCCGGCCCGCGTGTGCTTGAGCACATGGTGGATTGCGTGCTTTATTTTGAAGGCGAAGCGGATTCGCGATTCCGCGTGATTCGCGCGGTAAAAAACCGTTTCGGTGCGGTGAACGAGCTGGGCGTGTTCGCCATGACGGAGCGCGGCCTGCGCGAAGTCGGCAATCCATCGGCAATTTTCCTCTCCCGGCACAGTGAGCCGATTCCCGGCTCCATTGTCATGGTCACACGCGAAGGTACGCGTCCCCTGCTGGTGGAAGTGCAGGCGCTGGTTGACGAGTCCTACGGCAATCCACGCCGTGTTGCCGTGGGCCTGGACCAGAATCGCCTTGCCATGCTGCTGGCCGTTTTGCACCGTCATGGCAATATCGCCACCGTCGGGCAGGATGTTTTTGTCAATGTCGTGGGGGGCGTCAAGGTGCTGGAGACCGGCTCTGATCTTGCCCTGCTCCTGGCAGTGACCTCCAGTTTGCGCGGGCAGTCCCTGCCGACGGATCTGGTGGCCTTTGGTGAGGTGGGTTTGTCCGGTGAAATCCGTCCGGTTCCCAATGGTCAGGAGCGTTTGAAGGAGGCGGCCAAGCACGGGTTCACGCGCGCGATTGTTCCGCGCGGCAATGCTCCCAAGCAGGCGATTGAGGGCATGGAAGTGGTTGCCGTCAGCCGGCTTTCAGAAGCACTGGAAGCCGTTTGACGCATGATGGAAAAACCGGTCATTTTGGGAGGGTTTGCATGCGTTCAGTCGTGAAACAGGGAATGTCTTTACGCCTGATACTGCCGGCTTTCTTGCTGTTTTCCTCCGCGTTGATCCATGCGGCTGAAAGTGTAGCCACGCGGTCTTCTGCACCGGTGGCGGCCAAGCTGCAGAAAAAGACGACTCGACCCCGAGTGGCGCTGGTGCTTTCCGGCGGCGGTGCGCGCGGCATTGCTCATATCGGGGTCTTCAAGGCGCTGGAAAAAATGCGCGTGCCCTATGACTGCATTGTCGGCACCAGCATGGGGGCTATTGCCGGTGGCAGTTTTGCCACGGGGTTTTCCGTTGCAGAGGCAGAGAACAAGGTGGTCAATGCCGACTGGTCATCCATATTTGCAGATCGGCCCCAGCGTTCCGATATTCCCTATTTCCGCAAGTCGGAAGACTATCAGCCCTACTTTGATTTCACCCTGACACTCAATAACTTCAATTTCAAGACGCCGCGTAATTTTGTCGGCGTGCAGAATATCGGTCTCTTTTTCCGTGAGCTGACTGGCGCGCGTTCGGTCGCCAGTTTCGATGAGTTGCCGGTGCCTTTTCGCGCGATCGGAACGGACATCATTACCGGAAAACCGGTGCTGCTGAGTGACGGTACTGTCGCGGAAGCCATGCGCGCCAGCATGACGGTGCCGGGTGTTTTCCCCCCCATTCCCTACAAGGGGCATTTGCTGGTTGATGGCGGCCTGTCAAAAAACATTCCGGTTTCAACGGGGCGTGAGCTTTGCGGTGATGTGGTGATTGCCGTGAATGTATCTACGCCCAATCTCAAGCAGGACCAGCTGGTTTCCTTTCTGAATATTGGTGAGCAAGTCATCAATATCGGCATGCAGACCAATATGAGCGAGGAGCTGGCATTGCTGACACCGCAGGATGTATTGCTGGTGCCGGATCTGGACAGGTTCACGGGAACGGATTTCCAGAAAGCGTCCGAGCTTGTGAATGCCGGCGAGAAAGTGGTGAATGATCATGCAGAAGAGCTAAAGCCTTTGCAGGTCAGTGAAGCCGAGTATGTTGCCTGGCGTGATGCCATAGAGGCACGCAAGCCGGTTTTGCCGGTGATTGACAGTGTGAAAATGGCCCCGATGAAGTGGGTGAACAAGGACGTGATGAGTGACCTGCTCAAGATCCATCCCGGTAATGATTTTGATATGGAAAGCCTGCATAAAAACATCAATCGGGTTTATGCCCGTGGCGACTTTTCCAGTATCAGCTACGACATTGTCAATACCGCTCCCGGCAAGGCCGATATCCTGATTACACCGGAAGAAAAGCCGGGGCGTGATTTTGTTCGTTTTGGTCTCAGTCTCTATTCCGATTTTCAGGGTGATGCTTCATTCAGTGCCATTGCGTCGTTGCGGCGAGCCTGGCTGAACCGGCTGGATGCCGAATGGCGGGCGGACATGCAGGTGGGGCGTGATAACGCACTGTATAGCGAGTGGTATCAGCCGGCCAGCCTGGGCTCTGAGCTGTTTGTGGCACCTTATGCCTTCTTCAGGGATCAGCACCACGATGTGCGCCTTACCAATGTGGCAAAGCTGGATTATGAATATCAGCAGGAAGGCGGCGGCCTTGAACTGGGATCCGTGTTCGGGCGCTGGGGTGAGGTTCGTATCGGCATCATGCGTGCTTATGCCACCCTGAAGTCGACATCATTGCTCACCACTCCGGATGAAAACTACCAGCAGGGCGGTTATACGCTGCGCAGTATCTATGATCAGCTCGACAACACGAATTTCCCGCACAGTGGCGGTTCGGCCCGGCTCTCGTATTTCAAGTCCAGTCACGACCTTGATGCGGCGGCGAATTATGACCGGGTCGAGTTCCGCGGCGCAAAGGCGCTGACATGGGGGCGCAATACCGCTTTTCTGGCCATGCGTACCGGCAGCAGCCTCGGTACGGCGCTGCCTTTTTATGATGGATTTTCTCTTGGCGGAATTTTCAATCTCAGTGCCTACCCGCCGGACTATTTCCGCGGTGAAGAGCTGTTTTCGGGCCGGGCCATGTTGTACCGGCGCATCAATGATCTTCCGGCGGGCCTTGGCAAGGGGGTTTATGCCGGCTCATTGCTGGAGGCAGGGCGCATCACGAGTACTTTCAACGGTTATACGCAAAGCAATGGCAGCGCGCTTTCCGGCGGGCTTTTCGTGGCGGCCGATACCGTGCTGGGGCCTTTCTACCTGCTCGGCGCACTGGGAAACAATAACCAGGCCGCCGTTTATATGGCGCTCGGTATTACGTTCTGAGTGCGCTTGCGGGCTTCTTGTCTTGCTGCAGGGGCAGTGCCGGCAAGGCCTGTTTTTCGGGATGATCTGTCATGTCTGAAGAATTGCCGCTGTTTCCGCTTGATACGGTGCTGTTTCCCGGCGGCGAGCTGCCGCTGCGCATTTTTGAAATGCGTTACCGGCGCCTGGTTGATCTGTGCGGCAGACAGCAACCTTTTGTCGTTGTGCGGATTCGCGAAGGTCGTGAGGTCGGTGAGCCTGCGTTTACCCATGAAATAGGCACCCGGGTTTTCTTTGAGCAATTACTCAGTCAGCGGGACGGAACGCTCGGGGCTTTGGTCCTGGGTGAGCAGCGTGTGCGTCTTTCCGACTGGCGTGCAGAAGAGGACGGGCTGGTTTTTGCGCAGGTGCATCAGATGTCGGAAGAAACCTATGTGCCGATACCCGATGATCTGAAACTGCTGGCCGCGACACTGGAGGATCAGGGACATGCCATTCCTGATGTCGGCATGCTGGCCTGGCGTCTGGCAGAGGGTTTGCCCCTGAATGCCGATGCCCGTCAGGCCTTGCTGGAAGAAAGCGATGCGGCGCAGCGCCTGGAAAGCGTGCGTGCCTGGCTGCTGAGATATCCGGGCTGGTTTAGCGCGTAATGATCGGCCGCTGTTGCCGGCAATGGATGCGTGGCTGCAGCAGGATGTTTCACCCGGCAGGTTTCTTGTGCGCAGAAATCATGCCGGCATGAAGCGCTTGTCTGTGTGCCAACCTGCTTACGAAACCCGTGCAAGCTCCGCCCGTATGGCGTCGGCATCGCGCATTAGTACATCACCGGCCACCGGCCCGGTTACCAGATCAAACGGTTTGCGCAACAGGCGCATCATGAAGCTCATGCGATCCCCTTTGTAGCGCGGCAGCAGGTGCATGTGCACGTGCGGAACGGTTTGCTCGGCGGCGGGGCCGTCGTTTACCGCATAGTGCACGGCGTCGGGCTTGAGGGAGGACCGGTAAACCGCCTCGGCAATACGTGCAACGGTATTCACGAGATGGGCGCGGGTTTCTGGCGGCAGCAAATGCAGCTGCTGCTGGTGTTCTTTGGGAATGGTCAGGACATGACCACGACGCAGCGGATGGATATCCATGAAAGACACCACCAGATCGTCTTCATGGATTTTTATCGACGGGATCGTACCCGCCACGATCTTGCAAAAAATACAGTCTGTCATCGTCAGTCCTCGTTCGCCCGCCGGTTGTCTTCAGGGCAGTTTGTGTGCCGGTTCCTGCCAGCTGCGCAGCCATGCCAGGGAATTTTCCGTACTTGTTGCTGGCCGGTATTCGGCACCGCACCAGCCCGCATAAGCGGATGTTTGCAGAAATGAAAAAATCTGCTCGTATTCAATGTGGCCGCTGCCCGGCTCGTGGCGGCCGGGATTGTCGGCAAACTGGATATGGCCTGTCTGCGCAAGATGGTTACGCAGGGCCATGAGTACGTCTTCACCCATGCGGCTCACGTGATAGCAGTCAAACTGCATCTGCACGCCATTGACCTGATCGCAGAGGAAATTCAGGTCATGCAGCGAGTGCACAAGAAAGCGCGGCATGTCGAAAATATTAATGGCTTCCACCAGCGTTTTTACACCAGCAGCCTTGCAGGCCGCTGTGGCGTAGTGCAGGTTTTCCAGCAATACCGCCATGCATGATTCCCGGCTGGTTCCGGCGGGCTGCCGGCCGGAAAGAATGTTGATGGCGGGAATATTGAGCGGTACGGCATATTCAAGTGCGGTCGTCACGGCCGCACGAAATTCGGCTTCCTTGCCGGGCACGCAGGCGAGGCCGTCCCCCCCTGACATGAGATCGCCGGCGCCGGCGTTGATCAGTACCAGCTCCAGCGCATTGTCCTGCAGCTGCTTTTCCAGTCGTGGAATATCCAGCTCATAGGGAAACTGGATTTCCACGGCAGAAAACCCGGCGGCATGCGCCGCGGCAAAACGCTCCATCAGCGGACGATCGGTAAACAGCATGGAAAGGTTGGCGGAAAACTTCAGCATGCTTTCCTGTCGCCGGCAAACAGCGTGATGAGGCTGCTGAGGTCATGGCTGAGAAAGCCGTGCTCGCCATGCTGGCGCAACAGGGTGGCGGCATGGGCGGCGAGCGGTGTGCTGCTGTCGAGGCGGGATGAAAGTGCGACCGCCATGTCCAGATCCTTGAGCAGGGTTTGCACCCGCCACTGCACGGGCTCGAACTGGCGTGCACTCATGCGCGGTGCCAGCAACTGAAAGGGTTTGGAATCCGCAAAACCGCCGGCCAGCGCCGGTGCCAGCTTGCCCGCATCAACCCCGGCTTTTTCGGCGAGTGCCACGGCTTCTGCAATCAATACGGCATTGGCGGCGACAATCAGCTGGTTGCAGATCTTGGTGACTTGTCCGGCGCCACTCGGCCCCATATGCGTCAGCCGTTGCGAGAGCGGAACGAGCAGGGGGCGGACGCGATCAAGAATGGCTTCGTCTCCGCCGGCCATGATGACCAGCGCGCCGGCTTTCGCACCGGCCACACCTCCGGAGACGGGGGCATCAATCCAGTGTGCCCCTTGCGCCTGAACGGCAGCAGCAAACTCCCGTGTAGCCACGGGATCAATGGAAGAAAAATCCACGATGATTTTTCCGGCAGACAAACTCTCCAGAAAACCGTGGCTATCGCCGAGCAAGGAGGCGACCGCCGCCGTATCCGATACACAGAGCATGATCACATCAGACTGCCGCGCGAGAGAGGCGGTGCTGCTGGCGAGTTTTGCGCCTGCCTTGATCAGGGCGGTACATTTTTCCGGCGAACGATTCCACACCACCAGCGGGTGGCCCACGCCGAGCAGGCGCTGGCACATGGGCAGGCCCATCAGGCCAATACCGATAAAACCGATTCTTGTCATGGCGGTCTCGCTGTTCAGGGTGCCGGTAATCCTGCCCGGATGGATGACGGTGAGCGGCGCGGCAACGTCAGATTTTACCTCGCGCAACTACCTGTTTTCAGGTTTTTCCGTGGCAGCCGGCAGCGCCGGTGCTGTTCAGGCAGTCTGGTCAGGCGCAGCGCCAGTGAAGACGTACTTCAGCGCAGGCCGGTGGCGGCGAGCAAGGCCGCGCCCGTCCAGTGACGGTGGTCGCCTGTTTCAGCGATGTGTATCAGTTCCGCCAGTTTTTCATTGACCGGAGCTGATGTTCCGGCGGCCTTTGCCAGCGAGATGATCTCGCCCTGCAGATAATCAATTTCGGTTTGGCGGCCGGCGATCAGGTCATCCTGCATGGAGGACCTGGCCAGGGGATCAATCGCCAGCATTTTATTGGCAGCAATGCGGAACACGGCATCAGGCACCTCAAGCAATGCCGGAACCCAGTGTGCCGACAGGGGTGAGAGACGAGCCAGCTTTTGCTGTCGTGCCTGCAGCAGTGCCAGGCCCTCGCGTTGTGCTGCTGCCAGTACGCGGCGATAGGCGCGCTGCGAGAGTTCGCTTTTAAGCGGCAGGCCGGAGAGCGCATTGATGGCATTGTTGAGATTGAACAGCAGCTTGGCCCATTGCACGGGTTTGATGTCGGCATGCAGCTCCAGCGGCAGTCCGGCGGCTTCAAAGGCCGGCACAAAGGCCTGGATCAGGGGCGAGTCTTCCAGCGCCAGTCCGCCTTCCGAGCCCTGATGAAAATGGCCCGCAGTCTGCTGCACGACATTGAAGGGCACCATGCCGGTCAGGACGGTTTGCCGGGGCAGGAGGTGCTGCAGGTGTTCGGCATTGTGCAGGCCGTTTTGCAGGCTGATGACGATGGCTGACCGCTTCAGGTGCGGCTGCAGGTCCTGTGCAGCCGCAGCCGTGTCCGCCGATTTCACCGTGACCAGCACCAGGTCTGCCTCTGCCGCTGCACTGGCCGCGGTGCTGAAGCGGATGTCGGCGGGTGCGAGATGGGTCGTCCAGCCATGGTAGTCAGACAGGTCAAGACCCTGTGCCGTGATGATCGCGCCGATGCGCGGCCGCCCGATCAGCACGACGGAGCAGCCGGCCGCCGCCAGGCGTCCGCCGACGTAGCAACCAATGCTGCCGGCACCAAGGATGGCGATGGATGGCATGAGTCTCTCCTGGGCGTGCCGTGTCCGGGCGCGCATGGCCATGCTGAAAGGCAGTGGTGGCCGGCCATACGACCATGATGCCGCCGGCTTGCCAAGAGACACCGAAGTGAAAAGGAAGGGGATTATTGCGGCTCTTGCGCTTGCCGGTCGTGAAGGAATGGCAAGCAGTGTGGCCGGAAAATGCCGGGAAGGTTGTCGCGGCGGCTTCAGGGGGGATGTGACGGCCCGGCCTGCCGGAGGGGCAGGCCGGGCCGTGCAAAGCGAGCGGCAACCGGCAGGTGCAGAAACCTAGTTGCGTTGCAGTTCGCCGTTGCTGACACGGACATGATCACCACTGCTGACGGCGGGTACGGTGTCGTAGCTGAAGGTGCGGTTGCTGCCATCTTCCATGCGCACGGTAACGTCATAGCGGGTGGTCTGGCGCCGGGATTTTTCAATCTGGTTGCCGGCCAGAGCCCCCCCCAGGGCGCCCAGTACGGTCAGGGCATCGCGGCCCTTGCCGCCCCCGATCTGATGCCCCACCACGCCGCCGGCAACCGCCCCGCCTACCGCTCCCAGGCCACTGGCGCTGCCTTGTACGGTGACAGGATTCACGCTGACGACGGTACCGCAGTCGTAACACACGGGAGCGGGGGCCTGTCGTTCAGCCGGTGCGCTGCGTTCCTCGTTACGAGCGACGGCACGATGTGCCGTGTGGTGAGCCACCGGTTTGCGGGGGGGAGTCGCGGTCTCTCCGGCCGCCTCGGTTTTTTCGGTGTTGCCTGTGCTTGCGGCAAGTGTTTCGACAGGAACGGGTGTGGCGGCTGCCGTGTTGATATCGGCGGGTTCCGTCACCCCGGCAGTGGCGGGCAGGGTCTCTGCGGTTCTGGCGTGTGGCAGGATGCCGGTCATGAACGCGATGCCGACGCCGGAAAGCAGGATGATGCTGATGGCGGCAGCGGTGACCAGAGGGTGCAGGCCGGGTTTGTTGTCCATGGGAAGGCTCCTTGCTGTGAATGGCTCATTCTCGCCAGCCGCATCGTTACCGTCTGTGGTGGCGCGTGGGCGTTTGTGTAGCCGCAGGTATCTGTCTCGCCTGTGCAGGGTGAAGCATGGCACAGGACTGTGCAGCGCAGAGAGTGCCGCGTAAGATGCGGCCATGGTTTTTACAGCCGTTTTTCAGTGTTTTTTATTCAGGAATAACCGGAGCTGACATGAGCGCGTTCGAACAGGCACAGAAAGATGTACATACCCTCAGCAGCAAGCCAGGGGCCAGTGACCTGCTGGCGCTTTATGCCCGCTTCAAGCAGGCGACTGAAGGTGACGTCAAGGGTGATCGCCCCGGCATGATGAACATTGCCGGCCGCATGAAGTATGACGCCTGGGCGGCACTCGCGAAAATGTCCAAAGCCGATGCGGAAGCGGCTTATGTCAGCAAGGTGAGCGAACTTCTGAAAGCCGACGGCAAATAGCAGTGCCGTGTGCTGTACCCGGTTGCACTGGCCGGGTGCAGCATGCAAGGCGCGCGCTCACGAGAAACTGGCCGCGTCATCAGGAAAACGGCGGCTGTTGAAGGTGTTCCAGAACAGCACCGGTTTATCCTGTGTCGCCAGCCTGTCCAGAAAAGCCGCTGCGGCTTTTCCGCTGTAGGTGCTTTCCAGTGGCAGCCCCGTCGCTTGTTCAAACACGGCGATGGCCGCTTGTGCCGCTGCGGTGCTGTCGCCATAGCCACTCCCGAAATAATCCCCGTTCATGATCACGCCCGGCATCTTGCCGAAGCTGCGGCCGCTGTGCTGCTGGCGGATCGTGGTCATGGCCTGTGCCATCATTTTTTCCACCACAGCCGGTGTGCATGCGGCAAAGGGGCCGAGTTTTTCAGCGGCCACGCGAATGCCGGTAACGCGACTCGACAAACCGGCCAGCGCCACACCCAGCGTCAACCCGGCCAGTGTTGAGCCGCTGCTGACCGGCACAATGATGTCCGCCGGTTCCGGGCATGCGCCGGCACGAATCTGTTCGCGCAATTCAAAGGCGGCATTGAGGTAGCCAAAGGTGCTGGAGGGATTTGAACAGCCGGCAAAGAGAAAATAACTGCCTTTTCGGCGCCGTGCCGGATGCAGGTAGTAACGCAGTACGGCTTGCCAGAGCGAAGGCTGCACATCGAAACGGGCGTTGAATTTCTGCATCCATGCCTGGTTGCGGCGCACGGTGGCGGAGTCTGCCTGCGGAAACGTGATGATGCTGCAGGGAATGTTTTCCTGCGCACAGATCATGCTGACGGCGATGCCGGCATTGGTGCCGGTGGCACCCAGGGTGAAAACCTCGCGGCTGTGTTTGCGGCGGATTTCGGTGAGTACAAATTCAAGTTTGCGGATCTTGTTGCCGCCATACACGCGGTGCGTGAGGTCGTCGCGCTTGATCCAGGCATTCCCCCCCAGTGCGGGGATGGCCTGTACCGGTGTCGGCAGATCAGCCAGCTTCACCGGCGCCAGCAGGGTTGCCAGTTTCGGGAACTCGTCAAACAGCGGCCACTGTGCGGTATTGATCTTCATGTCGGCAGTACGGGCCACCAGCCCGCGAGCCGGCCGTTGCTGATCACGGCGAGATCACCGAATTCCAGCAGCACGCGCTCGCTTTGTGTCGGGCGCATGAAGATCTGGTCGTTCACGTGCAGGGGCACGTTGTGCGAGCTGTTCACGATGGCCTGATTGCTGCTCTTGCCATAGAGGCTGTTATCAAACAGGCCGGGCGGTGATTCGTAATGCGCCTGCCAGAGGCCGCCATAAATGAAATAGCTGCGTTCGGCATTCGGATTGAGCAGGGAGAACAGGCGGCGGGTGCCTTCGATGCCGGGAATGGTGGTGCCTTCGAGTACTTTCAGTACGGGAGTGGCAATAAAGGCGGCCGGCTCCAGATCGGCCAGCAAGTCCAGATCAAAATCCGTCGGCTTGACCAGGCAGGAACCGGAAGCCACTTCGTTCACGGGCGAGTCGGCCTTGTGCAGGCGCAGGGTCGGGCTGCCGCCGCCATTGAACACCAGCGCTTTCTGCGCCATCTCCGGCTGCCAGGCGTAAAGCGCCTGCTGGCAGTTGCGATAGTGCGCGCAGGCTTTCTCGAAGCTGTGCGCGCGCGTTTCAATGATCGAGGGAATCTTGCCGACATGCGCGTCGTAGCCCATGAAGCCGGCCAGCTCGAGATGCTCCTTGTCGCCCGCCATGATATCCAGCAGCGGTTTCAGTGCTTCCGGTGAGGCGACACCGCCGCGGTGCAGGCCGACATCAAGTTCGATACTGATGCGCAGACGCGTGCCGAGGCTGGTGGCCAGTTGCTGGTATTCGCGCAGGCGCTCCGGCGTATCGATCAGCCACTGCAGTTGCAGCGCCGGATTGAACGCGGTGTTTTTCAGCGCGCGATAAAACTGTGCGGCAGCATTGACCGGCATGGGCTTGCCCAGCAGCAGGTCACTCGCCGGCATGGCCTCGGCAATGGCGTTCAGGTGCGGCTGGTGAAAAACCATCAGGCGTTTGCTGTCCATGACGTCCATGACGGTTTGCAGCAGCGGCAGTGAAGGCAGCGATTTGGCGACAATGCGAAAGGCCTTGCTGGCGGGCAGCTGCGCTTTCACCTTGTGGCAGTTTGCCAGCAAACGGTCCTTGTCGATGAGCAGCAGGGGCCGGCCCGGTCCGTTGCGGCGCAGTTCCTGGTTCAGGGCAGAAAAATAGGGCGGATAGGGGCCGCCCTTGTCCTGCGGGCGCAGCAGCAGGGCGCTGGCAGCGGCCAGTCCGGTCATGCCGAGAATCAGGTTTCTGCGTTTCATGATGATGTCCCGTAAAAAGCCGGCAGGGATAAAGGCGGACCCGGTGTTTGCAGGACCGCAGTTTCTTGTCACAGACCGGCTCGTCTGGCCGGCTGGAGGCCAGTCAATCATAAAGCTGAATAACTATCAATTTGGGGTGATGGCTGATCCGGAAAGGGATGAGGTGTTGTGCATCAGCACGGCGAGCGGTGTCCGGCAGCAACGGAATCCTGAAAAAGAATTCACCGGATTTCAGGGCATCCCTTAAGCTGCTCGCGCGGGCGGCCCGCTGTGCCATAAACCTTCAGCATGCCGCATGACAAGGCAGTACCGACGTTCAAGGGAGTGAGGGTATTGATCATTTTTTTTGCGCTGGCCGTGATTATTGCACTGCTCGCACTGGCCGTTTTTTTCCGGCCCTTGTGGCGTCTGTCGCCACCATGGCAGCGCCGCGATTCATCCGCTGCGGATGTCGAGCAGCAGGCCGAATGGCAGGCGCTCTGGGCGACGCTCGCCGCACAGCGCACGGAACTGGAGGCAGATGCCGGGGCGGCGATGCTGGCGCCCGATGCCAGGGACGAATCCGTGCGTGAATGGGCCGGTCGAGCCGATGCGCTGCTCGCCGCCGTGCAGGCCGAGCCGGCGCAGTCGCCGGCACCGTTGCGGCGCGCGGCCATGGCGAGTGCCGCCGGCGTGCTGATCGCTGCGTTCGCGCTTTACGGCTGGCTCGGCAACCCTGCCGCCATCGCGCCGGATGCAGCCGCGGTGTCTGCAACGCCAGTGGCCGCGAATACGGCGTCGGCCCATGCGGAATCCCCCGAAGCCATGCAGGGCATGGTCAAAAGCCTGGAGGCACGTCTCGCCTCGCAACCCGACAATGTTTCCGGCTGGGCCTTGCTGGCACGCAGCAGGGGACAGCTCGGTGATTTTGCCGCGGCGTCCGACGCCTACGCCCATGCGCTGAAGCTCGCGCCGGATGATCCGGACCTGCTCGTCGATGCGGCCGATGTGCTGGGCATGGTGCAGGGGCGCAATCTGCAGGGGCGCCCGGCCGAGATGATTGCTGCCGCACTGGCGCTTGATCCGCAGCACCGCAAGGGCCTGGCACTGGCGGCGAGTGCGGCCATGCAGCGCGGGCACAAGGACGAGGCCATTACTTTCTGGCAGCGTTTGCGCGCCACGTTTGCCGAGGGCTCGGACGATGCGGCCGCGATTGATCAGGTGCTGGCGCAACTGGGCGCGGCAGGGGGTGTCACGGGAAGTGCTGCAGGCATCAGCAATGCCTTTGCCGATATCGCCACGGATGAACCGGCTTTCGCCGCAGCGCATGCCTTGCCGGAAAACCAGGCCGGTGCAAAAGCGGCGGCCAGCAATGCCGCCACAAAGAATTCACGGCTTGCCGGTGTGGTCGAGCTGGCGCCGGCGCTGGCGGGAAAAATTCCTGCCGGCAGCACCCTGTTCATTTATGCACGCGCCGCAGCCACTGCCGGCACGGCAGCGCGCATGCCGCTGGCCGTGATCCGCATGCCGGTGCCGGCGTTTCCGCTGCGCTTTGTGCTGGATGATTCCATGGCGATGGCGCCGGGAATGAATCTGTCGGGCGCGGGTTTGGTGGATGTCGAGGCGCGCATTTCCGCCAGTGGCGAGGCGACACCGCAGCCCGGTGATTTGCGCGGCCGCGTGGCGGCCGTCAGGCCGGGTAGCGGCAATGTGCATGTCGTGATTGCGGCGGTGCAGCCATGATTCCCGAACTCGGATTGTTCTTGTCCATCCTGGCGCTGGTGATGGCAGTGGCCAGTGCCGGCCTCGGATTTTTTGCCGCTGCGCGCCGTTATCCCGTGGCGCCGGCACTGGCGGCATCGGGAGCGGTGATCCAGTGCGTGCTGATGCTGGCATCTTTTGCCTGTCTTGCCACCGCATTTTTGCGCAGCGATTTTTCCGTGATGAATGTCGCCGCCAATTCGAGTGTGCTGCTGCCGGCGCCGTTCAGGTTTGCGGCTACCTGGGGTTCGCACGAGGGCTCCCTGTTGCTGTGGATCACCTTGCTGTCGGTATGGAGCGCCGTCTTTGCGGTGCTTTCCGGATCGTTGCCACCGCGCTTCAGGACCCGTGTCATGGCCGTGCTGTCGCTACTGCTGGCCGCTTTTCTTGTTTTCATGTTGACCACTTCCAGCCCTTTCCTGCGTTTGCTGCCGGCTGCCACGGAGGGCCGTGATCTCAATCCGCTGCTGCAGGATGCCTTGATGGTGATACACCCGCCCATGCTCTACATGGGCTATGTGGGTTTTGCCGTGAGCTTTGCCTTTGCCGTGGCGGCCCTGATCGAAGGCCGTCTGGATGCCGTCTGGGCACGCTGGGCACGGCCGTGGACGGCGGCGGCGTGGGCTTTTCTCACGATCGGCATCCTGCTTGGCAGCAGCTGGGCGTATCGCGAACTCGGCTGGGGCGGCTGGTGGTTCTGGGACCCGGTGGAAAATGCCTCGCTGATGCCATGGCTTGCCGGCACGGCACTGATTCACTCGCTGGCGGTCACGGATAAACGCGACAGCCTGAAAAGCTGGACGCTGTTGCTGGCCATCATCACGTTTTCCCTCTCCATTCTCGGCACGTTTCTGGTTCGCTCCGGCGTGCTGACCTCGGTGCATGCCTTTGCCACCGACCCGCAACGCGGTGTGTTCATTCTGGTGTTGCTGCTGGGCGTTATCGGCAGCTCTTTCGGTCTTTATGCCTGGCGCATGAACAGGGTCGGCCTCGGTGGCCGTTTTGCGCCGGTGTCGCGCGAATCATTTTTGTTGCTGAATAACCTGCTGATGATGGTGGCGCTGGCAGCCGTGATGACGGGGACGCTGTATCCGCTTTTTCTCGATGTGCTGGGGCTCGGGAAAATATCGGTCGGGCCGCCGTATTTTGAAACCGTGATCCCTTTCATTTTGCTGCCGGCGGTTTTTCTCATGGCAGCCGGCCCATTTGCGCGCTGGAAAAAAGTGTCGCTGGCCGAGTTGTTGCGGCCGCTGCGTCTTGTTTTCCTGGCGGCACTGGCGGTAGTGGTATTGTTGCCCTGGTGGATGGGGCGCTGGTCGTGGCTGGTGGCGCTCGGCATCATGGCGGCGACATGGCTCGCTTTCGGCACGCTGGCACATTTGCAGGAGCGCCTGAGCCGGCACAGCGGCACGCCCTTGTCGCAGCGTCTTGCCGCCAGTCCGCTGAGCTATTACGGCATGCTGCTCGCACATGCGGGCATTGCGGTCTTCATTTTCGGCGTCACTCTCGTGCAGGGCTATGGTGTCGAGCGTGATGTGGTCATGACGCCGGGGCAGACGGTTTCGATCAGCGACTGGCGCATCACCTTTGTCGGTGTGGACGATGTCAAAGGCCCCAACTACGTCGCGGCGCATGGCGTGTTTGAATTGACGCGCGACGAGGGCCGGGTGATTTACCTGCTGGAGCCGCAGAAGCGCCATTACCTCAGTGGCGACCAGACCATGACGGAAGCGGCAATTGATTCCGGTTTCTTCCGTGATATTTATATTGCCCTTGGCGAGCCGGTTCAGGCGCAGTCGGCGGACGCCGGGAAAAACGGCGAAGCCTGGAGCGTGCGGCTTTATTTCAAGCCCTTCGTGAACTGGATCTGGGGTGGCTGCCTGATGATGGCGCTGGGCGGCTTTCTGGCCGTGCTGGACCGGCGTTATCGCCGGCCTGCCGTTGCGCTGTCGTCGTCGACGGGGGCCGCGCCATGAAAGCGCTGCGCCTGGCGTTACCGCTGCTGGTATTGATCATGCTGGCGGTT
The DNA here is from genome assembly GCA_029945725.1 of bacterium. Lineage (GTDB taxonomy): Bacteria > Pseudomonadota > Gammaproteobacteria > Pseudomonadales > Moraxellaceae > UBA2031. The sequence continues at coordinate 411,457 of JAQSDB010000008.1, read as the reverse complement.
TTTCTCTGGCGTGGTCTGGCGCTGGATCCGCGTGACCTGCCGTCGGCACTGATCAACAAACCGCTGCCGGCCTTTACGCTCGCCACTCTCGATGATCCGGCGCGGCGCGTGAGTTCGTCCTCCCTGCGCGGCAGGGTGTGGCTGCTCAATGTCTGGTCATCGTGGTGCAGCGCCTGCGTTATCGAACACCCGCAGATTCTCGATCTGTCACGGCGCGGCTTTATCGATATTGTCGGCCTTGATTACAAGGACGAAACAGCGGACGCCCGCGAGTGGCTGGCCAGTAACGGTAATCCCTATGCGCTGGTGCTGCAGGACCGTGATGGCCGCACCGGCATTGATCTCGGTGTTTATGGCGTGCCGGAAACCTTCCTGATTGATGCCGCTGGCGTGATCAGGGCCAAACATACCGGGCCGGTCACGCAGCAGTTCATTGATGAAGCCGTGCTGCCCTTGCTGGCCAAAGGCAGGCAGCCATGAAAACCCATCGTCTTTTTTTCGCGCGCGTGCACCGGCGTTGCGTCCTGTTTGTCATGGCCTGTTTTTTTTCAGCAACGGTTTTTGCGGCTGACGCGGCAGTAGTCGATGCGCAACGCTTCCAGCACCTGGCGGCGGGTTTCCGTTGTCTCGTGTGCCAGAACCAGTCCATTGCCGATTCCAGTGCGGCACTGGCCGTGGACTTGCGCACACAGATCAGTGAGCAGATGGCGGCCGGAAAAAGCGATGAGGAAATCCGTACTTACATGGTGTCGCGTTACGGGGATTTCATCCTGTATTCACCACCGCTGAAGGCGACAACCCTGCTGCTGTGGCTCGGCCCTTTTGTCCTGCTGGTGATGGCACTCGGCCTTGGCGTTTTCCTGATCCGGCGTCGTGCCGGAGTGGAGAGTGTTGCCGCAGAAGTTGATGTGCTTGCGGTCAGCCGCGCAGAGGCACTTTGGCAGCAGTATAAAAAATAGCGTGTCGACAGCCATGGCGTATACGCCTTGCCGGGTTCGGCAAGGCACTGGTGCGGTGCTGCTCAGGAATCAATCTCGAAATCCATGAAGCGTTCCGGTGCCACACGAATGGCAGCGCCGGTAGGGCAGGCGCGCACACAGGCAGCGCCGCCTTTCTGGTCCTTGCACATATCGCATTTCACGGCTTTTTTCGGCTGGTTGGGGTCGTACACCGCGACTTTTTCACCGGGACCTTCGCCGATGCCAAAAACCAGCCAGGCGAGCAGGCCGGTCTTGCCGGTTTGCGGCGCCGGGGCACGCATCTGGATGACCCCGTAAGGGCAGTTGCGCTCGCAGTTGCCGCAGCCTATGCAGGCATCGCTGATGAAGACTTCACCGGCATCGGAGCGGCGGATGGCATCCGGCGGGCAATCCTTCATGCAGTGCGGGTGTTCGCAATGGCGGCATGAAGTGGGTACGTGAATATTCCGGAACGACGGGCCGGCGGCGCGGTTCAGGCGCGACATTCCTTCGTGGGTTTCGGCGCAGGCGGTTTCACAGTTGTTGCATTGTATGCAAAGCGATTCGTCGATCAGCAGGACGTCGGTACCTTCACCCAGACCCTGTCCCATGAGGAAACGGATGATGTCGCTGCCGCCACTTTGCTGCTGCTCTCTTTTGACATTGCTTTCAACGCGCTGCAGGAAGCGCGCATCCATTTCGGCACGCCACTCGGGATTGCCTGCCAGAACGCGTTTGAAATTTTCGGCTTTCAGCAGCAGCATTTCCGTCTGCACGGTCGCCTGCACGGTCGCTGTGCGCGGAATGTCATTGAGCAGCGCCATTTCACCGACATAGTTGCCGGCCGATACATAGGACAGCACCACATCGTGCCCGGCCACTTTTTTTGAGACGGTGACGGAGCCGCGGCGGATCAGGTAAAGCGCATCGGGCTCATCACCCTCATTGAAGACAATCTCGTTGCTGGCGTAGCGCCTGACTTCAACACCCCCTTCCATGAGCTGGCCGATTTCGGCGAGATAAAGGTTGGGGCCGACGTAAGTCGAAATGGCGCGGCGCAGGAATACTTCATCAATCTGTTTGCGCACATCCTCGATGGAGGCAATCAGCTTCAGCATCAGCCGTCGCGGTGTTTCCAGCAGTACGCAGTCTTCACCGGCACGCACCGTCGCGGAGCGGCGGCGTCCGGAGATCAGGCCCATTTCACCAAAGAACTGGCCGCGGCGCAGGTGTATCCAGCTGGCCTGGCCGTTGGCGTCGAATACCTCGACTTCCACACTGCCTTCGACAATCGAGAGGAAACTGTTGGTGTAATCGTTTTTCCTGAAAATGATGTCGCCGGCTGCCGGTATCAGGATGCTGGACTCCAGCATGAGGTCGCGCATCTGCAGCGCCGTCATGCCCTCGAACAGGGGCACGCAATGCTGGATCACGCTGAGCGCCTCGCTCACCGTGTATTCACGGCGGAAATTGCCGAGCCGCGATTTGATGAGAAGTTCGTCCGCCGGCACCACCGCCATGCCCATGATGGTGGAAACCACTTCATTGCCCTGGTTCATGGCCTGCTTGATGAGCGGATAGCCGCCCAGCGCACCGACGATGTAGAGCCCCGGCAGGCTGGATTCGTACGTGCCGGAGAGAGCCGGTACGGCATTGGGGTCATTGTTCGGGAAGCGGATACCGAAACTTTCCACGAGCTTGCGTGGCGGGCTGGCGCCGAGGCGTGCCACCACGCGATGGCAGGGAATGCTTTCCTCGCCGGTCGGTGTTTTGGCGACATAAAGCAGAGGCTGGTCGGGACTGCCGGTGTCCTCCACCTTGACGGTGCGGGCGCCGTAACGGATTTCGACACTGCCATCCTTGCCGGCCGCCAGGATGAGCGCGAGATTGCCTTCCTTGCAGCGCGCAAACTCTTCGTCCTTGTTGATCAGGATGACGCGGTTCTGGCGTGACAAGGCCAGCGCATTTTCGATGGCCGCATCGCCGGCACCGACCACGATGATGGTTTCGCCTTCGTATTCTTCCGGATCACGCACGGTGTATTGCACCTGCTCCAGGTTCTCTCCGGGTACGCCGAGCTTGCGGATGTTGCCCTGCAGGCCGATGCCGAGCACCACGTTGCGGGCGCGGACTTCGCTGCCGTTTTCACAGCTGATGGTGAAGATGCCGTCATCACCACGGGCAATTGCTGCGGCGCGGCAGCCATAGCGGATGTTCACGCCCTGTTCTTCCAGCTGACGGTTCCAGGTGTCGAGTACGGCCTCGCGTTTTCCTGCGCTGAAGCTCATGCCGCTTTGCAGCGGCAGCACCGACGGTTCGGCCATCACGTGCTTGCCTTTCTGGTACTTGTGGATGGTGTCGGAGGCGTGATTTTCTGCTTCCAGCAAAACATGTGATGCCTGCAGTTCGGCGGCACGCGACGCCGCCGAAAGACCGGCCGGGCCGGAGCCGATAATAGCCACCATCAGTACGTCGTCGGCGCTGCTTTTTTCGCGGCTGTCCATGGCGGTCATCACATCCTCACTGGGCACGGGCGGCGGAGCCGGCAATTACAAGACGAAGTTTCTGCAGTTCGGCCTTGAACTGTGCGGGCTGGTAATGCTCATCGTTGCTTAATGTCTTGCGCATGGCCGCAAGGCGGAGATTGATGTCGCGAGCGACGCCGGGGTCGCCGGTTTTCTGCAGGTAATTGGCGACGCTGGCGATGGCCATGAAAGCCTGTTCGGCACCGGCATAGTCGGTATAGCCATTGGCCAGACCCTCGTCAATCAGCTGGCGCAGGATGGCGTGCAGGTCGGCGCCGGAGAAGTGGCGCTTTTCAAAAAAAACAATCTGTTCATCGACCATCGCGGAAAGCTTGCGCGCCTCTGCCAGCGGGTCGCTGCCCTGCATGCCGGTTTCACCGGCGATGCTTTTGTGCAGGCGCTGTATTTGTGCGCTCAGGGCAGCGGCCCTGGCAGGATTCACCACCCTGACAATATTGCGCAGCATCAGCAGGTTGGAGTCGTTCAGGCGAATATGTCCGGGGCCGGTGCCCTGTCGGGGCTGCCATTTTTTATCCGACATGGGGTGATGGCAGGCGTGGCAATCAAACACCACGAGCTCGGGGAAGAGGCCGTCACGGCCCTGCACGGGATCGGCCAGTGTCGCCAGCTGCGTGCGCACCGCCATGGCCTGGCCGATGGCCCACAGGCGCACGCCATCGTAATCACCCTTGCGCTCCTGCCAGTCCTTGTCGATACGGTAGTGCGGCGGCTGAATGGCGGAGAAGGTATCGAGATCAAACGCCAGGCGTGGATGACCCGCTCCCATGAGGCGATGCGTCACCAGTTTCTTTTCATTACCGAGATGACAGGACAGGCACAGCTTCGCGACTTCCACGGGGCGGTCGGTTGGATAAAGACCGTCCCTGAGATTGCTGGCATGTGTGGCGGTGGCTTTGGTATGCGTTTTTATCCATTGTTCGGCCGGGCCATGACAGCCTTCGCAGGAAACGCCGTCGCTGAGGGAAAAGCGTTCGCCGCGTTTTTCCGGCGCCGGATTATGGGCGTGGCAATCGAGACAGATTTTTTCCTGTGACGCGGGTTTGGCCAGGCCGAGTTTTCTGGCAATGCGTTTTGAGTCGTCACCAAGCAGGACGTTGTAGGCCTCGGCATGCTTGTCCAGGCGCAGCCAGGTGGAATATTCATTGTGCAGGATGTGCGAGTCTTTCCACGGGCTGATGGCGCCATGGCACATGCTGGAGGCGCAATTGACGACGCCCAGGCTCTGGTGTGTGGAGTCCTGCGGCATGACAGCGCTGTTCGCCGCCGGCGCTGCGAGCAGCGCCAGTAGCAGCAGCGGCAGGCTGAACGTGCGATATGACGCCCTGCGGTGAGAGCAGTGCTGAAAAAAATCATGAATCACGTGTGCAAGTTTCATCACTTGGCTTTCCGTGCTGGTGCTTTGGGGGCAGGCGTGCCCGCGGAAGTTTTTCCGGCCGCCGGAACCGGGGCGGCCACCGGGCGCTGCCTGTCGACAAAATCCGCGGCGGAAACCTCGTCACTGACGCCCCATACCGAGCCGTCTTCGCGCTGGTAGAAGCGGTCCATTTCCTCGCGCGTGAACGGGCGCGAACCGATGCGGCCAAAGACGGCAATCTGGCCACCGGTTTCATCGACGGCGCGATCGCGGTCAAGGCCCTTGGACAAGGAGAGCGCTGCCGAGGCGGTTTTACGCCAGGCAATGATCTCGGGCTTCGGTTCGGGCGAGAAACCATAGAAACGCGGCTGGCTGTCGGGCGACGTCAGCTGCACTACCTTCAGGCCGTTTTTGCCATCGGCCACATAGGCAAACAGCGAGGCATTGGTGCTGCCGACAATCACGTCCTGCGCATCATCGAGTTTTCCCTGTGCGGTGTAGAGCTGGTAGAGCACGGGCGACTCCGGTTTTTCGACATCGATAATGGCCAGGCCCTGCGCGCCGGCGGCGACATAGGCGTAGGTGCGCGCGACATAAAGATGATGCGCATCGCGCAGCGGAATGATGGCCGGCAGCAGTTTTGCTTTTTCCGCATGGGTGACATCAATCACCTGCAGGCCGAGGTTCGTGGTCACGAAAAGGTAGCGGAACTGCAGGGCCGAGGCGCGCACGCCGGGCAGCGGAATGACGGCCAGCAGTTTTGGCGCGGTCGGCTTGTCGAGATCAATGATGACCATGCCGGCATCGGCTGCGACATAGGCAATGTGTCCGCCCAGCGTGACATGACGGGCGCCGTTGAGCACGCCATCCGGGTTCCAGGTGAGCGCGCGCTTGAGGAAATTGTTGCGCGCATTGCCGTCGGCCAGCGTATCGACATTGGTCAGGATCAGGCCTTCCCTGGCATCCGTGATCACGGCATAGCTGTAGACGGGATGGAAAGCCTGCTCCTGATTGGTGATGCGCATCAGGTCGCCCTGGTTGCGCAGCGGGGCAATCGGCTGGTTGGTGGGCAGGGCCACACAGGTTGCATTTTTTGAATGGATAAAGCTTTTCTGGCCAAGGCTGGAGTAGGGCGCAGTGATGATGCGTTGCGCCACACCCTTGTTGGCGATGCTGGCGACATCGTAGACACGCATGCCGCCATCGGCTTCGGCCGCAAAAAGATATTCACCCCGTATCTGCATGCAGCCGACGGCGCCGCTTGTGCGGTGATCGTGCGCAGTCTGCAATTCCTGATTATGCAACTGGTGCCGGGCAAACCAGTCCGGGTAGGCGTAGCGGTGCAGATAGCTGCCGATGACGGCCTGGGGTTCATCCCACTCGGTGACCTGTACGGCTTCGACGTGGCCGGCTTCGCCGAGCCAGGCATTGAAACCGATGAAGTTGACGAAGTTGGTTCCCTGCAGCAGCAGCTGCGCCATGATGGCGTTGTTGTCATTCTTTCTGGAGAGATGACAGTCACTGCAGGTTTTGGTTTCTTCCTTTCTTTCCGTGTGCGGGTAATGCGGTGCAAAGGCCTGTGAAGAGAAGCCGCTGGCCGCAATCGGGGGTTGCTGGATATAGATGCGTTCACGGTTGGCATTGGTGGACGAGAGCACCAGTGCCGAGCTGGAACGTACCGGCGTGATGCGAGCGCCTTTCACCGGGCCGGCACGGCCGAGCTGGAACACATCGTCACGCACCACTTGCGGATTGTAGGTGGCGTAGTTTCTGGTCTCGCCGCCTTCGTAATGATGACGTTCGGTTTTCCAGTTGGCCTGGATCGGCAGATGGCAGCCGGCGCAGCTCGTGGTCCACGAAACATGACAGGTGTAGCAGGTCATTTTCTTGTTGTCGTGAGCCAGGTTTTTCACGCCGGGCCCCCATTTTCCGTCACGGCCTTCATCACCGGCGGCCATCAGTTTGGCGCGTGCGGCTTTTTCGTTGTAGTGCGAGCTTTGCGGGTTTACCGAATCCTTGACCAGCGACACTTCCCATTCTTTTTCCGGGTCCAGTGCAGCGCGCTGGAAGAGCCGGCCATTGCGCCATTCAAAACGCTTGCGACCATCCTGCGTGCGCAGCAGGGACAGGTCCATGCCGCCCGGTCTGGCGGCAGGGCCGCTGGTGCGCAAGGTCGGGTACGTGGTGGCGGTGCCGTGGCAGTCGGCACAATCCACCTCGATGGCGGCGGCGACTTCGCCGTAAATATGACCGTTGCCGTGCATGTCCTGGGCGAAGTGGCAGTCCACGCAATGCATGCCCTTGTCGAGGTGGATGGACGAGAGGTGCACGGTTTTCTTGAACTTGTCCGGGTCTTCATCGGCGATGATGTTGTTTTTCTGGTCGAGCAGGGCACCCTTGCGGTTGCGCTTGAACACCGCACGGAAATTCCAGCCGTGGCCGTGATAGTCGGCAAACTGCGTGTCCTTGAGCTGCGGATTCAGGCTGGCGACATTCTTCAGGAAGGCAGGGTCGCTCCAGCTGCCACGCGTGGCGGCTTCTTCCGGATTGTGATCAAGAATCTCGCGCGATTCTTTTGCCGTGGGATATTTCTGCTGCTTCGGCCACATGTGCGGCGCATCGGATTCGTAATCCCACATGGTGTAGCCGTAGAAGGAGTTCACGAAAATATTCGGCTGGTGCATGTGGCAGACCATGCATTGCGACGAGGGAATGGCACGGGTGAATTCGTGCTTGATCGGATGCCCGGCCTCGTTTTTGGGAATGGTCGGGTCCAGCGTTTGCGTGGCACCGTCATGGCCGGCTGCGGCATAAGGGCCGCTGTGCTTCGGGTCCCTGTCGTTGGCGTAGATGGTGTGGCAGGCGGTGCAGCCGGAAGAGCGGTAATCACCGGGCTGGTCATTGGTGCCGAGAAACCACAGGTGCGGATCATTGAGCCGTGTCTTGGTGACATTGATCAGCGGCACGGCAATGCGGCTGCCGGTGCCAGGGCCGCGACTGGACTGCTTGATGTCGGGCCGGCCAGGCTCATCCAGTTTCTGCAATATGCCGCTGCTGTTGGGCAGGCCGATTTCCGGAAACTGGCTGCTGATGACGCGTCCGCCGCTTTCAAAAACACGGAACACATCAGCGGGCGGCGCCGTTTCCCAGGCGGGCAGGGCGGTCAGTTTTGGCAGTATGCCTTTGGCGGTCATGAAGGCATCCGGCGGCACCGGGGCGACCAGCGCGGCGGGCTGGCTGTCGGCGGTATAGGCCTCGCCGACGATGTAGCGCTTGAAGGGAAGAATGCCGTTGTTATAGGAAGCACCGCCCCAGAGCATGGCGGAGGTCGACATCAGGCTTCGTTCGCTGGCCTGGATGATGGCGAGGTGGCAGGCGCCGCAGGAGGCGCGCGCCACGCGCAAGTCACCGGGGTTGATGAAGCGGATATAGGCCGGACTTTCCTTGTTGAGTCTGGTGTAGGAGGCCGGTGGATTGGCGGATGAAGGATAGCGCCAGAATTTCACATCGCGCGGCAGGATGTGCGCGGCATCCATGGCGTAGCGATAGGCATCGACACCCTTGTTTTTGTAATCGGCATTCAGCGGGCGCGTGATGGCAGCATTGCCGCCATGACAATCCGTGCAGCCGATCACCACGCCCGGATTGGCATGCATGGTGTGGCGGTCGGTGGTGACATGACAGCTGATGCAGCCTTCGCTCTTGCCGATGGCGGCCGCTTCGGCCTGTGCCTGCGGTGCAGGAGGGGCAAACACGTAGCTGCGCTTGATGAGCTCTGCCGCCTCGGAGGCACAGGCGGGCAGGGCGACACTGCCGAGCAGGATCAGCACCAGGAAGCATGCCAGCTGCCGCAGGGGCCGTGCCGGGAAAAAGTTCAGGCGAGGCTTCGTCATGGTCAGAACGCCAGTATCACGTTGATGAGGGCGGAATATTGCGGGCCACGCTGGTCTTCATCGTAAAGCTCGCGCAGGCCCTTGCCGGGAACCAGCGCGGCAAAGGAGCCGGTGATGACGATGTTTTGTGAATACAGCGGGCGGTACTGGATGCCGGCGGAGACGTCGGTACCGATGTCTTTCGACGGCGGCAGCTGGTTGCGCAGCACGCCCAGGATTTGGGTTTCGTTAAAGCGCAGGGCGGAAACATTGCCGAGCAGGCGCAGTGTGGGCGTGAGATCAAGATCGGCGCCGGCACCGAGCAGCGTCAAACCCGGATTCACGAAATTCGACTGGCCCTGGTCCTTGGAGGAGCGCAGCGACGGCAGGATGCCGTTGCGTCCCGACAGGGCGACACCGCCACCGCCAATCAGCGGCACCGCCTGGCGAATGAAAAAGCTGGTGTCGGCACCGGCGAACTGCGGATTTTCCAGAATGGCATCAAAACCACCGGCGACATTGTCAAAAGGATTCCTGTCGCCCGAGGCATAAAGGAAATTGCCGCGAAGGCGTATCCAGTCGAAATCACGCGACAGCTCGGTGGCATGAAAAAAGGCTTCTATGGTTTGGGATTTTTGCGCCACGGCGTTGTAGTCATCGTGACCGAGCGCCAGGTAAGTCGATGTGCTGAGGCCATAGCGGCTGAGGTGCCCGTCGCCGCTGTAGCCGAGGTAGGTCACCTGGTAATCATGCGGGCGCACATCACCGATGACGGCCGGGCGCACCTGAAACCCGTTTTTGTCGTAATAATCCGCGCCGGATTCGGCATTGCGGTTGTGCACAAGCGCCAGCTGGCTGGTAAAGCCGGCCACCGGAAAATCCTGGCGATAGGCATTGGCGAAATACACGTCATCGCGGCGCGGGCTCCGGCCCGGATCATTGAGGCCGCTGTTGGTGTCTTTTTCGAGTCGCCGCATCCAGCCTGCGTTGTATTGCCAGTGGTTGTTGTCGCGATTGCCAAAGAAGCGCACGCCGAGTGCATTGTCCTGAAACAAAAAGCCGCGGAAGTCGAGGTTCATGGGCTGGATGCCGACACGCACGCTGTCAAAGTCGTAACGCTCGGAGACATTGCGCAAATGCACATCGGCAAAGAGTTCCTGGATGCCGGCAAAGTGATCGCGGCGCTCTTCGCCACTGCGTGGATCGACGCGCAGTGCCCGTGGCTCATCCACTTCCGAACGGTTGTAGTTGAGCACGGGAACAAAGCGGAATTCGTATTCCGGGGGCTTGAAGGTGGTGTCGCCCTTGATCAGGCCCAGATTGATGACGAGTGTTTCTGTCAGGGTGGATTGCCGGGCACTGTCGCCGAAGACATTGAGTGCGCCGGCCTGCGGCGAGGTTTGCGGTGCCACCGGAATCGGCAGCCGGCGCATTTCATAGGTGGTGTCGGCAATCAGGCCGAGATTGAAAAACCAGTCATCACCGAGTGCCGGCAGCACCGGCAAATCACCCTTGAGGGGATTCTGGTGATAGGGATCGTAAAGCGGAAAACGGAAACCCAGTGCCTGCATGATGCGCCAGCGATCGGGGATGGCCACCATTTCCCGCGGCAGGTCGGCTTGTGGCGGCGCTACCTGGGCGGGATCAATCAGCGGCAGGCCGATGGCCATGCGCCGGCTGTCGACACTTGAGCGCTGTATTTCAGCACTGGCCAGCGCGTCTTCACCCGTGCCAGGGGTGCTGTCGGCAGGATTCTGTGTGGCGCTGCTGCCGTAGGCCTGCACCGACAAACGCATGTCCCCGTCTTCGCCGGGCGCCTGCCTGATCCAGCCATAAGCACCGTCAACAGCGTCGGAGAAACGAATGCGGTACCAGTCACCACGACGCTGATCGGCACGCAGCATTTGTCCGCGCCGGATATCGGCCAGCACGCTGGAATCCTCGGCAGGCTCTTCGTGGATGGCGATGTGCGCAGACAGTACCTGCAGGTCAAAAAAACCGGGTGCACCAGCCAGCGGATTTTCTGTTGTGGCAGCGGCCGTTGCCGGCAGTGCCTGCCGGTTTTCATCAGCCCATGCCGGTGCAGAAAGTCCGGGCAACCCGAAGCCTGCCAGCAGGATGCCGGCGATGCGGGCCCGCCATGAATCAAAGACCGGCGCAGACATTTTGTGCGCTGCTGCCGTTAAAGGGGGACTGCGGGCACTGCGCATAACGCAGCCGGATGCCTTGCGGGCTGAGGGTGTCGGCGCGCATCGCGGCGGGTGCATTGCCAATCGGATTGACGCTGCTGCCTGCCAGTATCCTGCTGGCGCGGCCAAGGCCGAGCAGGGCGACCATGTCATCCTGGTCAACGCCGTCACCGGAAACGCCGATGGCACCGATCAGTTGTGTGCCGCGGTATATCGGCACGGCGCCCGGAAATATCTGGATGCCGTTTTTAAGGGAGGCAATGCCGGTACAGCCTTCGGAAAAATCGGCAGCCACCACACTCTGCAGCAGCTGGTTGTAAACCAGATCAAGCTGCAGGCCGACATTGAACGGGCTCCATTGCCCCGCGCTTTTCGAGAACGGGCCATGGGGTGTGCCGGCAATGCCGTCGGGAAACGTGGGGCGATGAATGTTGCCAAGCGCGCGTGCAGAAAAAGCGGTGTTGCCGGTGAGCAGCAGGGCATCACTGAAAAAATTTCTGGCATCCGTCACATAAGCGGCAAGCGGCGAGGCCGGGCCGTTGATATAGGCTGCTGGCGGCAGTGCCTGCAAAGCGGCGCCGGCGCTGGCGCTGGAAAAGAAACTGGCGGTGCGCGCTTTTTGCAGCGCGACATCAACACCAAAGAGCGGTGCATCGGGTGTTTTGCCGAGGCCGAGTACGGTGCCGGACGTATCGACCACCGTTACCGTGACCTGCGCGGCCGATCCCAGAGGGCGGCGGATCTGGGCGCGGGCATGGTTGGCGACATCCAGTGCGCTGAGCAGAAGCTGTGTCACTTCCTGTTGCGTCATGCCGTTCAAGGCGGTGGCGGGGCTGATGCTGTCGATGGGCGGATAACGATTGTTGTCGGCGGCGTCAGTCAGCACCCAGGCAGAAACAGCCGAGAGCGCTCCGCTATCCGGCCGGATGCCGGAGCCGGGCGTTCCCATGGCAATGCCGGCGCGTGCGGCGGCCGTGCTGTAGCCCGTTACGGCCTTGAATTCGCCCGGCACCAGGGTGGCGACGCTGGCGGCGGCAGGACTGGTGCGGATGGCTTCCGAGTCGACGTAACGGAAGCTGCGGCCATCAGCGGTAATGCGGTTGCCACGAATATCCTGTGGCGCGCTGTAGCTGCTGCTGGCGGCGACGGCAATCAGTTCGTCGGTGTCGTTGTCGACGTCGGTGATATCAAGGTCAATGCCGTAAACGCCGTCGGCCACGACGCCCACCCCCCCCACGACCACGCCGTTCTTGTACAGCGGCAAGCCGCCGGGATCGCCGGACAGGCCGAGCGGGGAATGCTTGGGGCCGATACTGCCATCGCTGAAACGGCGCACCAGATCCGAGCAGGGCAACTGACTGAACTGCACGCCATACAGCGGCCCGCTGGGTTGGCTGGCTTCCTGCGGATTGAAGTTTTTCTGGATGATCTGGCTGGCCGTGCGCGTGGAAAAGGCATTGCCCGATGACGACAAATAGGCGCCGGTCAGCGCCTTGCTGATCGCTGCCAGTGTGGCGGGAATGGTATTGAGCACGCCATCAAGACCGCCGTTCACGCCAAGGCCGCTGACGACATCAACCGTGCTGCCGGCACCGGCCATTTGATAAACCGCCAGCACATTGCCGACACGATCCGTTACCGCAAACGTTGCCTTTACCTGACGCGCCTGCGCCTCGGCCACGCCCTGGGCAAGCACGCGATTGACGTCAGCGATGCTCAGTGACACCGAATCCAGCGCAGCGGGTGCGGGATCGCCGGAGGAACCATCACCGCAGGCCGTGCCCAGAAGCATGACGAGCAAGGCCGCTGTGGTGGCCAGTTGCCTGCGCTGGTGCAGGCGAGGCGAGCCAGTGCCGGAAAAAAAAGGCGTGTTCATGGCCGTGGCGCCAGGGGGGCGGGGTGAGGCGGGGACGCAAGTGCCGGTAATGCCGTGCCGGCGTGCAGGAGTGCGGCATCACGGGCCGAAGGCCATGTCACGGCATGGTCTTTTTTATTGCTGCTCCACGGCATTTCGCTGCGCGCATTGACATGGAAGTCATGGCAAAGCCCGCAGTTGGAAACAATCTTTTTCGGCTCGGCCTTGTTGCCGGCATGACAGCGGCGACAGCTGTCTATTTTCGGCATCAGCACATCGTGTGACGACTTTGATGCGGGAGCGGCGTGACAGCTTTCACAGGATGCCATGGCATGTTTGTCATGCGAGAAGCGGGCAGCCGCCATGCGTGCCGGTGCCGGCTTGACCGGGCTGATCACCCAGGATGCGGCACCGCTTGCGGTGGTCGTGCGCGAGATTTCGTGGCAGCTGAAACAGGACGTCTTTTCGAAAATCTCCGTGGCGGCGTGATGAACCTCGTTGTCGACATCAGCGCTGCTGCTGAGCCGTATGGCCGCCGTTAACGGTTTGCCGGGCAGGCCGCGCAGGGGCTGCTCCGTCGCTGCATTGCCTTGAGGACGATTCAGGACGATGCCGTTCACGGCGATATAGCTGTAGAACTCGCGCAGCGTGGTCATGACATCGCTGACGCTGCCGTGTGCTACCTGGCGCTCGGGCGCAGCCAGTTCAAAACGTAATTCATGGCAGGACTGGCAGTGTTCTTTCATCGTGACCGGTTTGAAACCGGTGCCGCGGCTGTCGGGGACGTGACAGCTGGCGCAACCGGTTTTGATGCGTCCTTGCGGGCCGTTCACGCCTTTGGGATTGAGGTGCACATCATGCGGGAACTTGAGTGTGCTTTTTTCCCTGAGCATGCCGGTGTCGGGCAGGCGCAGGCGCGCCATGTCGTTTTTGCCGGGGCCGGTGTTTGCCATGACACGGAATTCAGGATGTTCGCGGGCAAAGTCGCTGACGTTGCCGCTGCGGGCAGTGGCCAGGCTCGCCTTGATGTTGCCATGGCAGGAGGCGCATTCGCCCATGAAGTAATGGGTATTCTGCTGCTGCAAACCCAGCGCGCCCTGGTGATCCCGATGGCAACTGGCGCAGCGGGTTTCATCAAGGGCGGCAACATGGCCGGTTTTCGGGCTGACATGGCTGCCCATGTTTTGATGACAGGCTTTGCAGTCCGCATCCTGCACGCGCGTGAAGGATGCGCTGTGGCAGGCCTTGCAGTTGCTGGCGAAGGCCTGGTGTCCTGCGGCCAGCTCGCCGGGATTCCAGGAACCGTCACCGGCGATCGCCACCACTTTTTTTACCTGATGCAGGGCGCGCGATTCACCCATCGTTATTTTTTTGGGGGCATCACTCTGGTTGTTAAAAAAGAAGTTCAGTGCAGGCAGGATCAGGAAGCCGGCGAGAATGGGCAGGAACAGCGCCCATGCCAGCAGTCGTCGTGAAACCGGCAGGCGCGTTGCGCGAAAGAATACGGCCTTGTCCACGGCTTTTGAATTTTCCGGCAGCGCCTGTACCAGCTCGATGGTGAGAGCGAGGTCGGCGCTGCCGGGCTCCGTGACATCAAGCTGGAAGGGGCCGATTTTCAGCGAGGTGCCGGGGTTGAGTGCCTGCGGCGCCTGATACACCGCCGTGACATCGGCATTCTGCTCGGTCACTTCATACATCTGTGCGCCGTTTTTGCCGGGCAGAATGGTGCGGGCATGAATCGGAACGCGCGGGTCCGCCAGTCTCAGCTCGCACTCGGCACCGCGCCCCAGCCGGATCTGCTCGGCATTCAGCTCGCGGGTAGACCGCATCGGGTTGCCCCTGGGGGAGCGCGTAACAGTGGTGACAAGGACTTTCACGGAATCACCACTACCAGTAGAAGAAAACGGAAACGATATGCGCTGTCAGTGCGGCCAGCAGCGCAATCGACAAGGGCACATGCACGATGAGCCAGGAATCAACCCAGGTTTTCAGGCGGGTGTAATGGCGCAGGCGATTGAGGCGGGCCAGCTTCTGTAGTTGCAGTTCATAGACGGCGGCATTGATCTTGGCCTGCTCGCCGGTCATTTTTTCCGTGCTGGCGATGAGCAGGCTGGTGACAGCCGCCGTGCGGCACTGCGGGTTCTTGCCGGAAAACTGCTGCCAGAAGTTTTCAAACAGCGGTGCGTTATTGGAGGCCAGCAAGGCTTGATTGACATGATCGTAGTGATTCATCGCCAGCGTGCGTGAATGGTTGTCGATCTCGGCAATGGCCAGCAAATGCTGTTCCAGTGTTTCTCCGCGCAAGGCGGCGCTCATGCGGGCCGGATTGCGGATATAGAAATACATGCCCCAGAAGCCGCTGGCGACGACCAGCAGGGTGAGCACGTAGGCCAGGGTGTGAATATTCCAGCCGAATTCAAAACCGCTGTGCAGGGTGGCGACGATGACGAGAGCGGCGCCGAGATAGATGTGCGCGGAGAGCCAGCCCTGCAGTTTACCCAGTGTGGACTGGTAGCTGCGCTTGCGAATGCCAAAGGCCAGCAGCAAAAGAATGATGAGGGTGCCGATCGTCCCCAGAGTGTAGCCGAGCCAGGTGCCCCCACTCGGCTTGACCGAGGGGTTGTGCGCGATGTAGGCCAGCATCGAGGCTATGGCTAACAGTGAAGCGAGCTTCAGGTAGCGATAGTTCTGATACGAAAGTAGCGTCGGCTGCTTCATCTGTCTGACGATCCGTGTCGAAGCGAGTGAGGGTGCCCATGGCTGTGCGTACTGGCATGGGCCAGATATGCCGCCTGATTTTATGCCGGAGGCTCGGGTTTTCCCTATCTTTTTATCGGCAGGCGGTACGTGTTCATGCCTGGCAGGCTTGCACGGAATTTACACCCGACCGGCGGGGTGTTCCGTTTTTCAGGGAGTGCCCGGCGGGGCAGGGGCAATTCGGGTATTGTTGCTGCGGAGGTAAGTGGTGGGCCCGGACGGACTTGAACCGTCGACCAAAGGATTATGAGTCCTCTGCTCTAACCAACTGAGCTACAGGCCCATAGTGTGTACTGTGGGGCGCGAGTATAACGAAAACCCCGCGCAACTGAAGCCCGCCACAGGCAAGTGCCGGGCTTCAGACGGAACAATTTCAATGCGCGCCGGCCGGCGGACTGCCCGGCAGCGGGTGCGACGGGGTGCTGATCTTGTCGACCCAGGCCATGACCAGGGCCGAGGCGAGGAAGGCGATATGAATAATGACCTGCCACATGATTTTGTCATTGGCATGGGCATCAGCCTCGATAAAGGTCTTGAGCAGGTGAATGGAGGAAATGCTGATCAGCGCCATGGCCAGTTTCACCTTGAGCAAACCGGCATTCACATGATCCAGCCATTCCGGTTCATCGGGATGATTTTCAAGGCCAAGACGCGACACAAAGGTTTCATAGCCGCCGATAATCACCATGATGAGCAGGTTGGACACCATCACGACATCAATCAGGCTTAGTACGATCAGCATGATGGCGACTTCCGTGAGTTCGCTGGCATGGCTGACCAGATGCCAGACTTCTTTCAGGAAAATGCCGGCATACACGGTTTGCGCCACTATCAGGCCCAGGTAAAGGGGGAGCTGCAGCCAGCGGCTCATGAAAATCAGGCTGGACAGGGGCTTGATCGGTGCTGGCGTGGTCATTGCTGGCGGGCTCCGGAAATTCTGGTGTTCATGACAGGGTTTGTTCTGGCGCTCTTTGCGTTATTGTCGCGCTGAACCGCAGTGTCTGGACGGGACGGATATTCTGCCAAAAAAAAACACCCCGATCACGGGGCGTTTTTTTATCCGGCTTATTCCGTGTCGAGGAATGAGCGCAGGTGCTCGGAGCGGGACGGGTGTCGCAGCTTGCGTAGGGCCTTGGCTTCAATCTGGCGGATGCGCTCGCGGGTGACGTCGAACTGCTTGCCGACTTCTTCCAGGGTGTGGTCCGTGTTCATGTCGATACCAAAACGCATGCGCAGCACCTTGGCTTCACGTTGCGTCAGATTGGCCAGCACTTCACGTGTGGCTTCACGCAGGCCTTCGGCGGTGGCGGCATCAATCGGGGATTCCATGGTGGAATCCTCGATGAAGTCGCCCAGATGCGAGTCTTCATCATCACCGATGGGGGTTTCCATCGAGATGGGCTCTTTCGCAATCTTCAGCACCTTGCGGACCTTGTCTTCCGGCATGTCAAGGCGCACGCCCAGTTCTTCAGGCGTGGGTTCACGCCCCATTTCCTGCAGCATCTGGCGTGACACACGATTGAGCTTGTTGATGGTTTCAATCATGTGCACGGGAATACGGATGGTGCGCGCCTGGTCAGCAATCGAACGTGTGATGGCCTGGCGAATCCACCAGGTAGCATAGGTCGAGAACTTGTAGCCGCGACGGTATTCGAATTTATCGACGGCTTTCATCAGGCCGATATTGCCTTCCTGGATCAGGTCAAGGAACTGCAGGCCACGATTGGTGTACTTCTTGGCGATGGAAATCACGAGGCGCAGGTTGGCCTCGACCATTTCCTTCTTGGCGCGCCGAGCCTTGGCTTCACCAATCGACATGCGACGATTGATTTCCTTGATGTCGGCAATGTCCAGGCCGACTTCTTCCTGGATGGAGATCAGGCGTCGTTGGGCGCGCAGTACTTCGTCACGATAGGCATCGAGGGTTTTGGCAAAGGCTTTCTTGGTGCCGATCTGCTTGTCGATCCATTCCAGATTGGTTTCGTTGCCCGGGAACTCATCAATGAAGTGTTTGCGATCCATGCGCGCGCGCCGCACACACACGTTCATGATGGTGCGCTCCTGTGCGCGCACATCGGCGAGAACGCCACGAATGCCGTTACCGATGCCATCGAAAAGACGTGGCGTGAACTTGAAGATGGTGAACTGTTCGGCCAGCTCTTCCATGCCCTTGGCGACGGTTTTGCCTTCCGGGCCGTGCTTTTTCAGGGCGGCCTGGACTTTCAGATACAGCTTTTTAAGATTATTGAAGCGTTCTGCGGCGAGAATCGGGTCGAGGCCGGTATCGGCTTCTTCTTCATCATCGGCGGTGCCGTCGCCATCTTCTTCTTCGCCGGCGACTTTTTCCTTGGGAACGATTCCGGCAATGACGACTTCTTCTTCAACTTCAACTTCTGCTTCGGGGCCTTTTACGGCAGCGTTACCGTCATCATTCGGGTCGAGATAACCGGCAATGATTTCATTGAGACGGCGTTCGCCGGCTTCAAATCTGGCGAATTCCTCGATAATGCCGGCGACAGCACCGGGCCAGTAGGCCATGGACTGCAGGACTTCACGAATGCCTTCTTCAATGCGCTTGGCAATGGCGATTTCGCCTTCGCGGGTCAGCAGTTCAACCGTGCCCATTTCGCGCATATACATGCGCACGGGATCGGTAGTGCGGCCGGGTTCGTTTTCCACGGAGGCGAGAACGGCAGCCGCTTCTTCGGCGGCCACTTCGTCGTCGCTGGCATCCGGCGTTTCTTCCAGCAAAAGATCATCGGCTTCAGGTGCGCGTTCGTGCACGGGAATGCCGAGATCGTTGACCATCTGGATGATGTCTTCGATCTGCTCGGTTTCAGTCACCGACTCGGGAAGGTGATCATTGACCTCGGCATAAGTGAGATATCCCTGCTCCTTGCCCTTGGCAATCAGCTCTTTCAGTTGGGATTTCTGCTTTTCTTTGTCGGGGATAATATTCATCTGTCGTTCTCGTGGTGCTGCAAGAAAGTGCTGTGGCGAAAAGTGCTGCCAGCAGTCTGGCGGAGACCCGGCGAAACCAGAAAAAACCCTGGTGCTTTCTGGCTGGAATCGGGGTCTGCCATTGGGCAAGCGGCGGATTATACCCGCGGCCCCTCTGCGGAGCCAGTCGATATGCGCTTGAAGCGGGTGGTTGTCGGGTTCTTCCGGTATAGCTGATATGGGGGATCCGGTGGCTTTTTCAATGCTGCCGGGAGGCCTCGGCGACCTCCCGTTTGAGATTTTCGATGGCGCGTTTCAGGCGGTCAATGGTCTCAAGATCGTCGCTGGCACGCAGCTCAACTTCCATGGCCTCAAGCTTGAGGGCGTGGAGTACATCACGGAACTCGCGGTCCAGTCCGGTATCGGGCGTCAGGAACTCGCTGGCCGCCAGCGCGGTCAGTGCTTCGCCCTGTGTCGTCCCATGCCAGGCGCCGAGCAGGGCAGGTGTACTGATGCCCGGGCTTTCTTCCAGCAGGCTGACCAGTTCCACCAGCAGGGAGTCTGTGGCCTGGCCCAGAAGGGTGAGTTCTGCGCTCGTGGTCAGGCTGGCCTGCTGCGGATTTTGCAGCAGCAGGCGTACGGCGCGATCGGCCAGGCTCACGGTTTGCACTCTGGCCGGGGCACGGGGCTGGCGCTGGGCCGGTCGTGGCGTGCGGGGTTGCACAACCTCGGTTCCGATGTCCTGCGCCACCTGGGCGGGCGCCTCGCTCCGGGTGGCAGGAATCGGTGGCGTATCCAGTACGGCGGCGCGCAGGGTGTCTTTTTCCAGGCGGGTAATTTCGGCCAGCTTGCCCAGCAGCATTTCACGGTAGAGGCCGTCGGGCAGGGTTGCGATCAGCGGTTTGGCGAGCATGGCAATGCGGCTGCGGCCTTCCATGCTGTCCAGTTTCAGGCCTTCGCCCAGATGCCGGAACAGGAAGTCGGCCAGTGGCTCGGCTTCGTTTTCCACGCGATCCATGAAGCGGGCGGTGCCTTCCTTGCGCACCAGGGAATCCGGATCTTCGCCCGCAGGCAAGAACAGGAAGGTCGCGCCCTTGCCGTCCTGCATGGCTGGCAGCGCCGATTCGAGGGCTCGCCAGGCGGCCTTGCGGCCGGCTTCATCGCCGTCAAAGCAGAACACGACTTCCGGTACGAGACGCAGGATGCGTTCAATATGCGTGGTGCTGGTGGCTGTGCCGAGGGTGGCGACGGCACAGGTGATGCCGTATTGCGCCAGCGCCACCACGTCCATATAGCCTTCAACGACGATCACGCGTTCGAGTTTGCCTGGCGCCTGCTTCGCCTCAAAAAGACCGTACAGCTCCTGGCCCTTGTGAAAGACCGGCGATTCCGGCGAGTTCAGGTATTTCGGCTTTTCATCGGTGAGTACACGGCCACCGAAAGCAATCACGCGGCCGCGGAAATCCCGGATGGGGAAAATCACACGATCACGCATGGCGTCATAGGTGCGGTTGGTGTCTTCGCGCTTGACGACCAGGCCTGCCGCCAGCAGGTTTTTTCTGGCGTCTTCGCTGCTGCCCAGTGCGCTGAGCAGGTTGTCCCAGCCGGGCGGCGCGTAGCCGAGACGATAATGTTTGGCGATTTGCCCGGTGAGGCCGCGCTTTTTAAAATAATTTACGGCTTTTTCGCGATCACGATGCGTGCGCAATTGCTGCTCGAAATATTTCGCCGCGGTTTCCAGTTGATCATACAAAGGCTGTTGCGATTCACGTACCGGGGCATTGGGGTCACGGGTGTCGGGGACGTCAAGGCCGACACGGCCGGCGAGTTCGTTCAGGCTGTCGAGAAAGCTTTTCCGCTCGTAATCCATCAGGAAGCTGACGGCATTGCCCGAGGCGCCACAGCCGAAACAGTAATAAAACTGTTTTTCGCGGCTGACGGTAAAGGAGGGAGATTTTTCGCGGTGAAACGGACAGCAGGCGGCGTAATTCTTGCCGGCTTTCTTGAGCTTTACCCGTGAATCGATGAGATCGACGATGTCCGTGCGTAACAGCACATCGTCGATAAAGGATTCAGGAATGCGGCCGTATGCTGCCATCAATAATGTCTCGAGATCTGCTTGTCTTCGCTGCCACTTTTGCGGCTGTTTTTCGTAGGAGCGGCTTTAGCCGCGAATGTGCGCCAAGGCTCAAGCCTAATGTTCGCGGCTAAAGCCGCTCCTACGAAAAACCGGTTAGCTCAAACGTGCTTTCACTTTTTGCGACACGGCGCCAGAGTCGGCACGGCCGGCAAGCTTTGGTTTCAGCTCGTTCATGACGCGGCCCATGTCACGGGCAGAGGCGGCACCGGTCGAGGCAATCACCTCGCTGATCAGTGCGTCGATTTCCGCTTCGCTCAGTTGCGCCGGCAAAAAGCTTTGCAGCACCAGAATCTCGGTATTTTCCTTGGCGGCCAGTTCAGGCCGTCCGCCCTGCTCAAAAGCCGTTGCGGATTCACGGCGCTGCTTGATCAGCTTTTCCATGATGGCGAGCACGCGGGCATCGTCCAGCTCAACACGCTCGTCGACCTCGATCTGCTTGAGGGCTGAGAGTGCCATGCGGATCACACCCAGACGCTCTTTGTCCTGGGCGCGCATGGCGTCTTTCATGGCATCAGTCAGTGCGGCTTTGAATGCAGACATGGGCTTTTCCATCCGTGACGGGTGCGGCGTGGGCAGTAATAATGCAGGGGCCGCAAACAGGAGCTACAAAAACAAAAAGCGGCACATCGGAAATGTGCCGCTGGCAAATCCGGAGCATGCGCCCCGGCTTTGTTTGCTACGGATCAGCTCAGTGAAGAGTGATCCGTGCCGGATCAGTAAAGACGGACTGTCTTCAGGTTTTCGCGAGCCACTTTCTTGGCGTGACGCTTTACAGCGGCAGCAGCCTTGCGCTTGCGTTCCTGGGTCGGCTTTTCAAAGAATTCACGCTTGCGTACATCAGCCAGAACACCGGCCTTTTCGCAGGAACGCTTGAAGCGACGCAGTGCAACGTCAAACGGTTCGCCTTCTTTCACTTTCACGGAGGGCATTCAGCTCACCTTAATTCATTTCGGTTGGAGGCCCGGACGGGATCGGGTCCCCGGACAAGGGCGCCGATTCTAGCGACATCAGGCGCGCCTGCCAAGCCCGGATTTGGTCTTTAACGGAAGGCCGGAAACAGCATCCTGCCCGGTTTTATCCCGGGATTCTGGTGCTGATCCTGACTCGCATCAATATGAATCAATAAGTTACGCGCCAGATTGGCGGGCCGTGTCGCGATGCCTCGCCTGAAAGGCGCTTGTTCAGCCGTCATTCAGGCTTGGTGGGGGAAGTCCCAGGCCTTAAGATGCCGGCCTTTCCTGACGACCTGACAGGCTGCACGTCATGCGCATACTCGGTATAGAGACTTCCTGCGACGAAACCGGAGTGGCGGTCTACGACACTGAGCGGGGTTTGCTCGCGCACAGCCTTTACAGCCAGATCGAGCTGCATGCCGATTACGGTGGTGTGGTCCCGGAGCTGGCCTCGCGTGATCATGTGCGCAAGATCATTCCGCTCCTGCGCGACTTGCTGGCCGGGGCTGGCACGACACTGGACGAGCTGGATGGCGTTGCCTATACCGCCGGACCCGGGCTGGCCGGCGCCCTGATGGTGGGTGCCGTGTTTGGCCGTACCCTGGCCTGGGCGCTGGGTGTGCCGGCCGTCGGCGTGCACCACATGGAAGGGCATTTGCTGGCGCCCATGCTGGAGGCCAGTCCGCCAGCGTTCCCCTTTATTGCCTTGCTGGTTTCCGGCGGTCACACCCAGTTGATGCGGGTGGACGGCATCGGTCGTTATCACTTGCTGGGAGAGTCCATTGATGACGCTGCCGGCGAGGCCTTCGACAAGGTTGCCAAGATGCTGAAGCTGGATTATCCCGGTGGCCCGGCGGTGGCAAAGCTGGCGGAGGGTGGCGATGCCACCCGCTTTGCCTTTCCGCGCCCCATGCTGGACCGGCCCGGTCTCGATTTTTCCTTCAGCGGCCTTAAGACCTCGGTCATGAATGCACTGAGAACTACCGAGGATTATCCGCAGAAGTCAGCTGATATTGCGGCCAGTTTTCAGGCGGCCGCCGTGGATACCCTGTCGCGCAAATGCGAACGTGCCCTCAAGGAAACCGGTGTGAGGCGCCTGGTGGTGGCGGGGGGCGTCAGTGCGAACAAATTGCTGCGCACCGCACTGGCGCAGATGACGGCTCGACACAAGGCAGACGTTTTTTATCCGGCACTGCCGTTTTGTACGGACAACGGCGCCATGATCGCCTTTGCCGGCGCACAGCGCCTGCTGGCCGGTGAAAAAGAAGGCATGGGAATTACCGTGCGGCCGCGCTGGCCCATGACCGACTTGCATGCGCCGGGCCGGCCTCTCGCTGCCAAATAAACGATGCATAAAAAAGCCCGCTTGTTGCGGGATTTTTTATTTTCCCTGTCATGAATTCACAGATGTTTAATTTTTTCAAAGAAAAATAACGGGCACTGCCTCTCGGCTACATTGTGTTGTTATTACCGTGATGCCTGTCAGTGACGTCATGCTCCCCGAAGTAAAAAACAAAAAGGTGCCTCATGGAAAGTCGGGCGGTTTCCTTGCGGGTTTTCAATGCATTGCCTGCCGCCTCTTTCGGGTTACAGGGTGGGCATCTGCTCCGGACGGGAATGACGGCTGCGCCAGCGAATGGCAGCGAGTACCGGTGCCGACAGGGCGGCGGCCAGGGCTTCGGCGACCGGATGGCCGTCGCTGACGGATTGCCCGCGCAGTCGTGCCAGCCAGGCATCCGTGCTGTTGCCGCTGAGGTTGGCGAAGTAGATGGCGTGGATATAGGCCATGATTTCGGCGCGTTCAGCCGGTGTTTTCCAGGCTTGTGCCAGGGCGCGTTCGGCCTCTGCGCCGGGGCGGCGCAGGGTGTCGGCAAAATGCTTGGCGTAGAGGATGGCGACGCCTTCGCGCGTATCGACCGTGCCGAAGGTCTGCGCGTCCAGTATCTGCTGCAGTGCATCAAGATCGACACCGTTTTCCAGCGCCAGGCCGGTATGGACCCAGCTGCAGTAACGGCAGTCGTTCACGGCGGTGACGGCGAGCATCACTTTCTCGCGCAATGCGGGCGAGGTGGCGGGACGCATGAGGGCCCGTGCCAGCACGGGAGCGTGCATGACGGCGGCGCCAGTGCTGCGGACAAGCAGTGACAGGGTGAAGGTGCGTTTGCTGAAGGGGCGCGTGTGAGCAGATGTCATGGATTGTTGTCTCTCAGGTGTTGGCGGTGATGCCGTGTGCCACATGCAGTGACCAGGCAGCGATACTCATTGAGGGTGGCGAACCGGGAGCGCCGGGCAGGGCACTGGCGTCAGCGATGTACAGGCCTGGATGTCCGTGCACGGCGCCGCTGGCGTTAACGACACCCAGCGCCGGATCGTCGGCGACGCGGGCGCCACCCAGCGGGTGCACGGTGACCGGGTACCGGCGCAGTGAGCGCACCGGTTTGCCCGAGGCCTGCGCAATCTGCCGGAAGGTGGCGCTGATGCGCGCCAGCACCGGGTTGGCGTCGCGGTTGTAGTGGAGACTCAGGCGTCCGCTGCGCCAGCGTGCAACGCCATTGGCTTCGTCCGCGCCCATGGCGACCAGAATCAGGTCGCGCCGGAGACGGGCGCGCAGGATTTTCGGCAAGGGCAGGTCATCAATACCGTTCATGCCGAATGACGTCAGGTAGGGAGTCTCGCCATCTGCGCGGAGCGCGAACCGGCCATGGCAGGGGGTGCCGAGGCTGTAGTCGGCACCGTCATCGTTGCAGGCCCAGTAGCCGAGCATGTCGCCATTGCCGCTGAAGCCGAGTCCCAGCGCCGGCAGGGCCGCGAGGTTGCCGCGTGCGCGGGCGGCAAAGAGCAGGCGCATCGTGTTGAGCGTGCCGGCGGCAAGCAGCAGGCGCGGTGCATCGAGATGGCGGTAGCCGCCCGTGCCCTGGTGGCGCAGTGTCACGCGCCAGCCGCGGGCACTGCGGCCGATATCGACGGCTTCGTGCAGGTCGAGAACATCAAGCCCCTTGCTCATGGCGGGCGCCACCAGCAGTTCATCCAGCGTGACCTTGCTGCCATCGGCACTGCCGAAATAGCTGTTGCTGCGGAAGGCGCCGCGCTCGAAACGGAAGCCCATCTCCGGCTGCTGCAGTGTCTTGTCGGCATGCAGCAGCGCATGGCCGCTGAAGCGGTCGCCCGTGAAGTTCGGAATGCCTTCGCCGTGGCGCGGGGCGCGGGCGCCCATGCGGGCCAGTGCCTGCCCGTAGTACGGTGCCATCGTTTTGTCACTGATGCCGTCAGCGCGCTGGTCCCAGTAATGCTCGGCCGCCGGACGCGTGTTCATGGCTGAGTACACATGGCTGCCGCCGCCGACACCGCTGCTGGCGACCACACTCATGTCGCCCTCCAGGTGCAGGTCAAAGAGGCCGTGGGCATGCGGCGACAGGCCGCCGGCCGGCAGCAGTGGCGAGGTGATCCTGCGCACAAGATGCGTCAGCGCATGCACTCCGTGCGGCAGCGGGCTGCGTTGCGTGATGCCGGCTGCGCGCACCGGCGCCGTGTCACGCCACGGCCCGCGCTCGACGAGCGCCACGCGCATGCCGGCGTTCACGAGATGGTCGGCGGCAAAGGCACCGCCAAAGCCGCTGCCAATGATGATGGCGTCGTATGTCATGGCCTCAGTCCACCCGTGTCAGGGTGAAATAAAGCACCCGTTGCAGCCCGGCACTGCCCTGCCAGTTCATGCGCGCCAGCAGCTGGCCGTTGCCGAGCTGGCGGGCTTCTCCACGGATATTGCGCAAGAGGCCGGGGTTTCCCGCCACGTTGTAATCAAGCAGCAGGACGGGCTGGCCGTCGACCGGACTGTTGGTCGTGTGCATGGTGAAGCACCCGAAGGCAGCGCCGTGGACGAGGAGCCAGCGGTTGGCGCCGCTGGTACTGTCGAAGCTTTTGCCGCGCCAGGGATTGAGGGGGGTAGACAGCAGGCGGTAGAGGCTGCCGGCAAGGGCGCGCGGCAGCCAGTCCAGCCCGTGCACGGCCATCAGGGTGCCGTGCCAGTAGCCCTTTGCCTGTGCCGGTGATGGCGGCGCGAGCAGGGAAAAAAGGGCATCAAGTTCCGCTTGGCGCTGGCGCAGCAGATCGGTTGGCGCCGGGCTGGCAAGAGCGAGGGGTGTGGCCATGAGTGCCTCCGTCAGTGGTGATGGAGGCACTTTCGCCGGAGGCTTAACTTGTCA
The DNA here is from genome assembly GCA_029945725.1 of bacterium. Lineage (GTDB taxonomy): Bacteria > Pseudomonadota > Gammaproteobacteria > Pseudomonadales > Moraxellaceae > UBA2031. The sequence goes on along the minus strand of JAQSDB010000008.1, from coordinate 385,690 downwards.
CAAACGAGATTTTCGACCGGTCAGGCCAAGAAAAACTTATCACAGCGCGGATAACTGTTCGCGCAGCCACCCCAGAAAGGCGCGAATGGCAGGATCATCCTGCTTTTCCGTCAGCATCACGGCGTGCATCGCTTCTGGCAAGGGACCGAGTTGCGGGCCTATGGCGGTGACGCGACCGCTGTCGATCAGCACTTTTTCAAGCGGCAGTACCGCCAGAGCGGCACCCAGGCTTTCGGCGGCCTCGATGGCGGCGGGGTAGTCGTTGACGAAGAATTCGGCGGCGGGCGTCGGTGTGCCGAGGCCGAGCTGGGCAAAGAAGCGTGGCCAGCTGTCCGGTCGCTCGGTCATGTGCACCAGCGGCGCCCGCACCAGGTTGAGTGGCCGGGCCAGAAGATCGAAAGCGGCCGCCACGGCCGGCGGGCATATTGCCTGGATAAACAGGTCAGCGAGTTTTTCATGCGCACAGCCCGGCCACGGCGGCATGCCGTAGCGGATGGCGAGATCAGTCTGGCGTTGCTGGAGATCCTGATCGCGCACGCTGGTGTCCACGCGCAATTCAATGCCGGGGTGGCGGTTCTGGAAATCGGCGAGGCGCGGCAATACGATGCGGCTCGCCAGAGGCGGCATCATCGTCACCCGCAACAGGCGGCGTTCTTGGGCCTGCTGTACCCGCGCCGTGGCCTCGCTGATGGCGGCCAGGTGCGGAAGGATATCGGTGGCGTAGCGCTGCCCCGCCGCAGTGAGGGAAATGCCGCGCGGCTGCCGGTCGAAGAGCAGGACATTGAGCTGTTCCTCCAGCGTCTTGACCTGCTGGCTGACGGCGGATGCCGTGATGCACAGCTCGTCGGCGGCCTGCTTGAAGCTGCCGAGGCGCGCGGCGGCCTCAAAGGCACGCAGCAGGTTAAGCGATGAAAGCGGGCGCGCGCGCATCAGGGCCGGCCGTTTCAGGAGGCGGCGTTCTTGCGGAACGAGCGCTCTTTGCCGGTTAGCAGTGCCCGGATATTGCCGTGGTGGCGGACCAGCAGCACGACGCTCATCAGCGTCACGCCAACCAGGAAGTCCGGCGCCATGTACCAGCAAATAACCGGTGCGGCGACAAAGCCGATGATGGCACCCAGCGAGGAAATGCGGGTGGCGCCAAAGGCAATCACCCAGAGGGCGATCACGGCAAGGCCGAGGGGCCAGTGCAGCACGACCAGTACGCCCAGCGCCGTGGCCACGCCCTTGCCGCCCTCAAAGCCGAAAAATACCGGGAAAAGATGACCGAGAAAGGCGGCGAAGCCTATGCCGGCCAGCCAGACCGGGGGCAGGTGCAGGCCGTACCTGGCGATCAGCACGGCGACCACGCCCTTCAGCATGTCGCCGAGGAGCGTGAGGGCGGCCGGGCCCTTGCCGCCGATGCGCAACACATTCGTGGTGCCGGGATTGCGCGAGCCTTCGCTGCGCGGATCAGGCAGGCCCAGCAACTGGCAAACAATAACGGCTGTGGAGACAGAACCCAGCAGATAGGCGAAAATCAGGGCCGCTGCAGTCATCAGGGTGAGGGCGACCGGGTTGGACAGCATGCGAATATTCCTTGCGCAACAGTCAGGTGAATGCCGATTGTAGAGTCTGGCTTCTGTCACGTCTTGCTTATCCTTGTCGACTGCTTCATTCCCCTGCCAGAGGTTCCGCATGGACATCGTTTATATCCGCGATCTCAAGATCGACACCGTCATCGGCATCTTTGACTGGGAGCGCCGCATTCGCCAGACCGTCAGCATTGATCTGGAAATGGCCACCGACATACGCCGTGCTGCCGCCAGTGACGACATCAGTGACGCACTGGATTACAAGGCTGTCTCCAAACGCATCATTGCCTTTGTGACGGCATCCGAATTCCTGCTGGTGGAAAAGCTGTCTGAAGAGGTGGCTGCCATTGTGCTGAATGAATTCAATGTGCCCTGGTTGCGCCTGCGCCTGTCAAAGCCGGGCGCCATTCGCGGCTCGCAGGATGTGGGCATCATCATTGAGCGGGGTGAAAAAGCCTGATGCCTCGTGTTTACCTGAGTCTTGGCAGCAATATTGATCGCGAAAAGAATATCCGCAGTGCTTTGCATGAGCTGGAAAGCCGTTATGGCGACATGCTGGTTTCAACGGTTTACGAGAGTGAGGCGGTCGGTTTTACCGGCGATGCTTTCTATAATCTGGTCGTTGGCATTGATACGGAAAAACCGGTGGCTACACTGGCGGCCGAGTTGCGTGCCATTGAGGAGGCGCATGGCCGTGAGCGTCATGGCCAGAAGTTTTCTGCACGAACGCTGGATATCGACATCCTCACCTACGGCAATGCCTGTGGCGAGATTGATGGCGTCATGCTGCCTCGCGATGAAACCCTGAAGAACGCTTTTGTACTGCGCCCGCTGGCCGATGTTGCCGGTCATGACCGGCATCCCGGGACGGCCAGAACCTTTGCCGAGCACTGGGATGCCTATGACCAGAAAAAACAGAAGCTCTGGCCCATTGAATTTCCCCTGGACAATCACTGACTGAAAATTGCCTGAACCCAAGGCAGGAGAATGAAATGTTTACGATGACAGTGACGCCACGCTTTTATGAAACCGACGCCATGGGGCATATCAACAACACGGTGATTCCCGGCTGGTTCGAAACGGCGCGTGATCCCGTGTTCAGGATTTTCAATCCCGCCCTGAACATGAAGGAATGGAACCTGATCCTGGCCCGGATTGAGGTGGATTATGTTGCCCAGACCCATCATGGTGATGACGTCACCCTGATTACGGGTATCGAGAAAATCGGCAATGCGTCTTTTGTGGTGGTGCAGGAAGCCTGGCAGAAGGATGCTTGTGTGGCGCGCGGCAAGGCCGTGCAGGTTTTTTTCAATTACCTGACCCAGAAAAGCGAACCCATGCCGGCAAGTTTCCGCGCGGCGCTGGAGGCCCACTTGATGCCGGCCTGATGTGGATGTCCTGTGAATAAAAAAGCCACCGCAAGGTGGCTTTTTTATTCCGGTTTTCCCTTGCAGGATATTTTAAAGGCGGCGCCCGCCATCGACGGCAATGATCTGTCCGGTGATATAAGGCGAGTCCTCCAGCAGAAAGGCTATGGTGCGCGCAATATCCTGCGGTTCGCCGAGTCTTTGCAGGGGAATGCCCTGCAGGATTTTTTCCTGTGCGCCAGTGCTCATGGACTGGTTGTCTGGCCAGAGGATGGCGCCTGGCGCCACGCCATTGACGCGAATCTCCGGTGCCAGTTCTTTGGCAAGTGACAGCGTCAGCATGGCATGTGCCGCCTTGGCCATGCAGTAAACCGTGTGTTCCCTGAGCGGGCGTTTGGCATGAATATCGATCAGGTTGACGATGGCGCCACGACGACGCTTCAGTTCCGGCACAAGCGCCTGCGCCAGAAAAAAAGGCGCGCGCGCATTGCTGGAAAAGAGATCGTCCCATTGTGCTGATGTTGTGGTACCAACAGGCGTCGGGTAAAAAGCGGAGGCATTATTGATCAGTGCGTCGACGCGCGCGAATACGCCCAGGGCCTCCCTTGCCAGCTTTTCTGCTTCTGCATCGCGGCCAAGGTCGGCTTGCAGCACACGACAGGAATCATGGCGCTTTGCATTCAGCTCGGCAGCCAGCGCTTCTGCGGTATTCAGGGATTGCCGGCAATGCACCAGTACGCGCCAGCCACGGTCATGCAGCTCGCGTGCGGTGGCGGCACCCAGACGCCTGGCAGCACCCGTGATCAATACCACTTTTCCCGGATGCGGGGTGTCTGCTTGTCCGGCGTTATTGTTCGTGGTCATGTGCCTGTTTCCATGCGTGGCGAAATACCTGCAAGGCGGATTCACGTGCCAGCAGTAATGCCTTGATAAAATCCTGGCCTTCGAGTCCCTGCTCCTGCAGTTCCTTGATGGACACGGTGCGCAGTGTTTCCAGTGCTGCTTGCCAGTACGCTTTTTGCGGGTAGGCATTGTCTTCGCGGCCAAGACGGCCACGTGCGTCGGCTTCACAGGCCAGCAGGATTTCCTCAAAGCGGTCGGGGCGACGCAGGGCGTCCATGTCCAGCAGTTTTTTCAGCAAGGTCGCGGCGCGCAGTTCGGTAGCGCGATGCACATCCAGATGAAAGCGCGATACCAGCTCACCCAGTTCCTTGAAGGCTCTGGGTGTTTTCACGCGATTGCTCAGGGTGCGGATTCGCGCCACTCCCCGGCTTTCGTGTCCGACATGGCGTGGCCATTCAGCCATCGGCGTATCGGCCTTGCCGAGGTCATGCACCAGTGCAGCAAAACGCACACGGGCTTCCGGCGAAAGCCGGGTGGCTATTTTCAGCGCCATCAGGGTGTGCACGCCGGTATCGATTTCCGGGTGATATTCCGGGCGCTGCGGCACGCCAAAAAGCCGTTCAATTTCAGGAAACCAGATGGCGAGGGCGCCACATTCGCGCAGGACACTGATATAGACATCCGGGGAATCCTCGGCAAGCGCGCGTTCGGTTTCTTTCCAGACGCGCTCCGGCGTCAGTGACTGCAACTCGCCGGAGGCGGCCATGGTTTGCATCAGCGCCATGGTTTCGTCGGCAATGTGAAAGCCGAGTACGGCGTAACGGGCGGCAAAACGTGCCACGCGAAAGACGCGCAAGGGATCTTCACGGAAAGCGGAAGAGACATGCCGCAACACGCGGGCTTCAAGATCTTTCTGGCCGCCGTAGGGGTCTATCAGCGCACCATCAGGATGGCGCGCCATGGCATTGACGGTGAGGTCGCGCCGGACGAGATCTTCTTCAAGCGTGATGTCCGGCGAGAAATCACAGATGAATCCGGTATGGCCGCTGCCGGATTTTCGTTCGGTACGCGCCAGTGCGTATTCTTCCTGCGAATCAGGATGAAGGAATACGGGAAAGTCGCGGCCTACCGCTCTGAAGCCGCGCGTGAGCAGATCCTCGGGGCGTGCGCCCACCACTACCCAGTCGCGTTCATGCACGGGGCGGCCCAGAAGCTGATCGCGAACAGCGCCGCCAACGAGATAGGTTTCCATGTGCAAATATTTCCTTGACGCCTTTCCTGATTCTCACTGATGATCAAACGCATGTTAACGCTCAATCTGCTTCCCTCTTCCGTCCTTCCTGTCGTCCGCTGGCTCGCAGTAGCCAAGCGTGCGCGCGTGTGGTGGCGGCCGGACTAAGCGTATCAGCGTTTTTTCCAAAAAGGCCGCCTATTCTGCGGCCTTTTTCTTTTTCGGCCATGTAGGCAATAACCGCAGCACACAAAAATACATACAGGAGCGAATCATGGATACGGGAGCGCAGGGCGAACCGCCGCAAACGTCAAAAGGGATTGCACCGGCCTATATCGGCCTGATCCTGATCTGGTCGACCACGCCACTGGCCGTGGTATTGAGCCTGCGCGATCTCGATGCCATCTGGTCACTGGCGCTGCGCATGCTGCTGGCGGCCGTAATGGCAGCGGTTGTCTTGCGCGTGAGCAGATTGAAACTGGCTCGTGATGCGGCAGCGTGGCGTTTGTACGGCATTGGCTCGCTGAGCATGTTTGGCGCCATGCTGTTCACCTATCTCGGTGCGCGGCATCTGCCTTCGGGAATGATTTCGGTTTTGTTTGGTTTGTCACCGCTGATGGTGGGTGTGTTGTCTTCGGTTTTTTTGCCGGGCGTGCGCCTGCGGCCGCTGCAGTGGCTTGGCATGGGATTGGGCCTGGCGGGCCTGGTCGTTATTTTTACAGGCGGCGGCAGTACGGCGGCGATAGACGGAGCGAGCGTGCTGCTGGTGTTGCTGGGAGTGCTGACCTACGCGGTTTCTGCCGTATTCATGAAGCAGGCGCCGGCACCACTGCATCCTCTGGTGCAAACGACCGGGGCACTCTGGGTATCTGCACTCGGCTGTGTGCTGGTGCTGCCTTTTCTCGGCGGACCGGTGCCGCGCCATATGCCCTCGGCACTGACCGTGTCTGCCCTGGTGTATTCGGCGGGTTTCGGCTCGATTGTCGCCATGCTCTGTTACTTCTATTTGCTGCGGCATGTTTCTGCCGGAACCGTGGCGCTGACGACCCTGATAACGCCGGTGATTGCCTTGCTGCTGGGCATGGGCATCAACCACGAGCGTTTTCACGTGGAAATACTCTGGGGCATGGCGCTTATTTTTTTCGGACTGCTGGCGTATTACGCCCGGGAAATGGGTCCCGGCGCGGCGTCAGGGCTGACGGCATGAGTAGATCAGGGATTTGCTGGCGCGTGCCCGGTCAGGGGCGGGGCCGTTAAAAAATTGCGCGGGCTCAGGGCTGGGCTGGCGAGGTGCCGCTGCAGCCACGACGGCTGGTAAAGGATTTGCCGTCATCAAGCCGGTAAACGGTCAGGCAGCCGCCCCAGACACAGGCCGTATCCAGGCCGATGAAGCGCTTGCTGCCGGTAACGCCGGCAATGGCCGCCCAGTGCCCGAACAGGACACGACCGGTCTTGAGTGCCGGGTTGGGCAGCATGAACCAGGGGTGCAGGCCGGGCGGGATGATGCTGAGGTCTTCCTTGTGCTCGAAGTCCATGGCGCCTTCGATGCTGACCAGACGCATGCGCGTCAGGAAGTTGGTAATGACGCGCAAGCGCGCCGTACCCCTGAGCTCGTCAGACCAGAGGGCAGGTTCATTGCCGTACATGTCGGCCAGAAAAAGGTGAGCGTCTTTACTTTGCAGGACGTCTTCCACTTCGCGGGCATAGCCGCGTGCGGCCTTCAGCGACCAGCCGGGAGGAATGCCGGCATGCGTCAGTACGCAATCCAGATTCTTGTCATGCAGCAGCAGGGGACGATGGCGCAGCCAGCCCATGAGTTCGTCGCGATCATGCGCATCAAGAATGGGCTGGGTGAGATCGCGGGGCTTGAGGCGGCTGAGCCCGTAATGGGCGGCCAGCAGGTGCAGGTCGTGATTGCCGAGCACGGTTTCGGCGGCGGGCCCCATGCTCTTGATCAGGCGCAGCGTGCCCAGCGAATCCGGGCCGCGCGCGACGAGATCCCCGGCAAACCACAGGCGATCCCTGGCCGGATCAAACTTGATGCGCTCCAGCACATCTTCGAGCGCCTCGCGGCAGCCCTGTATGTCACCGATGGCATAAAGCGCCATGAAATCTCCGAAGCATCTGCAGGATCTGGGGTTTCGCAGGAGCGGCTTCAGCCGCGAACAGTCTTGAGTCGTTAATAGGTTCGCGGCTGAAGCCGCTCCTACGCCGAAGGAAGTACCCCGGGTGCGAAAAACGGATCAATGCAGGATACGGGGAATGGCCAGCGTAAAAGCCGGAATGGTGGCCTCGAAGGGCTCGCCATCGGCATCAATCATGCCGTAGGAGCCATGCATGCTGCCCACGGGTGTTTCCAGCACGGTGCCGCTGGAATATTCGTAGCTTTCCCCGGGCTCCAGCTGCGGCTGCTCGCCCACGACACCCTCGCCGCGCACTTCCTGCACGCGCGCTTCACCATCCATGATGACCCAGTGCCGCGTCAGCAGTTGTGCGCTGTGGGTGCCGGTGTTGGTGATGGTGACGTGATAGGCAAACACATAGCGCGACTCGTCCGGGTTGCTCTGGCTGGCCAGGTATTCGCTTTGTACCTGAACCTGAATGCGGTGATTCTGTTCAGGTGGCTTCGCGGGGGTATTCATGGGCGTGTTCTTGTTCATGGGTGTGCTTTGTCATCGCCTGTGGCGGATTGGTCTTGCGGCGTCAGCAGCTGGCTCAGCCTGACCCAGGTGGCGACATCCACTTCTTCCGGCCGCATGCCGAGATCAATACCGGCCGCTTCAAGCTGCTCCGGCGAGCCCTGGCCGCGCAGGGCGTTGCGCAGGGTCTTGCGGCGCATGTTGAAGGCGGCGGTGAGCAGGGATTGCAGCCGTTTTTCGTCGACACCTTTATAGCGCGGCGTGGAATGCGGGCGCAAACGCACCACCGCAGAATCCACCTTGGGCGGCGGACTGAAGGACTCCGGCGGCACACCGAGCAGCCATTCCACTTCGCAGGCCACCTGCAGCATGACGGAAAGACGGCCGTAATCACCGGAGCCGGGCGCCGCCACCATGCGTTCCACCACTTCCTTTTGCAGCATGAAGGTCATGTCGGCGATGACATCGGACTGCGTCAGCAAATAAAACAGGATGGGCGTGGAGATGTTGTAGGGCAGGTTGCCGATGATGCGCAGGCTGTGCGGGCCGGTGGCCAGGCTGCGGAAATCAAAGTCGAGGGCGTTGGCCTGATGCACGACCAGTTCGCCCTCGCCCATGAGACGGATGGGCAGGGCTTTCGCCAGATCACGATCGAGTTCCACCACCGTCATCCTGCCCAGCGGCGCCAGCAGCTCGCGCGTGATGGCACCGAGACCGGGGCCGATCTCTACCACGTTCTGGCCGCGTACCGGCGCGAAGGCCGCGACGATCTGGCTGATCACTCGTTCATCGGTGAGGAAGTTCTGGCCGAAGCGCTTGCGCGCCATGTGGCCTTCCACTCGACGGCTGTCTCCGCGTTTTTTTTCGCTGTGCTGACTCATTGCTTGTCTCTGATGGCCCTTGCGTGATTCATCCTGAGCACTCAGGGGTTTTTACGGGAAATCATGTCCAGCGCACTGGCCAGTGCGGCCTCCAGGCTGCCGCTGTCGGCACGACCGCTGCCAGCCAGATCGAGTGCCGTGCCGTGGTCCACCGAGCTGCGGATAAAGGGCAGGCCGAGGGTGATGTTCACGGCATGGCCAAAGCCCTTGTACTTCAGCACCGGCAATCCCTGGTCGTGATACATGGCGAGGACGGCATCGGCATGATCGAGATATTTCGGAGTGAACAGGGTGTCGGCAGGCAGCGGGCCGAGCAGGGTACAGTTTTTGTCGGGGAAACTCTGCAGGGCCGGGATGATGGTGTCGATTTCCTCGTGGCCGAGGTGGCCGGACTCGCCGGCATGCGGATTCAGGCCGGCCACCAGGATACGCGGCACGGCAATGCCGAAATTCTTCCGCAGGTCATGCACGAGGATACCCAGGATTTCATGCAGCAGCGTTGGCGTGATGGCATCCGGCACTTCCCGCAGCGGCAGGTGCGTGGTCGCGAGCGCTACACGCAGGCCGGGACAGGCCAGCATCATGACCACCCGTGGCACGCCGGCTTTTTCCTGAAAGAATTCGGTGTGGCCGCTGAAGGGGATGCCGGCATCATTGATGACCGATTTCTGCACGGGCGCGGTAACGATGGCATCGAACTCATGGTTCAGGCAGCCCTGCACCGCCTGCTCCAGCGTCGCCAGCACGTAGGGCGCATTGCGTATATCAAGCCTGCCGGCCACTGCGGGGGCAGCCAGCGGCACCGGCAGGACGGTGAGTTCGCCGGCGCGACTGGCGCAGCGGACGGCGGCATCATAGGGATGCAGCGTTAATGGCAGCCCGAGTTGTCTGGCCCTGTCGCGCAGCAGTGCCGGGTCGGCAATCGCCACCAGCGCGCAGGCGTGCTTGCGCTGCGCCAGCGCGATCACAAGATCGGGGCCGATGCCGGCAGGTTCACCGGGCGTGAGGGCGATACAGGGCAGGACTGGGGAAAGGGGCATGGGAGCATCCGCAAAACGGCATTGTCGCCACCTGTGCCCGGGGGTCAAGCGGCATGGCAGGCCGGTGCGGCTTTAGGCAGAATCGGGCAAACAAAAAAGGAAAGGCAGATGGTGCGGCAAGCGTATCTCCTGATGGCCGTATTGCTGGTGTCCGCCGGGCCGGCATGGGCCGGGGGCAATGCCGGCCCCCTGCCGGCGTTTGACGGAATCGAATCCGCACTGCGCTACACGCCAAACCGGGTGCAGCCGCTTATTTCGGGGCAGGATGCGCTGGCCGCACGCCTGGCCCTGGTCGAGCATGCCCGCCAGCGCATTGATCTCCAGTATTACCTTTATCACGACGACAAGGTCGGTCGCTTTCTCGGTGAAGCCCTGCTGCGTGCCGCTGATCGCGGTGTGCAGATACGCGTGCTGATCGATGACATGCACGGCGTGGATAACCGCATCATGCAGGCGCTTGACCAGCATCCCAATATCCAGGTCCGGCGCTACAACCCGTTTCGCATGCGCAGCCTGCATTTGCTGGAAGCGGTGCTGGCTTTCGACCGGGTGGACCGGCGCATGCACAACAAGCAACTGACGGTGGATGGTGAATCCAGCATTGTCGGTGGCCGCAATATTGGTGAGGAATATTTCGGGGTCAGTGATGACGTCACGTTTGCCGATCTCGATGTGCTGGTTGATGGTCCTGCCGTGCCTGATCTTGAACAGGTGTTTGAGGCTTACTGGAATAACCGGCACAGCAAGCCTCTGGATCGGCATGCAGAAGAGGGGGGCGGGAAAAAACTGCAGGAGTTGCGCCTTCGCCTTTCCGGAGCGATGGCCCGCGATGGCGAGGCGCTGAAAAATCTGGTGGCGAACTCGGATTTTTCCAGAGCGGGCGCAGCCGGCGGGGCATTGCAGCAGGAGTGTCCCGCGGCGGTTCTGGCGGACAGCCCGGACAAAAAAAACTCGGCGCAGAGCAGCGCCGTGGCTCGCCGCATGGCACAGCAATTACGCCGGTCGCAGAAAGACGTGCTGATCCTGTCCGCGTATTTTGTGCCGGGCGACAAGGGCAGTGAAGCGTTCACGGCGGCGCTGGATCATGGCGTTGGTGTCGAGATCGTGACCAATTCACTGGCCTCCACCGATGTACCGGCCGTGCATGCCGGGTATCAGCGATATCGCGAACTGCTTTTGCAGGCAGGCGCCCGTCTCTGGGAGATGAAGCCGGTGCTGAAGAAAAAGAGTCGCTGGCACTTTGCGTTTGGCGGTTCCTCCAATGCCAGTCTGCACAGCAAGGCTTACCTTTTTGATCAGCGCTATCTTTTTGTCGGTTCTTTCAATATGGATCCGCGTTCGGCGGCACTGAATACGGAAATGGGCCTGCTCTTTGATTGCCCGGCGCTGGCCGCGCCCCTGATGCAGGGCTTGCGCGAATTGTTGCCGGAACTCGCGTATCGCGTTTATCTGGATCCGGACGGCAGTTTGCGCTGGGAAGAAAAAGATGACGATACGGTATCTGTTTTTGACCGGGAGCCGCATGCAGGTTTCTGGCGCCGCACGGCGGTCTGGTGGCTGCGGTGGTTGCCGATAGAGAGCGAGCTTTGAACAGAGATACGCGGATAAAAAAATACCGGGGCGGGCCCCGGTATGTTGAGTGGTGCAGTATTTATTTGCTGGCGTCGCGTATTTCGACGAAAGCATCGTTGCGCAACTCGCGCAGCCAGCTCGCCAGTTCTTCGTCGTATTTGCGGCCGTAGAGCGCCTGCCTTGCCATGTTGGCGCGGTATTGTTCGCTCACGTCCTGCTCGCGGCTACCGGTGACTTCCAGAATGTGCCAGCCAAAAGAGCTTTGAAAAACGTCCGAGACCTGCTTTTCCGGAATGCTGCGCATGATCTTGTCGAACTCCGGCACCATGTCGCCAGCCGCGACCCAGCCCAGTGAGCCGCCCTGACGGGCAGAGCCGGGATCGTCTGAATGAATGCGCGCTTCATCGGCAAAGCTTTTACCCTTGATGATTCTGGCGCGGATGTCCGCCAGCTTCTGCTTGGCATCTTCGCTGGACAGGATCTCCGTGGGCTTGATCAGGATGTGTTCGACCTGCCACTGTTTTACGCGCATGGCTTCTCCGCCGCGTTTGTCCAGCAACTTGATCAGGTGCAGGCCGCCTGGTGTGCGCAAGGGGCCGGCGACTTCACCGATTTTCAGTTTTTCGGCCGGTTCGACAAACAGCGTGGGTAATTGTGCGGCCTTGCGCCAGCCAAGATCGCCGCCCTGCAGCGCGGTTTCGGCATTGGACCAGGTGGCCGCCACTTGCGCAAAATCCTTGCCGGCAGCGAGCTCTGCCTGCGCCTTCCTGATTTTCTCTTCGGCGGCGGCGATGGCTGTCGGTGTGGCTTCGTCGGGCAGGTTGATGACGATATGGCCGAGGCGGTATTCGCTGGCGAGCTCAGCCTGGCCGGTGGGCGAGCGCAGGAAGTTCTGTACGTCCTGGTCGGTGATGCGAATGCGGTCCTGCATGCGACGCTGACGCAGCTTGTTGATCATCAGCTCGCGCTTTATCTGCTCGCGCACTTCGGCATAACTGCTGCCGGGAGTGGCATCCAGTTTTTGCTGGAAAACGGCGAGGGTAGTGCCGTTTTGCCTGGCGATTTCGGTGATGGCGGTGTTGAGTTCGGCATCATCAATACGAATGCCGGCACGGCTTGCCAGATTGAGCTGCAGGTTTTCCAGGATGAGTTGCTCGATGATCTGCTTGCGCAGCACATCATCGGGCGGCAGCGGGCTCTTGCGCTGACTGAACTGGAAGGTGATGTCCTTGATGCGTTTGTCGATTTCGCTTTGCAGGATGAGGGAGTCATCCACCACGACAGCAACCTTGTCGATGGGGGTGACGGCGGCCTGTGCCTGCGGTGCAAGCAGGATCAGGGCGAGCAGAAACGGGAAAGCGCGCATCAGCGTGACTCCGTGGAAGATTGGCTGTTATTCATCAACTGGTTGTAGCCGAACATGTTGTTGCTGAGCAGGTTTTTCACGCCGCTGGAAATGCCGGCAAGCCCCTTCAGTTCGACTTCGATAAAAAATGCACTGCGTTGACGTTGCGAGCCCTGACTGATGTTGTCGGGGTCGGCGAGAAAACGGCGTTCAAACAGGCGTACCTTCCAGCAGCAGGCCTCATATTGCATGCCGAGCAGCGAGTCCTGGGTTTCACTGCCGCGCAGGTCGTATTGCCACAGGGCGAGCAGTTGCCAGTTGATGCCGACGGGCTGCACAAAAGAGGCGCTGGCCTGACGCAGGGCTTTCTGGCCGATACCGGGATCGTCGCGGCGAAAGCTGTAGCCCAGATTGGCGAGGCGGTCGCGGGTTTCCGGCAGGTAATTGAAGCCCACGCTGTATTGCGATGAATGTTCGAGTCTGGGCGTCCACAGCGCATCAGCGGTGCCACTCCAGCCGCGGCCGATGGGGGCAGCCAGTTGTGCCGCAAGGCCGGAGGTCTTGTCGGTGGCAATAGCGGCATTGGGATCAAGACGCACCTTGCGGTCACGCAGATAAAAAATCTCTCCGGCTGACGCGCGCACGATTTCTTCACCGGAGTCGCCGGCAATAAAGCGCGAGGTCAGACCCAGCGAAAACTGGTTGGCATCATCCAGGCGGTCGCCACCGGAAAAGCGGCTGTCACGAAACAGCTGCTGATAGGAGAAGGTGGTGTTGGCGGTATCAAAATTGGGCAGGTCGCTCTGGTCCTGGTAGGGGGCATACAGGTAAAAGGCACGCGGTTCCAGGGTTTGCAGGAAGCGGCCCTGCTCGCGCTCGAACACGAGGCCGCCATCAAGGCTCATACTGGGAACAGCCTGATCACGCCGGGCATTCTCTCCGGGTACGCCACTGCCATTGAGCTCGTAGTTCAGGGTGTGCAGCTTGGCCGTCGGGGTCAGGTGCCCCCAGCCGGATTCAACGACATAACTCAGGGCAGGATCCAGACGGTAACGGGCACCATTGACCTCGGGGCCGGAGTTGTCGTTGATCGTGCGTTCAAAATAAGTGAGTTCGGTGGTCAGGCCGGGCTGCCAGCCGCGCGCGCTGGGTTTGCTGCCCACGAGCAATAACTGCGGCAGGCGGGCATAAGGCTTGTCGTAATCGACAATCAGCGGATCGATGGTCTGGAAACCCTGGACGCGGCTGGTCAGTGTCCAGGCATCGCGGGTGTAGATGAGTTCGCCGGTGCGTTCCTGGAACGTGGTATTGGTCAGGCTGAGATCCGTGCCGAGGTCGATGAAGTAGGCATTGTCGGAAACATAGTTGACGTTGGTCTTGAGCTGCAAAGCCGGGGTCAGGTTGCCGGTCTGCTTCCAGGTCAGGCTCCTGCGGTCGAGATTGGCATAGAGCGGGTCGGAGGGGAGGTAGCCGCCGGTCAGCGAGCCCTCCCCCAGATGCGGCAGCAGATAGCGGAATTCGCCTTCGAGCATGGTGCCGCGGCGCGTCATCAGGCGCGGCGTCAGGGTGGCATCATAGTTCGGGGCGAGATTCAGGTAGACCGGTACCGCCAGATCGAAACCACCGTCGTTGGTGTTGCCGAAGCGCGGCGTCAGCATGCCGCTCTGGCGACGGTCATCAATCGGAAAATTGAAATACGGCAGATAGAGAACCGGTATGTCCATGAGGTGCAGCACAGCATTTCGGACCTCACCGCGGCCGCTTTCCTGATTCAGGCGGATGTTGCGCGCCACGAAATACCAGGTGCGGGCATCCGGAGGGCAGGTGGAGTATTCACCGCGGGCGATGGTGATCAGGCCTTTTTCGTTGCGGACAATGCGGTCGGCACGACCATGGGCATGGATGGCACTGGAGACGAACTCGGTGCGCTCGATGCGGGCGTGCTGGGTGCTGAAGTCGAACTCGGCCTGGTCCCCGGTGAGCAGCAGGCCGGGCTCGGCAATCATGATGTTGCCGCGAAACAGCCCCTGATTCTGGTCCTGGGTCAGCTCGGCATTGTCGGCGTCAATCTGGCGCCCGGGCTGGCGGATGCTGACATGCCCCATGAGGGTCGAGGTGCCGCTGGAATCGTAATGCACGTCCTCGGCCTGCACCTCGATATTGCTGAGTGTGGGGTCGGCAATCTTGACGTTCGCTGCGATGGGGGTGATCCAGGTGCCGGGGCAAGTGGGGTCGAGTTTGGGGCGCTCGGCCGCAGGCAGGGCATTGATTTGCTCGCGGCTGGTCCAGCCGAGACGTGTCCGGCTGGTATCTGCAGCCTCCGCAGAGGCGGCAAGCGGTACCAGAAGCACCAGCGAGAGCAGGGCGTGCGGATAAGAGGACATGAGTAAATGCAGGCTGGTAGTGACGCGAAGTTGCCGGATAATAGGCAACTTGTTTTGACCGGGCTAGGAGATTTTGTAATGGAAGGTGTAGACCAGCGCGCGATGGCGCTGCAAGCCTGGGCAATTGACTGGCTGGGACGGGAGCGCCCGGATCTTTGCGCCACCGGCGATTTGCTTGTGGTGTCCGGCGATGCCAGTTTCCGCCGCTATTTTCGCCTGCCCCTGAAAGCGGGCAGCCTGATTGCCGTGGATGCGCCTCCGGAGAAGGAGAACTCGCGGCCTTTTGTGGCGATTGCGCGTGCCCTGCTCGCCCATGGCGTACACGTGCCCGAGGTGCTGGCGGCCGACTTTGAGCAGGGTTTCATGCTGCTGGAGGATTTTGGCGATACCCTGCTGCGCCCGGCGCTGAACGCCGGCAGCGTTGATGCCCTTTACCGGCGTGCGATGCAGGCGCTCCTGCATCTGCTGGCCTGTGACGAGGTGCCAGGCTACACCCTGCCGCCGTATGACAGGCAACGCCTGCTGGATGAAATGGGTTTGCTGCGTGACTGGTTTGTGGCGCGTTATCTCGGCCTCGCGCTTCATACCGAACAGGAGGCGGTGCTCGTCAATGCCTTTGCCCTGATTGCCGATGCCGTGCTGGCACAGCCCCGGGTGTTTGTGCATCGCGATTATCACTCACGCAACCTGATGCTGCTGGCCAATGACGACATTGGTGTGATCGATTTTCAGGACGCCGTCACCGGACCAGTCACCTATGATCTGGTGTCGCTGTTGCGTGATGCCTACGTGGTATGGCCGCAGGCCGATGTGCAGCGCTGGGTTGGCGAGTTTGCCGCCATGCTGCGTCAGCAGAAACAGTTGCAGGATGTTGATGACAGGACGTTCATGCGCTGGTTTGACTGGATGGGGGCGCAACGGCATCTGAAAGTGGTGGGGATTTTTGCCCGCCTCAGTATTCGTGACGGCAAGCATGGCTATCTTGATGACATCCCGGTTGTCTTCAACTACCTGCTGGCAGAAATCCAGCCGCATGCAGAACTGCATGCCCTGTTTGAATTATTGCGCGGCGTGATCCTGCCGGCCTATCTGGCGAAAAAGCCGGAAGCGGCAGAGACATTGGGACATTGGGTGGCCTAATGATTTTGTCTGTAAGGGTTATTGCTCGCAGGACGCTTCAGAAAACGCGCAGGCAAGGCGCAAGGCGCGCGAGCACCGGAGTTTACACGCCAGTAAATGAGGAGCGGAGCGCGCCTTGCAACGCAGCATCCGCGTTTTCTGGAGTGTCCTCACGATGAAGGCAATGATTCTGGCGGCCGGTCTGGGCACCCGCATGCGGCCGCTGACCGATCACACGCCCAAGCCACTGCTCGAGGCGGGGGGCAAGCCGCTGATTGTCTGGCATATCGAAAACCTGGTGCGTGACGGCTTCACGGACATTGTCATCAACACCGCCTGGCTGGGCGAAAAACTCGAAGCGGCGCTCGGGGATGGCGCGGCCCTGGGTGCGCGCATTCGCTGGTCGCATGAAGGCGAGCCACTGGAAACCGCAGGCGGCATTATCAGGGCCCTGCCTTTGCTGGGGACGCAGCCCTTTCTCGTGGTGAATGGCGATATCTGGCTGCGACATGATTGCGCGCCGCTGCGTACCCGCTTTGCGCATATGCAAAAGCTGGCGCATCTGGTGCTGGTGAATAATCCGGACCATAACCAGGGCGGGGATTTTTCCCTGCAGGGGCCGGTATTTGCCGGCATTGAATGCACGCTGCGCGCTGACGGCGAGCCACGCTTTACCTTTTCCGGCCTGTCGGTGCTGCATCCGCAGCTCTTTGCCGGGCTGGAAAATGGCAAGCGCGCACTGGCGCCTTTGTTGCGCGCGGCCATTGCCGAGGGACAGGTCACGGGCGAGTATTTTTCCGGCCCCTGGGTTGATGTAGGTACCCCGCAGCGTCTTGCGGAGCTGGATGCAAAAATTCGTGCTGGTGCCATTTAGCACTTGTTTGAAAAAACGTTTATTTCAAGACGGCATATTTCAAGGTCACTGACTCAGGGCCTGACAAGGAAAGAACATGACTGATTACCTGATTGCTCCCTCGATTCTCTCTGCTGATTTTGCGCGCCTCGGCGCTGACGTGGACAAGGTGCTGGCCGCCGGTGCCGATATTGTTCATTTTGATGTCATGGATAATCACTATGTGCCCAATCTCACGATTGGCCCCATGGTCTGCAAGGCCTTGCGCAAATACGGCGTGACGGCGCCGATTGATGTGCACCTGATGGTGAGGCCGGTCGACCGCCTGATTGGCGATTTCATCGAGGCCGGTGCCAGCTACATCACGTTTCATCCGGATGCGTCGGATCATGTGGATCGCTCGCTGGCGCTGATCAAGGCCGGCGGCTGCAAGGCCGGCCTCGTGTTCAATCCGGCGGCACCGCTGCATCATCTGGATTATGTGATGGATAAAGTCGACATGATTCTGCTGATGAGCGTGAATCCGGGTTTTGGCGGACAGTCCTTCATTCCGTCGACGCTGCAGAAGCTGCGTGAAGCACGTGCCCGCATCACGGCCAGCGGTTTGCCGATTCGCCTGGAAGTGGATGGTGGCGTGGGTGTGAAAAACATTCGCGAGATTGCCGCTGCCGGTGCCGATACTTTTGTTGCCGGCTCGGCGATTTTCAATACGCCGGATTATGCGGAAGTGATCCGCCAGATGCGCGCCGAGCTGGCCCAGGTGCGTTAAGCCTGCGCTCCCGTAATCCTGCTCCGGATAGTTGCCATGCTGTTTTCTGTTCTCGGGTTTTCACCGCGCCTGGTCATGCTTGATCTTGACGGTACGCTGGTGGATTCCGTTGCCGATATTGCCCTGTCGCTGAATCGTGCCCTGGCCGATCTCGGTTTGCCCGACGTCACGCTGGTGCAGGTGCAGACCTGGGTCGGCCGCGGTGCTTCCCGTCTGGTCTATTGTGTGCTGGAGCATCAGCTCCGGCCGGCATCCATGCACGATGCCTTGCTGGCGCGTTTTATGGCGCGTTATCAGGAATCCGTTTGCGAGGTCAGTACCGTCTATGCGGGCGTGCCCGAGTTGCTGGCGGCCTGCCGCAGCGCCGGCGTTTACCTGGCCTGTGTCACCAACAAGCCCTATGCCCCGGCGAAAGCCCTGCTGGAGGCGTTGAACCTGATCGAATCCTTCGACCTGCTGCTGGGGGGGGATTCGCTGGTGCACAAGAAACCGCATCCGGAACCGCTGCTGCACTGCCTTCGGCATTTCGGGATTCCGGCCGCGCAGGCGCTGATGGTGGGCGATTCGCGCAACGACATAGAAGCGGCCCGGGCGGCACAGGTGCCGGTGCTGGCGGTGCCCTATGGCTACAACCACGGTGAGCCGGTGACGGCGGCCGGGCCGGACTGGCTGGTTGAATCCCTGCTGGAGCTGCTTTAACCTTCGACCCCTGCATTGTGTTTCCAATATTTCAGGTTTTTATCGTGACGGGACTGGCTCTGAACAAGCGTTGGCGTGGATGGCGATGGTGATTGCACCACCGACAGCTTTCCCCCTTTGCCCGTTTATTGAGTGAGCCATCATGTCCTCCGTCCCATTCGCTGAGCTGTCCCGGCAGGGTTATAACCGCGTGCCGGTCGCGCGCGTTGTTCTTGCCGATCTTGATACCCCCCTGTCCGTCTACCTGAAGCTGGCCGATGCGCCCTTCAGCTATCTCTTCGAGTCCGTGCAGGGCGGCGAACGCTGGGGCCGTTATTCCATCATCGGCCTGCCGGCCCGCACCGTACTGACCGTGCGTGGCCACGAGGTAGTGGTGACGCGTGATGGCGAGGAAGTGGAGCGTGCTACCGCAGCCGATCCTCTGGCGTATGTAGAGGATTTCCAGAAGCGCTTTCGCGTGGCGGAGCTGCCCGGCCTGCCGAAGTTTACCGGTGGTCTTGTCGGTTTCTTCGGCTATGACTGCGTGCGTTATGTCGAAAAGAAACTGGCGGCCTGCGTCAAGCCGGACCCGATCGGCTCGCCCGACATCCAGCTGATGCTGTCCGAGGATGTGGTGGTTTTTGACAACCTCAGGGGCGAGCTTTTCCTCGTCACGCACGTTGATCCGTCGGCGCCGGATGCGCCGGCGATTGCCGAGCAGCGCCTGAACGAGCTGGTTGTGCGCCTGCGCGCATCGCTGGATACGCGCCCCATGCATGACAGTGTGAAGACGACCGTGAGCGAAGCGGATTTTGTTTCCAGCTTCGATCAGGAAGCCTTCAAGCGCGGCGTCGACCACATCAAGGATTATGTGCTGGCGGGCGACGTCATGCAGGTGGTGCCTTCGCAGCGCATGAGTGCGCCGTTTACGGCCTCACCGATGCTGCTCTATCGCGCCCTGCGTCATCTCAATCCTTCACCCTATATGTATTACATGCGCAGTGACGAACTCACCATTGTCGGCTCCAGCCCGGAAATCCTGGCGCGCATGGAGGACGGTGTGGTGACGGTGCGACCACTGGCCGGTACGCGCAAGCGCGGGCTGACACCGGAGCTTGATGTGGCGCTTGAGGCCGACCTGCTCGCCGATGCCAAGGAAATTGCCGAGCACCTGATGCTGATTGATCTCGGACGCAACGATGTCGGTCGTGTCGCGCAGACCGGCCAGGTGCGCGTTACCGAAAAAATGAAAGTGGAGCGTTATTCCCACGTCATGCATATCGTCTCCAATGTGGAAGCCACCCTGAAACCGGAGGTGACGGCCATGGATGTGCTGCGTGCGACGTTGCCCGCAGGCACCTTGTCGGGCGCGCCGAAAGTGCGCGCCATGCAGATCATTGACGAGCTGGAGCCGGTGAAACGTGGCATTTATGGCGGCGCTGTCGGTTATCTTGGCTGGAACGGCAATATGGATACGGCAATTGCCATCCGTACCGCCGTGATCAAGGACGGCGTCATGCATGTGCAGGCCGGAGCCGGTGTGGTTGCCGACTCCGTGCCTGAATCGGAATGGCAGGAAACCCTGAGCAAGGCCCGCGCACTCATGCGTGCGGCGGAAGTCGCCACCGCTGACAAGATGGGGGAGTAAGCCATGATCCTGATGATTGATAACTACGATTCCTTTACCTACAACATTGTCCAGTATCTGGGCGAGCTGGGTCAGGACGTACGCGTTGTGCGCAATGATGAAATCACGATTGCCGATATCGAGGCGATGGCGCCGGAGCGCATCGTGATTTCACCGGGGCCGTGCTCGCCCAATGAAGCCGGCATTTCCATGGAAGTGATCCGGCATTTTGCCGGCAGGATTCCCCTGCTCGGCGTGTGTCTCGGGCATCAGGCGCTGGGGCAGGTATTTGGCGGCAAGGTTGTTCGTGCACGGCAGGTCATGCACGGCAAGACATCGCCGATTTATCACAAGAATACCGGTGTGTTTTCCGGCCTGAAAAATCCCCTGACTGCCACGCGTTACCACTCCCTCATTGTCGAGAAAGACTCCTTGCCGGACTGCCTTGAAATCACCGCATGGACCCAGCTTGATGATGGCACCGTCGATGAAATCATGGGGCTGCGTCATAAAACACTGGCGGTTGAGGGCGTGCAGTTCCATCCGGAATCCATTCTCACCGAGCAGGGTCACGAGCTCCTGAAAAACTTTCTGGACGGGAAATAAGCATGGACATCAAGACCGCGCTCGCACAAATCGTTGACCGCATTGATCTCTCCCTGCCCCAGATGCAGGACGTGATGCGCGCCATCATGACCGGACAATGTTCGGATGCACAGATTGCCGCCTTCGTGATGGGCCTGCGCATGAAGGGCGAATCGCTCGACGAGATCGAGGGCGCGGTGCGCATCATGCGCGAACTCATGGTGCCGGTGTCTCTGGGGGAGTTGCCCAATGTCGTGGACATCGTTGGTACCGGCGGTGATGGCGCCAACATGTTCAATGTGTCGACCGCATCGGCCATGGTGATTGCGGCTGCCGGCGGTCATGTGGCCAAGCATGGCGGTCGCGCTGTTTCTTCCAGCAGCGGCAGTGCCGACCTGCTGTCCGAGGCGGGACTGAATCTGTCCCTGAGCCCGGAGCAGACGGCGCGCTGCATTCGCGATATCGGTATCGGCTTCATGTTTGCCGTCAATCATCACGCGGCGATGAAGCATGCCATCACGGCGCGCAAGGATGTCGGCCTGCGCACGATTTTCAATATCCTGGGACCGCTGACCAATCCGGCCGGCGTGAAGCGTCACGTCATCGGCGTTTTCAACGGCCAGCTCTGTCGGCCGCTGGCGGAAGTGCTGCAGCGACTCGGCAGTGAGCATGCCCTGATCGTGCATGCGAAAGACGGGCTGGACGAGTTCAGCCTGGCCACCACATCACAGGTTGCCGAGCTGAAGAATGGCGAGATACGTGAATACACCCTGACACCTGAAGATGTCGGTCTGAAGAGCCAGAGTCTGGTGGGGTTGACGGTCAGTGGCGCCTCGGAGTCGCTGGCCCTGATTCGTGATGCGCTTGGCAAGCGCCGTGGCGAATATGCGGAAAAAGCGGCGGACACGATTGCGCTGAATGCCGGTGCCGGCATTTATGTGGCCGGCCTCACGAAGGATTTCAAACAGGGCGTGGCGCTGGCGCTGGATGTGATCCACAGTGGCCAGGCACTGGAAAAATTCGACAACCTGCGCGAATTCACCCAGTCGGTATCCGCCTGAGTTTTCCGGTTTTCATGGGGCGGTTTCAGTCGGCCCGTCTCTGCCGATGCCACTGCCTATTTTATTCAAGAGCATGTTCATGAGCGCTTCCTCTGCCACACCCACCATTCTCCAGAAGATTCTTGATCGCAAGCGCGAGGAAGTCGCGGCCGGGCGCCGGCGCAAAAGCCTGGGGGACCAGGAAGCAGCGGCGCGCCATGCCGATCCGGTGCGCGGCTTCCAGAATGCCATCGAAAAGAAGATTGCGGCCGGCAAGCCTGGCGTGATCGCCGAGGTCAAAAAAGCCTCGCCCAGCCAGGGCGTGATCCGTCCTGATTTCCGTCCGGCCGATATTGCCCGTTCCTATGAAAAAGCCGGTGCCGCCTGCCTGTCCGTACTTACCGATGTGGATTTCTTTCAGGGCAGCAATGCCTATCTGCAGGCAGCCCGGGCGGCCTGCACGTTGCCGGTGATCCGCAAGGATTTCCTGATCGATCCCTACCAGGTGGTGGAGGCGCGGGCGATCAATGCCGATTGCGTGTTGCTGATTGTCTCGGCGCTCAGCGATGCCCAGCTTAACGAGCTCAATGCCTGTGCGCGCGAGTTTTCACTGGATGTGCTGGTGGAAGTGCATGACGGCGACGAGCTGGAGCGTGCCTTGCAGCTGCCGGGCGCCTTGCTCGGCATCAACAACCGTAATCTCAAGACCTTTGAGGTCAGCCTGAACAACACGCTGGGCCTGCTGGACAGGATTCCGGCAGGTCGCCGTGTGGTCACGGAAAGCGGCATCCACAAGCCGGCCGATGTGGACCTGATGCGGGGTCACGAAGTGCATGCCTTTCTGGTGGGTGAAGCCTTCATGCGGGCGCCCGAGCCGGGCGAGAAACTGGCCGAGCTGTTCTTTGCCTGAATGTTGTCACGCCCATAAAAAAGCCCGCTATGCGGGCTTTTTTATGGGCGTATCGAGCCTGGGCGGATCAGCGGGTGCCGTAAATCACCATGGTCTTCCCCTTTACGCCGATCAGTCCCTGCTCTTCCAGGGATTTCAGGACGCGACCGACCATTTCGCGCGAGCAGCCCACGATACGGCCGATTTCCTGGCGGGTGATCTTGATCTGCATGCCGTCCGGGTGGGTCATGGCATCGGGCTGCTTGCAGAGATCCAGCAGGGTGCGGGCAACACGACCGGTCACGTCCAGAAAAGCGAGGTCGCCGACCTTGCGCGTGGTAGCACGCAGGCGCCCGGCCATCTGGGCGGAGAGGGCAAAGATAAGCCCGGCATCCTGTTTGGCCAGTTCCTTGAATTTCGGGTAGCTGATCTCGGCCACTTCGCAGAGGGTCTTCGCCTTGATCCAGGCCGAGCGTACGGGTTTGTCCTCGAACAGGCCCATTTCGCCGAAGAAATCACCGGCATTCAGGTAGGCCACCACCATTTCCCGGCCTTCATCATCCTCGATGACGACCGAAACAGAGCCGGAGGTA
The DNA here is from genome assembly GCA_029945725.1 of bacterium. GTDB lineage: Bacteria > Pseudomonadota > Gammaproteobacteria > Pseudomonadales > Moraxellaceae > UBA2031. The sequence continues at coordinate 362,664 of JAQSDB010000008.1, read as the reverse complement.
ATGAAATAGAGGGTGTCGCCGGCATCGCCAGCGTAGATAATCGTGCTCCGCGCCGGGTATTTTCGCCGGTGACATTGATCCAGAAAGTGATCAATGTTTGGAACGTGAGCATTGACCGGCAGTCGGGCCATGGCTGCGTCCTTTTAGTAGACGGTTATCGTTATTAGTCTCCGACCATATCACAGCTTTTGCGCGGGATTAAATGTTATGGGTGTGAATTCGAGCCAGTTTCCGATACTGGCGGTCAGGTAATGAGCAGGGAGTGGGAATGAAAGCCAGAGTAAAGTGGGTTGACGGTGTCATGTTCGTGACGGAATCCGGCAGTGGCCATGCGGTGGTGGTGGACGGGGCGCCGGAATACGGCGGCCGCAACATGGGGCCGCGGCCCATGGAGCTTTTGCTGATGGGCATGGGCGGTTGCACGGCATTCGATGTCATGACCATTCTGAAAAAGTCACGGCAGGAGGTGACCTCCTGCGAGGCTGAACTTGTGGCTGAGCGTGCGGATGCCGTGCCGGCAGTCTTTACAAAGATCCATGTGCACTTCGTTCTCAAGGGGCGCAGCCTCAAGGATGTGCAGGTGAAAAAGGCGGTGGATCTTTCGGCGGATAAATACTGCTCTGCTTCCATCATGCTGGGACAGGCGGGCGTGGTGATCACGCACGATTATGAAATCATTGAAGATGGCCAGGGGAAAACGGAATGAAGCGCTTTCTGATGTTGCTGCCACTGGTCGCCATGCTGGCGGCGTGCGGCACGACCAGGGTTGATGATGTGACCAGCCAGAAGCCCGAGGCGGCCACCATGAAAAAAGTTCTCGTTCTGGGCGTCAATACCACGCCGGAAATCCAGAGGGCCATGGAAGAGGGTTTTTCCAGAAGTCTCGCGGCCAGGGGCAGGGTGGTGGTGCTGGCCAGTGACTGGTTTCCGGGAGAAAAGCAGCCCACCCGGGATCAGCTGGCTGCACGCGTAAAGGCAGAGGGCGTGACAGGAGTACTGGTGACGCGCCTGCTGAGTTACGAAGTGAGCGCTGTTCAGGAGAATCGTCCGGAGTTTTCACTCTACAGCCCTGCGCGTACGGCAGGAGCCCGGGTCGGCTGGGAGCAGGACCCCTGGGTTGCCGGCTTTGAAGGTGCAGACAAGCCTCGCGAAATCTCACCGGTTATAGAAAGAAAGGCGGTAGTGGAAACACGGCTTTATGATGCAGCCACGGGCCAGGTGATGTGGGAGGCCCATTCAAAAACACGGCTTGAAGGCGATGCGGCCCGGAATTTCAAGGGTTTTATCTCTGTCATCATGGCGCAGCTGAGGAAAAGCGGCTGGCTTTGAGGCAATGCCTGAAATAAAAAAGCGCGGCCTGTGCAGCAGGCCGCGCTTTTTTTATGCCCTGGACCTGCGAAACCCTCAAATTTTATACGCGGCAGACGTCATGATTTTGGCGACTGTCGCCATCAGCATTTTCACTGGCGCCGGTAGTTCGGCAGCGCCGGCCTTTAATGCCATCTGCATGTGTTCGCCTTCGTCATGATGCATCTGGTCAATAATGGCGCGTGTTTTTTCATCTTGTGCCGGAACTCTGGCGATATGGCTTTGCAGGTGGGCACAGACCTGTTTCTCGGTTTCGGCAACAAAGCCGAGGCTCCATTTGTCACCGGCAAGCCCTGCCGCCGCACCAATGCCGAAAGACATGGCATACCACAGCGGATTGAGGTAACTCGTGTGCGAGCCCAGTTCGGTAACCCGCTCCTCGCACCACACCAGATGATCTTCTTCTTCAATGGCGGCGCGTTCCATTTCGGCGCGCACATCGGGCAGCCGTGCCGTCAGTGACTGGCCCTGATACAGCGCTTGTGCGCAGACTTCGCCCGTGTGATTAACGCGCATCAGGCCGGCGGTATGCCGGCGCTCTTCCGTGCTCAGCATGCTTTCCGTGTGTGTGCTGGCGGGACTGACGCGATGGGCTTGCGAGGCATTGGGCGCAATCGTGCGCAGTGCCTTGTCGGCTTCGGTGATAAAACGATCGAACAGTGAGTAATGGCGCATTGAAGTCATCCTGTGGACGGGGCTTGTTTCGGTTGCCGGCGTACTGTTTTCAGCCGGGTGGCCAGGTCAGTTGGCGCCCCGCCAGCAGGTGCAGGTGGATATGATCGACACTTTGTCCGCCATCCTGGTTGCAGTTCATCACGACACGATAACCGTTGTCGGCAAAGTCCAGTTCACGGGCAATCAGGATTGCCGTACGGACCATCTCTCCCAGCAGCGCTGACTCGCTGGCAGGCACGTCGTTCAGGGTGCTGTAGTGGGTCTTTGGAATGACAAGGATGTGCGTGGGCGCCTGCGGGAAAAGATCGTGAAAGGCGATGATGCGATCATTTTCGAAGGCTACCCTGGCCGGAATCTGCTGGCTGGCGATTTTGCAGAAAATGCAGTCCATGAGTCGATCTCGTAAGCAGGCTGAGGCGGGCGTATTCTACGCGAGTCATGGCCGGTTTTTCCTGCCCATCTTGGCCGCGGGTGGCGGCCCGGCTTGCCGGCCGGGGATTTATTTCCCGGGCCCATGATTCTTGCAATACGCCCATGCGATTTTGCCCAAGGCACTCTATAATGCGCGCCCTGTCCCCTCCTTGTTCAACGGCTCCCATGTCTGCTGCTTCCTCCGCTCCTGTTTCGTCCCCGCGCCGCCGTGCCCTTGCCCTTGTTTCCGGGGGGCTGGACTCGCTTTTGGCCGTGCGCGTCGTGCAGGAGCAGGGTGTGGAGGTTGAGGGGATCAATTTTTTTACGGGCTTTTGTGTGGAAGGCCATACGCATGCCATCCGCAAGCAGGCCCAGAAGAAGGAAAAGCGCAACAACGCCCTGTGGGCCGCCGAGCAACTGGGCATCAAGCTTCACATCGTCGATATTTCCGAAGAATACAAGGACGTGGTGCTGAACCCGAAGCATGGTTATGGCGCCAATCTGAACCCTTGTCTCGACTGCAAGATTTTCATGGTCGGCAAGGCCATGGGCTACGTTGATCGCGCCCGTGACTTTGCCGACAGCCTTCCCCAGGGGCAGGGTTTTGACTTCATCATTACGGGTGAGGTGGTGGGGCAGCGCCCGAAATCACAGCGCGCCATGACCATGCCCCTGATTGCCCGCGAGTCCGGTGCCGAGGATCTCTTGCTGCGCCCGCTTTGCGCCCATCGTCTGGCGCCTACCAGGCCGGAACGTGAGGGCTGGGTGGATCGTGACAGGCTTTACGGCTTCAGCGGCCGCAGCCGCAAGCCGCAGGTCGAGCTGGCGCAGCAGTTCGGCTTCACGGACTGGGCGCAGCCTGCCGGTGGCTGCTGCTTCCTGACGGACGAAAGCTATTCCCGCAAGCTCTCGGATCTCTGGAGCGCCCGCGGCGAGCGCCGTTATGAGCTGGATGACATCATGCTGCTCAAGGTTGGTCGCCATGTGCGCCCGGCGCCGCATTACAAGCTCATCGTCGGTCGTGAAGAGGGTGAGAATAATTTTCTGGAAGGGTATCGTCGCGACTTTCCCCATATTCGCATTCTTAGCCACAATGGCCCGCTGACCCTGGTGGATGGTGTACCGGACGAGAATGATCTGGTGCAGGCGGCGCGTATTGCCGGCCGTTTCAGTCAGGGCCGCGAGGCCGACAGCATCGAGGTCGAGATCGTCGCTAAAAACGGGGTGGCCAGGCAGATGAGCGTGGTGCCCCTGCGAACCGGCGAGGTTCCCGAGGCCTGGTACCTGTAATGAATGAAGTAGTGCACCAACTTAACGCGCGACGCCTGCTTTGCCCCTTGCCGGTGATTCGCACTCAGGATGCGGTCAATCGCCTGCAGATTGGCGATAAACTGCTGGTTATCGCAACAGATCCGGGCGTTATGCACGATATCCCTGCCTGGTGCCGCATCCACGGACATGCCGTACTGACGACAGAGACGATAGAAAACGAAATTCATCTGCTGATTCAAGTTGGCCGGAAATAACCAATTTGGTGCGGTAGAATGCCGCCTGCTTTTTTATGGTGCCTTTGTGGGAGCGAGGGGTGCCGCCAGGGTGCGAAAAACCGCGGTTCGCGGGGATGTCGCAGGCTGGTATGTATTTTGCTCCCACACGCGGCACGGTGTTTGAAAGACGCCTCGGTCCGGTGATATCGGTTTTTGATGTCACCTGCCGGCATTTCGATAACGCAGCCACCACCAGTCATGCACGCTCCGGAGAGAAAAACATGTCGAAGAAGACGCTTGGTCTTATCAAAGAACACGACGCGAAGTGGGTTGATCTTCGCTTCACGGATACAAAGGGCAAGGAGCAGCACGTATCTTTCCCGGCAGGCACAGTGGACGAAGACACCTTCGTCAACGGCAAGATGTTTGACGGTTCCTCCATTGCTGGCTGGAAGGGCATTGAAGCGTCCGACATGATCCTGCTGCCGGACGATGTCACGGCCTTCATGGACCCGTTTTTTGACGAGCCGACGGTTGTCATTACCTGTGACGTTATCGAGCCCAACACCATGCAGGGCTACGAGCGCGATCCACGCTCCATTGCCAAGCGTGCCGAAGCCTATCTGAAGTCCACCGGTATCGGTGACACCGCTTTCTTTGGTCCCGAGCCCGAGTTTTTCGTGTTTGACGAAGTGAAGTGGAAAATCAGCATGTCCGGCGTGTCGCACGAGATCATCGCTGAAGAAGCGGCCTGGTCGACCAACAATGCCTACGAAGGCGGCAACACCGGCCATCGTCCAAGCGTGAAGGGTGGCTACTTCCCCGTGCCCCCGGTCGACTCCCAGCAGGACCTGCGTGTGGCCATGTGCAACGCCATTGAGGCCATGATGGGCCCGGGCCGTGTGGAAGTGCAGCATCACGAAGTGGCGTCCTGCCAGTCCGAGATCGGCGTGTCTTTCAATACGCTGGTGCGCAAGGCTGACGAAGTCCAGGTGCTGAAATATGCCGTACTGAACACCGCTCATGCTTTCGGCAAGACCGCGACCTTCATGCCCAAGCCCATGGTGGGTGACAACGGTTCCGGCATGCATGTGCACATGTCCATTGCCAAAGACGGCAAGAACCTGTTCGCAGGCGACCAGTACGCCGGTCTCTCCGAAATGGCGCTGTTCTTCATCGGTGGTGTCATCAAGCATGCGCGTTCGCTGAATGCCATCACCAACCCGGCCACCAATTCCTACAAGCGTCTGGTGCCGCATTACGAAGCGCCGATCATGATGGCCTACTCGGCACGTAACCGCTCCGCTTCCATCCGTATTCCTTACGTCGCCAGCCCCAAGGGCCGTCGTATTGAAGCGCGTTTCCCGGATCCGGTTGCCAATCCTTACCTGGCTTTTGCAGCCCTGCTGATGGCGGGTCTGGACGGTATCGTCAACAAGATCCACCCGGGCGAAGCGGCAGACAAGAACCTGTACGATCTGCCGCCGGAAGAAGAAGCCAACATCCCGACCGTTGCCCATAGCCTGGAAATGGCGCTGGACTGCCTGAAGGCCGATCACGACTACCTGCTCAAGGGTGGCGTGTTCACCAAGGACATGCTGGATGCCTATATCGAGCTGAAGACGGATGAAGCCCGTCGCGTGAGCACTTCCGTGCACCCGATCGAGTTCGAGCTGTACTACTCCTGCTAAAACGGCTGACAAAGCCGAGACCCGCCGGACGAGGCGCCCGAAAGGAGGCTCGTCCGGCACAAAGAAGCCCGCATATGCGGGCTTCTTTGCATTTTGGTATCCAGGTCTTCGCAGCGGAGGGACGAAGAGGCTAAGCTCTGAATCCCGGTATTTGCTGGAGCGGGCCATGTCCCTGCATCGCGTATTTCTTCTGCTGCTGTCCCTGCTGGCTTCTGCGGCTCCCGCGCACGCGGAGATTTTCAAGTACTACGACAGCAACGGCAATCTTGTGCTGACGGATGCGCCGCCCAAGGACAAGGCTGCCAAGGCCGAGCGGATCGAGTCAAAACCCGTCATGACCATTCCTGCTTTCAAGGGCGGGAAGGCAAAAAACGTGAGTGATGCTGCCAGAACCAAGGGCACGTCCATGAACTACACGATTGTCATTCAAAGCCCTGTGAATGAAGCCACTTTCCGGCGTTCGGATGATGCGGTTCCCGTCAGTATCAGTGTGGCGCCATCCCTGGCAGCGGATCACCGCATGGTGTTTCTTCTCGATGGCACGGCGCTTGGTGACAACAGTATGATCAAGCCGGATAGTCTTGAGCGTGGCAGTCACCAGTTGCTGGTGCGTGTGCAGGATGCCGAAGGCAAGGTGCAGGGCAGCGCGTCCTCCACTTTTTATATTCAAAGCCATAGTGTGCTTGGACCCACCGGCCCCAAGCCAAAACCAAAATAAAAGTCCTGAATCCTTTCGTGGTGGTTTTGCGCACCTGTGCTGCGGGGCTGCGCCATGGTTTTTTCCTCAAGGGTGTCGTCCCGTTGCCTGTAGCCAAGGTCCGTCTTCCTGTTTTTCTGCATTGATGATGCTCCCTTGCCGTACGTTTTCCCGGCCATTGCGGACGGGTGGATGATGTGAAGGTGGTCGCTGCCTGTTCTCCGTATCTCTGGTATGCCGGCCTGCGCAGTGACCGGCCTTTGATGAAATACCCGTTATCCGCATTGTTTTCATGATCAATGCTTGTTGAGGCATACGATGAACTCCGATGATCAAACGCTTGCGCCCGTTTATTCCCGCATGAGCTTGCTCATGGAGAGTCTTGCAGGGCATGGATTCTTACTGGATGACACGGAGCGTCCGCGCCTTGAAAGAATGCTGCTCGCCAGCGAGTTTTCGGCGTCAGTCATGCGGCAGCACCCGGATGCCTGTCGCCAGTTGTGGGCTTCGGGCGAACTGCACCGTGGTCGTCGTGATGGCGAATATCGCGAGCTGATGCAGCCGCTGTGGGCGTTAGCTGACGATGCCCTCATGGCGGGTCTGCGCCAGCGGCGCGAACAGGAAATGCTGCGCTGGATTTACCGGGACGTAAACAATCTCTGTTCTGTTCCGGAGCTGACGCGCGAGCTTTCTGATTTTGCCGATGCCGCCATTGCCGTGGCCATGCAGCAGGCGCATGCCACTTTGGCAGCCATACACGGTGATCCTGTGGGAGCGCAGAGCGGCAAGTCCTTGCAGCTCTGCGTCATTGCCATGGGCAAGCTGGGCGCGCAGGAACTCAATCTTTCTTCTGATATCGACCTTATCTTCACTTATCCCGAAGCGGGCGACACCGCCGGCCCCAAAACCATTTCCAATCAGGAATTCTTTGTTCGTCTCGGGCAGAAAATCATCCGCCTGCTGGATACGGTGACGCCGGACGGTTTTGTTTTTCGGGTCGACATGCGCCTGCGTCCCTGGGGCGATGGTTCAGCCCTGGTCAGTTCGTTTGCGGCGATGGAGACCTATTACGAGCAGCATGGCCGCGAGTGGGAACGCTACGCCCTGATCAAGGCGCGCATCTGTGCCGGCGATGCGGTGCGCGGACAGGAGCTGATGCTGGCGCTGCGCCCCTTTGTGTTCCGCCGCTACATTGATTTCGGCGTTTTTGAATCCTTGCGTGAAATGAAGGCCATGATCGAGCGTGAAGTACGGCGCAAGGGCATGGACAACAATATCAAGCTCGGGCGTGGCGGCATTCGCGAGGTTGAGTTTATTGCGCAGGCTTTCCAGCTGATTCGCGGTGGCGTCGACAAGCGCCTGCAGCAGCGCGAGTTGTTGCCGGTGCTGGCCCTGCTTGGCGAGACAGGTTTGTTGCCGCCGCAGGCGGTGGCCGATCTGACCGCTGCCTATCTTTTCCTGCGCCGGGTCGAGCACCGGATCCAGTCCCTGCATGACCGTCAGACGCAGGAACTGCCTTCGCTGCCAGAGGAACAAGTGCGTCTGGCACGGAGTCTGGGCTTTGCCGACTGGCCGGCCTTCATGCTGGTGCTGGATGAGCAGCGCAGCCGGGTGGAGGCGCAGTTCCGTGATGTGGTGGTGGCGCGCGATACGAGCGCTGCAGAAGCCACGGCAACGGGTTCGGCGATCTGGTGTGCCAGTGCGGAAGACATGCCGGCCTTGCTGGCGGCAGAGAAATTCACCAGTGCCGGCGAGAGTGCGCAAAAACTGCTGGATCTGCGCGAGGGGCGCGGGGCGCGTGCCATGCAGAGCCTGGGGCGCGAACGCCTCGACAAGCTGATGCCGCTTCTGCTGCAGGAATGTGCGCGCCAGGAGGAGCCGGATGTCGCGCTCACGCGTTGCCTGCCCTTGCTCGAATCGGTATTGCGCCGCTCCGCCTACATCATGCTGCTGGTGGAAAACCATGCGGCGCTGAAGCGGCTGGTCGGGCTGTGCGCGGCCAGTCCCTGGATTGCCGAAGTGCTGGCGCGGTATCCGGTGCTGCTTGATGAGCTGCTCAACGCGGAAACCCTTTTCTCGCCACCGAAAAAGGATGACATCGAGGCCGAGTTGCGGCAGGTGCTGGTGCGTATTCCGGAGGATGATCTGGAGGCGCAGATGGAGGCATTGCGCATTTTCCAGAAGGGACAGGTCTTGCGCGTGGCCGCTTCCGACATCACCGGTACGCTGCCGCTGATGAAGGTCAGTGATTATCTGACCTGGCTGGCCGAAGCGATGCTGGAGGAGGTGCTGTGGCTGAGCTGGCGCCAGCTCACGGCCCGGCACGGCAGGCCGGTGCGCGCCGATGGCACCCCCTGTGATCCGGATTTCATCATTGTCGGCTACGGCAAGCTGGGCGGGCTGGAGCTGGGCTATGGCTCCGATCTGGATCTCGTGTTCATTCACGATGGCAGTGCGGAAGGTGAAACCGACGGCGTGAAGCCGCTCGATAACGCCAGCTTCTTTGCGCGTCTTGGCCAGAAGATTATTGCCTTTCTCACCACGGCCACCGCGGCTGGCCAGATCTACGAGATCGACATGCGCCTGCGCCCCTCCGGCAATTCGGGGATGCTGGTGAGCTCGCTCAACGCGTTTCGCACCTACCAGGAAGAGAAGGCCTGGACCTGGGAGCATCAGGCCCTGGTCAGGGCGCGTGTGGTGGCAGGCGACAAGCGCCTGGCGCTGGCCTTCGACGAGGAGCGCCGTGCCGTGCTGGGAAAGGCGCGCGACATCGTGGTCCTGCGCACGGAGGTGCGTGACATGCGCGACAAGATGCGCGCCCATTTATCCTCGGAAGCGCCGGGTAAAAAGGGCCAGGGGTTCGACCTCAAGCAGGACCGGGGAGGTATCGTTGATATTGAATTTATGGTGCAATATGCCGCACTGGCGTGGGCACACGAAACCCCTGAGCTGACCCGCTACCCCGATAACGTCCGCATTCTGGAAGGTCTTGCCACCCGTGGCCTTCTCCCGTCTGATGCGGCCGCCGGGCTCAGGGATGCCTATCTGCAATACCGTGCCCGCGGCCACCGTCTCGCGCTCGCCAACAAGGAAGCCAAGGTTAACGACGACGAGTTCCTTGAGGAACGCGCGCTCGTTGTGCATTGGTGGAATGAACTGATTGGCGGGTAATGAATAACCCTTTGGTAGCGCTGAACGATGGGTGTCATCGTTCACGCGGAGAGAAAAGTCATGTCGATGTCTGATCGTGATGGAGTGATCTGGTATGACGGCGAAATGGTGCCCTGGCGCGATGCCAAAACCCATGTACTGACCCATACCCTGCATTACGGCATGGGCGTGTTTGAGGGTGTGCGTGCTTATGCCGCAGAAGGCGGTACGGCCATTTTCCGGCTGCAGGAACACACGAACCGCCTGTTTGATTCCGCGCATATCATGAACATGAAAATCCCGTTCACGAAAGCGGAAATCAATGAAGCACAGCGTGCTGCCGTGCGCGAAAACAATCTGCCGCATGCCTATCTGCGCCCGATGGTGTTTTTCGGTTCGGAAGCGATGGGCCTGCGTGCCACCGGCCTGAAAGTCCACGTGATCGTGGCGGCCTGGGAATGGGGCGCCTATATGGGTAAAGAGGCGCTGGAGCAGGGTATCAAGGTGCGCACCTCCAGCTACACCCGCCATCATGTGAACATTTCCATGACGCGTGCCAAGGCCAACGGCAACTACATCAATTCCATGCTCGCCTTGCAGGAAGCCCTGTCAGGCGGTGCGGACGAAGCCTTGCTGCTCGATCCGGAAGGTTATGTGGCCGAAGGCTCCGGCGAGAATGTGTTTATCGTGAAAGACGGCGTGATCTACACGCCGGAAGTCACGGCCTGCCTTAACGGCATCACCCGCAATGCCGTGCTGACACTGTCGCGTGATCTCGGCATTCCGCTGGTTGAAAAGCGCATCACCCGCGATGAAGTTTATATTGCGGATGAAGCGTTCTTTACCGGCACCGCCGCTGAAGTCACCCCGATTCGCGAGCTCGATGGTCGCCAGATCGGTGAAGGTCGTCGCGGCCCGGTGACCACAAAGCTGCAGCAGCTGTATTTCGATACGGTCATGGGGCGCAATCCCAAACATGCCGAATGGCTGACGCCGGTAAAATAAGGAAGCCTTGCGGCTCGTGGTGCAGGTATGGCGGTCAACCCCCTCATCATCTGGCGTTTCCGGGATGGCAAACCCGGCCACGAGCAGCAAAGCCTTGGGCTGATCAAGGCGCTGGGCGAACTGCTTCCTGTAGAAGTGAATGACTTCGATGTGCGCGAGCATCCGGTGGGCCTTGCCGACTGGATGCTCGGCCGTTTCCCCGCAGGTCTTGTCAAACACCGCCCGGATTTCCTGATCGGGGCGGGTCATGCCACGCATGTGCCCATGCTGGCCGCCAAAAAAGCCGTCGGCGGCAAGATCATCGTGCTGATGAAACCTTCCCTGCCGGCCTTTCTTTTCGATCTGGTCATTGTTCCCGAGCATGACGGCCTGACGCCGGACGCGCGCGTCATCGTGACGCGTGGCGCGCTCAATGCCATGCGGCCCGGTGAAAAAAAACCGGACAGTGTGCTGATCCTGCTGGGTGGTGTAAGCAAGCATGCGCGCTGGGACGATGACGCGGTCCTGCGGCAGGTCACGACCATTGTCGCCGCGCTCAAGCCGGGTCAGCTCTGGCGCATTACGGATTCCCGCCGCACACCGGAGGCCTTGAGTGCGGCACTGGCGCAACGCTATGGCGAACGCTTCCAGCCCTGGGCGGCGTGTCCGCCGGGATGGCTGGCACAGCGCCTGGCCGGCACCGAAACCGTCTGGGTCAGTGAAGACAGTGCTTCCATGATTTACGAGGCCTTGTCCGCAGGCTGTCGTGTTGGTGTCATCGAGTTGCCCGACGCAAACCGCAGCGGCCGTGTTCTGGCGGGTGTCGCGAAAATGGCCGATGACGGGCAGCTTGCCTTTTTCAGCCGCTGTCAGGGGCGCAGCGAGGAGCTTCCTGCGCCAACGCTGGCCCTGAATGAAGCCGGAGCGGTTGCCCATCAGGTGCTGGAACGCTTTCTGGCAGACGGGGATTTGTCATGAGCCTGTGGTGGCTGGGTCTTCTGCTGTTGCCGGGCTTGCTGTTTCTGCTTGGCCGTTATGCGATCTGGCTGCCTGGCCGCAATCCGGAGTGGCCGCGCCTGATGATGCTGCATCGTGTGACGCCGGCCATTGCGGCTTCCGGCATGAACATGCCGCCGGCCCGTTTTGAAAAACTCCTGCAGCTTTTGTGCAAAAGAAATTATGTGTTTGTCACCGTGTCGGAGCTGATGGATGCCGCCGACCGCCGCCGCCATATTGCCCTCACCTTTGACGACGGCTTTGCCGATAACTATCACTACGCTTTTCCACTGCTCAAAAAATACGGCGTCAAGGCCACCATTTATCTGGCGCCCGATATTCCCGATATTGAAAAGCTGGACCTGGCGCAGATTACTGAAATGGCGGCGAGCGGACTTGTCGAATTCGGGGCACATACCCTGCATCACGTGAACCTGACGCGCCTTGCGGCCGGCGAGGCCGAGCGCGAGATTCGTGATTCCAGGGCGAGAGTCGCCGGGCTTGCCGGCAGCTGCCGGAGCTTTGCCTATCCCTTCGGGCGCTTTAATGCCGAGCATGAGCGCATGGTGGCGGCAGCGGGTTATGACAGTGCCGTGAGCACGCGCAAGGCCGTAGAACTCATTGATGCGGGCAATCGTTTCTGTCTGCCGCGCATCAGCACCAACGGCGTCATGGACGGTGTGCAAATGCGCATTGCCCTGGCCAAAGGAAGGTACCGGATATGAGTATTCCCTGCAGCGTCTACATCGTGACCCTCGATTGCGGGCAGTGGCTGCGCCAGACCCTCGACAGCGTCAGTGATTTTGCCGAAGTCGTGATTCTTGATTCGGGCAGCTCCGATGATACGTATGCCATTGCGCAGCAGTATCCGAATACCCGTATCCGGCATCAGGACTGGCAGGGTTATGCCGGCCAGAAGGCGCTGGCGCTGGCGGAGTGCACGCAGCCCTGGGCGCTCAATCTGGATGGCGATGAAGAGCTGTCGGCCGAGCTGAAAAAAGAGATCGAGTCGGTGATTGCCGAAAATGATATCGACGGCCTGATTACACCGATTCGTGATGCCTTTATGGGGCGTTTGTGCAGCGAGCATACCCGCCTGCATGCCAAGATCCGGTTTTTCCGTCGCACCAGCGGCAGCTATGACCTTGGTATCGCCGTGCATGAAGCCGTGCAGGTGGAGGGCAATGTGCGCCGCGCGACAGGCACGATTTATCATTACGGCGAGCAGGACATTGCCATCAAGGTTGACAAGAACAATAACTATTCTTCGCTGAAAGCACGGGAGAAGGCCGCAAAAGGCAAGCGCGCCAGCATGCTGAAACTGGTGCTGGTGATGCCGCTGACCTTCATCAAGTGTTATTTCCTGCGCCGGGATTTTCTCAATGGCTGGCAGGGTTTTATCGGCAGCATGATCAACTCTTTTTATGCCTTCATGAAAGAAGCGAAGCTGTACGAGCTGACGCGGGATGCCGGAAAAAAATGATCCCCCAATCTGGCGTCATGTCGACAGCTGCCTGTGCGGCAACTTCCTCCGGAAAAATTCCGATCTATGTCGTTTCCCTGCCGGGAACGGATGCGCGTCGTGCCGGCATGGCCGCGCAACTGGCAGCCCTCGGCCTTGAGTTCGATTTTGTGGATGCGATCAGGGGCAGTGCCCTGTCGGCCGCTGACCGGGCGGGAAAGCTGGCTCCTGCCGAAAACATCCGCGCCAATATCGGCGGCCGTGACATGACGGATGGCGAGATCGGTTGTGCGCTGTCGCACCAGATGGCTTACGACCGGATACTGGCGTCAGGACAGGAACGTGCCTTTGTGCTGGAGGATGATGCGCGCCTGCTGCCGGGTTTCTTGCAGGCCCTGCAGGCGACGCACGAGATTGCCGATCTTGATGTGCTGATTTTCGGCTATCCGAAGCTTGCCGATGAGGAGGTCAGGCTGGCCTGGCTTTATGATCCGGTCATGGTGGTGGGGCGCTTGAGCAGTGGACATGTTTATGGCCTGCGGCCAAGGCAGGGGCATATGGGCATGGTGGGGTATCTGGTCAGTCGTGGCGGCTGTGAAAAACTGAAAAGGAATTTCCCCCTGCAGACGGTGGCCGATGACCATCCTTTTTTTGTGAACCATGGTGCGCGCGTCTGGCATCTGCGCCCTTTTGCGGTCATGGAGGATACCGGCCATGTTTCCACCATCCGCGGGGATTTCCGGCAAAACCGGCATGGCCTGAGTGTGCGCAAGCACCTGAGCCGCCTGTTGCGCGGCCTGTGGCGCCATGTCCAGGTGATGATCATGGCAATGACAGCACGTTCAAGCACGTAAGGAGCAGGCATGAAAATAATTTCCATGTACTGGAACAATATCGATCCCCGCATCATCAAGGCCCAGGCGGATGTTTTTGCGTATTTCGGTTTTAGTCTTGAGCAGATGGAAGGCACGGGTATTGATCATGGTGACTGGCTTGACGACACCATGGGCAAACTGCCGGAAGACGAAGTGGTGCTGTTCATCGACATTGACTGCATTCCCATTCGCAAGGAGGCCATTACCGAGGCCTTTGCTGCCGCCAGTCGCGGCTGCTTCTATGGGGTGGCGCAGGTGGCCAATCACAAGGACAAGGAGCACGTGTATATCAGCCCTGTCTTCATGTGCCTGGCAAAAAAGACCTGGCGCGAGATGGGCTCCCCGAGCTTCAAGGAAACGGCCAACAGTGATGCCGGCCAGAATGTCACCCGCGTAGCCGAGCAAAAAGGCATCGAGATCCGCATGTCGATGCCGACGGGGTGCCTGAAACCGGTGTGGAATCTTTCGGATGTCGGGCTCTACGGCATTGGCACTTTTTACCAGTCCGGGCTGTTTCATCTTTTTCAGGCAAGGAAGCAGCGCAACATCAAGTGGTTTCTCGAGGTAAGCCGGCAGGTGCTGGCCGGCCAGCGCATCAACCTGATGGCGTTGCAGAAGAAATATAACCGCTGGTTCGGCTTGTTCTGAGCTTTATCCCTTGCCAGCTATCAGGATGCCTGTCACATGAAGCGTATTGTCTTTCAGTCGAACCAGCTGTCAGTGCGCGGAACGGAAATCGCACTGTATGACTATGCGAAATACAACCAGGAAATACTGGGTAACGAATCCATCATCGTCTACGGTGAGGGAAGTACCAGCAACAACCCCGATGTTGTTGAAAAGTTCAAACGCAGCTTCAGGGTTTGCGCTTATCAGGAGTTTTCTGAAGTAGACCGCATTATTGAGGCAGAGCGAGCTGATCTTTTTTATGCGATCAAGGCCGGTGGCCGGGACGGGGTATTGTCCAGCGAAGTGCCCAGCATGGTGCATGCGGTATTCCCGACGGCACCCGCAGAATTTCATGGCTCATCGTATGCCTTTGTATCCGACTGGCTCTCCACGGTTTGCTCCAATCGTAAAGTGCCGGTGGTTCCGCATATCGTGAAGCTGCCGGAGGTTGATGGCGATCTGCGTGCAGCCCTCGGGGTCCCGGCGGCTGCCATGGTGTTCGGCTGCCATGGCGGTGCCGATGGTTTTGATATTGCCTTTGCCAAAGAGTGCGTTGCACAGACACTGAAGCTGCGTAGTGATGTTTATTTCGTTTTCCTGAACATCACGCCTTTCCTGCAGCATGAACGCGCCATCTTCTTGCCGGGCTCTGCGGATGTTGGCTACAAGGTGCGCTTTATCAATACCTGCGATGCCATGCTGCATGCCCGAAAGCGCGGCGAAACCTTTGGTCTTGCCTGCGCCGAGTTCTCCCTGAGGAACCGGCCGGTGCTGACCTATGCAAGGTCGGGCGAGCGTAATCATATCGATGTGCTGGGTGACAAGGCCCGGCTCTATTACGGCAAAACCAGCCTGCTGGAGCTGCTGCTCAACATGAGCCGCTCCGATATCCAGGGCCGTGACTGGGATTGTTATTCGCAACTGTTTTCACCGGCCCGGGTCATGCAGCGTTTTCAGGATGTGTTTATTGATACGGCAACACGGCGTGGTGTTCAGGAAGACTGCGGTATTACGCTGGACTGGGTTGACCGGCTGGCGGTACGGGCACACAAGGCGGACCTGAGGCTGATCAAGCTTTCGCGCGTGTTGCCGGGATGAGTTGCCAGCTGATGGTCAGGGTGGGTGCTACCCGCAGGGAGAGGCTTTTGTGACGCGAAGTGTGACGTTTGAAACCAAGGTATGGGAGGGTGACTACGAGATCATCCTCGGGACCGATCGCCTTGAGAAAATGATTGGCAGGAACTGCCATGCCTTTGACAGGCGCGTGGTCTATGTCAATAACGTCAATGACCATGAAAAAGTGTCGGCGCTGTGCCAGCACAAGGTCGACCAGGGCGTGATTGACAGCTTTGTGCTGGTCAAGGATTTTGCGGCCGAAGCGCTGGATTTCTTTGGCCTGACGAAGGAAGCGCTGGGTGCCGGCTATGTGTACTCGATTTCCGAACTGGTGAGCATTTACCTGTGCCAGACGGATTACCTTCTGCATTTCGCCGGGGATGCCTGCCTGAAGAAGCCGTATCACTGGATGGAGCCGACGTTCGAGCTGTTTGAAAAAAATCCGGACATCAAGGTTGCTACCCTGGTCTGGAACGGGCGCCTGGATCAGGTCAGGAAGGAATCGTTCCGTGAGGACGGGGATTTTTGCTACTGCTACGGCTTTTCGGACCAGATGTACCTGGTGCGAACCGCTGATTTCAGGCAGCGCATTTATGAGGAGAAGCACGCGTTTTCCGAGCGCTATCCAAAGTATGGCGGCGAGCTTTTCGAAAAGCGCGTAGACAGCTGGATGCGCAATAATGACTGCAAGCGCGTGGTCTGGAAGCATGGCTCCTATCGCCATGTCAGCTTCAAGTCGGACCGGATCGGTCGGCTTATGGGGCGGGTGCGCGAGTGGCTGAACTGATGGATGTTGAGGGGAATAAGACAATGAGAGTCCTGCTGACCGGCGGTGCCGGATTTATCGGCTCTGCCGTGGTGCGCGAACTGATCAGGCATACGCCGCACTCCGTGATCAATGTGGATGTACTGACCTATGCCGGCAATCTGGAATCCCTGGCCGGGGTTGCTGCGGATCCCCGCTATGCCTTTGCGCAGGTGGATATTACCGATCGTGCCGCACTGGATCGGGTTTTTGCCCAGCACCAGCCTGACGCCGTCATGCACCTTGCCGCCGAGTCGCACGTAGACCGCTCCATTGACGGACCGGGCACGTTCATACAAACCAATATTGTCGGGACGTATACGCTGCTCGAAGCGGCCCGTGCTTACTGGTCCGGTCTGCCCGACGCACAAAAAGCGGATTTCCGTTTTCACCATATTTCCACGGACGAGGTCTACGGCGATCTGCACGGCACGGATGACCTTTTTACCGAAGAAACCCCCTATGCCCCCAGTTCACCCTATTCGGCCAGCAAGGCATCAAGTGATCATCTGGTGCGCGCATGGCAGCGCACCTACGGCCTGCCAACGCTGATTACCAACTGCTCGAACAATTACGGTCCCTGTCATTTTCCCGAGAAGCTTGTTCCGCACATTATTCTCAATGCACTGCATGGCAAGCCCCTGCCGGTGTACGGAAATGGCTCGCAGATCCGCGACTGGCTTTATGTCGAGGATCATGCACGTGCGCTTGTCGAGGTGGTGAGCCGCGGCCTGGTCGGCGAGACCTACAACATCGGTGGCCACAACGAACAGCGCAACCTGCATGTGGTTGAGACCATTTGCAGCCTGCTGGAAGAGCTGGCTGCAGGGCGCAAGCCTGCCGGTGTTGCGCGCTACCGTGACCTCATCACTTTTGTGAAAGACCGGCCTGGCCATGATGCGCGTTATGCCATCGACGCCGGCAAGATCGAGCGCGAGCTGGGCTGGCGTCCGCAGGAAACCTTCGAGTCCGGCCTGCGCAAGACCGTGCAGTGGTATCTGGATAATCCGGACTGGTGGTCGCGCGTACTGAGTGGCGCCTACCGTCTGGAACGCCTGGGAGAGCATTGAGTGAGCGCTGTCATTCTGGTGACCGGATGCAAGGGACAGCTGGGCTTCGAGCTGCGGCGCGCCCTTGCGCCACTGGCGACCATTGTGGCGGTCGACCGCTCACGTTGTGATCTCGGCAATGAAGGCAGCATTCGTGAATGCGTGCGGTCACTGAAACCGGCCCTGATCGTGAATGCCGGCGCCTATACCGCCGTGGACAAGGCAGAAACCGATCGCGAGCTGGCGTTTGCAGTGAATGCGACGGCACCACGCATCCTGGCCGAAGAAGCCGCCCGATGCGGCGCCGCACTGATTCACTATTCAACGGATTATGTGTTTAACGGCAGCAAGGCGGATGCCTATCTGGAGACAGATGAACCAGATCCGCTGGGCGTGTATGGTGCCAGCAAGCTTCAGGGGGAGCGTGACATTGGTGCCGTCGGCGTGCCGCACTGGGTCTTTCGCACCAGCTGGGTTTATGGACTGCACGGGAACAACTTTCTCAAGACCATGTTGCGACTGGCGCAACAGCGCGACTCACTGTCGGTGGTAGCGGACCAGTTCGGCGCGCCGACCAGTGCGCAACTGATTGCTGATGTAACCGCCATGGTGGCGCGCGATTTTCTGCAGAAACGCCCTGTGGCCTTTGGCCTTTATCATCTGGTCGCCGCCGGGAAAACAAACTGGCATGGCTACGCACAGCGGGCTATTGCGCGTGCCACTGAAAAGGGTTTTGGCGCCAGGGTTGCTGCTGAACATATTCAGGCCATCCCGGCGAGCGCCTACCCGACGCCGGCCCGTCGTCCGGTGAATTCAGTGCTGGATTGCAGCCGGCTCGAGGCGGCCCTCGGCATCCGTCTTCCGGACTGGACGCTGTCTGTCGACCAGACTATCGATTTGTTAATGGAGAACCGAACCGTATGAGCACAGTAAAGGGAATCATTCTTGCCGGCGGGTCCGGCACGCGCCTGCATCCGATTACACGCGGCCTGTCCAAACAGTTATTGCCCATTTACGACAAGCCCATGATCTATTACCCGCTGTCGGTATTGATGCTGGCCGGCATCCGTGACGTGCTGATTATTTCCACGCCCGAGGATTTGCCCGGGTATAAGCGCCTGCTGGGGTCGGGCGATGCCTTTGGTATCCGCATCAGCTACGCCGAACAGCCTTCGCCGGATGGTCTCGCCCAGGCCTTCATCATTGGCGAGGATTTCATCGGCAAGGATCGTGTCTGCCTGATTCTTGGCGATAATATTTTCTATGGCCAATCCTTCGGGGGGCAGCTGAAGGCCGCCTCGGAACGGTCGAGTGGTGCAACGGTTTTTGGTTATCACGTCTCTGATCCCGAACGCTTTGGTGTGGTCGAGTTTGACGCGAACGGAAAAGCCGTCTCCATTGAAGAAAAGCCGGTGAAACCGAAATCCAGTTACGCGGTGACGGGCCTGTATTTCTACGACAATGACGTGGTGGAAATTGCCAGGGCAGTCAAACCCTCTGCCCGTGGCGAGCTTGAAATCACGGATGTGAATAACGCCTATCTCAAGCGTGGTGATTTGCGCGTCGAGTTGCTGGGTCGTGGATTCGCATGGCTGGATACCGGCACGCACGATTCGCTGATGGAAGCGGGCTCGTTTGTGCAGACCATCGAAAAGCGGCAGGGATTGAAGGTCGCCTGCCTGGAAGAAATCGGTTATCGCAATGGCTGGTTGAGCCGCGAGCGCCTCCTGCAGGAAGCCGACGCCCTGAAAAAAACAGGGTATGGCCAGTATCTTTTGCAATTGGCGGCCGAGGGCACGTCATGAAGCTGACGGGGACCGTGTTGCCCGAGGTTGTGATTCTGGAGTCGCCGGCATTCGTGGATGAGCGCGGCTGGTTCATGGAAAGCTTTAATGAAAAGCGCTTCCATGAGGCGTTGCAGGCGCAGGGGCTGCCAATCCCTTCGGCTTTTGTTCAGGATAATCTTTCCTGTTCGGCAAAGGGTGTACTGCGTGGCCTGCACTACCAGATCGCGCCGCATGCCCAGGGCAAACTCGTCAGGGTGATCTCGGGAGCCGCCTTTGATGTGGCGGTGGATATCCGTCCCGGCTCCGCCACGTTTGGCCGCTGGGTCGGCGTTGAGTTGAGCGCAGAGAACCGGCACATGCTGTGGATTCCTGCCGGCTTTGCCCACGGTTTTGTGGCACTGGAGGACAATACCCATTTTTTCTACAAGACCACCGCGTATTATTCAAAAGAATCGGAGCGCGCCATTCGCTGGGATGATCCTGATCTCGCCATCGCATGGCCTGACCTTGCGCTGGTCATCAGCCAGAAAGACCAGGAAGCCCCCCTGCTTGCGGATCGTCCGGGGACGCAGGCATGAGCCTGATCAACCTGGTCGAATTCAATTCGCTTGGTGATGAAAGGGGGCAGCTCGTTGCGCTGGAAGAGTTGCGAAACATCCCCTTTGCCATCAAGCGCGTGTATTACCTGGTGGACACCAAAAGCGATGTTGCCCGCGGTTTTCATGCCCATCACGATCTTGAGCAGGTAGCGGTTTGTGTGTCAGGCAAATGCAGGATGATTCTGGATGACGGGCAGCACAGGGAAGAAGTGTGGCTCGATTCTCCCTGCAAGGGGCTGCGCATCGGCAAGTTGATATGGCGGGAAATGCACGATTTCAGTGCTGATTGCGTGCTTCTGGTTTTAGCCAGTGAATATTATCAGGAGGCTGATTATATTCGCGATTATGGCGATTTTTTAAGGTTGAAAGCGAATGCCGGTAATCCATGAACTCGCTGATGTGAAGAGCCGCTCCATCGGAAAGAATACCCGTGTGTGGCAGTATTGCGTCGTTTTTGAACGTGCCGTTATTGGTGAAAACTGCAATCTCTGCGCACATACCCTGATAGAGAACGATGTTGTCATTGGCAATAACGTCACCGTCAAGTCGGGCGTGTTCCTCTGGGATGGAACGAGAATCGGGGACAATGTTTTCATTGGCCCGAATGCCACTTTCACCAATGATCCCATGCCGCGCTCCAGACAGTATCCCGATGCCTTCATGGGTATTACGGTCAGGGAGGGCGCCAGTATCGGCGCCAATGCCACCCTGCTTCCCGGCATCACGATAGGGTGTCATGCCATGATCGGTGCAGGAGCGGTGGTGACAAAAGACGTGCCGGATCGTGCCGTCGTTGCGGGTAATCCCGCCAGAATTATCAGGTATCTGGAGTCATGATCAGTTTTCTTGATTTGAAAGCCATCAATGCGGCATGCCGGGATGAGCTGCTTGAAGCCTGTACGCGCGTCATTGATTCCGGCTGGTATATCACCGGCAATGAGTTGTCGCAGTTCGAGCAGGCATTCGCCGCTTATTGCGGTGCGGAGCATTGCATTGGTGTCGCAAACGGCCTTGATGCCCTGACCCTGACCTTGCGTGCCTGGAAGGAAACCGGGCGGCTGAAAGAGGGCGATGAAGTCATTGTTCCGGCCAATACCTATATCGCGAGCATTCTGGCCATTACGGAGAATCGCCTGATACCCGTGCTGGTCGAACCCGATGAGACATCATTCAATCTGTGCCCCGAGAAGACGGAAGCGGCCATCACCGCGAGAACCCGCGCCATTCTGCCGGTGCATCTGTATGGCCAGCTGGCCGACATGCCTGCGCTGATGGATATTGCCGATCGCCACAAACTGCTGGTGCTGGAGGATTCGGCGCAGGCGCATGGCGCCAGCATCTCCGGCCGCAAGGCGGGGAGCTGGGGGCATGCAGCGGGCTTCAGTTTTTACCCGGGCAAGAATCTGGGGGCGCTGGGTGATGCCGGTGCCATTACCACCAGCGATGCCGAGCTCGCGCAAACCCTGCGCGCCTTGCGCAATTACGGATCGCACGAAAAGTACAAGAATCTTTTTCAGGGCGTGAACAGCCGCCTTGATGAAATCCAGGCCGCCATGCTGAGCGTCAAGCTCAAATATCTTGATGCGCAGACCGCACAGCGCCGCGAGGTCGCCCGTCTGTATCGGGAGGGTATCGACAACCCCGCTATCCGGCTGCCGCATGTGGTGAGTGAAGAACAGCATGTCTGGCATCTGTTTGTCGTGCGCTGCGCGCGTCGGGATGCCCTGCAGCAGCACCTGGCCGGCCTCGGCATCCCGACGCTGGTTCATTACCCCGTGGCGCCACACCAGCAGGCGGCCTATGCCGCCTGGAATGACCGGCATTATCCGGTGACCGAGCAGATACATGCCGAAGTGCTGAGCCTGCCCATGGGGCCGCATCTGCGGGCAGAACAAATCCAGGCGGTTATTCGCGGCGTACAGGATTTTCATTGAAGAAGCGGAGCCGGAAAAGACTGGTCCGGCTTCGTTCCCTTTCAGTTTTTTCTTGTTGCCTTGATGGAAAAGCAGGGGCTTGCTGTTTTCCGGCACGGTATCCGTGCCTTTGAAATTATCAGGATGTCTTGATCTTGGATGCTCCCCTCGTTACGGTTTTTCTCTTTGCCTACAATCAGGAAAAGTACATAGAGAGCGCCTGTCTTTCCATTCTGGGTCAGACATATTCACCCCTTGAAATCATATTTTCGGATGACTGCTCCAGTGATGCGACCTGCTCCATCATGGAAAAAATTTTTGCGGCTTATGACGGGCCCCATAGCGTCAGGTTGAACCGGAATGAAACCAATCTGGGTCTGATCGGGCATGTGAACCTGTCGGCCAGGCTGGCGTTAGGGGAACTGATTGTGGCGGCGGCAGGCGATGATATTTCCTTGCCGGACAGGGTTTCCGAAATTGTTGCCTGCTATTTAAAGTGCGCTAAAAAAGTTTCCTCCATTCATTCTGCCGCCTGGCGGATGGCAGAAGACGGAACCTTCCTGGACGAGATGCATGCGCCCATGAAGGATCAGGAGTTGTCTCCGGAGCGGGTGCTGGGTGCGCTGGGGGTATTGATCGGTGCCACTCATGCCTGGGTGCCAAAGGTGTTTGAGGTTTTTGGTGATATCGAGTGTGAGAATGCCTTCGAGGATCTGGTGATCGCCTTCCGCAGCGCCCTGCTGGACGGGATTTGCTACATCGACAAGCCGCTGGTGAATTACCGGGTGGGCGGCAACGGGCTGACCTCCGGGGACTGGTCGAATGCCAGCCGCGAGGCCCGCTTGCGCCGCGCCTTGCGCGGCACGGCGACCCATATTGATGTGTTCGAGCAGCGGCGCAGGGACAGTCTTGTTGTCGGGCGCGAGGATCTGGCAGGGCAGGCAGTGGTGTTGATCCGGCGCTTGCAGGTCCTGCGCATGGTCTACACAAATGAAACCGGGCTGTGGCGGATCCTCTGGCTGGGCCATGAAGCCGGCTGCCTGAGGCAGGTCGTGAAGGCCTTGTCCCGAAGACTGAGAGGCAAGGTTTAACGGGCGTGTCTTTCTTGCCACCCGGCCTGTCGCCGCTATGGTTGCGGGTGGATTCTCTGGCTGATTTCTCGGGCGAGAAAGCGGTAGCCATCCAGACTCAGATGGGTATCGTCGGGGCGATAGAAATCCACCTGCTGCAGCGCCCCTTGCCGGAATGCCGGCAGGTAGTTGCTGCTCTCACCCAGGATGCCGGCGAGTGACAGGAACAGGTCGGGCTGTGGCCGCGCCGGCAGCTGTCCTGCCTGCACCCAGGGCGCGTAAGTCGTGCTTTTGTCGGGAATGATCAGTACCAGCAGCTGTTTGTGTTTCTGCCGGGCCAGTGCCTGTATCTGCGCCAGATAGGCCAGGGCGGCTTGCTGGCGTGCCGGGCTCCACTCGGACCATTTCGCGTCATCACCCTCGAAGTAGCTCAAGCGCCGGTTGCGGACATTGGAAAAAAGCCTGTCCGTGGTCAGGTCTACGCTGATCGCCGCATCACTTCCTGTTTTTCCATGTGCACTTGCCGCCGTGAAATGGTTTCTGCTTGCCGCCGCGACGTAGCGGATGTCTATCGGGAAAACCGATGCCTTGTCCGGTGAAAACGTTTCGATGCCGCCGGTGATTTTCAGGGGCTGGCCGGTTTTTCCTGTGCATCCCTTCTGGGGAGCGCTGAAACGGGCCATGAATTCCCGCTCTATGGATTCCACAATAATGATCCGGCTTGCGTGTGCCGCATGGTCTTTGATGGCAGCGGAAATCCAGTCATCAATGCAGCCGATATCCTTGTAATGCCAGGTCTGCGTTTTCAGGCCGGTCAGCCGGCGCAATTCACTTTGCCAGAGATTTTCTCCTGAAAAGGAATCTCCGAGTACGCGGACATCAGCAGTGATACCGGCACTGTTTTCATGCCGGTAAAGCGGTTGTTGCAGGTGACGGGGCTTCAGGTCAATGCTGGCCAGTTTTCCGATGCGAACGAGATCGCCGGAGGGCGCGCCAATGTACAGGGCCAGTCCCACGCCAAGGGCGAGCAGCAGCCCTGCCGCCAGGGTGAAACCGGCGAGAAAGCGTGCACTGCTAGAACTGGAAATAGAGAAACTCTGAAACATGTCCGATGCTCATGACGGCATAGCTGAAAATGATACCGAAGAGCAGGCCGGCCAGTGTCCACTTCATGGCGGCGGCCGGCTCTTCCCTGAACAGATGCTCTTTTGCGCTGGCGGCAATCTGCTGGCTGTTGGGCAGCAGCATGACGACCAGAATGCCGGCCATGACTTCGGCCAGGGCTTTCCTGAAAGGGATGTGCGACAGCATGCTGGCCGTATCACCGATGCCATTCATGGCGAGCATTGATTTCCACATGCTGACGGTGTCCGTCAGATTGTCGGCGCGGAACGGAACCCAGGCAAAAACAACGGCAATGAAGGTCAGCAGCAGGCCGATGCCTGCCGGAATTTCAGGCAGCCCCAGTTTGCGGTGAACCAGGCTGAAGCCATGATTGATGATCAGGTACAGGCCATGCATGCAGCCCCACACGACAAAGGTCCAGTTGGCGCCATGCCAGAGTCCGCCCAGCAGCATGGTCAGGAACAGGTTGGTATAGCGGCGCGCGGTTCCCTGACGATTGCCTCCCAGCGGGATGTAGAGATAGTTGCGCAGGAACTGCGAGAGGGTCATGTGCCATCGGCGCCAGAATTCGATAATGCTGGCCGATTTATAGGGTGAGGCAAAATTCAGCGGAAGATCAATATTGAACAGCAGCGATATGCCGATGGCCATGTCGCAGTAGCCGGAAAAATCGAAGTACAGCTGGAGCGAGTAGGCGAGTATGCCTGTCCACGCCTCAAGGGCGCCCAGAGCCCCCGTCTCGCCGTTCATGGCAAAAACGGGTGTTGCATACCTGGCGATGTGATCGGCAACCAGCACCTTTTTTACCAGGCCGATGGTGATGAAGATGATGCCGATGACAAAGGCTTCCGCATGCGGCTTGAGTATCCGCTCCGTTTTGAACTGCGGCATCATCTGGGCGTGATGCAGGATGGGGCCGGCGATCAGGTGCGGAAAATAGGTGACAAAGAGCAGGTAGTCGGCCGGCTGTGAGGTGTGCGCTTCCTTCTTGTAGACATCGACCAGATAGGCGATCTGCGTGAAGGTGAAAAAGGAAATGCCCAGTGGCAAGGCCAGGTGCTGCAGGGGGATGGAAAGATGAAATGCCGCATTGATGCTGGCGATGGAAAAGTCGAGGTACTTGTAAAGAAACAGAGTTGCCAGATTAAGGGTAATGGCGATGGCAAGAACGGGCTTCCTGCTTCTGTCGGCACGTTCAATGCCTTTTGCCATCAGATAATTGAAGGCAATGGAAGCACCGAGAACCGGCAGGAAGCGGATATCCCACCAGCTGTAAAACGCGATGGACAGCAGCGCGAGACTGATGATCGCGGCACGGTCCGATAATCTGGCGGCGCCGAAGAAAACCAGCAGTGCCAGTGGCAGGAAGACGAACAAGAATTCGAGTGAGTTAAATAGCATGATTTATGGTGCGGACTTATTTCTGTTTTTCTTCGGGCGTGATCGCGGAGTTATCCCGGGCCGGACTGGCGGCATCACGGGCGCTGCCGGCATAGAGCCGAAGGGTTTGCGCCACCATCGCGTCCAGCGGGAATGCAGCGCCCGGCGCGGGTTGCGTGGGAGTTTCCAGCCAGTGCGCACAGGTTTTCAGCAGCTCCGCTTCGTTGCTGTTGCGCGTGACGCCCTGCGGATAGCACTTTCTCAGTATTTCTCCGACGCCGCCGATATCCCAGCCAATCACCGGCTTGCCCAGCAGTATGGCCTCCAGCACGGTTCTGCCGAAGGTCTCGGGTTTTGTCGACAGCGAAAAGATCAGGTCACACTGGCTGAGCACCTCGCGCATGTCATCGCGGTGACCGGTGAAGCTGATGCGGTCCGCCAGGCCCTCCGCAGCAACCAGCGCCCTGAGCTCTTCGGCGTAAGCTGCTTTCCGGGCTTCCGCGCCGCCGATAACGAGCCCGTGTATGTCGGGGTGGGACGCTGACAGCGTCTTGATCAGCTGGATAAACGTGGCGTGGCCTTTCAGGCGTGTCAGCCGGCCGGGCAGGGCGAGGACTGTCTTGCCGGCCAGCTCGGGAAAGTCTGCCCGCCACTGCGCCAGCCATGCAGTGGACGGCTGGTAGGCGTAGGGGAAATCCGCCGGGTCTATGCCTTCGCTGATCAGTACGATCCGTTCTTCCGGGCATTGCGGGTAATTCTTGCGGATATAGTCGCGAACCGTTTCGGAGATGGCGATGACCTTGTCGCCGCGCGTCATGATGGCGCTGTAGGGACTGACCGAATAGAGCCCGTGGACAGTGGTAATAAAGCGCGGGCGTGCGGCCTCGGGGATTTTGCGCAGGGCCAGCCAGGCGATCCATGCCGGTACGCGGGAGCGGGCGTGGATGATGTCGGGTTTTATTTCTTCAATGAGCCGGCGCAAGGGGCGCACCTGTAGCAGGCTGGCGATGGATTTGCGTTGCACCGGCAGGGTGATGTGCTCGCTGCCTTCGCGTTCGAGCTGCGCGACCAGGCGCCCGCCACTGGAGATGACGATGGAGCGATGCCCGGCGGCGACCAGTGCAGCCGCCATCTCCAGCGTGCCGCGCTCAACGCCGCCGGCATCCAGCGCCGGCAGGATCTGTACAACAGTGAGTCGGCTCATGGTTTGTTCCGTGCTTCTCTGGCGGCCGCTTGCGCCGCACGACGCTGCCATTTCGGCTTGTCCGGATAGGGTGCCTTCGTCCCCGGTGGTGGTGACTTGAAGCGGCGGTGGTACCACATGTATTGCGTGGGCGCGACGCGGATCAGTTTTTCCAGCTCGGCATTGATGCGGCCCGCATCCACCACGTCATCGTCACCCGGCATGTTGTCGAGTGGTGCGCTGATGCGCACACGGTATTGCTCGCTGTCACCCACACGATAGTAATGAATCATGACCATGGCTGAATGGTTCAGGCGCGCCATGCGCGACGGCACTGTCATGGTGGCAGCAGGAATCCCGAAGAAAGGCGCAAACACGGCATGCTTGTAGCCATAGTCCTGGTCACTGGCATACCAGACAATATCGGTTTTGAGGGCACGCAGCAGACGGCGCATGTCTTCATTGGCAATCATGCGGTTGCCGTTGCGGATGCGCTGCCTGACCATGACATGATTGAGCACGGCATTTTTTTGCGGCCGGTAAATCGTGGTGACCTTGCAGTGCAGGGAGAGCAGCAGCCCGCCCAGATCAAGCATGCTGTAATGGCCGCCGAGCATGAGAATGCTTTTGCCGCTGGCCTTGAGTGCCAGCAGATCCTCCAGGCCTTCAATGCTGAAACGGCCGCGATAATAATCGACAGGGCGAAACCAGGCATTGGCGGTTTCGAAAAGCGTGAGGCCGGCATTGTGAAAAACATCACGCACCATGAGTTCACGTTCGGTTTCGCTTTTTTCGGGAAAACACAAACGCAGATTGATGCGGGTGTCGTCAACACGCTGGCCGAGGAATTTGTAGGATAAGCGACCGAGGCCGGCGCCAAGCCGGCGCTGCAGCCACCATGGCAGCTGCGCCAGCAGCCATATCAGCGCAATACCGGTCCAGGCAGGCCAGTGCCGCGGTGCCAGCAGTGATGGTTCGGAGGCAGGAGTGGCCATCAGTTAAAAAGGGTTTCCCAGATCGGCTGGCCCATTTCGGGGTAAAGCAGCGGCAGTGCTTCTTCCGGTTGTTTGTGCTCGGGGACGACGCCGGCTTTCTGCAGTTGCGCCAGTACCTGGCGTCCGAGATTGGGCGCCAGCGTGATTTTGCAGGGCCAGGCAATGATGTTGTTGCCGCTGCACTCGACAAAGGCATTGTCGGGGCGGAACAGGCCGCGATCACCCGCAGGCAGGATGCGGTCTATTTTAAGTGTCTTGTAGCGTGCGCCGCGCAGATCCACCCAGGGCAGCAGTTCTTTCAGTTCGCGCTGCGCAAATTCTGTTTGCAGGCGCTCATCGCGCGGGCCGCCCTCATCCGCAAGTTCGCCGCCCAGATACCAGACTTTTTCACCGTCACGGGTAGGGTGGGTGGTGATGGTAATGCGCGGATTGCGGCTGGTGCCGAGGCAGTGCGCATAAAAAGACGGCAGCTCGGCGCGTTTGAGCATCACCATGTGCACGCGGCGTCTTTCCATTTCCGGTTCGTGCAGGCCGAGGTCTTCCAGCAGTGCGGCATTGCCCTGGCCGCCGGCGAGAATCACGCGGGTGGGATGGATGCGCAGCGGCTCGACACCGGCAGCCGTAATGAACACCGCAGTGGTGTTGTGCTTGTCATCGGTTTCAATATGGCAGTTCTGCGGGCTGATTTTATAGATGCAGCTTTTATGCGTGGCCGTGAGTTTTTGTACCAGCGAGGGCATGTCGATGACCATGTCGGCCAGACGATAGGCACTGCCGGCAAAGGCGGCATTCTGCAGTACGCCGGGACGTGCCGCGCCCTCGGCCGCCTGCACCTGACCGGCAATCAGGCGCGAGGCAAAGAAGGTGGTGGCGCGTGCGGCGAGACTGGCTTCTGACCAGAGGTACTGATGTTCGGACAGCACCTTGACGCCTGAAAGGTTGAGGTCGCCGTGGCCGGCGAGGCAGTCGCGCCAGAGCGCCGGCATGTCGTCGAGGTCTTCGACATCGTGCAGCATGGCCGACAGCCCGAACTTGAGTCCGCCATGGATGATGCCGTTGGCGTTCAGGGTTTCATGTCCGCCCAGATGCTCCTGCTCAAGCAGGAGCACGCTGTAGCCGGCGCCGCGCAGGCGGTTGAGCAGCCAGAGGCCGGCAATGCCGGCGCCAAAGATGAGGATGTCGGTTTTAATCGTTCGCATGGGCCGGAAGTGTATGCGAGAAGCAGAATTGCGGCCATGGTGGCACAATGACTGTGATGGCGTTCTCCGGTATGACCGGGGCTTCCGTTACAATGGCAGCATGTTTTTTGATCAATCGGAGGCCACTGGCCTTTGATGAAGTCAGGTGTTCACACCTTGGCACGTGAAGGGATGCACGGTTAGCGGCGCTTTGGAGCGCCCGTGCCGCGCGGGTGTTTCACCCGGCAACCAATAAACCCTGTGCTTGAGTGATGTGAGGCTATTGATGAGGATTCATGCAGAGTATGTGGATCGCGGCAATCAGCCCGGCCCGGTTTTTCCGGACAAGTCACTGTGGCTTGCCCTGGTTTTGTATGGCAAAAAAGGCATTCAAGGCGTGACGCGTTTTTTTTATACCCTGCTTTTTCACCTGCTGCTGCCGCTGGTGCTGCTGCGCCTGCTCTGGCGCGCGCGCAACGCGCCTGATTACCTGCGCCGCGTTCATCAGCGTTTTGGTTTTGCCATCCCGGCGATGCAGGGCGGTCTCTGGGTGCACGCCGTTTCCCTCGGCGAAACCCTGGCAGCGGCGCCCCTGGTCAATGCCTGGCGTCTGGCGAATCCGGACAAGCCGGTTTTCGTCAGCACCATGACCCCCACGGGGTCGGCGCGCGTGCATGCACTGTGGGGCGATCAGGTGCTGCACGCCTACGCGCCCTATGACCTGCCCTGGGCCTGGGCGCTTTTCCTGCGCCGGGTGCGGCCGCAGATGCTGGTCATCATGGAAACCGAGCTCTGGCCAAACATGATTCATGCGGCGCATACGCGCGGCATTCCCGTGCTGCTGGCCAATGCCCGTCTTTCCGCACGTTCGGCCGGCGGTTATGCCCGGGTGTCCTGGCTGGCGCGGCCCATGCTGCAGGAGCTGGCACATGTTGCTGCACAGGATGCGGCAACCGCTTCACGCTTTCGTGAGCTCGGTATTGCCGATGCGCGCATCAGCATTACCGGCAGCCTGAAATTCGACATCACGCCGCCGGCTGATCTGGCCGAGAAGGCGCACCAGTTGCGTGTCGAGTGGAAGCTGGCACACCGCCAGATCTTTGTGGCGGCCAGTACGCATTCGGGCGAAGACATGTCCGTGCTGGCGGCCTTTGCCGCCATCCGTGCCCGTCACAAGCATGCGCTGCTGATTCTGGTGCCACGGCATCCCGAGCGTTTTGAAAATGTCGCCATGCTGATCCGGCAGAAAAAACTCAGCCTGGCCCGACGCAGTCTCGGCGAGGTCGTGACCCAGGATACGGCGGTACTGCTGGGTGACACCATGGGCGAGCTGATGCTCTGGTATGCGCTGGCCGATGTGGCCTTTGTCGGCGGCTCGCTGGTGCCAGTGGGTGGTCACAACGTGCTGGAGCCGATGGCCATGGACGTGCCGACGCTGTCCGGGCCGCATATATACAACTTCCAGTCGATTGCCGACGAGCTGGTGGCGGCGGGAGCCCTGCAGCTGGTGACGGCTGCCGATCTTGCGCAGGCCTGCAATGCCCTGCTGGATCATCCCGAAGTGGCCAATGCCCGGGTAGTGGCCGCCCGTGCCGTGCTCGAAGGTAATCGCGGTGCCCTGCAACGCCAGCTTGGCCTGATCAAGGACTTGTCGCGACATGAACCTGCTGCTGCTGTCGCCTGAAGATTGTCCCGAGCCGGGGCTGGCCAGGCTGACCGGTCGCCGCCTCAAGCATGTTACCGAGGTACATCGTTCTGCCGTGGGTGAAACGCTGCGGACGGGACTGGTCGGCGGCCTGACCGGTGAAGGCGAAATCCTGTCGCTGTCGCGCGAGGAAATGCTGCTGCGTTTTGTGCTGGATACACCGCCGCCGCCCAAGTTGCCGCTGACCGTGTTGCTGAGTCTGCCGCGGCCAAAAATGCTCAAGCGCATTCTGCAAACCGTCGCGACCATGGGCGTGCAGCGACTGGTGCTGATGAACAGTTACCGGGTAGAGAAAAGCTTCTGGGATTCGCCCTGGATGGAGGCCGCCGCCATACGCGAGCAGCTCTTGCTGGGGCTGGAGCAGGCGCGTGACACCGTGCTGCCCGACATCGTGCTGGAACCACTGTTCAAGCCCTTTATGGAGGACCGGCTGCCGGCGCTGTGCCGCAATACGCGTTGCATAGTGGCGCATCCCGGCGCTGCGGAAGTTTGTCCCGTTGCGCTCAACCAGGCGGTGACGCTGGCGATCGGGCCGGAAGGCGGCTTTATTCCCTACGAAGTGGACAAGCTGGTTGCTGCCGGTTTTGAGCCGGTGCATCTGGGGCCGCGCATCCTGCGCGTGGAAACCGCGGTCACTGTGCTGACGGCGCGGCTTTTTGTGTGATGCAGCGTTCCAGGGCTGTCGTGTAGAAAACAAATGAGCGTTTGTGCTGGTTGTTGAGGCGGCGGTGACGCATCCACCACGGCACAATCAGGATCGCACTGCTGCAGCTTAAAAAAGTGATGGTCGCCAGACCGACGTCCGGGCTGAGAAAAAGGTCGGCATACAGCTTGCCGGGAAACAGGCCGAGCCCCAGAGGTTCCCCGTAGAAATGCCAGCCGGTAAAAAGCCTCTGCAGCCATTGCTGCTTCTTTTCGCTGCGCACCTGCCGGTAATGATGATCGAAGGTCACGCCATCAATGCCCGCAGCTAGCGGCACGGCCGGAGCTGCTGCAACGGCCGCCGCCGTAATGGCCGACGCTGTATCAGGCGCTGACAGCGTCATCAATGGCATGGTTTCAGTGCTGCCGGTATCGTCCATTTCATATCCTTTCCTGTGGCGCAGGCTTGCTGAAAAAAAAGGCATCAGGCGGCACGCAAGGCTTCCACGATTTCCAGGCGCGCCGCCTGCGCTGCCGGCAGAAAGCCGCCGACCAGCCCCATAAAGACCGAGAACAGCATCACCTCAACAATAATCTGCGCATTGAGGTGCATGGTGAAGGCCAGCTCGGCAAAGGTCTGGAAGTTGGTGGTGGTGATCTGTACGTACTGCATGAAGGAAGCCGCAAACAGCCCCATTACGCCACCGACCACGCCGAGCAGGATGGATTCCAGCAAAAAGGCCGTCATGACACTGGCGCGGGTAAAGCCGAGTGCGCGCAACGTTCCTATTTCACCGGTGCGATTGGCTACGCTGGCATACATGGTGATCATGGCGCCGATGATGGCACCCAGCGAAAAAATAAAGGAAATGGCCTGGCCCAGTATGCTGATGAAGGTGGCCATCTGTTCGGATTGATCGGCATAGAAACGGTTTTCCCGTTTCACTTCCACATTGAGACGCTGGTCTGCTTCCAGACGGCTGCGCACCGCATCAAAACTGGCCGGATCGCGCAGGCGGAACAGCATCGAGGAGAAGGCAGGGCGACGGAAGACCTGCATCATCTGCTCGGCATCGCCCCAGACTTCGGAATCAAAGGCACTGTGCCCGGCATCGTAAATGCCCACGACAGTCCATGTTTGCTGGCCAAAATGCAGGGTGTCACCGGTTTGTGCCCCGTTGAAGCCGCGCGCCACGCTGCGTCCGACGACAATTTCGGTAGAGCCCGGCCGGAACATGCGGCCGCTGATTATTTTCACCTGGGGCCGCAACCAAAGACCGTTGGCATTGACGCCACGCACCACCACATTGCCAAGCTGGCCGTTGGAACGCTTGCTCAGGGAAATCAGCACGACGGGTTCGGCGGAGGCCATGGCATTGCCGTGCTGGTCGGTGGCAATTTCCGGCTGGCTGGAAATGATCGAGGCCTGCTGCCTTTCTATGCTGCTTTGTACTTCGGTTTGCGAACTTTTACGGATCACCATGACATTGCTGTAGGAGCCAGTGCCACCGAGCGTTTCGCGCAGGCCATCGGCCATCATCAGTACGGTGGCAAAGACAAACACCACCAGCGCCATGCCGCCGGCCGTGAGCAGGGTGGTCATCTTGCGCACGACAAGATTGCGTGCGATGTAATTGAAGGAAATAACCATCAGGCCACCGCACGCAGGCCGTCAGTGATATTGATGCGCGTGCTGCTCCATGCCGGTGTCAGGGCTGCCACAATGCCGACCAGAACAGCCGCGCCGACCTGCAGCCAGACCGTTTCCGGTGCGACATAAAACACGGCAAATATTTTTCCGGTGGCCAGATAAAAGGAGTTGGCTATCGGGAAGGTCGCAATAATGCCGAGCAGGCCGCCTACCAGTGAAATTGCCATGGATTCGCCGAGGATCAGCAGCATGATGAAACGGTCGGGAAAGCCCAGTGCTTTCAGCGTGGCATATTCCGACGTGCGTTCGCGCGCCGTCATGGCCATGGTGTTGGCCATGACGGCCATGATGATGATGATCACCACATACGCCACCGCTTCAATCGCCATCAGGATGGTATCCACCATGGCCACAAAGCTGAGCTGGAAGGCCTTCTGGGTTTCAGTGCGGGTTTCCGCCAGCGAGTTGCGAAAGGTGCTGTCGACCAGCGCCGACATTTTGGCCGCTTCACCGGGGTGCTTGATGTTGATGACATAAACGCCGACGGAGTTTGCCCGCCCCGGCATTATTTTCCGGACCCGTTCATTCAGGTAGCTCCAGTGCATGAACATCTGGCTGGTATCCACGCTGCCGGATTTCGCCTCGTAAATACCGCGTACGGTGAAGGTCCAGATGCCGGGATAAATCGTTCCGCGCAGGGGAATCTGGTCGCCGATGCGGAAATGGTATTTGTCGGCGAGCTTGCGTCCGATGATGCAGCTGCCGCGGTCGAGCTGAAAGGCCTTGAGTTGCGCCGGTGCAATGGCGTATTCGTCATAGACCCTGAAATAGGAATCTGCATCGACAGCGAGTTGTGCAAAGAAATTCTTTTCGTTGATGTAAATCCCGCCAAACCAGTTTCCCCATGTCACCGTATCCACGCCCGGCAGTTGCCGGATTTTCTCGGCATAGGTCAGCGGCAGGGGGAAGCTCAGGGATATCGCATTGCGCGTGATCAGGCGTCCTGCCGAGGAGGTGGCTTCAGCGCCGGCATACCAGGAGTCGACCACAGTGCGCAGCAGACCGAAGGAAACAATCGCCACCATGATGCCAAGCATGGTCAGGGTTGTGCGCAGGCGATGCCGCCACATGTTTTTGCTGACGAGTTTCAGCAGGTAACCCCAGATCATCATGTGCCGGTCTCTTCGAGTATGCCGTTGCCGTCGTCGTCATGCAGTACGCCTTTTTCGAGATGCACCAGGCGGCGCGCACGCGCCGCACACTTGGGGTCATGTGTGACCATGACAATGGTCTTGCCGAGTTCGCGGTTGAGACGGTCGAGAAGGTTCAGCACGTCGGTGGCCGACATGCGGTCAAGGTCACCGGTGGGTTCGTCAGCAACAATCAGCGAGGGATCGCTAATCAGTGCACGGGCAATCGCCACACGCTGTTGCTGGCCACCCGAAAGTTCGTTGGGATAATGCCCCATGCGTTCGGCCAGACCGACCATGGCCAGTGCGGTTTCCACATGCTCGCGCCGTTCATGCTTGCCGAGTCCTGTCAGCATGAGCGGCAGTTCGACATTTTCAAATGCCGTCAGTACCGGCATGAGGTTGTAGAACTGGAAAATGAAACCGACATGATGGGCGCGCCAGCGTGCCAGCTCCGCTTCGGGCAAGGAGGCGATATCCACGCCTTCCACCAGAATGGTACCGGACGTGGGCTTGTCGATGCCGGCAATCAGGTTCAGCAGGGTGCTTTTGCCCGAGCCCGACGGCCCCATCAGCGAGACATAATCGCCCTTGATGATGTCCAGATTGATGCCGGCCAGTACCGGAATGTGCTGGCCGCCACGCGTATAGGATTTGCAGAGATCGCGAATTTCAATCAGCGTCGACATGGTGTTCTCTTGTTGTTTTGAGGCCGGCCCTGGCTCGTTTGCGATGGGTTCAACTGGCCTGGCGCGGGATGACGCTATCGCCGTCACGCAGGGAGCTCGCCGGTTTGCGCACCAGTACGTCACCCGTTTTAAGGGGGCCGGTGATGATCACCACGTCACCAATGTTCTTGCCGACCTTGACCGGTATTTCCTTTAACGTGCCTTCATGCACGACAAGGACCGATGTCTTGCCGTCACGCGTGACCAGCGCCTCAGGGCTGACTGCCAGCACGGGCTTCTGCATTTCCTTTGAAACGGCCTGCGAGAGGAAGCTGGCCTTGGCACTCATTTCCGGAAGAATGCGCGGATCACTTTCGGTGAAACGTATTTTTGTCATCACGGTGGCCTTGGCGCGATCGACCGTGGGCACGATGCGGCTGACCACACCCTGAAAGCGGCGATCAGGAATGGCATCAAGCTGTATTTCACAAGGCTGACCGACGCGAATGGAGGCGATGCTTGATTCGGAGACATCGGCCTCCACTTCCAGTGTCGACATGTCGGCCATCACCACGACGGCACCCTTGGAATCAGCGGCAGACGCGAGGGCGGTCACGACGTCACCGACGTTGGCGGTTTTTGACAGGATCACGCCGTCAAAGGGCGCACGAATACGGGTCGATTCCACCGAGACCTGGGCATAGCGTTCATTGGCCTGTGCGGCAGCGAGACTGGCGCGCGCACTGGCGACGGCGGCACGGGCACGAACCAGCCGTGATTTCGCATCGTCCAGCGCGGCTTGCGACACCATGCCGCGCGGACGCAATTCTTCGGTGCGTCCGAGTGCCAGTTCGGCATCCGCGAGTTCGGCCAGAATGGAATTCACCTGTGCCGTGGCGACCTGCACATTGGCGTGAGCGCTGCCGAACTGGGCTTCCACATCAGCACTTTCAAGACGCGCAATCACCTGTCCTTCCTTGACGACCGTGCCTTCCACCACGCCCAGCCACTCCAGACGTCCGGTGCCCTTGGAGGCAACCGAAGCCTTGCGCTGAGCCACCACATAACCGGTGGCATTGAGCAGGGAAAATTCCTGCGAGGGAAAGGCGGTCACGGCAACCGTGGTCTCGACCGGCGTGGCACCGGGATTCAGCAGGCGCCAGCCGATGACGACCACGACCAGTCCCGCGGCGGCAATCCAGCCCCAGCGTATGTTCCGTGGTTGCGTGGCCGCAGTGGAGGGCAACAGCGGCCCGCGTTTAATCCTGAGCTTGTCCAGATCTATTTCTTGCACTTCACACCCCGAGGGTTTCGGCACTGTCACGTGCGTGACAGTTGCACATCAATGTCCGTTTTTTTCAGGCCGGAGCGGCCAGTCGTGTTTTTCAGCGTCAGGCAAAGTTTTCGCGCAGCTTTTCCACCAGTCCGTCCAGCTGCCGGTCACCGTTGAATCGTGACGGTGCGGCCAGCATGATGTAGGTGGATTTCGGAAAATTGGTGACCGAGACATAAAGCCTGCCGACGGTGGCCAGGCCAAACGCCCCCATGGCTTCAAATCCGGGAAAGGAAATGGTTTCCGGTGGTGTCATGCCCAGTGCTGAAATGCCGCCATTGGGCATGGCGGTATTTTCCGCAAACAGGGTCTTGTCCAGATTCTTCCTGACCATGGCACTGATGATCCACAGCGGAATCCAGTGCAGCTTCCAGAAAGGCATGATGCCTATGGCACAGTCACGATGGTTCTTGATGCCTTCACTGAGCTTGCCCATGATGCTCTTCGGGGAATCCGACGCATCAATCGAGAGCTGTATGTAGCCGGTCAGGTTGCCGGTGCCGGCATCGGCACCGCGCAGGCTGCGATAATCCACCGGCACCGTCATCAGGATGTTGCCACCGGCTTCACCCACGGCCTGCGTGTAGAGAAAATGCAGGATCTTGGGCAACGGATTGGAAATATTGCGGTCGAAGCGTGTGCAGCGCCAGGCAAAGCGGAAGGGCGAGCCGTTGTCGGCCGAGATCGGCAGGATCGCTTTCACCGGTGCACTGTGTTGTGCGGGCGGTGCCAGTGTGATGCCGGATTTTTTTACTACGGACTGCGCGAAGTCGATATCGGTGACGGTGTTGCCCGAGCCCAGTGGTGCCTCGCCACGCATGGCGCGCATGATGTCCAGTGTCCAGTAGGCCAGACCCTTGCCATCCACCGCGGCGTGCAGCGCCCGAAATACCATGCGCACCGGATTGCCGCGAATCAGCAGGACCTGCGCAACGTGATCATCCTGCAGCGGGTGAAAGCGCTCTTCGAGAAAGTCGGCGCCGGCATCCGAGTAGCCCTGCCATTCGGCCGCCGGTATTTCCCTCACGTCAGGCGTTATGCCGGAATCCACCCAGTGCAAAAAACCGAGTGCACCCTTCAGCCTGACCCGCATGCCGGGGTTGGCGGCAGAGGCGATGGCCACGGCTTCCTGCAGTTGTTCCAGTTCGACATCGCCGCTGCCTTCAATCACCAGCTCGGCATTGAAGCGATAGACCTCGTTGATCGCCAGAAAGTAGCGTTCAAGTCCCGAGAGCCTGCGTGAAAAAGTGGTCGTCATGATCGTATCCGCCTGTTTCTGTTTTGCCGGTCTGTTTTTTTATTCGCAGTGGAAAATAACGACGCGTGAATCGGATTGCGGAAACGGCAGCTTCCAGTCTGCGGCCACTTCCGAACAACGGATGCACTGCACGCGGCTGAAGCCTGCTTCATGCAGATCCTTGATAAAGGCCTCGGTGCTGCGGTTTTCCGGATAATAGTCATCCTGTTTTACACCCAGCGCTTTTTTGATCAGGCTCATGAATCTGCCGGCCAGGCTGCGCTTTGGCGTCAGCTCCAGAGGGATGTAATCAAACAGGTATTCGCCACCACTGCGTTTTACAAAGGCGGCAATTTGCGTCCACAGGGCCATTTGTGCGGAACGGTCAAAATACATCATCAAGCCTTCGGTAATGACGGTGGTTGGCGTGCTGGAAAACTGCTGCCAGAGCGAATCCGAGGTGGCATCACCGGAGATGAGGTGGAAATTTTGCCGCGCCAGAATCGCGCTGCCCTGATCACTGTTGCGCAGCTGCCTTCTTTTCATGCTCGCCACCGGGCCGAGATCTACTTCGTAATATTCGGTGCCGGGATTGCCCGAGTAGTGGCAGCCGCGCGGAGAAAATCCGGCGGCAATTTCAATAACACGGGTATGTGAGGATTTTTCCAGCAAGCGGTTGATGACCAGATGCCGGTGCAGCAGCATCTCGTGCAGGGCATAGAAATCCGGGTTCAGTACACGGTAAAAATCAGAGTACCAGCGCACCAGGCGGAAAAGGTTTTCCGAGCCTTCGGGTGCCGTGATATCGGCAGAGGGCAAGCCGCCCCATTGCCAGGTAGCGGCCGTGAAGAGTGCCGAATAGGGAATCTGTTCGCCGTTGCGGTCCATGATCAGTGCCCGATAAAGGATTGGATAAGGGCCAGCATGTCGGCCGGCGCATCGTCGGTGACGTAGTGGCCGCAGTTCACCCAGGCCAGTGCCGCGTTTGGCAGTATCGAGCTGAGGGTGATGCCGCTTTCACGGCACTCCGAGTGCTCGCCGTAAATGCACAGCACCGGAATGGTCAGGGCCGACAATGCTTCCTGGCTGAAATCGGCCGAGCCCTCGATATCCCTGCGCAGCGAGGAATCAAACAGCAGGAATTCCAGACGCTGGCGCAGGCGCTCGGCACGGCGGCCCGGGCCACCGAGCTGGGTCTGGAAGCGTTGCAGCAATTCATCGCGGTTGTGCACGGCATCAAGGCCGGGACGTACATGCAGCGAGAGCGGATGCGGTGCATCCACCAGCACCAGACGGCGCACGCGATCGGGATGGGCGAGGGCATAGGCGAGTGCCGTCATGGCGCCATAGCTGTGGCCGATCAGCGTGACGCGTGCATCGTCCTGACGGTTTCCAGTGGCCGCATGCGTGATGACCCTGTCGAGATCATTCATTTGCGTGGTGAGGTCGTAGCCCTGTGCGGCCCAGTCGCTTTTGCCGTGGCCGCGCATGTCGTAGAGCGCGACCTGATGCTGCTGTGACAGCGGCAGTGCCGTCGAGAAATACCAGGCGGCCATGCTGCCGAAGAGCAGGCCGTGGCACATCACCACGGGCGAGCCCTGGCCCCATTGCTGCACATTGAGGTGTACGCCGGGAGCGACTTCAAGACGGGTGCTGTCCGGCAGCGGATGCATTGTTCCTGTCGCAGTGACGGCCTGGTTCATGCGGCACACTCCACTTTCCGGTTTTCAATGATGTCGGCGACCTGGGCGGCGCCGCCCAGGGCCTTGAAGGAGGCGGCCAGACGTGCGGCTTCAACACGCAGGCCCGCATCAGCCAGTAACTGCAAAACGGTTTCGCGCGCGACAGCTGCAGACACCTTGCCGTGACGCATGAAGAGGCCGGCGCCGGCATCCAGTACCTGGCGCGCGACAAAGGGCTGGTCATCGCGAATCGGTGCCACGATCAGGGGCAGGGCGCAGGACAGTGCTTCACACACCGTGTTGTGGCCGGCATGCGTGAGCACGCCATCCATGTGCGGCAGCAGCTCGATCTGCGGCACGCGCGTGCGCACAATGAAATTGTCCGGCGCTTCAGCGGCGATGACATCCGGTGCCACCATCACCACCTGCAGCTCCATGCCCTGCAGCGCTTCCATCATCACGCGGTAAAAACGCAGGTCGCGATCACGGCTGACGGTGCCGAGCGAAATCAGGATTTTCGGCACATCGCAGCGCAGCTGTTCCCAGGGGAAGTCAGCTTGCCCGGCACGATGGCCATACGCGGGACCGACAAAATGGTAATGCGCCGGCACGCGCGGGTATTTCGTGCCGACGAGGGCTTCGGAGGAAAACACGATCACGCCAAACGGTGAAAAATCCGGGTGTGTGACCGGCACTGCAAAGCCGGCTTCCTTTTGCAGTGCCGTGAGCTGGCCTTCGACCCATTCGTCGAGCTTGTCGGAGGCCTTGAGAAAGGAGGCGCTGGTGGTGGAGAGCGTCAGCCAGTAAATGCCGGCACGGCGGGCGGCGAGTGCACCGGAGAGCATTTGCTGGTCGCAGAGCATCACGTCCGGCCGAAAATCTGCCACGGCGGCTTCAACCGCCGGCAGCGACGAGCGCACCATGGGGACGTAAAAATCCTCGAAGAAAAATTCTATGCTTTCAGCGCCACGCACCGGCGGCGCCACGATGACACGCTCGAGTCCGGCATCCACCGGCAGGGCATAGATGCGCGCATCCGCCGGCAGGCGTTCACGCACCAGTGCCGTGTGAGCGGCCCAGGCAATCTCGTGACCGCGTTGTGCCAGCTCGTGTGCCACGGCCACGGCGGGGTTGATATGCCCGGCCAGTGGCGGCACCACGAAAAGAATACGCGCCATTTTTTCAGCCCCTGCCCGTGCGGTCGGCCACATGGCCGGCAAGATCGCCGATGGTGAGGTTGACCAGCTGCTTGATGTCCTTGCCGGAAAGCCAGCCGGCAATGTCGAGGCTGTCGCCGTATTGCTGCTGCAT
Source organism: bacterium (assembly GCA_029945725.1). Lineage (GTDB taxonomy): Bacteria > Pseudomonadota > Gammaproteobacteria > Pseudomonadales > Moraxellaceae > UBA2031. The sequence continues at coordinate 322,580 of JAQSDB010000008.1, read as the reverse complement.
GAGATTGGCGATGGCGACAAAATCCATGCTTTCAATTTCCAGATCGCGATTGAGGCTGGTGTCGGCATCCATTTCCATGTCGTGAATCCAGTCCTCGTTGATGGCGGCACGCACCAGGGCGATGACGTCATTCACCAGGGCGTTGCCGGTATTTTCTTGTTGAGCAGTGCTGACCATGTTCAAGATTCTGTTCTCCAGCCGATGACATTGTTTTCGTAGCGCAGTGTGTTCACCCAGGCAGAGCCAACACGGATGCGCTCGTTTTCGATGGCCGTGACCGGAAAATCGGCAGGGCGGCCCTGCAGTCCCGTTCCCTGCTGTTTGGCAACCACTTCCTTGGCAACCCAGAAACGGGCGACCCAGGTGTCGCGATCGGTTTCGGGCAGCAGCGTTATTTCTTCTGCGCTGAAGGCGGTGCGCACAAAGGACTCGGCACGCGGCTCTATGCTTTCGATATCCACGCCCACCGGCTGACGGCCTGCCGCCGCAACGGCAAACAGTCCCTTGTGGGAAATCGATACATGCAGCTCGCCGGTATAAATCGTGCGAATAAACGGCGCCACGACGGGCTGGCCGGATTCCAGATTCTGTATGTGGATGGATTTTGGATAGAGCACGGAGAAACCGTTTTCCTGCCAGAGCAGGGCACGCACGGCATCCTTGGCGGCGACGCGGCCGTTCAGCCATTGCCGGCGGCGACGTGGTGCCAGGCCGGCATAGGCAACGGTTTCCGGCTGGTTCAGAACGCGCTTGGTGATGTAGTCGCGTACCACCGCCGTTTCAAAGCGGTCTTTAAACAGCACCACGCCCGGCGCAAGCAGATCACTGACGAGATTTTTCTGCCAGGATTTGCTGCGTATCCAGAAATCGTGATCCATTTCAAAACGGCGTGCCTGCCAGCCTTCCATGAGGGCGACCACCTTGCCGCTGTCATCGCTCAGGGTCTGGTCGGTGATCGAACTGGTTTTATCCAGATGGCGCACACGAATCGCGCACTCGAATTCCTCGCCCTGTGCGGGCGGCGCGCGGAACAGGCGAATGCGTTCCACACCGATCGGCATGGCCAGGCAATCTTCCGGCTGCTCCATCACCCAGTAGCCGGCAATCTGGCCCATATTGTCGAGCAGGCCGCCGTCACCTTTCGGCACGCGCAGGCGGCCATCAATGCCGTTGTCGCCGATGGGGCCAAGGCGCACCGTGCCCTGGTAATCGGGGCCGTGAAACATCCAGTCATCGGCATACATGGTGGCCGCTGCCACGGCCGCTGGCCGTGGCCGTGCAAGCGCCGGAACCTGTGCATCCGGTGCCGGCGGATAATGTTTTGCCACGTGCACGCGCGCGCGCATATGACCCTGCAGATCCACCTCAACCACGGGGTAGTCCTGCATCACCATGCGGATCACCACATCCACAGGCGCATCGACCACCAGCCAGTTGTAGGCCTGCACATCCGTGAGTTCGGTCACGACGTGGCCGGGCATCTGCGCTTCCACGGCAGCGCAAATCATGGCGACCTCCATGGTCAGCGGCACGATGTGGTTGTGGTCGGCGGCTACGGGCCAGTCGGCGCCTTGCGGAAAGCGCGTGTGGTGACGCACAAAGGGAATATTGCTGCTGATGTCGAGATGACGCTGCACGCTGACGTCAAAGGCGGAGGCATCAAAATCGGGGACAGCAAATGCCGACGCACCTGCTGCAGACGCCACGGAAGCCAGGGCGATCCGGGCCGGTGTGCGTGCAAGCGGCATTACCTGCGCTGTCGTGCCGGCCGTTCTGCGCTGCTGCCAGGCACCGAGAATATCGGCTTCGGCAGAACGGATGTCCGCCAGCGTCGCCATCACCATCTTCTGCACGGGATCATCGCCGGCCAGTTCAACAGCGTCGGCACTCATGGCGGCGGGAATGGCGCCCTGCAGCGCTGCGCGCGCACTGATGGCGAGCGGCTTGTCGAGGCGCAGCAGCGGCACGCCCAGTTGCAGCGGCATGGTGCTGCGCGAAGGCGTGTTGCGTGATTTTTCAGCGGCAGCCTTTTCCGTTCGGGCGAGCGGCACGGCCGGCGTCAGCATCGAGAAATCAGCCTCACCGCCTTCGACCCAGAGTGCGGCCAGCACATGACAAAGCTGCTCCATGCCCGAGCGGTGTTCGACATTAGCCGCCACCGTGAGATGCGGCAGGCCTTTCAGCGTGTCGTCGATAAAACCGGGCAGGCTGCCGGTGCCTGCCTGGATGAAAGTGCGTATGCCGGCCTCATGCATGTTGAGCAGCATTTGCCGGAACCGTACCGGCTGCAGCAGATGATCCACCGCCAGTTGCTGCCGGTCTTTTTCCTCTGCCGGGTACGGTGCTGCCAGCGTGGCTGACCACACCGGAACGGCGGTGTCGTTCAGGGCGTGACTGGAAAAGAAATCACGATAGCGACCGATCTGTCCTTCCAGAAACGGCGTGTGAAAGCCCGAGGAAAACGGCAGGCGCTGGAACAGCACCTTGCGTTCGGCAAGACGCGTACACACCATGTCGATGCCATTGCCGCGTCCGCAGACAATCACCTGGTGCGGGCAGTTGTCATGCGAGATCACCACGTCATGCAGGCCGGCCAGTGCGTCCTGCGCCGTGGCGATGTCGCAGGCCGCCGCGACAAACAGCACATCAGGCAACTGAATGGCGCTGAAATCCAGGGTGGCCAGCGCCAGATCCGAGGCGTGCTGCGACAACATGCCGGAAGCGGTCATCGCACTCCATTCGCCATTGCTGTGGCCGGCCATGGCATCGGCGCGGATGCCGATTTTCTTCAGCGCCTTGAACAGGAACGTATTAAGGGCGGATACGCCCAGCGACACCGGCAGCAAATCCTTTTGCGGATCCATGGCGGTGCAATAGGGCGAAAGCGGCAGACAGAAGCAGGCGGCGATGTCATCGACGCGCGGTTCGAAGCGGCTGTCGATGCCGGGAAAAACAAAGGCGACGCGGCCCTTGGCAGCAAGATCACTTCCGGTGGCAAACCAGACATTCTGCCGGCCATGCCAAGCCTTGCCGGCACTGACCACCTTGTGCGCCAGAGCCAGGCGTTTTTCATCGGGAGCGATAATGGCAAGGCGCCAGGCGCCCTTGCCGGGATGCTTGTCCCACTCGCGTTTTTCCAGCCGGGCGAGCAGTGCTGACTGCGTGTCGGCAGAGGCAAAGGCCATGGCCGGCAGATAGTCATGCAGTACCGTGCCGGTGCTTTTCGCGACGAGGGGCGCGGCCGGCGCTGTGCTGTCCGTGCGCGCCGCATGCCCGCTCAGGATGACATGCGAGTTGATGCCGCCGAAACCGAAAGCATTGACGCAGGCGACGCGTTTTTCCACCGGCAGCGACCAGTCTTCTTTTTCACCCGCCACACGAAAGCGTGTGGCGGGCAGGCTCTCGTGCGGATTTTCACAATGCAGGGTGGGCGGCAATACACCGTGATACACCGACAGTGCCGCCTTGATCAGGCCGGCGGCCCCGGCGGCCGGCATGGTGTGGCCGATCATGGATTTCACCGAGCCCAGCACCGCGCGATCCTGCTGTGCGCCGCTGGCAGCACCGAAAAACTTCTGCATGGTTTCCAGTTCGGTGCGATCGCCGGTGGGGGTACCGGTGCCATGGGCTTCAACCAGGCCCACCGCATCACGCGAGAAACCGACGCCTTTCCAGGCGCGCTCCAGCGTCATCATCTGGCCTTCCAGTGACGGCGCCAGCAGGCTGCTGCTGCGGCCGTCACTGGCAGTGGCAACACCGTTGATGAGGGCATAAATCCGGTCGCCATCGCGCTCGGCATCGGCCTGGCGCTTGAGCACCAGCATGCCGATGCCTTCGCCGGCAAGAATGCCGTCGGCATCACGCGAAAACGGCCGCACTTTTTCGCTGCGGGAGAGTGCGCCGAGCTGGCAAAAAGTGGCCCAGAAAGAAAGGTCATGCGTGAAGTGCAGACCGCCGGCCAGCATCATGTCGGCACTGCCGCTGGCGAGAGCGGTGCAGGCCTGTTCAACGGCAATCAGGGAGCTGGCACACGCCGCATCCAGGGTGTAGGCCGGGCCATGCAGGTCAAGCCGGTTAGCCAGACGCGAGGCCGCGAGATTGGGAATCAGGCCGACTGCCACATCCGGGCCGTAATATTCGAGCTTGCCCTGTATCTGTTCGCGTACCGAGGCCAGATCCTGCGGCGAAATGCCGGGCAGCAAATCCTGCAGGATCTGCAGGGTCTGCTGGGTCAGGCGTACCTGCTGCTGCAGGCGCACGGCACCGGCACCGGTGTAGTTGCCGCGGCCGATGATGACGCCGGTCTTGTCGCGTGCGAATTCACGCTCGGCGTAACCGGCATCGGCCAGCGCTTCCACCCCGACGCGCAGGCTCAGCAACTGGTCGGGATCGGCCGCTTCCACGGCATTCGGCATGACGCCGTAACGCAGCGGATCAAAACCGACATGCGCGTCGACAAAGCCGCCGCGACGGCAGTAAAAGCGGTCGACGGCGCTTGAGGCGGGATCGTAGAACACCGGGTCCCAGCGATTCGCCGGCACCTCGGAAATGGCATCAACACCGTTGACGATGTTGTGCCAGAAGGTCTCGAGGTCCGGGGCGCCGGGATAGATGCAGGCCATGCCTATGATGGCGATCGGTTCCATGACGGTGCTCAGAATTGCCGTGCGGTGGTGGCGCCGAAACTGTCCGGCGTGCCGCACATCAACACCACCTGGGTGTCATCCTTGTGGCCGAAGGAAAGCTCGCGCAGCAGGGCATCGACACCGGCATTGAGTGGAATCAGGCCGATACCCTTGCGGGCGTATTCACGCTCCAGTTCGGCCGACACCATGCCGGTATCGGCCCATGGTCCCCAGTTCACGGAAAGCACGCGGCCGCGCACGCGCGCCTGCAGGGCATGCGCAAGCTTGTCGAGCACGTCATTGGCGGAGGCGTAATCGACCTGGCCCTTGTTGCCGAAGGCGCCGGCAACGCTGGAGAAAAACACCACGAATTTCACGTCGTCACGAATCAGCTTGTAGAGCATCAGGGCGCCACGCACCTTGGTGTCGAACACGCGCTGGAAACTTTCACTGGTCTTGTGCCGTACCAGCTTGTCTTCCACCACGCCGGCACCGTGCACCACACCATCAATACGGCCGTGTTTTTCGTACAGTGACTGGATCAGTGCCGTAAAGCTTTCAATCTCGCGCACATCAAGCTGCGTGTAGGTGACGCTGCCGCCGGCTTCGTGAATGCGGGCAAAAGTGTCGCGCATGTCGCGTTCGGCCTGAATCTGCGCACAGGTTTTTTCCACGTCCGCAGGACGCATGCCGGGATTGGCGGCGATCACGGCCTGACGCAGGGATTTGCGGTCACGGGCGTGGCGGGTTGCCGGCGCTTCCTCGGCATCGCGCGGTGCCGCCGAGCGGCCGACCAGTTCGAAATGGCAACGGAAACGTTTGGCCAGGGCAATGGCAATGCGGGCGGTAATGCCGCGGGCACCACCGGTGAGCAGCACCACGCTTTTCTCGTCGAGATCAAGATTGTCGATGTCCTGGATCAGCGACAGTTCGGTGCGCACAATCTGCATGCAGCGGCGCTGGCCGGTCTGGTAGGCGACTTCGGTGATGTCATTGGTTTCTGCCAGCAATTCCATTTCCAGGCAGCTGGCGAGATCGGCGGCAGGCTCGGCCAGATCAAGGTCGACCCAGTGTGCGCGAATGTCCGGGAATTCCTTGGCCAGCGACTTGATCATGCCGGCCAGGCCCGCGCCCTGGCCGAAATCGGCGGAGAGCACGCCGCTGTCGGCACGATAGCAACCGAAGTTGCCGCCAAGACCACTGGCGACCAGTACGTTCATCGCCTTGTGCTGCAGCGTTTCGCGTACGAGGGTGAAAAAGCGTTTCACATCACGCACGCGGTTGGCGGGATTCAGGCTCCACAGATGCACGAGCGCATCCACGTGTTCGAGATTTTCCGGCACCGGCTCGGCTTCGGAAAAATTGATCACGCGCACGCTGGCGCCATGCGCTTCCATCAGCGTGGCAAGTTTTGCAGCCACACCGAGGCTGTCATCGGTGATGAGAAAACGTTTGCCGTTGAAACGGTTCTGGCCGGGCACCACAGAGGGCGCATCGACAGTGCGCAGGACATAGCGTGCCAGCGCCAGATCATGATCGGTTTCTGCTTCGGTGCCGGTGCCGGCGGCGGTGGTTGTGGCCGGTGCGGCATGGCCGTTCAGCCAGTCCAGCATGGCGCGCAGGGTCTTGAGGGCGGCCAGCGCTTCGAGCGCCTTGTCCTTGTCGGCCAGCAGGGTATCGAGACCGAGGCGGCCGGAAAGCTCACCGACAATTTCCAGGCGCTTGATGGAATCGATGGAGAGATCGGCCTCGAGATCGAGATCGAGATCCAGCACGTCTTCGGGGTAGCCGGTGCGGGCACTGACGATGCCGAGCAGGATGCCCTGGACATCATGCCCGGCATTTTTTCCGGCGGTGGCCGGTGCTGCTGTCGCTGCTGTTTTTGCAGAGACAGGCTCGGCAAGCGGCGCGGCGCGGGCCGGCAGTTTAGCGCTCAGCCAGTCCAGCATGCTGCGCAGGTTCTTGTGCGCGGCGAGCTGTTCCAGCAGGGCGTCGGAATTGGCGCCGAGTTGCGCGCGGAAGGCCAGGCGTTCGGCCAGTTCGCCGATGATTTCCATGCGCTTGATGGAATCAATCGACAGATCGGCTTCCAGATCGAGATCGAGATCAAGCATGTCGGCAGGATAACCGGTGCGTTCGCTGACAATGGCGATCAGGGTTTCACGGGCATCAGCGCTGGCGGCCGCAGGGGCAGGCACGCTGGCCGCCGCGGCCGGCAATGCGGGCATCGTGTGTGCCGTGGCGGTACTGCCTGTTGTTGCATGTGTTGCATGCACGCGTTCTGCGCGTGCCGGCATGATGTCCGGTGCGGCAACGGTGGTACCCATCAGGCCGAGCAGGACATCACGCTGCGCACGCACCATCTCGCGCATATTGTCGAGATAGTTCATCACGGCGGCATCGGCTGCCGCGGGTGCGGCAAGTACCGGTGTACTCTGGAGCACGACCGGACGTACCGGTTCAAGCATGACCCTGGCGGCATTGGCGGGAACCACACCGTTGCGCGGCCAGGCGCGCGCACCATTCACCATCCAGGCGGTGCGGGCAATCTGGCGTGCCTGCGCCAGATTGACGAAAGCGGCGTTGCGACCTTTGAACAGCAGCGAGCTGTCGAGGTTCGGTACCTGCACGGCGAGGGCGGCAATGGCTTTCAGGAAGGAGGTGAGTCCATCAAGATTGCCGGTCTTGCCGTCATCCAGCGTGATGACAGTATGCGGTTTGCCGGCGAGTATTTTCTGGATGCAGCCGGCGAGCACGCGCTTCGGTCCGACCTCCACAAAGACGCGCGCGCCATCGGCATGCATGCGTTCAATGTCATCGACAAAACGCACGGGGCTGACCACATGCTGCGACAGCAGCGCGCGTATTTTTTCCGGCGCAGACGAGTGCGGTTCGGCGCTGACATTCGCATAGACCGGCCATGCCGGTGCGGCAAAGGCAACGCTGGTGAGAACGTCGGCAAAGGCGGCTTCGGCACCGGCCACCACCGGTGAATGGAAGGCGCAGGCGGTGGCAATTTCCTTGCTGCCTATCGTGTGCTGGCGCAACAGCGCGATGGCGGCATCGACATCGGCAGAGGGGCCGGAAATCACGGTTTGCAGCGGGCTGTTCTGGTTGGCCAGCACTACCGCAGGAAGGCCGGCGAGCAGGGGAGCCAGCTCCCGTGCACCCATGCTGACCGCGGCCATCTTGCCGGGCTCCTTGCCGGCAGCGGCCAGAATGACGGAACCACGCAGGGCGCTGAGGCGAATCAGGTCGGCATCACTGAGGGCGCCGGCCGAGGCCAGTGCCACCAGTTCGCCATAACTGTGGCCGGCGGCCATGTCGGGCTTGATACCAAGCTGTGCGAGCAGGCGGGCACCTGCCAGCTCAACCATGCCCAGTGCCGGCTGCGCGACACGGGTATCGGTAAGGGCGTCCTGCTGGCGCTGGCGTTCGGCATCATTAAACGCCGTCGGCGGAAACAGCGTGCTGACATGCTGCGGATTCGCCAGCGTGAGGATCTCGTTGAGCCAGGGAAAGGCGACAAACAGGTCGGCCATCATGCCGGGGTACTGGCTGCCCTGTCCGGGGAAGACAAAGGCCAGCTTGCCGGTTTCGTCCGCATTTTCCGCGGTGCGGGAATGCACGCCCTTTTCCGTGCTGCCGGCAATGATGCCGGCCAGGCGTGCCAGCAACTCTTCCTTGCCGGATGCCAGCAGGGAAAACTGCACCGGCCCTTCGGATGCTGTCGCGGCGGTCAGTGCCAGATCGCGCAGGGCAACGTGGGCTTCCGAGTTATTCAGGAAACCGGCAAGACGACGCACGCTGTCACGCGCGGCATCAGCGGTGTGACCACGGAACAGGAACAGTTCCGTTGGCCATTCGGCGAGGCCGGAGACGGGCCAGCTGCTGCCATGTGCCGACAGCACAGCGTGGAAGTTGGCGCCGCCAAACCCGAAGGCGCTGACGGCAGCACGCGCGTCAGGGCGTATCCACGGTTGCGCCGTGCTGTTCAGCATGAAGGGACTGTGGCCGCTGCGATAGGCATCGTTCGGCTGCGTGATCTGCGCGGTCGGTGCCAGCACGCGATGATGCAGCGCCTTGCTGACCTTGATCATGCCGGCAATGCCGGCGGCACATTTGGTGTGGCCGATCTGGCTTTTGACCGAGCCGAGACCCGCCTGACCGGACAGCGCGCCGCCGGCATTGAAGACTTCGCTCAGGGTCTGCATTTCTGTGCGGTCACCGACCACCGTGCCGGTACCGTGCGCTTCAACAAGGCCGACACTGCCCGGCAATATTCCGGCCTGCCAGTAGGCACGTTCGAGGGCACGTTTCTGGCCTTCCTTGCGCGGTGCGGTGAGGCCGAGACCCTTGCCGTCGCTGGAACCGGCAACGCCGTCAATCACGGCATAAATACGGTCACCATCGCGTTCGGCATCCGACAGGCGCTTGAGCACAATCACGCCCACGCCTTCGCCGAGACAAATGCCGTCGGCACTGTTGTCAAAGGAGCGGCAACGGCCGCGTGCCGACAATGCGCCGACACTGGTGAACATGAGGAAATCATTGATGGTGTTGTGGAAATCGGCACCACCGGCCAGCACCATGTCGCTGCTGCCGCTGCGCAATTCCTTGACCGCGAGTTCAACCGCCGTGAGCGAGCTGGCACAGGCGGAATCCACGGAATAATTCACGCCGCCGAGACCGAGGCGGTTGGCGATGCGGCCGGAAATCACGTTCACCAGAATGCCGGGGAAGGAGTCTTCGGTGAGCGTGGGCAACACGGCATCGAGCTCCGCCGGCATGGCGCCGAGGTAATGCGTGTACATGTTGCGAAAGGCGTAGGCATTGGTGAGGTCGGTGCCGGATTCGGCGCCGAAGATCACCGAGGTCTTGTCGCGGTCAAAACGCTTGCTGCTGTTCTTGTTGATATCGGCATCACCATAGCCGGCATCATCAAGTGCACGTTTGGCGACTTCCAGACTGAGCAGTTGCACCGGCTCGATGGCGGCGAGTGATTGCGGCGGAATGCCGAACTGCAGCGGATCAAAGGCGATGGCGTCAATAAAGCCGCCCCATTTGCTCACGGATTTTCCGGGAACGGCAGCGCCTTCCTGGTAATACAGCGAGGCATTCCAGCGTTCGGCCGGCACTTCGCTGACCAGATCGCGGCCGGCGAGAATATTGGTCCAGTAACTTTCCAGATCGGGCGAGCCGGGATAAATGCAGGACATGCCGACGATGGCAACGGGTTCGGCAAAAGCGGCGCGCTGCAGTTCGGGAATGTTGCAGCGCGACAGAAAAAGACCGGCACCATGACTTACCGATTCATGCAGGGTGCGCATCGGGATGACACGTTCATGCATGGTGATGAGCTGGCCGATCATGTACATGCCTTCAGCGAGCTGCGTCTTTTTTTCCACATCAACCAGGGCATCACCCCGTCGCTCAACGCCTTTGCTGGCCACGCGCAGGCGGCCGATATTCAGCTCTTCGAGCTGTTTCCATATTTCCTGCTGATCCAGCCCCTGCTGCTGCAGGCGTGATTTTTCCTGATGGAAGAAATCGACAAAGCCGGAGGGCAGGCAGCGGATGGCATGGCCCGGTGCGGTTTCCACCAGCGCAGTGGCAGTGCCGCTGATGGCTTCCTGCTGGAAGGTGTCGATGACAGCCTTGCAGTGCACGGCTTCCTGCGTGGCGATATAGGCACTGCCCATCAGCACGCCGATGCGCGCGCCCCTGGCGGCCAGCGGCGCTGCCATTGCTGCGACCATGGCGGCAGAACGTTCGTCATGAATGCCGCCGGCAAAATAGACATGCAGCTCTTCGGCCTGCTCAAAACGCAGCAGGGTTTCCATCTGCTGTTCCCAGAGCACGAAGCTGAAGCGCGGGCCGACATGGCCACCGCACTCGCGGCCTTCAAACACGAAATGCCGCGCACCGTCTTTCAGGAACAGCTCGAGCAGGCCGGGCGAGGGCACATGCAGGTAGGTCGGGATGCCCATGTCGACAAAGGGACGTGCCTGCGAAGGGCGGCCACCGGCGAGCAGCAGCACTGACGGCTTGAGCTCGCGGATCAGTTCCAGTTGTGGTTCAAGAACGTCGGCCGGTGCAAAACCGAGCACGCCGACGCCCCAGGGTTTGTCGCCAATCTGTGCACGGGTTTCTTCCATCAGCGTGCGGCAGGCCGGGGCGGTCATGAGCGAGAGGGCGAGAAAAGGCAGGGCGCCGTTTTCCGCCACGGCCACGGCGAATTCGGCACTGTCGCTGACGCGGGTCATCGGGCCCTGGGCAATCGGGTAGCGGGTGCCGTGGGCACGGGCCATGGGGCTGTTTTCATCAAGGCTGCGCAGGGCTTTGGCCTGAACGAGGTGGCCGGCGATACTCATGCGGTAGCCGTGCAGCAGGGCTTCCACATTGGGGTAATGCGCGGCGACCAGACGTGCCAGTGCCCCGTCCTGGCCGATGGGCACAAGGTCTGCCAGTGACGATGCGCCGAGACGGGCACGGGTTTCTTCTGCGGACAGCTCGGCACAGTCGGCGGCAGCTACCCCGAAGCGGCTGAAGACCTGATAGCCGCCGAGCAGCCGGGTTTCACTGCCGTCCATGGCCGTCATGGCGGCGCGGATATCGTCGGGCAGTGTGCATTCCGGCAGCAGGGCCAGCTGGCTTTCCAGCACCACCCCGAAGGCGCCGCCGGCGATGGCGGCAGCCGCGGCATGCAGACCCATGCCGCCCTGTGCCCACACCGGAATCCGCTGCTCTTCGGCCAGACGCAATACGCGCTGCAGCAGGATGAAGCTGCTTTCCTCGCCAATGCGGCCGCCACATTCCTGGCCACGGGTAATCAGTCCGGCGACGCCGGCGGCCAGTGCCCGGCGGGCTTCGTCAACCGAACACACCTCGGCAATGACGGGAAAGCGCGCGGCAAAGGCGGCCATGTCGGCATCGGGAGAGAGCAGGACAAAGCCGGTGCCGGCAGGCAACTGACTGGCCTGCAGCGGGACATGATCCGGAATGCGGATGCCCGCCTGCGGGCCAGCCATGCGCGCTGTCGCCGCGAGAATCTCCATCCACTGCTCAGGCCGGCGACCGATATCAATCGCCACTGTGCCACCGTGACGGATAAGGGCACGCGCCAGCGTCAGGTCGGCATGTTCCAGCGGGGTTATCGCCAGCAGGCGCAGCGGTTCGCGATTGAACGAGGAGTGATGACGGGTCCAGGCGGAAAAATCCTGATCCGGACTCTGAGCGGAGTTGCGCATTGAAAGCCCCACGAATGCATTTACTTGTTTTTTTTGCGTGCGGAAAAACGGGCAGGTGTTCTTTATGACGAGGCCGGCGGCAAATACCCCTGGAGCCGGTCAGACACTGCCTTGTTGTGTGCGCTTTTTTATTGTTGGTGACGCACGTCCGTCATCGTTGACGGGCGGTCATTATCGGAGAGTGAACGGTTGTTTACTGCGTGCCAATCGGACAATTCTTTTGCAGTTCTGGACAAAAAGGACGAGCGGAGGCCAGTTTTCACATTAATCGGTGTCATTGCTGCAAAGAGAGGGTGAGGGCCCGGCGGGAAAAACAAGGTACGGCCGTTCCGGTTTGCGGGGCAAGGGAGAGGCCCGGCATATCAGGTACCGTTTCCGTCCAGGCGGTTCTGCATGAAGCGCAAAAAGCTCTCCAGGCGCCCTTCACTGGCATAAACATGAGCCATGCCGATGGTGATATCGACCTGGCCATCCATGCCGAACATGATGAAAAACGGATTGTCTTTCATGGGAAGGCCGAAAATCCGCTGCGCCACAAAGCCGCCGCCACTCAGGCTCTGCGAGGAAAAATTACCGATATTCGACAGCACAACGGTTTCCAGCAGCTTGCGTTGCCGGTAGTTTTTTTCGGTGCGTGACACCAGCCGGTCCAGCCAGGACAGGGGCAGCAGGCGCACATAATCCAGCCAGGCCGGGTAACTGGTTTCACGAGCACTTGCCAGCAGTGCGGCTACCTTGCGGCGAAAATCATCGGGACCGTCGCCTGCGGCGACATCGACATGGATCATGCTGCTGAAATTCAGGGTGCTGAGCAGGCCCGGGCAATGCCGGCGCAGATTTACCGGCAGGGCAATGCGTACCGCTTGCGTGCTGTGCTGGCGCGCAAACTCCGCGACGGCCAGAGCCGTTCTGGCCAGCAGGGCGGGCTGTGGCGAGAGCAGGGAAAGTCGCTGCCACGTATCGCCGCGGCGCTCGCCACGGGCACCGCCAGTGAGCGCCGCTGGCGGCTGTTTTTTTTGCGGACGGACGTCGCTGGCAATGCTGAGCATGAGGTCGGTGTCGCTGAAACCGGCATTGCTGCCCAGCAGCGGTTCATGACGCAGGGCGCGGAACAGTTCCTGATAAAAATGCATGACACCGATGCCGTCCATGGCGGCATGCAGCACGCGCACCATCACCCGGGTTTTGGTTCCTGTCGCAATAATCAGCTCCATGACGGGGCCGGTATCGAGAGAAAGCGCTTCGCGGTAAAGAAATTCCGAGCCCGCGTCAGACTGGCCATCCCAGGGGCAGTTTTCCACCAGGCGCAGACGCGGCGGCGCGCCATCACTTTGCCACCGGGCACGCAGTCGGTTGCCGACCATGCGCAGGCGGGTTCCGGGGTTGTGCCGGCTGACCTGATCCAGCGCCTGTTGCCAGACATTTTTGTCCGCCTGGCCTTCACCCTCGATGATGAAGATGATTTCGCGTGCGGAATCCAGTGTTTGCGGACTGCTGCCGATGCAGGCGTGGTAGTACTCGGGCGTGCTCAGAAGACGAGTGATGCCGGTTTGCGGCATGAGTGGCGGCAACGGTTGCGGTTTTCGTGTCACAAGTATTCCTGATGTTTTTCATGCCTGCCCGCGGGGCGTCAGGGCATGAAAAATAAAAGATCCGGTTGTTTTTGTTAGGGCCCGGGATCCGGTGTGGCGGTGGCGATCCCGAGGGGGAGACTGCCATTGAACGCTATTGCCGTCATATCGCCATTCGGACATTATTTTTGCATATAAGGACATACCGGACGAGTGGGGTGCACTGCCCGGGCGGCGCTGGGTGCCATGGGGTGGCAGGCTGTTAAACTGCCTCGCCAGAAAAATAAAAAAAGGGATGAGTGATTATGGATGACCTGCCTTTTCTTCCGGTTATTTATGGAAGCAAGCTGCTGGAGATGATGGAGGAGGAACGTTTGCCGGTTGACCTCATTCTCAGTGAGTGCGGCATCAGCCGCTCGGTGTTCCTGAATCCTGAAGGCCTGATGTCCATCCGCCAGACGCGCCTGTTGCTCGGCAAGTATCTGGGGCTGACCGGGAGCAGCTTTCCTGCGGTGCGCTACGGGCGCCGCCTTGGTCTGGTCGAGCACGGCATTCTTGGTTTTGTTTTTACCTGGCGCGGAAGTTTCAGGGACATGCTCGGCATGATTCTCAATTATTTTCGTGTGCGTTTTCCGCTGGTCAGTATTGATATGGTGCATGAGAAGGAATATTTCGCTTTGCGCTTTGAGTGTCATGACAAGATAAAGCCATTTGAGGCTTTTCTCTTGCAGGCATTTATTTCCAGCTTTTATGAAAATGGTTCAAAGCTTACAAAAAACATTGTGGTGCATTGCAAAAGCAATCTTTTTGGAGACATGAAGTTGTTGCACTCGGCGCTGCCGGCGCAGGTTCATGATGATCATGACTTTAATGAGCTGCGTTTTTATGCGTCCGAGGCGTATATGCGCGGGGGAGATAAAGGCCCTATGGATGCCGGAGGGAACGCCGATCCTTTTCAGGAGCATGCCGTAGTGGTTCGTTTGCGCAGTTTCTTGCTGTCGCATGTCGGGCGCAATCAAAGTGCGGAAGACGTGGCAACGCATCTGGGTATGAGTGAGCGCACCTTGCGGCGTCGTCTCGCAGATGCCGGCATGAGCTTCAACCGGATTCGCATGGATGTGCGCATGCAGGTGGCAGAGCGTTATCTGAAAACATCAGACATGAGTATTGAACGTATTGCCGATATGGTGGGTTACAGCGACCAGGCCACGTTTACCCGTGCTTTTGGCGAGTGGTCTGAGTTGACGCCACTGGCAGTGCGTCGTTTGCATCGCCGCAGCAAGACCCCGGTGCCCCTGAAGAAAGTCATCAAGATGGCCGGAGCAGAGCGCTGAGCCTTGTGTGCCAAACGGCCAAGGCCATGTCGGGCTGGTTTGTCGGGCCCCTGATTTTTTCAGTGTTTTTCAGTACAAGAGACATAAAAAAAGCCGTCATCAATGACGGCTTTTTTTATGTCTGGAGTTATCAGCGCTTCTTGCCCGCACCTGCCGGTGTGTTGCCGGGCAGGACGCTGTCTGCAGGCCGGTCCGGCGCGCTGACAATGCTGGCATTGGGATCCAGCCAGGCATTGAGGGCCTTGATGTCCACTTCGGAAAGCTGACCGGTGGAAGCTTTCAGCTTGAGGCTGTTGATTACATAGTCATAGCGGGACGAAGCGTAGTCGCGCTTGGCAGCATACATATTGCGCTGGGCCAGCAGCACATCAACGATATTGCGCGTACCGACTTCATAACCGGCCTGCGTAGCGGCCAGTGATGACTCGTTCGAGGCTACGGCCTGTTTGCGCGCGTCTACCCGGTAGGAGTCGGCGGACACATTCAGGAACGCCGTGCGGGTGTTGTTAACGACCTGCTTTTCCGTGCCGACGAGATTGTCCTGTGCCGCTGCTGCGCGGTAGCTGGCCTGCTTGCTGGCGGCATAGGTGCCGCCACCGGAGAAGAGGGCCCAGTTGGCTTCAAGGCCATAGCTGGTGGTGGTGCCGTTCTGGCTGGCAAGGTAAGCCGCCTTGCGGTCAACATCGCTATAGCTGGCGTATACATCAACGGTGGGCAGATAACCGGAGCGCGTTTGCTGCGTGGCAGCACGTGCCGTCCGGTAGCTTTGTTCGGCCGCCTTGATTTCGGGGCTGCGTTCGCGCGCCAGCTTTACCCACGACTCGGGGTCGGCAGGAACCGGCTTGATCATGGGCGCGTCGGGCTTGAGCGGGGCCAGTTTGTCCGGCGCTTCACCGATAATGGCTGACAGGTTTTCCCTGGCGGTGCTCAGGCT
Organism: bacterium; assembly: GCA_029945725.1. Classification (GTDB taxonomy): domain Bacteria; phylum Pseudomonadota; class Gammaproteobacteria; order Pseudomonadales; family Moraxellaceae; genus UBA2031. The sequence continues at coordinate 306,866 of JAQSDB010000008.1, read as the reverse complement.
GGCCTCGGCACTGATGCGGTTGGCGCGCGAGCCATCGTAGGAGGCGCGTGCTTCCAGCACATCCGTGATGGCAATAAGGCCGACATCAAAGCGCTGCTGGGCCTGATCCAGCTGGCGACCATAGGCGGCTTCTTCGGACTCGGAGTAGGCCAGGCTTTCCTGGGCACTGAGTACGGCGAAATAGGCCTGCGATACACGTAACGCCAGATCCTGCTCGGCGCTTTGATAGCGTGCCTCGGCTTGCGAGCTCACGGCCCTTGAGCCTTGATAGGCATACCAGGCATTGGCATTGAAAATGGGCTGGGTGGCCTTGGCGCTCCATTGGGTCGCATCAAAGTCGATGGAGCCGGCGCTGGTGGTGTCCAGCTTGTTTTTCGACATGCTGCCGGAGGCAACGACACTGGGTAGCAGGCCGGCACGGCTCACGGCCGTACTGGCATCGTCTGCCAGGTAGGTGTTGCGCGCCGCAGACCAGCGCGGGTCGTTGGTTTGGGCTTTGACATAGGCTTCGGCCAGGTCCAGGGCATGAGCGGAGTTTGCCATTGCCAGGGCAAGTGCCAGAGAAGTCAGAGCAGGGCGAAGCATGCGCATAGTGAAAATACCCATCGGTATGGACCTGAAAAGAGCCGCCAGACTAGGCAAAGCGGCGTTTTAATGCAAGAAGTGCCCTGTGGCGGGAGCGTCAGTGGCGGCATGGTCTGCCGGTGATTTCGGGCGCGGATTTGTGCCCTGCCTGATGTGTTTTCAAAGCCGGGTGCTGGCAGCAAAGCCCATGAAATATCAGGGGTTTTTACAAATGCCCTCAGCGGGTGCTGCCTTGCCCGGTCGGGGTGGCATCGTTATAGTGAGGCATCTGTGTCACCTAGCCTCACCCCCTCCTTTTCTCTGTTCGAGATGCTCTGCCATGACCGCCCCTGAAAAAGTCCTCAGCGAATCCGCCGAGGCTGATAGCGCTGCCCTCGCTCCGTTTCCCGCCTCGCGGAAAGTTTATGTTCAGGGCTCGCGTCCCGATATTCGCGTTCCCATGCGCGAGGTGACGCTGACGGATACGCCGACAGCCCTGGGAGGGGAAAAGAATGCTCCGGTGATGGTTTATGACACCTCGGGAGCCTACACCGATCCGGCGGTCACCATTGATATTCGTCAGGGCTTGCCGACGGTGCGTGAGGGATGGATTCTGGATCGTGGTGATACCGAGGCCTTGAGCGGTCTGAGTTCGGATTACGGCAATGACCGCCTGCATGACCCCGAACTGGGGCATTTGCGCTTCTCTCATTTGCGCCAGGCGCGCCGCGCCAAAGCCGGTGCCAATGTCTCGCAAATGCATTATGCAAAGCGCGGCATCATTACGCCGGAAATGGAATACATTGCCCTGCGCGAAAACATGAAGCTGCAGGAAGCGCGTGCTGCCGGCCTGCTGGCGGCACAGCATCCGGGCAACAGTTTTGGTGCCAGCCTGCCGAAAGAAATCAGCGCCGAGTTTGTGCGTGAAGAAATTGCCCGTGGCCGCGCCATCATTCCGGCCAATATCAATCATGTTGAGCTTGAGCCCATGATTATCGGGCGCAATTTCCTCGTGAAGATCAATGCCAATATCGGCAACTCGGCGATAACGTCCAGCATCGAAGAAGAAGTGGAGAAGATGACCTGGGCCATACGCTGGGGTGCCGACACGGTCATGGACCTTTCCACGGGCAAGAACATTCACGAAACCCGTGAGTGGATCCTGCGCAACTCGCCAGTGCCCATCGGCACGGTGCCCATTTATCAGGCACTGGAAAAAGTCGATGGCGTGGCCGAAGACCTGACCTGGGAAATTTTCCGTGACACGCTGATCGAGCAGGCCGAGCAGGGCGTGGATTATTTCACCATCCATGCCGGCGTGCTGCTGCGCTATGTGCCGATGACGGCAAAACGCGTGACCGGTATTGTGTCGCGTGGCGGTTCCATCATGGCCAAGTGGTGTCTTGCGCATCATCAGGAAAATTTCCTCTATACACATTTCGAAGACATCTGCGAAATCATGAAGGCCTATGACGTGTCCTTCAGTCTTGGCGATGGCCTGCGTCCCGGCTCGATTGCCGATGCCAACGACGAGGCCCAGTTCGGCGAGCTGGAAACACTGGGTGAGCTCACGAAAATTGCCTGGAAGCACGATGTGCAGGTGATGATCGAAGGCCCGGGCCATGTGCCGATGCACCTCATCAGGGAAAACATGGAAAAGCAGCTGGAATGCTGCGACGAGGCACCGTTTTATACACTTGGGCCCCTGACGACCGATATTGCTCCGGGCTATGACCACATCACCTCGGGTATTGGTGCAGCGATGATCGGCTGGTTCGGTTGCGCCATGCTCTGCTATGTCACCCCGAAAGAGCATCTCGGTCTGCCCAACAAGAAAGACGTGAAGGACGGCATCATCACTTACAAGATTGCGGCGCATGCCGCTGATCTGGCCAAGGGGCATCCCGGCGCGCAGATTCGTGACAATGCGCTTTCCAAGGCGCGCTTCGATTTCCGCTGGGAAGACCAGTTCAATCTCGCACTGGATCCGGATACGGCGCGTGAGTATCACGATGAAACCATGCCCAAGGATGCGCACAAGCTGGCGCATTTCTGTTCCATGTGCGGCCCCAAGTTCTGCTCCATGAAAATAACCCAGGAAGTGCGCGAGTATGCTGCACAGAAAGGTGTTGAGGCTCAGCAGGCGGTTGACGCCGGTATGGAAGAGCAGGCGGTACGTTTTCGTGAGGCCGGGGCTCGGGTTTATCACGAAGTCTGATGACTCCAGGGCCCGGCCGCCGGTTTATAAGGGCTGGCGGCCGGGCTTTTTGTTTTACAAGGGATACTCATCCGGCTTGATATAAAAGGATTCTGGAAAGTGCTTTTCAATTCCCTGACATTTCTGGTTTTTTTTGCGGTGGTATTGCCGGTTTTTCTGTTGATGAAAGACTGGAAGTGGCAAAAGTATTTTTTATTGGCGGCTAGTTATGTTTTTTATGCGGCCTGGCACCCGCCTTACACGATCATTCTTTTTGCTTCGACCTTGCTGGACTGGTATCTGGCAAGACGCATAGCCGGGGCGGTATCCCTGTCCAGAAGAAAAGTGCTTCTGTTGATCAGTCTGACGGCCAATCTTGGCTTGCTGGCTACGTTCAAGTATGCGGATTTCCTGATGGCGGGTTTTCGGGAGGTGGCTCAGTTGGCAAATGTTCATTATCTGCCGCCTGATCCCGGGCTGCTATTGCCGGTCGGTATTTCCTTTTATACCTTTGCTTCACTTTCCTACACCATAGACGTTTATCGCCGTGAAATCCGTAGTGATACATCATTTACGGATTACGCGCTGTTCGTCAGTTTTTTTCCTCATCTGGTGGCAGGTCCTATTGTCAGGGCAAGTTATTTATTGCCGCAGATTGCTACGCCACGACGTCCGACGCAGGACCAGATTACCTGGGGGCTGGTGCTGCTGATTCTGGGTATTTTCTGCAAGGCAGTTCTCGCTGACAGCATCCTGGCGCCAACGGTCGATGCGATTTATGCAGCCCCGGAAAGTTATCCACTGCGCGATGTCTGGCTTGGCGTTCTGGCGTTTTCCGGACAGATTTTCTATGACTTTTCCGGCTACTCACTGTGTGCCATTGGCATAGCGCTGTGCTTCGGCTTTTCATTTCCGGATAATTTCCACTTTCCTTATGCGGCCGCCGGCTTCACGGATTTCTGGCGGCGCTGGCATATTTCCCTGTCAACATGGCTTCGTGATTACCTTTATGTCCCTCTGGGGGGGAATCGCCACGGTTCGGCAAAAACTTATCGCAATCTGATGCTGACCATGCTGATCGGCGGTCTCTGGCATGGTGCTTCCTGGATGTTTGTCATCTGGGGGGCATTGCACGGTATCTATCTGGCGATTGAGCGCTGGTGGCAGCGCCGCCCTGGCACCAGGCCGGCAAGTGGCAGGGTTTCTTCCCTGTATGTGCTGTTCACTTTTCTGGTGGTGACGCTGACCTGGATTCCTTTTCGTGCATCCTCCATGGCCTCGGTTGCCGAGGTATTTCAGGGTTTGTTCGGCCCGGGTGCCGGGTTGACGCTTGATGCGATGACACGGCTTTTGTGTGTGCTGGTTATGGTGCTGACCCTGGTTGGGCAGTTCAAGCTGCGCAGCAGCTCTCTCGAGCAGTTCTTCGCTACTCTGCGCTTTCCGGTGCAGGTGCTGATGGTGGCGCTGGCCTTGATAGCCATTTTCTTGTGTTCGGGAGGAGATGAGCGTGCCTTTATTTACTTCCAGTTCTGAGCGGCTCCCGAGCTTTCGCGGATGGCGGGTTATCGTTACGGCAAGTCTGCTGTTCCTTGTTTTTGTGGTGATGCTGGAGTCTTTGCTGGCCATAAGAGGATTTCATCCCGGTGTGGATGAGTCAGTCGTTCGATGGGTGAGAGAACGGACTCACGCCAGTCAGGCAGGGAGCAAGGCCCTGATTCTTCTGGGGGCGTCGCGGATCCAGTTGGGTGCCGACATGGATACGCTCAGGTCCGGCCTTGGTTTGCATCCGGTTCAGCTGGCCATTGATGGAGGTTCTTTTGTTCCTGTTCTGGAAGGGCTTGCGCGGGATAAAAGAATAAACGGCACGATTGTGGTGGATTTTGATGAAAGCTTTCTGGTCGGTCTGCCTGGGAGTTTTGATATGGCGCTTCAGTGTCAGCGCAGCTTTGATACGAAGAGCGGCATGGATCTGATTGACTTCAAGGAATCAGAGGCGTGGCTGAAGGATGGACTGAGTGCAAACATGCGTAGCTATGCCGATGGTACGCGCCCATTGACGGCTCTTTTTCATCGGGTCCTGGATCCCAGGGCCACGCCACGGTATGTGGTCAGTAATGTCGACAGATCGCGTGTGGCTGATTACAGCCTGGTTTCAATGCCGGATTTTTATTATCAGCGGGTTTTGCGTGAAATGGGCGCGACTATCAGTATAGATAATAATTTCAGCTGGAAGCTTCTTGATGCGGCCCTGAGCAGGGATATTGAATTAATGCCGCCATCGGATAACACGATGTTTCTGGAAAGAATGGAGGCGCTGGTGATAACGGTGGAAAAGATAGAGGCCAGAGGCGGCAAGGTTTTCTTTATCCGGATGCCCACTAGCGGGCTGATTCACCAGATTCAGCTCAAACGATTTCCCAGAAACAGGTTCTGGGCGTATCTGGAGCAACGTTTTCCGGGGCGGGTCATTAACTCGGATGAAAATGCAGTGATGAGCCATCTGGTTTGCCCTGATGGTTCTCATCTGGACAAAAAAGACCGCAAGGCATTTACGCTCGCGCTCGTGCAGGAATTGCGATCAAGAGGGGTTGGTACGCACTAGTGCTTATGCGGATCGGTCCTGTGCAATAACATGGCCACAGCATGCTTCATGATTTTCGGTGAAACCGGTATGTGCGATCTTTGTGCAGTGGTGCGGATTTTTTTTCAGGTTATGGTGGGAGACTCAGCCTGCCTTGACTTTGGTGAAATGCAGGCATGAAAAAGCAGTGGGCAGGTGAGTAATGGTTGCAGGGGATTTCATGAGGGATGATGTCATTCTGGAAAAGCGCGACGTGCTGTTTCAGGGTTTTTATCGTGTCGATAAGCTGCACCTGCGCCATCGCCAGTTTGCCGGTGGCATGGGGCCGGTGATTACGCGTGAAATGTTTGTGCGACGACCTGCCGTCGGCGTGCTGGTTTATGATGCGGATACGGATTGCGTGTTGCTGATCGAGCAGTTTCGCGTGGGTGCGCTTGATAATGAACATCCCTGGCAGATGGAAATTGTCGCAGGGCTGGTTGAGCCAGGCGAGGCGCTGGAAGCCGTGGCGCGCCGCGAGTGTCTTGAAGAGGCTGGTGTAGCCGTGGATGTGCTGGAAAAAGTCATGGGGTTTTTGCCCAGTCCGGGCGGTTCGGATGAACACTTTACGCTTTTTGTGGGTAGTGCTGATCTGGCGAGGGCGGGAGGCATTCATGGTCTGGCCGAAGAGGGCGAGGATATTCGTGTTAACGTCATGAGCGTGAATCAGGCACTGGCCGCCATGCAAAACGGGCGCATCAACAATGCGCCCTGCATTCTGGCGTTGCAGTGGCTGGCCCTGAACAAGCCCCGCTTGCTGGCACGCTGGAAAAAACAGGCATGAGTCCCCTTTCCCGGAGCACCCGCTATACCGTCGATCTGCAGCATTTGCAGACAGTGTGTGCGCTTAATTACGGCCGCTTGCGTCGTTTGCTGCCGGGACTCAGCCAGAATCACTACCGTTTTTGCTGGGAGCAGGCTGAGCACGAGCCGGCCTTGATGGAAATCGAGGTGCTGGAGCGTTCGCCCTATACCGATACCTTGCGGGTGCTGCAGACCACGACACGCCTGCCCTGGTATCCCTGCCTGGACATGGAGGTACGTGTCTATCATGACGCCGAGCTGGCCGAAGTGCTGCGCTTTCAGGCTTCGCGCCGGATTCCTGCACGTAACCGCTATCCGAATGCAGCCATGCACAGCCGCGATGAGAAGACCCAGGTCAACGAGTTTCTGGCCGAATGCCTGAATCATTGCCTGCGCGAGGGTTATGCCGACTGGCTGCTGCCCGTCGGACGGCCAGGCCCTGTCAGCTCCACGATGTGAACGGATTCTGGAAACAACCCTGTGCGATGCGGTACATTCGCGCTGAAGATCAGTTCTAGGGACGGTACCTTGACGCAGCATGACCAGAGACCACAGCGAGTGGTCCAGATTTCTGACTGCCACCTTTTCGCCAGTACGGATGGCCGGCTATTGGGGCTCAACACCGAGGACAGCTTGCAGCTGGTTCTCGATTGTGTTGCCCGAGAGCACTCCCATATTGACGTCATTCTGGCAACCGGCGACCTTTCGCAAGATGGCACACAGGTCGCCTACCAGCGTTTCAGCCGGCATCTTGAGCGCCTCAGGGCGCCGAGTTACTGGCTGCAGGGCAATCACGACCTGACCGACCCCATCGTGAATGTCCTAGGGGGGCGCAGCCATCTCAGTCCGTGCCTGATTGAGCAGGGACCCTGGCGCATCATCATGCTCAACTCCAGTGTCGAGCATGAAGTGCCGGGCAGCTTTCAGCCTTCAGAGCTTGAGTTTCTGCGTTCGGCGCTGGAACAGACGCGTGGATGCCACACCATGGTCTGCCTGCACCATCATCCCTTACCCATGGACTGTGCCTGGCTTGATACGCAGGTGGTGAGTAATGCGGCAGATTTCTGGGCCGTGATGGATGACTTTGATCACGTGCGTGCGCTGATCTGGGGGCATGTGCATCAGGAGTCGGACCGGATGCGGCGCGGGGTTCGCCTGATGTCGGTACCCTCGACCTGCGTCCAGTTCAAGCCGAACAGCCATGACTTTGCCATTGATGACATGTCGCCAGGCTATCGCTGGTTTGATCTGTATCCCGATGGACGCATTGATACGGTGGTATCGCGCGTCGAGGGTGTAAAATTCGAGGTCGATTTTTCCGTCAAGGGTTATTGATCCCGGTGTCGTGCCCGGTACAGCAGTCAGGGTCCGGCAAAGAGAAAAATGCGCGCGAGCGCATTTTTTATTTAAAGTCCGCTTGGTTTGAGTCCCGTTCATCAAGTACTGCCCATTCAGGTCATCTGCTCCAGCCCATGCACGATCTTCTTTATATTCACGGTTTTCTGAGCTCCCCGCAGTCGACCAAGGCGCAGCAACTGCTGGCCTGGGCCGCGCAGCGCACGGATATCCGCGTGCATGCGCCAGCACTGCCGGTAGACCCCGAGGCGGCACTGGCCATTCTGGAATCGACACGGCAAGCCTGTACGACCGCGCCCGGCCTGATTGGCAGCTCGCTTGGCGGCTTCTATGCGAATATCCTTGCCGCACGCCACGGACTGCGTGCCGTGCTGGTCAATCCTGCGGTACATCCGCATGTGTTGCTGAAGGCTTATGTCGGGGAGCAGCGTAACCATCACAGTGGTGTTGTGGCGGAGGTAAGGCCCGAGCATTTCCGGCTGCTGGAGCGCGTGGAGTCGGTACCCGCACACCCCGAACGCCTGTGGGTGCTGCTGGAGACCGGTGATGAAACGCTGGATTACCGGCAGGCAGAGCAGTTCTACCGCGCTTGTGCTCTCGATATCACGCTTGGCGGCACGCACAGCTATGAAGGCTTTTTACGGAAGCTGCCGGCGATAAACGAATTCCTGTTTGAGTGAATGCTCAGACAAAATCAGGCTCATCATTCAAGTGATCAATAATGGCAACAAACAGCTATAACGCAGAAGCCATTGAGGTGCTCTCGGGGCTGGATCCGGTAAAGAAAAGACCGGGCATGTATACCGATACCACGCGCCCCAATCATCTGGCGCAGGAAGTGATCGACAACTCGGTCGATGAGGCTCTTGCGGGTCATGCTTCGCGCATTGAAGTGAATCTCTATGCCGATGGCTCACTGTCGGTAACGGACGATGGCCGCGGCATGCCGGTGGATATCCATCCCGAGCACAAGGTCTCCGGTGTTGAACTGATTCTGACGCGGCTGCATGCCGGCGGAAAATTCTCCAACAAGAATTACCAGTTCTCCGGCGGTCTGCACGGGGTCGGCATTTCCGTGGTGAATGCGCTGTCCAGCCATCTGATTGTCACGGTACGCCGCGACGGCAATGTGTATCAGCAGGAGTTCCGCGATGGCGATGCGGTGACCAAACTCGCCGTCATTGATTCCGCGCCGAAAAAACAGACCGGCACCACGGTAAGGTTCTGGGCCGACGGCAAGTATTTTGACAGCCCGAAATATTCGGTCACGCGCCTCAAGCACATCCTGAAGGCCAAGGCCGTGCTGTGTCCCAAGCTGACCATGGTCTTTACCGACCACAACACGGGCGAAACGCTGACCTGGTATTACGAAGACGGCCTCACGGATTACCTCCGGGAAGCCACGCGCGAATACATCACCTTGCCGGACGAGCCTTTTGTCGGGGTCTATTCGGCCCAGAAAGAAGCCGTGGACTGGGCGCTGCAATGGCTGCCGGAAGGCGGCGAGCTGGTGCAGGAGTCCTACGTCAACCTGATTCCCACGGCGCAGGGCGGCACTCATGTGAACGGTTTGCGCACGGGCTTGCTGGAAGCGCTGCGCGAGTTTTGCGAATTCCGCAGCCTGTTGCCGCGCGGCGTCAAGCTGTCGCCGGAAGATGTCTGGGACCGCTGTGCGTTCGTGATTTCGCTGAAGATGCAGGACCCGCAGTTCTCCGGCCAGACCAAGGAGCGCCTGTCATCACGCGAGTCTGCCAGCTTTGTTTCCGGTGTGGTGAAGGATGCGTTTTCGCTGTACCTGAACCAGCACACCGATGTAGCGGAAAAACTTGCTGAACTGGCCATCAACAACGCACAGAAACGCCTGCGCCAGAGCAAGCAGGTAGCACGCAAGAAAATCACCTCGGGCCCGGCCCTGCCGGGAAAACTGGCGGATTGCTCGCTGTCCGATATTACCCGTTCTGAATTATTCCTGGTGGAAGGAGACTCCGCCGGCGGTTCTGCCAAGCAGGCGCGTGATCGCCAGTTCCAGGCCGTGATGCCCTTGCGCGGGAAAATCCTCAATACCTGGGAAGTGGCTTCCGGTGAAATCCTGGCATCGCAGGAAGTTCACGATATTGCCGTGGCAATCGGGGTTGATCCGGCCTCGGATGACTTGTCGGGTTTGCGTTACGGCAAGATCTGCATTCTTGCCGATGCCGACTCGGACGGCCTGCATATCGCCACGCTGCTGTGTGCGCTGTTCGTGAAGCATTTCCGGCCGCTGGTGGAGCAGGGGCATATCTTTGTTGCCATGCCGCCGCTCTACCGTATTGATCTGGGCAAGGAGGTTTTCTACGCGCTGGATGAGGATGAGAAGCGCGGCATTCTCGATCGCCTCGAAGCCGAAAACAAACGCGGAAAGCCCAATGTGCAGCGCTTCAAGGGCCTGGGTGAAATGAATCCGCTGCAGCTGCGTGAAACCACCATGGCACCCGATACGCGCCGTCTCGTGAAGCTGGCGCTGGATGATCTGGTCGCCACCACCGAAATGATGGACATGCTGCTGGCCAAGAAGCGCGCTGGTGATCGCAAAATATGGCTGGAAGAAAAAGGCAATCTCGCCGAAGTCGAGTAAGCCCTCTGGCTCACAGGAATTTCCGGAAATAGAACATGACTGATTCCCTTAATCTGGATTTCGACGACAGCGAACGTCGACAGATGTCTGCCTTTACCGAGCAGGCCTATCTCAATTACTCGATGTACGTGATTCTTGATCGCGCCCTGCCGCATATTGGCGACGGGCTCAAGCCGGTGCAGCGCCGTATTGTTTATGCCATGAGCGAGCTCGGCCTGAAAAATTCGGCCAAGTACAAGAAATCTGCCCGTACGGTTGGTGACGTGCTGGGTAAATTCCATCCGCACGGTGATTCGGCCTGCTACGAAGCCATGGTGTTGATGGCGCAGCCTTTCAGTTATCGCCATCCGCTGGTCGATGGCCAGGGCAACTGGGGCTCCCCCGACGATCCCAAATCCTTTGCGGCCATGCGTTATACCGAGTCGCGCCTTTCTGCCTATGCCGATGTGCTGCTCGGTGAGCTGGATCAGGGCACGGTGGACTGGCAGCCCAACTTTGACGGCACGCTCGACGAGCCGAAAGTCCTGCCGGCACGCCTGCCCAATCTTTTGCTGAACGGCACCACCGGTATTGCGGTCGGCATGGCGACGGATGTGCCGCCGCACAATCTGCGCGAAATCGCCAAAGCCTGTATCGCCCTGCTGCAGGACCCGGGCATTTCCCTCGATGAACTGTGCGAGATTGTGCCGGGCCCGGATCTGCCTACGCATGCTGAAATCATCACACCGCGCAACGAGCTGGTAAATATCTATGCCAGCGGTCGTGGTTCCTATCGCGTACGTGCCGTGTACGAGATGGAGGATGGCGACATCGTCATCACGGCATTACCGTATCAGGTGTCGGGCGCCAAGGTGCTGACACAAATTGCCGAACAGATGCAGGCCAAAAAGCTGCCGCTGGTGGCTGATCTGCGTGATGAATCTGATCACGAGAATCCCACGCGTCTGGTGATTGTGCCGCGCTCCAGTCGTGTTGATGTCGAACAGCTGATGAATCACCTGTTTGCGACGACAGATCTGGAAACCAGTTACCGCGTCAACATGAATGTGATCGGTCTTGATGGCCGGCCACAGGTCAAGGGGCTGATGGCGCTCCTGACCGAGTGGCTGGAGTTTCGCCTGCTCACGGTACGCCGTCGCCTGCAATGCCGGCTCGACAAGGTCGTCGACCGGTTGCACCTGCTGGATGGCTTGCTGATTGCCTTTCTCAATATCGACGAAGTCATTCGCATCATTCGCGAAGAGGACAAGCCAAAGCCGGTGTTGATGGAGCGCTTCGGCCTTTCCGATGTGCAGGCGGAAGCCATTCTCGAGTTGAAACTGCGCCATCTCGCCAGACTTGAAGAGATGAAGATTCGCGGCGAGCAGACCGAGCTGGAAGCGGAGCGCCTGGGTCTGGAAAAAATTCTCGGCTCGCACGCCGAAATGAAAAAACTGCTGGTGCGCGAGTTCACTGCCGACATGGAAAAATACGGTGACGACAGGCGCTCACCCATTGTCATGCGCAAGGAAGCGCAGGCGCTGTCGGAATCCGAACTCACGCCGAGTGAGCCGGTAACCGTGGTGATGTCGGAAAAAGGCTGGGTACGTCAGGCCAAGGGGCATGATGTCGATGCCACGGCGCTGTCCTATAAGGCTGGTGATGGATTTTTTGCCAGGGTCGAAGGCCGCAGCAACCAGTTTGTGCATTTCCTGGATTCCTCCGGCCGCAGTTATTCGCTGCTCGCCAGCAGCTTGCCGTCGGCGCGTGGTCAGGGTGAGCCGCTGACCGGCAAGCTGAATCCGCCGCCGGGGGCGAGCTTCCGGGGCCTGCTGATGGGCGACAACAAGCAGCAGGTAGTGCTTGCCAGCTCGGCGGGCTACGGCTTCGTTGCCGCGATGGGGGATCTTGAGGCCGGCAACAAAAACGGCAAGGCCATTCTCAATGTGCCGGAGGGTGCGGTGCTGATTCCGCCGGCGCTGGTGCAGTCACCGGAAAATGATTTGCTGGCAGTGCTTAGTACGGAAGGTCGCCTGCTGGTGTTCCCGGTGAAGGATTTGCCGCAACTGGCCAAGGGCAAGGGCAACAAGCTGATGAATATCGCCCTTGATGAAAATGAAACCGTGCTCATGGTGCTGGCGGTTTCGGAAGGGCAGAAGCTGGCGGTGCAGTCCGGTACCCGTCACGTCACGCTGCGCTGGAGTGAGCTGGATGTATACCGGGGCGAGCGCGGTCGTCGTGGCGCCAAGTTGCCGCGGGGTTATCAGAAGGTTGATGGCATGCACATCGCTGATTGATGACGGGCATCTGGTGATGAGAACGAAAACCCATAAAAAAGCCGGCAGATGCCGGCTTTTTTATGGGTGAAAAGTCAGGCGGCTTCAGTTGGCCCGAGAATGTGCTGGCACTGGTTGTGAATGAGTTGCTGGTATTCCGGCGCAAAGTTTTCGAGCAGGGCGACATGCAGGGCAATGTCCTCGCTCAGGGCCAGGCGATAGCTGGTGCCGAAGTGGCAACGTGTGCTGACGGCGCTGCCGGGCAGATTGCTCAGCAACCGGCCCGACGGCGCGGTGCGGGACAGCAGGGCGGCAACGGCGGCGGCATCGTCGCTGTGGTCACTGTCATGCAGCAGGCCGGCCTTGCAGGAGAGGCAGAGCAGGCCATGACGGCGACGCTCTTCCATGGAGTCTTCCACCAGCTGCAGAAACAGCTGACCTGCCGCGATGGCCTGGAACTCGCGCTCCAGCGTGTCGGCCTGGCTGAAACGCAGCAGCACACCATCCGGGCTGAACGGCATGGTGACGTCGCCGCCATAAAGGCGCGCCGCGCGGTCAATGAACTGGTCAAACAGTGACAGCAGCTCATCGGCCATGCTCACGCTGACCCGTGTCAGCAGGCCATTGGGGTCATCCAGCGCGATATGCAGCAGGGTGATCGTTGCGGGCTCTTCGCTTGTCGTGGCGGCAGGCGTACCACTTTGGGCGGGTGCGGCAGCAGAACGGGTTGCCCCCGCGGCCTGGGGCATGGCGCCGCGCTGCCTGTCCTGCGTGCGCGGGCTGAGGAAAAGTCCTGCCATGAACATGAGGGCATGCAGCAAAAAGGAAATGCCGATATTGCCGAGACTGAGCCGGCTGATGTCACCGGTGGTGGGACTGGCCAGGCGCAGCTCAACCTGTCCCAGTGCCTGCTGCTGCAGTTGCACCTTCGCCGTAAAAAGCCGGCCACGGCTGCCGCTGTCACCGGTCTCGGCAATCAGCTCCTGACGGGCATTGTAGAGGCGCACGCCCATGATGCCGGGACGGTTTTCATAGCGGCTGGTGAGCACGCTGAGACTGACCATGTCGCGCGCCAGAGCAAGCGGGGCCGCAGCGTCGGCGAGTTGCTGGGCGAGCAGGCCGCCCTGACGGCCCTGTTCGTTCCAGACAGCAGTTTCGCTGCTGTTGACGGTGAGTGCCGTGTGCGCCACAAAGCTGGCAACAAGCAGCGCCGCCCAACGTCCGGTTCCCTTGTTCATGCTGTCCTGCCCACATTAAAGCGTCTGTCTCAATGCCGGCGATTATAGCGGGGCTTCCTCCGCGTCCGGAACAACTCATCCGCAATTGTTCCGGACGGTAAGCGGGTTAACTTCAGTGTCCGGAGGATTCAGCGCCGGGCCTGCAATCGGATACAATCACGCCATTGTCAGAGGCCCTCGTATGCGTGAAATCATTCTTATCACTGTGGCCGGTCCGGATCGTGCGGGCATCAGTGCGCGTCTTACCCGTATTCTGGCGGATCACGCGGTCAATATTCTCGATATCAGCCAGGCAGTGATACACGATCACCTTTCCCTGGGAATGCTGATCGAGACGCCGTCTGAGCAGGAGTCGGCCCTGCTGATGAAGGCGGTGCTGTTTGCGGCTCATGATCTCGGCCTGACAGCACGCTTTACGCCCATTACGCCGGAGAGCTACCGGCACTGGGTGGCGGGGCAGGGCAAGGTGCGTTACATCGTCACCCTGCTCGCGCGCAAAATCACGGCAGAACATATTGCCACCGTGTCGGCACTGGTCGCGGACAACGGCTTGAATATTGATGGCTTGCAGCGGTTGTCGGGCCGTGTGCCGCTGGATAATGAAAACAATGTGGCGGCCGAGCGCAAGGCCTGTGTGGAGTTTTCCGTACGCGGTGAGCCGCGTGATATCCAGGGCATGCGTGCGGAGTTCTTGCGGCTGGCCAATGCCCTGAATGTGGATATTGCCTTCCAGAAGGACAATGCCTATCGCCGCAATCGCCGCGTGGTCTGTTTTGATATGGACTCCACGCTGATCGAGCATGAAGTGATTGACGAGCTGGCGAAAGCGGCAGGAGTGGGCGATCAGGTATCGGCCATTACCGAGCGGGCCATGAATGGCGAGATTGATTTTACCGAAAGTTTCAAGGCGCGCGTGGCCTTGCTGAAGGGGCTGGATGAATCCGTGCTGTCAGGGATTGCGGCCAATCTGAAACTTACCGAAGGTGCCGAGCAGCTGATCCGCACGCTGAAGGCCCTGGGGTACAAGACCGCGATTCTCTCGGGTGGTTTTACTTATTTTGGCCGTCATCTGCAGCAGCAACTGGGCATTGATTATGTGCATGCCAATGAGCTGGAAATTGTTGATGGCAAGGTCACCGGCAATGTGGTCGGGCGGGTGGTGGACGGGCAGCGCAAGGCGGAGCTCTTGCAGGAAATCGCGCAGAAGGAAGGCGTGAATCTGGAGCAGGTGATTGCCGTAGGTGATGGTGCCAATGACTTGCCCATGCTGGGTATTGCCGGTCTCGGTATTGCGTTTCGTGCCAAGCCCCTGGTCAAGCAGAATGCCAAGCAGGCGATTTCCACGCTCGGTCTGGATGGCATCCTGTATCTGCTCGGCGTACGCGATCGTGACCTGGAGCAGGCACGATAAACAGGCAGGATGGCGGGGAGTGCATTACGCCACCCCAGACAATTCCGGCGTGCAGTGCTGCTTCTTCGGGAGTGTTCTCTGCTAATTAACAGCATAAAAAAACCGGCAAAAAATGCCGGTTTTTTTATGCTCTGGATTTCAGCCCTGCGCATCGTAATGCATGGTGTCGCCAGGCGGCTGCAGATAATGGCCCTGCAGGTAATGCACGCCCAGTGTCCAGAGTTTGGACAGTATCTGTGCGGTTTCCACATAAGACACGATTACCTGCTTTCCCTGCGCATGCAGTTCACCGGTTATTTTCTTGATGGCGCCCATGTTTTGTTCATTGCTGAGATCCTGGGTGAAGGAACGATCCAGCTTGATGTGCGAAACAGTGATGTGCTTGAGCGTATTAAGCGGATTCAGTGTGGTACCAAAGTGGCTGATGGAGACCGGGCAGCCGGACTGTGTCAGCGCGTCGGTCTGCTCTTTGGCGGCCTTGAGGTAGGCGACTACATCCTTTTCAGCGAATTGCAGAACCAGCGGCTGGCCGTTGGGATCAATCGCCTTGGAGAGTTTGCTGATCCAGGCCGGTAGTGTTGAGTCCTGCAATGACTCGGCTGTCAGGTTCAGCAGTACGCGTGCATTGGGTGCTTTCTTTACGTGCTCTTTCAGTTGCTTGGCTGCATTCAGCATGACCCAGCGATCAATTTTGGCGCCTAACTGGTTCTGCATGGCGAGCGGCATGAAGTCATCGGGGGTCATCACTTTTCCATCCGCCAAAGGCAGGCGGACAAAGACCTCGTAGAACTCGCCACTCGTGCCACTGACATCGACAAGGGGCTGGTAGAGCAGTTTGAACTTGCTGTTTTCAATGGCATCAATCAGCAGTTCAAGCAGTGCCGAGTCGGAGCTGCCGGCTTTCTCTGCGGCATTGAAAACCTGTACGCCATTGCCTTGTGCCAGCTTGACGTTTTCCGCGGCGCCAATCGCACGCGACAGTATTTCTGCCGGATCAGGGGCGGTTTCACCCACCATGGCAATACCGACACTGATGCTGGTTTGCTGGGTTTTTCCGCCGGGAATGGCGATGAGCTGGTCATGCACTTCCTTGCAGAGCGCTTCGGCTTCGCTCCTGGCTTTTTCCGGATCCAGAGCGGGCACAAGCGCCGTAAAAGCAGAATCAGCGAAACGTGACAAATGCTTGTTGTTGAAGTGCTTGCCGAGCATGGCCGCGACGGCCTTGATCACGGCATCGGTGCCGGTCAGGCCGGCGGCGAGATTGATTTGCGGAATATTGTCGATGGCCAGATAAAACAGGGCATAGCGCGATTTATCCTTGTGCGCCGCGTGCACCGCTTCGGCCAGGTTTTCCTCGAAGCGCTGGCGATTGGGCAGGCCGGTCACCTGATCAACGCTGGTGGCTTCCTTGAGTTTTTCTGCCAGCACGGCAGCATTGCCCTCACCATCGTCCCGGCGAATGATGATTTGCGTGCAGGGCTCGCCGTCGTAACTGGCGGCGGAGAGTTGCATCATCGCATCGATTTTGCTGTTGTCTGCCCTGAGTCCATGGAAGCGCAGATCCTTGGATATGCTTTCGCCCTTACTGTAGGAGCGCAAATAGTCCTTGAAGTTGGCCAGATCTTCCTTGGCCACCAGATCAACAACCGGCATGCCTTCTACATCTTCGGTGCTTTCATAGGCAAACAGTTCGACATAGGCAGTATTGGCGTAGATGTGCATGCCGTCATGGATGTAGGCAATGGCATCGCGCGAATTATCAAGCAGGAGCTCGCAGCGTTTTTCACTTTCAGCCAGTGTGGCTTCGGCTTTGCGGCGTGCGCGGCGGTGCTGGAGATTGGCCAGTTCGCGCTTGATGGCAAACACAAGGTGCTTGTAGGCATCGAAAACAACGGCATCACAGGCGCCAGCACTCAGGGCATCCTCGATGACTTCCAGATCAAATTTTTCCAGCAGGATGATGACGGGGATGTCCTTGTCCTGTTTGCGGATCTGGGCGAGAGCGCTTTCGTAGGGAATGCCATTGGTGATTTCGCCGGCCAGCATGATGTCCCATGCACCATCTTTCAGGGCATCAAGCAGTTCATCCTCATCAGCAATCAGTTCGGGGCGCGTGGCAATGCCGGCGTTCTTGAGCGAGTTGACGATTTGTTCGGCGTTGTCCTGTGACTCGTGCAACACGAGCAGACGAACAGTCTCGTTTTTCGGTGCCATGCGAGAGCGGGTTCCTGCGTTCGGTCGAGGGGGGTTATTGTCGCCCCCTGCGGGCTTTTTTCAAGGGCAAGAAGAGTGGGCGGGAACTTTGTCCACTGGTCGTGATACTACGCGAAAGCCTCCGTTGAGAGCAGGGTGGCACGTGCTGCCGCCCTGCGAAGTCTCACAGACTGGCCCAGATGGAGTCAAAGTCATCATCAATCGGCGTATTGCCGGCCTGCTCTGCAGCTTCTTCGTTTTCCTGGGGGCGGCGCATCAACTGGAACTCGAACTGGCAAAAGCTTGGCGTTGCACTCACCTGTTCCGTGAGGTGCGCTTTTATTTCCTCTCCGTCGAGATTCAGTACGAGTTTGTAGCCCGAGCGGAAGGTCAGTGCCGGTGTGATCAGCGTGGCAGGACGATTGATGGCCTTGAGTTCCGGCAGCAGCAGGGTGCGCATGTACTCGGTAGCGTCGCCCGTCTTTTTGATGACACGGGCGCCGCAAGGCTTGGCCTTGGGGGCCAGTACTTCAATGCCAAGCTGTGCGCCGTGGGCCGGCAACTGCTTCACCCAGCGAATCACGCCGATGCTCCAGCCCGGCTGCCCTTCCTCATGCAGGCCCATGATTTCACCGGCACGTACGCTGGCCGGCACTTCGCCGGCCCATTCGATGCAGTAGCCGCCGGGGCTGATATTGACGATCTGGCAGGTGTGGGCTTCATAACGGGGGGCCGCACCTTCCGTGCCCTGCATCTTGAGGGCGAGCTCACGCTCTCTGGCTTCGGTATCGGTATTGCCGAAGGCCAGCGACCATACATCCTTGCCCGAGTTTTCGTCCGGGCGGTGCAGGGTAATGGGCTTGGCCTTCATGAAGGGATTGTCGGAATCGACCACCATTTTGAAGAGGCCCTGATCGCCCCTCATCATGATGTCAAAGTCCTGGTTGCCGGACATGAAGTAGTGCGTTGCCGTAAGGCCGACACTGGCCTGCAGGGTGCCATCATGGGTTGCACGCGAGAAACTGCGCTCGCTGAGTTCACTCCACGCCAGAATCAGGTGCTGGAGCAGGCTGAGGCTGAGTGCCGCTTCGCCGTGACCTTTGGGGCTGCCGCCTTGTGCGGCCTGCCTTAGCTCGGTCAGGTGCTTGACCAGCTGTGCCGGATCAATGGCACGGACATGGGCGGCTTCGGTGGCCTGTGCCAGGTTGCGGTAAGTGGGCGGTGCATCCCTGGACAAATCAAATACGAAAAGCTCACTGGTGCTGCTGAACTCCTTGAGTGACACCAGTGGTGCCCAGACCTCACCCAGCTCGTAAACCTGGGCAATTTCACCCTGTCGCAACTTGTTGGGCTTGCAGGTGGCAAGCAGGAGCGCCCGTTTGTAGGCATCTTCAATCGTGGATTTATCCGTATGACGATGATCGCTATCACTGATACGCACGCCGGTGGCCATCTGCTGTTCGACGGCGGCCAGGTACAGCGTGTGCAGTTCCAGCCAGAGTCGCGGCGGGGTATTCAGGTAAAGCTGGGTGGAGCGCAGCAGGTTGCCGGTAAGTTCGCTGATAGCGCGGTGTATGGCCTGTGCAGCCAGCTTAATTGTTTCGACGTCACGCTTTTGATTGCCGAGTTTTTCCAGTGTCGCCAGCGTTACCAGCTTGTAGCCGGTGGCCAGGTGGCTTTGCATGGCTTGTGCCAGCGTGGCGACCTTGGTGGCCCGGTCCGGCAGCATGACGGACTGGTTGAGATAGTGTTTGGCCAAGGCGGTGCCGAGAACATGCACTGTCGGACGCAGTATCTCCAGCAGCTCAAAGCGGGCTGCGGCATCAATATTCAGGCGACCGATTTCTTGCAGGGTCTGAAAGACCTGCCGGGAAGTTTCTCCCACGTTGATCATGGGAAGAGCGGCGACCCACTCCCTGAGCTTCTTGGGCTGGTGGCTGACAAGGCTCAAGCGGCTCAGATCCTGAGTGGGGAGGCGCTGCCGGAGTGCCTCGACGCTGCTGGCCATAAACACGATTCCCTGACGGTTGTTATAAAACGGCGCTGACTGTGAGTCGGTTCATGCCGAAACGGTGAGCGCGATCACAGGAATACCTGTTGCCATTCTTATCCATGCCTTGTCTGCGGGGCAACCGCAATGCTGAAAAAAACACATGTTTTTCAGGGCTTACCGCCACTTGCTGGAGTCGTGGCGGAATCCCGACCCGGTTTCAGGATAGTCTTTTTTGCCTGGTTACGGGCAAGCAGACGGATGGCGTGTATTGGCGGCTGCGCTTTGCCGTTCCGGGGAGCCGCGGGCATGTCTTGATAGCGTGTGCAGACGGCCGTGAAGCAGCAGCGCCCGGCATGGTCTCGCCTATGCCGGTGCATGTGTGCGGAACACTCAGGAAACCCCCTGGCGGCAATGCGCCAGAAAATGCTCCAGCCCCTGGGTGCGGTATTTCTGCCGGTGGATCAAAACATAAAGCTCGCGCTCAAGATTCAGGAACGGCGTCGCCAGTGCCACTACGCTACCGGTGTGCAGGGCGTCCTCCAGCGTGCGCCGCGAGGCGCAGCCGATACCGATGCCCGACTCCACGGCATGCTTTATGGCTTCGGTATGACCGAACTCCAGCAGCAGATTGATGCGATTGACCTTGCCCAGCACGGCATTGTCGAAAACCTCGCGGGTGCCGGATCCCGGCTCCCGCAGAATCCAGTCGGCCCTGGCCAGATCGTCTTCATTAATGGCTGGCTTTTGCGCCAGCTCGTGGCCGGGCGCGGCAAAGATCACCAGCTCGTCACGACACCAGGGCAATACCTCGATATTGGGCTCATGACAAAAGCCCTCGATAAAACCGAAATCAATCTGGAACTGCTCCAGCGCCTGGATGACCTGCCGCGTATTGGCAACATCCAGGGTGAGCTGGGCACCAGGGTGCGCGCGCATGAAGCTGCCAATCAGGCCTGGCATCATGTAGTTGCCGATGGTCATGCTGGCACCAATGCGCAAGGGGCCGATAAGGGCGGAGTCGCTGGCGGCCATGCGCTCGATATCCGCTACCCGGGAGACGGCATCCAGCGCCTTGGGCAGTAAAAGACGGCCGGTATCGTTGAGCTGCAGGCGCTTGCCGATACGGTCAAACAGCTTGCGCCCGAGCTGGCTCTCGAAATCCGCCAGCGCCATGCTGGTGGCACTTTGCGTGATGTTGAGGGTTTCCGAGGCGCGGGTGACGTTGCCGGACTGGGCGACGGCGATAAAGACTTCAAGTTGCTTCAGGGTGATGCGCATGATGATTTCATCAGCAGTTTTGATGATGAGTGGAGACTATTCGGGTTTCTGTCGATAAGGCAAGCTGGTGGCCACGACGCCACCCTGCCGGGGCGGTAGCGGGTACCGGAGAGAGGGTCGGCAGTTGGGCCTTCAGGGGAGGACAGCGGTGCCGTCATGTCAATAACGGCACCCGGCTGCGGGGGCTGGGGCAACCGGGAGAGTACCGCGGGCTGCCTCGCATGTGCTTGCCGGCCTAGATCAGGCGTCGGCCCAAGCTCTCGCCCATGCGCGTGGGGGTGCCATCGCGAAAGGATTCGCTCCAGGCGGCTGCACCCGGCCCGAAGCAGACTATGGCGGTAGAACCGAGGCGGAAGCGGCCGATCTCGGCGCCCTTTTCCAGCACGACGGGCGTACGCGCATCACTGCGGTAATCAGTGACGCGAACCTGGCGCTTGGCGGGTGCCACGATGCCGGCCCAGACGGTTTCGATGCTGGCGACAATCATGGCGCCCACCAGCACCACGGCCATGGGGCCGATCTCCGTATCAAAAATCGCCACCACACGTTCATTGCGGGCAAACAGGCGCGGCACATTCTCGGCGGTGCGGGTGTTCACCGAAAACAGGTCGCCCGGGACATGAATCATTTCGCGCAGGGTGCCGGTGAAAGGCATGTGCACGCGGTGATAATCCTTCGGCGACAGATAAACCGTGGCAAAAATGCCATTCAGAAAAGGTTTGGCACGTTCGGCATTGCCGCCCAGCAATTCATTCAGGCTGTAGTAATGCCCCTTTGCCTGGAATACGGCGTCACCGTTGATGGGGCCGAGCTGCGAGATGGCGCCGTCAGCGGGACAGACAATGCTGGCGGCGTCCGCATCAATCGGCCTTGCCCCTTCTTTCAGCGCACGCGTGAAGAAGGCATTGAAGTTTTCATAGGCGAGCGGGTTTTCTTCCACGGCCTCGCTCATGTCGACCTGGTAGCGCTGTACAAACTGGCCGATAAACGTGTTCTTGATGCTGTCGATACGGCTTTCAGCAATCCAGCCGACACAGCGGGACAGCAGGTGCTGGGGTACAAGGTACTGGATCAGGGTGAGCAGCTTGTCGCGGGTTTCGGGTGACATGGGTATTCCGGTTGGTGGGCGTGATTCCCGGCTGGCGGGAGTTTTTCAGGAAATCAGTGCGTGTTGAATAACGCACCAGCGTAAGAGAGTCATTCCGGTTTTCGATCCGGTTCAGCTTCCCGGTTCAACTTTCAATGGGGGTGTCGGAGCGGTTGCCCCATTCACTCCATGAGCCTGGGTAGCCTTTCATGCGGGTGAATCCGAGCAGCTTTCCCAGCAGATAGGTAAAGCCGGAGCGGTGATGGGTCTGGCAATGCGTGATGATGGTTTTGTCACCCGTGATGCCGAGTCCGGCAAGCTCGGTGCGTATTTCTTCCAGGGGGCGCACGCGCATGGAGTGGTTGCGGTCAATGGCCCGCGTCCATTCATAGTTTCTGGCGCCCGGAATATGGCCCGCGCGCTGTGCACGGATCATGCTGCCGTCAAACTCTTCCGGCGAGCGCGCATCCCAGACCACATGATCGACATCGGCATAATGAGCCAGCACATAGGCCATGTCTGCACATGGCCCTTCGACCAGCGTGGCTGCGTAGGCGCTGGGCACGGGCGCTCGGGCGGTGCTTTCTGCCGGCAGGCCGGCGGCCAGCCAGGCATGAATGCCGCCGTTCAGATAGGAATATTTCCGGTGACCGATGACATCCAGCGTCCAGATAAAACGGCCGGCGGCGGCGCCGCCTTCATCGTCGTAGACCACCACGTGCGTATCCGGCGTCAGGCCGATGGCGGAGAACACGGCAGAAACCTGCTCGACGGAGGCCAGCTTGCCGGGCGCCGGCTGCTGGCCCGAGGCCAGTTCCTTGACGTTGAGGGGAATCGCACCCGGTACGTGCACCTGCTGGTAGACGGACGCCTTGCCCAGATCGACGATGAGCAGGTGGTCGTCGCGAAGGTGTGCATTCAGGACTTCAGGCTCAAGCAGCAGGGGCAGATTCATGGGGTAGCCTCGCAGGGAATGCGGCGATTGTAATGCACGGGGGATTTGTCAGAAACCGTTGTGCTCGCTAGTCTCGCCTGTCTGCGGAGGATATTCATGCAAACCCTGTTTCCCGACATTCAGCCCTACGCCATGCATCAGTTCGCCGTCGAGGCACCGCACGTCCTTTATGTGGAAGAGAGCGGCAATCCGCAGGGACTGCCCGTGCTTTTTCTGCATGGCGGCCCCGGCGCCGGCTGTCAGACCTGGAATCGCCGCTTCTTTGATCCCGAGCGTTACCGCATCGTGCTGTTTGACCAGCGCGGTGCCGGCAAATCAACACCGCATGCCCATCTTGAGGGCAATACCACGCCGGCGCTGGTTGCGGACATTGAAGCGCTGCGTGAATTTCTCGGTATCGAGCGCTGGGTGGTCTTTGGTGGCTCCTGGGGTTCGACACTGGGGCTTGCCTATGCCGAGGCTCACCCCGAACGCGTGACCGGCCTGATCCTGCGCGGCATTTTTCTTTGCCGGGATCAGGATATTCACTGGTTCTATCAGGATGGCGCCAGCCATGTGTATCCCGATTACTGGGCGGATTATGTGCGGGTGATTCCCGAGGCTGAACGCGGCGATTTTCTTTCGGCCTATTACCGCCGCCTCACCAGCGACAACGAAGTAGCGCGCATGGCGGCCGCCAAGGCCTGGTCGGTGTGGGAAGGCTTGTGTGCGACCTTGCGCCCCAATCAAAGTGTCGCCGAGCATTTCTCGGATCCGCATGTGGCGCTCGCGCTGGCGCGTATCGAAGCGCACTACTTTGTGCACAAGAGTTTCATGCAGCCCGGCCAGTTGCTGAAAGACGCACACAGGCTCGCCGGCATTCCCGGCGTGATCGTGCATGGCCGCTACGACATGGTGTGTCCGCTGGACAATGCCTTTGCCCTGCATGAAGTCTGGCCCGATGCGGAGCTGCAGATTATCCGCGATGCCGGACACTCGGGCGCAGAGCCTGGCATCATTGATGCGCTGGTGCGCGCCACCAACGATTTTGCGCGGCGCTTTGGCGGGCGCTGATCCGGTTTGACAGAACGACGGGCTGTCCCCGGACGTCATTGCGCTTGAGGTGGATCAAGGGAATCCCCGTGCTTTATTGGCAGGCTACTGCATCTTGCCGGTCCTGCAGGGATGAGAAAGCCCATGTCCACACACTGTCATTGTTCACGGAGCGGCGCGACTGCCGGCTTTTTGCGCCTGCCGGCCCTCGTTCTCATGGCCGGCTTGCTGGGCGTCCTGCCGCCCGCTGCCTTTGCTGCAGCGACGGCTGCTACGGCTGGTACAGCTGCCCCTTCGACGGATACGGTGTCCCCCGCCAGTGCAGGCCAGCGGCCTGCCACTAGTCCTGCTTTTTCATCGGGAAAATCGCTGTCTGATGCCGTCGGGGCTTTTCAGGCGATTGCTTTCCAGTCGGTATTTCCGGCGATGTGGACGGCCGGCAGCCATTACAGCGTGATGCTCAACGGCACTAATTTTCTCCCCGGCATGGAGCTGCGTTTCGGTTCCGGTGTGGTGGTGGGCAAGCCCCTGCTGCTGGGCGGTACCACCATGAAAATCGACGTCACGGTTGCCGATACTGCAGATTCGGGTTCACGCCTGCTGGAGTGGCGGGCCGGGATGACGCAGCCCTGGCAGATGTCTTCCCTGAGCGTAATGGTCTACGCCAAACCGAAGCCCGCCATGCAGCCGGTGCAGGCACCGGAAAAAAAGCCGGTGCAGACGGGGTTCATGCCGTTGCCGAAATTCACGGAGCCACCGGCATTCGCGCTCACGCCGGGAAAGATCGTGCTGGAGAAACCGCAGTGGCAATTCGGCGGCAGCTTTGGCGGCGAAAACGCCAGCAAGCGTTCGCCACTGATTGACGATGCGACGGTGTTTACCTGGAAAGAGGAAAATCCGGGGCTCGCCGATGCCTATGAAATACGCATCCTGACGCTGAACAAGAAAGTGCTGGTGACGCGGCGGATCAATCCGGTGACGCTGATGCTGAACGGCAACCAGACGATGCTGCCGGCGCAGACCTGGTATCGCCCGGATGCAAAACTGCTCGACGAATTGCTCGATCCCAATCATGGCCAAGCGCCGCTGGCGATTGATGCCGGAGCAACGGGAACGCAGACAACGCAGCACACCAGCATGCCGATGGGGGGCGCGCAATCCGGCGGCAGCCAGCCGGCGCCGGTGGTGTGGCCGGACGGCACGCAGTACCTGTGGGACGTGATCGGCTACAAGCGCGTGCCGAAACCGAAGCCGCAATCCCAGCAGCAGTCGGCGCAACAACAGCAATATGCGCAACAGTCATACGGGCAGCAACAATCCGCGCAGCAAGCGGGGCAGCCGTACCAGCAGGCGCAGGTGCAGAACGCCGTCAATGCCGTGCAGGAAATGATTGATGTCGAGGTCTCCCTTTCCGAGCAGTGGCCGCTGATGAAGCCGGCGCGGCCGAACGGACTCCAGGCCTGCCCGATTGATGGCAAGGGCGTGACGATCTACAACATGACACAAGGCAATCAGGGCGTACCGCACCCGGGGGACCAGTGGATCCTGTCCGGCACGTTCTCGCTCGGCAAGTCGCCGTACGCGATGGTGTCGCAGGAAGTGAAGGAGCAGCAGGCGGCACCGAAGGGGCCGGGTGGGCAGATGGGCGTCGGCCTCGAAGTCGTCACCGAGCATCATTTTGATAACGTGTTCATCGACTGGGGCGACGGCAGCGGTGCGCAGCCAATCAGTGTGCGCTCGGACATGACCGGCATCGGTGATCATGCCGTCAATCGCGCCGAAACCTACAAGTTGCCGGATGCTGCCGAATACCTGCAGTGGAAAGCCGGCAAGATTCCCGCCGACAAGGATTCGCCGCAGTACCTGACGCATTCCTACGCAATCGCCGGCAACTATAACGTGCGTCTTTTCCAGCTCTCCGAGGGGGATGTGCAGAAGACTGATCCCGGCATGCTGGCGGCGTCCGTCGATGGCAACGGCAACAATGCCTACCTGCAGGTGGCACAGACCGGGATGGCGGCGCGGCAGTCGACGAAGGCCGTGATCGCCGAGCGTGCCTATCTGGTGTATTGCCATGCCGTGAAGGTCGAGCCGTGGATGGACACCATCGCCAATGGCTACCTGCAACTTAAATCGGTGGCCGTGAAAAAGTTCGGCGCGCAGGCATCGTCTGCCGCGCAGGCAAAATCACCCGGCACTGTCGAGACCGCAGAGGTTCACGCTGGCGCCATTAATTCGTCGAACGCTGCCGTGCAGAAATCGAATGCAGTGCTGCTGGCCGGCGGAAAAAAATCATATGCACCATTGCCTGGCAAGCCGGGCGCCCCGGATCTCTCCAGCTCTGACGCGCCGCAGGATTATGCATCACACGTGCAGTTGCAGGCAGCGTACAGCGTCGATGCAATCTGCAGCGGCTGCAACAAGGCCTGGAGTGCGCGCGCCATACTGGAATACACCGGTGCTGGCCATGTTGATGCCACGTGGTGGGTGAAGCTGCGCAATGGCGGCGCCGCGATGGCGCTCTCTGACGAAGGCGTGATCACCGTGCCGGCATCGCCGTCGCGCACCGGCAATCCAGCGAACTGGGGGGCGCCGATCACCGGCAAGTTCGAGCTGGTATCTCCGCGCCTGCCGATTGATCCGACGGATATTTACGAAGTATGGGTGAGCGTGCAGGTGAAGCCGGCACCGGTCACAGAGACTTTCGGCGCACTGCTGTCGGGCAACAGCACGATCAATCCGGCGCAATTTGCGTCCGCGCTGAAAACGGAAGGCAGCGAACTGCCGAAGTTTGGTCTGCTCAATCCGATGACAACCGGTGGCGGCATGGCGGCAGCGGTTTACGGCCCTGGCAATACGGGCGGCAGCAATTTGTCTGGTCTTGCCGGCGCGCTGCTGCCGGAAATGGCACAGGCGCAGCAAAATGCCGCAGGCGCGCTGCTGCAACCACCGAATTTCGTGAAGTCGGAAACGAAATCCTACAAGGTTATCGCCATTGACGAGAGCAAGTTGTGCGAACTGAAATTCGCCGGCGCGAGCGGCGACTACCCGATGTATGTCGACCAGGCGAAGCTGCCGAAAATGGTCGGCGACAATATCTACACCGGTACGGCAACGCTTGACCTGTCACTGGCCGTGAGTCCGAGTGCCGTGAAAAACATTGCCGTGCCGGTGTCGTTCACCAGCTGGAAGGTCGGTACCGATGGCCGCATTGCCTCCGGCAGCGTGCTCAAGCCGATGGCAAGCGGTGAAGACATTCACCCGCGCGGGCTTGAGGGCACGTTGCGCACGGTGGCCGGTGTCGCCGGCAAGGACATTGATGCAACGCTGAAACTGTCGCCGTCCGATGCACTGATCCATTACACCAAGAACGGTAATGCCGTTGCACCGGCATGGGAGATGACGGCGCCGCTGTCGGTAAAAGGTGACTGGCTGGCGACCACCGGGCCGGAAAACGATCTCGCGCTTGGCTGGAGCGGGTTTTATCTCTCCACGCCGAAAGCAACGCTGGATCTCAGTCGTGCGGCTGGCTCCGCGCCTGCCGGCTGCAATGACGGCAGCGGCAATGGCTGGACCGGTCTCAATTTTGGTGATGCAAAAATCCGTCTCAACACGCGTGACCTTGTGACGGCACAGGTGAATGCGCCCGGCTGGGGCGTGAGTTCGCGTGCCTGCGGGCATCTCGATGTGCAGAACGATCCGGCGCTGCAGCATCTGGTGGTCGGCAAGGGGGAAATCTCGTTTCGCCGGGTGCGCATTGATGCGTTGCCTAGTGGTGGTTTCAAGGCCATCTACGCGATGGATGTGAAGGTGCCGTTCCTTGATGCCAGCCTGCATGGCGATGATGTGACGCTGGTGTCTACCGGCAGTGACGAAGGCAGTTTTGATTTCAGCGGCCTGAAACCTGATGCCGATGTGGTGCGCAATTTCGGGCCGGTGCATTTGCGTGTGCCGAAGCAGTCGGTGCTGTTCGGTCCGGCACCGGCCGGCTGGCGCGTGCTCACCGCGCCGGAGCTGACGACCGATGCCGAAGGCAAACCCTTCCTTGCACAGGCCGTGACGATTCCGAACATGAGCTTCGGTCTTAACGGTCGTGCCTTCTTCAGTGATACCGCCGAACCGGTGCGCACGATGAACCTGTCGCAGATGGCGTCCCTCGGCAAGACACCGATCGAGTTGTCGGGTCTGCGTCTCGATGGAGGCACCACCGGCAGCGAGCGACTGAAGCTGAATTTCTTTGGCGACGTGAAACTCTCCGCCGGCCTGCCGGGCTCGCCAGTGCAGGTGAATTACGCCATCACGGGTGACAACTACGCCGGTTCCGGCCCGTGGAATTCGCCGTTCTCGCTGTCGATGAGTTTCCCGCAGGCGCAGCCGGCGATGGAAAACACCGTGGCGCCGGTCTACAGCCCGGACCCGCAGGGCGGTACGCGCTACAGCGGCGACGTCGACATTGGCCTGTTCGGTGGCCCGCCGGTGAAGGCGCAGTTCCTGCTCGGCTACAGCAACAACACCGATTACTGGCTGATGCGCGCGTCGATGCCGATGGGCAGCACCGGCATCGTGCTGTACCCGGAAGTCGTCAGCCTGTTCGCGATCCGCGGCGGCATGGGGTATCACGTGCAGTCGACGAGTTTTGCGGCGGCAACGCCGCTGAAGGATATCCAGCCGGATCCCGGCACCGGCCTGCTGTTTTCCGCCGGCGTGCGCCTCGGTTCTGCTGACCAGTTCATCTACACGCTCGACGGCGATCTTGTTGGCACCACCTCCGGCATCGTGCGCGCCGATTTCGGTGCCTGGCTGCTGAACCCGGCGCCGTCCGGCCAGCCGCCGATCAAGGGCTACATCCAGTACGGTGGCGGCAATCTCGACGGGAGAATGTGGGGCCACATCGGTTACCTCGGCGACCTGATCAGCTTTGATCTCGGCAAGAGCGAAAACAATGCGGCGATGCAACTGCACTTCGGCGATGGCGACTGGTACCTGAATGCGGGCAACAAGGACGGTGCGCGGATCAGCGCCTTCGTGCTGGTGCAGCAGTCCGATTCCTACCTGATGCTGGGCTCGGCGACCGGCTTCGCCGTTGGCGGCGCGCAGAGCCTTTATCTCGGCGTCGGCGATGACAGTTTCGCATCCGCCTACGTGAAGGGCTATCTCGATGTCGGCCTGCAGATCACGCCACAACCAAAAGTGATCGGTGATTTTGCGGCCGGTGCCGAGGCCGGTGTCTGCGTTGCAGGCGGCTGTGCCGATGCCAGTGTCACTGCCGACGTGCATGCCGAGGCGATGCCGGTGGAGATCCGCGCCCACGCGACAGTGGGTTTTCCGTACCCGCTGCCTGATGTCAGTTTCACGGTGCACCTGTGAGGAGCCGCGCGATGAAAACGATGGTGAAAGTTTTTGCGGCGCTGGTGCTGTCCATCTTCGCCGCATCAGTGCATGCCGTGCCGGTATCGGATGCAAAAGGCGCGCTGTTTGCGTTGTCCGACGGCAAGGGCGTGGTGACGCTGCTCTGGGTGCCGGCGCC
The DNA here is from genome assembly GCA_029945725.1 of bacterium. Lineage (GTDB taxonomy): Bacteria > Pseudomonadota > Gammaproteobacteria > Pseudomonadales > Moraxellaceae > UBA2031. The sequence goes on along the minus strand of JAQSDB010000008.1, from coordinate 277,742 downwards.
AGGGGCGTGGCCATCGGCGTGGCAGGTCAGCGATGAAACCGGTCGCGTGCTGCTGCCGCGTATTGCCCGCGGCGATGCACAGGCAAAGGCCGCACTGGCGAAACTCGACGAGAAATCACGCGCATCGGTGCAGGGCTTCGAGGCGGCCATGGCGAAAGCGGCCACGGCCGACGCGAAACTGCAGGGCTATCTCGCTGCCGCCAGCCGCGTACTGGTTGATCCCGATTATGCGCAGGCGATGGGGTTGGCGGTGACGCTGGCAGGCGTGGCGGCGGGTGCGCATCGCTACACCGTCACTGCACTTGATGCGGCTGGCGCGACGAAGCTGGCCAGTGCGCCGGTTGATGCCGTGAAGGCAACGCCGTTACCGCCGACGCCGCAGGAACTCAGCGCAAAAAGCGTGATCGAGGGTGCGGCGCTGTCATGGCAGGCGCCGGCCGTGTCACGCGAGTCGCCGGTTTATGCCCATACCATTGAGGAAGTGCATGGAAGCACCAGCCGTATCGCGGCTGACCGCATGCTTTCCAACACGATTCGCAACGCGAAGCGGCCGGACTTCATTGATCGCGGCGCGCCGCGCGAAATGCAGGCCGAGTACCGGGTTTACGCGATTGGCATCGGCGGTCGCCGCTCGCTGCCGGCGAAAGTGACGCTGTTCGTCGAGGATATTGCGGCGCTGGTGCCGCCGTCCGGCGTGCATGCGGATGCGGCGGCCGGCGTCGTCACCGTTGCCTGGCCGGCTGCCACCAACCCGCACACGAAAGGCGCCGTTGTCGAGCGCACCCAGGTGGTGGAAGGACAGTGGCAAGCGCTGACGATGAAAGCCGTCAACGGCACGACATACCGTGACGAAACCGCGCAGGCCGGCGGCACCTATTACTACCGGGTGCGCTTCATGGGGCCGCGTGGTGATCTCGGCGCGGGCTCGGCGGCGGTGAGTGCGCGGGCGGTGGGCACAGCCGCACCGGCCGCCGTCGCGGGACTCGCTGCCGAGCCGGGCCGCACCCGCATCACGCTGCACTGGAATCCGTCAGCAACGCCGGTCGCCGGTTACCGTGTCGAGCGCGCGCTCGGTGGTGCCGACTGGGTGGCAATGGCCGGCGCCCTCACGCGCGAGCCGCGCTTCGATGATGATTTCCCCGGCGGTACGGACGGCGTGACCGTGCGCTATCGCGTTGCTGCCGTGGCCTTCGATGAGCAGCAGGGCGCCTTTGCCTCCGTCGAGGCAACGCTGCCCGACATCCTGCCGCCACCCGTGCCACGCATCATGGCGGCCGAGGCCGTGCCGGGCAAAGTGACGCTCACGGTGAGTGCTTCCGGTACCCGCAACACCGACCGCCTGCTCCTGCTGCGCGCCGGTGATGCCGTGCAGCAGGGACTGGTGCTCGGCGAGCCGCGCGTGCTGCCGGCAACGGTGGATGCGGCGGTCGTTGACGATTTTGCAACGGCCGGCAGCACGTTCTGGTACCGCGTTGTCGCCGTTGATGCGGCCGGCAACCGCAGTGAGGTGTCTCCGGCGGTGATGGTGCGTGTGCCGCTGGCTGCCATCGCCACTGCACCGGTACCGAAAGTACGTTTCGACGCCCAGCCCTTGCCCCACGTCACGGTGAGCTACCCGGCCCCGGCGCGAAACCTGCGTACGGTCGTGCAGTGGCGCGCCGGCGATGCATCGGCACCGTGGTACATCCTCGCCGGGCCGGTCACCGCGGCCGGTGATGCCGTGCAGGTGAACGTGCCGCATGGCGTGGCACTGGCCTATCGACTGGTGTGGGTCGATGCCGCCGCTAATGAAGGTGAACCTTCGGCGGCCGCGACGCTGCCGCCCCTTACTCCCTGAATTCACGCATGAGGCGATGATGAAAAAAACCGTGCTCGCAGTTTCACTTTCCCTGGGCGCTGTCGCCCAGGCCGGCGAGGTGCAGCTGGCCGACAACCAGTCGGTGCTGGAGGCCTGGGCGCAGGCGGGCGGACAGCCCGCAGCGCTGGTCGATGATGCCAGGGGCGGCACCCGCATGGAGTGGCACAACAGCGTCAGTCTGGATGCCTACCATACCGAGGCCTCCGGCGGATCGCTGCTGACGCCACTGACCACCGGCGACTACCAGAACCTGTCGGTAAGCAGCAATTTTATCCGTCAGGGTGCGGGCGGCCAGACAACGACCGGTCTGCTGGGTTTTTCCGTGGTCAATGACCGCTCCGTGGCGCGCAACAACCTGCATATCGGTACCCTGCAGATGAGCCATGCCCAGTCCCGGTCGCGGCTGGTGCTGGGCGATGTGGCGGCCTCCTACTCCTCGCTCGGCGTCAATCTCGGTTTGCGTGGCGTGCAGATGGAACAGAAACTGGGTCAGGCCACGATTTCCGGTGTGCTGGGTTCCGTGGCCGAAAGCTGGGAAACCCTGACCGGGGCGGCGGATGCCACCAGCCCGCGCCGCGACGTGGCGGCAGTGCGGGTGGAAATGCCGGTGGGCATCGAGGGACTGCGTACCTCGGCATCCTTCGCGACCCATCATGACAATGACGCTTCCCTGCCCAGCCAGCAGTCCACACCGCTCACCATGAGCGGTCAGGTCGGCACCTTCGGCCTGGCCTGGAATCACGCAAGGTACCAGGTCACGATGGAGGCCGGGCACAGTGCCTGGGACCAGAGTGGCGGGGCCAGCGGCAACGATAATGCCATGGTGCTGGATGCCGCCTGGCGTGCCGAAAAACTCAGCCTGCGCACGGGCTGGCATGATGTCGGTGCACGCTACGCCAGCCTCTCCGGACAGGCCCAGGGGGGCGTGAGCGAAGCGTATGTGGCCGGCAACTGGCAGGCGCGCGACTGGTTCACCCTCAATACCGACCTGCGCCACTCGGAAAACAATCGTGTGCTCAGCCAGGTGCCGGTACCGGCCGTGCAACCCGCCAGCAGCAGTGACCGCGTGATGCTGGGTGCCGGTTTCCAGCTTCCGCGCTGGCCGGGGCTGTCCCTGCAGCTCAGCACCCAGGCTTCGCTGGGCGAGAACAAGGATGGCTCGAATAACCGGAACCATTCCGGTTCGGCCATGTTCATGTTTACCCGCGAGGACTGGTACGGCAACCTCGGCAGCCAGCTGAGCCGGGTTGACAATGATGCCCCCTCCGCCAGCTCCGTGAACGGTGACATCACCACGATCAGTGCGGGTGTCGGCCGGCGCTGGCCGGAGCTGGCGGGATGGATGCTCGATCTGGGCCTCAATGCCAACAACCAGCGGCAGTCGCTGGACAACGGGCAGCACACCGAGAGCCAGTCGGGCAGCCTCAATCTTGCCGCCAACCATGACCGTGCCGGCCAGGTTTCCCTCAATGCGATGAAGGGGACTGTGACCAATCCGGTCAGCGGCAGCACTCTGGACCAGACTTCCCTGCAATTCGATTACCGTTATCCACTGGGCCGTCACGGGCAGCTGGGGCTTTACTGGCGCGATGTCAGTGATCTTGCCGGCAGCAGTGCACTGGAAAGTACCAGTACGACCTGGGGTCTCAAATATGCCGGCTCATTCTGAGGGAGCGTTATTCATGAAAAACCTGTTTTTGTTGCCCGTGTTGCTGGCGTTCACGGCCGTGGCTGCGGCCGCTCCTGCCGATCACAAGGCGGCCGGTATCGCGGTGGCTCCAGCCCAGGTTGCCACGCCCGAACGCGGGCGCGAGGCACAAGCGGCCCTGAATGATTTCCTGCGCGCCTATGAACGCGGGGATATTGCCGGTCTGCAGCGCTCGCTGGATCCGGCCCTTATCGGCTATGGCCAGTTGCTGGACGGGGTGCAGGCCGATGCGGCGCGCTACCGCCAGATGCGCGTGACCCTGAGTGATGTGCAGGTGATGGCCGGGCCGGAGGTAGCGGTGGTGCAGGCGCACTGGCAAAAGCGCTTTCTTGCCGTGAATTCTTTCCAGCCGGTACTGCAGGAAGGCAATGCCATGTTCATGCTGCACGGTGATAGTGATGGCTGGCGGCTGGCGGCTGTTGCCGGAGATACCCCCTTCGCCGGTGGTGGTGGCGTGCTGGCCCAGGTGATTTTCCAGCCGGCCGTGCTGGTCTGTCCGCCGGCGTCGGCGGCATGCCCGGTCACGCTTGAAGTGAGGGATCCTGATCTCGCGGGGCAAGGCACTGTCAGCGTGGTTCTGGCTACCAGCACGGGCGATCGGGAGACGCTGACCCTGACCGAAACCATGCCGGGCCGGTTCCAGTTGCTGCCCTCCAGCCTGTCGCTGGTGACCTCCACCCCGGTGGCCAATAACGGCACGGTGGAAGTGGCTCCGGGTGCGGTGCTTACCGCGAGCTTTGTGGATGAAAATCCGGGTGCCGGGCGTCCGGCCACACCGGTCACGGCACGGATCAGGCTGCCCTGATGGCAGTCCGACGTCCGGATGACACCGGGTGCATCAGCATCAACGGCAGCGTGCCGGCTGCCGGGATTGATGGTGTCGTGGCGCATGCGGGCGACAGGAATGAAAAACCCTGCAGCAGGGGCAGAGAGCCATTTGCCTGACAGACGAGCTTCACTTCCATAAAAAAACCGGCAGTCGCCGGTTTTTTTATGGAAGCGTTTTCGCTGGCCTGTCTCAGGCCTCGGCGGCTTTTTTCTTTTCGATCAGGCGGCCAAAGAATAATCCGGCCTCGAACAGCAGCCACATCGGGACGGCAAGCATGGACATGGAAAGAGCGTCCGGCGGCGTCAGGAACATGGCGATAAAAAAGCAGAGCACGATGACATAGCGACGCTTGTCGATGAGGTCGTCGCTTTTGACGATGCCGGTCCAGATCAGGATGAAAACGGCGATGGGAATTTCGAAGGTAAAGCCGAATACCAGAAACAGCTTGAGCACAAAATCAAGATAGAGGTTGATGTCCGTCATCAGGGCGACATCGACCGGTCCGACCTTGGTGAAAAATCCGAGAATGGCCGGCAGCGTGATGAAATAGGCAAACGCCACGCCGGTATAAAAAAGCAGAACACTTGAGACGAGCAGGGGCACGGCGATACGCTTTTCATGCTTGTAGAGCGCCGGTGAAATAAAACCCCATATCTGGTGCAGGATGTAAGGCACCCCGAGAAACAGGGCAACAAAAAAAGTCAGCTTGAAAGGCGCCATGAAAGGCGCGGTGACATCGGTGGCAATCATTTTGCTGCCGGGTGGCAGCAGCTTGCGCAGCGGCGCAGAGACCGCGCTGTAAAGATCGTTGCGGAAATACACCAGGGCAAAAAAACCCGTCATCAGCACGCTGAGTATGCGGACCAGGCGGTTGCGCAACTCGATGAGATGGGCCACCAGCGGCATTTCGCTGCCGTTGCTGATACTGCCCCTGCTTTCGCCATCCGGGTTTTCATTGCGCAAGCCTTCACTCATGACGGGGGCTGATCCAAAGATGGTTCGCTGGTGGTTTTTTCAGGCGGCAGGATGCGGTTTGGTTTTTGTGCATCCAGCCATTCGCGATAGGCTTTTTCGCCATCCATCTCGACCTGGTCAAGGGGTGTTGCCAGATCAGCCAGGGAACTGGTCGAGCCGGGGGCTTTCAAGGCGGGAGAGTCTGTTATGGAAGTAACGGCAGACAGCGAATCGCCGGCACTGCCGTGCACTTCCTGAAAGCCGGCTTCAATGGCCTGTGTTTCGGCTTTCAGTTCCTGCACGATCTGGCTGGCACCCATGGCCTTGAGTTCCTTGTCCATGCGCGCCTTGAATTCCTGCGCCATGACCTCGCGCTCGATTTCCGACTGCATATTGCTGACGGTACGGCGAATGCGCGCTACCCAGGCGCCGGCAATACGGGCGACATGGGGAAGTTTTTCCGGGCCGAGCACGACCAGCGCCACAATGGCGAGCAGAAGCAGTTCACTGAAGCCGACATCAAACATGGGGCAGCGCCTTGTGCGGGATCAGACCTTGTCTTTCTGGTCGGCAGTGTCGATATGCTTTTGTGCATCCTGCTGGGCGATTTGCGGCGGCGTGGTCGGTGCTTTTTCGTCGTCGCTCTTCATGCCTTCCTTGAAGCCCTTGAAAAAACCGCCGAGATCCTTGCCGGCATTTTTAAGTTTTCCGGTGCCGAAAATCAGCACCACGATAACCAGCAAGAGGAGGATGTGGGGAAGCGAGATACCGGACAGCATGATGTTACTCCGCAGGGTGGTGGGGTGTGGCGATGCTGCGTGCTGCTTTTTCCGTGTGACCGGAAACATTGAAGCGGCGCGCAAGCTCATCGAGTACAGCATCGGGCTGCACGTTGAAGTGTGACAGCATGATCAGGGTGTGAAACCAGAGATCCGCTGTTTCATAAACCAGGTCGTCGTGCCGGCCACTGGTCTCGGCATCCTTCGCCGCGATCAGGGTTTCCGTGCACTCTTCACCGACTTTTTCCAGAATCTTGTTCAGGCCCTTGTGGTACAGGCTGGCCACGTAGGAAGACTCGGGCGCCGCCTGTTTGCGCTCTTCAAGCACGCGTGCCAGTTCTTTCAGCACATCCTTACTCATGGCGGTGGCCTTTCTCGTAGATGGCGTCAGGGTCTTTCAGTACCGGCTCAACGGTTTCCCAGCCGGCCCGGGTGTAGCGGCGATAGAAGCAGGATTCGCGGCCGGTATGACAGGCAATGCCGCCCAATTGTTCTACCTGCAGGATGATGGCATCACCATCACAGTCAAGACGCAGTTCGTGCAGCGTCTGTACGTGGCCTGATTCCTCGCCCTTGCGCCAGAGGCGATTACGCGAACGCGACCAGTAAACCGCCCGGCCTTCCTCGGCGGTGAGACTGAGGGCTTCGCGATTCATCCACGCCAGCATCAGCACGCGACCGCTGCGAAAATCCTGGGCAATGGCGGCAACCAGTCCGTCCTTGTCCCAGTGCACTTCATCCAGCCAGCTCATACTGCTCTCGTCGGGTTGTGCTATCGGTTCAGGCCGCCGCAAGGCGCCACGCAAAAGTGGCGGCCACTATAACAAGGCCGGCCGCAGCCAGTACACCCGATGTGCAGAGCGCCAGATAGATTCCGCCAGCGCTGCCTGCCAGCGCCAGCAGGTCGCGGCGCCGGCCGCTGCGCAGGTCGGCGCGCAGCTGCGCGACTTCACGCAGCTGCCTTTCCTGCCACTGGCCACTGCTGCGCAATTGCGTCAGGGCGTCCAGCAACAGGTCGGGCATGTCCGGCAGGCTGGAAATCAGGCCGGGTGCCTGCTCGCCGATACGCTTGAGCAGGGCGGCCGGGCCGATCTGGTCGTTCAGCCATTTGGTCAGCAGGGGTTTTGCCAGCGACCAGATATCCAGCGCCGGATACAGCGAACGGCCGAGACCTTCAACATGGATCAGGGTCTTGATCAGCAGCACCAGCTGTACCGGAATTTCCAGATGATGCGTGCGGGCCATGTCGAGCAGGGCGACCATGATGGGGCCGAACTGTACCTGGTCGATGGGTTTGTCGAGCGCCTGGCCGGCAATACGCTGCACTTCATCTGCGAGCTTGTTGATATTGGCGCCGGGTGGCAGCCAGCCGGAACGGTTCGCGATGCGGATGATTTCCACAAAGTCACGCTGGATCAGTGCCAGCGCAATCCGGGCCACCGTGATCTGGTCCTCACGCGCGAGACGACCGACGATGGCAATATCCAGCGCGATATAGCGCGGCGTGCCGGCGGTGGCCGACGGAGTTGTTGTTTCCACAAACACGTTGCCGGGGTGCATGTCGGCATGAAAGAAATTGTGCTGCAGCAGCTGCGTGAAAAAAATCGTCAGGCCGGTTTCCGACAGCGCCTTGCGATCAATGCCGAGGCGCTCGAAGGTGGCGGTGTCGTCAATCGGTACGCCGTAAATGCGTTCGGCCACCATGATGCGGGGCGTGCACCAGGCATCATGTACTTCCGGCACATAAAGCAGGGGGGAGTTCAGGAAGTTGCTGCGCATCTGCCGGGTATTGGCGGCTTCACGCGCGAGATCGGTTTCATCAAGCAGGGTTTGCTCGTAATCACGGGCAATACGCTGCGGATGAAAGGGCGCCAGTTCCGGAAAGCGCGCTTCCAGCATCGCGGTGAGGTCGCGCAATAACGCCATGTCCTGACGGATGGCAGCTTCAACGCCGGGGCGCAGGATTTTCACCACTACTTCGCGGCCATCGGGCAAGGCCGCCGTGTGCACCTGGGCGATCGAGGCGGCGGCCAAGGGCTGTTCGTCAAAGCGCGAGAATTTCTGTGACAGCGGCGCGCCAAGTTCGCGCTCGACGATCGCCATGGCTTCGCGGCTGGAAAACGCCGGCACCTGATCCTGCAGTTTGGCGAGTTCGTCGAGCACGTTTTCCGGCAGGAGATCACGGCGGGTGGCGAGCAACTGGCCGAGCTTGATAAACAGCGGCCCCAGCTCTTCAAACGCCAGACGCAGACGATCCGGCCGGCGCGCGCGTGACCCGGCCAGCCACCAGGCCGGGTGCAGGCGGAGGCAGAGCAGCAGGAATGCGCCACGCAAGCCGGGCGGAGGAGGCAGCAGCGTGTCGAGGCGATAGCGGGCGAAAACAGTCCAGATGGCCAGCAGGCGGGAAAAATGTTTCAGCATCAGGCTTTATCGTCCCGGCCGGCAGCGGCGTTGGTATCAAGCGTATTGATGCGTTTGTTCAGGCGTGCCAGGCGTGATTCGATGCGGTCAAGATCGGCACGAAGGTCACGGTTGTCGTTGAGGAACTCGTCGACTTCCCAGCGTACCGGCACCAGATCCTTTTCTTCGCTGATGTATTCGCCGGTGTTCTGCAGAAAAGTGTTGGCGACGCGGTTGGCAAAGCCGAAAAGCGTGCGCATGCCGCGCGATACCGGATAGGAAAGCGTGTCACCGAGCAGGTGTGCGAGCCCGGACTCCCAGTCGATATCCATTTGCCGGGCGATGGCGTGCAGCTCCTGCACCAGCATCACATCGCCATTCACTTTCACCGGGCCGCCAATAAAGTGCGCATCGTTGGACAGCGCCATTTTCAGCAACTCGAAACTGGGCGCTTCAATGGTGGCATGCGGGTGCTTGTCTGCTTCTGTGCCAAGCCGTACGCCATCCGTATCGAGAGCGACAAAAATCCCCAGCGCGGGCGAGCGCGTTTCAATAAACAGGCGTTTGCCCGCGTAAGCGCTCAGGCGCATCTGCGTGCCGGGGTCAAGCGAGAGGGTCTGGCGAATCAGCCGCTCCAGCGCCTTGACGGCGAGTACCTGGGGTAATGAACTCACAGCTTACTCTCCATTACAGCTTGAAGCCGCGATGCAGGGCGACAATGCCGCCGGTGAGATTGTGATAATCCGTGCGCTCGAAACCGGCGCTGTCCATCATGCCCTTCAGGGTTTCCTGATCCGGGTGCATGCGGATGGATTCGGCGAGGTAACGATAACTTTCGGCATCCTGCGTGATGAGCTGGCCGAGTGCCGGCAATATGCTGAAAGAGTAGGCGTCGTAGACTTTCGACAGCGGCTCGATCACCGGCTTGGAAAACTCCAGAACCAGCAGGCGTCCGCCCGGTTTCAGCACGCGGAACATGGAACGCAGCGCGGAATCCTTGTCGGTGACATTGCGCAGGCCGAAGGCAATCGTCACCAGATCAAAACTGTTGTCGGCAAAGGGCAGGCATTCGGCATTGGCCTGCACGAACTCGAGATTCTGCGAGAGGCCGGCATCAATCAGCTTGTCGCGACCGACACCGAGCATGGAGGCATTGATGTCGGAGAGGATCACGTTGCCGGTCGGGCCGACACGCTTGCTGAAAGCGCGGGCGAGATCGCCGGTGCCGCCGGCGATATCCAGGACTTTCTGTCCGGTCCGGACGCCGGCCATTTCAATGGTGTAGCGCTTCCACAAGCGGTGCACGCCCATGGACATGAGATCGTTCATCAGGTCGTAGCGGGCCGCCACGGAATGGAAGACCTCGGCCACTTTTTTGGCTTTCTGTCCGGTGGGAACCGTCTGGTAACCGAAATGGGTGGTGGATTCCTGATCAGAGGACATGACGCGGTTACCTGCAAGAAAACGGGCCGGGACAAGACAGGCCCCAAACGAGACCGGCATTGTCAGCCGGTCGCCGCCGGGCTGGCAAGCACGACAGCGATTCCGGCGTGGATCGAGGTCAAACCCGCTTCAGATAACGAAGGGATCGGCCTTGCCGGCATGGATGTTGTCGACGATGGCGAGTTCGCGGGACACGAAGAGGCCAAGGAAGTCGTGCGCTGACCCCATGGGCCGCATCACGTCAAAGCCGCGACCGAGGAAGTCATAGAGACCACCCAGACCGGCCATTTTCGCGGGGCGGTGGGCAATCCGGAAGGTGGCGTAAATCACGCGCGAACGCACGTAGCGGTCAAGGCCGCCACCGAGTTCGGCCAGCAGACCCATCTGGTGATGACGCTCGGCATGCTGGTCGCAGGCGCGGTAGGCCTCGATCACGGCCTTGTCGGTGATTTCCGTGACGCCCATGGTCTCGAACAGCATGGCGGTAACGGCTTCATCCAGCTCGCCGGTGAGCGCATTCAGCTCCAGGGCAACCGCAGAGGTGCGCATGACCGATTCCGGCAGCAGGCGCGTGGCGATGGGCAGGGCGCGTTCCATTTCGCGCGCCAGCTCGGTGAGGTCGAGACCGCCATAGAGTTCGTTGAGGAAAAACTGGGTGACCGCCTGGTAGCGCGGGTCGTTGAGCAGGTCAGCGTGCGTACGCTTGAGGCGGGCGGCCTGGTTCTGCTGCACGGCGATGAATTTCTGCCGGAAGTCCTCGTCGTGATGACCACGCCAGGCGCGATAACGGCCGAGCTCATAACGCATCTGGTCGGCCAGGGTCTTGATGTCTTCCCGGCGCAGGGGCTGGCCTTCAGGGGTGTAGACGAGGCCGGGTATGCGGGCTTCCGGGCTGGCTTCGTTCATCAGTATCGTCTCCGCAGCAGAGGCTGGAGTGTCTGGCAAGCAACTGATCTGCATCAGGTTTTTGCTTGCCTCCAGGGGGTTGGGGGCGCACGGCGTCCTGCCGGCGGGCGGATTGTACAGCGCTCGTCCGCCGGGGGGCAGGGTAAATCCGGTCTTCTGTGACGGATGGGCGGGGCTGCGCAGAGGGCCCGCAGGGATCAGGCGCAGGACGAAGCCTGAAGGACTTTCACCGTCAGGCTCAGGGGGTGAAACGCACAACACCGACGCCACTGGCAGGGTCGGGCTCGTCGAGCAGTTTCTGCCGGTATTCCTGCGCGAGGGCTTCCTGCTCCAGGCAGAGCTTGCGCAGCCAGTCCCAGCTGTAAAGGCCGGTGTCGTGGCCGTCGGAGAAACGGATCTTCACGGCGTAATTGCCCACCTGTTCGATGGCCGTGATGCTGACGCTTTCCTTGTGGCGCGGCAGCACGCCGCCTTCACCACCATGGCCCTGTACTTCGGCTGAGGGTGAATGCACGCGCAGGAATTCGGCGCCGAGCACAAAACGGCCGTCATCGTAGCCGATGACAAGTTCGCGGGTTTCTTTCTGGTAGCGGAGTTCGCCGGGGGCTGGGGCTTTCATGGTGTTCCCCTGCTCCCGCCAGGCGGGAGCAGGGGGTAGCTCCTTAAAGAATAAAGCGGCTCAGGTCTTCATCCTGCACCAGATTGCCGAGATGCTTTTGCACATCATCGGCGGTGATGAGGAGCAATTCACCCTTGCGTTCGGTGGCCAGATCGCCGGCATTGAAAGAGATTTCTTCCAGCAGGCGCTCCAGCACGGTGTGCAGGCGGCGCGCACCGATATTCTCGGTGCGTTCATTCACCTGCCAGGCCATTTCCGCCAGACACTTGATGCACTCCGGCGTGAATTCTATTTTCAGGCCTTCGGCATTGAGCAGGGCTTCATACTGCTGGGTCAGCGAGAAATGCGGTTCGGTGAGAATGCGCTCGAAATCCGACGGTGAAAGCGCTTCCAGTTCCACCCGGATCGGCAGGCGGCCCTGCAGCTCCGGAATCAGGTCGGAAGGCCGTGACAGGTGAAAGGCACCGGAGGCGATAAACAGGATGTGATCGGTTTTCACCATGCCGTATTTGGTGTTGACGGTGCAGCCCTCAATCAGGGGCAGCAAGTCGCGCTGCACGCCTTCACGCGAGACATCGGCACCCTGGGTTTCGCCGCGCCGGCAGACCTTGTCGATTTCATCAATAAACACAATGCCGTTCTGTTCAACGGCCGTCATGGCTTTTGCCTTGACCTCTTCCTCGTCGAGCAGCTTGCCGGCCTCTTCTTCCTGCAGGAGTTTCATGGCTTCGCGGATTTTCAGGCGCCGCGTTTTGCTTTTGCCCTGACCCATATTGGCAAACAGGCTTTGCAGCTGGTTGCTCATGTCTTCCATGCCGGGCGGCGCCATGATGTTGACGCCGACGCTGCCCTGGGCGACATCGATTTCAATTTCGCGGTCGTCCAGCTCGCCTTCACGCAGTTTTTTGCGGAAGACCTGGCGCGTGTTGCCGTGCGAGCTGTCGTTGCTGGCGGCGGGCGTGGTGCTGCTCCAGTCGCTGCCGCGGGCCGGTGGCAGCAGGGCATCCAGCACGCGCTCCTCGGCCGCTTCAAAGGCGCGATGCTCGACTTTCTGCATTTCCTGTTCGCGCGTCATCTTCATGGCCATGTCGGCGAGGTCGCGAATAATGGTTTCGACATCGCGGCCAACATAACCGACTTCGGTGAATTTTGTCGCTTCCACCTTGATGAAGGGTGCGTTCGCCAGGCGCGCCAGACGACGCGCAATTTCGGTTTTACCGACACCGGTCGGGCCGATCATCAGGATGTTTTTCGGCGTGATTTCATTGCGATGGGCTTCATCGACCTGCATGCGCCGCCAGCGGTTGCGCAGGGCGAGCGCGACGGCGCGTTTGGCTGCCGTCTGGCCGACAATATGACGGTCAAGCTCATGCACGATTTCGCGCGGGGTCATCTGGCTCTGGTTTTCGCTCATGCCGCACCGCCTTTTTTTGCCGGTTCGATTTCCAGCGACTCGATGAGGAAGGTGTGATTGGTGAAGACGCAAATGTCGCCGGCAATGGTCAGTGCTTTTTCGACAATGGTGCGTGCATCGAGATCGGTGTTTTCAACGAGGGCGATGGCAGCGGCCTGTGCGTAATTGCCACCGGAGCCGATGGCAAGAATGCCGGCTTCCGGTTCCAGTACGTCACCGTTGCCGGTGATGATCAGCGAGGCGGTTTTGTCGGCTACCACCAGCATGGCTTCAAGGCGGCGCAGGGAGCGGTCGGTGCGCCAGTCCTTGGCGAGTTCGACGGCGGCCTTGACCAGATTGCCGGAGTGTTTCTGCAGTTTGGTTTCAAAATAATCAAACAGGGTGAAGGCATCGGCCGTGCCACCGGCAAAGCCGGCGATGACCTGGTTGTTGTAAAGGCGGCGAACCTTTCGTGCATTGCCTTTCATGACGGTGTTGCCCAGGGAAACCTGGCCATCACCACCGAGTGCGACGAGATTGCCGCGGCGTACAGACACTATGGTGGTCACAGAGACACCTTCCCGCTCGGGGCTTGACGATGAATAGTCAAACCTATGTGGGGGAGGTCATCCCGAATTCAAGCGCGAGGGCGCTGCACTAGCCGTGCTTCATCACCATGGTCTCCACGCCGTTGCTGCGCAGGCTGGTGCGCGCGGACTGCAGGCTGTCCTTGCCCCGGATCGGGCCGACAACAACGCGATACCACGTCTCGCCGGGTTTGGCCGGGACTTTCAGGATTTTCACCGGCAGGCCCAGCAGGAGAATACTGGCGCGGCGTTTGTCGGCTTCGGCCTCGCTTTTGAAGGAGCCGGCCTGCAGGAAATAGGCGGGCTCCTTGATCGAACTGGCAGCACCGGCCGCTTTGGCCGTGCTGTCCGGTATCATGGGGGTGGTGGTGGCAGGTTCCTGCGGCTTGCTGGCTGCAGGCTTGTTCGACATGGCCTGCTGGTTGGGCAGCAGGGTATAGAAATCAAAGCGCGGTTCCTCGCCCTTGCCACTGGCGGTGCTGGCGGGGGCGTTGGCAATGTCTCCGGATTTCTTTCCGGCGGCGGCTACCACAGCCACCGGCGTTTTTGCGCTGCTTTCCTTGCGCAGTTCCCACAGGTGCCAGAGAAAGGCGACAAAAATGCCGACGGCCAGGCCGAGCAGCAGCCACAGCCAGCCGGGAACCCCGCGGCGTGATGAAGCTTTGCTGTTGCGACTGGCGCCTTTGTGGGGAGCCGGTTTCTTTGTAGTGGCTTTGGCCATTTTTTTCTTGAGTTCCTTTTTTGCCTTTACATGCGCTCAAGCGTTTTGATGCCCAGTAATCCAAGGCCGGACTTCAGGGTGCGCGCGGTGAGCCAGGAAAGTTGCAGGCGGCTTTGCTTCAGTGCTTCGCTTTCGGCGGTCAGCACCGGGCATTGTTCATAAAAGGCAGAGAAAGTTCCCGCCAGCTCATAAAGATAGTTGCACAGGAGGTTGGGAAGTCCTTTTTGGGCGACCACCTCCAGCACTTCGGAAAATTGCAAAAGCCTGTTGCCCAGTTCCTGCTCCTGCCGGGCCTGAAGCAGGAGATCGCCTGTCAGTGTGTCCGGGTTGATTTCTGCACGCCGGAAAATGGCGGCGACGCGAGTGTAGGCATAAAGCAGGTAGGGCGCCGTATTGCCTTCGAAGCTCAGCATTTGATCGAAGTTGAAGATGTAGTCGCTCGTGCGGTTTTTCGAAAGGTCGGCGTATTTCACCGAGGCGATGCCCACCGTACCGGCGATTTCTTTCAGGGATATCTCGTCCAGCTGCGGATTTTTTTCGCGTACGAGGTCAAGCGCGCGCTGTTCAGCTTCATCAAGCAGGTCAATGAGTTTCACCGTGCCGCCATCGCGGGTCTTGAAGGGCTTGCCATCCGGCCCATTCATGGTGCCGAAGCCGAGATGAGCCAGTTCGGTATCCGCTTTTACAAAGCTGGCCAGCTTGGCAACAGCGAAGATTTGCTGGAAATGCAGGGCCTGGCGCTGGTCAACAAAGTAAAGAATACGGTTGGCCCCCAGTGTCTGCTGACGATAACGCAGCGCGGCCAGATCGGAGGTGGCATAGAGATAGCCACCATCAGCTTTCTGCACGATCACCGGCAGAGGCTCGCCTTCCTTGTTCTTGAATTCATCAAGAAACACACATTGGGCGCCTTCACTCTCTCTCAGCAATCCTGCTTTTTTCAGCTCAGCAACCACAACAGAAAGATCAGGGTTGTAGGCGCTTTCACCGCGCACATCGTCGGTACTCAGGCTGACACCGAGACGCTGGTAAACCTCAAGGCAGTGTTTGAGGGAAGTACGGGTGAACTCGCGCCATTTTGCCAGGCAGTCAGGGTCGCCGCCTTGCAGGGCCACCACGAGCGCGCGGGCGCGATTGGCAAACTCTTCCGATTCGTCGAAGCGCTTTTTCGCGGCGCGGTAAAAGACTTCCAGATCCGCGAGCGCGGCGTCGTTGCCGGTGGCGGGCTGCTCCTCCAGGTAGGCGATCAGCATGCCGAACTGGGTGCCCCAGTCGCCGACATGATTCTGGCGTACAACGTTGTGGCCGAGGAATTCCAGCGTGCGCACCACCGCATCACCGATGATGGTGGAACGCAGATGGCCGACATGCATTTCTTTGGCGAGATTAGGGCCGGAATAATCCACCACCACGGTTTGTGGTGTTTTTGCTGCCGGGATATTCAGGCGCGCATCGCGTAGTGCCACCTGCAATTGCCGGCCGAGAAAATCTTCGGCCAGAAAGAAATTGATGAAGCCGGGGCCTGCGATTTCCACTTTACTGACAATGCCGGCTATCGGCAGTGCAGCGACGAGGGCGTCGGCAATCTCACGTGGTTTTTTGCCGGCTGTCTTGGCTGACATCAGGGCGATATTGGTCGCCCAGTCGCCATGAGTCCGATCCTTGGTGCGCTCGATCTGGATGGCGGGCTGGAAATCGGCCGGCAGCAGGCCCCGGGTTTTCAGGGTGGCAAGGGCGTGGGAGAGCAGGGATTCAAGCTGGGTTTTCATGTGCGGCTTTTCATCAGTGAGCGGGGCCGCGTGGCCGTGCGCTAAAACGAGACCCGCGATTGTAGCGAAGCCGGAAGGGAAACCCTATTGGCTTGGAGGGGTTTTGCAGGGGCGGCTTTAGCCGCGAATACCATCAACCTGCGCAAGTGTTCGCGGCCGAAGCCGCTCCTGCGGGGTGCGGGCTAGCCCAGTTCCTGCGGGTCGACATCGACCGACCAGCGCACGCGGCGTGCAGCGGGCAGGCTTTCAATGCGCGGAACCAGCAGGGCCAGCAGTTCGTGCAGCGGCGCGCGTCGTGTGGCCTGCAGCAGCAGATGGGCGCGAAAGCGTCCCGCGCGTTTTTCCATGGGCGCGGGTACCGGCCCCCAGTACTGCACATCCGCGATGCCAAGGCCGGTGGCGATGCCGGCAACGGCCTCCAGAAATTCCGTTGGAGTCTCTGCCCGGGTGGCCTCGGCGCGTATCAGCACAAGAAAGCCGGCTGGCGGGAAGGCCAGTTGCCGGCGTTCTTCCAGTGCACGTTCGGCAAAGGCGGCATAGCCGGTGCTGATGAGTTCGTGCAGCAGCGGATGCTCGGGCTGATGCGTCTGCAACAGCACCAGTCCGGGTTTTTCGGCGCGCCCGGCGCGCCCGGCCACCTGCACGATCAGTTGCGCCATGTGCTCGGGGGCACGGAAGTCGGCACCGAAGAGCCCGCCATCAATATCCAGCAGGGCAACCAGCGTGACGTTGGGAAAGTGATGGCCCTTGGCCAGCATTTGCGTGCCGACCAGAATGGCGGCATCGGCGGCGTGGATGTCGTGGTAGAGCGTGGCGAGGGCGTCCTTGCGCCGGGTGCTGTCACGGTCGACACGGAACAGCGGTGTTTTCGGAAAACGCTGGCGCAAAAGATCGTCGGCACGTTCGGTGCCGATGCCGACCGGGCGCAGGTCGGTAGAACCGCAGGACGGGCACTGCACCGGAGGTGCTGATTCAGTGCCGCAGTGATGGCAGTGCAGACGCATGCCCTGGCCGGGAAACGCCGGGCGATGCAGGGTCGGACGCGCATCGCAGCGTTTGCAGTGCGCCTGCCAGCCGCAATCGTGGCAGAGCAGTACGGGCGCAAAGCCGCGACGGTTGATGAACACCAGCACCTGTTCGCCGCGCTCCAGCGTGCGCGACATGATGTTGATCAGCGGTTCGGAAAAACCTTCACGCAAGGGCTGGTGGCGCAGGTCAATCAGCTTGAACAGGGGCTCGCCGGCGCCGGCGGCACGCTGCTTCAGGGTAAGCAGGCGATAACGCTGGCTGCGCGCATTGGCCAGTGATTCCAGCGACGGCGTCGCGGATCCCAGCAGCACCGGCGTGTTTTCCAGTTGTGCGCGTCGTACCGCCAGATCGCGGGCGTTATAGCGGAAGCCGTCTTGCTGCTTGAAGGAAAGATCATGCTCTTCATCGACAATGATCAGGCCGGGGCGGGCCAGTGGCGTGAACACCGCCGAGCGCGTGCCGATGACAATGCCGGCGCGGCCGCTGCGCGCGGCCCGCCAGGCATCAAGGCGCTCGCGTTCATTGCGTCCCGAATGCAGTACGGCAATCTCGGTTTGAAAGCGGGCGTGAAAACGCGCCACCGTTTGCGGCGCCAGTCCGATTTCCGGTACCAGGACCAGGGCCTGCTCGCCGCGTGCCAGCACGGCGGCAATGGCCTGCAGATACACTTCGGTTTTGCCGCTGCCGGTGACGCCAAACAATAAAAAAGGCTGGAAACGGCCGAGGCTGACGCTGACGTCATCCACCGCTGTTTTCTGTTCGGGATTCAGGGACAGGGGCGGCTCGCGCAAACCCGTCAGGGCTTTTTCTGCGGCCGGCGGGGCCAGTGAAATGCGTTCCACCAGCTGCTTTTTTTCCAGCGCCAGCAAGGTCGGGCGTTCGATTCCGAGGCCGCTCAGCAGCGGCACGATCATGCCTTCCGGGTATTCACGCAGCGTCATCAGCGCCGCGAGCTGTTTGTGCGCCCGCTTGATGCTGCCATCCAGCGGGTAGAGCTCGCCGAGCCGCGTTGGCCGCCAGCGGATTTCACCGGGTGCCGCAAGACCTTCGCCCTGACGCAGCAGCACCGGAAGCGCGGTATCGAAGACCTCGCCGAGGGGATGCTGGTAATACTCGGCGGCCCAGCGGCAGAGCGTGAACAGGCTGTCTGGCAGTACCGGCTCGCTATCAAGGGTCTCGATGGCGGCTTTCAGTTTGGCATCGGGAACCGTGGTGTGTTCGCTGATGCCAAGGCAGATGCCGATCAGTTCCTGGCGGCCAAAGGGCACGCGTACGCGCCCGCCGACCGGAGGCGGGTCGATTTTTGCGGGCAGGATGTAGTCGAAGGTCTGGCGCAGCGGTGAGGGCAGGGCCAGTTGCAGGTAACGCCGTGTCATGGGGCGAGCTTATCAGCTTGTCATGTGTATGCAGGAGTTGTTGCTGCCGGATGTCCTCAATTCACGCGGGCTTGAACAGTGCGGGCGGCAGTGGCTGCCTGCGTTGCGCGACTTCGTGCATATAGGTCAGCGACTGCCCTATGCGCTCGGCACGTTCCAGCCAGCCGGCAGCGAGCCCGGCAGGAATTTCTGCCTGGATGATTTCCCGGAACAGGGCCAGCCAGTCGGCCAGCAGCGCGGGCGTGAAGCCAGCTTCGGCATGCTTGCCGGCAACCTGGTAGGAGTAATCCAGATAGCGTTTGCCACCCAGCGTCACCCACCAGAAATGCGTCAGTATCTCCTTGTGGGCTGGCCAGTCGTGCACGCTGGCAAACGGGTATTGCAGCGAGGGATGCTGGCGGATGCGGTCGTAGAAGCGGTCGACCACCAAGGCTACGCGTTCCCGGCCTATGGCATCGGCAATATCCTGCATGTGGGAGCTCCTGCTGTCGGGGACTGATTGCACCGTGCCTGATTCTATCCGCTGCGGCGGTCTTGGTCGCGTCGCCGGCTTCTGTTAGGATGCGCGACCTTGTTGTGCCTGGCTCCGACGAAGAGACTGTCGGGGTGGGCCAAAAGAGAGTGTGCGTATCGTTCCTGCTAGAGGTTTTCCTGTTTTCAACGGGGGCTGACGCGGGGGGGCGATGCCTCATTAACCATTCTCTGGAGAAAATCATGAAAGCCGGTATCCATCCCAAGTACGAAGATGTCACCGTGACCTGCTCATGCGGCAACGTCATCAAGACTCGTTCCACCCTGTCCAAAGATTTCACCGTTGACGTGTGCTCGTCTTGCCACCCGTTCTATACCGGTACCCAGAAAGTTCTGGACACAGGCGGTCGTATCGACAAGTTCAAGCAGCGTTTCGGCGCTCGCAGCTTCTCGAAGTAATATTCGGAAGCATAAAAAAGCCCGGCATTGCCGGGCTTTTTTATGAGCGGTGTCCGCGTATCCGGCGCCGGGAGATTCAGCCCGGCTTGTTCGGGAGTCCCCTAGAACAGGTCCTCGGGAGCCACTTGCGGGCCTGTGGCGGCAGGAGTGCCCGGTGCGGCTGTCTCGGGCAGGGCCGGCAGCTTTTCTATCTGTATCCAGTCGTTAACACCGCGCGGGTCGTCTGCGCCGGTGCGTTGTCCGCTGTCCAGGTTGACGCGTACCGGGCTGAGTCCGGCAGGAACCGCAGGCTGGTACTCGGCTACACCCGCGAGAGCCGGCCCCATGAACGAGTTCCACAACGGCAAGGCGGCATAACCGCCGTATTCGACACGCCCCATGGTCTGCGGCTGGTCAAAACCCAGCCAGGCGACGGCGACCAGTTTGCCGCCAAAGCCGGCAAACCAGGCGTCCTTGGCGTCGTTGGTGGTGCCGGTTTTGCCGGCCAGATCGCCACGTCCCAGTGCCAGTGCAGCCCGTCCGGTGCCGCGATTGATGACGTCACGCAGAATGGACTGCATCTGGTAGGCCGTGCGGGCGCCCATGATGCGTGGTGCTACGGGGTAGCTGGCCACAAAAGGCATCGCGGCGGCAGGTGGCTCGGTTACGTCGAGATTCTGTCCTTCGCCGGTAATTTCGGTTGCCGCCGGTTCGGTCGTGGCCGGAGCCGTTTCACACTCGCGGCAAACTCGCTCCGGATTGGCCTTGAACAGCACTTTACCGGTCTTGTCGACGACATGATCGATAAACCAGGGCGTGACATGCAGGCCGCCATTGGCAATGGCGGCATAGCCGGCGGCCATTTGTATGGGCAATACATCAGCAGAACCCAGTGCCAGTGTCAGGTTGCGCGGCATCTTGTCCGGCGGGAAGCCAAAGCGGGCGAGATAGCTGCGTGCCGTGTCGACACCAATGGCTTGCAGCAGGCGGATGGACACTGTGTTGCGGGAGCGGTAAAGCGCCTGGCGCAAAGTAATGGGGCCGAGGAACTCGCCATCGGAGTTGCCGGGCTGCCAGATATTGTCGCCTTCACCAAACGTGATGGGGGCATCGTTGATCAGGCTGGCCGGTGTGTAACCATGCTCAAGGGCACTGGAGTAAATAAAGGGCTTGAGGGTGGAGCCGGCCTGGCGCCAGCCCTGCAGTGAACGGTTGAACTTGCTGGTGGTGTAATCGAAGCCGCCGACCACCGCTTCGAGTCCTCCGGTATCCGGATCAAGGGCAACCAGTTGCCCCTGCACGGCGGGAACCTGCAGCAGATCCCAGCTACCGGTCTTGCGGGCGCGGACACGGATGATGTCGCCGGCTTTGGCAATGTCGGCTGCCCTGGCCGGGCTGGGACCGACACGATTCACGTTGACATAGGGGCGGGCCCAGCTCATGCCCTCCCAGTCGATGGTGACTGCCGTACCGTTTTGGAGTATCGCTTCAATGGTTTTTTCGCCAACCGCCGTGACTTGTGCCGGCAGCAGCCCCCCCACTGGATACATGCCGTCCAGGGATTTTGCTTTTTCCGGGCCGCGCCAGCCGTGGCGACGGTCATAGGCAAGAAGCCCCTCAATGACGGCCTGTGAGGCCGCATTCTGGCGCCTGGCGCTGACGCTGGTATAGACCTTGTAGCCGGATGTGTAGATGTCTTCGCCGAACTCATGGACAAGCGCACTGCGCACCATTTCCGCCAGATAGGGGGCATTCACCTCCGAGAAAGTGGCGCGGAAATTGAGGCCAATCGGGGCCTGCAGTGCCTTGTCATGCTCGGCCTGGCTGATGTAGCCCAGGCTGAGCATGCGGCCGATGATCCAGTCGCGACGGATCAGTGCCCGTTTCGGGTTGCTGACCGGGTTGAAAGCCGAGGGCGCCTTGGGCAGGCCGGCAATCATGGCGACCTCCGCCAGGTTCAGCTCATTGATGCGTTTGCCGTAATAGACCTGGGCGGCAGCGCCAATCCCGTAGGCGCGATGGCCAAGAAAAATCTTGTTGACGTAGAGCGTCATGATCTCTTGCTTGGAGAGGGAGTCTTCTATGCGCTTGGCCAGCAGGATTTCCGTGAACTTGCGGCTGAACGTTCGCTCCTGGCTCAGGAAGTAGTTTTTCGCTACCTGCATGGTGATGGTGGAGCCGCCGGACTGTATCGACCCGGTGCGCAGTATGTCGACAAAGGCGCGAGCCAGCCCCTTGGTGTTGATGCCTTCGTGCTGGAAGAACTGGTCATCTTCGGCCGCGAGTATGGCCTTGATATAGATCGGGGGAATCTGCTCGTAAGTCAGTGGTGTGGTGTGCTTTTCCCCGAATTCGGCAATCAGCCGCCCATCACGACTCAGTACCTGCAGGGGGGTCTCGAACTTCACTGCTTTCAGGCTTTCCACGTCAGGCAGTTGGGGAGCCAGATAAAGGTAAAGACCGGAGAGAATGAGCAACACACCACAGATTGGGAAAGCCAGAATTGCCAGAATGCGTTCGCGGTGGCCTACTTCTTGGGTGATTTTCATTGAATATCAGCTACTTGCATCATGGGGTTGCGGAAGACTATCAAACTCTGCTCATTATAAGCGGAAGCGGCGCTTGTACGGTAATTGCGCTCGTGATAAGACTAGTATTTAATGTAGTTGTATATGAATGTGACGTAAGTCCACATTTTCCATAGAAAAAATAAAAGGGAACCGAATCGTGCTGCCCTTCCTTCGGAAAAAGAACTCTGCATTGCTCGGGTTGGACATCAGCTCCACCTCGGTCAAGCTGCTTGAGCTGAGCCGGCAAGGGGATCGCTACCGCGTGGAGTCTTACGGGGTGGAGCCCCTCCCGCAGAATGCGGTCGTCGAAAAGAACGTTAATGATGTGGAAGGGGTAGGCGAGGCCATCAAAAAGCTGATTGGCCGTAGCAAACCCTCTGCCCGTCAGGCGGCCGTGGCTGTGGCCGGTTCTGCCGTGATTACCAAAATCATCGAAATGGATGCGGATCTCACGGACGACGAGCGAGAGTCCCAGATTCGGCTCGAGGCGGATCAGTATATTCCGTATCCGATGGAAGAGGTCAGTATCGACTTCGAGGTTGTCGAGCCTCTGGAAACCAATCCGGCTCGTGTGAATGTGTTGCTGGCGGCGTCGCGCATTGAAAATGTCGAGCTGCGTGTGGATGCGCTGGAAATAGGCGGACTGGTTGCCAAGGTGGTGGATGTTGAAGCCTACGCCATGGAGCGTGCCTTCGGCCTGATCGGTGACTCGATTTCCAGTGGTCCCGAAGGCACGGTTGCGATCATTGATATTGGCGCAACCATGACCACGCTGAATGTTGTGAATGACGGGAAAATTATTTACACCCGCGAGCAGCTCTTCGGCGGCAAGCAGCTGACGGAGGAAATCCAGCGTCGTTATGGCTTGTCCTTCGAGGAAGCCGGCATGGCCAAAAAGCAGGGTGGTTTGCCGGATGATTACGATTCCGAGGTTCTGCGTCCCTTCATGGATGCCGTAGTGCAGCAGGTTACCCGCTCCTTGCAGTTCTTTTTCTCGTCCAGCGCCTATAACGATGTGGATCATATCGTCCTGGCTGGCGGTACGGCTTCCATTGATGGCCTGGCAGCAATGATTCAGGAAAAGCTGGGGACGCCAGTCACGGTTGCCAATCCTTTCATGAACATGTCTTTGTCTCCCAAGGTGAACTCTGCTGCGATTGCAAATGATGCGCCGGCATTGATGATTGCCTGTGGTCTGGCGATGAGGAGTTTTGACTGATGGCAAATATCAATCTGCTCCCCTGGCGTCAGGAGCTGCGCAAGCAGCGACAGCAGGAGTTTGTAGCCATCCTGATTGCGGTTGCTGTTGTAGCGGTTGCCCTGGTGTTGTTCTCCCACATGGCGCTGAGCAAGCAGGTAGGCGATCAGGAAGAGCGTAACCAGTACATCAAGTCCGAGATTGGCAAGCTTGATGGCCAGATTACGGAAATTGATGCCTTGCAGAAACGTCGTGATGAGCTTCTGTCACGAATGAAGATTATTCAGGATCTGCAGGGGCGGCGCCCCGTCATTGTGCGTGTTTTCGATGAGCTGGTGCGAGTTGTTCCCGATGGTGTTTTTTTGACATCGCTGGAGCGCGCTGGCGATACCTTTACGATGAGCGGTGTGGCTGAAAGCGCCAATCAGGTTTCAAACCTGATGCGTAATCTTGATGCTTCTCCCTGGTTCAAAAGCCCGGTGCTGTCTACCGTCGCGGCTGAGCAGGTTGCAGAAGGGGCAGGCAACAAGAAAGATGCTGACAAGCAGCCGGGTAACAAGTTTGCGCTGACGGTTTCTCTTGAGTCGCCGGACATACAAAAGACTGGCGCAGACAAGCCCCAGGAGGCCGCGAAATGAAAGCGGGCAAAGACAGCAAGGGTTTTGACCTTCAAGAGTTTATTAACACGCTGAATACGCTTGATCCGCAGAATGTCGGTGCATGGCCGTTGCCCGTCAGGCTTTTCATTTATGTGTTTGTTTTCCTGGTGGTTCTGGTTTTGGGCTACATGCTTGATCTTTCCGGCATCCGGGAAACCTTGTTGACCGGCAAGCAGCAGCAGGAAACCTTGCTGGGCGAGTTTGAGCAGAAGGTTTTCAAGGCTCAAAACCTTGAGACTTACAAGCGTCAGCTGAAGGACATGGAAGACTCGTTTGGTGCCTTGCTGCGGCAACTGCCGCAGGATACGGAAGTGCCAGGCTTGCTTGAAGATATTACGCATACCGGCTTGGGTAGTGGTGTTGATTTTGACTCAATTGATCTGGGGCAGGAAACGGCAAAAGACTTCTATGCCGAGCAGCCTATAAATATTAGTGCGCATGGCAATTATCATGCGTTTGGCGCGTTCGTGAGCGGGATTGCGGCGCTTCCACGCATTGTGACGCTGCATGATTTCAAGATTGCTCCAATAGCCGCTACGCGTGGCGATGATGGGGGTGCGCCGGTTCTTTCGCTGGTTATTCAGGCGAAGACCTATCGTTACAACGATACGAATGGAGGGGGCAAGAAATGATGCCTCGCAAGTTACTGGTCATCAGTCTGCTAGCGACCCTCTCCCTGGCGGGGTGCTCGGCCAGCTTTGATGACGTGCAGTCGCAAATGGAAGCCATACGCCAAAAGCCGAGAGGCAAGGTTGAGCCGCCGCCCGAGTTTAATCCGATGCCAACGTTTACCTACGCGGCGCATCAACTGCGGAGCCCGTTTTCGCCTCCGGTTACAGCTGATCAGCAAATGCTTAATACCGGGAAAAAAGTCGAGCCGGACCTTAATCGCCCTCAGGAGTATCTTGAACGCTTTAATCTGGAGGCTCTGAGGTTGCGCGGTACACTGCAAAAGCCGGCAGGTCCGCTATATGCCTTGGTTGAAGACAGTAATGGGGGAGTTCAGCGTGTCAGGGTGGGTAATTATCTTGGCAAAAACCAGGGGAAGATTGTCGACATTACACCGACCCAGGTGTCGATTGTGGAAATCGTACCGGATGGTCGTGATGGTTGGGTTGAACGTCCCCGTAGCTTGACCCTAAGCGAATAAATGAGCCGACATTCTTGGAGAATGCGAGCATGAATACGATCAAAAAAAATGCAGCCGGGAATAAGAAGATGTTGATGCGTCAAATAATGGTCGCCGCGGTCGGCCTGATAGCCTTGGTGCAGTTGGTAGTTGCAGCAGACAAGCTGTCGCTTGAGCAGGTGGACTCTGTTGTCCTGCCTGGTGATGAAATTGAGCTGCGCCTGGGCTTCGATGGGGATGCTCCGCAGCCTACGCCTTATCAAATCGACAAGCCGGCACGCCTGGTTTTTGATTTGCCCAATACGCGCAGCACGCTTCCGGGCAAGTATCAGAGCCTGGGTAACGGGAATGCACGCAGCGTGACGGTTGTGGATACGCAGGAGCGAACCCGTGTCATTGTTAACCTCAATGAGCTGGCTGCTTACAGTACGCGTATTGAGGGTAATCAGCTTTACATCAATATTGGTAAAACGGTTGGAAAGACGGTTGCTGCCAAGCCATCAAGGATTGTCAGCCTTCCGTCATTGTCAGCCTCCAGTCAGGTCAAGGCTGTTCAGGCTGTGGACTTCCGTCGTGGTGAGCAGGGTGATGGCCAGGTTCTGGTGGAGCTTTCGAGTGCTGCTGTTACCGTTGATGTGCAACAGCAGGGCAACAAGATTACTGCCAAGTTTGTAGGTGCAAAGCTGCCAGAAAATCTGCGCCGCCGTCTGGATGTGACTGATTTTGCGACGCCTGTGAAGTCGATTGACGCCTACAATGATGCAGGCAATGTCATTATGGTGATTCAGCCACAGGGTGAGTTTGAATATCTTGCTTATCAGGCAGACAACAAACTGACCATCAGCGTCAAGCCCCTGCTGAAAGATGACAAGCGTAAAAAGCAGGAATTTGCTTATGCTGGTGAAAAGCTCTCGCTGAACTTTCAGGATATTGAGGTTCGCTCGGTGCTGCAGTTGGTTGCGGATTTTACCTCGCTGAATCTGGTGGCAAGTGACTCTGTGAATGGAAAGATTACTTTGCGTTTGCAGAATGTGCCCTGGGACCAGGCTCTTGATCTGATTCTCAAAACGAAGGGACTGGACAAGCGCACTATCGGCAATGTGATGCTGGTTGCGCCTGCTGATGAGATTGCACAGCGCGAACGTCTGGAAATGGAAAGTAATACCCAGTCGGAAAAACTTTCTGCTCTGCGCTCTGAGTTCATTCAGGTGAACTACGCAAAAGCATCTGACATGTTGGCTCTGGTTAATGGCCCAAGCAAATTGCTGAGTGAGCGTGGTAGTGGCTCAGTGGATGTCCGTACTAATACCTTGATTATTCTTGATACCGCCAAGCGCATTGAAGAGGTTCGGGATGTTGTTACCCGTCTTGATGTGCCTGTCAGGCAGGTGATGATTGAGGCTCGTATCGTTCTTGCGACAACCGGCTTTAGCAAGGAGCTCGGTGTAAAGTGGGGTCTTAACGGCTCCAAGGGTGTAGGTAGCGACAAGTCTGTTCTTTTCGGCGGCTCGCGGACGACGGTGAGTGACGTATGGAAGACAAAGGGTCCCAATCAGGACACCACGCTTACGCTTACACAGCCGGAGGATTTGCTGGTTGATTTGGGTGTCGACAAGTCGAATGCCAGCTCGTTTGCCATCGGTCTTCTCGATAATAGCCTCGGCATGATTGATCTGGAGCTTTCTGCCTTGCAGTCCGATGGCAACGCTGAGATTGTTTCTACGCCAAAAGTGCTGACGGCAGACAAGCAAAAGGCCAAGATTTCTTCCGGGCAGCAGATTCCCTATCAGCAAGCCACATCAAGCGGTGCAACGGCTATTGCCTTTCAGCAGGCCGAACTCAGCCTCGAAGTGACGCCAAGCATTACACCGGATGGCCGCATCAATATGGAGCTGCTGGTTAACAATGACAGCCCCGGGGATTTGCAGGCCAATGGCACGCGAGCCATCAATACCAATCGTGTTGCTACTACAGTGCGCGTGGATGATGGTCAGACTGTGGTGCTGGGGGGGATTTTCCAGACCAATGTTTCCAAGTCGGTCATCAAGACGCCACTCCTCGGGGATATTCCTTACCTTGGTCGTTTGTTCCGTCATGATGCGGTTACAAATAACAAGCAGGAGCTTCTGATTTTCGTTACGCCGCGACTTGCAACTGATGCGTTGGCGAGCAACAAGTAACCTGCACGAGTTTGCTGCGTGGTGAAGAAGTACCGTGGCAATGTCTTTCTGGTCGGGCCGATGGGGGCGGGTAAAACCACCATCGGCCGCCAGCTTTCCGAGCTGCTCAGGCTCGAGTTTGTAGACTCTGATCATGAAATCGAAGCGCGCACCGGCGCCAATATTCCCTGGATATTCGATGTCGAAGGGGAGGATGGTTTTCGTGCGCGCGAAGAGTCCGTGATTGAGGAGCTGACCCGGCGTCATGATATCGTGCTCGCTACGGGCGGCGGTGTTGTCATGCGTGAGGCGAATCGTCGTCATCTGCATGAGCGCGGTGTGGTGATTTATCTGCAAACGCCAGTGGCTGTGCAGATGGAGCGGACCTCCCGCGACCGTAATCGTCCCCTTTTGCAAACGCCGGACCCGCGCCGGCGCCTGACCGAGCTCATGTTGCTGCGTGACCCCCTCTATCGGCAGGCTGCGCATATTGTCATGCCTACGGACGGTGGCTCGGCACGTGACGTGGCCATGCGAATCATTCATGCCCTTGAGGACGGCTAGGCGCTAGAATATTGCCTCTCTGTTTCTTTCCTGGCGCCGGCACCAGCTATGCATACGCTTGAAGTTTCTCTTGGGGACCGCTCCTATCCCATTCACATCGGTGCCGGGGCTTTGCTTCGTGCCGACCTGCTGGCATCCGCATTGCGCGGGCGCCAGGTGCTCATCGTCAGCAACTCTACGGTTGCCCCCTTATATTTAGCTCGGTTGAAAGCGCTGCTGACAACGAGTCAGGTGGCGGAGTGCATTCTCCCGGATGGTGAGCAATTCAAGGATATGGCTCATCTGGATGTGATTTTTACTGCCTTGCTCACGCACCGCTTCAATCGTGACTGTACCCTGATCGCTCTGGGGGGAGGGGTCGTGGGCGACATGACGGGTTTTGCGGCGGCCTCCTATCAGCGCGGCGTCGACTTTATCCAGGTGCCCACCACGCTGCTCTCGCAGGTTGATTCTTCTGTTGGTGGCAAGACCGGTGTCAATCATGCCCTGGGTAAAAACATGATTGGCGCTTTCAAGCAGCCAAACGCTGTACTGATTGATACGGATGTCCTGCAGACCTTGCCGGATCGTGAGCTTAGCGCCGGACTGGCTGAGGTCATAAAATACGGCCTCATTCGCGATCTGCCCTTTCTGGAGTGGCTTGAAGCAAGCATGCCCCGCTTGCTGGCGCGCGAGCCACTGGCATTGGCGGAGGCGATTCGCCGCTCCTGCGAAAACAAGGCAGAGGTCGTTGCCGCTGACGAGTTTGAGCAGAATGACCTGCGTGCCCTGCTGAATCTTGGCCATACCTTTGGGCATGCCATTGAGACCGGGATGGGCTATGGCGCCTGGCTGCATGGCGAGGCTGTTGCTACCGGTATGTTGATGGCGGCTGACTTGTCGGCACGGATGGGCTGGCTTGCCCTCGACGATGTGGCACGCGTGCGTCATCTGCTTCTGCAGGCGGGACTGCCGGTGATGCCACCGGCAGAGCTTGGTGTCGAGGAGCTTATGCGTCATATGGCAGTCGATAAAAAAGTCAAAAATGGCGAGTTGCGTCTGGTGCTGTTGACGCACATCGGGACGGCAGTTGTCAGCGCTGCTCCCGAGCTGCTTTTGCGGGAAACTCTGGCCGCCGGCTCTCGCCTTGGGGTGTCGTTATGAGCTGGCAGCGCTCTCCCCTTTTTTTGGGTGCCTGGTTATTGAGTTTGTTCCTGCTCGTTTTATTTGTGCTGTTGCTGATGTGGCGTGAAAAGGCCCCTGGCATTCCAATGCCAATAGTGGATGCGACGCCTGCCACAGGGGCTACTGAAAAGTTCCCTGGGAGCTTTGGGAGTCTTGGTGATCTGGTTCCTTTCGCGGGGGGAATTACCCCGGTAGCGACAGAGGTGATACCGGCTGAGCACGGGCCGGAGTTTCGTGATGCGGCCTGGGTGGCCGCGCAGAATCCGGACTCCTATACGCTTCAGGTGATGGCCGTCCATGACGAGGGGGCGGTGAAGCGTTTTCTGGCAGGCCGTGAAGACCGTGCCCAGTTTGTCTACTTCATTAACCCTCAGGAGGGGGCAGACTGGTACGTTGTGACGACAGGCAGTTTTGCTTCGCGCGAGCTTGCCATGGGTGTGGCCGACAGCCATGACTTCGGTCTTGCGACCAAGCCTTTTCCCAAGCGTGTCGGGGTTTATCAGGAGGCGATTGCCTCTGCGGCAGCTCGTCCTTCGGTGCCTGTTGCTCCTCCGGGGGGCGGCAGCACGCCTTCTGCGAATGCGCCATCGGCGCTCTAGCACGATTCCTGCTTACTTCGCCTTTGTGGTTGGGCCTTTGGGGCTCCGCTGCGCATTTGAGCCCTTGCACGTTTGCCTATAGAATGTGCGTCCTTTTTGCCGCCAGCTTTCAGCAGGGCAGGTGGCGACTTCGTAAACCTTTGTTTTACAAGGTAAAGCTAGATGCACGAGCAGTCGGTCAAGAACCCTGGTCTATACCATCCCGATGAGTTCCGGGATAACTGTGGTTTCGGCCTGATCGCCCATATGAAAGGGCAGCCCAGCCACGAGCTGGTGCAGACCGCTATCCACTCTCTTTCCTGCATGACTCATCGTGGTGCCATTGCCGCAGACGGCAAGACGGGCGATGGTTGTGGCGTGCTAATGGCCATGCCGGAAGGCTTTTTCCGTGCGGTGGTCAAGGCGGAAATGGGTGTGGAACTGGCTGATCGTTTTGGTGCCGGCCTTGTTTTCCTCAACACCGATCCTGCGCTGGCGGCCAAGGCCCGTGAAACGCTGAATCGTGAAGTGGAGGCCGAGGGGCTGGTGGTGGCCGGCTGGCGCAAGGTGCCGGTTGATCCCGCCATCTGCGGCGAGATCGCCTTGCGCTCGCTGCCGGTGTTTGAGCAGATTTTTGTGAACGGCGCCGGCATTGATCAGGTCATCCTGAATCGCAAGCTTTTCCTCGCGCGTCGTCGTGCCGAGTTTCAGCTGAAAACTGATCCGCTGTTTTATATTCCGACACTGTCGACCAGCATCATTTCCTACAAGGGACTGGTGATGCCGGCGGACCTGCCGCGCTTCTACAAGGATCTGGATGATGCGCGTCTGGCTTCGCATATCGTGGTTTTCCATCAGCGCTTTTCTACCAATACGCTGCCGCGCTGGCCGCTGGCCCAACCCTTCCGTTATCTCGCCCACAATGGGGAGATCAACACCATCATGGGTAACCGTAACTGGGCGCTCGCACGTACGCCGAAATTTGCCAATCCCCTGCTGCCGGGTTTGACCGAGCTCACCCCTATCGTTAACCGTACCGGTTCCGATTCTTCCAGCATGGATAACATGCTGGAGATCCTGATCGCCGGTGGCATGGACCTGTTCCGCGCCGTGCGCATGCTGGTGCCGCCGGCATGGCAAAACGTGGAAAGCATGGATGCCGATCTGCGGGCGTTTTACGAATACAGCTCCAAACACATGGAAGCCTGGGACGGCCCGGCCGGTCTCGTGATTACGGACGGCCGATATGCCGTTTGCATGCTGGACCGTAATGGCTTGCGTCCGGCCCGCTGGGTGATTACCAAAAACGGTTACTTCACGGTTGCCTCTGAAATCGGCGTCTGGGGTTACAGGCCGGAAGATGTTCTGTCCAAGGGCCGTGTTGGTCCGGGCAAGATGCTGGCCATTGATACCCAGACGGGCGAAGTACTGAATACGGAGGATATCGATAACCGCCTGAAGCGTTCCCAGCCTTACAAGGACTGGCTGCGTGAAAAGGCGCTGCGTATCGAGAACGATGACGACGCCGAAAAACAGCTTGTCGCCGCGACGGATAACAGCCGGCTCAAGGCCTACCAGAAAATGTTCCTGGTCAGCTTTGAAGAGCGCGACCAGATCATTCGTCCGCTTGCCGAAAGTGGTCAGGAAGCCGTCGGTTCCATGGGCGATGACACGCCGATGGCGGTGCTGTCACGTCGTGTACGTCATGTCGCCGATTATTTCCGCCAGCAGTTTGCTCAGGTGACCAATCCGCCTATTGATCCGTTGCGCGAAAGCATCGTGATGTCGCTGGAGACTTGTCTCGGCGCTGAAATGAATGTGTTCGAGGAAAGTGCCGAACATGCGAACCGCGCCATTCTTGCCAGTCCGGTGTTGTCACACAGCAAGTTTCGCCGGGTTATTGATCTCAAGGTGCCGGGTTATGGGGTCGAAACCATTGACCTGAACTATCCGGAAGCAGAGGGCCTCAAGGCGGCGCTGGCACGTATCTGTGAGCAGGCGGCGGCGGCTGTAAAGAATGGCAAATGCCTGATCGTATTGTCTGACCGCAATATTCGTCAGGGCTATCTGCCGGCGAATGCACTGATGGCCACCGGTGCGGTGCATCATCATCTCAGTGCAGCCGGTTTGCGGTGCGACAGCAATATCATTGTTGAAACCGGTACGGCGCGCGATCCGCATCACTTTGCCGTGCTGCTGGGTTTTGGCGCTACCGCGATTTACCCCTATCTTGCCTACGATGTGATTGCCGATCTCGTGAAGAGCGGCGAAATCATCGGTGATCCGCTCGAAGCGCAAACCTATTTCCGCAAGGGCATCAACAAGGGCCTGCTGAAGATTCTTTCGAAGATGGGTATTTCCACGGTGGCATCCTACCGTGGCGGTCAGCTGTTTGAGGCAGTGGGTCTGGCCTCTGAAGTGGTCGATACCTGCTTCAAGGGCGTGTCTTCGCGTATTCAGGGTGCGGGTTATGACGACCTTGAAAACGACCAGAAGCAACTGGCTGCAGATGCCTGGCGCGATCGCAAGTCGATTGAACAGGGTGGCGTGCTCAAGTTTGTTTATGGCAAGGAATATCACGCCTTCAATCCGGATGTGATCAATACCCTGCATACGGCTGTTCGTTCAGGCCAGTACAGCGACTACAAGGCCTATGCCGAGCTCGTGAATACGCGCCCGGTGGCGACCATTCGTGATCTGCTGACGATCCGGGCGGACATCAAGCCGATTGCGCTGGACACGGTTGAACCGATTGAAAAAATCCTGCCGCGTTTTGATTCTGCCGGCATGTCACTGGGCGCCTTGTCGCCAGAGGCTCATGAGTCCATTGCGATTGCCATGAATACCCTGGGCGGTCGTTCAAACTCGGGTGAGGGCGGTGAAGATCCCGTACGTTACGGCACCCTCAAGAATTCCAAGATCAAGCAGGTGGCCTCGGGCCGCTTTGGCGTGACACCGGCTTACCTGATGTCGGCCGAAGTGCTGCAGATCAAGGTGGCACAGGGAGCCAAACCGGGTGAAGGGGGGCAGTTGCCGGGTGGCAAGGTGAACCAGCTGATTGCACGCCTGCGTTATTCCGTGCCGGGCGTGACACTGATTTCGCCACCGCCGCATCACGACATTTATTCGATTGAAGATCTGGCTCAGCTGATTTTCGATTTGAAGCAGGTCAATCCGGCTGCACTGGTTTCCGTGAAGCTGGTGTCGGAGCCGGGTGTCGGCACGATTGCCGCTGGCGTGGCCAAAGCCTATGCCGACCTCATCACCATCTCCGGTTATGACGGTGGCACGGCCGCTTCGCCGCTGTCCTCGATTCATTACGCGGGTTCGCCCTGGGAGCTTGGCTTGTCCGAAGCCCAGCAGGCCTTGCGTGCCAATGACTTGCGCGGCAAGGTGCGCGTGCAGACTGACGGCGGACTCAAGACCGGTCTTGATGTGGTGAAAGCCGCCATTCTCGGTGCGGAGTCGTTCGGTTTTGGTACCACGCCGATGATTGCGCTGGGCTGCAAATACCTGCGCATCTGTCATCTCAATAATTGCGCTACCGGTGTGGCCACACAGCAGGATGCCCTGCGTGAAAACCATTACATCGGCGAGCCGGAAATGCTCATGAACTTCTTCAAGTTCGTGGCGGCGGAGACGCGCGAGTGGATGGCCAAGCTGGGCGTGAGCTCGCTGGGTGAGCTGATTGGCCGCACCGACCTGCTCGATGTGCTGCCGGGCGATACCTCCAAGCAGCAGCATCTTGATTTGAGTCCGCTGCTCAAGAACGATCATATTGCGGCCAACAAGCCCCAGTTTTGCCAGGTGCCCAAGAACGAGCCCTTCGACAAGGGCGTGCTGGCCGAGCAGATGGTGGCGGCCATGCTGCCGGCTATCGAAGCCAGATCGGGTGGCAGCTTCGAGTTTGATGTGTGCAACTGCGATCGCTCGATCGGTGCCCGTCTCTCGGGTGAAATTGCCAAACGCCATGGTGATCTCGGCATGGGCGAAAGCCCGGTGATCGCCAGACTCAAGGGCAGTGCAGGGCAGTCTTTCGGTGTGTGGAATGCCGGTGGCCTGCACATGTATCTCGAAGGCGATGCCAACGACTATGTCGGCAAGGGCATGGCCGCAGGCAAGCTTGTTATCACGCCGCCCAAAGGCTCCCCGTTCAAGTCGCAGGACACGGCCATCATCGGTAACACCTGTCTCTATGGCGCAACCGGCGGTGAGCTTTATGCGGCCGGTACGGCGGGTGAACGTTTTGCCGTGCGCAACTCCGGGTGCCATGCCGTCATTGAGGGGGCCGGTGATCATTGCTGCGAATACATGACGGGAGGTCTTGTCACCGTGCTGGGCAAAACCGGTCTTAATTTCGGTGCCGGCATGACGGGTGGATTTGCCTATGTGCTCGATCTTGATAACAACTTCTTTGATCGCATCAATCCCGAGCTGATCGAGTTGCATCGCATCAGTACCGAGTCGATGGAGGCGCATCGCCACCATCTGCGTGAAGTGCTGACTGAATATGTCGATGAAACCGGCAGTGTCTGGGGGCGTGAGATTCTCGCGAAGTTTGATGAGTATCTGCGCAAGTTCTGGCTGGTGAAGCCGAAGGCAGCAAACATCAAAGAGCTGCTGAACACTACCCGCAAGAACCCGATGTGATTCGTGTCGCCCGCTGCCCCGGTTGGGGTGGTGCCCGTCGGGATGGCGAAAATCCCGGCGCTTTTTTGAGGCAAGGCAAATGGCAGATCGCCTGAATAATGATTTCCAGTTTCTCGATGTGCCGCGTCAGGATCCCGAAAAAAAGGATACCGAGCAGCGCACCACCACCTTTACGGAAATCTACCTTCCGTTTGAAAAGCCGGAAGTCGAAGGCCAGGCGCATCGCTGCCTGGAGTGCGGTAATCCGTATTGCGAGTGGAAGTGCCCGGTGCACAACTACATTCCGAACTGGCTGAAGCTGATTGCGGAAGGCAACATTTTTCAGGCGGCCGAGCTCTGCCATGAAACCAATACCCTGCCGGAAGTCTGTGGCCGCGTCTGTCCGCAGGATCGCCTCTGCGAAGGCGCCTGCACGCTGAATGACGGTTTTGGTGCGGTGACTATCGGCAATACCGAGAAGTACATCGTCGATACGGCTTTTGCCATGGGCTGGCGCCCGGACATGTCCAAGGTGAAGTGGACGAACAAGCGCGTTGCCATTATCGGTGCCGGCCCGGCCGGTCTTGGTTGCGCCGATGTACTGGTGCGCAGCGGCGTGAAGCCGGTGGTCTTTGACAAGTATCCGGAAATCGGTGGCCTGCTGACGTTCGGCATTCCCGAATTCAAGATGGAAAAGAACGTGATGTCCCGTCGCCGCGAGATTTTCGAAGGCATGGGTATCGAGTTCCGTCTCAATACCGAGGTCGGCAAGGATATTTCCTTCGAGGCACTGCAGAATGAATTTGATGCGGTTTTTCTCGGCATGGGGACCTACACCTACATGAAGGGCGGCTTCCCCGGAGAAGAACTGCCGGGCGTGCACGATGCGCTGGACTACCTGATTTCCAATGTGAATCGTTGCCTGGGTTTTGAAAAGAATCCGGCTGACTACGTCAGCATGGAAGGCAAGAAGGTGGTGGTGCTCGGTGGTGGTGACACCGCTATGGACTGCAATCGCACCGCGATCCGTCAGGCCGCAGAAAGCGTGAGCTGTGCCTACCGTCGCGATGAAGAAAACATGCCGGGCTCGCGCCGCGAAGTGAAGAACGCACGTGAGGAAGGCGTGGAGTTCCTGTTCAATCGCCAGCCCGTTGCCATCATCGGTGACGAAAGCTCCGGTGTGACCGGCGTCAAGGTTGTGGAAACCCGTCTGGGTGAGGCCGATGCCCGTGGTCGTCGTTCGCCCGAGCCGATTCCAGGCTCCGAGCAGGTGCTGCCTGCGGATGCCGTGATCCTGGCGTTTGGTTTTCGTCCGAGCCCGGCGCCGTGGTTTGAAGCGGCAGGGGTCAAGACGGATAACGGCGGCCGTGTGCTGGCGCCGGAAGTGGCCGAGTACAAGTACCAGACCAGCAATCCCAAAGTCTTTGCCGGTGGCGACATGGTGCGTGGCTCTGATCTCGTGGTGACCGCTATCTGGGAAGGCCGTCAGGCTGCAGAGGGCATACTCGATTTTCTGGATGTTTGAGCCGGGGGCATCCGTTTTTTCTGAAAGAAAAAGCCCGCGCTGAGCGGGCTTTTTATTGCCGCTTGTTATGGCTTGGTGCCACCTTTATTGCTGCGGTATGAAGAGTGGCTTGTTCACAGGGATGCTTTATGCGGATTCTTTTCTGGCTGATGCTGTGTGTGTTGCTGCCGGGTCTTGGCGGTTGCGCCAACTCCCTGTTCTATTATCCGGATCGTGTCGATTACGAACCGCGGCTGCTGGAGCCCATTCCGCATGAAGAAGTGTGGATGGACACGGCGGACGGCTTGCGTCTCAACGGCTGGTTCCTGAAGGCTCATGGTGATGCCCTCGCCACCATTGTTTACCTGCACGGCAATGCCCAGAACCTGACCTCCCATGCCGCCTATGTGAACTGGTTGCCGGCGGCCGGCTATAACGTGCTGATTGTGGATTACCGCGGTTACGGCTTGTCTTCCGGCACGCCGACACGCCGCGGCGTGCTTGATGATGCAAGAACGGCCTGGTTTTATGCGCGGCAACGCCCGGATGTGAATCCGGAAAAGATGATCCTGTTTGGCCAGAGTCTGGGCGGCGCCAATGCCATTGCACTGGCCGGCCGGGAAAAGCTGCCGGGACTGAAAGCCGTGATTGCCGATTCGGCGTTCAGTAACTATGGCCGCATCGCCCGCGAGAAAATCCTGCAGATTCCCGTACTGGGTTATGTGCTCTGGCCCTTCAGTCCGTTGATCGTGAGCGGCGGACTGAGCCCCGATGCCGTGGTGAAAAAAATAGCGCCGGTACCCTTGCTGCTGATTGATGGTGACAGGGACGAGGTGGTACCGCCGACACACAGTGAGCGCCTCTATGCCAAAGCCGGCGCGCCCGTGCTGCTCTGGACCCTGCACGGTGCGGGTCACACCGAGGCCCTGGGACGGTTTCGTGCCGGCAGCGCACCGCGCTTGCTGAAGTTCATGGAGTACGCCCTGAGTGGTGATCCGGCAAAGCTGGACCCGGATGATCAGGGCAAGCTTGCTGTCACCCATTAACAGGGGAAAGTTGCGGGCGCAGGTCGTACAATAGCGACCGTTTTCAGCTGCCGATATTTCGCCATGACCGACACAAGCCCTGTCCTCAAGAACGACCGCTTTCTTCGTGCGCTGCTGCGCCAGCCGGTGGATGTCACTCCCGTGTGGATGATGCGCCAGGCAGGCCGTTACCTGCCGGAGTATCGTGCCACGCGTGGGGAGGCCGGCGACTTCATGGCGCTGTGCAAGAATGCCGAGCTCGCTTGTGAAGTGACACTGCAGCCGTTGCGCCGCTATGCCCTCGATGCGGCCATTCTTTTTTCCGACATTCTCACCATTCCCGATGCCATGGGCCTTGGCCTGTATTTCGAGGCTGGCGAAGGCCCGCGCTTTCGCAAGACGGTGCGTACCGAGGCTGACATTGCAGCCTTGCCGATACCGGAGTCAGAGCGTGATCTTGATTACGTGATGAAGGCGGTTAAAACCATTCGCCGTGCGCTGGGGGGCAGTGTGCCGCTGATTGGTTTTTCCGGCAGCCCGTGGACGCTGGCCACCTATATGGTGGAGGGTGGTTCCTCGCGCGATTTCCACAACATCAAGCGCATGATTTACGACACGCCGGAACTGGCGCATGCCCTGCTCGATAAAATTGCCCTGTCGGTGATTGATTACCTGAACGCGCAGATTCGTGCCGGTGCCCAGGTGGTGCAGATTTTCGATACCTGGGGCGGCGTGTTGCCGGGCCATGCCTACCGTGAATTCTCCCTCGCTTACATGCAGAAGATCGTGGCCGGACTGATCCGTGAAAACGAAGGCCGCCGCGTGCCGGTGATTCTTTTTACCAAGGGCGGCGGCCAGTGGCTGGCGGATATTGCGGACACCGGTTGCGATGCCGTTGGCCTTGACTGGACCACTGACATTGGCCAGGCGCGTGCGCAAATAGGTGGTCGTGTGGCGCTGCAGGGCAATATGGATCCGAGCATGCTGTTTGCGAATCCGGCGCGTATCCGCAGTGAAGTCGCTCTCATTCTGGAAAGCTTTGGGCCGGGCGAAGGGCATGTCTTCAATCTGGGCCATGGCATCGACCAGAAGGTGGACCCGGCCCATGCCGGCGTGTTTATTGATGCGGTGCATGAGTTGTCGGCAAAATATCACCAGGGCTAGCGGCTGCCCGCACCGGCAGAGGGTTTTGCTAGTATCAAAGGCCGGGCAATGCCCGGCCTTATCTTTTGGCTTTCCAGGGATGTCACACGCCATGAGTGTATTTATCGGTACCCGCGAGTTGCGGCGCTTGCGCGAGTTGATCAGCATCCTGCTGCGCTATGGCTTTGACGATCTGGTGCAGTGGCTGGGGCTGCAGGGCACGACGCGCTGGCTGGAGCGCTGGCTGCAGCGCAATCTTCCTGCCGAGGTGCGGCGCCAGCCACCCGAGGTGCGTGCGCGTCTGGCACTGGAAGAGATGGGGCCGACGTTTATCAAGTTCGGGCAGATTCTGGCCACGCGTGTGGATCTTCTTCCGCCGGAATGGATCGCGCAGCTGGCCGAGCTGCAGGATCACGCTACGGCGATTCCCTTCGCCCAGCTGCGCGGCCCGATCGAGAAAA
The DNA here is from genome assembly GCA_029945725.1 of bacterium. GTDB lineage: Bacteria > Pseudomonadota > Gammaproteobacteria > Pseudomonadales > Moraxellaceae > UBA2031. Next base: position 239,679 of record JAQSDB010000008.1, on the reverse strand, counting down.
GTCTCGGGGCGCGCATCAGCGACTGCTTTCGCGAGATTGATGAAAAACCGGTGGGCACGGCTTCCATGGCCCAGGTGCATCGTGCGGTTACGCATGCGGGTGAAGAAGTCGTCCTGAAAATCCGCAAGCCCGACATAGAGCAGGTTATTCAGGCGGATTTGCGCCTGATGCGACAGCTGGCGGAAATTGCCGAGGCGCAGTCACCGGACATGCGCAAATACCGGCCGGTGGAAATCATGCAGGAGTTTGAGCGCTCGCTGCTGCGTGAGCTCGACTTCAGTGTGGAGGCACGCAATGCCGATCGCATGCGGGAAAACCTGCGCGGTCTTGATTTTATCAAGGTGCCGAAAATCTACTGGGAGTGGACCAGCGAAGACCTGAATGTGCAGGAATATATTCGCGGTATTTCGGCCAAAAAAATCGACGAGCTTGATGCGGCAGGCATGGATCGCAAGCAGATAGCGCGTCGCGGAGCCCGTGTCGTCTGGAAAATGATGCTGGAAGACGGTTTTTTTCATGCCGATCCGCACCCCGGCAACTTCATCATCCTGCCGGGCAATCGCATTGCCATGCTGGATTTCGGCATGGTCGGGCGTCTGACTGCAACACGCCGTGACCAGCTGATTCGCCTGATTCGCTGCGTTCTGATGCAGGAGCCGGAAAGTGCCACCATGGTGCTGGTGGAGTGGGCAGGCGGGCGTTTTGTGAATCGCGAAGCGCTCAATGGCGAGGTCGCCAACCTGCTTGAGCATTTTGATGGCGTGCCCCTTGAGTCGCTGGATATTTCCGGTTTGCTGAATGATGTTGCCAGCATTTTGCGCAACCATAGTGTGCGCCTGCCCAGCGATATCACCCTGCTGGTGAAAGCCTGCATCACGCTGGAGGGCTTTGGTCGACTTATCGATCCGCAATTCCAGTTGATGGAAGCTGCTGCACCGTTGCTGAAGAAAACCATGATCAGCCGCTACGGCCCGAAGATGCTGGCGAAGTCTTTCCGGGTGCGGGCGCTGGATGCCGTCGAGCGCATCTACAATCCTTCGTCGCCCCTGTTCGGCAGCAGCACTCACGGGGTGGCAACGGCTCCGGCCATGGATCCGGGCGAGGTCGAGAAAATGGTGAACCGGCTGGAGAAGGCCAGCCATCGCCAGTCGCGTGCCATTTTGCTGGCCAGTCTTTATATCGTCAGTGGTTTGCTGACACAGCTGCCCGGAGGGCCGCATTTTCTCGGCCTGCACGTGATCGGCTTGTTGAGCCTGCTGGGGTGTACGGTCAACGGGCTCTGGGTGCTGGTTAATATCTGGTGGACAGAACGCGGCCATCGCTCCTGATGGCCGTTGCTGCCCGGGGTGATTGCGGTCAGATGGTTGTGATTTCCGCGACAGGAAAAATCATCTGGAAGTCCTGCACTTTTACGCAGGCGACAACCTTGCCCTGACTGATGTCGGGGAAGTATTCGCTGTCAAAGTGCGCTTCCAGCAGCGTGGCCGGCTGGATATGTCCGCGGGCTTCGGGGATGTAGGTGAATTCGTGGCCCCTGAAGTGCTGTGCCAGGGTACGCAGTTTTTTCGGCACCAGTTTGCCGTTGAAGGGCAGGCCGAAAAGCTTTTTGCGGAATTTCAGCTCGGCAAACACGTGGCCGTTCAGCGAGAGCTTCACTTCATCAATATCGTCTTTGCCGTAGCTGACAGCAAAGTCGCAGTAATCCTTGGGAATGCCCCAGTTGCGCTGGCCGTTAACCACGGACTCCCGGGAGGAGACATAAATGCGGCTGATGGAGAGGTGCCGTGCCCGGCTGAATTGCAGTGAGCCGGGGATGTAGAGCAGCTCGTGATAGGGGCCGACATCCGAGCTGTGGTAATCCACAAACATGACATAGGCGAGCGGGCCGCGGCGGCTTGCCTTGAGGTCTTCTGCGAGGAAGGACTGCTGATCCAGAAAGGCCTTGGGCAAGCGGATGGCGAGGATGTAACCGCTGCCTTTCAGCAGCCAGGGGGCGGGGGCTGCCATGACTTCGGGAAGGTTTTCAAACTGCGTCATGCTGCCGCTCCTGTGGGGGGGGGGGGGATCTGCCTGTGACCTGGCGGTCGAGGGCGCGCAGTTTAGCCGGGAGCCGGGCAAAAGAAAAAGGGATTGTGCGAAACGCCTGATCGTGAGGCGTGATTGCTAGGCAGCGGGCTGGCCGCCGTAAAGAAGTTCGTCAGTCGCCGCCGCCATGCGCACATCGTTGGCATGGATGCCATTCAGGCTGGTGGTCCACCAGCTCACGGTGCAGCGGCCCCAGGCGACAACGATTTCAGGGTGATGATTTTCAGACTGGGCAAGACGCCCGATGCGCTGGGCCAGTGCGAGCGACTGCAGGAAACTGGCGGTGGGATAGCTTTTTACCAGCCGCCATACGCTGTTTTCCTGCAGCAGATGCCAGCCCTCAAGAAGACGCATCTCGGTACGGGCCTCTGCCTCCAGCAGGGCGCGCGCGCCGGCTTCCACCGGCTGGCAAATGCTCATGCCGGGCGCTCGCCGGGGCAGGCCGGCATCAGCCGCACTTTGCCACTATCGAGCCGGCACCAACCGTGCCTTCCGCCTTCATCTTTTCACTGGCCTCGGCAGGATTGGCGGTCTGGTCTCCGCGCAGCACACCCGGAATCACCATATCCAGACGCAGGCTGGAGAGCAGCTTCTTCAGGCTGTCGGGCTGGTAGGAGTCGACGCGGTGCTGCAGCACATACACCATGTCACCGCGGGTAAAGACAAGAAAGCCGTAGTAGTAGCTGACACTGGTGACGCCTTCGGGGAGGGCCGTGTCTTTCATCCTCAGGCTGACCACGCCGAACATGGCATCACCGCGACCGGTATCCACATACTCGCGCAGCAGGGATTCGCTGCTCTGCACATTCTCGGCCTTGGGCAGGACATCGCGCAGGTAGTTGCTCATGACCTGCTCGTCGATCGTGCGTTCGCTGGCAAAGGAGGGCACATCAGCCATGGGGTGCTGGCCAATCTTGAGGTAGTCGATACGGAAGAAGCGGTTGCTGCCATCCCAGATATTGAGCGTGCCACCCTTGGCGTCGCATTGCTCGGTCAGGGTGACCGCGCCGCGAAACACGCCGCTGTCCAGCGCCAGTGAATAGGCGCGGGCGGGTGCATGGTACATGCCGGAGCTCTGGGGCTTGGGAATGGAGCTGCAGCCGGCAAGCAGCAATGCAGACAGAAGAACACCGGTTAGCTGACGACGCATGTCACGTATCTCCCTCGGGCTGGCCAGAGCGGCCAAAAATGGGCGCGGATGGGGCGAGCCCGGTTTATTGTTTTTCTGGTGGGCTTCAGCTGTGGCCGCACAGGCTGCCGATGATACCCCGTGCGCCGGCAGGACTGGAACCGTCAGTGCAGCTTCGTCCAAGGCAAAAAAGGACCTGACGACGGCTTAGCCCCCCAGGATTTCCCAGCGCTCCAGCAAGGCCAGCAAGGCCTCATCAATGGCCGCAAGGCGCGCAACAGCAGCGCTGGCATCCTGCGGCTTGCGGGCAAAAAATGCCGGATCGTTGAGGCTGGCTTGCAAGGCGGCCTGTTCGGTTTCCAGCGTGGATACCTGTGTCGGCAGCGCTTCCAGCTCGCGCTGCTCCTTGTAGCTCAGTTTTTTCTTTGCCAGTACGGTGCCGGCCGCATCAGTCCTGATCACGGGAGCCGCCTTTTCCGGGGCAATGCTGCGGATGGCATCTTTCTGGCGCTGGCGCAGCCAGTCTTCATAACCGCCCACGTATTCGCGAATCCTGCCCTGGCCTTCAAAGGCCCAGGTGCTGGTGACAACGTTGTCGAGGAAGGCGCGGTCATGGCTGATCAGCAGCAGCGTGCCGCTGTAATTCACCAGCATCTCTTCCAGCAACTCGAGCGTTTCCACATCGAGGTCGTTGGTGGGCTCATCCATCACCAGTAAATTGGCGGGACGGGTAAAGAGCTTGGCCAGAAGCAGGCGATTGCGTTCGCCACCGGAAAGCGCCTTCACCGGCGTGCGCGAACGCTGCGGCGAAAACAGGAAATCCTGCAGATAGGCCAGCGCATGTTTGCGCACGCCGTTGATCTCGATAAAGTCGGAACCCTGCACCACGTTTTCAATCACGGTTTTTTCGACATCAAGCTGGCTGCGCAGCTGGTCGAAATAGGCGACATCAAGTTTGGTACCCAGCTGCACGGAGCCGGAATCGACAGGAATCTGCCCGAGCAGGGCGCGGATCAGTGTGGTCTTGCCGATGCCGTTTTCACCGATCAGGCCGATCTTGTCGCCACGCATGACGGTGACGGAAAAATCATCAATCAGTTTGTTGTCGCCATAAGCGACAGAAATGTTTTTGGCTTCAAGCACCAGCTTGCCGGAGCGTTCGACTTCGCTGCTGGCCATTTGCACCTTGCCGCTGAGTTCACGGCGCTCGACACGCTCCTGGCGCAGCGCTTTCAACGCGCGCACACGGCCTTCGTTGCGGGTGCGGCGTGCCTTGATGCCCTGACGTATCCAGACTTCTTCCTGCGCCAGCTTTTTGTCGAAGAGCGCGCTGGCCGTGGCTTCGGCATCAAGAATCTGCTGCTTGCGCTCCAGGTACTCATCGTATTTGCAGGGAAAGTCACGCAGCACGCCGCGATCCAGTTCCACAATGCGCGTGGCCACCGACTGCAGAAAACTGCGGTCATGGGTGATGAAGAGCAGGGTGCCGGGAAAGCTGCGGAAGAATTCTTCCAGCCAGGTGATGGCGGCAATATCGAGATGGTTGGTGGGCTCGTCGAGCAGCAGGATGTCCGGCTCGCCGACCAGCGCCCGTGCCAGCAACACACGACGTTTGCGTCCGCCAGAGAGGCTCCGGAAATCGGCCTCGCCATCAAGCTGCATGCGCGACAGCACTTGTTCGACGCGCGTGTTCAGTGTCCAGCCGCCGCTGGCATCCAGTTCTTCCTGCGTGTGCATGAAATCATCGAGCACGCTTTCGTCGCCATGTGCATAGCGCTCGCTGAGTTCGTGATAGCGCGTGAGCAGGGCCGCAGCGGGGCCGAGGCCACTGGCAATGACATTGAAGACGAGGCCTTCAAGATCCGTGGGCACGTCCTGTGGCAGGCTGGCGATGCGCAGGCCGCTCTGGCGCACGACTTCACCAGAGTCCGGGATATGAATGCCTTCGATGACCTTGAGCAGCGTTGACTTGCCCTCGCCATTGCGGCCGACCACGCAAACGCGTTCGCCGCGATCCAGCGTAAAGCCGACGTGGTCGAGCAGGGGAGCGGACCCGAAACTGAGGGTGGTGTCGCGCAGGGTGATCAGACTCATGGAATGGCACAGCGAGGTAGTAAACAGAGGCGCGGATGGTACTAGAATGTGCCCCCCATCACAGCAGTTCCGGTCCGGCACCGGAGGAGTTCCTTGTGGAGCCACAACTGAGCGAGTCACGGCTGAGCAATCTGGAGAGCAGGCTTGCCTTTCAGGATGACCTGCTGGATTCCCTGAACAGCATTGTCGTCCTGCAGCAGCAGCAAATCGGCGTCCTGCAGCAGCAGGTGCAAATGCTCTATGACCAGCTGCGCTCGATAGCCCCTTCCGACCTGGAGGGGGAGGCTTCTTCACCCGAAGAGGAGCGGCCGCCGCACTACTGAGGCATGGCCAGGTGCCTGCCCGCATTCATGCAGCGCCGTATGGAAAATGCACCCATGAAAAAGCCGGCATTTGCCGGCTTTTTCTTCATGCAGGCATTGCAGCGGTATTTATTTCTTCGGCACCCATGCCCAGAGCATTTCACAACGGATCGGCTCTTCGCCGGACTCATCCGTGACCAGTACCGGTACCAGGGTTTCCCCCTTGGGGGTGGTCCGGATCAGCTGCATCTGTTCTTTGGTCAGCGTGGCGACGGCGCGCATGTCGCCACGGGTTCGTTTCAGGTAATCCACTTTCAGGGTCTTGATCAGGGGCAGCTTGTCATCAGGCAGATTCATGCCCACGGCAAAACCGGTGGCCGTTTCAGCCAGCAAGGCCATGGCAGCCGCATGTACCCCGTTGATGTGGTTCTGTACCGGGCGCCGGTTACGGATACTGACGACCACGCGTTCGGGAGTGAGCTCTTCGTAACGAAGGCTGGCGGTCCCGACCAGAGGCACCACGCGGCCAAAAATCCTGGAGATAACCGTGACGCGCAGGGCGGGAGGCAGGAAAGCAAACCTGGAAATGACACGATTGAGATTGTTGCTAAAGCTCATGAATGACTCCCGTTCTAAAAGCTTCGCCATGTAAGCGCCTGCTCCGCGGCGGGTCAAGGTCGGCTGCAGGGAGAATGCTGTCAGGCAGGCCAATCCTGATCATCGTGGTGAAATGGAGAGGCCAGGGAAGTGACCGCAGGGTATCGGCAGCGTGGCCAAAAGGGCCATGGTGGTCAGGTTTTAGTCTTTTTCCGCCCCCATTGTCGGACAGGGTATAGGTTATGTGCCCAAACTGCCGTCAATCGCCCATGATCCGGTCAAAAGCATTACCGAATATGACGGTGATAATCCCCGCCCCGCATTGTCGAAGTAGGAGAGGGCTATGACCATGCAGAACTCTGCCAGCGAGGGACGCTTCCTGACGTTTGGTGCCTATCCCCGCAAGCTGGTACAGCTGCTGGAAGAGGACTGGAATATCCCGGCTGAAAAGATCCTGGAAGGGACTGGCCTGGTACGCAGCCAGCTTGATGCGCCTGAGCTGCTGCTTCCCTTCGCAGATGTTGTCACCATTTTCAATAACAGTTCGCGCCTGAGCCAGTCATCCGATATGGGTTTGCGTTATGCGGCGACCCTGCGTCCCAGCTCGCACGGCTTGCTGGGGGCGGCGGTGCTGACCTGCCATGATTTGCAGTCGGCGATTGACCTGTTTTATGACTATGTCGGACTGATTGCGCCGTTTCTGCTCATGCATCAGGAAGAGCGGCGCAATAACCGTGTGCTCGTCTTTGACATGATCAGTGATGTACCGGTAGATCCGGTACTGATCTATGACATTACCCTGCTCAGCGCCTTCAATATTCTCAAGCTGATTCTGGGCGTGCGTACCCGCGAACTGGTTTTTCATTTTGCCCATGCGGCACCGCCGCATGCTGATGCCTATTCCCGGCATTTTGATAGCCATGTGCAGTTCAATGCCAGCTTCAATGGTGTGTCGATTCCGCATGAGTTTCTGGATTACCCGGTGCCAACGTCAGATGAAGATACGCACCGTTTGCTGGTTGGCCAGATTTGCGAGCGTATGGAGGTTGTGCATGCACAGAGTTCTTTTGTGGATTCCGTGCGCTTTTATTTAAAGCGTAACGAGGGACCTTTGCCGCGCATGTCCTCCGTTGCCTTGTCGTTCAATATGTCAGCACGTACTTTCCGTAATCGCTTGCGCCGGCATAACACTTCCTTTCAGCTACTGCTGGACAAGGAGCGACATGAGCAGGCGGTGCACTACTTGCGGGGTACCGACAAGTCCGTGAAGGAAATCGCCTATATTCTGGGCTTTCAGGAAAGCTCTAATTTCTCGCGGGTTTTCAAGAAGTGGACGGGCGTGACGCCGCTTGATTATCGCCGTGGCGGCGCTTGTGCCTGATTTCTTGTGACGCATGCATGAAAAGTAAAAGGCCCCGCATTGCGGGGCCTTTTACTTTTCATGCATTTTCCGGATGGAATGCGTGGCGTTCAATCCTTGAAGTTATTGAACTGCAAGGGCACGCCAAGCTTCTGTTCGCGCAGCAGTGCCATGACTTCCTGCAGTACATCGCGCTTTTTGTCAGTGATGCGGACCTTTTCACCCTGGATGCTGGCCTGGGACTTGATGCCGGACTCCTTGATGATTTTTACAATCTTCTTCGCAGTATCCGAGTCCAGGCCGTCGCGCAGCTTGATGGTCTGGTGAATCTCTTTGCCCGATGCTTCCATCTTTTGCGGGTCCAGACACTGCGGGTCCATTTTGCGCTTGATGAAATTGGCCTCGACCATGGCGCGGACCTGATCAATCTGGAAGTCGCTTTCAGCGCTCAGCTTGATGAGCTTGTCCTTTTCCTTGAGCTCCACCTCGACCTTGTGGCCGCGAAAATCAAAGCGGGTAGCAATTTCCTTCACCGTATTGGCGATGGCGTTATTCACTTCAAAGAATTCGAGTTCGGAAACAACATCCATGGATGGCATTGTACGGTCCTCATGCAGACGGGATGGCCCTGCGACTGGCAGGGCTTTTCAAGACGCAGGATTCTAGCGGATGCGGGCGAGGAGGGGGAGGGTGATCAGTCCGGCAAGGCGCCGTCCATGTCGGGCCGCTCATCAGGGATGGCGTGGTTCAGGTCGGGAATGAGCATCTGTGAGATCAGCACGGGGGGGATGCGGTGACGGATGCTGTGGTGCAGCTCGGGCAGCCGGCTCCAGTGTATGCCGGGATACACATGGTGGGCCGTGTGGTAGCCCAGATTCCATGAAGTGAGGTTGTAGAGCGGATGCTCGACATTGCGCGAGGCCAGAAAATGGTTCCGGGTGGCGAGCCCCGAGTGTTGCTGGAAGGTGTTGTCGAGCAGAACCACCAGCATCATCGCCATGGGAACCACAAACACGATGAAGGCATTGACCGGGTTGATCAGCACAAGCCCCAGCAGTGCCAGATTGCCAATCAGGAACCAGCGTTTGAAGCGTGCAAACAGCACCGGGTGCCGGGGGCCAATCTTCCAGATTTCCGGATAGATCATGGCTGCATTATAGAAATCGTATTTCAGGCGGTGCATGACGCTGCCGTCAGCTTCCTGCCAGCTCGAGGGGTCCTTGCTCTGGTCCAGGTAGTCGTGGTGATGGCCGATATTGTGATGAATGGTCCAGGACCAGGGGCTGGTGCCGGTTTGCAGGTACATCACGGTTTCAATAAGGCGATTGGCCCAGGGACGGGTGAAAATATTGACGTGATGGTGGTTGTGGCAAATCGCGCCACAGGAAACCTGCACGAGCATCAGCAGGGCAACAATGGCCGCCAGTTCGAGCGGGTGGTCGATGCTGAAAAAAGCCCAGAGCTGGATGCAGAAAACCACGGCAACCAGAAGGGAGGCCGGAATGTCGGCGCGATGGCGGTACCAGGGCATCATGAATCGGGATCGTCGCTTCAGGTGGTAATGCGTTATTCCTGCCAAAGTCACGATCCTGTGACGTTTCCATGCTTTTGCGGCGGCGAGTGTATGACTCGCCCCAAGAGAGAAGTGTGACCCTGTTCACACTGGACTGATGCGTCGATCATATTACCGGTTTGGCCGGATGATTGGCTGGCAGCGGCAATGGTTGCCGGCAGGAACCGTCCGCGATGCAGTCCCTGCCAGGACGATTCTGGCTGCCTTCCGTTACCATGGCTCGCCTGATGATGCGTTCCTGCAACCGGTCAATGAGAAACCCTGAATGAATGCTGCCTCTTTCAAACGCCGCCTTAACTGGTACCCGGTTTTTCTGGCATTGGGCATACGCATCGAACGCATCAGTGATGATTTTCTGGAAACCGATGTGGCGATGGGATTGCACTGGTACAACCGCAACTATGTTGGTACGCAATTCGGCGGCGGTCTTTATGCCATGACCGATCCCTTTTTCATGCTCATGCTGATGCAGTGCCTGGGGCGTGATTACATTGTCTGGGATCAGGCCGCCAGCATCGATTTTGTGGCGCCGGGCAGGGGCCGTGTCTGGGCGCGGTTTCGTCTTGATGCGACAGAAATAGAGCGCATCAGAAAGGAGGCGGAAAATGGTGCGCCCTTGCGTCCGGTCTACCATGTCAACGTTACGGATGATGACGGTGCGATAGTGGCGAAGGTGAAAAAAACGCTTTATATCCGCAAGAAAAAACCAAAGTGAAATAAACAGGATTCGGGTGCGGGAGTCAGCTCCCATCTGGCCCCGTTATAAAGCCATTGTGTGGATTTTCACCGCAATGCCCGCAAAAAAGTGACCATCTCTATGGCATGTGTTCGCAAACGGTATTGCTTTTTTACAGTGGCAGCTCGTAGTTATCGTTGCGCAACAGGTCCATCGCGGCATCAACCACGAGCGAGTCGTACTGAGTACCCCGGCCGCGCTCCAGTTCGGCGATGGCGGCATGTATCCCGAGGGCCGCGCGGTAGGGACGGTGCGATGACATTGATTCGAGCACGTCGGCAATGGCCAGCACGCGCGCCTCGATCAGGATTTCCTCCCCCTTGAGGCCGCGCGGATAACCGCTGCCATCCATGCGTTCGTGGTGCTGGTAAATGATTTCTGCCACCGGCGTGGGGAACGGCACCTCACGCAGGATGTCATAGCCTGCCTGCACATGCCCCCTGACCAGTGCCATTTCCATTTCCGACAGGCGTGAGGGTTTGGAGAGGATCTCTGCGGGTATGGCGATCTTGCCGATATCGTGTACCAGACCGATCATTTCAATGGCTGCGCAGCGCTCCGTATTCCACCCCAGCTTGCACCCGATGGCAGAAGCGATCAGTCCGACGCGACGTTCATGTCCGGCGGTGTAGGGATCGCGCAGCTCCACCATGTTGGACACGGCCTGCAGCGTTCCTTTCATTGAGGCTTCAAGCTGAAGCACATAGCTTGCAATCTGCGCCTCTGCGCGCTTGCGCTCGGTAATGTCTGCCGCCATCGAGATCGTCGAGGGCAGATCGCTCCAGACGATCGGTGCGGCGTTTATGCCAAGCTCGATCACCGTGCCGTCCTTGCGGCAAACCTGAATTGAATAGGCGGTATTGTGCGCACCAGCCTTCAACTGTTCCCAGCCATCATTAATGCTCTTGAGGTTTTCTGGAGTGGGCAGGGCAAAATCCATCAGGTCGTGATTGATCAGCTCTGCTTTGCTCCGGCCCATGATTTCGCAGAAACGCGGATTAACGTACTGGAATTTTGCGTTGTGATGCACGTAGATTCCGGAGACGGACTGCTCAATCATGCTGCGGAAGCGTTGTTCACTCTCACGCAACGCCACTTCATTGTTGTGCATGTCGGTCAGGTCAATCCAGGCAATGATGGCTTCATCGCCCATCAGCATCATCGTGCCGCGGCCAATACGATGACTGCCATCCTTGCAGCGCAGTGTGAGTTCCGGCGAGGTTTTCCCTTGGGAGGCGGGAATGGTTTTTGCTTCCGCGCAGTCTTGCCACCATGATTCCTGCGCCATATGCCGCAATTTTGGGTCCTCAAAAACCCGCTCAAGCCAGTCCTCCTCGCGCCGGATTTCCTCAGGGGCGTAGCCCAGCCACTGCTGGTGTGCTGCGTTGATCGTGCGGTTTTCTCCTGTTGCCAGCGATACAATCTGCATGGGGATCGGAGCTGCTTCGAACACTTCACTGAAGCGGGCTTCGGACAGGCCGGCCCTTTTTTCAGCAGCCTGACGGTTTTCTTCGGCGGTCAGTGCATTGAGTGCCAGCGTCATGTCGGCTGCCATTTCGTTGAGCAGGCGCAGTTCCGCGGCGTCAAATGCATTCGGGCTGTCGGCATAAAGCCCGACCACACCACACAACTCCCCGTCGCAGAGCAGGGGCATGATCGCCCTGGCCCTGATGCCTTCGGCATACTGAAAGGCCTGCCATTCATCCTCTATGCTGTCGGTCGACAGCACGCCATACACCAGTTCGCCTTTGCGGAGTTCGGGAAACACTTTCGCGAAACCGCTACGGCTGTCTGCAAGGCTCCGCTCCAGTTTGCTCAGGCCAACAGCAGAGATGCCATATGAGCGCACAACATGGAGTGGCATGGTGCCTGTTGCGGTTTTGGCAATCACCAGCATCGAAAATGCGCTGCGGCCCACAAGGATGTCGTACAGCGAGGAGACCAGGCCGTCGGTACTGCGGCAGTTGAAGATGGCGCGGTTAACCGCACTGAGCATTTCATAGAGGTATCCCAGTCTTCGTTGCTCGGTGACGTCGCGAATGACCTCGACAAGGAGGGCATCTGCAGGCGCTCCCGCAACAGGAGCCACGCTGTGTTCGTACGTTGCCTGCCCCTTTCGGATCTCGATGCCTTCCACTGAGCGCGTTTCGTGCTGAGCGATGGCGCACACGGGGCAATCCTCACGGGGCGTAGCGGCATTGTGAAACACATCATGATTGCGGCGACCAATGAGATGCGTTGCCGGTATGCCGGCAAAATGCGCTGCGGCAAGGTTGACCTGGCAGATCAGGCCATCAGCCTGAGTAATGATCGTGGGGAAAGGCACCGCATCGTAGCTGTTGGCGGCGCGGGATATGGTGACGAAGGGGTCGCGCAGGGTGTTCTGGATCAGTGCTATGTAAATGAACCAGGCGCTGACGATCTTGAGCACATGGGCAACCAGGTTTGCCGACTCATAAACATTGACATAAATGAGTGCGCACTCGGCAAGTATCATTGATAGCAGTGTGGTGCCCAGGCTCCAGTAGAGGCTGGGCGCCAGCATTCGCCGATCCCGCCAGAATAAAACCAGTGTGCTGACCAGAATGAGGATGAGCAGGTATCCGCTTCGGGTATTGAAGGTTGTCGGGCCCTGTCCTTCGGCATAGCCCTGCGGAAAATGGCCAGTGGCGATCAGGCCAGCACCTGCTGCTGCTGCCAGTCCGAAGCAGAGATGCATGAAGCTGATGTGGACTCGGTAGCGCAGCAGCAGGGGGGCGGAGATAAAGGCCATGGCCTGCATGAAACGAGCGACAAGCCATAGTTGCGCCGCAAGGTTGGTGCTTTCGGCGGGCGTCAGTGTCATCTCCTGGAGTATTAGGAAATGTCCGAAGTCCAGCAGTGAGCTCCAGCCCAGGCCGATAACGATCCAGACGACAAACTGGCTTCTGGTCAGCAGCCGTGTTGTCGCTGCGATCAGGAACGCTGTCATGGCGATGGAGGTTGATAACAATTCGGCCAGAGTGTGAAACAGCGGAAAGTGACCGGCACCGGCCAGCAGGGTCAGACCGATCAGGGCCAGCGGGGGAGCCAACGTCCACATGGCGGGAGCCGACATCGCGACGGGCGGGAGGGGAGGCGCCTCGAGTGACGATCCGGTATCGGGTGACTTCATAGGGCAATTCTTTCCATGAATTGGCGTGTCGTTTGTTGGTTCCATGCGTTGGCTTTCAAGGAATGAGTCTTGCTGATGCCGCTGAAAGCATAGTGGTCAGTTTGAGTCAGGGCAGACAGGACGGGTACTACTTCGATAAGGCCGCGTTATAAGTCGATGAAGGGAGGCTTTAGCGCGGTATGTATTATTGACTGGCTTGCTGCCGGATTCGTGCCTGTATGTGTAGCTGACCGGGTTGGGGCGCGCAATATCGGTAACTACGGATATGCCCTGAAGGAGTGCTGTCACCTCCTTGCCGCGGCAGTCTCCGGAAACGGGCCATCACTGCGCCTGTAGTGGATCAATAAACCCTTCCGCCAGCGGCCATCGTGTCAGTGTCTTTTGCAGAGGGAGGGCATGTCAGGTTTTTTCAGGCAGACATGCCAGGACCCCGTTGCAAGAAACAAACGGGTTATCCGGTATGGCGGTGATCATGGCCCGGGATCAAGGTGGTCAACCCGGAATGATGGTTGGCCGGCGCAAGAACACCCGGGTGAAGCAGACGGATAGCAGCGGATATTGATCGGGTTCCTGTCTGAAACTAGTGCGCAGCACTCCCGGCAGAAGCACCGGCTGCAATGCCTCGCATAAACGCGATCATCTCTGCGGTGTGGGTTTTGAAATCGGGATCCACGCTGGTTTTAACGATGACAATATGGCGTTTCTGGTCGACAAAAATGGTTTGCCCCCAGACACCGTTGGCGAAAAACTCCTGATCGGGGCTTTTCGGTACCCACCAGTGATAGCCATAACCGCGCTCGGCATAGCCATGGCCGGCGGCCAGCCAGGGTTCGGGGCGCTGCGTGCTTTCTTTTATCCAGTCCTCCGGCAGGAGCTGCCTGCCCTGCCATTGCCCTTGCTGCAGATAAAGCTGTCCGAGTTTGGCGTAATCCCGCAGTGTGGCATTCAGGCAGCAATAGGCCAGCTCATTGCCCCCGGGCCGGTCGAGGTTCCAGAAAGCATCGTCCTGCATGCCAAGCGGCTGCCAGAGTTTTTTCTGTGCGTAGTCGACCACCGATGTACCCGTGGCACGGCGCAGTACCCAGGCCAGTACCTGTGAGTCCACGCTTTTGTAATGAAAGCGGGTGCCGGGTTTGTCTTCGGCCGGCAGGTTTTTAACGGCCTCGTCGATGGGGATGCCCAGCAGGAAAACCTTGTAAAAAAGCAGGTTGATATCGGACGTTTTGTCCGCATAGGTTTCATTGAACTTAACGCCACTGGCCATGCGCAGCAGATCCCTTACCGTTGCCTTGCCATAGGCTTTGCCTTTCAGTTCAGGAATGTATTTTTCCGCCTGGTCATCCAGCGAGTTTATTTTTCCTTCCTTGATGGCGATGCCTGTCAGCGTGGCCACCACGCTTTTGGCCATGGACCAGGAGGTGAGTGTGGAGCTTGAGGCGGCGCCCAGCCGGTATTCCTCATGCACGATCACGCCATTCTCCAGTACCAGCAGGCCGGTAGTGGTGGTCTTTTGCATGAAGTCTTCTGTCTGGCGGATCTTGCCGTCGAAAACATAGTGCCCGGGCAACTTGCCCGGGTGTTCGTCAAAGACAAAGGGCTGCGTGCTTTTGTGCAGGGGCCGTGACGGAAAGATGCGGTCCATGTGCCGGAAGTTTTCCACGCGCACCGCAGGGCTGAAGAGTCTGTTCATCTTCCAGGGTGACCAGGGCGACCAGGGGCGGGTGACAAACAGGGCGACGGCAATAGTGAGCAGTGCCAGAGCGGTGAAGAGAAACGGGCGTGTGCGCATGGGGTTCTTGTTATTGTCCTGTTTGTGCTGGCAGTAAAAAGTGCCTGCAGGCGGTGGTCAAGACAAAAGCAGCGTTTTGTCGGGCGGCGTCACAGGGCATAATCATTACGCCTGCCTTTTGCCATCGAGCCCGCCATGCCCTACCGCATCATTCCCGTTACTCCTTATGAGCAGAACTGTTCCCTGCACTGGTGCGCAGAGACCATGGAGGCCGCTGTGGTGGATCCGGGTGGCGATCTTGACCGTATCCGCGCCGCCATTGCCAGTGCTGGCGTCACGGTTAAGCAGATTCTGCTGACGCATGCGCATATCGATCATGCCGGCGCCGCGGCTGATTTTGCCGAGCAGGAAGGCCTGCCCATTGTCGGCCCGCATGAAGGCGACCAGTTCTGGATCGATCGTCTTGCCATGCAGGCGAGCATGTTCGGTTTCAAGCCTTCACGCACGTTCGTGCCCACGCGCTGGCTGCATCAGGGCGACACGGTAAAAATCGGCAATCTGGTGCTGGAAGTGCGGCATTGTCCCGGGCATACACCGGGTCATGTGGTGTTCTTTGAGCCAAAAGCAAAGCTGGCAATAGTGGGCGATGTGCTTTTTGCCGGCTCCATCGGCCGCAGCGATTTCCCCATGGGTGATCACGAGACGCTGGTCCGTTCCATCCGCGAGCAATTGTTTACTCTGGGTGACGATGTGCAGTTCATTCCCGGTCACGGCCCCATGTCCACGATAGGGCATGAGCGGCGCACCAATCCTTTTGTGGCCGACAAGAAGTTTGGCTGACCGGTGCGGGAGGCTGGGGCGTTATTCCACCACCCTGCGGTGAAATGATTTCCGGTCGAAGTGGTTTTGCGGGCACAAAGAGCCCTGTGTACAGAACGGGAGAGCGCCATGCTCACGGGTAGTTGCCTTTGCGGCAGCGTGAAATACGAATATCGCGGCGAACTCGGCCCCATTGTCTGTTGCCATTGCTCGCGTTGCCGCAAGGCGCAGGGAACGGCCTTTGCCACGAACTCGCCCATTAACGAATCCGGATTCAGTCTTTTGTCCGGAAAGGAAACGTTGCGGGAGTATGAATCTTCCGCCGGAAAGTTTCGGGCGTTCTGCAGCAACTGCGGCTCTCCGGTTTTCAGTCGTTTCACGGGCAAGCCCGGTATCTTGCGTCTGCGCATCGGCAGCCTGGATACGCCTGTTGCAGCGCGTCCGAGCGCCCATATTTATGCGAGCAGTCATGCCGAGTGGTTCGATATTCTCGATGGCTTGCCGCAGTACGAGGCGGGCGTGCCGTAACCGTTTTGATGCCGTGTAGCGGCTGAGTCTGCCTTCCCCTTCCGTCTGCCGGGGCAGCCCCGGATCATGGCCCCCCTACCCAGACGGAGGGACATAAGGTAAGTTCCGTGACCATAAAGTCAAAAAAGAACCGGAATACTTCTATGCCGCTTTCCTCTTCCCCCCAGCAGATTCTTGTGACCGGCGGTGCCGGCTTTATCGGCTCCAATGTGGTCAAGTTGCTGCGCCGTCGTTATCCCGAGGCACGCGTGCGGGTGCTGCATCTGCCCAGAGAGAACCTGCTCAACCTGAACGGTGTGCAGGGCCTTGAACTGGTGGCGGGTGATCTGCTGAATCCACAGGACATCAAGCGTGCCGTTGCCGGCTGTGATGTGGTGTTTCATCTCGCCGCGATTTATGCGCTCTGGCTGCCCGACATGGGCCTGATGGACAGGGTCAATGTCGACGGCTCGCGCCTGGTGCTGGAGGAGTGCCTGCAGCAGGGTGTAAAGCGCGTGGTCTACACCAGCTCCTTTGCCGTGTTTGCCGGGCAGGGTCTGGATACCGCATGCAATGAACGTTCAACCTTTGCACTCGGTAATTCGCATTACAGCCGCACCAAATACGAATCGCACAAGCTGGCCGAGCGTTATGCACGCAAGGGTCTGGATGTCGTTATTGTGTGCCCTGCCGCGCCGGTCGGGCCCGGTGATGTCGGTCCGACACCCACCGGAAAAATCATCACCGAGCTTTTCCGTACGCCGGTAGCCATCGCGCTGGCTACCGAGGCCAATTATGTCGATGTGCGTGATTGCGCCATGGGTCATGTGCTGGCGCTGGAAAAGGGCCGTACCGGCGAGAGTTACATTCTCGGTGGCGAGAACTACACGCACGAAGACATTGTGCGCCGAGCGTTGCGCATCACCGGCCTCAAGCGATCCCTGATCGTATTGCCGCCGGACGCCCTGAAGCCGGCAGCGTGGTTACTGACAGCACTGGCGAGTATCACGAAAAAAGCGCCGTTCACCACGCCGGTGGAGCTCGACATCACCAAGAAGGGTCTGATTGCCGATGCCTCGAAAGCACGGCATGAGCTGGGGATGACGGTGCGTCCGATTGAAGAAACCCTGCGCGATGCCATTGCCTGGTTTGTCGAGCACGGCTATATCACCGACCCTGCGGTGGTGGAGCATTTCCGCGGTCACCGCATGCTGGCCGAGGCCTGATGGCCAAAGCGGGCTTTTCAGGCAAGCAATGCGGAGAATAAAAAAGGAGCCATCGGCTCCTTTTTTAATGCGTGGATTTCTTCGGATTTTTGGGGCCGGCAACGTTAGCCTTGCGTTCCCTGGCTGGCGACGGGTTCGCCAGCGGCATAACAGGCATCAAGCGCCAGCAGGTAATACTCCATGCCGCGTCTGGCGGCAGCGAAAGACTTTTCCTGCAGGGACTTGTTGTGGCCACAGAGACGTTTCACCAGCTCCATGGCTTCATAGGGATGGGCATCATCGTAATGCGCATGGGCGCGCAGCCAGGCCATAGTGCGGCGGCCAAGCTCGGCCTCGCCACGGTCAGCATAGGCTTTCATGCCGTGCACTACGGACGCGGTCCAGTCGCCGGTTGCCCACTCGATGGCGAGATTGGTGGCGGCAATGCCTTCGGCGATGCTGCCACGCTGGTTGATGTGCCAGAGATAGTGATTGATGGCGTCCATGGCAGCGGGCGGGGTCACGCTGTCGAGTGCCTCGGCGCTGATGCCAAAGCCCATGGCCCAGTCGCGGTACCAGTAAAGGTGGCGCTGTTCGATCTTGATGTTATTGATCAGCCAGTCGCGCGACTCCAGTACGCCCGGTACATTGGCCTCATAGGCCTTGGACAGGGTCAGGCTCATGTAGTGCGGAAAATTGCCCACCAGTGGATAGAAGTTGAGCAGGGCATGACGGAATCTCGGCAGCGAGAGCTGACCGCCGGCCATTTCCCGGAATAGCGGATGTTGTGCAATACGATCCTTCAGAGGGACCAGCTCGTCCCAGAATTGCTGCGCCCATTCAGGATGGGGGCTGCGCTCGATATGTCCGTATTGTTCTTTTTTTTCCTGGACGGTCACGGCAAATCCTCTTTGCGAGTCGGGGCGGCGCCGCAGTCAAGCCTGGGCGTCCCGCGATGTCATGGCAATGTCATGTGTTTGTCGGGGATAAATGGCAGCACCGGAATCCGGCGCTATGCTCTACTCGTGACAAAGCCCTGAGCATTCATACTGATTTCTCCGGGTGCGTCAATGGTAGCTGCCGCACATGCCTGTGTGCGTTTATGGAATCAGCCATTTCCGACCAACAGGCCCTCAGGCTCGGCAGAGCCCGTGTGCAGGCCTTTGGCTGGCAAGGAAGAGCAGGATGCAGAACGGCGCAGAGAACCTCCGGGCGTTTTCGCAGGGGGAACAGGACGACATTGCGGCCTATGCGCATCGCAGCGGCTGGCGTCTGGATTTTGGCGGCAAGCTGGAGCTGGACTACGACAGCGATCATCGCGCACGGGCGGTCAAGGCGTTTCGTTTCAGTTCGGTTTTCATCCTGCTGATTTATCTGCTGCTGAGTTCCGGTATTTACCTGTTCATGCCGGAGCAGGACGTGGTGCGCTGGCTTTCGCTTTATGGCTGGGTAGGCGTGATCGTTATTCTGGCCGGCCTGATGTCGCGTATTTCCCTGCTGGATAACTGGTTTGCCGCTTATGCGGGAGTTGGCTGCTTTGGCTCCGTGGCGCTGTCAGTCGCCGTAACCGGCGTGGTCAGGGATCCGGTAGCCGGCCAGCTCACCCAGGCGGCCATCATGTATGCCATGGTCATTATCTACGGGGTGGTCGGCCTGCGTTTCAAGCATGCCCTCTATGCTGGCTGGCTGGGGGGGCTGGCCGGTACGGTGCTTGCGCTGGTGCTGGGCGGAGCTGTCGACTGGGGGCTGCTGCACCGGACCTATACCGGCAGCAGCCTGCTCGGCATGTACCTCGCTTATTACGCTGAGCGCCGTGACCGGGAAATGTACATTCAGGCGCGCCTGCTGCAGCTGGCCAATGACCACACGGCAGAGTATGCCGGCCAGCTCGACCGGCTTGCGCGCCAGGACTCCCTGACCGGCATTGCCAACCGTCGCCACTTTGATGAAGAGATGCAAAAAGAGTGGCGTCGTGCAGCCCGTCAGCAGACTCCCATCGCCGTGCTGATGATCGATATTGATCACTTCAAGCATTACAACGATACCTTGGGCCATGTTGCTGGCGACCATTGCCTGCGCCAGGTCGCCAGCCTGATTGCTTCACATGCGCGCCGTCCCGGCGAACTGGCCGTGCGTTATGGTGGCGAGGAATTTCTGCTGATGTTCCCGGAAACCGGCAAGGAAGCGGCCATGCAAGTGGCGGAGCGATTGCTGCAGTCATTCCGTGATGCCCGGTTGCCACAGGCACCCGGCCTGGCGCGCAGCTGTGTCAGCATCAGTATCGGTGTGGCGGTGGCAATGCCGGATACGTCCATGGTGGCTCCCGGCGAGCTGGTTTGTGCGGCGGATGATGCGCTTTATGAGGCCAAGCATGCGGGGCGTGATGCCTGGCGTTATGCAGCCGGCATTTCTCTTCCGGGAGACAGGGATGGCATGCACAGCTTCAAACCGGAGTCTGTGTAAGTTTCCTGCCGTTCAGATCAAAAATATTCTGGCCGGGCAAGGATAACGGTTGTTTCCATGCAGTACTCCAGACGGCGGCGAGGCTGCCTGCGCGTCTGGCGGGTGGATGTTTTTCCTTATGAACCTGCAGCGCCACGCAGGTTTTTCACGGTGTCCGGCATGCTGAAATGCTGGCTGAGCATGCCGGCACACTCCTGACCCGGGCGCGGACGGCTGAAGTAATAGCCCTGAATCGTATGGCATCCGGCCTTGCCCAGCAGCAGCAGCTGTTCCTCCGTTTCCACGCCTTCTGCAATGACCTCCAGTCCCAGCTTGTGCGCCATGGCAATAATGGCCTCGGCGATGGCCAGATCATTGGCATCTGTGGCGATGTCACGCACAAAAGCCTGATCGAGTTTCAGGCAATCAATAGGAAAGCGTTTCAGATAGCTGAGATTGGAGTAACCCGTACCAAAGTCATCAATGGACAGGCGTATGCCGCGATTGCGCAGCTGCGTCATGATGAGAATGGTGGCTTCAGGATTGCTCATGCTGGTGGACTCGGTCAGCTCCAGCTCGATTTGTGAAGCGTCCAGGCCGAACTCCTGAAGTATGGTTGCTATGTTTTCCGGCAACAGGGGCTCCGCAAACTGGCTGGCAGAAAGATTGATCGCCACCAGCGGAGGATTCAGTCCCGCTTGCTGCCATGCCCTTATTTGCCAACAGGTTTCGCGCAGGACCCGCCAGCCGAGATCACGCATGAGGCCGCAGCTTTCGGCGGCAGGAATAAAGGTGTCAGGGGCCAACAGGCCCCGCCGCGGGTGTTGCCAGCGCACCAGTGCTTCCAGGCCGATGATCTTGCCGGTGTTGATGTCGATTTGCGGTTGATAGTGCATCAGCAACTCGTTGGGGGTGTTCAGTGCCAGACGCAAGTCGGTTTCCAGCTGCAGGCGTTCCTGCGCCTCTGTTGAGATCACCGATGTATAAAAGACATAACCCTGCTCTTTTGCAGACTCTGCACTCTGCCGTGCTGTTTCTGCGGCCTGTAAAAGCAGTGTCGGTTCATCGGCATCGCGCAAATAAACAGCCGTACCGCCGTAGGCAGGAAGCACAAAGTGTTTATCTTCGAAATAGACCGGCTGGCGCAGGGATTCCAGAATCTGCGGGACGACTACCGTTAGTTCGTCTTTGTTGATCTTGAAGGCAATGGCAAATGCATTGTCACTCACGCGTGCCAGTAATCCATGGTCGCTTTGCCAGGTTCGCAGGCGTTGCACAAGAGCATTAAGCAAGTGATTGGTGACGGCTTCGCCACAACTGTTCTGTATTTCCTGAAGGCGCGGCAAACCTATCATCATGACCACGATCTTCTTGTTCGTGTCACTCTGGAAGTCGCTGCAATACTGACCGAGTTGTTGCAGGAAAAGTTTGCGGTTGGGTAGTCCGGTGGCGCGGTCAAAGTTGTCAAGAATGTGAGCTTTTTCCTCGGCGCTTTCCTGTGCACTGATGTTGACGCCGCACAATAAAATGCGGCTGCTTTGCCATTCCTCTGTGGTGATGCCGCTCGTTGACCACATGATGCTATGACCGTTTCGGGTTCGTGTGCGCCAGACATTGGCACTCTGGCGGTTATTTTTCAGGGCCATGCGCATGTGATGATTTGTGATTTTTACATCATCGGCTGAAATAAAAGTGCTGCAGAAAACCGATCCGATCAAGACAGGTGACAGTGAGCCGAGTACCCGTTCGGCCTCGGGATTGACGTGCAGAATGCGGCCATTGCTGTCGAGTACGATGATCAGTGCCTTGACCGTGTCCTGTATCGACCTGATCAGCTTTCTTTCTCTTTCAAGGTCAGTGGCAATGCGGCTTTTTTCTTTCTTGTACTCGGTTTCCTGTCGGGCGCGGGCCACTGAGGTGGCGAGACGAGACATATTGTCTTTCAGGATATAGTCAGTGGCGCCAGCCTTCAGTGTGTTAATGGCGCGCTCCTCCCCCAGTGATCCGGTGACGAAAATGAAAGGGGTGTCGCATGCCCTTTCATTGCGTATGGTCAGGGCTGTCATGCCATCAAGGCCGGGAAGGGTATAGTCCGCCAGAATGATGTCCGGTTTGAAGGAGACCAGTGAAGTAATGAATTGCTCTTCCGAGGCGACATTGTGTATTTCAATGTCAAGGCCGCCCCGGATCAGCTCGGCTTGTATCAGCTCGGCATCCTCAGGGCTGTCTTCCAGAAGCAGTATTCGTATTGCTTTCATCAATGTCTCATTCTCATGCATGAGTATTTTTTACCGTCAAAAGTTCGGTACACCTTGAGCCTTGTGTTGGCGGCTTAGTCATGTGGTGCTTCTTCCTTGGGCAAGAAGAAATGAAAACCGGCACCCTTTCCGGGGCTGCCTTCGGCCCATACATTGCCGCCATGGCGCCGGATGATGCGCTCGACAATCGCCAGCCCTATGCCGGTTCCGGGAAAGTCATCCGGTTTGTGCAGGCGCTGAAAGACATTGAACAGCTTGTCGATGTGGCGCATATCAAAGCCGGCGCCGTTGTCGCGGATGTGATACTGGCTTCCGGTGTGGTTGATGGTGCCGCTGATGGTTATTTGGGCGGCTTCTTTTTTTGAGCTGTATTTGACGGCATTGTCGAGAATATTGATCCAGACCTGCCGGATAAGGGCTTCATCTCCTATGGCGTCGGGGAGTTCATCAATGCGGATCTGGCCGGTGTAGTCTGCGCTGGATTCGCGCCATACTTCTTCCGCCATTTTTTTCATGTTGATGGTTTTATGGCGAAGGGAGCTGCGGCCGATTCTGGAGAAATGCAGCAAGTCATCAATCAGCCGTGCCATGGAATTGCTGCTGCTTCTGATAATGCCGAGCAGGCGGTTGTCTTCATTATCGAGGCGGTCTGGTGCCCGTTCCATCAACAGGCGGGCGAAGCCGTCAAGGGCGCGCAGTGGCGCTTTCAGGTCATGTGATACCGAGTAGGAAAAGGTTTCCAAATCGGCATTGGTTTGCTCAAGCTTGCGGTTACTGGCCTCTATCTGTTGTGCCTGCCGATAAACTTCGGCCTCGATGTTGATGGTATGCAGGCGGTTTTTCTCGTGCAGTATTTCCTTTTCCGTGCTGTCCTTTTTCATCAGGAAAAATTTTGTCACATCCTCGGCGTGATTAAGGAGGTAGAGGATCCTGCCATCGGCATCCAGCACGGGGTAGTTGCTGACAGTCCAGTAGCGTTCCTCGAATCCGTCCCCCACAGACAGCGGACGACGAACATCAAACTGCAATACCGGCATGTAATCGGCCATGTGTGTGGCGAGCACGCGATTCATGGATTCCTGAAGCTTGAGCCCGCTATGGGCAAGGGGTTCATCCGGATTGTCCGGGAATACCTCAAGCAGGTGCTTGCCGGTAATCTCGTCACGCCGGGTCATGGTGGCACGCAGAAAGCCGTCACTTGCCGCCAGAATCACCAGATCCGGGCTGAGCGCCAGGTAATGGCCAGGTATGGCCTCGAACAGGCGGTGGTAGTCGGGTTCCGGTGCAACAGTCATGGCTTCCCTGCTCAGTGATGGGGGCTGCTGAACGTCAGCCGGTGAATGCATTTCTTGAGGAGTGGACTGACGGCAGAAGCACGGAAAGCCTAGTTCAAGGCTGCGCCATGTGCGCAGAAAACCGCTTGGTCAGGAGGGGTATGCGACAAGAGGAGGGGCGCGGGGATGAAGCGGGGCTGACGGTACGGAGTGATGGTTTTGCGCGTGCAGGGACAGGATGCCGTGTGAACGGGAGTCAGCTTGAGCCTGGGTGTGTCACCACATCAGATCGTCAGGAATCCTGTAATCGGCATAGGGATCATCAGCGTCGGCTGCTTCAGCGCTGGCGCGGGCGTTCAGCAGCACGATCGCGGCTTCATCCCGGGTCCGGATTTTCTCGGCGACAACGGTGGGAACCAGCTCATAGGCTTCGCCCAGACGCACAATGGCAATCTGGCCGCGCGTCAGCTGGCCTTGCTGTTCTGCATTGACGTAGAGCTTCTTGATTTTTTTGGCATCGGTAAACTGGTAGGCGATGTCGCCACCCTGACGCGGCAGACGTTGCGTTGCAATCATCTGGCGCACCTGCGCGCCCAGTTCCCGGTGTGCCTTTTCCTGCTGCTGCACACGGTTGAGTTCGCGATCGCGTTCGGTCTTTTCGGCTATCGCCTGCAGGGCAATTTTCTGCGCGGTTTCAGCGTCGGGGTTTTTCGCGTCCTGACGTTTTTCGTGCTCGGCCTTGCGCGCTTTCTTGGCGTTGGTGAGGCCGCTTTTCAGAAGCTGGTCTTTCAGTGACATGGTGGTTTCCGGCAACGGTTGAGTATCAGGCCTTGTCGTTGTTGATGCGCCGGATACCGCTGTTTTCAATCAGGATATAGCGCTCTTTGTACAAGCGGCCGATGGCCTGCTTGAAAACTTTCTTGCTGATGCCGAAAAGCTTGTAGATCACTTCGGGGGCGGTTTTATCGCTGACGGCCATGAAGCCGTCGTGCCGGTCCAGGATTTTCAGGATACCCTCGGCAATATTGTCGACCTTGGCCTGGCCCGGTGCGGTCAGGGAAACATTCAGTTTGCGGTCTTCGCGGATGGTCTTGATGTAGCCATCCAGGGTTTCACCCTTGCGCAGGGGCCGGAAAATCTCGTTGCTATGCACCATGCCCCAGTAACGGTTGTTGATGATGACGCGTACGCCGATTTCAGTGCGGTCACCGATCAGTACGGAGACTTTTTCGCCTTCGGCGAAGCCGGTGCCTTCCTTGGCGATGAAGTCATCAAGGCGGGCAGAAGCCGCCACGCGGCCTTTCTCGTCCTGAAACACCATGACCATCATCTGCTTGCCGGGCTCCAGATGCGGTTTCAGGTCATAGGTGACTTCGTTATGCGGCAGCAGCAAATCCTTGGGCAGGCCCCAGTCGAGAAAGGCGCCGTTGTCGTTGACGGAAACAATCTTCAGCCAGGCCACTTCCCCGACCTGCGCGGCCGGTCGCGCCGTGGTCGCCGTCACGCGGTCTTCGGCATTGATGTAAACGAAGACTTCCAGTTCGCTGCCGGCGACGGTGCCTTCCGGCACAAAGCGCGTCGGCAACAGGA
This sequence comes from bacterium, assembly GCA_029945725.1. Classification (GTDB taxonomy): domain Bacteria; phylum Pseudomonadota; class Gammaproteobacteria; order Pseudomonadales; family Moraxellaceae; genus UBA2031. The sequence goes on along the minus strand of JAQSDB010000008.1, from coordinate 214,825 downwards.
TTTCGCTGGCGGCGCCGGTGTCGTTGCGGTCTTCCAGATGGGCGCCCTTGGGCGAGAGGCGCAGGACCTTGAGTGTGTTGTAGCGGCCGATGTCAGCCATGGGCAATTCCGTAAAGGCAGAAAGTTTTAGTAGGGCGCTGGTGCAGCCAAAGCGTCGGGTGCGCTGGCGGAAAAGTAAAGGTGACCTAGCCGCGAATGCACAGCGTCAGGCCCTTCAGGAAGTTTCTCAGGAACTGGTCGCCGCAGGGGCGGTAGTTCTTGTGGCCTTCCTTGCGAAACAGCGCGCTGAGTTCCGGTTTGGAAATCTTGAAGCCGGCCGTTTCCATGATCTTGTGCAGGTCTTCTTCCTTGAGTTCGAACGCCACCCGCAGTTTCTTCAGCACCATGTTGTTGCTGACCGAAAGCTTCGGCGGTTCTGCCGGCGGATTTTCGTTCTTGCCGCGCTTGAAGATCACGAGGCCGTCGAGGAAGTGCGCCAGTATGACGGCTGGACATTCGGCAAAGCCTTCCTCGTCTTCCTTTTTCAGCCATGACGCCACGTCTTCGCGGCTGGCGTCGACATCCGCCATCTTCATGATGCTGACGACATGGGCATCGCTGAGATCCAGCATATAGCGCACGCTGCGCAGGACATCGTTGGTAATCATTTCAGGGGGTCTCGCCGGCTTGTGTGGCAGCCCTGCCTCGGGGCAGGGAAGCGACGCCGCCGTTCGGGAGGCGTCGCTTGAAGGATGTTGTCTGGCCGCCAGTATAACGGCATGAGGCCGGCTTGTGGCGGACAAAAGCAGGCTCGTGCGGCCGGGCTGCCGGGGCCGGCAGCAATGATGTTGGCAGGGACGTGAGGTGCCTAGCGCGACAACAGGTCCCGGGCGATGGCGATGACCTGCATTTCATCCGTGCCGGCATAAATCTGCAGGATCTTGGCGTCACGCATCAGCTGCTCGACGCGGGCTTCGCGCATATAGCCCATGCCGCCGAAAACCTGCACGGCTTCGGTGGTGACTTCCATGCAGGCCTGCGCGGCATAAAGCTTCATGGCACTGGCTTCGGCCAGCGTCATCTGCTTGCCCCAGCCGACCAGCTCGATATAACGGAAGATCATGTTCTGCAGATTGGTGCGCGCCACTTCCATTTTCGCCAGCTTGAGCTGGATGAGCTGGTTGTTACCGATGGGCTGACCGAACTGCACGCGGGTTTTCGCGTATTCCACGCACAGCTCCAGCGAGCGTTCGACCATGGCCAGCGCCATGGCGGCGACACCGGCGCGCTCCTGCATGAAGGTCGATTTGGCACCGGCACGGCCATAAGCGGTTTCACTGCCGCCGAGCAGGCGATCAGCGCCCACCTTCACGTCACTTAAAAAGAGCTCGCCCGTGGGTGATGAGTTGATGCCCATCTTCTTGAACGGTTTGCTTTGTTCAAGGCCGGGCATGCCCTTGTCGAGAATGAAGGACACGATCTTGCGGTCGGCCGGTGCCACACCGTCTTCATCAAGCTTGCAGATCAGGATGATGTGGTCGGCATAGGGGCCGTTGGTGATCCAGGTTTTGGCGCCGTTGATGACATAGCCGCCCGCATTGGCGGTATCAGTATCGCGTTTGGCCAGGGTTTTCATCTGGCCGAAGGCATCGGAGCCGGAGTTGGGTTCGGAAATGGCCCAGGCACCGATTTTCTCCAGCGTCAGCAGCGGCAGGGCCCAGCGCTTTTTCTGTTCCAGCGTGCCCTTGCTCATGATGGCGCCGCCGGCGAGGCCCATGGAAACGCCCATGGCAGTGACGAGGCCCTGGGCATGGCGGCAGATCTCGATGATCGGAATCATGCGCATGGCGGCCTGTTCGGCAGCGGCGGCATTGAAGCCTTCCTTCTTTTCTTTTTCAGGCGCGGCTTCACCGCGGGCGAGTGCTTCTTCGCGCGCAATCTGCTTGTCGAACTCCATCTTTGCCATCGCGTCCATGCCGAAGGTTTGCAGCATCTTGCGCAGGATGGCGTAGGGCGGCACGCCTTCGTATTCAATGGCGTCCAGCTGCGGCACGACTTCCTTTTCAACAAAGCCGCGCACCATGTCGCGAATCATGCGTTGCTGTTCATTCCATTCAATCATGACGATTCTCCTGATGAGGGCCGGGAAAAGGCAGGAAGTGCCACCGGCTTTGTGTAGGGCGGGTCGAGACTGGCAGGTTTTGACTTGTTAGTCACTGGCCCGGGCGGCGATGAAAAGACGGCCGTCATGAATGCTCCCGCCAGGCATACGGAAACATCCGCTTGCTTAAGGCGCATGGTGCCGGGGCGTGATTTTCCTATAATGCCGGACTTTACAGGCGTTGCTGCTTCGCCGGCTTTTTCAACATGATGTCCTTGCCCATGCGTTTATTGTTGCCCGTGTCCCTCTGCCTTTTTCTGGGTCTGGCAGGCTGCGCCTCCAGTCCCAAGGCGCCTCCGAATAATCCCCTTCCTGCCGTGCCACCACCGGTCGAGACGTCGGTCATCAGCATGCCGGTCACGGTGGATCTGGAGCAGTTGCGTGTTGAGCTGCTGCGGCAATTACCCAGCCCGGTGCTGGCCGGCAGCCAGTCCCAGGTGTTGCGGGTGAGCCTGAATCCCGCGGGCCGCAATACGCCGCTGGAGCCGGGAACCTGCAGTGTCACCGAGCTCAACTGCCTGACAAAAAAAGCCGCCAGGGCCATTGCCGTGGATTACACGGCACCGGTGGAAACGGTTATCAGCCATCAGGTTTTTGTGCGTGATCTCGCCATGAGCATGACCGGCAACCAGTTCACCGTGACGGCGCGGATCGAGTTCTCGGTCAGCACGCGCTTCAAGTCGTCCATCGCGCAATTCGGTGTCGCCAGTTGTGGCGTCAACGAGGCCATGCCGCGCCTCGACTTCACGCTCAGTGGCTATGTGAACCGCGGGCCGACGGGTGATCTGGTGATCACGCCAAAACCTTATGCCGTGAAATGGCTGCGGCCCTGCAACATCACCGCGTTCAACCTGAATGTGGAGTCCCTGCTCAATCTGCCGGTGCTGCGCGAAAAGCTGCAGGAAAGCCTGCAGGACGCCGTGTTCAGCGGCCTGCATCAGGTGAGCGTGCGTACCCAGCTGGCGAAGGCGTGGCCGGAACTGAATGCGCCGCGTGAAATCCAGCCCGGTGTCTGGCTGCTGCCGCACCCCACCAGCGTTGCCTTTGCGGACATTGTCGGCAACGGGCGCTATGTCAGCACCGGTGTGCTGGTGCGTGCACATCCGGAAGTGGTGACAGGCCCGAGGCCGGTGCTGGTGGTGCCGCCGGTGCCGGTTCCCGAGCACGGCATCAGTGGCGACAGCATGCATCTGGCCATACGCGGCGATATTGCGCTGCGCGAGGCCGAGGCCTTGCTGAACCAGAAGCTGGCGAAAAAGCCGATGACGGTGAATGGACGTGTGGTGCAGGTGGAGGCTATCCGCCTGTATGGCAGCGAAGACAAGGCCGTGCTGGGCCTCACCCTGAGCCAGCCGGTGCAGGCCGAGATTTTTCTGCTGGGCAAGCCGGTTTTCGATGTGGAAAAAAATGAAGTGCATTTCGACAGCCTGAGCTACTCGCTGGGCAGCCGGGACTTTCTCGTGAAGTCGGCCAACTGGCTGCTGGGCAGTTCCTTCCGCGACACCCTGCAGCAAAAGGCCCGCTTTCGCTTTGACGATGATCTGGCCGAGGCGCTCAAGGATTTTCGTGACTACCAGCAGGAGGTTGGTCAGGGCTTTGTGCTGAAGGCCGGCGTTACGCGCGTGCGTCCGCAGGCCCTGTATTTCACGCAGGAGCGCTTGCTGGCTTATGTGATTGTCGACGGGCACCTGTCCCTGCAACTGGGCAAGTGAGGGGCTCAGGACGGAAAGCGGATTTCCACGCGCAGGCCGCGGCCGCCATCGCCGGTTTGCAGTGACACGCTGGCGCCGTGCAGGCTGGCGATGCGCTCGACAATCGACAGGCCAAGACCGCTGCCCTGACGTCCGGATTCGTCAAGCCTGCGGAAACGCTGCAGCGCAGCCTCGCGGCTTTCCGGCGCAATGCCGGGGCCCTCGTCCTTCACGATGAGCACACTACGGCCCGCCGTTTTCTGCAGGACGGTGGTGACGGTGGTATGTGCCGGCGAGTAGCGCACGGCGTTGTCGAGCAGGTTGCGCAGCAGGATCAGCAGCAGATCGCGATGCCCGGTAATCACCGTGCCGGTTTCATTGTCAGTCTCGAAGGCAAGCGCGATGTCGCGTGCGGCGGCCTCTTCGGCGATCAGTTCAAACGCTGTGGTGACCAGTTCGCGCAACGGTACGGCGGTGGCCTGCTGCTGCGAGGTGTCGTGATCCAGACGTGCCAGCGTCAGCAGTTGCTGCACCAGGCGGGTGGCGCGCTCCCCGGCGGCCAGGGCCATGGCAATGGCGCGGCTGCGTTCTTCCGGCGTCACGGCGCCTTGCGCTACCTGCAACTGCGTATGCACGGCGGCCAGCGGTGTGCGCAACTCGTGCGCCGCATCGCTGGTAAAGCGGCGCTCGTTTTCAAACGAACTTGCCACCTGTTCCAGCAGCGTGTTCAGACGGCCAACCAGCGGTGCCAGCTCGGCCGGTACCGGCAGGGTGACGGCGTGGAGGTTGCCGGCATGCTGCCCGGCAATCGACTCACTCAACTCGGCCAGCGGGCGCAGTGCGCGCGCCACGGCAAACCACACCAGCAGGGCGAGCAGCGGCAGGGCCAGCAAGAGCGGGCTCAGCAACTGCAGGAACAGGTCGCGCGCCAGATCCGTGCGCGCGGATTGTGCTTCGCCCACCCGCACGCGGTAGTGCCGGTCCTGGCTGGCAGCCGTGAAGGTCCGCCAGGACTGGCCGTTGACGGTACTCGTGGCAAAACCCTGTGACTGCGTACCGAGCGCCTGCGCCGGGGCATTTACGGAGTGCAGCCGCAGCTGCTCGCCCTCCCAGATCTGGAACGCCAGCTTGTAGGCATAACGGTTGAGGACCGGCGCATGTTCAATATCCGTTTCGTCGGAGTCCTCGCTGGCGCGTGACAGCAGAAGCGATGCACTTTGTACCAGATGCGCATCCAGCAGCTCGTCGACTTCGTGGCGTGTTTTCAGGGCCGTGAGGGCGGCCGCCAGCAGCCAGATCAGCAGCAGGCCGCTGACCAGCAGCAGCACGAGACGGTGGCGCAGGCTGCCGTATACCAGTGGCGGGGCGGTGTTCATGCGATATCCCGCGGCATGAGATAACCGACGCCGCGCAGTGTCTGCACAATGTGAGGCGCAATCTTGCGGCGGACATTGTGCAGGTGTACGTCGATGGCATTTGATTCCACTTCTTCGCCCCAGGCATAGAGCTGCGAGGCCAGTTGTTCGCGCGTGAGCACGCGACCGGCGCTGCCCATGAAGGCCTGCAGCAGGGAAAATTCGCGTGCCGACAGCAGGCAGGGAACGTCGCGGTAATGCACTTCGTGCGTGGCAGGATCAAGGCGCAGGGCCCCGACACGCAGCTCCTGCGTGACAACGCCGCTGCGCCGACGCACCAGGGCGCGCAGGCGTGCGGCGAGCTCGCCCAGATCAAAGGGCTTCACCAGATAATCATCGGCGCCGGCATCCAGTCCGCGGATGCGGTCACTGACGGTGTCGCGCGCGGTCAGCAATAAAACCGGAACGGTATTCTGCTGCGTACGGCAGCGCGCCAGGACGTCCAGCCCGTTGCGCCCGGGCAGGGCGATGTCGAGCACGACGGCGGCGTAGGTTTCGGTTTCCAGTGCTGCCGAGGCATCAAGGCCGTTCTGCACCCAGTCAACCGCGAAACCGTGCTGGCGCAGTCCGGCACAGAGGCCGTCGCCCAGATGCGCATCATCTTCCACCACCAGTACGCGCATAGTGCCGTTTTCCCGTTTCAGTCATCCGCATCACGATGTTGGTTGGCGGCGGGATTTTTGTCCATGACGGCAGCGGGTGTGCTGGCCTGCAGGCGATTACTCAGCGTCCATCCCCAGAAGCCGGCCAGAGTGGCCAGCAGGAGCAGGCCGATGATTGGCCGCGGATTGCGGATACCTTCGCCGGGATGGCCGGGCTTGCGGCCGGTGATCATGCCGGCAATCAGGTTTTCATGGTGCATGCGGCTGCTGAACAGGACGCCGGCGACATGCACGCCGACAATGCCCAGCATGAGGCTGGCGAGGACTTCATGCGCCTCTTCCAGCCAGTCGCCGCCGAGATCGGCTTCGATGAACCAGCCGGAGGCGGCGGTGACCAGACCCAGCGCGAGCAGGGCGATGACCGCCAGCGCACCGACAGGATTGTGGCCGGCATGCGCTTCCGGCCTGGGCGTCAGCAGCGAGCGCAGGTAATTCCAGACGGCGGTCGGGCCGCGCACAAAATCACTGAAGCGCGCATGGCGGGTGCCGACGATGCCCCAGACCAGGCGGAACAGGATCAGACCGGCCATCGTGTAGCCAAAGGCGATGTGGATGTCACGCCAGCGTTCGCTTTCTGCCGTCAGCCAGGCGCCGGCAAAACTGGCGGCCAGCGCCCAGTGGAAAATGCGCACGGGAAAGTCCCAGATCAGGCTGCGTTCTTTCATCTCGATACTCCCTTGGGAAGGCGGATTTCATGTTCGGAAAAGCTGCCCTGCGCCGCCTGGGTGTGGCAGGCACTGCAATTCGATGCGGATTTGACCGCAGGTGATTTCCAGATGCCGGCAGGCAGCTCTTCACTGTGTTCATGCACAAACCACGGGGTTTCCGTGATGCGCAGCAGCGCTTTGCCCTGGCGTTCGGTGGTGCGCGTGCCGGCATGACTGGTGAGAAAGCGGCGAATGGCTTTGGTGCTGGCCGGGTCGAGACTGGCATCAGAGCCAAAGTGGCTGCCAAGCCCGTCCATGACCGTGTTCCATGAAGCGGCGGAAAGCAGTCGCGGCGGATAGGGAACATGGCAGCTGCCGCATTCCTGCTGCCAGAGCGGGTCGTTTGCCCGTGGCCGGGATTCGGCGTGAGCGCTGTTCAGCATGCCGAATGATGTCAGCACAATGGCGGCACAGAACAGGAATGGTTTCATGGCAGGCTCCTAGCGCAGGCTTTGCAGATAGATGACAACGTCGCCTTTTTCCGTGGCGGTACAGGCACGACCGACAACGTCCTTGCAGTTGCGGCGGAACCACTTTTCCACCCTGGCGGCATCGGTGAAGCGTTCCGGATTGACGGCGGGGGCCATCGGCGCGATGACCTTGTTCGTCACGGCATGATGGCCGGACTGGCGCGGGTCGCTGGTGTGGCAGCTGCTGCAGCTCCAGTCGGCGCCATGGCGGCTGGTAAAGAACTGGCGGCCACGATCGGCGGAGAAAGCGGTGAAGGCCGTATTTTCCTGTGCGGCGGCTGTCTTGTAGGTCGCGAGCAGGCTGGCGGGAGTGTCGGCATGGGCCGTGGCTATCGTCATGGCCGGCAGGAAGCAGAGAAACATCAGGAGTGTGCGCATGGGAATCGCCTCGGGCGGGTTTCCATGCAGCATGGGCAGGCTGGATTAAGCGGTCATTAAGAGGGGAGGTTGCGCTCAAACAAAAAGGCCGGCATGTGCCGGCCCTTGCTCGGGAGTTGTGCTGCCGTCAGTGCGGCGGCGCCAGCTCGGCAATTGTCCTGGCGAGCTCTTCTTCATTGATCGGTTTGCAGATATAGGCACGGGCGCCCTGGCGCATGCCCCAGACACGGTCGGTTTCCTGTGTCTTGCTGCTGATGATGATGACCGGAATGTGGGCGGTATCCTTGTCCTGGGTCAGGCGGCGGGTGGCCTGATAGCCATTCAGTTCCGGCATCACGATATCCATCAGGATGACGTCGGGATGTGCTTCCCGGGCACTGGCAACGCCCTTCATGCCATCGTTGGCAAAGGTGCACTCATGCCCGTGTTTTTTCAGCATGCCGCTGATGGCCTGCATGTCGGTGGGTGAGTCGTCGATAATCAGGACGCGGGCCATGGCCGTTCTCCGGTAAATGTGGGCGCAGCATAAACGGCCTTGCTGCCAACGTGTAGTGCTGTCTGTACAGTCTGCGGCCCCATTCACACTCGATGGGCTGACTGGTGCGTCTATGCGACAGGTGGGCTCTGCTGTGCGGCAGCTTCCAGTGCTTTCAGGTGTTGCTGCGTCAGGGCCAGAAAGCGCGGCGTCGGTCCGATGTCCTCATACAGCGGGTCACCAAACTCGTCTTCCCCGATCTGGCGCTGGCCATGGGTATAGGGGAAGGCTTCTTCCAGCTCATCCAGTGCCACATGCAGAAGATCGGCCAGCACGGCACTGACATCGCCCCCCGTGTACATGTCGGCGAGGGCATGCAGGCGCGCCGCATCGTGAAGACCAATTTCGGTGTGCAGGGACAGCCGGGCTTCCGGTGTCCGTGCGAATGACTGCCAGCGGGTGAGCAGATGCTGCATTTTCATGATGATGTTCTCTTGGGCCATGCTCATCCTAAACCTAGCACGTCTTCTGCGGGCAGCACGGTTACGCTTGTTTCTGGTGTATTCGTCACGAATCTTCAACAGCCGCGACGTGGCATGTTGGTGCCGGATATACCAGAATCATCAAGAGTTTCCATTCCATGGAAAAGGAGTTTTACCATGATGATGAACAAAAGCCTGAAAACCACGGCACTGATCCTGATTGCCAGCATGGGTTTCGCCAGCCTGCCGGTACAGGCCATGGTGATGACCACGGCAGAAGTGACGGCGCCTTTGCAGGTGGTCTCTGCCGAACGTGCACGGGTTGCCGCTTTGCTGGCGCGTGCCGATGTGCAGTCCGGTCTGGCGCGATATGGTGTGAGCAGCGAGCAGGCAGCGGCCCGCGTGGCGGCCCTGTCGGATGACGAAGTGATGCAGCTGGGTCAGCGTCTGGACACTGTCCCGGCGGGTGGCGACATTATTGGTGTGGTCGTGTTCATTTTCCTGGTGCTGCTGATTACCGACATTCTCGGCTTCACCAAGATATTCCCCTTCACGCGTTCCATCCGTTAAGTCCGTCACGTCGAACCCGCTGCAAGGCAGCTTGCAGCGGGTCGTTGTATTGCCAACGGCCTGATCATTTCCCTCTGGTAAAAAATCTCCGAAAACACTCATGAAAATACGGATAGCGGTGGTGTTTTTTCTCGCGTTTTTTTTAGCGGCTTGCGTGGCGCCACAGACCCGGGCATTGCGCACAATGCGGCCAGCCGGCGCCAAGCCGGTCGAGCTTTCGGATGTGCCGTTTTTCGCGCAGGAAGAGCACCAGTGCGGCCCGGCAGCATTGGCCACCATGCTGGCTTACAGCGGGAAGGCGGTGACGCCGGAACAACTGGCCGGGCAGGTCTATGTACCAGGGCGCCAGGGCAGCTTTGCCGTGGCGCTGGTAGCGGCAGCACGCCAGCAGGGGCGCGTGGTGTATCCGCTGGCGCCGGATCTGGCGGCCGTGCTGGCGGCGGTAGAGCAGGGCTATCCGGTGCTGGTACTGCAGAACAACGGCCTGTCCTGGTATCCGGTCTGGCACTTTGCCGTGGTGGTGGGGGCGGATCGTGCGCGGGAAGAAATCCGTTTGCGCTCGGGTAAAACCGAACGTCTGGCGATCACTTTCTCCACGTTTGAACACACTTGGGCGCGTAGCGGGTACTGGGCGGTAATGGTGCTGGACCCGGCCCGTATTCCCGACACCCTCGATGCCAAAGTGGTGATTCGCGAACTGGCCCTGATGGAAAAGATCGGTACCGTGACCGAGGCACAAGCCGGTTTCGCGCGCGCGGTATTGAACTGGCCGGAGCAGAACAGTGCCTGGCTGGGACTGGCCGGCAGTTCAGTGGCACTGGGCGATATGCCGCGCGCCGAGTCCACCCTGCGTGAACTGGTACGCCGGCAACCGATGTATGGACCGGGCCTGAATAATCTGGCCGACCTCCTGCTGAAAGGCGGGCGTGCGCAGGAAGCGTTGCCTTTCGCCCGGCGTGCAGTGGCGGTGCTGGATATTCCGGCGACGCGCAGCACCCTGGCGGCCATCCATCAGGCGCTGTCGCCCTATAAGGCTGAGGCACAGACAGCGCCAGCAGCCGGCGCTGTTTTTCCGTTCAGGCCCGGGGTGGCGGCGCCAGCACCCTGAGCGGCGTTTCAATCACCTCCAGTTCGGCCGGCAGGTAACCGATACTGTCGCCGTCGGCCTGGATGCTTTCGCGCGGGGCCTCCGCGGCATCTGCCGGGTAGGGACTGATATGCACCCGCCGGCCCTTGACGGTTTTCATGAACGGCAGTTTTTCGGCCAGGCCCAGTGGCAGTGCAAGCAGCATCAGCAAGAACGCCCAGCGACTCAGGGTTTGTACCAGCAGGACATCAATCAGCGGCTCATCAATACGCGCGCTGCGGGCGAAAACATAGGAGCCGGCATAGTGGCGGCCGAGCGTGGCAACCACGGAGGTTGCCGTATGCAGGCTGTCGTCGATCTGCAACTGGTATTGCCGGCTGCCAAAATGCCGCAGTTCGCGCACCATGGATAAAACATACGCCAGCTTGCCCAGCTTCTGTTTCAGTTCACGACTGACACCTGCCACTACCCACGCGTCGTAACCGATGCCGACCATCATGCCGAAGCGGCGGCCATTGACGTCGCCGGTATGAATATCGCGCGTCTGGCCGCTGGCCAGAAGGGCGGCAATGGCCTCGGGTTTGCCCGGCAGCCCGAGCTCGGTCGCCAGCACATTGGTGGTGCCGCAGGGAATGATGCCCAGCGTAACCGCGCTGCCGCGGATGCCGTTCAGGACTTCATTCACCGTGCCATCGCCACCGGCCGCCACCACAATGTCGAAATCCGGTGTCAGTTTTGGCAGTGCCGTAATGGCATCACCGGGGCCTCGTGTTTCATACACCTCGGCGCTTATGCCGTGCTTCTGCAAGGCCGCCATGATGCGGTTGATATGGTCCTGCTTATGACGGCCTGCCGTGGGGTTGAGCACGATGAGCAGGCGGGTTTTTGTGTGGGGGACGTTGGTCATGATCCGGGCTTGTGAAGTGCGGCGCCAGCCTTGCACGCTCAGGTTGTCGGGGCTGCTTCAGGGCAGCAGAAAATAGCCGGGGAGCACGCCGGGCAGGGGCTGGTAGTTGAGCAGGCTTTCCGTATAGCGCGGAAAAACCTCGAGGCCGGCACTGAGTGCCAGCGCCAGCAGCAGCAGCATGATGACTTCCAGCAAGGGCAGGGTTGGCGGGGCGCGGCGATACCAGAGCCAGCGCATGCCGGCAAGGCAGGCCAGGCCCAGCAGCGCCCCCCCCAGGACATCGGACAGCCAGTGCACGCCAAGATAGGAGCGCGAGGCCACCGTGAACAGGATCAGGATGAACAGGATGGGCCGCGCGATGCCCATGATGCCGGCCCGGCCGTAGCGCTCCAGAAACACCAGCACAAAACCCCAGACCATGACGGCACTGAAGGCGTGGCCGCTGGGAAAGGACCATGATTCCGGGGGCGACATCACCAGCATGGGGCGGGGAATGCTGAACAGCAGTTTGAACAGGGTGGGCAGGGCCAGGCAGAGTGCGCTCACCAGCAAGGCCAGCACCACGGTGTTCCATTCCTTGCGCAGTGCCAGCCAGCCGGTCACCACGCCGCCGAAAACCAGCAGGCCGCGTTTGTCGCCGAGCAGCGAAAGCACCACGAACAAGGGATCCAGCGCATTCTGGCGCAGCGCGAAAAGCTGGCTGGAGAGGTTCATGTCCAGCGGTTTCAGCCAGGGCAGCAGGCCGGCGAGGAGGGCGAAGCCGGTGAAGGCAAACAGGCCGAGACGCAGGGCGGCGCGCTGGTCTTCGGGATGGCCATCAATGGCCAGGCAGCGGCCGCTATTGGCCAGCGGGTACTTGCCGGTCCGGCGCCGGCGCCAGCCATCCAGGGCAGGCAGCAGCCAGGCCAGAACAGCCACCAGAATCAGCAGGGCGGCGACCAGCAATAATTGCGGACGGCCTGGCAGCCAGTCGTGCGCGGCGGCAGCGCCAAGGCTGTAGCCCGGCAGCAAATGAAAGGGCGCCCATGCCAGTGCCGACAGGAAATTCATCCATAAAAAATACAGCGGCTTCATGTGGAAGATGCCGGCCGCCATGGGCACGAAGGAGCGCAGCGGGCCGATGAAGCGGCCAAAAATAATGCTTTTGCCGCCGTGTTTTTCGACAAAGGCTTCGGCACTTTGCAGCCAGGCCGGATAGCGGCTGAACGGCCAGAAGCCTTCAATGCGGTGCTTGAAGCCATGCCCCAGCGTATAGCTCACGCCGTCGCCCGTCATGGCGCCGGCGATGGCCGAGGCAAACAGCGGCAGCAGGGGGATTTCGGCATGGGCCGCCAGCAGGGACAGCACGAAAAGCACGGGAACAGCGGGAACGATAATGCCGATAACGGCGATGGCCTCGATCATCGAGAGCAGGAAAACGCAGACCAGAATGGCATCAGGATGCACGATCAGCCAGCTGCGCAGTTCCAGATACAGGGCACCGAAATCCATCGAGGAAGGGTTCCCGGCTCAGGCTTGTGCAGCGCGGGCGCGCTTCACGTCGCCGACATCCACACCCGAAAACTGCAGGTCGGCGTGATAGGACGAGCGCACCATGGGACCACTCCAGATATTGCGGAAGCCGATTTTTTTACCATAGGCCGCATAGTCGGCAAATTCTTCCGGCGTGACAAAGCGGTCGACCGGCGCGTGGTTTTTCGAGGGCTGCAGGTACTGGCCGATGGTGATCAGTTCGACATCGTGGGCACGCAGGTCATCGAGTACGGCAAACACTTCTTCGCGGGTTTCACCGATGCCGACCATGATGCCGCATTTGGTGGAGACCTCGGGACACTCCTGCTTGAAACGCTGCAGCAGTGTCAGTGAATGCTGGTAGTCGGAGCCCGGGCGAATGGCCTTGTAGATGCGCGGCACGGTTTCGATATTGTGGTTGAAGACATCGGGCGGGCATTCGCGCATGAGGCGGATGGCGATATCCATGCGGCCGCGGAAATCCGGCACCAGGATCTCGATTTTCGTGTCAGGGTTGAGGGCGCGGGTTTCGCGGATGCAGTCGACAAAATGCTGGGCGCCGCCGTCTTTCAGGTCGTCGCGGTCGACCGAGGTCACCACCACATACTTGAGCTTGAGGTTGGCCACGGTTTCGGCCAGGTGCCGGGGTTCGTCGGCATCGAGGGCATTGGGGCGGCCATGCGCCACATCGCAGAAAGGACAGCGACGGGTGCAGATATCGCCCATGATCATGAAGGTGGCGGTGCCGCCGCCAAAGCATTCGGGCAGGTTCGGGCAGGCAGCCTCTTCACACACCGTGTGCAGTTTCTGTTCGCGCAGCACGCCCTTGATGCGCGCCACTTCACCGGGATTGGAGATGCGCACGCGAATCCAGTCCGGCTTGCGCGGCAATTCCACGGTGGGAATGACTTTCACCGGGATGCGAGCCATCTTCTCCGCGCCACGCATTTTGACGCCCTGCTCGACACGCTGGACGGGTGGGGTGGTTTCCGGTGACTGGCTCATGGGGGGCTCCGTTTCAAACAGGCCCGGAGTATACCCCATGAGCCAGCGTGCAGGATGTTGACCTTGAGGCCGGAAACCCGGTGCCGGCCTGTTAAGCTGTCTTGCCGGAAAGTGGAGGATGTATGCGCAAACCGTATGACGTCGTGGTAATCGGTGCCGGTCCTGCCGGTGAAGGTGCCGCCATGAAACTGGTGAAAGAAGGGCGCAGCGTGGCCATGGTGGATGACCGTGGCCGTCTGGGCGGCAACAGCGTGCATGTCGGCACCATTCCTTCCAAGGCCCTGCGCCAGACGGTCTGGAACCTCATGCGCTACCAGCGCGATCCCCTGTTCCAGCGCGTGGGCGAGCTGCGCAATGTGCCGCTTTCGCAGGTGCTGGCGCGGGCGCACAAGGTGATCGACAGCCAGGTGGCCGTGCACACGAGCTTCTATGACCGCAATCTGGTGGATGTCTATACCGGCCTTGCCAGCTTTGCCGGGCCGCACGCCCTTACCCTTCAGTCACGCGAGGGTGCCAGGGAGACGCTGGAGTTCGACAATGCCCTCATCGCCACGGGCAGCCGTCCCTACCATCCCGGGGACATCGATTTCAGCCATGCCCGGGTGTTTGACTCCGACAAGATCCTCACTCTCGATTATCCGGTGCGCAAACTCATCATCTATGGCGCCGGCGTGATCGGCTGCGAGTACGCCTCGATTTTTGTCGGCCTCGGCTACAAGGTCGACCTCATCAATACCCAGGCGCAGCTGCTGTCCTATCTTGATGACGAGATCGCCTATGCGCTTTCCTATCACCTGCGCGAACTGGGTGTGCTGGTGCGCAATCATGAAGAATACGAAATGCTTGAGACGCACGATGACGGCGTGGTGCTTCATCTCAAGTCCGGCAAAAAGATCAAGGCCGATGCCATCCTCTGGTGCAATGGCCGCAGCGGCAACACGGAAACGCTGTGCCTGGAGAAAACGGGTCTGGCGGCCAACAGCCGTGGCCAGCTGACGGTGGATGAGCACTACCGGACCGAGGTGGCGCATGTGTTTGCCGCTGGCGATGTCATCGGTCCGCCGGCTCTGGCGTCAGCGGCCTATGATCAGGGCCGCTGTGCAGCGGCGCGTCTGGTGGGCTCCAGTGATGTGCCGCATGTCGACGCCGTGCCGACCGGCATCTATACGATTCCGGAGATTTCCTCCATCGGCAAAACCGAAAAGCAGCTTACCGAAGCGAAAATACCGTATGAGGTGGGGCAGGCTTTTTTCCGGCATCTGGCGCGCGCGCAGATCACCGGCGAAACGGCGGGCATGCTGAAAATACTTTTTCACCGCGAGACCGAGGAAATTCTCGGCATCCACTGTTTTGGCGACAGCGCTTCGGAAATCGTGCATATCGGCCAGGCCATCATGCAGCAGAAAGGCGCGGCCAATACCCTGCGTTATTTCGTGAACACCACGTTTAACTATCCGACGATGGCAGAAGCGTACCGGGTCGCTGCCCTTAACGGATTGAACCGGCTTTTCTGATTTTTTTCTGCGTTTAAAAAGCCCCGTTAGAAAATCAGCGATGTCGCGCCTTTTCTAACGGGGCTTTTGCCTGGCAGGAAATTCACCCTGCCCGGCAGGGCGCGGGCCGCCTTCTTCGCGCTACGCATTTCAATGTCCTGCCTGACACCTTCTGGCGTGCTGCAGACGGATTCTCCTGTGCCGTGCCTCAATGGGCGGCTCCCCTGCCACGGGCTTGATGCAGGTCAAGCCTGTGGCGGAAAGGGAACCGGCCGCCTTGTTTTGGCGTTGATCCGGCCTAAGGTTTTTCCTGCCGGTGGCTTGCCGGCCACCCTTTGCCAACGCATTTTCAGGAGAAATGGTATGAGCGCATTGATTCCCCGCAGCGGACTTTTTGATGATTTTTTCAGGGATTTCACCAGTGGTTTTTCCATCAGGCCACTGCACGGGAATCCTCTGCCGGCACCGGGCAGGATCAAGCTGGATGTCAGTGAAAACGAACAGGCCTACACGGTAACGGCCGAGCTGCCGGGAGTGGCGAAGGAAGACATTCATGTCGCGGTGGAGGGCAATGTAGTTACTCTGCAGGCTGAAATCAGGCAGCACGACAGCCAGCAGAAGGACAGCAATACCGTGCACAGCGAGCGCTATTACGGCACCGTTTCCCGCAGCTTCCAGCTGCCGGTCGATGTCGACGAAGCAAAAGCCAGTGCGCGCTGTGAGGGTGGTGTACTGACACTGACCCTGAACAAAAAGCAGGGCGCCAGCTCGCGCCGCCTCACGGTTGAGTGAGCCTTCAGGCGGGCAGGGAGTGCTTCCCTGCCCGGCTCACGATGGCTGTCGGGTATAGAGCCACATGCCGTAGGCGAGCAGGTTGATGCAGAGCAGCGACAGGCCCATGGTCACCAGCACGGCTCTCGGCAGGCCGTCGGGATACAGGCGTCCGGTGATGTAGTACTCGATGAAACCACCGGTGTAGGCATCACCACCGCCGGCAACGCGCAGGTTGTTTTCCAGCGGTGTGAGCGGGCAGGTCCAGCCGATGGTGGCGATGGCCACCCCCCAGGCAACTACCGGCAAGTGCACATAAAGCATTGCCGGCCACCACCACAGTAAAAAACCGCCGAAGACCGCAAACACCAGAAAGGCGTAGTGCAGAAACATCACGATAGCGGCAGCGATTCGATAGGGCATGTTTTTTTCCTGTCTTTGCTTTTTCTGTTGCTGCCGCCTGCCGGCGGCCGGGTTTTTCGTTAATGCACCTGCCTTAACTTTTTTCTGCGGCAGCCGCTCCGCTGACTTCCTGCAGGGCCTCGGCAATGCGTTCGCCCAGCTCCGGCAGTGATGGCGTTTCATGGCGCAGATAGTCATGCAGCTGCGTCATTTCCAGCCCCGCATAACCGCAAGGGTTGATGCGCGTGAACGGTTCCAGATCCATGTCCACGTTCAGGGCAAAGCCGTGATAGCTGCAGCTTTTGCGGATGCGCAGGCCGAGCGAGGCGATTTTCTTGCCATGCACATAAACGCCATGGGCTTCACGATTGGCGATGGCGGGAATATCCAGTGCGACCAGTACATCCACCAGCGCGTCTTCCACAAACTCGACAAGGGCGCGCGGCCCGAGGCCCAGACGTTTCAGGTCAAACAGGCAGTAGCCAACGAGCTGGCCGGGGCCGTGATAGGTCACCTGGCCGCCGCGGTCGCTTTGCACGAGGGGAATGTCGCCGGGATTGAGGACGTGCTCTTTTTTGCCGGCCTGCCCCAGCGTGAACACGGGCGGATGCTCCAGCAGCCAGAGCTCGTCCGGCGTATCGGCGTTGCGTGTGCTGGTGAACTGTTTCATGGCTTCCCAGACGGGAAGGTAATCGCTAGGGCCGAGGTGTTTCACGAGGATTGTCATGGCGGCGATGGTACGTGGCGCAGGCTCATAAAAAAACCGGCACGCGTTGCCGGTTTTTCAATGGTGAGGTCAGTGCATGTGCCCGGCTTTCCTACAGCACCATCTTGATGTGCTCATGGGCGGCAAAGTCGGCGTACAGGGCATTGATCTGCTCCTTGCGCTCGATATAGACACTCACTGTAATGGAAACGTATTTGCCGCCACTGGAAGGCCTTTCCGTCAGTGTGCCGTGATCAAAGCCCGGTACATGGCGATGGATGATGGAGGCAATGGTTTCACGCATGGGAAAGCGTGCCTCGCCCATGATCTTGAGCGGGTACTGCACGGGAAATTCCCAGAGGTGCTCGTTCTGGATGTCGGTCTTGAGTTTCCCGGGCTTGATGTCTTCAGTCATGGCGTTGGCAGCGTCGCGAGTGCGCGGCAAGAACGCCGCGGATGCATGAAATATGGGGACAGGATAGGCGAGTGCAAGAGGCGCCGCGACGGGTGCGGCTCCTCTTGCCGTGCGGCTCAGATCAGGCTGCTGAAGAACAGCACGATGTGCTGCCAGAGGCGCACGAAAAAGCCGGCTTCTTCCACGGGCTCCAGTGCCACCAGGGCCTGGCTGCTGATCACCTTGCCGTCGAGCGTGAGGGTGAGCTTGCCGATGGCCTGGCCCCTCGCGAGCGGGGCTTTCACCGCAGGGTCGAGCTGGATGGCGGTTTTCAGGCGATCCTTGTCGCCATGGGGCAGGGTGAGGTTGAGATCGCTGGCGAGGCCGGCTTTCACGCTGCCGGCCTTGCCGAACCAGACCCTGGGCGTGGCCAGCACGGTGCCGGCGGCATAGGGCATGGCATTCTCGAAGTTGGCAAAGCCCCAGCTGAACAGGGCGCGGCTCTGGTCGGCGCGGTCCTGCATGGACTTCGTGCCCATCACCACGGAAATGAGGCGCATGCCGCCGCGCTTGCTGGAGGCAACCAGGCAATAGCCGGCATCATCGGTGTGGCCGGTCTTGAGGCCGTCGACCGTCGGATCGGTAAACAGCAGGGCGTTGCGGTTGCCCTGCTTGATGCGGTTGAAGGTGAATTCCTTCTCCGCATAAATCGGGTAGTACTTTGCGCTGTCATGCACGATGGCACGCGCCAGGATGGCCATGTCGTAGGCAGACGTCAGGTGGTTCGGGCTGGGCAGGCCGGTGGCGTTTTCAAAATGCGTGTCCTGCATGCCAAGCCGTTTGGCCTGGGTGTTCATGATTTCGGCAAACGCCGGCTCATTGCCGGCCATGTGTTCGGCCAGTGCCTTGGAGGCATCGTTGCCGGACTGGATGATGACGCCGCGCAGCATGTCGATGACCGAGGCCTGGCTGTTCAGCGGCAGGTACATGCAGGATTCGGCGCTGGTGCCGCGGCACCAGGCATATTCGCTGACAAACACCGGATCGGTTTCTTTCAGGCGGCCGCTGATCAGGGCCTGCTCAACGATATAGCTGGTCATCATCTTGGTCAGCGATGCCGGCGCCACTTTCTGGTGGGCATTGCTTTCCGCCAGCACGCGGCCGGAGGCGGCGTCCACCAGCAGAAAGGCCTTGTTATCCAGTACGGGCGGTGCCGGTGGTGCCGCCTGGGCCAGGCTGGCAGCGAAAAAAAGCGGGGCGATCCCTGCAAGAAGAAAACGGCGCATGAGCGGGTCCTGAGTGGCGGTGGAACAAAATTGGTAGTGCAACAAGAAAGCGGAGTGGCCGGTCTGGCCGGCGCGGCGCAGATTGTAGCACTGCTGTTTTTGCGACAGGACCGCGCTTTGTCTGGCGATTGTGTGCGGGCTGTGTAAAAAGCCGGCCCCGAAGGGCCGGCTGGCTAACTTGCTTGCCCTTACTCGCCGCGTACGACAGTGCAGTACTTGGCGTAATAGCCGAGTACGCGTGCGGCCGTTTGCTCCACGCTGGCCACCCTGGTGATGTCAGCATTGTGCTTGGCGGCGTCGATGGAGGCATCGCCCGTGGCAATCAGGCCCAGATAATTCTGGGCGCAGGCTTCGCCGCGTTTGGCGGGCTGGGCAATGGCAGCCGGTCCTGCATCCACCGGGGAGGCATAGAACGACAGGGCGGCCGGTGCCGGGCCGCGCACATTGGCGCAGCCCGCCAGTCCCAGACTCAGCCCCAGACCCAGCAGCGTGATGACGCTTGCAGACAGGATTTTCATGACAGGATCCTCGTGGCTCAGTTGCCCTTCACCACGGTGCAGAACTGGCCGTAGACCATCAGGACCATGGTGCTGTCATGGTCGACGCTGGAGACGGTGGTGATGCCGCCGGCTTTCTTGGCGGCATCAATGGAGGCATCGCCGGTGGAGATCAGGCCGAGGATGTTGGTGGCGCAGGCCTGGCCGGTCTTGCTGGTGTTGGTGCCGCTACCGGTGGTGATCGGGCCCTGGACCTTGGTGTAGAGAAGGCCGGTGGTCGGCGAGGCAACAATGGCGCAACCGCCAAGGAGGGTGGCGGCAAAAGCGGCAGCAGCAAGCTGGTGCAGTTTCATGGTGAATTCCTTTTGTTTGAATGTGGGGATTGCCGGTGAGGGCGAGCGCAACATAGCAGTGCGGGCACAGGCTGTCATCGCGTAACCGCCGCCATCAGGAATACTTTCTGCTGCCCGCCTTTCAATGCCTGGCAAGAATCCAGAACAGTTCGAAGAACGTCAGCAGGGTCATGGTGATGGCCAGCGCGCGCCAGAAGCCGGCAGGGTCACGCTCCAGCCAGGGGCTGGCATTGACGGGCACGAGGGCGGGGTTGGGTTTCTGCAGGTCGCCGAGGAATTCACCCAGCGAGTCGTAGCGCTGGCTGGCTGCGAAAGAGAGGGCTTTTTTCAGCGCCGCATCCAGCCACAGCGGCACATGCGGATTGTGGCGGCAGGCACTGACGTAATGCAGGTGCTGGAAATCAGCCGCGGAACGTGCGCGCGCATAATCATCACCATAGGGATGCGCGCCGGTGAGCAGTTCGTAAACCGTTACCGCCAGTGAAAACTGGTCGGAGCGTGTGTCACGCGGCAGGTTGAGGGCATATTCCGGCGCGGCATATTCGGCAGCACCGGGCCGGTCCTGCGGGCTTTCATCGCCGAGGCCGGCAACGTGCACGGCACCGAGATCAATCAGTTTCACCACGCCGTTTTTGCAGAGAAAAAGATTGTCCGGCTTGATGTCCTGATGCAGGGTTTCGCGCCGGTGCAGCGCGCGTAATCCCTTCACTGCCTGCTCGGCAAAAGCGGCCACGGTTTGCACGGCCGGGCGCGGATTTTTCCGGCTCCAGGCGCCCAGCGTTTCACCTTCGAGCAGCTCCTGCAGCAAGTACAGCCACTGTCGTGCCTGTGGTGGCGCCATGCCCTTGACCACCTGCGCGTGATCAAGGCGCTGGCCGATCCAGTCTTCCAGCGCAAAACGCATCAGTTGTTCCCTGTCGTCCTCAAAAAGTCGCGAGGGCGTTTTCAGGGCAAATGTCTGCCCGGTTTTTTCATCACGCACGCGGTAAATCTGGCTGCGGGCATTGGCATGCAGTTCGGCTTCAATACGCAGGCCGTCAATGATCTGTCCCGTCTGAAGTTCCGGTGGCAAGGGCAGCGTGGCGGCCTGCAGGCGGCTGTCATCGGCGTTGAGCGCAGCGAGTGCATCCACCACCACAATCTGGCAGGAAATATTGTCGTCACTGCCGGCTTCCCAGGCGACATCGAGAATGGCTTCACAGCAGGCGTCGGGATTTTCTGCGGCGCTGGCCAGCAGTTTTTTCAGCATGGGCCGCGGCAGGAATTCATGCACGCCATCGCTGCTGCAAAAGAAAACGTCACCGGCCTGAACATCGGCCGTGCGGTAATCGATTTCCACCTGCCAGTCCATGCCGAGGGCACGGGTGAGGTAGGTTTTGTCGCTGCCGACGCGGGTGGCGTGATCCTTGGTCAGCGGCTCCAGCGTGTCGCCTCGCAGGCGCTGGATGCGGGTGTCGCCGACATGAAAAACATGGGCGGTTTGCGAACGGATGATGAGTGCGGAAAACGTCGTGAGAAAACCGTGATGGTCCTGCGTGTATTGCTGGCCCTGTCCGTAAAGCCAGCGATTGAGCGCCGACAGCACGCGCTCGCCGGAGGTTTTGACCGTCCAGGTTTCCGGCGTGGCGTAATAATCGGAAATGAAGCCCTGCACGCTGACTTCGGCAGCACGGCGGCCCTCACCGGAGCCGCTGACCCCGTCGGCCAGCACGAGCACGATGCCCTTGCTGGCGCCGAGATGATCCTGCGGTACGCGGATGCCGAGCGCATCCTCGTTCCCGGGCTTGCGCCCGGCGCGGCTGGCTTGCGCTGCCCGCACCTGCAGGGCAGTGGTGGTGAGCGTCATGCTGAATCCTTATCTCAGGCCGTGATTAATCAACCGCAATCATCTGCACATTGCCGAGATCATCGACTTCCACCATATGTCCTTTCGGCTCGTCGATGAAATTCGCCGCCAGAAAAGCCAGGGCCGACATGCCGGCAATCACCAGAAAGAAAACATGCGGGTTGACGAAAGACAGCACGGTGAGAAACAGCACGCCACCGACATTGCCATAGGCGCCCGCCATGCCGGCAATCTGGCCGGTCATGCGGCGCTGGATCAGCGGCACAATCGAATACACGGCACCGCAAGCGGCCTGCACGAATACCGAGGTGGCCATGGTGATGCCGACGGCCAGTGCAATGCCCCAGGCCTCGCTGACATTCGACAGCATGACATAGCCGCCGGTCTGTATGGCCAGGCAGGCCACCAGCACCTTGCGTCGGCCGATGCGGTCGGAAATGAAACCGCCGGCCGGGCGCGCCACCACATTCATGATGGTGAAGGAGCCGGCCATCAGGCCCATGGCCATCGGTGTCAGGTGGAACATGTCGCCAAAAAACATGGGCAGCATGGAGACGATGGCGATTTCCGAACCGAAGCAGGCCATGTAGGCAATGTTGAGAATGGCAACCTGCTTGAACTTGTAGCGCTGCGCACGCGGTATTTCTTCGTGCAGGAGGTGACGGTTGACCTGCCAGATCTTCCACGACTGCCATGTCATCAATATCGTCACGATGACGTAGCAGGCAGCGGCCAGTTCCTGCGAAATTATGTTCAGGCCCGCCGGTGACAGCCGCCATGCCAGTACATAAAGAATGAGGTACAGCGGCAGGTTCATCAGGAAATAAAACACCAGGTCACGACGGCTGGTGACTTCGAGGCCGCCGGCTTTTTTCGGTTTGAAATAGGTCGCGCCCTTGGGGGTGTCGGTAACATTGCCGTAGAAAATCACCGAATAAAATATGGCGATCACGCCGGTAACGGCAATGGCATAGCGCCAGCCGAACTCGCCGCCGAATACCGATACCGCCAGCACCGGCATGCCGATCTTGGCGATGGCGGCACCGAAGTTGCCCCAGCCGCCGTAAATGCCTTCGGCAATGCCGACTTCGCGCGCCGGAAACCATTCACTGACGAGGCGGATACCGATCACGAAGCCGGCACCGGTAAAGCCGAGCAGGAAACGCATCACGGCCAGCTGTTCAAAGGTCTGGGCGGCGGCAAAGCCGAGGCAGAGGAAACCGCAAAAGGCGAGCAGCACGCTGTAGCTGATGCGCGGGCCGTAACGGTCGACCAGGATGCCGATGAGAATGCGTGCCGGAATGGTGAGTGCGACATTGAGGATCAGGAAGGCTTTGACCTGGGCATCGGTGAGATGCATGGAGGCCCGTATCATGGGCATGAGCGAGACATGCGCAAACCAGATCAGGAAGGTGATGAAAAAGGCGAGCCAGGTAAAGTGCAGTATGCGGATACGCGGTTCATGCACACTGAATAAAGGAAACCATTTGGACGACATGACAAAGCTCCGGCGGCAACAAGCGCGTTAACAAGCACAAAAGGGCTTTTGGCAGGCTTTGCCGTCGCGGGTTGCTTCGTTGCTTCCAGCGAGTGGATGACAGCACGCGTTCGGCGTACTTCATCCCTGCAAGGGCTTTTGCAAGTGATGTGCCAGTGCGGCTGACGGGTGCGAGCGCCATGGTTTCCTGTTCTGCCCGGCAGTTCTGTGGAAAAAACAGCGTGCAGATGGCGCGCCTTTGGTGCGCCGCAACAGAACGGAGCATTTATTGCTGCATGCAGGTGCGCGACAAGGGCGGCGTCTGCCGGCAGGCCCTGCGTTTTTCTTTGTAGCTATGCCTTTTCAGGAAAAATCAGCGTGTCTGGCATGGCCGTTGCTAATTCGCCCTTCATGAATCCGGCAACAGGTCTCCCTGCGGGGAAGAGTTTCAGCATGACGCAGCGCAAACTGATCGTGATTGGCAACGGCATGGCCGGCATACGCACGGTGGAGGAGCTGCTGGCGCTGGCGCCGGAGCGTTATGCCATTACGGTGATTTCCAGCGAGCCGGTGGGTGCCTACAACCGCATCATGCTGTCGCCGGTACTGGCGGGCGAAAAAAGTTTTGAAGACATCGTCACGCATCCACCCGGCTGGTATGCCGAGCGCGGCATTAACCTGCTGGCTGGCCGCACGGTGACGGACATGAACCGGAAACGTCGTGAGGTCATGCTGGATGATGGCCAGGTGCTGGCTTACGACCGCGTGCTCTTCGCCACCGGTTCCGTGCCCTTTATCGTGCCGGTGCCGGGGCACCAGCATCCGGATGTAGTGAGTTTCCGCGACATCCAGGATGTGAACCGCATGATTGCGGCGACCGCGCATAAAAAGCGCGCCGCCGTGATCGGCGGTGGCCTGCTCGGTCTGGAGGCCGCCAACGGCCTGCTCAGGCAGGGCATGGAGGTCACCGTGATCCACGACATGCCGCATCTGCTCAATCGCCAGCTGGATGCCGAAGCCTCCACCTTTCTCAAAGACACGCTGGAAGCCCGCGGCATGCAGTTCCGTCTCGGTGTGTTCACGGCAGAAATTGTTGCCGATGCCAGCGGGGAGCATCTGCAAAAGCTGGTATTCAAGGATGGCTCGGAGCTCGCCACCGACATGGTGGTGATGGCGGTCGGCATTCGCCCCAACGTGGCGCTGGCGAAGAAAGCCGGCCTGCAGGTCGACAAGGCCATTCTGGTGAATGACACCCTGCAGACCTTTGATCCCTGCATCTATGCCGTGGGCGAATGTGTCCAGCACCGCGGTGCCCTGTTCGGTCTGGTGGCGCCGCTGTTTGAGCAGGCGAAGGTGTGCGCCAATCACCTCGCCGAAAAAGGCAGCGCGCGTTATGTGCAAAAAGTGACGGCCACCACGCTGAAAGTGAGTGGCGTCAGTCTTTTCTCCGCCGGCGATTTTACCGATGCCGATGCGGAATCCCTGATCCTGCGCGATCCTGCCAGCGGCGTGTACAAGCGCCTGCTGGTGAAAAATGATCGCGTTATCGGCTCAGTCCTGTACGGCGATACCAACGACGGTACCTGGTACTTCGACCTGATTCGCGAGCAACGCAACGTAGCGTCCATGCGCGGATCACTGCTGTTCGGGAAGGTAGAACATGAACCGGTTGCCACTGTCTGATATCAGCAGCACTGCAACTCTGTTACCAGGCACCAATACCACCTGTCCCTATTGCGGGGTGGGTTGCGGCGTGAAAGCCACTGTCACGGATGTGCCGGCGCGCACGGTGACGATTGCCGGTGATGAAAACCATCCGGCGAATTCCGGTCGTCTCTGCGTCAAGGGCTCGGCGCTGGGTGAAACCGTGGGCATGGAAGGGCGCCTGCTGTATCCGGAAATTCGCGGCGAGCGCAAAAGCTGGGACGAGTCCCTGGAGTTTGTTGCGGCGGAATTTTCCCGCATTGTCCGCGAGCATGGCCCGGATGCCGTGGCGTTTTATGTTTCCGGTCAGTTGCTCACCGAGGACTACTACGTCGCCAACAAGCTGATGAAGGGATTTATCGGCTCGGCCAATATCGACACCAATTCACGCCTGTGCATGTCGTCCAGCGTGGCCGGGCACAAGCGGGCCTTTGGCGCCGATACCGTGCCCAACTGCTATGAGGATCTGGAGCTGGCGGATCTGGTGGTGCTGACGGGCTCCAATGCGGCCTGGTGCCATCCCGTTATTTTCCAGCGTCTGAAGGCCGCCAAAGAAAAGCGGCCGGGCATGCGCATCGTGGTGATCGACCCGCGCCGCACGGCCACCTGCGACATTGCCGATCTTTATCTGCCGGTGAAGGCCGGTGAAGACGTGCGCCTGTTCAATGCGCTGCTGGCGCAGCTGGCGTCGCGTGATGCCCTCGATCATGACTTCATCGAACAGCACTGCAACGGCTTTGTGCAGGCGCTGGCAGCGGCACAGGCGCAGGATCTGGCTATCGCGCATCTGGCGCACGACACCGGTATTGATGCGCTGGATATCGAGCGTTTCTTCAGCTGGTTTGTCACCACGCCGCGCACCCTCACCCTGTATTCGCAGGGCGTGAACCAGTCCTCGTCGGGTTCAGACAAGGTCAATGCCATCATCAATTGCCATCTCGCCACCGGCCGCATCGGCAAGCCGGGTTCAGGCCCGTTTTCGCTCACCGGCCAGCCCAATGCCATGGGCGGACGCGAAGTCGGTGGACTTGCCAACCAGCTCGCCGCGCACATGGACATAGACAATCCCGAGCATCGCGAACGCGTGCAGCGTTTCTGGCAGGCACCCGTCATGCCGGAAAAAAACGGCCTGAAAGCGGTCGACATGTTCGAGGCCGTGCATGCCGGAAAAATAAAGGCGATCTGGATTGTCGCCACCAATCCGGTGGTGTCGATGCCGGATGCGGATCGCGTGCGCGCAGCCCTGCAGCAATGTGAACTGGTGGTGGTGTCGGACTGCATCGCTGATACCGACACCACGCGCATGGCCCATGTAAAACTGCCGGCACTGGGCTGGGGTGAAAAAGACGGCACCGTCACCAACTCCGAGCGCCGCATTTCCCGGCAGCGGGCTTTTCTGCCGGCGCCGGGCGAGGCCAGGGCCGACTGGTGGATGATGGCGGAAGTCGGCCGCCGCATGGGCTTTGCCGACGCCTTTGCCTTTGCCGCGCCGGCGGATGTCTTTAGCGAGCATGCCGCGCTGTCGGCGTTTGAAAACGATGCGGCTCACGGCCGGCGCGATTTTGATATCGGTGCGGTTGCCGGCCTTGATGCTGCCGCTTACGACGCCCTGCTGCCCTTTCAGTGGCCGATCCGTTCCGGCGAGCATGCCGGCACAAAACGCCTTTTTGCCGACGGACAATTTTTTACGGCTGATGGTCGTGCGCGTTTTCTCGCTGTGAGTCCGCGCACACCGGCGAACCTGCCGGATGCGGACTGGCCCTTCGTGCTCAATACCGGCCGCATTCGTGACCAGTGGCACACCATGACGCGTACCGGTCTCAGTGCGCGCCTGCTTGCCCATATCGGCGAGCCGTTCTGTGCCATGAATCCGGACGATGCAGCGGCGTTCGCCATCCGGGAACATGACGTGGTCACGCTGGAAAGCCGCTGGGGGCTGGCGCGTGCGCGCGTGCAGCTGACCCGCGACCAGAGTGCGGGCACGGTGTTCATGCCCATGCACTGGACCGGCGTGCTCAGCAGTCATTCCCGTGTCGGCGCCGTGGTGAATCCGGTGGTAGACCCGGTCTCGGGGCAGCCCGAGAGCAAGCACACGCCGGTGCGCGTGCGCCGTTTTGATGCGGCGTGGCATGGTTTTGTGCTGAGCAGCGTGGCGCTGCCTTTGCCAGACCAGGACTACGCCGTTGCCGTAAGGGGCGGGAAATTCTGGCGTTTCGAGCTGGCCGGTGAAAATACCCTGGTCGGGCCGACGGAACTGGCCGATGAATTGCTTAAGACAGTCATGCAGCAGGCGCTTGCACAGGGACGGGCGACAGAAACGCTCGAATATGTGGATGCCAGCTGCGGTGTCTATCGCCGCGCCGTGCTGATTGAAGGGTTGTTGCAGTCGGTGTGCTTCATCGGTCCGGACTCCGGGCTGCCGGAGCGGCGCTGGCTGGCTGGCCTGATCGGTGGTCCGCTTTCCGCACTGGACCGGCGGGCACTGCTTTCCGGCCGTGCGGCCGATCCGGCGGCGGACGTGGGCAATATCATCTGTGCCTGTTTTGCGGTGGGTGAGAAAACCATACGCCGGGCGATTGCCACGCAGAATCTCGATTCGGTGGCCGCCATCGGTGCGTGTTTGAAGGCAGGAAGCAATTGCGGTTCCTGCCAGCCGGAACTGAAACAGATTCTGGCGAGCTGTCAGGTAGTGGAAAAAACGCCGGCCTGATGGCCGCTGCGGAACCGTTTGAAAGTGCTGATGACAACGTGGTTGTCGGTGCTGTTTTGATTCGCAGGCAACGGGGCTTGCAAGTGCTTTCAGGCACTTTTTACACAAGCACGGCCCCTGTCTGCGTATTTCCCCGTTTCCTGCGAGGAAATGCCCTCGGGCCGAAAGCAAACCCCCGCCTGCAACCCTATGCACAAGCGGGCGCCTTCGGAGGTTGGTATGAGCACGCAGTCCGTCGTTAAAAAATCCCGCGTCATCGTGATCGGCAACGGCATGGTCGGCCACAAGTTTCTTGAAGCCCTGAGTGATCGCGGCGGCCATGACGTATTCGAGGTCATCGTGCTGGCAGAAGAGCCACGCGCCGCCTATGACCGCGTTTATCTCTCCTCGTATTTTTCCGGCAAGACGGCCGCCGATCTCAGTCTCGTGCAGGGCGATTTTTTTTCCGAGAAAAACATTGCCCTCAGGCTCAATACCAAAGCCGTGGCCATCGACAGGGTGGCGAAGACGGTCACCACGGCTGCCGGTGAAATGCTTTCCTATGACAAGCTGGTGCTGGCTACCGGCTCCTATCCTTTTGTACCGCCGGTGCCGGGGCATGACCGCGAGCATTGCCTGGTCTATCGCACCATTGAAGATCTTGAAGCCATCAGTGCCGGTGCCGCGCAGTCGAAAGTCGGTGTGGTGGTCGGTGGCGGCCTGCTCGGTCTGGAAGCGGCCAAGGCGCTGCGCGATCTGGGACTGGAAACGCATGTGGTGGAATTTGCACCGCGCCTCATGGCCGTGCAGCTCGACGATGGCGGTGCGAAAGTGCTGCGGCGCAAGATCGAGGCGCTGGGCGTGAAGGTCCACACGGAAAAGAACACGCTGGAAATTGTCGATGGTGCAACGCACCGCCATGTCATGAAGTTTGCCTGCGGCGCCGAGCTGGAAACCGACCTGATCCTGTTTTCTGCCGGCATCCGTCCGCGCGATGAACTGGGCCGCCAGTCTGGCCTGGAGACGGGTGCGCGCGGCGGCATTGTCGTCAATGATTTCTGCCAGACTTCGGATGCCGATATTTATTCCATTGGTGAATCGGCGCTGTGGAACGGCCGCATTTACGGTCTGGTGGCGCCGGGTTACCAGATGGCAGCTGTGGTGGCAGATCATTTGACGGCGAGTGCAGCCAGTGAATTCAAGGGCGCCGACATGTCCACCAAGCTCAAGCTGATGGGCGTCGATGTCGGCTCCATCGGTGATGCCATGGGCACCACGCCCGGCGCGCAGAGTTATTTCTACATCGACGAGCCGAAGGAGATTTACAAGAAAATCGTGGTCTCGTCTGACGGCAAGACCCTGCTCGGTGCGGTAATGGTGGGCGATGTCGATGCCTACGGCACGCTGCTGCAGTTCATGCTGAACAGGATGGAGTTGCCGGAGCATCCGGATGCGCTGATTTTGCCGTCGCGCGATGGCTCGGCCCCGGCCGCCTTTGGTGCCGATGCGCTGCCGGCAACCGCACAGATCTGTTCCTGCAACAACGTCAGCAAGGGCGATATCTGTGCCGCGATTGATGCCGGCGCCATGGAAGTCGGTGACATCAAGTCGGCGACCAGGGCCGCGACCAGTTGCGGCGGCTGCACGGCACTGGTGGGGCAGATACTGAAATGCGAACTCGGCAAGCGTGGTGTCGAGGTCAAGAAGGATCTCTGTGAACACTTCGCTTACTCGCGCCAGGAAATGTATCACCTTATCAAAATTGAAAAGATCCGCACCTTTGAGGAAATGCTGGAGAAGCACGGTCGCGGTGATGGTTGCGATATCTGCAAGCCGACCACGGCCTCGATTCTCGCTTCCACCTGGAACGATCACATCCTGAAAAAAGACCACGCCGGTCTGCAGGATACCAATGATTATTTCATGGCCAACATGCAGAAGGACGGCACCTACTCGGTGGTGCCGCGCATGCCCGGTGGTGAGGTGACACCGGACGGCCTGATGGCGGTGGGTGCCGTTGCCAAAAAATACGGTCTCTACACCAAGCTCACCGGTGGCCAGCGTGTCGATCTCTTTGGCGCACAGGTGCACGAGCTGCCGGAGATATGGCGTGAGCTGATCGAGGCCGGTTTTGAGTCCGGCCATGCCTACGGAAAATCACTGCGCACGGTGAAGTCCTGTGTCGGTTCTACGTGGTGCCGTTATGGCGTGCAGGATTCGGTGGCTACCGCGATTGATCTGGAAAAGCGTTATCGCGGCGTGCGCTCGCCGCACAAGCTCAAGTTCGGTGTCAGCGGCTGCACGCGTGAATGTGCCGAAGCCCAGAGCAAGGATGTCGGCATCATCGCCACCGAAAAAGGCTGGAACCTGTATGTCTGCGGTAATGGCGGCATGAAGCCGCGCCATGCCGAACTGCTGGCCGGTGATATCGATACGGAAACACTGGTGAAGTATGTCGACCGCTTCCTGATGTTCTATATCCGCACCGCCGATCGCCTGCAGCGCACCAGCGTCTGGCGTGACAATCTGGAAGGCGGTCTCGCCTACCTGCAGGATGTGGTCATCAATGATTCGCTGGGGCTGGCCGCTGAACTGGAAACCGACATGCAGCATCTGGTGGACACCTACCAGTGCGAATGGAAAACCACCATCGAGGACCCGGAAAAAATGAAACGCTTCCGGCATTTCATCAACAGTGATGACAGGGATGCGAACGTGGTGTTTGTGGAGGAGCGTGGCCAGATTCGCCCGGCAAGCCCGGCCGAGAAAAAGGGCCGTATTGAAACCGTGGCTGTCTGAATCAGTCGCTGAAGGAGAACTGACATGAATGCACGCAACAATCTTGCCCGGGCCATTGCGCCGGTGGCGGTATGCACCCTGGAGGACCTGACGCCGGGTATCGGCATCGCGGCACTGGTGAACGGCCAGCAGGTCGCGCTTTTTCGCCTGCGTAATGGCGATGTTTACGCCGTCGGGAATCACGATCCTTTTTCAGGCGCCAATGTGATGTCGCGCGGCATCACGGGAGATCTCAAGGGCGTCAAGGTGGTGGCTTCGCCGCTCTACAAGCAGCACTTCAATCTGGCAACGGGACAGTGCCTTGAGGATGACAGTGTCAGCCTTCCGGTCTATGCCGTGCAGGTGGAGGGCGACCAGGTCAGTATTCTGGCGTGAATGCCTGCGGCACTGTTGAGATAAAAAGGCCGCATGAATGCGGCCTTTTTATATTCCGCTGGAGAGCTGCTCAGCGCTTGAGGATGATGGGCTTGCCGAGATTGTTGTCGCGGATAATGCTGGCGGCCTTTTCGGCCTCTTCCGCGCTGGTGAACGGTCCGATGCGCACGCGGCTGATGCCGTTGCTGCTGTTTTCATCGCGAATAACGACGATGGGGGAGTTGATCAGGTCCGCCAGCTTGCCTTGCAGGGCGGTCGCGTTGCCGCGTGCACTGAAGGCACCCACCTGGACAAAAATCCGGGACTCGGCCGCGCCGGCGCTGCTGTCATCGGCGCCGGCCTTTTCTTTTTTATCGGTCTTCGCCGGCTTGCCGCGGAACTCGTCGGCGGTCACGACTTCAATGCGCACATTGGCCGTACCGGTCTTGAGATAGTCCAGCCGTGCCGCGGCCGCATAGGAAAGATCCATGATGCGCTCGGAGTGGAAGGGACCGCGGTCATTCACTTTCACAATCACGCTTTTGTCGTTGGCCAGATTGGTGACGCGCACATAGGTGGGAATGGGCAGCGTGGTATGCGCGGCCGTCATCTTGTACATATTGTATTTTTCGCCGCTCGACGTTCTCAGGCCGTGAAATTTCTTGCCATACCACGAGGCCTTGCCGGTCTGGGTAAAACCCCTGGCATCCTCCATCACCTTGTAGGTTTCACCGAGCGCCTGATAAGGACTCTTGTTGCCGTATTCGGAAAGCGGTTCATCGACCGGGACGGCATCCGGCACCTGGCTGACATCGGGGGGGGAGTCGGGGGCGACATCCTTGATGCGGTTGAACTCGTCGCTGCCAAACGCCGGCATGTCCGAGAGTTTGGGCACGGGCAGGGTTTGCGGTGGCAGGCGGCTGATGGGATTTACTTTGGTGGTGATTTTCTTTGCGGAGCTGGCCGCTGCCGGCGCTGCGGTTTTTTTCAGGGGGGCGCTGCTGCAGGCGGCCAGCAGGGCACTCGTGAAAATAATCATCAGTCCTGATGATGTCGCTCGCATGGGGCAGTTCCTTGTTGTTTTGTCGGGCGAACTCAGGGAGCGGGCGGGGCGGCCGCTGCTTGCGCATCATGCGCGGTTTTTACCGCCTGGCTCAACTGGTACGCCGCCATGGCATAGAGCAGGCTGCGATTGTATTTGGTGATGACGTAGTAGTTGGTGAGGCCGAGCCAGAATTCGCCACCATGATCGCCTTGCAGGCGAATGGCCGAGGCAGGCGTGGCGGCGAGATAGGTGCCGGCTTCGCGCGGGATCAGGCCTTTTTTGGCGATCTCGCCGAGGGTGCTGCTGGTGCCGAGATCCTTGTTGATGACGCTGTCGTAATCCTGGCTGATGATGCGCGCGGGCACGATCACGGCCTCGCCGGTTTTCCAGCCATTGGCCTGGAAATAATGGGCGACAGAACCGATGGCATCGACCGGATTGTTGATGAGGTCGCGCTTGCCGTCGCCGTCAAAATCCACGGCGAGGCTGCGCCAGCTGGAGGGCATGAATTGCGGATAGCCCATGGCGCCGGCATAGGAGCCGAAGGTGGTGAGCGGATCCAGCCCGTTTTCCTTTGCCAGCATCAGGAACTCGCGCAGCTCCTTGCGAAAAAAGGGCGCGCGCGGCGGGTAGTCGAGCCCGAGCGTGGTCAGCGCATCAATGACACGATTGCGGCCCTTGTTGCCGCCGTATTTGGTTTCCACGCCAATAATCGCGACGATCATTTCTGCCGGCACGCCATAGGTGGCTTCAGCGCGGGCCAGCACGTCGGCATGCTGGTTCCAGAACGCCACGCCTTTTTGCACGCGTTCCTCACTCAGGAACAGCGGGCGGTAATCCTTCCACTCTTTCGTGCCTTCTGCCGGCCGGGCAATCGCCTTCAGCACGCCGTCGTCGCGCGTGACCTGGGCGAAGAGGGCAGAGAGTTCGCCGGGGGCATAGACCTGTTCTTTTTCGAGTTGCGTGATCAGGGCGCCGAGTTCTTCATATTGCAGGTACTCGCCCATGGCATGAGCGGCGGGGGCGTGGGCGCAGTAGCTGCCGATGAGCAGGCAAAGCAGTGACTTCAGCATGAACGCTTCCTTCAGAAAAGTGCTTGGCGTGCGCTTCGCGAGCATCAGCCAATCAGTTTTTTGTGAGTCTGTATCGACATCAATACACCAAAGCCGGACATCAGCGTGATGATGGCGGTGCCGCCATAGCTCACAAAAGGCAGCGGCACGCCGACGACGGGCAGCAAGCCGCTGACCATGCCGGCATTGACGAGAACGTAGACAAAGAAGGACAGGGTAATGGCACCCGCCAGCAGGCGGCTGTAGCTGTCCTGGGCGGTTGTCGCAATGAAAAGCCCGCGCGCGATAATCACCAGATACAGGCTGAGGAGAATGAATACGCCGATCAGTCCGAACTCTTCCGAGTAGGCGGCAATGACGAAGTCGGTGTGGCCTTCCGGCAGGAACTCGAGATGTGATTGCGAGCCGTGCAGCCAGCCTTTACCGAGAATGCCTCCCGAACCAATGGCGGTTTTTGACTGGATGATGTTCCAGCCATTGCCGAGCGGATCAGACTCGGGATTGAACAGCGTGAGAATGCGCTGGCGCTGATAATCGTGCATGAAGTTCCAGGCGACCGGTGCCATCGCACTCACCAGCGCCACGAAACTGGTGATCATCCACCACGGCAGGCCGGCGAGAAAAAGCACGAAGAGTCCGCTCGCCGACACCAGGATGGCGGTGCCCAGATCCGGTTGTTTGGCAATCAGGGCGGCGGGTACGCCGATCAGCACGATGGACAGCACCACCGCGACAAAGGAGGGCGGCAACACCCGGCCGGCGAGGAACCAGGCCAGCATCATGGGCATCGCCAGTTTCATGAACTCCGAGGGCTGCACGCTGCCGATGCCGGGAATGCTGAGCCAGCGTTGCGCCCCCATGCGTACATCGCCGGCGACGGTAACGGCGAGCAGCAGTACAAGGCCGCCCGCATAAAACCACGGTGAAACGGACTGGTAGGTGCGCGGCGGAATTTGCGCCAGCACAAACATGACGGTGAGGCCGATGCCGTAACTCATGATCTGTTTCAGCGTCATGTCCCAGTGTTTGCCGGAAGCCGAGTAGAGTTCGACGAGACCGATGCCGGCAGTAATGATCAGGGCCAGGGTCAGGATGGGGTCAAGATGCAGGAAGCCCCAGAGGTCGAACTTGCGTGCGAAGCGGGTGCCGTCGTGCGGCATGTGCCGCAGAAACTTGTCCTGGGTACTCATTCGTCGATGCCTGTAGTGCCGTCGGTTTTGGGCGGCGCGGGAATGATGCCGTTGATTTCATAATCGAACAGGGCGCGCGCAATCGGGCCGGCGGCGCTGCCACCGTGCCTGCCGTTTTCCACCAGTACGGCGACGGCAATCCGCGGCGCATCGGCCGGCGCGAATCCGATAAACCAGGCATGGTCGAAATGGCGCGCATCCATTTTTGATTCGTCGTATTTCTCGCCCTGCTTGATGCCCTTTACCTGTGCCGTACCGGTCTTGCCGGCGATGGTGTAGTTGAGAATGCCGTTGGCCAGCGCCTTGGCAGTGCCGCCAGGCCCGTGCACCACGGCCTTCATGGCTTCCTTGATCAGCTCCCAGTTGTTCGGATCGCCCTGCAGCGGCACTTGTCCGTCCGGATGGTTGCCGGGGTCGACGGTTTGTGCGCCCGAGGTGCTTTTCAGCAAATGCGGACGTATGTGTTTGCCCTTGTTGGCCATGATGGCGGTGGCCATGGCCAGCTGCAGCGGGGTCACGGTGAAATAGCCCTGGCCAATGCCGACGGACATCATTTCACCGGGATACCAGGGCGCTTTCAGCTTTTCCCGTTTCCACTGCGTGGACGGCAGGGTGCCGCTTAGTTCATTGATCAGGTCAACACCGGTTTTTGTGCCAAAGCCGAAGTTCTGCATCCAGTCGTGGAACTTGTCGACGCCCATGCGACCGGCGAGCTGGTAGAAATAAACATCACAGGATTGTTCGATGGCCTTGTGCAGGGTAACGATGCCATGACCTTCTTTTTTCCAGTCACGGAAAATATGGGAGTCGCCCGGAATGTGGTAGGAGCCGGGGTCGGAAATCTGGAAGTCCCAGTCGACGAGGCCGTAATTGAGCCCGCCCAGGCCCTCAAAGGGCTTGATGGTGGAGCCCGGAGGATAGGTGCCCTGCAGCGCGCGGTTGTAAAGCGGGCGATCAGGGTCGTCGCGGTATTGTGCGTAGAGCTGATAGGGAATGCCGCCGACAAAGGCGTTGGGGTCAAAACTCGGCGTGCTGACAAAGGCCAGGATGCCGCCGGTATTGGGGTCGATGGCGACGACGGCGCCGCGGCGTCCGGCGAGCTGGTCGCGTGCAATTTTCTGCAGCTGGTAATCAAGGTACAGGGTGAGATCGGTGCCGCGTGTGGGCGGGGTGCGCTTGAGGACGCGAATGAGGCGGCCATGCGCATTGGTTTCCACATGCTGGTAGCCGACTTTTCCGTGCAGGATCTTTTCGTAGGTTTTTTCGATGCCGATCTTGCCGATCAGGTTGGTGCCGGCATATTCCACCGGATCCAGCAGCTCTTCTTCTTTTTCGGAAATGCGCGAGACATAACCGACCGCATGCGCGAACAGGTCGCCATAAGGATAGTGGCGCGACAGCTCGACATTGATGTTGACGCCGGTGAGCTCGTAGCGGGCTTCGGAGAAACGGGCAATATCCTCTTCGGTCAGGCGCAGCTTGACGGGAATTTCTTCAAACTTCCGCGCCACGCGCATGCGGGTGCGAAAGCGCCGTACATCGTCCGGTGTCAGGCCCAGTATGGGCACCAGACGCTGGATCATGGCGTCAACATCCGGAACCTGCTGGCGGTTCATCGTCAGTGAAAAGGTGGGCTGGTTGTCGGCGAGCAGCAGGCCCTTGCGGTCAAAAATGAAACCGCGCGGCGGCGAAATCGCTTCGAGATGCACGCGGTTGTTTTCAGAGAGGGTGGCGTAGGTGTCGTAGGCAACGACCTGCAGGTAGTAATAGCGGCCAATCAGCAGCAGAAACATGAGCAGCACGAAAATGCCGGCGACAGTCGCCCGGCGCCGGAACAACACGGCTTCCAGCTGATTATCCTTGAGGGTGTAGGGATTGCTTTTGATTCTGCGCATGGCTCTGGGGATCGCGGTGACGGGCGATTTTCACGTAAGCGCGCCGACAAAACTAGGGAAAATCGTAACGACGCGTGCGAAGTGTGCGCTGATCGTGCCGGCGCGGGTCTTTCCGGACGTGATGGCGGCCCAGGCTTCTTCAGCGATGGTAGGGGTGGCCCTTGAGCAGGCTCCAGGCGCGATAGACCTGCTCGGCAATGACGATGCGCACCAGCGGGTGCGGCAGGGTGAGACGGGACAAGGACCACTTCTCGTCGGCGCGCTCCAGCACGGCACGACTCAGCCCTTCCGGGCCACCCACCAGCAAGGCGGCCGGGCGGCCGTCCACCTGCCAGTTTTTCAGGGTATCGGCCATGTCGCCGGTGGAGAGGGTGCGGCCCAGGACATCAAGGGCAATGACGCGTTCCTGCGGTTTGATCGCGGCGAGCAGGGCCTCGCCTTCCTGTTCCTTGAGACGGGCGAGATCGGCGCCCTTGGTGCGTTTGCCGGCGCTGATTTCCACCAGTTCAAGACTGATGTCGCCGGAGAGGCGTTTGGCGTATTCGCCAAAGCCTTCGTCTACCCAGCCCGGCATGCGGGTGCCGACAGCGAGCAGGCGCAGGCGCATGAACAGCGGCGCTCAGGCGCCGGGGGCCGTGATGTGGGCGCTGGCGCCCGGTGTCCACAGGCGCTCCAGGTCGTAAAAGGCACGGGTGGAGGGCAGCATGACATGGACGATGACGCCGGCCAGGTCAATCAGGATCCATTCGCCATCGCGCTCGCCTTCCTGGCCCAGCGGCGTGAAGCCGGCTTCCTTGACCTTGACCATGACATTGTCGGCCAGGGATTTGACGTGGCGGCTGGAGGTGCCGGAGGCAATCACCATGACATCGGCGAGCCCGGTGAGGGAGCGCACATCAATGGTCAGCACATCTTTGGCTTTGAGGTCGGCGAGGGCAGCAAGCGAGGCATCGAGCAGTTGTTGGGTGGTGCTATCAAACTCATTCATTCGGGGTCTGCATCTCCAGAGTAGAGGCGGTGCTGTTCAATATAGTCCCGCACCGCGGGATTCAGCCAGTGGCTTGTGTCCTGCCCGGAGGCAATGGCCGCACGAATCTCACGGCTGGCGATGGCATGCGGCGTGGTTTCCACCAGCAGTACCCCGCCAAGGGGGCGCGATTCTAGCGATTGTGCGTCGGTAATTCGATGCTTTTCTAGCCAGGCCGAAAGCACGGGTGAAAACACCGGCTGGCTGCCCGGCCGGCTCACCACCAGCAGGTGGGCGTAATCGGTCAGATGCGGCCAGTCCTTCCAGCGCGGCAGGTCGAGAAAGCTGTCCATGCCGAGGATGAACACCAGTGACGCCGCCGGCCCGAGTTCGGCGCGCTGCTCGCGCAGGGTGTCGATGCTGTAGGACGGCGCCGGCCGGCGCAGTTCGCTTTCATCAACCGTAAGTCCTTGCTTACCGGCAAGAGCCAGCTGAAGGAGCGCCAGTCTGTCGGTGCGGACACTGGCGCCGGCCTTGAGCGGAGAGCGGGCGGCCGGCAGGAAGCGGATTTCACGGAAGGGAAAGCGGCGGTACAGCTCCTCGGCCGTGGCCACATGGCCGAGGTGCACGGGATCAAAGGAGCCGCCGAAGAGGCCTGTTAGAGAGTGGCTCCCTCTCCCCGCTGGCGGGGAGAGGGTTGGGGTGAGGGGGAGATCACCCACGGATCTGGCCGTCTCCGAGCACGACCCACTTCTGCGAGGTGAGGCCTTCCAGGCCGACCGGACCACGGGCGTGGATCTTGTCGGTGGAAATGCCGATCTCGGCACCGAGGCCGTATTCAAAGCCGTCGGCAAAGCGCGTGGAGGCATTCACCATGACCGAGCTCGAGTCCACTTCATTGAGGAAGCGGCGCGATTTTGTGTAGTTCTCGGTAATGATGGCGTCGGTGTGGTGCGAGCCGTACTGGTTGATATGGGCGATGGCCTGGTCCAGATCATCGAGGACCCTGATGGCCAGTACCGGCGCCAGATACTCTTCGTACCAGTCTTCCTCGGTCGCCACTTTGGCCTCGATGATGGCGCGGGTGCGTTCGCAGCCGCGCAGCTCCACGCCTTTTTCGGCGTAAAGGCGGGCCAGTTCCGGCAGCACACGGGCGGCAACCGCGCTGTGCACCAGCAGGGTTTCCATGGCATTGCAGACGCCATAACGATGCGTCTTGGCGTTGAGGGCAATCGGGACGGCCTTGGCGAGATCGGCTTCGTCGTCAATCCAGACATGGCAGTTGCCATCAAGATGCTTGATCACCGGCACCCGGGCTTCGCGGGAGACACGTTCGATCAGGCTCTTGCCGCCGCGCGGCACGATGACATCGACAAACTCGGGCATGGTGATGAGCTGGCCGACCGCCGCCCGGTCCGTGGTTTCCACGACCTGTACGGCGTTGCGTGGCAGGCCGGCCTGTTCCAGACCCTGCTGGATGCAGACGGCGATGGCGCGGTTGGAGTGAATGGCTTCAGAGCCGCCACGCAATATCGTTGCGTTGCCGGACTTGAGGCAGAGCGAGGCCGCTTCCAGCGTCACATTGGGACGGGATTCGTAGATGATGCCGATGACGCCCAGCGGGACGCGCATCTTGCCGACCTGGATGCCGCTCGGGCGATAGACCATGTCGGTGATGGCGCCGATGGGATCGGCCAGGTCAATCACCTGGCGCAGGCCTTCAAGCATGCCGGCAAAGCCTTTTTCGCTGATGGTCAGGCGATCCAGCATGGCGGCATCCAGGCCACTGGCACGGCCGGCGTCTACATCCTTCGCATTGGCGGCCAGCACATCGGATTTGGCGGCGGCGAGGGTGTCGTAAATAGCCGACAGGGCGGCGTTCTTTTCCTTCGTGCTGGCGCGGGCGGTGGCACGGGAGGCTTCGCGGGCACTGCGTCCCAGCGTTTGCATGTAGGCGGAAACATCAAGCGGGCGGTTCACGGTCAAAGTCCTGCAGGAATCAGGCGGGCAGTATACCTGCTGCCTGTGCCGGTGCCCTACTTCCCCGAAGCTGGCAGGATGGCGACCGGTTGTCGATTGCAGTCGCCGATGGTGATTAAGGACGAGTGGTGTCGGGTGGGCAGTCGCAAACACCGGTGGTACGATCGACCTCCCAGCAGAAAAGTGCCTGCCGCGTCCGCAGGGCACCGCGCCATCGATGCGCTCATGGGCAATAATGCGATCAACAACAAGAAGTGGCTGTAGCCACCCATCCACCCTAAAGGGGGAATCATGACCATCTCGTATGAGGTCTATAACCGCTCTTCGCTCAAGCAGCCTCCCCGGACGGATCTGGTGGGCAAGTGGCGCGTGGAATATCTGGCTTTCAGTACGCCGGAGAACGCGCACAAGGTGCCGCTGATTGTGCTCGGCGGGGCCTTCCAGAATTTCAATTCCTACAAATACTGCGTCGAGCAGATCCTGCTGGATGTGCCCGTCATCCTGATTGACCTGCCGTCGCTGGGGAACAACGACCAGCTGGCGCCCGAGCTCGGCATGGAGGATCTGGCGGATCTGCTGTTCCAGTGGACGCAGCGTGCCGGCCTGCCGCAGGTTTCCCTGATGGGACTGTCGCTGGGTTCGGTGGTGGCTTCGACCTTTGCCTACAAGCGCCCGGAGCACACGCATAAACTGATCGTCACCGGCATTGTCATTCGCCCGCGCAAATCCTGGCGCATGCTGCTGGAAGAATCGCTGAAGGTGCTGGATGAAGGCCGCCTTGACGAGTTCGGTCAGGCGGTGGTGCTGTATCTTGTTAATCACGCGCGCCTGAAAGAAACGGAAATCACCGACATCACGCGTCGCCTCTTTCATCGCCAGATGCGCAGCTTTCATGCCAATGAGCAGCAGCGTTACCGCATCAATGTCGCCCGCCTGCTCGAAGTGGAATCCATTCTCGGCTACCCCGGCTGTGAAACCCTTGTGTCTACCGGCGAGTACGACAGCTTCACGCTGCCGTTTGAAAATGCCCTGTTTGCCTCGCGCTGTGCCAACGCCACCTTTGCCTTGATCAAGGGTGCGGATCATGTGGCGCAGCTGGAAAAGCGTGACGAGTCCGTGGCCATGTTTGCGGCCTTTTTGCGCGGCGATGACCTGCATGCCCTGAAGGGCATCGAGGTACTGGACAAACAGCAGTGCGAAGCCATGGAGCGCCGTGGCGAGGCACGTCTGGTGCCGGTGAATCCGCACGCCCGCATCATCAGTTTCTCGCATGTGGATGGTGCGCTTTCCATCGACATGAAAGTGAAAATCCGCGACATGAATTTCTTTGGCTGCGTGCTGGAATACGAGCACACGGACTCGCCACTGGAAAAACATGCGCGCGACCTGATCCTCTGTCCGGAAGGCACGGCGCTGCGTATTGAAATGCTGGTGTTCGAGCAGCAGGACGGCACCATGCGCTGCCTGTTCAAGCACGGCAGTTTTGATGTCGCCGACGAGCTGAGGATGCTGCTGGATGACGAGCTTTTTTTCCGCCGTCCCGCTGCGCTTAAAGCCGACAGCGGGGAGCAGAAGCTCTGGACCATCTATCGCTGAGCGATGCCTCGCTGCCATAAAAAAACCCGCCTGAGGCGGGTTTTTTTATGGCTTCAGTCATGCCGGCAGCGTTTCTTGCGACGGCTCGCCGGCGTTCGCGTTGATGACGCGAACCAGCGCGCCACCGCGCGCCTGTACCAGCGCCGGCTCATGGTCGGGATTGAAGACACGGACACGGGCAAAGCCCATGCTTTCAAAATGCTGCTGCATGCTGTCATCGCTGCCAAAATGCAGGCAGAAAGCGCTGCGTGAGGCGATGCGCAGGCTGCGATTGGCGGCACGGATGATGCCGGAGAAGCGATGGCCCTCGACCTCGGGATAAACATCCGTGAGATAGCTGCCCTGCACAAAGGTTTTCAGGGTCGTGGCCAGGCGTTGCCATACGGAACTGATCAGCGGCAGTTCAAAATAATTCACCAGCCCTTCACTGATGACCACGAGCGCCTTGTCGTGCCGGAATTCACGCGCGATCACGTTTTCCAGGCTGTCCGCACTGCCCGTGTCGAGAATGTTGCAGGTGACAAGCCGGTGCCGGCGGTTCAGTGACTGCAGTGATTCGAGCAAGGGTTTTTTGCGCGCCACCATGCCCGGCAGATCCGCTTCCACATAGGTGATGCCGGGGTGTTTGCGCGAGAAGCGATGCCCGCGAGGTGAAAGGCCGCAGGCAATTTCCAGTACCTGCAGGTCCGGGTGGCGGGCAATCATTGTCTCGAGTTCGCGATCAATCAGGGCATGACGCTGCAGCAGGGTGGTCTTGATGTCGCTGCCCACTATCCGTCGAGCCAGACATTCGAAAGGCAGCAGCAGGGAAAAATAAAGGCGACCCTGCGTGGTGGCGAAAGCGGCTTCGGAGAGACCGTAGTGGTGCCAGATAAAACCGGTGTAATGCGCGGTAAAGGAAATGCTGGAGCTGTCATTGTTGTTTTTCATGGGGGCATCCAAAAGCGTGCGCCGATAATGCCGGTGTCGATCTTTTCAGGCAACCGTTGCCCGCGCCGGAAAAAGAGAAGGCCCCGAATCCTGGCGGGGATTGCGGGGCCTGCGCTTATAACTGCCTTTGCCTTTTTTCGCTTTTTCCTGGCGGGAGCGAAACAGGGGATCAAAGACCAGCGCCTTGGCGCTGCGATGCCGTCTTTTCATGCGGGTTTCCTTTGGCTCAGTCATGGGCCCGGGGCG
Source organism: bacterium (assembly GCA_029945725.1). Taxonomy (GTDB): domain Bacteria; phylum Pseudomonadota; class Gammaproteobacteria; order Pseudomonadales; family Moraxellaceae; genus UBA2031. Next base: position 173,631 of record JAQSDB010000008.1, on the reverse strand, counting down.
GGCGCGGCGATGATGCGGCAAGCGCTGGCGGCAGGGAAGGGGCACTGGTCGCCGGCCCGATCCCTTCACGGCAGACGGAGACGGTTACAGCCGTGCCTGCGGCACACCGGCAGTGGCATGGCGGCTGCTTTGTATGCGGCAGCATGTCATGCCTATACTCGGCGACCACGGAGGTTCTTTCATGAAATGCATTGCCCTTGGCACTTACCCGGCCGATACCCTGGATGTCCTGCTGTCCGGCATTCCCTTCTACAAGGACCTGTCATTCAGTGATCCGGAACAGATGGCCATCCTGTTGCGTCACTCCAGTGTGTACGAGCCGGCTCCCGGAGAGGTCGTGATCGAGAAGGGCGCGCGCGACAAGATTTTTTACTTTCTGCTGACCGGGCAGCTGGTGGTGTATCCGGATGGAAAAAAATCGCGCCGGGCGCTGAATTACCTGTCGGCCGGCCAGGCAGTCGGGGTGCTGGCACTGTTGTGTGACGCCCCGCGTACGGCGACCCTTGTGGCCGATCCGAAATCTTCCCGTGCCCAGTTGTTTGGTACCGACTTCACTCCCTTTGGCGCGCTGACCGACTTCAGCAAGATCAAGCTTTCTACCAAGCTGATCCTGTGGCGCATGGTGACGCACAACACGCGCTGGAAGCTGGGCGTCTACCGCATGCAGATACCGGATAATCCGCTTTGGCAGATACTGCAGCAGGTGGAGACCTTCACGGGTGAAAAAAACACGGTTGAGGAGCTGCAAAGCCTGGATCGCCAGATCCGGATGCTCACGGACCTGATGCAGAAATGGAATGACCTGATGGCCGGCAGCTAGGCGGCCGTTTTGTTGTGCGGCCCGCGAGGGTCTGCAGGTTTCATTTACGGGCCAATAAAAAAATACGGAAAAGGGGATGGTGTTATTCGCGTCCCCGCCACGGCAATGTCCGTGCTGAAAAAATTTGCCGGTGCAGGCCGCCCGACCGGTTTGTCGCTGTGGCTTATTTGTTTTTGAGCTTCTGCCATTGCCGCAGACGGATCAGGCGTTTGGGCATGTGCACGAGATTGAGAATGCCGCTGGCCGTCAGGCAGATAAACAGGGCCGGTTCTTTCAGTAACTGGTTCCAGTAGCCGGGCTCACCCAGCCAGCCCCAGAGGCCGAGCGCGAGTGCGGTGTTGCCCAGGGTGTCGATAATCACGTCACGGCGAATCTGGCGACGCAGCGCGAGCTGTTCAGGAGTCTGCTGGTCATTGCGCATAAGTGATCACGGGTTGTTGCAGCCTGCCTGCCAGGATGGCGACAGAGCGGAGAGGATTGTGGCGGCGGTGAAAATTATCCGGCAGCAGGAATAAACAGGGGATGCCCGGCGATGGCCATGGTCAGGCGCAACAAGACATCACCGGCACGTTCAGGGCTTTGTCCCTTGATGGCCTGATCCAGCGCCAGCGATTCCTGTACCAGTGTGCGCGCCAGTGCCGTACCGGTGCGTTGCAGGGCACGCTGGAACAGGGGCTGGCGCTTTTGCCAGATGCCGTTTTGCTGCAGCAGGGCATTCAGGGGCTGGCCGGCATCAAGGCCTTCACGCAAGGCGGCGAGCGCGCGGGCATCTTTTGCCAGCGCCCACATCACCACGGAGTCGGCCTGTCCTTCGGCGCGCAGGCCGGCGAGCATGCGCGCTGCCTTCACGGCATCGCCGGCGAGCGCGCAATCGGCGAGGTCGTAAACGTTGTAGCGCGAGCTGTCACCGACCGCATGACGCACAAGCTCGGCGGTGAGCAGGCCATCGGTGGCGAGCAGGCGCAGTTTTTCGACTTCCTGCTGCGCCGCCAGCAAATTGCCTTCCACGCGTTCCAGCAGCAGTGAAAATGCCTCGGCATCGCCACGCAGGCCTGCCTGCTGCAGGCGATTGCGCAGCCAGTCGGGCAGGGAGTGGGCATCGATTTGCGGCACGGCTACGGAGGCGCCGGCATTTTCACAGGCGACAAACCATTTTGCTTTTTGCGCCGTGCCGTCGAGCTTGGGCAACAGCAACAGCAGCAGGGTGTCGGGGGACGGATCGCTGGCGTAGCGTTCCAGAGTGGCCGCGGCCGTTGTATCCGGTTTGCCGCTGAAACGGATTTCCAGGATTTTTTTGTCGCCGAACAGCGACAGGTTGTTGGCGCTGGCCAGCAGTTCGTTCCAGTCGGAGCCGCGTTCGGCATGGTGCAGTTCGCGTTCGCTGTAGCCTTGCGCACGTGCGGCCTTGCGCAGTGTGTCGGCGGCTTCCTGCTGCAGCAGGATTTCATCGCCAAAGACCACATAGAGCGGGCGCAGCGGCTCGCTGACATGGCGTGGCAACTGGTCCGCGCGCAATTTCATGGCGTGGTGGCGGCTTTTTCAGCGGCCGGGGTGGCGGCGGGAGCCGGTACCGGCATGGCGCTCTGGTTTGCCGCAGGAGCCGGCCGGGGTGGCTCCTTCATGGCGGCGAGCTGACGCACGATCTGCTGCGCCGCATCAATGCGCAGTTCATGCACCAGGGTGTCTTCTTCCGTGCTTTTACCGACAATATTCGTGGTGCTGTACTGGTAGCTGCGCCGCAGTATCAGCGACTGGGTGATGCCGGTGGCCAGGCCTTGCGTGTCGCTGACGCGGAAATCAACGGTATAGGTCAGGGTGTATTCGGCCGCCTTGGCGCTGCTGTCGACCGTTGATGTCTGTCGTGTCAGGTTTTCCCGCACCACTTCCAGCAGCACTTCGCCGCCTTCCGGAACGATATTGTTGCGTGCCAGCGCCAGTTGCAGCTCCGTGTTCAGGTCGCGACTGTTGGCCGGCGTGCGCAAGGTCACCTCGTGCAGGAAGGCCGGCGGATGATAGTTGCCGCGCAAATGAAAGCCGCAGGCGGAGAGCAGCAGGCAGCCAAGCACAAAGGCGGCGATGCGCGGCGCGCGCCGCATGGCCCGGTTTTCAGTCTGCCTGAATGACATCATTTTTCTCACGGCTGCACCTGTTTGTTTGAGCTCACACGACAATGTTGACCAGCTTGCCCTTCACCACGATCACTTTCTTTGGCGCCTTGCCTTCCATGAAGCGCTGCGCATCGGCGTTGGCCAGTGCCGCCGCTTCAATGACGGCGTTGTCGGCGCTGGCGGCAACCGTGACTTTTCCGCGCAGCTTGCCGTTGACCTGCACGACGATGTCAATCTCGTCACGGCTGAGAGCTGACTCGTCATGAGCCGGCCAGCCTTCATGGTCGAGCGCGTGCATATCGCGCGCGAGCAGGAAGCCGAATGCCGGTGCCAGATCCTGCCACAGGGCGTGACCGATATGCGGTGTGATCGGGTAAAGCAGCTTGATCAGCACCTCGAGGACTTCGGCACTGGCACGCAGGAACTGCTGCCGGATTCCAGCGCTGACGGCTTCATCTGCTGCCGGCAGGTCGATGGAAAATTTTTCACTCTCCAGCAGATTCAGCAGTTTCATGGCGGCTGACACCACCGTATTGAACTGGTTGCGGCCGTAATCGTTATTGGCCTGCTTGAGAATGGTGTGCAGCTCGAAGCGTATGGACTGCAGCTGCTTGCCGTGGCTGCCGGCCACCACGGCATCCGCTGCCATGCTGGCCCGGGCAGCTTCAGCTTGCCGGGAAAAGCCGGTGGCGTATTTCCAGAGACGGCGCAGGAAACGGCTGGAGCCTTCGACGCCGGCATCACTCCATTCCAGCGAGGCATCCGGTGGCGCGGCAAACATGGTGAACAGGCGCGCGGTGTCGGCGCCGTATTCCCGGATGATGTATTCGGGATCAATGCCGTTGTTTTTCGACTTCGACATTTTTTCCATGCCGCCGTGCGTCACCGGCAGGCCGTCGCTTCTCAGCGTGACCGCGCTCATGCGGCCTTTTTCATCGCGGCTGATATTCACGTCGGCCGGGTTGATCCAGTCCTTGCCGCCGTTGTCGAGCTCACGATAAAAAGTATCGGCAACCACCATGCCCTGTGTCAGCAGCTTTTTGAAAGGCTCGTCGCCCTGCACCAGACCTTCATCGCGCATCAGCTTGTGGAAGAAGCGCGCGTAAAGCAGGTGCAGGATGGCGTGTTCGATGCCGCCGATATACTGGTCCACCGGCAGCCAGTATTTGGCGGCTTCCTTGTCGACCATGCTGGTCGTTGATGTTGGTGAAGCGTAGCGCGCGTAATACCAGGACGATTCCACGAAGGTATCCATGGTGTCGGTTTCACGTCTGGCGGCGCCACCACATTTCGGGCAGCTGGTTTCATAAAACGAAGGCATGCGTGCCAGCGGCGAACCGGCGCCATCCGGCACCACGTCTTCCGGCAGCACCACCGGCAGGTCTTTTTCCGGCACCGGCACGTCGCCGCACTGCGCGCAATGAATGATCGGAATCGGGCAGCCCCAGTAACGCTGGCGGGAAATGCCCCAGTCACGCAGACGGAACTGTGTCTTGCGCGCGCCATGGGCGCCGGCTTCCAGATCGGCCACGATGGCATCAAAGGCGGCGCTGAATTCCAGGCCGTCGTACTTGCCGGAGTTGGTTGTGGTCAGGCCGTTTTTTTCTGCATACCAGTCCTGCCACTGCGTGGCGCTGAAAGGCCTGGTGCCGGCCGGTTCCTGATAGACCTGCTGCAGGGGCAGCGAATATTTGTTGGCAAACTCGAAATCGCGCTCGTCATGTGCCGGCACGGCCATGACGGCACCTTCGCCATAACCCCAGAGCACGTAGTTGGCGACCCAGACCGGCAGTTTCCTGCCGGTGAGCGGGTGCATGACGAACTGGCCGGTGGCCATGCCCTTTTTTTCCATGGTGGCGACATCGGCTTCGGCCACGGAGCCGGCCTTGCACTCGGCAATAAAGGCCTGCAGTGCCGGATTGCCGGCAGCGGCTTGCTGCGCCAGCGGATGCTCGCCGGCGACGGCGACATAAGTGGAGCCCATCAGGGTGTCGGGGCGGGTGGTGTAGACCTTGAGCTGACCGGCAGTGCCAACGGATGCTTCGTCGTAATCGAAAACGATATCGGCGCCGAAACTCTTGCCGATCCAGTTGCGCTGCATGGTCTTGACCTGCTCCGGCCAGCCGTCGAGCTGGTCGAGATCCGTCAGTAGTTCTTCCGCGTATTTTGTGATGGCGAAGTAGTACATGGGGATTTCGCGCTTTTCGACCAGCGCCCCGGAGCGCCAGCCGCGGCCGTCAATCACCTGCTCGTTGGCGAGCACAGTCTGGTCGACCGGGTCCCAGTTCACCGAACCGGATTTTTTATAGATCACGCCTTTTTCAAACAGGCGCGTGAACAGCCACTGCTCCCAGCGGTAGTAATCGGGTTTGCAGGTGGTGACTTCACGATTCCAGTCGACCGCGAGTCCCAGCGATTTCAGCTGCGCTTTCATGTAGTCGATATTCGAATACGTCCATGCCGCCGGTGCGACATTGTTTTTCATCGCGGCATTTTCTGCCGGCAGGCCAAACGCATCCCAGCCCATGGGTTGCAGCACGTTTTTTCCCTGCATGCGCTGGAAGCGCGCGATCACATCGCCAATCGTGTAATTGCGCACGTGGCCCATGTGCAGCTTGCCGCTGGGATAGGGAAACATGGACAGGCAGAAGAATTTTTCCTGGCCGGGTTTCTCCGTGGCGGTAAAGGCACCGGCGTCTTCCCAGTCTTTCCGGGCGGCTTGTTCAATGTCTTGCGGGCTGTAGTGTTCGTGCATGGCGGCGGGTTTGTCTGATCCGGAATTGGCAAAAAACGTGGAAAATCAAGGGTCGCCAGCATACCCTACCGGCCGATACGAGGCCATGGACAGGGACTTCCCCGTGATGATTTATGTATTCCTGCGCAGCCTGCTGTCGCCGCCCGCCCTGCAGATCCTGCTCGTGCTGGCGGGGCTCGCCTGCCTGCACCGTCAGCGCCGCTGGTGGGGGCGCGGCCTGATCACGCTTGCTCTCGCCAGCCTCTGGTTCATGGCCACGCCATGGGGAGCCTCCCTGCTCGCGCGCGGTCTCGAGGGGTATCCGCCCCTGCCACTGCCGGCAGCACTCGCTGCCGGACACTGGCAGGCCATCGTGGTGCCGGGTGCCGGCCGCGATTATGCGGCGCCGGAGTACGGTGGCGTCGATGTTCCCAATGTCTGGGCCGCCAGCCGCCTGCGCTATGCCGCCCTGCTTTACCGGCAGAGCGGCTTGCCGATTGCCGTCAGTGGCGGCGCGGCGCCCGGCGAGGCGAGTGCAACGGGGCAGGCGGTAGTCGCCGAGGCGGCGATCATGGCCGCCAGCCTGCAGCGTGATTACGTGGTGAATGTGCGCTGGCAGGAAGGCGGCAGCGCCACGACCTGGGAAAATGCGGCGAAGACGTATGCGCTGCTGCACCCGCAAGGCGTGGACCGCATTGTGCTGGTGACGCAGGCACTGCACATGCCGCGTGCGCTGCTGGCCTTCCGCCAGGCCGGTTTTACCGTGCTGCCGGCGCCGATTGATGCTGAAACGGATAATGCACGCCTGCCCTGGCTGCTGCGGCTGGCGCCACGTGCGGAGCGCCTGCTGTTTTCGGCGCAGGCCTGTCACGAATATGCAGGGCTGCTGGCTTACCGGGTGCGTGCCCTGATGAACTGATGCGCACGCAATTCAGTGCAGCTCGTTGCGCAAACAGTCTTCCAGGGTGCGCGAACGGAAGCGGAAGCCGGCCTCCAGCATGCGGCTCGGCAGCACGCGCTGGCTGCCCAGCAGCAGCACGCTCATTTCGCCCATGGCGAGCCTGAGCAGGGCGCCGGGAATCGGCAGCAGTGCGGGGCGGTTCAGCGCATGCGCGACGACGGCGGTGAATTCGGCATTGGTCACCGGCTTGGGCGCGGTGGCGTTGAAAATGCCGGACTGGCTTTCATCAACGAGCAGGGCGCGCACGATATTCACGAAATCCCCGAGCGCAATCCACGACAGCCATTGCTGCCCCGAGCCCAGTCTGCCGCCGAGGCCGAGACCGAATACCGGCAGCAGGCGCTTCAGCATGCCACCGCTTTGCCCGAGTACGACGCCGGTGCGCAGGATGCACAGGCGCACGCCCATGGATTCGACGGCCCGGGCAGCCGTTTCCCAGTCCTGACACAGGGTATGGATGTATTCCTCGTGGGCATTGCTGTCTCGCGCCCGCAGCGTGCTGGTTTCCTCCAGCACGCTGTCGCCCTGATCGCCATACCAGCCGGTGGCCGATCCGGAAATCATCACGCGCGGACGCTGTTCGCGCCGGCGCAGCACATTCACCAGCTCTTCGGTCAGGGTGATGCGGCTGGCATGCAGCTGCTGTTTGCGGCTTACCGTCCACGGGCGATCAGCGATGCCGGCACCGGCCAGATTGATGACGGCATCCAGAGGCTCGTCACGCGGGAACTCGGTCAGTGTGCGAATGACCTTCACGCGGGAGCCATAGGCGCGCAGCACTTTGGCCGGATCACGGCTGAGCAGGGTGAGCCGGTGCCCGTCGATGAGCAGTTGCGGGCAGAGCGTGCTGCCGATAAAGCCGGTGCCGCCGGTAATCAGGATATGCATGAGGTCACTGCAGCGATGGGAGGTGGCTGGAGTGTATGAGGCCGGGCGCGCTCCCGGAAGAGGCCCGTGCCGCGTCGCCTTTCGCCGTGACAGGCGCAGCCCTTACACTGCGCGCTTCTTTACCGGAGTGTTTTCTGGATGGCGGTTGTTCGTGCAGTGTCTCGTGCGGTTCCCCTCAATGTCGTCACGGGGTTTCTCGGTGCCGGTAAAACCACGGCGATCCGTTACCTGCTGGAACATGGCCGGCAGGACGAGCGCTGGGCGGTGCTGGTCAACGAGTTTGGCAAGATCGGCATTGATCAGGCGGTGCTGGCCGATGCCGAAAACAGTGGCGGCATTACGGTCAGGGAAGTGCCGGGTGGCTGTCTTTGCTGCACCAATCACCTCCCCCTGCAGGTGGCGCTGTCGCAGTTGCTGAGCCGCGTGCGGCCGGATCGCGTGCTGATCGAGCCCACCGGCCTTGGCCATCCGGCGCGTTTGCTCGATGCGCTGCGCGAAGCGCACTGGCGCGATGCACTGGAGGTGCGGGCCACCATCACGCTGGTGGATGCCCGCGAACTGGCCGATGCGCGCGTGCTGACCCATGAAACCTTCCGCGCCCAGATCGAGGCCGCTGATGTGCTGGTCTTCAGCAAGAATGATGTGCTGGGCGAGAGCGAGCGTGAGCGTGCGCGGGAATTTTCTGCCGGCCTGGTGCCGCCGAAAGCCCATGTGCATTTCATGGCCGGCGGGCAGTTGCCGCGCGAGTGGCTGGACTTGCCGGCACGATCACAGGCACTGCGCCGTTCCCTGCTGCATCGGCCTCCCGCAGCGGGTGTTCCGGTGGAGACGGAAGACCGCGAGCCACCGTACCACTACAGCGAGGTACTGGCCGGCGTGGCGCTGGCGGGCTGGGTGTTTCCGCGCGACTGGGTGTTTGCCCACGATGCCCTCCTCGGCGTGTTGTTCGGCATTCGCGAGGCGATGCGCGTGAAAGGCGTGTTTCACACCGACAAGGGCTGGATATTCTTCAATGCCACGCGCCATGAAACGGCGGTGAACAGCGAGCCTTCGCGCGCCGACAGCCGTCTTGAAGTGATCATGGCTCAGGCCCAGGACTGGGCGGCGCTGGAAGCCGCGTTGTTATCGTGCCGGCAGGAGCCGGTATAGGTTTTTGCGGGAGCGTCGAGAGCAGGTTTTATTTTCGCAGGAGCGGCTTCAGCCGCGAACCGTTGGTGCCTGATCATGTTCGCGGCTGAAGCCGCTCCTGCAGAAGAAAAGAAAAACGAAAATAAAAAAGATGCTGAGTTTTACACCGTGGCGGTTTTGCGCCGCCGCCATCCCAGTGCCAGCAGCAAGGCACACAGCAGCAGCACGGGCGCATTGCCCAGCACCACATAGGGCGTCAGACCGCGATAGCCATTCACGCTGGCGCGCAGCACCAGTCGCTTGAACTGTGGCGCATGCTCACGCACCTTTCCCTGGCTGTCGATAATGGCGGAAATGCCGTTGTTGGTGGCGCGGATGACTTCCCGGCCGGTTTCTTTCGCGCGCATGCGCACCATTTCAAAATGCTGGTAGGGCCCGATGGAGTTGCCAAACCAGCCGTCATTGGAAATGGTGGCCAGCACATCACTTTGCCCGGCAATCTTCCGCACCAGATCCGGGTAGGCGATTTCGTAGCAGATCATCGGCCCCAGTTTCATTTTCTGTACCTGCAGCGGTGCCTGGTCCGGGCCACCGGCGGTAAAGCTGGTCATGGGCATGTCAAAAAACGGCAGGGTGCCGCGCAGCCAGGCTTCCAGCGGAATGTATTCACCAAAAGGCACGAGGCGCTGTTTGAAATACAGGCCGCTGCCTTCGCCTTCGGCAAGAATGCTGTTGTAGATATGGAATTCCTGCGCGCGTTCGTTCACTTCCATGAAAGGAATGCCGGTGACAAAGGCGGAATGACTGACGAGGGCGTTTTCCCGCATTTCCATGAGGGCCGGAATGGCTTCGTGATAAAACATGGGAATGGCCGCTTCCGGCCAGATCACGAGGTCGCGGCCCCATTCGCTTTTGGACAGTTCGCGATAGATATCAACGGTCTTGTCGCGCCACTCCAGCTGCCATTTTGATTCCTGCGGAATATTGCCCTGCACAATGCTGACGGAAAGATGCTCGCCCGTGGGCTGCGTCCACGGCACCTGTTGCAGTGCCAGACCCGTGATCCAGAGCGCTACGGCAACGGCAAGCGCGGGCCAGGATTTCCGGTCGGCCAGCGTGCGGAAAACGGCCTGTGCGGAAAAAACGGCGATCAGGCTGACACCAAAAACGCCGAGCACCGGTGCATACGCGGCCAGCGGCGTATCAATGAAGGCATAGCCGGTAAAGAGCCAGGGAAACCCGGTCAGCAGCCAGGAGCGCAGCCATTCACCGCCAATCCAGAGCGCGGGCAGTGTCAGCAGGGCGGCACGGTCGAGACGAAAACGTGCATAGACAAAACCCGCCAGCGCGAAAAAGAGTCCCATTACCGAGGCAACAAGACCCACCATGGGAATGGCCAGCCAGGGCGGCGTGTAACCGTAATCGTGGATGGAGACATAAAGCCACGAGGCGCCGTAGGCCCAGAGTCCGAAGCCGTGACAAAACCCCAGCCAGGCCGTGCGCGCCGGCGAGTGTCCGCGCAGCAGTTCACCGGCGAGGCCGATGGTGAACAGGGCGACCGGCCACAGGCCAAACGGCGCAAAACACAATGGCGTCAGTGCACCGAGTGCCAGCATGAGCAGCGGCAACAGGCGGTGACTGCGGATTTTTTCAAGAAAGCTGTTGATGGCGGGCATGGCGTGCTTGCGTCAGGAGTGATCTGCGGGAGCAAGCGGATGCTCCCGCAGCAGAAACGGAATCAGTTTTTCTTTTCGACCTTGAGCAGGCGAATCGCACGCGAGTCGGCGGCCAGCACGGTGAACTTCCAGGCGCCGACCACGATGTTTTCATCACGCTCCGGCATGTGCTCGAAAGCATTCATGATTATGCCGCCGATGGTGTCGAAGTCATCATTGCTGAAGCTGGTGTGGAAATGCTCGTTGAATTCGGCAATCGGGGTGATGGCCTTGACGGTGAATTCACCCGGGGAAATTTCGTGTATGAGGACGTCTTCGTCGTTTTCCAGATCGTGCTCGTCATCAATCTCGCCAACAATCTGCTCAAGCGCATCTTCCATGGTGACGAGGCCGGCGATGCCGCCGTATTCATTCACCACAATGGCCATGTGATTGCGCTTGGAGCGGAACTCTTTCAGCAGGCGATCCAGATGCGTGGACTCCGGCACAAAAAACGCCTTGCGCAGGTAGTCCTTGAGGTCAAAGCCGTCATTGCGCGGATCGCGCAGCAGCTTGAGCAGGTCCTTGGCGCAGATGATGCCGATGACTTCATCGGAGTTGTCGGCATCAAGCACGGGAAAGCGCGAGTGTGCGGACTCGACGAGCACGGACAGGAGTTCGCGCGTTTCCATGTTGGCGCGCACGGCGACCATTTGCGCACGCGGAATCATGATTTCCCGCACCTGGCGCTCGGATACCTGCAGCGTGGCTTCGATAATGCGCAGGGCATCCGGATCAAGCAGGCCGCGTTCGCCGGCGCTCTGGATGAGTTCTGCCAGATCCTCGCGGCTTTGCGGTTCGCCGCTCAATGCCTGTGTCAGCCGGCTCAACCACGACTTGTGGTGGTCGCCGGACGATCGCTCGTCACTCATGATGTTGTCCTTGTCTGTCTTTTTCTTCATCCGCTTCATACGGATTGCTGATGCCCAATTGCTGCAGGGCAGAAATTTCCATGGCTTCCATGGCTTCGGCTTCGTCATCCTCAAGATGATCAAAACCGAGCAGGTGCAGGACGCCATGTATGGTGAGGTGCGCCCAGTGCTCGCGCACGTTCTTGTGCTGTGCAGCCGCCTCCGCAGTGACCACGGGAGCACAGATCACCAGATCCCCGAGCGGCAGGGTGTCGAGTTGCCCGCGCAGGAAATCCGGCAGTTCATTGGGAAAGGACAGCACGTTGGTGGCGTTGTCTTTGTCCCGGTATTCGTGGTTGAGCTGGCGGCTTTCATTTTCGTCCACCACGCGCACGGTGATTTCCACCGGCTGCGCCAGGCCCTTGCCGTCCTGCTCCTGATCCCGGGCATGGCTCAGGGCCACATCTGCCCATTGCCGGAAGTCCGCTTCGCCGGGGATGCCGGTGGCGTCCAGCACGATCTGGAGGTCAATGATGGTAGTGGAAGCAGATTGCATGCCGGTTACTCCGCTTCGCTGTCGCTGTCGATGTTGATGCTGTTGTCGGTGGCCGCGCGCTTGCCGGTCTTTTTTGCGGGCTGCCTGGCGTCAAACGCCTCATAGGCCTCGACGATGACCTGCACCAGACGGTGACGTACCACGTCGCGCGAGGTGAAGCGGGTGATGTGGATGCCTTTCACGTCGCTCAATACGTTCAGGGCGTGGGCAAGGCCGGATTCCTGGCCGCGTGGCAGATCCACCTGCGTCGGGTCGCCGGTAATCACGGCCTTGGAGCCAAAGCCGAGACGGGTGAGAAACATCTTCATCTGTTCCGGCGTGGTGTTCTGGCCTTCGTCGAGAATGATGAAGGCATTGTTCAGCGTGCGGCCGCGCATATAGGCCAGCGGCGCGATTTCAATCACCTGTTTTTCAATCAGCTTGGCGACCCGCTCAAAACCCAGCATTTCGTACAGGGCATCGTAGAGCGGACGCAGGTAGGGATTGATTTTTTCCGAGAGATCGCCGGGCAGGAAGCCGAGTTTTTCGCCGGCTTCCACGGCCGGGCGCACCAGCATGATGCGGCGGATTTCGTCTTTTTCCAGCAGGTGCACGGCGGCCGCCACGGCGAGGTAGGTCTTGCCGGTTCCGGCCGGGCCGACGCCAAAACTGATGTCGTTGCCGAGCAGGGCCTTGATGTAGTTTTTCTGGTTGGCACCGCGCGGTTTGACGGCACCGCGCCGGGTCAGCATGCCGGCATCGCCGTCCGGAGCTTCGTGCAATGGTGACGCCTCTTCCAGCGTGGCGAGCAGCAGGTGCACGGCTTCGCTATCGAGATGGTCGCGGCTGCCGGTTTCCGCATACAGCGTTTCCAGCACATTCACTGCGCTGTTCACGGCGCTGGCCGGGCCTTCCACGCGAAAGCCGTTGCCGCGGCTGTGGATCGTCACGCCGAGGTGTTGCTCAATGAGTTTGATGTGCTCGTGGAATTGCCCGCAAAGCTCGCTGAGGCGGCGGGTATCGTGGGGTTCCAGCGTGAGCTGGCGGCGTGAGGCGGCGCTACTGTTCAAGCGGAAAGTGGCTCGGAAATCCGGGCGGCCAGAATACCCCAAAGGGGGAGGGGCGTCAGCATGAAGCATCTGCGGCCGGCTTTGGTCGTCAGGAGTGGCCATCCGGGAGATGGCGCGTGAATTGTCAGGCAGTTTAGGGACGGCTGGCGGGGCTATGTGCTATTGGTCGGGCAGAGCAATGACCGCATGGTCTGTTTTGTCCTTGCGGCAGGTGTCGAGCAGGCCGGATACCGGCCCTCCATTACAAGAACAAGTGTGACAACGGACGTCACTCCAGCGAAGGAGCCCGCATGCATCCCGCCCTGCACCAGGTATCCCGGCCAGCCTATCCCCTGAGCTGGCAGGCCCGCGCTTTCAACCTGGCTCTCATGGTCTCCATCAAACCGGTGCTGGAGCTGGCGCCGGTCAACCCCTTCACCATGCGCATCATGGATCGCCTCTACAAGGCCGCCGGCGTGCTGCTGGAGCGCCTGCCCGGTTTTGTGGCCGTGGAGGCGGTGCATTTCGGACACTTTGATGGCGAGTGGCTGCGCGCCGGCCGCGGTCTGGATGAAGATCGCGCCATGCTCTACCTGCATGGTGGCGGTTACTGCTTCAGCTCGGCCCAGGCACACCGGCCCCTCACCTGGCGCCTGTCGCGCATGGCGCGGCGTCCGGTACTGGCCATCAATTACCGTCAGGGCATTGACCATGATTTCGAGCATTGCCGTGACGATGCCCTGACGGCCTACCGGCATTTGCTGGAACTCGGCTACCCGCCGGAAAACATCCTGATCGGCGGTGACTCGGCCGGCGGCCATCTCACGCTCATCACCCTGCAGGCCATCCGTGATGCCGGCCTGCCGCTGCCGCGTGCCGGCCTGTGTTTCTCGCCCTGGACTGACTTGTCCTGCGAAGGTGCGTCCTATCAGCGCAACCGGTTCCGCGATCCCATGTTTTCCGCGCGTGCCGTGGCGCATCTGGCGCGTTATTACCGGCGCGAACGTGATCCCTATCATCCGCTGATCTCGCCCCTGCACGGTGATTTTTCCGGCTTGCCGCCGCTGATGATCACGGCCGGTTCGACCGAAGTGTTGCGTGATGATTCTCGCCGCGTTGCCCAGCGTGCGCATGACCAGGGCGTGCACGTCCTCTATGAAGAATGGCGCGGCATGCCGCATGTATTCCAGATGTTTGCCCTGTGGCTGCCGGAAGCAAAAATGGCGTATCGCCATATGGCACGGTTTGTGGGCATGGTGGAGCGAGGCGAGGTGCCGGCGAAAAGGGCGGCCTGAAACGATCGGCCACGCATTGACGTGCGGTGATGATGGCCGGACGGCACAAGGGAACAGGGGAAGGACATGCGGATGTTTGCGGTGGTGCTGGCGCTGGTAGCGGTGGCGGGGGAGGCGCAAGCGGCTGATGTGGCACAAAGGGCCGTGGCTTATGCGCAGAAAGTGCGTGATGACGCTGCCGCCATGGTGGCAGTCGCGCGTGATCGCGTGGCTGCTGCCGAGGCCGATGTGCAGCTGGCGTCAAGGGTGGATGCGGACGCACGGCTTGCCGGTGACCGCGAGGCAATGGCCGTCGCCGGCGAAGCCGTGACAATGGCTGCCGCCGGCGTGCGCGATGCCCGGCAGCTGCTGCAGCGCGCCACGGCATTGCTGGCGGCGCGCAGCAAGACGGCCGACGACATGCATTTCTGGCTGGACGCCAAAACGCCACCGCGTGCGCTGCTGGTACCGGTTGAAGGGGATGTTCGCCGCTATGCAAAAGACGGTACGGCGATCACCGAAGGCAGCGGCATGCTGCGCCCGGGCGAGCGTGTCGAGACCGGCAAGGGAGCAACGGCCCGCCTCTTTGTGGCCGGTGGCGATGCCGAGGTGGCGCTGGCGGAGAGCACGGAATTTGTTGTGACCCAGGATGCGCCGGACACGGATTTTGAGGGCCTCCTCAACAACGGGTTCATGCGCATGCGGGCCTGGGTGCGCGCAAAGGGCAGGAAATTCGAGGTGCGCACGCCGTCTGCCGTGACCTCGGTACGCGGTACCGACTTTGCGGTGGCGACCGCCGCCGGCGGTGACCGCGTTCAGGTGTTCGACGGCGTGGTCGCGGTAACGCCCGGTGCCGGGGGTGAAGCCGTTCTGGTGCACGCCGGCGAAGAGCTGTTCATGTCGCCTGCAGCACCCTGGCCGGCGCCGCAGGCATTCGATGCCGGTGCCTTGCCCGCCCCCTGGGAAAAGAAACCTTCGCCTCGCTGAAAAGGCGTCTTCGTTATCGCCGCGGGTGCGGGCGACCCTGTCTGCCGGTGCCGGCACGTGTGTCACGGTCAGGCACCTTGCATCGACCTGGTTTGAACGGCAGTGCGTTCATGCGTTCGCCAGCGCACAGACCGCCCTGCAGGAACAAGCCATTCTGGGATCCTGCCGGCAGCCCTTGGCATGGACATTGTTCGTGGTTAAAACGCTACACCAACACCGTTGTTCTTTGCCTGCGGGAAAAGCCAGTATCGAAACCGCCGCGTTAAAGCACGACAGCGGTCAACCATTCGGGATGCTGTGCGTTAAAACAGCTATCCCCTCAAGGAGTATCCCACCATGAAACGCATTCTCTGTGCAGCGGCTCTTGCCCTTGCCGCCCCGGCAGCCTTTGCCGCCGCCGATGTCGGCGTTTCCGTCAGCATTGGCCAGCCCGGTTTTTACGGCACCATCGATATCGGCAACACGCGTCCGCAAGTGATTTACGCGCAGCCGGTCGTGATCCAGCCTGCCCGGGTTGTGCAGGAGCCGATCTATCTGCGCGTTCCGCCCGGCCATGCGAAAAACTGGAGAAAGCACTGCGGCGCCTATAACGCCTGTGGTCGTCCGGTCTATTTCGTGCGCGATGACTGGTACAACAATACCTATGCGCCGCAATACCGCGAACGCCATGGCCATGACGACGGTGACCGGGGTGATTACGGCGACCGCGGTGACCAGGGCGGGGATCGTGGGCATGACAACGGCAAAGGCCATGGCAAGGGCCATCACTGATTTTTTTCCGTTGCCGGGAATGGTGTGAAACAGAAGGCCCGCTGCATGCAGCGGGCCTTCTGTTTGCGGGGTGGCCATCCGCTGTTGATGGCAGCGGATTTCAGGCGGTACTCATGCCGCACTCATGCAGGTTTTCTCGGGCAACAACCGGTTCATGCAACAACCGGCACGCCATGATCCTGATCGTCCGTGAGGATTTCAAAGGCGGCACGGTGAGCCGTGCGCAGGGTAAACACGGGACGGTTTTTTCGTTCCAGCCGGATTTCGCAGGCGGCCACTTTTGAATTGAGGCAGGTATGGCTGCCACCGGGCGGGTTGTAATAGGTGAGCCCGACAAAATCCTCGCGGGCCGCATGCATTCTTCCCGTGATGCGCACGCCTTCATGGGCCGCGGCAAACGTCCAGTCAAAATAATGCCACCGGCCTTTTGCCAGAAAGGAACGCGCCAGGGTATTCAGGCGATATTCCTCATCGCCCACACGCAGCACCATCACGGTCAAGGGCGGCGTCCACAACGGCCCCACTTTCAGTTTGGCCGTTGCCGCTTCCAGAAACGCATCCGGTGCATTGTCAAAACCGGCGACCTGGCCCCAGGCATAGGTGTCGGTGTGCTTGCTGCCCCAGTTGTGGTTTTCGCTGCCGATCCAGTCCGTGACGTCAACGGTTTCACCATTGATGTCGAGGCTGCCGGCAAAGCGCACAAACGGCCGCGGCGTCACCGCCTTGGCTTTGGGCAGGGCGGTGCTGTAAAGATTTTCCGGCAGAAAAACCAGCGGTGCACCGCCGCCGTCATATGTCAGGTTCCAGCAGATTTTCTGCGGCCCGCGCGCCTCTCCCTGCAATACGCCCGGCTGCAGAAAAGCGTTGCCGATCTTTACCGCCAGTGTCCCGGCGGAAAAACTGCAGTCCCTGACCGGTACTTCGGATTTTGCGGCATGAATGCGGCCGGTTTCGCCATCGGAATACACAGCCCACAATTCACCAATGGTTTTTTCCGGATGATCCTTGGGCGAAAAAATCGTGTAGCGAATCCAGAAGGCCTGCTTGCGCACGGGGTGATTGGCGCGCAGGAACCAGCTTTCGTAATGTCCTGTCGACAGGCCTGGCTGGTAGCGGGCGCCTTGCCAGCTTGAAACGTCGCGCATGCATGACTCCTGATCAGGTCGGTATTTGAGGGTGTGACCGCGGCAGTGATTGAGGCGAAGCAGAAACCGCCCTGTTTTTGCTCAGTACGGGCCGAAGGCCCGGTCACGGCCTACAAATTTTATGGCCTTGAACGGAAAAGACAGCATCGAGTCGCGGTAGGCCACTTCGGCGCTGCCGCACACCTTGCCATCACGGTAAACCGTCAGTGGACAGGTCGTGAGTGATGCCAGCAAACCACTCAGGCTGTAGGTTTTCTCGCCGGCAATATGTAGCGTGCCCAGTTCCGGATGATCGAGATCAAGCTCGTAACGCGGCCCTGTCAGCAGAATGGTGAGGGAGCCCCGCACCGGCATTGTGTCAGTTCCAATGGTGGCGACACCGCGAAACTCGCGTGGCGCCGTCACCGCCAGCGGATTCTTGCTGAACGCACGAATCGTAAAACTGAACGGTTGCTTGCTTGCTCCTGCCTGGATTTTTATCCAGCCGCTCATTGTTTCTTCCAGAACCATGCCGATGCTCATAGTGCTCTCCGTGTAACGGTGGGGTTATGCATTTAGTTTTTCTGCCAGACGCCGTGCGGCACGCATGGCCATGGTCATGATGGTGACTTGCGGATTGGCGCCCAGCGAGGACGGCACGCTGGCGCCATCCATGACATAAAGTCCGTCAACGTCCCACACCTTATGGTCGGGGTCGCACACGCCCCGGCTGGCACTGTCGGCAATGCGCGCCGTGCCCAGCGGGTGATAGGCGGTGATGAGGAAATGGCGGGGTTTGGGATTGCCGGCAAGAAACGCGGCCAGTTCCGCCTCGTTTTTGACCACGGTCATGCGCGTCAGCCCCGGAATGCAGACTTCGGCCGCACCGGCGGCGAAATACATTCGGGCGAGCAGGGCTATGCCTTTCTTGAACAGGCGGAAATCGGTGTCATTCATGCTGTAGGTAATCAGCGGCATGTCACGCGTCGGGCCGCGCCTGACCTTGCCACGGCTGCTGTCCTTCACCATCAGGCCGAAATAGGCGGTTTGCTGGTAGCGTTCGGTAAAGCGCACAAAGTCTTCCGCCTGCAGCGGATTCATCATGCCGTGCCCGATAAAGGGAATGGTGCCGCCCTCGAACATCAGTCCCTCTTCCTTCAGGTCATAGACGCCATAGCCTTGCGGAATCGTGCGCGCGTGATTGAAATCGCGGTCCGGAAAATACGCTGTCAGCGCGCCTGCGGGATGGATCGACAGGTTGTTGCCCAGCCAGGCATTGCGCACGCCATTGCTGCGCAGGAAAACCGGCGTCATCAGCGTGCCCATGGCCACCACCGTGGCGCGCGCTTTCACGGTCAGGGTAATGGTCTTGCCGTTTTTGCCGCGGCCTTCGGCCACCACGCCGCTGACGGCAGCGCCGTCACGCAACAGGGTGTCGGCACGAAAGCCGGTAAACAGGAAGGCGCCTGCTTCGAGTGCGCGGGGCACAAAACTGACATTGGTCGATTGCTTGGCATCGGTCGGGCAACCGAACTGGCATACGCCCTGGCCATCGCAACCTTCGGCATTGCGTGTGAGCGGCATGGCATTGACCATGCCGATGCGGCGTGCTCCTGCGCCGATGACCTCGCCGATTTCACCCACATAACGGGGATCGGCGCGCTGCACTTTCAGTATGGCTTCCACCTGCTCGAAATAGGGCTGCAGGTTTTCGCTGGTGAATTCGCTCAAGCCTTCGGCTCGCCATGCCGCCAGCGTGCTTTCCGGTGTGCGCAGGCAGGTGCCCGAATTGATCGTGGTGGTGCCGCCCACGGAGCGGCCGATCGGAATCGGAATCAGTGTGCTGCCGATGGCCGTGGTCGTGCCCATGTTGCGATAAAGACGCGGAATCATTTCCGTGTGCTTGCCGTTGAAATCACGGCGATCGTAGTAATGGCCTTCTTCCAGCAGCACTACCGCCAGACCCTGGCTGGCCAGCTCGTAGGCGGCGGCGGCACCGCCGGCACCGGTGCCAATTACCACCACATCACATTCGATTTCCTGGTTGTCGCTGAAGCTGGCGGCGGTGCTGACCTGCTGGCGCCAGCGTGCCTGCTCGATGGCGGCCGGGACACGGATGCCGTTACCCAGTTGCAGCGGCGCCTGCGTGGAGGCGTCCAGTAAATAAGCGGTGCGAAACGGCGCCGACAGCAGGCGCAGAAAGCCGCCGCCGAGAAGGTGTTGCGATTGCGTGCGCAAGAAGGCACTGCGCGCCTCGCGCGATGCTTGCGAGAAACGCTGGCGATGGCTGAGGCGATAGCGCCACTCCAGCCCCCACAGCATGGCAGCAAGCGCACGTCGCAAGGGAACGCTGTCGCCCACGATGGCGTCGACGGCGCCGAGCAATTCCTCCACGTCGGCGGCAGGCAAGGTGTCGCCGGCAGGAAACAGCGCTTCAATCAGGCTTCTGGCCTGGAGACGCGATGAGCCGGCCAGTGCAGGGCGAGCCAGGGGCATGGGAACAATATCCGGATGAAAAAACAGGCTCCAGTCTAGCCAGCCCGGCTGCACCGTCTTGACGAATCACGCCACGTAGCGCCACCCGGTGGACAGGAATCCCTGCCGGCTGGCATAAAAAAAGCCCCGGTTTTGCCGGGGCTTTTTGACGAACTCATGAGGCTGTCATGGTTTTGCCTGCGGGATGGCGGGCGGTCAGCTTTCGATCCACAGCGGGGCACTGGCGCAGAGGGCATTGATGCTGATGGCTTTGGTGATGTCCACATCGACAAACTTGCCGATCAGGTTTTCATCCGCGCAGGGGAAATGCACCCAGCGCGTGTTTTCGGCAATGCCGATCAGATGGCCCGGCATGCGTTCGGATTTGCGATCCACCAGCAGGCGTTGCCGCGAGCCGATCATGGCGTCGGTCTTGCGGCCGGTATTGCGCGCGATCTGGTCTTTCAGTATCTGCAGGCGCTGTTTTTTTACCTCGTCCGGGGTGTCGTCCGGCAGTTCGGCGGCCGGCGTGCCGGGGCGTTTTGAATAGATGAAGCTGTAGGAGTGGTCGTAATCCACGTCGCTGATCAGCTGCATGGTGTCCATGAAATCCTGTTCGGTTTCGCCGGGAAAGCCGATGATGAAATCGGAAGAGATATGGATGTCCGGGCGCACCGCTTTCAGCTTGCGGATACGCTCCAGATAATCGGCGGCGGTGTGATTGCGTTTCATGCCGGCGAGCACGGCATTGCTGCCGGACTGCACGGGCAGGTGCAGGTGCGAGACCAGCTTGGGCGTGTCGGCGTAGACGGCAATGAGGTCGTCGTTGAATTCCAGCGGATGCGAGGTGGTGTAGCGGATGCGGTCGATGCCGGGAATGCCGGCAACATGACGCAGGAGTTCGGCGAAGGAACAGATCGTGCCGTCGTGATGCGGGCCGCGAAAACCATTGACGTTCTGGCCGAGCAGCGTGACTTCGCGCACGCCCTTGCCGGCGAGCACGGCAATTTCTGCAATCACGTCATCAAAGGGGCGCGATATTTCTTCGCCACGCGTGTAAGGCACCACGCAGAAACTGCAGTATTTCGAGCAGCCTTCCATGATGGAGACAAAGGCCTTGTAGCCATCCACGCGCGGCTCCGGCAGAAAATCGAATTTCTCGTTTTCCGGAAAGCTGACGTCGACCATGGTGATTTTTTTGCTGTCGCGCGCATTCAGCATCTGTGGCAGGCGATGCAGGGTTTGCGGGCCGAAAACGAGATCCACATAGGGCGCGCGCTTCTGGATGGCAGCGCCCTCCTGCGAGGCCACGCAGCCACCGACACCAATCACCACCTCCGGGCGGGCGGCTTTCAGCTTGCGCCAGCGGCCCAGCTGCGAGAACACCTTCTCCTGCGCCTTTTCGCGAATGGAGCAGGTATTGAGGAGCAGCACATCGGCCTCCTCGGGATTGGTGGTCAGCTCCATGCCATGCGTATCGCCCAGCAGGTCGGCCATGCGCGAGCTGTCGTACTCGTTCATCTGGCAACCCTGGGTTTCGATATAAAGCTTTTTGGCCATGGTTTGGGCGCTCGGTGCGCGGGCAATCAGGAAGGGCGGCGATTATAGCGATGCCGCAAGGCGGGTGACAGGCTCGTTTGGCGCTGACATTGCTTATACCTCCAGCCTGCAAAAACAAGGTTTCATCGCTGCGGGCCTGCCCGTATCCTTGCCGCTTCGACAAGCGGACGTGTGCCCGGTGTACGACGTCCCAGGGAGAGCGGTGTGAGGAGTGGATGGTTAATCGCCCTGATGTGGCTGGCAGCAGCACTATCAACAACAGCCTGGGCGGACAACAAGGCGGATTTTCTGGCGGCGCGCGAGGCGCTGCAGAAGGGTGATCTCAACATGGTGGCGGCGAAGGCCGAGGCCCTTTCGCGGGACCCTTTGGGGATTTATCCGCGCTACTGGCTGCTGTCGCAGCAGATCGAGCGGGTGACGCCTGAACAGATCCAGCCTTTTCTGGCCTTCTACCAGGGCAGTTGGCTGGCAGAAAAACTGCGCGGCGACTGGCTGCGCAGCCTGGGCCGTCGTGGTGACTGGCTGCGTTTTCGCGAGCAGTACGCGCAGCTGAGCGAAGACCCGGGCGCCGAGCTCAATTGCTACCAGTTCCGCGCCCGTCTCGACAACAAGGACCCGAAAGCGCTGAGCCAGGCGCGTGCCCAGCTCTGGTTTTCCGCCAAGGACCTGCCTACGGATGCCTGCGATCCCCTGATGGCCGAACTCATCCGCAGCGGCGTGGTGAGCGAGGACGATATCCGCGAGCGCCTGCGTCTGGCGCTGGAAGCCAATGCCCCGGGACTGGCGCGGTTTCTCGCCGGGCAGCTGGGTCAGGAGCTGAAGGCGGCCGACCTGCAGCGCATGGTCAATACGCCGGACGCCTGGCTGAAAAAGCCCGGCAACAGCGGGCGCCTGCAGCAGGAACTGGCGGTTTTTGCGATGGCCCGTCTTGCCCGTACGGATGTGGATGCCGCTTATGCGCAGTTCCAGAACTGGCGTGCCCGCCTTGATGACGAGGTGCAGGTTTACGGCCTGCGCCGTCTTGCCACCATAGCGGCTTTCCGCCATGACCTGCGCGCCCTCGAGTGGTTTGCGCATACCGACGACAGCAAGCTGGCCTGGACGGATACCGCGCTGGAATGGCGGATCCGCCTGGCCCTGCGCGCCGAAGACTGGGATGCCGTCAGTACCTCGATCCGCCTGCTCAGCGATGAAAAGCAGAACGAGCGCGGCTGGCAGTACTGGCTGGGGCGTGCCCTTGAGGCGAAGAAATCCAGCGCAGAGGCCAGCAAGCTGTTTGCCGGCCTCAGTATTGACGATGATTTCTACGGCCTGCTCGCACGTGACCGTCTGGGGCCTGTCATCGGGCCCGGCAAGACGGTGTACAAGGTCACTGACGAGGATGCCCGCCGCGTGGCGGCCAGTGCCGGCCTGCAGCGCGCCTTGCTGCTGAACCAGATGGAGCTGCGCACCGAAGCCACGCGCGAGTGGAACTGGGCGTTGCGCGGCATGGATGACCGCTTCCTGCTGGCAGCGGCGGAGGCCGCGAACCAGGCCATGTGGTATGACCGCGCCATTTATGCCGCAGAACGCACGAAGGCCCTGCACAATTACGAGTTGCGCTATGTCGCCCCGTATCGCGAGGTGACCCGGGGTTATGCCAGGGAAATGGGCCTGGACGAGGCCTGGGTATTCGGTCTGATGCGTCAGGAAAGCCGTTTTGTGTCGGCGGCACGCTCCGGCGTGGGAGCCGGCGGCCTGATGCAGCTGATGCCGGCGACGGCGCAGTGGGTGGCGAACCGCATGGGCCTGAAGTATCACGCCAGCATGGTCAGTGATGCCGGCACCAATGTGAAGCTGGGCACCTTTTACCTCAAGCACGTCATGGACGTGCTGAGTAACCAGCCGGTGCTGGCCACGGCGGCCTACAACGCCGGTCCCAACCGTGCGCGCAGCTGGCAGCCTGACGGCAAGCCCATGGAAGCCGCCATTTATATTGAAAGCATTCCCTTCAGTGAAACGCGCGACTACGAGAAAAAAGTGATGACCAATGCCGCGCATTACGCCATGGCGTTTGGCCAGGGCCGGCAGTCATTCACGGCGCGTATCGGCAGTATTCCGCCGCGCAATCCGCAAGCCATTGAAGGGCCCTGACGGGCTGCATTAAATCGCAGCCCTGTCTTTAACGTCCGGATGAATTCATGAACAAACCCTTGCTGAAACGACTGGCTTTCTTTTCCGTGGCGGCGCTGGTGCTGGTCGTCGCTGTTCTCGCGACCCTGCAGATGCTGGCCAAAAAGCGGGCGCTGGAAAGCCTGCCGGTGAACACGAAAATGGGCGGCAATTTTGTCCTCCCCTCCACGCTGGGGCGGCCACTGGATTTGTCCAGCCTGCACGGCAAGGTGGTGCTGCTGAATTTCGGTTTTGCCTCCTGCCCGGATGTCTGTCCCCTGGTGCTGGCGCGTTTGCGTCAGGTGCTCAGGGAGGCGGGACCGGATGCGGCAAAACTGCAGGTCGTGTTTGTCTCCTTCGATCCTGCGCGCGACACCTTGCCGTTATTGACGGCCTATGTGCAGCATTTCAGTCCCGACATCATCGGTGCCACGGGCACGGATGCCGAGATTGCCACCGTGGCGGCGCGTTATGGCGTGGTGTATCTGAAAGAAAACAACGGCTCGGCATCCGGCTATGATTTTGCGCACAGCGACTATATCTATCTGCTGGACAGTCAGGGACGCGTACGCAAGCTCTACAGCAGTGATGCAAAAACAGCGGACATGGCCGCCGATGTGCGGTTGCTGCTGCGCGCCGACAATATTCTTTTCTGAGATCCGGGAATTTTTTCATGAAGATGGTGATGGCGGTTTTGCTGGTGGCGGGTGCCCTGGAGGCAGCGGTGGTTAATGCGGCCGTCGGTCAGGAGGGCAAAAGTGCAATGCCCGCCGGCACGACGAAGCTGGCAAAAAACAAGGCCGATGCGGCAACCCTGCTGCCGGTGATCAGCAATGCCTGGATCAGCGAGGCGCCTCCGGTGGCCAGAAACAATGCGGCTTTTGTGACGGTGAAGAACGGTGCCCGTCAGGATGTCTTGCTGGGGGTGGAAACGCCGGCGGCAGAAACAGCCGAATTTCATCAAATGAGCATGGCCGGCGGCATCATGCGCATGCTTTACCTGCCGGTGATCAATCTCGCGCCGCATGCCGTGCTGGCGTTTGCGCCAGGTGGCCGTCACATGATGCTGATCAACATGAAGCAGCCCCTGAAGGCGGGCGACACGGTGCCGCTGACGCTGAAATTCCGCAATGCCGGCTTGATCACCGTGCAAGCCGAAGTGCGTGCAATGGAGGTTGGCGCGGCTCCTGCCGGTCACGCTTCGCACTGATTGCGCCGGTTCATTTGTGCTGACGAAATGCTGGAAACCTGCCTGCCGTTTCAATCCATGGCGCGTTTCATGTCGACGGGCTTGCGCTGAGCAGGCCGCGGGGGTTTCCCCGGGCTGGTTTTGTGCGCTTTGTTTCAAACGGGGATGCTGCTAGCGTCCTCTCCCTTGCCGGCCATGTCCGGACTCAAGCGTTGTCATGTCCTGTGTCGCACAGGGCAAAAGCCGGCACTCGTTGCCTGGCCAGCACTGAGCCATCAGTCAAAAGCTTTCCTGAATTTCGAATGCCTGGAGCACACCATGCGTGTCATCAAACGTGTTTTTTCTTCCCCGGTTTTGCCGCTCGTGGCCATGCTGGCGCTGGGCGCCTGTGGTGGCGACCAGAAAGGCGGGGCAGCCGGTGCGGGTGGCATGCCGCCGGCGGAAGTCGGTGTTGTCACCGTGACTCCCGGCAAGCTGGCGCTGACCAGTGAATTGCCCGGTCGTCTTGAGGCCGTGCGAACTGCCGAGGTGCGCGCCCGTGTTGCCGGCATCGTCAAGCAGCGGGTGTTTCGCGAAGGCAGTGATGTGAATGCCGGCGATGTGCTGTTCCGCATTGATCCGGCACCGTTCAAGGCCGCCGCCGACAGTGCGGCAGCGGCGGTGTCCCGTGCCGAAGCCGTGCGTGACCAGACAAGGGCGCAGGCCAGTCGAGCCGAATCGCTGATCGGCAAGAAAATGATCAGCCAGTCCGATTACGATCTCGCCATCGCCAATGCCAGGCAGGCCCTGGCCGAGGTGGCCGCCGCCAGGGCCGCGCAGGATTCGGCGCGCCTGAATCTTGGCTATGCCACGGTGACGGCCCCGATTTCCGGTCGTATCGGTCGCGCCCTCGTTACCGAAGGCGCGCTGGTGGGACAGGGCGAAGCCACGCAGCTGGCCCTGATCCAGCAGCTCGATCATGTCTATGTGAATTTCTCCCAGTCCAGCGTCGAAGTGCTCAAGCTCAAGCGCGCGCTCGACAGCGGCCAGCTGAAAAGTGTCGGTGGTCAGGCCGAGGTGACGCTGCTGATGGAAGACGGCAGCGAGTATCCGCAGAAGGGCAAGCTGCTCTTTACCGATCTGGCCGTGAACCCGGACACCGGCAGCATCAACCTGCGTGCCGAGTTCGCCAACACGAACGGCCTGCTGCTGCCCGGCATGTATGTGCGCGTGCGTCTGGAACAGGCCATCAACAACAACGCCATTACGGTGCCGCAGCGGGCCCTGCAGCGCGGTCCGCAAGGCGCTTTTGTCTTCATTCTCGAAAACGGCAAGGTGGCAGTGCGTCCGGTGGAAGTGAGCTCGGCCCAGGCCGATGTCTGGGTCGTCAGCCGCGGACTCAGCGGCGGCGAGCAGGTCATCGTCGAAGGCGTGCAGAAGATCAAGCCCGGTGCCGACGCCAAAGGCGTGCCGTTTGCGGCAGCGCCTGCCGATCCGGCAGCGGCGCCAGCGCTCAAGCCTGATGCGGCAGCCAAGCCAGCCGCTGCAGCCAAACCAGCGCCTGCGGCCAAATAAGGAGCCTGTCCCATGGCCAAGTTTTTCGTAGATCGCCCCGTTTTTGCGTGGGTGCTGGCGCTGATCATTGCGCTGGCCGGCCTGCTCTCCATCAAGAGCCTGCCGATTGCGCAGTACCCCTCGATTGCACCGCCCTCGATTGCCGTCACCGCGACCTATCCGGGCGCCTCCGCACAAACCCTGGAAGATGCGGTGACCGCCGTCATTGAACAGGAAATGAACGGAGCCGAAGGCCTGCAGTACATGTATTCGACGTCGGAGTCTTCGGGGGCGGCGGCGATTACGCTGTCGTTCAAGCCCGGCACCAACATTGATCTGGCCAGCGTCGAGGTGCAGAACCGCCTCAAGCGCGTGGAGCCGCGCCTGCCCTCGGAAGTGCGCGCCCAGGGCGTGCGCGTCGACAAGGCCGCCAACAACTTCCTGATGTTCGTCATCCTGAAATCCACCGACGGCAAGATGTCGCGTACCGATCTGGCCAGCTATGCCACGGCCAGCGTGCTCGACCCCGTCCGGCGTGTGGCCGGTGTCGGTGATGTCACCCTCTTCGGTGCCGAATACGCCATGCGCATCTGGCTGGACCCGGCCCGCCTGACCGGCCTGCAGCTGACGCCGGCGGATGTGACGAAGGCGATTGCCGACCAGAACGTGCAGATTGCCGGCGGTGCCCTCGGCAGCCTGCCGGCCACCAAAAACCAGCAGATCAATGCCACCGTGGTGGTGCCGGGCTCGCGCCTGTCCACACCGGAGGCCTTCGGCAACATCATCCTGCGCGCCAACAGCGATGGCTCGGCGGTGCGTCTGCATGACGTGGCGCGCGTCGAGCTCGGCGCTTCCGATTATTCCGTGGAGGCCCGCCTCAACGGCAAGCCGGTGGCAGGGCTCGGCATCAAGCTGACGCCAACCGCCAATGCGCTGGCGACGGCGGATGCGGTCAAGGCCAAGATGGCCGAACTCAAGCCCTACTTCCCCGAAGGCATGGATTACGCGGTGCCTTACGACACCTCCAAGTTCGTGAAGATTTCCATCGAGGAAGTGATCAAGACCCTGGTGGAAGCCATGATCCTGGTGTTCCTGGTGATCTATCTCTTCCTGCAGAATTTCCGCGCCACCCTGATTCCCACCGTGGTGGTGCCGATTGCCCTGCTCGGCACGCTGGCGGCGATGCTCGCCTTCGGCTTTTCCATCAATGTGCTGACAATGTTCGGCATGGTGCTTGCCATCGGCATTCTCGTGGACGATGCCATCGTGGTGGTGGAAAACGTCGAGCGCATCATGAGCGAAGAGGGATTGTCGCCGCGTGATGCCACGCGCAAGGCCATGGGCCAGATCACAGGCGCCATCATCGGCATGACGCTGGTGCTGATTGCCGTGTTTATTCCGATGGCGTTTTTCGCCGGCTCGGTGGGCAATATCTATCGCCAGTTCTCGCTGGCGCTGGTGGCCTCGATCGGTTTCTCGGCCATCCTGGCGCTGTCGCTGACACCGGCGCTTTGCGCGACGCTGCTGAAGCCGGTGCAAGCAGGCCATCATCACGAAAAGACTGGTTTCTTCGGCTGGTTCAACCGCAGCTTCAATCGCACCTCGCGCAGCTACCAGAGCCTGGTCGGCCGCATCATCGGTCGTGCCGGTCGCTTCATGGTGGTTTATGTGCTGATCGTGGTGGCCATGGGCCTGCTGTTTGCACGGCTGCCGTCTTCCTTCCTGCCGGAAGAAGACCAGGGTTATTTCCTCAACGTGATCATGCTGCCGGCCGGCGCTACCCAGGAGCGCACGCTTGATGTGCTGGGCAAGCTCGAGCACTACTACACCAGCAGCGAAAAGAATGTGGACCAGGTAGTGACCGTGGCCGGTTTCAGTTTCTTTGGCCGCGGCCAGAACGGCGGCATCGCCTTCACCACGCTCAAGCCCTGGGACGAACGCAAGACACCTGACAGCCATGTGTCAGCGGTGGTCGGTCGTGCCTTCGGTTATTTCATGAGCGTGAAGGACGCCATCATCTTCCCGCTCAATCCGCCACCGATTCCGGAGCTGGGTAATTCCTCCGGCTTCGATTTCCGATTGCAGGATCGCGGCGGCAAGGGCCATGCGGCGCTGATGGATGCGCGCAACATGATGCTGGGTCTGGCCGCGCAGAGCAAAGTGGTTGCCGGTGTGCGTCCGGAAGGCCAGGAAGACACGCCGCAGCTGCAGGTGGATGTGGATCGCGAAAAGGCGCGTGCGCTCGGCATTGCGATTGGCGACATCAACAGCACGCTTGGTGTGGCGTTCGGTTCCGCGTATGTGAATGACTTCGTGCGTGAAGGCCGCGTGCTCAAGGTGATGGTGCAGGCCGATGCGCCGGAACGCATGTTGCCGGAAGACGTCATGCAGCTGCGTGTGCGCAACAGCGCCGGCACCATGGTGCCGTTCTCGACCTTCGCGTCCTCGCACTGGGTGACGGGTTCGCCGCGTCTGGAACGCTATAACGGCTTTCCGGCAGTCAAGCTGGCCGGCTCGGCTGCGCCCGGCCAGAGCACGGGCGAGGCCATGAATGAAATGGAGCGCATGTTCCGGCAGCTGCCGCCCGGTTTCGGTTTCGAGTGGTCGGGGCAGTCCTATGAAGAGCGCATTTCCGGTTCACAGGCACCCGTGCTGTATGCGCTGTCCATTCTCATCGTGTTCCTGGTGCTGGCAGCGCTCTACGAATCCTGGTCGATTCCCTTCACGGTGATTCTGGCGGTACCGCTGGGGATTCTCGGTGCGGTGCTTGGCGTTACCTTGCGCGGCATGCCGGATGATGTGTATTTCAAGGTCGGCCTGATTGCCATCGTCGGTCTTTCGGCGAAGAACGCGATCCTGATCGTGGAGTTTGCCAAGGACCTGCAGGCGCAGGGCAAGAGTGTGCGCGACTCGATTCTGGAAGCGGTGCATCTGCGTTTCCGCCCCATCCTGATGACCTCCATGGCCTTCATCCTCGGCGTCCTGCCGCTGGCGATGGCCTCTGGTGCCGGCTCGGCCAGCCAGCGTGCCATCGGTACCGGCGTCATCGGCGGCATGATCCTGGCGGTGGCGCTGGGCATCTTCTTTGTGCCCGTGTTCTTCATGCTGGTGCGCAGTGTCTTCACGGGCAGCGAGCGTCAGCGCAAGCTCTACACGCACGAGTTTGAAAAAGAGGACGAGGCACACAAGGACGATCCGGCGTCCTGAGCCGGCATGAAAAAGCCCGGAATTTCCGGGCTTTTTCATGTGCAGGAAGTTCAGTTCAGGACACGGTAACCACGGCCGCTCATGCAGTTTTTCAGGATCTGGTCCTTGTTGCTGCCTTCCTTGCCGGCACCTTTGGCGCCGCCAACCACGGCACCGACACCGCCAAGGCGCGCGGCGCTGGTGCGGTTACCCAGAATGCCGCCGATGGCGCCGCCGATAACGGCACCGCCAAGGGCGCCCTTGCCGGCGGAGCCGGTTTTTCCGGCGTTCTCGGCCAGGGTGTTACATTCCGCCAGGTCCCTTTCATAGGTGACCTGGTCGATCCCCTTGGGGTCGATCACGACACGCTGCTGCGGTGTGGTCTTGCAGGCCGCCAGCAGGCAACACGAGAGCAAAAGACCGGTGATGACAGGCAAGGGAAACAGCAAGGAAGGGCGCATGATGAACCTCTGCACTGAATTACATGGAAATGCCGATCGCTACAGCCTAGCCCTTGCCCGGCGCCGTGGCTATCTGCGGGTGTGCTGGCTGTGCTGCCTGTTCGCCCTGCCGGTCAGCACGCTGGCGCAAGCCTCTGCCGCAACGTGCGCCGTACGCGTCAGTGCCGTGCGGCCGGTGCCGGTAGCGGAGTCCGGTACCTTCACCATCGCTACGCAAAACCTGCACCGCCTGTTTGATGATGTCGACGATGGCCGTGGCGCGGTAGCGACGACGGAGGAATACCAGCAGCGCCTGCAAAAACTTTCGCGGCAGATTGTGCAGCTGCTGCGCAGTCCCGATGTACTGGCGGTGCAGGAAGTGGAAGGCATGAAAGCCCTCAACGATCTGGCCGTGGCAATTGCCGCACAGGGCGGAAAGACCTATCAGGGCATTCTGCTGGAGGGGCATGATCGCGGCGGTATCAATACCGGTTTTCTGGTGCGGGCTGACCTGAAGGTGCTGAGCCAGGAACAACTGCTTAAAACGCGGCGACTGGACAGGGCGGTCCTGTTTGACCGGCCGCCCCTGTGGTTGCGCCTGCAAACGCCCGAAGGGCGTGTGCTGGATCTGGTCAATGTGCATCTGAAATCACTGTATGGCAGCGATGATCCGGCGGTGGCGAAAAGAACCGCGCGCAAACGCCAGCGCCAGGCCGAGGCGCTGGCAGAATGGGTGGCGCTGTATCTGGCCCGGCCGGCACCGGAGGCACTGCTGGTGCTGGGGGATTTCAATGCCTCTGCTTATCTCGCTCCCGAGGTTGCCGCCGAGGCGTCACCCGATGTGCTGGGCGGTGTGGATGTGATGCGCATCCTGCAGGCCGAGGGCCTGCAGGACCAGTGGGGGCGTTTGCCGGCGGCCGAGCGTTACAGCTATGTGCATGACTGCCGTCCGGAAGCGCTGGATCATGTGCTGGTGAGTGCGGCCCTGCAGCCGGCCGTGCGCGCGCTGGCCGTCAGCCGTGGCAATGCCGGTGTGCGCGGGCGCGGGGATGACACCGACAAAAGTGCCTTGCGCAGCTCGGATCATGATGCGCTGGTGCTGTATCTCAAACCGTAACCCGGGCCGGACAGGCCAGGGCCAGGTTGTGCAGGCATGCGGAATTTCCTGAAAAAAAACGGCAGGGCAGGTGGCGTGAAGCAGAAGCAGGGCAGGGATGAAGACACGGATTACCTGCAGGACATCCTGCAGCCGCTCGGCCGCATTCGCCTGCGCCGCATGTTTGGTGGTTACGGCATTTATGCCGATGAGCTTTTCTTTGCGCTGGTGATCGGCGGGCAGCTCTATTTCAAGACTGATGCCCTCACGCGTCCGCAGTTCGAGGCGGCTGGTCTTGAGGAGTGGGTGTACGAGAAGGAAGGCAAACCGGTGCACATGAACTATTTCCGGCCACCGGAGGCCATCTTTGATGAAGAAGACGAGTTGCTGCTGTGGGGCCGGCTGGCGCTGGCAGCAGCCTTGCGCACGCGCCGGCCGGTGAAGAAAGCGACCGGTGAAAAACCGCCGGCACGCCAATCCGCTGCCGGAAAAAGCGCCCCCGGGAAAAGCTCGGCAGAGAAAAGTGCGGTAGAGAAAGTCGCGGGTAAATCCGTCGTAAATAAAGTCAGGGCCGCCGGAAAGTCTGGCGGCAAAACCGGATCAGGAACGCCCCATGAGTGACAAGCCGTCCCGGCAGCATGAATCACATCTGCGTTATGAAAAAATACGTGAAGTGCTGGTGGCGCGTCCGTCAGCGCGTCATTCCGAGTCGGATCACCACAATGGCCGGCATTTTTTCAATCTGCACCGGAATGCCCGCGGCCTGCGTGATGTGTTTACCTGGCTGCGCACGCGCAAGCCTTCACGCTGGCCGGGCTGGGCGGAAAACGAAAGCTTCCCGCTGCCCGCCGCTCAGCACTCCAGCCAGGTTCGTGACTGGCGCGTGACCTTTATCAATCACGCCACGGTGCTGCTGCAGATCGGTCCCTACAACCTGATTACCGATCCGGTGTGGTCGGAGCGCGTCAGCCCGTTCAGGAATCTGGGGCCGCGCCGGGTGCGCGCCGCCGGTGTGGCGCTGAAGGATTTGCCCCCGATCCATGTCGTGCTGCTCAGCCATAACCACTATGACCATCTTGATCTCGCTACCCTGAAATATCTGGAGAAGCGCGACAATCCGCACATCGTCACCGGTCTGGGGGTGGGCGCGCTGCTGCATGCCAACGGCATCAAGCACGTCAGCGAGCTGGACTGGTGGCAGTCGGTTGAACACAAAGACCTGAAAATCCATTTCACCCCGGCCCAGCATTTTTCCGGCCGTGGTGTACGTGATCGCGACATGACCTTGTGGGGCGGGCTTTTTGTTGAAACCGCGGCGGGAAGCCTGTTTTTTGCCGGTGATACCGGCTACAGCCCGCACTTCAAGGAAATTGCCCGGCGCCTCGGGCAGCCACGCCTGGCGCTGCTGCCGATTGGTGCCTATGAGCCGCGCTGGTTCATGGGCCCGGTGCACATGAATCCCGAAGACGCCGTGCTCGCGCACCGTGATCTGGGTGCACGCGAATCACTGGCGATCCATTTCAATACTTTCCAGCTCACTGATGAAAGCATCGGGCAGCCAGTGATTGATCTGGACGCTGCCCTGCAAAAACTGGAAGTGGCGGCGGCGGATTTCCGCGTGCTGAAAGAAGGTGAGGGGCGCAACGTTTGATCACTTCCTTTCAAACATAAGCCATGCCACCGTCGTCTTCATACCCACCTGCTGGAGACAGAGCCATGTCCGGAAAACTTTTCACGCCCCTCAGTGTCGGTTCCCTGAGCCTGCGCAACCGCGTCATCATGGCGCCACTGACCCGCATGCGTGCCACGCCGCCCGGTGATGTGCCCAATGACCTGATGCAAACCTATTACGTGCAGCGTGCCAGTGCCGGTCTCATCATTACCGAAGCCACGCAGATTTCACCGCAGGGCAAGGGTTACATGGATACGCCGGGCATCTACAGCGCGGAGCAGGTGGCCGGCTGGAAGAAAATCACCGCGGCCGTGCATGCAGCCCATGGCCTGATGTGTCTCCAGCTCTGGCATGTTGGACGTGTCTCGCATCATTCGCTGCAGCCGGACAATCAATTGCCGGTGTCGGCATCGGCCCTGCCGTATGAAAACCGCACCACGGTGCGCGATGAAAACGGCAAGCCGAAACGCGTGGACTGCGATACGCCGCGTGCGCTGGAGCTGCATGAAATTCCCGGGCTGATCGAGGATTACCGCCGCGCTACCGTGAATTCGCGCGACGCCGGTTTTGACATGGTCGAGCTGCACGCGGCCCACGGTTACCTGCTGCACCAGTTCCAGTCGGCGGTCAGCAACCACCGCACGGACAATTACGGTGGCTCGCTGGAAAACCGTGCGCGCCTGACGCTGGAAGTGCTCGATGCCGTGATTGGCGCCTGGGATGCCAGCCATGTCGGCATCCGCATTTCGCCCCTGGGCATCTTCAACGGTCTCGACGATGCCGAGGGTCTGGACATGGCGCTGTATCTTGCCGACGCCTTCGCCAAACGCGGCCTTGCCTATCTGCATTTGTCCGAGCCGGACTGGGCCGGCGGCCCGGCACACACGGATGAATTCCGTCGTGCCCTGCGCGAAAAATTCCCCGGCGTCATCATCGGTGCCGGCAATTACACGGTGGAAAAAGCCGACGCCTTGCTGGGAAACGGCTTTATTGATGCCGCCGCTTTCGGCCGTGCCTTTATTGCCAATCCCGATTTGCCGGAACGCCTGCGCACGGCGGCTGAGCTCAATACGGTGGTCGCCGCTACACTCTATGGCGGTGGTGCCGAAGGCTATACGGATTACCCTGCACTGGCATGAGGCCGGAACAGTTCAACAAGGAGACGATCATGAAACTTTATTATTCGCCGGGCGCCTGCTCGCTCTCGCCGCATATCGCCTTGCGCGAGATCGGGATTGATCCGGAGCTGGTGAAAGTCAGCACGAAAACCCACAAGACGGAGGATGGCAGTGATTTTTACGCCATCAATGCCAAGGGCTATGTGCCGGTGCTGGAACTGTTTGACGGTGCGCGCCTGACCGAAGGCCCGGCCATCGTGCAGTACATTGCCGACCGTGCTCCGGAAAAGCATCTGGCACCGCCCAACGGCAGCTTCGAGCGTTACCGCCTGCAGGAGTGGCTGGGCTATATCAATTCCGAGCTGCATAAAACATTCGGCCCGTTGTTTTCGCCAGCGACGACGGAAGAGCAAAAGAATGCCATTCGCGCCAGTCTTGGCAGTCGCTTCGACTGGGTGCAGCAGCAGCTTGGCAGCAATCCCTTTCTCATGGGAGAGCAGTTCACGGTGGCCGACTGTTATCTCTTTGTCATCCTGACCTGGACCCGTTACACCGGCATTGATCTCGGTAAATGGCCGGTGCTTGCCAGCTATGTCGAGCGCATCATGGCGCGTCCCGCCGTGCAGGCTGCGCTGAAGGCAGAAGGGCTTGCCTGAAGCGACGGCTTGAGGTGAATACGAAAAAAGGCGCTGTCATTCACAGCGCCTTTTTTCATGGCGAACGGTTTCCGGGCCGCATGAAGCTTCAGTGCGGCAGCCAGTGCTTGATTTGCCGGATGACCCAGTCGCCATCATCCAGCGTCAGGTCATGGCCGGCGGCGGGGTGCGAGACCAGCGGCCAGCGCCACCTCTCGGCAATGCGGGTGGAGCAGACAGGATTGACCAGGTGATCGCCCAGACTTTGCAGCATCATGACATGTTCGTGCGGGCGTGCTTCGGGGGCGGTGTAAGTGGCGGCGGCGAATAGCTGGCGCAGGCCGTTCATGCGCGAAGTGGGCTGCGCCCTGGCATAGCCCACCCATTTCTCGGCCAGCTCGGCCTTGTGCGTATAAAGATTGGTGCTGATGTCGAGGATGAGTTTTTCACGCTCGACTTTGGAATTGAAGATCAGGCTTTTCAGGATGTCGAGATAGTTTTCCGGCCGCATGCGCTCGGTGAAGCTGCTCATGCCGCGCAAGGAAGTATTCATCAGTACGGCGCGTTCGATATCGAAAGGATAACGCTCCATCCACTCAATGGCGGTCATGGCACCCAGCGAGAGTGCCAGCACATTGACGGGGCCCTGTACGTTGCGGAGATCGAGTTGTTCGCGCACCGACTCGACCATGCCGCTGATGCTGCCCGGGCTTTCGTGCTGGTAGAGATCGCCGTTGCCGGGCAGGTCAAGCAGAATGATGCGGGCATCCGGGAATGCGGACTGAAAGCGTGCGGGAAAGTCTTCCCAGTGGCGGTGCTGGCGGATCAGTCCGCGCAGAAAAACCCAGGTTGTTTGTGCCATCGCAAGCTGCCTTTGCGGAGTGATGACCTGACTATATGACAATCAATCTGGCGGCGGCAGGTGCCGCCGTTTTTTTATTTGCTGGTGTAGGTGTAAACGCCATCCCAGTCGGCCGGTGGTGGCGTTTCGCGGAATTGCGCAATGCGTTCGAGATACAGGCGGTAGAGCGGGTGATCATCACTGTTGACGAGAGCACGCAGCGCATTTTCGGCTTCGTCCCAGTGCTGCTGGCAGTACGCGCTGATGGCGCTTTCCCAGCGCGCGAGTTGTTCGCGGCTGGCGGTACTCAGCGCATCCTGCAGGCCCAGCGGTTCGTAGATGCGTACCGGTTCCTGTTTGCCTTTTACGCGTACGCAATCAAGGCTGCGATAAGCAAAGTCAGGCACGGCACTGCGTACTGATTCACTGACCACAATGGTCACGCCATAATTCTTGGAGAGGCTTTCGAGGCGCGCACCGAGATTCACGGCGTCACCCATGACGGTGTAGGCCATGCGGAATTCGGAGCCCATATTGCCGACGTTCATGGTGCCGGCATTGAGGCCGATGCCGATTTTGAGCACGGGCCAGCCGCGCGCGCGGAATTCCTGCGCCAGGGCAAGCAGCTCGGCTTCCATGTCCATGGCGGTGAGCAGGGCGAGGCGGGTGTGATCGGCATCGCGCAGCGGGGCGCCCCAGAACGCCATGATGGCATCGCCGATATATTTATCGATGGTGCCACGGTGCTTCTGGATCAGGCGCGTCATGGCGGTGAGGTAGACGTTCATGAGCGCGGAGAGCTCGGTGGCCGAAAGGCCTTCGGAGATCGAGGTGAAATCACGCACGTCGGAGAACAGTACGGTCATTTCGCGCGATTCGCCTTCCAGGGAGATGGCTTCCGGATGCTTCGCCATTTCATCGACGAGATCGGGCGGCACGTATTGTCCGAACAGGCGCGTGATGGCGCGCTTGCCCTGTGTCTCGACAAAAAATCCGAAGGCCATGGTGTAGGTGAACAGGATCAGCAGCAGCAACAGCGGCGAGGCCAGGGGCATGACCAGGCCCCTGTTCCAGGCCAGAAAATTGATGCCGATAATGCCGCCCGCCAGCAGCAGCGTGATCACGACCTGCCAGTGTGGCGCCAGGCGCGTGGTCAGCAGCAGCGTGATCAGGGTGACGGCGAGCAGCATGAGGATTTCCATGCCCACGCCCCAGGCCGGCTCCTGCCGCACCATGTCGTCAAGAATGCCGGAAATGATGTTGGCGTGAACTTCAACACCGGGATAGGTTTTTTCCAGCGGCGTGGAGCGTAAGTCGAGCAGGCCGGGGGCCGTGGTGCCAACCAGCACAATGCGGTTCTTCAGCGTTTCCAGCGGGATTTTTTTCTCGAGGATGTCGCTGATGGAATAATAATTGAAGCTGTCGCCATGACGGCCGCGCCAGGGGACGAGCACCGATGAGTGTGCATCGGTGGGCACGGAAACATCACCGAGCGTGATGCCTTCAAAGGCTTCGTAGTCACCGGAGCGGCCCTTGTGCAGCTGCACCTGCGGTGCGCCCAGTGCCATGTGCACCGTGGCCAGGGCCAGCGAGGGATAAAGCCTGTTCTGGTAGAGCTGGAACAGCGGCACGCGCCGGAAAATGCCATCGGCATCAATCTGCGGGTTATCGAAGAAGCCGGAGCTGGCCGCATTCCGGCTGAAGGCATCAAGATTCGCGGTGTAGCTGCGCGGATGCGGCAGATCAGGCAGGGCGCTGGCGCCGGCGGCCGTCAGCGTCGCGAACGGAGCCGGCGCCGTGTTCGTGTCAGTGCCATTGCCGGCACTGAATACCATGCCAAGGACCACGTTCCTGCCAGCCAGTGCCCTGGCAAAGAGGGCGTCGTTATCAAGGCTGTTGCTGCGTTTCTGGTATTCGGCAAGAAAACCGCCGTCATTCTTCAGCGGGCCGCGTGCCAGCTCGTTCATCAGGGCGAGGCCGGAATTTTTTTCCGGCTCGGCAAAGACCACGTCAAAACCCGCGACGCGGATTTGATAATGACTGAACAGGGTGTCGACAAGGCGCGCCATGACATCACGGCTCCAGGGCCAGCGCCCCAGTGCCTTCAGGCTTTTTTCATCAATGTCGGCAATGACAATGCGTTCGTCCACGGTGTTGGGCACGGTGGCGCGTACGCGCATGTCGTAGGCCTTGCGCTCCAGGCCGTCGAGGGCGCCCAGCTGCCATACGGCATTCAGCAGAAAGAGAAAAAAAATCAGCAGTCCGAGAAAAAACCGTGGCTGTGAGCGCAGCCGGCGCAGCATTCCCTGCATGTCTGTTCCTTGAAAGAAGGCTTTCAGTAGCCGCGGCGTGGCGCGCTGTAACCGCCGGCGGCAGAAAAGGGCGGCGTACGGCCGACCAGTGTCTCCACCAGCATCAGTTCTTCATCGGTATGGTTTTTCATCGGTGCCGGCAGGATGAGTTTGCCGCCTTCCGGATTGTTGACGATGTAGCGCGGCGCATCGTGATGATGCGACACCACATCTTCGGTGACGCCGGGGTCTGACTTTGACGCAATCTGGGTAAGGCCGTAACAGGTGCAGACATAGCTGCTGTCAGCGTGCGACTCGGTGTAGACGCCGGTGCCACGGATACCGATGGTGGCGGTGGTGGTATGGATGGCGAGCTTCTGGCCGCCACTGCGGTGACCGAAGACGGACAATACCTTGCCGGTGAACAGGCGCATGGCATCGGCCAAGTCATCCTTGCCGGCCAGTTGCATGCGGCTGTTTTCGCGCAGGATGTGCGCATCCTGGCCGACCGCAAAAATCACATAGCTGTTGCTGGTGGTTTCGATCAGCGAATCAGTCTTGATGCGCGTGCCCGGGTTGGCCGGCTTGCCATCGACCAGCACCTTGCCGCGCAGGTCGTAAACCGACTGACCCGGCGGGAGTTGCCGCGGCACCTTGCCGAAAGCATGAACGAGAGGCGCGAGCAGGCTGCCGGTCACGGCAACCCCGCTGGTGGCCATGAGCATGCGCAAAAAGTGGCGGCGGGTTTCTAGCGGATCGTCGCGGTCCATAAAGGGTGTCTCCTGGTAATGCCGGACGCCTTGTCACGTCGTGGCAGCGAACCCGGGTGACTATATCGCACCGGCAGGCGTGGTGGCAGGCGCACTATCATGACTATCGTCCCAATTTCCGGACCCTTCGTCTTGTCATCAGGCGGCTGGGCTTTTGTAGCGACTCTCCATATCATCCGTAGGTATTTTGTCACGGAACCGGCCCTGGTGGTTTTCCGGGCAGTGCCAAGGATCAGCCGCCAGGCATCAGCGATGCCGCATTTTCTGGAGGGAACCGTTATGCCATTCCGTTTTTTGACGCAGGCCATGGGGGTGTTGTGGCTTTGTGTGGCGGTGCCGGCACTGGCGACGGTGACCTACAGCGGCACGGGGGGCGTGCAGGCCAACATCTTCAATAGCAACTCCGTGCGTGCGTGCACTAGCTGTCACAGTACGGCGCTGAGCGGTGCCAGCCGCAACAGCGCGCCGGTGGGGTATGACTTCAATACCTATGCCGTGGCCAATACCAGCGGTGACATCGCCAACACCTATGTCCAGGCCGATGCCATGCCCTACAACAATGCGCAGAACGCCATTGTTCCCCTCAACAGTACGGAAAAGACTCTGCTGCAATCCTGGATAGACGGCGGCAAGCTGAACTCCGCTGCTCCGGATGTCACCACCGGCAGCGCATCTTCCGTCGGCAAGTATTCCGCCACGCTCGCGGCCTCGGTGAACGACAACGGTGCCGATGCCAGCTATGTCTTCCAGTACGGCACCACAACAGGCTATGGCTCGACCACCGGCACGCTGACCACCACGGGTACTGGTGGCGGTGTTTCTGCGGTCGGCATCAGTAGCGGTATCAGCGGCCTTTCCTGCGAGACGACCTATCATTTCCGTGCTCGCGGCACCAATTCCGTCAACACCACCAACGGTGGCGACAATACCTTCACAACACCGGCCTGTCCGGCGGTCACTGGCACCAGTGGTTTCACCACGCGCTCCGAAAAACTGGACTTCAGCATCACCGTCAACACCACGGGCGGTGTCACGACCTACCAGCTGATAGGCGCGCCGACGGGCATGGCCATCAACTCGGGCATCATCGGCTGGACGGCGGCAAGCACGCCGGATTCGCCCAAGTCCAATACGATTTATCCGTTTACGGTGCGCGTTGATGACGGCACCACCACCAGCGACTATCCCATGAGCGTCACGGTGACGCCGGTGAATGATGCGCCCGCTATTTCTTCGTCGGCTGTCACCACCGCCACGGAGTCCGTCGCCTACAGCTATGACGTGAATGCCAGCGATATCGAAAGCGATACCCTGACGTACAGCCTGACGGTTTTTCCTGCCGGCATGAGCATTGATCCCAGCACCGGCGTCATCAGCTGGACACCGCCGCAGGCCACCGGCAACTACACCGCCAATGTCACGGTGCAGGTGCTGGACAACGGCAGCGAGAACGGGGTTCCCAACAACAAGTCCGCCACACAGTCGTTCACGGTCACCGTGACCGCGAGCAACAATGCGCCCGTTTTTACGACCTCTGCCGTCGGCCATACCACGGCGACGGAGAGTGTGGCCTACAGCTACGACGTTGATGCCACCGACCCGGAAGGCACCGCCATTACCTACAGCCTGACCGCCAATCCTGCGGGCATGACGATTGATGCGACGACGGGCGTGATCAACTGGACACCTCCCGAAGCGCTGAGCAACTACAGCGCGAATGTCACGGTACAAATCAGCGATGGCAGCAACACGGTCACGCAAAGCTTCACCATCACGGTGAGCGCCAATAATGATGCGCCGAGTTTCAGTTCCGTGGATGTCACCACGGCGGCCGAGCTGGTGCCCTACAGCTATGACGTGAATGCCACCGACCCGGAAAGCCAGGCGCTGACTTACAGCCTGACTGCCAATCCCGCCGGCATGACGATAGACGCAACGACGGGCGTGATCAGCTGGTCGCCACCCCAGGCCGGGAGCAATTACACCGCGAATGTCACGGTGCAGGTCAGTGATGGCACCAACAATGTCGCCCACAGTTTCACGATCACGGTGAGCAGCTCCAATGATCCTCCCGTGTTCACCTCGGTTGATGTCACCAGCGCCGCGGAGTCGCTTGCCTACTCCTACGATGTCAACGCGACCGACCCTGAAGGCGGCGCGCTGTCTTACAGCCTGACCGCCAGTCCCGCCGGCATGACGATTGATGCGACGACGGGCGTGATCAGCTGGATGCCGCCTGAAGCCCTGAGCAACTACACCGCGAATGTCACGGTGCAGGTCAGTGACGGCACCAACAATGTGCCGCACAGCTTTACCATTACGGTGAGTGCCAACAATGATGCGCCAGTGATATCAACCACTGCCGTGACGACCCTGCTGGAAGACACGGCCTACGTTTACGACGTCAATGCCAGTGATCCCGAAGGCCAGACACTGACCTACAGCCTGACCACCAAACCTGCCGGCATGACCATCAATGCCGGCACCGGCGTGATCAACTGGATGCCGCCACAGGACTCCAACGCCGCTGTGAATGTGGTGGTGGCCGTGAGCGACGGTACCAACACGGTCAACCAGTCTTTCACGATCAGCATTACGCCGGTCAACGATGCGCCCGTGATTGTATCGACTCCCGTGACCACGCTCACGGAAGACACGGCCTACAGCTATGACGTGAATGCCACCGATGTGGATGGCGACACACTGACCTACGGATTTTCGCAACGGCCCAGCGGCATGACGATCAATTCGTCTACCGGCGTGATCAGCTGGACGCCGCCGCTGAACTCGAACGCTTCCGTCAATGTTGTGGTGCTGGTGCAGGACAACGGCACCGGTGCGCTCACGGCTACCCAGTCCTTCACCATTGCCATCACACCGGTGAACGATGCGCCCCTTATCGGCAGCATCAGCAGCGGTTCCATCACCGAGCTGCAAACCCAGGACTTGCAGGTGAACGTGAACGATCCGGATGATGCCAACGACGGTACCGCGCTGGCCTGGAAGGTCACTACCGGCCCGGCCTGGGTCACGATCAGCAACACCGGCCTGCTGCACATGGCACCGCCA
The DNA here is from genome assembly GCA_029945725.1 of bacterium. Classification (GTDB taxonomy): domain Bacteria; phylum Pseudomonadota; class Gammaproteobacteria; order Pseudomonadales; family Moraxellaceae; genus UBA2031. Next base: position 132,660 of record JAQSDB010000008.1, on the reverse strand, counting down.
AAGGATTCGAGCGGCAGTTACCCCGTTACCGTGCGCGTTAACGATGGTGGCGAGAATGGCGCGCTGCCTGCATCAACCAGCTTCACGCTGACGGTGGTGAAGCTTGACCAGGACGGTGACGGCATTGCCGATTATCACGACAACTGCCCCACCGTTGCCAATCCGATCATTCCTCCGGCGCTTGCACAGGCTGACAACGACAAGGATGGTCTCGGTGATGCCTGCGACAGCGATGACGACAACGACGGCATTCCCGATACGGTGGAAATCGCCAATGGCCTGAATCCGTTTGATGCGGCTGATGCCGGCGGCGACCTCAATGGCAACGGCATAACGAACCTGAACGAGTATCTTGCCTGTGGCGGTTCGATCACCTGCTATGCGCTGAGCAATCCGGTCATTGTCACCAATGGCGATATCGTCACCACGGCGACGGGCTATTACACGCCCGTGACGCTGACGGCATCAGCCACCGGCCCCGCTGGAGCCCTGACGCTGAGCCATGATCCGGGCAGTCCCTTCCGTCCGGGGCAGCACACGGTGACGTGGAGCACGCCGTGGGTTTCTGCCGACATGGTTGCCCATGTCGCCACCACGACCCAGACCGTCATCGTGCGACCGCTCGTGACCATGGGCGGCAGTGAAGTCGCCGGGCCCGGGCAACTGGTGAGTGTGCCGGTGCGTCTCAACGGCCTGTCGCCGACCTATCCGGTTACCGTGAACTTCAGTGTCAGCGGCGTCACGGCGACGGATTACACCGTGCCTTCCACGGCGGTTGTTTTCAACAACGGTGAAACCCTGAAATACATTCCGGTGACGCTGGCCAACACCGGCGTGGCGGCAGACAAGACGATGCTGCTGGCGCTGCTTCCCGGCCTGACGGGGTCGGCCGCGCTCGGCAGCAGCACCACGCACCGGATCCTGATCACGCACTTTGCCGCTGCACCGGTGGTGGTCTCGCTGCAGGTATCCCAGAACAGCGAAATCCGCCAGGTAGTTTATCGCCAGGATGGCGCCATCAGCGTGAATGCGTGGGTGAGCGATCCCAATGGCACCACGCCAGTGTGCAGCGGCTGGAATACCGGCGCGCTGACACCGGTAACGGTCTCGGGTTGCCAGGTAGTGATCAGTGATCCTTCGGGGCTTGCCGCCGGTGTTTATGCCCTGGCGGTGACGGTGTCGGACGGCAGCCGCCAGATCACTCGTGACATCACCCTGTCGCTGCTTGACGGCAGTGCGCCCGTGCTCACGGCCGCAGATACCGACGGTGACGGCGTGCCGGACAGTACCGAGGGCAATGTCGACAGCAACGGCAACGGCTTGCTGGATTATCTCGAAGCGTTTGGCGGCGAGTCGCCCGAATCCATTTTGCTGCGCATGGGGTCAGGCAGTACGCGTTTGCTGATGGCAGTGGCAGACAGTGGCCTGCACATGAGCGCCGGCCGCTTCGCCATTGCTGCGCAATCGGCGCAAACCCCGCAAGCCGGCATCCAGATTTTCGAGACGCAGGTGGCGATCGGCAGTACGGTGATTGTGGACGCCGATGATGCTGCCATTGGTGCCATTTATGATTTCGAAGTGAGCGGCTTGTCCGCCCTCAACGGAACGGCGCATGTGGTTTTGCCCTTGCCGGTGGCACTGCCAGCCGGCGCACAGTGGCGGGAGCTTTCTGCGGCTAACCGCTGGATCGGTTTCGCCTTTACCGGTGGTGACGACATACGTTCTGCGCAACGCGTGAACGGCCAGTGTCCGGCACCGCAGGATGCGGCTTATCTGCCCGGCCTCATCGCCGGTAACGACTGCATACAGCTCACTATTACTGACGGTGGTGCCAATGACGCCGATGGCCAGGTGAATGGTGTTGTGCGTGTGACAGCCGCACCGGCCGTGTCGCGCAGTGTGGCTGCTGCTACCGCACCCACGGAAAGCCAGAGCGGGGGTGCGCTGGATCTTTACACCCTGCTGTTACTGGCAGTGGCCATTCTCGTTCTTCGCCGCAAGGAGCAGGCGCAATGATGTCTTTGTTCAGGAAACCAGGGGCCCCGTGGGGCATGTTGCTGGCGCTGGTGCTGGCGACTGATGTGCGGGCAGAGTGGGCGGTCGACGGGGAAGCAACGACGACCTATGACAGTAATGTCAGTCGTGCCGAGCGCACCCGCGATGTCCTCAGTGATGAAAGCCTGCTGGCCAGTCTGGCGGTGGTTTTCAGCGCCGAGCCCACCCTCAACACCGCCCTCAATGTGCGCGGTTTTGTTGAGGGGGAAGCTTATCGTGAAATCACCACGCTCAATCGTGCCAGCGCCGGTGGCCAGGTCATGGGACGCTGGCAACCCGTGGTGACATTCACGGCGCCGGTTTACCAGCTCAACCTCACCGCCCAGCTTGATGATTACGACGTTAAGCAGCGCGACAGCATGGTTTACACGGCGCAGGCATTTGCTTCACAGCACGTCAACGACCGCACCACGCTGGCCTACGGGATTGAAGGTGTGCAACGACGTTCCGATGGCACCGTGTTTGATACCACCCACACCCGTCTTTTCATCAATGCCGATTTTGCGCTGACCGATGATGTGAGTGCATACGCCGCCTACAGCTATCTGCATGGCGATACCATTTCGTCCGCCCAGGTCTCGTTTTGCAATGGCGTCGTGGCCAACGATATTTTCGGCCTGATCAAGGCCAGCGATGCGCTGGAAACCGACGAGGCCTTTAACGAAAAATTCTGTGGCAGCTGGCTGGCGTACCGTCTCAAGGCCGACACACATGCGTTAACGCTCGGGCTTAATAATGCCTTCAGTCACAAGCTCTCGGCGGATTTTTCCGTGCAGGGTATCGATGTGAATGCCAAGGGTGACAACAACTACCAGCGCCTGCTTGTGCGTCTGGGTCTGCTGGCGAGATTCTGATCATGATTATCCGGACTTTCCTTGCAGCGGGCATGGCTGTATTGCTGGCGGGTTGTGTCGGCAACGGTGACACCGTCGTCGAGCGGGCAACGGTGCCTGCCGATTCCCCCGATTCCTTTCTGACCTATCCGAATACCCAGGCCAGTCTGGCGGCCGGTGATTATGACGTCGTGGTGGCCACGCCCGCGCCTGCGCAGTCGGGGACTTACAAGCTGGTCATCACGCGGGATGACGGCAGCATGCAAACCGTGAATGGCAGCTGGTCATCATCTGGTGGCCCGAGCCCGACGGCGGCCGGCAATCCGGTGTACCCCGTCACGCTCGCGCACGCCGGTGGCCTGCGCATCGAGTTGCAGGCCGTGTTGCCGGCCACGGGCTATGTCTATCTGCGCCGCAAGAATCAGGTGGGTAACCAGGTGGTGGCGCAAAGCACCGCCGACGGCAGCGGCCATTCCCTGCTGGACATGCCGGTGAGCCGTATCAGTTCGGCAGACTATGCAACGGCGTATTACACCGCTGTCGATCCTGCCGGTGCACGCACCACGCTGGCTGCCTGGAAACAGAAAAACGGTTTTGATGCCGGCGTCGACAGCCACGTCACTTTCCGCGATGCCAAGGATCTCGGCTACGGCCGTGACATGTATGCACGCAAGAACGGCGACGGTTCAATTGCGGTTTTCGTCAATAATTATGTGGTGGCGCTGCAGCCGGGCAGCAGTTCGAATTACGGGCCGTTGAATGTGGATGCGGCGATTTCTGGCGATGCCCGCTACTTCCAGGGGAGTAACGCCATCGAGTTCAGTCCTGCCAACCAGGATGATCCGGCAGATCCGAACGGCAGCATGATGATTGCCAAGTTTTTCACCTTCGACAAGAAAGGGAACCGCATTACCTCGGCCGATCTGGATGGTCGCGGCGTCAAGCACATGCCGGGCATGTGCTGGGCCTGCCATGGCGGCCAGACGCTGCCGCTGGATGAAAACAGGAAATTCCAGGCGCAGTCCCTGCGTTCGGCGAAAGTTAATTTCATCGATGTCGATCATCTCGAGTATTCCCTGCAGAACGGTTATCACCGGGCGCAGCTGGAGCCGGGGCTGCGGACCATCAACGACTATGTCGCCGGCACGTTCACGGCCATGAAGGCTCGCGACATCACCACCACGCAGGGAAAGTGGTCGGCAGATTTTGCCCGCGAGCTGATGGCCGGGCGCTACAACAACGGACTCTCTGCAACTTTTGTGGATGATTTTGTGCCCGCCGGCTGGCAGGAAGGCAGTGGCCGGCCTGCCGGCGTGTCCCAGCTGTTCCGGGAAGTGGTAGGGCCGCATTGTGCCGGCTGCCACGCCCTGCAGGGTCTGGCGGCCAGTCATGAGCCGGGCGTGGACGGCACGGGCAACCTGGGCAACGCCATTAATTTTTCTTCCTACGAAAAATTCATCAGCAACCGCAGTCGCATCATCGACTATGTCTACCAGCGCGGCATCATGCCGATGTCACTGCGCAATTTTGAAAGTTTCTGGAGTGCACCGGAACGCGGGCCGTCATTGCTGGCGGCTTTTCTTGCCGATCCGGCACTTTTTGATGCCACTGGCAAAGTGATTCAGCCAGGATTGCCGGTGGCAAGGCCGGGTGCGGACCGTACGGTAAAATCTCCGGTGCAGCTGGACGGGAATGCCAGTTCATTTGCCGGCACCTATGCGTGGGCCATTGTCAGTGGCCCACTGGATGCCACCCTGACCAATGCCGGGACTGCGCGTCCGGTACTGACCGCGCCTACCAGCGGCAGCGTGCAGTTGTCGCTGACGGTGACCAACAGCAAAGGCAGCAATACCGCCCATGTTGTTTACGCCGTGAACAACAGCCTGCCAAAACTGCAGACAGAGCTCACGTTTGTCGACGATGTCAGGCCCTTGTTTTCGTCCTACGGCTGTACTGCCTGCCACAAGAGCACGGGCATTGCCGGTATTCCCGTGTACTGGTCGGATGAAACGGATGCTAATGGCGTGAAGCTTTATCAGCGGGTCATGGCACGTGTTGACCTGCGGGATCCGGAAAACAGCCGCTTGCTGACCAAACCCGGCAGCCTCAATCACGGCGGCGGTCTGCTGATAGATACCAGCACACCATCCGGTCTGGCGGATTACAGCACCATCGTCAACTGGATTCGTACAGGCGCGGTCTGTGGCAGCAATCCACTGCCGGTCGATGCGGGCTGCCCCTGAGAAAAAAGGCCGCGAAAGCGGCCTTTTTATTTGTCGTTCTGCCGGTTATTTCCGGCGCTGGCTCATGCCCCGAACCAGCGCTTCATGGCTTCGCGCCGGTAGGCTTCCCGGGTCATGCCGGTGGGCATCCATTCCTGATACGACGCGGTGGCGGCAATCAGGAAATCAAACAGGGTGAGATGACGGCGCAGCACGCGTTCAAGGCGGTGCGGCAGAATCGGATTGAAATGCCCGAACCAGGAAAAAAACTGGCGCGGGTTTTTTTTCACCCACAGCCATGATCCCATTTCCAGCGTAAACGGCAGGAACACACCGGGCCGGCGCTGCTGGAATTCGTCGTAGAGGAAATCCCAGAGGTCACCATGTGTGGTGTAGCTCAGCGATTGCGGCTCCATCAGGTAAAAGCTGTGATTGGGGTAGGTGCGATTGAACAGCGCACGCACGGCAAAGGCTTCCGGCAGGTTGGGTGCGGGTTCCGTGCTGCGCGCATAGGGAAACCAGATGCGGTCGCGGAAACCAAAGCCGGAGTGGCAATCCATGGCGATGGAAAAGGGGTGCGGATGCAGGCGTGCGCGCACGATTTCAAACAGGGCGGCGGCCTCCGGCGGCAGATCGTCTTCAACACGGCCGCGATACCAGGGAATGTGCCGGCTCAGGCGATGACCGCCGGCGAGCAGCGGTACGCTGCCTTGTGCATCGACAGGTGCACTGCGCATCAGGTCGACGCCGTCCGGATTGGAGCGGGTGCTGAGCATGAGGCCACCCGGATTCACCATGGGCATGAACACCAGCCGCACATTTTCCAGCAGGCGTGAAAAATTGCTGTCCCATTTCAGGCGCTCGATCAGGGTGTGCAGATAGGCAATCAGTACCTGGGTGCCGATGCGCTCCATGCCGTGCACGCCGCCGAAAAAACCGATCGCAGGCGCACGAATGTCCGTGGTGCCAGCCTCCAGGCACCAGATGGGCAACTCACTGCCATTGACGTTGATGCAGGTGACAACCTCGGCGCGCAGGTGCGGACGACCGCGCTTGAGCAGCGCCTCGAGGGCGAGCAGTTCAGGAAAGCTGGTGGTGTTCAGGATGTCATCCTCTCGGTCCCGGGAAAGACCCGAGCGGCAATTGGACGACAGTTTGATGACGGGGGAGTGACAGGGCGGTGCAACAGGCCGGGGGCAAGGCGCCCCCGGGTTCACAAGTCTTTTTCAGGCCGGTTTAATAAAGCAGGCCCGCGCCGATATGGAAGTTGTCCTGGCGATCATCGTTCTGGTAGTGCTCAAGGGCGAAGGTCAGCGTCATGCGCGTACCCAGACTGGTGTTGTAACGGTTGCGTTTGGTGCCGGTGAAAAAGTCATACAGGGAGGGCAGGTTGAGGTCATGGCGTACGCGCGTGACCAGGCCGCCCTGGGTGCTCAGGCCCGCCTGCAATTGCAGGATGTTGGAGATGCCCACACCGACATAGACGTTGGCGAGATCATCCTTGAGGCCGAAATTCTTGTAGCTCACCCCCCCGTTGAGAAAGGTGCGCGTGTAGTTGGCATCCAGGAAGAAGCCGTTGCCAACCCCCGAGGCGTCATTGCGACTGTCGACGCGGCCGGCCGAGAAGAGCAGGGCCGGTATGATCTTCGGATCCAGGGGGCCGGCGGCAGCATGAGCGGGGAGCAGGGTTGCAAGGAGGCTGACAAGCAGTGCGGCAAGTGTCGATCCCTGAAGGCGCATGGTGAGTCCTCTTTTTTATTCTCGTTGTTATATCCGGTTTTCTTCAGTACTTGCCGGCATTGCGGCCGGCCGATTATGCCGTGTTTGTCGGAAGCCGGCCATGCTTGCAGGCAAGACCGGTGCGGGTACCCGCGGACCGGTCCGGCGGCGCTACAAAGACGTTGGAAACGGGAGGCCATCCGGGCAGGATGATCCGGTCCGGCTTGTCTGGTCCGGATGGCATGATCAGGGATGTTTTACCGTGATTGTTTGAGCCAGGGCATCCGTCGTCTGGTGCAGGAGCTTGTTGTGGAATCACTGTCTTTTGCCTTTTTCCTGATCTTTGCCGGCGCGGCGGTGCTCGCCACGCTGGCGCTCTATACGCGTCAGCCGCTGCTGATGGCCTATATCGTCCTCGGTGCACTGATCGGTCCCTACGGTTTCGCCCTGGTCACGGATGTGGGAGCCCTGCAGCAAATGGCCTCGGTCGGCATCATGTTCCTGCTTTTCCTGCTGGGGCTGGACATGCAGCCTGCCGCCCTGCTGGCGGTATTGCGCAAGGCCTCGTGGGTGACGCTGCTTTCCAGCCTGCTGTTTTTTGCTCTCGGTTATGGCGTGGCGGCACTGTTCGGTTTTAGCGGGCGCGAATGCCTGGTGGTCGGCCTCGCCCTGATCAACTCCAGCACCATCATCGGGCTCAAGCTGCTGCCGACCACCGTGCTGCATCACAAGCACATGGGCGAGCTGATGATAGGCCTGCTCCTGCTGCAGGACTTTATTGCACTCTTCATCCTGATTGCGCTGGCCGCCATGGCCAGTGGCGGTGCCAGCGGCCTCATGCTGCTGCGCATCGTCGGCGGCCTGCCGTTGCTGGTGCTGGGCGCCTGGCTGGCCGTGCGTTATCTGATGATCCCGCTGTACTCGCGCTTTGACCGCTTTCACGAATACCTGTTCCTGATGACCATCGGCTGGTGTCTCGGCGTGGCGCAGCTGGCCCATGTGTTCGGACTGTCTGCGGAAACCGGGGCTTTCATCGCCGGCATCACCCTGGCCAGTCACCCTGTTTCGCAATACCTCGCCCTCAATCTGCGGCCCCTGCGTGATTTCTTTCTCATCCTGTTTTTCTTTGCGCTCGGCGCCGGTTTTGATTCCCGTCTGCTGCACAGTATCTGGCTGCCCTCGCTGGTGCTGGCGCTGCTGGTGGTGGCGGTGAAGCCGGTGGTGTTCCGCCTGTTGCTGGCGCGCTTCAGTGAAGGTCCGGGGCTGGCCTGGGATGTCGGTTTTCGTCTCGGCCAGATCAGCGAGTTTTCCCTGCTGATTGCCTTCATGGCGCTGGCCAGCGGCCTCATCGGGCGCGAGGCGGCGCACGTGATTGAGGCCACGGCGATCCTGACCTTTGTGATTTCCTCTTATATCGTGGTGTTCAATTACCCCAACCCGATTGCGGTATCAGAAAAACTGCGGCGCGACTGAGTGCCGGCAGCCGCCTGATATGACCAAAATTTAATATCTCCATCGGGGCACGTTGCCGGGATACTTTGTTAAAGTCGGCGCGTTTTCAGGGGGCAGGAATCTGCTTCGGGCCGGTGCACGGAGCAGGCTGTGATTCTGGTCCGCTTGCGATGGATGCCCTCGCTGGTTTATCCCCTGTTGCTGCCGGCCTCGCCGCTGGCTGTTTCTGACCCGGCAGGGTCCACGGTTTTTGATGATCTCCTGTATCGTCACCAACACGGCGCCGGCCCGGGCGGGCGTGTGTGCGGAGCGTTTCATGTTTCATCTTTTTGATCTGCGGCGCGATCTCCCGGCGTTCAAGTCGGCGCCGAATCGCTGGGACTGGGTGCTGTTGCCGATGGTGCTGGCCTTGCTGGTTTTTGCCGGCTTTGGTGCCATGCAGATGAGCCGGCCCTTTGTGGTGGGACAGGCCCTGCAGGTTTCGCTCGATCCGGCTTACCTTCCGTATTATTTGCTGCGTACCATTTTGCGCATGTTTACGGCGCTGGCTTTCTCGCTGCTGTTCAGCTTTGTGTTTGCGGCCGTGGCCGCCAAATACCGGGCGGCGGAGAAGGCCATGATTCCCCTGCTGGATGTCCTGCAGTCGGTACCGATCCTCGGCTTTCAGGCGATCGCGATTGCCCCGTTCATTGCCTTGTTTCCAGGCAATCTGCTGGGTGTCGAGTGTGCCGCCATTTTTGCCATCTTCACGTCGCAGGCCTGGAACATGGCGTTCAGCCTGTTCCAGTCGATCAAGACCGTGCCGCCGGAACTGAATGAAGCTGCGCGTATTTTTCGCCTGTCCGGCTGGCAGCGTTTCTGGCGGCTGGAACTGCCTTTTGCGATGCCCGGCCTGTTGTGGAACATGATGATGTCGATGTCGGGCGGCTGGTTCTTTCTGGTGGCTGCCGAGGCGATATCGGTGGCAGGCCAGAACATCAAGCTGCCGGGCATCGGTTCCTATATTGCGGTGGCCATCGAGGCCCGCGACATCACTGCCATTGCCTGGGCCATCGCGGCGATGCTGGCGGGCATCCTGCTTTACGACCAGCTGTTCTTCCGGCCCCTGCTGGCATGGGCCGACAAGTTCCGTTTCGAGGAGTCGCAGGGCGATACGGCACAGCAATCCTGGGTGCTGAACTGGATGCGCCGCAGTCACTGGCTGCACGCCCTCTCGGAAAAATTCTGGGCGCAAATGCGCCGCGCGCTGGGCTGGTTTCCGGTCAGCCACAACGGCACATCCATCCAGAGTCGCCCGAAAACACCGAACCCGTTGTGGTTGCGTGCCTGGGATGCCCTCATCGTGGTGGCGGCAGTGTCAGCGCTGTACCGCTTGCTGGTTTTCGTGCACAGCGAAGTGGGCTGGACCGAGGTGGCGCATGTTGCCGGCCTGGGCATGATCACCCTGACCCGCGTCATGGTTCTGATTGCGCTGGCCTCGCTGGTGTGGGTGCCGATTGCGGTGTGGATCGGCTTGCGTCCGCGCTACTCGCAGCGCGTGCAGGCGCTGGCGCAGTTTCTGGCGGCGTTTCCGGTCAACCTGATGTTTCCGATGGTGGTGTTTGTGCTGGTGGCCCTGCAGCTCAGTCCCAATGTCTGGCTGAGCCCGTTGATGGTGTTCGGTACGCAGTGGTACATCCTGTTCAATGTGGTTGCCGGTGCCGCCTCCATTCCTTCCGAGTTGCGCCTGGCTGCCGACAATCTGGGTCTGAAGGGCTGGCTGAAATGGAAACGCGTGTATTTGCCGGCGATCTTTCCGAGCTATATCACCGGTGCCATTACTGCCAGCGGCGGTTCCTGGAATGCCAGCATCGTTGCCGAGTATGTCACCTGGGGAAAAACCACGCTGATCGCCGACGGTCTCGGCAGTTACATCAAGCAGATGACCGATGCCGGTGATTTTCACCGCATCGCGCTGGGCATCGGCGTGATGTGCGTGTTTGTGATGCTGTTGAACCGGTTTTTCTGGCGCAAGCTTTACCTGCTTGCCGCAGACCGCAGTCTTTGAGGAAGTGTGATGAGCCAGAACGTACTGATTCAGCTGGATGGTGTCGCCAAATCCTTTCGCCTGAGCGACGGCACGGCGCGCATGGTGCTGGACAATGTCGACTTCCGCCTGCACGACGGTGAGATCGTTGCCCTGCTGGGTAAATCCGGTTCAGGCAAATCAACCCTGCTGCGCATCATGGCGGGATTGATTCCCGCCGACAGCGGCAATATCCGCTATCGCGGCAACCCGATATACGGCCCGGCGGCCGGCATTGCGATGGTTTTCCAGTCGTTCGCCCTGTTTCCGTGGCTGACCGTGCAGCAAAACGTTGAGCTGGGTCTTGAGGCGCAAGGGGTGCCCATCGCCGAGCGGGAAAAACGCGCCGACGCGGTGCTGGAGCTGATCGGCCTTTCCGGTTTTGGTGGCGCCCTGCCGCGCGAACTTTCCGGCGGCATGAAGCAGCGCGTGGGTATTGCGCGTGCGCTGGTGACCAATCCCGATGTGCTGTTGATGGATGAAGCCTTTTCGGCACTCGATGTGCTGACGGGTGAAACCCTGCGCGATGACATGCTGGAGCTGTGGGACGGGCAACTGATTCCCACCAAAGGCATCCTGATCGTGTCGCACAACATTGAAGAGGCCGTGATGATGGCGGATCGCATCCTTTTTCTTTCCAGTGATCCGGGACGGGTGCGCTGTGAAGTCAGGGTTGACCTGCCGCGTCCGCGCAATGTCGATTCGCAGGAAGTCCGCGCACTGATTGACGAGGTGTACGCGCTGATGACGATGCGTGCGGTGCAGGAAGTGGTGGTCGGTGTGGCAGCGGCCATTCCCATTGCCTATCGCCTGCCTGAAACCGATATCAGTCGTATCGAGGGCGTGCTTGACCTGCTGGCCGACGAGCAGTTCGATGGCCGCGCCGACCTGCCGCAATTGTCCGAGGAAACCGAGTTGCCGGACGAGGAACTGTTTCCGGCTTACGAGGCGCTCGCCTTGCTGGGCCTGGCATTTCTCGACAAGGGGGATATTTCCCTTACCCCGCTCGGGCGTCGTTATGTCGAGGCCAGCCAGAGTGTGAAAAAGGCCATATTCGGCGAGCAACTGCTGGCCTGTGTGCCGCTGGCGGCGCATATCCGTCACAGCCTTGAGAGTGATGTCACCGGTGCCTTGTCAGAGAAGCCTTTTCTCGAACTGCTCAAGGAGTCTCTCGAAGCGGATGAAGCCGGGCGTGTACTCGAGGTGGCCGTTGAGTGGGGACGTTACGGTGAAATCTACGAGTACGATTTCCACACGGGCAGGCTGACCCTGCCGGAGAAAGAGGAAGAGTAGCAACGCTTAGCGCATGCGGTGATTTTCGCACAGGCACAAAAGCCGGCAGCAGCCGGCTTTTTTTATGGCTGACAGGCTCACAGCCATTTCTTTTTCCTGAACCAGTAATAGGGCGCCAGCGCCGAGGCCAGCATCAGCAGCAGGGCCCAGGGATAGCCCAGATGCCAGTGCAGCTCCGGCATCAGGTCGAAGTTCATGCCGTAGACGCTGGCGATCATGGTGGGAGGCAGGAAGGCAACGCTGGCAACGGAGAAAATCTTGATGATCTTGTTCTGGTTGACGTTGATGAAACCCAGTGTGGTGTCGAGCAGGAACTTGATCTTGTCGAAAAGAAACGAGGTGCTGGCAATCAGTGACTCGGAGTCACGGATGATGTCGCGCAGGCGTTCGCTCTGCTCGGCATTGAGAATGCCGGAGCGCAGCAGCAGGTACAGCATGCGCTGCAAATCCATCATGGAAATGCGCACCTTGCCGTTGGTGTCTTCCTGCCGCGCCAGCATGGTCAGCACGGATTCCATGTCGTCCTGTTCGGCGTTGCCCAGCACCTGGCGGCTGGTTTTTTCCAGATCGGCCGCGATGCGCTCGACGATGTCGGCCAGGTTTTCCACCTTGGTCTCGAACAGTCCGAGCATGATGGATTTGGAGTTGGTCAGCGTGATCAGTCCCTTGCGCGCGCGCAGGCGGAACAGGCGGAAGGCGGCCAGCTCCTCATCGCGCAGGGTAAACAGGCGTTCGCCATTGAAGACGAAGGCGGCGGAAATGTTTTCCGAGTTCTCGTCGGCATAATTCAGGAAATAGGAGCAGATATGCAGGCCGAAATCATTCTCGTAGAAACGCGAGGTGGCTTCGATTTCGTAGATGTCATCAATGCTGGGCAGCTCCTGGCTGTAAGCCTGGCGCAGCCATTCGCGTTCTTCTTCAGTGGGGGCAATGGCGTCCACCCAGATGACCCCGGTGCCGAGGTCGGATGCCGCATTGATGGCGACTTGCTCAAGCAGTCCCTTGTTCAGTGTGAAAGCCATCAACATGGGGCATTACTCTCAACGGTGGCGCGGCCTTCGGATTCGCGAAGGAGGCGGCAGCGATGTGGGATCGATAGGCGAGAAGTCCTGCTCACGCGGAGCAAAGTTGCGGGAAGCGCGGCCATTCTAGCAACGTGAGGCTGCTGGCGGCCAGCGTGGTTGTGTGCAAAACGCCGGTGGCGGGGCGCGCCTCAGGGCGTGCGTGCGACCACCCAGAGTTCGACATGGGCAATGCCGGCGTGCAGGAGCTGGCCGGTGATTTCGGCGAGCGTGGCGCCCGTTGTCATCACGTCATCAATCACGGCGACACGATCGGTGCGGCCGCTGGCGCGGAGAAGCTGCAGGCGCTTTGCATTTACGGTAAAGGCGCCGTGCGGATTGCGGCTGCGGGCGGCCGCGTCCAGCTGCATTTGCGGCAAGGTGGCCTTGCAGCGTTGCAGCAGCTGCGTTTCCAGTCCGAGCCCGAAGTGCCGTGCGAGCGGGCGTGCAATTTCCAGTGCCTGGTTGTAGCCGCGCTCGGCCAGCCGCTTTTCATGCAGGGGGACGGGCAGGAGCAGGTCGGGAGCGGGATGGTTCCGGTCCGCCAGCTGCCGGCGCAGCAGTTCCCCCAGCAGCGGCGCATGCGCCAGGGCGCCGTGGTATTTGAGTCCGGCCACCAGATGGTCGACAGGAAACTCGTAACGCAGTGGCGCCAGCGTCAGGATCTGCGCCGGAGACTGTTGCAGGCAGGCCGCGCAGAGGTTCTGGCCCGATGCCAGCGGCAGGGCGCAACGCTCGCAACTGCCGGTATTCCACGGCAGGTCACCCAGGCAGCCCTGGCACAGGGCAGTGCCTTGCGCCGGGTTTTCGCACAGCAGGCAGCTGTGCCAGGACGCCGGCAGGCGCGGAATGAGGGGGCGAAAGCCCGGGCGGCTGTTAACCATGATCGTCCCTGCGGGTTGACGGGGCATCCTGCCCCTGTAAAGTACGCGGTATTACACCACCCGTACCACGGCTGTGCCGACCATAACCGGCTGTTCCGGCCCAGGCCAGCCTCAAGCAACAGGAAGTCCCCATGACTGCACTTCACCATGATGCCCTTCGCAACGAGGCCCTCAGAAACAACTGGAGCCGCAACGAGGTTCGTGCGTTGTTCGAACTGCCTTTCATGGATCTCCTGTTCCGTGCCCAGACCGTGCACCGGGCCAACTTTGAGCCCAACACCGTGCAGGTCAGTACGCTGCTGTCCATCAAGACCGGCGCCTGCCCGGAAGACTGCAAATACTGTTCGCAGTCCGGCCATTACGACACCGGCCTCGACAAGGAAAAACTGCTCGCCATCCAGAAAGTGGTGGAAGAGGCGCAGAACGCCAAGGACAAGGGCGCCAGCCGCTTCTGCATGGGCGCCGCATGGCGTTCGCCGCGCGAAAAAGACATGCCTTATGTGCTGGAAATGGTGAAGCAGGTGAAGGAACTGGGTCTGGAAACCTGCATGACCCTCGGCATGCTTTCGGGCGAGCAGGCACAGCAGCTCGCCGAAGCCGGCCTGGATTACTACAACCACAATCTCGATACCTCGCCCGAGCACTACGGCAAGATCATCACCACCCGCACCTATGCGGATCGTCTGGATACGCTGGGCCATGTGCGTGAAGCCGGCATCAAGGTCTGCTGCGGCGGCATCGTCGGTCTGGGCGAGGCGCGCGAAGACCGCATCGGTCTGCTCATGCAGCTGGCCAACCTGCCGGCGCATCCGGAATCGGTGCCCATCAACATGCTGGTAAAGATTGAAGGCACGCCGCTCGGCGAAGTCGATGACCTGGATCCGTTTGAGTTTGTGCGCACCGTTGCCATTGCCCGCCTGCTGATGCCGCAGTCCTACGTGCGTCTCTCGGCCGGTCGCGAAACCATGAACGATGAAATGCAGGCACTGTGCTTCATGGCCGGCGCCAACTCGATTTTCTACGGCGAAAAGCTGCTGACCACGGCGAATCCGGAAGCGGCGGATGACCGCAAGCTGTTCCAGCGCCTCGGTATCAATACGCAAAGCACGCAGGATGTGTCGGATGAATCGCGCGAAGAAGCCATCGCGCAGTCACTGCGCCAGCAGCAGATGGGCACGCTGGCGCGTGATGCCATGGCCCCGCGCGAAACCGTGAACTGATTTTGCGTTTCGTGTGTGTTCGCAGGAGCGGCTTCAGCCGCGAACATTGTTTACTGCAATTTCTGGTTCGCGGCTGAAGCCGCTCCTGCGAACAACGGAAGTCCCTCCGGGACAAAAAGCGCTCATCCCCATGCCTTTTAATCTCGCTGCCGAACTTCAGCAAAAAAAAGCCGACGGCCTTTATCGCCAGCGCCGCACACTGGAGTCGGCGCAAGGCACCCGTGTCCGTGTTGATGGCCGCGAGCTGTTCAATTTCTGCAGCAATGATTATCTCGGTCTCGCCAGCCATCCTGATGTCGTGGCGGCCTTTCAGCAGGCCGCGGCAAAATACGGTGTGGGCAGTGGTGCCTCCCATCTTGTCTGCGGACATTCCGCCGAACACCATGCCCTGGAAGCAGAGCTGGCCGAATTCACCGGGCGCGAACGTGTGCTGCTGTTTTCCACCGGCTACATGGCCAATACCGGTATTGTGCAGGCCCTGCTCAGTCGCGGCGATGCGGTCTTCGAGGACCGTCTCAATCACGCTTCGCTGATTGACGGCGGCCTTGCCAGTGGCGCGCACTTCCAGCGTTATCACCATGGCGATGTCGCGCACTTGCGCACGCTGCTGGAAAAATCCACGGCCGCTAAAAAACTCATCGTCACCGACGGCGTGTTCAGCATGGATGGCGATGTTGCGCCCCTGCCCGAACTGGCGCAGCTGGCGCAGCAACATGATGCCTGGCTGATGGTGGATGATGCCCACGGTTTTGGCGTGCTGGGCGCGCAGGGCGGCGGTGTCGCCGAGCATTTCTCCCTGCCGGCCGCGCAACTGCCGGTGCTGGTGGGGACGCTGGGCAAGGGCTTTGGCACCTTCGGGGCCTTTGTCGCCGGTGATGCCGCATTGATCGAGTATCTGATCAATAGCGCGCGCTCCTATATTTTCACCACGGCCTTGCCGCCGGCAGTGGCGGCGGCGAGTCGTGCCAGCCTGAAACTGCTGCGTGATGAACCGCAGCGCCGTGAAAAGCTCGCCAGCCTGGTTGCGCACTTTCGCCACGAGGCCCTCAGTCTTGGTCTGGCCTTGCTGCCAAGCGATACGCCGATACAACCCGTCCTGCTTGGCAGCAACCAGAAAGCGCTGGCCTGGAGTGCGGCGCTGGAAGCGAAAGGTTTTCTGGTGGGGGCAATTCGTCCGCCCACGGTGCCGGCAGGTTCCGCGCGTTTGCGGGTGACTTTCTCGGCGGCACATGAAAGGGCGGATGTGGATGGCCTGCTGCAGGCCCTGGCGGATTGCCGTGGACTGCTGGCGTGAGCCCGGTAATTAAATCCCCGGATATTTTTCACCAGCACTTCGTCTGCTCTTCTGCGCTGCGCGGTGCTTCCGCAGCAGCGCCGCATCTGGTGCTGCTGCACGGCTGGGGCATGCATTCCGGCGTCTGGGAAAACTTTCTGCCCTTGCTGGCGCCGTACTTTCAGGTGACGGTGATTGATTTGCCGGGTTTTGGCAAAACGGCGGCAGATATTTCCCCTGATGGTTTTTTGCACGCGCTGCCGGCGCTGGTGCCGGCGCCGGCCCTCTGGCTGGGCTGGTCACTGGGCGGACTGCTGGCGCTGGAAATGGCGATGCTTTATCCGCAGCGTGTCCGGGCGCTGTGCCTGCTGGCGGCGACGCCCTGTTTTGTGCAGCGTGAGGACTGGCTGACGGCGATGCCGGCGTCTGTGTTTGGTGGCTTTTGTGACGCCCTGCAGGAACATCCGCAGGCGACGCTGGCGCGTTTTCTGGCGCTGCAGTGCAAGGGCAGTGTCAGCATGAAAGCCGATATCCGTTTTTTGCAGGCTGTGCTGGCAGCAGAAAAAATGCCTTCTGACAAAACACTCGGCGAGGGTTTGCAACAACTGGCTTGTCTCGACCTTCGCGAGGCCCTGCGCCGGCTTGCCATGCCGGTGCAAGTCATTCTGGGTGAAAAAGACAGCCTGATTCCGGTCGCTGTGGCCGGGGCGCTGCAGGTGCTGAATCCTGCGGTGAACGTGACGGTGGTCGACGGCGCGGCGCATCTGCCTTTTGTCTCGCATCCGCAGGTCTGTCGCGATGCCCTGCTGCAGTTCTGCCGGCAACAAGGCTTGCTTGAGGGGAGTGCGGCATGAGCCGTTTTGCAACGCGAAAAGAAGAAATTGCTGCACGGTTTTCGCAGGCGGCGGCAGGCTATGCCTCGCATGCCGACTTGCAGGCGGCCATTGCCGATGCCCTGCTGGAGGCGCTGGCGCCGGTCGGCGTGGTTCTCGATATTGGCTGTGGCCGTGGCCGTGAATCCCTCCTGGTCAGTGCCAATCCGGCCGTGGAAAAGGTGGTGGCGCTGGACATGGCGCCGGCGATGCTTGAGGCCTTGCCGGCATCGGCACGGCTCGTGCCGCTGCCGGGTGACATGGAAGCGATTCCCTTGCCGGATCAATCCGTTGATGTGGCTTTCAGTAATTTTGCCCTGCAGTGGTGTGAGTCCCGTGATGCCGTGGCGATGGAAATTGCGCGGGTATTGAAGCCGGAGGGCCGCTTGCTGTTCAGCGTGCCGGGGCCGCTCAGCCTGGCCGCTTTGCGCACGAGCGGATTGCTGCATGTCAACGAATTTGCCAGCGCCCAGGACTGGGCGGTTGCATTGATGATGGCCGGTTTTGCCGACTGTGATTTTGTGCAAAAGGATTATGTCGCGCATTTTCCGACAGCAAGGGAATTGCTGGGTGCGCTGAAAGCAATCGGTGCCAACACCGCCGATGTCCCGCGTGAAAATCATTTGCGCGGCAAGCAATGGTGGCAACAGGTGCAGGCGGCGCTTGAAGAGCAGCGTCAGCCGCAAGGCTTGCCACTGCATTACGATGTGATTTTTGTCAGCGCGAGACTCGGCTGAATAAAATCGCCGTCATTTTTTTGCACGTCACAGCTCTGGAGTCAGGAAATGGCAAAGGCATTTTTCATTGCCGGTACCGATACCGGTGTCGGCAAAACCACGGTGAGTTGCGCGTTGCTGGCTGCGGCAAAAGCCAAAGGCCTGACGACGCTGGCCCTGAAGCCACTGGCCGCTGGTTGCGAGCAAACGGCGCACGGTTTGCGCAATGACGATGCACTGGCCCTGATGGCGGAGATGACAGAGCCCCTGTCGTATGACGAGGTGAATCCGGTGGCACTTGCCGCTGCACTGTCGCCGCATCTGGCGGCGGCAGAAGCCGGGCGGCGCCTGTCCATCCAGCAACTGGCCGGCTTCACCCGGGGCGGCCTGATGCGGCGTGCGGATTTTGCGCTGGTGGAGGGCGCGGGTGGCTGGCGCGTGCCGATCAGCAGTCGCGAACTTTTATCCGCCCTGCCAAAGGAACTCGGCCTGCCGGTGGTGCTGGTGGTGGGTATGCGTCTGGGCTGCATCAATCACGCCGTCCTCACCGTGGAAGCCATTGTCCGCGACGGCCTGCGCCTGGCAGGCTGGGTGGCCAATGTGATTGATCCGGAGATGGCGGCGCTGGATGAAAATATTGCCACGCTGAACAGCATGCTGCCGGCGCCTTGCCTGGGCGTGCTGTCCTGGCAGCCGGATGCCAGCGCGGCGCAACGGGCGGAGTTCCTGCAGTTGCCGGTGTGAATCGCGTCATTGGTGGCAGGCGTTCACTTTGGATCGGCGCGAGGGACCGGCAGCCTTGCCGCCTGGAACCGGCTGTGCAATTCTCGCATGACTCATTAGTCAGGTGTCTGTCATGACCGTTGCTGCCCGCTTCCCCCATTCCCGGCCCACCCGCCTGCCGGACCCGGCCAGCCGCAATAACTGGAAGGTGAGGGCGCTGAGCCGCCTGCTGTACTCGGCGGACATCATGCCGGAACCCGCGCAGCTTGAGTCCTATGTGCATTACCTGAATCTGGGGGATCCGCTGGCGGATGCCGTCATCGCCATGTATCAGGAGTTTCCCGCCGGGCAGGGGCGCAAGCTGGTGGAACAGGCGCTGGAGCACGGGCTGGCCTCGGTGCCTGATGCCCCGCCGGCACTGACGGCATTGTTCCGGCAGGTCGAGGAAGTGCCGGTGTGGCTGGATCGCGGCAAGATGAACCTGGCCTGTGACGTCACTCGCCGTACCGGCTGGTTTGCCGAGCTGTCCCTGCGCAATGTGTCCCTGATGGGCGGTTATCTGGTGGCGGCGGCGGCCAAGCCGCTGGTGTTCACCGGTCAGCTTGACCGCATGGCGCCACGGCGTCTGGTGGAGACGGGGAAATTCTGGACCGACGTCACCACGCGTGACGGCATGCAGCGTTTCAATGAAGGCTTCAAGAGCGCCGTGCGCGTGCGCCTGATGCATGCACAGGTGCGCCTGATGCTGAACAAGTCCGGGCGCTGGGACGAGGCCGCCTGGGGGCACCCGATCAACCAGTCCGACAGCATGGCCACCATTCTGGAGTTTTCCTCGGTGTTTCTTGTTGGTCTGCGCATCATGGGTTTCCGTTTCTCGCAGGAGGAGCGCGAGGCGGTCATGCACCTGTGGCGTTATGCCGGTTACCTGCTCGGTGTCGACGAGCGCATTCTGCCGGCCAACGAAGCCGATTCCATGCGTGCCCTGATGATGCAGTACCTGCTGCACGGCGAGCCGGATGAGGACACCCGTGCGCTGGGCAAGGCACTCACGGGCGTGCCCCTGCAGCAGGCGGGTGACGTGGCCTGGAAAAAAGTCATCGCGCGGATTGAAACGAATTACCGCAGCGCCTTTACCCGTCTGGTCATGGGCGATGGCAGTGGCGATGCGCTGGGCTTGCCCAGATCGCTGGGCTGGAAGGCCGCCGTGCTCTCGACCACGCCCCTGATTTATTCACTGGAAACACTGCGCCGGCGCCTGCCGGGTGCCAATCGCCTTGCCGTTGGTTTTGGCCGCCTGCTGCATGAAAAAGGCGTGGCTATCGCCATCAAAACCGAAAAGGCGGACACCACCTTCACGGCGGTGAAGGCGCTGGCGCGCTGAGGGCAGCCAGCGCATGCCGGCGCAATTCTGATATGACTCCCGGCGCCGTTCGTGGCACCGGCAACAAAAGACCGGCATTTGCCGGTCTTTTGTTTTGGACAAAAACCGCTTTGCCCATCTTTTGTAGAATAGTGAATCGTGCGGTTTCGCTTGAGTCTGGGCCTCGAAGCGGAGGAAGAAATCTGGCAGGTCAGGTGAATGATCAGTCATCAAAATGGCTGTGTTGCACTGGTCATCTGCCGCATAATTCCGCCGCTTTTGCGTCCGACAGGGCTTCGCAACGATTCGCAAGCCTGTGACTGTCTGACGTAAACGATCTGTTGGGCTCTCCTGCCCCGAGACTATGCGAGGTCACACCCATGGCACAGTACAAAGCTCCTCTCCGTGACATGCAGTTCGTTCTGCATGAAGTCCTTAATGTCGAACAGCATTACCAGGCCATTCCTGCTTTTGCCGACACCAACCGCGAGCTGGTCGACAGCGTGCTGGAAGCCGGTGCGCAGTTTGCCGAAGGCGAGCTGGCTCCCATCAACCAGAGTGGTGATGAAGAAGGCTGCAGCTTCAACAACGGTGTGGTGACCACTCCCAAGGGCTTCAAGGAAGCCTATGCCAAGTTCGTGGAACTCGGTTTCGGCGCACTGGCCGCTCCGGTTGAACACGGTGGCCAGGGTCTGCCACCTTCGCTGGGCATCGCCATGAGCGAAATGACCGGCACCGCCAACTGGTCCTGGTCGATGTACCCGGGCCTGTCGCATGGTGCGATCAATACCGTTGAAGCGCACGGCACGCCCGAACAGAAAGACGTTTATCTCGGCAAGATGATCTCCGGCGAGTGGACCGGCACCATGTGCCTGACCGAATCCCATGCCGGTTCCGATCTGGGCCTGATCCGCACCCGCGCCGAGGCGAATGCCGATGGCTCCTACAGCATTACCGGCAACAAGATCTTCATCTCCGCCGGTGAGCATGACATGGCCGGCAATATCGTTCACATCGTGCTGGCGCGCCTGCCGGATGCCCCGAAGGGCACCAAGGGCATTTCGCTCTTCATCGTGCCCAAGTTTGTGCCCAGGGCTGACGGCTCCATCGGCGAGCGCAATGGCGTGGTCTGCGGCTCCATCGAACACAAGATGGGCATCAAGGCTTCTGCCACCTGCGTGATGAATTTTGACGGTGCCACGGGCTATCTGATCGGCCCGCCCAACAAGGGTCTGAACTGCATGTTCACCTTCATGAACACGGCCCGTGTCGGCACCGCCCTGCAGGGTGTTTGTGCTGCTGAAGGTTCTTTCCAGGGCGCACTGGCCTATGCGAAAGACCGTCTGGCCATGCGTTCACTCTCCGGCCCCAAGGCGCCGGAAAAGGAAGCCGATCCCATCATCGTGCATCCGGCCGTTCGCAACATGCTGCTGACGCAGAAGGCGTTTGCCGAAGGTGGTCGTGCCCTCGTGTACTGGCTGTCCACACAGTCCGATATCGTCCAGTCGGCCGAGTCCGAGGAAGTGCGCAAGACCGCTGATGACCTGATGAGTTTTCTCACGCCCATCGCCAAGGCATTCCTGACCGAAGCCGGTTCCGAAGCAGCCAAGCACGGTGTGCAGGTTTACGGTGGTCACGGCTTTATCCGTGAGTGGGGCATGGAGCAGATCGTGCGTGATACACGCATCGCCTGCCTCTATGAAGGCACCACGGAAATCCAGTCACTTGATCTGCTCGGCCGCAAGGTCTTGCAGACCCAGGGTGCCATGCTGCGCCAGTTCACCAAGATCGTGCACAAGTTCGTGAGCGCCAACGAAGGCAATGCTGCCATGACTGAATTCACGGCGCCGCTGGCGGCCCTGAACAAGGAATGGGCCGAGCTGACCACGAAAATCGGCATGAAGGCGATGCAGAATCCGGAAGAAGTGGGCGCCGCTGCGGTTGATTACATGTACTACTCCGGCTACGTCACGCTCGGTTATCTCTGGGCGCTGATGGCCAAAGTGGCGCAGGACAGGATCGCTGCCGGCACTACGGAAGAGGCTTTCTACAAGGCCAAGATCCAGACAGCGCAGTTCTACTTCAAGAAAATCCTGCCGCGCACCAAGTCCCATGTCGATACCATCGACGGTGGTCTTGAGGTGCTGATGCAGATGGATGTAGACGCTTTCGCGTTCTGAGTGCGAGCCGTGTGAGGTTCACCACAAAAGGCCCGCGCATGCGGGCTTTTTGTTAAATAATTTCATCCGGGTCATTGCCGCACCGGCGGCACTGATCGTGGCGATCAAGAGGCAGTAGACATGGCAATTTACAAAGCTCCCCTGCGTGATATGCGTTTCGTGCTGGATGAAGTCTTCAAGTCCAGTGAATTCTGGGCATCCGTACCAGCCCTGGCCGAAACGGATCGCGAGGTGGTTGACGCGATTCTCGAGGAGTCCGCCAAGCTAAATGAAAACGTGATCTTTCCGCTCAATCGCAGTGGTGATGAAGAGGGTGCACAGTTCAGCAATGGCGTTGTGACCACGCCGAAGGGTTTCAAGGAAGCGTTCAGGCAATACGGCGATGGTGGCTGGATCGGCCTTGGTGCCGATCCGCGCTGGGGCGGTCAGGGCCTGCCCAAGACCGTGACGGTGATGACGGATGAAATCCTTTTTTCCGCCAACCCTTCCTTTGCGCTGTATCCGCTGCTTGGCATTGGCGCGGCGCTGGCCATGAGCCAGCACGCGAGCGATGAGCTCAATGATTTTTACCTGCCGAAGATTTATTCGGGCGAATGGGCCGGCACCATGTGCCTGACCGAGCCGCATGCCGGCACGGATCTCGGCATCATCAAGACCCGGGCCGTGCCGGCTGCCGATGGTTCCTATGCCATCAGCGGTACCAAGATTTTCATCACCGGCGGCGAGCATGATCTGGCGTCCAACATCATTCATCTGGTGCTGGCCAAGCTGCCGGATGCGCCGGCCGGCTCCAAAGGCATTTCGCTTTTCCTCGTGCCCAAGTTCCTGGCCAATGCCGATGGCTCGCTGGGCGAGCGCAACAAGGCGGCGGCCGGCTCCATCGAGCACAAGATGGGCATCAAGGCATCAAGCACCTGCGTGATGAATTTCGACAGCGCCCGGGGCTGGCTGATCGGCAATGTCAACGAAGGCCTGGCCGCCATGTTCGTGATGATGAATTACGAGCGCCTGTCCATGGGCATCCAGGGGCTGGGGGCTTCCGAAGTGGCCTACCAGAGTGCCGCCGCCTATGCGCGTGACCGCCTGCAGGGGCGTGCGGCCACGGGCGTGCAGTCACCGGAAAAGCCGGCGGATTCGCTGCTGGTGCATCCGGATGTGCGGCGCATGCTGCTGAAGACGCGCGCCCATAACGAGGCGGCCCGTGCTTTTGCCATGTACACCTCGCGCTATCTGGATCTGTCCAAATATGGCGAAGGCGAAGCAGCTCGTGCCGGCGCTGATCGTGTGGCGCTGCTTACGCCGGTGGTCAAGGCCTTCCTTTCCGACAAGGGCTTTGAGGGCTGTGTGGATGCCCAGCAGGTTTTTGGCGGCCACGGATTTATCCGTGAGTGGGGCATGGAGCAGCTGGTGCGTGATGTACGCATTGCACAGATCTACGAAGGTGCCAACGGCATTCAGGCGCAGGATTTGATGGGCCGCAAGGTCGTCAAGAACAAGGGCGTTTTCGTCGCGAGTTTTGTCGCGGAAATGCGCGAGCAGGCGGCCCGCCTCAACGCCCCCGAGCTTGCCACCCTGAAAGCGGCTTTTGTTGCCGCGATTGACCGCCTGGAAGGACTGACCCGCACGGTGATCGAGGCGTCGGCAAAAAATCCGGATGAGATCAATGCCGCCGCCGTGGATTACCTGCATGTCTTCGGCTTCACCGCCTACGCCTATATGTGGGCCCTCATGGCAGAAGCGGCGCTGCCGAAAAAGGCAGAGGATGCTTTCTATGCCGACAAGCTGACACTGGCGGAATTCTTTGTCGCGCGCGTGTTGCCGGAAATGGAAGGCCGTGCCCGTGCCGTGGAAGCCGGCGCCGGCACCATGATGCAGTTTTCGGAAGCCTATTTCTGATTCCCTGAAAGCGCCTCACAAAAAAGCCCGCAGATGCGGGCTTTTTTGTGTCTGCCAGAGTGAGCCTGGCATCAATGGGCGATGCCGGGATTCTGCATGAGCTTTTCAAGTAGAGTAACCGTGTCGGCTGTGGTATTGCTGAAACGGAAGCCAATGCCGTAGTGGGAAAGGTTATTGGGATTGTTGCGGCACCAGACGCTGACGGCGGTGAGCGTCAGCGCAGCGGCTTCCTGATTGTCCGCCGGGCGGATTTCCAGCAGATACTCCTGGTCAACCGGCAGTGCCTCGCCGGAAATCAGCATCATGCCGGTGAGGCTGATATCCACGAGGCGACCCAGTACTTGCTGGTTGCCGGCAGCACGCACCGTCAGCAACTGTTTCAGTCGCAAGCGGGTGGCGCGGTTAGGGGATTCCTGTTCCATCAGCAAAACCTGCAGGGCCGCAACAAGCGGTGCCTTTATAAGTGATGTTGCCAGTATCATTGCATTCATAATGGCAGGGCAACTGGATACGCAAAAGCGTACCGGAATTTGAGACAGGGTAGCCAAGAATAGTGCGCATAAAGGCGGGTTCCAGGCATCGTCATCATTCGTGCCCCGTAGGCTCCAGGGGCCACAGGGCTGCTGTTTTCCTGCTTTTGTCCGTGGTTGCCATGCCACTGCTGGCCGACCCGTCCGTTCCTGCCGCTTCCCCGGTCGCGACACCTGTCAGCCTTGCGCCCCTGCTGCCCGTGATCATTCCCCGTCCTGCTCCACCGATGGCGCCACCCTATTTGCTTGATCCTGGTGCCCGGCCGTATTCGCCGGAGCTTCCTCCCCTGGTGTCAGCGCCCGCCATAACGATGTCAGAACCTATTCCCATGACCGGCGCCCGTAACTGCATCAGCCGTGACAGCATGGGGCGCTTCATGGGCTGGATGGATTATCAGCACTGCGTTTTTTCCGGACGAGCGCTGGCAGGAGCGCGCTGGTTTGATGATCTTTTTGGCGACTGGTACGACGACGAAGCCAATGTTCTGGTGCGTGTCATTTCGGAAACGGTCTTTTCCGAGTCACAGAGTCCGAACACCGTTTTTCGGGTGCGAGCCAGTGCCGAACTGCCCAATGCCAAAAAGCGTTTGCGTCTGGTGATTTCGAATGACAGCGATTTCGAGGATCGCGTGCTCGGTCAGGATGCCCTGAACCGGCTTAACAGCCGGTCAAGCAAGGTTTCAGCGGCGGTACGCATGATTCCGATTGATCAGTCCAGGCTCAAGTCCGATCTTGATCTTGGCGTGCAGGGCATTGGTCCGCCCGATTTTTTTGCGCGTGCCCGTGTCCGCAATAACTGGAGCCTGAGTCGCAATTCCCTCCTTCTTTTGGGGCAGACTTTTCGTTATGGCAGTGAAACCCGGGGCCGTTCCACCACCCAGCTTGGGGCAGAACATGTGGTGAACGAAGACTCGGTTGCCCGCATCAGCAGCAGTTATCAGTACGATCAGGAAAACAGTGCCAATGGCTTTGTCTGGGGGCATGGCATATCCATGTCACACGTGCTGGGTGATACACGATCCATGGCCTATGGCTTCACCCTGAGTGGCCACACTGCGCCGAACTGGCGCGGAGAGAACTACGGCCCCTGGGTGGTTTATCGCAGTTCCTTTTTCCGCCCCTGGCTGTTCTGCGAACTGGAGCCGCGCCTGACCTGGTATCGGGACCAGAACTGGAACTCCATTGCGTCGATTGTGCTGCGCCTTGAAGTGCAGCTGGGCCGGAAATGATGTCTTGCCATTTTTGGCAAGGTTCAGACGGCGTCAGCCTGAATACGGAAAAATAAAACAGGGAGAGCACAGTGATTGATCCGGCAGCATTGATCATGGCGCGCGCGCGTGATGGCCTCTATGAGTCTTTTTATTTTCGCGGCACCAGTCTTGACGGGCAGAAGGCATTCTGGCTCAAGCATAATTTTCTGCGCCGTCATGGTGAGCGTGGTGTCTTGCTGGAAGTGACACTGGTCCTGTTTGATCGCAAAAGCGGTGAGGTGGTGACGGCACACGACTGTGAGGATCTGGGGCCCCAGGCCTTTTCCGCACTGACCCGTTCCCGGCAGTGGGAGGCACTGAGTGCCAATCTGGCCAGTGGCTCTTTTTTTGAAATATACCGGGAAAAAATCCGCGGAAAACTCCATACCCCGCAGGGGCCGGCTGCCTGGGATGTGACACTGACGCGATCTGATGAGGCTCTGTACCACTTTCCGCACTCACGGCTTTATCAGCTGCCTTTTCCCAAAAAGAAAATCCTCACCCGTGATGTTTATATGCAGTTCAGCGGGAGATTCAGTGTCGGCACGAGGGTGGTGGAGGGCGAGTTTGTCGGCGCGAACGGTCATAACTGGGGCACCGAGCATGCGCATGAATATGCCTATGCCAGCTGCAACATGTTTAGCGAGGATGCGACGGCCTGCTTTGATGGTTTTACCGCAAAGCTGGCCCTGGCCGCAGGTCTTGTCCGTACGCCCTATCTCAGTCTGGCCGCGCTGAAAGTGAATGGCGGATGGCATTACTTCAATGCACTCAGTCGGGCTTATCAGCAGAATGTTCATGCCCTGCATGATTATCAGTGGGGCATTACCCTCAAGAATGCAACGCACCGCCTGGAGTTGCTGGTGGATGGCGGCAATCCCCGCGTTGTGCCCTGGGTGGCGCTGCATTACGAGCACCCGGGTGGCGCCCGCTCCGTGGTGAAAAACACCAAGTTTGCCACGGGCCACCTGCAGATTTTCGAGCACGGCCAGCCGCGTCCGCTGGCCGTGCTCAGCAGTGACTGCTTTGAGCTGGAAACCCTGTTGCCGGGTAACACCCCAGTGGATCGCTTTTATCTTGGTGTGCCCTGATCCGGGATAAGGAGGTTGCTTGCCATGCTGAATAAAAATGACAGCCGGACCCTCGGGGTTTATATCGCCCGTGATCCTGACCATGTTTATGCTTTTGCAGCGGCTCCGGAAAACCTGCCTTTATGGGCGCCAGGCCTGTGCAGCGCTGTGCGCAGGGACGGCGCTGAATGGATCGTGCAGACGCCAGCGGGCGAGATGCATTTGCGCTTTACCGGCAGTAATCCTTTTCGCGTTCTGGATCACTGGGTATCTCCCGAACCGGGTGTGGAAATTCATGTGCCGATGCGTGTGCTGTCGCATGCCATGCCGGCCGGCACCGGCAGTGAAGTGATCCTGACCCTGTTGCGCCAGCCTGGCATGAGTGATGCCAGCTATGCAGAGGACATTGAGCTGGTACAGCAGGACCTGCAGCGGCTGAAAGAAGTTCTGGAGCGTTGATGGATGCCGGCTGTGCCGGCGATCAGTCTTTGCTTGCGGCGTCGGCCGCATCCGGGCGCGCCCAGCGCAGCAGGGCATCCTGCAGTTCGCTGAGCTCAAGGGGCTTGGACAGGTGTTCATTCATGCCCGAGAGCCGGGTTCTTTCCTTGTGTTCATCAAGGATGTGGGCGGTGAGGGCAAGAATGGGAATGGCGCGGCGATTGGTGAATTTTTCCCACTCGCGAATGGCCTGTGTGGCGGCATAGCCATCCATGAAAGGCATGTCGCAATCCATCAGCACCACGTCGTAGTCATTGCGGCTGACTTCTTCCACGACTTCGCGGCCATTGGCCACGACGGTGGCATTTACGCCCAGTTTGCCGAGCATGCCGCGGATGACTTTCTGGCTGAGGTGGTTGTCCTCGGCAATCAGCACCCGCATGCGCTGCAGTGTTTCGTGTTGGCGACTGTCCGGCTCGGGCGCGGCTTCCTTGATGCGCTGGATATGCCCCAGCTCTTCGGAAATCGCCATCTTGAGATTGCGCTCGGTGACCGGCTTGGTCAGCACACGGCGTATGCCGACATTGCGTGCCATGGTGTTCGTGGGTGCGATGTTGATGCCGGTCAGCATGATGACGATGACGTCATTGCGGATAATCGGATCTTCCTTGAGCCGCGCTGCCAGCTGCAGTCCACTCATGCCCGGCATGTTGTGGTCAAGAATGATGATGTCGAAGGGCTCGCCCA
Organism: bacterium; assembly: GCA_029945725.1. Lineage (GTDB taxonomy): Bacteria > Pseudomonadota > Gammaproteobacteria > Pseudomonadales > Moraxellaceae > UBA2031. The sequence continues at coordinate 104,801 of JAQSDB010000008.1, read as the reverse complement.
GATTGGCGGCATTACGTGCCAGCGCCAGTGCCTCGGCACCATTGTCCACGGTGCGTACCAGCATGCCCCAGTTGGTGGCCTGCTCATGGATCACGCGGTTCACGGTGTGATTGTCGTCCACCACCAGCAGGCGCAGTCCGCGCAGCCAGGCATCATCCTGTGGCAGTGGCGCCTGGTCAGTGGTTTGTACGTGCAAGGGCATGTCGAACCAGAAGCGGGAGCCTTCTCGCACCCGGCTCTCCACGCCGATCTCGCCGCCCATCAATTCCACCAACTGCTTGCAGATGGACAGGCCAAGGCCGGTCCCGCTTTGCAAACGCATGGTATTGCTGCCCTGCTGATGCGCCTGGAATACCTGTGCCAGCTGGTCGGGAGGAATGCCGATGCCCGTGTCGCGGACATTCACGTGCAGGCCACGCCTGCCGGGACGCAGGCTGATTTCGATTTCGCCGCTTTGCGTGAACTTGATGGCATTACGCAGCAGGTTGCTGATGACCTGACGCAGTCGGGTCGGATCCCCCATCACCTTCGTGGGCAGTGCGGGATCAATCGTGGCAATCATTTCCAGGTTTTTATCAGCCGCCTGCCCCCTGAACAGATCCAGGCAGTCGCTCAGCAGCGAGGCCAGATCGAAGGGCTCCTCTACCACGGAAAGCTTGCCGGCTTCCATTTTGGCATGATCAAGAATGTCGTTGAGGATGCGCAACAGGGTGTTGCTGGAGGCATGAATCGTATTGATGTATTCACGCTGGTGTGGCGTCAGCGGGGTGTCTATCAGTAATTCGGTCATGCCAAGAATGCCGCTCATGGGTGTGCGGATTTCGTGGCTCATTTGCGCCAGAAACGTATTCTTGGCGCGCGCTTCTGCCTCTGCGACAACACTGCCTTCATGTTCGCGCAGTGATTGCTGGCGCTGGCGATGCTGACGTTCGGTCAGGCCCAGTGCCAGCATCAGGGCTTCAAAACAGACTGACAGCATGATGAGCTGGTTGATTGAAACCGGCAACGGCAGCATGCCGGACGCGGACAGTGCCGATAGCGCCACGGCGACCATCAGGAAAATACGGGCGAACAGATAGTAGGTGGCGGGTTTGTCGCCGCGGGATACGCTGACGATGGCGGCCGTCAGCAGCAGCATGCTGCTGACAACCGATGTGATGACGGCGACAGGAGCGGCGTAGTGGATCGGTGCCATCAGTGAAACCAGCATGACTCCGCCAATAATGGCCGCCATGACCTGCATGGTCCGGAGAAAGCCGGCCGGCATGCTGGTGCGCAAAAAGCTGCTGGCCAGCAGCAAGGCGGTGATCTGTGCCAGAAAAACGGTGCTGAGCTCAAGGAAGTTCTGCAGGTTGGGCATGCTCAGCCATTGCACGCCGACGACTCCGCGCTCGGCGAGCAAAAAGAAAATGATGCTGAACAGGAAGAGCACGTAGTACAGGCCGGAACGATCACGGTAGGTGCTGTGCAGCAGCATCAGGTTATAGAGCGCCAGGCCCAGGATAATCCCGATGCCGGTGCCGAAAAACAGTCCTTCCGTGCTGCTGACGCCGGCGGTAGCTGCGGCGGTGCCGAGCGTAATGGCACTGTTCAGTCCCAGGCTGGTTTCCACGCGCAGGTAGTAAACACTGGTTTGTTCCGGAGGTACCTGCAGGCGGAACCAGAAACCCGGTGCCGGCAGGTCGGCCTGTACCGGTGTATTGCGTGAGCCGGCTTCGCGTTCGTTATAGCTGCCATCGGCCTGTGGTTCGAAGAGCCGGATATGCGCCAGGCTGGCGTTATGCATGGCCAGAATCAGTTCCCGTGGCGCGGTCTCCGGATTATGCACGGCGATGCGCAGCCACCAGGCAGAGCGTGTAAAACCAAGATGCAGGACAGGGCTGGCAGACGGCGTGAAGCGGCTCTGGATGTCGGCACTGCGCAAGTCGTCGAGCGACAGTTTTTTGTCCGGATCTTCGAGATATTCGAGGTATTCACCGATGGCCTGGTGCTGGAAGGTATCTGACAGCAGCAGTACAGGTCCGGCAAAGGCCCGTGGCACCAGCAGACCACAGAAAAGAAGCAGTAGCAGCACTTTCCCTGCGACGCGCCAACCCTGGCGGTGCGTCTCCATCATCTACTACTCCCTGCTGCGACATTCGTGCGGTGTACTGTTCTGCGCGGCGCTGTGGTCTCCGCCTGGCAATTAAACCGGAGCCTCCAGGCAAAGACCAGCGCCTGCTGGCGGCAAAATGGCCTGGCTCGGCGGACAGTGGTTTTCAGGCGGGGCAATGATGGCGAGTGACGGCGCGCTTCTTTAAGCTAGCGCCAGGCCATTCAGGCAAGGAGCGTCGCATGTGGAACAGGATCAGGGACAGTATCCGGAGCATCCCGGCAGGGGTTGGCCTCGGCATTGTCGCCGTTGTGCTTTTGCTGCAGGTGCTCAGCCTGGGCGAGGACAGTCAGCTGGGTCGTCGTGTGGCCAAACCTTTTGCGCGTCTGGATACCCTGATTTACGACTGGCGTTTTCAGTGGCTGACGCCGACCCGTCCGGAAGGCCAGGTGCCCATTGTCATCGTTGATATTGATGAACAAAGCCTCAAGCGCGAAGGGCGCTGGCCATGGGGGCGAGACAAGATCGCGACGCTGGTGACGGCGCTGGAGCAGCAAGGCACGGCGCTGATTGCGTTTGATGTGGTGTTTTCCGAACCGGAAAAGAATCCGGCCGATGCCCTGCTCGGCAATGCGGGTCTTTCCGCCAGTACCCGCGCCGAGCTGCAGGCGCAGCGTGGCCTCTTTGATAATGATGCCCGTCTGGCCGAGGTTGTGCCGGCGCATACCGTGCTCGGTTACTTCCTGCACGGTGATGGCGTGCGCGTCGGCAAACTGCCGCAACCCTTTCTCAATCTGGGGCCGGATGACGCGCGTGGCTGGCGTGTGCTGACGCTGCCGGACTACACGGGAAACCTGGACAGCATCATGGATCACGCCCTGTCGGGCGGCTTTGTCACGGCGCTGCCGGACCGTGACGGCGTGATACGCCGCTCACCGCTGGTGCTGATGCACGACAATGCCCTCTACACCTCGCTCTCGGTTGAACTGGCGCGGCTCTACCTCAAGGCGCCCTTCGTGCAGCTCAAGACGGCGACTTGCCGCGGTACGCAGACCTGCGTGGAAAGCATCCAGATTGCCAGTCACCGCATACGCACCGACGAGCACGGTGTTGCACTGGTGCCCTACAAGGGCCGCCGGGAAAGCTTTACCTATGTCTCCGCCACGAAAGTGCTGCGTGGCGAAGTGCCGAAAGGCATTCTCGGTGGCGCCATCGTGATTGTCGGTACCTCGGCACTGGGGCTGGCCGATCTGCGCACGACGCCGCTGGAAACCCAGTATCCCGGTGTCGAGGTGCACGCCAATCTGCTTGACGCCATCCTTCAGGGCAGTCCCGGCCATGATTATTTTTATTCACGCCCGGACTGGGAGCCCGGGGCGACCTTCGTGTTGCTGCTGGTGAGCGGCCTGCTGCTGGCACTGACGCTGCCCCGGCTCGAGCCGGCCTACATGCTGGTGGTTACCGGCAGCTGGTTTGTGGTCTTGCTGCTGGGGAATTTTGCCTTGTGGAAAGCGGCACGTTTTGACTTGCCCATGGCCGCCATTCTGCTCATGGCCTTCCTGATTTCTGCTTTCAATATCGTTTTCGGTTTCCTCAAAACCAATCATCAAAAGCGCGAGATCAAGGCCATGTTCGGCCAGTATGTGCCACCGGCTCATGTCGAGCACATGCTGAGCCATCCCGAGGACGTGTCGCTAGAGGGCGAGAGTCGCGAGATGACGGTGCTGTTCTCGGATATCCGCAGTTTCACCACGCTCTCCGAAGGCCTGAGCGCGCAGGAACTCAAGCAGTTGCTCAACCGTTTCTTCACGCCCATCACGCAGATCATTTTTGATAATAACGGCACCATCGACAAATACGTCGGTGACATGGTGATGGCTTTCTGGAATGCGCCACTGTCTGATCCACAGCATCCGCACAATGCGATTCTGGCGGCGCTGGCCATGCAGAAAAAAGTTGATGACCTCAAGGCCGAGTTTGCGGCTGCCGGCCTGCCGGAAGTGAATATCGGCATCGGCATCAACACCGGTTTCATGAATGTCGGCGACATGGGCTCGGAATTCCGGCGCGCCTATACCGTGCTGGGCGATTCAGTGAATCTGGGCTCGCGCCTGGAAAGCATCACCAAGTTTTACGGGGCAAAAATCCTGGTGGGTGAAGCCACTCATGCGCAGGCCCCCGAATTTCTTTATCGTTGCGTTGACCGCATTATCGTCAAGGGCAAGACCGAACCCATCACGGTCTACGAGCCGGTGTGCCTGTTGAGTGATGCCAGTGCTTCGCGCCGTGAGCGTGTGGAGAAATACAATGAAGCAGTGGGCTATTATTTTGCCCGGCAGTGGGATGCCGCCGATGCCATCCTGCGCGAACTGGCGGCCCATGATCCGGAGCGCCAGCTCTACGGCATTTTCATCGAACGCATCAATGAGCTGCGCCAGCACCCGGAAGCGACAGTGAGCTGGTCGGGGGTTTACGAGCATAAAAGCAAATAGGCCGCGTTTTTCGGGTGCCCGGGCTGTCGCAGGGCGGGTAATGGCATCCCGGCAGACAAATGCCGGGATTAGCGGCGCAAGGACTTTGGTGTCTGTCCTGTCCAGCGTTTGAAGGCGCGGTTAAACGCGCTTTGTTCCGAGTAGCCCAGCAAGAGCGCAATTTCCGACAGCGAGAGATGACCGTCCAGCAAATAGCCGCGCGCCAGTTCGGCACGGGTACGGTCCAGCAGGCGCTGGAAATTCAGCTCCATTTCTTCCAGCCTGCGCTGCAGCGTGCGTGGTGAAATGGTCAGGCGCGAGGCGACCTGCTCCAGTGTCGGCATGCCGTCGTGCAGGCTGCGCACCAGTGCCTCTTTCAGGGCTTTCTGGAAGCTGTCGTTATTGGGCAGCGCACGCAGCAGCGAATCGGCCTGGCTTTCCAGCAAGACACGCAAGCCGGGATCACTGTGTGCAATGGGTTGCAGGAGAAAGCTGAAAGGGAAGGTGCCATAGGTGATGCTGCCACCGAAGGTCACCTTGCATTGAAAGAAGTCTTCGTAGGGACGCAGGTCGGCCGGTGCCGGGTTCACGAAATTCACGGCACGCGGGTAGAGCGGCGTCCCCACCAGTTTGTGTATCAGTGTGAGAAAGGCGGCAATCGCGGTTTCGTCGGCGAGCTGGCCGGGATAACCATGCTCCACGCCCCAGCTCAGGCTGACCACTTCACCATGCGCTGCCATGGTCGCCGGATTGCCGTCGTAAACCAGACGATGGTAGCGCTCGAAGCGCAACATGGCTTCGCCAAGCGTGTCGCAGGAAAGCCCGATATAGCCCATGACGCCGGCATGACGCGGTGCCGCATGCCGGCCAATGGCAAGGCCGAGCGCCGGGCGCGGATCGGCTGCTTCAATCAGTTGCAGCAGATGTACCCATTCCGCCAGCGGGATGCGTGCCTCTACCGGCCACTCGTCGAGCAGGGCGCGGCACTCCGGCGCCGGAATGCCTTCCGCATCAAGATAGTCACGCAACATGCCGGTAAGCGCGCCGCTGACATACATGCCGCCGTACATGGGGTTCCTCCGGCTGTGCCCTGCTGCTTGGCGAGGGCTGTGAGGAATAAGATAATGGCGTGAATTGTCAAAAACATGGGGCCAATGGTCAAGCGCTACTTGCACCGGCGGGACAGAATGCCGCCATACCAAGAAAAAGAGGACAGCCCCATGCTCGGTTTCCCTGTTGCACTGGTTTTTGCCAACGGTTTTGAATGGTATGCGCACAAATACCTGCTGCACGGCGTGCCGCGCAAAGGCCAGCCGCGTTACAGCCCGGTTCCGCTCACCATGAAGAGCCACTGGGCGCATCACAAGGAGGTACGCACCGGGGAGTATCACGAAATCGCCTATGAGGAAGGCTGGAGCAACTGGCGGACCCGCAACGAGGTTGGTTCCCTGCTCAAGCTCACCGCCATCACCACGCTGGTTTTCCCTGTCGCCCCCTTCTTCACGCTCGGTACGTATTACGCGGCCGGCCGCTATTACTATGTGCACCGTCGTTCGCACATGGATCCGGCGTGGGGCAAGAAGCACATCCCCTGGCATTACGATCACCACATGAATTCAAACCAGGACGCCAACTGGTGTGTGACCCGTCCCTGGTTCGACTACCTCATGGGCACACGCGTCATCTCCAGTGACGATCTGGCCGAGAGCAATCCGCTCGGCATCAAGTTGCCCGGGTTTGTGGAAAAACGCCTGAATGCCGTGGCGCGCAGGCTGTTGCCCAAGGCGTTCGAGCGGCTGGATGAAAATCGTGTGCTGGAAGCCGGCAATCGCCGTAAAGGCATTGCCCTGGCCATGCCGGAAGTGATGACGAACGCCTGAGCCGGTGTTGGCGGTGCGGGTAAAAAAGCCCTGGATTGCCAGGGCTTTTTTATGTCTGAAAGATGCATGGGCGGCTTTTCTGACGGGGCGGCAGGAAGACGTTGCTTGCCGCTTGCCCGGGGCGTGAACACGCTGCAACAGCGGTGCACGGCGTCATCGCTTCCTGTCTATAATCGCGCCTCACTCATTCAGGCCCGAGCGGTCTGTTGTTCTCACGACAAGGAACTCTCATGACCATTTCCCTTTACGCTGCTTCGGTTCCGGTTTTCAAACAAATGCTGGCGAGCACAGCAGCTTTGCTCGCCATTGCCGAAGCCCATGCCAAAGCAAAAAAGATTGATCCCCAGGTATTCCTGCAGGCCCGCCTTTTTCCGGACATGTTTCCCCTGATCCGTCAGGTACAGATTGCCAGCGATTTCGCTCGCGGTGTTTCGGCCCGTCTTGCCGGAGTCGAAGTCCCCAAATACGAAGACAAGGAACAGAGCTTTGCCGACCTGCAGGAATTGCTGGCCAAGACCCTGTCTTTTCTCGAGGGCTTCACTCCTGCCCAGATTGACGGCAATGAAGAGCGCGACATCATCACCCGCCCGGGCACGCCCAAGGAACGCCGCTTCAGGGGCCAGGATTACCTGCTGACCTACGGCCTTCCGCAGTTCTTCTTCCACATCACCACCACGTACGCGATCTTGCGCAGCAACGGTGTGGAGCTGGGCAAGAAGGATTATATGGGCGCGTACTGAAAAGGATGGCCCCGGCTTCCGGTGAGGAATTTTTCGCGGCGTGTCACAGGAGCCTTTCTGCGCGAGCATTCCCAGCCTGCATGAACGGCCCCCGCTGTAAATAAAAAAGCCCCGCTAATCCGGGGCTTTTTTATGGCAACGTCCTTTTGACGGCCTGATTGGCTGGCGGCTGTTTTAGCCGGCAGGTCCGGATTTTTCCAGGGCAAGTTTGCGCAGTTCGAATTTCTGTATTTTTCCGGTCGAGGTTTTCGGCAGTTCGCAAAAATGCACTGCCTTGGGGATCTTGAAGCTGGCCAGGAGCAGGCGGCAATGCTTCACGATTTCTTCTGCGCTGGCGCTCTGGCCTGGCCTGAGTTCGATAAAGGCGCAGGGGACTTCGCCCCAGCGTGCATCGGGTTGTGCCACCACGGCGGCAGCGGCGACGGCCGGGTGGCGATACAGCGCATCCTCGATTTCGATGCTGGAAATGTTTTCGCCACCGGAAATGATGATGTCCTTGCTGCGGTCCTTGATGCGCACGTAGCCATCCGGCATGAGCACGCCGAGATCACCGGTATGAAACCAGCCGCCGGCAAAGGATTCGGCGGTGGCGCGTTCGTTTTTCAGATAGCCCTTCATGCAGATATTGCCGCGAAACATGATCTCGCCCATGGTTTCGCCATCCGCAGGTACCGGGGCCAGGGTGTCGGGGTCGCGCACACTGACGCCGGCCTGCAAGTGGTAGCGCACACCCTGGCGCGCATGGAGTTCAGCCTGGGCGGCGAGGCTCTGGCCGGACCACTCGGCCTGCACGGCGCAGACGGCAGCGGGGCCGTAGGTTTCCGTCAGGCCGTAGACATGCGTGAGCTCAAAGCCGATGGCCTGCATTTGCTCGATGACGGCGGGTGAGGGCGCCGCGCCCGCCACCATGGTATGCACGCGCTGGCCAATGCCTTCGCGCCAGGCTGCCGGGGCGCCGGCCAGGGCGCTTTGCACAATCGGCGCACCGCAGTAGTGGCTGACTTTTTCCTGCCGGATCAGCGCAAAGACATGTTCGGCGTCGAAGCGGCGCAGGCAGACATTGACGCCGGCACGGGCGGCGATGGTCCAGGCGAAACACCAGCCATTGCAGTGGAACAGGGGCAGGGTCCAGAGATAGACCGCGTGTTTGGGCATGTCCCATTCCAGGATATTGCTCAGCGCATTCAGGGTGGCGCCGCGGTGGTGATAGACCACGCCCTTGGGATCGCCGGTGGTGCCGGAGGTGTAGTTCAGCGCGATGGCATCCCACTCGTCATCAGGGCGCTGCCAGTCAAAGCCGGCATTACCCGTGGCCAGCAGGGCCTCGTATTCGTGCCAGCCGGCGGGCAGGGGAATCGGCGCAAAGGCCGCATCGTTGACCAGCACGATATGCAGGCCCTTGCATTCATGCGCCATCTGCTGCGCCTGCGGGGCGAACTCGATATCGACAATCAGTACGCGTGCTTCGCCGTGGCGCAGCATGAACAGCAGGGTGGCGGTATCAAGACGGGTGTTGAGGGTGTTCAGTACCGCCCCGCTCATGGGCACGCCGAAGTGGGCCTCGACCATGGCAGGGGTGTTGGGCAGAAGCGCGGCAACGGTATCGCCCGGCTTGATGCCGAGCCCGACCAGTACGCTGGCCAGTTGCCGGCAGCGCGCATAGGTTTCACGCCAGTTGCGGCGCACACTGCCGTGGACAATCGCCGGCCGCTCGCCATAGACCTCGGCAGCGCGGGCGATGAAATCCAGAGGCGTCAGGGCGGTGTGATTGGCCGCGTTGCGAGGAAGGGATTCGTAATGCGCATTCATGTGACGCCTCGGCTGGTGTTGTTTTTTCGGCTGCTGCTGGATAGCAGAGCGCATGCGCGCCATCTGTCATCGGCGCGTCAATCTTGCTGGAGTCTAGCCAAGTGACGGAAATTCCACGACAGGAGGGGCTGTCTTCCACGCGCGAGGCCCTCTCCGCCTGCCTCTGGTTTACGTGTCTTGAGGCTGATTTGCAGACGCTGGTGCTGGCACAGACCCAGCGCCGGCATTTTGCGGCAGGGGAGTTTGTGGCGCGTCGCGATGAACCCAGCGATTACTGGATCGGCGTGCATGATGGCTTGCTGAAACTGGCGGTGGACAGTCATGCCGGCCGCGGCTGCACCTTTGCAGGTATTCCCTCCGGCGGCTGGTTTGGCGAGGGCAGTGTGCTCAAGCATGAGCTCCGTCGTTACGATGTGGTGGCGCTGCGGCCCTCACTGGTGCTGTTCGTGCCGGCGCAGGTCTTTCATGAGCTGCTGGCGCGCAGCCTGGGCTTTTCTGTCTTTGTCATCGGCCAGCTCAATGAGCGTCTTGGCGAGTTCATTGCCAATATCCAGAACACGCGCCTGCTGGATGTGAATGCGCGGGTGGCGCGTTCGCTGGCGCAGTTGTTCAATCCCCTGCTCTATCCGCAAACGCGCAAGGCGCTGCAGCTCTCGCAGGAGGAGCTGGCCTTGCTGGCCGGCCTCTCCCGGCAGCGCGTCAATCGTGCGCTGGGCAGCCTGCAGGAGCTGGGTCTGATCGGGCTGGCCTATAACTGTATCGATGTGCGCGACCTGCCGGCACTGGCGCGTTATGGCGCGGAGCAGTTGTAGGCAGTGAGCGTGATCCGGAAACTTTCGGCCTGACATAAAAAAACCGGCAGTTGCCGGTTTTTTTATGTCAGGTTACTAACGCACGGAGTTACTTCGCGGTTTTCGCCCCGGCTTCTGCCACGGTAACCGCTGTCATGTTGATGATGCGGCGAACGGTGGCGGAGGGCGTCAGGATGTGCACGGGCTTGCTGGTGCCGAGCAGGATCGGACCGACGGTGACACCGCTGCCGGACGTCACTTTCAGCAGGTTGAAAGCGATATTGGCGGCATCGAGTGTCGGCATGATCAGCAGGTTGGCGGCGCCCTTGAGCAGGGAGTTCGGGAATACCTGGCTGCGGATGGTTTCATCCAGCGCAGCATCACCGTGCATTTCGCCTTCCACTTCCAGCTCGGGCGCGATGTCGCGCAGCAGGCGCCATGCCTTGCGCATCTTGGCTGCACTGGCGGTATCTTCACTGCCGAAGCTGGAGTGCGAGAGCAGGGCGACTTTCGGCGTGAGGCCGAAGTTCTTCACGGCTTCGGCGGCCTGCAGGGTCATCTCGGCAATCTGCTCCGCAGTGGGATCAGGATTGACATAGGTGTCGCAGATAAACAGCGTGCGGTTTTCCAGCATCAGCAGGTTCATCGCGGCGAAATTGTTGACGCCGGGCTTTTTCGGAATGATGCGGTTGATGTAGCGCAGGTGCAGCGAGTAGTTGGCGAAGGTGCCGCAAATCATGCCGTCGGCTTCACCGAAATGCACCAGCAGCGAACCGATCAGCGTGGCACGTCGACGCACTTCTTTCTGGGCGAGTTCAGGCGAAATGCCCTGGCGTGCCATGAGGTCGTGGTAGTAGGTCCAGTACTGCTTGAAACGCGGGTCCTCGTCCTGGTTGATCAGCACAAAGTCCTTGCCGGCACGAATACGCAGGCCGAGTTTTTCCAGGCGCTTTTCGATGACGGCGGGGCGGCCGATCAGCATGGGCCGGGCCAGGCCTTCATCAACCACTACCTGCACGGCGCGCAGCACACGCTCGTCTTCACCTTCGCAATATACGATGGTTTTCGGTTCGGCCTTGGCCTTGGCAAACACCGGCTTCATGATGAAGGCGGAGTTGTAGACAAACTCGGAAAGCTTCTGGCGATACGCTGCAAAATCCTGGATCGGGCGGGTGGCAACACCGGTTTCCATGGCGGCCTTGGCCACGGCCGGGGCAATCTCCATGATCAGGCGCGGATCCAGCGGTGTCGGGATCAGGTATTCGCGGCCAAAGGAGGCAGCAGAACCGGTACTGAACTCCGACTGCTCGGCATGCGCGAGATTGGCAATGGCGTGCACGCAGGCAATCTTCATCGCCTCGTTCACGGTGGTGGCACCGACATCCAGCGCGCCGCGGAAAATGTAGGGGAAGCAAAGCGCGTTGTTGACCTGGTTCGGATAATCCGAGCGGCCGGTAGCGATAATCGCATCAGGGCGCGCTTCCTTGGCCAGCTCGGGCATGATTTCCGGCGTGGGATTTGCCAGTGCGAAAATGATCGGGTTGGCGGTCATGTCTTTCAGCATTTCCGGCTTCAGCACGCCAGCGGAAGACAGACCGAGAAACATGTCAGCACCCGGCATGACATCGGCCAGGCTGCGGGCTTCGGTTTTCTGTGCAAACCGGGCCTTGCTTTCGTCCATACCGGTACGGCCTTCATAGCAAACGCCCTTGGAGTCGGCCACGAAGATGTTTTCCTTGCGGGCGCCGAGGGAAGTCAGCACGTCGAGGCAGGCTAGGGCTGCCGCCCCGGCACCGGAGCAGACAATCCTGATGTCCTTGATGTCCTTGCCAACCACCTTGAGGGCGTTGAGGAGGCCGGCTCCGACGATGATGGATGTGCCGTGCTGGTCATCATGGAAAACCGGAATCTTCATGCGCTCGCGCAGTTTCTTTTCCACGTAGAAACATTCGGGTGCCTTGATGTCTTCCAGATTGATGCCACCGAAAGTCGGCTCCAGCGAAGCAATGATCTCGACGAGTTTTTCCGGATCTTTTTCGTTGATTTCGATATCGAAAACATCAACGCCGGCGAACTTCTTGAACAGCACGCCTTTGCCTTCCATCACCGGCTTGGAGGCCAGCGGGCCGATGTCGCCGAGACCCAGCACGGCTGTGCCGTTGGTGATCACGGCCACCAGGTTGCCGCGGGCGGTGTATTTGGCGGCGAGAGAGGGGTCACGCTCGATTTCTTCACAGGGAGCGGCGACGCCGGGCGAGTAGGCCAGTGCCAGATCACGCTGGTTGACCATGGCCTTGGTCGGCGTGACGCTGATTTTGCCCGGCTCGGGAAATTCGTGGTAATCCAGTGCGGCTTTGCGCAGTGCCTCATCCATCGTCGTTCTCTCTACTCGCTGCTTGCTGCAATGATCCCATGCCTCCCGGTTCAGCCGTGTGGCTGCGGGCAGAGATGGGGCTAAAAAAAGAAGGCGCGAAGAATAGCATTTTCAGCTGCACGGGGCGGACTGTTTCTGTGGCCGCCGGGTCAAAAAGTCCGGCTTTCCGACCGATCAGGTTTTGTACTGCCGTTGTTCGTGCCCGTGACGGCGGCAGGCCTGTGCTGGTACTGGGGAGGTGACGGGCCCTGCATTGCGGTTTTCCACAATGGCGGCCGTGTTGAGGGCTCGGCTACGATAGCCGGCATTAAAGCCAGGAGAGAGTCATGCAGGCACCCTTGCAGTTCACCTACCCCTATCCCGCCGAGACGTATGTCGCCATGTTCCGTGATGCAAGCTACATCACGCGCAAGCATGCCCAGCTGCGCCAGCGCAACATCCGGATCATGGAAGCCATCGACAAGCCCGAGCGTTATCGCCTGAAGGTCCGCCGCGATGCCAAGGGCCTGCTGCCGGAATCGGTGCCGGAGTTTGCGCAGGGCTTTCTCATGGGGCGCATCAGCGCTCTGGTGACGACGATAGAGTGGGATCTCAGTGATCCTTCGCTCTATGTCGGCAAGAACACGATTGAGCTCGAAGGACTGCCCCTGAAGGCGCATATCGACTACTGGCTGATTCCGCAGGGCGGGCAGTGTGTGCACCGCCAGTTAATGAACGCCAAAGTGGACGTGCCCCTGATTGGCGGCAAGCTCGAAAGTTTTGCCATGGACGCCATACGTGGCATCCAGACGCGTGACTATGAATACAATATTGATTTTCTGCGGGAGTTTGCCCAACCCCTTTCACAGTCAGCCTGACGGGGGCGGCGGCAAAAAGGCACAAAACAAACCATAAAAAAGGGACGCGGCCAGCGTCCCTTTTTTATGGTGGTGATGACGGGCCGGTTATTTCCCCTGTTCGCGCGCAACGGCACGGTAACCGATGTCGCTGCGGTGGTATTCACCTTCCCAGCTTACGGTTTCTGCCAGTGCATAGGCGTTGCGCTGGGCTTCCGACACGGTGTTGCCGAGAGCGGTGGCGCAGAGCACGCGACCGCCACTGGTAACGATCTTGCCGTTTTTCAGCGCGGTGCCGGCGTGGAAGATTTTTCCCGCAATGGCAGCGGCGCGGTCCAGGCCTTCAATCACATCACCCTTGCGGATATCACCGGGATAACCGCCCGCTGCCATCACCACGCCGAGGGCGGCGCGTTCATCCCATTCGGCGGTGGTGTCAGCCAGTTGTTTGGCCATGCCACGTTCCACCAGTTCGACCAGCGAGGATTGCAGGCGCAGCATCACTGGCTGGGTTTCCGGGTCGCCAAAGCGGCAATTGAACTCAATGACTTTCGCTGCACCCGTTTTATCAATCATGAGGCCGGCGTAAAGAAAGCCGGTGTAGGGATGGCCTTCGGCAATCATGCCCTGCACGGTCGGATTGATGACTTCACGCATGACGCGTTCATGCACTTCGGCAGTCACCACCGGAGCGGGAGAGTAAGCACCCATGCCGCCGGTATTGGGGCCGGTATCAGCATCGCCAATGCGCTTGTGATCCTGGCTGGTGGCCATGGGCAATGCGGTGCCGCCATCGACCATGACGATGAAGCTGGCTTCCTCGCCTTCGAGAAACTCTTCGATCACCACGCGCGAACCGGCAGCACCAAAGGCATTGCCGGAGAGCATGTCGGTCACGGCATCTTCGGCTTCAGCCAGTGTCATGGCCACAATCACGCCTTTGCCCGCCGCCAGGCCATCGGCCTTCACGACAATCGGCGCGCCCTTTTCACGCAGGAAGGCGAGGGCTTCGTCGGTGTCGGTAAACACACCATAGGCAGACGTCGGGATGTGATAGCGGGCGAGAAAATCCTTGGCGAAAGCCTTGGAGCCTTCGAGCTGGGCCGCGTATTGCGTCGGTCCCCAGATTTTCAGGCCGGCAGCCTGAAAGGCGTTGACCACGCCATTCACCAGCGGGGCTTCCGGGCCGACGATGGTGAAGGCGACATTGGCTTTGGCGAACTCCACCAGTTGCGCGTTGTCCAGAATATCCAGCGCGACATTTTCGCATTTGGCTTCGGTAGCGCTGCCGGCATTGCCCGGCGCCACAAAGACTTTCTCGATGCGGGGATCTTGTGCGCATTTCCAGGCAAGAGCGTGTTCGCGGCCACCGGAACCCAGAATCAGGATATTCATAAAGCCAGCCTCAAATGGTGGAGCCTGTTGATGTCGGGCGCCGGGAAATCCAGTTGTCCGAGGTTGCGATCCGTCAGTGCAGGGCAAGGCGCGGGCTGGACGAGGAGCGCAGCATACAAAGGTATGTCAGCACCGCAGTCGAGCCCGCAACGCCGCCCTGTGCGACGCAGCGCAGCCGGGTTATTAACTCAGTGTCTGAAATGGCGCATGCCGGTGAAGACCATCGCAATGCCGTGCTCATCCGCTGCGGCTATCACTTCGGCATCGCGCATGGAGCCACCGGGCTGGATCACGGCGGTAATGCCCACTTTCGCCGCGTTATCAAGGCCGTCACGGAAGGGGAAAAAGGCATCGGAAGCCATCACCGCACCTTTTACATCAAGGCCGGCGTGTTCGGCCTTGATGGCGGCGATGCGGGCGGAGTTCACGCGGCTCATCTGGCCGGCACCGACACCAATGGTCTGGCGGTTCTTCGCGTAAACAATGGCGTTGGATTTGACGTATTTGGCGATTTTCCAGGCAAAAATCAGGTCGTGGATTTCGGCCTCGGTCGGTGCGCGTCTGGTGACGATTTTGAGGTCGCTTTCCTTGATCATGCCAAGGTCCTGATCCTGCACCAGCAGGCCGCCGTTGACGCGCTTGAAATCCCACTGCGCGGCACGTGCATCAATGGCCGGCAGTGCGCCGCATTCGAGTACGCGCACATTCTGTTTGGCAGCAGTGACGGCCAGTGCCTCTTTGGAAATCATCGGTGCAATAATCACTTCGACAAACTGGCGATCAACGATGAGTCTGGCGGTTTCTGCATCCAGCTCGCGGTTGAAGGCGATGATGCCGCCGAAAGCTGATTCGGTATCGGTCAGGTAAGCCAGTTCATAGGCGGTCTTGATGCCGTCCAGTGATACGGCGGCGCCGCAGGGGTTGGCGTGCTTGACGATGACGCAGGCGGGCTTGGCAAATGATTTCACGCATTCCAGCGCGGCGTCGGTGTCGGCAATGTTGTTGTAGGAAAGCTCTTTGCCCTGCAGCTGGCGCGAAGTGGCGACAGAGGCCTCTCTGGGGTCGGCTTCGGTGTAGAAGGCGGCGCGCTGGTGCGGGTTTTCGCCGTAGCGCAGTTCCTGAGCCTTGAAAAACTGGGTATTGAAGGTGCGCGGGAAGGTCTCGCGTGCCGCCAGATCGCCTTTTTTCTCGCCCACCAGGCCGCCGAGATAATTGGCGATCATGCCGTCGTAACCGGCAGTGTGCTCAAAGGCCTTTACCGCCAGATCAAAACGGGTCGCATGGGAAAGGCCGCCACTCTTCCTGATTTCATCCAGCACGCGGCCGTAATCGGCGGCACTGACCACGATGCCGACATGAGCGTGGTTCTTGGCGGCCGAGCGCACCATGGTCGGGCCGCCGATATCGATGTTCTCGATAGCCTCGGGCAGGGTGCAGCCGGGCTTGGCCACGGTTGCGGCGAAGGGGTAGAGATTCACCACCACAAGGTCGATGCCGCTGATGCCGTGTTCGGCCATCACCGCATCGTCCTGGCCGCGACGGCTGAGAATGCCGCCATGGATCCTGGGGTGCAGCGTTTTCACGCGGCCGTCCATCATTTCAGGGAAGCCGGTGTGATCGGACACCTCGGTCACGGCAATCCCGTTCTCGCGCAGCAGCTTGAAGGTGCCGCCGGTGGAGAGCAGGGCAACGCCGGCGGCACTGAGCTCGCGGGCGAAATCAACGATACCGGTCTTGTCGGAGACAGAGATCAGGGCCTGTTTGACGGTCTGGCTCATGGGGCTACTCGCTATAGATCAGTCGTTATGAGGCAGCGGGTTTTGGTGCGGTGCCGGGCATCCTTTTCCCGTTAGCGCCGGTTCCCGCGTCCCGGAGGTGGTGGGGGGGGGCTCTCAGGGCTCCCCAAATAAAAAAGGGCGCTCATGGCCCTTTTTTTATTGCACACCAGGCTTACATCAGGCCGTGATCCTTGAGCTTCTTGCGCAAGGTGCCACGGTTGAGGCCGAGGATTTCGGAGGCACGAGTCTGGTTGCCACGGGTGTATTCGAGAACCACTTCCAGAAGCGGGCCTTCGATTTCCGCGAGCACCATGTTGTAGACGTCGGTCACTTGTTCGCCGCCCAGGTTGGCAAAGTAATTGCGCATGGCCAGTTCGACATGGTCACGCAGGGTGTGCTGTGTGCCGGTAGTGCTTTGAAATTGTTTCAGGGTGGACATGTCCATGCCGTTATCACTGCCATTAAGAAGTAACGGATCCATGTTGAGATTGTTCATGCCGCTCTTACCTCTCCATCGATAAGCTGTCCGAAAAAATCACGGACAAAGGCCAGTTGCTGGGCCGGGGACTCCAGTTTGTTAAACCAACGCGGATTCGTCGCAATATCCGGAAAACAGGATGGTGGAAGCTGCTCCACATACCAGCCGAAATGCTTGCGGGCAAAGCGTAAGCCCTGAAGTTCACCGTAAAACGCGTAAAGAGCTTCCAGATGACCCTTGATAATCAGCGCCGTCTCTGCCGGTGTCGGTGGAGACAGGTGTTCACGGGTGCGAAGGAAGTGAATTATGTCGCGAAAAATCCACGGCCGACCATGGGCGCCGCGGCCGATCATAATACCATCGCAGCCGGTGTGAACAAGCACCTTTTCGGCCTTTTCCGCCGAGCCGATATCGCCATTGGCCAGTACAGGAATTTTCACGGCCTGCTTGACAGCAGCAATGGTGTCGTATTCTGCCTCGCCCATGTATTTGTCGGCACGCGTGCGGCCGTGCATCACCAGCATTTGTATGCCGCAGTCCTCGGCAATACGTGCGATTTTCACGCCATTGCGATTGTCGGTGTCCCAGCCGGTGCGGGTTTTCAATGTCACCGGAACCGCCACCGCATCGACGACATTTGTCAGGATTTCTGCCACCAGGGCTTCGTCCTGCAGAAGTGCGGAACCCGCCAGACGGTTGCACACTTTTTTTGCAGGACACCCCATGTTGATGTCGACAATCTGTGCGCCGAGATCGACACAGGCGCGTGCGGCAGCCGCCATCATTTGCGGGTCGTATCCAACAATCTGCACGGTGCGTGGCTCCAGCTCGTCACTGTAGTCGAGGCGCGTGGAGGATTTGCGTGACTGCCATAGCCGTACATCGGAGGCCACCATTTCCGAGACGACATGGCCTGCCCCCCATTGCCGGCAAAGTTGCCGGAAAGGGCTGTCTGTGACACCGACCATGGGGGCAAGCGCCACGGGAGTGCTGATCAGATGCGGGCCTATCGAAAAGGGCTTGAGCATGGACTCGTCCGAGGGCCCGGTTGCGAAGAGGGCGCGGATGATACCGGAGCGGGCTGATGTGGCAAAGCCTGGAAGGGGGCTAACGAGGGCTGGGGGAGGCGCCCGGGACTGTTGCCGGGGCCTCCGCAGGTGAGGGGGGGCTCTAGAAGACCGGATCCAGTCCGTAGTTCACGGCATTTTTTCCGGGATCGACAATGCTCAGTGAAATGCGTATCGGGGTGTCAGGCGGCATACGGCGCAACCGCTTGGCTTCGCCGGCCAGATACTCGGAAGGTTTGAGCAGGCGGCTGGCGACAATCTCATCGGCGCTGTTGGTGAAGCGCAGGCGGAGGGTCGGGAAGCTCTGCGGAAAGGTGGCGCTGTTTTTAAGAATGGCATCCACTTGCAAGGCGCCTTCTACCCTGGCGTGCTTGCGTACCATCAACTCGTCAACCCTGATTTTGCTGTGGTCAGGGATATCAGGCAGGCGGCAGTCAAGCTTTGCACAGGCCTGCTCGAAATACGGGCGTATGTCCGGCCGTATCGCCAGGCTGTCAAAGTTGAAATAGGTGTACTGCGCAATGAACATGATGACAGCAATGAGGCAAAGGAATGTCCAGGTCAGCAGGCTGCCCCAATTGATGGGATCACGACGGGGCTTGAGGACCAGCGGAGCATCAACATGGGCGAGGGGGCGCTCCAGCGAGAACGGATTGGGGGCCAGCGGAGCCGGGGAGTTGTTGCTGAGGTCATCGTTATCGAGAAAGCTGAGGACATCAGCGTCGTCGCCGAGAAAGTCGTCATCGGGTACGGAAGCTGCAGCGGCTTTGCTGGTGCGCGGGGAGTCAGGTTCATCGGCTACCCGCTTGCCTATGCCGAGAGCGGCGGCCATCTTGGCATTCTTGGGTGGTGCCTTGCTTTTGCCATCCAGGATTTCCATGCCGTATTTCTTGCTGTCCTGTTTTTTCTCGGTTTGCTCCAGCTCGGACAGAATGTTTTGTGCCCAGGATTCGTCCGCATTTTCATTCAGGGGATGATGCTCTTGCGGCGTGTCCGTGATCAGGCCGCTGTCATCGGCGGCATCGATAAAGTCACTGAGCTCATCGTCAAAGCGCAGGGACTTGCCCTGAGGCATGTCGACAGCGGTATCGTTGTTGATGAAATCACTGATGTCGTCTTCGTTGAAGCCGAAATCGTCATCACTGTCCTGCTTGTGATTCTGCTCCTGCCAGGCTTGCGCATCGTCATGGCTGTGCTCCGGAGCGTCGCTGGCCGCCTCGGCGCCTTTCTCGTCGAGCAGGGCCAGTGCCCAGGACTCATCACCAGGCGCTCCCTTTTTCCCCCTGGGTTTGGCTTGAGCACTGACAGCCGGTGCAGGAGCCGCGTTGGCGCCAACCAGATGCAAGTCGGCCCGGAAAACCTGCAGGCACGACCCGCAACGCACGCTGCCGCCCTTGGCGGTCAGCTGGGCATCACTGATGCGGAAGGTGCTGCCGCAATGCGGGCATTTTGTCTGTTTGGCATCGGTCATGTGCTGGTCCTGGATCCCTGTGCCGCGGAGCCTCCAATGGCTCCCGTGATGATGGGTAATCTACTGTGCCGTTCGGGATTTTTACAGCAACTTGCGCCCGAATATTCCCGGCGGACTGTTAACCGCGTCGCGTACCGGAAAGCCGGCACCAGTCTTCGTCCTTGATGGCCAGGCCATCCATGTCGAACCACTGGCGGTAAACCTCACGCAATTCGTCGACCTGCGAACGGATAATGCCGGAGAGCGCTATCTGTGTGCCGGGGTGGCTGTAGCTGGTGAGCGTGGGGGCCAGCATGGCCAGGGGGCCGGCCAGAATGTTGGCGACGATGACATCGGCTGAAATGACCGGCATGTCTTCGGGCATGAAGGTATGTACCCGCCCGGCAACACCGTTGCGTTCGGCATTGCTGCGCGTGGCGGTGAGGGCTTGCGGGTCGTTGTCGACACAATAAGCCTCTCTGGCGCCCAGCAGCAGGGCCGCGACGGCGAGAATGCCGGAGCCGCAGCCGTAATCAATAACGGTCTTGCCATCCAGATCCAGCCCGTCCAGCCACTCCATGCAAAGGGCGGTGGTCTGGTGGGTGCCGGTGCCAAAGGCCAGGCCCGGATCCAGCAGCAGGTTGATGGCGTTGGGCTCGGGGGGCGGTGTCCAGCTTGGGACGACCCACAGGCGTTTGCCAAAACACATCGGATGGTAATGATCCATCCAGGCGCGCACCCAGTCCTTGTCCTCCAGGACTTCCACGCGGTAGGCCGGAAGCTTCTGACCGAGGCGGGCTTCGAGGTACTCGACGATGGCATCCACTTCTGAATCCACCGTAAACACGCCGACCACGCGGGTGGCGTCCCAGAGTGGTGTGGCACCGGGGGGGGGTTCCAGCAAGGGTTGATCGGCAGAGTCTTCCATCAGTACGGCGGCCGCGCCGATCTCTTCCAGCAGGGCTTCAATGTCAGGGGCTTGTGCCTTGGTACTGTCGATCTTGAGTTGCAGCCAGGTCATTGGTTTCTCATTACAAAAAATAGAAAGGCGGAGTGCAACACTCCGCCCTGGTAAAGCACTTTCAGACCGCAGACTCAGAGCCCGAGCTTCTTCTCCAGATAATGGATGTCGACACCGCCCTTGGCGAAGTTGGCATCACGCAGGATTTCATCGCGGTGCAGGGGAATGTTGGTTTTGATACCGTCCACCACAATTTCATCCATGGCATTGCGCATACGGGCCAGCGCTACATCACGCGTTGGCCCGTAGGCAATCAGTTTGCCGATAAGCGAGTCATAGTTCGGCGGTACGCTGTAGCCGGAGTAAATATGCGAGTCCATGCGGATGCCGGGGCCGCCCGGCGCGTGGAAGTAGTTGATCTTGCCGGGACAGGGCATGAAGGTGCGGGGATCTTCGGCATTGATGCGGCATTCCAGCGCATGGCCCTGGATTTTCACGTCTTTTTGCGTCAGGGACAGGCCTTTCCCGCCAGCGATACGCAACTGCTCCTTGATGATGTCAACGCCGGTGACCAGTTCGGTGACCGGGTGCTCGACCTGAACACGTGTATTCATTTCGATGAAATAGAATTGCTCGTTTTCATAGAGGAACTCGAAGGTGCCGGCGCCACGGTATTTCATCAGTTCGCAGGCCTTGACGCAGGACTCGGCGACCTTGTTGCGGGCCCTTTCCGGAATGTGCGGTGCGGGAGCTTCTTCCACGACTTTCTGGTGGCGGCGCTGCAGGGAGCAGTCGCGATCGCCCAGATGAATGGCCTTGCCCTTGCCGTCACCCAGTACCTGGATTTCGATATGGCGCGGGTGCTCCAGGAATTTTTCCATATACACCGTGTCATCACTGAACGCGGCCTTGGCTTCCGAGCGGGTGACAAAGAGCGAGTTCAGCAGGGCAGACTCGGTATGCACAACACGCATGCCGCGACCACCACCACCGGCGGCGGCCTTGATGATGATGGGATAGCCAATCCTTTTGGCGAGGACGATGGCATTTTCTTCCGTCACTGCCCCGTCAGAGCCGGGCACGGTGGGTACGCCTGCTTTTTTCATGGCCTCGATGGCGGAAACCTTGTTGCCCATGAGGCGTATGGTTTCAGCGCGCGGGCCGATGAAGGTGAAGCCTGACTTTTCCACGGCTTCGGCAAAGTCGGCATTTTCAGCAAGAAAGCCGTAGCCAGGATGGATGCCCTGTGCATCGGTTACTTCGGCGGCAGAAATCAGCGCAGGAATATTCAGATAGCTGTCTTTCGATGCGGCCGGGCCAATGCAGACAGACTCGTCGGCAAGACGCACGTGCAGCAGATCGCGATCGGCTTTGGAGTAGACAGCGACTGTGCGTATGCCCATTTCCTTGCAGGCGCGCAGGATGCGCAATGCAATTTCGCCACGGTTGGCGATAACCACCTTCTCGAGCATGGTGAGGTTTCCGTGACTGAATTAAACGATGGTGAACAAGGGCTGGTCGAATTCGACTGCCTGGCCGTTTTCTACAAGGATGCTTTCAATCGTGCCGCTTTCTTCGGCCTCGATCTGGTTCATCATTTTCATGGCTTCAACGATGCAAACCACATCGCCTTTTTTCACGGTCTGACCGACTTCCACAAAGGAGGCGGCGCCCGGTGATGCACAACGATAGAAAGTGCCGACCATGGGCGAGCGTTGCACATAGCCGCGAGTCGCCGGCTCAACCGCAGCGGGTGCCGGGCCTTGCGTGGTTTCGGCGGCGACAGCAGGCGCTGCTGCGTGGGGTGCTGGTGCCGCTGCAACATGAGCGTAATGTGGCTGCGTAGCGTATGCCGGACGATGGCGGGCAATACGTACGGACTCTTCACCTTCGGTGATTTCCAGTTCATCAATGCCGGATTCCTCCAGCAGCTCGATGAGTTTTTTGACCTTGCGAATATCCATGCTGAGCTCTCGTGAAAAAACGAATGAGTGGAAAGTAAAAAATCAGGATGCGGTCTGCTTGAGACGGTCGAGGGCGAACTCCAGCGCCAGGGAGTAACCCTGGGCGCCCAGTCCACAGATCACGCCTACGGCAACATCTGAAAAGCAGGAGTGATGACGGAATTCTTCGCGTGCATGCACATTGGAAAGATGAATCTCCACAAAAGGAATGCCGACCCCCAGGAGGGCGTCGCGCAAGGCGATCGAGGAGTGTGTAAGGGCGGCGGGATTGATCAGGATGAAGTGCGTGCCATCGTTGCCGGCCGCCTGTACACGATCTATCAACTGGCCTTCGTGATTGCTCTGGAAGGCGTCCAGCCGTACCCCGGCCATGGCGGCCGTGGTGAGCAGGCGTGCATTGATGCTGTCCAGCGTGTCGGCACCATAGATGCCGGGCTCGCGTGTTCCCAGCAGGTTCAGGTTGGGGCCATGCAGAACAAGAATCTTGGTCATGATGTGTCGCAGTTCCTGCGCCGCCTGTCTGCCATTGACGGGCAGCGCAGGAGCAATTCCTTGGGGTTATTTTGTATGTGACTGACTGGTTCCGTATTTTGCCTTGGCGGGCCTGACGCGCCAAGGCCTGATCCTGCGTACTTGGCAACAAAATGTGTGCCCGGGTTTTCTGTGCAAAACCGGCCATCTATCAGCGAAATGCCAGAAGTTCGACGCACAATACCCAAAGCGACCGGGCATGGCAACGACAGATCAATTACAGCGACGACAGGAGGCGGTGCTTGATCCAGTCAATGAAGTCTGGCGCGGCCATCTCTCCCAGTAGCCTGAGCTCGGGGTGCTCTTGCCCGTTTTTGTCATAAACAAGGATGGCTGGAAGGCCGTTCAGGTGGTGCTGATCCAGCAGTGCCTGCACGTCGGGGCCGAGTTCACTGGCGTCAATCTGTAGTAGCTGCAATGGCGTCATCGCGGCTTGTACATCCGGCCGATTGAAGACGGTTGTTTTCCAGACTACGCAGCTGCTGCACCAGTCGGCATAAAACTCCAGCAGGACGGGGCGTCCATGGCTGGCGGCCAAGGCGGCAGGCAGTTCGGCAGGGCGGATGACTTGAAACCGGCCGGGGGGGGTATTCAGTTGGAAGGCGGGTGTTGCCGGGTTTTCCTGCCACAGGCGTATGCCTGTATAGGAGGAAGCGGTTGCCAGCAGAAGCAGCGGAATCGCAACCAGCAGGGTCCGGCGGCCATGCTGGCGCAGCAGAAGCCAGAGTCCGGGGAGTGCCAGCAGGGCGCTGGCAAGAAGGAAAATGAGAGCGTTCTTCATGGGGGCGCGATACTAGGCAAGCTCGCCATAAATATCCATGGCCGGTATTGATTTGCCCGCCGGGCTTATAGTGCCCCGGGCAGAATGTGTAGAATCGCCTGCTTGCAGCGCCTGCATGAGTGCAGGCAATACTTTTTGTATCTTCTCGCGGGTGCCCCGGACAGTAATGGATAGTTGGCAGGACAGGCTTATTCAGCAGTGGGGGGTGTGGCGCGAGCGCTGGGCGCTGGCGGATCATGCAGCAGTTCTTTTTAGCCTGTTTTTGCTTTGTCTTTTGCTGCAGCTGGCTTTTGGCTGGTACTGGAGTCGGGAGCCCGAGTCTTTTGCTGTGGCGGCTTCTGACTCCGGGCATGCTCCGCCTGGAGTGGTGCTGGCGGAAACATTGGCGCGGGTGAGTGGTACCTTGCTCGACAAGCGCGGTGGTTATCTGCGTAATGACATGCTGCCTCCCGGGCTTTTTCTCGACAATATTCCTGCCTGGGAGCTGGGTGTGCTGCATCAGGTGCGTGACATGACGCGCGCCCTGCATCGCGACATGAGTCTTTCCCATGCCCAGTTCATCGAGGATGCTGATCTTGCGGTTGCCGAGACGGCCTTCAATGCCAATGCCGATTCATGGGTCTTGCCTGCAGCTGAAGGCGAGTTTCGTCGCGGCAGCGAATCCGTAGCGGCCTATGGCCGGCGCCTCGCGGCAGGCAAGGATGCAAGATTCTATCCGCGCGCCATATACCTGCAGCACTGGCTGGGTGATGCAACGGCCAATCTGGGGCGGCTTTCTGCTCGGCTCAATGCGGCCCTGCCGGATACCCCGACGGTTGTCGTTGGCGAAGGCGTGCGGGTCTTGCCTCGTCTGGAAGAGACTTCCTGGTGGCAGGTCGATGATGTTTTTTATGAGGCGCGTGGCAGTGCATGGGCATTGTTGCATCTGCTGAAGGCCGTTGAGGTTGATTTTGGCCCGGAGCTGGCGCGCCAGCAGGCGGGTCTTAGTTTGCGCGCAGCCATTCATGAGCTGGAGGCGACGCAGCAGGCGGTATGGAGTCCTGTCATTCTGAATGGTTCCGGTTTCGGGCTCTTTGCCAATCATTCGCTGGTCATGGCGAACTACCTGAATCGTGCCCAGACCGATCTTGCTGATGTAGAGGGCTTGTTGCAGGCGCCCCGGTGAGAGAGCGTTTCTGGCGGGCTCGCGAGAGCGGGCATGCCACGCGAGCGGCCTTTTTCGGCGTTTTCCCATTAAAAATACCCGGAAAAATCCCGTTGGCCGTATGGACATCATTCCGCACAGCCCATACATTACGCAGCCGAAACAATGGTCGCTTTTCTGGCCATTGCGAGGGCAGCATCCTTGTAGTCGGGCAGTCCAGTCTGCTGTTCAAAAGCACCTCGAAGTGACATTCACATGCTTCTGCCGAAATGCAGAGGGCATTATGTCCTTTGGGAGGTTTCGATTTCACGGGTAACAGTTACTGCCGGACAGTCGTTGCCGACGCGTCATCCGGCTCAAAAAAGAAGAAGGCGAGCCTGAATCTCAGGCGGGTTCGCCCTGCAATCGGGAGTAGACGCATGCGGTCATCTCTTATCCTCCGTACCGGTGTGGCTATTGCCACGCTGGTCATGGCCTCGACTGCGATGGCGATTCAGTTCGACATGACGCCGGGTGCCACGGATATCAGTCATAAGGTTTTCGAGCTTCACCGCTTCATGTTGTACATCTGCATGGTTATTGGTGTGGGTGTATTCGGGATGATGTTTTATTCCATTTTTGCCCATCGCAAGTCCAAGGGCGTCAAGCCTGCCGACTTCCATGAAAGCACGCTTGTGGAAGTGATCTGGACCATCGTTCCTTTCATCATTCTCATCGTTATGGCGATTCCTGCCACGCGCGTGTTGATTGCCATGAATGATTCCGGTGATGCTGACCTCACTGTGCGGGTGACCGGTTCGCAGTGGAAATGGCATTACGAATATCTCTCCTATGGCGACCAGAAGGATGTGGGCCTCGGCTTCCTGTCCGTACTGAGTACGCCGCGTGATGCTTACGAGCATCAGGGCAAGGGCTTGCTCAATATGAGCAAGAACCAGCCGGACTTTGTGAAGAATCCGCACTATCTCGCTGAAGTCGACAAGCCGCTGGTCATTCCTACGGGCAAGAAGGTTCGCTTCCTGGTGACGTCTGACGACGTGATTCATGCCTGGTGGGTGCCTGACTTCGCCATCAAGAAAGACGCCATTCCCGGCTTCATCAATGAAGTCTGGGTGAACGTACCCGTTGGTAAGGAAGGAATTTACCGTGGTCGTTGCGCTGAATTGTGCGGCAAGGATCACGCCTTCATGCCCATTGTGGTGGAAGCAAAGTCGCAGACGGATTTCGGTGTCTGGCTGAAGGAAACCAAGGTCAAGTCGGAAGAAGAAGCCAAGGCGGCTGCGAATTCCGTTGACTACAAGTTTGCGGACGTTGCAGAAGCCAGCAAGCTTGGCGAAGAGGTCTATAACGGCAAGTGCGTGGCCTGCCACCAGGCGGGTGGTGTTGGCATGCCGCCGATGTTCCCTGCGCTCAAGGGCTCCAAGATTGCCGCTGACAAGGCTCGCCGAGCCGACCACATCCAGATCGTGAATGCAGGCAAGAATGCCATGCCGGCATGGAAGGGCATCCTTTCGCCCAAGGAAATGGCTGCTGTGATTACTTTCGAACGTAACGCCTGGGGCAACAACACCGGCGATCTCGTTCAGCCGTCTGATGTTGTGACCAAGTAAATCAAGGGGAGATATAGAAATGAGTCACGCTGCTTCCCACGATCATAACGATCACGCTCATCACGAGCTGGCGCCGTTCTGGCGGCGCATATTCACTACCTCGAATCACAAGGACATCGGTTCGATGTACCTGATTTTCGCCTTTACCATGCTGCTCTGTGGTGGTCTGGCGGCAATGGTGATTCGTGCCGAGCTGATGTATCCCGGCCTGCAGCTGGTGCAACCTGACTTTTTCAATCAGATGACCACCGTGCACGGCCTTATCATGGTGTTCGGCGCCATCATGCCGGCCTTTACGGGCTTTGCAAACTGGATGGTACCGCTGATGATTGGCGCGCCTGACATGGCGCTGCCTCGTCTGAACCTGTTCAGTTTCTGGCTGTTGCCGTTTGCGTTCAGCATCCTGATTTTCTCCGTGATCATGTCCATTATGGGCTTGGGTGCGGCACCGAACTTCGGCTGGACCTTCTACGCACCGTTGTCGACAACCTACGGCCCTGCCAGCACCGACTTTTTCATTTTCTCTGTGCATTTGATGGGTATTTCGTCGATTCTGGGTGCCATCAACGTGGTCGTGACGATTTTCAATCTGCGCGCTCCCGGCATGACTTTCATGAAGATGCCGCTGTTCGTATGGACATGGCTGATTACCGCCTTCCTGCTGATTGCCGTGATGCCCGTGCTGGCCGGTGTGGTCACCATGATGCTGACGGATCGTCACTTCGGTACCAGCTTCTTCAGTGCCGCTGGTGGCGGTGACCCCGTATTGTTCCAGCATGTTTTCTGGTTCTTCGGTCATCCCGAGGTGTACATCATGATTCTGCCGTCTTTCGGAATCGTGTCCGCCGTTATCCCGACCTTTGCACGCAAGCCGCTGTTTGGTTATGCCTCCATGGTGTATGCGACGGCTTCCATTGCGTTGCTCTCTTTCGTGGTATGGGCGCATCACATGTTCACTACGGGCCTGCCTCTGGCCGGTTCGCTGTTCTACATGTACATGACCATGCTCATTTCCGTACCCACGGGCGTGAAGGTGTTCAACTGGGTCGCCACTATGTGGAAGGGTTCGATGACGTTTGAAGTGCCCATGCTGTTTGCGATCAGCTTCGTGATCCTGTTTACCATTGGCGGTTTCTCCGGTTTGATGCTGGCCATTACGCCGGTGGATTACCAGTATCAGGATACCTACTTCGTGGTGGCACATTTCCACTATGTGCTGGTGTCTGGTGCGCTGTTCTCCATGTTTGCCGGGGCCTATTACTGGCTGCCAAAGTGGACCGGCCACATGTACAACACCACGCTGGCAAAGTGGCACTTCTGGAACTCGCTGCTGTCGGTGAACCTGCTGTTCTTCCCCATGCACTTTGTGGGGCTGGCCGGCATGGCACGTCGTTATGCCGATTATCCACAGCAGTTTGCTGATCTGAACTTCTGGATTTCGATTGGTGGTTTCTGGTTCGGTTTGTCGCAGCTGCTTTTCCTCGCGGTACTGCTGACTGCCAAGAAGGGCGTGAAGGTTGATGCCCAGGTCTGGGAAGGTGCTCATGGACTGGAGTGGACGGTAGACAGCCCGGCGCCTTACCACACGTTCACCGAGCCTCCTGTGGTCAAGTGATTCAGGTCGGCAAGTCAGCCGGGCAGGGATGCCCGGTTACTCTTTATAGTGCCGAGCCCTCAAGGCCTGCAGGCTTGGGGGTCCGGTAACGTGAAACCTGAAAACGAACAGAGTACGGCACGGCAAAACCAGCGCCTGTTATGGCGTCTGGCGCTTGTAGTAGTGGCCATGTTTGCGTTTGCAGTGTTCGTGATGCCGCCGATTTACGATGTGTTTTGCGAGATTACCGGCCTTAACGGCAAGGGGTCGAACAAGGCAGCAGCGGCATCCCTGCATACCGATGTTTCGCGCACCGTGGCAGTGGAGTTTCTGGTCGATACCGACAGTGCCCTGCCTTGGGATTTTCGCCGGGGTATGCCTTCTGTGAGGGTGCATCCGGGTGAGATCACAAAGACCATGTTCTTTGTGAAAAACCGCGACAAGCGAGCGATTACCGGACGTGCTGTTCCGTCCATATCGCCGGCAGAAGCGGCGCAGTATTTTAAAAAAACGGAATGTTTCTGTTTTAGTGAACAGCGTCTGGAGGGTGGTGCTGAAAAGAGTATGCCGATGATCTTCTACATTGATCCGGCTTTACCCAAACACATCACGACCATTACGCTCTCCTATAAATTTTATAAGCAGCCCGATCAGGTTAAAACGGCAAACCGTTGAACCTGACGAGTACGCCAGTCAAGAAGCGAAGGGAGACAACCCATGTCTGAACATCACAGCTCCGCGGCCAACGGCCAGAAGCCGACCGGTTATTATGTACCGGACTCCAGTCCCTGGCCGATGCTGGGTTCATTCATCCTTTTTATTCTGGTGATCGGTGCCGGCAATTTCATTCAGACGCATGACGCTACCGGCATCGTGCAGAGCAACAAGGGCACCCTGAACTTTCTGTTTCCACTGGGCCTGTTTGGTGTCTTCTTCCTGATGTGGAAGTGGTTTGGCGACACCATCAAGGAAAGCCTTGGCAATATGAACTCTGCCCAGATGGATCGTTCCTATCGTCAGGGTATGACCTGGTTCATCTTTTCTGAAGTCATGTTTTTTGCGGCCTTTTTTGGCGCCCTGTTCTATGCGCGCTGGCTGGTTGTGCCGTGGCTCGGCGGTGTCGGCGAGCGTGGCGTGATGACGCATGAAATTCTCTGGCCCGACTTCCAGGCCATGTGGCCTCTGGTCAAAACGCCAGGCGGTACCATGACGGAAGCCATGGATCCCTGGGGTCTGCCCTTTATCAATACCCTGTTGCTGCTTACCTCGTCGGTGACACTGACCTTTGCTCATCACGCTCTTCTGGCGGGTGATCGCGTCAAGCAGCGCAATTTCCTGATTGCAACTTTCACACTCGGTATCATCTTCCTCAGTTTACAGGCGAAGGAATATATCCACGCCTATGAGCATATGGGCCTGACGCTGAAGTCCGGTATTTACGGTTCAACCTTCTTCATGCTGACGGGCTTCCATGGGTTGCACGTGACCATCGGTACCATCATGTTGATCACCATGACCGTGCGCACCATGAAGGGGCATCTGACGCCGGATAATCATTTTGCCTTTGAAGCCACCGCTTGGTACTGGCACTTCGTGGACGTGGTCTGGCTGTTTCTTTTTGTGGCCGTCTACTGGTTCTGATCCGGTACGCAGGATGCATAAAAAAGCCCGGATTTCTCCGGGCTTTTTTTTCGATACGGTTTCATTGGTTGGCATGACGAGATGGGAAGGGAAGCCGATGATCTCTGGTTTTTACCGGTTAGCACTTGGTGCCGATGTGGTTGCCGGCTTGTGCGCCTGTGGCAGGCCGTGCGGGGCGATGATCCCGAAGAATGAGGCGAGATAAAGTCCGAGAAAAATGGCGATGGAAAAGCCCAGACGCCAGATCAGGAACTTCAGGCTTTTCTGCGAACTGCCTTCACCGCCTTTGGTGAGGTGGAAGAGGGCGCTGAACAGGCTGAACAATACGGCCAGCATGGCGAGCAGGACAATAATCTTGGTCAGCATGAATAACTTCACCCTTGAAAACAGAACCGGAATTGTATGCGCGCTTTTCTGCAGCAGCCACTGATAACACTGAAGTTTGCCGGCCGGGTCTTTGCGCCGCCACGTTATGGCGTAGTGCTGGCCATGCTTGGCATAGTCTGCTTTTGCCGGCTGGCAGGCTGGCAATTGCAACGGGCTGTTGAAAAAGAGGTCATGCAGGCGCGTTATGCCGCACGCGCACACGAAGCCCCCCTGTCATTGGCGGTCGTGTTACAGCAGGGGCCGGATGTCGCCGATTTCCCGATAGAGATACACGGCCGGTTTGATAACAGCCGCACCCTGTTTCTGGATAATCAGCCGCATGAAGAGCAGTCCGGTTTTCATGTTTACACGCCCTTTCTGCCGGACGGCGATACGCAGTTCATTCTGGTCAATCGCGGCTGGGTGGCGCGGGCCCAGAATGCAGGACTGTTGCCGGTGGTGCCGGCGGCCGCTGCTGTCGAAGTCAGCGGCACGCTTGCCATGCCATCAGCCTTTTTTACGGTAGGACAGACGGATTACCGGCAGCGTCCCCTGCGTGTGCCGCGGCTGGAAATGGATCAATTATCACGCGCGCTTGGTGTAGAATTACGGCCCTTTGTGGTCAGGCTGGATCCGGCGGCGCCCGATGGCTTTGTCCGGTCATGGAATCCGGCTGATGTGCTGGCCATGGGGCCGGAGAAGCATCGCGCTTATGCCTTCCAGTGGTTTGCACTGGCCGCTGCCGTACTGGTGCTGTTTATTGTCGTCAATCTTCGCAAGACCGGAGCCAATTCGCATGAGTGAGCCAGTTAATGTAGAGGCCCGCGCGCTTAAAAACCGTATTCTGCTCATTCTTTTGCTGGCCTCTTTTGTGCTGCCCTTTGTCATTGGTGATCTGGCCTACAAGCATGGCTGGTACACGGGTGGCAAAACCAATCGTGGCGATTTGATGACGCCGCCTGTGGCGTTTGCCGGCCTGGCGACGCGTGACAGCACGGGCGCTGTGTTGGGCCCTGAGGCCATCAAGGGTAAATGGTGGCTGCTGTATGTGCTGCCGGAAAAATGCGAGAGCGCCTGCCGCAATCGTCTTTTCCAGATGCGCCAGACAACAGTTGCACTTGGCAAGGAAGCGGATCGTGTGCGCCAGATTGTCGTGCTGACGGCACCGCCCGATGCGGAAACCGGAGCTTTGATGGCTCGCGAGTTTCCGGGATTTTTGCAGGTGCATGCCGGAGCGGCCGCCGTGGATAAAACCTTTGCCGGCATCACGGCTCATGCTGCCGAAGCCGGCAATCTTTACGTCATGGACCCCATGGGCTGGATGATGCTGTTTTATGCGCCGGAAGCCGATGAGAAAACCTCCATCATCAAGGCTGAGGACATTCTCACTGACCTCAAAAAACTTCTGAAGGACTCCCGAATTGGCTAATCCCGGTCGTGTCTGGCTAACCCGCTTGGCCGCTTTTGGTGTTTTGCTTGCATTCTGTGTGGTCATGCTCGGGGCGTGGACGCGTCTGAGCGATGCCGGTCTTGGCTGCCCCGACTGGCCGACCTGTTACGGCTCCATCACGGTGCCCTTGTCGGATGCAGCGATTGCCCGGGCGCACGAGCTGTATCCGGAGCAGCCTTTTGTGGCAGCCAAGGCCTGGCCGGAAATGATTCACCGGCATTTTGCCAAAGGCATTGGCCTGGTTTGTCTGGCGCTGATGCTGGTGGCCCTGAAGGGGCGGCGCCGCGATGCCGGGCTGCCGGTCAAGCATGCCGTTTTCCTGTTTTTTCTGGTCTGCCTGCAAGGGGCCTTCGGTGCCTGGACCGTTACCATGAAGCTGTTTCCGCCTGTGGTGACGGGGCATTTGCTGCTGGGCTTTACCACGCTGACTACGCTTTTCCTGCTCGCCCTGCGCAGCAGCCGGGCCTTTGCTCCAACACGGGCCCTCGCGGCGGCGGGTCTGTTGCCGCTGGCTGTTTTTGCCATTGCCGTGCTGGCTGCGCAGATTGCCCTGGGGGGCTGGACTGCTTCCAACTATGCCGCCACGGTGTGCACCGGACTGCCGGTGTGTCAGGCCGGCTGGCAGCAGGTGCTGAACTTTCCCGAAGCCTTTGCCATTCATACCTATGCCGGCACGACTTACGAGTTTGCCCCGCATCTTGATCCGGCAGCCAAGGTCACCATTCACGTGGTACATCGCATCGGCGCCATGGTGACCACGCTCACCCTGCTGGCCTTTGCCGCCCTGCTATGGCGGCTGGCAGTGCCGCGTTACCGGGGTTTTGCACTGATCCTGCTGGGCGTGCTGGCCGTACAGGTCGGGCTTGGCGTATCGAATATCGTTTTCCACCTCCCGCTTGCCGTGGCGGTGGCCCACAATGTGGTTGCACTGGTGCTGATGCAGGTACTGGTAGCGACGGCATTCAGTCTGTATCGCGAACGGGCGGCATGATGGCAGCAACAGAGGCAGAAACAATGACACGTGCCGGGTTTCGGGATTACTGGGAGTTGACCAAGCCGGGAGTTGTGGCCCTGCTCATGGTGACGGCTGTGATCGGCATGTTTCTGGCGACGCCCGGCATGGTGCCCTTGCGCGTCCTGACGCTGGGGACGCTGGGCCTTGCGCTGGCCATGATGGCGTCGGCGGTGGTCAACCAGGTCATGGATCAGCGCATTGACGCGATCATGGCACGTACCCGCAAGCGTCCCCTGGTGGAGGGGCGTGTGAATACGGGAGCGGCGCTGCTTTTTGCCGCAGCGCTTTGTCTGCTTTCGCTGTTTATTCTCGATGTTTTCATTAATCGCCTGACGGCCGTGCTGACTTTTTTTGGCGTCATCGGTTATGCGTTTATCTATACCCTCTGGCTCAAGCGGGCGACGCCACAGAACATCGTGATTGGCGGTCTGGCCGGCGCCATTCCGCCGCTGCTGGGCTGGACCGCTGTCACCAATGATGTGCACCCGTATGCCTTGTTGCTGGTGCTGATCATTTTTGCCTGGACGCCGCCGCATTTCTGGGCGCTGGCCATTCATCGTCGTGATGAGTATGCCAAGGCGGAAATTCCCATGTTGCCCGTGACGCATGGTCTTGAGTTCACCAAGACTTCGGTGCTGCTCTATACCGTCATTTTGTTCCTGATCGCCTTGCTGCCGTATCTCACGGGCATGAGCGGGCTGATCTATCTTGCCGGTTCTACCGTGCTGAGTTCGATTTTTCTGTTCTACGCCATCAAGCTCAAGTTCCGGAATGACCCGAAGACCCCCATGCAGACTTTTGGTTTCTCCATCACCTACCTCTTCCTGCTGTTCCTGCTGCTGTTGCTGGATCACTATTTCATCATTCGACTGAGCTAGGGCACCGTTTTCGGGGGGCGGCCTGGCCGCTCCCCGCGCCAGCCAGCGTCCGGTCGTTCTGTGATCCGGTCAGCACTTTCAGATTAATCGTCATCTTCCGCGTTTCCCGCTAGGCGCACTGGCGCCGCGCTGCTATGTTTTGTCCGCACCTGCCCGGCGTTGGCGCGGGTCCTGGCGAGGAGAGTCGAGGATGGTCGGTTTGCTGCTGTTTCTGGGTGTGCTGGTACTGGTACTGCTGTTTTTTGTGGGCGTGTTCAATGGCCTGGTGACGCTGCGCAACCGCTTCAAGAATGCCTTTGCACAAATTGATGTGCAGCTGCAGCGCCGCTACGAGCTGATTCCCAATCTGGTGGAAACGGCCAAGGCCTATCTGGCGCATGAAAAAGACACCCTCACCAATGTCATTGCCGCCCGTAACAATGCGGCTTCTGCCGCCCGTGCATCGGCGGACGCCCCTGAAAATGCCGGCATGATGGAGCGGCTCGGCCAGGCTGAAGGCGTGCTGGGTGCGTCGCTGGGACGTTTGCTGGCCGTGTCGGAAAGCTATCCCGACCTCAAGGCCAACGAAACCATGCAGCAGCTGATGGAGGAACTGGCCTCCACGGAAAACCGTATCGGCTTTGCCCGTCAGGCCTTCAATGATGCTGTCATGGAATACAACATCAAGCGCGAGCAGTTTCCCAACTTTTTTATCGCGGGTGCCTTTGGTTTTCAGGCGGCCGCGCAGCTGGAAATTCCCGATGTGCAGGCGCGTCAGCCGGTACAGGTGAAGTTCTGATTCCGGCCGGGCTGGTCTCTCCGTGAACTTCTTTGAGCATCAGGCAAACGCCCGGCGTCAGACCGGGCGTTTGCTGGTGTATTTCCTGGCGGCAGTGCTGCTGACGGCGCTGGCCGTCAATATCGGATTTTATGGTTTGGGCCTCTTCATGCGGGGCTTCAATCATGGCAGCTGGCTCTGGCATGACTGGAGCGCCCAGGCTTATACCGGCACCTTGCTGATTATTATGGGCGGCAGCCTGATTGAATATTTGCACCTGCGCGATGGTGGCCGTGCGCTGGCAGAAATGATGGGGGCGCGTTGCATTGATTTTTCCACCACGGCGGCGGATGAACGCCAGTTCATCAATGTCGTGGCGGAAATGTCGATTGCCTCCGGCGTGCCAGCACCTGCCCTGTATGTGATGGATGGCGAGAGTGGCATCAATGCCTTTGTGGCCGGTCTCGACATTAATCAAAGCGTCATGGTGGTCACGCGTGGCGCGCTTGATGCTTTTGATCGTGATGAACTGCAGGCGGTGGTGGGACATGAGTTCAGCCATATCCTGAACGGCGACATGCGGCTGAATGTGCGCTTGCTGGCGCTACTGGCCGGCATTCTTGCAATAGGCCAGATCGGCGGCTTTCTTGTGCGCGTGTCGTTTTCACCGGATCGTTCTTCCCGGAGTGAGCGCAAGAATGCAGTGCCGTACCTGATTGCAGTGGGTATGTTGTTATGGCTCGTCGGTGCCCTCGGACTGTTTTTCGGTCGCCTGATCAAGGCGGCGATTTCCCGGCAGCGCGAGTTTCTGGCCGATGCTTCCAGTGTGCAGTTCACACGCAATCCCGACGCCCTGGCGGGCGCCTTGCTCAAGATAAAAAATGCGGCAACGCACTCCTGGCTGATCAATATCCGCGCGGAATCCATGAGCCATATGTGCTTTGGCGAGACACTGCATTTCTCGGCACTGTTCGCCACCCATCCATCGCTGGAGGAAAGGGTTCGCGTGCTCGGCAGGCAGTATCTGATCCGTGACCGCATACA
The DNA here is from genome assembly GCA_029945725.1 of bacterium. Lineage (GTDB taxonomy): Bacteria > Pseudomonadota > Gammaproteobacteria > Pseudomonadales > Moraxellaceae > UBA2031. Next base: position 69,904 of record JAQSDB010000008.1, on the reverse strand, counting down.
GCAGCGTGCCTTGCAACAGCAGGGTGAAACGGCGGGGCAGGTGGCGCAGGCCAATGGCGTAGCGACACCTGAGTCAGCACCAGTGCCGGATTTGCCGCCCATACCTTATTTTGCCGCCGCGCCGTCCATGACGACGGTCACTATGACGCCATTTGCCGTACCCGCAGCAGCGCTGGTAGCGCGCATGGGCACGGTAAATCCCCAGGAGCTGGCGTCGGCGCAGGCTCTGCACCGGCGCTTGCCCGCCGGCGTGCACAGCGCCCTGCAGACCAGTGCCGGCGCCCAGGCGTTGCTTTACGCGCTGGTGGCGCGGCAAAGCGTGGCGCCGGTGGCGGTCATGCAAGCCTTCCTGCAGGAAAAGGAGGCGGGGCTGGTATCGCAGATCAATGCCTTGTGCCGGGTACTGGAGGGGCTGGACCTGTCGTTTGCATTGCCGCTGACGGAGCTGGCCCTGCCGCGCCTGCAGCTGCTGGGCGCGCAGGAGCAACGCGAATTTCTGCTGCATTTGCAGGCCCTGGCGCAGCTGGATCGTCACCTCAGTACGTTTGAATTTGCCCTCCTTATGCTCTTGCGCAAACAGCTTCAGCTGCGTGTCAGGGCACACCCTGTAAAGCTGGCGCAAGCCCTGCCAGCTCTGGCGGTGATCGTAACTACCCTGTTGCGTACCGACGGCATGGACGGGGAGCGTTTGCAGATAACCTACCGACGCCTGATGCGCACGGTGACGACGGCTCCTCCGGATATGCCGGCAGCGGAGTTCACGCGGTTGTCACAGTTTGCGCTGGGCTTGCAACGCCTGTCCGGTCTGTCCCCGCAGGACAAAAAACAGGTGCTGGAACTGGCAGCTACCACCGTGCTGGCGGATGCAGAAGTGCGACTGGAAGAGTACGAGTTGTTGCGCGTGGTTGCCGCACTGCTGGATTGTCCCATGCCCATGCTGGAAGTGTAATGGCTTCACCTTTTGCGCGAATCGTGGCGGCATTGAATGATCTTTTCGTGCACAAAACCGGGGCGCTGTTGCACCTTGATAGCTGCGGTTTTTCTGCGCCGGCAGACGATTGCAAGGATTTTATATTCCGTGTCTAATCGGGACGTTCCGTTGTAAAACCATCACGAACCGGATGTTCAGAAGGTCACCGCTGATGGGATACGCCGACGGTGTCTGAATCGAAAAGTTCGAGGTTATTGCAACATGTCAAATCGTGAGCAGGGCAGCGTGAAATGGTTCAACGATGCCAAGGGTTTTGGCTTCATCCAGCGTCCGGATGGTGAAGATGTGTTTGTGCATTTCCGGGCGATTCGTGGTGATGGACATCGTTCACTGAAGGATGGCCAGAAAGTTGAATTCACCGTCGTGAAAGGCCAGAAAGGCTTTCAGGCGGAAGACGTTCTGCCGCTCGACTGAAATACCCGCAAGGCCCCGTTACGGGGCCTTGGCATTTCCTCAGTCTTCCGCGCTTTCCTGCCCTGTCGCGTGCCCGTCAGGCGCGGCCGGCATTTCCTTTTTGCTCCCGCCATTTTCCACAGCGCCATGAATATTGCTGCGAAAGGGCAGCAAGCTTTCCGCCTCTTCGTGATAACGCTGTATGGCCACACGTTCTTCACTCACAAAACGGCTGATGGCATCCTGGAACTCGGGCGCGCGCAGCCAGTGCAGTGAGTAGGTTCTGCGTGGCGCGAAACCGCGCAGGAGCTTGTGCTCGCCCTGGGTGCCGGGATCAAACTCCTGCAAGCCCTTGCGCAGGCAAAACTCCATCCCCTGGTAGTAGCAGACCTCGAAGTGCAGACCGTCGGCGCGCCGCAGGCTGCCCCAGTAGCGGCCATAGAGGGTGTGGTTGTCGTGCAGGAACAGCGCACTCGCCAGGAGACCATCGGCATCCTCGGCAATCACCAGCATGAGGTTCTCCGCCATGGTGCCGGCCAGCTGCCGGAAAAAGTCACGGTTGAGATAAGGCTGCTGGCCATGTTCGTGATAGGTGCGCACATAGCAGGCATGGAAAAAGTCCCAGGCGGCCTCGTCGATGTCATGGCCCTGCAGGGTCCGGCAGACAATGCCCTGTTCCAGCAAGCGGCGGCGTTCGCGTTTGAGATCCTTGCGTTTTTTGCTGGTGAGCTGGTCCAGAAAGTCATCGAAGTCACGGTAGCCTGGATTGTCCCAGTGGAAACGGCAGCCTTCACGAATGGCAAAGCCCTGTGTCCGGGCCGTCTCCAGCCAGTCTTCCTCTACAAACAAGCCATGCCAGCCGGAAATGTTTTCCCGGGTGCAGACCTCGCGCAGGGTTTGCAGCACAAAAGGCAGCCAGTCTTCGAGATGCTCTCCCGGTGCCAGCAGCAAGCGGGGGCCGGGCACTGGCGTGAACGGCACGGCGGTGACGAGCTTGGGGTAGTAGGCAAGGCCGTGACGTTCATAGGCCGCCGCCCAGCTGTGGTCAAACACATACTCGCCGCGTGAGTCCTGTTTGCGGTACAGCGGCAGCAGGGCGGCGCCCTGGCCTTCGCGCTCGAACAGGATGTGCGCCACCTCCCATGCCGTGCCGGGGCCAACGGCTCCCGAGCATTCAAGGGCGTGGAGAAAGGCTGGTTGCAGGAAGGGATGAGGACTTGCGGCTGAAACCCGCCCGAGGCCTTCTTCGAGCCGGGAAAGTCGTCGCCAGGTGCGCACGGGCATGGGATAAGCCTAATGGAAACAAATGCTTGAAATGCGTAAGCTTGGGCGGCTGTTTTTATGCGGTCAAGGGCATGGCCGTTTTCCATTCGTTCCCGGATTGTCGTTACCGGTTTTCGCCAGCAAGGCGTGCAAGGGTTTATACATGAAAAAGAAGCATTTTATTGTCCTTATCTATTGGCTGCTCGCGCTGGCTTTTCTGCTCAATGGTCTGGCCATGCTGCTGCTGCCGGCACAGTGGTTTCAGTTCATTCCTGACGGTTTGCTGGATAAGGGCAGTACCCCGTATTTCTTTATCCAGATGCTTGGTCTTGCCGAGATCGCCATGGCGCCGCTGTTTTTCTGGTGCGCGCGTAATCTGAAAAAACGCAAACCCGTGCATCTGGCGCTGACCCTTTATGTGCTTGGCGTTGCCGCCCTGACGGCACTGGAAATTGCGGTGAAACCTGCCATTCCTGCTGATGCGGCTTTTTGGGCGCCACTGCTGCTGGGTGTTTTCCTGCCTGCGCTGGCCATGCTGGTCATGGCGCTGCCGCCACTGCCGGCACGCGTGAAAGGGCCTCGCGAGCAGGGGCGTGTGAAATGGTTCAATGCCACCAAGGGATTTGGTTTTGTGACGCGGGAACAAGGCGATGATGTGTTTGTGCATTACCGCTCGATTCGCGGTGAAGGCCACCGCACCTTGCGGGAAGGCCAGCGTGTCGAGTTTGTCGTGATGAAGGGTGAAAAGGGCCTGCAAGCCGAAGACGTTCAGCCGCTCTGAGGCGCCGGGCGGATTGATACTTCGTTGCGGGATCGGCTGCGCTGCTCATTGGCCATTTGCCAACTCCGCTGCTCGCCGATCCCGCGCCTCGTCTGAATCCACCGGGCACCCCATAGCCAGTGCCTTTGTGACTAATCCATGTGGTGGCCTCGGTCATTTGATAAATAAAGCCGGTTTAATTTTTGCGTAGCCCGAATGCAGTTCTTCTGTATGCGGGAGAGAAATAATAATGAGCAAGCCGCGTTATCACGAAGCTGTGCCTGATATTGATGTCGAGGAGTTCCGCAAGGTGGTCATGAGTCGCCGTTCGGTACGGCGCTTTGATGGCACGCCGCTGCCGGATGCGGTGCTGGATGATTGCATTGATATGGCACTGCTGGCGCCCAACTCGTCCAATCTGCAACCCTGGGAGTTTCATGTTGTCAAAACGCCGGCGCTGAAAAAGCAGATGGCAGCGGCTTGCCTGAACCAGAATGCCGCTCGCTCGGCACAGGTGCTGGTGGTGATCGTGGCCCGCACGAAAACCTGGAAAGAGCACTGTGATCTGACCCTGCAACAGTGGCCGCAGGAAACCGTGCCGAAAATCGTCGACAACTATTACCGCAAGCTGGCAAGGATTCACTACACGCAGGGGCCGCTGAATCTTCTGGGGTATGGCAAGCGGGCGTTTGCGGCCATTGCCGGTCTCTGGCGGCCCATGCCGCGTGGCCCGTTTACACGGGCTGACATGAAGGTATGGGCTGCAAAGTCGGTGTCACTGGGTGCCGAGAACTTCATGCTGGCACTGCGCGCCCACGGCTTTGATTCCTGCCCCATGGAAGGCTTTGATGAAAACCGGGTGCGCAAGATGCTGAGCCTGCCTGCGGATGCTTTTGTGGTCATGATTGTGGGCTGCGGCAAGCGTGCGGAGGACGGTGTGTATCACCCGCGCATACGCTTTGAGCGCGAACGCTTTGTAAAGGAGCATTGATGATGTGTACCAATGTGGCTCGCTGGGAGGAGGCCGTATGAAAGTGAAAAAATCGGCATGGGTTGGTGGGTTTGTTGTCGTCATTTTGCTGGGACTTTTTCTTGGCCGTAACTACCTCGGCATTACCGATATTCCGGTTGCCGAGCTGAAGGCAAGATATGGCCAGGACTCCCGCTATATAGAGGTTCTGGGTACGGAAGTACGGATCAAGGAGTCTGGCCAGGGCGAGCCGCTGCTGCTGCTGCATGGCTTCGCGGCATCAGCGGATACCTGGGATGGCTGGCGCGGCTATCTCGGCAAGCACTATCGCGTGATTGCCGTGGATATTCCGCCGTTTGCGATTACCGGGCCGCTTGCAGGACGCCGCATGAGCCCGGTCGAGCTGCAGAACTTCATGGACGCCCTGGTCACAAAGCTGGGTCTCACCCGGTTTTATCTCGGTGGTAATTCACTGGGGGGCTACATCGCCTGGAGTTACGCTGTCCGCCATCCGGAAAACGTGAAGAAGCTGGTGCTGGTCGACAGTGCCGGCTATCCGCATGACAAGCCGTTTCCGGTAAAAATGATGGAAACACCGGTCGTGCGGAATATTACCGCACACTTCTCCCCCTATTTTCTCGTGGCTTCCAGTGTGCGTGATGTTTACGGGAGCAAGGAAAATGTCACTGATGCGCAGATTCAGCGCTATCACGACATGATGCGCCGGGATCACTCCCGTGCCGCCGTTGCCGACCTGATGAGCGCATTGCACTTTGATGGCCAGGGTATCAAGGACGTGAAAACTCCCACGCTGATTATATGGGGCGGGCGGGATCGCTGGATTCCACCCTCTCATGCCGAGTTGTTCCATCATGATATTCGCGGCAGCCAGCTCGTCATGTTTGATGAGCTGGGCCACATTCCGATGGAAGAAGATCCTGCCCGCACCGCCCTGGCGGCGTTGCGGTTTTTGCAATCAGCACCCTTGAGTAAATAAACGCTGTGACTACTGATAATTCGTCCCGTTTCAACGTTGATCCCACTGGCTGGAACTCTGCCGATTATGTGGTGCCGCCCATGGAAGGAAAGCTGCGTTTTGCTGACCTGAAGCTGCCCATGCCGGTATTGCATGCCATTTCTGATCTTGGGTTCCAGTACTGCACCCCGATTCAGCAGCAGGTACTGAAATTTACGATGGCCGGGCATGATGCGATTGGCCGGGCCCAGACCGGTACCGGCAAGACAGCGGCTTTTTTGCTCACCATTCTGACGGATCTCCTGAAGAATCCGGCAGATGAAGAGCGTTATGCCGGTGAGCCGCGTGCCCTGATTCTGGCGCCCACCCGTGAGCTGGCCATGCAGATTGCCAAGGATGCGCAGGAGCTCTCGAAATACACTGATCTCAATGTGGTGACCGTGCTGGGCGGCATGGATTACGACAAGCAGCGTCGCCAGCTCACCGAGAATTTTGTGGATATTGTCGTGGCCACGCCGGGGCGTCTGATTGATTTCGCCAACAAGCAGGACATTTACCTGGATCGTGTGGAAATCCTGGTTATCGATGAAGCCGATCGCATGCTGGACATGGGTTTTATTCCGGATGTGAAGCGTATCGTGCGCTTGACGCCGCCCAAGAGCAGCCGGCAGACGCTGCTGTTCTCGGCCACGTTTACCAGCGATGTCATTAATCTCTCCGAGCAGTGGACCCAGAGTGCGGTGAAAGTCGAGATTGAGCCGGACACTGTTACCACCGACAACGTCGAGCAGCTGGTATACATCACCACCAAGAAAGACAAATACACCCTGCTCTACAACCTGATCGTGCAGCAGAACCTGGATCGTGTGATGGTGTTTGCCAATCGCCGTGACCAGACGCGCAAGCTGACCGAGATGCTGCAGGCGCACAATATTTCCTGTGCCCTGCTGTCGGGTGACGTGCCGCAGGACAAGCGTGTAAAAACGCTGGAAAATTTTCGGGGTGGCAAGATCAAGGTACTGGTGGCTACCGATGTGGCAGGCCGTGGCATTCATGTGGATGGCGTCAGCCATGTGGTGAATTTCACGTTGCCTGAACAGTCGGATGACTATGTCCACCGCATCGGCCGCACCGGTCGCGCCGGTGCCAGCGGCACCAGTGTGAGTTTTGCCTGTGAGGATGATGCCTTCATGATTCCGCAGATCGAGGAGGCCATTGGCCGCAAGCTGCCAAGCCTCTACCCGCCCGAGGAGTTGCTGATACCGATTCCGGCCGAGAAGGGCGGGCGTCGTTCGTGAGCTGGAAGCGCATTACGCCCGAGGCGGCAGCAGCGTTGATTGCGGCGCGCACTCCGGTCCTGCTGGATGTGCGTGATGAGCGCTCTTATGCCGCTGCCCGCATTCGCGGCGCTCGGCATCTTGATAACCAGTCGGTGCAGGCGTTTGTCGCGAGCGTTGAAAAGTCAGTGCCGGTGCTGGTGTATTGCTACCACGGCAACTCCAGTCAGAGTGCTGCCGCCTGGCTGGCGGAACAGGGATTTGCCGAGGTCTACAGCCTGGATGGTGGTTTTGAATACTGGCGCGGGCATTACGCCATAGAGTCCTGAGTCACTCGCGTTGGCGCTGGTGTTGGCCGGGAGACATGGAGCCCCCCCGTGCAGGGCCGGACTCATTGCCAGGCGGCGATGACGGCCGCATGCAGTTCCTGGATAAGCCGGCTGTCGGCACTTTCACTGGCCGTGATCAGGCTGAGTTCCGTTTCCAGCACGGCATCTTCCACTACCAGCACTTTTCCGGCAGCCGCCATGGCGCAGGCTGTCGACTCCCGCGCCAGGGCGAGGCCAAGGCCTGCACTGACCAGCTCGAGAAAATCCTCTTCCTGTCCTGCTTCCAGTACGGATTTTGGCCGCAGATTGTGTTTGCGCCAGAATTCCTGCTGCAGCGCATGCTGCGCGGAAAAAGGCAGGGTACCTATCCAGGGCAGGCGCCCGAGGCATTTCACATCGCCCTTGATGATTTTTTCTTGCCACGAGGGGGGCGCGATGACCCGGTAATGCAGCTTGGCCAGCGGCCAACCGGTGACATTGCTATAGGGATGGCGCCCGATGAAGAAGCCGGCATCCAGCTCCTTTTTGCGTACCAGATTGAGAATGTCACCGGAAAGCCCGGGGCGTAGCTGCAGGTCCAGCAGCGGGTGGTGTTCATGCAGGGTCTGGCACAGTGGGCCCAGACGCAGCAGACCGGGCGTGAGCAGGATGCCGATGCGCAGGCGTGAGCGTGTTTCCCCTGCCAGCCGTTGTGCCATCTCGCGCAGCTGCCGCGCCCCGTTCAGCAGGCTGCGGGCCTCTTCAATCAGTTCACCGCCAGCACGGGTCAGGGAAACACCGACGGCAATGCGCTCAAACAGCGCCAGTCCGAATTCTTCTTCTAGTGCCTTGATCTGGGCCGTGACCGCAGGCTGGCTCAGATGCAGAACTTCTGCAGCCTGGGTCAGGTTGCCATGTTCGGCCACGGTTACAAAAGTGCGTAATTGATACAGCTCCATTGTGCTGTCCCTGAATGGATTTTTTGGTCGGACAATCGCCCTTAAGTGCTTGTCTCACCGCACAAAGTATAGGCCGGCATCAGCCCTGATTATTTTCCGCATCAGAAAAAACGATTGGCGGCAGCATTTGCGCTCTGACTAGTCTCGGCCCATACCAATAACAAGCGGCCTGACGGACTTTCGGGCATCGCAACAATAATCACAACAGCACCAGGAGTGCGTCATGAGTCAGTCCCCCCACATCGACTGGACGGCTATTGAAGCCGATCCGCGTTTTCAAAACCTGCATCGACGCAAAAGCCGGTTCCTCTGGAGCCTCATGGCATTCTCCGTTTTTTATTATCTCCTGTTGCCATTGGGTGCCGCTTACACGCCAGGGTTATTCAGCAAGAAGGTATGGGGGCCGCTGAATTTCGGTCTGGTGTTTGCCTTGTCGGAGTTTGTCGTGGCGTGGGGTGTGGCGGTGATTTATTCGCGCCGTGCCAATCAGGTGTTCGATGTGCTCGCCGCCGAGATCGTTGCCGATCATGAGCTTGCGCAGCGGGGAGGACATCATGAATAAGCTCCTTACGGTTTTGCTGGCGCTGATGCCGGGATTAACACTGGCTGCGGATGAGGGGGCCGTTGCGCCGCAGTACCGCTTCCTGACTTTTCTGGTGTTCGGCTCAATCATTGCCTTGACCATGTTTGTCACGTTTCTGGCGGCCAAGCGCGTGCACTCTGCCGCCGATTTCTATACGGCTGGCGGTGGTATTTCCGGCTTGCAGAATGGCTGGGCGATTGCCGGCGATTACCTCTCGGCAGCCTCTTTTCTTGGCATAGCCGGATTGATTTCGCTCTATGGCTATGACGGATTCATGTATTCCGTAGGCTTTCTCATGGCCTATATCACCGTTTTGCTGGTGATTGCCGAGCCGTGCCGGAATATCGGGAAATACACGCTGTCCGATATTCTTGCCTTTCGAAATGATCCGAAAAAAACGCGAGTGGCCGGTGCGCTGTCGGTCATCACGGTTTCCACGATTTACCTCACGGCCCAGATGGTGGGTGGTGGCGTGCTGGTGAAGACGCTGATCGGTATTGATTATGAAGTGTCAGTGGTCGTGGTGGGTATCCTGATGCTGGCCTACGTGCTGTTTGGCGGCATGGTGGCCACCACGTGGGTGCAGATCATCAAGGCCATCCTGCTGGTCATGGCGTCGGTGGTGCTGGTGTTTCTGGTGTGGGCGCCGTACGGATTTTCACTGCCGGGCTTTCTGGGTGCGGTAGTGGCTGATCCAAAAGTGCAGGGGCAAGTGGCCAAGTTGCTGGGTGATCCGGCGTCGACGATGTCGGCGGCGGAGCTTGGTCAACGCTTTCTGGAGCCTGGCCTGTATCTGAAGGATCCGCTTGACCAGATTTCTCTGGGGCTGGCGCTGGTGCTGGGTACGGCTGGTTTGCCGCATATCCTGATGCGTTTTTTCACGGTGCCGACGGCACAGGCTGCCCGTAAATCCGTGATCTGGGCCATGAGCATCATCGGTGGTTTTTATGTGCTGACCATTTTCCTCGGCATGGGCTCTGCCATTAAAGTGGGCGCGCCGAATATTGCCGGTATCGACAAAGGCGGCAATATGGCAGCGCCACTGCTGGCGCAGTATCTGGGCGGTGGTGCAGATTCCATTCTGGGTAATCTTTTTCTGGCCTTTGTGGCGGCGGTGGCGTTCGCCACCATCGTGGCCGTGGTGGCGGGCCTGGTACTGGCAGCGGCCAGTGCCATGGCCCATGACATTTACGTGGGTGTGATTCGTGACGATCATGTCACGCCGCAGGAGCAGATCCGGGCAGCGCGTGTTGCCACGGTGGTGGTGGGGGCGCTCGCCATTGTCATCGGCATTGCCGCCAAGGGGCAGAATGTGGCGCATCTGGTCGGCCTTGCCTTTGCGGTTGCGGCCAGCGCCAATTTACCCTGCATTGTGCTGACGCTGTACTGGCGTCGCTGCAATACCGGCGGCATTATCGCCGGCATGGTGGTGGGGACGGTGACGGCAATCGGGCTGGTGCTGGTGTCGCCCAACATGACGTACCCGGTGAAGGTTCGCGCTGATGCGGAAAAAACGCTGGCAGCAGCGCCGGCCAAGCGTCTGGTCCTGCAGGCCGGCGTACAGCAGGCGGAGCCTGCCGCGCGGCACAGCGCCGAGCTGATACTGGGACGCCTGGAAAAAGACGTGAAAAAGGCGGAGGACGATTTGCAGAAATATGCGGGCAAAACCACCTCACTGGTGGGTCTGGAGAAGCCGCTTATTGCACTCAAGAATCCCGGCATCATTTCCATTCCACTGGGCTTTCTTGCCGTCATTCTGGGCTCCTTGCTGTGGCGTCGCGACAAGCGTGCCGATGATATGTGGGATGAACTTTATGTGCGTCAGAATACCGGGATAGGTGCAGAAAAAGCACAAAAGCATTGATCCGTCATAATGAAACACATGCACCGGCGCGATGCCGGTGCATGAAAAGCACGAAAAAAGTATTCGAAGGAGAGGACAGGCATGAGCAACATTGATTCCATTCTGATTGAAAGCCGGGTTTTTCCCCCGTCTGATGACTTCCGCCAAAAAGCCAATGTTCCTGGCATGGAGGCCTACAACGCACTCTGCGAGCAGGCCGAAAGTGATTACGAGGGTTTCTGGGCGCGGCTGGCCCGGGAGAACCTGAGCTGGCAGACGCCGTTTACCCAGGTGCTTGATGAGAGTAATGCCCCGTTCTATCGCTGGTTCCATGATGGTGAACTCAATGTTTCCTTCAACTGCATTGATCGTCATTTGCCGCTTCTGGCCAACAAGATTGCGCTTATTTTTGAATCGGATAACGGCACGGTACGGCGCGTTACCTATGCCGAACTTTCACGCCTGGTCGGCCAGTTTGCCAATGGTCTCAAGTCGCTGGGTGTGACGCGTGGCGATCGTGTGATCATTTATATGCCGATGAGCATAGAGGCTGTTGTAGCCATGCAGGCCTGTGCGCGTATCGGCGCCATTCATTCGGTGGTTTTTGGCGGGTTTTCGGCAAAAAGCCTGAATGAACGCATTATCGACGCTCAGGCAAAAATGGTGATTACCGCCAATGCCGGCATTCGTGGTGGCAAGGTCGTACCGCTCAAGACGACGACGGATGATGCGATTGCGCTGGGGGGTTGCGAGACGATGGAGCGCGTTATCGTTTATCGGCGCGCCGATGAACATGATGCTCCGGTGCAGTGGCACAAGGGGCGTGACCTGTGGTGGCACGATCTGGTGGAAGACAAGCCTGATTATTGCGAACCGACCTGGGTGAATGCGGAAGATCCGCTTTTCATTCTCTACACCTCGGGTTCCACCGGCAAACCCAAGGGCGTGCAACACTCCAGCGCGGGTTATCTTTTGGGCGCAGTGACATCAATGCGCTGGGTGTTTGATTACAAGCCCGATGATATTTTCTGGTGTACCGCTGACGTGGGCTGGATTACCGGCCACTCCTATGTGGCATATGGCCCGCTTGCCATGGGCGCCACGCAGGTTATTTTTGAAGGCATCCCCACCTATCCCGATGCCGGTCGTTTCTGGCAGATGATCGAGCGGCACCGCGTCACCATTTTTTATACGGCGCCGACGGCTATCCGTTCCCTGATCAAGCTGGGCGGTGATCTGCCGGCAAAATTTGATTTGTCTTCACTGCGTCTGCTGGGCTCGGTGGGAGAGCCCATCAATCCGGAAGCCTGGATGTGGTATCACGACAAGGTTGGCGGCGGTCGCTGTCCCATTGTGGATACCTGGTGGCAGACAGAAACCGGCTCGCACACGATTTCCCCCCTGCCGGGTGCGGTGCCGGCCAAGCCTGGCTCCTGCACGCTGCCACTGCCAGGCATCATGGCGGACATTGTTGATGAGGCCGGTGTTCCTGTTGAAAAAGGCAGTGGCGGATTTCTGGTCATCAAGCGTCCCTTTCCTTCACTGGTGCGTACCCTCTGGGGCGATCCTGACCGCTTTGTGAAATCCTATTTTCCCGAGGAATACAACGGCCGTTATTATCTGGCCGGTGATTCGGCGCATCGTGATGAAAACGGTTATTTCTGGATCATGGGGCGCATCGATGATGTGCTGAATGTCTCTGGCCACCGTCTTGGCACCATGGAGGTGGAGTCGGCGCTGGTGGCTAATCCGCTCGTGGCGGAAGCCGCCGTGGTCGGGCGTCCGGATCCGCTCAAGGGTGAAGCCATCGTGGCTTTTGTGGTGCTCAAGGGGCCGCGCCCCAGGGGCGATGAGGCGAAGAAGATCATTGCCAACCTGCGGGAGTGGGTAGCCAGCGAAATTGGTGCCATTGCCAAGCCGGAGGAAATCCGTTTTGGCGACAATCTGCCCAAAACCCGTTCCGGCAAGATCATGCGAAGGTTGTTGCGCGCTGTTGCCAAGGGCGAAGCGATTACACAGGACATATCCACGCTGGAGAATCCGGCAATCCTTGACCAGCTGCAGGAAAAAGTCTGACGTGTATCTGTTAATGACTGCATGAGCAGTGAAATAAAAAAGGCCGCATCAGCGGCCTTTTTTATTTCATCTCGTGGTTTCCGGCAGCGTAACTGGCCTTTTTATTTTTTAATGTCTTCGGTGCAGCTCGGCGTGTTGCCCGATCAGATACCAGAGCGCGATGTCATCCGATCGATATGGCGGATGTGATGCAGCCATTTTTTGATGCTGGAAAAATCCCGCAAGAAATCGCCGGCAACAGGGCTGTTACCCGCGCCGCTTTCCCTCCGCGGGAGGGTCGCCATGATGGTGTACGTATGGGGGCTGAACGAAAGGGCGGGGAATAAATCAGAAAACTGGTCGGGGTGAGAGGATTTGAACCTCCGGCCTCTACGTCCCGAACGTAGCGCTCCACCAAGCTGAGCTACACCCCGATGCCGACTCGGCAGCCTTTGCAGCTGCGAGGCGCGCATTGTACAGAAGGGGCTGTGTGATGAGAAGTGCGACCGCCGGACGCGTTTCAGCTATTGCGAGCAAGTGCCAGATGAGTGAGGTTTTCCAGGGCGGTTTTGTAGGTGGAGTCCGGCAAGGGTTCAAGCGACTGAAGTGCCAGTTGCGATTCCATCCGGGCCCTCTCCTGGGTGTACTCGAGTGCGCCGGAGCGCTGCACGATGGCAATGATTTCATCCAGCCGTTCAAGACCGCCGGTTTTGATGGCTTCGCGGATCAGGTCGGCTTCGGCGGGTGTTGCCACCTTGATGGCCTGGATCAGGGGTAAAGTGGGTTTGCCCTCGGCCAGATCGTCACCGACATTTTTGCCCATGATTTCCGCCGAGCTGGTGTAGTCCAGCACGTCATCAATGATCTGGAAGGCGGCGCCCAGATGGCGGGCATAGGCAGCACAAGTGGCCTGCAGGGCCGGGTCACCCAAGCTGGCACCGCTTTCGGCGGCGGTTTCAAAGAGTTTGGCGGTCTTGCCGTAGATCACGTCCATATACCGGTCTTCGGTCGTGTCCGGATCGCGCTGGTTGATCAGTTGCAGCACTTCGCCCTCGGCGATGACGCAGGTGCCGGCCGACATGATGTCCATGACGGCGGTGTTGCGCAGCGACACCACCAGCTGGAAAGCCTTGGAAATCAGGTAGTCGCCAACCAGTACGGCAGTAGGGTTGTCCCAGCGGGCATTGGCAGTGGCGCGGCCACGGCGCAGGGCGGAGTCGTCCACCACATCATCGTGCAACAGGGTGGCGGTATGCAGCAGCTCAATAATGGCGGCCACGTCAATATGCTGGCGGCCTTCATAGCCACAGGCGCGGGCGGTGAGCAGGCACACCAGCGGGCGCAGGCGCTTGCCGCCGCTCTGGACGATATAGCGGCCCACTTCGTTGACCAGCGTGACCTGTGACTGCAGGCTTTCCTGAATGAAGATGTCGACGGCGGCGAAGTCATCGGCCACCACGGCAACAATGTCTTTGAAATCCATGCTGAGGGTCATGAACCTTGGCTGTAATGGCCGCGAATGCTAGCAGCAGCCGGCGCGGAGAGCCACCAGCCGGGGTTGTCATCAGTTCCGTTCAGCAGGACTTTTTACAATGTGAAATGCGGCTTGCGGGGGAGGTGTGTTTTACGTAGAATTGCGCGCCTTGCAGATAGGGCCTGTGTGGACGTGGTTATTGGACCCGTCATAAGGCCTGTCAAAGGTCGGGAGTTGCAACATGTACGCGGTTATCAAGAGCGGTGGCAAACAGCATCGCGTAGTAGAAGGCGAAACGCTCAAGGTCGAACTGCTGAATGCAGAGCCCGGCCAGATCATCACACTCGAAGACGTGCTGATGGTAGTTAACGGCAGTGACATCAAGATCGGCACCCCAGTGGTTGCCGGTGCTTCGGTGCAGTGTGAAATCGTTGGCCACGGCCGTCACGACAAGATTCGTATCGTGAAGTTCCGTCGTCGTAAGCATTATCGCAAGCAGGCTGGTCATCGTCAGTGGTTCACTGAACTGAAGATCACCGCTATCAGCGCTTAAGGAGTTAATCGGACATGGCACATAAAAAGGCTGGCGGTTCCACCCGCAATGGTCGCGACTCGGAATCGAAACGACTGGGCGTAAAGGTATATGGCGGCCAGGAAATCCAGGCAGGCGCCATCATCATTCGCCAGCGTGGTACCCGTTTTTACCCGGGTGAAAATGTTGGAATCGGTCGTGATCATACGCTGTTCGCCAAGGCGCATGGTGTGGTCAAGTTCGTGAAGAAAGGGGCACCACAGCGCCACTACGTCGTAGTTGAAACAGCGGCCTGAGCCTGATGCATAAAAAAGCCCCGCATTGTCGGGGCTTTTTTGTTTGCAGATTTTATGCCCTGCCGGACTGCCTTTTGGCCGCAGCGGCTTTGCCGTGAACCGGTACGCCACAGCAGGAATATTTGCGGCCAAAGCCGCTGCTGCCATTAATGTTGAATGAAAGACGAGAGATATCATGCGTTTTGTCGATGAAGCCGTAATCAAGGTTGAAGCGGGTACCGGTGGTAATGGCTGCATGAGCTTTCGTCGTGAAAAGTTCATTCCTTTCGGCGGCCCTGATGGTGGTGATGGCGGTCATGGCGGCAGCGTTTTTATCGAGGCCGATCCCAACGCCAATACGCTGGTGGATTATCGCTATACGCGCCAGTTCCGCGCGGTGCGTGGCCAGAGCGGCATGGGTGCCAACTGCACCGGCAAGAGCGGTGATGATGTGGTGCTGTATGTTCCTGTAGGCACCACCATTCTGGACGAGGCCACCGATGAGGTGATGGGTGATCTGGTTGAGCCCTATCAGCGCCTGATGGTGGTGAAGGGTGGTCGCGGTGGCATGGGCAATATCAATTTCAAAAGCTCCACCAATCGCTCGCCACGGAAGATCACCAACGGTGAGCCGGGCGAGGTGCGCCAGTTGCGCCTGGAGTTGAAGGTGCTGGCCGATGTCGGTCTGCTCGGCTTGCCCAATGCGGGGAAGTCCACCTTTATTCGCGCGGTTTCAGCTGCCAAACCGAAGGTTGCTGATTATCCCTTTACCACGCTGGTGCCAAACCTTGGTGTGGTCGATGTTGATCGTTATCGCTCCTTTGTGATGGCCGATATTCCCGGTCTGATCGAGGGGGCATCCGAAGGCGCCGGCCTCGGCATCCGTTTTCTCAAGCATCTGGCGCGTACCCGTTTTCTTTTGCATCTCGTTGATGTGGCGCCTTATGACAATTCTGACCCGGTAGAAAATGTGCAGGCGATTGCGGCTGAGCTTGAGCGCTATTCACCGACACTGGCAACGTTGCCGCGCTGGCTGGTGCTGAACAAGATTGATCTGGTGCCGGCAGATCTGCTGGAAGAATTATGTGCCGATATCGTCACTCGCCTTGGCTGGACCGGCCCTGTTTTTCGTACCTCCGGCCTTACGGGTGAAAATGCCAAGGGTGTCTGCTACAAGCTGATGGATGCCATCGATGAGCAGCGTACGCTGGAGGCCGAAAATCCCGAGCTGGCCGAAAAAGAAGCTGCCAAGCGTCGCAAGCTGGAAGAAGAAGGCCGTCTGAAAATCCAGGAGCTGGCCGAGAAACGCAAGGCGGCACGCCGTGCCGCACTTGAGGCGGGTCTGGAAGCGGATGACGATGAGGACTGGAACGAAGACGATTATGATGTCGAGTTTGAATATCGTCCCTAGTCGCCTTGGCATCTCCCGCAATGCTGCGGGAGTAGTCACAATAGCGTTTTGTTTTTTCATGATCGTTTGAATGGTCGGGTAAAGAGCACATCATGAGCACAAATAACCGCCAACGTCTTGCATCGGGTCGCCGCTGGGTTGTGAAGATAGGCTCGGCCCTGCTGACGGCCGATGGTCAGGGTCTTGATCATGTCGCCATGGCGGGCTGGGTGCGGCAGATGGTGGTGCTGCAGCAGGCCGGTGTTGAGCTGGTGCTGGTGTCATCCGGCGCTGTTGCGGAAGGCATGGTGCGCATGGGGCTTAAGGCGCGCCCGGATGCGGTGCACGAGCTGCAGGCCTGTGCGGCCATTGGCCAGATGGGCCTGGTGCAGGTTTATGAGTCGCATTTTCGGGATCATGGTGTAAAAGCGGCACAAATTCTTCTGACGCATGATGATCTTTCCGATCGCCAGCGCTATCTCAATTCCCGTAATACCTTGCGCACGCTGATTGAATGGAAAGTGCTGCCGGTCATCAATGAAAATGACACGGTGGCGACCGATGAAATCCGTTTTGGTGACAACGACACCCTGGCGGCGCTGGTGGCGAACCTGATTGATGCCGACACGCTGGTGATCCTGACTGATCAGGAGGGCATGTTTGACCGTGACCCGCGTAATGACCCTGACGCTGTGCTGTTGCCGGAAGTGCAGGCCATGGATGAGCGTCTGCTGGCCATGGCGGGTGGCGGTGGCCTGCTGGGTCGCGGTGGCATGATTACCAAGGTGCGTGCGGCACGCCTTGCTGCACGTTCTGGCTGTGCCACGGTGATCGCCAGCGGTCGTGGTGACAATATTCTGGGGCGCCTGCGCCATGCCGAAGTGCTGGGAACCTTGCTGCTGCCTGAGCAGGACAGGCTTGTGGCACGCAAGCAATGGCTGGCGGCGCATTTGCAGCATGCGGGGCGTGTGGTCATTGATGCCGGTGCTGTACATGCCTTGCGTCAGGGCGGGCGCAGTCTTTTGCCGGTTGGTGTGAAAAGTGTCGAGGGCAGTTTTGCCCGCGGCGAGATTGTGGCCTGTGTCGATGAGCGGGGTGCGCAGGTGGCTGTTGGTCTGGTGAATTACAGTGCCGAAGAAGCTCAGCGGATTGCCGGCCAGCCTTCGGAGAAAATTGAATCCCTGCTCGGCTATGTGGATGGTGCCGAGCTGATGCATCGCGACAATCTCGTACTGACCTGAGTGAGGTGTTCAAAAAACGGCTGAAGCGGTATCTGTGCTGCCGGCAGGAGAGAGCATTTTCACCTGCTGCATGTGCATGACGCTTTCCGGATTTTTTGTGGCAATCACATTGATCAGGTCGGGGCCCCCATTGCCTGGTTACGGTTCTGACACTCCTGCGGGTGATTGTGGATGCGGCTTAATCCTCGTGTGTTGCTGGCCCTGCTCAGTGTCTATCTGATCTGGGGTTCTACTTATCTCGCCATGCGTTTTGCCATAGAGGCCATGCCGCCCTTGCTGATGGCCGGTGTTCGCTACGTTTGCGCCGGTGTGTTGATCTTTGTTTTTCTCTGCTGGCGCGGGCATGCGTTGCCGACAAAGCGGCAATGGCGTGATGCCGGCATCGTCGGCACGCTGCTGTTGCTGGGCGGAAATGGCGCGGTTTGTCTGGCTCTGGAACGTGGTGTCAGCTCCGGCATGTCGGCGCTGGTGGTGGGCGTGACCCCCCTGTTTGCGCTGGTCTTTGCGGCTTGCTGGGGGCAGCGCGCCAGCTGGCGCGAGTGGCTGGGCATGCTGATTGGTCTGGTTGGGCTCGTGCTGCTCAATTTCGGGCGCGAGCTTTCCACCAGCCCGGTGGCAGGCATGCTGCTGGTGTTTGCAGCCCTGTCCTGGTCGTTCGGTTCGATCTGGGGCAAGCAGCTGGATCTGCCCTCCGGCTTCATGGCGAGTGCGCTGGAGATGATGGTGGGCGGACTGGCCTTGCTGCTGGTGGCGCTGCTGCGCGGAGAGGCAATAACGGTCCTGCCTGCCGCCAAAGGCCTGTGGGCGCTGGCCTATCTGGTTTTTATCGGCGCCATTCTCGGTTTTTCAGCTTATGTCTATCTGCTGGAAACCGTGCGCCCGGCGCTCGCTACCAGCTATGCCTATGTCAACCCTGTGGTGGCGGTGGGTCTGGGCGTCTGGCTGGGTGGGGAGCAGGTTGATGCCATGGAGCTGATTGCCATGGCGGTGATTCTGGCGGGAGTGGTTCTTGTGTGTCTGCCGCGCCGGAATGTTGCGCCCTTGCCTCCCCCTGCAGGAGCTGAAAGCGGGGCATGAAAAAACCGGCACTAGGCCGGTTTTTTTACATCATCCACGTGATCAGGCAAGTGCCTTGATCTGTGCATTCAGGCGGCTCTTGTGACGAGCTGCCTTGTTCTTGTGGATGATGCCCTTGTCAGCCATACGGTCAATAACCGGCACTGCAGTGGTGTATGCAGTCTGGGCATTGGCCTTGTCGCCGGTGGCGATGGCGTTCACAACTTTCTTGATGTACGTGCGAACCATGGAGCGCAGGCTGGCATTGTGAAGGCGCGCTTTGTCGTTCTGGCGAGCACGCTTCTTGGCTTGTGCAGAGTTGGCCACAGAGGCTCTCCTGAAGATAAAGACTGTCGAAACAGGCGGAAAATAGGTCTCGGGGAGATCCCCCGAATCAGGCGCGCAATTCTGCCGATGGGGGAGGGTGAAGTCAACCCGCCAGATGCATTGGTTTTTTTGCGGGTTTTACTGTGGCAGATCGGTGAGCTGGCCGCTGGCGATCTCCTCGGCCGTGAGGGCGCGCCAGGCGCCGGGTGCCAGCGCCGGATCCAGCTCAATGCCGGCGACGGCTTCCCGGTGCAGTGCGTCAACATGATTGCCGATGGCGGCGAACATGCGCTTGACCTGGTGATAGCGTCCTTCCTGCAGCCAGACCAGTGCTTCACAGGCTCCGGTAATTTCCAGTCGTGCCGGCCGGGTGGGGGTGTCCTCTTCACCGCGCAGGCTGAGGCCGGCGGCAAAGCGGGTGACGGCATCGGCCTCAATCGGGCGTGCCGTTTGCACGCGATAGCGCTTTTCGTGGCGTCCCGGCGCTTTTATGCGGTGCGACCACTGGCCATCATCGGTAATCAGTACCAGGCCGGTCGTGTCGATATCGAGGCGACCGGCGACATGCAGGCCTTCACGCCCCTCTGTCTGCAACAAGTCGAGGACGGTACGGTGCTCGCTGTCTTCGGTGGCGCTGACAACGCCAGCCGGCTTGTGCAGCATGAAATAGCGCGGGCCGGTGAGGGTGAGGGCGTTACCGTCCAGGGTGACAAGATCGGCCGCCGTCAGCGCTAGGCCGGCATCGCGGACGGGCTGGCCATTCACGCAGACACGCTTGTCCCGCAGCAGGCGGCGGACGTCGCTGCGGGAATGGGCGCTGGTATGGGCAACAAACTTGTCGAGACGCATAAAGTTCCTCTCCGGGTACTTATTGTAAAGCCCGATCCGTCTCCTGGGCATGGGTTTCCTGCCCGGGACAGGCATCACTGGTTCCCTGACGCTGCCTTAGATACCATCGCGCCTTTCCGCGCCCCACTTCCCGGGATTATCCATGTCTGCATCCCTGCCTTCTGCTGATCCCGTCGCTCCGAAAAAAGGCGGTGGTCTCTGGCGCTCGACGCTGGTGGTCAGCGCCATGACCATGCTGTCGCGTATTGCCGGCCTCGTGCGCGACATGGTTTTCATGAACCTCTTTGGCGCCGACAAACTGATGGACGCCTTTCTGGTGGCCTTCAAGATTCCCAATTTCCTGCGCCGCCTGTTTGCCGAGGGCGCCTTTGCGCAGGCTTTTGTGCCGGTGCTGACCGAAGTCAAAACGCAGAAGGGTGACAAGGCGGTCAAGGAGCTGGTGGACAAGGTGGCGGGCACGCTGACGGTCGTGCTTGGCAGCATGACGGTTGTTGCGATTGCCGCCGCACCGCTGATTATCCTGGTGTTTGCCCCGGGTTTTCGCGGTGACGACATCAAGTTCGGTCTTGCCGCCGATATGCTGCGCATCACCTTCCCTTATCTGCTCCTGATATCCCTCACGGCGTTTGCCGGCGGTATTCTCAACAGTTACGGGAGGTTTGGTGCATCAGCGTTTACACCGGTGCTGATGAACCTCACCATGATTGCCTTTGCACTCTGGGTGTCGCCGCTGCTGGAGCGGCCGGTGATGGCGCTGGCGTGGGGGGCCTTGCTGGCGGGCATTGTGCAGCTGGCTTTCCAGCTGCCCTACCTCAACCAGATCCACATGGTGCCGCAGTTCCGTCTGGGTTTTTCCGATCCCGACGTCAAGCGCATTCTCAACCTCATGCTGCCGGCCATGTTCGGTGTCTCTGTCAGCCAGATCAACCTGCTGCTTGACACCATTCTGGCCTCCTTTCTGGTCACCGGTTCCGTATCCTGGCTTTATACGGCGGAGCGCATGACCGAATTGCCGCTGGGCCTGATCGGAATTGCGGTGGCAACGGTGATTCTGCCTTCGCTCTCGGCCAAGTATGCCGAGAAATCGGACCATGAATTCAAGGCCATGCTGGACTGGGCGCTGCGCGTGATCGTGCTGGTCGGGCTGCCCGCATCGGTGGCCATGGGTATTCTGGCCAAGCCGCTGATGGCGGCGCTGTTCCTGCACGGAAAATTCACCGCCCATGATGTGGAGATGTCGGGGAGTGCCTTGCAGGCACTGTCCGGCGGCATTCTGGCCTTCATGATGATCAAGGTGTTTGCGCCGGGTTATTACTCGCGTCAGGACGTCCGCACACCAGTGAAGATCGGCATCATCGCCATGGTGGCCAATATGGTCTTCAACCTGATGCTGGTCTGGAACTTCAAGCATGTGGGCTTGTCCATGGCGAGCACGCTCTCGGCCTTTCTCAATGCCGGCCTGCTTTACTGGGGGCTGCACAAGCGGGGTGTCTACAGTGTTGACCGCCTGTGGATCAGGCTGGTCATGCGTTACCTGGCGGCCAATGCCGTCATGGCCGCCGTGCTGCTCGGCATCACGCCGGCCAGCGCCTGGTGGCTGACGCCACACGGCAGCTGGTTCAAGGTGGCCGTCATTCTCGGGATCTGTGCGGCAGGAGCCCTGTCCTATTTTGCAGCCCTGTTTGCCTTTGGTTTCCGTCTCCGGGAGATACGGCATCACTGACGTCAGCGGCTTCTTTCTTTATACTCGCCGGCTTCTGTCCAGACCCCTGATTTTGTAATGGAAGTCATTCGCGGTATCCACAATCTCCGTCCCCGTCACCGCGACTCTGTGGTGACGATCGGTAATTTCGACGGCGTGCATCTGGGGCATCAGGTCATCCTCTCCGATTTGCAGCAGGCTGGCGCGCGACTGGAGCTGCCGGATACGGTCATGATTTTCGAGCCACAGCCGCAGGAGTTTTTTCTCGGCGTGGCGGCACCGGCCCGCTTGATGAACTGGCGTGAAAAAATCGATGCACTGGCCGCGGCGGGCGTAGCCCGTGTGCTGTGTGTGCGTTTTGATGAAAAATTTCGCCAGTTGACGGCGCGCGGCTTTGTGCAGCAGCTGCTGGTGAATGGCCTTGGTTGCCGCCATCTCGTCATCGGTGATGACTTCCGCTTCGGCTGTGATCGCAGCGGTGATTTTGCCCTGTTGCAGGCCGCAGGAGACGAGTTCGGTTTTGCCGTTAAAAACACCACGACGGTCGTGGTGCAGGGCGGACGGGCGAGCAGTACCCGTATCCGTTCGGCGCTGAAGGCAGGCGATTTTTCGCTGGCGGAAACCCTGCTGGGCCGGCCGTACACGGTCAGTGGCCATGTTGTGCATGGCGACAAGCTGGGCCGCACGCTGGGCGTGCCCACTGCCAATATTTCGCCACGCCGTCTGCATTCACCCCTGAGCGGAATTTATGTGGTGACGGTGGAAGGGGCAGCGGATACGCCGGTGTTCGGAGTCAGCAGCGTGGGGCGTCGCCCTACCGTCAATGGTCAGGACGAGCGTATTGAAACCTATCTTCTGGATTTCAGTGGCGATATCTATGGCCGGCGCATACGGGTGCAGTTTCATCACAAGTTACGCGAAGAGCTGAAGTTTTCTTCGCTGGATGAACTGAAGGTTGCCATGGCAAAAGACATTGCCGAGGCGCGAGAATATTTTCAAATCTGATGGTAAGGCTCTTTTGCAGAGAGCCTCTGGGCGTAAAAAGACATGAGCACTGATTACAAGCCGACGCTGAACCTTCCCGAAACCGGTTTTGCCATGAAGGCCAGCCTGTCCGTACGTGAGCCCGCTGCAGTAGCCGCCTGGCAGGAAAGCAAGCTTTACGAAAAAATTCGGGAAGCCCGCCGCGGGGCGCCGAAATACGTGCTGCACGATGGCCCTCCCTACGCCAACGGCGATATTCATATCGGTCATGCCGTTAACAAGATCCTGAAAGACATCATCGTCAAGTCCAAAACCCTGTCCGGTTTTGACGCGCCCTATGTGCCGGGCTGGGACTGCCATGGCCTGCCCATTGAACTCAATGTCGAAAAGAAAGTCGGCAAGCCCGGTGAAAAGGTCTCGGCCAGGGAGTTTCGCCAGCATTGCCGTGATTACGCGCAATCGCAGGTGGAAAAACAGCGTGCCGACTTCATGCGTCTCGGCGTTCTTGGCGACTGGTTCAATCCCTACCTCACCATGGATTTTGTGCAGGAGGCCGACATCATTCGCGTGCTTGGCCAGATCGCCAGAAACGGCCATTTGCACAAGGGGCTGAAGCCGGTGCACTGGTGCATGGATTGCGGTTCTGCGCTGGCGGAAGCGGAAGTCGAATACGAAGACAAAGGCTCGCATGCGATTGATGTCGGATTTCCGGTCAAGGACGTGGTGGAGCTGGCGCGTCGCGCCGGGCTGGAAAAAATCGAGCTGCCGGTTGATGTGGTGATCTGGACGACCACGCCCTGGACACTGCCTGCCAATCAGGCCGTCAGTGTGCATCCCGAGCTTCCCTACGTGATTGTGGCGGCGGACATTGCCGGCCAGCGCCGCGCGTTTATCGTGGCGGAGGCGCTGGCAGAAACCGCAGTGGCGCGGTTTCAGGCTGAAAATCCGCAGGTACTGGCAACCTTCAATGGCATAGGGCTTGAGCATCTGGTCTTGCTGCATCCGCTCTACGAGCGTGAAGTGCCGGTGATTGTCGGTGAGCACGTCACGGCAGATTCCGGCACGGGTGCCGTGCACACGGCTCCCGGTCATGGTCAGGACGATTTCATCATCGGCCGCAAATACAAATTGCTGGTGGATAATCCGGTCGATGCCTCCGGCGTGTTTTTGCCCAGCACCCCGATGTTCGCCGGCATGCATGTGAACAAGGCCAATGAGCCGATTATCGAGGCGCTGAAAACCACGGCGCGCGCCAACCGTTCCCTGCTGTTTGCCCACAGCAGGATCCAGCACAGCTATCCGCATTGCTGGCGCCACAAGACCCCGATTATTTTCCGCGCCACACCGCAGTGGTTTATCAGCATGCGCCAGGCGGGTCTGCGCGATGCTGCCATGACGGTCATTCCAGGCGTGCAGTGGGTGCCGGACTGGGGGCAGGCGCGCATTGAAGGCATGATCAACGGGCGCCCGGACTGGTGCATTTCGCGCCAGCGTACCTGGGGCGTTCCCATTACCCTGTTTGTGCACAAGGAAAGCGGCGAGCTGCATCCTGATACCGAAGCACTGATTGAAAAAGTGGCGCTGAAGGTTGAGCAGGGCGGCATTGATGCCTGGTTTGATATGTCCGGCGAAGAGTTGCTGGGTGCGGATGCCAAAAACTACGACAAGGTCACGGATACGCTGGATGTCTGGTTTGATTCCGGCGTCACCCATACGGCAGTGCTGAAGCGTCGCGAGGCCCTGCAGTATCCGGCCGATCTTTATCTGGAAGGTTCCGATCAGCATCGTGGCTGGTTCCAGTCTTCCCTGCTGACCGCGCTGGCCGCCAATGGCGATGCACCGTTCAGGACGGTGCTGACGCACGGTTTCACCGTGGACGGTCAGGGCCGCAAGATGTCCAAGTCAGTGGGCAACGTCATTGCGCCGCAAAAAGTCATGCAGACGCTGGGGGCCGACATTATTCGCCTCTGGGTGGCAGCAACGGATTATCGCGGCGAAATGTCGGTCAGTGACGAAATCCTGACGCGCATGTCGGATACCTATCGCCGTATCCGCAATACCCTGCGTTTCCTGCTGTCGAATCTCAATGGTTTTGATCCGGCCTGTCATCTGGTGAAAAGCGAAGACATGCTGGCGCTGGATCGCTGGGTGGTGGATCGTGCGGCTGTGCTGCAGCAGGACGTGATTGCGGCGTTTGATGATTTCCAGTTCCACCAGATCTATCACAGGATGCAAAGCTTCTGCGTGATTGAGCTCGGCGGTTTTTATCTCGACATCATCAAGGATCGCCAGTACACCACGCAGCCGGATTCGCTGGCACGGCGTTCGGCGCAGACGGCGCTTTATCATATTGCCGAAGCCTTTACGCGCTGGATGGCACCCATCCTGAGCTTTACCGCCGAAGAAATATGGGCGGTGTTGCCGGGCCAGCGTTCCGAATCGGTTTTTCTGGAAACCTGGTACGACAAGCTGGCATTCCTGCCGGAAAACAGCAGTGACATCACGCTGACCCGTGCCTACTGGACCGATGTGGCGGCGGTGAAAACGGCCGTCAACAAGGAAATCGAGGAAGCGCGCAATCGCAAGGAAGTCGGTGCCGGGCTTTCCGCCGAGGTTGATCTGTATGTGACACCGGAGCGCAAGGAAGCTCTGGCAGCGATGGGTGATGAGCTGCGCTTTGTGCTGATTACCTCGGCAGTGCGCTTGCAGCCGCTGTCGGAGCTGGGCGTGCTGACCGAGGTGGAAGGTTTGCGTGTCAAGGTGTCGCCTTCCGGACATCAGAAATGCGCGCGTTGCTGGCATTACCGTGCTGATGTCGGCAGCAATCCGGCTCATCCGGAAATCTGTGTGCGTTGTGTCGATAACCTGCCGGATGGCAAGGGCGAAGTGCGCAAGTTTGCATGATGCCGTCACTCCCGTTTGACCAGGGTGACGAATGAATGACTGTGAAGCAAAAGGTTGCAATGTGAACGTACAAGCCCGTAAGAACCTGTCCTGGCTCTGCCTGTCACTGCTGGTGGTTGCTCTGGATATGCTGAGCAAATACGTTGTCAGCTCGACGATGGTGCTGGGCCAGTCAATCCCGGTATTGCCGGTATTCAGCTGGACGCTGGCGCATAACTACGGTGCTGCCTTCAGTTTCCTGCATGATGCCGGTGGCTGGCAGCGCTGGTTTTTTGCCGGCATTGCCATCGTGGTCAGCATTGGCATGATCTGGTGGCTGAAAACCCTGCAGGCCGGCGCGCGTTTTCTGGCGATTGCGCTGGCACTGGTGCTGGGGGGAGCCATCGGCAACCTCTATGACCGCATCCTGCTGGGTTATGTTGTCGATTTTATTCATGTGCATTACGGTGCCTGGAATTTCCCGGCGTTTAATCTGGCGGATTCGGCGATCACCGTTGGCGCCATCATGCTGGTGATTGATTCCGTGTTTTTTGAAAAGAAGCGGCAGGCCGGCAATGTCTGAGCAAATCGGCCCCGGCAAAAAAGTCACCCTGCATTTTTCCGTGGCACTGGCGGATGGGCAACTGATCGACTCGACGCGCGAACGTCCGCTGCCCGCCGAGTTCACGGTGGGGGATGGCAGCCTGCTGCCGGGCTTTGAAAGTGCCATTTTCGGTTTGCGTGCCGGAGACCGTCGCTCGGTGTTTATTGATGCTGCACGCGGTTTTGGTGAGTGGAACGAAGGCAATGTGCAGACGTTTACCCGTGTCCAGTTTGCCCACCTGACACTGGAGCCGGGTGTGGTGATTTCGTTTGCCGACAAATCCGGCGATTTGCCGGGCGTGGTCAAGGCGTTGACGGAAGACACCGTTACGGTGGATTTCAACCATCCGCTGGCGGGTCGGGAACTGGTGTTTGAAGTTGATATCATCCGTGTCATGGATGCCGGCGCCACTGCCGTCAGTATCGGGCCGCTAAAATAGTCTTCCCGCCACCAGCGGCGAATGGAGGAGAAACAGCCATGCAGATCAAGCTCGCCAATCCCCGTGGTTTCTGTGCCGGGGTGGATCGTGCCATTGAGATCGTCAATCGTGCCCTTGAGGTCTTCGGGCCGCCCATCTATGTGCGCCATGAAGTCGTGCACAACAAGTTTGTGGTGGATGACCTGCGCAACCGTGGCGCTGTATTTGTGGAGGAGCTGCACCAGGTGCCCGATGATGGCGTGGTGATCTTCTCGGCCCATGGCGTATCAAAAGCCGTGCAGGAAGAAGCGGCACGACGTGGCCTGAAAGTGTTTGATGCGACCTGTCCGCTGGTTACCAAGGTGCACATGGAAGTCACCCGCTATGCCCGTGCCGGTATCGAGGCCATTCTCATCGGTCACGAAGGTCATCCCGAAGTGGAGGGCACCATGGGCCAGTATGACCGCAGCAAGGGCGGTGATATTTACCTGGTGGAAGACGAGGCCGATGTGGCAGCCCTGCAGGTGCGAAACCCCGCGCAACTCGCTTTTGTCACCCAGACCACGCTGTCGGTGGACGATACGGCCCGGGTGATTGATGCCCTGCGTAGCCGCTTTCCGGCCATTCACGGTCCGCGCAATGACGATATCTGCTACGCCACCCAGAACCGGCAGGATGCCGTCAAGCAGCTGGCGGCTGATGCCCGGGTGGTGCTGGTGGTGGGCTCGCCCAATTCTTCCAACTCCAATCGTCTGCGTGAACTCGCCGAGCGCATGGGGGCCAGGGCCTATCTCATAGATAACGCCGACCAGATTGACCGGGCCTGGGTCACGGATGTGGGCGTGGTCGGCTTGACCGCAGGTGCTTCCGCCCCGGAGGTACTCATTCAGCAGGTGATCGACCGTCTGCGCGAGTGGGGCGGGGCGACACCGGAAGAGCTGGAGGGTCGTCCGGAGCACATTGTCTTCTCCATGCCGAAGGAATTGCGGATTCCTACCCGCCCTGTCTGACAATTGCGGATAAAAGGAAGTGTTTTTGCCCCCATCGGCGCTCAAAAAACACTCATCGCCAAGGCCGGCCGTCTGTCCTGCAATCGTCCTAAGTCACTGAAATTTTAACGGGTTCACACCTTGTGAACACCCGTTTCCGTCCGGCTCCCGCAAACGGCCGGCCATCCTGTTACCAGTTGTAGCTGGCAATGCCTCTCTTTAAGGTTCACTCATCCGAGAAAGGTATTCGGTTTGTCACTTTTGGACAGGATTTGTCAGTGATGATGAAGTACAGCGGGTTCACTTTGATGGAAGCGATGGTGGTGCTGGCAATCTCCGCCATCGTTCTGGCCATGGCAGTGCCCGGCATGCAGGAGATGCAGCGCCGGGTGCGCATCAGCACGGGAAGTGATGATCTGGCCAATCTGATTGCCTATGCCAAGACTTCGTCAGTCACGCAGCGCCGCAACATCGTGGTGACTCGTTCTGTCGTGGGGGCCGATACCCAGGTGGACATCACGTATGACACGGCTGCAGGGCAAATGCTGCGCCGCGGAACCTTTGCGGCGCCGATGGCCGTAACCGTGGAGGCTCCGACTACCACCCTGACGTCCTTTGTCATCCTGCCCAGCGGGCAGGTGCGGCGTGCTGACACCAATGTGGCCAGTGATATCACGCTGCGCGTTTGTGATTCATCGACGCTGACAGAAACCGGTCGCGATATCGTGATTGGTCGTCTTGGGCGCATTCAGGCCACCAAACACGCGGATGCAACCACATGCAATCCATGAGGCCTCTTGCCATGCATTACATAAACAGTCGCCGTATGCAAAAAGGCGTCGGCATGATGGAGATCCTGGCCGCCGTTCTGGTGCTGGCGGTCGGTGTGCTGGGTTTTGCGTCCCTGCAGGTGCGGGCAGTGCAGGCCAGCGGTGAGGCCTATTTCCGTTCCCAGTCCTCAGCCATTGCGCTGGATCTCGCCGAACGCGTGCGCGTGAATGATACCCAGCGCAGCAAATACCTTCTGGCGGCGACCTGGCCGACAGCGGCCATCAGTGCTGCGCCCACGGCCTGCATTACCGCCAGTTGCACGCCTGCGGCGCAGGCCACCTTTGATGCACAGGAAATCATTTACGACGTGCAGACCCTGCTGCCGCAGGGTGAGGTCAACATGGAGCCCTGCAAGGGCTCGGCGGTGAACTGTATTTACATCGGCTGGAACGGGACTCACGCCACGGCTTCGGCTGCCGGCCCTAACCAGTGCGTGGATGATAACGGCAAATACGTTGATGGTGCGCAGTGCATCATGATGGAGACCTTTTAATGAATGCCTCCGTCAAATCGCGTGGCTTCACGCTGATCGAGTTGATGATTTCACTTGGTCTCGGGCTTTTGATTACGCTGGCGGCTACACAGTTGTTTGTGAGCAGCCAGATTACCGCCTCTTTCCAGCGCGGCATGAGTGACGTGCAGACATCGGGGCGTTTTGCCCTCGACAAAATGGTCGGTGACTTGCGCATGGCGGGTATGGGCCCTGCGGCGCCGACTAATGACAATCCGCTCATCAGCCCCGTCGTGTTTGCGGCAACAGAAGTGCCGGGTCTGCCCGCCGCCAGTACCTTCATTTCTTCGAACAACACGCAAACCGCCGGTATTACCGATAGCGACCAGCTGGTGATTCGCTTCCTTGCAGACACCGATACCACGACGGATTGTGAAGGCAATCTGGTGGCCAGAGGCGACTATGTCATCAACCGTTACTTTCTGCGGGTTGATGGTGGCAGCAATGCGCTGGCCTGTGATGGCGGTTCCTACAATGCGAAGGCGGCGGTGGTTTCTAATTATGGTGATGCCGGCGTTGTGCTGGTGCCAGGTGTTGACAGTTTTCAGGTCCTGTACGGACTGGATGATGGCGTCAACGGCAAGGCCTCTGTTGCCCGTTACATGAATTCCGCGACTTATCTGGCGCTGCCGGTTGCGAACAGGCGCCCGCTGGTGGCCGTGCGCGTGGCGCTTTATGTGCACTCACTGGAGCGCGCCGGTGAAACACTGCCGCCGCTGAATGCCGTGCTGGTGGGCGATGAGTCCATTCCTGTCAGCAGCATCACCGCACTGAATGATGGCGCCATGCGCCGTCTGTTCGTGTCAACGGTGGCCCTGCGCAATACTGATCCGTTGGGGGTGTAAGGTGAGAGCTATCGTGATGCCACAGCGCGAGTCCGGCATGGCCCTGATTGCCACTCTGGTGATTCTGCTGGTGGTGACCATGCTGGGTTTGACGGCCATGCGGGCAGGTTTGCTGAACCTTTCCATCGCCACCAACTCGCAGGTTGATAATCTGCTGTTTCGTGGCTCTGATACCGCCCTGCTGATGGTCGAAAATCAGGTGAATGCAGATCCGGTAGCGGCAGCCTCGGCCGTCGGGCTGGTCGGGAGTGCGACACTGGCCCCCGGCATCGAGCAGAATAATTGCCTGACCAAAACCGGTTTTGTGGCGGGCAACTGTACGCTCACCAATGCCAGCAACTTCATGAGCGCGCGCGATGC
The DNA here is from genome assembly GCA_029945725.1 of bacterium. Classification (GTDB taxonomy): domain Bacteria; phylum Pseudomonadota; class Gammaproteobacteria; order Pseudomonadales; family Moraxellaceae; genus UBA2031. The sequence goes on along the minus strand of JAQSDB010000008.1, from coordinate 40,255 downwards.
CGTGGCGGTCAAGCTCACCATGCTTAACCCCACTCGGGCGGACGGTGAGCCTGCCAAAGTCCTGACTCCAGGTTCTGATGATACTTATGCGGACGATCTGGTGATCGCCATCTCTACTTCGGTGCTGCCGGCTTTTAACAGTGCGGCCAGCTCCAGTGACATCCAGGCCTGTTTGAACAAGCCGTCGGATGACTCTAAAGATGTAACCGTGGAAACCACAACCGACTGCCTGAGCAAGGCCGGCGCAGCATTTACCACCACCGTTCAGGAATATGCCTTCAGCGGTGCCAAGTAAATAATTACAAGCAACATTGTTTGTCTGAGGTGAGTCATGAGCAGCATATTCGGATTTATGCGGAAACGTGAGGCTGGAATTACCGCTCTGGTTTTTGTTTACATGAGCATGGCCCTGGCACCGGCTTATGCCAGTGATACCGAGGTATACGCGCGCAAGAAAACCGTTGCCGGTGACAATGCTCCGGTCATGATGTTCATGCTCGATAACTCGGGCAGTATGACAAACTGCGTTAACTCGGGCAGTGGCTGTGGTGCCACCAACGCAAATTCCCGTATTGCCACGCTCAAGCGCGTGATGCAGAAAGTGTTGATTGGCGATGCCACCTTCTCGCCCATTCCCGGTACCATTAAGGTGGGTTATTCGCGGTATATCGACAGCGGCACCTCCACGCAGAATCGTGGCGTGATCATGCTGCCCGCCCGTCCGCTGGACAGTTTTGTGGCCATCAATCCGCTGGGTGATGTGACCAGTTCAGTAGCGGCAAGTGCTGATGATGCCGAGCAGCAGGCCGTTGTGGACCCGCCTACCGATGCGGGCAATGCCTCAGGTGCCCAGGATGTGGCCTCGACCACCCTGAATTTCGGTTTTGAAGACACCCGCGTCAAACAGAATGTGGGCCTGCGATTTGCGAGTGTGCAGGTGCCTAAAAACGCCTCCATCATTTCGGCGCGTATCGAGTTGACGGCCAAGGTTACCAGCGATGCGACGACACCGGTCTGGCAGATCCAGTCGGAGGCGTCAGATGATGCGGCGGCCTATTCGGCCTCTTCGATGATTAATGCCCGTACCTATACCTCCCCGCTCAATACCATGTATCCGGATGTCTGGACCAAGGACAGCGTGTACTCGGTGGACGTCACCAACCTTATTGAAAGCGTCACCAATCGCTCGGGCTGGTGTGGCGGCAATGCCATGGCTTTCCGCGTGATGGACATCAGTGGCGTGCTCAGTGGTTCAGTCTCGCCGGTTGATGCGGCGACCCTCGCACGCAAGGCCTACAGCTATGACGACACACCGGCCAAGGCGCCGCGACTGGTGGTGAACTACACCGTGAACCCCGCCGATACCAACAGCTGCATGAAGGTCGACCGCACCTTGTCTATCCCGGTGACTACCGGCGGTGATGATGTGGAGTGGTATGAAGGGGGCGCCAAATCCAGCTATGTGATCAGCAACAACCAGCTGAGCTTCATGAAGATTTCCGGCACCACGCGCAATCAGGCCGCCATGCGCTTTGCCAGCGTTGCACTGCCAGCAGGGGGCACGGGAACCCTGGTGCAGGCCGATCTGGTAATGCAGGGCTATACCGCAGGCTCTGCCACAGATCCGAATGCCGAGGTGCGGGCCTTTGCCGTGGATGACATGCCTGTCATTTGCACGAGTACCAATACCAGTTCCTGCACGACATTGCCGGCCACCCTGAGCACGGCGGTGGCGACTTTTTCACCGAAGGATATTGTCGCCAATACGGAAAAGCGTGTTGATGTCAGAACCGTGGTCAACGAGATCATCTCGCGTTCGGGCTGGGTTGAAAAAAATGACATCGGGCTGGTGCTGCGTTCCACCAGTACGGCGGTGGCCAACAGTAAAAATACCGCGGTCTATGCCTTTAACGGGTCTTCTTCAAAAGCGCCGCGTCTTGAGCTGAAGATGACGGGTATCGTGATCACCGATCTGAGCAAGTTCCAGACCGTGCGCCAGGAGCTCAATGCGGAAATCCAGGCAGCGGGTACCGATACCAGCACCCCGCTGGGTGAAGCGCTTGCAGAAACGGCCGCCTACATGATGGACAAGCCCGTCTTTGTCACCGATTCCATCAACTCCAGTAAAAATACGGCGCAGACCTATTACAAGTCGCCAGTGGCTACGAACTCCTGCGCCGCCAATCATATTTTCCTGCTCACCGATGGCGAGCCCAACACCGATCCGCAGGTACTGACCGGCAGCAAGAACGTGATGGGGCATGACTGCAGCGCCACCCTGATTGCCTCCGCCAAGGATACGGCCAACAAGAACTCGTGGGGCTGCATGTTCGATGTGGCCAGGTATATTTCTACGCCGTCCCTGAACAACAAGCAGACTACCGTCAATGTCAGCTCCATGGTGCTCGGCCCTGATACCGGCGCTGCCGCCGATCTCGACTTCAAGCGAGTTGCCACCGAGGGCGGCGGGGCGGCTTATAAGGCCACGGATGAGCAAAGCCTGCTTGACGGGATTGTCGCGACGGTGAACAAGACGCTGGAGGCGAGTGGTACGGTTTCGGCTCCCGGCGTGTCCGTGAACCAGTTCAATCGTACCCAGACCCTGGATCGTCTCTACTACTCCGTGTTCAAGCCGCGCGTTAACAAGACGCACTGGACCGGTAATCTCAAGCGTTACAAGCTTGATATCACCAACGTCGATGTTCTGGATAAAAACGGTGTACCGGCCGTTGACGGCAAGACCAGCTTTTTCAAGCCCAGTTCCAGCAGTTACTGGAGTACGGCGGATGGTGACAATGCCAGTGTCGGTGGTGCCGCCAATCAACTGCCGCTGCCGGATACCCGCAAGCTGTTTACCTATCTCGGGGCTTATCCGTCGGCACCGGTTTCTTCCCTGACCTCGCTGGTGGCAGTCGACGAGACCAACGCGACTTTCCAGACCAATGCCATGACGGTCATGGGTATCAGCAGTGTGCCACTGTTCAAGAACATCATTAACTGGCTGCAGGGCTATGCCCTTGACAAGACCCAGGTGAACTCGGGTACGGCAGTGGCGCTGACGTCGGCTTCGGCCAAGCGCTATGAGCTGGGTGGTGCGCTGCATGCTTCGCCCCTGCTGGTGAACTACGGCTTCACGGGTTCGACAACAGCCGACAAGCTTGCTGCCGAGAAAAATGCGGACCTGCAGGACAACACCATTTACTTCAGCACCATGGAAGGCGTTCTGCATGCGGTGGATGCGACCACCGGTGTGGAACGTTTCGCCTTCATCCCCAAGGAAAATCTTGCCCGCGTCCAGAAGCTGATCAATGACCCGGATGTGACCGTGCCGGAGTTTGGTCTGGATCTGACCTGGTCGGTATATCGCCTTGATAAAAACGGGGATGGCAAGATCGATGCCGCTTCCGGTGACCGTGTGATGTTGTACGGTGGCATGCGCATGGGAGGCAGTAATTACTACGCGCTGGATGTCACCGACCGCGATAATCCCAAGATCGCCTTTGTGATTGAGGGCGGCAAAAAAATAGGCAGCAACGATTTTACCCAGCTGGGACAAACCTGGTCACAACCGACGCAGGGCTTTATCAAGATTGCCGGTGTGCTCAAGAATGTGCTGGTGTTCGGCGGTGGCTATGACCTCAAACACGAGAACATTGGCTACTCATCGCCAACCTCTGATTCCGACAGCATAGGCAATGCGGTCTATATCGTTGATTCGTTTACCGGCCAGCTTTACTGGTGGGCGAGCGCCAGCGGTACCCCGACGCTGACGGTGCCGGCCATGAAGTTTGCCATTCCTTCTGCCATCAAGCTCAAGTCGGTCGAACTTACAACCGGCCTCACCAGTGCGCTGTATTTTGGTGATCTGGGTGGCCAGGTTTTCCGTATCGATCTGGATAACAAGAACACGACGGTCTCGAAGTTGGTGCCAACGGTTTCCAACGTCAAGCTGTTTGCCAGCCTGGGCCAGACGGTTACGGCTAACGAAGCCAACCAGCGCCGCTTCTATGAGCCACCAGGGGTGGTGACACTGAAGGACTCTGCCTCCGGTTTGTACTATGTCATGGTGGCGATGGGTTCCGGTTACCGCAGTCATCCCCTGGATGAAGGTACCAAGGACTTCTTCTACGTGATGCGTGATGACGATGTGCTGCGTTCGGATGTGCTGACGGCTTCTGGCCTGCAGGCCACCATCACCCAGTCCAGTCTGGCGGCTCTCAATCTCGCATCGACGGCAGGGGCAACGCTGACCGGCAAGAAAGGTTATTACGTGCCCCTTGTCGACAGCGGTGAGAAGGTGATGGCACGTCCGGTCATCGTCAGTAACGGAAGCGCTACTGATGGAAAAATGCTCTTCACCACCTATGTGCCAACCGTGGTGGGCGGGACAACCTGCCAGCCGGTGGTGGGTCGTTCGAAGATCTATGTCATGGGGGTCGCCGGAGGTGCCGCTATTCAAAACGGCTTTACCCAGGCGAACGTGACGCTTGGCCCGGTCAGTAACTCGGGCCGCACCACTGACAGCGTGATTTACGGCATGGCACCCGTTCCGGTCATTGCCGTCGGCAGTGATGGCAAGAAAGTCATCGTGGTGGGTACCACGATTCTGGGCGATGGCACCGCCACTGGCGGAGGCCTGAAACGAGTGCGCTGGTACCCCAAGACCCTTAATGAGTGATGGCGTAATGCCCTGACTAAGGCCCCGCTTCGGCGGGGCTTTTTTTATGCATATTCCTACAGCTATCGAGGCTGCTTGCTGCTTGGCCCGAAAGCCGCCTTGAGGCAGCCTTTTCTCACCCATGGACGGGAGAGGGCGGAATGATGCGACAGGGATGCCTGTACAGGCAGATGCGGGGATTCACTTTAATGGAGCTGCTGGTGGTGATGGCACTGTCGGCGATCACCATGGCGATGGCGATTCCCGCTTTCGACCAGATGCTGATGCGTACGCGGGTGACTACCAGCACGAATATGCTGCTAGGCATTCTGCAATCGGGACGCTACAAGGCGCTGGCGGAGCGTCAGCCACTGACCTTCTGCAGTGTTGGTCGTGGTCAGGCCTGCGAAATCATCTGGCGTGAACGCTTTTTGTTGTTTGCAGATAAAAACCGGAACGGGGTGAAAGACGAGGGAGACAGGGTGGCACTGGATACCAATATCCTTGCCGACGGTTTTACTCTGGTCTGGCATGGCTTCCGCAGCCAGAGGTTCATGCAGTGGGAAAGCCATGGCATGAGCTCGGCCAGCAACGGGACCTTTACGCTCTGCAATACCAAGCAGCACGAGGAGTGGTTGCGTCAGGTCGTGGTGAATCGTGCGGGGCGTCCCCGGGTGGTGTATCCCGCCCGGGAGGGCGGGATCATATTGCGTGAAGCACGCAGTGCCTGTGCTTGGTAGTTTCTGCAAACCTGCCTTACCAGTTCGAGCCGGCGGCTCCGTAGGTGCAGGTAGTGCCACTCTTGTTCAGGCAACGCTGGTTCTGATTGTTGATGAGCATGGTTTCCGTGGTGCTGCCGAACAATGCGGTTGAGGTTGCCGTGATCTCATAGCTGGTGCCATCAGCAGGGACTGTTAGCGTGAGGTCATATTTTTGATCACCGGGTGCCGCGTTAGTGGGCGAAATTGCGGGGAAGGTAGTGCCTGCTGCGGCATTGGCGTAAGTGAAACGCTGCGCCTTGTAGCGCTCCATGGCGGCAGTGGCAGCGACGAGGTCAGCCTGTGCGGCGGAACGTTCCGCGCGTTGTATATAGCCTTGGTAGGCCGGAATGGCGAAAGCTGCTCCGATGGCGATTATTCCCACAACAATCATGAGTTCCATCAGTGTGAATCCATGCGTGTGTTTCATGGCAGGAGTCCGTCTGGTTAAATGAGCCGCCCGCAGGGCGACGCTTTTTTCTGGTCTTCGGAGCTTAACGGCAGCTCCACACGCCGGCAAGCGCTGCTGCTTGCCTAACATCTTGTTTGTGAACGGTTTCATCGCATGTCCTCCAGCAAGTCTGAAACGAACTCTGCAATGCGCCCCGATGTCCTGATTATCGGGGCCGGTGTGATTGGCCTGATGACGGCCCGCGAACTCGCCCTCGCCGGTTGCCGGGTCACCGTGCTTGAGCGTGGCGAGACGGGGCGTGAAGCATCGTGGGCTGGCGGCGGCATTGTCTCGCCCCTTTATCCCTGGCGTTATAACGCGGCGGTAACCGCACTGGCAGCGGCGGCTCAGGAAGTTTATCCGGGTCTGTCTGCCGGGCTGGCGGCGGAAACAGGGATTGATCCGGAATTTTTCCCCTGCGGCATGCTGATGCTGGATGCCGATGATGGTGCTGACGCTGCGCGCTGGTCGGCAGTGCAGGGCAAGCCGGTTGAACACTGGTCGGCCCCGGCAGGGCAAGCCGGCATGTCGGGCCTGGCGGCACACTGGTATGAAGGTTTATGGATGCCTGATATCGCCAATATCCGCAATCCGCGTTTGCTGAATGCTTTGCGTGCCTCTTTGCTGAATCTTGGCGTCAGCATCCATACGCAAACCGAGGTGGTGCAGTGGCAGCGTGAGCGCAACCGGGTGGTGGCGGCAGAGGCTCAGGATGGCCGGGTTTTTTCTGCGGCAGCATTTGTGGTGTGCGGTGGCGCCTGGACGGCGACTTTATTGCAGGGGGCAGGGGTGCCACGCATTCCGGTACGTCCGGTGCGCGGACAGATGCTTCTCTATCGCCTTGCTCCTGGCGCCTTGCCCTGCATCATTCTGGCCGGTGGGCGTTATGTGATTCCCCGCCGTGATGGCCATGTCCTGTGCGGATCTACGCTGGAGGAAGTCGGCTTTGACAAATCCACGACGGAGGAAGCTCGTGCCAGCCTGATGGCGTCGGCGGCAGGTTTGTGGCCTGCGTTGAGCCAGCAGGTTCCATTGCAGCACTGGGCGGGTTTGCGTCCCGGCGCTCCTGATGGCACTCCTTTTATCGGGGCCGTGCCGGGCTGTGACAATCTTTGGGTGAATGCCGGTCAGTTTCGTAATGGCCTGGTGCTGGCGCCCGCATCGGCAAAACTGTTAACGGATCAGCTGCTCGGCCGACACCTGCAGCTGGATCCGGAGCCTTATCAGCTGGCTCCCCGCTAGCAGTCTTTTATTGTCATCCTGTCGAGAAAACGCTCAGGACATCCAGAGCGCTGCAGGCCCGCTTTATTTTTCTTCTTCATCGCCGGCTTCATCATCCAGTCCCATTTTTTTCAGGCGATAGCGCAGCGAGCGGAAAGTCATGCCCAGCTTTTTGGCCGCTGCCGTACGATTCCAGCGGGTATCTTCCAGCGCCTTGAGAATGGCACTTTTCTCGATTTCAAACAGGTAGTCTTCCAGCGATCCGCCATGGCTTTCGCCTGGCGTATTCGGGGTAACAGGTTTTTCACTGCTTGCACTGCCGGATGATGAGTGCTCGGGTAATTGCAGATGCTCAGGCAGGATGCTGCCGTGATCACAGAGCGTGAGCGCCCGCTCAAGAATGTTCTGCAACTCACGCACATTGCCGGGGAAGGCGTAATCGCGCAGGGCGATACGCGCCGCATCACTGAGGACGGGCTCATCGACACCCCATTCGGTGCTGAGCTTTTTCAGGAAAGTCTGTGCCAGATGAGAAATGTCATCACCGCGTTCGCGCAACGCTGGTACTTTCAGCTGAATCACGTTGATGCGGTAAAAAAGATCCTGCCGGAAACGGCCGGCGGCAACTTCGGTAGCAAGGTCCTTGTGCGTGGCACTGACGATGCGGACATTAACGGGCACTTCTTTCAGGCTGCCCACCGGGCGCACGCTTTTTTCCTGAATGGCGCGCAGCAGTTTTACCTGCATATGCAAAGGCAGGTCGGCCACTTCATCGAGAAAAAGGGTCCCCTCGTTCGCGGCCTGAAACAGCCCCTGCTTGTCTTCTGTTGCGCCAGTGAAGCTGCCTTTTTTATGGCCGAAGAACTCGCTTTCCATCAGCTCGGTGGGAATGGCGCCACAATTGACCGGAACAAAGGGGTGTTCGGCACGCGGGCCCAGTTCATGAATCAGGCGTGCGACCAGTTCCTTGCCGCTGCCGGATTCTCCGCTGATATAAACCGGCGCCTGGCTGCGCGACAGTTTGTGGATTTTTTCCTTGAGTTCGCGCACAGCGGGTGAACGCCCCAGCAGCCGGCTGTCTTCAGGGAAATTGTCATCTTCCTGCTTGAGGCGCAGAGCCGTGTTGACCAGCTCGCGCAGTCGAGTGAGTTCCACCGGCTTTGAAACAAAATCAAACGCGCCCGCCTTGAGCGAGGCTACCGCTGCTTCCATGCTGCCATAGGCGGTGATGACGGCCACAGGAATGTGGGGGTAGTCACGCTGAATGGTCTGTACCAGACTGATGCCATTGCCATCCGGCAGGTTCATGTCGGTCAGGCAGAGCTGGAATTTTTCCTTGCGTAACCAGGTGTATGCACTCTCCAGGCAGTCAGCTGAACGCGCATCGATATTCATGCGTGCCAAGGTGATCTCCAGCAGCTCGCGAATATCGGGTTCATCGTCAACGATCAGGGCCAGTGGCTTTGTCATATCCAGCTCTTTTTATGGGTTTGAGTGTCAGCTCAGTCGGTCGGGATGGGTAAAGGTAATGCGGAAGCAGGCACCGGTCCGGACGGCATCATTATCGGTCTTGTTGGCATTCTCGCGCGGAATATAATCCAGACGTGCCTGATTCGCCTCACAGATTTCCCGGGAGAGGTAAAGGCCAAGACCGGTACCCGTACTTTCCGTGGTGTAGAACGGCTCAAACAGATGCTCGCGTTGTGCAGGGCTGATGCCGTCACCGAAGTCGATGATGTCGAGATACGGCAGGCCATTCAGGTCGAGATGCCCGGCCTCCATGCGCAGGGTGGCATGGCCGGTGCGCTTTCGGCTGTAGCGCAAGCCGTTCATGACGAGATTGCTCACTACCTGATACAGCTGCTCCGGATCAAAGCGGACATTGATCAAGGGGCCATGCAGTTTCAGCTCCAGTTCTGCATCCTGGGCCTTGAGTCCCAGATAGTCCTCGCGGAAACGTGACAACCACTCCGGCAGTGGCAAGGTTTGCTGCGTCGACGGCTGCCGCCGCGATACGGTCAGCACGTTTTCAACAACGGCATTCATGCGCCGGCAGTGCTGTTCGATGATTTCCAGCAGACGCCTGTCCGGGCCGGAGATGAGTTCCGACTCAGCCAGCAACTGGGTGGCATGGCTGATGGCCCCCAGGGGATTACGGACTTCATGCGCAATACTGGCGGTAAGGCGGCCCAGCGAGGCCAGCTTGAGCTGCTGTGCCTGCTGCGAGAGCTGCGTGGTGTCTTCGAGAAAAAGCAGCACGGTGCCGCCGCTGGCATCCGGCGTCAGCCGGGCAAAACTGACGCTGATTTGCGGGCTTTCCGCAGTGTTCTTGAAAGGAATGGCGCGCAGCAGGGGGTTCTGTTGCCAGGCAAAGAAGCTGGCATCCAGCAGGAGTGAAATATCCTCCAGCCGGCTCATCGGTGTGATTGGTGCCATCAGGCCCAGCAACTGGTGGGCCGCTTCATTGCTCAGCAGTATCAGCCGATCGGGGCTGAGGGCAATAATGCCGGTGCGCATGCGCCGGATGATTTGTTCATTCAGGCGCTGCAGATTGACTATGTCCTGGGCACGCTGCTCAGCCAGCTCTTCGCCCTGACGCATGCGATGCACAATAATCTGGCTGAGCAGGGCGACAGCAAAAAAACTGATGCCAAGAATTGACGACTGGCTGAGGGCCAGTGTCGAAATGTTTTCTTCGTTGCTGAGCGCAAAATAAAACTGTTCATAGAGAATGGCGATTGCGGCTACGGCGGCGATCAGCGCTCCCATGCGGCCTGCCAGCAGAATATTGCCGGCGGCGATGGTCACCAAATAAAGAAGACTGAGCTGGGTATTAAGGCTGCCACTGGCATGCATCATCAGTGTCAGCGCCAGAATATCCACCAAAAGAAGCATGAAGCTGTAGGTGGGAATCTGGCTGCGCCATTGCCGCAGATAAAGGCTGGCGGAGATGGTGGTGATGAAATAGCCGAGCGCTGTCGCGAGAAAGAGCGGCGGATTGCTTCCGCCGATGAGGGGGGACAGAGGCTTTATGGCGAACAGCCCGATCAGCAGGATCGACAGTAACAGGCGGTACCAGGCATAGATGCGCAGCAGGCGCCAGTCTTCGCGTTCTTTGCTTTGCGGGTTGGGCCTCATTCAGCGCTGCCCACGAAAAAATGCATCACGATGGGCTTCCGAGCAGAAGAAATGCCCTTTTGATTGCGTACTTTCACCTTCCGGTACATGTACCTTGCAATAGGCGCAAGGACGCATGGCCTGTGGTGGCGCTGCCGGTTTTTCCTCGCGCCGGGCTGGCGGTGGTTGCAATCCCAGTGCGCGCTGCACCAGGCGGAAAATAATCCAGGCAGCAATCCCCAGGAAAACGAAACGCAAAACACCCATGCAGGCTTGTCCTTGAAGTGGCGTGATTGACTCGCAAGCCATTACTGCTGACAACGGCACATACAGGCAAATGACGCTTGCGCCGGGCTAGTCTATCCTAGGCGCCCCCTTGTTTCGCTAGCTGCAATCAGGAATTGCTTATGACCACTGCTCCCTTGCGTTTTGCGCTTGCCCAGGCTGACTTTCTGGTGGGTGACATCCCGGGCAATATCGAAAAGGTGCTGGTTCTGGCCCGCCGGGCGCGTGATGAGCTGGCGGCGGATGTGGTGCTTTTTCCGGAGCTGTGCCTGATCGGCTATCCCCCTGAAGACCTGCTCCTGCGTGCCAGCGTCGCTGGCCGTATCGAGCAGGCGCTGGCACGCCTTGGCGAGGTGGGCGGCATTCATATCGTGCTGGGCTATCCCGGTCTGCGTGATGGCCGTCTTTATAATATGGCCGGCGTTTTCAGCGATGGTCAGTGTGTGGCGGAGTACGCCAAGCAGGAGCTGCCCAATTATCAGGTCTTCGATGAAAAGCGCTATTTCACGCCAGGCAATCATGCCGTGGTGTTTGATCTCAAGGGGCATCGGCTGGGCCTGACGGTGTGTGAAGACATCTGGCATCCGGCACCCGCTGCTGCCGCCAAAGCGGCCGGTGCCGGACTCCTGCTGAATATCAATGCATCCCCTTTTCATTACGGCAAGCAGGCGGAGCGCATGGCCATATTGACGGCGCGTGCGAGAGAGACCGGTCTGCCGCTGGTGTATGTCAATCTGGTGGGCGCCCAGGATGAGCTGGTTTTTGATGGTGGTTCCTGTGCCGTGAATGCACAGGGTGACGTGGTGTTCGAGTTGCCGCGCTTTACCGAGGCTCTGGGCGTGCTCGAGTTTTCAGCAAAGGGCTTTGTCCCGGCCGCAAGGCCGCAGCCCCTGTCTGTCGAGGCCGAGGTTTACCAGGCGCTGGTGCTGGGCGTGCGCGATTATGTGCAGAAAAGCGGCTTCAGGGGCGTGGTGCTGGGCTTGTCCGGCGGCATCGATTCCGCACTGACGCTGGCGATTGCCGTAGATGCCATTGGTGCCGACAAGGTGCAGGCGGTGATGATGCCTTATCACTACACCGCTGCAATGAGTCTTGAGGATGCGGAGGCAGAGGCCCGTACGCTGGGCGTGCATTATTCCGTGTTGCCGATCGCGCCCATGGTGACGGCCTTCATGGCGGGGCTGGAGCCCGAGTTTCAGGGGCTGGCGCGCGACAAGACCGAAGAGAACCTGCAGGCGCGTTCGCGCGGAGTGCTGCTGATGGCGATTTCCAACAAGAAGGGCTTGATGGTTCTGACTACCGGCAACAAATCGGAAATGGCCGTGGGTTATGCCACGCTTTACGGAGACATGGCCGGTGGTTTTGATGTTCTGAAGGATGTGCCGAAGACGCTGGTCTTCCGGCTTTGCGAATACCGCAACTCGCTGGCGCCGGAGCATCCGCCCATTCCCCGGCGAGTGATAGACCGGCCGCCTTCGGCAGAGCTTGCGCCTGACCAGAAAGACGAGGATTCATTGCCACCGTATCCGGTACTGGATGAAATCCTGCGCCGTTATGTGGAAGTCGATGAGAGTGCCGAAACCATTATCGCCGCAGGCTTTGCGGCAGAGACCGTGATGCGTGTCATCCGCATGGTTGACGGCAATGAATACAAGCGCCGCCAGGCGGCTATAGGTCCGCGCATCACCCAGCGCGGCTTCGGCAAGGACAGGCGCTATCCCATTGTTAATGGCTGGCACGCCGGGGACTGAGTTTTTATCCGGCCCCCTCTGTCAGGGATCAATGTCTGCAGTCACCTGCACGATATTGATCCTTGCGCCAGCTTTCGGGTTTGAATGATCCGTGATGACTCACCGGCCGTCCTTTTGCAAGGCTACCCCCGTGCTTTCCTGACTACACTGTCACAGCTTGCTGCCTCGTCGGAATGTTTTTTTCGGGGTTGTGTATGGCAGGCAGACATCATCAGGGAGAGTGGTTAATGAATTATTTTCTGACCGGAGCCACCGGATTTATCGGCAAGTTTCTTACCCAGCGTTTGCTGGATCGGGGGGGGCAGGTTTATGTGCTGGTGCGTCCCGGCAGTGAACTCAAGTTCATGGCATTGCAGGCGCGATTCCCGCATCAGCGCACCCAGCTGCATGCTGTAGAGGGTGATTTGTTACTGCCGGGCCTGGGCCTTGGCAAGGCCGTGCTGGAGCAGCTGGCGGGCAAGATGGATCATTTTTTTCACCTTGCCGCCATTTATGACATCGCGGCCTCGGAAGAGGCGCAGCAGGTGGCAAACGTTGACGGTACCCGCCATGCCCTGCAGGCAGCCGGGCAACTGAAGGCCGGCTGTTTCCATTATGCGAGCTCGATTGCGGTAGCCGGCCTGTTCCCGGGCATTTTCCGCGAGGACATGTTTGAAGAAGCAGAAAAGCTGGTTAATCCCTACCTGCGCACCAAGCATGAAGCCGAGAAAATCGTCCGCACGGAAGCCGGCATTCCCTTCCGTATTTATCGCCCCGGCATGGTAGTTGGCCATTCAAAGACCGGCGAGATCGACAAGATCGACGGCCCCTATTTCTTTTTCCGCCTGATCAAGACGTTGCGCGATGCACTACCGCGCTGGATGCCGATGGTGGGCGTGGAAGGTGGCCGCCTGAATATTGTGCCGGTGGATTTCGTTGCGGGTGCCATGGATGTGCTGGCGCACAAGCCGGGGCTTGATGGCCGTTGTTTTCATCTCACCGATCCACGGCCGCATAAGGTGGGCGAGGTGATGAATGTGTTTGCCCGCGCCGCTTCTGCTCCCGAATTTGCCATGCGGGTTGATGCCCGCATGTTCGGCTTTATTCCGCCGGTGGTGAAAAACGGTCTGGCCAAGCTGCCACCGATTGAACGCATGAAAAAGCAGTTCCTGCTGGATTTCCAGATTCCCCCGGAAGCCATCGGGTTCATCAATTATCCGACCAAGTTTGACTGTCGCGAAGCCCAGCGGGAGCTGGAGGGGTCGGGAGTCAGTTGTCCCCGTCTGGATCAATATGCCGGTGCGGTCTGGGATTACTGGGCACGCAATCTGGATTCGGATCTTTTTATTGATCGTACGCTGGCCGGTAACGTGAAGAGCAAGGTGATCCTGATTACCGGAGCGTCCTCCGGTATCGGGCGCGCGACGGCACTGCGACTTGCAGAAACCGAAGGCATTCTTTTACTGGTGGCACGCAGCCGGGAAAAGCTGGAGGAAACGCTGGCAGAAGTACAGGCCAGGGGAGGGCATGCCTTTATTCACATCTGTGATGTATCCAATCTGGAAGATTGTGATCGCCTGGTTCAGGAAGTGCTGACCGAGCACGGACGGGTTGATGTGCTGGTGAACAATGCCGGTCGCTCCATACGCCGTGGCATTGCGTCAGCCTATGAGCGCTTCCATGATTATGAACGCACCATGCAGCTGAATTATTTTGGCGCACTGCGGCTTATCATGGGCCTGTTGCCGTCCATGACGGCCAATCGTCGCGGCCTCATCATCAATATTTCCTCGATTGGCGTGCTCACCAATGCCCCGCGTTTCTCTGCCTATGTGGCCTCAAAGGCGGCGCTGGATGCTTTCTCGCGCTGTGCTGCTGCCGAGTTTTCCGATCAGAATGTGCGCTTCACCACCATCAATATGCCTTTGGTGCGTACGCCCATGATTGCGCCTACCAAGATTTATGATTATGCCCCGGCCATATCGCCGGAAGAGGCGGCTGACATGGTTTGCGAAGCCATTATCAGAAGGCCCAAGCGTATTGCCACCCGTCTCGGTATTTTTGCGCAGATACTCTACGACATTGCGCCGAAGATGACCGAGATCATCCTGAATACCGGCTTCAAGATGTTTCCGGAGGTGGAGAAGGGCAAGCAGGCGGAGCAGCCTGCGCCCTCCACGGAACAGGTGGCGTTTCAGTACATCATGCGGGGAATTTACTGGTAATACGAAGTTTTCGACGGTTTCGGGGCGCCTTGATGGCGCCCTTTTTTTCGGTCTTTTCGGGGGCTTGTTCGTCGTTCAGTATGGGCCGCTTACTGCGTGCTGCCGTCATCGCCGAACAGACCAAAGCTGGCAATATTGACCCAGGAGCGATTGTTGTTGTCCGACAGCTCGCGTTCCAGTTTTTTCAGCTTGTCGTAGTCCGGATAATTCGTTTTCAGCAGCGTAAGTTGCTGTGTGGCGAGGTCCTTGAGGTCAAGCTTGTCATAGGCCCAGACCTGCATGGCCAGCGCATCCGGCGTTTGTGGTGCACCGGGATAGTTTTCTATGATCCAGCGGGTTCGATTCAGGCAGGACAGATAGGCTTTTTTGCGCGCGTAAAACCGCGCCACATGCAATTCCGATTCAGCCATCTGGTTGCGGATGAAGATCATGCGGCTGCGTGCGTCGGGCGTGTATTCGCTGTCTGGAAAGCGAGTGACCAGCTCGCGGAAATTATTGAAGGAGTCACGCACATTGCTGAGATCGCGCCAGGCCGGATCTACCGGCAGATAACGCATGAAGAAATCGCGATCCGCTTCGTAATCGGAAAGACCGCGCATGTAGTAGGCGTAATCAACTTGCGCATGGGTCGGATGCAGGCGGATAAAGCGGTCAGCCGCAGCGGAAGCGCCGGCATAGTCGACATGCCGGAAGCGCGCGTAGATCAGCTCCAGCTGCGACTGTTCGGTATAGGCGCCGACGGGGTAATGCGACTCCAGTGCTTCCAGGTTTTCGGTGGCTTTGGAGAAGTTGCCGGCCTTGAGGCTTTTTTGTGCCGTGTCGTAATAGGCTTTTTCGGAAAGCTGGGGCTTGGTCTTGTTCGAGGAGCAGGCGCCAAGCAGGACCACAAGAAGGGCAAGCGTCAGTGTGCGTAACAGGTGAGGCATCACGGGATTCCGGCATGGAAGGACAGACAGGCGGGGACAGGGAGGGTGTCGCCCGCTACAATGCGGCGCCATTTAACCATATCTGGGGCCGGTGAATAGTTGTTTGCTTGTTGTCAGTCCCGCAAAAGCGGGGCGCCACTCGCCCGGGCTGCCGGGCTGTCCCTGACCGAGGTTTGCATCGCATGTCTGTAACGGTATCGCTTAGTGTCGATGTACCTCCGGAGCTGGCTGGTCTGCGTCTGGATCAGGCGGCTGCCCAGCTCTTTGGCGAGTATTCGCGGGAGCGGCTCAAGGAGTGGATCAAGGATGGCCGGCTCACGGTCAGTGGCCGCAGCTGCAAGCCCAAGGAGCGCGTTGCTGAAGGTGAAACCCTGGTCTTGCAGGCAGAGCTGGATGTGGAAACGGCGGCGCAGGCCCAGGATATTGCCCTCACCATCGTCTACGAGGACGAGTATTTACTGGTGATCGACAAGCCCGCCGGACTTGTCGTGCATCCCGGCGCCGGCAACCCCGATGGCACGCTGATGAACGCGCTGCTGCATCACCATGAAGATCTCAATCTGCTGCCCCGTGCCGGCATCGTGCACCGTATCGACAAGGACACGTCCGGGCTTCTTGTTGTGGCTAAAACCCTGCCGGCGCATACGTCCCTGTCGGCGCAGCTGGCCGACAAGACCGTGTACCGCGAATACGAGGCGGTGGTGGCGGGCGTGCTGACGGGCGGCGGCACCGTGGATGCCGCCATCGACCGGCACCCTACCGACCGTGTGCGCATGGCCGTGGTCAGCACCTGGGGTGACCACGAACAGAAGGGGCGCGATGCTGTGACCCATTACCGCATCCTGGCGCGCTTTCGCGGCCACACCCATGTGCGCGTGCAGCTCGAAACGGGCCGCACCCACCAGATCCGGGTGCACATGAGCCATATCCATCACCCGCTGATTGGCGATCCGGTCTATGGCGGACGCATGCGTTTGCCCAAGGGTGGCACCCCCGCCATGATCCGCGCCGTCCAGAACTTTCCCCGCCAGGCCTTGCATGCCCGCCGACTCGGTCTGGTGCATCCGGTGACGGGTGAGGAAATGAGCTGGGAGTCGCCACTGCCGGCGGACATGCAGGCGCTGCTGGCCATTCTCGCGGAAGATGCTGCGACTTCTTGAGTGGGTAGTGGCGGCCGTTGCGGTTTTCCGGCATTGAAGCTTGAGCATTCTGCTGCCTAGAATCCGGTCAAAAGCGGTGCCTGTTGCTGCCGCGCTGGCGACTCATTTCAAGGACGATCCTCATGCTTCCCGTTTTGCGCCTGCTGTTCTCCGGCCTTGCCCTTTTGCTGGCCTTTCCGGCTCACGCGACGCCGCCAACCTTTCCCGCCAAAACGACAGTCACCCGGCCGGCAGCCGAGCCTGTGGCCAAACCCTCCACGCGTACTGCCGGCAAGGCGAGAGCCAGCCTCACGCTGTTTGCGCCACAGGGCGAGATTCGCACCGTGCGCCAGGTGCAGGCGCGGTTTTCCGAAGACATGGTGCGTTTTGGTGATCCGCGTGTGTACAACCCTTTCACGGTGCAATGTGCGGCCAGCGGCAAGGGCCGCTGGGTGGACACCAGAAACTGGGTCTACGATTTCGATGCTGATCTGCCCGCAGGCATCGCCTGCGCCTTCACTCTGGTCAAGGATCTGCGTGCGCTGACAGGCGCGCCGGTGCTGACTTTTCCCCATTATCGTTTCACTACCGGCGGGCCGCTGGTGGTGGACAGCCGGCCCCGGGCCGGCATCAGCTATTCCAGTGAAAGCCAGCTTTTTCTGGTCAAAAGCAATAACAAGCTGTCCCTGAAGGTTCAGCCGGCTGATCGCGGCATCAGTGAAGAGCAGGCCTTCATGCTCAAGCTGGATGGTGCCGTGGATCGCAACACCATCTCGGCGCACGGTTATTGTCTGGTGCAAGGCATCAAGGAAAAGATTCCGGTACGGCTTTTTTCTCCTGCCGAAGAAGAGGAGTACGTCAGCGGCCTGAAATGGTGGGATCGGGAGTGGTGGGCAAGCAACAGCCCCGGCAGGATGAGCGAAATCCGGCGGCCTGTGGTCAGCCGGGTAATCGTGGCCTGTCAGCGTCACTTCCCCAATGATGCCAGGGTGACGCTGGTCTGGGACAGGGATATCGCTTCGGCCAGTGCCATCCGCAACAAGCAGGCGCAGTTGCTTGGTTATCAGGTACGCCCGGAGTTTCTGGCGAATTTTTCCTGTGATCGTGAAGCGGCGAGAAAACCTTGCAGTCCTTTGGGTAATTTACGTCTGGATTTCACCGAAACCATTCGCGCAGATGCGATCCAGAATATCGAACTGCGCAGCGGCGACAAAACCTGGAAGCCGGCGCCGAATGCTGAAGGCGATGGTTACGAAGACAGCAGCTCCGTGCGGTTTGTCGGTCCCTTTTCGCCGAATACCGGGTTTCAGCTCAATTTGCCGCAGGGTGTGGCATTGGGCAATGAAAGCGGACGTGCACTGAAAAACTCCGGCCGTTATCCGCTCACGGTAAAAACCGGGGATTATCCGCCGCTGGCCAAGTTCGGGGCGGATTTCGGCATTGTCGAGCGTGTGGTGGGTGCGGTGCCCTTGACCTTGCGTAATCTGGAACCGGCGCTGCCTGTTGCTGATGAAAAATCAACTGTAAGAACCGATGCACAACTTTATACCCTGCGTCTTCCGGATACGGCGGACGCATTCATCAGTTGGCTGAAAAAGGATGCGGCGTTCAGCCACAGGCCCTGGGGACAGCCAGCGGAAGAGGTTGATGATCCGGAAAGTCCGGGCAAGAAAATAAAAAAGCCGGCAGCACCAGATCCGCGTGGCGAGTCGTTTATCCGTGATGCCGTCGGCGTGAGCAAGACCGCCTTGCCGAAAAAACTGGCGGCCAGGGAGTTCGAGGTCATCGGTATTCCGGTGGAAAAGCCGGGGGTTTATATCCATGAAGTGGAAAGCCGGTATCTTGGCAGCTCCCTGCTCGGCATGGACAAGCCCATGTATGTGCACAGCTTCAGTCTGGTGACGGATCTGGCCGTGCATTTCAAGCGTGGCCAGGCCAATTCGCTGGTCTGGGTGACATCGCTGGACAAGGCCGAACCGGTGGCCGGGGCCACCGTGGAGGTGCATGACTGCAATGCCGGTGAGCTGCTGTGGAACGGCACCACGGATGCCTTCGGTATTGCCCGCATTGAAATGGCGCTGCCGGATGTTTCACGCAGTGACTGGAGAGAGGAAGAAGGGCAACAGCCATTAAGCAAAAGCCGGGCCTGCGCCGGTGCGAGCATGCTGATCACGGCCACTACGGCCGATGACCGTGGTTTTGTGCTCTCCAGCTGGAACGAAGGCATACAGCCCTGGCGTTACCATATCGACAGCTACTACGGGGATGATGCGCATTTCAGTGCCCATACCGTGCTGGATCGCAGTCTTTTGCGGCCCGGTGAAACCGTGCATATGCGGCATTTTATTCGTGCGCGCTCCTTGACCGGGTTTGCCGCGCCGTCGTTGTTGCCGGACAAGGTCATCCTTCGCCATGAGGGCAGTGAGCAGGAATACGAGTTGGCCCCGGTATTTGATGCGGGCGGCAATGCCGACAGTGAGTGGAAAATTCCGGTCGCTGCAAAGCTGGGCACGTATACGGTGATTTTGCGTCACGCCAATACGGACTTTCCCAGTGGCAGTTTTCGCGTTGCCGAATTCCGGCTGCCCTTGCTGAAAGCGCAGCTGCAATTGCCGCCGGGGCCGCTGGCCTATCAGCCCGCACTGAAGACCGATATGAGTCTGGCCTATCTCAATGGCGGCGCTTTTCCCGGCGCCGATATCACCTTGCGTGGCATGGTGGATGAAAATTACGCGGCCTTTCCGGATTATGACCAGTACTCCTTCCGCACCTGTGTGGGTGCAGCGGGTGACGATTTATGCCCGCCCACGGAGGGTTTCGAGCGCTCTGAATCCCTGGCGGAAATTACCGGGACCCTGGACGACAATGGCGGCAGACAACTGGATGTTGCCATTCCCTCGCGCGTGAACCCGGCCAGCCTGAGTCTGGAAATGGAGTTTCGTGATCCCAGTGGCGAAACCCAGACGGTTGCGGCCAGCACCCGCTACTGGCCGGCCAGTTATCTGCCGGGCATCAGGGTGGAGTCCTGGGCCAGAACCGGCAGCAAGGTACCGGTGGATGTGGTGGTGCTCGATACCCACGGCGAGCGCGTGAAAAATGTGCCGGTGCAGGTCAACGTTTTTTTGAACGAAAGCATTTCTCACCGCACGAAAACCGTTGGCGGTTTCTACGCCTATAACACCGACTCCGAGCTCAAACCGTTGCCTGAGCAGTGCCGGGGCAAAACCGACGCTGGCGGGCGCCTGCATTGCGATATTGCGGTTGATGCCTCGGGCGAGCTGCGGTTGCGCGCCATGGTGACTGATCCGGCCGGACGGGTGGGAACGGCGTCGGCAGGTGCCTGGATCAGTGGTCGGGAGTCCTGGTGGTTTTCCCAGGAAAATACGGATCGCATTGATCTTGTTCCGGAAAAGAAAAGCTATGAGCCAGGCCAGACCATGCGTCTTCAGGTGCGCATGCCTTTCCCCGCAGCCACGGCGCTGGTCACCACCGAACGTGAAGGCATTCTTGATGCCGTGGTGCAGAGGCTCTCGGCCAGGGATCCGGTGATTACGCTGCCAGTGAAAGGCGAATATGCACCGAATGTTTTTGTATCGGCGCTGGTGGTACGTGGTCGGGATGATTCGGTTCAGCCAACCGCTCTGATTGATCTCGGCAAGCCGGCCTTCAAAATGGGCTTGAGTGAAGTCAAGGTTGGCTGGAGTGCCTTTCAGCTGGACGTAAAAGTCACCAGCGAGCGCAAGCGCTATCGCATCCGTGAAAAAGCCAGGGTGCGTGTGCAGGTTACATCGCCCAGTGGCCAGGCGCTGCCGGCCGGCACGGAAGTCACGCTGGCCGCCGTGGATGAGGCATTGCTGGAGCTGTCCGCCAATGCCAGCTGGAATTTGCTGGCCGCCATGATGGGTGAGCGTGGTCATCGCATTGATACGGCGACTTCGCAGCTGCAGGTGGTGGGCAAGCGTCATTATGGCCGCAAGGCCCTGCCTGCGGGTGGCGGTGGCGGGCATGGCGGCACGACGCGCGAGCTTTTTGACACGCTGTTGTACTGGCAGGCACGGGCTGTCGTGAATGCCGATGGTGTCGCTGAATTTACCGTACCGTTGAATGATTCCCTGTCCGGCTTTCGTCTGGCGGCGGTGGCTTCTGCACCTGAACGTTTCGGTTTTGGTGAAAACAGCATCCAGACTTTTCAGGATTTGCAGGTCATTAGTGGCTTGCCGCCGCTGTTGCGTGAGGGAGATCAGTTCAATGCCGGCTTTACCGTGCGTAATGCCGGTGCAACAGCTCAGACCGTGAGATTCTCGGCAGAAGCCGCAGGATTAACGACCCGGCCGCTGCAGCAGACACTGATCCTGAAAGCCGGTGAGTCGCGCAGTATGGAGTTTCCGCTGCAGGTGCCTGCTGGTCTGCATCAGGTCGACTGGACGATTGCTGCCGACAGCGGCACGGCCAGTGACCGCATGAAAGTGTCGCAACAAGTGCTGGACCCGGTGCCGGAACAGGTAATCCAGGCAACACTCACCCAGCTGGATGCCGGTACACCTTATACATTGCCCGTAGAAAAGCCGGCTGATGCCCTGGCAGGAGGCGGTGTTGACCTTTCTTTCAGGGCCCATCTTGGCGATGGCCTTGAGGGGGTGCAGCGTTATTTCCGTGATTATCGTTACAGCTGTCTGGAGCAGCAGTTGTCGCGTGCCATCGTGCTTGATGACACAGCGGCCTGGCAATCCATCCGGGAAAACCTGCCGGCCTATCTTGATGACAACGGTTTGCTGAAGCTCTTCACCCCGATGCAGAACGGTGACCCGCTGATTACCGCCTATGTGCTGGAAGTGTTGCAGGAAAGTGGCTGGGAATTGCCCGCAGCGCAGCGTGAAAAAATGCTGGATGCACTGAAACGCTTTGTCACTGGCAAGCTCAGGCCTCCCGTGTGGAATTTCGCGCCCCTGGACGACGATGCGCGCAAGCTCAAGGCCATGAGTGTGCTGGCCCGTTATCACCGTTTTGAGATGAGCATGCTGGGTAGTCTCAATGTGCAGGCCGGGCTCTGGCCCACGGCCATGGTGCTGGACTGGGTGAATCTCCTGCAGGTGCAAAAAGAGATTCCGGCGCGGCAGCAGCGCCTGGATGAGGCCTCGATGATATTGCGCTCACGCTTGAGTCTGCAGGGCACGGCGCTGATGCTGAGCCGCAATGAAAGCAATCAGTGGTGGCTGTACAGCAGTGCCGATGTGGCTGCGGTGAGGCTTTTTCTCGCGGCACAAACCCTGCCGGGCTGGCAGGAAGACCTGCCTCGCCTGATCCGTGGTCTTGCCCTGCGTTCCCAGAATGGCCACTGGAATACCACGCTGGCCAATGCCTGGGCCGTGCTTGCCATGCGCCGCTTTAGCGAACGTTTTGAGTCTGTCGCGGTTGCCGGCACGACACAGGCTCAGCTCGGCAGTGCTGAAAAGAAAGTGGGCTGGGGCGAAAGTGCGCCGGAAAAGCTGCGTCTGGAATGGCCGGATGGCCCGGCTACGCTGTCGGTGCAACATGCGGGTACCGGTAAACCCTGGCTGACCGTGCAGAGCGTGGTGCGTATTCCCTTGAGGGCGCCCTGGTCTACCGGTTACAGCGTGGAGAAACACATTCTGCCCCTGCAACGTAAATCCGATGCCCAATGGTCGGCCGGAGATGTGGTGCTGGTTGTGCTGAATATTGATGCGCAGACCGATATGGGCTGGGTGGTGGTGGATGACCCGGTGCCGGCCGGCGCCAGCTTGCTGGGTCGCGGTCTGGGGCGGGATTCTGAGTTGCTCAAGCGCAAGGCCGGGAAGTATTCCATGTGGGTGCGTGATCCCGATTTTGCAGAATACAAACAGGACAGTTATCGCGGGTACTACGCGCGGGTTGATAAAGGAATGATCGCTGTTGCCTATGTCATGCGTCTTAACCAGTCTGGCGACTTCCGTTTGCCGCCAACCCGGGTTGAGGCCATGTATGCGCCGGAAATGTTTGGCATGGCACCGAATGAAAACTGGATCGTGAAACCCTGATGTTCTCGATGAAGTTTTTTCGTCTCGTTTTTTGCTCGGCATTGTTGCTGCTTGCTGCCAGCAGCAGTGCCGCCGTTCCCGCCGTTGCGGAAATAAGATCCGGTTTTCACTCCTCCTATGCCGAGCTGCAGGATCGTAACGGTGTGCTGCTGCATGCCCGCCGACTCGACATGAAAATCAATCGTCTCGGCTGGGTGGCACTGAAGGATATTTCTCCGGCGCTGGTGGAGGCGGTGTTGTTTTCGGAGGACCGCGAGTTTTATGACCACCATGGCATCGACTGGAGTGCGACGGCGCTGGCCACCTTCAAGATGATGACGGGTGACAAATCGCGCGGGGCCAGCACCATTACCATGCAGCTTGCCGGCTTGCTGGATACGGAACTGGCGTGGCGCAAGGGCGGGCGTTCGCTGGTGCAGAAATGGGACCAGATGCAGGCGGCGCGCGAACTCGAATCACGCTGGAGCAAGGCGGAAATTCTTGAGGCTTACCTCAATCTCGTCACGTTTCGTGGCGATTTGCAGGGCATAGCAGCGGCAAGTCGGGCGCTCTACGGGAAATCCCCGGCGGGCATTAACCGCGATGAGGGATTGTTGCTGGCGGCCTTGCTGCCAGCACCAGCCGCGTCAGCGGCAAAAGCGGCGCAACGCGCCTGTGTGCTGATTGCTGCAGGCTATGCGGAGGCAAACTGCCAGGCCGTAAGGGATATTGCGCTTGCCGAACTCAATCGCCGGCTTTCTCCCTACCCGGAAAGCCCTGCCCTGGAAGCGATGAGTGCGGGTCTGCTGAAACAGGCCGACGTGGCGGTACGCACCACACTGGATGCCGCGCTGCAGCACCAGGCGGAAGCAATACTGGAGAACCAGCTGGCAGGATTGAGCAGCCGGCATGTGAATGCCGGCGCTGTGCTGGTGCTGGATAATGCGAATGGTGCCGTGCTCGCCTATGTCGGTAATGCAGGGCTGGTGGAAAGTGCGCGGTTTGTTGATAGCGTGCAGGCCCTGCGGCAGGCCGGCTCGACGCTCAAGCCTTTTGTCTACGAGCTGGTGTTCGAGAAAAAATACCTGACAGCGGCCTCCATTCTGGAGGATTCACCGCTCAGTCTGGCGACACCCGGTGGTCTGTACACGCCGCAAAACTATGAAAAGGATTTCAAGGGGCCGGTGAGTGCGCGCGTGGCACTGGCAGGCTCGCTGAATGTGCCGGCGGTGCGCGTGCTCAATATTGCCGGTGTCGAAAATGTCTGGATGCAGTTGCGCCGTCTCGGCTTTTCCAGTCTGACGGAAGCCCCGGAGTTTTACGGGTTTTCTCTTGCGCTGGGTTCGGCGGACGTGAGTTTGTGGATGCTGGCGAATGCCTATCGTACCCTGGCCAATGGCGGGCTTTATGCGCCACCGGTGCTGGTGCCAGGGCAGTTGCCTGATTCAAGTCGTGTGCTCGATGCCGATGCCAGCTTTGTGGTGACCGACATACTCGCTGATCGCGGCGCCCGCGCCATCACTTTTGGTCTTGAAAGCGCACTGTCCACTCCCTTCTGGAGTGCGGTAAAAACCGGTACCAGCAAGGACATGCGCGATAACTGGGCCATTGGTTTTTCTCGCCGTTACACTGTGGCCGTGTGGGTGGGCAATCTGGATGGCGGGCCGATGCATGATGTCTCCGGGGTGACGGGAGCGGCACCGGTATGGGCAGCCGTGATGCGTGAACTGGAGGCAGGGCAGATCCGCCCTGGTGGCGATATGCCGACGCCACCTCCGGGGCTGGTGCGGAGCAGGGTCCGCTTTTCGGGCCTTCACGAGCCTGCGCGTGAAGAATGGTTTTTGCCGGGTACCGTGATGGACACGGTTGAGTTTGTGCCGCAAAGCAGCACACGTATTGTGTATCCGGTCAATGAAACCGTGATTGCGATTGATCCCGATATTCCGGAAGCCCGCCAGCGGGTGCGCTTTGAGGCGGAAGCGCCGGGCAAGGGACTGGAGTGGTGGCTGGATGGCCGGCGTCTGGGGCCGGCAACAGCTCTGGACTGGAAGCCGCTGCCAGGATCGCACCGTCTGGTACTGCGTGATGCCGAGGCCCGGAATCTGGATGCGGTGCTGTTTTCCGTGCGCGGAACAAGACTGAAATGAGCAGGCCGGTGACGACTTTTTCATGAGCTTTTTACGCTTTTTTTATATTGAGTCTTTTTCATGCCCGGTGACGGGACAGGAGGTTTTGGATGACAACGCCGCGACGTTTTGACCTCGTGCTGTTTGGCGCCACCGGTTTTACCGGTGGTCTGGTGGCGGATTATCTGGCCCGTATGTCGGTACAGGAAAAATTCAGCTGGGCGCTGGCCGGTCGTAATCCCGGCAAGCTTGAGGCCGTCAAGCAGCGCATTGCGAAAGTGTCCGGTGTGATCGTGCCGGAAATTATCAGCGCGGATGTTGATGATGCCACTGCCATGGCAGACCTTGCTGCCTCCACTACGGCGCTGATTACCACAGTGGGGCCTTACTGGCTGTATGGCGAGCCACTGTTAAAGGCAGCGGCCGAAGCCGGCACGCACTATGTTGATCTCACGGGCGAGCCGCAGTTCGTGCATCTCATGCGTGGAAAATACGATGCGGTTGCCAGGAAAACGGGTGCGCGCATTGTGAACAGCGGCGGTTTTGAAAGCATTCCTCCTGATATCGCCGTATTGCGTGCGGTTAACCTGCTGCGCGAGCGACTTGGCGACAGTGTCTTCAGGCAGACTGATGTGGTGGTGATGGGCGGCGTGGAAGGGGGCGGCCAGATTTCCGGCGGCACCTGGCATTCGGCGGTTGAGGCCATGGCCAGTGCAAGGCAGTGGCTGGGTAATCGACCGAGGCCGCTGCGGGATAATGTGCGTGCGGTAAAAACACCTTTCCTGTACGAGAAAAACTGGCAGTGCTGGGCCATGAACATGCCGACGATAGATCCGGAGGTCGTGCGGCACAGTGCCCGTGTGCGTGGCGATTATGGCCGTACGTTTGCCTATGGCCATTTCATGGCAATGAAAAACCCGCTGCTGCTGGCCGGCCTCGCCGCCGGCATTGGCGGTATTTTTGCACTGGCCCAGTTTGGCCCCGGTAAAAACTGGCTGCTGAGGCAGAAACTTCCGGGTGATGGCCCCGACGAAGCCGAACGTGAAAAAGGCTGGTTCCGCATGAATGTCACCGCACAAGCGGCGGGTGAAACCGTGGTTTGCCGCTTGAGCGGCGGCGATCCCGGTTATGGTGATACCGCCAAGATGCTGGCCGAAGCCGGGCTGTGCCTGGCGCTGGACAAGAACCTGCCGGAGGCCGCCGGCGTGATTACTCCTGCGTCTGCCATGGGCGAGGCACTGGTGCCGCGCCTAGAACGTGCCGGTCTGCACTTTGAAGTGCGGTGATAGAGCTCGCCGGCATCATTTCCCCTGTTCACGGGAGCGGCTTTCGCCGTGCATGAAAAATGACTGATTTTTTGCCACTGATTCAGGCGGACTGGCCCGCTCCTGCGAATATTCACGCCGTGGTGACAACCCGAAGCGGCGGTGTCAGCGTGTCTCCCTGGGACAGCCTTAATCTGGGGGCACATGTTGGCGATGACCCGGTGCATGTGGCGGAGAACCGTCAGCTACTGCAGGCGGCTTTACGTAAAACGGATTGTTGTGAAACACCACAATGGTTGAATCAGGTACATGGCACTGTGGTTGTCGAGGCCGAGCCTGATGCCGGCAAGCGCGCGCTTCTGGCCCCTGATGCCGATGCGGTCGGTACGGATAAAAGCGGTATTCCCTGCGTGGTGATGACGGCCGATTGCCTGCCGGTTTTTTTCTGTGATCGCAAAGGCAGTCGTGTTGCCGTGGCCCATGCCGGCTGGCGCGGGTTGTGTGACGGCGTGCTGGAAGCCACCCTGAAAACCTTTGCCGATCCTGCCGATGTACTGGCCTGGCTGGGCCCGGCCATCGGTCCGGAAAAATTCGAGGTGGGCGAGGAGGTGAGAGCTGCCTTTGTGGCAAAAGATGCGGCGGCAGTAGCGGCTTTCGTACCCGGCACCCGTGCCGGCCACTGGCTGGCCGATATTTATGCCCTGGCCAGATTGCGCCTGCAGGAAGCCGGTGTCGGGTCTGTCTATGGCGGCGGCTTTTGTACCGTGACCGACAGCGAACGCTTTTTTTCCTACCGGCGTGACGGCCGTACGGGGCGCATGGCCTCGGTGATCTGGATCAACCCCTGAGGCTTCCTGTCCTCTCATGTCCTTGGCGGATAACAGGCTCAAGGATGGTGAATTCTGACCGTTAATGTCTGGAGTGAAGATGCATTCAACTCACCGTGGCGATCCGTGACGGTGAGCTGGATGCGTTGGGCCGGAATCTGCCACCAGCAACGGAGCACCGATTTGATGATACATGCCGCATTTGCAGTTGCCGTGGCGATGCTTGCGCTTCTCGGCGGGCAGGTTCTGCTGCACTTCCGGCCGGGCCGCCGTGGCAGCATGCCCGCTCATGCACCTGCAGCTTCCTGGCCTGATGTCGAAGCGCTGTCCGGGGATAGGACTCCCGTGAACATTGACACGCCGCCGGCGCCATCAAGTGTTTCCTTGCTTGCTCCTGTACTGGTGGCAGCCAATGATTTGCTCTGGCGTCATGTATTCAGCCCGGGAAGTGCGCCAGGCGAGTCTGCCATCGCCCAGCGCGAAGTGCAGTCAGCTGTGTGCGCCGTGCTTGGATCCGGAGAACTTGCCGACCATTTCTTTCCGCGCCGGCCCTTGCTGATGCCGGAGTTACACGCAGCAATGCGCAGTGAGCGTGCCTCGGCCAATCGTCTGGCGAAAATCGTTGCCCAGGACCCGGTGCTGGTGGCTGACATGCTGCGTCTTGCCAACAGCGGTTTTTACAATACGTCGTCAACGCCCGTTGAGACCTTGCAGCGGGCTATTGCTATTTGTGGCAACGACGGCTTGCAGTCGCTGGCTGCGACAGCGTTGATGCAACCGGTGTTTCGTGGCGGGAAAGAGGAGGTTTATGCGAATTTTCCGCCCTTGCTGTGGGAGCGCAGCGCACGTGCGGCACGTGCCGCCACACTCTACGCGCAGCACACACGCTGTTGTGATTACAGCGCTGCGCAACTGGTGACATTACTGGCGGCCCTGGGGCCGCTGGTCGCCTTTCGTGCAACGGTCCGGCAGTATGAGGAAGCTCCTGGTCTGGAGCCGCATGGCGCGGTATTCATTGCACTGGTCGAAACACTGGGGCGATCACTGTCGCAACAGCTGGCGTTGCGCTGGAACAGTTCCGAACGTCTGGTTGCTGCGCTGGGCATTGAAGCAGAAATGGTGGCAGTAGAGGGCGCCGCCGAACTTGCCATTGCACTCGACTGCGGAGAACTCTTCGGCACGCTTTCGCTGCTCGCCAGCGAGCAGATACTGACCGAAGAAGCTTGCCGGCAGATGCTGGTTCAGGCGGGTTTGCCACGAGAAATACACGAAACTGTCTGGGCGGGGCTGTTGCCGGCGCACGCCCGTCAGGATCAGCCGGGGCGCTAGCGGTGGTGTCCCAGAATGGGCAGGTCGGCTTCATCGCTGTTTTCAGCGCTGGCGTCGTCAGCAGACTGGATGGCCTGCAGCAGATGATGGTGATCACTGATGCTCTGGCCAGCGTGCAGGTAGCGTTTCGCTGCAGTCTGCACACGTTCCAGTTTCTGTATGCGATAGTTCAGGTTCAGTAAGGCCTTGGCGACAAAGTCAGGGTCTTGATTCGACTCCCTCATCTTGATGGCGGCGAGCACAGCCTGATCAAGCTCGCTTTTGGTCGGTTTACCCATAAAAGTCTCCACGGCCCGCATATCGGGCTTTTTCAGTCTAGCCTGTATGAATTGATGTGCCGTTTGATGCAGATCAGTTTCGCAGGACTCCCCCCTTGAATTGGTATCGGTCATCCCTATACCTAGGCACATTCAATATTTTTTCTGAGGCAGACCATGCGTTTCGATACCTTTACCGCAAAACTCCAGGAGGCGTTGGCCAGCGCACAGTCACTGGCTGTCGGGCGTGATAACACAGCCATTGAGCCGGGCCATTTGCTGCAGGCACTGCTGGATCAGAGCGGTGGCAGCGTGCGGCCCTTGCTGGCGCAGGCGGGTGCCGATCTTGGCCTGTTGGGTCGGGACCTTGCGCTTCACCTGGATGACTTGCCCACCCTCAAACAACCTACCGGGGAGGTGAGCATCGGGCAGGAGTTGTCACGGGTGTTCAATCTTGCGGACAAGCTCGCACAACAGCGCGGTGACCAGTTTCTGGCCAGTGAGCTTGTACTGCTGGCTTTTTTTGATGCCAATGCCGGTGTGGTCAAGCTGCTGCAAAAAGCCGGCGTACAAAAAACAAGACTGCTCCAGGTAGTGGACCAGATAAGGGGAGGCGATACCGTGAAAGATGCCAATGCGGAAGACAATCGACAGGCACTTTCTAAATACTGTGTTGATCTCACGGCGCGCGCCGCCAGTGGCAAGCTGGACCCGGTGATTGGTCGTGATGATGAAATCCGCCGCACAATCCAGGTGCTGGCACGACGCACCAAAAACAATCCGGTGCTGATTGGTGAGCCGGGCGTTGGCAAGACCGCCATTGTCGAGGGGCTGGCACAACGCATCGTCAACGGCGAGGTGCCTGATGGTCTGCGCAACAAGCAGGTGCTGTCCCTTGATATGGGTTCCCTCATTGCCGGCGCCAAATTCCGCGGCGAATTCGAGGAGCGACTGAAAGCGGTGCTGAACGAGCTTTCCAAGCAGGAAGGCAACATCATTCTTTTTATTGACGAGTTGCACACCATGGTCGGTGCCGGCAAGGCCGAAGGCTCCATGGATGCGGGCAATATGCTGAAGCCGGCACTGGCGCGCGGTGAGCTGCATTGTGTGGGGGCCACCACGCTGGATGAATACCGCCAGTACATCGAGAAAGATGCAGCGCTTGAGCGCCGGTTCCAGAAAGTGCTGGTGGACGAGCCTTCGGTGGAAGACACGATTGCCATTTTGCGCGGTCTGAAAGAGCGCTACGAAGTGCATCACGGTGTCGACATTACGGATCCCGCCATTATCGCGGCGGCCAAACTGTCGCACCGCTACATTACGGATCGCAAGCTGCCGGACAAGGCCATTGACCTGATTGACGAGGCAGCTTCGCGTATCCGTATGGAAATGGACTCCAAGCCGGAGTCCATGGACAAGCTCGACCGCAAGCTTATCCAGCTCAAGATGGAGCGCGAAGCGCTCAAGCATGAGGATGATGCCGGCAGCAAGCAGCGCCTCGTCAAACTGCAGGAGGATATTCTCAAGCTGGAGAAGGAATACGCTGACCTTGAGGAAGTCTGGAAAGCTGAGAAAGCCTCACTCAAGGGTGAGCAGCAGGTAAAGGAAGAGCTGGAAAAGGCCCGTATTGATTTTGAGGCAGCACGTCGCGCCAATGATCTGGAAAAAATGTCAAAGCTGCAGTACGGCGTGATTCCCGATCTGGAAAAACAGTTGCTGGATGCGCAGTCGGCGGAGAAGGGTGAAAACACGCTCTTGCGTAATCGGGTCACCGAAGAAGAAATAGCCGAAGTGGTCTCCAAGGCTACCGGTATTCCGGTTAACCGGATGATGGAGGGCGAGCGTGAGAAGCTTCTGCGCATGGAGGATTCACTGCACGGTCGTGTGATTGGTCAGGATGAAGCGGTAGTAGCCGTTTCCAATGCCGTACGCCGTTCGCGTGCGGGTCTTTCCGATCCCAATCGGCCCAATGGCTCCTTTCTTTTTCTGGGCCCGACCGGCGTTGGCAAAACCGAGCTTTGCAAGGCGCTGGCGAACTTCCTGTTTGATTCCGACGATGCCATGGTTCGGATTGATATGTCGGAGTTCATGGAAAAGCATTCCGTGTCGCGCCTGATCGGTGCGCCACCAGGCTATGTAGGCTACGAGGAAGGCGGCTATTTGACGGAGGCGGTACGACGCCGTCCCTACACGGTGCTGTTGCTGGATGAAGTGGAAAAAGCACATCCGGATGTTTTCAATATTTTGTTGCAGGTGCTGGAGGATGGCCGCCTGACCGATGGTCAGGGTCGAACTGTGGATTTTCGCAATACCGTTATTGTGATGACATCCAATCTTGGCTCCGATGTCATTCAGAGCATGGCAGGAGAAGATCAGTATGAAGTCATGAAGGCGGCGGTGATGGAGGTGGTCGGGCGACATTTCCGGCCCGAGTTCATTAATCGCATTGATGAAGTGGTGGTATTCCATCCCCTCGCCGAGTCGCAGATCCGTGGTATTGCGGAGATCCAGCTGGGGCGTTTGCGTGCCCGTCTGGCTGACCGTGATCTGGGCCTCGAGGTTACTGATGCCGCCTTGTTGCGCCTCGTGGCGGCAGGTTATGACCCTGTGTACGGTGCCCGTCCGCTCAAGCGTGCCATTCAGTCATCACTGGAAAATCCGCTGGCGCAGAAGCTTCTCGCGGGTGAGTTTGTCTCGGGCGATACCATTCTGGTGGATGAAGAGCACGGCCTCTTTGCTTTCCACAAAAAGCGTTATCACTGAAGCTGTTCTGGGTGAGCCCTTCTGAATGTTCAGGGGCTCCTGTCGGCACAGGGATGTGTCAGAAACCGGCTGTCCTTGAGGCCCGGTTTTTTCAATGCAAACGTTTATGAGGAAACCTGATGAGCATACGTGTGCACAAGGCACCGGTTGGCAAGCTGGCACAGACCGTGGAAATCGATCCGCATACCCTGCTTGTTGATATGGATGAGGCCTCGGGGGGAGATGATTTGTCACCAAATCCCCATGACCTGCTGGATGCAGCGCTTGGTGCCTGCACGGCGCTGACGCTCAAGCTTTACGCTGGCCGCAAGCAATGGCCCCTGTTGAATGCCGATGTCGTGATTACCCATGAAGAAGCACCGGGGCATTACCGGCTCCAGCGGGTCATTACCTTGCAGGGCGAGCTCACTGAAGAGCAGCGCAGCAGGCTGCTGGAAATCGCCAACAAGTGTCCGATTCACCGGGTATTGACGGGGGAGATTGCCATTGATACATCGCTGGCAGGCTGAGTGTCCTCTGCCGGGACTGTCGGGAGGCTGCTATGATGCGGCCCCTTGCCGGCGCTGAAGGTCGGCGGTAGTGATGCAACGGCGCAAGCCGAAGGTTGGCGTGATTTGAGTTCTGCCTGGCGCCGTCGCGCCCTGCCTCTTCCCCTGATCGATCTGCTGCGCAACCTCTGGGCGGCCTGCCATCTGCTGGCGTTTCGCCGCAGCGCTTTGCGCTGGCTGGTTCCGACACCAGGCAACTTTCTGGTTCTGCTCTTCCTCAGTCTTGCCGTCAGTGTGCTCTTTGACTTCATCAGTGAAGGCTGGCCGGGGGAGTGGTCGCCATCGGGTGTGGCTGTTTATGCCTTGCCCTCTTTTGTCCTGCTGGTCTTCGGCCAGATTCTGGCGGCCCGGCATGGCCTCTGGCGTCTTGGCCTTGCGCCGGCCAGCGCCTGGCTGGCGGCCGATATTCTGCTGGGACTTGCCCAGTGCGGCATGCAGTATGCCGATCAGCAAGATCACTTGCCGGCGGGCTTTGCTGATCACGTCGGGTTGCTCTACACCATGCTTTATGCCTGGCCCATTCTGGCGGTGGTCTTTGTTTTTACGAGAGCTCTGGCGTGGCCGTGGTGGGAGCGCAGTCTGGCCTTTATCGTTCTGCTGGGCGTATTTACTGCATGGAGTCTTGCCTTCAGTGATGAAAGACTCTGGAGTTCCACGCAGGAGGAGGGCCCGGCCGCGACCAGCTTGCCGTTACTTAATGAGCAGGTCTTTTATGCCCAGCCCGAGTTGTTGCGCCGGGCGCTAGATGGCTTGGTTGCGGAGCGTCCTGAACGCAGTGACTGGTACTTTCTCGGCGTGGGAGGGTCGGCCTCTCAGGACGTCTTTCGTCATGAAACCGAAACCGTGCACACCCTGTTTGATACGCGCTTTGCCACTTCGGGCCGCTCTCTGGTACTGATCAATAACGGTGATACGGCGCTGGCCCAGCCGATTGCGACCCGTACCAGTATTTCACGGGCAGTGCATGCCATCGCCGCCCGCATGAACCCTGATCAGGACGTGCTGTTTCTTTTCCTTAGCTCGCATGGCAGTGAGGATCACGAGATTGAGCTGAGCTATTGGCCTCTGGAGCTGGCGGCCATAACCCCCGAGTGGTTGCGTCGCACGCTGGATGAAACGGGTATCCGGCGACGGGTCATTGTTCTGTCAGCCTGTTATTCCGGTGGCTTTATTCCGGTTTTGCAGACGCCCGACACGCTGATTATTACCGCATCGGATGCCAGTCATGCGTCTTTTGGCTGTTCGGATGACGCGGACCTGACTTATTTCGGGCGTGCCTTTTTTGATGAGGCGTTACGCCGACAGCCCAGCTTGCGCGCCGCCTTTGATGCCTCTGTCATCACGATCCGGCAGCGCGAGAAAGCCAACGGCTTTGAGGCATCGCATCCGCAGTGGGTAATCGGTGAGCGACTGCAGGCTGAGTTGCCCGGACTTGAAAAGACACTTTTCCCGCCCATCCCATGAGTGGTTTGTCGAGTATGCGCCATAAAAAAGACCGCCTTAAAGGCGGTCTTTTTTATGGCGCAGTTATGTTGCTTACTGGCAATAGGCTTTTATTTCGCGCTGTATGTCGTCCGTCCGGCTGTCTTTTTCTTCAGGAGTCATGATCCGGTCCGCTCCTTTTTCATCACTTACCTTGACTCGACCATGCTCTTGCATGACTTTCAGGTCGGCCTGAAGTTTCTTGCACTTCTCGGCGTATTTATCTGGCGCATTGCCAGTGGCAGCAGGTGCAGGTGCAGCGGGGGGCGTTTTGGATGTTTTGCCATCCTTGCTGTCTTTGCCCTCTTTGGCGGGTTTGTCTGCATCCGCACGCTGCTTCTGCAAGCCTTCTGCAGCCCCGGTACTGCCGGAGGGGAGCTTGGTGCGCACTTTCACGGCACTGGCTTTGGTGGCTGAGTCGGGAGGCGGGGCCTCGGAGTAATGAGTGACGCCTTGTGCATCGGTCCATTTATAGAACTTGTCTGCGGCACCGGCCACGGTAGTGGCAAGCAACAAGCCCAGAAAAGCACTCAGTGCAGTTGTCATTTTCATTATGCGTACCATGAGAGGGACAGAGTCCCGCCACTATAGCGAGTGGCATTGGAATTGATAAGGGCTGCTCTGTCGGGACGGCGTATGACTTGACATTTTTTGTGTATGCCTAAAAAATCGCCAGTTCCCGATGTGGGTGTCAGCCCGGTAGTCACCCTCTACCAAACTGGCGCCAGGGTGAAAGCCCTGCCCGGGCCGGCTAAGAGCCGTCCCGTCCCCGCTTGTAAAGCGTCGCCTGCTGAAGCCTGTGCGA
The DNA here is from genome assembly GCA_029945725.1 of bacterium. GTDB lineage: Bacteria > Pseudomonadota > Gammaproteobacteria > Pseudomonadales > Moraxellaceae > UBA2031. The sequence goes on along the minus strand of JAQSDB010000008.1, from coordinate 6,330 downwards.
TGTCTGTGCCACCGAACCCGGTAGGCGCGGCAAGCTTGGCAAACCCCATCACTTGTGCCTCTCAGGGGGCACAATCCTCGTGCTAGAATGCGCGGCCTTTTGGCGGGAGCCCTCCTTCTGGATGGTTGCCGGCCTTGCCTTGCGCTTTTTCAAGGGTGAATCAGTTGGAACAGTTATCTGGTGGTGAAATGCTTATCCGTGCCCTCGCCGATGAAGGCGTGGAGTACGTGTTTGGTTATCCTGGTGGTGCCGTTCTGCATATATACGACGCCATTTTTCAGCAAGACAAGGTTCAGCACATTCTGGTGCGTCATGAGCAGGCGGCTGGCCATGCGGCCGATGGCTACGCGCGCTCGACCGGCAAGACCGGCGTTGTGCTGGTGACCTCGGGCCCGGGCGCAACCAATACGGTCACCGCGATTGCCACGGCTTATATGGATTCGATTCCCATGGTGATCATTTCCGGTCAGGTGCCTTCCTACCTGATTGGTGAGGACGCGTTTCAGGAAACGGACATGATTGGTGTGTCGCGACCCATCGTGAAACACAGCTTTCAGGTGCGCAAGGCTGAAGACATTCCCGTAATGGTGAAGAAGGCTTTTTATCTGGCCAGCACGGGGCGTCCTGGTCCGGTGGTGATTGATGTGCCTAAAGACTGCACCTTGCCTGCAGAGAAGTTCCCTTACGAATATCCGGCCAAGGTAAAGCTGCGCTCCTATAATCCGCCTGCCCGCGGTCATGCCGGCCAGATCAAGAAGGCGGTTGATGAGCTTGTGGCGGCCAAGCGTCCGATGATTTATGCCGGCGGTGGCGTGGTGCAGGGAAATGCATCGCCTTTGCTCACCGAGCTCGCACGACACCTCAATTATCCGGTTACCAATACCCTGATGGGGCTGGGTGCATATCCCGGATCGGATCGCCAGTTTCTCGGTATGCTCGGCATGCATGGTACTTATGAAGCCAATATGGCCATGCATCACAGTGATGTCATTCTTGCCGTGGGGGCGCGTTTTGATGACCGCGTTACCAATAGCCCGAAAAAATTCTGCCCGAATGCACGCATCATTCACATTGATATTGATCCGGCTTCAATTTCAAAAACGATTACGGCGGATATTCCGATTGTGGGGGCTGTCGAGCCGGTGCTGGCAGAAATGCTGTCACTGTTGCCGCAGTCTGCACTGCCGGATGCAGCAGCGCTTGATGTGTGGTGGAAACAGATCAATGACTGGCGCGGTGTACACGGCCTGCGTTATGAGGCGGCCAAACCTGGTGAAATGAAGCCACAGCAAGTGGTGGAGATGCTCTACAAGGTCACCGAAGGCAAGGCGATCGTGACGTCGGATGTGGGGCAGCACCAGATGTTTGCTGCGCTTTATTACAAGTACGACAGGCCGCGTCAGTGGATCAACTCCGGTGGTCTTGGCACCATGGGGTTTGGTTTGCCTGCTGCCATGGGGTGTCTGTTTGCGCATCCTGGTGAAACCGTGGTGTGCGTGACTGGTGAAGCATCTATCCAGATGAATATTCAGGAGCTGTCGACCTGTCTGCAGTACAACCTGCCGGTGAAAATACTGAATATCAATAACCGCTCTCTCGGCATGGTGAAGCAGTGGCAGGATATGCAGTACGAGGGGCGTCACTCGCATTCGTATATGGATTCGCTTCCCGACTTTGTGAAGTTGGTAGAGTCCTATGGTCATGTCGGCATGAAGATCACGGATCCGGCGCAGCTTGAAAGCAAGATGCGTGAAGCTTTCGCCATGAAAGACCGGCTGGTGTTTATGGATGTCTACGTTGATCCCTCCGAGCATGTGTACCCCATGCATATTGCCGGCAATTCCATGCGCGACATGCTGTTGTCGAAAACGGAGCGTACCTGATCATGCGCCGTATTATTTCTGTTCTGATGGAAAACGAAGCCGGCGCCTTGTCGCGTCTGGTGGGCCTATTCTCGCAGCGCGGCTACAATATTGAGTCGCTGACGGTTGCTCCTACGGATGACCCGACGCTCTCGCGCCTGACGCTTACCACTTATGGTGATGAGCACAAGATCGAGCAGGTCACCAAGCAGCTGAACAAGCTGGTGGAAGTGGTTAAGGTGGTTGATCTCACGGAAGGCGCGCATATCGAGCGTGAGCTCATGCTGATCAAGGTCAAGGCGACCGGGGCGGCACGTGCGGAAATCAAGCGCACGGCTGATATCTTTCGAGGCCAGATCGTGGATGTCTCTCCTACCGTCTACACGATGCAGCTCACAGGCACGAGCGACAAGCTGGATGCATTTATCCAGGCCCTGAGCGAAAACGTGATTCTTGAAGTGGTGCGTACCGGTGTTTGCGGTATTGCGCGTGGTGAAAAAGTTCTGAGTGTTTAATTGTCTTCCGGGGATTTCCGCGATGCGGAAAGACCTTCGGGTGAAGCCATCAATCGAAAATGTCTGGCCATAAGCCGGATTTAAAAGAGGAAATATCATGCACGTTTACTATGACAAAGACGCCGACCTTTCCATCATTAAAGGCAAGAAAGTTGCCATCATTGGTTACGGCTCACAGGGCCATGCTCATGCCTGCAATCTGAGGGACTCTGGCGTTGATGTCACGGTGGGTTTGCGCCCCGGCTCTGCCACTGTGGCCAAGGCCCAGGCCCATGGCCTGAAAGTAACGGACGTGCCAAGCGCCGTTGCCGCTGCTGATGTGGTCATGATTTTGACGCCGGATGAGTTTCAGGCTCAGCTTTACAAGAATGAAGTCGAACCCAACCTGAAGCAGGGCGCTACGCTGGCCTTTGCTCATGGTTTCGCTATTCATTACAACCAGGTCGTGCCGCGCAAGGATCTGGACGTGATCATGATCGCGCCGAAAGCCCCAGGTCACACCGTGCGCTCCGAGTTCGTGAAGGGTGGCGGCATCCCTGATCTGATCGCTATTTTCCAGGACGTATCCGGCAAGGCAAAAGAGCTGGCCCTGTCCTATGCTTGCGGCGTGGGCGGTGGTCGCTCTGGTATCATTGAAACAACGTTCAAGGATGAAACTGAAACTGACCTGTTCGGTGAGCAGGCTGTGCTCTGTGGTGGTGCTGTTGAGCTGGTGAAAGCCGGTTTTGAAACGCTGGTGGAAGCCGGCTATGCCCCGGAAATGGCATATTTCGAGTGTTTGCATGAACTGAAGCTGATTGTTGATCTCATGTACGAAGGCGGTATCGCCAACATGAACTACTCGATCTCCAACAATGCGGAATATGGTGAGTACGTCACGGGCCCTGAAGTGATCAATGCCGAATCCCGAGCCGCAATGCGCAATGCGCTCAAGCGCATTCAGAACGGCGAATATGCCAAAATGTTTATCGCTGAGGGGGCTCATAACTACCCTTCAATGACGGCGGCCCGTCGTAACAATGCCGCTCACCCCATTGAGCAAGTGGGCGAAAGGCTGCGTGCGATGATGCCGTGGATTGCTGCTAACAAGATTGTTGATAAGACCAAGAACTAATAAGCAATGAACAAAAAAGCGCGGCCATGGCTGCGCTTTTTTGTTTTGGGGTGTTGGTATGGCCGCATGGCCAATTGCCGGACACATGATTATGATGTTCCTATTGCCCGTGTCTGAGAGTTGCTCATGCAAAAGCCTGATCCAGAGTTTGACCATGATCATGATGATCATGACGGAATCACCTTCGAGGTGGTTGAGGAAGAAAACGACGAAGGCGGGAGAAGGGTCAGGAACAAGGGAATTTACTTGCTGCCCAACCTGTTCACGACGGCAGCCCTGTTTTCCGGTTTCTACGCGATCATTGCAGCCATGAATGGCCGCTTTGAAGCCGCAGCGATTGCTATTTTTGTGGCAGCGCTCTTCGATGGCATGGATGGTCGTGTCGCCCGCATGACCAATACACAGAGTGCGTTTGGTGCCGAGTATGATTCGCTCTCTGATATGGTGTCTTTTGGTGTGGCGCCCGCACTGGTGGCGTTTACCTGGAGCTTGCAGTCCTTGGGGAAGATTGGCTGGATCTGTGCATTTATCTATACAGTGGCGGCTGCCTTTCGTCTGGCGCGCTTCAATGTTCAGTTGGCAGTGGTTGATAAGCGTTATTTCATTGGACTGTCCAGTCCGCTGGCGGCATCTATTATTGCCAGTCTGGTGTGGGCCGGGTTTGATAACAGCATTGTTGGCCGTGAACAGGAGTTGGCGATCGCGGTTGCTGTTGTAACAGTGCTGTCAGCATTCCTGATGGTCAGTAATTTTCGCTACTACAGCTTCAAGGAGCTGGATCGTTCGCGAGTTCCTTTCGCAGTAATGCTCCCTGTGGTGTTGGTGCTTGGCATAGTCAATTACAACTTGCCTGTTGGTTTGTTGACGGTGTCGATTGTGTATGCCTTGTCCGGTCCTGTCGCCACCATATGGAATCGTCGTAAGCCTGCGGGAGCTTCTCCTGCATAAACGTGAGGTGTCCCATGCTGATCCGTCAACGATCTTCCAGTGAGCCACTTGGTAGCGAGCTGACCTCGGAAACGGTTTATCAGCAACGGCGTGACTTATTAAAAGCGGCTGGCCTTTTCGGTGCGGCCGCTTTTTTTTCGCCCCGCTCTTATGCGGTTACCCCACCTTATGAGTTGGTAAAGGAGCGGGCGAGCGCGCCCAAATTTCTGCGTGAAAAAATCATGGCGCGTCGGCGCAGTGTCAATTCGACAGGAGAGGTGGTGACGCCGTTTGATGTGGTGAGTACATACAATAACTTTTATGAGTTTGGCCTGGATAAGGCTGACCCGGCCGAGTTGGCAGGCAGTCTGCGTATGGAGCCTTGGTCTGTTCGGGTTGAGGGGGAGTGCGCCAAACCTGGAAACTACACGCTGGAAGATATCCTAAGGCCGCATGTACTGGAGGATCGTGTTTATCGCTTTCGCTGTGTTGAGGCTTGGTCCATGGTCGTGCCATGGCTTGGCTTTTCTCTTGCGGACCTGATACGACGTCTTGAGCCAAGCAGCAAGGCAAAGTACATCGAGTTCACAACCCTCAATGATCCGGTACAAATGCCGGGCCAGCGTCATGGAGGCTTGTCATGGCCCTATGTGGAGGCTTTACGTATGGATGAGGCCATGAATCCTTTGGTGCTTATGGCTACTGGAGTCTACGGCAGGTCTTTGCCGCCACAGAACGGTGCTCCACTACGGCTGATTGTGCCTTGGAAGTATGGCTTCAAAAGCGTGAAATCAATCGTGCACATCCGCTTTACAGAGTCACAGCCACGCACAACGTGGGCAATGACTGGGCCGTCAGAATACGGCTTTTTTGCCAATGTGAATCCGGCGGTGGATCATCCGCGCTGGACACAAAGGCGTGAGCGCAGGCTGCCGGGTACGATTTTCAATCCGAATTGGCGTGACACCCTGCCTTTCAATGGCTATGCCCATGAGGTCGCCTCCTTGTACCGCGGCATGGACTTGGCCCGGTATTTTTGATGAAGAAAATAGCTCGTGATTGGGTGGCGGTGAGCAAGGTGGTGGTGTTGCCTTTACTGTTGCTTCCCTTGTGCATGCTTTTGGCGGCGGGGCTTGGCAATCAGCTGGGGCCTGATCCTGCAAAGGCTCTAGTGGATCAAACCGGTTTGTGGGCAATGCGTTTGCTATTGCTTTGCCTTGCGATGACCCCGCTTCGGCATATAACCAGGCGCAACTTTTGGGGGCGCTACCGTCGCATGCTTGGGCTCTTTGCCCTGCTTTATGCCTTGGTGCATGTGTGTAGCTATGTTTTTCTCCTGTTTGGCGCCCATTGGTCTGAGTTGCTGGCTGAGTTAACCAAGCGTCCTTACGTTATCGCGGGAAGTGCTGCTTTGTTGCTGATGCTGCCGCTAGGCTTTACTTCGACTCGGAGCTGGCAGCGCAGGCTCAGATATCGCTGGGTGCAACTGCATCGCTTGATCTATCCATTGTCTCTTTTGGTCTTGCTGCACTTCTTTTGGGTCAAAAAACTAGGCATTCAATCAGTATGGCCCTACGCATTAACGCTATTTTGCTTGCTGGGTGTGCGTCTTTGGTGGTTTTTTCGGCAGTCAGCAGGATTGGTGTGATTTATCCGTTGACGCGTGTTTTTTCCTCCCTATAATGCGCCCCTCTTCAACGCCTGCTGGCGTCAGTTTAAAGTGCTGCAAGGCACTGAAAAACAGGCGAAACAAGGCGTTGACAGCGAGTCGGGCTGCTGTAGAATGCGCCCCTCTCGAAGTCCTGAAGCTTTTCATTTTAAATGCCGTAAGGTACTGAAAAATGTTAAAAATTAGGCGTTGACAAAGAGTTGGGCTGCTGTAGAATGCGCCCCTCTCGAGATGAGAGGCCCT
>JAQSDB010000007.1 GCA_029945725.1 bacterium | reverse complement strand
ATACCGGCCTGTCACGCCGGGGGTCGCGGGTTCGAGTCCCGTCCGCTGCGCCATACAAGATAAACCCGCTGTCCGAAAGGACAGCGGGTTTTCTTTTTCTGACTCCCCTCAAAATATTTCTCTGGCCGCCTTTGCCTTCGAAGATGAGCGGCGCGCTTGTCGACTGGCCGGTTTTCCGGTCAACTAGACAAATCTTCATCTGTTACACAGTAAGCGGCAGTGCACAAGGAAATGGCCAATGTCTGAACAACGCAGTATTGCGCGCCTGCCGCTGACGATGAGCGTCCTGCTGATTGCACGTGGCATCAACCGGCGCTCCTGTCTCATGAAGGATATCTGTTCGGGGGGCGCTCTACTGGAGCTGCGTGAAGCACCAGACGGCGAAGACCGGCAGCTGGCTCCGGGTGATGTGGTTCTTATCCGCATGTTTCTGGGTGAAGGCGAGAATATTCGCGAGCATGAGTTGCGGGCCCGCATTGCCCATGTCGACAGTCACCTTTTCGGCGTGTCCTTTTTCAATCCCGACGACACCACGCTTGATTCCCTGCTGAAGCTTGCTCAAGCCAGGCCGGAGGCGCAGGCCTCCATCATGACGCCGGAATCCAGAATACTGATAGAGCGCCTCGGGCAGCAGCTGCTGGTTTATTGTCGTGACCACTTTGCCGGCTTTTTCAAGCTTGCGGATGATCGCTTGCTGGCGGCCTCAGAATCAGCTCGCAGCAATACGGATCAACGCATGTTATTTGATGCCATTGCCATGCTGCGCAAGCAGCAGGCCCCTTTGCGTGCGCGTTTCCAGGCCATTCTTAAAGAATCTTTTGTGCATATCGACACGGTTACCCCGCCGCGCGCCGATGTTTCCGGGCTGGCATTGATTGATAAAAACCAGTTCGAAGAATGGCTGGTGGTCAAGGTCATGGCCTCGCGTGTGCAGGAGATTTGCCGTAGTCAGCTCTTCGGCTTGCAGACGCGTCTTGATGAGCTCGGGAATACAGCGCCGGGTCGTCAGCATAATCCCTTTGCCCCGGTGGCAATCTGTGAAGCCTTTCAGGAGGCCTTGTCCCTGCTGCGCCCCACCATGGCGGTGGAAAAAATACTGTACCGGGTATTTGAGGAAACCATTCTTTCCGGCCTTGATCAGCAGTACGAGGCGCTTAACAACACCCTGATCCAGAACCATGTACTGCCCCAGCTTGAGCTGTCTCGCTATATCAAACATGAAAGTCACGAGTCTCCGAAGCCGGCTGACGGAGAAAAGCTGCCGAACGGTGCAGAGGCTGGCGTTGCTGCTGCGGGTGCCGCGGCGGGAGCAGCAGGTAATGCGCCGGATGACGCCAGCGCCGCTGTCGTTGGCGCTTCAGTTCCAGCGGATAGTACGGCCGTAAACAGTACGGCAGCGCAGGATGGGACGGCGACTCCCAAGGCTGCCTATGGCAAGCAGCCGGCACCGCGCAATGCCGCCGAGTTTCTTGCGCGGGCCCAGACCGGGCTTGCGCAAGAGCGTTTTGAGTCTTCGCAAAAAGATGCCAGGGCGGCGGTGAACTCCCTCAAGCGCTTGTTCGAGCTGCAGCAGGCCATGCGCAATGCGGATTACATGCGGACGGCACAAGCCCAGGCTGACGCTGATGGTGTTGATCTCGCCGATATTGCACAGCCATCCTATTTCGAGCTGAAAGACGTGCAGCAGTCTTTCAGCTCGCTGAAAACAGCCAAGGAAGGCTGGCGTCAGGGGCTCGAAGGCATGGCGGCAGCGCAGGGTACCGAACTGGCCGGCTCGGTGCTTTCCGTCATGCAAATGGCGGAGGGCCTGCTGCACAATCTGGCGCAAAACCAGTTGATTGGTGAGCACGCCAAGGGCTGGTTCAGCAAGCTTGAGCTGCCGGTTCTGCACTCGCTGATGAACGACGACGATCTCTTTCAGCGTGACGATCATCCTGCGCGTCAGGTGCTGAACCGTCTGGCCCGTCTGGGCTTCAAGGATCATCCCATCACCCGTGATCAGGAAGCGGCCATCGACAAGCTGGTGGATCGCATCGGCCAGGGTTTTGACAATAATCCCCAGATTTTCCAGCAAGCCCTTGATGTCCTTGATCCCTTTGTCAATAAACAGGAGCAGGCGGTTGAGCGCAATCTCGAGCGCGTACGCCAGATGGCAGAGGGAGAGCACAAGCTTGATACGGCCAAACGCCGGGTTCAGGAAGTGCTGGATGAAAAAATAGCCGGGCACAAGGTGCCGCAGCCCATCATGACCCTGCTCGAAGCCGGCTGGCGCGATCTGCTGGTCAAAACCTATTTGCGCCAGAGCGAGGAAAGCCGGGCCTGGCGCGAGTATGTCGGTCTGATTGACGAGTTGATTGCCATTGGTGCCGATGTGCATCGCGCCTTTGACCTGCGCGAGATTCTCAAACTGATCAAGAATGGTTTGCAGGAAACGGTCGAGTTGACCGGGCGCGCGCAAAAACAGGCGATTGCCGAGCTCAAGCATCTGCTCGCCGGTCCGCAGCGTTTGCTGGGTGATGTGCCTTGGGTTCAGGTGTCGGCGAAAAAGGATGAAAACAATACGGGCGAAGAGCGCTGGCTGCAGAAGTGGATGGATCGCGCCCGTCGCTTGCAGCTGGGTGACTGGATGGAGCTGCGCCATCGTGGTTCTGAAGCCGAGCGTCTGCGTCTGGCCTGGCGTGATGCCAATGCCCATCGCTTTGTCTTCGTCAACCATCAGGGCATCAAGGTCAATGACTTCAGTCTGCGTGAGCTCGCCGCGCTGATGCACACCGGTAATGCCCTGATCTTTGAAGGTGAGGATGTACCGGTAGTGGATGATGCGCTGGAGAAAGTGGTGCACAAACTCTATGAGCAGCTGGCCTGGCAGAACATGCATGACGAGCTGACCGGTCTTGTTAACCGCGCCGAGTTCACCCGTCAGCTGGAGCGTGCACTGGAAACGGCCAAGCGTCAGCGTGCGCGGCATGTACTGGCCTATATCAATCTCGACCAGTTCAAGCTGGTGAACAGCAACTCCGGTCTTGCCGCGGGTGATCAACTGCTGAAAGACGTGGCGCGCCTGTTTGACAAGGCGCTGACCCCCAAGACCAGTGTGGCGCGTCTGAATGCCGATGAGTTTGCACTCCTGCTTGAGGATTGTGATCTCGGTCGCGCCCAGCAACTGGTGAGCCTGCGCCTGAATGAACTTTCGGCGATGAAGTTCACCTGGGAAAGCCAGACCTACAAGCTTACGGCCAGCGCCGGCCTGGTGGACATCACCTTCACCAGTGACAGCGGGGCTCGTGTGCTGCGCGCTGCCGAAGAAGCCTGCTCACAGGCAAAAACGGATGGCGGTAACCGTATCCAGGTGTACCAGCCCAATGATCAGGAAATGACACGCCGCGACAATGTCATGGTGTGGGTTGCCAAGCTCAATCAGGCGCTGGAAGAAGAACGTCTCACCCTGCGTTGCCAGAAAATCCGGGCGATTGATCCGGTGCGCCATGAGCAGGAGCTGCCGCATTACGAAATTCTGCTCGGCATGCAGGCAGAGGGTGGAGAGGATCTTCCTGCCAGCGAGTTTGTGCAGGCGGCCGAGCGTTACAACCGCATGCTGGCGGTGGATCGCTGGGTGGTCGACAGTGCTTTTCACTGGCTGAAAGACAATCCGGAAAAACTGGCCGGCATTGGCATGTTTTCCATCAACCTGTCCGGACACTCTCTCGCGGATTCCCAGATGATGAGCTATGTCTTTGACCGCTTGCTGGAATACAAGCTCCCCACCAACAAGATCTGCTTTGAAATCACGGAAACCACGGCGATCAGCAATATGGCGGATGCCATTGACCTGATGCATGAGCTGAAAAAAATAGGTTGCCGGTTTGCACTTGATGATTTTGGTGCGGGTCACGCCACCTACAACTATCTCAAGCGCCTGCCGCTGGATTTTGTAAAGATAGACGGTGCCTTTGTGCGTGATATCGTCGCTGATGAAAATGACTATGTCATGGTTCGCTCAATCAACGATCTTGCACACTATATGGGCATCCAGACGATTGCCGAGTATGTCGAAGATGATGAAATTCTGGCGCGTCTTGCCGAAATCGGTGTGGATTACGCACAGGGCTACGGGATTGAAAAACCACGCTGGCTGGACAGCCTCTGATGCCTGAATAGAAAAAGCCCCGGCAATGCCGGGGCTTTTTTCTGGGTGTGCGGTAAAAGAATAACAAGGTTAAAGTGGCGCAATGTAACTCCGATGACATCTACCCAGGCCCATAAAATGAAAACTGTCCTTATCACTGGCGGTAACAGCGGTATCGGTAAAGCCACTGCCCATGCACTGGCTGCCCAGGGTTTTCGTGTCTTTATTGCTGCGCGCGACATGGAAAAATCACGTGCCGCGCTGGCTGAAATCAGCGCTGCTGTTCCCGGTGCCCAGTTGCTGGCCCTGAAACTCGATCTTGGTGATCTCGACCAGGTACGCGCCTTTGCCGAGGACTTCCGGCAGCGTGTGCCGGTACTGGATGTGCTGATTCTGAATGCCGGGCTTTTTCCGCTGGGCAAGCACCTCACGGCGCAGGGTTTTGAGCAGCAGTTCGGCGTCAATCATCTTGGCCATTTCCTGCTGACCAATCTGCTTCTTGATACGGTTAAGGCGGCGGAGCAGGGCCGTGTCGTCATTGTCAGTTCCATCATGCACTGGCTGGGGCGTATCAATGTCGGCAGCTTCCGGGGTGAGAAGTTCTATAACCCCATCGTGGCCTACGGCCAGTCCAAACTGGCGAATGTCTTGTTCATGATGGAGCTGGCGCGTCGTCTTGAGGGCACGGGGGTCCGTGTCAACGCCCTGCACCCGGGCGGAGTGGATACCGGTATTGCCCGTGACCTGCCGAAAATCGCACAGAAAATCTATGCCATGTCGACAGTGACGGCAGAGAAGGGGGCCGAGAGTTCCATTTTTCTGGCGGCAGCACCGGAAGCGCAGGCCTTTCACGGCGAGTTTGTCCGTAACTGCAAACCCATGAGGACGAGTCCGCTGGCAAAGCAGGCGACGGCAGAGAAGCTGTGGCAGTTGAGTGAGGAAATGACGGGCTGCCGCTATTGAGGTCGCTGCAAGAAAGCGTATTTCAGGCCGGCCGTGATTTCCTGTAATCACGGCTAATGTTTCCGCTGGGCTTCACTTCAATCGCGAACATCAGCAGGCTGTCTTGTCGCGCCGCTCCCACCATTGCCGGGCTTTTTCCAGCGCCTCGGTCTGCGAGTCCGCCTGCTGCAGGGTGCGCAGGGCAATGGCGAGTGTGCCGATCACCGCCATCTCGCCATATTCATGATGTTTATCGCCACGCCACACGGCAAGAAAGTCTTCCAGCTGAAAGCCTTCTTCTGCTGCGTGCCGGGTGTCGAAAAGCACAGGCCATTCCTCATCCTGAAGTTCGCCATCCACAATGCGTTTGGCCAGGCAGGTGCCATCCGGGTTGCGTTCGATTTCACCCCCTTCGCCCTTGATGACACAGCTATTGCGATAACCAAGAATGCGGGCAGCGGCCTGATGCGAGGTACGGTAGGCGGGATGAAAAATGGCCTGCATGACAAAGGGTGCATCCAGCGGATTGAGCAGGCGTGCCAGGGTGTGCACGGGTGAACGCAGGCCCAGCACATTGCGCAAGCTGATCATTTCGCCAAGCGGCGCGCAGAGATTGTCGAGCGAGAGATAGGCAAAGCTTTCGCCGTCCAGTGCTTCTTTCACCGAGTCCCAGTCACTGCATACGGGCAGACCCAGCAAGGGCAACACGTTTTCGGTGTAAAGCCGGTTCAGGGTATGACCGCTGGCGCCGTGCATGAACACGCGCACGCCGTGGCTGGCCAGGATTTTTACGGCCAGTAAAAACCAGGGGTAATGCTTGCGTTTGCCGGCATAGGAAGACCAGTCCAGATCGGCCTTGATGGTTGGTGGTGCCTTGATGAAATCACGTGAGGCCGCCACAAATCCTGCCAGTTCTTCCGGCGTTTCTTCCTTGATGCGCAGCAGCATGAGAAAGGCACCCAGCTGCACATCCAGTACCTCGGCACGCAGGATCATGCCCATGGCCGTGCGTGCCTCGTCAAAGCTGAGTGAGCGTGAGCCGGTCTTGCCCTTGCCGATGATGCGCACGTATTGCGCAAAAGGATGTTCGTCAGTGGCGTAGATGTTTTTCATGACCATGATGTTTCTCGCCTGCCGTTCAGATGCAGTTGGCCGGCTTGGGCAGACCGGCTATTTTGGCAATGGTTTTGGCGGGGGTGCCGGGAAAGAGTTGCATCACGTAAATGCTGCCCGCTTTTCCCGGGCCCAGTTCACGGCCCAGATATTTCAGCAGCGGCCGGGTAGCGGGTGACAATTCGTATTGTGCATAAAAGCGGCGGATGGCGTGCAGTATTTCCCAGTGTGCCGGTGTCAGCGTGATGCCGTCTGCGGTGGCGATTTGATTTGCCAGTGCTTCATCCCATGCGGTGTGGTCGCGCAGGTAGCCTTCCTTGTCGAAAAGCCCGGCGTCCATCCTCAGCTCCAGCTCAGCGATTTTTGATACTGCACGCACAGATCGACATAGTCGCCGTGATTGATCAGGGGGATTTGCACAGGCCACAGAGTCAGCAGACCGCGTGCACGCACATCGGCTTCAAGGGCATGGCAGCGTGCCGGCAAGGCTGCTGCCGAAACGCCGGCATAGACCGCATCGCCGCAAAGCAGCAGGGCATCATTTGCGCCCATGCTGCGTTGCAGTGCCGCCGGCAAACGGTTTTCGCTGAGACGATTCAAGACATGCAGGCAGTTCATCGTGAGCGACTCATCAAAAGCGCAGCAGCATGTGCTGTGCGCTGAGCAGTTTTTGCAGGGCAGCCGCATCCAGCACCTGAACGTTCAATGCCAGCTGGCCGCTGTCGATGCCGCGCTCGGCGAGTGAAGCCGCATCCACATACAGCGCCTTCACCTCATACAGTTCCAGTGCCTGCAGTTGTGCCGCCAGGGTTCGGCGCTCCAGCGCACGCCCTTCCTGATGCGGCAGCAGTTGCCAGACGCCATCATCCTGAAACAGCACGCTGACGTGCTGGCCAAAGGCGGCGGCCACCAGCAGGGCATCCAGTTGTTCCTGTGGCGATTCGCTGCCATAGGGCGCGCGGTGCTGGATAAAAAGGGTGTGTTTCACAGGCTTATCCCGGAAAGCTGACAAGACGATCAGCCTCCACCATGGCTTCGGCGAGCTGGCCCAGGCCCGAGATCAAAAAGCCGGGTGCCAGATTGGCGACCGTCTTGTCTTCACGCCGTGCCGTGTCGGCATCCATCACGCCGCGTTTGAGCGCGGCGGCAATGCAGACCACCAGTTCCACGGCATGGCTTTCATGCAGTTCGCGCCAGCCGCGTGCCACATCGGCTTCATCCCGTGGTGGCAGCAGCAGGGTATTGCCGTGTGCGACGCCGTCGCCGTAGAAAAATACGCGGGGTATGGCATGGCCGCGCGCCAGTGCTGCCCGGCAGAAGGCAAGGGCATGCCAGGCATTTTCCTGGTGCGGGGCGGCAGTAACGAGCAGGGCGAATTTCATGGAGCGTCCTCAGTCCGGCGATTCTAGCGAATAGCCCCTGCTTTGGCTGTGCCGATGCGGCAATTTTGCCTCCTGCCTGGCAGTGGGGGCAGCTGCGGTACTCAGGCGGTCAGCTCGTCACGAACCTGCGCCACAATCTCGAAGGAGCGCAGGCGGGCGGCATGATCGTAAATCTGTGCCGTGATCATCAGCTCATTGACTCCGGTGGCGGCGATGAATTGCTGCAGGCCGGCGCTTACGGTGGCGCGTGAACCGACAATGGCGTGGGCGAGGGCATGATTGACGCCGGCAATCTCCGCTTCGCTCCATGCGTTCAGGCCGTCGTCCACGGGCGGCTGCAGCGGCCCTGGGCGGCCACGGCGCAGGCTCACGAACTGTTGCTGCAGGGAGGTGAAAAGGCGCTGTGCCTCGGCATCCGTCCCGGCGGCAAATACATTCAGGCCGGCCATGACATGAGGTTTTTCCAGCGCTTCAGAGGGGCGGAAATTCTGGCGATAGGTTTGCAGGGCCGCCTGCAGGTAATCCGGTGCGAAATGCGAGGCAAAGGCAAAGGGCAGACCGAGCCCGGCGGCCAGCTGTGCGCTGAACAGGCTGGAGCCCAGCAGCCAGATGGGCACATTCAGGCCGCTGCCGGGATAGGCGCGCACGTTTTGTCCGGGCAGCGGCGCGGCAAAATAGGATTGCAGCTCCTGCACATCCTGCGGAAAGGTATCGGCACTGTCACGCTGGTGATGGCGCCGCAGGGCTCGCATGGTGGCCGGGTCGGTGCCGGGAGCGCGTCCAAGACCGAGATCGATGCGGCCGGGAAACAGTGACTCCAGCGTGCCGAACTGCTCGGCGATGACCAGCGGCGCATGATTGGGCAGCATCACGCCGCCGGCGCCGACACGAATGCGCGAGGTTCCTCCCGCCACATGCGCAATCACCACCGCCGTGGCGGCGCTGGCGATGCCGGGCATGTTGTGATGCTCGGCCAGCCAGTAGCGCCGGTAGTTCCAGGCTTCGGCATGCTGTGCGAGATCGAGGGTATGGCGAAAGGACTGTGCGGCATCGCCACCTTGCAGCACGGGCGCAAGATCAAGTACCGAGAAGGCAATCATGGCCGTGGTTTCCAGTTAAAGGCGGGCCATCAAACTGACGAGAAAGCGGATTGAACGCAAGGCTCCATAGCTTTGCCGGCAATTTGTATCGGGAAGAAACGGGGGGGGGGGCAGCGCGGCACATCAGGGCGACAGGCCGGATGAAGCAGATGGCGGAAGCGGTGAGATTCGAACTCACGAAGGGCGCAAACCCTCGCCGGTTTTCAAGACCGGTGCCTTCAACCACTCGGCCACGCTTCCAGTCGGCAGAAACCTTGATCAAGCCCGGTTTCCGCGAGCCGGCAAGGATACTGGAAGCCTTGTTGGAGTCAACGGGGCAGCCGGGTTTTTCACGTCATCAGCGTGTGCCGGAGAGAAGGTTGGCCTTGCCGGGTTATTGCCGCTTTTTTTCTGTAGGGGGGGCGGGAGGGCGCTTCCGGCGCAGGCGCCAGGAACGCGCCAGCAGCCAGATGGCGAGCCAGGTGCTGATCATCACAACCGGCAAGGCAATCAGTCGTGGCCAGTACAGACCCAGCGTTGCCAGAGCGAGCAGCGACATGCCGAGCATGAGCATGATGGCGGCTTCAACCGCGCCCAGCACGCGCTGCTGCTGGATGGCGGCCGCCACGGTATTGCCCAGACGCATGGCGGTAGCTACCCCGGCGGTCTTGCCGCGATAGGGACGGGGCGGTCGTTGACGCTGGCGTCGCTCACGCAGTTTCACCTTGCGGTGTCGGCCAAGCACGACCTCGGTCGATTGCTCGAGATCCTGCAGGTACATGGCCTCCATCTCGTCGGCAAAGCCCTCATCCTCAACCGCTACATCAAGTTCGTAATTGCTGATCCAGCTGGCGACATTGAGGTTGCTGGAACCCACGCGTGCCCAGCGGCTGTCGGCCACGGCAGTTTTGGCGTGAATCATCGGGCCATTCCATTCAAACACGCGGATGCCGGCCTCCAGCAGCGAGCGATAGCCGGCACGGGAGAAGGCCGAAATGGCGGGAATGTCACTGGCACTGGGGACCAGCAGGCGAACATCTACGCCATCCTGCGCGGCGGCACACAGCGCCTGGGTATAGGTCGGTGTGCCGATAAAATAGGCATCGGTCAGCCACAGCGTTTCTTTTGCCATGGCGGCAATCAGCTGGTCCATGCGGTAGAGACCGCTGGTAAACGGTGTGCTCGCCACCACGCGCAGCGTGATGCTGCCCTCGGCAGTAATGCTCCCGGCCTCTGGTATTGCTTCGGGAGGCAGGGCGCTGCCGCAGGCTCCCCAGGTTTGGGCAAAGGCAGCGACGATGTCAGCCACCGCCGGCCCTTTTATCTCAAGGCCGGTATCACGCCACGGAGCAATTCCGCGGCCCGGGTTGCCGGTCCAGCGCTGGCTGATGCAAAGCCCGGTGACGAAACCGGTATGGCCATCCACGGTCAGTGATTTGCGATGGTCCCGGGTGAGCCAGCCAAAGGGAGTGTCAAAGCTCAGCGGATTGAAGGCGCGTACTTCACCGCCTGCCGCAAGCAGGGGGGCAAACAGGTGGCGCGAGGCCGGAAAGAAGGAACCCATCCAGTCATAGAGCAGGCGGACCTTTACACCTGCCCGTGCACGTTCGGTCAGCGCGTTGATGAACTCGCGCCCGATGGGATCGTTTTCAATGATGTAATTTTCAAAATGAATGGTATGCAGGGCGCCGCGTATGGCGGTGAGCCAGGCCGGGTAATTTTCGGCAGCATCACGCAGAAGGCGCAGGGAGTTGCCAGCAACGAGAGGTGCTCCGGCGGCGCGCGAAAAGGCCTGTCCGGCAAGCAGTAGCTGGCTGTGTCGTAATGCGGTGCCAGGGCGGTTGTCTGCAGTGCTGTTCATGCGCGGCCCAAAATCCATTTTCCTGATCCTATGGTGACACGCGATAGCGGTGCAAGCTTCAGCGCCAAGGGGCAGGAACCCGGGTGGCCGCTGCATGTCTTGTAGCGGCCTGCCATTGATGAAAATCCATAAAAAAAGCCGTGAGGGTTTCACGGCTTTTTTTATGGAAGGCAGATGCCTTTATTTCTTGCTGATTTGCTGGCTCAGGCTGTCGATCAGGACACGGCCGGCTTCCATTGCAAACGCTTCGTCTTCCGGTTTGGTCTTGCCGGGATCGGCGGCTGCTTCATCGATTTCAGCATCAGCCTTGTCTTCCGCTTCACGCCAGGTTTTTAGCAGGGTCTGGCCTTTGGCAGCACGGCGACGGTTTTCTATGGCCAGGCGCTTTTCATCCAGATCCTGTTTTTCCTGTTTGCGTTTTGCTTCATTCAGGGAAATGGTTTTCTGCTTTTTCAGTTCATGAGCCAGGGCAATGGTTTCATTGAGGTAGCGGAAATCCGGATCGCTTGCCTGACGGGCTTCCGAATCCTTGCGCAGTAGCGGCAGGCGCTTGCTGAAGTCCTGATAGGGGAAATAGCGCGCGGAGGGGATGGTGTCCCAGGGCATGGCATTGGGCAGGGCGGACTCACCGATATCGGTTTCGTCATAAATGTTGGGGAAGTTCACATCAGCCGCGACGCCGCGATCCTGTGTGCTGGCACCGGAAATACGATAGAACTTGGCCTCGGTCAGTTTGAGCTGGCCATATTCAAGATCGCGCAGGGATTGCACGGTGCCCTTGCCAAAGGTGGTGGAACCGATCACGAGGCCGCGACCGTAATCCTGGATGGCACCGGCAAAAATCTCGGCAGCTGATGCCGACAGACGATTCACCATGACGACCATCGGGCCGGCATAGGACACGGAAGGATCGGGATCGCCCAGCACTTCGATCTTGTTGCCGGCATTTTTGACCTGCACGGTAGGACCGGTGCCAATGAAGAGGCCTACCAGGGAATTTGCTTCCGACAGCGAGCCGCCGCCGTTATTGCGCAGATCCAGCACCAGACCGTTGATTTTTTCGGCCTTGAGCTCGGTGATCAGTTTTTTCACGTCGCGGGTGGTGCTGCGATAGTTGGGATCGCCTGCCTGCATGGCCTGGAAGTCGGCATAGAAAGCCGGCAGCTTGATCACGCCTATGCGCAGGGATTCTTCGCCGCGTTTCACGGTGATGATTCGTTTCTGCGCCGCCTGATCCTCAAGCTTGACCGTGTTGCGCACAATGCTGATGGTCTTGGTCTGTGTTTCATCCACGGTACCGGCAGGAATGATTTGCAGGCGTACGGTAGTGCCCTTGGCGCCGCGAATACGATCCACCACTTCATCAATGCGCCAGCCCACCACGTCGACAAATTCCTGGTCGGCCTGGGCTACGGCAACAATGCGGTCACCGGTCTTGAGCTGGCCGGCCTTGTCGGCAGGGCCTGCTGGCACCAGACGCACGACCTTGGTGAACTCGTCTTCACTTTGCAGCACGGCACCAATCCCTTCCAGGGAAAGACTCATGTTGATGTTGAAATTTTCTTCCGTGCGCGGCGAGAAATACTCGGTATGGGGATCATAGGACTCGGTAAACGAGTTCATGAATACCTGGAAGGCATCGTCCGATTTGGTGCGATAAAGGTTGTTGAGCTGGCTCTTGTAGCGCTTGGACAAGGTCTTCTGGATCTCGGCATCACTTTTGCCACTGAGACGCAGGCTCAGTGCCGCTGCCTTTACACGCTGGCGCCAGAGATTGTCCAGTTCGGCGCGTGTGCTTATCCAGGGGGATTTTTCGCGATCCAGCTCCAGGCTTTCATCCCGGCTGAAGTCCATCTTGTCGACGCCTTTGTCGATTTCGCCGAGCACAAAGGTCAGGCGCTCGGCGACGCGCTGCTGATAGCGGTTGTAGATCTGGAAGGCAGCTTTCAGGTCGCCTTTTTTCAGCGCGCTGTCGAAGGTCTTGCGGTGCTGTTCAAAGCCCTGCACATCGCTGGCGAGGAAATAGGTGCGCTGGCTGTCAAGATCCTTGAGGTAGCGATCAAAGACCTGCGAGGAAAGCGCCGGGTTGATGCTGCGATGCTCGTAATGGAGGTCGTCCAGCAGTTCGACCACGCCACGCGCCGCCTTGGCCTGCACCTTGCTCGGCGCCAGATCACTGTAGCTGGTGGGGGCAGTTGCCTGTTTGGCAAATACGGCTGAGAAGACCACCAGACTGCTGGCAGCCACGGTGGCAAGAAGGCGTTTGCGGGAAAACAGACCAGACATGCGGGGAACCGTCACTCACGCCGGCGACAGGCCGGTTACGGGCGGCAGTATAGCAATCAGGGGTCAGACCTTGACAGCTCATTCCTTGTGTCTTTTCAGGGAATTCTTGTTGCAAGAGGTAAGGAAGCCCGGTTTGCGGCTGCTAGGATTAACTCCAGATTAACCCGCCGGACCGGCGGTACGGAGTGCGGGTGTGGCAGGAGTGCGGCAAGGTCGCGCCGGTTCCTTCCGGATCCACCTTCCGCCTTGCTTTGACTTCGGTGGCCGGCGTGTTTAGTGTCGCGTTTTTCTGAGGTTTTATCGCATTTCAGGATGATTTCATGCGCAAGCATCTGCTGCACAGCTTTCTGTTTTTCAGCGTGATCCTGTTGAGCGCCTGCTCGGTGGTTGAGCTGAGCCAGCGCGGTACGGTGGACAAGGCTTCGGGTGACGTGATGCTGACCGGGATTACCGAGGCAGTCACCATCAGCCGTGACGGCTTCGGGGTTCCCCGTATCGATGCGCACAACGAGAGTGATCTTGCCTTTGGTCTTGGCTATGCCATGGCCTCTGACCGCCTCGCCCAGATGGTGTCATATTCGCTCACGGCCCAGGGCCGGCTTTCCGAAATGACGGGCCCGGTGACCCGTGATCTCGACATTTACATGCGCACGCTCGGCCTGCGGCGTATTTCCGAAAAGCAGCTGGCGGCCGCCTCACCCAAGATGCGCCGCACACTGGATCGTTTTGCCGCTGGCGTGAATGCCTGGATTTTTTCCCACAAGGACAATCTGCCGCTGGATTTCAAAATGAACGGTTATCAGCCGGAGCCCTGGGCGCCGGTTAATTCCATGGATATTTTCACCCTGCTGAATCTTGGTTTGTCGCTCAATCTCAATGAGGAAATTGCCTTCCTTGATCTGGCGGCGAGGGTCGGGCCGGAAAAAGCTGCGTGGCTGATCCCGACTTACCCCGATGAGCCGATTGCAAAAGATGAAGCCGCCAAACTGGCCGGTCTTCCTTTTAACGAGTTGCTGGACACACTGGCGCCGCAAGTGCAGGTGCAGAAAAAGCTCGCTGCCCTGTTTCTGCCCCTGCAGCAGGCCGCTTCCAATAACTGGGTGATATCCCCGGAACGCACCCATGGTCATGCCAGTATTCTGGCCAATGACACGCATCTGCAGCTGGAGCAGCCACCGGTATGGATGCTGGTGCAACTGAACTCGCCGGACTATCAGGCCGGTGGCGTCGCGATTGCCGGCATCCCCGGTGTTGTGGCGGGCTATAACGGCCATGTCGCCTGGGGCATGACCATGGTGATGGCGGATTCACAGGATGTGTTTGTCGAAAAGCTGAAGCAGGAAGATGAAAAAACCTTCTATTTATACAAGGACAAGTGGCTGCCCGTGCAACAGCGTGAAGAAGTGCTGCACATCAAGGGCCAGCCGGATGAATCGTTTCTGGTGCAGGAAACGTCGCATGGTCCTTTGCTGAACACCGCGTTGCGTGGCCAGCGCGTCAACGACATCATGCCGCCAGTCCTGAATGCGCGCGCACAATGGGGGCTGGCACTGCAAAGCAGTGCGCAGCAGGCGGACCAGAGCATGGAGCGCCTGTTGCTGCTGAACAGGGCCGGCGGCATTGCCGAGGCCGAGCAGGCACTGGAGGGTGTCGGCTTCATCCATCTCAATGTGGTGCTGGCGGATGCGCAGAATATTGCCTGGCAGGTAACCGGCACTTATCCGCAGCGCCTGAAGGGGCGTGGCTATCTGCCGTCACCGGGCTGGACGGGCGCGTATGACTGGAAGGGTTATGTGCCCTTTGAGCAGCTGCCGCATGAGGTCAATCCCGAGCGCGGCTATATCGCCACCGCCAATCACCGCACCACGGCGCCCGGAAGCACGCCCTACCTGACGGGATCATGGTATGCCCCCGAACGTTTTGAGCGCATCAGCGAGCGTCTTGAAGAGCATTCTGAGCATACGCTGGAGACGACGGTGGAGTTGCAGAATGATGTGCATGACAAGGCGGCCGACAAGTTGCGTGATGTCCTGAAGAAGCTGGAACCGGCGATTCGCGGGCATCTTGCCAGCGCCGCCCCCGAGGCCCGCATCAGTGGCGAGAACGCCCTGAAAATGCTGAGCCGTTTTGATGGCGACATGAACACGGATTCTGCCGGCGCTGCCCTTTATGCCATTTTCCTGAATCGCCTGACGCGTGATGTTTTTCTGGATGAGCTGGGTCCCGTGGAGAGTTCGACCTGGCAATCCTTCATGCTGGCCAATGCCATTACCTATTCTGCCCAGCAGGATCACATGCTGGGGCGCGAGGACAGTCCGTTCTGGGACGATGTGCGCACGCCGGAGCACAAGGAAGACAAGGCGGAAATATTTGCCCTTGCCTTGGCCAATGCCTGGCAACAGGCGAGTAGCATGATGGGGGCCGATGCAGGCAGCTGGAAGTGGGGCGACATCCACACCTATACCTGGGAATCCGGCGCCACCAGAATGAAGCCGCTGCTGCCGTTTGCGCAGCGCCAGGCGGTAAGTGCCCTGTCCGGTTTTCTTGATCGCGGCCCTTACCCGGCGCCGGGATCGACCAATACCGTAAACGTGACCGGCTATACGATTGGCGATAACTTCAAGGTCTGGAACATACCGGCCATGCGCATGGTGGTGGATTTCTCCCTGCCCGAGCCCTTGTACATCGTCAATGCCGGCGGGCAGAGCGGTAATCCTGCCAGCCCGCATTATGCGGACGGTATCGGGCTTTACCTGTCGGGTCGCAACCGGCGCATGAGTTTTCATGATGCGGCGCTGGTCGATCAGCAGTTTTCCGAGAAGCTGCAGTTAAAGCCGCTTCAGTAATTTGTTTTATCAGGAGTTTTTCATGCCGTTAGGCGCTCTTATGCTTGACCTCGAAGGCACTACGCTGACCGGGGCAGAAAAAGAACTGGTGGCGCACCCGCATGTGGGTGGTGTCATTTTGTTTGCACGCAATTACCAGAGTGTGGAACAGGTAAGTGCACTGGTGCAGGCCATGCGGGCCATTCGTCCCGAGCTGATCATTGCAGTTGATCAGGAAGGCGGCCGCGTGCAGCGTTTTCGTGAAGGCTTTGTCAAACTGCCGCCCATGAAAGTGTTCGGTGATCTTTACGAAACGGCTCCCGATGAAGCGCGCCAGCGCAGCTACCAGTGCGGCTGGCTGATGGCCAGTGAAGTCCTGGCGACCGGTGTGGACATCAGCTTTGCGCCGATCCTTGATGTCGATTGCGGAATTTCCGAGGTGATTGGCAATCGCGCTTTTCATGCCGATCCACAGATTGCCGTAAAACTGTTGCGCGAATTCATCCGCGGCATGCATGACGCCGGCATGGCGGCGACCGGCAAGCATTTTCCCGGTCATGGTTCGGTGGCGGCTGATTCGCACCTTGCCCTGCCGGTGGATGACCGCTCCTGGGCAGAGATCGAGGCGCATGATCTGCTACCGTTTGTGGCACTGGCGCGCGAGCTGCAGGGCATCATGCCCGCGCACGTCATTTATTCAAAAGTGGATCCCAATCCCGCCGGTTTCTCTTCTTTCTGGCTGCAGGATGTTTTGCGCGAGCGCCTCAGGTTTGACGGCGTCATATTTTCCGACGATCTCAGCATGGAAGGCGCAGTCGCCACCGGCTCCTTCAGTGAACGCGCCTATGCAGCCCTTGATGCGGGCTGCGACATGGTGCTGGTCTGCAATCATCGTGTCGGCGCGCTGGAAGTGCTGTCGGCGCTGGAGGAACGCGGCGAGTTTCCCGTGCAGTCGCGTTTTGATGCCCTGCGTGGCAAGTTCAGGCTGGGCTGGGATGCCCTGCACAATGACGCCAACTGGAAGCTGGTAGCCGCCACTATAGGGGTTGGTACGACAGTCTGATGAAAACCCCCAAACGGATTGAACCCCTGATTAACGACGGGCTGGTGGATGAAGTCATCAGCCAGCTTAAAAGCGGTAAAGAGGCCACGGTGTATCTGGTGCGTTGCGGCGATGTGCTGCGCTGCGCCAAGGTTTACAAGGATGTTCATCACCGCAGTTTCAAGCAGGCCACAGCCTATCGCGAGGGTCGCAAGGTCAAGAACAGCCGCGATGCCCGCGCCATGGAGAAAGGCTCGCGCTTTGGCAAAAAAGAGCTGGAAGATGCCTGGCAAAATGCCGAAGTGAGTGCGCTGTATCGCCTCGCCGCCGCGGGCGTGCGTGTGCCGCAGCCGCATGGCTGTTTTGATGGCGTGCTGCTGATGGACATGGTGTCGGACGGGAAGGGCGGGCCGGCGCCGCGCCTCAGTGAAGTGGATTTCACGCCCGAGCTGGCGCGGGATTACCACGAGCAACTCATTCGCGAAGTGGTGCGCATGCTGTGCGCCGGCCTCGTGCACGGCGATCTCTCCGAATACAACATTCTGGTGGATGAAAAAGGCCCGGTGATCATCGATTTGCCGCAGGCGGTTGACGCCGCCGGCAACAACAATGCACGGGCGATGTTCGAGCGTGACGTGAATAATCTGGCGCAGTTCTTCGGCCAGTTTGACGAAGAGCTGCTGCACAGCCAGTACGGCAAGGAAATCTGGGCCATCTACGAAAGCGGCGAGCTGACTCCGGATACACCACTCACCGGCATCGTCGAGGAGGATGATATTCCCGCCGATATCGACAGCGTGCTGCGCGAAATCATGGATGCCCATGATGAAGAAATGCGCCGCCGCGAGCGCGAAGCCGCCGATAACGACGACTGACACACCTGTTTTTCCCCTGTTGCCGGCTATCTGTCCGGGCCCGGCTCAGCCGGGCCCGGCAAGTGTTACCATGCCGCCTTTGCTTCCTTTCAGGTTTAACGCTGTGACTTCCTCTTCTATACCCCCGGCTTCTGCCGTATCCGCGCCTTTTTCCTCGCTGCCTTTGCCCGCTGCCCTGCTGGCGACGCTGACCGAGCTTGGCTATCACACCATGACGCCGATCCAGCAGCAGAGCCTGCCCTCGCTGCTGGCTGGCCGCGATGTCATTGCCCAGGCCAAGACCGGCAGCGGCAAGACCGCCGCCTTCGGCATCGGCGTGCTGAGTGTGCTTGATCCGCGCCAGTTCAATGTGCAGGCGCTGGTGCTGTGTCCGACGCGCGAACTCGCCGACCAGGTCATGAAGGAATTGCGCCGGCTGGCGCGTTTCGCCGGCAATATCAAGATTCTCAGTCTGTGTGGCGGCGTGCCCATGGGGCCGCAGCTGGATTCACTGGAGCACGGTGCCCACGTGATCGTGGGCACGCCCGGCCGTGTCCTCAAGCACCTCGCCAAGGGTTCGCTGGATTTCAGCCACCTGAAGACGCTGGTGCTGGATGAAGCAGACCGCATGCTCGACATGGGGTTTAACGACAGCATCCGCGACATCGTCGGGCAGTTGCCGCAAAAGCGCCAGACGCTGCTTTTCTCGGCGACCTATTCCGAAGAAATCCGTGGCCTCAGCGGCAAGTTCCAGCGTAATCCGGTGGAAGTCACCGTGGCCGAAGTTCCCGCGGAAACCAGTATCGAACAGCTGTTTTTTGAAGTGGACAATCGCGAACGCATACCGGCCTTGCTGGCGCTGCTGCGCAAATACCGGCCGGCTTCGGCGGTGATGTTCTGCAATACCAAGCAGCGCTGCGATGAAGTGGCAAAAGCCCTGGAAGAAAAAGGCTTTCAGGTGGCGGCCCTGCACGGTGATCTGGAACAGCGTGACCGTGATCTCGTGCTGGTGCAGTTTTCCAACCAGAGCTGTCCCTTGCTGGTGGCCACGGATGTCGCCGCACGCGGTCTGGACATCAAGGGCCTGGAAGCGGTGATCAATGTCGAGATGGCCTTTGATGCGGAAGTGCATGTGCATCGCATCGGTCGTACCGGTCGCGCCGGCGAGAGTGGTCTGGCGCTGAGCCTGTGCTCGCCGTCCGAAGCGCATCGCGTCAACGCGGTCGAGGAATACCAGAAAAAGAAAGTGGTCTGGCAGGACATCCCGACCGTGACCGACTCATCGCCGCCGGCCGTACCGCGCATGGTCACCATCAATATTGCCGGCGGACGCAAGGACAAGCTGCGGCCGGGTGACATTCTCGGTGCGCTGACCGGTGATGCCGGCATTCCCGGCGAGCAGGTGGGCAAGATCGACATTTTTGACCTGCAGGCTTTTGTCGCCGTGGACCGCACGGTCGCCAGCCGCGCCATGAAAGGTCTCGCCAGGATCAAGGGCCGGGTTTTTAAAATCCGCCGCGTCTGACCGCTCCCGGCAGCCCCCGGACTGCGCCAGCTGTTTTACTGCAGGAGCAGCCGGTGCTGCCCCTGCAGTAAAACAGCGTCATTAAAAAAACATCATTCAAACAGCGCCGTTAAATCGCGCGCATTGAAACCCGCTCACAAAACCGCGCGGCAATTCCTGCGGCGCGGCTTTCACACCAGCGATTTCAGCAGCTCGTTCACGTAGTCCAGCCTTTCCTCCGTCTCTTCCAGTGTT
Organism: bacterium; assembly: GCA_029945725.1. Taxonomy (GTDB): domain Bacteria; phylum Pseudomonadota; class Gammaproteobacteria; order Pseudomonadales; family Moraxellaceae; genus UBA2031. Next base: position 87,069 of record JAQSDB010000007.1, on the reverse strand, counting down.
GCCATGAAGCGCAGCTTGCTGGCGCCTTCCAGCTTGTAGCGTTTGGGCTGGGTCTGGATCATTTTTACCAGACGCATGGGGTCGACCTTCGTTTCACTGCCGAACTCAAGGCGTCCGCCGGCAGGACCGGCATCGATTTTGGTGATGCCGAGTGCCTCGGCCCTGAGCTTCAGGTCCGTTACCGCAAACAGGTTTTTGGTGGCTTCCGGCAGCAGGCCGAAGCGGTCGATCATCTCCACCTGCAATTCACGCAGATCGTCGGCGCTGGCAGCATTGCTGATGCGCTTGTAGAGCATCAGGCGGTGATGCACATCCGGCAGGTATTCATCCGGAATCAGCGCACTGATGCGCAGGTTCACTTCGGTGGCCAGTTCCAGCGGCTGGTCCAGGTTCGGTGTCTTGCCGGCACGGATGGCCTTGACGGCGCGCTCCAGCATTTCCATGTACAGCGTAAAGCCCACGGTATTGATGTCACCGCTTTGCTCTTCGCCGAGCAGCTCGCCGGCGCCGCGGATTTCCAGATCGTGGCTGGCCAGTGCAAAACCGGCGCCGAGATCGTCAGCGCTGGCAATGGCTTCCAGGCGTTTTTCGGCATCACCGGTCATGGCTTTTACCGGCGGTGTCAGCAGGTAGGCATAGGCCTGGTGATGCGAGCGGCCGACACGGCCGCGCAGCTGGTGCAGCTGGGCGAGGCCGAGCTTGTCGGCGCGGTCCATGATGATGGTGTTGGCGCTTGGCACGTCGATACCGGTTTCAATGATCGTGGTGCAGACCAGCACATTGAACTGCTTGTGATAGAACTGCTGCATGATCTGTTCGAGTTCGCGTTCGCGCATCTGGCCATGGGCAATGCCGATGCGCGCTTCCGGCACCAGTGTTTGCAGTTCCTGCGCACACTTTTCAATGCTGTCGACTTCGTTGTGCAGGTAATACACCTGGCCGCCGCGCAGGAGTTCGCGCAGCAGTGCTTCCTTGATGATGTCGGCACTGGATTCGCGCACAAAGGTTTTCACGGCCAGGCGCTTGGCCGGTGGCGTGGCGATGATCGAGAGATCGCGCATGCCGGCAAAGGCCATGTTCAGCGTGCGCGGAATCGGGGTGGCGGTCAGCGTCAGCATGTCGACTTCGGCGCGCATGTTTTTCAGCGCCTCCTTGTGCCGCACCCCGAAGCGGTGTTCTTCGTCGACAATGATGAGGCCGAGGTTTTTGAACTTCACATCACTCTGCAGCAGCTTGTGCGTGCCGATGATGATGTCGATTTTCCCCTCGGCCAGCTGTGCCAGCGCGACGTTCTGTTCCTTGGTGGTCTTGAAGCGCGACAGCACATCAATGCGGATCGGCCAGTCGGCAAAACGGTCGCGGAAATTCTCGTAGTGCTGCTGTGCCAGCAAGGTGGTGGGCACCAGAATCGCCACCTGGTGGCCATCCTGCACCGCCACAAAAGCGGCGCGCATGGCGACTTCGGTTTTGCCGAAGCCGACATCGCCGCAGACCAGCCTGTCCATGGGGCGGGGCGTACGCAGATCGGCAATGGTGGCAATGATCGCCGCGGCCTGGTCGGCGGTTTCCTCAAACGGAAAGCCCGAGGCAAAGAGCTGGTAATCGGCTTCGTCAAAAGCAAAGGCGTGGCCGGGGCGTGCGGCACGGCGGGCATAGATGTTCAGCAGTTCGGCGGCGGTATCGCGCACCTGTTCGGCGGCCTTGCGCCGTGCCTTGGTCCATTGCTCGGTGCCAAGGCGGTGCAGCGGCGCGTTTTCATCGGCGGCACCGGAGTAGCGGGCAATCAGGTGCAGGCTGGAGACGGGCACATAGAGTTTGGCGCTGTCGGCATATTCGAGCAGCAGGAATTCCTGCACCTGGTTGTCGATATCCAGCGTGACCAGGCCCTGATAGCGGCCGACCCCGTGATCGATATGCACCACGGGCGCGCCCGGTTTCAGCTCGCTCAGATTCTTGATGACGAGTTCGGCGGACACATCCTGGCTGCTGGCCTTGCGCCGCCGCCGCTGCATCACGCGCTGGCCGAAGAGTTGTGATTCGGCAATCAGGGCGATGGCGGGAGTCTTGGCCGTGGCGTTCAGCCACAGGCCCTGATCCAGCGGTGCGATGGTGATGGCCGGTGTGGTCTCGGTACCTTCGATAAACCCGGCCCAGTCGTTGACGCTGCGCGGCTTGATGCCGGCACGCCCGAGCAACTCCAGCAGGCTTTCACGGCGGCCGGCGCTTTCGGCGCAGAAGAGCACGCGCGTGCCGGCATGGTTGCGCAGGAACTGGATGAGCGCCGACAGCGGCTGCTCGGTTTTGGCATCCACCGGCAATGCCGGCGCCGGCTGGAAGGGCAGGTTGTTTTGTCCGGCGCGTTCTTCAATCGTGCCGGCCTGCCAGTCGATGCGCGGAAAATGGTTGATGGCGGCAAACACTTCGTTGTCGCGCAGGAAAAGCTTTTCCGGCGCCAGCAGGGGGCGTGTGCTGTCGTGACGGCGCTCTTCGTAGCGTTTGACGGCTTCCTGCCAGAAGTGCGTGATCTGTGCGCCGGCCGTGGCATCAAGCATGACCAGGCTGTTTTTCGGCAGGTAATCGAACAGGGTGCCGGTCGCGTCGAAAAACAGCGGCAGGTAATACTCAATGCCGCTCGCCGTGATGCCGTTGACCACGTCCTGATACACCGGGCAGCGTTTGGGATCGCCGCCGAAGTTTTCTGACCAGGCCTCGCGGAAATGCCGGATGGCGGCTTTGTCGAGCGGGAATTCCTTGGCCGGCAGCAGCTCGAGATGGTTCACGCTTTCCACCGTGCGCTGCGTTTCGGTATCAAACACGCGCAGCGTTTCTATCTCGTCGTCAAACAGCTCGATGCGCAGCGGCAGGGCACTGCCCATGGGATAAAGATCAATCAGGCTGCCGCGCACGGCAAACTCGCCATGCTCGTACACGGTATCCACGGCGACATAACCGGCGGCTTCGAGCTGGCGGCGGAATTCCGTGCCGTCGAGTTTCTGTTTCACTTTCAGGATGAGCGAGCGGCCGCCGAGATAGCTGCGCGGGGCAATGCGGTGTGCCAGCGTGCTCACCGGCACCACCAGAATGCCGCGCGCCAGCGTGGGCAGGTGCGCCAGTGTTTTCAGGCGCTCGGAAACAATGTCCTGATGCGGCGAGAAGGGATCGTAGGGCAGGGTTTCCCAGTCGGCAAAATGCAGGATGGGCAGGCTCTCGCCGAGAAAAAAAGCCAGCTCGTCTTCCAGCCGGGATGCCGATTGCGTGTCGGCGGTGACCACCACCACCACACCGGCGTGCTCCTGTGCCGTGGCCGCCAGCGCCAGTGTCAGCCCGGAGCCGTGCAGCTGTCCCCACTGGCGACGATCCCCCGGCTTGCGGGGCAGATCAGGCAGGGCGGTCAGGTGGCGGGGGGCAAACAGGTCGGGATGGGCAGACATCGGGTTCTCGCAGGGACACAGGCAGTACAGGCAGAAATGACAAAAGCCACAACTGAAGTGGCGCCGGCATTCTAGCCCAGCCGGCAGCCGGCTTGAAATGAAAACGGGCCGCTGCCGGCGCCGGTTTTTCCGGCTGGCGCGGCTCGTCCTGTGCCAGAACCTTTCCGCCGCAAGGCCTGATATTTGTGCGGCCAAGGCCGCATTGCCGGTGGCACTGACTTATCATGGCGGCTGGTTTCCAGAGCGCACTCCATGAATCCCCACGGCAACACGACTCCCGCTGACAAAGACAAGGGCGGCCCGCGCTATTCCCGCGGTGACTGGCAGACCCTCAAGACCCTGTTTCCCTACCTCTGGCGCTACAAGGCCCGCGTCGTCATTGCCCTGGTGTGCATGGTGCTGGCCAAGGTGGCTGCCGTCACCATTCCCCTGGTGCTCAAGCAGGTCGTTGACGGCCTGGCGGCAAAGCCCGGTGCCATGCTGGCCGTGCCGCTCGGCCTCATCATTGTTTATGGTTTGCTGCGTCTTGCTTCCACGGCGCTGGCGGAGCTGCGTGATGCGGTTTTTGCCAAGGTCGGGCAGAACGCGATTCACCGCGTGGCGCTGGAAACCTTCGAGCACCTGCACAAGCTCAGCCTGCGTTTTCACCTCGGGCGCCAGACCGGTGGCGTCACGCGCGATATTTCCCGTGGCACCCGCGGCATCGGTTCGCTGCTGAGTTTCCTGCTGTTCAATATCCTGCCCACGCTGCTGGAAATCGGCATGGTCACGGTCATTCTGGTGACGATGTATGACTGGCGCTTTGCCGTGGTGACGCTGGGCACCATCGTGGCGTACGGCGCCTTCACCATTGTCGTGACCGAGTGGCGTACGCATATGCGGCGCACCATGAATGAACTGGACTCCAGTGCGAATACCCGGGCTGTGGATTCCCTGCTCAATTACGAAACCGTGAAGTATTTCGGCAATGAAAGGTTCGAGGCCGCGCGTTACGACGAGGCCATGGAGAAATGGGAAAAGGCCGCCATCAAGAATGAATATTCCATGGATATTCTCAACAGCGGACAGTCCGGCATTATCGCCATCGGTGTTACCTGTCTGGTGTGGCTGGCCGCCGATGGCGTGGTCAAGGGCACGATGACGCTGGGCGATCTGGTCGCCGTGAATGCTTTCCTGATCCAGCTGTATTCGCCGCTCAACATTCTCGGCATGGCCTACCGGGAAATAAAACAGTCGCTCACCGACATGGAAAAAATGTTCAGCCTGCTGCGCGAAGATCCGGATATCCAGGATCTGCCCGGTGCACAGGCACTGGATGTGGCGACGGCCTCCGTGGCCTTCCGGCAGGTGGATTTTGCGTATGACAAACGTCGCCAGATCCTGCATGGCGTGGATTTCAGCATTCCAGCCGGTCATACGGTGGCCGTCGTCGGCAGCTCGGGCGCTGGCAAATCCACGCTGTCACGCCTGCTCTTCCGTTTTTATGAAGCGGATGGTGGCGCCGTCTGCATCAATGGCTGCGATGTGCGCGAGCTGACGCAGGAAAGCCTGCGTGCGCATATCGGCATCGTGCCGCAGGACACCGTGCTGTTTAACGACACCATCTATTACAACATCGCCTATGGCCGACCCTCGGCCAGCCGCGAAGAAGTGGTGGAGGCCGCACGCTCGGCGCACATTCTGGATTTCATCGAGCGTCTGCCGGATGGCTGGAACAGTACGGTGGGTGAGCGTGGTCTCAAATTGTCCGGCGGCGAAAAGCAGCGCGTGGCGATTGCCCGCACCATCCTCAAGAATCCGCCCATCCTGATTTTCGACGAGGCCACTTCCGCGCTTGATTCGAAAACCGAAAAAGCCATTCAGGCCGAGCTGCTCACGATTGCGGCCAACCGCACCACGCTCATCATTGCGCACCGGCTTTCCACCGTGGTGGATGCCGATGAAATCCTGGTGATGGATGAAGGCCGCATTGTCGAGCGCGGCAACCATCGCCAGTTGCTCGCGCAAGGCGGCATTTACGCCAGGATGTGGGCGCTGCAGGACGGGCTGGAGGGTGATGATGAAAAGGAGGCGGACCAGTATCCGGATACGGTCGCAGCCGCTGCGGATTCGTGACGCCCTGAGAGGAAAGTGTCAGGCCGGATGACAGGCCATCACTTCCTTTCTTCATTCATTAATGGCGGATTTTTTGTGGCATGCAGCAGCCACGCCAGTCCGGTGGCGGCCGCTGCCGCTGAAGCCAGCAGAATGCCGAGCTTTGCCTGTTCTATGTGCATGGCATTGCTGAAGGCCAGCTGGCTGATGAAGAGCGACATGGTGAAGCCGATGCCACCCAGCCATGCCGCACCGGTCAGGTGATGCCATGTTATTCCCGCGGGCAGCCGGGCCAGGCCGAAGCGGACGGCGGCGCGGCTGAAGAGGCTGATGCCAAGCACCTTTCCCAGTACCAGTCCGAAAAACACGCCCGTGGTCACCGGCTCCAGCAAGTCACCCAGGCGAATGCTGCCCAGATCAATGCCGGCATTGGACAGCGCAAAGACCGGGATGATGAGGAAAGTGACCCATGGGGTGATCCCGTGCTCTATCCGCAGCAGCGGGCTTTGAACATGCGCGGCGGAGGCTTCCATGGCGGCGGCAATCGTTGCCATGTGCGGGTTGCCCAGTGATTCCTGCCCGGCGCGGGCTCCCTGCTGCGCGCGGAAGGCCGTATGCAGTTCCTCGATGCGGGCGTCGAAATCCTGCGGCGAGAAACGTGAAAAAGCGGGAATGGTAAACGCCAGCAGAATGCCTGCGATGGTGGCGTGTATGCCCGACGCCAGTACGGCATACCACAGCAGAATCCCCAGCAAGGCATAGGGAAGGGGATGACGCACGCCGCCCCGGTTCAGCAGTATCAGAAAGCCGAGGATCAGCCCCGCCGCCATCAGGGCGGAAGGATTCAGGGACTGGGTGTAGAAAACGGCAATCACCAGCACGGCACCGAGGTCGTCGGCGATGGCCAGTGCCATCAGGAAGATGATCAGGCTTTTCGGTATGCGCGGCCCGAGCAGGACCAGGATGCCGATGGCAAAGGCGATATCGGTCGCCATCGGAATGCCCCAGCCGGCCATGGTCGGCTGGCCGGCATTGAAGGCCGCGTAAATCAGGGCCGGCACCATCATGCCTCCCAGCGCCGCCATGATGGGGAGGGCGGCGTCCCTGAGCGAGGCCAGCTCACCCACGAGAATCTCGCGCTTCAGTTCCAGTCCGACCATCAGGAAAAACAGCGCCATCAATCCGTCGTTGACCCAGTGATGCAGCGACAGTCGCAGCTCGAAGGCGGTTCCGGCAGAGAGGGCTACTTCCTGTTCCCAGAAATGATGGAGTGCCGCTCCGCCAAAACAAGTGGACAGGGCGATGGTCAGCAGCGTGGTCGCAATGAGGATGATGCCGCCAGCTGTCGCCCGTTGCAGGAATTGCTCCAGCGGGGAAAGGATGCGGCCGAACAGGGGCGCCAAAGGGTAGCGGTTACGCGACATACAGACTCTCTCGGTCAGGAAGGCCGGCTTCCGGGGGCAACCCTTCCGGAACGGGCAGGCATCAGCAAACACGGGCCAGGGATCATGATGAGCGAAGCGGTAGCGGGCTCGTCAGGATCGGGAGTGAACATGAAAATGGCGTGGCCTCGCCTCAGGCTGAACCCGGGCGTGCGGCGAGCAGTTTTCGCCATCCTTCATGGCCCGGCTGGATTCAACGTCAACTCTACCCCGGTTGTCATTGATCATGACGCCGGGGTTGGTATTTTGAGCGGATAAAGCGAGCCTTGAAAGACATTCTCTTCCGCTGATTGATGGGGCAAGGATATTCTCCGGGCCCGCCAGGGCGGCAGGGTCGCAGAGCGGCGCGGAATGCCGCGGCGCGCGAATATTGTCACTGCAGGGAATGCCGGGGCCACACATGATGGCCGGCACCGGCCGGAGGATTTTCGGAGAAGCGATCAGCCCCGCGCTTTGGCGGGGCGAATGCTGGATGCCGTGTTTGATGCAGACTAGGCTTGCAGCATTTTCAGGATGGAAGAGAAATCCAGTTTGCCGTTGCCGTGCGTGGCGTGCAGTGCGAAGAGCTGTTTGGCGAGTGCGCCGAGCGGCGTCACCGATTTGCTCTGCTGCGCGGCCTGCATGGCAAGGCCGAGATCCTTGTTCATCAGGTCAGTCTGGAAACCACCGCTGTACTCGCGCGAAGCGGCGGAGTTTTCCATGACACCGGGCCAGGGATTGTAGACTTCCAGCGACCAGTTCTTGCCCGAACTTTTCAGCAGGATGTCGGAAAGCACGGCAGGGTCGAGGCCGTTATCGACGCCAAGTTGCAGCGCCTCGCAGGTGCCTATCATGTGCACCGCCAGCAGCATGTTGTTGCAGACCTTGGCAACTGCACCGGCGCCGGCAGCGCCGGCATGCAGGGTGTTTTTTCCCATGACGGCGAGAAAAGGCCGCGCACGTTCCACTTCGTCGACGCTGCCACCGCAGAGAAAACTCAGGGTGCCGGCCTCGGCGCCAGCGACGCCGCCGGAGACCGGTGCATCAATCATGGCCAGCTGGTGCTCATGGGCGGCTGCAGAAATGGTGCGGGCACACTGCGGCGATACCGTGGAGCAGTCGATGATCAGGCTGCCCTTGAAAAGCTGCGCCAGCAGGCCGGTTTTTTCATCCAGATAAACACTCGTCACGGCGGCATCGTGCGGCAGCATGGTGATGACAGTATGCGCGCCCTGCACCGCCTGGGCGGCAGAGGCCGCCACAAAGGCGCCGTCGCTGGCGAGTGCCGCACTCAGGGCGTGATTGAGATCGAAAACGCGCACGGCATAACCGGCCTTGAGCAGGTTGCGCACCATGGGCGCGCCCATGTTGCCGCAGCCGAAGAAAGCGATCGTAGTCATCTTTTTTGTTCTCCTTGTTCTTTTTCTGCAGGAGCGGCTTTGGCCGCGAATCATACCTATCGGCAGGAATGTTCGCGGCTGAAGCTGCTCCGGCACGATTAAAGGCTGTCTTTTTCCAGCAGCTTGCGCGCGGCGATCAGGCGCATGATTTCGTTGGTGCCTTCCAGGATCTGGTGCACACGCGTATCCCGTACCATGCGCTCCAGCGGGAAGTCACGCAGATAACCATAGCCGCCATGCAGCTGCAGCGCCTCATTGCACACGGCAAAACAGGCATCAGTGGCAAAACGCTTGGCCATGGCGCAGTGCAGGGTGGCGTCCGCATCGCCTGCATCAAGGCGGCTGGCGGCGTGATACACCATCAGGCGGGCCGCTTGCAGCTCGGTGGCCATGTCGGCGAGACGGAACTGCAGGGCCTGGAACTCGGCCAGTTTTCTGCCGAACTGCTGCCGTTCCTGCAGATAGCGGTGCGCGGCACGCAAGGCCGCCTGTGCTGTGCCCAGCGAGCAGGACGCAATATTCAGGCGCCCGCCATCAAGGCCTTTCATGGCAAAGGTAAAGCCTTCGCCTTCCTGGCCGATGCGGTAGCGCGCCGGAATGCGGGCATTCTCGAAGCTGATGCTGCGTGTGGGCTGCGCATTCCAGCCCATTTTTTCCTCGTTCTTGCCAAAGCTCACGCCGGGTGTGCCGGCCGGCACGACAAACGCGGAAATGCCTTTGGCACCGTTGTCGGCGGTGCGTGCCATGACCACCAGCACATCGGTGGCGCCGGCACCGGAAATAAAGGCCTTGCTGCCGTTCAGCACATAATCGTCACCTTCGCGCACTGCCCGCGTTTTCAGCGAGGCGGCATCGCTGCCGGCACCGGCTTCGGTCAGGCAGTAACTCGCCAGCCATTCGCCGCTGGTGAGTTTTTCACCGAACTCGGCTTTCAGTGCCGCATCGCCAAAGCCCGTCACCATCCAGGTCGCCATGTTGTGGATGGTGAGATAGGCGGTGGTGACGGTGCAGCCCTGCGAGAGCTGTTCGAAAATCAGCGCCGCCTCCAGACGGGAAAGCCCGAGGCCGCCGCAGTCCGTATTTGAATAAATGCTGCAGAAACCGAGTGCGGCCGCGCGCCGGATGACGTCGAGCGGGAAATGGTGTTCAGCATCCCAGCGTGCCGTATGCGGAGCCAGTTCGTGGCTGGCAAATTCGCGCGCGGTTTGCACAAAGGCTTGCTGGTCTTCAGTCAGATCGAAATTCATGGTGCTACCTGTTTTGCAGGAGCGGCTTTAGCCGCGAAACTTATTTCAGGCAATTCGCGGCTAAAGCCGCTCCTGCGGGTTTATTTCAGGGCCTTGCAGGTTGGGCTGAGTGTAACGAAGCCCAACGTTATTCACCCACCCAACGCGATTAATTTGCTGCGGCTGTTGGGCTTCGCTGTGCTCAGCCCAAGCTGCGGAAAAACTTTACCCCTCACCCCAACCCTCTCCCCTGAAAGGGGCGAGGGGGGAAGATGAGTTTTTATTTCAGGGAAATGGTCATGTTCGGTGCGGCATGGGCAATGTCTTCATCAAACCAGCGCGAGGTGATGGTTTTGGTTTCGGTGTAGAAACGCACCCCCTGTTTGCCGTAGGCATGCAGGTCGCCGAGGAAGGATTTCTTCCAGCCGGTAAAGGAGAAGAAGGGCAGCGGCACCGGAATGGCAACGTTGATGCCGACCTGGCCGACTTCAATCTCGTGCTGGAACTTGCGTGCCGCAGCGCCACTGGCGGTGAAAATGGAGCAGCCGTTGCCGAAGGGGTTGGCATTCATCAGGGCGATGGCGTCTTCCAGTGTGTCGACTTCCATGCACAGCAGTACCGGGCCGAAAATTTCTTCGCGGTAGATCTGCATGTCGGCCTTCACGCCGGAGAAAAGCACCGGGCCCACCCAGTTGCCGGTTTCATGATCCGGCACGGTCACCTGGCTGCCATCGAAAACGCAGGTGGCGCCTTCGTCCTTGCCGATCTGTACCAGATCGAGAATGCGCTGCCGGGCTTTTGGCGAAATCACCGGACCGTAAGCGGCGCTGCTGTCGTTCCACACGCCGGGGCGCATGACCTTGAAGGCTTCAGCCAGCTGCGGAACCAGGTTTTTCGATTCGCCCACCAGCAGTGCAACCGAAATGGCCATGCAGCGCTGGCCGGCAGCACCGCAGGAAGCACCGATCAGGTTGTTGATGACCTGTTGCGGCTGCGCATCCGGCATCACCACCATGTGGTTCTTGGCGCCGGCAAAACACTGCACGCGTTTCAGGTTGTGCGTTCCGGTGCGGTAGATGTGTTCGGCCACCGGCGCGGAGCCAACAAAAGAAATGGCGTGCACATCAGGATGCGCGAGCAGCTGGTCGACCTGGTCGCGGCCGCCATGCACCACCTGCAGCACGTTTTTCGGTGCGCCGGCTTCGAGGAAAAGTTCGGCCAGACGCGTCGGCGTCATCGGGTCCTGTTCGGAGGGCTTCAGCACAAAGGTGTTGCCGCAGGCGATGGCGAGCGGAAACATCCACAGCGGAATCATCGCCGGAAAATTGAAGGGCGTGATGCCGACACAGACGCCGAGCGGCTGGATCATCGAATAGGTGTCGATGCCGTTGGCAACGTTTTCCACCGTCTCGCCCATCAGCAGCGAAGAAATATTGCAGGCATGCTCCACCACTTCGATGCCGCGCCAGACATCGCCCCTGGCATCGGCAAAGGTCTTGCCGGTTTCCTTGGCCAGGATTTCCGCGATTTCGTCGTGATGCGCTTTCAGCAAGTGCTGGTAGCTGAGCATGATGCGTGCCCGTGCCGGTGGCGGCACTTCGCGCCAGCTCTTGAATGCTTCTTTTGCGGCGGCCACGGCGCGGTTCACTTCGCCATGTGTAGCAAAGGGCACTTCGGCCAGCACTTCCTGGTTGGCGGGATTACGCACGGGCAGGCGTTCGCTGCTGGCACTTTCCTGGAAGCTGCCTTCCAGCAGCAGGGGGATCTGGCGAATGCTCATGATGTGTCTCCGATGTCCGTGTATGGCTTATGAGGCGTGGCAACCCAAGTCATCTGTCACCCCCGCGAAGGCGGGGGCGGGAATGACACTATTGAGTATCCGCACATTCTTGGATGATGTTGTCTTTGTAGCACTGCATTGCAGCCATATAAATTGCATATCTTGGCATTGGTAGGGATGATCTTGGTGTTAATTTCCGGAGCCGGCTCATGCCCATCGTTTCCGCCTGGCCGCTGGCGGCCGGCAGCTCGCGCTACATCATTCCGCCTTTCGCGCTGGCCCTGCTGGCAGCCGATCCGCGCAGCCATGACTGTTACCCCGAGGCCATGGGCTATTACGAGGCCGCGGCCGGCCACGTCATGCAGCGTAGTCGTGCCGAGCACGAAGATCATCTTCTGCTCTATTGCGTGCAGGGCGAGGCCAGCCTGCAGGTGGGGGAGAGCAGCATGGCGCTGCGCCCCGGCATGCTGGCGGTGCTGCCGGCCGGTGTCGCTCATCGTTACAGCGCCGATGCCCGCGCGCCGTGGTCGCTGTACTGGGTGCATGCGAGCGGCGCGAGTGTGCACGAGTTCCTGTCGCCCCTGCTCAACGGGCAGGCGTGGGCGGTGCTGATGCCGGGCATGCCGCCGGCCCTGCTGGCCGACTGGCGCGGCCTGCTGGAAATGCGCGCACCAGGGTTTGAAGCACTGGCCCTGCAGCTGGCCGCCGCGCGCCTGCGCCAGTTGCTGGTGCACATGGCCTGGCTGGCGCGCCATGGCAGCGGCCCGCGCAGCCGTCTCGACGTGAATGCCCTGCAGCAGTTCATGCTGATGCACCTCACCGAGGTGCCGAGTCTTGATCGCCTTGCCGCCGAAGCCGGCATGGAAAAATTCCATTTCGCCAAAACCTTCAAGCGCCTCACCGGGCAGGCACCGCTGCAGCATTTCCTGCACCTGCGCATGACGCGCGCCTGCGAGCGGCTCGATGCCGGTGAAGAAAGCGTGGCGGACATTGCACAGGCACTGGGCTACAGCGACGCACCGTATTTTTCCCGGCAGTTCCGCCAGATCATCGGCATGGCCCCGAGCGCCTATCGCGCGCTGAAGCGCGGCTGAGCCATGGTCGTAGGTTGGGCTGTAAAGCCCAACACCGGTCTCTGCAAATGGCGCTGTCCGTTGGGCTTCCTGCGTCAGCCCAACCTGCCAATGGTTGGCCAGCCTGAAAACTGTATATTGATGAACAAGCGGCCTGTTGGTCTGCGCGTAATGGTCAGCGAAACGAGGAGGTTCTGATGAGCTGGCGACGAGCTTTTCTAGCCTGGCTGGCTATTGCGCTTGCCGAGTCGGTGCACGGAATCCTGCGCAGGATTTTCCTGTTGCCGGTGATCGGCGACCTGCGCGCGCACCAGCTTGGCATTTTGACCGGGTGCGTCATCATCTTCGCCATAGCGCTGCTTGCCATTCGCTGGGTGGGCGCGAGAACCCTTCCGGAACTGCTCAGGCTCGGGCTGTTCTGGATGGTGTTGATGGCTGCATTCGAGGTGAGTCTGGGGTATGCGTTTGGCTATCCCTTGAGCCGGATATTGCAGGACTACAATGTTTTCGAGGGGCGGCTCATGGTTTTCGGAATGCTGTTCATGCTTTTTGCGCCGCTCCTTGCGGCAAAGGCACGGGGTATCAGCGTGCATTCCACCAAACAGTCGCTGCAGGCATGACGACCCGTCATGCCGCCGCTCCGCATCGCGTTTTAACGTGTCATCAATTTCAGTGGAAAGGAGGGAAGCGTCATGGCAGGCAATACGGTTCGTTTGCACAGGGTACTGCGGGCTCCACCAGAGCGGGTTTACCGCGCCTTCATTACGCCGGAAGCCATGGCAAAGTGGATTCCCCCGCATGGCTTTACGGCGACGATTCATCACATGGAGCCAAAGGTGGGTGGCACGTTCAAAATGTCATTCACCAATTTCACGACTCGGCAGAGCAGTTCCTTTGGCGGCGAATACCTTGAACTCGTTCCCAACGAGCGTCTGCGTTACACCGACATATTCGATGATCCCGATCTTCCTGGCGTCATACAGGTCACGGTTTCGCTGAAGGCGGTTGCCTGTGGCACCGAACTCAGCATCGTGCAGGAAGGCATTCCCGAGGTGATTCCCGTGGAAATGTGCTATCTCGGCTGGCAAGAGTCTCTGGCCTTGCTCACCCTGCTGGTGGAGCCTGAAATCCAGCAGTAATGAGCGTACCGCCCGATACTTTGTTGCAGGCGCGCGGCCCCGAGGGGCTGCGTTCCGCGCCATGCGTCACACCGCAGGAGACCAATGCATGCCCGTGCCATCTGAATACCAGCGCGCCTCCCAGCAATTCGAGAAATTCATGCTCGATGCCTGCGAGGTATCGGGCCTGGTCACCACGCACATGGCTTACAACATGGTCGTCGGTGTGCTTCACACCTTTCGCCGCCGCCTGAGCATCCGGGATGCCCTGCGCTTCGCCAATGCACTCCCGCCCGTGCTGCGTGCGCTGTTCGTTGCCGACTGGGATGCCGATGAGCCACAGCGCGACTTTGGCGACATCGCCAGCATGACAAAAGAAGTCAAGGCGCTGCGGGCGGCACACAATTTTTCACCGGACACTGCCATTCATGATGTGGCCGTTGCGCTCCGGCGCAATGTCAACGAGGGCGATTTTGACCAGCTGCTGTCCACCTTGCCCGAGGGCGCACGCGAGTACTGGTCAGTGTAATTGGTGTCGTTGATCTTGTTGCTGTCCGATTTCTGGATGTCGGGATTGCCAGTGATTTTTTTTCTTGCCTGAAGCCGATGCGCCGGCAGCTGAAAACCGAACTGCAAGGCGTCGTACGTGTCATTCCATTAACAATTCCAGAGGCTGCATTGAGAGAAAATCCTCCAATCATGGTGCTTGCGGAAGAAACGCCAGAAAGCGTGACCTTCCGTTTCAATGGTACCCGCTGGGCTTTGCTGACACTTATTCCCGGCATGGGTTTGGTGGTGCTGGCCTGCATTCTTTATGTTTCAACTCACGCTTCACACTTTCTTTTGGCTGCCCTTGGGCTGTTTGGCCTGCTTTTGCTTTATTCGAGTCTTTACAGCAAGACAGCGAATCAATGGCTGACTGCAAACGGAAACAGCAAGACCATCAGATTTTATAAAAAGAACCTGTATGGACTGGTCGAGTGGGAGAAATCAGCGGGGGACTTCGAAGGCATCATTGTCGGCAGGCATCTGCGTGCAACCAACTGGCATATCGCCGTACGATGCCGGGACGGATACGACCTTTTTGTCGGTGAAAATGAATTCGGTGCATTTACCAGAGAAAAGGCATTGAGCGTGGCCAATAAAATCAGCAGTCGGACCGGGTTAACAATAGATGCTCAAGACGAACGCAGCTGATCGTGTCTGACCAACTGCTGGGCGAGTGCTTGAGGGATGTCTTTTTCATAACCGGCTGAAGGTGCAGCACTGAGCGCCGCCCGTAAGACGCCCATAAAAAACGGCCTGCATCGCTGCAAGCCGTTTTGATGTTGGTGGGCCGTCCGCGACTTGAACGCGGGACCAACGGATTAAAAGAGGGCGGCTCTTTTTATCCGTCCTTTAAAATCAACGCCTTGCGGTGCGCGCTGGTGTTGAACGTAGCCACAAAGAGCAGCAAATACAGTGCGGGAAGTGCCGCGTAGCTACGAAATTGCTACGGCGCCTCTTGCGCTGCTAACCTGCGGGGTCTGGGGCATGGCCCCAGAAATGAAGGGGCCGGGCGCGCGAGCACCCGCGGGGTTTGGGGTGTCCCCATGCACTATTGTCTTTTGTTTGGAGGTGTTCAATGGACCGTATCCGGTGGGGATTTTTAGTTATTGCTTTACTTACTTCTGCCTTTGCTCAGGCTCAATTTTTTGCTGGAAGTGCAGCTGCTGGTGGCGCTCAGGCCGCTCTTGATAATGCTTGTGTTAATTTAATGAGGGCTCAGACCCAGGCAATACAGGCTTACTCGGAGTGTCTTAGTGCGTCAAATGATGCTGATAAGTGTGGTTATCCGCCCCAGCCTGTTTCCTGTCCGGCTCAGAATTCTCAGTCTAATATGCAGGAAGCTCCTCATCGATTTCCACAGACTGATTTCAAGTGTGTGTCTGATTGTTCTGCTAAAGGATATTTATATAATCTTTGCATAAGCCGGTGTTCTTATTGAGTTTCTATGAAATGAGAAAGGTGTTTGTCTTTGGTACTTCACATTGTTTCCAGCGGTATTCTGGGCGAGAAGTGAGTGATTGTGTCTTTAAGTTTATTCTCGCTATATCTGCTTATTGCGCGAAGTTAAATGTTAAATGCATTGCTGAAGAAATGAGTGTTGAGGCATTGGGGCGGGGCTTCCAGTCTTCGTGTCAGAAAGTTTCTTTTGATGTTTGCATAAGTCACCAGTTTTGTGATCCAGACTCTACTAAAAGAGATGAGCTTGGTGTGAGAGACATAAACTTGATCAATTCTGATTGTTTTCTTCAAGGGTTGAGCGATGAGCTTTGCCAAGCTGAAATAAGACGTAATCATGCAATTCGTGAATTATATTGGTATGGCCGGCTAATTTCGTCTGACACTTGGCCTGTTATTTTTGTTTGCGGAGCGGAGCATGTGAATCCATTTTCGCTATTGCTTGAGGATAAAGGTATAGCGGTACAGGTGATTGAGTCTGACTGGATTCCAACTTAGGTTTATAGGCCTACTTGTCTGTTGTTTGGAAATGTATTAGCTTTGTCTCAGGCTATGACCATTAGCGACGCCATAGCTATCTGCCAGTGAGAGAACCGAATAGGCCCAATAGTGGCCGCCCCTTAACGGCCTCCTGGAACAGTCCCAAGTCGTATCTTTCCATCTCGTCATTCATTGGACGAGGTGTATTGGTGCGCATTCTCTTCGCTCCCTTACGCCTCGTCTTGCGCTTTGGGAGCGACCATGCAAGACCAATACATTCAGAAGCCGGTGGGCGACGCAGGGGAGGACTCCGCCTGCGGAGAGGCACCTGCGCCGCCAGAGGTGTCCCGTGTAGTAACTACGGGACGAAAGATAGCTACGCAAGAAACCATGGCACGGGGTGAATCAGCCCTGAATGTCGATGTTGAAACAGGTGAAGCCATTTCGATTCATTCGGATGGCAAGCACATCAAAATCACACGGCATTTAATTGCCGACTCCGAGGCTAATCCGGGCATTGCCCTGATTGATGCCCTCGCATTTTCCCTGATCCCTCCTGATGACGAATCCTATCTCTGGGTCATTGACCAGATGCGGAGCTTTCTCGACGTCGAAAACATCGTTAACCGTAATGGCTGCTTTGGCTTCAAGCATTCAGCACGGTTTGGTGATGGTGCCGGGCTTATTGCATGGGGTGGTGATTCACAGCGCGGGCGTGTGTATTTCAGCATTCAGGGCAAAGGCTGCTCCATGGTGGAGGACTGGCACGGCTTGGCCGACTGGCTGGAATCGCACCGGGCCGGCATCAAGCGCGTTGATGTGGCGCACGATGATTTCGACGGTGCCAACGTCAGTATTCTGTGGGCGGTGCAGCAGTATGAAGGCGGTGGCTTCAATGCAGGAGGCAGACAACCCAGCCATGGCATCTTCGGAGACTGGTTGAGTGGAGAGGACTCCACCAAGGGTCGGACGGTGGGTATTGGCAATCGTCAGAGTGGCAAATACTGCCGTATCTACGAAAAGGGCAAGGAACAAGGCGATGGCTCCAGCCCTTGGGTTCGTGCCGAGGTCGAGTGGCGTGGCAAAGACCGGGTGATTCCCTACGATGTTTTGCGGCAACCGGGCAATTATCTGGCCGGTGCGTATCCCTGTTTTGAGTTCCTCTCCACGCTTCAATCCCGCATCAAGACTGTGGCCAAGGGTGGCCAGATTGCCTACGAAAAGGCGGTGGAGAATGCGCGCATGCTCTCGGGCCGGCTCGTTAATCTCATGCTTCAGGTTCACGGCGGGGATGCCTTTGCCGTGGCTGAGTGTCTGCGGCGCGATGGTATTCCGGCGCGAGTGGAGCCCTACAGCTACCACCTTATCCGCAATCCCGAGCTGATCGAGATTGAACCCAACGGCTCCAAGCAGGGCTGACCATGAACACGCTGGACCTGCGACAAGCCGCTGATTTCCTGAGAATTCACCCGGTTACGCTGCGCATCAAGGCCGCTGCTGGTGAGATTCCGGGGGCGAAGGTGGGCCGCGCATGGGTATTCATCGAGGTTGATTTGGTGGAGTACCTGCGCTCAAGATACCGGGCGCGCGCATCGCAGGGTGACACCTTGGAGATACTCAAATGTCACTCTACAAACGCAAAGACTCATCCTTCTGGTGGGTCAGATTCACTGTGCTGGGACAACCGGTACAACGCAGCACTGGAACTGAAGACAAGGTAAAGGCTCAGGAGTACCACGACCGGCTTAAGGCGGAGTTGTGGGAGGAGCAAAGGCTGGGCCGTAAACCCAGCCGGCCTTGGTCACATGCGGCAGGCCGTTGGCTTGAGGAAACCTCAGAGAAGGCAACGCACAAAGAGGATTTGATGAAGCTGAAATGGCTTCATCCTTTTCTCGGGCACCTGAAGCTGGAGCAGATCACGTTGCAAGTGATTGACCAGATCAGGAAAGCAAAGCTGAAGGAGGTCAGTCGATCCACGACTAACCGTTATTTGGCGTTGGTGCGGTCTGTTCTGATTCGGGCTCGTGACGAATGGGAATGGATTGAGCGAGTGCCAAAAATAAAGCTCTACAAGGAAACTGCCGGGCGTGAACGGTCTTTAACGCCTGAACAAGCCCACCGGCTTCTGAAGGAGTTACCGGCTCATCAGCGCGACATGGTGCTGTTGGCACTGGCGACCGGGTTGCGGCAACGCAATGTGCTCATGCTGGAGTGGGAACAGGTCAGTCTTGAACGTTGTCATGCTTATGTACCGGGCTGGCAATCCAAGAATGGCCGACCCATTGCAGTACCGCTTAATGCTCTGGCTATGACCGTACTCAGCCGGATGGGGGGAAAGCATCCAACACGGGTATTTACCTACGCGGGCAAGCCGTTAAAAGCGGCCAACACGCGGGCATGGAAAAGAGCATTGGAGCGTGCCGGCATTACGGATTTCCGCTGGCATGATTTGCGGCATACGTGGGCGACATGGCAACGGCAGGCAGGAACGCCGACGCATGAGCTGCAACGCTTGGGTGGCTGGAAAACAGGAGCGATGGTGGAGCGCTATGCGCATCTTGCTCCAGACCAGTTGGCCGGAGCTGCTGCAAGACTGGATGGTGTTTTGCCTGACTACGTTTTAACTACGGTAGGCTCATAAAAAAACGGCCTGCATCGCTGCAAGCCGTTTAGATGTTGGTGGGCCGTCCGCGACTTGAACGCGGGACCAACGGATTAAAAGTCCGCTGCTCTACCGACTGAGCTAACGGCCCGAACCTGGGCCAACTGTTGCTACTGCTTAGGCTGGCGCCAAGAGCGGCGTAGTTTACTGATCAGACCCTGTTTGGCAACCCTTGCGGCGGATTATTCGCAATGAATTTAAGCGCTTGTGGCGGCCGGCTTGGCCTCTTTGCCGTCTTTCTCCGAAAGCCGGATGGTCTGGCCCGCGGGATCGAGTTCATCGTGAATGTGCAGGGTGACCTCGGCCTGGCCCAGCACGGCGCCGAAGGGGGTATTTTCGCTGCGTGACTTGTGCATGATTTCGCGTACGCGGGCCTGAATCCAGGGGTGGGCCTGCACGGAAACCTCGAGTGAGCGGGCTTTCTTGCCGCGCTTGGCCAGCCAGTCCCGGAGTGCTTCCTGCAGGACATCCAGCTGCTTTTTGAATTCCTCATAGTCTTCGCAGGAAAACGCGGCCTTCATGGCGTAGCGCCGGCTGAGCAGGCCGCCGGTGACCACTTCTTCGGCACGAAAGAAGGGTTCGTAGGTTTTTTTCGCGCTTACCTGGGCGGGCTGGATCTGTGTGCTTTGCAGGGCCGGCATGACCTGTGTCACGGCCGTGGCGGTTTGCGGGTCTACCAGCGGGCGCGCGTTGAAGCTGGCGCGGGCGGGCTGGAGCAGGGCATCAATTTCGGCCATGACAGCCTGGCCATCTTTGGGGCGTTTCGAGGCTTCCTTGGCCATCAGGGTGTCGATCAGGGGCTGAAAGCGGCTGAGCGCTTCCGGCAGGCGCGGAATCGGGTCCTGACAATGCTTGATGGCCAGTGTCACCGGTTCTTCCGCCTGGAAGGGCGGCAGGCCGGTGAGCATTTCATAGAGCATGACGCCAAGGCTGTAGAGATCCGAGCGGCCGTCCACCTTCTGGCCACGCGCCTGCTCCGGGCTCATGTATTTGGGCGTGCCGACGGCAGAGCCTATCTGGGTGAGCTGGTTGAGATCGTTGTTCAGGCTTTTGGCGATACCGAAATCGGTGAGGATGGCGGCATTGTCGCGCTCGCGGAACAGCACATTGTCCGGCTTGATGTCGCGATGCACGATGCCCTGCTCGTGGGCGTAGCTGAGCGCATCGGCGATTTCACGGGTAATGCGCAACGCTTCCTGCGTGGTGACGCCACCGCCGCGAATGCGCTGCGTGAGATCGCCGCCGCTGTGGCAGGCCATGGCGTAGTAATAAAGCGTGTCGGTGTTGCCGACATCGTGCACCACGATGATGTTGGGGTGCGTGAGCTGCGCCATGGTGCGGGCTTCGCGCATGAAGCGTTCGGCAAAGTCAGGCTCCTTCGCCAGTGCCGGCATCATGATCTTGAGGGCCACTTCGCGGCCGAAGGAATTCTGTGTCGCCAGAAAAACGGCGGCCATGCCCCCCTGGCCAAGCTTGCGCTTGAGGGTATAGCCGGGGATTTTCAGGGGCGTGCTCATCGGCTTCTCCGTGCATGGGCGGCTTGCTGTGTTTGAGGGAGGGCGTGCAAGCGACCGGTCCTTCGGAATATCCAGCATGACTGCTGCGGCCTCACTATAACGTCGTGAAAGCACTT
Source organism: bacterium (assembly GCA_029945725.1). Lineage (GTDB taxonomy): Bacteria > Pseudomonadota > Gammaproteobacteria > Pseudomonadales > Moraxellaceae > UBA2031. The sequence continues at coordinate 66,747 of JAQSDB010000007.1, read as the reverse complement.
GTCGATGCCCGGGTTTGTGCCGGTGGCCGGCTGGCAATCGGGGCAGGGTGAACGGAGCGCGTGGATAAAAAAAGAGCGCCGCAAGGCGCTCTTTTTTCCGGGGCCGTGCCGTGCCGGCTTATTGCGGCAGGGCAGTAGCTTTGCCGGCGGCACGGGAGGAGGCGCTGCGCAGCTGGTCGTCACGACGCCGGTCGCGCTGTTTTTCCAGGCGCGCGAGGCAGTCGGTCAGGGTCTGGCTGATATGCGAATGCGCGCGGATCATGCCGATTTTCGGCCAGGTCGCGCGCTCGCCCTGCAGGCGGAACCATTCCCAGCGCTCCTTGTTGGGCTCGCTCAGCATGTGGCGGAAATGCTCGAAGGTGTAGTGCGAGGGCGCGATGGTGACATCGCCGTAATAGCGCTGCGCCAGAATGGCATAGGCGTGATCGAGCAGTTGCCGACCGGCTTCATTGCTGACCTGCGAGCGCAGGAAATTCATGACGCCGGCACCGTGGAATTTCAGTTCTTCACGCACGGCACGCTGCGGCCAGGACATGAGGCGTTTTTCCAGGCGCTTCTTGTCGCTTTCCATGAACGGCACGATATGCGGATTCACCTGCACGGCGATGAAATAATTCACGTTGAACAGGTGCATCAGGCGTTCGCGCGGCAGATCGCTTTTGACCGAACCATCCACCCAGCGCTCGCGCGGCATGTAGGGCATGTAGTCGCCATGCTCGTTCTTGGTGGTGAGCGTGACCGGCGGAAACAGCACGGGCACGGCACAGGAGGCGAGGACAGCGCTCCACAGCAGCAGGTAGGGCGACGTCAGCTCGTTCATCAGGCGGGCTTTCTGGTGATGATGCACGGGCGAGACGGTAACGTTGACGTGGCGGCCGGTGCGCGCATACGCCTCTTCAAACGAGTACTCGCCGATATTGCGGCGCAAAAAGGTTTCCAGCTGCTTCTGGTCGGCAAAGCCTTCGCCCATCAGGCCCTTGACCGGGCTCTGCCAGCGCCAGGCATCGCTGTACCAGTGATCGCCGTCGTACATGGCTTCGAGTTCGTCATCGCTGTGCGAGCCGACCATGGCGGCCATGATGGCGCCGGCGCTGGAGCCGGAAATCACTTTTGGCAGCAGGCCCTGTTCCTGCAGCGCCTTGCACACGCCGATATGGAAAAGACCGAGGGTGGCGCCACCGGAGAGCATCAGGGCCGGCTGGCCAAAACTGCGACCGGTGTTTTCGAAAAACTGGATCTTGTCGTCGTGGGAAATGCTTTCGATGGGTTGCGCGGCCACAAAATTGAGCGCCGTGCAGACCTGCGCCACATAATCCTCGATCAGCTTTTTGGTGCCGACATTGGCGTGGGTGTAGAGGCGGGGATTGCCCATGTTGCCAAGATCGTGATGCAGGCCTTCACGCAGGGCGCGCAGCAGGGCGGGAATCTGCTTTTTTTCCTGCAGGGTGCGCAGTGACACCAGACGCTCGTTGATGAGCTCGTAGTTGTAGTCAGCCGACGTGTTGTCGAGCTTCCAGAGATCCAGTCCTGCCAGCGCGTCGAGCTCCGTGCCCAGTTGTTCCCACTCCGTGTAGCTTTTCGCGTTGTCCAGGGCCCGGCTCAGCTCGTTGATTTTCTTTTTAAGCGGCATGGCAGTCTCATGACATCGAGTGATACCGGAATCTAGCAGACCCGGAGAGGGGGCTGTCAGGGATTGCCAGACAATCCACCGTATCGGCGTGGTCAGTTCGGGCCTGTTTGCGGGTGTTTCCGGACCGGCGTGCGGACGCTCAGGCCTGCAGGCGGTAACCCACACCGGTTTCGGTCAGCAGGTAGTGCGGGCGGGCGGCGTCGGCCTCGAGTTTCTGCCGCAGTTGCGCCATGTAGATGCGCAGGTAGTGACTGTGTTCGACCGCCTGCGGTCCCCACACTTCGCGCAGCAACTGGCGATGCGTGAGCACCTTGCCGGCATGCGAGACCAGCGTGGCCAGCAGGCGGTATTCAAGCGGGGTGAGATGCACTTCCGCAGCGGCCCGTGTCACCACGCGCGCCACCAGATCAATCTGCACATCGCCAAACACGAATACGGCCTCGCCTTCTTCGCTGCGGCGGGCATGACGCAGGGCCACGCGCACGCGTGCCAGCAGTTCGGCCGTGCCAAAGGGCTTGACGAGGTAATCATCGGCGCCGGCATCGAGCGCGGCGACTTTTTCGCTTTCTTCACTGCGGGCCGAGAGCACGAGCACGGGAATGCGGCTCCAGCTGCGCAGGTCCCGGATCACTTCCACGCCATCCATGTCCGGCAGGCCGAGATCGAGAATCAGCAGTTCGGGTTTGCGCGTGGCGGCGAGCCCCAGACCTTCACGACCGCGCTCGGTTTCAAAAACGACAAAGCCCTCGGCTTCCAGCGTGCTTTTGAGAAAGCGCCGTATGGGGGCATCGTCTTCAATAATCACAACCGTGGTCTTGTTCATGCGCGGGATCAGGGCTCTTCAGGGGCAGCGGGCGGTTCACCGCGTGGTAGCAGTATCGTAAAGCGTGCGCCGCCGCGCGCACCACGTTCATCGGCGCTGATTTTTCCGCCATGGGCTTCAACAATAGCGTGGCAGAGGGCGAGACCGAGGCCGACACCCGTGGTCGGGCTTTCTTTTTCACCGCGCACGAATTTCCCGAACAGGAGCGCACCCGGTGCCGGCAGGCCGGGGCCTTCATCTTCCACGACCAGGCGCAGGTGCTCGGGCATGGCATCGGCACTGATATGGATGGCGGTGCCGGGCGCGGTGTACTTCACCGCATTTTCCAGCAGGTTAACCAGCACCCGCTCCATCAGCACGCTGTCGATCTGTATCAGCGGCAGGCCACTGGCGATATGCAGGTGCACGGGATGCTGCGTCAGGCGACGCTCCAGAGCGGCCAGCGCGCTGCCGATGATTTCGTCGACGGGTTGCCATTCGCGCTTGAGTTGCACCGGCCCGGATTGCAGCCGTGCCATGTCCAGCAGATTGCTCGCCATGGCATTCATGGCAATGGCTTCGTCGTGAATGCTGCTCAGCAGTTCCTGCGTTGCCTGTGCACTGTGCTGTTGCGTCAGCAGGCTGGAGGATGCGCCGATGATGCCGGCCAGCGGCGTCCGCACATCATGGGAAATGGCGGCGAGCAGGGAGTTGCGCAGGGATTCTTCGCGCATGCGCAGTTCGGTGGACTGGGCGATGTCGGCAAAATGCACGCGCTCCAGGGCAATGGCAATTTGTGAGGCGAAGGTTTCCAGCAGGCGGTGTTGTTCCGGTGCAAGGATCAGGCGCTTGTCGCGGGGGCGGATGGCGAGCACGCCGCGCGTGCGCAGGGAAGCTTTCAGCGGCAGGTAATGCGCATCCGTGCCGGGCAGGGTTTGCGTGCCGAGGCCGGCCGCCTGCTCGTGATCGTAAACCCATTGCGCCACGCCCTTGTCGGCGTGCTTCAGCGACGTTGGCAGCGGCTTGCCGTCTGGCCACTGAATCCTGTCGTCCAGGGTCGGCAGCAGCAGCACGGCCTCGGCATCGAACAGCGAAGAAAGGTGACGCACGGCAACTTCGCCGATGTAGTTCACTTCCATGCCGATGGCCAGTTCCTGGCTCAGGGCATAGAGCTCCTGTGCGCGCCGTTCGCGTTGCACGGCAATGCGTGCCTGCGCCCGTACCTGCCCGGCCAGCCGGCTGAGTACAAGCCCGACGCCGAGCATGACCATGAAGGTGAACACATATTCGGTGTCGGCCACGGCAAAGGTGAAATAGGGTTTTACATAAAAGAAATCGAACAGGGCCACCGAGAGCAGGGCGGAAAGTGCGGATGGCCCGGTGCCGAGGCGCAGGGAAACCACCACGGTTCCGGCCAGATACAGCATGACGAGATTGACCGGTGCGATCAGCGTTGAAAGCGGCCAGGCCAGCAGTGTGATGAACAGCGTGATCAGGGCGGCCCAGACATAACGGCGATGCTGGCGCGGGGTGATTTCAAGAAATTCCAGCCCGCGCGAGAGCGAGGACACTTCCGGTTTTTTTTCAGTCGTACCCGTACCCGAGGCGACAAAAAGTTCAATGTCGGGTGCTTCGGCAGCCAGCGTGTCCAGCAGCGAGCGCTGCCAGGGCCAGCGGTTCCTGCTGCGGTGGCGACCGAGCACGAGGCGGGTGACATTGCCGCTGCGCGCATGCGCGAGCAGGGTGTTACCGATCTCGTGGCCGGGCAGGGTGGTGGTGCGGGCGCCGAGTGATTCGGCGAGGCTGAGGCAGCGCAGGAGTTTTTCGCGGTGTGCTTCCGGCAGGCGTTGCAGGCGCGGTGTTTCCACGTACAGCACTTCCCAGGGCGCATGCAGGCGTGTGGCCAGACGTTTGCCGGTGCGCACCAGTGCCTCGCCTTCTTCATCCGGTCCGAGTGCGACCAGTACGCGTTCGCGTACCGGCCATACCGGATTGCCGCTGTGCAGGCCGCGCCAGTCGCGCACATCGGAATCAACACGTTCGGCCATGGCGCGCAGGGCCAGTTCGCGCAGCGCAATCAGGTTGCCCTTGCGGAAAAAAGATTGCGTGGCCTTGTGCGCCTGCTCGGGCAAATACACGCGGCCGGCCGTGAGCCGTGCCAGCAGTTCTTCCGGCGGCAGGTCAATGACCTCGACTTCGGCCGCCTGTTCAAAGACATGATCGGGCAGGGTTTCGCGCACGCGCACACCGGTGATGCGCGCCACCACATCGTTCAGGCTTTCCAGATGCTGCACATTGAGCGTGCTCCACACATCCAGACCAGCTGCCAGCATTTCCTCCACATCCTGCCAGCGTTTGGCATGACGCGAGCCAGCCGCATTGGTATGGGCCAGTTCATCCACCAGCGTCAGCGTGGCCCGTCGCTGCAGCGCGGCATCAAGATCAAACTCGTTGATGACACGGTCACGGTAAGTGACCGTGCGTACCGGCAGCGCCGGCAAGCCCTCCATTTGTCCGCGCGTTTCCGGCCGGTCATGCGGTTCGACATAACCGGCGACCACATCGACACCTTCGCGCTTCAGTGCGCTCGCCGCTGCCAGCATGCTGAAGGTCTTGCCGACGCCGGGGCTGGCACCGAAAAATATTTTCAGGCGACCACGCGAACGCTGGCCTTCCTCGCGCTGCACCTGCGCGAGGAGCTGGTCGGGATCGGGGCGGGATGTCGTTTCCATCATTGACCGGTTCTGCTGTCGTTGGGGCGCATGGCGAGCTTTTCTCAGGAACCGGCAGGCTTGTCCAGCGTGACGGGAGCCAGCTTGTCCAGCGCACGGTTCAGTGCCAGTACATTCACGCGTGGTTCGCCGCTGAAACGTGGCGAAGGCATTTCACTGCTGGCGGTGATCAGGTCGCGCAACTGCGCGGCGGCAATGCCGCGTACCGCCGCGATGCGGGGCACCTGATAGAGCGCCGCTGCCGGAGAAATGTGCGGGTCCAGGCCACTGGCCGATGCAGTCACCAGATCCACCGGCACATCGCCGGCGGGTACCGGGTATTTTTTCAGCTCGGCCATGCGGGCTTTCACGGCATCCAGCAAGGCCGGATTGCCGGTGGCCATATTGCTGCCGCCGGATGACATGCCGTTGTTTGCCGCCGGTGCAGTGGCTGACGGACGACTCCAGAAATAGGCCGGTTTCGTGAAGGCTTGTCCGATCAGTTCCGAACCGATGATGCGCCTGTTTTCCGTGATCAGCGAACCGTTTGCCTGCTGCGGAAAAATGCCTTGCGCAATGCCGGTGGTGACCAGCGGATAGAGCAGGCCGGTCAACACACTGAGCCCGACAAAAAGACCGACAGCAGGACGAATAATATTGGCCATGATGGTTCTCCTCAAAAAAGTCCGGTGATGCCAAGCCCGAGATCAATCAGCTTGATACCGATGAAAGGAACGACAAGCCCGCCCACCCCATAGACAAGCAGGTTGCGGTTCAGCAGCCGTGCTGCTGGCCAGGCGTGATAGGGCACGCCTCTCAGGGCGAGCGGAATCAGGAACACGATGATGAGTGCGTTGAAAATAACGGCCGCCAGTACGGCTGAAGCCGGGCTGGTGAGGTGCATGATGTCCAGCACCTTCAGCGCCGGATAGGTGCCGGCAAACGCCGCCGGCAGGATGGCGAAATATTTCGCCACATCGTTGGCAATGCTGAAGGTGGTCAGCGAGCCGCGCGTCATCAGCATCTGCTTGCCGATGTGCACGATTTCAATGAGCTTGGTGGGATTGGAATCCAGGTCCACCATGTTGCCGGCTTCCTTTGCGGCCTGTGTGCCGGAGTTCATGGCCACCGCCACATCGGCCTGTGCCAGCGCCGGCGCATCGTTGGTGCCGTCGCCCGTCATCGCCACCATGTGGCCCAGCGCCTGGTGTTCGCGGATCAGTTTCAGCTTGTCTTCCGGCGTGGCTTCGGCGAGAAACTCATCGACACCGGCCTCTGCGGCAATCGCTGCCGCCGTGAGCGGGTTGTCGCCGGTAATCATCACCGTCTTGATGCCCATGGCGCGCAGATCGGCAAAACGTTCCTTGATGCCGCCCTTCACGATGTCCTTGAGTTCGATCACGCCCAGTACACGCAAATCATCGGAGACCACCAGCGGTGTGCCGCCACGGCGCGCCACATCGTCCACGCTCTGCTTCACGCTGTCCGGGAAGCGCGCACCCTGGTCAGCAAGGAATTTGCGGATGGAATCCGCAGCGCCCTTGCGGATCTTGCGTGCACCGATGTCGACACCGCTCATGCGTGTTTGTGCGGTAAAGGGCACAAACTGCATCTGTGCTTCCTGCAGCGCCCGCTCGCGCAGATTGAAACGTTTTTTGGCGAGCACGACGATGGAGCGGCCCTCCGGGGTTTCATCGGCGAGGGAGGCCAGTTGCGCGGCATCGGCGAGTTCGCTTTCGTCCACGCCCGGCGCCGGAATAAAGGCACTGGCCTGGCGATTGCCGAGGGTGATGGTGCCGGTTTTATCCAGCAGCAATACATCCACATCACCGGCGGCCTCCACGGCACGGCCGCTGGTGGCAATCACGTTGGCGGCAAGCAGGCGCCCCATGCCGGCGACACCGATGGCCGACAGCAGGCCGCCGATGGTGGTTGGAATCAGGCATACCAGCAGGGCAATCAGCACGGTGAGTGTGACAGGATGACCAGCACCGGCCGCCTGCACGCTGAACACGGAGAAGGGCAGCAGCGTGGCAACGGCAATCAGGAAAATCAGCGTCAGTGCGACCAGCAATACCGTGAGCGCAATTTCATTGGGCGTCTTGCGCCGCGAGGCGCCTTCCACCATGGCAATCATGCGATCGAGAAAGGCTTCGCCGGGGTTGGCGGTAATGCGGATCACCAGCCAGTCCGACAACACTCTGGTGCCGCCGGTGACAGAAGAAAAATCGCCGCCGGCTTCGCGGATCACCGGCGCCGATTCGCCGGTAATGGCCGATTCATCCACCGATGCCATGCCTTCAATGACGTCGCCGTCGCCGGGGATGTCGTCGCCGGCCTCGACCAGAATGACCTGGCCCTTGTGCAGGCCGGAGCTGGGCATGACTTTCCATGACGCGCCGTGACGGGGTTCGTCCAGGATTTTTGCCATCGTTTCACGTTTGGCGGCGCGCAAACTGGCGGCCTGCGCCTTGCTGCGCCCCTCCGCCAGACTTTCCGCGAAGTTGGCAAAGAGCAGCGTGAACCACAACCACACCGCGATGCTCAGGATGAAGCCGGCGGAAGCCTCGCCATGACCACCGAGTGCATGTATCCACAATGCCGTCGTGAACAGGCTGCCCAGATACACCACAAACATGACCGGGTTACGCCATTGCTGCTGCGGCGTGAGCTTGCAGAAAGACTCCGCGACAGCACGCTTCACCAGGGTCTTTTCAAAGAGCAGGGGAGTTTTCTTCATGATGAATATTCTCTCAGTGCGCCAGCAGCGTCAGATGTTCAGCCAGCGGGCCCAGCGCCAGCGCCGGGAGGAAAGTCAGGGCGCCGACAATCAGGATGGTGACGGCGAGCAGCAGCATGAATTGCGGTGTCGAGGTCGGCAGCGTGCCGGGGCTTTCCGGCAGGCGTTTTTTCTGCACCAGACGGCCGGCAATCGCCAGCACAGGCACGATTACGCCGAAGCGGCCTATCCACATGCAGATACCGAGCATGATGTTGTAGAAAGGCGAATTTGCGCTGAGACCGGCAAAGGCGCTGCCGTTGTTGCCGGTGGCGGACGAAAAGCCGTACAGGATTTCCGAGAAGCCGTGTGCGCCAGGATTACTGATGCCGGCCAGTCCCGGCTTCACCATGACAGCCACTGCCGTGCAGCCGAGGATCAGCAGTGAAGGCAGGATGAGGGCAATCATCACCAGCCGCATTTCGGCATGACCGATCTTGCGGCCGAGGTATTCCGGTGTGCGGCCGATCATGAGGCCGGCAACAAACACGGCGAGCAGGGCATAGAGCAACACGCCATAAAATCCGGCGCCGACACCACCGAAAACAATTTCGCCCAGCTGTATGAGCCACATCGGTGCCAGCCCGCCAAGTGCCGTGAAGGAATCGTGCATGGCATTAACGGCGCCGCAGGAAGCGGAGGTCGTGATGATGGCAAACAGGCTGCTTGCCGCAATGCCGAAGCGTACTTCCTTGCCTTCCATGTTGCCGCCCGATTGCAGCAGGCTGGCGTGCTGGTCTACGCCCATTTTTGCCAGCAGCGGATTGCCGGCCTGTTCACTGATGCCCGGGAGAAGGAGCATGAGCAGGAAAATAATGGTCATTGCGCCGAGCAGGGCCCAGCCCTGACGCCGGTTACCGACCAGCTGGCCGAAGGTGAGACAGAGCGCGGCGGGAATCAGGAAGATGGAAATCATCTGCACAAAGTTTGTCAGCGCATTCGGATTCTCAAACGGATGCGCGGAATTGGCATTGAAGAATCCGCCGCCATTGGTGCCGGCCATCTTGATGGCTTCCTGCGAGGCCACAGGACCCATGGCGATGATCTGGTTGCCGCCTTCCAGCGTGTGCACGCTGACACTGGAGGTGAAGGTCTGCACCACACCCTGGCTGACCAGAAACAGCGCATACACCAGGGCCAGTGGCAGCAGTACATAAACCGTGATGCGGAAAACATCCGTCCAGAAATTGCCAAGACCGTTTTCCTTTTCACGCACGAAAGCGCGCATCAGGGCAAAGGCAACGGCGATGCCGGTGGCAGCGGACAGGAAATTCTGCACGGTCAGCGCCAGCATCTGCGTGAGCAGGCTCATGGTGCTTTCACCGGTATAGGCCTGCCAGTTGGTGTTGGTGATGAAGCTGATGGAGGTGTTAAACGCGAGATCGGGAGCCACCGCGCCGAAGTGTTCGGGGTTGAGCGGCAGCATGCCCTGCAGGCGTTGCAGCGCATACACGGCGAACAGGCCGACAACATTGAAGGCCAGAACGGCAAGGGCATAGCGCTTCCAGCCCATGTTTTCATGGCCGTCGGCACCGAGCAGGCGTAACAGGCGGTTTTCCAGTGGACGCGGTGCATTGCCGCGCGCCACTGGTAGCAGTGCCTTGCCCAGTGGCTGTGCCAGCGCAGCCAGCACCAGCAGGAAAACCAGTGTGAGGGGAACCAGCGTATTCATGTCAGAAGCGCTCCGGATAGATCAGTGCCACGACGAGATAAACCGTCAGCAAGATGCCGCCGATGGCAGCAAGTACATGGAAACCGGTCATGAAGGCTCTCCAAGGGCATCAAGGCCCTGAACAAGTCCGATGATGGCCAGTGTGAAAATGCACAGGAGCAAGAGATAGAGGAAATCCATAAAGCCACCCGCAGGGTCGTGGAGAGGACGCCTGCAGTATAGGAAGGCAGGTGTAAAGCGGCGGTAAAAAGCCGGGGAGCGGGGTGTAAAGAAAGTATAAAGACCGGGCGGAGAGTTCCGCCCGGGTTTGCCGGTTTCTGTCTGGTAGTGGTGATGGTGCCGTTAGCCGGGGGTATTCGTGAATGCCCGGTGGTTTACGGCGCGGACATCTCCAGCATTTTCTCGCTGCGCATCGAACGCACTTCCCCGATGCGGTTGCAGGCACTGACAATGGCGCGCAGGGCGGCGGTGCCGCTGTTGCGGTCACGGCCCATGCCCATCACCAGCGCACCGCTGGCGTTGTCTTCCAGCGTTACCAGTGCCATGGCTTCGGCGTGCGCATCCTCGCCGAGCGAGCGTTCCTCGAAATGCCGCAAGCGCACCGGCATGGCGATGGCGTTCATGAAGGCTTCAATTGGTCCGCTGCCTTCGCCTTCGCAGGTAATGGTGGCATCGTCCCGCTTCAGCGTGATCTTTATGTGCCGGCCCTGACCGGATTGCTCCTGCAGCAGCAGTGTCATCGGCGCACTTTTTTCATAGGTCGCGCAGAATATTTCCCATATTTTTTCCGCATTGATTTCCAGACCGCTGTCATCGGCCACCGCCTGCACGATGCGGCTGAACGCCGGCAGTTCAGCGACGGGCAGTGTGATGCCGTGCGCCGTTTCCATGAGGTGGGCAATGCCGCCTTTGCCGGACTGGCTGTTGACGCGAATGATGGCCTCGTAACTGCGGCCGACATCGGCCGGATCAATCGGCAAATACGGCACTTCCCAGAATTCGTTTTTCCGGACGACGGCAAAGCCCTTGCGGATGGCATCCTGGTGCGAGCCGGAAAACGCCGTGTACACCAGTGAGCCGGCATAGGGATGGCGCGGATGCAGGGGAATGCGCGTGGCGCGCTCCACCTGGGCAGCGATCTTGTCGATCTGCGAGAAATCGAGACCCGGATGTATGCCTTGTGCATAGAAATTCATGGCAAGCGTCACGAGATCAACATTGCCGGTGCGCTCGCCATTGCCGAACAGGCAGCCTTCCACGCGATCCGCTCCGGCCAGCATGGCGAGCTCTGCCGCCGCGACAGCCGTGCCGCGATCATTGTGCGGATGCACGGAGAGGACCACGCACTCGCGCCGGGCCAGATGCGTGTGCATCCACTCGATCTGGTCGGCGTACTGGTTGGGCGTGGAAATCTCCACGGTGGCAGGCAGGTTGATGATGACCTTGTGCTGCGGCGTGGCATTCCATTCCGCGATCACGGCATTGCAGACATCAAGCGCAACCTCCGGCTCGGTGGCGGAAAAGGTTTCCGGGCTGTACTGGAACACCCATTGCGTTTCCGGCTGGGCGGCTGCCAGTTCGCGGATCAGGCGGGCATGTTCGACGGCAAGCTCGCGCACTTCATCGGCACTCTTGCTGAAAACATCGCGACGGAACACCGGGCTGGTGGCGTTGTAGAGATGCACGATGGCACGGCGGGCGCCGCGCAGTGATTCGAAGGTGCGACGGATCAGCGACTCGCGCGCCTGCGTCAGCACCTCGATGCTGACGTCATCCGGAATGTGGCCACCTTCAATCAGCAGCCGGGTGAACTCGAACTCGATTTCCGAGGCGGAGGGGAAGCCGATTTCGACCTCCTTGAAGCCGATGCCGACGATGGTCTTGAAGAATTCCAGCTTGGTGGCAATCGACATGGGCTCGAACAGTGCCTGATTGCCGTCGCGCAGGTCGGTACTCATCCAGACCGGGGGGCGGGTGAGTTTTTTCGCGGGCCAGGTGCGCTCCGGAAAATCGAAAGCGAGCACGGGACGGTATTTTTGCGCCGGGTTTTTTAACATGGACATGATGTTGTATTCCTGCAGTGATGATCGTGATGGCGTTCGTCATGGCGGCTGACATGGGAAGGCGGACCGGCGGCCACGGATTCGAGGCCGGTCAGCCGCACCGCAGTCGTGCAGGAATGCAAAAGACAAATGTGCCGTCGGGCATGGCAATAACTCCGGAAGGTTCCGGTGGATTCAGAAGAGGGTGGTACGGGGTAAGGAAAAGCGATGGATGCCCGTCAGGGCAGCAGCAGGCCCAGCGCGCCGAGAGCGAGCTTGTTCAGTGAATTGAAGATGGCCTGTGACTTCATGACGTGAAGGATGCTGTCAGATGAATGTGTCTGAAACTTATCAGCCAGAACGGCCTGATTCAAGCGGGAACCTTCGGGAGTCATCGTCCTGGCAATAACAAGGCTGGAAAATGCTTTTGCGGTTCATGGGTCGCGTGCTTTTCCTGCCTGCCGCCTTTTGTTCCCTGCGACGGGGTTGGCCACGATAGAGAGGCCGCCATTGCTGGCGGCCGGGTCTCGTTAAAGTGAGATCTTGCGCAGCCGCAGCGCATTGCTGATGACGGAGACCGAGCTCAGGCTCATGGCCAGACTGGCGATCATGGGCGAGAGCAGGATGCCGAAAAACGGGTAGAGCAGACCTGCCGCCAGCGGCACGCCGACAAAGTTGTAGATGAAGGCAAAGAAAAGATTCTGCCGGATGTTTTTCATGGTGGCACGGCTGAGGCTGACGGCGCGGGCAATGCCGCGCAAATCGCCTTTTACCAGCACGATGCCGGCGCTCTGCATGGCGATGTCGGTGCCGTTGCCCATGGCAATGCCGATATTGGCCTGCGCCAGTGCCGGCGCGTCATTGATGCCGTCACCGGCCATGGCGACGATGCGGCCGGCATCCTGCAGGCGCTTTATTTCACGGTGCTTTTCTTCCGGGCGGATTTCGGCGTGCACTTCCGTGATGCCGAGCTGCCGCGCAATGGCATCGGCAGTGACGCGGTTGTCGCCGGTCAGCATGACGATATGCAGACCCTGGTCCTGCAGGGATTTTACGGCTTCACGCGTGCTGCTTTTGAGTTTGTCGGCGACGGCAATAAGGCCGAGCGGCGTATTGTCGCGGCTGACAATCATCACGGTCTGGCCTTCGCCACGCAGGTTCCGGGCTTCGGCCGCAATGCGGCCGAGATCAATGCCGGCTTCGCTGAAAAAGCGTTCGTTGCCGAGCTGGATGTCATGGCCGTCAATGCTGCCGCTGACACCGGCACCGGCCTGGTCTTCAAAGTCCTGCACGGGGAGCAGGGCGATTTTCCGTTCACGTGCCGCATTCACCAGGGTTTGTGCAATCGGGTGTGAACTCAGCGCATCCAGACTGGCCGCCAGCTGCAAGACGGTATTGCGATCACCGTCGAGGGCGAAAAGGGTGGTGAGGACCGGCCTGCCTTCGGTCAGCGTCCCGGTCTTGTCCACCACCAGCGTGTCGATTTTCTGCAGTTGCTCGAGTGCGGTGGCGTCCTTGATCAGCACGCCTTCGCGTGCGCCGCGACCAACGCCGGTCATGATGGACATGGGTGTGGCCAGGCCAAGCGCACAGGGGCAGGCGATGATGAGCACGGAAATGGCCGCGACCAGCGCATGATTCAGTGCCGGCGCCGGGCCGAAAAACCACCAGCCGGCAAAGGCCAGTACCGCCACCGCAATCACCAGCGGCACAAACCAGCCCGCCACCTGGTCGGCCAGGCGCTGGATCGGGGCGCGTGAACGCGAGGCCTGGTTGACGAGATCGACGATGCGCGCGAGCAGTGTGTCCTTGCCGATTTTCTCCGCCACCATCAGCAGCGTTCCGCGCTGGTTCAGCGTGCCGCCGGTGACCAGCGCCGACACGGTTTTTTCAACCGGCAGGGCTTCGCCGGTAATCATGGATTCATCCACGCTGGAGCGGCCTTCCAGCACACGGCCATCGACCGGGATTTTCTCGCCGGGCTTCACGCGCAGGTGATCGCCGACCTGAACTTCGTGCAGGAAAACACTTTCTTCGCCGCCCGCCGTCATGCGGTTGGCTTTTTCCGGTGCCAGCCTGAGCAGGCTGCGCAGGGCGTCGCCGGTTTGCGCACGCGCGCGCAACTCCAGCACCTGCCCGAGCAAGACCAGGGAAATAATGACGGCAGCGGCCTCGAAGTAAAACGGCATCATGCCGTTCTGCATAAAGCTGGCCGGAATCAGCGCCGGAAACAGCAGGGCCAGCGTGCTGAAACCGTAAGCGGCGGCAACACCCAGCCCGATCAGGCTGAACATGTTGAGGTGGCGGTTGATGAACGATTGCAGGCCGAGACGGAAAAAAGGTGCGGCGGCCCAGAGCACCACCGGTGTTGCCAGTGCGAACTGCAGCCAGCCATAAAAACTGCCCAGGCGGTGATGCAGGTTCAGGCCCGGCAGCATCTCGCTCATGGTGAGCAGGAACAAGGGTACGGTGAACACCAGGCTGATCCAGAAACGGCGCGTCATGCTGCGCAATTCGCTGTTGTCATGCTCGGCGGTGATCGCCATCGGCTCCAGTGCCATGCCGCACTTGGGGCAGTCACCGGGGCCTTCCTGCACGATTTCCGGATGCATGGGGCAGGTAAACATCGTGCCCGCCGCAACGGGCTCGCTGGCAGCCGCTTTGGGTCGCTGGTTTTTCTGCAGGTACTGTGCGGGGGTGTCGCTGAATTTTTTCACGCAGTGGGCACTGCAGAAATAAAAATCCTGACCGTCATGGACAAGATGGTTGGGGCTGTCTGTCGTCACGGTCATGCCGCAGACCGGATCCAGCAGGGGGGCTTTCGTGTCCTGTGCGGCAGGCCCTGACTTGTGCTGCGAGCAGCAGGACGGTTTTTCAGCGGGCGTCGGGTTTTCTGCATGGTTCATGGTGGTCTCCTGGCTCACAGCATAGCCCTGCGGGACTATGGATGGCTCAACTGATGCGTGTATTCTGGAGTCTGTACCCGGGTACGGAGTCAAGGGGGAATCAGGCAATGAGCGATATCACGATTGGCAAGCTGGCGGAGCGGGCCGGGGTCAGTGTGGAAACCGTGCGCTATTACCAGCGCAGCGGTTTGCTGGCGGAACCTGCGCGGCAAGGCACTTATCGCCATTATGGCGAGGATCACCTGCAACAGCTGAAATTCATCCGGCGTGCCAAGGATGCCGGTTTCAGTCTTGAAGAGATTCGCCAGCTGCTGGGTATGGATGCCGTTCGCGACCGCCGGAAAATCCATGACATGGCCAGCCACCGTCTGGGCGACATTGAAGCGCGCATCAAGGACCTGCAGGCGCTGGCAAAACGCCTGAAAACGCTGATGACCCAGTGCGAGGGAGAAAAAGGCAGTGTCTGCTGCCCGATCGTGGAGACGTTCAGGGCTTGAGAGCCGGCGCCGTTCCTGACGCCGCTATTGCGGCACTCATGCGGCCAGGTTTTTTTCAATGCGGCGGTCCGGCAGGAACCACAGGATGGCAACGGCAATGTAGAGCGCAAAGCCGATCCAGGCGTTTGCAAACGACAGCGGAATGGCGGCCGCATAAACCACCATGGAAAGGATGCCCTTGTAATCCCGGCCCAGTGCCAGCGCCAGCGCCGAGGTTTTGCCGTGATGCGCAATCAGGCAATGGCTGAGCAGGAAGTAGGCAACGGCCGCCATGAAAAGCACGACGCCATAAAGTGCCATGGGGGCAGAGGCAAAGTGGTTCTCCCCCATCCATCCCGTCACAAAGGGAATCAGCGACAGCCAGAACAGCAGGTGCAGGTTTGCCCAGAGAATGCCGCCATTCACTTTTTGCACGGCATGCAGCATGTGGTGATGGTTGTTCCAGTAAATCCCGACATACACGAAGCTCAGCACATAGCTCATGAATACCGGGATCAGCGGCAGCAGGCTGGCAAGGTCGGCGCCGTGCGGCACCTTCATTTCCAGCACCATGATGGTGATGATGATGGCGATCACGCCATCACTGAATGCCTCCATACGCCCTTTGCCCATGCCTTTTCTCCTGTCGCCCTGCCAGCCCTGTGCCGCGCCCGGTAAGCGCATTGCCTGTTTATCCCGGCATGCCGCTGGCGCAATATAGTGTGATGCCCTTCATTTTGCAGCCAGCAGGAAATGTCCGCCATGACGGCAAGCGATACGACACTGATCAATCCCGACGAAGTCGAGTTCATGGCGATTCGTGCCCAGGGTTCGGGTGGCCAGAATGTCAACAAGGTGTCCAATGCCATCCATCTGCGTTTCGATGTGCAGGCATCTTCCCTGCCGGACGATATCAAGCAGAAACTTGTCCAGTACCGTGACAACCGCATCAACAGCGATGGCGTGATTGTGATCAAGGCGCAGCGTTTTCGCAGCCTGGAAAAGAATCGCGAGGATGCCATGGCGCGTTTGCAGGAATTGCTGATACTGGCCACGCATGAATATCCGGAACGCCGGGCAACACGTCCCACGCACAGTTCGCGTCTCAAGCGGGTGGAAGGCAAGGTGCAGCGCTCACGAATCAAGGCCTTGCGCGGGCCGGTGACAGACTAGGCTTTTTTCCGGTAGGCGCAGAAACCGGGGCGCGGCCCGATGCCGGGGTGATTGCGGCAGGTGTCGGGGCGTTTTTCGTAGATGGTGCAGAGCCGGGTCTGCGGGTGCAGGTAGAGGCAGTCACCACTGGAGCGCTGGCTCAGGGTGAAGACTTCGTGGCGGTGGCTGAAGTGTCCGGTGATGCCGGCTTTTTCCAGCCGCCTGGCAATGTGCTTGGCCGGTTCCTCGCGCTCGAATTCATCGGCCAGTCCCATGCGGATGAGATCGCTGATGCGCACTTCCACCGGCAGGGTGCAGCAGCTGGACACGCAATCGCTGCACAGGCCGTTGCGGTACTTGACCCAGGTATCGAGCCTGTCGATGTCTGCATTGCCAGGGTTGCTGGCCAGCGCGATTTTCTTCATCGGATACTGTCGGCAAAACGTTTCAGGAAAACAGCCGCAAAAGGGAGCCAGGCCGTCGCGGTTGAGGCCGGGCATTATCGCTGCAAAATGTGCGCTCGTCGCGACTTGTCAGCCGGCGGGACTGACCCTAAGGTAGGCGTTCCCTGTGGCGGTGGCTGTCTTGCATGACCCGGCTTAAATACCTCGGTGCCTACCCCGCGCCCCTGCAGGAACAGGTGCGTGAGCTTGTTGCCGGCAACCGGCTGGGCGATTACCTGCAGCGCAAATATCCGGACCGGCATGCCGTGCAAAGCGACAAGGCGCTCTACGCTTACGCCCTGGAGCTGAAGCAGGGTCATCTGAAAAATGCGCCTGCCATCGACAAGGTGCTCTACGACAGCAAGCTCGATGTGGAGCATCACGCGCTCGGCCTGCATACTGCCATCTCGCGCGTGCAGGGCGGCAGGCTCCGGGCCAAAAAGGAAATCCGTATTGCTTCCGTGTTCCGGGAAGCGGCTCCCGAATTCCTGCGCATGATTGTGGTCCACGAGCTGGCCCACCTGCGCGAACTTGATCACAACAAGGCGTTTTACCAGCTCTGTGAATACATGCAGCCGGGATACCATCAGCTGGAATTTGATCTGCGCCTTTTCCTGACCTGGCGGGACCTGAAAACCCCTGATCAGGGCTGAGTGCCGAGGCCTGTGTGCGCAGCATGCGCGGGGTGACGCTGCCCTGCGTGCCCACGAAAACTGTCTGCAACCCTGCGTAATGCCGTGATGGCCCTGATGAAGTCGTTAATGAAAACCATGAAAACAAAAAAGCGGCAGGGATTTTCGCTGCTGGAGCTGATGGTGGTGCTGTCCATTATTGCCATTCTGGCCATGGTGGTCGTGCCCTCCTATGTGTCCGCCACGGCGAAGGAACAGGTCAGGGAATCTCTGGATATCGTGGAAAAACTGAAAGCGCGGGTGGAATTGCTTTACCAGCATGCCAATGCCATGCCGGCCAGCAATGAAGCGGCGGGGCTTCCTGCTGCCGACAAGTTGCTGGGAAATTATGTGGCATCCATCGAGCTTGAAAACGGCGCTTTTCATATCCTCTTCGGCAGCAAGGCCGTGACACCCCTGCAGGGAAAAATACTGACGGTGCGCGCCATAACGGTTGTCGATTCACCTGCCAGTCCGCTGTCCTGGGTGTGCGGGAATTCCATCGTGCCCAGAGGCATGGAGGCGAGGGGAGAGAACCGCACCAGTGTTCCTGCCGCCATGTTGCCGGTATCGTGCCGCGCCATACGTCCTGCTGACGGGCATTAACGCAACGCGTGCTCAGCCGGGCACGCCACGCTACTGGCCCAAAGTCACCGCGCTTTGTCCCCTGATGATCGTCATGGCGTGACCAGCCGCTCTTATCATCATCTTGCCATGACGCAATGATGCGCCATCAACCGGCACAGGTGAGACGATATGACTGCTACGGCAACCGCAACGCCATCATCCCCCCTTCCGCTGGCCAGGGTCGCCGCACGCAAGCCGGCCGGTGCTGCCGTCGGCATTCCTCCGCGCCAGATAGACTTCCGTTTTCCACGGGATTCAAAGCGCTATTTTTTTGATGACAACGGTTTTTCGACATTGTTCTTTGCGACGCTGTCGGGTTTCTTTCCACCGGGCGAGCGTTTCTTCATGGATTCGGTGCGTCATTACCGTGATGAAATTTCGGGTGAGAGGCTCAAGGCCTGCATTTCCGGATTCATGGGACAGGAGGCGGTTCATGGTCGCGAGCACGAGCGCCTGAACGAGCTGCTCAGCTCGCGCGGCATCAAGGTCGGCATGGCCGAGCGTTCCGTAAAACGGGCGCTCGGCGTGCTGCGCCGGTTTTCGCCGGCACAGCAGCTGGCCTGCACCATTTTCATGGAGCATTTCACTGCGCTGTTTGCCGAGGAGCTGCTGAGCAACCAGCGCTTTCGCGACAAGGTCGATCCGCAACTGCTGCATCTGTGGGTATGGCACGCGCTGGAAGAGCTGGAGCACAAGGCGGTGGCCTACGATGTCTATGAACAGGTGAGCGGCAGCTATGCGCATCGCGTCATGGCGGTGCCCCTGACAGCGGTGGCACTGGTGCCGGCCATAGTGGCTTCCATGGTGTATCTGCTGAACGCAGACCGTGAGCTTTTCAACGGCGCAGAAAATCGCAGGGGTTTTCGTCTTCTCTTTGCCAAACGCGGCTTTATTGCCCGTTTCATGCCGAGAATGGGTGAGTTCCTGCGCCGCGATTTCCATCCGGATGATCACAATACCGATGCCCTGGTGAAACAGTGGCAGGAAAAGCTGTTTGGGGAAAACGGCAGCCTGCTGGAGGAGTTCAGGAATCGCGAAGCCCTGATGAACTGACGGCGCCATGCCGGGTCGGGTGAATCCGCACTTTTTCCCTGTCTTTGCCGTCTGGAGCCTGATACCGAAGCTGATCGCTTATTGCCTGAACGGGCTTGTGCTTCATCGTGATGCAGGCTGCAATGAGGAACACGATGGTTCTGTTCGAGAGGGTGCATCATGTTCGAGGCAGGGCGCGAGTCACCGGTGCCTGCGGCCACACCGGATCAGTCCGTGCAGGAAGCACGGCAGCGCTTTGCCAGCATCGCGCTGATCGGCATTATCGGCTGGAGTCTCAATGCGGTCGCTTATGCAGCATTGCAATGCTGGTATACCGCTTCTATCGAGGCGGCGGTTGTCATTGCCACACTTGCCCTGCGGCAATGGGTGCTGGCGAGCAGTACGGCACAGCGCCTGCCCATCGGCAACCACGGCAGTGTGCTGCTGACGTATATCGGTCTGGTCTGGGTATCCATGCGCAATGGCCAGAATGATGCGTTGGCAGCGTGGTATCTGGTGGCCGTTCCCATGGCGGCGGCCTACCTGATTGGTCGGCGTGCGGCCCTGTACTGGATGCTGGTCTGTGGCCTCAGTGTGGTGGCTATCTGGCTGAGCGAGCGTTATGTGCAGTTGCCGGTGGATTTTGTTTCCACTGAGTTGCATCTGGTTTTTGCACGACTGGTGGTCATGACCTGCTGCCTCGCTTTCGGGCTGGCCGCCCGCGATGCCAGTGAAAAATATATCGGGCGGCTGCAGTCGGCACGGCGTGCTGCCGAAGCAGCCAACCAGGCCAAGTCTGAATTTCTGGCCACCATGAGTCATGAAATCCGTACTCCGCTTAACGGCGTGATCGGCCTCAATGGTTTGCTGCTGGATACGCCTCTTTCTGCGGAACAGCGCCAGTATGTAGAGCTTTCCCGCCTTTCCGGCGAAACCCTTCTGCACCTCATCAACGACATCCTGGATTTTTCCAAGATCGAATCCGGGCGTCTTGAGCTGGAGCCCTTGCCCTTCAGTCCTCGTGATGTTGCCGAAGGTGCCTTGAGTCTCTTGCAGGAACGTGCGCGGGAAAAAGGCCTGACCGTCATTACGGAATTCAGTCCGGACCTGCCTTCCAGCGTACGGGGTGATCCGGCGCGCCTGCGCCAGATTCTGGTGAATCTTCTGGCCAATGCCGTGAAATTTACCGGGCAGGGCGAGGTTCGCCTGCGCTGCCATGTGGTGCGGCGGCGCTACAAGAAAGTGTGGCTGCGCTACGAGGTCAGTGATACCGGGCCTGGCATGGAAGCATCCATCATTCCGCATTTGTTCCAGCCATTCACCCAGGCCGATGTTTCTACAACACGGAAATACGGCGGCAGCGGTCTCGGTCTTTCCATTTCACGCAAGCTGGCAGAGCTGATGCACGGACAGCTTGATGTGATCAGCGTGCCGGGCGAGGGCAGTACGTTCTGGCTGGAGGCTCCCTTTGAGTTATTGCCGGCGATCGAGCACGTCAGGGAAGATGATCTTCCTGCGCCGGGGCCCGAGGCAGCCGGTTTTGTGGCGCGGGGTCGTGTGCTGCTGGCGGAAGACAACGTGGTTAACCAGATGGTAGCGGCAGAAACGCTGAAGCGACTGGGTTGCCGCGTGGATATTGTCGGTAACGGGCGTGAAGCGGTGGAGGCCGTAAGGCATCTGCCTTATGACCTGCTGTTTCTCGATTGCCATATGCCGGAAATGGACGGCTTTGAAGCCTGTCGTGCCATTCGCCTGCAGGAGGCCGGGGGGCGGCGCTTGCCCATTATCGCCATGACCGCCAGTGCGCTGAAGGGAGACCGGGAAAAGTGTCTGGATGCCGGCATGGATGACTATCTGCCCAAGCCGGTACGCATGAATGATTTACGCTCGGCGATCGAACGCTGGCTGCCGGCGCGCTGATGCCGGCCTGTCGTGCAATCGGGGAAAGCACAAGGCAACGGTTCTTCAGTCGCCTCTTTTTGTGAAGAACTGCACGGTGCCGGTCACCTGGTCTGTCAGCACATTAACCTTGCCGGTTTTTCCCGCTAGAGTAGCGCCTGGTCAAATGCCAGGGCAGCCGGAAGCTGTCCGT
Organism: bacterium; assembly: GCA_029945725.1. Taxonomy (GTDB): domain Bacteria; phylum Pseudomonadota; class Gammaproteobacteria; order Pseudomonadales; family Moraxellaceae; genus UBA2031. The sequence goes on along the minus strand of JAQSDB010000007.1, from coordinate 45,712 downwards.
CAGTCGACACATCAACATTCCTCACCCGAACATACGCAGGAAAAAACATGGAAAAAAATCTTGATGCAAAAACCGTTGACTACATTGTGGTCGGTGGTGGTTCCAGTGGTTGTGCGCTGGCGGGTCGACTCAGTGAAGATGCCGGCGTCGAGGTGGTGCTGCTGGAAGCCGGTGGTGACGGGGACCAGTGGATGGTGAATACGCCGGCCGCCGTGGTGCTGATGGTGCCGAAGAAATTCAATAACTGGGCCTTTGAAACCGTCCCGCAAGCCGGCCTTGATGGTCGCCGTGGCTACCAGCCACGCGGCAAGGTGCTGGGGGGCTCATCGTCCATCAATGCCATGGCCTATATCCGTGGTCACCGCAGTGACTACGATCACTGGGCGGCACTGGGCAACAGCGGCTGGTCCTATGAGGATGTGCTGCCTTTTTTCAGGAAATCAGAACACAACCATGAAATAAACAATGAATGGCATGGTCAGGAAGGGCCGCTCAGCGTCAGCAAACTGCGCACGGACAATCCTTTTCAGCAGCATTACCTGGAGGCGGCACGGCAGACGGGTTATCCGCTCAACACGGATTTCAATGGCGCCGAACAGGAAGGTCTGGGCACTTATCAGGTCACGCAAAAAGACGGTGAGCGCTGCAGTGCCTATCGTGCCTATTTGCAGCCGCACAGGGCGCGCCGGAATCTTGGTGTTGAAACCGGTGCCTTTACCCAGCGCATCCTGTTTGAAGGCAAGCGCGCCATCGGTGTGGAGTACCGCCAGGGTGGCCAGCTGAAAACACTGTGGGCACGCCGTGAGGTTATTCTCAGTGCCGGCGCCTTCCAGTCGCCGCAATTGCTCATGCTCTCCGGCATCGGTGATGCCGCTGAACTGCAGAAGCTGGGTATTCCGGTGGTGCATCACCTGCCGGGAGTGGGGAAAAACCTGAAGGATCACCCTGATTTCATTTTCGGCTATCAATCGGATGACATCAATCTGCTCGGCCTTTCCGTGAAGGGCGGCGTACACCTGCTGAAGGAAGTTGCCCGTTATCGCCGCGAGCGTCGCGGCCTGATCACCTCCAATTTTGCCGAGTGCGGCGGTTTTCTGAAAACCCGCCCGGAGCTTGCGGCCCCCGATATCCAGCTGCATTTCGTGATCGCCCTGGTGGATGATCATGCGCGCACACTGCATATGGGGCATGGCCTTTCCTGTCATGTCTGCCTGTTGCGCCCGAAGAGCAGCGGCACGGTCAGTCTGGCCGATAAAAATGCCGAGACTCCGCCAGTGATTGATCCGAAATTCCTGGATCATCCCGATGACGTGGAAGACATGGTCGCCGGTTTCAAGATGACGGAACGGCTGATGCAGGCGCCGGCGTTTGCGCCCTTCATCAAACGCGACCTGTTTACAGCGCATATTAAAAACGATGACGACATTCGCGCCATCCTGCGCCAGCGCGTGGACACCGTGTATCACCCGGTGGGCACCTGCAAGATGGGCGTTGATGCCATGGCCGTGGTTGATCCTGCGCTGAAGGTGCATGGCGTTAGCGGCCTGCGCGTGGTGGATGCCTCCATCATGCCAACCATTATTGGCGGCAACACCAACGCTCCCGCCATCATGATTGCCGAGAAAGCGGCGGAGATGATCAGACAGGGGGCATAACCGCCGGGCAGGGCATTTCTGGCGTCGTCGGAAAACAGGGTGTGCATCCAGTTTGTCCAGTTTGCCGTATAGCGGGATACGGGGAGTATCCCGTCATCAATACACGGTGACCAATACCATGCGCCATCTTTTCCTTGCTCTGCCCTTGTTGTTTGCTCCGGTGCTCGCCCATGCCGAGGCTTGCCGCGCCGGTGTGGTGGTGCGGCTTGTCGGCGAGGTTTCACTCGCCCGCAAGACCGGTCTTTTCCCGCCGTTTACCGGGCTGCAGATTTGCCAGGGCGATCGTTTTGTCACCGGGCCTGCCAGTATTGCTGAGCTGCGCTTGCGTGATGGCACATTGATTACGCTGGGTCGGGACAGCGAGTTCGTTATTCGCGAGTACCGGCTTTACAGGGATAGGCCCAATGTCGCCACCTTTGATCTGGTCAAGGGTGCTTTTCGCAGCATTACGGGGCTGATTACCCGGCGTGCCAGTCGCTATGTGGTGCACAGCCGGGTAGCCACGATCGGCGTGCGTGGTACGGATTTCTGGGGCGGTTATGGCCTGACGGAAAATGGTTTTGATGTCGTGATGCTGGAGGGTCATGGCGTGTATGTTGATAGCGCCACTGGCGGGCATGTCGAGCTGTATCAGTCGGGGCAGGGAACAACCGTCATGAACGGCGCCGCCCCGGCCGCCGCAACGATATGGGGCGAGGATAAAGTCAGGCGTGCCTTTGCCACGATTACGCCCTGATGCGGTCATGATGGCATCGGGTGGAGTGTGGTTCAGGATGCCTTGTCGTTTAACGGTTTCTTGTTTGTCAGCTTGTGGTGCGCAGAAATATCCTTGAACACCATGCTCACGCCCAGCATGTTGCCGTCATCGCCGGTCAGCGCGGTGGCCGTGAATTCAGCGACAAAGATTTCGTCCATGCGCCTGGCGGTGGCAATGAATTGCGAGCGTGTTCCGCTCATGCAATGTGCGAGTATCTCGCTGATCATTTCCTCTTCCTCATCACCCACCAGATGTTCACTGAGCAGGCTGCCGAGCAGCGTGTCGCCATTGCCAAGCAAGGCTGCCGCCGCAGGATTGGCGTACTGGATGCGGCCTTCGGCATCGAGCCTCAATATGCCTTCGCTGATGGACTGCAACAGCAGCTCATTGAGTTTCTTGATGCGTACCAGTTCACGCATGCTGCTTTCCAGCGCCGCATGGCTGATTTCGAGTTCACGCCTTTTCCGGTACAGCTCAAGCGCTATGCGCACCTTGCTTTTCAGTATCAGGGGCTCGATCGGTTTGGTCAGGAAATCAACGGCCCCGCATTCATAGCCTTTCAGTACATGCGCCACGTCGAGATTGATGGCTGAAACAAAAATGACGGGAATGCTCTGGCTGCGGCTGGTCTGCTGCATCAGGCGGGCCACTTCAAAGCCATCCATGTCCGGCATCTGCACATCCAGCAGCACCAGGGTGATTTTCTGGTTCAGGATGATTTTCAGGGCTTCATTGCCGGAACCGGCACGAACCAGGGTGGCATCGAACTCATCCAGCAGGACTTCCAGCGCCAGCAGGTTTCCCTGCTGGTCATCCACCAGAAGAATGCGGGGTTTTTCGGATGCAGCGATTGCCGGTTTGGATGGCCGGGCCATGGTGATCATCCTTGCTGCAGGGAGAATGAACGGATTATAGCGGCTGGGTGGTTGCGGGCAGGAAAACAGGGGCGCTGCCTGGCCGGCACGCAGCGCCGGTGCAGGCGGTCATTCGCCGCGAATGTATTGCTCGAGCTGGCGAATCATGGACTGCTGATCGGAAATGATGTCTTTCACCAGATCGCCGATGGAAACCAGGCCGATCAGTTTGCCGTCTTCCAGTACGGGCAGGTGACGCAGGCGCTTGTTGGTCATCAGCTCCATGCAGAACTCGTTGCTCTGGCCCGGGTGAACAGAGATGACATCGGCGGTCATGATGTCGCTCACATCGGTGTTGTAGGAAGAGCGCTCCATCAGGACGATCTTGCGGGCATAGTCACGCTCACTGACGATGCCCACGACCTTTTCCCCTTCAACCACGACCAGGGCGCCAATGCCCTTGTCGGCCATTAGCGAAATGGCTTCGAGCACCGTCATCGTGGGCTCGATGCTGAAGACCTGCGCGCTCGGTTTTGATTTGAGAATCTCTGCTACGGTTTTCATGGTGTTCCTCCTTGATGGCGTTTTTGTAGCATGCCGGCTGCTGACACGCGAGATGCTTCTCGTCAGACGGGATGACACGGAAGGCAGCGGCGGCCCGTCACTGGCCGGCAGGTTTGCGTCGGTCGGGTTTTATGTGGTATCGCCCCGCGCCTCCTGCTGGCGCAAGGGTGTCAGCAGGCCGGACAGGCCGTTGTGGTCAATTTCATGCATCAGTGCCAGCAGGCGGCCGATTTCACCCGGCGGAAAACCTTCGCGGGCAAACCAGGCCAGATAGTGTCCGGGCAGGTCGGCGATCAGGCGTCCCTTGTATTTGCCATAGGGCATTTCCCGGCGGGTCAGCAGCAGAAGGTCTTCGGCTTTCATGTCACGTTCATGAGGGTCTGGCGCCGCGATGCATCGGGAGTAAAGCGCCCGGTTTTACAGCGTGGTCCGGGGAAGGAGTGTTGCCGGCGTATGGTGCCGGAATTGTGCAGGCTTGTTGACGGACGTTCCATCATTTCCCGGGGATTGACCGGAGCGCGATGGCCACGCGAACCCGGCGCGCCAGGGTTGCTGGCGCGCCGGGGCGACAGCTTTTATTGGACTTTTGCCGGCTCTGGTGTGCGTTCTTTCATTTTGTCGGCACGCTTTTTCATGTGATCCGCATGTTTGTCCATGTGGTCGGTCTTGCGATCCATCATGGCCTTGCGGTGTTCTTCCATTTTTGCCGCCTGCTCGGGCGTCAGCACCTTCAGCACTTTCTGGTGTGCTTCCTCGTGAATGGCCTCGATTTTCTGCTTCTGGTCGGCGCTCAGCTTGAGGTCATCCGGCATGCAGGGACCGCCCATGGGGCCATTGTCCTTCATGCAGGGGCCATCGCCGTGCATCATGCCGGAGCCCATGGCAGGAGGAGCGGAGGGTGCGGGCTTGCTGTCGGCGTGGGCGAGTGGAACCAGCAGCAGGCTGGCAATGACAAGGGCGTAAGGGACTTTCATGGGCGATCTCCTGGGGTGGGCCGGATCCGGCTTCGGAAAAACTATAGTCGCCAGAATACAACGCGCCAGTTGTCACTTCGTTGACCTTGCGCAACCGGCAGGTGATTGCCGCTGGCGCTGGGCGCCTGGTCTGCGGATGTGCCCGCGTCACCGGCCCGCCTCAGGCCTTGAGCCGGTACCCCGTTCTGAATATCCACCAGATCCCGCCGAGGCACAGCGCCAGAAAAACCATCGTCATGCCGATGCTGATGCCGAGGTTGACGTCGGCGATACCGTAAAAGCTCCAGCGGAAACCACTGATGAGATAAACCACCGGGTTGAACAGCGAGAGTGTTTGCCAGGCCGGTGGCAGCATGCTGATGGAATAGAAGCTGCCGCCGAGAAAGGTCAGCGGGGTGACGACCATGAGCGGAATGACCTGCAGCTTTTCAAAACCGTCGGCCCAGATGCCGATAATGAAACCGAAGAGGCTGAAGGTGACGGCGGTTAACACCAGAAAGCACAGCATCCAGAACGGATGGGCAATCTGGTAGTTCACAAAAAAACGTGCCGTGACCAGCATCAGCAGGCCCAGCATCACCGACTTGCTGGCAGCAGCACCGACATAGCCGATCACCACTTCCACAAAAGAGACGGGGGCAGACAACAGCTCGTAAATCGTGCCTGACCATTTCGGCATGTAGATGCCGAAAGAAGCGTTGGAAATGCTTTCGTTGAGCATGGCCAGCATGATCAGGCCGGGAATGATGAAGGCGCCATAACTGATGCCGTCTATGGCGCCCATGCGCGAGCCGATGGCGGCGCCGAACACGACAAAATAGAGCGAGGTCGAGAGCACCGGCGAGGCAATGCTCTGTGTCAGGGTGCGAAAGCTGCGCGCCATTTCGAAAAAATAGATGGCGCGGATGGCATGAATGTTTATCGGCAATGTCATTGCGCTGCCCTCACCAGACTGACGAAAATTTCTTCCAGCGAACTCTGGCTGGACTGCAGCTCCTTGAAGGCAATGCCTTGCTCATCCATGCAGCGCAGTAATGCGGCAATGCCGGTGTCATCGCTTTTGGCATCAAAGGTGTAGACAAGGGTATTGCCGTCAGCGGAAAGCTCAAGCGGGTAGGCGGCCAGTGCTTCGGGAATGACCTGCAACGGCGTGCTGAGATACACCGTGAGCTGTTTCTTGCCCAGCTTCTGCATCAGCACGGTTTTTTCTTCCACCAGAATGAGTTCACCCTTGCGGATCACGCCGATGCGGTCGGCCATTTCCTCGGCCTCCTCGATGTAATGCGTGGTGAGGATGATGGTGACGCCGCTGGCGCGCAGGCCGCGCACCATTTCCCACATGTCGTGACGCCGCTCGACATCGACGCCGGCGCTGGGTTCATCCAGAAAGAGAATGGAGGGCTCGTGCGAGAGTGCCTTGGCAATCATTACGCGGCGTTTCATGCCGCCGGAGAGCGTCATGATTTTTGCGTCTTTCTTGTCCCACAGCGAAAGCTCGCGCAGGATTTTTTCGATGAGTGCGGGATTCGGTGCCTTGCCGAACAGGCCGCGGCTGAAACTCACGGTGGCCCAGACCGTTTCAAAGGCGTCCGTGGTCAGCTCCTGCGGGACCAGACCGATGCGGGAGCGCGCGGCGCGAAAATCAGTCACGGTGTCGTGACCGTCGGCGAGCACGCGACCCGAGCTGGGATTGACGATGCCGCAGATGGTGCTGATCAGTGTGGTCTTGCCGGCGCCGTTGGGCCCCAGCAGCGCCAGAATTTCGCCCGGACGAATATCCAGATTGATGTTCTTCAGTGCCTGATGACCGGAGGCATAGGTCTTGGTCAGGTTCTGTACCGAGATGATGGGCGGGATGAGGGGCTGCACGCGGACTCCTGATGGCGGCGGGAAGAAGGCAGTGTACCGGTTGTGGCGCATGCCGGTGTCAGCCGCCTGTTGTTATGTGTATGGCAGGTTCCGCCGGCCAGGCGGACAAGTTCATTACACCTGCAGGGCGGCCGTCACCACGATTTCCACTTTCCATTCCGGTCGTGCCAGCGCGGCCTGCACGGTGGCACGAGGCGGGGTGTGGCCGGGCACGATCCAGCTGTCCCAGACCTGGTTCATGCCGTCGTAGTCGGCGAGATCGGCAAGGAATATCTGCGTCATGAGAATGCGCGACTTGTCACTGCCGGCTTCGGCCAGCAGGCGGGTGATGCTCGCCAGAACATCGGCCGTCTGGCCGGAAATATCCAGGCTGCCATCGGCAGCAACCTGTCCGGCCAGATACACGGTGCCATTGTGCACGGCAATTTCGCTGTAACGCGTGGCGACGTGAAACCGTTTTATACCTGTCACGTACTCTCTCCCGTGTTGTCATGTGTGCGGCGTGGTGAAGGGCGCAGTCTTCCCGCTGGCTCAAGGCGCCGCTCATAAAAAAACCCGCCGTTAGCGGGCGGGTTTTCATTCTAGGCGAGGAAGGCTGCCGATTACGAGGCAAGGGCTTCCGGCTGTGCTTCGAGCGACGGTGCTGCCGGTGCGCTGGCAATGCCTGCTGCACTGAACTTTGCCATCAGCTCGGCGCGACGCTCCGGGTCCCAGTTGATCTTGCCGAGGTCGCCCTCGTAATGATCAATCACGCGCTGGTCCATGATCTTGTACCACCACGAAGGAATGTAGGCGGGCAGGAGCATGGAGGCGTAGCCGCCCGGCAGCTGCGGTGCCTTTTCAAAGTGGCGCAGTGCCTGGAAGCTGCGGGTCGGGTGCGCGTGATGATCGGAGTGACGTTGCAACTGGTAGAGGAACAGGTTGGTGACAATGTGGTTGCTGTTCCAGCTGTGTTCCGGCTGTGTGCGTTCGTATTTGCCATCCGGCTGCTTTTCGCGCATCAGGCCGTAGTGTTCCACGTAGTTGATGGTTTCCAGCAGGCTGGCGCCATAGACACCCTGGGCGATCAGGAAGGGAATGGCACGGCGGCCACAGATGGCCGTGGTGATGCCGAAGAAGCCGGCCGACACGGCCCAGCCCTGCAGCAGTTCATTCTCGATGGTCCAGAAGCCCTTGCCCTTGCGCTGCAGGCGTTCGGTTTCGATCTTCACGGCCGACTTGAAGCCGCCGACCACGGTGCGTGGCAGGAACTTCCAGAACGATTCGCCCATGCGGCTGCTGGCCGGATCTTCAGGGGTGGCCACGCGCTTGTGGTGACCAAAATTATGCTCGACCACGAAGTGGGTATAGCCGGTCGGGGCGAGTGCCAGCATGGCCAGCACGCGGTCGGTCTTGTCGTGCTTGTGGCCAAGCTCGTGGGCGGTGTTGATGCCGACGCCGTTGATGGCGCCCACGGTCAGGGCCAGGCCAACGCGGTCGATCATCGGGGTGTTCTTGCGGCTGGCAACCCAGGTGCCGAGGAAGGTCATGGCGTACTGGGCGGGAATGAAGGCCTTGACGATGCGGCCGTAGTACTTGTCATCTTCCAGCGGTTTTACGGCCGAGGCCGGCGGGTTGCTCGCGTCTTCACCGATCAGGCGGTCCAGCGCCGGGATGATGGCGTGTACCAGTGCGGGGCCGGTCCAGGCGAGGGCGCGCAGTTTCTTCGGGGCCACGGCATAGGCGGCAATGGACGCCAGACCGATGACGGGCAGGGCCGGGCCAAGCAGCCAGAGGTGGCGCTTGGGATCCTTCCATTTCTTGCCGTCGGCCTGGCTGGCCTGCTTCAGGAGTTCATCGGGGGTCTTGGCGTTCATGGGCTGGCTGCCGTGTTGTGATGATGGCAGCTAGTGTGTGTCAGGCGCTCGTCTGGCGGCCAGTGGCGAGCGTCCGGCAAACCTGTGCGGGACGCCGGAAAGCGGCAGGCCACAGATCATCGCGACGACCGTGGTTGCCGGAAAGGGGGAGGGAGCCCGCCAGCCCCCGAATGCTGGTCTGGAGCTGGCGGGCCGGGTGCAGCGGGGCTCAGGCAGCGCTGCCCGTTCCTGCTTTTGCCTTTGCCGGTTTTGCCTTTACGGCCTTCGTTTTCACTGCCGCGGCCTTCACGGGTTTTGCGGTCAGGGCCGGTGTGGTGACGGGCGCAGCCGTCAAGGCTTCTGCTTCGGCACTGGCCGCGACCTCGGCGGCAAACTGGCGGTACTTGGCCATCAGCTCGTCACGACGCTCGGGGTCCCAGTTGATCTTGCTGAGGTCGCCCTTGTAGTGGCGGATGACTTTCTCGTCCATCACCTGAGTCCACCAGCCCGGGATATAGGCCGGCAGCAGCATGGAGGCATAGCCGCTCGGCAGCTGTGGCGCTTCGGGGAAATCGCGCAGCGCCTGGAAGCTGCGCGACGGGAAGGCATGGTGGTCGGAGTGGCGCTGCAGCTGGTAGAGCACCAGATTGGTGACAACGTAGTTGCTGTTCCAGCTGTGCTCGGGCTGGGTGCGCTCGTACTTGCCGTTCTCGTCCTTCTGGCGCATCAGGCCGTAGTGCTCGATGTAGTTGATCACCTCGAGCAGGCTGGCGCCGTAGGCACCCTGGGCAAGCATGAAGGGCACGGCGCGCGGGCCGCTGACCACCACGTTGGCGGCGAGGAAGCCGGCGCTGATGGCCCAGCCCTGCAGCAGTTCGTTTTCCAGGGTCCAGAAGCCCTTGCCCTTGCGCTCAAGACGCTTGGTCTCGATCTCGATGGCGGACTTGAAGCCCCCGATCACGGTGCGCGGCAGGAATTTCCAGAACGATTCGCCCATGCGGCTGGAGGCGGGATCCTCCGGCGTGGACACGCGCTTGTGGTGGCCGAAGTTATGTTCCACCGCAAAGTGCGTATAGAACGTCGGCGCCAGCGCCAGCATGGCGCCGATGCGGTTGTCGCGCTCGTGCTTGTGGCCGAGTTCGTGGCCGGTAACGATGGCAATGCCGTTCAGGGCGCCGACCGAGAAGGTCAGGCCGATGCGGTCGGACATGGGCACGTTGTCACGGGTGGCCAGCCAGCAGCCCAGCATCGTCATGAGGTACTGGGAGGGAATGAAGGCCTTGGTAATGAGGTTGTAGTACGGATCGTTCTCAAGATCCGCGATGGCGTCGTCCGGCGGATTGCTGGCGTCCTCGCCGATCATCTTGTCGAGGGCGGGGATGACGCCGTGTACCAGCAGCGGGCCGGTCCAGGCCAGGGCTCGCAGTTTTTTGGGGGCTATGGCATAGGCCGACATGGCGGCAATACCGATGACGGGAAGTGCCGGGCTCAGCAGCCACTTGTAGCGCTTGGGGTCTTTCCACTTGCTGCTTTTTTTCGTGCTGGCACTTTGCAGCAGTGCGTCGTGGGTTTTGGCGTTCATGGTCCGGACCTGCCGTGTTGTGGTTATGGCGCCAGTGTCTGCCAGGCAATTCCTTCACGACCAGTCGTGTGCGTCCGGAAAATCAGTGTGAAAAGCCGTGGCGGGGCTGAATCTTGCCGCAGATTGATCTGCGTCAGAGGTTTGCCGGAGATCACATGGTGTCATTAAAAAACAAACTTGGCGGAGCGCGGGAATCATGGACATTGCCAGAGAACTTTTCGGGACTTCCAGCGGCTGGATGGTGATTATCGGCATGGTCATCATGATCGTTGGCATTCCTGCGACCATCTGGTGGGGCCTTGGCCATACCCGAACCTCCGTCAGTGAAACGGCGGACAAAAAGGTGCACCCGGGGCAGCCTGACCGGTGACACGATAGCCGGTCGGGTGTAGGCAGGGGTATGTGACAGTCAAGGTCTGTTTGTGGTGGGCCATCCGGCCGATCCGGGACATGACAGGGGAGCGGAATGATGGATCGCAATATTGGTGATATCGAGCGTGTGGTGCGGGTGGTGGCGGGGCTTGGCCTGCTGGCGCTGGTGTTTGTGGGGCCGAAGACCTTGTGGGGCCTGATAGGCATCGTGCCGGTTGCGACCGGGCTTTCCGGCTGGTGTCCGCCCTACAGCCTGCTGGGCATCAATACCTGCGGCGTGAAGAAGGCTGACAAGCCGCAATAAACCCGCTGCGCCGGGCGGGTGTCATGCCTGCGGGGTCTTGTGCTCAGGGCTTCGTGCTCAGGACGCCGTGCCGGGTTGCGGGTCTGGCGCTTCATGCACCAGATCCTTGTAGGCACACCAGGTGGCGTGTCCGAGCAGGGGCATGATCACGACCAGCCCGACCATGGCGAGCGCCATGCCCAGCACGGTCAGTGTGACAATCAGGCCTGCCCACAACATCATGGCGGGCAGGTTGAGGAACACGGCACGGACGCTGGTGATCATGGCGGTGACCACGTCGGCATCGCGCCCGATCACCATGGGCATGCCGATCACGGTCACGGAAAAAATCACGCTGGATAAAATGGCGCCCGACAGCAGCCAGGCAATCACCACTCCCCAGTATTTCCCCGAAAAAAATATCTCGTGCACGAAATGCTGCACATCGCTCATGTCGCCGCCGTAGGAAAGCGCAAACATCACGGCCGCCACGCGTTCCCACAGTATGCCCACGAGAAGCAGCACAATGCCGAAGTCGGCAATGCTGTTCATGCTGCGGCGCAGGCTTTTCACCGAGTTGATGAAGGAGGCCGGTTCGCCGGCTTCACTCTGCCGGGAAAGCTCGTAGATGCCGGATGCCACCAGCGGCGCGAACAGCACAAAGCCGGTAATGACCGACGTGAAGAGTTCCGCATGCGGAGCGGCGAGCGTCACCAGACCCCAGCCCACCAGGGTGACCAGAATGCCGTAGGTGAGGCTGGGTCCGGGATGGGCGGCGAGCTCCCGCCAGCCGGCCTTCAGCCAGAAAAAGGGGCGCAGCAGTTCAACCTTCCTGATGGTGGTCGCGGCAGGAGCATTACTCATACAAAGTCCCTGTAATTCGTGAGGGCTTAACGGTACCCGATCTCCGCGCTCCTGCCATCACCCTTCAGCCGTTGTGGCTGCCGGTCAAGAGGCCGGCCGGCGCTGCCGGAGCCGTCGATGGTTGCTGTCGCATGAGTCGCATGAAGATGCATGCCATGAAAAAGGGCGCCACTGAGGGCGCCCTTTTTCATGGCATGCAGGCCGGCTTATGACCGGCGAGGGTAGTCCGGGTTTTCCAGCAGGAGGGCGGCGCCGAGACCGCCCCCGGCGCAGGTGGACACCACGGCATAGCGTTGGCCTTCTGCCTTCATGCGTTGCGCCGCCGTTTGCAGCAGGCGCACGCCGGTGGCGGCAAAGGGATTGCCCAGCGAAAGCGAGCCACCCCAGACATTGAGCCGGTCCAGCGGAATCTCGCCGCATGGCGTGCCGGCACGGAAGCGCTCGGCCACAAAGGCCGGCGAGGCCATGCACTGCCGGTTGATGAGCAACTGGGCAGCGAAAGCCTCGTGGATTTCCCAGACACCGATGTCGGCGAACTGCAGGCCGTTTTGCGCCAGCAGGCGCGGAATGGTGAGCGCGGGGCCCAGCAGCATTTCGGTTTCCAGGCTGGCCACCCCGGCGAGCAGGTAATCCCTCACCACGGCCAGCACAGGCAGGCCTTCGGTGCGGGCCCGACCAAGGGCACCCAGCAGCAGGGCGCCGGCTCCATCGGAAAAGCGCGAGGCATTGCCGGGTGTGATGATGCCGTGCTCACGGTCAAACACTGGTGCCAGCCTGGCCAGCTTTTCGGCACTGGCATCGGCGCGCGCCGTGTTGTCCTCGGTCACGGTCACGCCGGCGGCGGTTACCGGCACGATCTGTTCGCGATAGCGGCCGGCGGCGGTGGCGGCAATCGCCCGCGCATGGCTTTCTGCCGCAAAGGCGTCGCTGGCTTCGCGGGTGGCACCGAAGGTGCGCACCATGGCTTCGCAGGCGGCGCCCATGGTGAGGCCGGTGGTGAAATCGGCGCTGCTCGGCAGGTCCAGCTTGAGATCGGAGAAGCGCAGGCGGCCGAGCAGGCTGATCCGTTCACCCGTGGAACGGCTCTGGCGGATTTTCATCAGCAGGCGACGCACGTTTTGCGACAGGCGTACGGGCACATCGGAAAAATTGTCGGTGCCGCCGGCGATGCCGAAATCAAGCCGGCCCAGGGCGATCTGGTCGCAGATATTCATCACGCCGACGCTGGGTGAAATGCCGGCCATGGCCACGGTGTAAGCCGGAACCGTGAGCGGCAGGCCGGCAGCAAGCATGGCTTCGCGCGCAACATTGGTGGTGTTGATCTCGTGCAGCACGGTGCCCATCACCACCAAGCCGAGCTGGTGCGGTGCGAGGGTGGTGCGGTGCATCAGTCCGCTGATGGCCTGGGCACAGAGTTCGTGGCTCATCAGCGGCGAATAGGCGCCGGCGCTTTCAAGAAAGGCCGTACGCGCACCTGCAATCAGCACCGGCAGGCGGTTTTCGGGAATGGCACGGGTCACAGCGGGTTCTCCTCGGGCAGAAAGCTGCCGGCTTGATAAACCGCGCCCTCCGTGTCGATCAGGCGGATGGCAAGGCGGCCTTGGGCATCAGCTGTGCGCGCCTGCTGGATCAGCAGCGGCGGGCTCGGCAAGGGCAGCGGGCGCAGGAAGCGTACCTCAATGTCGGCAATGCGGGCACCATGGTTGACGAGGCCTTCGAAGACCTGAGCGAAGGCGCCGTAGCCATGCATGATGCAGCCGCGAAAACGCGTGTGGCGGGCAAAGGCCGGCAGGGTGTGGATGGGGTTGAAATCACCGGTGAGCCAGAAAAAGGTCTGGCCTTCATTGGCGGCGGCCTGCCAGGTGGCGATGGTGGCAAAATCGGGCGTGACGCGGGCGTCGCTGTTCTCGCCGTCCGGGCGCTTTTTCAGCATCACGGCGGCCATGGCATCGATGGTCATGGCAAGCGGCACGCTGGCCGTGCCCACTTCCACACGTGAATGAATGCGCGCGCGATAGCCGTCATCGCTGGCATCGATCAGGCTGCCACTGAGGCGGATGGCTTCACCGACCGGCAGGGGCTGGTGCAAACGGAGGCGCACGCCCTGGTTGAGCACGCTGAGCAGCGGGTAGGGTGATTGTGCGGTGAGCTGTGATACCAGCGGCAGGGTGATCTTGGCGCACACCAGATGCGGTGGCGTGCTGCTGGCGTAGCGCTCGCCGGCACCGCACCAGGCGGCGTAGGCCCGGCGCAGTTCTGCCGAAGGTGCCGGCACGGTTTGCGTAATGCACTCACCGGTAACCCCGGGGCGCTTGAACGGCAGCAGCGAGCGCGCGGCGCCGAGCAGCATCGCACTGATGGTGCCGGTGTGTTCGCCCAGCATGCGCAGGGGCAGGGAGGAGACGGTAACGGGAGCGGACATGGGCAAGGCATCGGCAATCATGGAGCCCTTATCATGCCTTGGTGCGGTTCGCCAATGAAGGGTGCCTGGTGACAGAAGCCATGCAGAAAGTGACAGGGCGCCTGGCTTCGGGCACTCTGCTGCTGGTCTGGTCCGGAATCTGCAGGCGCCTCTTGCGGGCGCGTCAGAATCTCCGCTAACAGCTTGATCAGGCGGATGATGGCAAGGTTTTACTCAAAGCGGCCAGCACGGCTGCAGTAAATTTCTGGCGATGGTTTTGAGGAGTCCGCTTGCGTTATCCCGTTACCTACACCCGCCTGCTTGCCCGCGAACTGCGCCTTGATGAGCGTGGCCAGGGCGTGCTGCTGCACGGCACGGCGCTGACACCAGCCGATCTCGGTCAGCTCGACCAGCGCATCAGCGCGGCTGACCAGATGCAGGTCATCCGCAATGCACTGCAGCTGGCGGATCGTCCCGGCTTCGGGCTGGAAGTCGGCAGCCGGCTTTCACTGGCCGCGCACGGCCCGCTCGGGCAACTGCTCTCGTCGAGTCCGTCGCTTGGTGAAGCCTGGGCGGCGCTGGAGCGCTATCACGCCCTGCGCGTACCGCTGGTGCAACTGACGCGGCGGCTGGAGCGTGAACATCTGGTGCTCTGCCTCACGCTGCAACATCCGCTCGATGAAGCCGGTCTGTTTTTGATCGAAGCCATGGCCGTCACTGTGCAGCGCGGCATCGAACTCATCACCGGCCGCCGCCTGAAAGAGGCGCGTCTGCAGTTTGCCTACCCTGCGCCTGCGCATGCCGGACTTTATGCGCGCTATCTGCACGGCAGCTGCCGTTTCGGTGCCACGCAAACTGCCCTGAAAATTCCGCGTGCCTTGCTGGAGGAGCCGAATCCATTTCGTGATCCGTCGGTGTGGGCACAGGCGGTACAGCACTGCGAAGCGCTGGAGCAGTCACTGCAAAGCGGAGCCCGTACCGGCTGGGGCGAGCGCATCACGCACCTGCTGCAACAGCAGCCGGGCGAGCTGTGGCCGCTGGCATCCGTGGCGGCGCATTTTCACCTGTCGCCGCGCACCCTGATGCGTTATCTCAAGGCCGAGGGCGTTAATTACCAGCATTTGCTCGATGCCGAGCTTTTCCGCCAGGCGAAACTGCATCTGCTTTCACCGCGGCACACGGTGGAGTCGGTAGCGCTGGCGCTCGGCTACCAGGATGCCACTGCGTTTCGCCGTGCCTTCCGGCGCTGGTGCGGCGAAGCGCCATCGGTCTGGCTGGCGCGCCAGGCGCGCGCCTGAACGCTGTCATCTTCTGCATGGCGGCTGTCGTCTTGCGTCCTGCGCATTTGCCGGCGCAGGTGCGAGCATCACGGGATGAACAGTCCTCTCGCCCGTTTGCTCAAACTTGCCTTGCGCGTACAGCGCCCGCTGCTGCGCCGCATCAATCATCCGGCGCAGCTCGGCCTGGTTCATGGCCTGATGACGCGCACGGCTTTCCTGCCGGCACAGGCCACTGCCCGGCGTACGCGAACCGGCAGTGTGCCGGTACTGGAAATCCTCAATCAGCGCGCGGACCGGCGTGCCGGCCAGGTGCTCGTGTATGTGCACGGCGGCGGCTTTGCCATCGGCTCGCCCGACAGTCATCGCGCGTTTGCGGCGAGGCTGATGCAGGCCGGTGCGTTTGAAAAAGTGCTGATGCCGCAGTACCGGCTGACGCCGGAGCATCCGTGGCCGGCAGGGCTGGATGATGTGGAGGCTTTCTGGCGCGCGCTGCTGGTGCAGTCTCCGGCCGCGGTGTTTTGTCTGGCCGGCGAGTCCGCCGGCGCCAATCTTTGTCTGTCACTTTGCCTGCGTGTCCGTGATGCCGGGCTCACGCTGCCGGCACGCCTCTATCTGCACTCGCCCTGGCTGGATGTCAGTCTCTCGGGTGACTCCTATCACGACACCCGACTTGAAGACGGTTTCACCGGACGCCGGCGTTCACGCAAGCTCTGGCTGCATCATGTCTTTGCCCGGCA
This sequence comes from bacterium, assembly GCA_029945725.1. Classification (GTDB taxonomy): domain Bacteria; phylum Pseudomonadota; class Gammaproteobacteria; order Pseudomonadales; family Moraxellaceae; genus UBA2031. The sequence goes on along the minus strand of JAQSDB010000007.1, from coordinate 29,685 downwards.
TTACGCTGGTGCAAACGATTCGCAGCATCCGCACATATCACCGGTCTTTGCCGATCTCGCCGGCTTGCCGCCGATTTATGTGCAGACCGGTGCCAAGGAATTGTTTCTGGACGACAGCCGTACACTCGCCGCGCGTTGCCGCACCGCCGGCACGTCGTGCGAACTCGAAATCTGGCCGGGCATGTGGCATGCGTTTGCCCTGTTCGCCCCGTTATTGCCAGAGGCCAACCGCGCCCTGGCACGTGCCGGACGCTGGCTGAATACCACGCCGCGCTAGTGCTGTCGAAGACGGTAGAATGCTTTGCGGGCATTTTCTCTGTTGCAGGTTTATCAGGATTTTTTCAGAAATCGCTGTTCTGTTGCGGAAGGTGCACATCCGCCGTGATGCCGCCCTGTCTTCTGAACGCAGGGCAGGGGCGTACCGTCTCCCGCTGTTGCATCACCGGCAGAGAAAATGAATCTGCTGTTTTTCAGCCGATTCATTTTTTTCTGGAAAAGTCAGGCCCCGGGTTTCACCGGCAGCGTTGCGCGGATTCCCGGCAGCGCAATGCCGGCCACGCCGCGCAAGGTGCCGCGGGTGATATCCCACCAGTCAAAATAATCACGCCACATCACGATACGGCCCTGCTCCACGCGAAAGGTGCCGCAGACCCAGAAGCCGATATGCAGCGGCCCCAGTTTCAGGATGTCGGTGCGCTCGGTCATGACGATGTCATCATGACTGGCGATGTGGTGAATCTGCACATCAAAACCGGTACCGCGCCGCAGCGCACGCGCCAGCAGGCCGGCGACTTTCTTGCCGCCCCTGAGCGTGGGCAGCGAGACATTGGTGTAGCTCAGGTCCGGCGCGAGCAGGGCGGCAATGGTGGCGTGATCCTGGATTTCCATGGCGTGCAGGAAACGTTTCACGATCTCTTCTGCTGCCGGTGAGCGTCCTGCCGAAGTCGTGGCAGAAAGGGGTACGGCAGAAAGCGGCGTGGTGGCCGGAGCGCTGGTGCGTGTCATGGTGAGGCTCTCGTTGCCGTTTCAGGCAAGTCTGTGTGACGACAGTGGATGAACAATCGGGGCGAAGCCCTTTTCCTTCGCCGTTTGAATAATCCTTCGGCGGCGCAGGGCTCCACGGCCCTGAATCATACCGCCGTCTTTATTCCGGAGGAGCTGTTGGGCGGATGTCCGTCAATAAAAATATCCGGGCCGGGTGGTCTGCGTGAAATCTGGCGTCAGTCGTTCGAGCCGTGTAGCGTGGGGACATCACCATGACATGACTTTGTGGGGAATTTCATTGAACGAACCGCAGGACGGCTTGCCGAACGATGGCTCTGGCAGCACCAGCAACAGCATTAAGGACAGCGCCGGCAAGGTGCCGGTTGCCGTGCCGGTGGCGGACGGTGCGCCTGTCAAAAACCGCTTTGGCGTGCATCCCGATATCCTCAAGCTGGGCGTGGTCAGTTTTCTCACTGATCTCAGTTCGGAGATGATTTTTTCGGTGTTTGCGGTGTTCTTTACCACCATTGCCGGCGCTTCCAGTGCGCTGCTGGGGCTGGTCGAGGGACTGGCTGATTTCTCGGCCTCGGCACTCAACTATTTTGCCGGCTGGCTGTCGGACCGCAGTGGCCGGCGCAAGGTGTTTGCGCTGACGGGCTACGGTTTTTCGACGCTGGCCAAGATTATCCTGCTGGTCTCCAGTTCGATTGCCGGGCTGGCACTGTTCCGGGTGATCGAGCGCCTCGGCAAGGGGTTTCGCGGGCCGCCGCGTGATGCCTGGCTGTCGGCGATTGCCGCTCAGGGTTCGCGTGGTTATGCCTTTGGCGTGCACAAGGCGCTGGATAAATCCGGTGCGGTGATCGGCCCGCTGGTGGCTTACGGCCTGTTGTCGTGGCTGGGGGAAACGCGGCAGGGTTTTCAGGTGCTGTTTCTGGTGGCATTTGTGCCGGCGGTACTCAGCATTCTGGTGCTGTCGCGCATCAAGGATCAGCCTGGTCAGCGTTTTGAGCGCGAGAAAATCGGTGCAAGCTGGCGCTCGCTGAGTTCCGGCTTCAAGCGTTTCATGCTGCCTTCCGGTGTTTTTGCGCTGGCGTATTTCAGCCTTGGTTTTCTGCTGCTGCGCGCCCACGAAACCGGTTTCAGCGTGACGCAGGTGGTGCTGCTTTATGCGTTTTTCAACGTTACCTGCGTGATCGCCGCGCCGCTTGCCGGCGGACTCGGTGACCGCATCGGGCGCTCGCATATTGTCATGGGCGGCTATGCGCTCTACGGCCTGATCAATCTCGGCCTGCTGTTTGCCCACACGCAGTGGCAGCTCATTGCACTGTTCGCCGTGTACGGGGTTTTCTATGCGATTGACGAGGCGCAGGGCAAGGCCTTCATCACCGACCTTGAACCGCAGCGCCGTGCCACGGCTATTGGCGTTTACAACTTCGTCACCGGTCTTGTTTACGTGCCGGCTTCCCTGATTGCCGGGGCCTTGTGGCTGCGCTCGCCGGACCTGGTGTTCGGGCTGGCGGCGGCCTTGTCGCTGGCGGCCATCCTGCTGTTTCTGCTGCTGCGGCCTGCCGGCGCGGCAGGATCAGTCGCGCCCTGAAGCCGGAGTACGGCGCTAGGGCTTGCTGCCCAGCAAGTGATAAAGCGCGGCAATGCCCACCGGCGGCTCAATGGTCCAGGGCACCACAAAGCTGCGTTTTGCCAGGCCGCCGCTGACCCGCGCCATCTGCCGCCGCTCGCCATCCAGACGGGCTGCGAGCAGGGGATCGGTAGTGCCGGCCGCGACCACGGATTTATTGATCACCCAGGCAAAGGGTTCGATCTGCGCCCGGCGCAGGTCATCCTGCAGGGCGGCGGCCTGTGACACCGGGGTAACTTCCGGCAGGGTCACGAGAATGATCCGGGTGTAGGCGGCATCCTGCAAACGCATCAGCGGCGTCACGATGTGCATGGAAGTGCGTCCCTCGAACTCGCGCAGCATCTGCCGGTGATAGGCCCCGGTGGCATCCATGAGCAGCAGGGAATGTCCGGTCGGCGCCGTGTCCAGTACCACAAAAGCGCTGCGCGCCTGCGCAACGATGCGGGCAAAGGCCTGGAACACGGCCACTTCCTCGGTGCAGGGCGAGCGCAGGTCTTCCTGCAACAGCGCGCGCTCGTCTTCGTTCAGGCCGGGCGCGCGCGCCGCCATGATCTTGTCCACATAACGCTGTGTTTCCACTTTGGGATCGATGCGGCTGACCTCAAGGCCCGCCACTTCGCCGCCGAGTGTTGCGGCCAGATGCGCTGCCGGATCGGTGGTGCTGAGGTGGACGCTCTTGCCGCGCTGTACCAGACCGAGTGCCAGTGCCGCCGCAATGGTGGTTTTGCCCACGCCTCCCTTGCCCATCACCATGATCAGGCCGCCGTCCGCCGTGGCCAGTTCATCGGCCAGTTTTTCCAGACTGCTGGCGGGCAGATCCGGCGCGGTGACGGCAGGCGGACTCGCCACCTGTGCGGAGGCGGCGTCTGACAGCAGCGCCCGTAGCGCCGTCAGGCCGACCGTGTCGAAGGCACGCAAGGGCACCGTGTCTTGCGGCAATGCCTTCAGGCTATCCGGCATTTCCCGGAGCGCCTGCTGTCCCTGGGCCGCGATGGCAGACGCTATGGCGTCGTCCGGGCTGCTGGCCGCAAAGACCCCGTTGATCATCAGGCGCTGCTGGTGCAGGCCGAGGCTGTGCAGTTCTTCGGAGGTGCGTGCAGCCTCGCTGATCGAGCCCTTGTCCGGGCGCGTCACCAGCACCACCGTGGTGAGGTCGGGATTGCACAGCACCGCCAGTGCCGTGTTGAAGCGTGCTTCCTGCATTTTCAGGCCGGAGTGGGGGCCGAGACAGGAGGCGCCGCGGTCATTGCCCTGCAGGAATCCGCTCCAGGCACCGGGCAGGCTCAGCAGGCGCAAGGTGTGCCCGGTGGGGGCGGTGTCGAAGACGACGTGATCGTAGTTTTCGGCGCCGCCGGACAACAGGCTGGAGAATTCATCGAAGGACGCAATCTCGGTGGTGCAGGCACCCGAGAGCTGTTCCCGCACGGTGGCGCGTTCTGCCTCGGTGCTGTCCGGCTCCAGCTGCGCGAGCACGCGCTGGCGATAGGATTCGGCGGCAGTATCCGGATCAATGTTGAGCACCGACAGCCCGGGCACCCCGGGGACGGAAACGGGATCGTTGCGCAGGACAATGCCCAGCATCTCGTCGAGATTGGAGGCGGTATCGGTGCTGACCAGCAGCACGCGCTTGCCGGCATCGGCCAGTGCGATGGCGGTGGCGGTGGACAGCGAGGTCTTGCCGACGCCACCTTTGCCGGTAAAAAACAGGTGCCGTGTGGCGCAGGACAGCAGGTTCATGTTTCAGCCTCCAGCAGGGTTTTGGCCGGCGTTGCCGAAGCTCAAGCCATCATGGCCGGTGTGGCATGGCTGCAGGGCATGAGACACGGGTTCAGTGCTCGCCGCAGGCCTTGCTGAACGCTTCGCGCATGATCTGGATGGTGCTGTGTTCAATGCGGAAGCGCTCATGCAGTTGCGTGGTCACGGACTGCAGAAAGGCATCATCCGGGTGTCCGTCCGGCATCACCAGTTGTGCGGTGAGGGCAATCTCGGTGGTGCCCATGGCCCAGATGTGCAGGTCATGCACGCGCGTCACGCCCGGCAGGCTTTCCAGAAAATCCTGTACGGCATGCAGGTCAACACCGGGTGGCACGCCGTCAAACAGCAGGTGCACGGATTGCCTGAGCAGGCTCCAGGTGCCCGCGACGATCACCACGGCAATCAGCAGGCTGGCCACCGGATCCAGCCAGGTCCAGCCCTGCCAGAGTGCAAGGGCAGCAGCGATCACCACGCCCGCCGAGACCAGTGCATCCGCCGCCATGTGCAGGAAGGCGCCACGGATGTTGAGGTCGTGTTCGCCGCCGCGCATGAAGAGCAGGGCGGTCGCCGTGTTGATGACAATGCCGATGCCGGCGACGACCATGATGGTCATGCCCTGCAGCGGCTGCGGTGATTGCAGCCGGTGCAGCGCTTCCCAGGCGAGCGAGCCCATCGCCACCAGCAGCACCACGGAATTGATGAAGGCTGCCAGGATGCTGGCACGTTTCCAGCCATAGGTGTGGCGTGCATCGGGCAGGAAGCGCCCGGCGAGGGCACCCACCCAGGCCAGCACCAGTCCGGCGACATCGCTCAGGTTGTGGCCGGCATCGGCGAGCAGGGCAAGGGAATCAACCTTCCAGCCGTAGAAGGCTTCCACGGCGACAAAGGCCAGGTTCAGTGCAATGCCGATGGCAAAGGCGCGGTTGAAGCTGGCCGGGGCATGATGATGCCCGTGCCCGTGATGATCGTGGCTGTGGTCGTGGCCATGGTCATCATGATGACCTTGCGCATCATCAGGGTGTTTCTGGTCTTCGTGATGGTGATGGCCGGCGCTCATGGGACGGGTTTCTCCTTGCGGCGCGGCAGGGCCGGCATGAGGGTGGTTGGGCGCGCCATTCTAGCGGCGCAAGGCGGCCGTCTGATGACAGGCAGCCATATTATTTACGCGCTGGCGAGCAGGGTTTCCAGTGCATCCGCCAGCAGCGGATGCAGGTCAATGCCGTTGCTGGGGTGCGGGATGGTGTTGCAGGTGACGAGCTTGCCAATGTCGGCCTGCTGCAGGGTGGCAAAGGCATTGTCGGCAAACACCGCGTGTACCCCGATGCAAACGGGTGGCGGCATGCCGGCGCTGCGCAGGTGTTCCGCAGCGGCTGCCATGGTATGGCCGGTGGAAATGATGTCGTCGAGCAAGACCGGCGTGTGGTTTTTCCAGCGCTCGATATGCGGCACCGAGACACTGACATCGCGATCACCGTGCCGGGTTTTTTCCAGCACCGTGAAAGGACAATCTGCATTACGGGCGACTTCCGATACCCATTGCTCGCTTTCGGCATCCGGGCCGATCAGCACGGCGTTCGGGTAATGCTGGCGCAGCCAGGCAGAAATTGCCGGCGCCGAGGCCACATTGATGGCGGGAATGTCGTAGACATCGCTGAGCGAATGAATGCGGTGCAGGTGCGGGTCCACCGTGATGAGGCCGTCGAGAAAGCTGGAGAGCCAGTGTGCAAAATGCCGCGCCGTGGTGCCTTCGCCGGCATGAAAGGGTTTGTCCTGGCGCATGTAGGCGAGATAGGGCGTGACCAGGATGATGCGCGCGGCACCGAGCTCGCGCAGCGTGGAGGCGAGAAAAAAAAGCGGCATGACGACGCTGTCGGGCTGAAACAGGGTGGCGGCAATGATCACGGTGTTGTCTTTGACATCGGGCTCCACGCGCACAAAGGTTTCGCCATCGGGAAAGTTGCGCACGAGCACATTGCCGCGCTCGCCCTTGATGCGGGCGGCCAGCGCATCGGCCAGTGCCTCGTTGCCCTGCAGGGCCAGTACCTGTGTTGTCATGATTGTGGCTCCACGCGGATCACGTCTTCTCGTGAATTGGCGTAATTGGCGGCATAGGCGAGTTCGCCCGGTGTGCCGGCGTGCAGGGTGAACAGGGGCTGGTCGGCTTCCACCGCTTGCTGCAACTGCACGTGCAGTTCGAGGCCCGCTGCCATGGTGCCGGGGGCACCGGCGAGTTTGGCGATGCGCGAAAGCCGGCGGCTGTCGATGCTGCTGATGATGCCGGCGGTTCTGGCGACAAAGACACGATGGTGCTTCGCGCTCGGTGGTTCCCGCAGGCCGCCCTGTGCTTCGCAGATGGCCTGGAATTTTCTCCAGGCGCGGCCATCGCGCAGGACTTCACGGGCCAGACGCATGCCGTCTCCGGCCGCCGACTTGCCGCCGAGTTCCAGCACATCGGCCGCCAGGCGCAAGGCATGTTCGGCGAGATCGGCCGGTGCCGCCGGATGATTCTGCAGCACCGCCAGCACATCAAGTGCTTCCAGTGAGGGGCCGATGCCGCGGCCGATGGGCTGTGTGCCGTCGGTCTGGCGCACGCGCACGGTCAGCCCGAGGGCGGAACCGACCTGGGTCAGGCGCAGGGCGAGGCTGTCGGCCATGACAGCCGAGCGCACCTTGGCAGTGGGGCCGACCGGAATATCAACAACCAGATGCGTGGAGCCGGCGGAGAGTTTTTTCGACAGCACCGAGGCGACCATCTGGCCCTCGCTGTCGAAATCGAGCGGGCGTTCGACCCGGATCAGGATGTCGTCGGCGGGGCTGAGGTTCATGGAGCCCCCCCAGACGATGCAGCCACCTTCGCGGCCGACGACACGGCGCATGTCATCCAGGCTGAGGGAAACCTCGGTCAGGGTTTCCATGGTGTCGGCCGTGCCCGCTGGCGAGGTGATGGCACGCGAGGAGGTTTTCGGAATGATCAGCCCGCAGGCAGCAACGATGGCGACCACAATCGGCGTCGTGCGGTTGCCCGGCAGGCCGCCAACGCAGTGCTTGTCGACGACAATGTCGTGTGGCCAGGAAAGCCGCGAGCCGGCATCGACCATGGCGGTGGTGAGCGAGAGGATTTCATCGATCGACATGCGCTCGTCGGCACAGGCGGTGATGAAGGCGGCCATTTCCACCGAGGAATAACGGTTTTCGCTGATGTCGTGAATGATCGCGTTGAGCTGTCCTGAGTTCAGTGCATGCCCGTAGACCTTGGCGCGCACATGCGAGAACGACTCCAGCGGCTCCATGTGCTCCACATGCACCACATCACCTTCCTCGGCGCCGAGCGCACGCCAGGCCGCTTCGGAAACGCCGGCCTGATGCTTGGCCAGCAGGTCGCCGATGACCACGTTCAGGGTGGCGATGATCGAGCGTTCGCCGACGATGACACGTACGCGCGACTGCGCGGCAAAGCCTTCGGCACGGCAGACATGACAGTCGGCGCGCATGAAGACCACGGGTTCCTGAAAGGTGTCGATACCGAGGCGGCGCAGGATAAGCCAGGTTTCGGTGGCGCCATTGCCGTTGCCGTTACTGGTGTTGACGGTGTCGTTGCCATTACTCATGTACGGAAAAATCCTGCCGCGGGGCGAGCTGAAGGGTTGCCAGGAACAGGCACCGATTTAACGGCCACCAGCCCGGGCGCTGCTGTTGCCATGACGGAGTCGTCACACCGGAAAGGACAGGAGCGTGGAAAACCGGCAGAACGACCGTGAAAAAGGCGCCTTGTTTTTTCATCTTATGATGCCCGGCAAAAACCGGTCTGTCCCGTTTTTCCCCTCTGCCGGAGTATCGGAATGACGGCTTGCCGTGTCATGGACGAAGGCGGGTAAAAGGAAAATGGCAGGCGCTTGCACAAAGCGGTCGACGGCATGAGGCGAGGCGGGTGAGGGGTGTTGCAGAAGCGGGAGCGCGGCTGTCCGGATGACAGGGCCGGGCGATTGCCGCCCGGCCCTGTGTGTCGGCATCAGGATTGGGGCAGCATCCGGTCCTTGGCATCAAAATACTTGCGGGCATAAGCGACCAGCTGTGCATCGCTCGGGTGATCGACGGTTTCCACGCCAACCACCTTGTCGGCCATGTCCTGATCATGGGCCTGGATATGCTTGATCAGGTGCAGCTTGGCCTGGGCAGGGCCCACTACCAGAATTTCCTGGGCGCCTTTCAGGGCTTCGACAATAGCGTGGAGGTAGTGCTTGTCTTCGGTCAGGTGGCCGGCACCCGGAATGCCGCTCTTGGTGTGCAGGCGCTGGTGGGGCTGGTCCGGATGCACCACGGATTTTTCTACATCATCGGAGCTGATGTGCATCACATGGGCTTCGGAGTGATCGAGCCAGACAACAGCATGATAGTGCGACATGGTTTTTCGTTCCTTGTTTCAAAAGTGGCAGTCTATTTTGTTGCACAAATATGGTTTTGATTAAGGTCAACATTGCGTGACTTATCACCGGGCAGAGCGCTTTCACCTTGGGTGAAAACGGAACCGCTCCAGCTTCGCATGAATGGCCATGCTTCAGACGCATGGCCTGATGCGGAGTCTCCGCGCAGAGCGCATCTGGCTCATCCGGATTCCCAAGAGCTTAACCCTTTGGGCGCTACCCCACCACCCGCGGCAAGACACTACATCCGTTTGTCGGGAGCGGGTACGTACGGCGGCGCACAGACGGGATAACGGCTGCAGCCGACTATTGTTGTGCAGCGATCAAGTGCTGCTGCGAGTTTTCGGCGAGTCATCAAGACGCAGTCCCTGTCTTTTAATGATCTCCTGGATAAACCGGAATGATCCTGCAGCCGAACATCGTTATTCCGATATTTTATTAGTGCATGGAGCTGAACATGAATACCCCGAAAATAGTCAAATCGATTTCAGCGGCCACTCTGGTGGCTGTTCTTGGTATGAGCGGTGTTGTCCTCGCGGAAAATACCGAAAAACCACACAGCAACAGCGCCATGGACGCCATCAGTGACAGCGCCATTACGGCCAAGGTGAAAGCCAAGTTCATGGATGATACCCGCCTTAAAAATGCCGACATCGGTGTGACGACGGCCAATGGTGCGGTGACGCTTACCGGTTCTGCTTCCGGTTCCGAAGTCAGTGATGCGGCAGAAGACCTGGCAAAGCATGTGAAGGGCGTAACCAGTGTCGACAACAAGATCTATACGCCGTCAGTTGCCAGGAAAGTGGAAAGCAAGACCAAAAATGCCGCTCACAAGACCGAACGCGTTGTCTCTGATAGCTGGATCACCACCAAGGTGAAATCGGTATTGCTTGCCGACAGCCTGACCAAGGGTTTCAAGATCAGCGTCAAGACAACACAGCATGTGGTGGCGTTGTCGGGAACGGTTGATACCCAGGCGGCTATTGATCAGGCCGTTCATCTGGCAAGCGGTATCAAGGGTGTCAGCAGTGTGGATTCCTCCGGCCTCACGATTGGCAAAAACCAGTAAGACGGGTTTGTGCTGTGGTGATGCGGTCGGCCGCCGGCAGGTATCTGCTGGCGGGTTGAGGACAGTATTTTTTTATGAAAAAACCGCCGTCTTTGCTGTTGCGGCGGTTTATTCATGATGTTGCACGGAGGCAAGGGTAATGAAATTACACAGACATTCTTCAGTCTGCCTTGCAGGAATTCTGGTCATGACCATTCTTGGCGGTGCGTCCGTACTGGGTCTGTCCGGCAAGGCGCCGTACATGAACAATGCAGTACTGATTCCGGTTCCCGAGGTCGTTATGCCGGATGGGGCGGTTATGGTGACTGACGAAATAAATGTAAGAACACTGAAGGTCGTGGCTATCGGGGTTATTTCCTGAAGCCGGCACAGGTTTTCTTGTTGCCCGTGATCATCAGCGGGTGGCGGACAGGGGGTTTATTCCGGGGCCTTGTCATGGCAGACAAACAAGTTGCCTGAGGCATTGCCGGATCGTTATTTCTTGTTGATGACAGCTTCATTACATCATTGGCTGGTCTGACGAAAGGCGTTTATCCAGATCAGTATCATCTTCAAGTTTATTTTTAATCCTTATCGCCTCAGCACATGTTTTTACTTGATCCACAGGTTTTATGTACGTCAGCGAACAGACTGATGCTTCTGCAAGGACGAATATGATCGCTCAAGAGTTGCTTCGGGCCATAGATGGCCTCTTATTTTCAACAAAGGATGGCAGTCATGTTCATTGAAAATACCAAGTCCCTGTCAGGGAAAATTAATCGTTCCCTGCTTCCGGTTGTTTTGCTGGCGGCCGGCCTTTCGGCATGCGCCTCGGTACCGCAGGCCCCCACTGATTCCATGGCCGCCGCCGATGCTGCCATCCGGCAGGCAGAAGAAGCCCGCGTTGCCGATTACGCTTCTGCTGATCTGCGTTCAGCGCGTGAAAAGATAGCGGCAGCCCGCACCATGTCTGAAAAAGCCGGCAAGGAAAAAGACGAAAAAGCGATGAAAAAGGCACGCAGCCTGGCGGATGAATCGCGCAGTGATGCGGAACTGGCCATTGCCAAGGCCCAGCAAGCCAGGGCCGAGTCGGTTAACAAGGAGTTGCAGCGCAATAACGACACGCTGCAGCAAGAACTTCAACGCAAGAGTGGAAACTAAGCCATGAATACTCATCTCCGCATGACCCGCATTGCCAGTGCCATCACGCTTGGTATCGGTACCCTGGCACTGCTCGCCTGCCATACCGCACCGGTTCAGAACCCTGCCGTGGGTGCTGCCCGTGCCGAACTTACCGCATTGCAAACCGACCCGCTGCTGGCCAATCGTGCGCCGGCCGCCATCAAGGATGCTGAAACCGCCGTAGTTGCCGCTGAAAAGCCCCAGAAAGACCCTGCCGTAGAAGCACATCTTGCCTATCTGGCCAGCAACAAGGTCAAGATGGCACGGGCACTGGCCGCTTCGCGTTACAGCGAAGACCAGCAGAAGACCGTGGCTGCTGAACGCGACCAGATAAGGCTCGCTGCACGTACGCAGGAAGCTGATCAGGCGAAGATGCAGACCGAAAGCGCCAGATTGCAGACCGAAAATGCCAGACAGCAAACAGCGGCTGCCGAACGCAATACCTCCTACGCCGAACAGCAGACGACCGAGGCCAATGCCCGTGCGGCCGCTCTTGAAAAGGAACTGGCTGACCTGAATGCAAAGAAAACAGATCGCGGCATGGTGTTTACGCTGAGCGATGTGCTCTTCGCGACCGGCAAGTCTGATCTAAAGGCCGGCGCCACCGCCAATTTTGATCGTCTTGCCGATGCCCTCAAGAAACAGGAGGACCGTCACATCACGATTGAAGGCCATACCGACAATGTCGGCAGTGATGAACTGAACATGGCGTTGTCGCAGCGCCGTGCTGAGGCCGTAAAGAACTATCTGGTTAACCGCGGAGTTGCCGCAGAACGGATTTCTGCCAGCGGAAAAGGCGAAGCCTTTCCGGTAACCAGCAACAGCAGCGCCGCCGGCCGCCAGAAAAACCGTCGTGTCGAAGTGATTATGGAAAATCCTGCTGCAGACAGTGCAATACAGAAGTAATCCCTGGCTTCAATTTATCGCGTTCACAAAAATGGAATATTTTATGAAAAGCATTAAACGGATTCTGCCATTTATCGTTATTGGCGCCCTTGCTGGAATTTCTGTTGATGCTGCTGCAGACGATTCAGCCAACCATGCCTATATCGGTGGCGGTGTCGGCTACGGCCGCATGAACGGGGAGGATTTTACCAACAGCAACAATGATCTCACCAAGAGTCATGTTTCCTGGAAGGCGCTGGCGGGTTTCGGGATTAGCAACATGCTGTCGCTTGAAGGCCAGTACATTGATTTCGGCGCTGCCAACAGAAACTCTGACCGTATTCAGGCAACTGGCTGGACAGCCGGTGTTGTGCTTGATTTTGGCAAGGAAAAGCCGATTACGCCCTACGTGAAAGCCGGCGCCCTGTTCTGGAATACGGATAACCGTTTCAACAATATCAGCCGCAGTGAAGACGGTACGGGCCTTACCTTTGGTGTGGGCGTACGCTTCAAGCTTGCCGATAACCTGGCGCTGAGGACGGAATACGAGCGCTTCAACATGGATCACACGGATATTGATAACTTCTCTGCTGCCCTGCAGCTAAACTTTTAATCAACAAACACAAGGTAACTGCCATGAACGATCAAGAACTGCACCAACAGAAACTACAGGCCCAGCTCGACGAGTGGAAGGCGGATATCGACAAGCTGAAGGCCAAGGCCGCCAGCAGCTCGGCCGACGCACAGCTTGACCTGAACAGCCTGGTCGACCAGCTCAATGCCAAGGTTCAGGTCGCCAGTACCAAACTTGCCGAACTGTCGAATGCCGGCGCCGATGCCTGGGATTCCGTCAAAGGCGGCGTGGAGTCTGCATGGGATTCGCTGAAGACTTCGATGCATGAAGCCGTAGCAAAGTTCAAGGACTAAATGCACCATGACATGCATCACGTTGTGGTGGATGTCCAGATGATCCGCTGGCAGTTGTCGATCTGCAGGATGCGGGTCAGCCATTAACGTGAAAGCGTATGGCGGCTGTCGGTGGAACGTTCCGGATATTCAGGGTGAATTTCCGGAGCACTTGTTAACAAGGAGTAATGCCATGCTTGAAACCATCGTTGTCATTCTGGTCGTTCTCTGGCTGCTGGGTCTGGTTACCTCTTACACCATGGGCGGGCTCATTCATGTGTTGCTGGTCATTGCAATCGTGGTGGTTCTGATTCGTGTCATTCAGGGGCGACGCCTGTAGTCATTCAGGAGTGCCCCTGCTTGTAAGTGGCTCTACAGTAATGTTTTCATGAAGCGGTACGGTTTGACCTGAAGGCGTGATCGTTCCCTGAGGCATAAAAAAACCCGTGACGGATGTCACGGGTTTTTTTATGCGGAAGATCGTTCCTGGTGTTATGCCGGCACGTCTGCACCGGAAAATATCCGGGCATAGGTCGACCGGCCCAGCTGATAGCACTCGCACGATGCAGCTTCCAGGTCGTGACGATCAAGCACCGTAATCCCGCCACGGCTATAACTGATTATTTTTCTCTTTTGCAGGGCGCCGGCCGCGATGGTAATGGCACTTCTGCGCACGCCAAGCATGCTGGCAAGAAACTCATGGGTAAGATGGAAGTGGTCGGCGTGTGCGCGATCGTGCGCCATTAACAGCCAGCGTGCCAGGCGCGATTCGATCATGTGGAAATGGGTGCAGACGGCTGTCTGGGAAAGTTGCGCCATTTGTACATAAAGATAGCGTTTGAAGGCGTGCAGCAATACCGGGTTGTCATGCGAAACATTCAGGAATTCTCCCGCCGTCATGCGCAATGCCATGCCGGGGCCCTGTACCCTGGCCAGCAATAATGCCGAATTTACTCCCAGCACCAGTGTCGCGCCGAGCACGCCTTCATTGCCGATCAATCCCGTTTCCAGCGAAGAATGTTCACCCACGGTAGCGATCTGCGAAATAAAACTCGTCAGTGGAAAATAAACGTGCTGGATGGGCTGGCCGGGTTTGCTCAGGATGTCACCGAAAACGAGTTCGACCTGTTCACAACAAACCAGCGTCCTGTCGCGCTCCTTGCGCGGCAAGTTGCCGATCAGCCGGTTGAACATGGGCATCATCGCAACGGCAGTCACTCCACTCTCCTCAGCATGAAGAAGCCAGCAGATGGCAGGGGAGAGGCGCTTAAACAATCCCGATCCTGCATGCTGACGCGTGGTGGCGTATTTATCTGTTCGCTAGACCGCATTTGCCGGGCTGGCAGTGATGGCCGGGATCCGGGGCCGGCCGAACTGGCGTCGCCCTGTATGGTCAGGCGGCGTGTTCCTCCAGGGCTTGCCGCATGCGGCGCAGGGCTTCCTGCAGGGTGGCCGTTGTGCAGCCGAAGTTCAGGCGCAGGAATCCTTCACGGCCAAAATCCTCTCCGGCGGAGAGGCCGACACCGGCAGCCTCGAAAAAGGCCTGCGGGTTTTCCAGGGACGTCGCGCGGCAATCAATCCAGGCGAGATACGTGGCCTCTGGTTTGATGACGCGCAAGCCCCTGACGCCATCAAGCGTCATCACCAGATCCCGGTTGTTGCGCAGGTAGTCGAGCAGGCCGTGGCGCCAGTCCACGCATTGCGCATAGGCCGCCGTCGTGGCGACCATGCCGAGCACGTTCAGGTGCGGAGCGATACCGGCCATGGCGGACTGGAAACGCTGTCGTAATGGCGTGTCCGGAATGATGGCGAAGTCCGCGCCGAGGCCGGGGATGTTGTAGGTTTTGGAAGGCGCCATCAGGGTGATGGTGCGGCGTGCCATCTGCGGTGACAGCAGGGCAAAGGGGCGATGCCGTGCGCCCGGCTCCAGCATCATGTCGCAGTGAATTTCATCGCTGACCACCACCAGATCGTTTTTTTCAGCGTACTCCGCAATGCCGCTCAGCTCGGCTTCATGCCAGACCCGGCCGACCGGATTATGCGGGTGACAGAGCATCAGGCCTTTGGTGCGGGGCGTGTGTGCCGCGGCCACGGCATCCATGTCCCAGCCCCAGTTTTCATCCAGCGGAATGCGCACACATTCGCGTTCCATATTCACCGGCGCGGTGAAAAGGGCAGGGTAAACCGGCGTGGCGGTAACAATGGCGTCGCCTTTTTCACCGATGCTGCGGCTGGCGATATTGAGGCCGGAGACGAGACCGGCCAGCGGCACAATCCATTCCGGTTCAATGCTCCAGCCGTAATCGCGCGCCATGGCGCCGGTGATGGCCTGCAGGAACTCGGGTCGGCTGTGGCTGTAGCCGAGAACGCCATGCGCAATGCGCTGCTGCAGCGCCGAGAGCACGGCCGGTGGCGCCGCGAAATCCATGTCGGCCACCCACATGGGGATGATTTCTTCACCGTGGCGGGAACGGCGGCCAGCGTATTTTGCCCATTTCAGGCTGTCACTGCCGCGGCGATCTATCGGCGTGTCGAAATCGTGATGCATGGGATTCCTGCAAAGGTCTGGAGTACGTGGTGTGTTGCCCAGTGTGCCTTTGCCGGGTGGATGTGCGCCAGAGCGAGGTGTTATCAGACGGGTGCAAAGCGCATGCACCCGCCTTGGTTAACGCATGCCAACGAAAGGCGATGGCAATGGCGGGATGCTGGCGCAGGAGGGCGTCCGGATTCAATCCTGCGTTGCGGGTGCCGTCAGCAGCATTTCCTGCGCGACATAATGACTGATCATGTCGGCCAGACCCTGGGCCAGCTCTTCATAACTGATCGGCGGACTGGGATCGGAAAGGTGACGCACGATGGCAAAAATGCCGCCGTTGATGAAGATGTAACTCATCGCCGGAATATGGCGCAGGCGCATGTGTTCGGGATGATGCATCACGTGCTGCATCACGATGTCCATCAGCACCCTGGTGATGGGCCCCAGGTGGTCCTTGATGTCCACGCCCATGGCCTGGCGTGCGCACTTCAGATAGCGCTGGTCATTCCTGCCGAGAAAATCCTCGAAGTGTCCGAGGATGAGCTTCACGGCTTCACCGATAGGCAGGCGTGCAATGACCGGCACCAGGGGTTGCAGCATGGCCACCACGTCGGCGACAAAGCGCTCGTTCATGGCGTCAAAAATCATTTCCTTGTTGCTGAAGTATTCATACAGCGAGCCGACGCTGATGCCGGCTACGTCGGCGATGTGGCGGGTCGTGGTGGCAGCGGTGCCGTCCCTTGCCACACAGATGAAGCTGGCCTCGATGATGGCATCGACGGTGGCTTTGGAGCGCTGTTGCTGCGGTTTGCGTGCCATGGCAGTCGGCTCCTGAAGGGCGTTTGGATAAAGAAGCGGATTTCCGAATTGAATCCGAACAAATAGTCGGAATAAGGTGACACCCATCGATGTAATGGTCAATGCGACGGGCATCCGCCTGCCGCGAATGACGGTTAACGGGGATCACCATGTTCGGAAAGAAATGCAGCAGGCAGTCTTCTGCCGTGGTCACGGGCGCAGGCAGCGGCATAGGCCGGGCCTTTGCGCTGGAGCTGGCCCGTCGTGGCGGCCGCGTTGTCTGCTCGGACATCCGTCTGGCCACGGCCGAGGAAACCGTCGCGATGATCCTGGCGGCGGGTGGCCAGGCGCTGGCGCTGGAATGCGATGTTTCCAGTCTCGCCAGCGTTGAATCCCTCGCAGAAAAATCCGAACAGTGGCTGCAGGGGCCGGTGGATCTGGTGGTGAACAACGCCGGCGTCGGCATCGGTGGCATGCCCGTTGGCGAGATTTCCATCGAGGACTGGCACTGGGCCGTGGGCGTGAACATGTGGGGCGTGATTCACGGCTGCCATGTGTTTGCCCCGAAGCTGCGGGCACTCGGTCGCGGCGGCATCATCAATGTCTGCTCCACGGCGAGCTTTGCGGCGGCGCCGCTGATGGGCCCGTACAACGTCACCAAGGCGGCGGTGCTGGCGCTTTCCGAAACCCTCAAGGCTGAAATGGCCGGCTCCGGCGTTCATGTCACGGCGCTGTGCCCGACCTTTGTCAAAACCAACATCGTGCGTGACGGCCGCATTCCGGAGGGCACCTCGAAAATGGGCCAGCGCCTCATGGCGTGGACCGGCATGTCTGCCGACACCGTCGCCAACACCACGCTCAATGCGCTAGACCGCAACCAGCTTTACGTGCTGCCGCAGTTTGATGCGCGCATGGTCTGGCGCATGAAGCGTCTGGCACCGGTCAGCTACAACCGGGGTTCCGGCCTGATCGGCCGTGTTATGGCGCGCCGTTCTGCCACGTGACCACGTTTGCCGTCGTGACGTACGGCAGCCTGAAACATTGACCTGAATCCTGTTGGCAACCAGAGGAAAAACACGATGGCATCCATTGATCTCGACAAGATGCTGGAAAAAATAAAGGGCAGCCAGTGGGCCCTGGCCGACATCGACTGGGAGGCACCTGGCGTTGAACTCGTCACGCCGGAACAGTGGCCCGAACTCAAGGCTTTCATGGCTGACCTCATGTGGATTGAACACATCGGTGCGCGCGGTTTTGCCGCCATGGCGAAAAAGGCGCCGAACGATACGCTGAAGCAGATCTATACGTATTTTCATGCCGAAGAGCAGCGTCACGCCAATGCCGAAATGGCCCTGATGAAGCGCTGGGGCATGCTTGATGGCGACGTGATGCCAAGGCCCAATCCCAATCTCCTGTTTGCCATCGAGTGGCTGGATCGTTACAGCGACGACATGCCGCTGGAGGCGCTGGGCACGGTGATTCCCATGCTGGAAATTGCGCTTGATGGCGCACTCTGCAAGTTTCTTCTGGATACCGTGCATGATCCGGTATGCCACCGCGTTTTTGAAAAAATCAACGACGATGAGTCGCGACATCTTGGCGTTGGTTTTCATGTGATGGAGTTGCAGGGCCATGGCAGTGTTTATCGCAATACCCTGAAAATGCTGGCCACCATGATCGACCCGCGACTGCTGCTGGGCGTCGCCGCCTATTTTCCGCTGCTCAACCGCATGCGCGACAACATCGTCAGGATGGGCCTGAAGGAAGAAAGCCTTTATGACGCCATGGAGAAGTTCCGCAAGATCGGCGGCCGTACCGCGCAGGGCCGCCGCAATCCCTGGTACCAGTTCATCAGCCGCCATGGCCAGTGGGTGATGAACCGGCGCAATCGCCTGTATCACGTGCCTGTCGATGCTGCCGTCAGGGCCAGTGACTACATTCCGGCGGCACTGCTGCCATCGACGCCAAGCTGGGTGAATGAAATCACCTGGAGACCAGAGGCATGAGCATTCGCGCCATGAACGGGATCAAGAAAATGAAGTCGGTAACACCGGTAAAGAAAGTGGCCACGCCGGCAATGCCGGCACCCTCCAGCGTGCTCATCATCGGTGCCGGCTTTGCCGGCCTTGGCGCGGCAATCCGCCTGCGCCAGGCAGGCATCAACGACATCGTGATACTGGAACGCGCGCAGGAAGTCGGCGGCACCTGGCGCGACAACTCCTATCCCGGCGCCGCCTGTGACATTCCCTCCAACCTGTATTCCTATTCCTTCGCACAGAATCCCGACTGGTCGCGCGGCTTTTCCGGCAGCCGCGAAATCCTGGCGTACATCCATCATCTGGTGAAGGGTTTCGGGCTTGAGCCGCTGATCCGTTTCGGCACGAATGTCACCGGCATCACCTTTGACGAAGTTGCCGGCATCTGGACCGCCAGCACCGGCAGTGGTGAAAGCCATCGTGCGCGGGCCGTCATCATGGCCCCGGGGCCGCTGTCGAATGCCAGCTTCCCGGACATGCCCGGCATCGACACTTATGAAGGCCACATGATCCACAGCGCGAAGTGGGACCATGATTATGATTTCCGCGGCAAACGCGTGGCGGTCATCGGCACGGGTGCCAGCGGCGTCCAGATCATTCCCGAGCTGGTGAAACAGGCGCAGTTCGTGAAGGTGTTCCAGCGTACGCCGGGCTGGGTGCTGCCGCGTCCGGATTACCGCTCGCCGGAATGGCAAAAGACGCTGTTCCGGCGTGTGCCGGCGGCACAGACAGCCTTGCGCAAGGCGCTTTTCTACGGCCATGAATCCATGGCGCTGGGCATCATCTGGCATTCACCGCTGACGGCACTGGTGGAGCGCGTGAGCCGGGCGCACTTGCGGCACCAGGTCAAGGACGGCTGGATGCGCCGCCAGCTGACACCGGATTTCCGCATTGGCTGCAAGCGCGTGCTGATGTCGAGTGACTACTATCCGGCGCTGCAGAAAGATAACTGCAAGCTTGTCACCTGGCCGATTGCCACCCTCAGTCCCAAAGGCATTCGCAGCGCCGAGGGCATCGAGCACCAGGTCGACTGCATCGTCTTTGCCACCGGCTTTGATGTCTGCAAGAGCGGCACGCCGTTCCCGGTGACCGGTATCGGCGGACGCCAGCTCGACAAGGAATGGTCGCGCGGTTCGCAGGCCTACAAGAGCATCAACGTGACGGGTTATCCCAATCTTTATTTCACCTTCGGCCCCAACTCCGGCCCCGGCCACAACTCGGCGCTGGTCTACATGGAGTCGCAGATTGATTACGCGGTGCAGGGCATACGCCTGCTGCTGGATCAAAACCTGAAGTCACTCGATGTAAAACCCGAGGTACAGCAGCGCCACAACGAAGAGATGCAGAAGCGTCTGGCCAGAACCAACTGGAATTCCGGCTGCAAAAGCTGGTACCTCACGGAAGACGGCTACAACGCCACCATGTATCCCGGCTTTGCCACGCAATACGCGAAACAGATGCAGCATTTCGAGCTGCAGGATTACCGCGTGACCCGCGCATGAGGAGCGTGCGGTGAATCAGGTCCTCGAAAATCTCGAACGCGGTTTTATCAGCGCCGTGGGGCCGGCCTATCTGGCACGGGCGCGTCCGCTCCGGCATGAACGCATCCGTGACTGGCGTTACCGCAGCCTGATGCCGCTGCTGCATCGCCTGCATGGCACGGTCACGGGGCTGCGCACCTGTCACCGTTTTGTCGACGGCCAGCGCATGGTCTGGTTGCAGGGGGGCAATCCTTCCGGTGAATCGCTGGTGCTGTTGCACGGCTTTGGTGCCAGCAAGGAAAACTGGTTACCGCTGCTGCCGTTTCTGGCGCGGCGTTACCAGTTGTTCATTCCCGATCTGCCGGGCTGGGGTGAAAGTCATTTTCATGCCGCCGTCTGCTATGGCATGGACCAGCAGGTGGCGCGCGTGGCGGAATGGATGCGGGCCGTGGTGCCGGCGCCGGCGCATGTGGTGGGCAGCTCCATGGGCGGCGGCATTGCCGGCCTGCTGGCGGCGCGACATCCAGACTTGCTGCACAGCGTCACACTGATGAATGCAGCGGGCGTGGCCGGGACAAGACACACGCGTTTCGAGCAGCAGCTGATGCAGGGCCGCAACGGCCTGATCGCGCACAACCTGAAAGGCGTGCTGGACCTGCTCACTACCGTGATGGAAAGCCGCACGCTGGCATGGCTGATGGCACCCGCCATGTACCAGGAGCTGGTGTCGCGCCGGCATGTGAACGAGCACATGTTCCGCCATCTTTTGCAGAATGCGCCGGACGAATCGCTGCCGGCCTTTTCGGCCATCACTGTGCCGGTGTTCATTCTCTGGGGGGCGCAGGACCAGGTGCTGCACGTTTCCTGCGCCGATACCTTCAAGACACTCATTCCCGAGGCTCGCCTGACGGTGTTGCCGGGCGTGGGGCACCTGCCCATGGTGGAACGTCCGCATCGCACGGCCAGTCTCTTGCGCCGCTTCTGGCGCGACATCCGTGCAGGCGCCAGTCCGGATGCACGGGGTGCATCATGCCGTGCCCTGGAAGACCCTGATCAAAACCGGGCTGGACAACAACTCATTACTGGCAAGTAAAAGCACTCCCGTGTACTTTCGGTGGCTGTTTTTTCAGGCCGGCCCTCCGGCCCTGTTTCAGACCGCTTCAGGTCACTTTTTCAACGGCTTCTTAAAGCCTCATGGACACGGGAAATCCTATGAAACGTCAAATCATGACCGGCAGCCTCATTCTTCTGGCCGGTGTGGCCCTCACGGCCTGCAACAAGCCGCGTCTGGACACAGACGATCAGAAAGCGGCCTACAGCATTGGTTACATGACCGGTAAAGCCACCGAGTCACAGGTGCCCAAGCTGGACACCAAGAACTTTATCGCCGGTTTCAATGATGCCTTTGCCAAGAAGCCGGGTGCCATGAAAGAAGAAGACATGAAGGCCGCCCTGATGGCGTTTGAAACGCGCATGCGTGCAGAAGCCATGGCCAAGCTGAAGAAGGATTCCAGCGAAGGCGTGGCCAAGGGCGCGGCCTTCCTGGCAGAAAATGCCAAGAAAGCCGGTGTGAAAACCACCGCCAGCGGCCTGCAGTATGAAGTCATCACCGAAGGCAAGGGCGCCAAACCGGTTGCCAGCAGCACGGTGAAAGTGCATTACGAAGGCAAGCTGCTGGATGGCACCGTGTTTGACAGCTCCATCAAGCGCGGCGAGCCGATCAGCTTTCCCCTTGCCGGCGTGATTCCGGGCTGGACAGAAGGCCTGCAGCTGATGACCGTGGGCTCCAAGTACAGGTTCACCATTCCTTCCAGCCTCGCCTATGGCGAGCAGGGCGCCGGCCCGATTCCGCCGAACTCGGTACTGGTGTTCGAGGTTGAGCTGCTGGACATCGTCAAGTAAGGGTTTGCCACAAGGACTTTGCTCCCAGAGGGCCGTCCTTTGTATTACCCTGAAAACCGGCCGTGCAGCCAGTCCTGCACGGCCGGTTTTCTTTTGGACGGGTGCCGGCTCGTGATGAGGCTGCCGCCGTGCTATCACAACAGGCTGGCGAGTATGCGGAGCTTTTATGTCCTCCCTGTTTTCTTCACGGCCGCGACCCGGCTTGCAGTCTGACCGCCTGTCTCATCCGCTCTCGCGCCGGCGTTTTGTCGAGGGGCTGGCGCTGGGCACGGCGGCACTCAGCCTGGGGCTGCCGCGCTTTTCCCTTGCGCAGTCTTCGGTGGCGCCGCCTTACCCGTCAGTCCCGGAAATGCACGGCCCGCATCAGGAGCTGGTGGTGGGCGAGCAGCACGTTAATTTCACTGGTCAGGTGCGCACGGCCATTACCGTCAACGGTTCCCTGCCGGCACCGGTGCTGCGGTTTCGCGAGGGCGAGGCATTCCGCTTCACGGTGCGCAACACGCTGAGTGAGGACACGTCCATTCACTGGCACGGTTTTGTCTTGCCCGCGGCCATGGACGGTGTGCCCGGTTTCAGTTTTCACGGCATTGCGCCGGGCGAAAGCTACCACTATGAATTCCCCGTCAAGCAAAGCGGCACCTACTGGTATCACAGCCATTCCGCCATGCAGGAAGCGCGCGGACTTTATGGCGCCATCATTATCGAGCCGCGGGAGCCGGAGCCGTTTCAGTACGACCGTGATCATGTCGTGCTGCTTTCCGACTGGAGTGATGAAGATCCGCACCGCATTCTGGCCAAGCTGAAAAGCCAGAGCAGCTATTACAACCAGCACCCGCGAACCGTGGCGGATTTTTTCCGTGACGTGAAAGCAAAGGGCTGGAGTGCGGCGTATGCCGACCGGAAAATGTGGGGCGAGATGCGCATGACGCCGACTGATCTTGCCGACGTTTCTGCCGCCACCTACACCTATCTCGTCAATGGCGCGACGCCGGCCTCGAACTGGACGGGCCTGTTCAAGCCGGGCGAAAAAGTGCGCCTGCGTTTTATCAATGCGGCTTCCATGACCTATTTCGACATCCGCATTCCCGGTCTGAAAATGACGGTGGTGGCTGCCGATGGCCAGTATGTCGAGCCGGTCGAAATTGACGAGTTTCGTCTGGCGGTAGCAGAAACCCTGGACGTGATTGTCGAGCCGCGCGAGGGCGCCTACACGATTTTTGCGCAGAGCATGGATCGCAGCGGCTATGCGCGCGCCACGCTGGCGACAGCGGCGGGCCTGAGTGCGGCGGTGCCGGCACTTGATCCGCGTCCGCTGCTGTCCATGGCGGACATGGGGCATGACATGGACGGCATGGAGGGCATGGACATGGAGGCACAGAAGCATCCGGCGAGTGAAAACAATCCCGGTGTCGACATGCAGGCCATGATGCCGATGGCAAGGCTGGATGATCCCGGCATCGGTTTGCGCGATGAAGACCGCGCGGGCGAAGGCCGAAAGGTGCTCACCTATGCCGATCTGCGCAGCGCCTTTCCTGATCCCGATGGCCGTGAGCCGGTGCGCGATATCGAGCTGCACCTCACCGGGCACATGGAACGTTATGTCTGGTCCTTTGACGGCATTCCCTTTGCGAGTGCCGAGCCGGTCAGGCTGAAATACGGTGAACGTGTGCGCCTCATCCTGGTCAACGACACCATGATGACGCACCCGATACACCTGCACGGCATGTGGAGTGATCTGGAAGACGAGGACGGCAACTTTCTCGTGCGCAAGCACACCATCAGCATGCCGCCCGGCACCCGCCGCACTTATCGCGTGACGGCCGATGCGCTCGGACGCTGGGCCTATCACTGCCATCTGCTCATGCACATGGACGGTGGCATGTTCCGCGAAGTACGGGTGGAGGCGTGATCATGAAAAAAAGGCATGACAACGTCGTTTCCATGCTCCGTCGCAAATTGCACGGGAGGTGTGTGCAAGCCGTGTGGATACTGGTCGGGCTGGTGCCTGGCAGCACACTTTTTGCCGCCAGCGCGAATGCAGCGGAAATGCAGATGGATGCGCCGCTGTCGTCGCCGGCAGAAAAAGCGGCGGCAGCAAACGGTGCGAACAATGCGGGGCTTTTTCTGCCGCCCACGCCAGCGCAGCTGCAAGCGGCTTTTCCCGATCTGGGCGGCATGACCATGAGTGGTCACATGGGCGCGGCGTATTACGGCACCGTCATGGTCGACCGGCTGGAGGTCCAGGATGCCGATACGCATGCGGCGCTGGTCTGGGAGGCGAATGCTTCCTGGGGGCGTGATTTCGACAAACTCACTGTCAGCAGCAAGGGCGAGCATGTGACGGGTGCGACAGCGCAGCAGCAAACGGCACTGTTCTGGAGTCATGCGCTGACGCGCTGGTGGGACGGCACGCTGGGCCTGCGCCATGATGGCAGTGACGGGCCTGACCGTACGTGGGCGGCCTTCGGTGTGCAGGGGCTGGCACCGTATTTCTTTCATGTTGATGCCACGGCTTATGCGGGTGCCGCCGGGCGCAGTGCCCTCAGGCTGGACGTCAGGTACGACATGCGTTTCGGCGATCGCCTGATCCTGCAGCCACGGCTTGAACTCAATGCCTATGGCACGGACGATGCGGAAAACCGTACCGGAAAAGGCCTCAGCGACAGCGAGGCCGGGCTGCGCCTGCGCTATGAAATTCGCCGCGAGATTGCGCCCTATCTGGGCGTTGAGTGGTCACGAAAATACGCCGGGACAGCAGATTATGCGCGTGTCGCCGGTGAGCGTACGGGCGAGGCGAGAGCCGTTGCCGGTATCCGGCTCTGGTATTGAAAAAAAGGCTATTGAAAAAACGGCTGTTCAAAACTGCTTGTTGAAAATCTGCGTTTGGCAAAGCAGGAAATGATCGCCTGTAAAAAAGCACTGCCCCGGAATCATCAATTCCCGCGCAGCGCTTTTTTTTTGGGAAAACGGCGGTCGCTTTTACCCGGGCAGGCTGCCCAGGAATTCCGTCACGGCATCCAGAAACACGTCATTGCGGTCGCCGGCCACCATATGGCCGGCGCCGCTGACATTGGCCACTCGTGCCTGCGGCATTCTTTCCTGGAATTCACGCGTGATGTCCTCGTTGATCACATCACTCATCGAACCGCGCACCAGCAGCACCGGCTGCGTGAGTTTTTCGGCAATGTCGTAGAGCTGGTTTTCGGGCAATTCATTGTGCTGGAAGGTGGTCAGCATGGCCGGGTCCCAGTGCCAGTACCAGCGGCCGTCGTCGCGCTGGCGCAGGTTTTTCTGCAGGCCGCTGCTGTCGTTTTTCTGCGTGCGTTGCGGCTGGTAGTGCGAAACGGCGGCGGCGGCTTCATCAAGGCTGGCAAAACCGCCGGCGTGCGCGGCCATGAAACCGAGAATGCGGTCGACGCCGGCCGGGTTGAGGCGCGGGGCAATATCCACCAGCACCAGGGCGCATGAAATTTCGCGGCCGGCATTGGCCACCAGCGCAGACAGTCCGCCGAGGGAGGCGCCGACAATCACCGGCTTTTCCCTTTGTGCCTGCACCAGACTCTGCACGTCTTCGGCAAAGGCATGGATGCGGTAGTTGCCCGGCCAGTCGCTGTCACCGTGGCCGCGCAGGTCAGCGGCGATGGCGCGATAACCCAGTGCCCCCAGCGCTGCCGCCGTGCGTGTCCAGGCATGGCGGGTCTGGCCGCCACCGTGAAACAGCAGCACGGGGCGACCGGACTCAGGGCCGTAGACGGAGAGAGCGAGGCGGTGGCCACTGGCGGTCAGGTGACAGGACGACATGGCAATATTCCGGAAAGATGTCATCGAGTATGAACAGCTGCGCTGCGTCCGGGCGATGACGGAAGTGCTCATAAGCACTGACCATTATGTTCAGTGTCTGCAAGGCGCGCGGTGATTCTGTCGGAGACCGCTTGAAACAAGCAACGGGATTTATGCGGCGTAGGTGTCGAAGATGTCGCGGAATGCTTCATGGTGTTGCGTGAAGGTCGCCAGAATGTGCGGGTCAAAATGCTCGGGCCGGGTGCGGTCATCGCCATGCGTAATAATGTCCATGGTCCTCTGGTGGTCGAAGGCGGGTTTGTAAGGCCGTTTGCTGCGCAAGGCATCGTAGATGTCGCAGATGTTCATGATGCGTGCCGGCAAGGGAATGTCTTCGCCGCGCCTGCCGCCCGGATAGCCACCGCCATCCCAGCGCTCGTGGTGATTGAGGGCAATCTCGGCGCCCATGCGCAGATAAAGCGATTGGCTGTTGCCGAGAATGGCCGCGCCCATGGCAGCATGCCCTTTCATGATTTCCCATTCCTCCGGCGTGAAGCTGCCTGGTTTGAGCAGGATGTTGTCGGGTATGCCAATTTTCCCGATGTCATGCATCGGGCTCGCGAAAAAAATGGCGTCGATAAACGCATCGTCCATGCCGAGCATGCTGGCCAGTGCCCGGCTGTAATAGCTGATGCGCTGTACATGGGCGCCGGTTTCCTCATCCTTGTGTTCCGCCGCGCGTGTCATGGTGAAAATGGTTTCGAGATAGCTTTCCTGAAGATCGGCGGTTCGTGTTTTTACCCGTTGTTCCAGCACGTCATTGTGTATTTGCAGTTCCTTGTGCAGCAGGCGTACTTCCAGCATGTTGTAGACACGGGCCAGTACTTCGGCCAGCTCGAACGGCTTGCTGACAAAATCCTTTGCCCCGGCCTTCAGGGCGCGCAGCTTCTGGTCCGGCTGGGCGGTAATCACCAGCACGGGGAGGTAGTCATCGGTCTGCAGGGACTTGAGCGCCTCCATCACCTGAAAGCCGTTCATGTGCGGCATTTGCAGGTCAAGCAGGATAAGGTCATAGCGGTTGCTGGTGTGAAGCCCGGCAACATCGGTTGGCTCCATCGTGGCGGTGACGCAACGATAACCGGCACCTGCCAGCATCCGTTCCAGCAGAATGACATTGGCCTCCTGGTCATCGACGATCAGGATTTTGCTGTTGTGTATGTCGGATGAACTGATCATGGGGATCTCCTTTCTTTACCCGCGCCTGACATGTATTTTTCCGGAAATTTTCGTGTGACCGCTGAATGATTGGCGTCACGTAATGAGCCGTCACTTCACCAGTATCGTTGCCAGCCCCAGCAGCATCACCAGGCTTGCCACATCGGTGGTCGTGGTGAGCACAATGCTGGATGCACTGGCGGGATCGGCGCCAAGTTTTTTCAGGACAAGTGGCACCATGGCACCACAAATGCCACTGATGATGCAGCTGCCGGTCATGGCCAGAAAAACGATGGCGCCGAGCATTAATGCGATGGGCGAGTGCTGGACGGTGGCAGCCACATACATGGCGATGGCGGCGACCAGTCCGACAAAGGTTCCGTTCAGCAGGCCAAGCAGTGCTTCCTTCATGATCAGTGCTTTTTCCCTGCCGGCTTTCAGCTCACCCAGCGCGAGTCCGCGCAGGGTGATGGCCAGCGCCTGGCTGCCGGTATTGCTCGACTGACTGATCAGCACCGGTACGAACACGACGAGAATCAGCAGGCGGCTGACGGTTTCCTGGAAGATCAGCATCATGCCGCCGCCTGCCAGTGAGGTCAGCAGGTTGAATTGCAGCCAGGGGTGACGCAGCCTCAGGCTCCGGAACCAGTGCGTGTTGATGCGCTCTTCCTTTTCGACGCCGACCATGATGCCTGGCTGCGCAGCCAGTTCGAATGACTGCTTTTTTTCAGCGGCAAGCTGGTCACAGAGGCTGCGGGTTTGCAGATACAGAAGGCGGACTTCGAGCATGTTGTGAACGCGTGCCAGCACTTCAGCAATATCGAAAGGCTTGCTGACAAAATCCTTTGCCCCGGATTTCAGTGCCCGCAGTTTCTGGTCCGGTTGTGCGCTGATCACCAGCACGGGAAGGTAGCCGTCCTTTTCTGTTTTCTTCAGTTCTTCCATGACCTGGAATCCGTTCATGCCAGGCATCAGCAGGTCCAGCAGGATCAGGTCGTACTGGTTGCCGAGATGCAGCTCACAGACCCTGCCGGCCTCCATGGTCGAGGAAATGGAGACATAGCCGGCACCGCCCAGCATCCGTTCCAGCAGAATGACATTGGCCTCCTGGTCATCGACGATCAGGATTTTGCTGTTGAGAATGTCGGATGCACTGATCATGGGAGTTGGCATGCGTCAGGAGATCCTTGCAGAATCTTTGGCGGAAAATTCCAGCGCTTCATCCAGCGTTTCCATGAACTCGTTGACCCTGATCGGCTTGGTGAGATAGCGGAAAAATCCTGCTTCAAGTCCTTTCCGGATGTCGCTTGCCATGGCGTTGGCGCTGATCGCCAGCACCGGGATATGCGCCGTTGCCGGATCATCCCCCAGGATTTTCAGCGCCTGGATGCCGTTGATGCCGGGCAGGTTGATATCCATCAGGATGACTTCCGGCTGCTGCAGCCGCGCCAGTTCAATGCCGAGGCTTCCGGTGGTGGCCGTCAGCAGATGCAGGTCGGGACGGCGCGCGATGAGCTGTTCGACCAGTCTCAGGTTGGCCGGGTTATCCTCGACATAAAGCACGGTGCGCAACGTGCTGTCATGCGCAGGCGGATGCTGGATCGTGATGACGGGCTCTGCGCTGTCGATGGTTAGCAGTGGCGCCAGTGTCGCATTCAGTTCAAACCAGAACACGCTGCCTGTGCCGGGTGTACTGTCCACGCCGATTTCACCGTCCATCAGCTCGACCAGTCGCTTGCTCATCACGAGGCCGATACCCGTCCCTTCTTCCGAGCTGCCTTCCTTGCCAAGACGATTGAAGGGCTGAAACAGTTGCAGCAGCTTTTCCGGCGACAGTCCTGCGCCCGTATCCCGGATACTCACGCGAATACGTCCTGACCGGGTCTCGGCGTATGTCACCTCAACGCTGCCTTCCCTGATGTTGTACTTGATCGCGTTGGACAAGAGATTGATCAGGATCTGCTTCAGGCGCGTGCGGTCGGCGTGGACATAACAGGGGGTATCGAACTGCGGGAAGGTCAGGGTGATGCCGCGTTTATTCGCCTGCGGTTCAATCATGGACTGGCATTCGAGCATGACTTCGGCCAGAAAAACCGGCTCTTCCGATAGCGACAGTCTCCCGGATTCAATAACGGCCAGATCAAGTATTTCGTTGATCAGCTCCAGCAAATACCAGCCCGCGTGGAGAATCTGGTCGATACTGCCTTTCTGCGACGGCGTTGCCGGCGGTGATTCGGAATCCATCACCTGCGCAAAGCCAAGGATGGCATTGAGCGGAGAGCGCAACTCATGGCTCATGCTGGAGAGGAAATCGGATTTCGCGAGATTGGCTTTTTCCGCCACGTATTTCGCGCCTTCCAGCTCGATGTTTTTCTCCTGCAGGATCTGGTCCAGGCGTTTGCTCTCGGTGATGTCGCGTGCGGCGGCGAATACGCCCTGCAGTTTTCGGTCACGGTCGTAGAAGGTGGTCGCATTAAAGGACACCACGGTTTCCTTGCCGTCGCGGGCACGTGCAGTGAGCTCGTAGTTGGATATTTTCTTTTCCCGGAGTACCAGCTTGATGCCCTTCTCGGCACGTTCCGGATCGGTAAAGTAGTTCTTGAAGGGCGCGCCGATCAGTTCGTCTCGCGTGCAGCCGGTGAGTGCTTCCATCTGCTTGTTGACGTCGGAGATGATGCCGGAGGGGTCGGTGGTCATGATCGCATCGATATTCGATTCAATCAGCGAGCGGGTATAGAACTGCTGGTCGCGCAGGCGCTGATCGAGTTTTTTCTGTTCGGCTTCCACCTGTTTGCGTGCCGTGTTGTCGGTGCCGATGAGCAGATAACCAATGATGCGGTTGTCGGCATCGCGCAGCGCGGTAACGGAAACGATGGCAGGAAAGCGGCTGCCGTCCTTGCGGATATAGGTCAGCTCGTAAATATCCTCGATGCCGCGCGAGGCCTTGAACACCAGAGCCTCGAAGCCCGGCGTGATGGGCGTGGACAGTTCCAGGCTGAGCGCTTGCGCGCGCGCAATCACTTCCTGTGGATCGGAAATGTCGGCGGGGGTGATCCTGTTCATGACATCGGCAGCGGTGTAACCCAGCATGCGCTCGGCGCCGACATTGAAAATCTGGAT
>JAQSDB010000006.1 GCA_029945725.1 bacterium | reverse complement strand
ATGCTCTTGCCGAGCAGAGCGAGACCAATCTTTTAAACACAATGAATCTAACGTTGGAGTTAAGCCGCGCCGCTGTGCGGTGTCGGCTTGGACGACTTGTTAGATTTTTCGGCCTTGTGTGGGGAGATGGCGCCGTGTATTGCATAAATTGGCGCGGCCACTAATAACCCAACGCCTACTACGCCAGTAAATACGATATCTACGGGAACGGCTATGACCTGGAGCACTTGCGCAGGATAGCCATACCATTTCCTGTACTGCTTATCGAAAGGGATACCACCTTTCGAATACACGCGCTGCTCAATTAAACGAGAGCTTTGACTTTGGATTAGAGATTTGTATGGCATGAACGCAAAGCAAGGGCCTCCATCTGCCTCCATTTTTGACTCATAGATATCTATGGTTTTTTCCGCACCTTCATGACTTGCGACTGTGGCGTACTGATTTCTCAGGCCTATTGATGAGACATAAGTAGATGTGACTGCACAGCCAGAAATAATGCAGAAGAAGATTGTTGCCATAATGATCTTGGCTAAATTTGGCACCTTACTTCTCCGAAAATCTAACGTTGGACTTAAGCCGCGCCGGTACGGCGTCGGCTTGAAGGACTGGTTAGGTGCCCGGACTTTGTTCTTGCCGATGGCACCTAAATCTTGAACCGAATTTACGTGTGACCCCGGGCCACCGCAAGCTCGGTAATCACTGAGACAACCGAAGCGGAGAGCGGAGGCGGGAAATCACTGGCCCCGATGACGCCAAGGCCGAAGCAACTTATTCACTAGCCTGACCGAAGTAACTCACCACCGAAGCCAGGTGAAGCGCCGAGCTGCCCGAAGTGAAATGAAAAGAAAAACCTTTGGCGCCTAACGTTGGAATTCAGCCGCGCCGGTACGGCGTCGGCTGGAATGACTTGTTAGCGCACGTGCTCTGCGAAAATATGGCCCTCGGTAGGGAGAGGCGTTTGTCTATAGATTCCCAATTGGCAGTGCGCGGGAGAACCATCTTTTGATGGCGGGAAGCAGTCTTCGTACTCAACCATTACCTCATGCCCATCTACTGCCCACCATCTTCTCATGTTTTTACGCACATACAACTCATGCTCAAATATTGAGAGATAGATCTCATTCCACCAAGGAGTGGCAGGAAACATGGATGGCTTTCCATATTGATTTGATAGCTCTTGGACAAATACCTTCTGCCATTTCTTAAGCTCATCAATAGATGAATATCTTATTGAGTACGACTGACTCCAAAGCTTTCCATCACATTTGTATATGATGTATGACCTTGGCAACCCAATTCCTAAGGAATAGAAAAGATATGTACTATACCTGCCTTCCTGTCTGGTTTCCCCAATGATCCTTGTTCCTGCGGAGTGTTCAACTTTCTTAATTTCTGCGCAGGACGATCCAAAACTTATTCCGCGCGAAATATTAAATCCATGAGCACTCGAAGACACCAACATTGCTGCCAAGAGAAGTAGTGAAAGTCTCATGATTCATCAGCCATGGTTGGTTAATTTAGTGAGCGCTAACGTTGGAATTAAGGCCGCAGCGGTACGCTGTCGGCCTTGAATGACTGGTTAGGTGCCCGGACTCTGCTATTGCCGATGACACCTAAATCTTGAGCTGAATTTACGTGTGACCCCGGGCCACCGCAAGCTCGGTAATCACTGAGACAGCCGGAGCGGAGAGCGAAGGCAGGGAATCACTGGCCTTGATGACGCCGATGCCGAAGCAGCGGATTCAATGACCAAGCCGAAGTAACTCGCCACCGAAGCTAAGGGAAAAACTGAACTTCCCGAAGTGAAATGAAATGAGAAACTTTTGGCGCCTAACGTTGGACTTAAGCCGCGCCGGTACGGCGTCGGCTTGAAGGACTGGTTAGGTGCCCGGACTTTGCTCTTGCCGATGGCACCTAAATCTTGAGCCGAATTTACGTGTGACCCTGGGCCACCGCAAGCTCGGTAATCACTGAGACAACCGAAGCGGAGAGCGAAGGCGGGGAATCACTGGCCTTGATGGCGCCAAGGCCGAAGCAGCTGATTCAATGAACTGACCGAAGTAACTCGCCGCCGAAGCCGCGTGAAGTGCCGAACTGCCCGAAGTGAAATGAAATGAGAAATCTTTGGCGCCTAACGTTGGAATTAAGGCCGCAGCGGTACGCTGTCGGCCTTGAATGACTGGTTAGGTGCCCGGACTCTGATTTTACCGATGGCACCTAAATCTTGAGCCGAATTTACGTGTGACCCCGGGCCACC
>JAQSDB010000005.1 GCA_029945725.1 bacterium | reverse complement strand
TGGGTATTATGGCCCATCGTGACCAGTAAAAACGGTCCAACGTGACCGCTGATTATGGTCTATCGTGACCAGCCAAAACGGTTTATCGTGACCGATTTTAGGGTAAGACCATAATCAGCGGTCACGATGCCATAATGACCGCAAATCGCATTGAAATGGTATTACGCATACTAGCCACCTAAGCGGGTACGCTTCCAGACTTTTTTGTCTGGAGACTGCATGCCCGTACTAAGGATTACTATGCGTAAAATAAAAGAAGTCCTGCGTCTGAAGCTTGAAGCCAAGCTCTCGCACGCACAGATCGCAGCAGCCTTGAATCTTTCCAAAGGCGTCGTCACCAAGTACGTTGGGCTTGCTGCCATCGCTGGCCTGGACTGGTCTGCAATACAAGGTCAGGATGAAGCGACGCTTGAGCGGCAGCTATTGGCCGCACCCAAGAAACCACCCGCGTATGTTCAGCCTGACTATGGGCGTATGCATCAAGAACTGCGCCGTAAAGGCATGACGCTGATGCTGTTATGGGAAGAGCATCGTGCCGATCATGCCGACAGCCAAACCTACAGCTATACGCAATTCTGTGTGCATTACCGCCGCTTTGCCAAACTACTCAAGCGCTCCATGCGGCAGATCCATCGTGCAGGTGAGAAGTTGTTCATCGACTTCGCAGGCCCCACCATGGCCTTGACCGACGGTAGCCGTGCCCACATCTTCGTCGCTGCCATGGGTGCTTCCAGCTATACATTCGCCTGTGCCACGCCTAGCGAGACCATGATTGACTGGCTTGAATCAACTGTACGCGCACTGCACTTTTATGGTGGTGTGCCCCAGCTTATCGTCCCCGATAACCCAAGAGCAATAGTTGCCGATGCAAATCGCTATGAACCACGCAGTAACGATACCGTACTCGACTTTGCGCGGCATTACGGCACCTCAGTACTGCCAGCACGGCCTTATCATCCACAAGACAAGGCGAAGGCTGAATCAGCAGTACAGATCGTTGAACGCTGGATCATGGCGCGTCTGCGTCATCAGCGATTTGCCAGCATTCATGAGGTCAATGCAGCCATTCTGCCTTTACTGCATCAGCTCAATGCACGGCTATTCCAGAAACTGCCAGGCAGTCGTGCCAGCACCTTTTTATCCCTAGATGCGCCAGCACTCATGCCGTTGCCATTACAGCGTTACGAGATCGCACAATTCAAAACGGTCAAAGCCCACATCGACTATCACGTTGAAGTAGAACGTCATCGCTACAGCGTACCGCATGCCTTGGTCGGGCAAGTACTGGAAGCGCGTATCACAACGCATGTGGTGGAGATTTTACATCGTGGTCAGCGTATTGCCAGTCATGCGAGGAATCGCAAGCAAGGTGGTTTTACCACGGTTTCCAGCCATATGCCTGCCGCGCACCGTGCACACATGCAATGGACGCCAGATCGACTCATCCAATGGGGTCTGAGCATTGGTCCGGCCACCGCCGAGGCCGTGACGCAGTTATTAGAGAAGCATCGGCATCCTGAACATGGCTATCGTGCCTGCTTAGGTTTGCTGTCACTGGCCAAGCGCTATGGCAAGCCGAGGCTGGAGGTGGCTTGCAGCGTGGCCTTGCAGATGGGCACTTGCCAGTATCGCCATGTACGCGACATTCTGGCGAATAACCGTGATACCAATAACCAAGTCACCACAGGTGACTGGATCAGTCCACACCACGCCCATGTCCGTGGTCCCAGCTACTACCAATAAATGAGAATAAGAACACCATGATGATGAACACCACCCTTGCACAATTACGCACTTTAAAACTAGACGGCCTAGCCACAGGCTTGGAAGAGCAACTGGCTCAGCCTGCGATGGCAGCGATGAGCTTTGAAGAGCGCTTAGCATTATTAGTCGATCGAGAAGTGCACGCCAGAAATGATCGCAAACTCGTACGCTTATTGAAGAACGCACATTTAAAATATGGCCAGGCCGCTATCGAAGACATCGACACTCGACCCAGTCGCGGCATTGATCGGCGCGAAGTCATGAGCATGGCCTTGGGTGACTGGGTCAGTGCTGGCCATAGCGTATTGATTACTGGGCCGACAGGGGCTGGCAAATCCTGGCTGGCTTGTGCACTGGCACAATATGCCTGTCGTCGCGGACACTCGGTGCTCTATCAACGCGTACCGCGCTTACAGGAAGAATTGCGGATCAGACATGGCAGTGGCACCTTTGGTAAATGGCTGATCCAGCTGGCTAAAACCGACGTGCTGGTACTAGATGATTGGGGAATGGGCGCAATTGACAGCATGACGCGATCTGATTTACTAGAAATCATTGATGACCGCACCGCTCACAAAGCCACCATCATTACCAGTCAACTGCCCATTGAGCATTGGCATGCTTGGATCGGTGATGCCACGATTGCGGATGCTGTACTTGACCGCATTATGCAACGACATCACCGCTTTAATCTGACAGGTGATTCACTGCGACAAACCACCGCTAAACATCAATTAAAGGAGAAAAACATCGACCCATCGTGACCGCACGTATACAATTTAAACGCGTAATATTATTTCATGCGCAACTGGTCACGATAGTCCGTTTTGATCGGTCACGATAGCCGTAATACGCA
>JAQSDB010000004.1 GCA_029945725.1 bacterium | reverse complement strand
CTTGCCCGTGATTTTTGAAATATTCCACCGGCGGTAGCCTGTGGGGCCTAACGTTAAGTGGACACCAAACAGGTGTAATGGCGGGGCACCTGCGTGGTGTCTAATCCTGTGTGTTTTTTTAGGTCTTCATGAAATCAATGTCTTAGGGGGCGGGTTGCCGAGTTAGGCACCCTAAATGCTTTCGTGAAAGACACCATTTACATGCGGCGGGAAGCTAGCGTAGCCGAGTCCTTGCTGTCTACTGCGGTGATTACGCTCATGCTGGCGTTGCCCGAAAGCGTTGCTCTGGGAATGTTGGGCGGGGGAAGCGGGGAGTGGTTCACCGGCCCGGGTTGAAGTGCCCGGGGATGGTTCTGCACCAGGTAGTAATGTCAGGCTTTCTTCATCAGCCTAACTTGCGGGGCTGCGCAAAAGCATTCAGGGCATGGCGGCTTCTGAAAACCAGCAGGTGCTTCAACACTCCATTTCCTTCAGGCAGGTTGGGTACATGCAACGCCCAAGGCTGCGCACGTGCAGGTGTTGCTGGTGATGACACAGGGCGCGCGGTGTTTTTTGCCCGCCCTGCGATGTTTTTTGAGGAAGGTTCAGCTGCCGAGGTGGCGTTTGATCCAGGCCAGCAGATCGGTCAGCACTTCATCACGGTTGGTTTCGTGCAGGATGTCGTGGCGGGCATCGGGATAAAGGCGCAGCGTGACATCGCGGCAGCCGCTGATGTCGCGCAGTGCCTTCGCCAGGCTTTCCGGGCCGCGGCCCTGGTGGCCGACGGGGTCCTTGTCGCCGGAAAACACGTAGACGGGCAGGTCGGGACGGATGCGCTTGAGCGAGTGCGGGCGATAAAGCTCCGACAGGCCGCGGGTGAAGTCGCGCCAGTAGCCATTGCCGAGCTGGAAGCCGCACAGCGGATCGGCAACATAACGATCCACAAAATCATTGTCGCGCGAGAGCCAGTCAAACGCCGTGCGCGGATTTTTGAAAACCTTGTTGAAGGCGCCAAAGGAGAGGGCCTGAATCAGTGTGCTGCGGCCGTTTTCACCCTGGCGCCATGACTCGAACTTGCCGAGCAGGGAGCCCATCGCGGTAAACCAGGGCGCTTCAAAGCTGCTGCCTTCGAGCAGGAGCAGGTTGATCTGATCCGGAAAGTGCTGGGCAAAATACTGCGAAATGAAAGAGCCCATGCTGTGGCCGATGAGGATCAGCGGCAGCTCGGGGTAGCGGTGATGAATGTCGGCATTGACCACGGCCATGTCGTGGCAGACGCCGGCCCAGTGCTGCTGCGGGCCGACATTGCCGAGCTGGCCCGGTGCGGCGGCGAGGCCATGACAGCGGTGGTCATGCGCCAGCACGGCGTAGCCGGCGGCATTGAGGGCGGCGGCGGTATCGGCATAGCAGCCGGAGTGTTCGGCCATGCCGTGCACCAGGTGGATGACGGCGCGCGGCTGGCTCACCGGCCAGTGGCGCAGGGGAATGCGGTGGCCGTCACTGGCGACCAGCCATTCAATGGCGGGGCTTGTGGTATCAGTCGTTGCAGAAGCAGGCATAGCGTGGCTCATTACCAGATTGTTCATTATTCTATTCAGCCTCTCTTACTTCATGCCTGTCCGCAAGGACAGGTTCGCATCAGGAGCCGTCACGGCATGACAGCAGCCGTTCAGTACCGTATTGGCTCGCGCCGCCCTGAGTCCCATATCTTCGAGGTCGAGCTCACGATCGCCAAGCCCGCAGTGGACGGACAGCAGCTCACGCTGCCGAATTGGATACCGGGCAGCTACATGATCCGTGATTTTTCCCGGCATGTTCTCACGCTGCGTGCCTGCGATGCCGAGGGTCAGCCGCTGGCCCTGGAGAAAACCGGTAAATCGGCATGGCGCTGTGCCCCGGTGACGGGGCCGCTCACCGTGCAGTACGAAGTTTATGCCTGGGATCTGTCGGTACGTGGCGCACATCTTGACCAGACGCATGCCTTCTTCAACGGCACCTCGGTGTTTCTCGCCGTTGCCGGCCAGGAAGAGCAGTGCCATGAAGTCTGGATCGAGCGTCCTGCCGGGCCGACATCGGCGTGGCGTGTGGCCACCAGCCTGCCGGCAGCAGACGGAACGCCGGCGCTGGGCTTCGGGCGCTATCGTGCAGACAACTACGACGCCCTGATTGATCATCCTGTGGAAATGGGCGAGTTCAGCCATGCCGCTTTTACCGCCTGTGGCGTTCCGCACGAGGTCGTGATCACCGGCAAGCACCGCGCGGACCTGTCGCGGCTGACGCGCGACCTGGAAAAAATCTGCACGGCACAGATCGAAATGTTCGGTGCGCCGGCGCCGTTTGAGCGCTATGTGTTTCTGGTGACCGCCGTGGGCAGCGGTTATGGCGGGCTGGAGCACCGTGCCTCCACCGCGCTGCTGTGTTCGCGCGATGATCTGCCTCTGGACAGTGAGCCGGAAGCCAATCCGGGGGAGCGCTACAGGACCTTTCTCGGCCTCTGCAGCCACGAGTATTTCCACAGCTGGAACGTCAAGCGTATCAAGCCGGCCGTGTTCATTCCCTACGATTTGCGTGATGAAACCCTGACGCCGCTGCTCTGGGCCTTCGAGGGCATTACCTCCTATTACGATGACCTCATGCTGGCGCGCGCCGGCCTTGTTTCCACGCAAAGCTATCTGGAAATGCTGGCGCAGCAGGTCACCCGGCATCTGCGCACGCCGGGCCGCTTCCGGCAAAGCGTGAGCGATTCCAGCCTTGATGCCTGGACCAAGTACTACAAGCAGGACGAAAACTCGCCCAACGCCATCGTCAGCTATTACGTCAAGGGCGCGCTGGTTGCGCTGTGCCTGGATCTGCTGCTGCGTGAAAAAAGCGCTGACCGGGTTTCGCTGGATCACCTGATGCGGCGTTTGTGGCAGGACTTCGGCCAGACGGGGCGGGGAGTGGGCGACAGCGATATTCAGCGCCTTGCGGCCGAGCTGTGTGGTGATGACCTGGCGGACTTCTGGCAGCAGGCGCTTTACGGCACGGACGAATTGCCGCTGGCCGGGCTGCTGACGCGGCGCGGTCTGGACTGGACCTTGCGGGCAGCCGAGTCGGCAACGGATGCCGGCGGCAAGGCCGGCACGGAGCACAGGCCAAGAGCCGGCATCGGCGTCAAGGCGCAGGGCGGCGAGGGCGGGGCGGCCCTGCAATATGTTTTTGCTGATGGCCCGGCCATGCAGGCCGGCCTTTCCGCCGGCGATGTGGTGATTGCGGTAAACGACTTGCGGGTCAGCGCCGGAAGCTTCGACAAGGTCATTAGCAGTTACACTCCGCGCACCTCTTTGCGCGTGCATGCCTTCCGCCGTGACGAGCTGATGGTTTTTGAGGTGATCACGGCGGAAGCCGCCGCTGATACCTGCGTGCTGACGCTGCCGGCCGACAGTGATCGCCGGCATCGGGCAGAAAGCTGGATTCTCGGCCTGCTCCGGCAGGGCGACTGAGCGCTGGACAAGAATAAACGGCAAGACTGCCGCGTGACGAACACCCGGCAAACCGGCCGAGACCGGATGCCGGGTGACACATCCGTTAATCACAACAAACGACAACAGGAGCCTTTCCATGCATATCGATTTCTGGAAAGACAAGTATCCGCACGATGTGCCGTTCAGCATCGACACCACCGCCTATGCCTCCGTGGTTGATGTCTTTCACCAGGCCACGAAAAAATTTGCGCATCTGCCCGTACTCAGCAATATGGGGCGCACCCTGAGCTTTCGGGAACTGGATACGCTGTCGGCGGATTTTGCGGCGTATCTGCAAAATGAAACGGATCTGAAGCCGGGCGATCGTATTGCCATACAGCTGCCCAATATCCTGCAGTATCCGATTGTGGTGTTTGGCGCCATGCGCGCCGGCCTCGTGGTGGTGAATACCAATCCGCTTTATACCGAGCGCGAAATGCTGCACCAGTTCAATGATTCCGGTGCCAGGGCGCTGGTGGTGCTCGCCAACTTTGGCGACAAGGTGGAAAAAATCCTGCCGCAAACCGGCATCAAGACCGTGATTGTCACCGAGATCGGTGATGCGCTGCCGCTGTTCAAGCGCGTCATCACCAATTTCGTGGTGCGCAAGGTGAAGAAGCTGGTGCCGGAACACAGTCTGCCCGGGGCGGTTGCCTTTACCGATGTCATGCGTCGCGGCCATCGTCACACCGTGGAAGATGTGCATCCTGCCAGCACCGATATTGCCGTGCTGCAATACACCGGTGGTACCACCGGTGTGGCCAAGGGCGCCATGCTGACCCAGGCCAATCTGGTCGCCAATCTCCTGCAGATGCGCGCCACCATGAGCGGTTTTGAGCCTGGTAATGAAGTCACCATTGCACCGCTGCCGCTCTATCACATCTTTGCGTTTACCGTGTGCTGCCTGCGCACCATGGAAATGGGCGGCCACACCGTGCTCATTACCAACCCGCGCGACATGCCGGCCTTTGTGAAAGAACTGTCGCAGTGGAAGTTCACCGAGTTTGCCGGCCTCAATACCCTCTTTGTCGGTCTCATGAATACACCGGGCTTCAAGGACCTGGATTTCTCTTCACTCAAGCGCGTGGTGGCCGGTGGCATGGCGATGCAGGTGAAAGTGGCACAGGACTGGGAGGAAATGACCGGTGTACGCATTTGTGAAGGTTTCGGCATGACGGAAACCTCTCCGGTAGCCACCATGAATCCGCTCAGCGCGGTGCGCATCGGCACCATCGGCATGCCGGTTCCCAATACGCTGATCAAGGTGATTGATGATGACGGCAATACGCTGCCGCTGGGCGAGGCCGGTGAAATCTGCGTCAAGGGCCCGCAGGTCATGAAGGGCTACTGGCAGCGCCAGGAAGCGACGGATGAAATGATCGACAGCGAAGGCTGGCTCAAAACCGGTGATGTCGGTGTGATTGAGGAAGATGGTTACATCAGGATTGTGGATCGCAAAAAAGACATGATTCTGGTCTCCGGCTTCAACGTCTATCCGAACGAAATCGAGGATGTGGCCGCTTCCTGCCCGGGTGTGCTGGAGTCGGCTGCGGTGGGCATGCCGGATGAAAAATCCGGTGAAGCGGTGAAACTCTTTGTGGTGAAAAAGGATCCGGCGCTGACCGAGGCCGATGTGATGAAGCATCTGCGCAACAATCTCACCGGCTACAAGATTCCCCGGCAGATTGTTTTCCGCGCCGACTTGCCGAAAACCAATGTCGGCAAGATCCTGCGCCGCGAGTTGCGTGGTCTGTAGCCCCGCGCGCAGGCCCGGCTGAAGAAAAAGCTCCGCCTAAGTGCGGGGCTTTTTTATGCGGGCTGCCATGGGCGTTGCGGGTGCCGGCTATACGAACTTTCCGGATGCCTGTACTTTCGATGAAGGATTACTGCGGACTGGTTTTGTCCGCAACGATGAACGGATTCTGCTGAGCGTGAAAACATGAAAATAACAAGAAAAAAACGGTTGCTGCTGGCGGTTTGCGCGGGTCTGGCGGGATGGAGTCATGCCGCCACCGAAACGGAAACCTTTCTGGGCCGGGGCTATGCCGCTTATGAGGCCGGTCACTACGAAGAGGCGGCGGCGGCTTTTCGTGGTGTAGCTGAAAAAGGCCATGCCGGTGCGATGCTCAGCCTTGCGCAGATGTACCACAAGGGGCAGGGCCTGCCGCAGGACGATGCGCTGGCCTTGCAATGGTATGTGCGTGCCGCCGAAAAGGGCAATCAGGAGGCCATGAACAGCGCCGCGCGGGCCTATGAGCTGGGTCTGGGGACGGCAAAAAATGCCGCGCAATCGGTGAAGTGGTATCTGCAGTCGGCAGCATCCGGTGATGCGGAAGGCATGTTCATGGCAGGCCGGATTCATGAGCTGGGAAGTCCGGCGGCGGCGCTCCCGGCTGATTCCGCCCAGGCGCTGGCCTGGTATGAAAAAGCGCGCGATGCCGGCAATGAAGAAGCCCTGCCACGGTTGCTGCGCTTGTCATTGCCAGCGGCTCCGGTGGTGGCGGAACAGCAGGGCCTGACGGGATCCAGGGAGCGTGCCCAGGTGACCGCCCTTGCGCTGGCCCGGCAGGGCAATGTCGGGGACGCATTCAAGTGGTGGTATTACGCGGCGGCCAGGGGTGAAACAAATGCCATGTATAACCTCGGTCTGCTTTATTTCAGGGGCTGGGGTACCAGAAAGAATGATGTCGAAGCGCTGCGCTGGTGGCTGGCAGCGGCGGAGTCCGGCAATGCGGCGGCGATGGTTGATCTCGGGGTGATGCAGGAAAACGCTTGGGGGCTTGGGCGTGATTTCAGGGCGGCCCGCTACTGGTACCAGCGCGCCGGGAAAAACGGCTTTGCATCGGCGCCGGCGGCCGTCAGTGCGCTGGATATTCGCGAGCTGCTGGAGCGTGGCTGGGCTGCAGAGGGCAGCAAGTCATGGGCAGAGGCGAGAAACTGTTTTGAGCAGGCAGTGAAAATCGGCAGTGTCGAGGCCATGACGGCGCTGGGTGTCATGTATGAAAACGGCTGGGGGGTTGCCCGCGATGGCGACATGGCGGTCAGCTGGTACCAGAAAGCCGTGGCCGCCAACAACGCAGAAGCCATGTTCAGGCTGGGCATGATTTATCAGGAAGCCCATCCTGGCGATCCTGCCGCCACGGCGCTTTATCGCCAGGCCGCTGATCGTCAGGGCGATTCGGCCGATGTCTTCTGGCGCGATTCGGCGCTGCGTCGTCTGCAGGAAATCTCGATGGCGAAAGCCACGCCGCGTTTCCGCCGCGAGTATCAGGCGGCGAGCACCGGTGACGAGCGTGCCATGCTCAGGCTCGGCGAGTTTTATGATCAGGGGCTGGAGGGTGTCGCGCAAAACCGCGAGGAGGCTTTCCGCTGGTGGCAGGCGTCGGCTGCCCGGGGTTATCCCGCCGGCATGACCCTGACGGGGCTGCGTTACCTGAGTGCCGTCGGTGTCAGGAAGGATGCCCCCAAAGGCCTGGAGTTGCTTGGCCATGCCGCGCTGCTGGGAAATCTGGAGGCGATGGCGGCCCTGGTTGATGTCTATCGCAAGGGGGATGAGGGGATTCCGGCGGAACAACGCAAATCCACTTACTGGCTGGACCGGTACACGGCCGCACAACGGCTCAGCCGGCAGGTTCGTGACGAAGAAATGCAGGCGTATGTGTCGCATCCGGAGCAGCAAAGCCACGCTTATTTATTGCGCAACGATGCGGACTATGCCGCGCGCTTCAGTGCGCCGGTTCGTCCCGCCGGTTACCGTGTACTTGCCAGCCGCGTGCTGCCTTCCCCGTTAAACCTCTGGGATGCGGGCAGCGGACAATATCTGCCGGTACAGGAAATCCCGCCGGAAAAAGCGCAGGACAAGAAATCGCCAGAGAAAACCGGGGCAGAAAAAACCGGGTCGGAAAAAAACAGGGCAGAGAAAACATGATGCCGTGAGGATTGTTTTCCAGCATGAAAAATCCCCGCACTGGCGGGGATTTTTCCTGCTGGAAGGTCAGGCTTCGCTGAGATGACCTTGTCCTGGCAAACCGGAACTTTGCTCAGCGTATGCTGACGCGGGCCACCGTGCTTTTGCAGTTGAGAAAGCGCGATGAGGTCAGCCATTTCTGGTCGGGGTAGTAGGAGAAAACAAACTGGCCGCCCTTGAGGGTATCAATCAGGCGTTTGGCAATACCGGCGCGAACGGCGGGGCAGCCCCAGCTGCGACCGAGACGGCCGAGCTTGCCAGCCGTTTCCTCGTTCACATAGGGAGCGCCGTGCATGACGATGGCGCGCGCGCGGGCATGATCATTGAAGCCGGGCTCAAGGCCGTCCATGCGCAGGGAGTAACCATTGTCGCCCTGGTAGGTTTCCTGCGTGCGAAAAAGGCCGAGGCTGGTGGCCAGGCTGCCTTCTTCATTGGAAAAACGGGTGGCCATGTTGTCGCCGGAATTCCGGCCGTGCGCCACCAGTTCGCGAAACAGCAGGCTGCGCTTGCCGAGATCAAAGACCCAGAGCCTGGGCGAGACGGAAGGCCGTGAGTAGTCAATGATGGCAAGGCGCTCGGAGGCAGGCATGCCGTCAGCGAGGGCACAGGCCATGGCTTCCTGGGCCAGGTGCAGCACCTCGGGATTGGCATCGGGGGCTTGCACGGCCAGCGCGTCCGCCAGTTCGACGGCGCGAACGGGGCTGGCGAGCAGGGCGCACAGGAGCAAAAGGGGAGAAAGCAGGTAGCGCATGCATAAACCTCGGGTATTGCGACCAGAGCCGCCGCCGGGCAATCCATTGCAGGTATCAAGAATATGGAAGGCACCGTAGCATTGGCGGCCTTGCCTGTCAGTCACTAATGGTGTGAAAGGTCGCGCCAGGGGGACGGGTAATTGTTAGCACTTGTAAGCAGGCGGGGCAGTAGATGAAGGCAGTAAAGACGTGGTTTCCGGGTATGGTGCTGGCGTTGTACAGCGTGCTGGCGCTGGCCGGGCCGGTGGATGAGGCCATTGCGGCGCGCCTGCAGCCGTTGTTGCAGCGCCCGCCGGCGCTGGCGCTGGCCGGCACTTCGCTGCCGAAGGCCGTGGCCGAGTTCTATGCTGCACGCAACTGGCAGCCGGTCTGGGATGAGGAGCGCCTGCCGGTCCTGCTGGATGAGCTCGCCGATCTCTATACCGATGGTCTCAATCCCGAGGACTATGCCTTTTCCCGCCTGCAGCAGTACCGCCGGGCCGG
The DNA here is from genome assembly GCA_029945725.1 of bacterium. Classification (GTDB taxonomy): domain Bacteria; phylum Pseudomonadota; class Gammaproteobacteria; order Pseudomonadales; family Moraxellaceae; genus UBA2031. The sequence goes on along the minus strand of JAQSDB010000004.1, from coordinate 125,548 downwards.
TGATGCAGACTCCCGGCTGGTGGCCGAGCGCGACATGCTGGCGACACATGCCTATCTGCAGGCCCTGCTGCAGCTCTACCGCGGCAAGGTGGACCCGCAGAGTCTGGATCCACACTGGAACTTTGATTCACGCCAGTTTGATCCGGCGCTCGGCCTGCAGCTGGCGCGCGAGGCCGTGGAAAAAAACGCGATTGCCCCGGTTTTCGACAAGGCCCGTCCGGCCCTGCCGCAATACAACATTGTGCGGTCAGCGCTGGCGCGCATGCGTGGCACGGCACTGGCCGGCGGCTGGCCGATGCTGCCGGCCGGTGCCCCGCTCAAGCCAGGCATGACGGATGTGCGTGTGCCCGTCCTGAGGCAGCGCCTGCAGATCGCCGGGCTCATTTCCTATGCCGAGTCCGACAACCCGGCCTTCTACGACGAGGGACTGAAGGCCGCGGTGCAGCGTTTCCAGAGCGAGGCCTATCTCAATGCCGATGGCGCCATCGGTCCGGCAACGCGTGAGGCGCTGAACATTACCGTGGCGCAGCGCATTGCCCAGATCCGCGCCAACCTCGAGCGCATGCGCTGGTTCCGGCAGGAAACCGATGAGGATTTCGTCATTGTCGATCTTGCCGGCTACCGCGTTGCCTACATGCACGGTAACGACGTGAAATGGGCATCGCGTGTGCAGATCGGCAAGGCCTACCGTTCCACGCCGGTGTTCAAGGCGGTGCTGACGTCCATCACCCTGAGCCCGGGCTGGGTGGTACCGCCCACCATCTTCCGGGAAGACTCGCTGCCGGCCATACGGCGCAACCGCAGCTACCTCACCCGCAACAAGCTGCACGTCTATACGGCGGCCGGCAGGGAAATCTCCGCCGGTTCGGTGAACTGGAGCCGTCCCGGCAACATCATCCTGCGCCAGGAGCCCGGTCCCGATGGTTCTCTGGGCGAGGTGGCAATCCGTTTCGTGAATCCCTATTCGGTGTACATGCACGACACGCCGCACAAGGAACTGTTCAGTGCCAGTCAGCGTGCCACCAGTTCCGGCTGCATCCGCGTGCAGAACGTCCATGAACTGGCCGTGATGCTGCTGGATGATCCGGTGCAGTGGAGCCGGGAAGAAATGCAGAAGGTCATCGACGAGCGCCGGACCATTGAAGTGCCGCTGAAGAAAAAAATACCCATCCTGCTTGCCTACTGGACAGTGGATGTCGGTCAGGACGGGTATGTGTCATTCAAGCCGGATGTCTATCAGCGTGATCCGGAGGTGGTCAAGGCGCTCGACGAAGCGCCCTGAAGGCTCAGCGCGTGAGCGAGAATTTCTCCATGAGCTCGGGGACCATGACCTTCCAGCCCAGCTTGTCCTTGGCCAGCAGGCGCAGGGTATCGGCCGCGACCGGCTCGCCATGGGTGACAAAGGTCTGCCGCGGTGCCGAGGGAGCGGTGGCCAGCCAGGCCAGTAATTCCGCCTGATCGGCGTGGGCAGACAGGGCGTCGATATTGAGCACGGGTGCCTGTATCGGGATGTATTCGCCGTGGATTTTCACGAAGCGGCTGCCCCTCACCAGCGTGTCACCGCGCGTGCCCGGTGACTGGAAGCCGACAAAAATCACCTGGTTACGCGCATCCGGCAGCAGCCGTTTCAGGTGATGTACCACACGTCCGCCCGTGGCCATGCCGCTGGCCGAGACAATGATGTGCGGGTCACGGCGATGGCTGAGGGCCTTCGACTCCTCGACCGAATCGATATACATCACCTTTTCCTTTATCGCATGGCACTGCGCCGGGGTCAGGTGATGTTCGTCCGGAAAATCCAGCAGTGTCTTCGTGGCCTTGCTGGCCATGGGGCTGTCCAGATAGATCGGCATCTCGGGAATCCGGCCTTCCTCGCGCAGGGTCAGCAGCAGGTGCAGCATCATTTGCGCGCGGCCCACGGCAAACGCCGGCAGCACCGTGATGCCGCCGCGATTGGCGCATTGCGACACGGTGTCGGCCAGCAGCGTCATGTAATCAATGTCCGGGTGCAGGCGGTCGCCATAGGTGGATTCCGTCACCAGCCAGTCGCAGGCCTGCAGGGCTTCCGGCGGCCGCAGCACGGGATCATTGACGCGCCCGACATCCCCTGAAAAAGCGAGACAGCCTTCCTTCGTGTCCAGATAGACCGCTGAGGCGCCAATGATGTGGCCGGCGTGGCGGAAGGACACCGTGATGTCGTCGCCAATCGTCATGCGCTGATGCCAGTCTACCGGACGCATCAGGAGCAGGGCCGCCTGCGCGTCCTCAAGGGTGTAGAGCGGCTCGGCCGGCTGGTGTTTGGAAAAACCCTTGCGGTTGGCATATTCCGCATCCTCTTCCTGCAGGTGGGCCGCATCGGGCAGCAGGATTTCGCAAAGCGCCTTGGTGCCTGGCGTGCAGTACACGGGGCCGTTAAAACCGGCACGCACCAGTGCCGGCAACCAGCCGGAGTGATCCACGTGGGCATGCGTCAGTACGACGGCGGTGAGCGAGGCAGGCGGTACGGGAAACTCGGCATGGTTGCGTTCACGCAGGCGTTTCACGCCCTGAAACATGCCGCAGTCGACCAGTACGCGCTGCTTGTTGTGCTCAACCAGGTAACGCGAGCCGGTAACCGTGCCGGCGGCACCGAAAAACTGCAATTCCATGATTATCTTCTCTCGTTTTTAAAATAATGACGCAACCACCGGAAGGATCGCTGCTGCATCAGGGCTTGTTGTCGCGCTGTTTTTGCCACGATGCTTTCCTGTGGCGCTTTTCGCTCTCACGCTACCCCAAATTGCCGCTTCGCTCCATCCTGACGGGGTAGTGCATTTGTTCATCGGGAGCTGATGCATGTGACAGCGAGTGCAAGTACGCGAAAAGTTAAATGATGCTTCAGGGGATATTCTAGCGGCTGGCGGCGGAGGCAGGTCGTGCCGCCTGGCCTGATGGTGCAGGATTGAAAGTTTTGTTTTCCCTGGGCGACAGGGGCGTTTTTGCCGCAGTGGTACTGGGGGCCTTCCTTTCGGTGTTCCAGTTTTTATGCGCATCATCATGGGCGTCTGTCATGCCGGGTGTTGCAGCCGTTCCTGTTGTTCCCTTGTACAGGAAGTGTTCGCGCACATGTTTCATGACCAGTAGCGGAAGGTAGTCCTTGATGCGTGCTTCCTGCTCAAGGCGCTGCCATTCACGTACATGCACCTCGCGCACAATGTCCGGCAATATTCCGGCATCGCGCGCGATGGCCTGCACAATTTCTTCATCAAATCGATGTGTCATGATCTTCGCGGCTCCCTGCCGCCGTCTTTTCGTCATCATCATCGTCAGCGGTGCCCGGTGCACGTACCAGCAGGACGGGTTTGGTGGCGGCGCGGATCACATGCTCCGCCACGCTGCCCATCAGCACGCGATTGAAGCCGCGACGGCCGTGCGTGCCGATCACCACCACATCGGCAGGCCACTCTTCGGCCTCCTTCATGATGGCGGACGGAATGTTGTTGCTGCCGGCTTCGGTCAGGTCAATGAGATGCGTCTTGGCATTGATGCCCTTGTGCTGCAGAAGGGTTTTCGCGCGCTCGAGAATTTCCTTGGCGGCCTTGACGAGCGAGGTGTGCATGAACTCCACGTCATACATCACGCCCACCTCCAGCGGGATGCTCCAGGCAGGATTTTCCACCACGGTGATCACGCGTACGGAGGCATCAGCAGGCGCCAGCTTTACCGCTTCCAGCAGGGCAAGGTTGGACGTCGGGCTACCGTCAACGGCAATGAGGATGTTTTTGTACATGATGGACTCCGGTGGTGTACGGACGGCCATCCTTTCACAAGCAGTGGCAAGGCGCTTGATACAGGTCAAGCACGTTGCTTTTGCATCCAGCCCGGAATCACCGGGATTTTTTAATCATTTTCAGCAGGAATTGTCCTGCTTCTGATACAGGTCAAGGAGGCGGCCTGCGTTCGCGTCGACACTGCCGAAGAGCCTTTTCATGTGGTGATTGAGAGCACGCTGGAAGGTCAGGAAAAATGACAAGTATGGCGCATGTGACGGACGATCTTCTGCTGGCATTCAACGTGGGGTCTTCGACGCTCCGGGTGGCTGCGTATTCGTTGCGTGCTCCCGCCATGCCGGTGTTCCGGCTGACTATCGAGCTGGCAACAAGGGCCGTTCGCGGCAGTGGCCTGATTCCCGAAGCGCTTTCTGCCTTCACGCTGGAGCACAGTCTCGAAGACATGGTGACCTTCATCGTTGGTCATGCAGCAGGCAAGGGGCGGCGCGTCACCGCCCTGGTGCACCGCATTGTGCATGGCGGTCGTCATTACCATGGGCCGCAATGGATCAGTGACGGTTTGCTGCATGAACTGGAAAGGCTTGAACTCATGCGCCCCCTGCATCAGCCCCCGGGCGTGGAGGTGGTGCGGTATTTGCGCAAGCTCTGGCCAACGTTGCCGCAGCTGGCCGTCTTCGATACGGCCTTTCACCAGCGGCAGCCGGCGCTGGCAACGACCTATGCCCTGCCGGCGGCCCTGCGCCGGCAGGGCATCGCTTCCTACGGCTTTCACGGTATTTCCTGTCAGCACATATTGCGCGTGCTGCGCGCACAGCATGCCGAGCTTGCCGATGGCCGTGTGCTGGTGGCACATCTCGGACAGGCAGCCAGTCTCACGGCGGTGCATCATGGCGACAGTGTGGCCTGCAGCATGGGCTTCAGTACGCTGGACGGTCTGCCCATGGGATCGCGCTGCGGCGAGCTGGATGCCGGTGTGCTGCTGTACCTGATGGAAAAGGGCTGGGGCAAGTCACGCCTGACCGATCTGCTGTATCACCAGTCCGGCCTGCTCGGCTTGTCGGGTCTCAGTGCCGACATGCGTGAACTGCTCGCCAGCAAGGCCGAGGCGGCACGCTTTGCCGTGGATTATTTCTGTTACCGCACGGCGCGCGCGGCCGCTTCGCTTGCCTGTGCCATGGAGGGGATGGAGACGCTGGTTTTCACGGGAGGGGTGGGGGAACACCAGCCCCTGATCCGCGAAAAAATATGTCAGCGTCTGCGCTGGATGGGCGTGGATATCGACAGTGTTGCGAACCAGAGCGGTCAGGCGGTGATCAGTACCACGGCCTCAAGCTGCCGCATTGTTGTTGTGCCAACGGACGAGGAAGGCGAGATGAGCCTGCAGTACCGGAACCTGCTTCTGGGACTCAGCAGCACGGCGCCCCAGCTGTCACTTTGAGTTGCAGGTGACGGACTCTGTTTTGCCGTCAGCCAGTTCGATGAGGCTCTGGCGGTTGGCAATGACCACGTCACGGCCGCTGACCTGCAGTACGCCAACCTGCTGGAAGCGCGTGAAAATACGGCTGACGGTTTCCAGTGCCAGTCCAAGGTGGTTGGCGATGTCCGAGCGTGACATGGGCAGGTGCAGATCATTTTCCGACAGGTGACGGCGCTTGTAGCGTGCCGACAGGGTCAGCAGGAAGCTGGCGATGCGCTGGTCAGCGGTGCGGCGCCCGACCAGTTGCATGATGTGCTGGTCGGCACGGATTTCCGAACTCATCAGCTGGTTCAGGTGGCGCTGCAGGCTTGGCAGCTTCCTGCCGAGGGTTTCAAGGGCGTCAAACGGCAGGACGCAAACCGTTGTGGTTTCCAGCGCAATGGCCGTGCTGCCGTATTTGCCGTTCGGGCTGCCGATGCTGTCGAGTCCGAAGATTTCACCCGGCAGGTAAAATCCGGTTACCTGCTCCTCTCCTGCGGGCGTGCTGTTGTAGGTCTTGATGGCGCCCGAGCGCACCGTAAAAAGGGCATTGAAAGGCAGGCCTTCGTGAAACAGCACGGCGCCGCGCGGCAGCGGACGGTTGCGCGCCACTATTTCGTCGAGCAGATGCACTTCACTGGCTTCAAGCGCCGGCGGCAGGCAGACCGGATTGAGGGCGCAATCGTCGCAATGGGTCTGGTGTATGGCACGCAAGGCGATATGACGGCGGGGAATGTCCATGACCTGCATCCTGCAGCGATAATGTCGATTCTTCATCATGCAAGCCGCTTTGATGCAGGTCAATACATCTCCCCTGCGGATTACCTAGCCTGCGTACCCTGAGATAACGCAATTTCTGGCGGGGTGACATGTACAGCAAGGTGCTTCTGGCCTTTGACGGCAGTCCGTGCGCGGAGCTGGCGCTGCAGGCGGCGGCGCGGTTGGCTGCCCGCGGCGCAGAACTGCGGGTGGTCGCCGTTGCCGATACGCCGCGGCTGCCCTTCACGGCAGCGGGCCATGGCCTGCACTATGACGCCGACCAGGCCGCCGTGGCGGCCATCGAAAAATGCCATGCCCTTCTGGATCAGGTGGCGGAACACTTGTCGGCGCAGGGCATCAAGGCGGAAATGCGGCTGATTGATCTTACTGAAAGCCGCGAGCGCAGTGTGGCCCGGGCCATTCTGGACGAGGCCGAGGCGGCAGGCAGTGATCTGGTCGTCCTTGGCAGCCATGGCCGTCCGGGTTTCAGGCACTTTCTGCTGGGCAGCGTGGCGCACCGTGTCAGCCTTCAGGCGCACTGTCCCGTGCTGCTGGTGCCCGGTGACTCGACGCGGCTCTTTGGTTGCCTCAATCCGGCGGAAATCTATGGCCAATGGCCGGAGGACGAGACGTTGCAGCCCGGGGCATAATGTCCGCAAGGGGTACTTGCCCCTCTTTCTGATTCGCCCCCGTGGAATTCCTGCCCATGACCATGATTCCTGCCCTCACCTTGTCCCTGGCGTCTGCGCTGGGTATCGGCCTGCTGGTCGGGCTGGAGCGCGAGCGCAAGAACCTGCGTGAAAAAGACCAGGCACCGGCCGGCCTGCGCACCTTTGCCATTACCTCTCTCCTCGGCTGGGCCGGCCTCAGCCTGGGCGGGCCGATCCTGCTGGCGGTGCTGGTGCTTGGCTTGTCCGGGCTGCTGGCGGTGGCCTATTACCGCAGTATCCGCGAAGACCCCGGCCTCACCACGGAGGTGGCGCTGCTGCTGGTGCTGTTGCTGGGGGCCCAGGCCGTCAGCAATCCCGGGGTGGCGGTGGCACTGTCGGTGATACTGGCCTTGCTGCTGGCCTACCGTGAAAACCTGCATTACTTCGTGCGCTCGCAGCTCTCGGAAACGGAAATCCGCGATGGCCTGATTCTGGCCAGCGCCGCCCTGGTCATTCTGCCGCTGGTACCGGACGCCTTCATCGGTCCCTTCGGCGCCATCAATCTGCGCACGGTGTGGATGCTCTGTGTGCTGATCATGAGTATCAGTGCCGTGGGGCATCTGGCCATCCGCATTGCCGGGCCGCGCTTCGGCCTGCCCCTGGCGGGATTCATCGCCGGTTTTGCGTCCAGCACGGCCACCGTTGGCAGCATGGGGGGACGCGCGCGCCAGGACCCGGAGCGCACGGCTTCCTACGTTTCTGCTGCCGTCATGTCGACTGTTGCCACCATGGTGCTGATGGCGATTGTGCTGGCCGCGATTGATACCAACATTCTCTCGTTAATGCTGCTGCCACTGGCGCTGGCCGGTGTCAGTGCCTTTGCCTACGCGGCCACGGGATTTTTTACGGTACAGGCCGCGGCGGAGCAGATCGGCAATGGCCGTGTCTTTGACCTGCGCCTGACGCTGGGGGTGACTGCGGTGATTGCGCTGGTGCAGGTGATGGCCGCCATGTCCTTCCATTTTCTGGGCAATAACGGCGTGCTGTTCTCCACCGGCATCAGCGGGTTTGCCGATGCCCAGGCGGCAGCCGCTTCGGCGGCCGTGCTGGTGCCGTCCGGAAAAATGTCGGCCGAGGCGTCGCAGTTGCCGATACTGGTGGCCCTGAGTACCAACACGGTATCCAAGCTGGTCATGGCCTTCAGCGGCGGCCGTGTCTACTGCCTGCGGGTCATGCCCGGACTGCTGCTGCCCATGGCGGTGTTGTGGCTGTACTGGTGGCTGGCGTGAGTGCCGCGACGTCATAAAAAAGCCCCGCACAGAGCGGGGCTTTTTTATGACTTTTTCAGTGCATTCACGCAATGCCATGGCGCTGGTTTCAACATCCCTGTTTCAGAAACGGCCGGCGCGGTAATCGGCAAAGGCCTGGTGGATTTCCTCCTGCGTGTTCATCACGAAGGGACCGTAACGCGCCACCGGCTCGCGCAAGGGCAGGCCGGCAATCAGCAGCAGGCGGGCACCTTCGGAGCCTGCCTGCAATTCCAGGTGATCACCGTTGCCGAGTACCGCCATCTGCTTTTTCTGCACGGCATGGCGCGCGCTTTCCGGGCCGGCGTTCACGCCGCCTTCAAACACATAAATGAAGGCCTGGTGCGTTGCCGGCACGCTCGCACTGAATGCGGTGTTCGCGGCGAGACTGATGTCCTGGTAAAGCGGCTGCGTGGCAACGCCGGCAATCGGGCCGCGCTGGCCGGCCAGTTCACCGGCAATCAGTTTGACGACGACACCGGGCGCGGCATCCACCACCGGAATCGCTGCCGCCGGAAACTCCTGGTAGCGCGGCGCCGTCATCTTGTCGCGCGCGGGCAGGTTGATCCAGAGCTGGAAACCCGCCATCAGGCCGTCTTCCTGTTCCGGCATTTCCGAATGCACGATGCCGCGTCCCGCCGTCATCCATTGCACCGAGCCTGCATCCATCAAGCCGCTGTGGCCGTGATTGTCGCCGTGGCGCATGCGCCCGGCGAGCATGTAGGTCACGGTTTCAAAGCCACGGTGCGGGTGTTCGGGAAAGCCGGCGATGTAGTCGCCGGGCACATCGGAGCGGAACTCGTCGAGCATCAGGAAGGGATCAATGTCCGGTACCTGTTGCGTGCCGATGACGCGATTGAGTTTTACGCCGGCACCGTCGCTCACGGCTTCGCCGCGCACGAGGCGGGTGACGGGCCGGCTGTGGTCAGGATGGAAAGTGTTCATGACAAAATCCTCTCGGTAATGCCTGCAGTCTGGAACATGCCACGGCAAAGAAAAATACCGCTTTCAGCACTGCACTGTTGCATCCCCGGCAACAAAGCAGCGCGCATTGCCGCGTGCCGGAGGCGGCGGGGCGCAGTGCGCCGGCCCTGGTGCAGCGGCTTCATCCCGCGTTCAGCGCGGCATCCTCAGCACGGCACTTTCAGCGGCTGCAGCTGGATCTGCAGCGCGGCCTCGTTGTCGGTAAACCAGACCTCACCATCCTGGATGGTGCACTGCAGTTGCATGCTGCGTTGCGCCAGCTTGCCCAGGGCCTCGGTGCTCTCGGCGGGAATGTTGATCACGACGAGCTTGTCGAGCTTGTCCAGATTGCGCTTGTTCGTTTCCCACCACATGTCTGCGCTGTTGCCGCTGTAGGGATAAACAAACACGGCACGGGAAACGCCGCAGGCACGGCGGATGCGTTTTTCATCCGGCAGGCCGACCTCTATCCAGCGCTGCACGGCGCCCGTGAGATCCTTCTCCCAGAGATCGGGCTCGTCTTCCGAGCTCATGCCCTTGCCGATGGCGAGGTCTTCGCTGGCGTTCAGCACAAACGCCAGCACGCGGATCATCATGCGCTCATCGGTTTCGGAAGGATGGCGGGCGAGGGTGAGGCTGTGGCTGGCGTAGTAGTGCCGGTCCATGTCGCTGATCTGCAGATCGATTTTGAAGATGGTGGCGTTCTGGGCCATGGCGGCGGGCTCGGCTGTGCGGTGGAAAGAGGCGTTGGAAGGGCGGGCGGAATCGGGCGCGATGATAGCCAAATATCCTGCAGGCCGCTGGATTATCCCGGCGGCTTTATCCCGCCCCGGGATTGTGGGAAGGTTGGAGCCATTCAAAAGACCCTGAGCCACAGGGTTGTCTCGCCGCCCCGACATTTCCGGAATTCTTTTCATGTCCACGCAATATCCCGCCGTTGATCCGCAAGGCCTGCTCGAATATTCGGTCGTGTTCACCGACCGTGCCCTCAATCACATGTCTGCCTCTTTCCAGCAGGTCATGCGCGACATTTCCGCCACGCTGAAACAGGTCTACCACGCCGAGGCCGTGGCCGTGGTGCCGGGCGGCGGCAGCTACGGCATGGAAGCGGTGGCGCGGCAACTCGCCACCGGGCAGAAATGCCTGGTGCTGCGCAACGGCTGGTTCAGCTATCGCTGGACGCAGATTTTCGAAATGGGCGGCATTCCTGCCGAAGCGCTGGTGCTGAAGGCGGCGCCGGTTGCGGCCGGCCGCCAGGCTGCTTTTGCGCCGGCCGCGCTGGAAACCGTGCTCGCCACCATCCGGGCAGAAAAGCCGGCGCTGGTGTTTGCCCCGCACGTGGAAACCGCGTCCGGCATTCTGTTGCCGGACGATTATCTGCGCGCCGTGGCAGATGCGATTCACGACGTCGGCGGCCTGTTTGTGCTCGATTGCGTTGCCTCCGGCACCGCCTGGGTCGACATGAAAGCCTGCGGCATTGATGTGCTGATCAGCGCGCCGCAAAAAGGCTGGAGCTCAACGCCGTGCGCCGCGCTGGTGATGCTGAGTGCAGCCGGCAAGCAGCGCGTGGAAGCCACCACCAGCTCCAGCTTTGCCATCGACCTGAAAAAATGGCTGCAGATCATGCACGCCTATGAATACGGCGGTCACGCCTATCACGCCACGCTGCCGACCGATGCGCTGCGGCAATTGCGCGATGCCATGAACGAAGCCGAAGCCACCGGTTTTGCCGTGCTGCGCGAAAAACAGTTCGAGCTCGGGCGTCGCGTGCGTGCGCTGCTGGCCGGAAAAGGCCTGCACAGTGTTGCCGCCCCCGGCTTCGAGGCGCCGGGTGTGGTGGTCTATTACACCGACGACGACCTGATCCACAACGGCCGCAAGTTTATCGGGCAGGGTCTGCAAACCGCCGCGGGCGTGCCGCTGATGTGTGACGAACCGGCCGACTACAAGACCTTCCGCCTCGGGCTGTTCGGGCTCGACAAGCTGGCGAATATCGAGCGCACCGTAGAGGATCTTGATCGTGCCCTGACGGCCATTCTGGCGGGCGCGCCGTAAGCGGTTGCGGTTTTTGCCGGGCCATCCGGCCGAAGGCCGTCCGTAAGACAGAGACGCGGGATGCCAGCACCGTGTCTGGAAAAATCATGGCGATAAAGCGCAGAGGGAGTGGGTATGGACAGGCAGCGGCGAAAAATCATCATGGCCAGCCTCGCGCTGATGGCGACGGGATGTGCCGGCAGGTTGCTGCCCGCGGCCCAGGGCGGAAATCCGCTCAACCTGATTCTGGGCGGAGGGCGGTACAAGACCGGCGAAGGCGATGCAGTCAAATATGTGCTCTCCATTCTTGATCTTGAATCCGGAGCACATGAGCTGACGGAGATGGGCTTTCTGCCCCATGGCATCCACAGGAATCCGGTCGACATGAATCGCCTGGCCATTTTTGAAAAAAGAGGCCCGGGCGCGTGCGAGTACGATCTGAAGAAACGGGAAATCGTCAGGGCCATTCCGGTGGTCGGGCACCGTTCCTTTTATGGCCATGGCGCTTATTCCGCAGACGGCAGGATTCTGTACTCGACGGAAACCAGTCTGGATACGCTCGATGGCGTCATTGGCATGCGTGACAGCCGCGACCTGCGTTATCTCGGCGAATTTCCTTCTTACGGAAAAGAACCGCATGAATGCAAGCTGATTGCCGGCGGCAAGGTCCTGGCCGTCACCAACGGCGGCGGCCCGCTGCAGGGGGATGCACCCTCGGTTGCGTATATCGACGTCACTACCCGCAAGCTGATCGAAAAAATCACGCTGGCAAGCCCGAACATCAATGCCGGCCATCTGGCCGTCAGCCACGATGGCACGCTGGTGGTGGTCTCGGCGCCGCGCTCCGGTATGGATAAAAACAGTCTGGGCGGCATCAGCATCCATGCACCCGGCAAGGCCACGGTGCTGCTGTCTGATCCGCAAGCCGTTACCGCGAAAATGTTCGGAGAATCCCTGAGCGTGGTGATCCATGAGCAGCGCGGCATTCTGGCGGTGACGGATCCGGGCGGAAACATGGTGACGTTCTGGTCACTGAAAGACGACGTCCTGCTGATGATGCTGGAGCTGCCGTATCCGCGCGGTATCGAGCTGACCGTGGACGGAAAATACTTCATCGTGAGTTACGGCGAAAAAGCCAGCGTCGGTCTGGTTTCCGCCGAAACACTGGCACTGAACACAGAATCGGTGCTGGACCAGACCTTCATCACCGGCTCGCATATCTATAACTGGTCTAGGCCGATGTCGGAGCTGTTTGCGCCGGGGCCGGTGGTTTAACGGGTTTCTTTGAACAGCGCAGAGTGGGTGCTTGATCCGTGTAGTCTCCCGGCCTGCAGGCCTCTCAAGAAAACGGACGTTCACCTCATTGCGCATCGCTGTGTTTGCTGCAAGAAAAACAAAAGCATCGCGGGCATGGCCCGCTCCTACGGGGTTAAGGAAGTGTATTTCGGGTAAATGCGTGGTTGTCTTGCATGCCCGCTTACCTTGCAGGAGCGGGCCATGCCCGCGATTATTTTCAGCGAGCGCAGCGAAGCATCACGAAGGAAATCATCAGCGCACCGGCCGTGAAAGAAAGGCCCCGTAGAGTTCGCCGAGGAGCGGAGCCAGGCGGCGGGAGAAGGACGAACCTTTGAGCGGAGGCGCAGCCGCAGCGAGTGTTCGTCCGCCGCCGGCTGGCGAGCACCGCAGGGTACCCCGCGCAGCGGGGCGAACGGCCCGGGGTCGAGCGGGTGTCCAGAGGGGCGGCGACCCGCCCCTCTGGGCCTGTCCGGCGAGGACGCGGCCGATCAAATAAACAACAGGGATTTAAATCGGGAGCCATGCAGGTTGGGCTAAGGCAAAGCCGCAGCCCAACGTTCTCTGATTCAACACGGATGTGGATTTGAGAGTGTTGAAGCTCGCAGGCTCACCCCAATCTATGCTTGCTTAGTTGGCCTTGGAGCGAGGCCCTATTTTTAATTCCGAGTTTTTATTAAGCATTTCTTGTGCTAACGAAAAGTCATTTTTATTGGAAAATATGTATCTTTCTGAGTGGTAAACTTGGAGAGAGTTAAAGTTAAGAACATTGTCTTCGCTGTATTCTAAGGGGACTCCCTGGGTTATTGCTGCAATTGTGTTGCTTATGTTTATAAGCCTTTCTCCCAGATTGGCAGGTGATTCTGACTTATTCTTGAGTTTTCCAAATATTTCCTCTCGAGCTTTGTTAAAGAGGTCGTGATGTGACGGGCACCATAGTGCGAGTGCATGTGTTGGTGATAACGGTAGATATATTTCTATTCCCTTGACCGCAATTCCTATGTTTCCGTACAAGCCAAAATCGTATGAATTCTGCATTGATAATGGGTTGTCACAAATAATGAATGGGTGATTTTTACTTGTTCTAAGTAGTAGCCATATTTTATTTTTGAAGTGTACTGAGTAGTTCGCAGGGGCCTTTGCTAGCATTAACAAGGCTTGACTCTTGAGTTCTTCATTGGTGCTTGAGATGCTTAAAAGGCTTGAGCTGCCTACGCGCTCTTGCATGATGGTCTGCAAGTGGCTTAATTGCGATCTGTACCAAGCTGTTCGAGTGAATTGGACTGAGAGGAAATCCGCTAATATGGACTTCTCGTCTGTTGTTATTGTGGTTATTGAGTTGGCTTCTATTATTTTCTCCATGATTGGCTTCGAAGCCCCCTCGAGCTTGGATAGGCCGGGCTCTAGGCTTATTTTTCCGGCCGAAGATTCAAAATCATAGAATCTGCTTTCGCTTGCTATATTCTTTACATTTGTGGCAAATGATTTTTCTGATCTTTTATCAAAGGCATGAATTTGATCCTTTTTCCCATTGCCCCAATTGCGTAATAAGAATTGAGGTACATAGTGTTGGACTTTGGCTATTCCATCATTGCTCATAATGATTTTGGCGATCTTGTTGTTGAGGGTTCTAAGAAAATAATGCCCTCTCTGGGCTCTTATATCTATAATCCGGCCCCATGCCAGTTAGCCACTCTAGTTTTCGCGCCTCCATCCCCCTTTGCCTCACTCGCGACCAGCATCGCCTGCGTCGGCGGCTGCATGATCTTGACCGCCTGAAAGACCCCGAACAAAAAGCCGCAAAACAGGCCGAGCTGGAAGCCGCCGTGGCGGCCTCGCTGGAAAAGGCCGCTTCCCGCCAGGCACGCCTGCCTGAGCTGAGCTATCCCGATCTGCCCGTCTCGGCGCGGGCAGACGACATCATCAAGGCGATCCGGGAAAACCAGGTCATCGTGCTGGCCGGTGAAACCGGTTCCGGCAAAACCACGCAGCTGCCCAAGCTTGCACTGGCGGCCGGCCGAGGTGTGCAGGGCTATATCGGCCACACGCAGCCGCGTCGCATTGCCGCGCGCACGGTGGCGGCGCGTATTGCCGAGGAGCTGCAAACACCGCTCGGTGACAAGGTCGGCTACAAGGTGCGTTTTACCGACGAGTTCTCCGCCGACGGCTATATCAAGCTGATGACCGATGGCGTGCTGCTGGCCGAGCTCTCGCAGGACCGTTTCCTCAGCGCCTACGACACCCTCATCATCGACGAGGCGCACGAGCGTTCGCTGAATATCGATTTCCTGCTCGGCGTGCTGAAAACCCTGCTGCCGAAACGGCCGGATCTGAAAGTCATCATCACCTCGGCCACCATCGACGTGGAGCGCTTCAGCCGGCATTTTGCCGATGCCGCCGGCATTGGCGCGCCAGTGATCCTGGTGGAAGGCCGCACCTGGCCGGTGGACGTGGTTTACCTGCCGATCAGCACGGATGAAAAAAACACCGTCAGTTCGGATGAAGACGAAGGCTTTGATGACATAGAAGAGGCGATTCCGCGCGCCGTGCTGGCCGCGGTGGATGAATGCCTGGCGCATGAAAAGCAGAGCGGGCGACAGGGCCGCGGCGACATTCTCGTGTTCTCCAGCCACGAGCGCGAGATTCGCGAGATTGCGGAGGTGCTGCGCAAATACGGCCCGCCGCACACGGAAATCCTGCCGTTGTATGCGCGGCTTTCCGTCAGCGAGCAGCAGCGCGTTTTCCAGCCCGGCAAAAGCCGGCGCATCGTGATTGCCACCAATGTGGCGGAAACCTCGCTCACCGTTCCCAATATCCATTACGTGATTGATCCGGGGTTTGCCCGCATCAGCCGTTATTCCTATCGCAGCAAGGTGCAGCGCCTGCCCATCGAGGCGGTGTCGCAGGCAGCGGCGAACCAGCGCAAGGGCCGCTGCGGGCGCATTGCCCCCGGCGTCTGCGTGCGCCTGTATGCGGAAAGCGATTTCCTCGGCCGGCCCGAATTCACCGTGCCGGAAATCCAGCGCACCAATCTTGCTGCCGTGATCCTGCAGATGCAGGCGCTGGGGCTGGGCGATGTCGAGCAGTTTCCGTTTCTGGATGCGCCGGATTCGCGTTTTGTGAATGACGGTTTCCGTTTGCTGGAAGAACTGGGCGCGGTGGATGAAGAACGCCGGCTCACGCCCACCGGCAAGCAGCTGGCGAAATTCCCGGTGGACCCGCGCATCGCGCGCATGCTGCTGGAAGCCAGCAGGAACGGTGCCCTGCGTGAAGTGCTGATCATTGCCGCGGCACTGGGCGGGCAGGACCCGCGTGACCGTCCGCAGGACAAGCAGCAAGCCGCCGATGAGCGCCATGGCCTGTTCAGGCACCCGGATTCGGATTTCCTCTGGTACGTGAATCTCTGGAACGTGCTGGAAGCGCAGCGGGGCGACATGAGTGAAAGCCAGCGCCGCGATTTTGCGCGCAAGCATTTCCTCTCGCACCTGCGCCTGCGCGAATGGCGCGAGACGCACCGGCAGCTGCTGTTGCTGGCCAGGGAAGCCGGCTGGCAGCAGAACGCCGAAGCCGCCAGCTACGAGGCCGTGCATAAATCGCTGCTGGCCGGTTCCCTGTCGCGCATTGCGCAGAAACAGGAAGAGCGCGAATACCTCGCCGCGCGCAGCCAAAAGGCTTTTATTTTTCCGGGCTCGGTGCTGGCAAAAAAAGGCCCGCCCTGGATCATGGCCGCAGAGCTGGTGGAAACCCAGCGCGTGTATGCGCGCACGGTGGCGAAGATCGAGCCGGAGTGGGCCGAGGCCATGGCGCCGCAGCTGGTCAAGCGCAAATACTTCGAGCCGCACTGGGAAAAAAAGCAGGGCCGTGTTGTCGCCTGTGAGCAGACCTCGCTGTACGGCCTGATCCTCAATCCCAAAAAGAAAGTGGCTTACGAGAGCATCAATGCCGGGGAATCACGCGAGATCTTCATCCGCGCGGCGCTGGTGGAGGGGGATGTCGACCTGAAGGCGCCGTTCTTCCGCCACAACCAGGCCATGATCGAGGACGTGCGCGTGCTGGAAAACAAGGCACGCCGGCGCGACATCATGGTTGATGAGGAAACGCTTTACGCTTTTTACGATGAACGCATTCCGCCGACGGTCGCCAGTCTGGTGAGCTTTGACAGCTGGCGGCGCGAGCGCGAAAAAAGCGATGCGCAGTACCTGTTTCTCACCAGGGAATACCTGCTGGCGCGTGATGATGCCGAAGGCGACGCCGGCGAGTTTCCGGACGAGCTGGTGTTTCAGGCGGCGGCTGCCGGGGCGCACAGCCACTTTGCACTGGAATACCTGTTTGAGCCGGGCCATGCCGCCGATGGCGTCACCTTGCTGGTGCCTGTCGGCCTGCTCGATGAAGTGGATGAAACGCGCCTGCAGTGGCTGGTGCCGGGGCTGATCGCGCAGAAGCTGGAAGCGCTGCTGAAAAACCTGCCGAAACCGCTGCGCCGCCTGCTGGTGCCGGTGCCGGATACGGCAGCCGCCCTGCTCGGTGAGCTGCGCTTTGGTGAAGGCGATCTCCTGCAGGGCATGAGTCATGTCCTGCGCCGTCGCGGCGTCATCGTGGCGCCGGAAGACTGGCATGAGGGCGAACTGGCCGCGCATTGCCGCTTCAATATCCGCGTGCTCGGTGAAAAGCAGCAGGTGCTGGCCGAAGGCCGTGACCTCCCGGCCCTGAAACGGCAGCTGCGCGAGAAAGGCGGGCAGGCCGTCAGCACGGCAGCGGTCAGTCATTTCGAGCAGAGCGGGCTCAGTGATTTTCCGGACATGGACATTCCCGATTCCGTGGCGCTCACCGTCAAGGGCATGCAGAGCCGTGCCTATCCGGCTCTGGTGGCGGCAAAAACAGACGTGCAGGGTGGCGAGCCGGTGGATCTCCGGCTGTTTCCGGTCCGGCGCGATGCCGAAACCGCGCACCGGCAGGGCCTGATCCAGCTCTTCCAGCTGGTGTGTGCCAGTGAGTTCCGCCAGTTGCGGCGCCGGGTCGGCGAGAACAAGGCGCTGAACCTGCAGTTTTCCCCTTACGGCAGCCGCCTGTCTCTGGAGGCGATGTTCGGCCGTGCCCTGTCGGACCATATCTTTGTGGGCAAACGAGGGCTGGTTTACACTCGCGCCTCGTTTCTCGACCGGCTGGCCACTGGCCGACCGGTTTTGCTGGCTGATGCGGAGCGTCTGGCGCTCATCGTCGCCCAGGTTTACGCGGGTTTCGCCGAGGTGCAGGCCGGTCTTGGCCGCTTCACGGCACCGGTGTTTGCCCGCGCGGTCAGCGATATCCGCGCGCAGCTGGCGGCCCTGCGGCCGGCCGATTTTCTGGACGTGATTCCTGTCGAGCAGTGGCAGCATTACCCGCGCTATCTGCGTGCCGTGATGGCCCGGCTTGAAAAGTTACCGAACAATGTGCCCAAGGATGAGGTGGCGTCGGCAGACATGAGCCGGCGCTGGCAGGATTATGAGCGGCGTCTTGAGTTGCTCGGCGCCCGCGATATGGATGTGAAAACACTGGCGGACTATCGCTGGTTGCTGGAGGAATACCGCGTCTCCCTGTTTGCACAGACGCTGAAGACCGCGGTTCCCGTTTCTGCCACCCGGCTCGACAAGCTCTGGGCAGAAATACCGAAATAATGACTCCTTGTTGCGCGAACGGCGGCAAGCACTCGTGCAGGAAACCACACAGGTAAAGTTTCATGAAGCAAATCGTTATCAGCGGCACAGGACTTTTTACCCCCGCGGAAAGCATCAGCAACGCTGAACTGGTCGTGGCATTCAATGAATATGTGCGCCGCTACAACGAAAAAAATGCCGATGCGATTGCGCGTGGCGAACTGACGGCGTTGTCGGATTCCAGCGCGGAATTCATCGAGAAAGCCTCCGGCATCAAGTCGCGTTATGTGGTCAACAAGTCCGGCGTGCTTGATCCGGACCGCATGTATCCCTACATCCCCGAGCGTCCGAATGACCAGATCGGCATTCAGGCGGAAATCGCCATCAAGGCGATTGAGCAGGCGCTGAAAAATGCCAACAAGAAACCGGAAGACGTGGATGCCGTGATTGTGGCCTGCTCGAACATGCAGCGCGCCTATCCTGCGGTTTCCGTGGAAATCCAGGGCGCCATGGGCATGAAGGGCTGGGCCTATGACATGAATGTGGCCTGCTCGTCGGCCACCTTCGGTTTGCAGGCCGCCGCCGATGCCGTGCGTTCCGGTTCGGCAAGGTGCGTGCTCATGGTGAATCCGGAAATCACCTCCGGGCATCTGGAGTGGCGTGACCGTGACTGCCATTTCATTTTCGGTGATGTGTGTACGGCCGTTATCGTGGAAGCGGCCGATACCTGTACCAGCGAACATGCCTTTGAAATTGTCGGCACCAGGCTGCAGACGGTATTTTCCAGCAATATCCGCAACAACTTCGGTTTCCTTAACCGTTGCGATGAAAGCGGTATCGGTGCGCGCGACAAGACCTTCATGCAGGAAGGCCGCAAGGTGTTCAAGGAAGTCTGCCCCATGGTGGCTGAACAGATTTCCTCGCATATCGCCGAGCTGGATATTCCGGTCGGGAACCTCAAGCGCCTGTGGCTGCACCAGGCCAACCTCAGCATGAACGAACTCATCACCAAGCGTGTGCTGGGCCGCGAGTTTGCCCGCGAGGAAGCCCCGGTGATTCTGGATACCTATGCCAATACCAGTTCCGCCGGTTCCATCATCGCCTTCCACCTGCATCAGGCGGATTTCGAAAAGGGCGATCTTGGCGTGATCTGCTCCTTCGGGGCGGGTTACTCGATAGGCAGCGTGGTGCTCCGGAAGCTCTGATCACCCGTCATCCGGCCATCACCAGGCTGACCGGATAGTGTGACGCCGATGACAGTCCGGAAAAAAATACAAAAAGACCGCATCCAGTGATGCGGTCTTTTCGTATATATGGGGCAGGGGGCGGGAGGTCTGTGCTGCAGCCATCCTGCCAGAAGTTTTTTTTGCGGCAGGCTGTAACAGTTTCACCTTCCTGACATCTGTATAAGCAAGCGGTGTTTTACCGCCCCGGTTTTTAAATCCGATTTCTGATCACACGTGTTACCCATCATCCCAGGAGATTCACCATGTCAAAACTCAGTTCCCTGACCCCGATTGCTGCCGTGCTTGCTGTTGCCGTCGCCGGCTTTTCCCATGCGGCTGAAGCCCCGTTTGTGGCAAAGCCCGTTGCGGCGACTGCCCCGGCTGATGCCGGCAAGGAAGGCAAGTGCGGTTCCATCAAGGAAGCCAAGTGTGGCGCCGGCATGAAGGATGAAGGCAAGGCCATGAAAGAGGGTAAGTGCGGCGGCGCCAAGGCCGCAGCCGCGGAAGGCAAGTGCGGTGCTGCCAAGGCTGCTGCAGAAGGCAAGGCGAAGAAAGAAGGCAAGTGCGGTGAAGGCAAGTGCGGCGCCAAGAAGAAGGCGGCCGACGCTGCTGCCGCCAAGGAAGCCGCTGACAAGAAGTAATCCGGCCCCGGCTGTCGGTGCAAAGGGTCGGGCAGGGTGTCCGGCCCTTTGCTTTTAAATGCATTGAAGGCAGTTACTGCCAGGAAGGAGCACCATGAGCCTGGGTATGCGTGATTTCGCGGTGCAGGGCGCCGGTCTGGGTCTGCGTCGCAGTTTTCTGGACGAGCTGGCCTCGGAAAACCTTGCCGGTTTTCCCGATTTCTTCGAGGTCGCACCGGAGAACTGGATTGGCATGGGCGGGCGCTATGCGCGCCAGTTGCGTGCCTTTACCGAAAAACATGCCTTTACCTGTCATGGCCTGTCCTTGTCGATAGGCGGCCCGCTGCCGCTTGATCCCGTTTTTCTCGGGGATGTGCGCAAGTTTCTTGATGCACACCAGATCCGTCTTTATTCCGAACACCTGAGCTACACCACGGATGACGGTCATCTCTATGACCTGCTGCCGATTCCTTTTACGGAGGCGGCGGTGAATCACGTAGCCGCCCGTGTACAGCAAGTGCAGGAGGTCCTCGGGCGCCGCATTGCGCTGGAAAATGTTTCCTATTATGCCGCCGCTCCCGGCCAGGAAATGAGCGAGCTGGATTTCCTGCTCGCCGTGCTGAAAAAAGCCGACTGCGACCTGTTGCTGGACGTGAACAATATCTACGTCAACAGCATCAACCACGCCTATGATGCCAATGCTTTTCTCGATGCCATTCCGGCCGAGCGCATTGCCTGTATTCATATTGCCGGTCATTACGAAGAGGCACCGGATCTGTACGTGGACACGCATGGTGCCGATGTCATTCCCGAAGTCTGGGCCCTGCTCGATCGTACCTACGCCCGTTGTGGCGTGATTCCCACTTTGCTGGAGCGGGATTTCAATATTCCGCCATTGCCGGAGCTGCTGGCTGAAATGGCGCACATCCGCACGCACCAGCAACGGTGGACAAAAGCGCCGGCCATGAGCGCCGGTGCCGGCAAGGGGGTTCGTCATGCCGGTTGAATCAGGTGGTTTTCAGGCCACACAAAAGCAGATGACGGACTGGCTGCGCGAGCCGCACAGCAAGCCGGCACCCGATGTGGAAGTGCGTCGCCTGAATATTTACCGCGAGCTTTTTTTCAATAACGTCCGCGACTTTGTCGAGACAGCCTATCCGGTGCTGAAAAGCCTGCTGCCGGAACATGAATGGGATGAACTGGTCTCGCGCTTTTTTGCCGAACACCGCTGCGTAAGCCCGTATTTCCGCGAGATCTCGCTGGAGTTCCGCACCTGGATAGAGGGCAGCCAGACTGAATGGCAGGCCAGTCATCCCTGGGGAGTTGAGCTTCTGCATTACGAGTGGGTGGAGCTGGCGGCGGAATGTGCCGAGGCACAAGAGGATGCGGCAGCCTGTCAGCCCGATGGTGATTTACTCGCCGGCATTCCCTTTGTGCAGCCCTGCGTGTGGCCACTGGTGTATCGCTGGCCCGTGCATACGCTCGGTGCGGAACATCCGCCGACGTTTGCACCACCCGCCGAGCCGGTGTGTTTGCTGGTGTTTCGCGACAGCGATGACCTTGTGCATTTTCTCGAGGTAAATCCGGTGTCGGCGCGCCTCGTTGAAATGCTGCAGGCGCATGCTCCCTGTTCGGGGCGCGATCTGTTGCAGCAACTGGCCACAGAGGCCGGTTATGCCGGCCCCGGTGTCGATGCTTTTTTGCAGGCCGGTGCGGCCATGCTGGAAACCCTGCGCGCCAGCGGCGTGATTCGTGGCACGCGCCTGAGCCGCATCTGATGTTCCCTGCTCCGACTGTCGCGATCATTGTGGCGGGCCGCCTGTAACAAATCCCTCGCCACGTCATCCAATCAGCAGACAAACCATTACGGGGATTCATCATGAACGGACTGACGAATGTTGTATTGCGCGGCGACGAGCGCCTGCGTGAGCTTTTTATCTGGATGGGCAGTTTCCTGCCGGGCCTGCTGCTGCGCCTGATCCTTGCCTTTGAATACATTCAGTCGGGTCTGGAGAAATACCATGGCGACAACTGGTTCGGGGATATCCAGATGCAGTTCCCGTTTCCTTTCAATGTCATCCCCGTGGATGTTTCCTGGTTCATGGCCACCTGGTTCGAACTGCTTGGCGGGGCCTTGCTGGTACTCGGGCTGGGTACCCGTTATGTCGCGCTATCTCTGATCGTGCTCACCTTTGTGGCCACGTATGCCGTGCACTTGCCCATGCAGTGGCACAGTCTGGGCGAGCTCTGGATGGGTTATGCGGTGAGTGATGACGGCTTTGGCAATTACAAACTGCCGCTGCTCTTCATCATCATGTTTCTGGCGCTGGCGGGTTACGGGCCGGGCAGGCTCAGCCTGGATCACCTGATTGCGCGTCGTCGCGGCCTGGTTTGAATGGTTTCACTCAAACCACTTACTCCCTAGAATGGCCCGCGACTCATGGCATCCACAAAAAAACAGATGCCAGTGCGGTGTGAGCAGATCTTTTGAGGCGGCCCTGTCCTGGGCATTTTGTCGGATGTCGTTATGGTGTGTCGTGGTTTCCTGATTTCCTGGCTGCTGCTCGTGCCGGCGCTGGTTGTGGCGGCGCCCGGGCCGGCGGCAACGGCGCCGGTAGTGACGGACGCGGCTCCCTCTGTCAGTGCCGGGCCGGCAGACGTGGCTGCGCTGCCTGCCGAAAAGAATCCGGACCCCTGGGAAAAATACAATCGCACCATTTTCAGGTTCAACGACAGGGCGGATCGCTATGTGCTGAGGCCCGTGGCCAAGGGCTATGTCGCCATTACGCCAAGGTTTTTGCGCACCGGTATTACCAATTTTTTTGGCAATCTGCGCAGCCCCGTTGTCATCCTCAATGATGCCCTGCAGGGCAAGGTGAAGCAGGCGGGCAGCGATACTGTCCGCTTTGTGGTGAATACCACGGTGGGCCTGGCCGGTTTTATTGATGTGGCCGTGCACCTGAAGCTGCCCCTGCATGACGAGGATTTTGGCCAGACCCTCGGCAAGTGGGGAGTGAACTCCGGCCCCTATCTGATGCTGCCCTTCTGGGGGCCAAGCACCATTCGCGATGGTGTCGGTCTGGTGGTCGATACCTTTACCAATCCGCGCCATTACCTGATCGAAAACGAAGTGGACTGGGAGCTGCTGGGGCTGGATGTGGTGAACAGTCGTGCCGGCCTGCTGGACATGGATGACATTGTGCAGGGCGACCGTTATCTCTTTATTCGTGACCTCTACCTGCAGCGCCGTGATTTTGCGACCAAGGATGGCCAGATTGATGATCCCTTCCTGGATGACTCCGTGAATCAGGATGAACCGCCTGCCGAGGTGACTCCAGAGGCGCCGGCAGCGCCCGTTGATGGTGGTGCGACCAATCCCGTGCCGCAGACTCCAGAGACTCCCGGGCCCGGTGTTCAGCCGGAAACCGGACCTGGCGATGCCCCCGGGACGCCTGCAGTTTTACCGGATGTGACCGCTGCGTCGGGCCCGCCTGCCGCCATGGAAGAAGGCGGGTTTTAAGGCCTGTTTGCAGGCTTTGCCGCAGCAACGTCCTTGGCTTGCGTGTGGTTATGGGGAGGAGTAGTGTTCCCGAACTTTGCTGATCAGGCACTCCCCCTGCGTATGTCTCAACCTTCCCAAGGCCACATCCTCGTTATCGATGACGAACCGGTTGTGCGCGAAAGTCTGGCGGTTTATCTGGGCGACAGCGGCTTCCAGGTCGACACGGCGAAAAGCGGTGACGAAGGCCTGGGCATCTTCCGCAACAAACATCCCGACCTTGTGATTTGCGACCTGCGCATGCCGCTGGTAGACGGCCTTGATGTGCTGAAAGCCATCAATGCCGAGTCCCCTGAAACGCCGGTGATTGTGGTGTCGGGGCAGGGCAGCATGAATGATGTGGTCACGGCCCTGCGCAGTGGCGCCGTGGATTATCTCTTCAAGCCCCTGATTGAACTCGAAGTGCTGGAGCATTCGGTACGCCGCGCCCTGGAGCGCGGACACCTGCTCAAGCAGAACCGGCAGATTCGCGAGCAGCTCGAACGCACCAATACCAAGCTGGAGCGCAGCCTGGACCTGCTGGAAGAAGATCAGGAAGCCGGGCGTCGTGTGCAGCGCCGCATGCTGCCGCCGACGCCGCATGTATTCAACGACAATTGCCATTTCAGTCACCGCATCATTCCGTCCCTGTATCTCTCCGGGGATTTTGTCGATTACTTCCGGCTGGGCCCGGACCGTATCGGTTTCTATCTGGCCGACGTTTCCGGCCATGGCGCTTCCAGCGCCTTCGTCACCGTGTTTTTGAAGACGCTGACCAATCGCATACAGCGGCATTATGAAAAGCGTTCATCCGTGAACACGCTGTCGCCGGCGCGCCTGATGCGCGATATCAATCAGGAACTGATTTCGATGGCACTGGGCAAGCACCTGGCCATGTTCTGCGGTGCCATTGATCTGGCCGAAAACAAGCTGACTTATTGTGTGGGGGCGCATTTCCCTCCGCCCATTCTTATCAACGACGGGGTGCCGCAAGTGCTGGCCGGGCGTGGCCTGCCTGTCGGAATTTTCAGTGACGCGAGCTTTGAAGATATTGTGCTGCCTGTGGCGCAGAATTTTTCACTGGTCGCCATGTCAGACGGCGTACTGGAAGTATTGCCGCAAGGGTCCATGGAGGAAAAAGAGGCGTATCTGCTGGCCGTTGTGAGTGCAGGACATCAGGATGCTGATGCCCTTGCCGCCGCCCTCAATCTTGATGGCGAGATGGAAGTACCAGACGATATTGCCTTGCTGGTTATCAACCGAAACGAGTGATCCATGCTCTCAGGTCATATTCTCTATGCCGTGCATAACGGCACTTACGTCATCAAGTTTGTGGGTGATGTGCGGGTGCCGCTGTGCGCGAGCCTGGAAGGTTTTCTGGAACGCATGTTTGGCGATGCCGAACTGAACTCCGTGCTGATCGATCTCAGCGACACCGTGGCCATCGACAGCACCGCGCTGGGCCTGATCGCCAAGATTGCCGTGTTCCTGCGCAAGCGTCTGGACAAGAAACCGGTGATCCTTTCCACCAATCCGGATGTAAACCGGATTCTCGGCAGCATGGGTTTTGATCGCGTTTTCCTCATGCTGGACCGCGCGCCCATCACCACCGAAGACATGGAAGAGCTGGTGCTGAGCGAGCCCTCCCAGCAGGACCTGACCCGTCACGTCATTGAGGCCCATCGCGTGCTCATGGGCATGAACGAGAAAAACAAGGCGACCTTCCGTGATCTGGTGGAAGCGCTGGAATCCGAGCAGCAGGGTGGCAAGCCGTGCCCCTGAGTCATCCCGGCGGACAGCCCGGCAGAAGAAACAGTGCATAAAAAAAGCCCGCATGAAGCGGGCTTTTTTTATGGGATGTGCGCGTGCGTTCAGGGGCCTGCGGGTTTGCTGCGTTTGCGCAGCTCCGTTACCTGCTGGCCATGGATGCCCCAGTTGTCGGTATTGACTTCGTCGATGACGACTACCGTTGTCGCCGGGTCCTTGCCGAGAACGTCCTGCAGCAGCCGGGTTACGCCGGCAATGAGTTGTATTTTCTGCTCTTTGGTAACGCCTTCATCCGTCACCTTGATATTCACGTAGGGCATGGCTTTTTTCCTTGAGCAGTCAGTGCAGTAAGGCGTACAGGTGCAAACGGTTTTTACAGCTTCGCCAGCAGGATGTTTTCCAGCTTCACCAGATCGGCCGCAAACAGGCGTATGCCTTCGGCCAGTTTTTCCGTGGCCATGGCATCCTGGTTCTGCTGCCAGCGGAAGGTTTTTTCATCCAGCACGGGCAGGCGCGCTGTTGCTTCGGCACGGCCGGCATCCAGTCTGCGCGGCAGGGCATCGGTGCAGGCCGCCAGTTCGTCCAGCAGGGCCGGGCTGATGGTGAGCTTGTCGCAGC
This sequence comes from bacterium, assembly GCA_029945725.1. Classification (GTDB taxonomy): domain Bacteria; phylum Pseudomonadota; class Gammaproteobacteria; order Pseudomonadales; family Moraxellaceae; genus UBA2031. The sequence continues at coordinate 99,914 of JAQSDB010000004.1, read as the reverse complement.
CGGCCAGTTCGGCGATTTCACCGGTATTGCGGAAGCTCGCGCCCATCACCACGGTTTTGAAACCGGCACTCTTGTAGTAATTGAAAATGCGCGTGACCGAGAGCACGCCCGGATCTTCGGCGGCGCTAAAGTCGCGGCCCTCGGCCTTTTTGTGCCAGTCGAGAATGCGGCCCACAAACGGCGAGATCAGGGTGATGCCGGCTTCGGCGCAGGCCTGCGCCTGGGCAAAGCTGAACAGCAGGGTGAGGTTGCAGTGCACGCCTTCGCTTTCGAGTATTTCAGCGGCGCGTATGCCTTCCCAGGTGCTGGCGATCTTGATGAGGATGCGCTCGCGCGGTACGCCGGCGTTTTCATAAGCCCTGATGACGCGGCGCGCCTCGTGCACGGTGCCCATGGTGTCAAACGAGAGGCGTGCATCGACTTCGGTCGATACCAGACCGGGAATGTGCTTGAGGATTTCCGCGCCGAAAGCCACGGCCACTTCGCTCATCACGCGCTGGCGTTTGGCCTCGGCGGTGTTTTCGCGGCGCGCGACGCTGAGCGCGTGCTCGATCAGGTGAGCGTATTCAGGCTGGCCGGCCGCCTTGAAAATCAGTGAAGGATTGGTGGTGGCATCCACCGGTTGCAGGCGGGCAATGCTGGCGATGTCGCCGGTGTCGGCCACCACGGTGGTGATTTTCTGGAGCTGTTCGAGCTGGTTCATCAACACTCATCCTGCTTTTCTTGTGTAGGAGCGGCTTCAGCCGCGAATGCTTCATATCGGGTTCGCGGCTGAAGCCGCTCCTGCGGGTTTTTTATATATTCAGGCAGACACCAGCGTACCGGTGGCACGCTTGACCAGTTCGGCCGCCGCGCGGACTACATCCAGCCCGGCGCCCTTGCGATGGGCGTTTTCACTGATGTGCTGGCGCCAGCGTCGCGCGCCCGGCAGGCCCTGCCAGAGCCCGAGAATATGCCGTGTCATCTGTGTCAGGGGAACCCCGTGTTCAAGTTCATGCGCCATGAACGCCATGTACTGCTCAAGCACGGCGTTGCGCTCCGGCAAGGCCGTGATGCCGAACAGGGGCAGGGCTTCTGCCAGCAGATACGGATTGTGGTAGGCCTCGCGGCCGATCATCACGCCGTCAGTGTGCTGCCAGTGCGCCTCGATTTCTGCCACGGTTTTCACGCCGCCGTTGAGGTGGATGTCCAGCTGCGGAAATTCACGCTTGAGCCGGTACACGTCCTCATAACGCAGTGGCGGCACTTCACGGTTTTCTTTCGGTGACAGGCCGCTGAGGATGGCGATGCGCGCATGCACGATAAAGGTCTGGCAGCCGGTTTTCGCCACGGTGTCGACAAACGTCACCAGATGCTCGTAGTCATCCAGATTGTCGATGCCGATGCGGTGCTTCACCGTCACCGGAATCTTCACTGCCGCCTGCATGCTGGCGATGCATTCGGCCACCAGCTCCGGCTCCGCCATCAGGCAGGCGCCGATCTTGTTCTGCTGCACACGGTCGGAGGGACAGCCGACATTGAGGTTGACCTCGTCGTAGCCCCAGTCCTCGGCCATCTTCGTGCACTGCGTCAGCGCCGCCGGATCGGAGCCGCCGAGTTGCAGCGCCAGCGGATGTTCAAGGGCATCGAATTGCAGATAGCGCGGCGCATCGCCGTGGATCAGCGCTCCCGTCGTCACCATCTCGGTATAGAGGCGCACGTGCGGATTGAACAGGCGCAGGAAGTAACGGTCGTGCCGGTCCGTCCAGTCCATCATCGGGGCAACTGACAAAACCTTTTCTGTTTTATTCATCGTAACTCGTTGATTTATATATCTATGCCTTTACGCTGTCGGTGATCCGTAGCCTGATCGTTCGTACAGTATTATTGCGTATTCTTACAGGATATTACACCATCGGTGATCCGCGAGTGATCCACGCTCGCCATCAAAGTGATCCACCGGGGCAGCATGGGAACCATCAACGAGCGCGTGCAGAAAGATGGTAGCACGCGGTATCGCGCACTGATCCGCATCAAGAAGGGCGGCAAGATCGTCCACACTCAATCTGAAACCTTCAGCAAGAAGACCATGGCGCAAGCATGGCTCGACCGCACTGAGGCTGCGCTGGCGGTGCCTGGTGCCCTTGAGGCGAAGCAGTATGACAGTTTGCTGGTGGGCGATGTCCTGCGGCGTTACAGGGAGGAGGTAGCCGAGACTGGCGGCTTCGGCCGGACGAAGGTTGCGCACCTGAAGCAACTGGAGGGGATGGAGCTGGCCGACCTGCCAGCGGTACCACTGACAACTCAGCAGCTCATGGCGCACCTTCGACAGCGGCGAGCAGCCGGCGCTGGCCCGGCCACGGTCGGCAATGATCTGATCTGGTTACGATCGGCGTTCAAGTATGGCAAGCACGCATGGGGCATTCCGCTGCCGGTGCAGGCCATTCAGGAAGCAGCAGAGTCCGGCAGGATCTCGCGCCTGATCGGCAAGTCAAAGAGCCGCGACCGGCGACCGCTGCCAGAGGAGATCGAGCTGCTGGACGCACATTTCCGCAAGAAGCTGCCCAGGGTCGACCAGCGCACCCCGCCAATGCGGCTGATGATGTGGCTCGCAATCTATTCCTGCCGGCGCCTTGATGAGCAGTGCTCGATTCTGCGCGCTGATCTGCACCGGGAGTCGGGCACGTACCTTGTGCGCGATATGAAGCACCCGGACGGATCTGCCGGCAATCACCATACAGCGCTGCTGCCTGAGCACGGCTGGCTGGTGGTCGATGAGATCCTGCGCACGGTGCCCGATGTTGACGGCCGACTGCTGCCGGTGAACAGCAAGACGGTCAGCGCATACTTCACGCGGGCCTGCAAAATTCTTGGGATTGTGGATCTGCACTATCACGACTTTCGGCACGAGGGCGCGAGCCGGATTGCTGAGGATGGCGCAACTATTCCGGAGATCCAGCAAGTCACATTGCATGAGAGCTGGAGCAGCCTGCAGATTTACGTGAACCTGCGAGGGCGCCGGCAGCGCCGCGTGGATTTCATTCCCTGATTCACGCGGCTTTCCAGTCGGCCCGTGCTTCTGCCTCAATCTTGTCGACATGCTCGGCCAGGCGCAGCACATTAACGAGCCATGGGCTTTTCTGAGATCCTACGCGGAACACGGGGAAGGGAAGCGCCTGCTGTCTGGCTGCCAGCTTCCACTGCCGTTCGCTCATGTTCAGATATTTCGGCGCCACCTTTTCAAGTTGGATGTCGGCGGCCTCGAACTCGATCATCAGCAGGAGTGCGCGCTTGTTCATTTCTTCGGCTCCTGAGTTGCTGCGAGCATGGCGCGGTCAAATTCCTTCCGTACGCTATCGAGCGCTGAGCAATCATCGCTAGTCAGCGCACGGCCGCATTGTTGCGCCCAATTAAAGGCCACATTGGACAGCATTTTCCCAATAGCGGCTACAGCCTCAAGCTCAGCGATGCGTTTCTCTGCCGCCTCAAGCTGTCTCAGCAGCTCCGGCACAAGGTCGGCATCGCGTTTTGCGGCATCCAGCTCACTGCGCGGAACTGTGTCGGTCTGTTCTGATCCACACTCAGGACAATAATTAACAGCCGGCTCTGCGGTGCGATTGGCGAGGGCCTCACGCATCCGCTCAATTTCCTGCGCCAGCACCATGCAGACCACGCGCCAGCCCTCCGAGCCTTCGTGGAATGTGGCGCCACGATTCCACTCCGTTGCAAAATCAATGGCCTCTTCGACCGTCATATTAGCTTTCATCTTAGTTTCCTTAATTCGGTGCCTAATCCGGCTTTTCAAAGCTATATTTGGACACTCTGCAACCTACTTGTTGTTAGGGGCTATCTTATCGGCAAATACATATCCATACCTGCCATCATCAAATTTGATGTCGGCGCCCTGTAGCTCTTTGCAGAAAGCGCGAGTTTTATTGTTAACCCATTCTGGCTCGTGCACGGAAACAACAATTCCAGCGCTACCATCAACTATTACTGCATCGCCGCGATTCAATACACCAACATCTGATTTATTCATGATCTTTCTCTCCGTTCTCGCCCCTAACTCTTCAATGCAGGCGCGACGCCTCACGGCGCGGCCTGATCTCGTTTGTTAGGTTTCACCCCTTACAAGGAACGCCAGCTAACTCACGCAGGCATTCAAGTTTTTTCTGCGCCATCTGGATTTCAATTGGTAGAGCTAGACGTTTTGTAACCCATATTCCGTCAGGGTGCCTGAAAAACAGCCACATATTGAAGCTGCTCTCTTTGTCGAGGCATACACAATATTTTCCAGCAGCATCCTCAATCATCTTGCTCTCAATCTGTTCTTCTATTGTTGCTATTGGCATTGCCATTCTCCAAATAAACCTAACAACTCATTCAACGGCCGACGCCTTCGGCGCGCCGTTAATTCGGTTGTTATGCGCCTTCATCGCCAGTCGCAGCAGTTCGTCTCGAAATTCCAAAGGCGTGGCGTTAGCTTCTTTCTTCCCAAGCGTCGGCTTGTTCGCGGCCTTCCCGCGCTGATCGTAAAAACCGATCTGGTGTGTGCCAACTGGCCTTTCCCATCGCAGATCGAATGGCGGCATCGTGCCGTGGTAGTAAAGCCATGTCGCCTTGTTGGCCCGGTGGCCGTAGGCGCTCTGCCAAACCTCACACACCCAGCCGCCATCGATGGTTCGCTGCCAGCCAATCCCAGCAGGCTTCGCCAGTCCGTGCGCTGCCCATGCCTTCGTTTTCGCCGGGTGTTCGAGCACCCCTCCAAAGCGCCGCACACTATCCAGTGCCGCAGCAAAGCAGCCGCCGTCATTGCCCGGCTTGTTATGGTCGCCACCCCATCGAGCGTAATTCACGTTCGCCATCGCGCCCCACAATTGGCAGGGCGGGTGTGCAACAACCGGCAGCGGCCCGGCGTAAAGTCTGGCATCTCGATGTTCTGGCCACGCATCGATGCGTGCATCTAGCGAATAGCATCCGTCCTTTTGTACGAATAGTGCGGCGCATAACAAATCGTTCAAGGTTCGCTCCTATCGTCGCCGGACGGCTTCGCCGCCGCCTTAACTCTCGGGTTATGCCGGCTGTATTCCAATCAGGCGGTAGTGTCCGCTTGCTGCAAGCTCATAGTGCCTGTGCTCGCGGACATGATTTATCTCTTGCAAGCCATCAGCGAACGCATGGATAAGGATCGCATCGTGCTCGACTGTGGTGACGCCATCTTTGCTGATCTTGGCAAACAGGATATGGCTTTTAATTTCAACAGACACCGGGGGTGTTGGATCGCTTGCTCTTTGAGCGGCGGCATTCATCCTTACGTCATGCGAAACAACATCGGCAAGAGAGGCAAAGTCTCCGGTGACATAGGCCTGTTCAGTCATCTCGAATATCAAGCGCGCATCATCCCTGATAGTGCTCCGCCGCTGCACGTCATTGAGCTGCAGGGAGCCTGGTTGCGGGTAGTACGGGATGCCGCCAATGCAGGTAGGGCGCTCTGCGTTGCGGCGAATAAAAAGCCACGCAATAAATGTAATCAGGCTGGCTAGTATTAGCGCGTCAAGAATCGGCCAGAATGAGGACTGGCGCTCAACTACAGCAGGTGCCGCATACGAACCAGCTGGAGCGGCATCGCCGTAAGAAACAGGGCCGGGCGCAATTCCGGCAGGCGCAGTGGCATAGCCCTGACCGCCACCATGATTCATGCTGCTGCCAATCATGTAGCCGAGTGCGCCCGACATCAGGTTCCCGCCAATTCCGCTGCCGCCGCCAGAGTGAACAACAGTTGTGGTGTTATGGATGACGGGCGCAGGGCGCGAATAACTTGGCGCCGTGTAGCTCGGGCGCGACGAGTACGCAGGCGCTTGCCGCTGGTAGCCGCTGCTGCCGCCACTGAAGCGTGACGATCCGCTGCTGAATGATGAGCTGCTGAAGTGGCCGCTTGAACTTCCGCCACCGAAGGATCTGGCCTCAACGGCTGGAGCCGCAAGGATTAAAGCAATGGATAACAGCAAGAGCTTTTTCATTTTCGTTCCTTAATAAACAGCTTTCGGGATGGTGATATATCCGCGCTTTTCCAGCTGGCGCAGGATGGAAAGCTTTATCTCTTCTCCATTGAGCTTGAATGCGTTCCGTTTCTTTTTGGGATCAACAGTGATTTCCCCCCCCTGCCGTAGCGCCTCCAGAACCGGCCATGCCTTGCTGCCGACTCCCTGCTCTTTTCGGCAGTGGTCCTCTTGCGCCTGAAGACACAACTGCAAGTCCTGGAGCTTCATTGCAGCGAGCTGCTTCGCCGTATAAATAACGACAGGCTCATGAAATTTGATAGCGACACTCATTGGATCTCTCCCTGGAGTTGGCCCCGCCGAAGCAGGGCCGGTTATTTCAGGCGCCTTTTATTCGCCGGCCACTTCAGCAGCGGCGAAGTTTTCGGAGCCGGCCGTGGAATCGGTTTCTGCCGTTTCCCCCGTGGTATCGGTGCCGGCATCGTTGGCGGCCGTATCAGTTGCAGCAGCAGGCTCGACATACAGCTCGAAGCGCTCGCTGCAGATTTCGGCCTCGCGGTATATTTCGCCGCTATCAAGGAAGCCGACGCGCAGGTCATTGGCAGTGCCGTTGGGTGTGCTCAGCACGGCACGCACGATGAGCGGGCGATTGAGAGATCCTTGTGTATCATCAAGGCCCGGCTTGAAGTCGATCAGGTCGCCAGCGGCGAAGGTGATGCGCGTATCAAGCGATGCGGCCATGGCAGTGATGGCGGTGGCAATGGTGGTGACTGCTTCTGTCATTTCAGTATTTCCTTCAGTGGTAGTTTGAGTGCCGGGCTTTTCCTGTTCCGGCTTCAGGTGTGGTTAGAACTATTATTTCCAGGCTCTGCCATTCCAGATGTCGTGAATAAGTGCGGAGCTGACGCCATACTTTCTTGCGAGGCGGGCGCCTTCCCCCCATTTTTTCCCGTCTTTTGCCGCCTTGATTTCGATAACCTGTTCGGCGGTCAATTTTGTAGTGACACTGCGACGGCAGTTTTCAGCTTGATCAACTACCTCAAGGTGATGCGGATTCACGCAATGGCGCGTTTTGCATTTGTGGTCGATCACCAAGCCCCCTGGTATAGGGCCAAGAAGCATTTCGTAAACCCAGCGGTGAGCAAGTAGCGTCTTTCCATTGAGTTGCTTCTTGCCGTAACCGGTTGTCTTGCTGACGCTTCCAAGCCAGTGCCAGCAGCTATTTGGTGTTTCTCCGATGTCCACCAATTGCCTTATAACGTCGCCAGATTTGTGCATAGCAAACCTCAGAACGGAATATCTGTATCAAAATCATCAGCAGGCGCAGCCGGCGCTGGCCGCTGCTGGCGCTGAGGCGCCGCTCCTACGCCGTATGCAGGATTCTCCTGCTGGCTGCCTGCATGGCCCCGGTAGTCCTCACCAAAGCCACCAGCGGCAGGCGCATCAGCACCGGGTCGGCGGTCGCTCAGCATCTGCATCGTTGCCGCCTTGATGTCGGTGCTGTATTTATCCTGCCCGGTCTGCTTGTCCTGCCACTTGCGCGTGCGCAGCGATCCTTCGACATAAATCTTGTCGCCTTTTTTCATGAACTCACCGACGATCTCAGCGAGCTTTCCGTAGAAGACCACGCGGTGCCATTCGGTCTGCTCCTGTTGCTGGCCGGTGGTCTTGTCCTTCCATGACTCGCTGGTGGCGACAGTGGCGTTTGTCACAGCCTCGCCTGATGGCATGTATCTCGTCTCAGGGTCTTTGCCGAGATTTCCCACGAGGATTACTTTGTTGACGCCGCGCATGATTAGGCTGCCCTTGTGATGAAGTTGGTGACGATGAGGTTGTAGGCATCGGCTTCGCTCACATCGAAGTGATTGGCGACGAGCACGGTGATTTCTTCAGCGATGGAGATGAGCTGCTCGACAGGGCCATTGCCTTCAGGTGCGGCCGCTTCAACAAGGATGGGCGCCTTTATTTCTTCAACGGCAGCAGCCGCAGGCTCTGGCTTCTTCGATTCCTCGAATGCCAGGCGATCTGCATCAAGGGCTTCCTGCTGTGCTTTCAGATCTGCATCAGCACGAGCCTGTTCTTCGCGCCTGGCCTGTGCATCGGCCTCGGCAGCATCCTGCTGCGCAATGATTGCATCCTGCTGGCGTTTGATTTCAGCGGCCGCATCAGCCTGCTTCTGCGCGATCTCGGCATTTGAAATGCGAAGGCGCTCGGCCTCTTCGCGCTGTGACTTCTCGGCAGCAATGCGCAACTCTTCCTGCTGGCGGCGGATCTCGGCGGCGGCCTTCTCCTGGCGCTCGCGCTCGGCTGCCATGGCGGCCTGCTCGTCCTCATGGGCCTTCTTGTCAGCGGCCATTTGATTCAGGGTGGCGACTGCCTGCTGACGCGCCATCATTGCCTCGCCTGCAAGCTCAGCGAACCCGTCAAGGTCGATGACCAGCGCGGCGATCTCGTCACGCCTTGCGATGATCTGATCGGACGTTTTGCCGGCGCTATTCGGAGAGGCGACAATGGCGGCAATCTTTGCGCGAATATCGGCAATGCGTGCCGCTTCGATGCGGTCGCGCTCTGCCTTCTCTTCCTGCTTGCGCTTTTCTTCGGCCTTGATGATGGCGTCGATGGGGTCTTCAAGCTCGACCAGGGCGGCGGTGATGCGCTTGGCTTCGTCATCCAGCAGCTTTCCGTGAGCAATGACCGGCGCCTTCAGTTCGACACGCATCTTTTCAAGTGACACGCGGTAGCCGCGAATCTCTGCGCGGGCAGCCTTGGCGGCATCAAGCCCTTTGCCGGTGCTGACATCGAACACGGCGACTTCGTAACGGGTGCGCAGCTCGGCAAGTGCCTGCTCGGTTGCGCTGTATTCAACGATTGCGGTTTCCATTGCTATCTCCCTGTTTCTATTTCCGCGATTCAGCGTGCGGTTCTGAGTTGAGTTTCGTAAGAATCGACAAGGAGCTTGAACTGCCACAGCTCGGACTCCATTTCCTCGATGTGGTTGTCGTCGCGCTTAAATTCCTGCCACCACAGCTGCTTCCCGACAGGCTCAAGCGCTGGGCAGTACATGCCGATGTGCCACCACTTGCGGCCGGTGATCCACATGCAGCCCTGCACCTGATCCATGATTCCGCTAGCATCGTTGTCGATGTGGAATGAGCGCAGCTTTTCGGGAGCAAGAAAGCATTTATATTCACTGCCGCCATCCTCTTCGATAAAGCCATCAGCACTCGCGCCGAAAACCCTGTCGTCGGTGAGCACCAGGCCGACGCGCTTAACGAGAAGCCCTGACTGAATTTCGTGCTCCATGCGTGCGGCAGGCTCCAGCTCATTGCCGCGTTTCATCTGCCAGGTCTGGAATCCTTCATCCAGTGGGCTGCCGCTGATGCGCTCAACAGCAAGACGGAACGCATAATCAAGGGCGGCACTGGTTGGCTGCCCTTTGTTCGGGCCGCTTTTCAGCTTTGCCCGTGCGGTTTCAAACATGCTGGCGGTGATGACGCCTGCACGCTCTTTGTGCCACTCTGGTGATCCCTGTTCGCATTCGACGATAATCATTTTCCAAGCCCCTTAAGTTCAGATCCCTTTGCCTCGACAGCCGTCTTGAGCATTTCGTAGGCCTGCTTGTCGCCGACCTGCTTCGCATCCTTTATTCCGGACTGCCAAACCTGCGTCAGCGCCTCAGTCGTACTTGCAGCTTTCGCCTTTTCGACCAGCAGTGTGCCGAGGCTTGAAGCAACCACGCAGGCGGACTGGCCATCATCATCCTCACCAGTGCTGGTGAAGTTCAGTAGACAACCAGCCGTGTATCGCTTGCCGTAGGAAATACTCGATGCGATGGCCTGCACCGTGTTCTTGCTTCCAGAGTTATCGGCAGGCAGGAGAATGCTGGTTGTTTCTTTATGTCCGGCGCGATGTGTGAGCACGCCAATCACGGTGATGCCCTGCGATGTGTCGGAGCGGAAAGAAAGGGAGAACCCGTGCCTTGCCAGCACCGGCTTTATTTCTTCGTTAATGTCTTCCCACAGCGCATAGGTGCTCTGGTCGCCACCGTTCTTGTTTTTGATTGCGCCACGCTCCCTGATGACAGGCAGCTCCTGCTGCATCTGCGAGAGAGAATTAGCAAATTCAACCTCGGCATTTTTCGCCACCATGCGCTCGTGCATCTGAAGCAGGCGCTCCATTTTGTCGATGTCGACATTAGGGTCGCGTGCCGCTGCCTGGATTATCGAAAGGACGGCGCTCTGATCCTGGTGAACAAGCGCGTTTTCTTGCGCCTCAACTAATCCGCTCATGGGTTTCTCCGGCAATGTATTTCGTGCTCAAGCGCAATGAGCGAGGTGACAAGCAGCGACAGCGCGCAGATGATGATGTGTGGCGTGCTCATGTCCGGCCTTCTATGATTTCTTCAGCGATAGTCTTTGCTGCTGCGATGGATCTTTCTGAGCGGGCGAGGCCGAGCAGGAGGGCGCCAATGCGGCGGATTGCATCAACCGACTCGGCGCTGTTGGTGTCAGCCGTGTGAAGCAAGTGGGTCAGCGTTGCTTCCACTGCTTCGTTGCCACTGCCTTTGCGCAGCGGGTATTCGAGAGCTGCATAAATGTCGTCAGCGCTGAAAGGGACGGCCTCAAGCTCAGCGAGACGCGACTCGGTGTAGCAGTCCTCTCTGTGCTCGCGATCCTGTCCGGCCATGTATTCGGCAAGGGCAGATTCGTTTGCATCGAGCTGGCGCCCGGAGCAGGTAGGGAGCCTGTACATGGTCATGGCTCAGGCCGCCTTCACGATTGGAGACATGCTGAAGCTGCCCCACGGCTTGACGAACTCGGCGCCGTCATGGATGCCGATGCGCAGAGTTTTGATTTCACCCATAACGCGGGTGGTGATCGTCTTGGCAGTGCGCTTGTCGACGGTCACGGTGATGATGCAGTTGTGGTCGCAGGCACTGCGGGTCTGGTAGGTCTTGCCTGCTTTGAACTGGGCGACTGGCTGGTTCATGGTGCGGCTCCGGTTGCGATCTGATGGAGCCAATATACGACAGCGTTAGTAGTAATGCAACCGCGTGCGTAAGTATTTTGCGTGAGCGCAAGTACGCCAGACGAACGGCAGGCTGCGGCTATTACGGATTGGCCGGGGTCTGGCGTCTTGAAAACAGGCACCGAGCCAGCTCAGTAGGGACTCAGCTGGCTCAGTAGGGAGGAGTGACGGGCAAGAAAAAGCCCCGGCTGGCGGGGCTATGATTCACTGACGCTCAATACTTGGTGGGTAAGTCGGCTGACTCATTCCACAGCCTTCGCCATTCCTGCGCATAGCTGCCAGCAAGATCTGGCGCGCCATGGATAACCAGTACGTTCTCGGCGTTCTTGTTGGCGGCTGCTGCGGAATAGTTAAATGACCCCGTCTCAATCGTCACGCCATCAACGACGATGAACTTGTTGTGCATGATGGGGTAATGGCTATCTGTCCGCACTGGTACGCCAGCATTCGCCAGGAACTGGGCAGCGGTGAAATGACGGTTCGACTTCTCATCCACCACGACACTGACGCTCACGCCTCGCTTGTGGGCCTCAAGGAGCGCAACGGACACCGGCTTGCTGGTGAATGTGTATCCCGCAACAAGGATTTCTTTCTGCGCGCTCTGGATTGTCTTCAGCACTAGGGGCAGGGATTGCCCGTGCGGACTGAAGGCGTATTCGTAGGTTTCGGCGTGAGCGAGGGCTGGCAGGAGGAAAGGTATGAAAATACGATTCATTTAATTGCTTCGTTTATGGCATCCGTATCATATGCCCGGATCACAATTATCCCGACTGGAAACCATATAAATGTTTGTATCATGTCGCCAACGGTGGCCCATTTAAATCCATTGGAGTGCATCATATATATGCATACAATCAGGTATATCCCACTAAATACAGATATTATTAAGAAAATTGACCACCCAATTGCTATTTTGAATCGTGGAGCCAGCTCAAAGCTTAAATATATAAAATACCCCGCGCTCATAATCCCTGCTGGAATCCTGAAAAAGAATTTTCCGAACTCGCTCAAATTGAAAAATAAAATATTTGGCGCTAATAAGCAAAACATTATCAATGCTGGAATGCAGATTATTGCCGGGAGATAAAGAATCCACCGGGCCCACTCTGGTAGAGAGAGCCACTTATTCAAGAGAGAGTTGTTTTTGCGCTCATGGGACATTTTTTTACTCCGGCATAAAGCTGCCAATGACGACGCCACAAATCCCGATTTCACCCGTGATTGGGATGCTCGGGTAGGCGGGATTGATCGGCTTGAGAAAGCGCCGGCCACTGTCCTCGACGTACACCTTGAAGGTGACCTCTCCAGTCTCGGGGTCTTTGGCGATCACTCGAGATCCATTCTCTACGACCCGGTCTGGATCAACGAAGATGATGATTCCGGCAGGGTAGCTCCGCTGGCCCGGATATGGGCTCGTCATGGAGTCACCCCTGACAGCAAGTGCGTAGGTGCTCGGGCCGTGCCTGGTTGGGCAGGGAATCCAGTCCTCGGCATCGCCCGGCAGGAAAACGTCTGGCGATTCACAGAAGGCGCCGGCCTGTACCCATGAGATGAGGGGGATCTTCTGCGCAAGGTCAGGGCCGGGGGCGACGTTTCCGCCCTCTTTCCCATCGTAAAGGTAGGCATAAGTGCAGCCAAGGGCCTTGGCAAGACTGACGACCGTGCTCTTGTCTGGCTCCTTAGATTCCCCATCCAAAATGCGCTTGATCGTCGGCTGAGACACTCCAGACAACTTCCATAGCCTGTACTGGCTAAATCCTTTCTCCGTCATCTTCATGCGGAGTCTTTCAGAAATGCTTTTCATCTCCTGATTATACGTTTGCGTTAGTAGCGCATAAGTACCGCTGACGTATTGCTTTCTACTAACTACAGCGTATATAGTCGCTGGCATGAAAGCACCCGATCTCCTCAGAGCCCTTTTGGCGACTGGCATCACGCAGTACCGAATCGCAAAAGATTCCGGCATCTCACAGCCAACCCTGAGCCGCATAAGCAGCGGCCAGCCCGACTGCATGACCTCGACACTGGAGAAGCTGAAAAAGCTTTGCCATGAGCGGGGCATTGAAACCGAAGGGGCGGCCTGATCCATGAGCAAGCTCAGCAAGAACCTTGTCGGCCACGTTTCCGAAGAAGAAGCCGCCGCCAGCATCGCCATCGCAGGAATGAAGGGAATCACCGTCAGTGAACATATTCGCGATCTCGTGGTTGCCGACATCGAGGCCCGGCGTCGTGAGTTTGAAGTATTGCAGGCCGTTTTTGTTTTGCCGAAGGACTGAGGGATCTCTGCGGACTGAGAGATCCGAATGAATCAACACACCGTGCCAAGCGGGCTCGCAAGAGGGTCTTGGACGTGGGTAAGCCGTTTATTCCTGCGCATACAAACAAAGGCGGCAGATCGAAAGGGCCTTGAACACCTCCAGCCCGGTTCGATCCGAATAATTCGCGTAACGAATAGCCCCGGTGAAGCCATCTGATCGCAGTGGTGGATAGCCGGGCAACATTTTCCCCTTACGGATGATTGAAATGGAAGCTGAAAACAAAGAAGGCCTGCAGCAATACGCACAGCGGCTCAGTCCGCTGCAAATCATTCGCCTCTTCTGCGGAATGAGCCCCAATCCACAGCCCGGCTACGTCCGCCGCGTGAAGCAAGAGCGCGGTCCGCGCCACGCAACAAAGAAAGGGCCGGGCCGCAGCCTCGGAAAGAGCCCGATGAGTCGGGAAAAGAAAGATAACCCGGCGCTTCGCGTGAAGCGCCCGAAGAATATCCCAAGCGGTTATGCCGATTTTATTGGCGTGAACGGAATACGCGGATCTGCTGGCTGCGGTCGATAACGAATTGGCGCTCCTCCTGCGCCTAATCAGGAGGACTTACACGCATGCGCTTTGCCGGAATAGATCACGCGAAGTATTCCCTTCGTGAGCGGAGTGACCGGGCGGAAACAGAGCGCAGTCGTGTGAGTGGTGAATGCGTAGGCGATACGCAGCCATGTTGATGCGGGAAATGCAGCCGTAAATCAGGCGCATGCAACAAACGCTCAGGGATGCTCCCGCGCACTGAGCAAGCCGGGATCGCATCCGGTAACCACTCACTTCAATTAACCGGAGTATCCCCATGAGCACAATCACGCTTCAAGGTGCAACGAAACAACAAGGCTTGCAGCTCGACTTTGCAGAGCAGCTGAAGAGTGGCGGTCAAGCCGTTGCACTCAGTCACGCTGGAAAGGACTGGCTGCAGGCTGCGCTCGACGCTCTCCCCGTGTTCCTGCGGGAAAAGCACGGCAATCCCTTCGCTCTTGAGGAGTTCAGGGCGTGGTCAGAGTCTGGCGGCCTTCCAGCACCGGCCAGCGCGAATGCCTGGGGCTCCATTCCCAAGATCGCCATGCGCAAGAACCTGATTCGCCACACTGGCCGCGCCATCAAGGCCCTTGAGCCTAAGGCACGCGCCCGCCTCGTGATGGAGTGGGTTGCAGCATGAAGAAAATAAACAACCCTCACGAGCTGCTGACGCTCGGCAATCACCGGAAAGTCGTCGCTCTGCTGGATTGCATCAAGACGAGAACCAGGGCGTCAGACAAAGACATCGAGCGAGTCATGGGCCTTGGCCATACCGGGGCGCTTGCAGCATGGCGCGAAGAGAGGATGCGAATCAGCCGCCAATCTTTCCGGTACATGAAGCCGATCATGCTTCGCGTTATTGAGACAGGGGTGCTTGCGTGAAGCGTCCTGCCTTTCAATTCTATCCTGCCGACTGGCGCAAAGACGCCTCCCTGCAGTCATGCTCTCTCGCTGCGCAAGGCCTGTGGATAAACATCATGTGCATCGCGCATGAGTGTGATCCGTATGGCTTCCTGGTGGTCAACAACAAGCCTATGACGAGCGCGCAGATTGGCCGTCTTGTAGGCCTGTCACCGAAGGAATGCGACAAGATCCTCGCTGAGCTTTTCGATGCTGGCGTCACTTCAATGGGAGATGACGGCTGCATATTCTCTCGCCGCATGGTGCGCGATGAAGGAATCAGAAATGCTCGTGCAGCTGGTGGAGAGGGGGGTAAATCATACGGCTCTCTCGGCGCAGAACACGGCAGCAAAGGGGGGCGTCCTCGTAAAGATAAGGGGGGTTTAATAACCCCCCTTACAGAAGGAAAAGAACCCCCCCCTTCTTCTTCATCTTCTTCTTCATCTTCAAAACAAAAACCTTCGTCGGGTCGAGCCCCGACCGGCACCCGGTTCGATGATTTCTGGACGATCTGGCCAAACACAGGGCGAAAGGTCGCAAAAGCCAAGTGCCTTGAGGCCTGGAAGCGTCGAAACCTTGACGAGCACGCTGATGAAATCCTGAGGCACGTCACCGGCATGAAGCTGCACAGCCAGTGGATAACCGGGTTTGACCCTGCACCGATGACCTACCTGAACCAATCCCGCTGGCTTGATGGCATCCCGGTTGACACAGCCATGGCAGCGACACGGCAAGACCAGTTCAGCACTGCAGCACCGGCAACGGACTGGCGCTCAAGCAACGCCGGAATCGAGGCAATGGCTCGAAAGCTCGGCATGCAATGGGGCGATGAGCAGTGGCCGGCATTTAAAAAACGAGTGATCGCGGCTGCTGATGCGGCAGGGGAGGCGTAATGGGAATCCTGCAAAAAATCTGGTGCGCGTTCGGTATTTTCTGCGTGGCCTACGGAATTGTTTTCATCGTGCTGTGGGGGTTCAGCAAGCCATGAGCACGGAGCGCGTCTGGATTATCACTGACCGGCAAACGATGGCAGCACGGTATCGCGCCTGCTGGGAGATATGCCTGGCGATGATGGCCCTTGGCCCGGTGGAGCTGATTATTCGGCCCCGCAAGAGCAAGCGCAGCATCGACCAGAACCGCCGCCTTTGGGCATTAAACCGCGAAGTCGCCGCAACGGTCTGGCTGGATGGCAGGCAGTTCAGTGACCAGAGCTGGCACGAGCAATTCAAGCGCTGGTTCATCGGCATCGAAGAGGTGCGCATGCCTGACGGCACGATTGAGCAGCGCGGTATGAGCACGGCCGGGCTCAATGTCGGTGATTTCAGCGATTACATGCGAAGCGTTGAGACGTGGTGTGCCGACCAGGGGTATCCCGTGATGCTGGAGGCCGCGTGAAAAATTACTACAACGAGATTAATCCGCACGCTGCTGCGTGGCTGCGTGAACTGATAAAGGCTGGCCACATTGCGCCGGGAATTGTTGATGAGAGGAGCATTGTCGATGTTTCAGCAGATGACCTTCGAGGATTTCGACAGTGCCACTTTTTCGCCGGAATTGGCGTCTGGAGTCATGCCCTGCGCAAAGCTGGATGGTCTGACGACAGAGAAGTATGGACAGGATCTTGCCCATGCCAGCCATTCAGTGATGCAGGGAAGGGAAGCGGATTCGACGATCAGCGCCATCTCTGGCCAGCCTGGTACAGGCTCATCAAGAAGTGCTGCCCTGCAAAAGTCTTTGGAGAGCAGGTTGCGTCTGCTGACGGCCTCAACTGGCTCGACCTTGTACACACTGACCTGGAAGCATCGGGCTACGCCTTTGGGGCTGCAGATTTGTGCTCTGCGGGCATCGGCGCCCCGCATATCCGCCAGCGGCTCTGGTTCGTGGCCGACTTCTTGGCCGCTTGTGAGTTCTGCGGATATGAGTTCGACCACGAAACCCTTGGGCGTTATGGCTGCCCCAACTGCGAAGGATCTGGCCGGGTGGGCAACGCCAGCGCAGTCGGATTACAAGGGCGGTTACCTGGGGGGGCGCGTCCGGAATGGAAAGCTATCGACGGATCGGCTGGATGTAACGGCACAGCTCTGCACGAACACCCCGCACCGATTAACGGCATCTGGCGAGATCCGGACTGGCTGTTCTGCCGGGATGGCAAGTGGCGGCCAGTTGAACCCGGCACATTCCCGCTGGCTGATGGGGCTCCCGCCAGAATGGTGCGACTGCGCGGTTACGGCAATGCAATCAATGCCGAAGCAGCCACGACATTCATCCGGGCAGCGGCAGGTGTCGCATGACTGACGCACAGCACCCCTTCTGCAGTCGCTGCAATTCCCATCCTCACATCAGCATGTTCGAGAAGGTCATGCCTGATGGCTCCACCAGGGTGATGAAGATCTGCAATCGCTGCCGAGCAAATGCCTTTGTCGTTGCCGCTCGCCACAAAGCCAAGAAGGCATCAGGCACTGCCGATGTCGTCATTGTCATTGATGCCAGGCCCGAGAGCCTTGGCGTCCTGAATCGCAGGTGGTGAGCATGACTGCATCGAACGCCAGCAAGGCCATTGCCAGCAAGACTCGCAAGGCGCCGCGCCGCAAAGAGATTTCAGAGCACGCGCACCAGTGCAACACCTGCGAATGGTTCTGGCTTCAGTACCCGGCACTGCGCAAGCACCTGTTCGCCATCCCGAATGGTGGAGATCGTCACCCCGTTGTGGCGGCAAAGCTCAAGGCTGAGGGCGTGCTCAGGGGCGTATCCGACCTGTTCCTGATGGTTCCGCGTGGAACCTTTCACGGCATGTTTATCGAGATGAAGTCACGCACCGGCAGCCTGACGGATGAGCAGGGTGAATTTATCGAGAGGGCAGCCGCCCAAGGCTATGCAACCGCCGTGTGCCACTCGTTCGACGAGGCCCGCGATGTCATCACGAGGTATCTGTAATGCGAATCCTGATCGTTCTGATGCTGCTGGCTGGCACTGCCCACGCCTGGAGTGATGCCGACACTGTACGCGAGGGCGTATGGCAGGGGCTCAACGTCATTGATACCGGGCAAACGCTGTTCATTGCCCGCAATCCGACATACCCGGAAGGAGATAGGCTCAGGGAGTACCACGAGATCAATCCATTGCTGGGCAGGCACCCAACACCTTCAAGGGCTGCCGCAATGATGAGCCTGGGCGCAGTTGCTCATGTCGCCATCAGTGCTGTGCTACCCGAGAAGGCCAGAGCCGTCTGGCAGTACGTCACCATAGGAGAGTCTGCATTTTGCGTTATCCACAACCATCAGATCGGCATTCAGATTTCATTTTGAGAGATAAGGCCATGGCGCGCAAAACAACAATGATTGCGGTGAATGACATAGGGCGACGTATTGGCGAGAGCCATCACAGGGCAAAGCACTCTGATGAGCTCATAGATCTCGTGCGGGCGCTTCGTGAGCCTTCAGATCGGGCAGATGGTGGCACTGATCCTGGCCTGACCTATGACCAGATAGCTGAAAAGCTGGATTTGTCGAAGTCTACCGTAGCCCGCATCTGCCGTTGCGAGATCCGCGCACAGACAGCGGCGGCATTCAAGCGTGCAGCCATACGCCGGCTTGAGCGCAGTGGTGTCCATGAGACGACTGAAGAGGCTGAGCATTGATCCATGGGCAGGCCATCTGATTTCACGCAAGAGATAGCGAACAAGATATGCGAGCGCCTCGCAGACGGGGAAAGCCTGCGCAGTATATGCACCGATGAGGACATGCCGGGGAGGGCAACCGTCTTTCAGTGGCTGGCCGCACGCAAGGAATTTGCAGACCAATACGCGCACGCACGCGAGGCACAAGCTGAGACGCATGTCGATGAAATGAATGACATTGCGGACGAGGGAAGTAACGACTGGATGGAGAAGAATGATCCAGACAATCCCGGTTATCAGTTCAACGGCGAGGCTGTGCAGCGGTCAAAGCTGCGCATCGATACCCGCAAGTGGGTGGCAGAGCGCATGAAGCCAAAGAAGTACGGCAAGCTGATCGCTGTCGAGGTGGGAGTTTCCGACTCGTTGGCCGATACGCTGGCAAAGGCCAGGCAGCGCGTTGCTGATGCGATGGCAATGCGAACGCATAACGAAATGGATGCGCCCCATGAGTGATATGACAGAGCAGCGGGCAGTCGAGTTTGCCCTTGCCAATGGGTTCAACTGGGTTGATCTGTATGGATTGAGCCGCCTCACTTACGAAACCAACATGCTGATGAAGGTGCGGAGCACGGAATTGACCATTGCCGGCAGCAAGATCGTTGCACTGGTCATTGCTGCGCACCGTGCCGGCGTTCTTCTTGAGCGGAGCGAGCGCGACGAATGAGCCTCCAGCAGCAGATGGTCGAGGACATGGCTGGATTCGCGTTCGATCCCCTTGGCTTCGTGCATTACACGTTCCCATGGGGTGAGGGCGAGCTGCGTGACAGTGCCGGGCCTCGCGCCTGGCAGGCCGATGTGCTCACCGACATAGGCGATCACCTGTCAGATCCGACAACGCGCTTCCAGCCGCTGATGATCGCGGTTGCATCCGGCCACGGCGTCGGCAAGTCCGCGCTGATCTCGCAGATTATTGATTGGGGCATGAGCACCTGCGAGGACTGCAAGGTTGTCATCACCGCCAACACGGAAAACCAGCTGCGCACAAAGACATGGCCGGAAGTTCGCAAGTGGCTGCGCCTCGCTATCAATTCGGACTGGTTCGTTCCGCACGCCACCAGCATCTCCAGCACCGACAAGGGGCACGAATCATCATGGCGCGCCGATGCCGTGCCGTGGTCTGAGCACAATACTGAGGCTTTCGCCGGTCTGCATAATGTGGGCAAGCGCATCATCCTGATCTTCGATGAGGCATCAAACATCGCGGACAAGGTGTGGGAAGTCGCAGAAGGCGCGCTGACCGATGAAGGCACGGAGATCATCTGGATCGCTTTCGGCAATCCCACGCGCAACACAGGGCGGTTCAAGGAGTGCTTTGGCCGGTTCCGTCACCGCTGGATAGGCAGGCAGATCGACAGCCGCACGGTTGAGGGCACGAACAAGGCGCAGCTGCAGAAGTGGGTGGACGATTACGGCGTTGATTCCGACTTCGTGAAGGTGCGTGTTCGCGGCATGTTCCCGAACATGAGCATGCGCCAGTTCATCAGCGTGACTGATGTCGATGCCGCGCTCGCTCGCCCGTTGCGTGGCGAGCAGTACACCTTTGCGCCGAAGATCATCACCTGCGATCCGGCATGGGAAGGTGACGACGAGCTGGTCATTGCCATGCGCCAGGGGCTCAACTTCCAGATCCTGCGCACCATCGCCAAGAACGACAACGATGTGCAGGTGGCGGCCATCCTCGGGCAGCTCGAAGACGAGCACGAGGCTGATGCCGTGTTTGTCGATGCAGGCTATGGCACCGGCATCGTGAGTGCAGGGCAGACGATGGGGCGCGACTGGACGCTGGTCTGGTTCGCAGGCGCCGCCATTGACCAGGGATGCCTGAACAAGCGCGCCGAGATGTGGAAGCTGACACGCGACTGGCTCAAGGCTGGCGGATCAATCCCGAATGATCCCGTGCTGTATGCCGACCTGATTGGGCCGGAAACCGTTGCGCGCCTTGACGGAAAGATCCAGCTCGAATCCAAAAAAGACATGAAGTCCCGAGGCCAGCCGTCGCCAAACCGTGCCGACTCGCTGGCACTTTCCTTCGCCTTCCCTGTCGTGAAGCGCAGCGCCAGGGGCGCCGGTGTCCATAACCGAAACAGCCGCGAGCATGATCCTTACGCATAAAGCGAGGATTCCGCGTGGCACTGCGTATCGAAATCGAACCGATCGGCGACAAGATCCCCTTGATGGGTGAGCTGCTGCGCCAGCATTGGGACGAAATCGCCCGGAACAAGCGGCTGATGATCGTCAAGCCGGACACTGAGCGCTATCTCGCGCTCGATGCTGCCGGCGTCATCCTGGCGCTGTGGGCATACGACGACGATCAGCTTGTCGGGTACTCGGTAAACCTCTTTTCAAATCACCTGCACTACGCGGATCTCTTCTTTGCGCAGAACGATGTCCTGTTCATCGCAAAGCCATACCGCAATTCACCGCTTGGCTTGCGCCTGATTCGCGAGACTGAGAAAGCCGCGAAGGCACGAGGCGCACAGATGATGCTTTGGCATGCCAAGGAAAACACTCCGCTCGCACTGATCCTGCCCCGCCTTGGTTGCGGCGTGCAGGACATCGTTTTCAGCAAGGAGCTGTGAGATGGGGCTTTCATCCATGGCTGCGTCCCTGCAATCCGTAGGGAAGCTGTTCTCTCCACCGAAGATGCCAGCGCCGTATCAGCCGCCGCCACCTCCTGCTGCGTCAAAGGCGCCTGATATTCAGGGCGTTTCTGCAGCAATGGCGGGCACGGGCCAGGCTGGCGGCGCTCCTGGCATTGCACAAACGATGCTTACCGGTGCAGGCGGCGTCAATCCCGATGCGCTGAAGCTCGGCAAAACATCACTGCTGGGTGGCTGACATGGCGGACACAACGACTGACCGCAAGCTGGCACTCCAGCGCCTCGGGCAACTGAAGATTGAGCGCGCCTCCTGGTTCCAGCACTGGATGGAGTTGAGCGCGTACTTCTCACCACGGCAGGGTCGGTACTTCATTCAGGATCGCAACAAGGGCTATCGGCGCCATAACACGATTTACGACAACACCGGCACCCGATCACTCGGTACGCTCGGTGCTGGCCTCATGGGCGGCCTCACGTCGCCTGCACGGCCATGGTTCCGGCTGAGCACGGGCCATCCTGACATGAACAAGGATCACGAGGTTCGTCGCTGGCTTACCGATGTCACGAATCTGATGCTCGAAGTGTTCCAGAAGTCGAACGCCTATCGTGCTCTGCATCAGGTTTACAAGGAGCTGGGTGTTTTCGGCACGGCCGCGTGCATCATCGTGCCCGATTTCAAGAATGTGATTCACCTGCACCCGCTGACCACTGGCGAATATTGCATTTCCACTAACTTCAATGGCCGTGTGGATGTGCTCTATCGCGAGTTTCAGCTGACTGTCGGCCAGATGGTGAAGGAGTTCGGCAGGGAAAACTGCAGCACGACCGTGCAGGCGCAGTATGACCGCGGTGCGCTCGATACCTGGGTGACAGTCATTCATGCCATCGAGCCCCGCGCTGATCGTGACGCCAGCAAGATCGACAATCAGAACATGGCCTGGTCAGATGTGTATTGGGAGCTGGGCGGCGAGCCGGACAAGCCGTTGCGCACGTCCGGGTTCAAGCATTTTCCGGCCCTCTGTCCGCGATGGGACGTTGAGGGTGGCGATATTTACGGCAACAGTCCCGGTATGGAAGCCTTGGGTGACGTGAAGCAGCTCCAGCACGAGCAGCTGCGCAAGGCGCAGGGCATCGACTACATGACGAAGCCGCCCGTACAGGTGCCCACGTCAATGAAGAACCGTGATGTCGACATGCTGCCGGGCGGCATCTCTTACGTTGATGTCACCTCTGCGCAGGGCGGTATCCGCTCCGCTTTTGAGGTGAATCTCAATCTGCAGTACCTGCTCGAAGACATTCAGGACGTGCGCAACCGCATACGCTCTGCGTTCTTTGCCGATCTGTTCATGATGATCGCGAACGATGTCGATACCAAGAAGACAGCGACTGAAGTTGCTGAGCTTCACGAGGAAAAGATGCTCATGCTCGGCCCCGTGCTCGAGCGCCTACAGGATGAGCTGCTGAATCCCCTGATCGACATCACATTCACCTACATGAGCGAGCAGGGCCTGCTTCCTCCAGCACCTGAGCAGATGCACGGGATGCCGTTGAGCATTGAGTTGGTGTCCATGCTCGCCCAGGCACAGCGCGCAATCTCCACCAATGGCATTGACCGCTTCGTCGGCGCTCTCGGTGCAGTGTCTCAGTACAAACCGGAAGTGCTCGACAAGTTCGACGGTGACGCATGGGCCGATGAGTACGCCGATGTGCTCGGCGTCTCGCCAAATCTCCTGGTCGCCACCGATAAGGCCAAGGCCTTGCGCATCCAGCGGCAGAAAGCTGCAGCAGCGGCACAGCAGGCAGCAACGAACAACCAGCGCGCTGACACCGTGCAGAAACTCTCATCCGTCCCCACGCAGGGCGGCAACAGCAACGCAGGCGCTGACGTGCTCGGTATGTTTTCCGGGTACGGGCAGGGCCAGCAGTAAGGAATAACGACCATGGCAGCTCCGCTCCTTCCCCCGATGTGTACCACGGGCGATTATACGCCCATCAATGGCATGGTGGCCGTCACTCCTGCAGATGGCACTGACCTGCCCAATGGAACGTCACGCGCAATTTGGGTGAACGTCGCCGGCAATATCAACATGGTTGATGCCATTGGCAATACCGTGCTGCTGGCCATCTCTGCAACGCAGGCCGGGACAATCATCTGGATTCGTGCCAAGCGAATATTGGCCACGAGCACAACCTGCACCGGCATTTTCGCGGCTTACTGAGGAATCACCATGGCACTTGTAAGCATGAAGGTCGATCAGGATTCGGGCGGCGATTGCTGCACGGTTGGCTCCAATGAATACGGCTATGGCATGAGCCTGTATCTCAGCAAGGAGCAGTGCGAGGCCCTGGGCATCACTGAGCCTCTGAAGGCTGGCCAGTCCGTGATGATACAGGCGCGTGCGTTCGTGATGAATGCCACGCAGTCGGTAGAGGATGACGGCGACGACAAAGGCCCGGACGTGAACATGACGCTGCAGATCACCGATCTCGAAGTGACCCCGAGCAAAGACAGCCAGGCGCAGGCAAGTGCGCTCTACGGTAAGGATCAGGAGAAATAATCATGGCAGGCCCATTCACGACTGGCCGCCTCGCGGATCTTATTGATGCGTTCGGGCGCTACGCTGGCAAAAAGAATAACGATGGCACGGAGCAGCTTGCTGTTGTGCAGCTCGACAACGATACGACCAGCTATGGCATCGCGCCAACAGGCACTGTCGGTACGGGCGCCTCTGCGCACTGGACTGCCGGCACCGTGTTCGACCGCATTCGCTCCGAGGGCATGTGGCTGTACATCGGCGCGGTTGCCTCAACTCCGGCGCTGTCTGCTGGCTGGTATTGGGTTGTCATGTCGACCACAGCCATCGGCACGATCTACACCGCAGGGCCTGGCTCCGCGCCTTTCAACTTCTCTGCTGGCGCCGCCAATACCGGCGTCACAACTGAGCAGGTTTTGCCGAAGGCGCCCGTTCCTATTGCGGCCGGCGCGATGGGCGCAGGAACAGTTTCTGTTTCCGCCCAGGTTGAGTTGAATGTAACTGCAGGGACAAGGACGGCGAAGGTGAAAATTGGCGGGACAAATATCCTGTCTGGCGCTATTTCAAACCAACACACAGCAGTGCTTCTTGGTGAAATTTCCAACAAGACTTCTGCGATACAGGTTGGCCAAGGCTCGTGGCTTATCGGTACGTCTGCCGCTACCACGCTTACGGCTGCAATAGACACAACGCAAGCCACGACGCTGACGTACTCACTGCAGATGGCGGCTGCTACTGATTGGGTGATATTCGAGAGAATCGGCGCCGTGCTGCGTCCTGCCTGACAGCAAAACCAATATGAAAAAGCCCGCCATCGTGCGGGTTTTTTCATGCCTGAAATTCGTAGGTGTCCATAAGCGCAAAACCTAGCGATAGCGTTCGCAGCATGAGCAATAGCGACCCGACCGATATCGCAGCACTTGATCGCAAGCAGGCAGAAGCGGCTGAGCGAAATCACCACTCCGCGAAGGAGGAGGCTGAGGACATCAAGTGGCTGATGAGCAGCAAGCGTGGTCGGAAAATTATGCACCGGATCTTGTCGAATGCAGGCGTGTTCCGTCCCTCGTACCGCAGTAACGCTCTTGAAATGGCGTTTCTCGAAGGGAACAGGAATCAGGGCCTCGCGCTCTACGCAATTGTTGCGGAGCACTGCCCGGGTCGCCACGCAGAAATGATTGAAGAGGCATCAAAAGCATGACAACCGAATCGCAGAGTGGCGGGACAACACAAAACACCGACACAACGCAAGCCGCAGCAGCAGTGACGGCTCCAGCCGTTGCCGCTGTCGCAGATACGACGCAGCAGGCTCCAGCTGCGCAGGCCGCCGTCACGCCACCTGTTGAGGGTGCTGAAGGTGAGTTGAATACCGATGTCGTCAAGCCAGGCGCTCCCGAGAAGTACGAATTTAAGGCCACTGAAGGCCTCACGTTCGCTCCCGAAGTGCTCGGATCTTTTGAAGGACTCGCGAAAGAACTCGGTCTGCCGCAAGAAGCCGCGCAAAAAGTTCTCGACACGATGGGGCCGCAAATTGCGGCTGCACAGCAGGCTGCGATTGCAAAGCAGCAGGCTGAGTGGACAGCACTTTCGGCAAGCGACAAGGAATTTGGTGGCGAAAAGCTCGCTGAAAACCTTGCCGTCGCGAAGAAGGCACTCGATGCCGTTGGCTCGCCCGAATTGACGCAGCTGCTCAACGACTCCGGCCTTGGAAATCACCCCGAAATCATCCGGGCATTTCTCAAGGTCGGCAAATCAATCAGCGAAGGCAGCTTCGTTTCCGGTGGCATGTCACAGAAGGGTGCGCAAGACGCGGCCTCTGTGCTGTACCCGAACTCAAAATAAAAGGAGCCTTAAATGGCAACTCTCAGCACTGGCGCACTCACTCTTGCCGATTGGGCAAAACGTCTCGATCCCGATGGCAAGGTTCCCGTTGTCGCGGAACTGCTCTCGCAGTCGAACGAAGTTCTCGAAGATGCTGTGTTCAAGGAAGGCAATCTGCCGACCGGTCACCGCGTCACCATCCGCACCGGCCTGCCGTCCGTTTACTGGCGCTCGCTGAACCAGGGCGTGCCCTCCAGCAAGTCGACCACTGCACAGGTCGATGAATCGGTCGGCATGCTCGAAGCCTACAGCCGCGTCGACAAGGATCTTGCCGAGCTGAATGGCAACACGGGCGAGTTCCGGCTCTCCGAAGACAGCGCTTTCCTTGAAGCGATGAACCAGACCCAGGCGCAGACGCTGTTCTATGGCAACCCTGCCACTGATCCGCGTCAGTATCTCGGCCTTGCTGCACGTTTTGGGACCATTTCCGGCGCCAGCAATGCGCAGAATATTCTGAACGCCACCGGTTCTGGCGGCGCCACGAACACCTCGATCTGGCTGGTGGTGTGGGGCGATAACACCGTCTTCTGCACCTTCCCGAAGGGCTCGAAGGCTGGCCTGCTGCACGAAGACATGGGCCAGCTGACGGTCTATGACTCCGCGCAGAATCCTTACCAGGCATTCCAGACCCACTACCAGTGGAAAAACGGCTTGGTGGTGAAGGACTGGCGCTATGTGGTGCGCATTGCAAACATCTCGGTGTCTGCACTGACCAGCAACAGCTCGCCTGCCGATCTGATTGCGTTCATGTCGCGTGCGCTGGACCGCATCCCGAATCTGGCGAATGGCCGGGCCGCTTTCTACATGAACCGCACGGTTTACTCGTTCCTGCGCCTCCAGGCCTTGAACAAGTCGAACTACGCGCTGTCCATCGAGAAGGGCCTGAACCAGTTCGGCACTCCTTCCAGCTGGCTGAACTTCGAAGGCGTTCCGCTTCGTCGTGTTGACCAGATCCTCTCCACGGAAACGCAGATCAGCTAAGCCTTCGGGCTTAGCTTTTGCCTCCAATTTTCAAAGGAAGATACGCCATGATTCTCGACGCACTGCAGCAGTTCTCCGGCACGGTTAATCCCACTGCCGGTCAGCTGATTACTGCCACCGGCAACACTGTCTCGACCAATGTGGTCGATCTCGGTACTGCTCGCGACATCGGCCAGGGTGAAAGCCTTGAAGTCGCCATCCAGATCCTGCAGACGCTGACTTCCGGTGGCTCTGCCACTGTGCAGTTCCAGCTGGTAGGGGCTGACGATGCCGCCATCTCCACGAACGTGAACGTGTACGTGCAGACCGATGCGTTTGTGTACTCGACGCTGACGGCCGGCAAGATGATCCCGCTGCATTGGGATCGCGCCGCTCCGTACCCTGCTCGCCGTTATGTTGCCGTTCGTTATGTGATCGGCACCGCGGTTCTCACCAACGGCACCGGCCAGTTCTTCGCGACCACTGTGAAGAACTTCCAGGACTCGGGCAACAGCACGATCTTCGCCAGCGGCTTCACTGTCGCCTGATGATCGCCGTGGAGGTGTCATGCAGTACCTTGCGTGGCACCTCCTTTTCCGTATCTGGAGAAATCCCATGCTGATTAAAGTTCGCGCCCTCGTCGATACGTTTTCCGATAACTCATTCCGCAAAGCCGGTGAGGTTTTCGAGATCGAAGAGGAAAAAATGGGGGATGGCCTTGAGCTGACCACCAAGAAAAACAATGCTGTTGCTCGTGCCGCCGCTCTGCGCGTGGCCGATGAAGCAGCACAAAAGGCCGAGTCTCTGCGCGCCGCAGCTGATGCCGCCGCCGCCGCTTCCGATGCTGCCCCTGGCAACTCGGATCTGGCTGCCGCCGCACTTACCGCTGAGGACGTGGCAAAGCAGGCTGAAGTGGAGGCCGAGGATCTGGCCAATGTAGCAGCTCCGGAATAACTTCCGGGCTTGCGAACTCGGGGAGGGTATTCCTCCCCTTTTTTTATTGAGTTATTGCCATGGCGAGCGAAGTCGATATCTGCAATTTGGCTCTCGCAGGGCTTGGCGATGATGCCAACATTTCTTCAATCAATCCGCCTGATGGCACCGCCCAGGCTGCGCACTGCTCCCGGTTCTACCCTGTAGCCCGTGATGCTCTCCTCGAGATGCATTCATGGAGCTTCTGCACAAAGCGCGCATCTCTGGCATTGCTCACTATCACGGTTCCGACCGAATGGCTTTATGCCTATGCGGCACCCTCCGATGCCGTCAATTTCATTGCTGTTCTCGATCCGCTGGCGCTCGACGATTATTCGTATGGTGTCGCTCCCTATGCCAGCGCAACGGGTGCCGACAGCAACAGCATCGGCGTTTACACGCCGCAGGAATACGATGTCGAGGCGCTGCCTGATGGCTCCTCGGTGATCTACTCCAATCAGGCGAATGCTGTCCTGCGCTATACCACCATCGTTACTGACACGACGCAGTTCTCGCCTACGTTCATCCTCGGGCTTTCCGCGCTCCTGCAGACCATGTTGGCCGGCCCCATCATCAAGGGCGCCGAGGGCATCAAGGTTGCGCAGGCGAAGATGCAAGAGTTCCGCATGTGGAAGGCCGAGGCAACGACTTCGGACGCCAATCAGCGCAAGCTGAAGGTGGCTCCGGCCGTTTCGTGGATGGCGAACCGATGAGCCAGCGCTCGCTGTGGAGATCCTTCGTCACGGGTGAGGTGACTCCTGAGCTGGTAGGGCGCCTTGATCTTGATAAAGTGCAGGCCGCACTGGCCACCTGCCGCAACTTCATTGTGCTGCCTCACGGCCCGGTATCGAATCGGCCAGGCACGCAATTCGTCAAGGAAGTGAAGACGAGCGCGAACGTCACGCGCCTGATACCGTTTACCTATTCAGCCTCGCAGACCATGGCGATTGAAGTCGGAGCCGGTTATTTCCGATTCTTCAGCAATGCTGGTGTGCTGCAGCTATCGGCTACGCCTGCCGCCTACAGTGGCGCGACGACTTACAATCAGGGAGATATGTGCTCAAGTGGCGGCGTGAACTATTACTGCATCGCCACGACGATTGCGAACGCCCCGCCCAATGCAGCGTACTGGTACGCCATGCCGGCCGATGGCAGCTATGAGATCCCGAATCCGTTCGCTGCGGCGGATCTCATGGATATCCACTACACGCAGTCCGCTGACGTGATGACGCTGGTGCATCCGAATTATGCGCCTTGCGAGCTGCGCCGGGCTGGTGCGAATAACTGGAGCCTGACCCTTCCGGCATTTACCCCGCCGCTGAATTGCCCGACTGCCATCACGGCCGTGGCCACCACTGGCACGGGAACGACGCTATATCAGTATGTGGTCACCTCGGTGAATGGCACGCTGTCGCAGGAATCCATAGCCGGCAGCAGCCCCACTGGCACGCAGTTGGTGATAAGCGGAGCAACTCAAGCAGCATCGTGCGTCATCTCCATACCGAAGAATCAGAATGAAATTCTCGGCATTACCGTGGGCGATCTCATAGGGATCTCCGGCGTAGTGGGCATGACGGCTCTCAACGGCAACAGCTACACGATTTCCGCCATCTCCGGCAACACGGGGCGCATTGGCTGGGGTATTCCCGGCAGCACGCTGGTCAGCGTCACCATTGCCGTTAACTCGACGGCATTCGGCGCGTATGTGAGCGGCGGCCTCATGGCGCCTGGTGGCATCAAGAATGACCTGTCGGTTGCCGGCAACAAGAATACGATCAGCTGGACGCCTCCAGCCGGCACGGCGCCGCTTCGTTACAATGTTTATAAGCTCTCCAATGGCGTATGGGGATACATCGGCCAGGCGGCCGGCACGAGCTTTGTCGACCAGAACATCACTCCGGATATTTCCAAGACGCCGCCGCTGTATGAGCCCATCTTTGCCGCGGCGGGTGACTACCCCGCGGCAGTGACCTATTTCGAGCAGCGCCGCTGCTTTGGCGGTACCAACAATGCCCCGCAAAACGTCTGGATGACCCGCAGTGGCACCGAGTCCGACATGGGCTACACGATACCGGTGCGCGCTGACAATCGCATTGCCTTGCGCATTGCTGCTCGTGAGGCGAGCGCCGTCCGGCATCTGGTGCCTGTCGCCAACCTGATGATGCTGACGCCATCTTGCGAGTACAAGGCGGCATCCGTGTCGAGTGACGCGCTCACGCCCCTGACGATCTCTGTGAAGCCGCAGAGCTATATCGGCGCGAACAATGTCACGCCCATCGTTGTCGGCAATTCCGTCCTGTTTGCGCAGGCCCGGGGCGGGCACATTCGCGAGATGAGCTACAACTGGCAGGCGAACGGCTACCTCACCAATGACATCAGCCTGCTGGCGCCGCACCTGTTCAACTACCTCACAATTACCGATATGGCCTACAGTCGGGCGCCGTACCCGATCCTGTGGGCAGTCAGCTCCGGCGGCAACCTTCTCGGGATGACCTACGTTCCTGAGCAGCAGGTCGCTGCCTGGCACCGGCATGATACGGATGGCGTGTTCGAGTCGATCTGCACGATCACGGAAAACAATGAGGACATGCTGTATTGCATCGTTCGCCGCACGGTGAATGGCAGTAGCAAGCGGTATGTCGAGCGCCTGCACACTCGTTATTTCGCAACGGCAGCCGATGCCTTTTTCGTGGACTGCGGCTCAACTTATTACAATGCCGGCACTTATTCGCGTGCGACAACCACGGCAACCTGCATCGTCGCCGGCCATGGAATAACGAATGGCACGACGCGCACGCTGAAATTCTCCAACAGTGCGCTGACCGGCGCCTATGTGGTGACGGTTGTCGATGCCAATACCTTCACGGTGACCACTTCCACCGGCAGTGACACCGGTACGGTTGAAGTGCAGGCATCCTCACTGAGCGGGCTCTCGTGGCTTGAGGGCAAGACGGTAAGCATCCTCGGTGACGGCGCTGTATTCCCTCAAAAGGCCGTGACTTCTGGCGCCATAACCCTCGATCAGCCTTGCAGCAAGATCCAGGTCGGGCTGCCGATCACGGCTGACCTGCAAACGCTCCCGCTTTCCGTGATGATCGACAGCGCTGCCGGCCAGGGCAAGACGAAGAACGTCAATAAGGTGTGGCTGCGCGTCGTCAACTCCAGCGGGATATTTGCGGGGCCGTCATTTGCCAAGCTCACCGAGGCAAAAGAGCGATTCACTGAGCCCATGGGAACAGCACCTGCACTAAAGACGCAAGAAATCTCCATCATGGTGACGCCGGCATGGGTGACCGATGGTGCTATCTGCATTCGGCAGATTGATCCACTCCCCTTGACAGTCCTGTCTGTCGCCCTCGATTTTGCCACTGGCTGAGTACACATAACCCCATGAGCCCGCAGCACACTCCTCTCATTAAGGGGTAGTCCTATGGGTTTTCAGGCGGCTTCAGCCGGATTTTCAGCAGCGGGCGCATACGGCGAGGCCAAGGCAAAGCGTGCCGGCCTTGGCTATGAAGAGGACTCTGCCTATAACGCCGCGGCTGTCGCTGGATACCAGGCATCAGATGCCCTGCGCACCGGCCAGATCGAGGAGCAGACGCAGGATCTCAAAACGGCCGCCGTGTTCAGTGCGCAGCGCACCAGCATGGCCGCCAATGGCATTGATCTTGGCGAAGGCTCCGCTTCCGATGTGCTCACCACGACAGAGGTCATGGGCCAGCGCGATGCCGCCACCATTCACGACAACACCATGCGCGCCGTGTGGGGTTATCGCGTCCAGCAAGAATCCGATCTCAGCAATGCTCATGCCTATGCAGCCATGAAGAAGGGCATCAAGCCGTATATGGCCGTTGCCGGCTCTCTCCTGGGTAGCGCAAAAGGGTCTGGCGCAAAACTCTCCTCCATGGGCTCCGGATCTGGCGGGGCCGGCAGTGGCTCCGGCGTTTCTGCGGGCTCGTCATATTTCTCAGCCGGGAGCGTTGCCTAATGCCAGTGGTTCCAGGTTATGAGCTGCCGCAGGTATCGCCTGCGCGACTTCCCAACGCGACAGCACAAGGCCTTACGCTTCGTGAGCTGAGCGAGGGCGCCGATGGTGCGCGCCAGCTTGGTAATATCGGGCGCGGGCTCGCAGGGCTTTCTGATGATGCGCAGAAGGAGCGCGATCAGGCCAATTCGGTAATCCTGAACGATAACGTCAACAAGGGCCGGCAGGCTCAGATGCAGCAGTCGCAGAATTTCGCGCTGCTCAAGGGTGATGATGCGTTCAAGCCCGATCCGGATACCGGACTGAACCCGTCCGACAAGTTCGCTGGCGATCTTCAGGATAATCTCAAGGGGATTGGCGAGGCCCTGCCGAATGATGCGCTCAAGCAGGCATGGCAGGCGCATGCCGCCGATCTCGTCACTGCCTTCAAAACGGATGCCATGCACCATGGCGTGCAGCAGTGGCAGCAGTACCAGGACAACGTATCAAAGGGCGCCATTGAAACGGCCGGCCAGACGCTGATTCAGTACCCGGGCGACCCCGAAAAGATTGCCGGCGCCACACAGTCAATAAGGGATTCCGTCGCCAGTCTCAACAAGGGGCAGGACAAGAGCGTTGTCGAGCAGGCGCAGGCTGATGCGGTCAGTGTTGCGCAGACATCGGTCGTGAAGTCGCTGCTCGCTGGGCAGTCTCCGGATCTTGCCAATAAATATTTCACCGATCATGCAGACGATTTCACGCCGGCCGGCAAGGCCTCGCTCAGTGAGGCGCTTGCTCATGCGACGGCAGGGTCTGCAGCAATCAGTGCTGTCGATTCCGCAATGGCAAAGCATGTGCCGCAGGGCGCAGACCCTACGCAGGGCGATACCCCGATAAATGCCGTGGCCATCGAGGCCGATCTTCGCGAGCAATTCAAGGACAAGCCCCTGGCGCTGCGCGCTGCCATTGATGAGTTTCATGTGCGCGAAAGCGCATGGAAGGACACGCAGAATCAGTACAAGGCAGCCAATGTAAATTCAGTCATGGGCATGCTCGCTGACGGTAAAAGCCTTGCGACTGTTCAGCAAACTCAGGAATGGGCAAACCTTCCGGGCGAGGCTCGCGCACAGATTCAGGATCATGCGTTGTCGCGTGCAAATGCGCTGACGGCTCGATCAGATGCCTCTGCCGCACGCAACGACAAGGCGCTCGGCCTCCAGAATTACGACAAGTATCTGGACGTTGCCATGAACCCCGACAAGCTGGCGGCAATGACGCCTGATGAAGTAAAGGCGCTGCTTCCTGTTCTCGGTACTTCACTGACTCACAACCTGATGGAGTCGCGTGCAAAGCTGAATAATGCGGCCGATCTCAAGACCGCAAAAATGGATGCAGATCAGTTTGGCAGTACGGCTCTGGCCTTCGGCATTGACACGAAAGACCTGACATTGAGCAAGGAAGAGAAGGGGAATATTGCCCTGCTCAAGCAGAACGTCGATTACGTGCTCACGGAGCTTCAGGCCGCAAAGAAGTCGCCACTCACAACGCAGGAAAAAGCCGATGCCATGCGCACGGAGATGGCCCGCACCGTGACGGTCGACCCTGGATTCTTCTCGGCAAACAAAAGCGTGCCGGTGGTTCAGCTTTCTCCTGAAGATGCTGCGCATGTTGTGATACCTGATGCCGACAGAGCGCAGATAACCAGCGCAATGAATTCAATGAAGATTCCCGTAACAGAGGAAAACATTCGCCGGTTTTATCTGCGGAAAGTTTCTCCTGCTGGCAAGGTGGTGACTGGTGGCAAATGAATATCTTGACATGATGCAGGGCGATGCGGCCTCTGCTGGTGCAGACCAAGGCCAGCCGAAGAACCCCTATCTCGACATGATGCAGCAGGACAAGCGCGATCAGGATATTCAGCTGAAGGCGAATCTCACGCAGTCAGTCAGCACCAATCCGGATGCCTACGCCAAGCAGCGCAAGACGGCTGATTATCTCGGCTACCCGGTGGCCGCTGTTGAGGCGCTACCAGTGCAGACGCAGCAGCAGGCGCAGGTGCAGCAGGTGAGTGATGCCACGCATGACACGCCTATTGCCCGGCAGGCTTATGCAGATTCTGACTTTGCAAAGCTCGCACATGACGACTCGCATACCCTGGCCGGCATTGAGCGCACGCTCGGCGAATGGGGCAAGGAGCAGATGCAGGACGGGATGAACACGGCCCTTGCTGCTCCTCGCGGGATACTCAGCACTATTTTTGGCGCAGAAAAGCAGCTGTCACTTGCGGCCTCCACGATTCCCATGGGAATTGATGCTGCCGCCAGTGCCGTTACTGGGAAGCCAGTCACAGCCGCACAAGACTGGTGGTTTAAAAACACGTATGACGAGCTGTCTTCAGCTCAGGAGTTCCATCAGGGGCTGGCAAATAATAATTCAGCGCAGAAGTTTCTTTTTGCTGGCGGCTCCATGGCTGGCATCCTTGGGGCGGCGACGGTAACGGGCGGCGAAAGCGTTGCGCTTGGCGCCGATGCAGGCCTTGGTGATGTCGCACTGAACGCCATCAATCATGCCGCAAAAGGCATGGTAATCCCATCGACCTCTGCGGCTATCCAGACAGGCAAGGATGTCTACGAAAATACGGGCAGCCCGATAAGCGCACTCCACGCTGCCGGCATGGAATACCTCACCAATACCCTTGGCGGCGTTGTTCCTCTGTCTGCACCAGGAGGCGTTGCTTCACGTATCGCGCAGTCCATGGCATCGGGCGCGATAGTGAGCGAGCTGAGTCGGCAGATGATGAACGGATCGCTGCCATCTGATATGCAGCAGGGCTTTGATGTCGAGGGTGCGGTAATAAACTCCCTGACATCAGGCATCCTCGGCGTAGGCGGCCCGCACGGGGAATCCTCGCTGCAGCACAGCATCAGGCAGGTTTACGCTGAAGCCTCAATGGCCGGAAGATCTGCCGACACCATGCAGCGCATCGGCGCACTGAGCGAGCTGGCTGGAAAATCTGAGCTGCGCAACCGCGACCCTGAAGCGTTTCATGAGCTCGTCGACAAGATGGCCGACAACGGCGATCTGCCCGAGGTGTTCGTCAGTGGCAAGAAGCTGGCCGAAGTGCTCAACCAGTCCGGCGTTACTGATGCGCAGTTCAGCGACATGCTGCCGGAAGTGGCAAAGCAGATGCACGAAGCCACTGAGACGGACGGAGACGTTCGCATTTCAACGGCGGACTATGCCACTCATATCTCGGGCGGCCCGGTCGATGAGGCGCTACAGCCTCACCTGAAGGCAGATAGCGACGGCATGACAATGGCCGAGGGCCAGGCGTTCTATCAGAAGCTGGAAACAAACCTGAAGGAGCAGGCCGACAAGATCGTCGCCGGGCATCAGGATCTTGAGTCAGCAAAGGCTGATTCTCAGTCTGTGCACGACGACATCCTGCGCCAGCTCACCGAAGTGAACCGCTTCCCTGATTCCGTCAACAAGGTGAATGCTGCGCTGGCACGTGATTACTACACGACCATGGCCGACCGCATGGGCATGAAGCCCAGCGAGATGTATGCCGCGCACCCGCTGAATGTCGAAAGCCTGATGAAAGTAGGCCGGGCCGATGTGCTGAGCCAGGGCGACGTATCGAGCCCGCTTTATGGCGTGAAGCACTCAGACCTTTCCGACCAGATACAGGCAGAGCATCCGGGCCTCAAGCTCGACATCATGGGAGCGGAAGGCAGCAATTCCGTTTCTCTGTCGCGCATTGTTGTGCCGAAGGAATCACGAAAGACCGGCATCGGCAGCAGCGTGATGCAGCGGCTTATGCAGTGGGCTGATGCCAATGGCAAGACCATAACGCTTTCGCCTTCTGATTCCTTTGGTGCTACCAGCACGGGAAGGCTCAAGGATTTCTACAAGCGCTTTGGCTTCGTTGAAAATAAAGGGAAAAACAAAGATTTCACTACCAGTGATTCGATGTACCGCAAGCCGGTTAGTGTCGAAACCCTTCGGCAGTCCGGAAGGATTAACACTGAAACTCCAGAATTCAAGGCATGGTTTGGCGACAGCAAGGTCGTCGATGAGTCAGGCAAGCCGCTGGCTGTATATCATGGCACGCCGACTTCCGATCTTAGTGCATTCGACTCCAGGCGAATCGGAACTAATGGTCGCTCAGAGGGCGCTGGATTTTACTTTACGACAGACAAGAATACCGCCGATGGATATGGGCGGAATGGGCAGACGCTTGAGGTTCATCTGAGCCTGCATAAGCCATTGGCCTATGATGAAAAGCCATTTAGCCAGGTGAAAATGCGCAAGCTGCTGTCTGAGGTGGCAAAGGCCGAGGTAGAGGGCGGCGGTGGCGATTGGCGCGATGGCTTCCTGTCAAACTATGCAGACACCTACAGCAAAACAATGGATGCTGCCGTGCGAGAGGCTGCGCTAGTGTTTGATGGCGAGGAGTCTGCGCTAGATCAAGTAAGCGGGATTGTCGGATCAGGTGTTGATGTGGATACGGTTAACACCGGGCTCACACGCGCACTTGGATATGACGGCTATGTTTCCAAGGGCTTCAGTGGCGAGGGGAGGAGTGGCGGGGACATCTGGGTCGCAATGAGGCCAGAGCAAATAAAGTCCGTCTTCAATCGCGGAACGTTCGACAAGAATGATCCGAATATCCTGCATCAGCGCAGCAATGACATCGGCCAGCAACTCAAAGACCGCATGGCTACCGATCACGAGGGCGTGAAGGCCGAATATGCAAAGCTCGATGGCGCCATGGGTGGCCGGCTGCTGAATACCGATATTGCCCGAGAGCTTTCGCCTGGCTACAGGGCCGACCGCACCCGCTCTGCTGATGTGCATGAGGCCGCCAGCGGCTTCATCAAGCGCCTGTATGCAGAAAAGCTGAAGGAGCCGACACCGGAAGGCATGGACAAGACCGTCATGTTCACGGCTGGCGGCACTGGCGCCGGCAAAACAACTGGCATGGATGCGGCCGGAAAGAGTCTCGGCAAGCCTGAAATCATCTATGACACCAACATGAACACGCTGGATTCGTCAGTAGAAAAGATTGAGCAGGCGTTTGCTGCTGGCCGCAATGTGAAGATCCTTTATACCTACCGTGATCCGGTTGACGCCTTCAGAAAAGGCGCCTTGCCTCGTGCTGATCGCATGGAAAGGCAGGACGGATCTGGCCGTACTGTGCCGATCAGCGAGCACGTTCGGACGCATGTCGGCTCCTCTGAAGTCATGCGCCAACTTGCTGAAAAATATAGGGATGAACCGCGTTTCTCCATGCGATTTATTGACAACTCAAAAGGCAAGGGAAATGCCTCTGAGGTGTTTTCTCTTGCAGATTTGCCAGAGGTAGTCAATAATAATCTACATGAACAGCTCACAGAAGAAGCTCATCAAGCCCACAAGGCAGGCGAAATCACCGCAAAAGTCCGAGACGGATTCCTTGCAAAAAGCTCGCGAGACAGCAATAGCGAACCTTCCGCCAGAAGTTCTGAGTCAGTACGGGGAAGCGAAGCTGATGGCGATGGAGCCGGCAGTCATTCGCGGTCTGAGCTGGGGCGGGGATTACGTCAAGACGCTGAACTCAGCGAACTCTCCGGACGGCCAGGATCAGACGGAAGCCTGACCCAAGGCAGCTCCACTCGCGGCGCCTACTCGCCCGACACGCGCACGATTTCCCTCGGCAAAGAATCAGACCTCTCCACCTTCCCGCACGAACTCGCCCATCATTTCCTTGAGATGACGAACGAGCTTGCTCGCGGCACTGATGCGCCTGAAGCAATCCGGTCTGACATGGACTCACTGCTGCGCTGGTTCGGTGAGTCCGGTGCCACGCCAGAGGATCGGCTCGCCAACTGGAACGACCGCACGCTTGAGGAAAAGCGCGACAGTCACGAGAAGTTTGCCGAAGGCTTTGAAAAATACCTGTTTGAAGGCAAGGCGCCGACTGTTGAATTGCAGCCGATGTTTGCCCGCCTGCGCTCGTGGATGCTCTCGGTCTACAAGTCGCTCGATAACATGGGTGTGCAGATCAACGATGAAGTGCGCGGCGTGTTTGACCGCATGATCGCCAGCGAGGAAGCCATCAAGCGTGCCGAGCAGGTGCGCGGATACGAAGCCCTGTTCAAAACGGCAGAAGATGCCGGCATGACTGAAAAGCAGTTCGCTGATTATCAGGCCATTGGCAAGTCTGCCACTGATGCTGCGGTCACCGACATGACGGCAAAGAGTCTGGCCGACATGAAGTGGGTTTCACGCGCAAAGTCTAAATTCTTGCGCGGCATGCAGCGCGAGGCCGCGAGCCAGCGCCGGGAAACCCGTATCGAAGCCCGGCGCCAGGTGCTGAGCCAGCCGGTGTACCGGGCATGGCAGTTCCTCACCGCAAAGATGGGTGAGGCAGATGGCGTGCCGAGCAGCAAGGCACCAGTTTCAGGTGCGATGCCAGACCCATCACGCGATTCCATGTTCGAGGCCATTGGCAAGATTGGCGGCCTCAACAAGAAAGAGGTCGTCAGCACATGGGGCGTTGACGAAAAGCATGCGCCGACAGCAGGGGCTTTCAAGAAAGCCGTATGGAAAAGCGAGGGCGGAAAATCAATCGACTCGATGGCCGAGTCCCTGATGGGGCTTGGCTATCTGCCTCATGACGAGCACGGCAAGTGGGACATTCGAGATTTTGAGGATAAGTTTCACAGCGAGCTGAGCGGCAACAAGGAGTATTCCGTTCATCACGACTATGAGGCCAATCGCGAGAAGCTGCCGGGCGAGCAGATTGATCGTGAGCAGATTCAGGCCGGCCGCTTTGATCGCAATTCAGTGCCGGCAGATTTGAGTGCGCGCCTTGATTCCCTGGGCATGCTCAAGCATGACGGCATTCACCCCGACATCGTTGCTGAACTCTTCGGCTACAACAGCGGCCAGGAGCTGATGCGCGATATAACCCGGCTGCCAGACCCGCATACCGCTATTGAAAACCTGACCGACCAGATGATGCTGCAGGAGCATGGCGAGCTGACAGACCCGCAGGCTATCGAGCGAGCCGCTGAGCAGGCAATTCATAACGAGGCTCGTGCAAAGTTCATGGCAACCGGGCTCAAGGTGCTCACCAAGTCACCGATGCCGGCCAATCAGATCGCCAAGGCAGCGAAGGAAGCGGCAGATTCTGCCATTGCTGCAAAGCAGGTAAAGGATCTGCGTCCGCTGCAGTACACGGCGGCCGAGGCCAAGGCCAATCGTGAAGCGCTGAAGCTCGTTGCCAAAGACCCGGCCGCTGCCGCTGCCTCTCAGCGGGCTGCGCTGCTGAACAACCGCCTCGCTCGTTCTGCTGCCGATACCGTCACTGAGATTCAGAAGGGAATGCAGTACCTGGCTCGCTTCAGCAAGCCCTCGCTGCGCGCAAAAGTCGACGTTGAATACCGTGACCAGATTGATGCGCTGCTCGGGCGCTTTGATCTTCGCCAGAATGTGTCGGAAGGCCCGGCGCGGGCGCAGGTGAGCCTTGATAACTGGGTGCGCTCACAAGTCGATGCCGGCTATTCGCCAGCCTTCACGGCCGACATGCTCGATCAGTCCGTCAAGATGCACTACAAGGATCTCACGGTTGAGCAGTTCCGAGGCCTCGTGGATGGCATCAAGACGATTGAGCACATTGGCCGTGAGCAGAAGGTGGTCACCATTGACGGCAAGCGCCTGGCGCTCGAGTCGGTAACGGGCGATCTGATTGAAAAGATGAAGGCTCGCGGAGATGCCTTCACAGACAGCCAGCTGGTGAATTCACCGAAGCCCGGCGTCGATCCAGTGTTCTCGGTTGCGCTTGATAGCGCCGAGGCAGCCCGGCGCGCCGCTGCTGCCGAGCTGTTGCCGCAGCAGTTCAAGGCGAACCGCTACGACATGCACGAGATCCTGGGGCCATTCAAGGGGTACATTTTCAACCGCGTTTTTGATGCGAATTACCACAAGATCGACATGCTCAAGGGTCTGTCAGACGAGATCCGCGCTAAGGTTGATGAATCGCTCGGCAAGGAGTGGCAGAAGTCGCTGCTTGATCGCGTCCTGAATAAAACCCTTATGGATAACCATACGAAGCCGCCAGAGCTGCGCCGTATTACTCGTGGCGAGATGCTCGGAATTGCTCGCCATGTAGGGAATGAGAGCAACTTTGAAAAGCTCACAAAAGGCATGGGCTGGAATCCTGCCGATGTGTGGTCATTCCTGCATGACAACATGACCGAGAAGGACTGGAAGGCAACACAGATCACCTGGGATGCAGCTGGCAAATACTGGCCTGAGATGGAGGCCATGAATCGCCGCCTTGGCAACACGGCGCCCGGCAAGGTTGAGGCTCGCGCTTTTTCCACAAAATTCGGAGAGGTTAAGGGCGGATATGCCCCTATTGATTATGATCCCATGCGATCAAGGCTCTCCAACAAGAAGGCACAGAATGCGGCTATAAATCCGGGTGATAGTCTCTATGACAGGAGCTATTTCCGCAGCGATACCACAACGAATGGATCGCTAAATTCCCGCGTCAACAATTACTTTGACTTCATTGATCTCGGATACCACAGCGTTGAACGGCGAATCCACGACACTGTGCATGATCTCGCCTATCGTGAGGCCCTGATCGACACAAACAAGATCATCAGCAATGGAGACTTTCAACGCCAGTTCCTTCGCACCTACGGCCCGGAGCAGTATAAAAGCATGCAAAAATGGCTTGGAAGGGTAGCGAACGCCGGCAACACCGACGAGAATATGAGCGAAGTAAAGGCATTTATGTCGATAAGCCGCCATGCCATTGTTGCCAATGGCATAGCCTATAGGGCAACTACAATAGCCAAGCATGGCACTAGCGCTATGCTTAAATCGCTCGGGTATTTTAGCGGCGGCGGCAAAAAATACTTCCTCTCTCGATTTTTTTCCATACTCACAAATCACGAGGCCGAAGCTGCTGGCGCCATGGAGAAGTTCGCCGAGATCCGCGCTCGCGCCCTGCAGCAGGATCGCGATTACCGGCAGGCTTCTGCATCAATTTTTGAACCCGAAAGCTTGCGCGGAATGAACGAGAGATTCGGGCATGCTGGCGTTGCATGGTTCGACTTCCTATCTGCCGTCCCTACTGCCTGGGCGGCGTATGACCGGGCCATCGCTGAAGGCATTCCCGTGAATCGCGGCGGCACCGGCAAGCCCATGGAGGAGCACGAGGCCGTGGCCTATGCCAATAGCATTGTGCGCGAAGCCCATGGCAGTAATATCGAATCTGCGCGCTCAATGCTGATGTCAAACCCTGACGAGATAGTCAAGACCCTGACCACACTACATGGATTCATGAATAATAGTTTCGGTCAGAATGTAGACATGATGGACAAGCTTCGCACCCCTGGCTTTAGCAGGCCGGAGGTTATGTCCCGATTCCTCGCAGCGTTTTTTCTGCCGGCGATGGCTGCTGGCTGGGTAGCCAATGAGTTCAAGGATGGAGATCCATGGTGGGACGGCGTTATAAAATCAATGGTCGGTGAGGCGGCAGGCAGCCTCCCTATATTGCGAGATGCCTACCACGCGGCGGAGGGCTACAGCTCCGCTGGAGTAATGCCGTACATGTCGGCAATAGGAACGTTCGCCAAACCAATTCATGACGCATGGGATGCAGCGCACGGCAAAGAGGTCAAGCACCCCATCAAGGATCTCGGCAACGGTATCGGCCTGTTCATCCCCGGGGGTGGCCAGCTTGGAACAAGCGCCCAGTACCTGAGCGATGTCATCCATGGCAAGGAAAATCCGCAGGGTGCTGGTGAATTCCTCAAGGACACACTCTTCGGGGCTCACTGAGGTACACATAACGGAAAACCCATAAGGGAGACTTCAGGCCTCAAGGAGTCTCCCGAATGACCGTCGCAGCAACCATCCGAAAAGCGGGGCCATACACATGTAACGGCGTACAGGTCGCATTCCCTTTTTCTTTCAAGGTCTTTCAGGCCTCTGATGTTGTTGTCACGCAGACGGATCTCAGTGCAGCTGAAACAACCCTCACGCTGACTTCGCAATACACGATCACGCTCAATGCCAATCAGGACTCAACGCCTGGCGGCACTGTCACGCTGCTGGCGGCTCCTGCGAATCTGTTCCTCATTACGCTTTCCAGTGGCGTCGCGCTCTCGCAGTCGACCGTGCTCACTAACAATGGGGGTTTCTTTCCGGCCACTGTGAATGACATGGCGGATCGCGCCACTATCCAGATCCAGCAGCTTCAGGAGCAGGTAAACCGCTCCGTCAAGGTGCCAATTTCAAGCTCGGCATCACCTGATGCGCTGGTCGCCTCTGTCAATGCCGCCGCCTCTGCCGCTGCTGGTTCGGCTGCCGCTGCTGCTGGCTCGGTGGTTTCCGCCGCGGCGCAAGTCGCTCTCGCCCAGGCTGCCGTCGCATCTGCATACGTTGGCATTCCGACATGGGCGGTAGGCGTCAGTTACACGCACCCCTCGGTGACCATTCGTAGCGGCCTGACCTATATCACCGTACAGGCCAATGCCGGCAATGACCCCGCAACTGACAGCACCAATACCTACTGGCGGCGCTGGGCATTCACGGATGCGCAGCTTGCTCTTGCGACGACCGGCCGCTTGATCGATGTGCAGATATTTTCAACTGTCGGAACCTTTACCTATACCAGACCTGCCGGCATGTCGTCCGCAGGGTTTGCTATCGTCAAGGGGATTGGTGGCGGGGGCTCCGGTGCTGGCTGCCCAAACTCCACGGCATCAAACTGCAATATCGGCGGCGGCGGCGCAGCCGGTTCTTATGCTGAAGTGATGTTCACCTACACGCAGCTTGGAGCAACTGCTGCAGTGGTTATTCCGGGGACCGCGGCGGGCGTATCGGCTGGCGGAACCAATGGCGGCGACACCACATTTACATGCGCTGCCACTGGAGTCGCCACCTTTTACGGCGGCGGACAGGGATCGACAACTGGAAATGGGTCGGCTATTGGATCGTTTAGCGGCGGGGCAGGCCCAAGCTTTCCTCTTGTTGTAAATGGGACCGTGCTGCTTTCAGTTCGTGGCGCCTCTTCAGAGCTTTGCCATCGCATGACCGCAACATCTGGATTTGCGCCTGGTGGCGGAAGATCGTACCTCGGAAGCTATGGTTCTTCGCCGCAGTTCTTTTCGTCAGTGTCATTTAATGGTGGATCACAATCAGGGCCCGGGGGCGGCGGCAATGGCAGCGTATCTGCAAATGCAGCCGGGGCATCTGCTGGCGGAACCGGCCAGATTGGCTGGCTCGCCGTGTACTCATACGCATGAGCGCCCTGAAAGAGCACTGCCCAACCAGCAACACGCCACAGGATCTCTCTGAGGAAGAGTGGCGCCGGCATGTGCTGTGCAGCATTGACGGCCTGAAGACTGAGCACGCTGGAATAAAAAAAGAGCTTGCTGAAAACACGACTGTGACCAATGACGTGAAGGATATTCTCACGGCGGCACGCGGTGCCTTCAAGTTCTTCGAGGTGCTTGGAAAAGTTTTGAAGTGGCTCGGCATTGTTGCTGCTGCCATCACGGCAATGCTCGGCCTGTCGCACATGATTTCTCATGGCGGGGTCAATATAAAATGACCGATCCCGTCAAGATGGATTCCGGCAAGCGCAACCGCCTTGCAGTCCTTGGCCTGCTGGGCGCGCTCCTCATTGTGCCGATCCATGAGGGTCTGAGGCTGATCCCGTACCGCGATACCGGAAGGGTAGCGACAGACTGCTTTGGCCACACCGGCAGTGATGTCGTCATGGGCAAGGCATCAACAGAAACAGACTGCGGCAATCATCTTGCTGATGACCTGATAACCGCAAATACCGCCGTTAATTCCTGCGTGCATTATCCCCTGACTGCCAATCAGAGGAGTGCTTTCGTCGATTTCACCTACAACGTGGGCGGCAGTGCGTTCTGTCGCTCCGGTATCGTGAAGGCGATCAACAGCGGCAGCCCTCGCAGCGCGTGCGTTCAGCTCTTGCGCTGGGTATGGGTAGGTAAGAAAGACTGCCGAATGCAAAGCTCAAACTGCGCGGGAATTGTTGATAGGCGGAAAGAAGAGTTTCAGCTGTGCATGAGGCGGGACGAGATCAAATGATCTGCAAGATTCTGGAAAAGAAGGTCATCGGGTTCAAGCAGGATGTGCGGGCGTTCTTCACCTCGAAGACGAACGTCGCTGCCATCAGCATCATCATCGGCGCTGGCGTTGCTTACGCCTCCGGCCAGGCTGACGCAGTGGCCACTGCTCAGCTGATCGTGCCGGCCCTGATCGGCCTCTTCGTGCATGACACGGTGGTGGGGTCTGCTCAGTGAGCATCATCCCGCTGCCGTACCGGGTACTTGCCATCCTGCTCCTGATCGCGGCCTGCATTGGCTTCGGATGGGTGAAGGGTGGTGAGCACGCCAATCTGGCATGGGAGCTGCGGCAGGCGAAAGCAGAGCAGGCCGCAGATATCCAGCACCAGGCGCGCATCGTTGCAGACGCTGCGATTGACGCAGCAAAAACAAAAGAGCTTCAGGAGAAGCAGGATGAGAATGATCGTCTCGATGCTGCTGTTGCCACTGGCAATGTGCGGCTGCGCCTCGCGGGCCATTGCCCCGTGCCGGCCAATGCCTCCGGTGGCAGCGTGGATATTGGAGCCGAGCCCGAGCTTGATGCCGCTGCTCGACCAACTTATCGTGCCCTCCGCGGCGGCATCACCCGGCAAGAAGTAAAGCTGAGCGCGTGCCAGGCAATACTCAGCTCGTGGCAAAAGTGATCCATCAGTGATCCGCGAATAAATCCAGCTCCGCAACTGGCTGGATTCATTCGTTATTCTACAGCGCCGATACAGTCCATCATCGGGGCCACGGAAAGCACTTTGGCGGGTGAATCCGCGGGAAAGGCGGGCGCTGTTGTTGCGGGTGCTGATGCCGTTGGGGTTGCAGGTGTTGTCATGGCGCGGATTGTCGCGCAGGGGGCAG
Organism: bacterium; assembly: GCA_029945725.1. GTDB lineage: Bacteria > Pseudomonadota > Gammaproteobacteria > Pseudomonadales > Moraxellaceae > UBA2031. Next base: position 55,594 of record JAQSDB010000004.1, on the reverse strand, counting down.
GCCGTAGCAAATGCACAGGCGCTGTTCCGGCCCGGGAATTAGTGGCTAGAATGCATTCGCACACCCCATGCAACCACGGTTAAGGATGACCATGAGCCCACGTTTGATCGGCCGGATTGCCGGCATGCGGTACATCAGGATGATGCCGTTTCTCGTCATGATGCTTCTTTTGCTGCCGGTCATTTCCGGCCTCGCCCTTTTTTCCCCTGCGCCCGCGCTCGCCGATGCCGCACCTGCTTCTGCATCGCCCGTGATGCTGGCCAATGTCTATCACGAGGGCGTCAATCTTGATGAGTACTGGGTCAGTGAAAAATTCGATGGCGTGCGCGGCTACTGGGACGGCGAGAAACTGCTGACCCGGGCCGGCACGCCCATCCAGTCGCCGCCCTGGTTCACCCGCGGCTGGCCGAACGAGCCGCTGGACGGAGAGCTCTGGGCCGGGCGCGGCAGGTTTGAAGTGGCGAGCGCCACCATCCGCCAGCAAACACCGGACGATGCCGCCTGGCGCCAGATCCGTTTCATGGTCTTTGATCTGCCCGCGCATTCCGAGCCTTTCAGTGAACGCATTACGGCGCTGCACGCCATCGTCTCCACCCTGAACCTGCCCTGGGTGCAAATGGTCGTGCAAAGCCGCGTGCCGGATCATGCCACCCTGCAACTCATGCTGGAGCGCACGATCGCACACGGCGGCGAAGGCCTCATGCTGCATCGCGGCACTTCTCTCTACCGCGCCGAGCGCAATGACGACCTGCTCAAGTTCAAACCTTATGACGATGTCGAGGCCAAAGTGATTGCGCATCTTCCCGGCAAGGGAAAATACAGCGGCATGATGGGCGCACTGCTGGTGGAAATGCCGGGCGGCCTGCGCTTTCGCCTCGGCACCGGCTTCAGCGATGCGCAACGGCGTCAGCCACCACCCGTGGGCGCCCTGGTGACGTATCGCTATCGCGGATTTCATCCCGGCGGCATCCCGCGTTTTGCCAGCTTCATGCGCGTGCGCGACGATCTTGCGGTAACGCCGTGAGGGCGGCGAAATCCTATGGTTTTGCATTCCGTAGGAGCGGGCCATGCCCGCGAACAGATATCGGCGCTGTAAATGTTCGCGGGCATGGCCCGCTCCTGCGCGCAACGAAAATACCCTTGGCCTCTTCATACCCAGACCACGGCTCCCGCCATTGGTTTCCACCGCTAGCGGATCAGTTTCAGGCGGGCAAGCGTCTGAACGGGCTTGCCCAATCCCCCCAAAGCCGATAGCTTATGATCCATTAAAAGACCTTATTTAATATTTATGGTCTTTTTATGGATCATTAATCGGGCATAAATCTCATGGCCAAGCCTCTTGAACGCAGCTATTCCCGCTATACGGTGGAGGCCGTCAGCCTGCTCGGCCAGCTGATCCGGCTGGCCCGTATCGAAAAGGGCATGACGGCGCAGGGCCTTGCAGACCGTGCCGGGATTTCCCGTGGCCTGCTGCAGCGTATTGAAAAGGGCGATCCCCGGTGCGAGCTGGGAGCAGCCCTTGAGCTGGCCACCATTCTCGGCATCCCGCTGTTTGCCAGTGATGCCGAAGGTCTGCAGCAGCAGGGCCGGCAGGTGAGCGAGAAGCTGGCCTTGCTGCCCAGGGCCGTACATCCCAAAGCGCCGGTGGTGAACGATGATTTCTGATAACGCACCGGCCGAGGCCTATGTCTGGATATGGTTGCCGGGTGAGACCGCGCCCGTGGTGGCCGGCCATCTCGGCCGTCAGGGGCAGGCACTGGTGTTCAACTACGGCCGCAGCTATCTCGAACGCCCCGACGCCATTGCCATTTACGACAGGGAATTGCCGCTCAAGCCCGGTCTTCTGCCCCTGCTGAAAGGGCTGAGCATGCCCGGCTGCCTGCGTGATGCCTCACCGGATGCCTGGGGCCGGCGCGTGATCATCAACCGAACCCTGGGGCAGAAAGGTGCAACGGCAGACAGCAGTCTGCTCGACGAGCTGACCTATCTGCTGGAGTCCGGCTCGGATCGCATCGGTGCTCTCGATTTCCAGCGCTCCCCCACCGAATACCTGCCGCGTGCCAGTGGCTCGTCCACGCAAAAGCATAAAGGCCGCGCCACGCAGGCAGACACAAGCGGCCGCGCGACACTCGAAGAGTTGCTGGCCTCGGCGGCTCGCGTTGAGCAGGGCTTGCCGCTTTCGGCCGAGCTCGATCGGGCACTCAATCACGGCAGTTCCATCGGCGGTGCACGGCCCAAGGCGCTGCTGGAAGCGGATGACAAAAAATACGTCGCCAAATTTTCCAGCAGCACGGATCTCTACAGCGTGGTGAAAGCCGAGTTCATTGCCATGCGCCTGGCAGCCATCGCCGGCCTTGAGGTCGCGCCCGTGCAACTGGTGCGCGCCGCGCGCAAGGATGTGCTGCTGGTGGAGCGTTTTGATCGCATAAAAGCGGAACAGGGCTGGCAGCGCCGGGCCATGGTCTCGGCACTCACCCTGTTTGGTCTGGATGAAATGATGGCGCGTTATGCCAGCTACGAAGAGCTGGCAGAAATCATCCGTCACCGTTTTGCTGCGCCGCGCGCCACCTTGCGCGAGCTGTTCGCGCGTCTGGTCTTCAATATCCTGTGCGGCAATACCGATGACCACGCACGCAATCACGCCGCGTTCTGGGACGGCCGCCAGCTCAGTCTCACACCGGCTTACGACATCTGCCCGCAGGTCCGCACCGGTAACGAAGCCAGCCAGGCCATGCTGATCAAGGGCGAGCAACGCATGAGCCGGCTGGCCCTCTGCGTAGAGGCGGCGTCGCAGTTCCTGCTCACGCGCGTTGATGCCGAAGCCATCATCGAACAGCAGATACAGGCAATCACCGCCCACTGGCCGGCCGTATGTGATGAGGCCGAGCTGACGCAGATCGACAGGAGGTTCCTGTGGCAGCGCCAGTTCCTGAATCCGGATGTGTTTTTTAAATGAGGCCGGGCGCTGTGAATCCGGATTGTGAATACCGGCCGGGCTGTCAGGACTCGTCACTATCCGCTTGCAGATGGTTTGAGGTGGCGATGTCTGATCGGGTTTACAACCCTGGCTTTTTGCATGGGTTTCTTATGCAAAAGAACCTTTCCATAAACATGAAGTGTCAGTTTAAGGCCGCTACCGATGACTCATAAGAAAATCCTGATCGGGCTCTTGTCTGTATGGGAAGCAACCCGCCGTGCTGGCACACTGCCGCGATGCTAAATCTCTATCAGTCGAACATGCTGGACGCGCTCATGCGCCTGTATCTGGCCACGCGCGCGTCACCCGACCAGTTTCGCGATCCCCTGGAACCTGAAACCCTGCTGGTGCCGAGCAAGGGCATGCAGCGCTGGCTGGGATTTGCGCTGGCGCAGGAGCAGGGCATTGCCGCCAATCTGGATTTCCGCCTGCCGGCGGCCTTTGTCTGGCAGCTCATCACGCGCGTGTTTCCCGATGTGCCGGCGCGCTCGCCGTTTGATCGCGAGGCGCTGGTGTGGCGCGTGCTGCCGGAACTGCCTTCCGTGCTCGAGCATGAAGATGCCGCGATGGCGGCGAACTGGAAAGCCGCCGATACGCGCGGCCGCTACGAGCTGGCCTGGCGCGTCACCGATGTCTTTGATCAATACCTGATTTACCGCCCCGACTGGATACGCTCCTGGGAAGCGGGCAAGCGCCTGGGCCTTGGCGCTGATGAGAACTGGCAGGCAACGCTGTGGCAGCGCCTGGCCAGAAAGGAAGCGCCGCATCGCGCACGCCTGCTCGCCAGGCTCGAAGCCGCCTTGCGGGCCGGTGAAGTGCCGGGCCTGCCCGGCCGGCTCAGCGTGTTTGGTGTCAGCAGCCTGCCGCCCATGTACTGGCGCCTGCTCACGGCGCTGGGCGAGCGCACCGAGGTGGATCTCTTCCTGCTCAATCCCAGCCAGGAATACTGGGGCCAGCTCAAGCGTGGCGACACGGGCGAGGGCGCGCATGCGCTGCTGGCATCGCTCGGCCAGCAGGGCCGCGATTTCATCAATGCGGTGGCGGCCAGCGGCATCAATGAACCCGTTGCCGGCCATGCCTTTGTGGCGCCGCAAAGCGGCAGCGTGCTCGCAGCCCTGCAAAGCGATTTGCTGACGCAGACCGTGCGCACGCCGGCAGAAAAAATGTGCGCGGCGGCAGATGATCATTCCGTGCAGATTCATGTCTGCCACAGCCCCTTGCGCGAAATCGAGGTGCTGCACGATCAGCTGCTCATGCTGTTCCAGAAAAATCCGCAGCTGATGCCGGATGATGTGCTGGTGATGTGCAGCGACATCCAGCGCTATGCGCCGCTGGTGGACGCCGTGTTCGGCACGCGCACGCAACCCTCGGCCATTCCCTACACCATTGCTGACCGCCGTCTTGAACTCGACGTGCCCTTGTTGCGCCGCTTCAGCGAACTGCTGGCGCTGCCGGGCTCGCGTTTTGAAGTCGAGCGCGTGCTCGCGCTGCTGGAAGAGCCGGCCCTGCTGGCGCGTTTTGAACTGGGCGCAGGTGATGTGCCGGTGATACGACGCTGGTGCGAGGAACTGCACCTGCGCTGGGGCCGCGATGCGCAAGACCGTCGCAGCCAGGGTCTGCCCGATGATGTGCCGCTGACGTGGCGTGATGCACTCTCGCGCCTGCTGCTGGGTTTTGTCTTGCCGGTGGAACTCGCGCCGGAAAACGATCACCGCTTTGCCGGCCGCGTACCGGCTGCGCTGGTGTTTTCCGTGTCGCAGGCGCAGGTGATGGCGCGCCTCACCACGCTGGTCGAACGCATGCTGTTCTGGGAAAGCCAGCTCGCGCTGCCGCGTTCGCTGCTGGCCTGGGCCGATACGCTGGAGCACCTGATCGCGGCATTTTTTGCCGAGACGACAGAAAGCGCCGAGGCCCTGCTGCACCTGCATGAAGTCACTGCGGAATTGCGCGAGCAGGCGCGGCTTTCGGAAAGCACCGAGCCGCAACCCTTTGCCGTTTTGCAAAGCTGGCTCAAGCGCCAGTTGCAGGGGCTGGAAAGCCGGCGCGGATTCCTGCACGGCGCCGTCACTGTTTGCGCCATGGTGCCCATGCGCAGCCTGCCGTTCAAAGTCGTCGCGGTGCTGGGCCTGGATGACGGCCTGTTTCCGCGCCAGCAAAAACCCTGGTCGTTTGACCTGATGGCTGAACATGCGCAGCCGGGTGACCGTTCGCGCCGCCAGGATGACCGTTACCTGTTTCTGGAAACGCTGATGGCAGCGCGCGACACGCTCTATCTCAGCCATGTCGGCGTCAGCGATACCGACGGCACGCTGACGGCGCCGTCGCCGGTGCTGGCCGAGCTGATGGACCAGCTGCGCACGACAGTCGTGTTTGAAAGCGAGGCGGCGTTCCAGCAGCGCTTTGTCACCCGACATTTCCTGCAACCCTTCAGTCCCGAATATTTCCGTGGCCGTGCGCCGTATTTTTCCTTCTCGCAGGCTTTTGCCGATGCCAGCCAGGTGGTTGGTCTGCGTACGGTTGACGGGCAGGGCGGAGCAGAACAGGCGGCGTTCGCCCACGCCTTGCCCGCCCCCGAAGCGGCCTTGCTGAGTGTGACGCTGCCGCGCTTCGAGCGTTTCCTTTCGCATCCCGTGCGTTTTTTCTTTCGCGAACGTTTGGGAGTACAGCTCGCCTATACCGAGGCGATGCTCGAAGACGAAGAACCGGTGCAGCTCACCGACCAGCGCCAGTTGCGCCAGCGCTTGTTTGCGCAGCCGGGCCTCGCGCTGGAAAGCCTGCGTGGCGAAGGCCTGTTGCCGGCCGGTGCCTGGGGCGAACGCCTGTTTCGTCAGGAAGCCGAACGCATGGCTGATCTGCACGAGAAAGTGCAGCCCTGGCTTGCCGGCATGCTGGCGCCAGCCGCCTTCAGTCTTGCGGAAGAAGGCGTGACGCTGAGCGGCCTGCTCACCGATATCACCCCGGCCGGTATCGTACGCGTGTCGCTGGAAAAGAATATTTATCCCACGGATATCCTGATGTTGCGGCTTTCGCATTTGCTGCTGTGCTGGCTCGCGCCGGAAGGCGTGGCCCTGCAGAGCCGCCTCATGAGCGCTGATCGCGAAGTGGTGCTGGAGCCGGATGAAAATCCGCTGCAGGGCCTGCGTGATTTGTGCGCGGCCTATGCGGAAGGCATGAGCATCCCCTTGCCGCTGTTCCGCCAGTCTTCGCCGGCATGGGCGCAGAAACAGGATATTCATGCCGCGCAAAAAGCCTATGAAGGTTCGGCCTATGCGCGCGGCGATGCCGAAGATGCGTGGGTGCGGCTGGCCTGGCGCGATGCCGATCCCTGCGACGAACGATTCACCGCCTGGGCAGATCGCCTTTACGGCCCGTTGAAAGAGGCACTGAAAAAATGAGTGCTTTTAAAAATGTGGCACGGAAGGGTGCCTTTAAAAGCCTGATCAAGCTGATGACAGCAAGGCGGAAAAGGCCGAAAAAGCGCAGTTTACATGCAGTAAATGAGCATTTTGAGGCCTTTTCCAACGCCGCTGGCGCGGCTTCAGCAGGTTTTTAGAGGTTCCCTGAAAAAATGAGTGCACTCGATATTTATACCCTGCCGCTGCAGGACATCCAGCTGGTGGAAGCCAGCGCCGGCACCGGCAAGACCTGGACTATCGCCGGCATTTACCTGCGCCTGCTGCTGGAAAGCGAACGCACGGTGGATGAAATCCTCGTGGTGACGTTTACCAAGGCCGCCACGGCCGAACTGCGCGACCGCCTGCGCACCCGCATCACCGAGGTGGAAAAGGCCCTGCTCGCCGGCGGCAGCGATGATCCCTTCTGCCAGTGGGCCGTCGATGCTTTTCGCGACGATGAGCCCGCAAAAAACAACTGTCGTCCCGGCGCACCCCAAGAGTACTTCCTGCGGGGCGCAGGCGGGGACCCGGCGACTTTTTCTGGTTTTTCTGATGCTGTCGCAGATTCTGATGAGGCACCGGGCCTCCGCCGAAGTTTATCCTCGCGAAGCGGGGATGGGGGCGACAGTGAAGGGAGAGGATTCATCTCCGCTCGCGATGCTGCCCTGCAAAAACTGGAAAGTGCGCGCCGCACGTTTGATGAAGCCGCCATCCACACCATTCATGCCTTTTGCCAGCGCGTGCTGGGAGAAGCGCAAGTGCCGGCCTTGTTGTCCGAGCCCGAAGTCATCACTGACGAGCGTGAAATCCTGCCGGGCCTGTTGCAGGAAGCCTGGATTCGCCATTGCGCAGATGCCTTGCTGGCCGATCTCGTGGAAGCCTCGAACATTACGCCGGATGTGGTGATGCAGGATGTGCAGGCGCTGCTGCGCAAACCGTATCTGAATCTGCAATCCGACAACGGTGTGGTTGACGATGCGGCGCTGCGTGACGGTTTGCAGGAACTGAAAAACGGCTGGAAAAAAGACCGCGCTGCCATTGAAGAAGACCTGCTCAGCACCGACAAGCTGAGCAAGGCCAAAAACAGTCCGTTCAGGGATGTGGAGGCGCTGCTGCACACGCTGGCTGGCTGGCTGGGCGGGCAGGGCAGTTATGAATCCAGCCTGCAGGCGCTGACGCCGGATGGTTTTGATCAGTACGTGCTGAAAAGCAAGGGCAAGAAATTGCCGCAGCACGCTTTCTGGCAGCAGCTCGGTGACTGGCTGCAACAGGCCGGCAGCCATGTCGAGCGCTTCCGGCGCACGGTGCTGGAAGACGTGCTGGGTTCACTGCGCGATTTCAAGGAAAGGCAGGGACTGATTTCCTATCAGGACATGCTGGTGCTGCTCTACGAAGCGGTAGCCGATGAATCATTGCTGCGCGAGATCCGCCAGCGCTACAGCGCCGCCCTGATCGACGAGTTCCAGGACACCGATCCCCTGCAGTTCCATGTTTTCGACCGGCTCTACAGCGGCACCGGTCTGCCGCTGTATCTGGTCGGTGATCCCAAGCAGGCAATCTACAGTTTCCGCGGCGCCGATATTTTCACCTACCTGCGTGCGCGCGGTTCCGCCAGCGAACGCCATTCGCTCACCACCAACCGCCGCTCCGTGCCGCCGCTGGTGGCGGCGGTAAATGCGGTGTTCACCCTGCACAGCAATCCCTTTTTGTTTTCCGATCTTTCCTACCAGAAAGTGGTGGCGGTGGAGCAGGAAAAGAATCTCGTGGTGGCGGATGGCAAAGCTGCGCTGCATTGCTGGCTGCTGCCGGAAAACGAGGGCAAATACCTCAGCAAGGAAAGGGCGGCCGACCTCAGTGTCGAGGCGACCGCCAATGAAATTGCCACGCTGCTCAATGCGGCCGCACAGGGCAAGGCGCTGATCGGTGATGCGCCGCTGGCGCCGCGCGATATTGCCGTGCTCGTGCCCAAGCATGCCTACGGCCACCTGATTGTGGCAGCACTGGCGGCGCGCGGTATTGCGGCCGTGCAGCGCAGCGAGCAATCGGTGTTTGCCAGCGGTGAAGCCACCGACATGCTCATGCTGCTCGATGCCGTGGCGCAGCCGGGCCGCGATGGACTGGTCAAGGCGGCGCTGCTGTCGTCTCTGCTTGGTATTGCCATCGAGGCGCTGGATGCCGAGCAAAGCCATGATGCCTTGTGGTCGGCACGCATCGACAGCCTGCTGCTGTTGCGCGAGCGCTGGCAGCAAAAAGGCTTCATGGCGATGTGGGAAAACCTGCTTGCCGAATTCGGCATCCTGCAGCGCGTGCTCAGCGCCAGCGAAGGCGAGCGCCGTCTCACCAACCTGCGCCATCTGGCCATGCTGATGCAGCAGCAGGCCGATCAGGAGCCGGTGCCGGAGCGCCAGTTGCTGTGGCTGCGCGAGCAGATCACCGCCGCGCTCAACAACCAGAAAACCGAGGATGCGCAGCTGCGTCTGGAAAGCGATGCCGGCCGCGTGCAGGTACTCACCATTCATGTCAGCAAGGGCCTGGAATATCCGGTGGTGTTCTGTCCCTTCCTCTGGGATGGCTCGCTGCTGCAGAAACAGGAAATCATGCGCGCGGAATACCGCCGCGGTGCCGAATCGGTACTCGATATTGGCTCGCCGGATTTCGATCACGCCTACAAGCGCATGGCCACCGAGCGCCTGGCGGAAAAAATGCGCGTGCTCTATGTCGCGCTCACGCGTGCCAAATACCGCTGCTATGGCCTCTGGGGCTGGGTCAACGACAGCGAGACCGCGCCCCTGAGCTGGCTGCTCGGCGGTGGCGACATTGATGCGGACATCGAGGCGGAAAACATCGCCGCTGCCCTGAAGAAAACGGATTACGCCGCTTGCCAGGCCGCGCTGGAAAAACTGAAAGCGGCCGTGCCGGAAGGATTTTCCTGGGAGCCGCTGCTGGAACAGGATGCCGTGGCCAGCGCCGTGAAAAATGACAAGCCGGAAACAACCGTGGTGCCGGCCTTCAGCCGTTCCCTGCAGCGGCGCTGGCGCGTCAGCAGCTTTACCGGCTTGAGCGAAGCCGCACACGAGCATGAAAGCCCTGATCACGATGTGCAGGCGAATGCCAGGGCCGCTGCTGCCGCCGTGGCCGACATCGTCGCGCCGGAAGGCATCCATGCCTTTCCGCGTGGTGCGCAGGCCGGTGTGTTCTGGCACGAGTTGCTGGAAGAAATCCTCATGGGCCGCGTGCGGGATCGCCGTGTCTTTGTCAGTGACACCATGAAGAAATATGCGATGGACCCGGTGTGGCTGCCCGTGGTGGATAAAGTGCTGATGCAATGGCTGGATACGCCGCTGCATTCACCCCTCGATGCCAAAGGCATGGTGCTGTCGAAGCTGGATGCACGCGTGGCCGAAATGGAATTCGTATATCCGGTGCAGGGCCTGCGTGCCGATGCCTTCCTGAGCCTGCCCGATGTGCCGCCGGTGTATCAGGCCGCACTGAAGCAGCTCGATTTCACCACGCTCAACGGCTATCTCAAGGGCTTCATGGATCTGGTGTGCCGCCATGATGGCCGCTACTACGTCGTGGATTACAAAACCAACTGGCTGGGCAGCGAGGCAGCAGCGTATACGCCGGAGCGCCTGGAGCGTGCAGTGGCGGAATCGCATTACTACCTGCAGTACTGGCTCTATGTGCTGGCCCTGCATCGCCATCTGCGCGTAACGCTGGGCGGACATTACGATTACGAGCGCGACATGGGTGGTGCCCGCTACCTGTTCCTGCGCGGCATCGATGCCGCCACGCAGGGCGTGTATGCACGCAAACCCTCGTTTGCCCTGATTGATGCGCTGGATGGCCTGATGAGGGGCGCGGCATGAGTACGGAAAATTTCATGAGCGAAGCAATTCCCGTCACCTTGCCGGCCGCTGAATCCCTGCTCGCGCGCAGCTACCAGCAATGGCTGGCGCGCGTGGCGCCGGACCTGCCGGCTTCCCTGCGCAGCGCGATCGAACTGCTTTTGCAGGCGGTGGAGGCGGGACATGTCTGCATCCGTCTGGCGCCGGAATTCACCGCCGACTGGGATGACCTGATAACGGCCGGCAATGACTGGGTGGGAAAACCCGGCAGCTATACACCGTTTGTGCTGGACGACAGCGAGCGTTTTTATCTTGCGCGCTACTGGCATCACGAAGAGCGCGTGGCGGCGCTGTTGCGCGCCCGCGCGATGAAAATGGTGATGCCGCTGGATGCGGAAAAGCTGAAAACTGATCTGGACGGATTGTTTGAACATGATCCCGAAGACCGTCAGCGTCTTGCTGCCTTGCTCGCGCAATTCAAGCCGCTGACGCTGGTCAGCGGCGGCCCCGGCACAGGCAAGACCACCACCGTAGTAAAAATGCTGGCGTTGCTGCAGATGCAGAGTCTCAACGGGCCTCAAGAAAATAATAATAACTGTCATCCCCGCGAAGGCGGGGACCCGGCGACTTTAAATGCAGAGGCACTGGGCCCCCGCCTTCGCGGGGGCGGCAAAAATATAGGTCCGCTGCGTATCCTGCTCGCGGCCCCCACCGGCAAGGCCGCGCAACGCCTCACCGAATCCATACGCACGGCCAAGGAAACACTGCCGCTTTCCGCCGAACAGAAAGCCCTGATTCCCGAAGATGCACAAACCCTGCACCGCCTGCTCGGCGCGCAGGGCGATACCGGCCGCTTTCGCCACGATCAGAAAAATCCCCTGGCCTGCGATCTGCTGCTGATCGACGAAGCCTCGATGATTGATCTGGCGCTGATGCATGCGGTGCTCGATGCCTTGCCGGCCGATGCCCGCCTTGTCCTGCTCGGCGATCGCGACCAGCTGGCCTCGGTGGAAGCGGGCAGCGTGTTCGGTGATCTCTGTTCCTCGCAGGGTTGCAGTCAGGAACTGCGCACGGCCCTGCAGTCTTACGACGTGGCGCTGTCTCCGCATGCGCCTGCTACAGCGCTGGCTGATTGCCGCGTCGAACTCACGCACAGCTACCGATTTGCCGCCGGCAGCGGCATTGCACAGCTCGCCAGCGCGGCACGCGAAGGCAATGTCGATGCGTTCATGGGCACGCTTGAAACGCATCCGGCCGATTTGCTGGCGACTGATGTGCAGTGGCACGCGGCGAGTGATGCCGATGCCCTGCGTCAGGCCCTGAACAGCGGCTATGCGGATTTCCGCCGTGCCGCCTTGAGTGGTGATGCCGCGCAGGCCTTTGCGGCATTCCTCGGCTTTCGCGTGCTGTGCGCGCACCGCAAGGGCTGGCGTGGCGTAGAGGGTCTGAATGCCCTGATGGAAGCCGCCCGTGTTGAGACCTGGTATGCCGGCCGCCCGGTGATCGTGCGCGAAAACAATTACGCGCTGCGCCTGTTCAACGGCGACATCGGCATCTGCCTGCCGACGCCCGACGGCCTGCGCGTGTTTTTTGAAAGCGGCACTGCAGACAGCAGCGCCGCACAAGGCAAAAACGCCGGCTACCGCGCCCTCGCTCCCGGCCGCCTGCCTGCCCACGAAGCCGCCTGGGCCATGACCGTGCACCAGGCGCAGGGCTCCGAATTTGACGCCGTGATGCTGGTGCTGCCGGAAGTGATGACAGCCGTACTGGATCGCCCGCTGATCTACACCGCCGTCACCCGCGCCAGAAAACAGTTTTCCCTGCATGGCGCCGCGTCAGTGATTGCCGAAAGCCTTGCGCGTTTGCCGCAGCGTGAATCGGGGCTGGTGGAAAAGTTGTTGTAATAACTCTTTTGGGGTTTATATTTTGTTTTTTCGGAAAAGTTCTAGGTTATTTATAAGGTCATTTAAATCTTCTTGAATTTCTTCTTTTTTAAATTCATCGATAATTTGAACGTCTGTTAGGTTTAGGCCATAGTCTCTTTGAACGACATCTCGTAGTTGGCGTAGTGTAATCTTTCCTGGGACAATTGACATTCGCAGGTCAATTGACTCCCACTTTTTATTGAAGATATCAATTGCTTCTATAGTTGCTGTACTTGAATCTATTCCCTGCTTTTTTTTGTACTCTATATTTCTGGATATATATTGAGCTTGAGTATCGGTTTTAAATAACTCCGTTATTTTGTGCAGATAGTCGCTAATGTTTTTTGATTTAATAATTGGTTCTTCGCTGCGTTTGTTTTTTATTTCTATTTGTTTGTCTAGGACTCTTTCCAATACTTTGATATTGAGCAAGTAGTTTTCAATTTCTTTCTGTTTGTGTATGTGCGCACTTGTTAATTCTGCTTTTAGATTTCCCAGAATTTCATCTATTTCATTTTGGCAGTAGTAGTCGCGATCATATATCGCAAACATTTTCATATTTGAATCTATGGTTAGCTTTACTCCCCATGCATACGATTTAATTTTTTCCCAAGAAGAAAATCCGCCAGATTCAAATGCGGTTAAATCGTTGCCGGATGAAAGTTCTAATAATCCAAGAGTTTTCGAGAACCTTCTGATTATTTTGTAATCACTCATTCCCTCAACAAATACAATCTTTCTTGTGCGGGCCAAATGCGTCAGCGTAACATTTTGGGCGGACCCTAAAGATTGGAGTGCTAGCTGAACGCCCTCGATATCTTTAAGTCTGCTCGCAGATCTGAGAGATTTGTTGATTAATAGGATTTCTGCTGGATCTGCCTCGCCCATTATTTCTACAGAGTGAGTAGCCAATAGAACATCTGCTTTAAGGTTTCTCAATATATTAAGAAGCTGTCGTTGAATATCTGGATGTAGGTAAATTTCTGGCTCATCTATAACAACAAGGCTGGCTTCATTTGCTCTGGAAAGGTGTGTGAGTAACTGACACCAGACTTGAAAACCAAATCCAGCCCAGTAGACCTCCCTGTCTATTCTGTCTTCAGATACAAACATGGTGAGTTTTTTACTCGGCCTATCTAATTCGGGGATTTTTATATTCATGCCCGGCCAGGTCGATGAAATCATTTCTGAGAACTTTTCCCAGTCATCATTAAAGTAATGCCAATAATTTCTAAAGTGCCTGCACGCTCGATGAGTATTTAAGGCATTTCTGACGGTGTCCTCGGTGACATATGGCTCTTCGTGTTCTAGTGGTCCGAGGATTGGTATAACTTGTATTTTTAATGGGAATTCAGATATAAATTTTCCGGGCGTGTATACGCTTGTGTCTTTGGTGTCCCAATGAAGTATGCAGCCGCCTTCATTGGGGAAAAATAGGAATAATTTATTTCCGTTAGTAAGTCTGAATTCTATATGGCTATCTTCAGAGTTATAGTTGGTTGCAACATTTTCAAGTGAAACACATATTTGTTGTTCTGGGATTCGGTGGCCAAATCCAAAGCCGCCGTGAGGAAGAGGGACTCGTTCAGCCTTAAGTCGTCTGGCCTTCTTTAAGGCAACATCAAGAATTCTGAGTGCGCTTATTATTGTTGATTTCCCGGCATTATTTGGGCCAACCAGTATGTTGGTGTCGTGTAGGGTGACAGAAAAGCTTTTTAGTGCTTTGAAATTTGTAAATTTTATTGAGCTTATGCTGATTTCGTTCAAGGTATTCTCTTGTATTAAAACGTTATGAATGTCGTAGATTGGGTCTGCCAGTTGGATGTTTTTGTATTTATTTTTTGCTAGTCAGACCCATTGACTTTATTCTGCTTGGGTTAATCTACTTCTTCTCAAAAACTTCCGCAAACATCGGCACCAGCAGCTTGTTGCCATATTCACTCAGGTGGCCGTCATCGAAATACAGCGGGCGGCCATCCTTGCTGCCGTGGCAGACGCCATTCGGGCAAAGCCAGGGAATCGGGTCGAGGATTTTTACGCCGCAGCCGGCATGCACGGCGTCCTGTGCGGCCCATACGGTTTTATGGCGGCGGTGATATTCCTCTAATGAAGCGGCGCGGCCGGTTTACCGGCCATGTTGAAATACTCCCGCGCTGCGTGCATGTTGGCTCCGGGCTGCCTGGGTTTGTTGGGGCTTTCAGGATCAACAAGCCGAAGAGAGACGGTTAGGTTTGGCACCGCCCGGTTAATGCTGGTTCGGCGATAGTCATGGCGAGGGACGCACAATGAAAACCACCCGTTACACAAGAATGCGCACGACACTGCTGGCCTTGCTGGGAACGGCGTGCCTGGCATCGGCGCCTGCGCGGGCGGGCGGGCATTACGAGGACGGGATTTATATTCCGGACGGGGTCTGCGTGGGCAATTGCGATGATGCGTCTTCTTCTTCCCCTTCTTCGGCGCCGTCCGGGCCCAGTGCGGAGGAAGTGCGGCAGCAGAAGGAGAAGCTGCGCCAGAAGGCCAAGGCCTGGTCCAGCGACGAGGCGCAGGATTATGTGGATCGCAAGGACTGGGACAACGCCATCCGCTCCTTCGAGGAGGCGCTGGATCATGATCCCGATGATCCTGATTTGATCGACGGGCTTAATCGCGCCAAAGCGGAAAAAGCAAAAGCACGCATGCCGGCGATGGCAGCCCCCTCACGACCGGCCGCCGTCAATGCCGGCAAGACGGTGGTGGACACGCGTGGCGTGCCGCAGGCTGGTGCCGATCTTCTGGAAAGGGTGCCGGAGCTGCGCAATTCGCCCGAGGCCGGGCGCATCCGCAAGGGTTATCAGGCGCTGCTGAATCGCGACTGGCCGGTGGCGCTCGCGTGGTGGCAGGATGCTCTCAAGCGTGATCCTGCCAATGCGGCGCTGAAACGCTCGGTGGCGCTGGCGCAGTGGATGGTGGATCGCGAGAAGGAAGTCAGGCCGGGGCCGGTCATGCTGTTTGGTGCGGCCAATGCCGCTGCCAAAAACGGTGATTTTGACCGGGCACTGCACCTGTTGCAGCAACTCAAGACCGGCAAGCCGGCGATGGCGGCGGCAGCAGATCGCATGATCGAGGCCATCCAGCAGCGGCGCGCGAATATCCAGTTACCGGAGCCGGGTGACATGGAGCTGCTCTTTCCGTCGCCTTATGCCGCTGCCATCACCGCCACCACGAAGGCGGATTACTCGCGCGCCATCGATCTTCTGGAGCAAATCAAGCGCGACAATCCGGCCATGACGGTCACGACCGACCGCATGATTGCCAATGTGAGGCTGCTCTCACCGATGCAGTTGCCGGAGGCCGATGACATGAAACTGATCTTCCCGGAGCGTGCTTTTGCCGGACCCATGTCCGGCTCCGGTCTGGAACTTTTTGCTGACGGTTATTACAAAAAGGCGCAGGAAGTGTTTAACCGGCTGAAAACGGCGATGCCGAAAAAGACACGCTGACGCGCGGCGCCATCGGCGGGAAAGCATGCTTGCCACGTTGCTCGTTCAGAATTTCTGTGTGGCTTGGCGGCAGGTGAAACTTTCCACATTTGTGGGGAAATCACCTTGCCGATGCTGCGTCCAGCCGGTAGCGGCAAGCCGGTCAATATGGCCTTCCCATAGCTCGGTGGTTTGATGCGTTACGCCATCGCCCGTCAGGTAGGATGACGGCTGGGTGATGGACCAGATGATGGCATTCGGGCTGATGGTGGCGGTGGCTATGCGGTTCGTATAGGCATCCCCGCTGGGGGCGAGTTGTTCAACTACTCCACTCGTATAATTGATTCTAAACGTGAAGGTTGCCGTATCTTTATCGCTGCGGCAGCTCAGGGTGACGGGCTCGGCATGCGCTGGTGAAGCCTGCACGATAAACGCCATCGCCAGGACGGCGCTGCACAGGAAAGTGGCGGAATGGCCTTCCTGAAAAAATCCGTATTTTTGTTTCATTGTTTTCTTCCTGAGCATTGTCGTTAAAAAACCGTTCAGCCTGACTTCGTTATTTCTGCTCCGGCAAGCCAAGCGCCCTTCGGATACGCGCAACAGTTTCCGGGGCATGCCCTGACTGGTACAGCTGTCCGGCAAGAAACGGCCGCACGGACTGGGGATTGAACTGCTCCGGCGTTGACTGTTCGATGAGCCTGAACACGTGCTCGAGCTTCGCTGCTTCATCCGGTGGCGGTGGCGGCGGCACCCAGCGCTCGCCATCCGGATGGTGTGACGCAATATACGCCTCGAGTGCTGCACAGCTTGTGAACGGCCGATCCACCAGACTGCGGTTGGTGTCTGCATCGACCAGATCGTATTCGGGCTCGGGACAAGGCGGGTCGCCTTCGGCCACAATCCCGTTCCACCAGCTGAGTTCGACTTTGAGTTTCATTCTGGATGACGCGTTGAATCAATCGTGATTGCGTTCATTGACCGCTCTCAGAATTTCATCGTTGCGCGGCGACATACCAGATGAGTTGTCCTGAAGACGAATTGCCTGTCACTTTCTTCTGTAAGAGTGGCGGTTCCGGCGCTGCGATCAACAACACCCTTCAGGAAAATTCCCGGGGAGTGCAGCTTCTCGAACTTGATGAACTGATCCGTGACGCCGGTTATGGCGTACGGGGTTTCATCCGGCGAGACGGTGGCAATCTTGCTGTCGGTGTCAATCTGGATGCGGGCATTGTAGTCATGCTCCGCCGTAGCACAGGCCAGATCCAGTGTTTCGCTGCGCGCCGGCGAAGCCTGTACCAGAATTGCCAAGGCAAGTGCGGCACTCGCCGGCAGTGCAGAATAATGGCTGGCTCGATAAGGTTTTGATTCATGTGCCATGGCGTTTTCCCTGTTGCCTGTCGAGGTTTTTTTCATGGGGCCATGATGCCGGCGTATCAGAACCTGGGTTTTGTTGCTTCGCGGCAGGTGAACGTTTCCCGGTAAGGCGTCCAGTCGGGCGAACGCGACCACGATGTCCAGCCGGTTCCCGACAGACGATCAATGGTTCCCTCCCACTGCATGGGAACCGGGGTCTGCAGGCCGGTATCCATTAATTTGGCCGACCAGACGATGGCGTTAGTGCTGATGCTGGCGTTGGGGGCGATCCGGTTGGTGTAGGCATTGCCGCTGGGCGCCAGTTGCTCGACCAGGCCGCTCGAATAATCGATGCGCAGGGTTATGGTGTCCGAACCCGTATCGGGCCGGCAGCTCAGGGTAACGGGTTCGGCGTGCGCCGCAGACGCCACTATCAGGAGCGCCAGTGCGGGGCTTCGCAGCAAGGCGGCGGAAATTTTTTCTTGAGTCGACTGGTATCGCGAGGACATGGTTTTCTCCTTGGTGTTTGTGGCGGGCTTCCCTTGAATCTTGCATTCCACTGCATCAGGTCTTCTGCATCAGAACTTCTGTGTCGCACGGCGGCAAGGACCGGACAAGGACCAGGACGGCTGGCTGGTGTCCATTCTCCAGTAGGTGACCCGGCCTTGCCCGGACAGCCTGTTCAGCGAGCCTGCAAACTGGAAGCGCCCCCAGTTGCCCTCGAACACTTCTACATGCTCGTTAATGTGGTCCCAGGTGACCTCGCTCTCCGTGATTGTTGCCGGCACGGCGGTGCCCGGGGTGCTGTTGTAGTGCTCATCGGCGACAGTTTTCCGGTCGTAGTCGACCTTAAGCGTAAACGTACTGCCTGGTTGTGCCTCGACCTGGCACAAGAGTGTGACGACCTCGGCGTGCGCCGCAGACGCTAGTGCGAAAAGCGCTGTTACCAGCGCCACGTTGCGCAGGAAATGCGTGGAAGTGCCTGCCTGAAAATCCCTGATGTACGCTGCCATGACTATCCCCTGTTCAGGCCAAGCCCATTAGAATTATTGTTTGAGCCTGGCCAAATTACGCCTCGAGTGTGGCGGCGTCCAGCGTGTATTGATGAGGGGATCTGCGCTGTATTTTTGAAGGGCAGGGCAGTGCGCAGCCGGTGATTTTCAGCCCAGGCTGCATTTCAAGACGGGAAAAAGCCGGGCTTCACGGCATTCGGCCCTGGCTATTCCTGTTTCCTGAAAACTTCCGCAAACATCGGCACCAGCAGCTTGTTGCCGTATTCACTCAAGTGGTCGTCATCGAAATACAGCGGGCGGCCATCCTTGCTGCCGTGGCAGATGCCATCCGGGCAAAGATAAGGAATCGGGTCGAGGATTTTTACGCCGCAGCGGGCGTGCACGGCGTCCTGCGCGGCCCACACGGCTTTATGGCGGCGGTGATATTCCTCGAGTGAAACCGACACGTCGCGATGACTTCCCCAGAGCATGGCGCGCGAGGTGGCCTTGGGCACATCGACGCCCATTTCCGGAATCGGGCGCATCAGGTACACCGGGCGATCCTGGGCGAGCTTGCAGGTGGTCTCGACCATTTTCTGCGTGAACTCTGCCATGAAGGCCGGCGAGTCCGATGTGTAGACCTTGTTGAAATACACCAGCGGTGTGTTTGTGTTGGCGTTGGGTTCCCACGGCTCGTTGAAGCCTTTGGCATAATAAGTTGTGCGGTTGATGATGATCAGCGGCACGCCTTTGGGGGCCTTTTTCAGCTGCTGCAGCATCCAGTCGATGAAGGCGGTGCAGGGCTGGGTTTTCTCGCCGAGACGGTGCACGCCCTGCAGCGTGGGGCAGCTGCTGTAGGACCATTCCATTGCACCGTCGTCTTTCGGCATGGCGGCGACCACGGCAGAAATCAGCGCATTGGCGTGACTGTCTCCGGTGACTATGGCGCCGAGATGTTTGCCGCCGTAGACGCAGGAGGGCGAGGTGGTGCCGGCCTCCGGATGACATTCCACCAGGCGCGGATTCTTGTTCATGCCCTCGTCGCTGATGGCTTCTATGGCAGGCGCCATGCGGCTGTACACGCCTTCCTGCCATTGCACGGCGGCACCGGCGGCAATAACGATCAGCGCTGTTGCCAGCAACAGCAGGGCACTCCAGCGCATGCTCAGCTTGTTGAGGTGGATGCGCGCGGGGGCTTCGACCAGCACATAGGAGACGTGGCCGAGCAGGAGGGTCAGCACGAGGCCGCCGCCGATAAAAAGCGGTGTTTTTTGCAGGCCCATATAGGTGAGCGCGACCACCACCGGCCAGTGCCAGAGATAGAGCGAATAGGAGCGTGTGCCCAGCCATTGCGCGGCGCGGTTGCCGGTCCAGAGCGAGGGATTTCTGGCGGCCAGCACCACCATCATGGTGCCCGTCACCGGCACGAGGGCGCGCCAGCCCGGCCAGCTGGTGGCGGCATCAAAGCTGAGCAGGGCGGCGATGACGAGCAGCAGGCCGGCAGTTTCCAGCACGGTTTTTTGCCGTGTGCCCAGACGCAGTTGCGGTGCGTGCAGGAACACGAGGCCGCCGGCCAGCATTTCCCAGGCGCGCATGGGCAGCAGGTAAAAGGCGGCAGACGGATAAAGCGGCGTGACGATGATGGAGGCGGCGAGCGAGGCGAGCAGCATGGCCGCGATGGCCTCTGTCAGGGCGTGACGGCCGGGCCGCCATTTCCACACGGCCACCAGCAGCAGCGGCAGCAGCAGGTAAAACTGCCATTCCACCGCCAGTGACCAGGTGTGCAGCAGCCATTTTTCGTGCGAGGCCGAATCGAAATAACCGGCTTCATTCCAGAAGGCGATGTTGGATAAAAAACCGGTGCTGAAGGCAACGTGGTTGCCGAGCAGGCGGTAGTCGATCGGCAGCAGCAGCCACCAGCCCAGCACCATGAGGACCGCACAGAGCACGATCAGTGCCGGCAGGATGCGCCGCGCGCGCGCCATGTAAAAGGCGAGTGTGGAAAAGCCGCCGCTGCCGGCGCCGGCCTTTTCCAGGCCATTCACGACAATGCCGGTCATGAGGAAGCCGGAGATCACAAAAAACACATCGACGCCGACAAAGCCGCCGGCAAAGCCGGTAATGCCGAAGTGATAACCAATGACGGCAACGACAGCCCAGGCACGAAGGCCGTTGATATCGAGACGAAAGCGCTGGGAAGAGGGAGTGGACACTGGGAGCATGGCGTCAGTTGGCAGCGAAAGTCGTCTATTGTAGGCGTTATCGGTGGAGTGGTCGCTATCCCCGTCGTGCACGCCGTGGTTCGCGGCAGGCTTGCCGTGAAAGAACACAGTTCGTTAACGTGGCGCCGGACTTGAGAGCCCTGGAATGATGGATCCGCAAACCGTACTCATAATCATGACCCTGATGATGCTGGCCAATGGTGGCGTGCTGGGCCTGGTGCACAGGGACTTGCCGCAGGCGCTGCGTCCTGCGGCCGTGAGCTGGCGCATTGCCACGCTGCTGCATGCCGGTGGCAGCATCCTCTTTGCGGTGCAGCGTGAATTGCCGCCGGCTTTCATTCTGCCGCTGGCCAATGGTCTGGTGCTGCTCGGTTTTACCGGTTACTGGCGCGCGCTGCGGCAGTTTTACGGTCAGCCGGACACGCCCTGGCTTCTGCTGCCCTCTCTGTTGGGCATTGCCGGCGTGTACTGGTTCGCAGCCGTCAAGCCCGATATCGGGATACGCATCCTGATTGTGACGGTGGCGTGGGTCAGCATTCTTCTGGGCAGTGTCTTCATCCTTTTTGCACAGGCGCAGCGTGAGGTGGCCATCAGCCGGCGTGTACTGGCCGGGATTTTTCTGCTGGTGGTGGTTTTTACGGCACTGCGCGGGGTTTATTTTCTGCTCACCGGTGTGCGTCCGGATTTCAGCGTTCTCGACAGGTTCAGCCTGATTAATGTGCTGACGCCGATGATTGCGGCCGTACTGCCGGTCATTGGCACCACGGCATTTTTGCTGATGTGTTCAGAACGCATTCGCCGGCAGTGGGAGCGTGCGGCGTCCACCGATTACCTGACCGGTCTCGCCAATCGCCGCACGCTGGCGGATACCGGTGAAAAAAGTTTTGCGGCGGCACGGCAAAAAGGCGGCGGCCTGGCGCTGGCCATTATTGATATCGACTATTTCAAATCCATCAACGACCGCTTCGGGCATGACATCGGCGATGTTGCCCTGAAGCATGTCGCGGCCCGTCTTGAGGCGGCTTGCCGCGGTGCCGAGCTGCCGGCACGGCAGGGCGGTGAAGAGTTTGTGGTCCTGTTTGACAGTGCGGATGCAGAACAGGCACTGGCGGCCGGTGAGCGTTTGCGTCGCGCCGTTGCGGACGAGCCCTTTGTGGCTGGAGCATTATCGCTGCCCGTCACGGTGTCGATAGGCGTGGCGATCCTGCAGGCGGATGACCTTAGCTTTGAGAGTCTGCTGCGTCGTGCCGACAAGGCCCTCTACGCTGCAAAGGCGGGTGGCCGCAACCGTGTGGAAGTGGCCGCGGGGAGTGCCGGCATTTAACGGACGCGATTCACGCCGCCCAACGGAAAGACCGGGCAGTGGCCGAAGCGCTGGTTTGGGGCAGGGCTTGCTGCAGCCAGTGATGCAGCAATTCAAGACCACCTTCCCAGTCGCCCAGCCGCGAGTCGGCATTGATGTGGCCGGCACCGCCGAGTAGATGGAATCTGGCCCCCCAGGCATCGGCAAATTCGCAGGCACGCCATGCCGTGCAGGCGTGATCGTTGTCGCTGCCTATCATCAGGGCGGGGAAGGGCAGGCGCTCAGCGGGAACGGGCGCGAAACTGCGCAGGCTGCTGGCGACCGTGCTGCGCTCGACATCGGCAGGCGCAACCAGCAGTGCCGCCGCTACACGGCCGGCATGAGCGGATTGCGCCGCCCAGTGTGCCACCGTGATGCAGCCGAGGCTGTGCGCGATGAGCAGCAGCGGGCGCGAGGAGGCCGCGATGTACTCGTCCAGCGTGCGCACCCAGTCGCTGCGTTGCGGATGCAGCCAGTTGTCCTGCTGCACACGGCTCCACTCCGGGAACTTGTCTTCCCAGCGTGATTGCCAGTGGTCGGGGCCGGAATTTCTCCAGCCCGGCAGTACCAGTACATCCACGCCTTCCAGACGCTGCTGCAATTCGGCTTCGGTGCTCATGGCCTGATCCTTTTCATTTTCCCTGATCAATAACGGACTGCCGCGATTAACGGTTGGGTTGCGGCGTATAGCGCAGGTACGGTTTGACGACGCGAAAGCCCCTGGGGAATTTCTTCGCCAGTATTTCCGGGTCCTGCAGCGAGGGCACGATCACCACGTCTTCACCGTCCTTCCAGTTACCCGGCGTGGCGACGCTGTGGTATTCGGTGAGTTGCAGCGAATCAATCACGCGCAGGATCTCGTCGAAATTGCGGCCGGTGCTGGCGGGATAGGTGATGGTGAGACGGATTTTCTTGGCCGGATCAATCACGAACAGGGAACGCACGGTGGCCGTGGTGCTGGCGTTCGGGTGGATCAGGTCATAAAGCCCGGACACTTTCCGGTCGGCATCGGCAAGGATGGGAAAGTTGACGGTAACGCCCTGCGTTTCGTTGATGTCCTTGATCCAGCGTGTGTGTGATTCCACCGGGTCCACGGAAAGGGCGATGACCTTGACGTTGCGCGCGGCGAACTTCTCGCGGTTTTTGGCGGTGAGGCCGAGCTCGGTGGTGCAGACCGGGGTGAAGTCGGCCGGGTGCGAGAAGAGCACGCCCCAGCTGTCGCCCAGCCACTGGTGAAAATGGATGGGGCCTTCAGACGAGTCCTGGGTGAAATCAGGGGCAGTGTCGCCAAGGTGCAGGCTCATGGTGTTTCTCCGGAAGGTGTGGCGCATCAAGGTGTTTGATGGCGATGCAGAGAGACTAGGCGGCCCGGGATTTTTCTGAAAATAATGAATTGGCATGTGCTTATTCCCGGGGCGCGGTTGCCGGGCGGGAGGGCCTGCCTTCATCACTGTTGCTGATGGGTCTGTTCAGACGAACCGGGTTTCATTTTCCGGCCGGAACCGTACTATCGCGATCTTTTGCGGCGCCCAGTGGAGGGTTTGATGTCCGGGTCTGATGAAGCGGTGATGGCGGACGGGATCGAGCTGCTGGATGCTGCCCGGCCTGTGCTGGCCGTCGGGGAACCGGCGATTGCCGCAGAACAGACGCCGGCGGTCTGGCAGATGGCGCTGTGGGGCGGGCTCGGCAGCTTTCTTGCCATCCTGCTGATCCAGTTGCTGGCCCGGCAGATTCACCTGCCGCTCCTGCTGGCACCGTTTGGTGCTTCCTGCGTGCTGCTGTTTCTGGCATCGCAGGCCGAGTTCTCGCAGCCGCGCAACCTGATTCTGGGTTACGGCATCGGCACCGCGACCGGCTTTGCCGCGATCTGGCTGTTTCCCGGGCAATGGTGGACGGTGGCGCTGGCGGTCGGGCTCACCATTGCGCTGATGCGGCTCAGCCATAGCGTGCATCCTCCGGCTGGCGCGCAGCCCATCGTGATTGTGCTGACCATGCCGGGCTGGAAACTGCTGTTGCCGGCGCTGTTGCTGGGGGTGGGCTTGTTGCTGGTGACGGCCTGGGGCTTTCACCGCATCGTGCGTCATGAAGTCTGGCCGCTGCGCTGGCTCTGATTTGGCCGCATAATCGCGGCCATGAATGACGGTCACGGGCATGCCTGCTCATGGCCTTCAATATGGATATTCACCATCGAGGACGTATGAGCAAACCGTTTGAGCGCTCCCTGCGTTTTGTGCGCACCAGTACCGCCTTCGTCAACAATGCCATACAGCGCCGGACCAACAAGGCGCGCTATCTGCAGCTGGATAAAACGCCGCATGAAGTGATTCTGCGTGACGGCCTGATGAGCGTGAAGCATTACCACCCGCTGCCCCCCGGCCCGGTGATGATTGACGGCAAGTCCTTTCAGGTGCGTCAGCGCCGCTTTGCCGTTCCGCTGGTTCTGGTGCCGCCGCTGGGTGTGTTTGCCTGGGTGTTTGATCTCATGGCCGAGCGCTCCATGGTGAAATATTTTCTCGCCCACGGTTTTGATGTCTATCTCATCGACTGGGGCACGCCGCGCGCCGAAGACCGCGAGCTCTCGCTGGAAAGTTATGTCAGCGACTGGTTTCCCAAGGCCATGCAGGCCATTCGCACGCACAGTGGCAGTGAAGAGCAATCCATTCTGGGTTATTGCATGGGCGGCCTGCTGGCGCTGCTGTATCTGGCCAACAGCCGCGATGACAAGGTGGTGAATCTGGTGACGATTGCGTCACCCGTCGACATGCACAAGATGGGTTTTGTCGGCACGGCAACGCGCCTGCTCAGCAAACCGGTCTGGGCCATCGGCCGTGTCACCGGTTTGCGCATCGACAAGATGCAGCGCAACTTTTTTCACGTTCCCGGCAAGCGCCTGTCCCTCATTTTCAAGATGACCAATCCCATGGGCGCGGTATCGAGCTATGTCGAGCTGGTGCGCAACATGGCCGATGACGAATACGTGTCGCGCTACATGACCATGAACGAATGGTTCACCAATATGCCGGATTATCCGGGCGCCACGATCCAGGAACTGATCCGCAAGCTCGGCCTGTACAACCGCATGACGAAGGGGCGCATCCGCATCGGCGGCCACGAAGCCAGCTTCCGCGACATTCACTGCAACCTGCTCGCCTTTGCCGGCGACAACGACAAGATTGTGCCGATTGATTCCGCGCGCGCGATTCTTGAAGTGGTCAGCTCCAGCGACAAGCAGTTCCATGTCGTGCCCGGCGGCCATGCCGGGGTCTTTACCGGCGGCAAGGCCGCCCACACCACCTGGGCCATCAGCAAGGACTGGCTGGCGCAGCGCTCGCGTCCGGTCATGCCACGGTCGGCAGCGGATAAAACCGTTACGGAAAAGCCGGAATAAAATCCGTGCGTAAAAAAGCCCGCTGACCGCGGGCTTTTTTACGCGTATTCATTTCATGCGGGCGGCTGGCCAGGGGATTGCCTGAATCATTCCCGCAGCTTTCCCGGAAATGATTTCACCTCTGCCAGGAATTTTTCACGCGGCGTGGCGTCCCGGCCTTCCACCATGCCGAACAGGCTCAGGCGGACCGGCTTGATGCCGACGAAATTTAGCATGTTGCGTTTGAGGTTTTTCAGGCCGTGGGCGCGGTACCAGATCCGGTAGAACGCCGCCGGCATGCCCATCGTCACCATCAGGTGGGCGCTGCGCCCGGCCAGGGGACGCACGGACTTGGCCGACTCCAGGGCAGGGACGGCAAAGCTGGGACGCATGACCTGTTCAAAAAATGCTTTCAGCAGGGCGGGCGCCTCACCCAGCCACAGCGGAAACACCAGCACGATATGCCGGCTCCAGAGGATGTCTTGCTGTGCACGGACAATGTCCGGCGATACCACCGCGCCTTCCCATTCACGGCGACTGCGCAGCACGGAAAAATCCAGCGTGCCAATGTCGATGCGGCGCACCTCGTGTCCGCCTTGCCGTGCCGCCTCTGCATACGCTTCTGCAATGGCATGGCAGAAATGTTTTTCACCGGTGTCGGGGTGGCCCTGTACCAGCAGGATATTCATGGTCTGTTCCCTTGTGTGATGCCGGCCGGATCGCTTATGCAGCATCCCCGTGTCCTGCATGAATGTTATTGAAGACCGGGCTGGAGGCATTCACGAACTGTCCGGATGAACGGTCATGCGGAGCGGCAGAAACCGCCCTGTAGCCAGGGATGCGGCACACAGGCAGGCTGGATTGCACCTACAATCAATGTCGAACTTCACCGGCTTTGCACAGGATGTTTCCCATGCGTGTTCGCGCTTTTTCTCCCCTGCTTTGTCTCTTGCTGCTGAGTGCCTGCGGGCGCGAGCTGCCTCTGGCCCGCGATGCCGATGCGGCCGGGTTTTCGGCCCCGACCGCTGCCACCGTGGCGGCGCAGGCGGAAGCGGCGAAAAGCCTGCCGGCTGAAGACGGGCTGGATGCGGCCGAGGCGGCACGCGGCCTGGTGGCGCGCGAACCTTCGCTGCAGGTGAAGGCGGCGGACGGCCGCACGGCGTTCGATCAGGATGCCTATGCCTTCATCAAGGGCACGGCGCCGGCCAGCGTCAATCCCAGCCTCTGGCGGCAGGCGCAGCTCAACAATACGCACGGCCTCTACAAGGTGGCGGAAGGCGTTTACCAGCTGCGCGGTTATGACCTTGCCAATATGAGCATCATCGAAGGCAGGAGCGGCTGGATCGTGGTGGACCCGCTGACCTCGAAGGAAACCGCTGCGCGTGCGCTGGCGTTCGTGCGCAAGACACTGGGCGACAAGCCGGTGGTGGCGATCATTTTCACGCACAGCCATATCGATCATTTTGGCGGTGCGCTGGCGGTGGCCTCAGCCGCTGATGTTGCCAGCGGCAAGGTGCGTGTGTATGCGCCGCAGGGTTTCATGGAAGAGGCCACCAGCGAGAATGTGCTGGCCGGTCCGGCCATGGGGCGTCGCGCCATTTACATGTACGGCCGCGACCTGCCTCGCAGTGTGCGCGGCAAGGTCGACAACGGCCTCGGCAAGGAACCGGCAATGGGAACGGTCGGCATTCTGGCGCCCACCGATTTGATCGGCCACACACCGCAGCCGCTGGTGATTGATGGCGTGGATTTCATTTTCCAGTACACCCCCGGTTCCGAGGCTCCGGCCGAGCTGACGTTTTACCTGCCGGCGCAAAAAGCTTTCTGCGGCGCCGAAGTGCTGAGCCGCACCATGCACAACCTCTACACGCTGCGTGGCGCCAAGGTCCGTGATGCCAGTCGCTGGGCCGGGTATATCGACAACAGCATCGACAGTTATCCGGATACGGAAGTCATGTTCATCAGCCATCACTGGCCGGTGTGGGGAAAGGAGCGCATTTCGGCGCTGATGAAAGAGCAGCGTGACACCTTCCGCTACATCCATGACCAGACCCTGCGCATGGCGAATCAGGGTTACGGCCCGCGCGACATTGCCGAGCAGATGACGCTGCCAAAATCGCTGCAGACGCATTACTGGAACCGCGGCTATTACGGAACGCTCAAGCACAACGTGAAAGCGGTTTACCAGATGTACTTCGGCTGGTACGACGCCAACCCCGCCAGTCTTGATCCGCTGCCGCGCGTGGAAGGTGCGCAACATTACGTGGAGTACATGGGCGGCAGTGCGGCCATTCTGGAAAAAGCCGAAGCCTCCTATGACAAGGGCGAGTATCGCTGGGTTGCCGAAGTGCTGAACCAGCTGGTGTCGGCGCAGCCCGGGAACAGCAAGGCGAAGGCCCTGCTGGCCCGGACCTACGATCAGCTCGGCTATCGTGCTGAATCATCGGCCTGGCGCAATGTGTATCTCAGCGGCGCCTACGAGCTGCGTCACGGCGTGCCGGAAAAAGGCGTGGATATTGCAGCGGCCACTGAACTGCTGGAGCAGACCGGCCCCGAACAGTTCATGCAGATGTTCCAGGTGGCGCTGAACGGCCCCAAGGCCGATGGCGTGGCACTGACCATCAACCTGGCCTTCAGCGATCTTAAGGAAAACTATGTGCTGGAAATTGAAAATGCCGTGCTGCATGCGCGTCGTGCGCCGGCGGCCAGAAATGCCAGTGCCACTCTGACGCTGACACGGCCGCTGCTGGTGAAGATCGTTACCAAACAGGCCGGCGTCAGGGATCTGCTCACCTCGCCCGACATGAAGGTGGATGGCAGCCTGATTGATCTGGTGCGGTTCTTCGCGCTGATGGACAAGCCCGATCTGGTGTTTCCGATCGTCACTGCAAAGGATTGATGCCGGACCGCAGGATCAGCCGGGGCCCTTCACGGCTTACAGCAGCTCTATGCCGAAGCGGCGCATCACCAGTGCAAACAGGAACAGGCAGACGACGGTCAGGATGGCGCAGGCCAGCAGCGATGGCCAGAAACCGATGCGCGGCAGCAGCAGCGGAAGTGCCAGGAACATGGGCAGGGTGGGCAGCACATACCAGAATGTGTACCAGGAATAATCGGCGATCTTCTCCACTGGCTGCTTTTCGATGTAAAGCCAGATCAGCGTAATGAAGGTGACAATCGGCAATGCGGCAACCAGGCCGCCGAGCTTGTCGTTGCGCTTGGCAATCTCGGTCACCAGCACAATCACGGCGGCGGACAACAGGAACTTCGTAATGATCCAGACCACGATTTCTCCTTGGATTTCCGGCAGGGCATCAGCAGGGGTTTGGCGGGATTCCTGATGCGCTGCTCATGCTACACAATTACCGGTGCGCTCATGCGTGGAATTTACTGCCATCAATGCGGCGTCTTGCGCGCCGCACGCCACTCCCTGTAACCACGGGCGTAGGTGCCAAAAACGCCGTCGAGCCAGGGCAGGAAGCCGGCGAAGTTACCCTGGTATTGCAAGTGGTGAAAATCGTGAAAGCCGGCGCCTTCGTACAGCGGCAGCAGGTGGCCGGGATTCCAGGGAAAGACGTAGCCGCAGTGGCCGTCGGCGGCTTCGAACTGGCGCAGGGCCACCCAGATCCACAACACGTAAAGATGGGCGCCGACCAGCAGCGGGCCGACCAGCACCAGCGTGCCGGTGAAAATGAATTCCAGCGGGTGAAAGTAGTTGCCATTGATGGCGCTGGTCTGGCGAATGCGGTGATGCACGCTGTGTACCTGCCGCAACAGCCAGCCCTTGTGCATGGCGCGGTGCATGCCGTAGTAGAGAAAATCATCCAGGAAAATGAAAAACAGCAGCTGCAGGCCGATCACCCACCACGCCGGCAGCGCGCCGGTGTGAATGGTGGTGTAGCGCAGCACCGGCCAGGCCAGCACGAGCAGGGCGGCCATCAGCAGGGCATTGCCGAAGAGCCGGCCGAGCGATCCCCAGAACCAGCGCTCGACATGAAACGGCCCCGGCTGCACCTTGAAGCGCTGCAGCGCCGGCGGGTCGATCCAGGCCAGCAGGGTGAGGGGCAGGGCAAAGAGCAGGAAAGCACCGATACTGATGCCGAGGGTGGCCATGGGGTACAGCCAGAACATGGGCTCGCGATAGAGGTTGATCCACTGGTTCAGGAGGTCGGTGCTCATCGGGCGTTGGGCTCATCGGGGGCTTGTTGCGAAGCGGCAATTCTGTGGCGAAGTCCCTGCCCGGGCAATTCATGAATGGCCCGGTGGCGGCAATTCGTTGTTGTTTGGTAGAAGCGGATCGGCAGTGGCTGTTTTTCGCCGGGTTTCGACTAGGATGTCCGAACCTATTTTCCAGGAGGAATAAACATGAAACTGATTCGACAGATACTGGTTGCGGCCCTGCTGGCCGGTGCTTCGGCTTCAGCCATGGCCGTGGCCGACAAAACAGTGACGGACAAGGCTGCGACGGACAAGGTGGTGAACTACACGATTGATCCTGCCCACAGCTTCGTGCATTTTTCCTGGAGCCATGTCGGCTTCTCCAATCCGATGGCGGATTTCACGCAGGTGAACGGCACCATCATGGGTAACCAGACGCATCCGGAAAAATCATCGGTCAGCGTGACCATGCCGGTGAAGAGCCTGGATACGCATGTGCCCTTGCTGAACGAGCATCTCATTGATTCGGGTGACTACTTCAAGTCAAAGGAATTTCCCGGTGTCACCTTCAAGAGCACGGGCATCAAGGCTCTGGACAAAAAGAAGAAAACCTTCCAGTTGCTGGGCGAGCTGACCGTGAACGGGATCAGCAAGCCGGTGGTGCTGCAGGCAACGCTCAACAAGGCCGGCCCGCATCCTTTCTATGAGAATGCCGATGCGGCGGGTTTCAATGCGACCACGCGTCTCAAACGCTCGGCATTCGGCATCGACAAGTTCGTGCCCATGGTGAGTGACGAGCTGGACGTGACCATCACGGTTGAAGCCATTGAAGCGGTGGCCTTCCAGAAAATGCTGGACAAGCAGAAGGCCGATGCGGCCAAAAAATAGGCTCCGGTGAATTTAACGTCCCCTGCACGGCTTGCCCTGCGTGAAGGGGTTTTCGTGACAGGGCCTCTGCAATGAGCCCCCGCAAAAAGCACCCATGAAAAAGCCCGGATCATTCCGGGCTTTTTCATGTCACGGGTTTCCGTTTTGTCTTATGCCGCGAAGGCGCGGGTGTGCTGGTCGGCATTGCCGAACAGGGCGTCTATCGCAGTGATGCGCTTGAAGTAATGACCGATGGGCATTTCATCCGTCATGCCCATGCCGCCGTGCAGCTGTATGGCTTCCTGCCCGAGCAGGCGGCCGGCACGGCCCAGCTGGGCCTTGAGCGCATGCACGGCCTTGCCGGCATCGCTGTGGCCTTCGTGCATTTTCAGGGTGGCGCACAGCAGCAGCGAACGCGTTTGTTCATGGGCGATGAACATGTTCGTCATGCGATGCTGCAGCACCTGGAAGCTGCCGATGGCGACGCCGAACTGCTTGCGCGTTTTTGTGTATTCAACCGTGCTGTAGAGCAGCACGGAGAGAATGCCGGTGGCTTCGGCGGCGAGCGCGAGAATGGCTTCATTGATCACGGTGCGGGCCAGTGCGGCGCCCTGATGCAATTCACCCAGAATGTTTTCATGGGCAATCCGTACATTGTCGAAACGGATGTCGGCCGCGCGCGTGTTGTCCACCAGACGGTGGCCGGTGCGCTGCACGCCTGGCGTATCGGTGTCGACGAGAAACAGGGTGAGCCCGTCTTCCTGGCCGGGGTTGCCGGCGGTGCGCGCCAGCACCACACAGACATCGGCACGATCACCGTTGAGTACGACGGATTTGTGGCCGTTCAGCACGTAACAGTCGCCGTCTGCCGTGGCGGTGGCGGTGGCGGCGGTGGTGGCAAGGCTGAAGGTCTGCTCGTATTCCTGCACGGCAAAGGCGGCCTGCAGCGTGCCGGCCATCAATGCCGGCAGATAGCGTGATTTCTGTGCCGGCGTGCCGCGGCGGATAAAGCCGCCGCCGAGTACCACGGTGGGAATGAAGGGCTCGACAACAAGGCCTTTGCCACATTCCTCCAGCAGGACCATGGTGTCGATCAGCGTGCCGCCGATGCCGCCATCGTCTTCGGCGAAGGGCAGTGACAGCCAGCCGAGCTCGGCGAACTGCTGCCAGATGGCGGGATCAAGGCTGTCATGCTTTTTGATGATCTGGCGGCGTTTTTCGAAGTCGTAACTGCCCTTGACGAATTTGCCCACGGAATCGCTCAGCTGTTTCTGCTCATCATTCAGGGAAAAATCCATGATTTTTCTCGCTCTTAAAA
Organism: bacterium; assembly: GCA_029945725.1. GTDB lineage: Bacteria > Pseudomonadota > Gammaproteobacteria > Pseudomonadales > Moraxellaceae > UBA2031. Next base: position 24,369 of record JAQSDB010000004.1, on the reverse strand, counting down.
AGAGATGGTTGCGCCGGCACGGTGCCGGCGCGAATGGTTTTTTTAAAGCCCGAGCACCAGCTTGGCGATGATGCCGCGCTGCACTTCGTTGGAGCCGCCGTAAATCGAGGTGGCGCGCGTGTTGAGATAGCGTGCCATGGCGGTGGTGGCGTATTCCGGGCCCACCGGCTCAATGCCGGCACCCGGCACGATGGCCTCGGGCTGCCAGATCAGCGCCTGGGTTCCCAGCGCCTCGATGGCGAGCTCGGTGATTTTCTGCCACAACTCGGTGCCGAGAATTTTTGTCATCGACGACAGCGCGCCCGGGTCCTTGCCGGCACCGAGAGCGGACTTGATGCGGTTTTCGGTGAATTTCAGCGCCAGCACATCGATTTCTGTCTGCGCCACCTTGTGGCGGAAAATCTCGTCCTGCATGAGGTTGTGCGTGCCGTCGATGCTCTGGCGCGCCGCGAGCTGCTTCACCTTTTCCAGCTGTATGCCGAGGGCGGGGGCGTATTCATTGCCGCCGCGTTCGAACATGAGCAGGTATTTGGCAACGGTCCAGCCCTGGTTTTCCGCGCCGATGCGGTTGGCTTTCGGTACGCGCACATTGTCGAAAAACACCTGGCACTGTTCGGGAATTTCATCGAGCCCGACGATGGGATCAATCCGGATGCCCGGCGTGTTCATGTCGATCAGCAGGAAGGTGATGCCGGCCTGCGGTTTTACCTCGCGGTTGGTGCGCACCAGGGCAAACATCATGTTTGCGTGCATGGCGTAGGTGGTCCAGATCTTGGTGCCGTTGATGACATAGTCATCGCCATCGCTGGCCGCAAAGGTTTGCAGGGATGCCAGGTCGGAGCCGGCACCGGGCTCGGAATAGCCCTGGCACCAGAAATCCTCGCCGTTGAGGATGCGCGGCAGGTAATGCGCTTTTTGTTCCGGCGTGCCGCAGCCGATCAGCATGGGGCCGCACATCAGCAGGCCCATGGGAATCAGCGGCGGAGCTTCGGCGCGGATCAGCTCCTCGGCAAAAATGGCGCGTTGCGACACGCTCCAGCCGGCACCGCCGTACTCTTTCGGCCAGTGCGGCGCGGCCCAGCCACGCTGGTGCAGGATTTTTTGCCAGGCCATGGCGAGGGCGGGCTCGGCAAACACCGAGGTGGCCAGACGGCCGGCTTCGCGCATCTCGGGTGTGAGGCTGGCGGCGAGAAAGGCACGGACTTCCTCGCGGAAAGTGCCTTCTTCAGCGGGAACATGAAGATCCATTCGGTCTGTTCTCTTGTAGTGGGCTGCAGGACTGAGTGCCGATCATAGGAGCCTGGCCGGTCGAATTTTATGACATAAACGATCAAGCAGACTGACCATTCACATGAGCGGCAACAAAGGTAGAATCGCCTCCTTGTCCGCTTTTTGCGCTGGAGACTTCACCATGCAGACCCGTATCACACGGCTTTTCGGCATCCGCCATCCGGTGTTCTGCCCCGGCATGACTTATGTCTCCAATGCCGCGCTGGTGGCGGCTGTCAGCAATGCCGGCGGCCTCGGCATCCTGGCGGTGGGCCATCTCACGCCCGAGGAAACCCGGGAGGAAATCCGCCGCACCCGTGCGCTGACCGACAAGCCCTTCGGCGTCGGCGTCGCCCTCATCATGCCGGGCGCCACGCAGAATGCGGAAATCGCCATTGCCGAAAAAGTACCGGTCATCAATTTCTCGCTCGGCAAGGGCGACTGGATTTGTGCGCGCGTGCACGCCTATGGCGGCAAGGTGATTGCCACGGTCGTCACGGCCAAACATGCGCTGGCGGCAGAGCGGGCCGGTGTTGATGCCTTGCTGGTGACGGGCCATGAGGCCGCCGCCCACGGCGGGGACGTGACTTCGCTGGTGCTGGTGCCGGCCATCCGCCAGGTCACTACGCTGCCGCTGATTGCCACCGGTGGTTTTGCCAGCGGCGGCGGCCTGGTGGCGGCGCTGGCGCTGGGTGCCGATGCGATTGCCATGGGCACCCGTTTTGCCACGTCGAAAGAAAGTCCGGTGCATGCCGTGACCAAAAAAATGATTGTCGAAAAAACCGAAAGTGAAACCATTTACTCGGCCAACTTCGACAGCATGCCCTGTCGCGTCATGAAAACACCGACCTCGGAAAAACGCATGGCGAAACCGCTGACGCTGTGGCGTGCGCTGTTCAAGGCACTGGGCGCAGCCCGTGATTCCGGCCGGCCCCTGTTCGGCCTGCTGCGCGAAGTGTTCAGCAACGGTTTTACCGAAACCCTGAAGCTGGCCTATTTCGGCGCGGCCACCGGCGAGATCCGCAAGGCCATCATTGACGGCGACCATGTCAACGGCGTGCAGCTGATCGGGCAGGCACAGGGGCTGGTGCACGAGGTGATGGGCGTGCCGGAAATCATGCAGCGCGTGCTGGCAGAAGCAGACACCGCGCTGAAAAACATCAATGCGCAGGCGGATGTGAAAACAACAGCAGAACCGGCTCTGCAGGAGACGGTATGAATACGCTCGATGCCATGCTGACGCGCACCTCGCAAGGCAAGCTGGGGTTTCCGGCTCCCGGCCCCGAGGTTTTAAACAAGGCGTTTGCCTGCGCCCTGCGCGCACCGGATCATCGCGTGCTGCGGCCCTGGCGCTATCTGGTGATTGAAGGCGAGGGCCTGCAAAAACTCGGCGAGCTTCTTGTCGCGGCCTCGCTGGCGGAAACCGCGGATTTAACGCCTGAGGTGATCGATCGTTTGCAGAAAATGCCGTTTCGCGCGCCGATGATTGTCGTCGCCATCACGGTGTACAAGGATGATCCGAAAGCGCCGCCGGAAGAGCAGCTGTTGTCCATGGGAGCAGCGGTGCAGAATTTTTTGCTGGCGCTGCACGATCAGGGGTTTGCCAGCATGTGGCGCAGCGGTTCGATTACCGGAAATCCGCATCTGAAAAAAGGCCTGGGTGTGGCGGCGCATGAAAGCATTGCCGGTTTTGTGTATGTCGGCACCGCTTCTGCCGAGCCGCGGAAAATAACGCCTCTGTCCGTTGCTGATTTTGTTTCGGCGTGGCAGGGATGAGCGAGCCACAGGATTTTCAGGGCAGTGCCGTTGCGCTGATCGAGCGTGTCCGTACGGAAATTCCGCTTACGGCCGCCATGCAGCTGACAGCGAAAAGTTTTGATGGCCGCACGCTGGTGCTGGGCGTTCCCCTTGCTGCCAATTTCAACGACAAGGGCACTGCTTTTGCGGGCAGCATCACGGCGCTGGGCAATATTACCGGCTGGTGTTTGCTGACCCTGTGGGCTGGCCAGGAAACCGGTCCTTGCCGGGTTGCCATTTACGATGCGCATTTCAGGTTTCCCAAACCCCTGACCGGCGATTTCACCGCAACGGTGAGCCTGCCTGCAGCAGGGGAGTGCGAGGCACTGCGCGCCGCCATCACACAAAAAGGCAAGGGAAAAATATCCTTGCGCATCAGTCTGGCCGATGCCGGCGGTGAAGCCGCCTCGCTGGAAGGGGCTTATGCAATTTGGCGGGCATAAGCTGCATTGCCGGTCTGAGGCGGCATTCTCTTGCGTTAAAAGGATGGCGAAACCCGGAAACCGTACAGAACGAATTTTTGCAGATTGAGCGAGGAATGCATGGACATTGAAATCGGCGCTGCCGAAAAAAAGAACCGGCTTAACAGCATGGTGGCCATTACGGTCGTCATCCTGTCGGTCTTTATGGCGATTTGCAAAATCAAGGACGACAACATGGTTCAGGCCATGCAGCAGGCAAAATCGGATGCCGTTGATTCCTGGTCCCAGTACCAGTCAAAGAAGATCAAGCTGCACCTGGCCGAGAGCTCTTTGCGCATGGCCAATCTTCTGGCGACTACCGGCATGGCCAGGGCACAGACCCTTGAAGCCGAGCAGAAGCTGCTGGCGGCAGAGATTGCACGCTATGAAAAAGAAGGGCTGGCGATTGAGGCGCAAGCCAGGGCGCATGAAGCAGAATATGACGCCCTGAATTTTCACGATGACCAGTTCGACATGAGCGATGCCGCCTTGTCTATTGCCCTGGCGGTAGCAGCCGTGGCGGCATTGACGGACAAGTGGGCCTTGCTGTTTTTTTCATGGGGCTCCGGGTCCTTCGGTGTCCTGTTCGGACTGGCCGGATTCTTTGGCTGGCGCCTGCACCCGGGCTGGCTGGTCTCGTTGCTGACGTAAGCGTTCACCGCCAGAGGCGCAAATGCGGCTCAGGCCGGTTGATGCGCCCTGTGGTCGGCAGAGGCAGTCTGGTTGGCAGCCGGGTGGTGCTGGCTGCGAGCGCTGAGCCGGGCTGATTTCAGTGCGGCGCGCAGTTCTGCAACCCGGGCGGCCTCTGCTCTGACCAGTACTCTTTGCTGGTCAAGCTCGCTCTGGCTGACCAGTCCGCTGCGCAGCGTATCGTTCAGGCGTCGCAAGTGGCGCTCATTCGACTGGCGCCGGCTTTCGGCCAGGGCAAGTTGTGTGCGGATAACGCGAATGCTGGTGTGATGCTGGAGTGTCGTGAGTTCGTGCGCAGCGGTCGCGACACGCTCACGGGAGGCGGCTTTTGCCGGGGCATCCAGTTGCGCCAGCGTTTGCACAACATTGATCACGGCAGCGTGCGTTCCCGTCAGCTGCTGCAGGTGACCGATATGTGACGGCGCCAGACGCATCACATCAACATCGACACGGCCCAGATAGCGGGGCAGGTCATCGCCGCAGCCTGCCAGCAGGAGCGGAAGTGCAAATACACAGCGCTTTTTCATAAAGCCGTCCCTGATACCTTTCACCATGCCATTCATGAAGCGCAGTCCGATACTCATGGCATCAGACCGTTTTTTCTGCCGGCCACAATACCAGCCAGACTGAAGCTGACAATATGTTCGGCAAGTTCGTTTATGTCACCGTCTGTAGACGGCACCTGCACGCCGAGGCGCGTCAACATGGGTTCGGCCATGCCGTAATGAAAGCACTGGCTGACCACACTGACGGTAAAGCGGTTGAGCATTTCGGGGCTGGCTTCATGCCCCAGCACGGCATTGACCACGCTCTTCATGATGTCGAACTGCTGGCTGACGATTTCCTTCACGAGAAAGTCCAGGGCTTCAGTGGGCTCCACGAATTCACGCACGCAAACCTTCAGACGGCGATCATCGTGTTGCGCAAGAACGCGGCGCAGCAGGTTGTGGATCAGCCAGTGCAGGCGGGTGGCCGGGTCTTCCCCGCGTACGGCATCGGTCTCGATGGGGAAGGAGGCGTGCATTTCCTCGGCCTGGTTTTTGATGACGGCCTGATACAACCCCATCTTGCTGCCGAAGTGATAGTTGATGGCCGACACATTGGCGCCGGCCTTGTCGGTGATATCGCGGGTGCGTGTGGCCTCGAAGCCGGCCTCGGCAAACAGCGGTGCGGCCGCTTCGATCAGTGCGGTACGGGTGGCGGCGCTCGAGTCTGTGCCGATGGAGGCAAGGGGGCGTATGCGGTACATGGGGGTCTCCTTTCCCGGTGGTCCGGGCTCGCCATGGTGCGAGGAACGGGCTCATCATAGCCGCTGAATCAGCAGATTAAAACATCTGTTTTAATCTGCTGATTCAGGACGGCTCCGGCAGCCAGCGGTCCAGGCCGGTGCCGCCCTGACTGTTCCGTATGTACACATACTTACCGGTATGCTAGAAAGCTGCAGCCTCTCCGAGGGGGCGCCCGAAGGCATTTCCCATGCGTGAAAAACTGCTGCTTGCCCTGCGCGAGGCGGCCAGACAAAAGGCTCCGCGTCTTCCTGACCTGCAGGAAGTGGCGGAGCTTGCCCGGGTTTCCGTGGCCGAGGTGCGTGAGCATCTCGGCTCTGCGGACAACTTTGCGGCGCTGCTCTCCTATCAGCAGACACCGGCCCATGAAACCCGCGAGCGCATTATTGCCAGCGCGGCCCGCGTGTTTGGCCTCAAGGGCTTTCAGCGCGCCTCGCTGGACGAGGTGGCCGCCGATGCCGGCATGACCAAGGGTGCCATCTACTGGCATTTCAAAAGCAAGAACGACCTTTTCTTTGCCTTGCTGGACCATCGTTTCCAGTCGCATACCGGCCCCTTGCGGGTGGATCTGGAGGCGCTGGTGGCGGGCGGGCGCGATCCCCTGATCGGCATGACGGACATGTTTCGTGCCGGCATGCGCCGCTGTACCGATGATCCGGAGTGGTCGCGCCTGTATCTCGAATGCCTGAGCCAGGGACGCAATCCGGATGTGCGTGAACGTCTGGCGACTTTCTACGATCAGGTATGGGAAACCTCGGCACGGTTTACCGGAGAGCTGCAGGCGCATGGTCTGGCACCTGCCGATATCGATCCCAAGGTGGCGGCCATTTTCTGGAGCGCCCTCTTTGACGGCCTGATGCTGGCCTGGCTGGTCAAGGGCGATGAGCTCGATCTTGACCACATCCTGCCCGCCATTTTCCAGATGCTGTGGCGGGGAATTGATCCCGCTTCGGCACACAAGAATTCATTTCGCAACGGAGAACAATAATCATGAAGCGCGAAATCCTGCAGCGCTCCCGCTTGTCGCTGACGCCATTGTTTGTGTTTGCCCCGGCGTTGCTGGCCTTGGGCCTGGTGGCCTGCGGCGGCAAGGAAGCTGAAAACAACCAGAGTGCCGCTGTGCCAGCGGCACTGGAGCTGGCGCCGATTGACGTTGCCACGGTGCGCCGGGGCACCCTGAGCGGGGGTTTGCCGATTACCGGAACCTTGCAGGCGGTGGTGCAAACCACGGTGCAGTCGCGTGTGGCGGCCGAGGTCGGTACGGTGCTGGTTCGTGAGGGTGAGCGTGTGCAGAAAGGCCAGGTGCTGGCGCATCTGGGGACGCTGGATATTGATGCGCGCCTGAAGCAGGCGCAGGCCAATCTGGCGGCGGCAAAGGTGGAGGCGGCACTGTCGCGCGGTCTGGTGGGGCGCAACAAGCAGCTTTACGACAAGCAGTATTTTCCGGAAATCGAATACCAGCGCAGTGTCGGCGATGCCGAAGCGCGTGAAGAAAACGTGCGCGCCCAGCAGGCGCTGGTGGATATTGCCGGCAAGGCGCTGAACGATGCCAGTGTGCGCGCGCCCATGAGCGGCATCGTGTCACGGCGTTATGTCGAGCCGGGCAGCAGTGTCGGCATGGATGGCAAGCTTTTCGATATTGTCGACCTGTCGGAAATGGAACTGGAAGCGCCGGTGCCGGTCACGGATATTGCGCAGGTGAAAGCAGGTCAGCGTGTGGTGTTTACGGTCAGTGGTTTTGACCAGCGTTCTTTTGAAGGAAAAGTCCTGCGCATCAATCCCGTTGCCGACGCCGGTACGCGCGCCATTTCCGCTTATGTACGCATCAGGAATCCGGACGGGTTTCTCAAGGGCGGCATGTTTGTGCGCGGCACGGTGGGGCCGGCGAGCAGCGAGCCCGGCCTGATTGTGCCGCTGGCGGCCATCCACCGCGAAGCCGGCAAGGCATCGACATTGTTCGTGCTGAAGAATGACAGGCTGGAGTTGCGGCAAGTGACGCTGGGGGCGGTGGACGAGCGTGCGTCCGAGGCCATGGTGAGCGCGGGTGTGCAGGAGGGTGAGACGGTGGTGCTGGTGAACCTGAGCGCGCAGGCCGCCAACAGTCCGGCGAAAGTCGTGACGGCCGGCCAGTAAGGGAGAACCGTCATGTGGCTTACCCGAATCAGTATTCGTAATCCCGTTTTTGCCGCGATGATGATGTTTGCGCTCATGGTGCTCGGGCTTTTTTCGTACCGCAGCATCAGCGTCGAGGAATTCCCCAATGTGGAGTTTCCTTTTGTCATCGTGAACACGACGTATCCCGGTGCCTCGCCGGAAGTGGTGGAATCCGATATCACGCGCAAGATCGAGGATTCGGTCAATACCATCTCGGGCGTGAAGCGCGTTATCTCGACGTCCTATGAAGGCCGCTCTTTTGTGGCGGTGGAATTCTTTCTGTCGGTGCCGCTGGCAACCGCCGTGCAGGATGTACGCGACAAGGTGGCGCTGGTGAAAAAGGATTTGCGCCCTGAAGTGGATGAGCCGGTTATCGCGCGCTATGACCCGGGTTCAGTGCCCGTGCTGTCGCTGGCCTTCACCTCGAATACCCTGGCGCCGCGCGAAGTTTCCACGTGGATAGACCAGACCGTGAAGAAACGCTTCCAGACAGTGCCGGGTGTCGGCAAGGTTGATGTCATCGGTGCGGTAAAGCGCCAGATCCGCATTTATATCCAGCCTGAACGTTTGCAGGCCTTTGGTGTCGGCGTTGATCAGGTAGTGCAAACCCTGCGCAACGAGAATCAGGAACTGCCGGCCGGTGCGCTGACGCTGGATAATGTCGAGCAGATCGTGCAGATCAAGGGGCGCATTGCCAATCCGCGGGATTTCCGCCGGCTGATTGTGGCGCAACGTGCGGGTGGCCCGGTTTATCTGGAGCAGGTCGCCGATGTGGTGGATGGCGAAGAGGAGGAAGTCTCCTCCGCCATGATCAACGGTGAGCGTGCGGTATCCATTGATATTGTAAAAACATCGGGTGCCAACACCATTGATGTGGTCGACAAGTCGCTGGTGGTGATGAACGAGCTGGAAAAAAACCTGCCGGCCGGCGTGAAAATGATCAAGGTGGCCGACAGTTCGAAATCCATTCGTGCCTCGCTCAAGGATGTGCAGAAAACGCTGATCGAAGGCGCGGCGCTGGCCATCATCATCGTCTTCCTGTTTCTGGGTTCCTGGCGCAGCACCGTCATCACCGGGCTTACCTTGCCGATCTCTTTGCTGGGAACGGTTTTTGCCCTTTATTTTTTCGGTTTCACCATCAACCTGATGACCTTGATGGCGCTGTCGCTGTGTATCGGCCTGCTTATTGATGACGCCATCGTGGTGCGGGAAAACATCGTGCGGCATGGCGCCATGGGCAAGGGCCATTACGAGGCGGCGATGGATGGCACCGAGGAAATCGGTCTGGCCGTGCTCGCCACCACGCTGGCGATTGTCGCGGTGTTTTTGCCGGTGGCGTTCATGGGCGGCATTATCGGGCGTTTCTTCTTCCAGTTTGGCGTCACGGTTACGTCGGCGGTATTGCTGTCGATGTTCGTGAGCTTCACCCTCGATCCCATGCTGTCCTCCATCTGGCATGACCCGGATATTCACGGACGCAAGAAAACCTCGGCGTTCGGCCGCTTTCTCGACCGCTTTTCCGAGCGGCTTGAGCAGCTCGGCGATGTTTATGTGAAAGTGATTGGCTGGGCGCTCCGGCATCGCCGCATCACCATGGTCATTGCCGTGGTGAGCCTGATCGGTGCTTTTGTGCTGGCCAAGCATATTGGCGGCGAGTTTGTGCCGGAGCCCGACATGTCGGAGCTGGGCGTCAAGTTTGAAACCCCGACGGGGTCTTCGCTGGAATACACGCAGGCCAAAACGCGTCAGGTCGATGCGCTGCTGCACCAGTATCCGGAAGTGCTGATGACCTACGCGTCCATCAATACCAATATGAGTGCCGGCAAGGATCATGCGGGCATTCGTGTGCAGCTGAAACCGAAGGCGGAGCGTACGCTCACCCAGAAACAGCTGATCGTGAATGTGCGCGAGCGGCTTTCACACGTTGCCGGCATTACCGTGACCTCGGTAGCGGCTGCCAAGGAATCGGTTTCCGGCGGTCTCAAGCCCATCATGCTCAGCGTGCAGGGGCCGGATCTGGAAACCTTGCGCAAGATTTCCGATCAGGTCGTGGGCGGCATGCGCAAGATTCCCGGACTGGTGGATATCGAAACCTCGTTGCTGGCGCCGAAGCCGACCATAGCGGTGGATGTGAATCGTGATATTGCATCGGATCTGGGGCTGAGTGTCAGCCGGCTGGGAGCCACGTTGCGGCCGCTGATTGCGGGCGACAACGTCACGACCTGGCAGGACCCGAGCGGCGAAAATTATGATGTGAATGTGCAGTTGCCCAAAAGCGAGCGGCGCACGGTGAGCGAGCTGGGCAATTTGCGCATCGCCAGCGCGGTCATCAATGCGCAGACAGGGGCGCCCAATATGGTGTCGCTGGCGCAGGTCGCACAGATTCGTGAAACCACCGGTGCCGCGCAGATCAATCGCCGCAACCTTTTCCGCGAGGTGCTGGTACAGGCCAATGTCAGCGGTCGTCCGGCCGGTGATATCGGTGCGGATATCAAGACCCTGCAGGCGTCCATAAAACTGCCGCCGGGTTACCGCTTCCAGACCGAGGGCCAGAACAAGGACATGGAGGAGTCCATCGGCTATGCCGGTGCGGCCTTGCTGCTGGCGGTGATTTTCATCTACATGGTGCTGGGATCGCAGTTCAACAGCTTCCTGCATCCGGTGGCCATCATGACTTCGCTGCCGCTGTCGCTGATCGGGGTATTCACGGCGTTGTTCCTGTTTGGCAGCACGATGAATATTTTCTCCATCATCGGCGTGATCATGCTGATGGGGCTGGTGACGAAAAATGCCATTCTCATCATTGATTTCATCAAGACGGCGGTGGACAAGGGCGAAGCGCGCGATACCGCCATCCTCAACGCTGGCCGTACCCGCCTGCGCCCCATCCTGATGACGACTGCTGCCATGGTCATGGGCATGGTGCCGCTGGCGCTGGGTCTGGGCGAGGGCGCCGAGCAGCGCGCGCCGATGGCACATGCCATTATCGGCGGCGTGATTACCTCGACCCTGCTGACGCTGATTGTGGTGCCGGTGGTGTACACCTATCTCGATGATCTCAAGGCATTCACCTTCCGCTTCTTTGGCGGGCGCAAGGGCTGACGGCCGCCAGCGCCGCGGATGGCGGCGCGGCAAATGCCGGAGAAAAAAAATCCCCCGCAGCGGCGGGGGATTCTGTCGGATCAAACCGGGCTTTCACGCACCGGCCTGATACCTTGATACGATGGCGGGGTCTCAGGCAGCCTGGCCGGGAAACTGCCAGTGCTTGAGCAGTTCGTCGCAGGCCTGCACGATCATTTCTTCCGTGATCGGCGTTTCGCGACCGTTTTCGTCCAGCAAGGCGGCACCATGAAACGGATTGCCGGCAGACGAGGCGGACATCAGGTTTTCGTTGGTTTGCATGGCTTACCTCTCTTGCCCTGTGGGGGCCTGGACGACGGGCAGGGTGCAAAAATTTGCCCCTCCCCCGACTTTCTGACCGGTTTTGCGAACCGGATCACTGTCTACAGGAGCGAGTATAGGCAGGCGCATGGCGCGAGTATCGTGGAGGCTCTTGTAATGTGTAACCAACTATGAAACAGGTTTCTGATTCTTCTTCGCATCTGCCTTCCAAGTCACTGTTTTCCCTTGGCTTTCTGATCAACCCTCTGGCCGGTCTGGGCGGTAGTGTTGCGCTCAAGGGCAGTGATGGCGTGGCGGCGCAGGCGCTGGCACTCGGCGCGGTGGCGCAGGCGCCGGCTCGTGCAGCGGCGGTATTGCAGGCGCTGCTGCCCTGGCGTGAGCAGATCAGGATTGTGACGGCCGCTGGCGAGATGGGGGGCGATGTGGCGCAGCGGCTGGGTTTTGCGACACAGCGGGTGCATGTGCCGGCGGCAGCGACCAGTGCCGGCGACACCATCACAACGGCGCAGGCACTGCGGGCCGCCCGTGTCGACCTGCTGCTTTTTGCCGGTGGCGACGGTACGGCCCGCGATGTTTGCAGTGCGGTTGGCCTGGCCTTGCCGGTGCTGGGCATTCCGGCGGGGGTGAAAATGCATTCGGGCGTGTTTGCCGTGACGCCACAGGCCGCTGCCGAGATTGTGCAGCTGATGCTCGCGGGCGAGCTGGTGAGCATAGACAGTGCGGAAGTGCGGGATATTGATGAAGCGGCCCTGCGCGCAGGCCGCGTGCAGTCGCGCCACTTTGGCGAAATGCGTGTGCCTTCGGACGGGCGCTACCTGCAGCAGGTGAAGTGCAGCGGTGTTGAAGTCGAGGCGCTGCTGCTGCAGGAAATTGCCGCTGCGGTTGTCGAGAATCTCGACGCGGGCGTGACGTACTTTATTGCGCCGGGCACTACAACGGCGGCGGTGATGGCAGCGCTGGCTCTTCCCAATACCCTGCTCGGCGTTGATGTCATCCGCGATGGCCAGCTGCTGGCCGCCGATGCGGATGCTGCCGTGCTGGAGCATTTTGCAGAAGCGGGACCTTGTCGCCTGATCATCACGGCTACGGGCGGCCAGGGCATCTTGCTCGGGCGCGGCAACCAGCAAATCAGCGCGAAGGTGCTGCAGGCGATTGGCCGCGAGGGCCTGATCGTCATCGCCACCGAGGCAAAACTGAAGGCACTGGCCGGCCGCCCGCTGCTGATGGATGTGCCGGATGCGGCAGTGGCAGAGGCGCTGGCCGGCTTTGTCGAAGTCATCACCGGCTACCAGAGCCGCGTCCTTTATCGCCTGGCGACGCACGCCTGAGCACGGCTTTGTATTCGCTGTGCTTATGGCGGCCTATCAGAAAAATTCACTACATGAATTGCCGGGCCATCCCCTAGGATGATGCCTCTATCCATCAGCCGTGTTCACGGTTGCAGGGGTGTGCATGAGCAAACGTATCTTCATTACCGGCGGTGCCAGTGGTCTCGGTCTGGCCATCGCCAGGCGTTATGCGGCGGACGGCTGGCGTGTCTGTATCGCTGACGTCAACGACGAGCGCGGACAGGACGCGCTGGCGACGCTCAAGCCATATGCTGCCGATTCGCTCTACCTGCATGTTGATGTCACGCGTGAAGAAGACTTGCAGGCCGCGGCGGATGAATTGCAGAACCGCTGGGGCGGTGTCGACGTGGTGGTGAACAATGCCGGTGTTGCCCAGGCCGGTGCCATCGAGGATGTGCCGCTGGCGGACTGGCTGTGGATTATCGACATCAATCTGCTGGGCGTGGTGCGCGGCTGCAAGGTTTTCACGCCGGTGTTCAAGCGCCAGGGTCAGGGTTATTTCGTGAATGTGGCGTCCATGGCCGGGCTGCTGAGCCCGCCCATGATGAGCAGCTATAACGCCACCAAGGCGGCCGTTGTCGCGCTGTCGGAAACCCTGCAGGTGGAGTTGGCGGACAGTCATATCGGTGTCAGTGTGGTCTGCCCGTCGTTTTTCCAGACCAATCTGGCCGACAGCATGCGCAGCAGTGATCCGCGCCTGCAGCAGATGACGCGCAAGCTGCTGAAAAAGGGCGGCCTGAGTGCCGATGCAGTGGCGGCATCGGTTTTTGATTCGGTGCACAGGCAACAGTTCTACATCCTGCCGCATGCCGATGCCGGGCGGATCTGGATGTTCAAGCGTTATTCGCCACGCACGGCCTATGCCTGGCTGCTGAAAAGAAGTACGCGAGGCATGCAGAAACCGGCACGTTAATAAGAATGCTGCGGGCGACGCCAGCCGCACCAGAAATGCATCACACAGCCAGGGAATATTCGTATGAGCGAACAGAAATGGATGATTTACGGTGCCAATGGCTATACCGGTGAGCTGATTGCGCGCGAGGCCTGCAAAGGTGGCCAGAAACCGGTGCTGGCCGGGCGCGACAAGAAAAAAGTAACGGCACTGGCACGCGAACTGGGTTGCGAGTTCCGCGTGTTTGATCTGGATGACCTGCATCGGGTGGCAGAGAACCTCAAGGGCATGACGCTGGTCCTGCATTGCGCCGGGCCTTTTTCGGCCACCAGTGCGCCGATGATTGAAGGCTGCCTGCAGGCACGGGTGCATTACCTGGACATCACCGGCGAAATCTCCGTGTTCGAGCATGCGCATGCACAGGATGCACGGGCAAAAATGGCCGGCATCGTGATTTGTCCCGGTGTCGGTTTCGATGTTATTCCCACCGACTGCATTGCGGCCGCACTGAAGGCCGCCTTGCCGGATGCCACGCATCTCGCGCTGGGCTTTGATTCACGCTCCGGCTTTTCACCGGGCACCGCCAAGACATCGGTGGAAGGCCTGGGGCAGGGCGGTCGCGCCCGCATCAAGGGCATCATCAAGAAAGTTCCCATGGCCTGGAAGGTGCGCCGCATCCGTTTTGGCAGCGAAGAAAAGCTGGCGATGACCATTCCCTGGGGTGATGTGTGCACGGCCTGGTTCAGTACCGGCATCCCCAATATCGAAGTGTATCTGCCGGTGTCCGAGCGCGTGGTGAAGGGCGCGCGCATGAGCAATTACCTGCGGCCGCTGCTGGCCCTGTCGCCCGTACAGAATTTCATGAAGCGCCGTATTGGCAAAAGCGTGAAGGGGCCGGACGAGGCAACGCGCGAAAAAATGCCGACCTTTGTCTGGGGCGAAGTGACCAATGCAGCGGGGATGAAAAAAACCGCCCGCATCAAGACCGTCAATGGCTACAGCCTGACGGTGACGGGCGCGCTCGCCGTTACCGGTTTCCTGCTGCAGGAAAAACCGGCGGGGGGCAGCTATACGCCCTCGAAGCTGATGGGGGCCGATCTGGTCACGCGCCTGCCGGGGTCCGGGCCGCTGCTGATCGAGTAGGGTGGAACAAAAAGCCGCTGTACTGATGACTCAGTGCAGCGGCTTTTGCATGGGCAATTGTGCAGCGCGCAAAATGGCCGCGGTGCGATTGGCGACACCGAGTTTGGCAAAGATGTTCTTGAGATGCCATTTGGTGGTGGACAGTGCCACTCCCGATGCCTGGCTGATTTCATTATTGGACAGGCCCTGCTGCAGGAACTCGAGAATTTCTGCTTCCTTGCCGGTGAGTGCCGCGCTAAGTGCCGGTGCCGGGTGAGCGATGGCTGCCGGCGCTGCCGGCATGAAAACATCCTCGAACACGGCCAGATAAATCTCCGGAAAAACCAGCGACTGCTGTTTTTGCGCAAGTCTCATGACATCGACAAGGCCGGGTGCCTCATCAAACACGATGCGGTTGATGCAAATCAGGCCGTGTTCTTCAATCAGGCGCTGCAACAGTTCAATGGCGCCGCTGTGGTTTTCCCGCAAATACCGCACGACGGCGAGGTTGGCATCAATGATCAGGACGCGTGAGCGCACCCCGGACTGGCGCAGGGAAGCCGACAGTCTGACGAGTACGCCTTCGGCTTCACCCAGACGATTCCTGCTGCGCAAATACAGTGCGGTGGCGAGGCCGTAACGCTCCCATCCTTCATCGTAGGCGCGGTTTTCCACCCAGGTTTTCGCCGCCAGTCTTTCCGGTAACTGGTGCTGGCGGGCGATGCGTTCAATCGCCTCGCCTTTATGCGTGCCCTGGATTTTTTCCCGCATCAAGGCCTGCAGCAGCTCTTCACAGGCGACCTGCGCCACAAAGCGGTCGTAATTGCCCAGTTGCAGAATGCGTTTGAGCTGCTCCACCAGTCGCGTGGCGCGCGTCTGTTCACCCTTTAATGCCAGCAGTCGTGACAGGGTGATATACGCGGCCACGATCAGCTCGGTGGCGCAGGAGGTGTTCACCAGCGGAATCAGTTCTTCACAAAGACGCTGCGCATCATCGAGCCGGTTTTGTTCGTAGCGGACAATGCCCACGGCAATCCTGGCGTTGACCCAGGCGGGTGTGTTTGGACGCGAGCGCAGGCGTTCCATGAAGTTTTCGGCACGTTCGATGGCCGGGAAAATATGGCCGGTATTGCGGTCACACAGGATCAGGATGAGGTCGGCATAGCTTTCAAGATAATCGTAACCGAGCTGGCCGAGCACCACCTTGGCTTGCAGTCCGTATTGCCGTGCCTGCGCAAAGTCGGCGTGCAGAAGGTAGTGGTAGGCAATAATGGCGAGCGCAAAGGCACGAATATCATGATGACGGCAGGAACTCAGCAGGACAGCGTTGTGTTCCTGCAGGCGGAAATCCGTGTCGTGCTGGAAAACCTGCAGCATGGTGTCGAGGAAGGTCGGCGTGGAGTCATCGCTGAAGCGTCCTTCCCTTGCCGGCCCCTGTTCATTGATGGCATCCAGATAATAGCGCGCCTGATTAAAGCGGCGAGAAAGAATCAGGGCGCCGACCAGGGGCAGCAGCAGATCGCTTTCCTCCATGATCTGCTCGTCAGGCAGGGGTTCGAGGCTGCGGATAATGGCGGGGTAATCGCCCTTGCGCAGCCACCACGCGCAGCATTCGCGCAACACCCGCAGGAAGGCCCGCGGCGAGCACTGGCGTGCATGTGCCAGTGCCATGTCCATTTCTTCCTGGCGCAACAGGTATTCGGCCGCAGCGACATGCAGCCGCTCCAGGCGTTCCGGCATTTCAATGCGCAAGCGGTTTTCCAGAAAATCCTGGAAGAGGGGGTGATAGCGGTACCAGCCAGGACGGTTTCCGGTTTCCTGCAGGAAAAGCGCCTGCTCCATGATGCTGTTGAGACGGCCTGCCGAGTCATCACGCTCCAGTACCGCATCGCAGAGCGCCGCATCAAACTGTTCAAGCGCCGCCGTGCACAGCACAAAATCGTGCATGGCAGCAGAAAGATCGCGCAGCACGACATGCGCAAAATAATCGACGACTTCCGGTTGCCGGCCACTGAAATCCTCCAGTGTCTGGCGGCCGGTGCGCGCCTGTGCCAGCAGGGCTATTTTCACGCCGGCCATCCAGCCTTCGGTCAGTGTCAGCAGGTGTTCAAGCTGGGCCTGGTCCAGCTCCAGTCCCAGTTGCTGCCCGAGTTCCATGACCTGTGCGGCGGTCAGACGCAAGTCGTGGCCGTCAATCAGCAGCAGGCGATCATCCAGTTTCAGCCGGCTGAGCGAAAAATCGGGATGGATGCGGGTGGCAATCACGAAATGCACATGGGCGGGCAGGCGCTCCAGCAACAGCGCCATGACCTGCTGGATCAGGGGATGGCGCGCATGCTGGAAGTCATCCAGCAGCAGATAGAGGTCACCCTCGACGGCAGCAAACGCCTGCTCCAGTGCTTCGGCGACAGCAGTGGCCGGCAGTGCAATTTCGGCGCTCAGATGGTTGTAGGAAACCGTGTCAAAGCGCGGGATGGTTTGCCGCAGCGTTTGCCCCATGCGGCGGAAAAAACGCACCGGATCGGCGTCGCCCGCATCCAGTGTCAGCCATGCCACGCGGCTGTCACTGCGATGACGCTGCCATTGCTGCAGCAAGGTGGATTTGCCAAAGCCGGCCGGTGCGAGCAAAAGCGTCAGCGCAAAATCGTGACTGTGATCAAGCAGGTGCAGCAGCTCGCGGCGGCGGATGCGGCCGGCAGTATCCCTGTCGGGTGAAGACGTTCCTGTCATGGTGATTCCCGGTTTTTTTATTGTCGGCGGGTCATCTGGTTGCCGGGATGCTAGCCCAGATGAACGGGGGCGGACACTACCGCCCATCCCTGCCCCTCCCAACGAGGGGGGCAGGGATAAGTCTGCCGGTGCATTCTCCGCTCGGCCGCAGAATGGATGCGGCGCCAATGGCGGGAACAATCATGAAAATAACCCTGTTGCGGCAAGGCACGGCGCTTTTGGCGGCCCTGTCATTGCCTTTAATCACCCAGGCGGCCCCGGTTTTTCCTAACCAGGAATCCGTCTGTTCGTATGATGCGGCGCGCGAAGTACAGCGCGGCATTTCCGCGCTGTCTTTTCCGGCACCGGTCGCCAGCAGCATGCTGGTCAACGGTGTACAGGTCTGGACAGCGGGCTCTGCGGCGGTACCGACCCTCAAGCCCGGCGATATCGTCACCCTGCGCGGCAGCGGTTTTGGTGCGGGCACCGATATTGATTTCAGCAAGATCATGATCGGCAACAGCCGTGTGCTGGAAACCGATCTTGGCATGTACAAGCAGAGTCTTGATCTGCTTTCGCAGGTCAATTACGAGAGCAGTACCACGCAGAGCACCTGGCCGAAAGACATCGTGTCGTGGACAGACACCCAGGTGCAGTTCCGCGTGCCGGTGCATGCCAGCAAGGGGCCGTTGCAACTGCAGGTGCAGAAACGTCTTGGCTATGGCCTCTCCTTGCTGCGTGCCGGGCAGGCGCACAATGTGATCAATGCACAGACGGCGCGCATTACGGATACCTCATTCCCGCAAAAGTGTGATGTGGTGTCGCAGCTGAGTTCCGACAGCAAGGCGATCACGCCGATTCCGGTGAATGTGGTGAACAGTAATTTCACGGCACTTACCACACTCGGGCGCCAGATTTTCTGGTCCTATGATTTCAATCTGGGCCTGTCGCACAAGTACCGCAGCCTGGACTGGACCAAGATCCTGAACTACAAGACCACGGACCCCATCACGCGCCAGCCGGCGGACCCGGCCCTGCTCTTCGGTGCCTACAAGGCCGTGCCGGGAGAAGTGCCGGCGGAAGCCATCAACGACGTTTATTTCAATCCCTATCCGCAGTCCAATCCGACACCGGGTTTTCTGCTGCTGACGCCGCAAAAAACCAAGGGCAATACAAAATCCAGCGGCTGGGTGGGTTACCGCTATGCCGAGTCCAGCCATCCCCTGCTGGGTGATGGCAGCTGGGTCGGCTTCAACTGTGCCTCGTGTCACGGCTATCGCGTCAGCTATGAAAAATCACCGGGGCAGCAGATCACCAAAGTGGTTCCGGGCCTGCCGAATCCGCTGTGGAGCATGAAGTGGGCAGTGCTGGGCGACAAGACCGGTGCCACCACGGCAACGATGACCACCATCGACACCAGCGAGCCGGGGCCGAGCTGGGCATCGGGCACGGCGAACGTCGACAAGACCACGCTGGTGTATTACATGCCGGCCGGTGCCGGCGAGCACACGCTCATTCGTAACAAGGGCGAGGGTAGTCTGACTGACAACGATTACCAGTTCTCGCCGATTGCGATTCCCAATGTCACCAATCACATGCCGATTCGCCGTTCGCTGTCGCACACCGAATCGTATGTGGGTTTTGAAGGTTCCTACATTCATTCCGAGGAACCGGATGGCGCACTGGGCTCCATGGATGCCAACAGCCTGAAAGCACTGACGGCCTACATGACCACGCTCGATGGTGATGACAAGGATCTGATCAATGCAGGCATGTACCGCTGGCTGAAATCGAAAGGAAAACTGGCGGCGCAGACCGGCAATGCGGCGTTGACTGAGGGCCAGTTCGTGCAGGCCGGCTGGCAGAGTTATCCGGGTGTGGCAAGTGCCGTCAGTGCCGGCAAGGTGGCGTTTGATCGCGATTGCGGCAGTTGCCACAACGACAAGCTGGGTGCCAACAGCAACGAGCGCATGTTCCGTCTTGATCAGGTCGGCCGCTTCTTCGCGCCCACCATCTACCAGCGCGAGCAGCAGGCGATTCGTGCGACCTATCTGCGTGACATGTACTGGGTGCAGTCACGCGGCCTGCTGTCCGACGGTCATGTGCGCAATCTTGAAGATCTCGTGAATCCTGATCGCTGTACGGAAGGTTCCGCGCTCTATAACCAGTACTACACCCTGCACGCTGCCGTGCGTCCGGCGCTGGGTTCGCCAGATCAGCCGGCAGCGTGGCCTGATCTCAACCGCAAGGGGGATGTGTTCCGTGTCTACAAGAATGTGGAATACAGCTCGGATGATCCGTCGACGCGGCGTAACCGTTTCATCACGCGTCACAAGTATTTCGTGACCGTGCCGTGGGATAACGGGAACTACTACTGGGATTACCAGAAGATGCGCCGTGAATACGGCCCGGCCGAAATGGGCACGGCCCTGCCGATCGGCCTGCCGGCATCACCGCACCCCTGGTGCACGGCTGCTGCCGATATCGACAACAACGTGCAGTATGTTCTGACCAAGTAGACTTAAGCTTCACGCTCGAGGCTGACGCCGTCCCGGTTACGGGGCGGCGTTTTTTTTGCCCGCGTATTCCTGAGTGCAAGCTGCCTCGGGTTTTCATTTGCCATCTGCGCAGGCGGCCGCCTGAGGCAATGGGCACGCTGGCTGGTCCTTGCCGTTGTTGTTTTCCGAAAGGCGTTGCCGGCAGCACGGGTGGCGTCCTGTTGATGGCTCATGCTGCCGGCTTCATCTGTTGCAGGGTGGCAACCACGCAGAGGTCAGTCACCAGTAAAAATAACGGTACATAAAAAAGGCCCGCACGATGCGGGCCTTTTCATTTCGGTGTCTTCTGCAATCGCATCAGATCTGCATGTTCTGCAAAGCCTCAATCCGCTTTTCCAGCGGCGGATGGCTCATGAACAGGCTGGCAACGCTGAAGCCTTCGACCTTGCCTTGCGTGATGGCCATGGCGGTCATTTCGGCAGGCATCTGGTCGGGCATTTCATGCTCGGCCTGCAGGCGGCGCAGGGCATTGATCATGGACTGCTTGCCGGCGAAAGTGGCACCGGCTTCGTCGGCACGGTATTCACGGCGGCGCGAAAACCACATGACGATGGTGGAGGCGAGAATGCCCAGCACGATGTCTGCAACGATGCTGGTGACGAGGTAGGCAATGCCGGGGCGGTCACTGTCGTTCTTGAACACCACGCGATCAACAAAGTTGCCGATGATGCGCGAGAAGAACATCACGAAAGTATTCACCACGCCCTGAATCAGGGCCAGTGTCACCATGTCGCCGTTGGCGACGTGGCCGATTTCATGCGCCAGCACGGCTTTGACTTCGTCGCGGCTCATGCGCTGCAGCAGGCCGGCGCTGACGGCAACCAGCGCGGCATTCTTGTTCCAGCCGGTGGCAAAGGCATTGGACTGGTAGCTCGGGAAAATGCCGACTTCCGGCATCTTGATGCCGGCCTTGGCCGACAGTTCCTGCACCGTGCTCATCAGCCAGCGCTCTTCTTCCGTCCGTGGCGTTTCAATGACCTGGGTGCGCGTGCTGCGCTTGGCCATCCATTTCGAGATGAACAGCGAGAACAGCGAGCCGAGCATGCCGAACACAAAGCACATGATCAGCAGGTTCATCAGGTTGAGCTGGCCACCCGGACCATGGCTGGAGCCCACACCCAGGACACTGAGCACGATGCCGGCCACCACCATGATGGCAAGGTTGGTCAAGAGGAAGAGGGCGATGCGGAACATGGACGGTGTGTCTCCTGGCGATAATTAGCAGTGAAGGTAGGGAGAGTGACTGCCAATATCAAGCCCTGATTTGTGTTGGTTTGATACAGTCGCCAGTTAATGATTGTTGCTGAAAATCCGCAGGTTTCTGCACGGTTTTCGTGCAGCGGCGCCGGCTCCCCGCTGGCGAACAGGGGGAGCCGGCGTGCCGGTTCAGGTGGCCGCCGTATCCGTGCCGTGGCGCTGGCGATAGCTTTCCAGAAAACGCGCCAGGCGCGTGATGGCCTCACGCAGGTCTTCCTTGTTGGGCAGGAAGACCACACGGAAATGATCCGGCGTTGGCCAGTTGAAACCCGTGCCCTGCACCAGCAACACTTTCTCGGCGCGCAGCAGTTGCAGGATGAACTCCTGATCATCCTTGATGGGATAGATCGCCGGGTCCAGTCGCGGGAAGAGGTACATCGCGCCTTCCGGCTTGACGCAGCTGACGCCGGGAATGGCATTGAGCATCTCCACCGCCAGATTGCGCTGTTCATACAGGCGTCCGCCCGGACGAATCAGGTCGTTGATGCTCTGGTAGCCGCCAAGTGCTGTCTGGATCGCGCTCTGCGCCGGCACATTGGCGCACAGGCGCATCGAGGCCAGCATGTCGAGGCCCTCGATATAATCTTTGGCCGCCGCCTTGTCACCGCTGACCATCAGCCAGCCCGAGCGGAAGCCGGCCACGCGATAGGATTTCGAGAGCCCGTTGAAGGTCACGCAGAGCAGGTCCGGGGCGAGTGTGGCCAGGCAGATGTGCCGGGCATCGTCGTAGAGGATCTTGTCGTAGATCTCGTCGGCAAACAGGATCAGGTCATGCTTGCGCGCCAGCGCCACAATGCCCTCAAGAATGTGTTTCGGGTACACGGCTCCGGTCGGGTTGTTGGGATTGATGACGACGATGCCGCGTGTTTTCGGCGTGATCTTCTTTTCCATGTCCACAAGATCGGGATACCAGCCGTTGTTCTCGTCGCAGAGGTAATGCACCGGCGTGCCGCTGGAGAGCGTGACGGCGGCTGTCCACAGCGGATAGTCCGGTGCCGGAATCAGCATCTCGTCATCCGTGTTGAGCAGGGCCTGCATGGCCATGACAATCAGCTCGGATACGCCGTTGCCGATATAGATGTCGCCCACTTCCACGCCGAAGAGCTGCTTCTGCTGGTAGTACTGCATGATGGCCTTGCGCGCCGAGAACAGGCCCTTTGATTCGCAATAGCCGATGGAGTTCGGCAGGTTGGTGATCACGTCCGCCAGGATTTCCTGCGGCGCCTCAAAACCGAACGGCGCCGGGTTGCCGATGTTCAGCTTGATGATGCGATGGCCCTGTTCTTCCATCGCGGTCGCTTCCTTGAGGACAGGACCACGGATGTCGTAACAGACGTTCTTCAGCTTGGCAGACTTGGAAATTTGCATGGCAGGCTCGCGCACATAGGGCTGGGGTAAAAGGGGCTGGGATAAAGGAGATGCGGGTGTAGCGGGAATGGACGGCGCCGCCGGGGCAGGGCTCGCCAGCGGCGGCTGCTCGCGGCGCCAGGCCGCCATGTCCAGCAGCAGTTGCTCGACGGTGGCCATGCGCGGGCTGCGGCCCTTCTTCAGCTCGCCCACAAAATTGGGGTCGCGGCGGAAGAGGGTGCCAAACTGCGAGGCACTGATATCCGGGTAGTCGGCCAGAAAGCGGTCAACCTGTTCCAGAAGGCTCATGGTGGTGTCCGTAGCTATAGGGTTTTCAGGATTGCGCATAGGCTATTCCCTATTTTCAGGGTTTTCCAGCCATCCCGTGAAGAAAAACGGCAGGGATGGGCCGGAAAGAAGCGGGTACCGTCAGGTTTTGCGGCAACGGAGTCCTGAAATCATGCCGGGCGCCTTGCAAGCACTGCATTCAGCCCCCATAGCGGAGCAGATCAAGGAGAAAGCCATGAGCGACAAGATCATCAAGAAGAGCGACGCCGAATGGCGTACCGAGCTCAGCCCCGAGGAATACCGGATCTGCCGCGAGAAGGGCACCGAGCGCGCCTTCAGCGGCACGTATTACGAAGAACACCGCAACGGGGTTTATCAATGCCGCTGCTGCGGCGAGCCCCTGTTCAGCTCCGCCACCAAATGCGAATCCGGCTCCGGCTGGCCCAGCTTTTTCCAGCCCATTGAAGCCGGCGCGCTGGAAGAGCATCGCGACATGGCCCACGGTATGGTGCGCACGGAAATCGTTTGCAGGAAATGCGGCTGCCATTTGGGGCATGTATTTACCGACGGACCGAAACCCACGGGTCTGCGCTATTGCATTAACTCGGCATCGCTTAAGCTCGAAGCCAAAGAATAAGCGCCACATGACCGCCGCGGCCAACAAGAAGGACCGCGCTGACGCCCGATCAAAAAAGCGAAAACAATCAAGGAGAGCCTGATGGCCAGTGTGTACGATTTTTCCGGCAAGACCATTACCGGCGCCGACAAACCGATTGCCGATTTCAAGGGCCAGGTCATTCTCGTGGTCAACACCGCCAGCAAGTGCGGTTTCACGCCGCAGTTCAAGGGGCTCGAAGACCTCTATGAAAAATACAAGGACAAGGGCCTGATGGTGCTCGGCTTTCCCTGCAACCAGTTCCTCAGCCAGGACCCGGGCAGCGACGGCGAGATCAGCGAATTCTGCCAGCTTAATTACGGCGTCACCTTTCCCATGTTCGCCAAAATCGATGTCAACGGCGACGACGCCCATCCCCTCTTCAAGCATTTAACCGCCGCCGCTCCCGGCCTGCTCGGCAGCAAGGCCGTGAAATGGAACTTCACCAAATTCCTCGTCGACCGCAAAGGCAAGGTCATCAAGCGCTACGCGCCCGCCACCAAGCCGGAAGACATCGCCTCGGATATTGAAAAGCTGTTGTAAGGCAGCGGGTGATTCCCGGGATTCTGTTTTCTGCTTTTGACATAAGCCGGCGATTTTCGCCGGCTTATGTTTTTGGTGTACAAAGGAATGTAGTTAAGGGTGTTACTTTGTCTGTTTAATTAACGTTAGAGATTTAAATGCATAACTCCGAAGAAATAATTAGCCAGCTAAAGCAAAGCACTGATCTAGATGCAATGGCTTTAGTGGCTATGGCAGAGGCTGGATCTGATCTTAGCAAACCACACAGCCCTGAATTTTCATTTCAAACGGACTTCAAGGCTGTAGCAGAAGCTATAGAAAATGAGTTATCTAATCTTGGCTACGGCATAGTGATATACGAGCCCGATGATGAGGCTCCATATTTTGAAATCGAGGCAAGCTGTGTAATGGTTCTTGAACTTGAAAAGCTCAAGAATATATCAGCCGCATTTAAGGCATTAGCCGCCAAGTACAGGGCCTCATATGATGGCTGGGGCGCTGAAGTTGTAGAGTAAATCTCTAAGAATTCGTCCAAGCTGACGCCTTACCTGCGCGGCTTAACTCAAACGTTAGATGCTCTTTAAAAAATCAAGCCACTTCGGCGATTTTAT
>JAQSDB010000003.1:189841-752512 GCA_029945725.1 bacterium | reverse complement strand
TATAGCGAATCCTTCGGATCGTCATCGAAATCGGCTCAGAATCAAAATACAAGGCCTTGAAAGGATCGAAAATGCAGTCATTACTAAGCATGCTGATCATCGCCCTCCTCGTCTGGCGCTTGCTCGCCTTCGTGTCAGGGTATCTTCGCGGAAAATCAGACGCCGCCGATCGCAAAACGGAACGTGAGCAGAAAAAAGACTGGGCGCGTCGCATGCGAGGCCGCAACGAGTGAGGCCAATGACACCGTGTGTCCGCGTCCTCAACCACCTGGCTGCGCCATTCGCTGCTGGCGCGACGAATGCTCCGTATAACGCAACAAACAGGCATTGGCTTTAATGATGATTCCCTCCGCCAAACGTGAATGGCTGATACCGGCTGGGCTGCTGGCACTTGGCGTTATTCCTGTTGTCGCGGGTGCCGTACGACTGGGCCAGCTGCATGGCGGCGCCATCACGCCGGAAAACGCACGGTTCTTCGCCGCGCCCCTGCCCGTAGTCCTGCATATCGTCAGCGTCACCCTCTACTGCCTGCTGGGTGCCTTCCAGTTCACCCCCGGCTTTAGGCGCCGCCATCCCGGCTGGCACCGTGCAGCGGGGCGCATCCTCGTCCCTTGCGGGCTGTTGGCCGCTCTCACGGGCCTGTGGATGGCCCGGTTCTATCCCTCCGTTAATTACGACGGCACAAGCCTCTATGCCATCCGGCTGCTCGTGGGTTCGGCAATGGTGGTGTTCATCTGTCTCGGCTATGCCGCCATTCTGCAACGAGACATCCCGAGCCACCGTTCGTGGATGATGCGCAGCTATGCTCTCGGTCTGGGTGCGGGCACGCAGGTTCTGACGCACCTGCCCTGGTTCCTGTTTCCGGTCATTCAGGGCGAGCTGACAAGGACGCTGTTCATGGCGGCGGGCTGGGCCGTCAACCTCGCCGTGGTTGAGTGGATTCTTTTGCGTGAGCGTCGCAGCCGGTATAACTTCGCCTAGTATCGGCGCCGGGCAGTAAAAGCACGCCGAAGCATTCGCCGCGGAGTCGCCCGCCCTGACGGCCCATGGCCCGAGCTCAACCGCCAGACAACAAAAAAGGATATTTACGTGAATCAACAGCTCATTCTTCAGCCCGTCGTTTGCATGTTCCTGCTCACCGGCTCTGTCTGGGCATTCATGTACATCCGGCGCCTGTCATTCATTCTTCGCAACAACATTGATCCGCAAAGCGTTGCCACCCCCGAGCTGATGAATGCAAGGCTCCCGGCATACATCAATAATTCATCCAATAACCTGAAAAACCTCTTTGAACTGCCGGTGGTGTTCTACGCCCTGTGTGCCTTCCTTCTGCTGTCGCAGAAAGTTGATACCGTGTTCCTGTATTCCGCATGGGCATATGCCGGCTTGCGAGCAGCTCACAGCCTTGTCCATTGCACGGTCAATGTCGTCAATCTCAGGTTTACCGCGTACTTCCTGTCCAGCCTGGTTTTATGGTTCATGGTGGCGCGACTGGCCTTGTCTGTACTCTGAAAAGACATGCAATGACCAGTATTTCGGCACGTGCAAAAACGGGGCAATTTTCTCCGCATTGACGGACCGTCATTAATTGTCATGGCAACGATCCCGCAAGGGAGCAATGAGTGATCGCAGCAAGAAAGGAAATCTTTTTGCGAATTTCAGGATGTGCCTGATCCCGCATCTTAATCCCCTTGTATTTTGATGCTAACGCCAATGACCGGATCGCCGCCTGACAGGCAACAAAGCGGGTTAGCCATGACCCCTGCTTTATTAATGGCTTTTCCGTTGTTGCATTTCCCGGTTTGTTTTAGGGGCTGGTTCGCACAACGGCACAAGCGCGAAGACGATCCTGTGCTGCATCAGGATACGCATGACAATCCTGCGGCGGCGCAACCGCCTGACAGGCAAACCCCGCACAAGGCATCCGGATTTTTTACAAAGCCGCCAGAGAAGCAAGTGAAAAAACCACGAACAGCAGCCGCACCCGCATCCACTGGCAAGGGACTCAAGATGTCCTCGTTTTGCGCCATGGATGGCGAAACACTGGTCCTGAACATCCTGGGAACGCCAGGCGCGAAAAAGGATGCCATCGGAAAAGCGAAGGGAGCCCAGCTCAAGATTAGCGTCACGGCAGCGCCGGTCGCCGGCAAGGCCACTGACCACATGGTTAGATTTCTCGCCGACGAGTTTGGTGTCGCCACTGCTGACATAACCGTGGTGTTCGGGCGCTTTAACATCAACAAGCAGCTGCGCATCAGGGCGCCGGGTAAGCTGCCTGCTGTCGTGGCCAAGGCCCTGTCAGAGGCCAAGAGCTGACAATCCATTCATTGCGGGACGCCGCATCAGGCCATTAATGGAGCCCTCATGATTGATCCAGGACTCACACTAACAACCCGGGAAGAGCGGGAAGCCTGGCTTGGGCTCAATGGCGCCACCTCGCCCGGCGCATGATCAGGGCGACCGGCCGTTACAGAAGATTGCGGCGCCCCTGACCACAGCATCCGCCACCCGATCAGCAAAGAGCCCGCATGCGAAAACTTCTTCACTACCTTTGGGCATCGCCGTGCACCCTGGTCGGCATGGTGGCAGGCGCCGTGTTTCTGGCCGCAGGGGGTTCGGCGCGCATGGAAGGCGGTGTTATCGAAATATCCCTGCCCCCGCGAATGCAGCACACCTTTCTTTCGCTGGGCGCCATCACCTTCGGCCACGTGGTCCTTGGCATCAGCAAGGCTGAACTGGAGCGGCTGCGTACTCACGAGCTTGAGCATGTACGGCAGTATGAACGCTGGGGCTTGCTCTTCTTTCTGGCCTATCCGGCATCAAGCCTTGTCCAGTTCATGCGCGGAAAAAATCCTTACTGGTACAATCATTTCGAGATTCAGGCACGACAGCGCAGCGCAGGCGGGCCTGACCATTCAGTGCAGGCACCACGCGCCCTGAATAAACCGGAACACAAGGCATGACAGAAATGGCGCATCACCCGTGAACAGGATTAATGCGGCTCGTGCGCTGGCGTTTTGTACCGTCCTGTTCGGTTTTGCCTTCTATGTCATCGGGGGCCTGCTGAAGCCCGGTTACTCAAGCAGCTCCAGCTTCATCAGCGAACTGAACGCAAGCGGCACGCCGTGGGCGCTCCAGTTTGGTTTTTTCGGCTTTGTCCCGCTGGGCCTGCTCTTTGCGGCCTTTCTCATCGCCGCAAGGCCGCATGTCCGGATGCATGGCGCCAGCAAGCTGGGCTGGTGGCTGCTCTGGGCACAGCCTGTCGATCTCGTGCTGGCCGTCCTTGCACCCTGTGATGCCGGCTGCCCGCTGCAGGGCTCGAGCGCTCAAGTCATCCACAGCCTGCACGGCGGCATCGCCTGCGTGGCCACCGGACTTGGCCTGAGCCTCCTTGCCTTCGCGCCCGCCCTTGCCGGTGAACATTCATGGGCGCGCTTTTTCCTGCGCCTTTCCGGGGCCGTTTATGTGCTCGCGTACATGGCCTTGTTGTCACCGGACATCATGCCCGTTCGCGGCCTTCTGCAACGGTCCGCAGACGCATTCCTGGCGGCCTCCCTTCTGCTCATAGCCTGCCGCATGATCCAGCCCCATCAAGACCCGCGCTTTCAGTGCCCGGACTGGCGGCCACACGAATGAAGCCATCTGACCGCACGGCCAGGTTTTTCTTCAGCGTCGCACGCTCCACATCATAATTCGCAGCAAAAAAGCGGGCTGGTGCCCGCAGGGCTGGCACATCATGGCAAGCATGCTGCCGTGTTTTCCGGCAAACCGGCCGCGATGGTGATGATGCGCACAGGTCTTCGCGCCCATGACGCAGACACCCTGCAACAGACCACCACTAATCCGCAGCCGGTGCCGCTCCATATCGGGTAAAATGCCGCCCTCACCCCGATACCCGTCAATCAGAAACAGGATGAACCATGAGCAGTTTTCCAAAGTGCCCGCAGTGCAGCTCGGAATTTACCTACGAAGACGGGAGCATGCTGGTTTGCCCGGAGTGCGCGCATGAGTGGCCGAAAGAGGCGGTGGCAGAAAGCGGCGAGCAGCAGCGCGTCGTGCGTGATGCCAATGGCAATGTGCTCAATGACGGCGACTTCGTCACGGTGATCAAGGACCTCAAGATCAAGGGCTCCTCCTCCGTTGTCAAAGTCGGCACCAAGGTGAAAATCATCCGTCTCGTGGAGGGCGATCACGATATTGACTGCCGCATTGAAGGCATTGGCGCCATGCAGCTGAAATCGGAATTCGTGAAGAAGGCCTGAGCAAGGCCCCTCACGACCGCTCGTGATCGACACCGGACCCGGCACTTGCCGGGTCTTTTGTTTCCGGCGCCCGCAGAATATTGGCGGAATCTTCCGTGGCGGGCGCAGAATCAGGCCGCGACACCTCAAGCACACGTCGCAGACACCAACACACCAACGCACACCGGGGAATCCGCCATGCAAGTGATTGACCGCAGCAAGGCTCTGGCGATCACCCCGCTTTTGCGCCTCGGCTTTCGTCCCTTCTTTCTCGGCGGCTGTGTTTTTGCCATGCTTGCCGTGCCCTTGTGGCTGATCGCACTCGCTGGCGCACTGGGCGACTGGCAACCGGCCGGCGGCTGGCTGGCCTGGCACCGGCATGAGCTGCTGTTCGGTTTTGTCATGGCCATTATTGCCGGCTTCCTGCTCACCGCCGTGCAGGCGTGGACCGAGCGCCCGGGTCTGTCGGGGCGACCCCTGGCGCTGCTGGCCGGGCTCTGGCTGGCGGCGCGGCTGGCCTGGCTGCTGAACCTGCCACTGCCCCTGCTCGCGCCTCTCGAACTGGCGTTTCCGCTGGCGGTGGCGCTGGTCATGGGCCGCACCCTCTGGCAGGTGCGGCAGCGACGCAACTACCCCATCGTCGCCGTGCTGCTTCTGCTGACCGCCGCCGATGCCGTGGCGCTGACCGGGCTGGCCACGGGCAGCGAGACCCTGCAGCGGCAAAGCGTGCTGGCCGGCGCCTGGCTGGTGGCGGCGATGATGGGGCTGATTGGCGGGCGCGTGATTCCCTTTTTCACCCAGCGCGGCCTCGGTCTCGCCAGCCCCGTGCAACCCTGGCCATGGCTGGACTGGTTCCTGCTGCTGGCGGCGCCGCTGGTGGCCCTGCTTTATGTGGCCGGACCGGCCCTGCACGCAACGACATGGATCGGCCTGCTGTTCCTGCTGCTCGCGGCGGGTCACGGCCTGCGCCTGCTGCGCTGGTACGATCACGGCATCTGGCGGGTGCCGCTGCTGTGGTCGCTGCATCTCGCCTATGCCTGGCTGGCACTGGCCTGCCTCGGCATGGCGCTCTGGCACTTCGGCCTGCTGGCCAACCCGAGCCCGCCGCTGCATGCCCTCACGGTGGGCTCGATGGCCGGGCTGATCCTCGCCATGGTTGCCCGTGTCAGCCTCGGCCACACCGGGCGCCAGCTGCAGCCGCCGGCCGCGATGACCCTCGCCTTCATCCTGCTGCAGCTGGCCGCCCTGTCGCGGGTGCTGCTGGTCAATGTCTGGCCGCTGCCGGCACTGTGGCTGGCCGGCGCCGCCTGGACGACCGCCTTCGCCCTCTTTGCCAGGCATTACGGGCCGATGCTGTGGCGGGCGCGTGTTGACGGGCATCCGGGCTGAAAGCCGGCGGCCGCCGCCAGCCATTCCCCTGCGCTTGACTCAAGTCAATGAGGCCGGGGGCGCCTGCCAACACACTTGCCACCGCCAGAATGACCCCGAGAAACCCCATGCTTGACGCCATCCACTGGGATGCCGGGCTGATCCGCCGCTACGACCAGGCCGGCCCGCGCTACACCTCCTACCCCACGGCCGTGCAGTTCCATGACGGCATCGGTGCCCGCGAACTGCTGCAGGCTCTGCATGAAAGCCGCACCGCAAAACGCCCGCTCTCGCTCTATGTGCACCTGCCCTTCTGCGCCCACATTTGCTACTACTGCGGCTGCAACAAGGTCATCACCCAGGACCGCAGCCGTGCCCTGCCCTATCTCGAACGCCTCGAGCGCGAGATCGACCTGATCAGCCGGCAGCTTGATCCGCAGCAGACTGTCGAGCAGCTGCATTTCGGCGGCGGCACGCCCACCTTTCTCAGCCACGACGAACTGCGCCGCCTGATGGGCCATCTGCGCCAGCGCTTCAACCTGCGCACTGACGACGGCGGTGATTACGGCA
The DNA here is from genome assembly GCA_029945725.1 of bacterium. GTDB lineage: Bacteria > Pseudomonadota > Gammaproteobacteria > Pseudomonadales > Moraxellaceae > UBA2031. Next base: position 746,333 of record JAQSDB010000003.1, on the reverse strand, counting down.
TCGAGATTGATCCGCGCGAAGCCGATGTCTCGACCATGACGCTGCTGCGCGAACTCGGTTTCAACCGCGTCAGCTTCGGCGTACAGGATATCGAGCCGGACGTGCAGCGTGCCGTGAACCGCATCCAGAGCATTGAGCAGACCAGTACGCTGATCGATGCCGCCCGTGCGCTGAATTACCGCTCGATCAACATCGACCTGATCTACGGCCTGCCCCTGCAGACACCGGAAAGTTTTGCACGCACGGTTGCTGCCATCATCAAGCTGCAACCGGACCGGCTCTCCGTTTTCAACTATGCGCACCTGCCGGAGCGTTTCCGGCCGCAACGCCTGATCAAGGCCGAGGAATTGCCGGCACCGGCCGACAAGCTCGCCATGCTGCAAAACTGCATCGAACAACTGGGCAATGCCGGCTACCGCTATATCGGCATGGACCACTTCGCCCTGCCCGGTGACGAGCTCGCACTGGCGCAGGAAAACGGCAGCATGCAGCGCAATTTCCAGGGCTACACCACGCACGGACATTGCGACCTGATCGGCATGGGCGTGTCCTCGATCAGCCAGATCGGTGATCTCTACGCGCAGAACCTCAGCAACCTCAAGCAATACGAGGAACGTATTGATGCCGGTGAGCTGGCGGTTTTCCGCGGGTTGCTCTGCAACGAAGACGATGTGATACGGCGTGCCGTCATACAAAAACTGATCTGCGATTTCAGGCTGCGCTTTGCCGATATCGAAGCGCGTTTTGCGCTGGTGTTCCGTGATTATTTTGCCGAAGCCTGGCCGGCGCTGGAGCAGATGCACCGCGACGGCCTGATCACGCTCGGCGATGACAGCATCGACATCCTGCCGGCCGGGCGGCTGATGGCACGTTCGGTCTGCATGCTGTTTGACCGCTATACTGCACAACTGACCACGCAGCGTTTTTCGCGCATCATTTAATGCCGCAGCACGCATTCGTGATACGCGACTGACACCGTGGCATTTGCTGTCACACTCGGCGCAAGGAATAACGTCATGTACTACATCGTGGAAACGGAAAAAACCTTCGAGCAGGCCGCCGCCGATCTGGGCGCGGCAGTGACGCGCCTTGGTTTCGGCATCCTGCATGTCCACGATCTCGGCGCCACCCTGCGCAGCAAGGGCATTGCCTTTGCGGAAGAATGCCGCGTCCTTGAAGTCTGCAATCCGGCACAGGCGGCAAAGGTATTGTCGATCGACATGCGCCTGAACATGGCGCTGCCCTGCCGCATCTCGGTGTATACCGAAAAGGGCCGGACCAGACTCGGCCTGATAAAACCGGCACAGATGCTGACGGCCCTCTCGCAGGATGCCGCGCTGCTTGAAGTCGCCCGGGAGGTTGAGGAAAAAACCATGCAGATGATTGATGCGGCCAGGTGACACACGGCTGCCCGCCAGCCTGACGGTCATGGCAGCCCGGGACGACCCCGCCCCCGGGGCCCGGGCTTTGGCTGTCATGCCCTGAAAACGGGCGAAAAGGTCAGTGACGCCTCCGCCCCATGGGCATACATTCCGCCTCCCGCCAGCATTCGCCGGATTTCCGCATGAGCAGTTACCAGAAACCGTCACGCCGCGCCTCCCTGCGCCAGCGCGCCACTCACGCCCTCGGCAATGCCCGTGACCGCCTGCTGCACAGCAGGGAGCTGTCGCAGGCCGGCCTGACGCCCTATGACGTGATCCATGACAACGGTTTGGTGTCGCTGCGCCATTACCGCCACCTCAGCGAGGAGGTAATCCAGGTCGACGGCGAAGCCGTGCCGGTGAGCCGGAAAACCCACCGTGTGCCGCTGGTGATTGTGCCGCCGCTGGCGGTGAACATGCTGATCTACGATCTCTTCCCCGAGCGCAGCCTGGTCAAATACATGCTGGCGCGCGGCTTCGACGTCTATCTCGTCGACTGGGGTTTTCCCGGCCTTGAACACACGCATTACAATCTGCACACCTATGTGGCGGAGTTGCTGCCGGACTTTCTGGAAAAAGTTCGCGCGCACAGCGGCGTGCAGGAACTGTCGCTGCATGGCTGGAGCATGGGCGGCATCATCACGCTCTGCTACGGCGGCCTCATGCACGATGAAAACATCCGCAACCTGGTCGTGCTGGCAGCTCCCGTGAATTCGCATGCCTCCGGCCAGCTCGGCAAGGTCTACCAGTTTGTCAGGGCGCGCGCGGAATGGGTGCGCGAGCACACCGGCTTTCGCATTCACAACATCAGTCCGCGCCTGCTGCACACGCCGGGCTGGATAAACACGCTCGGCTTCAAGATGACCAATCCCGTCGGCAGCGTGATGGGCTACTGGGACCTGCTGAAAAAACTCGGTGACCGCGACTTCGTTATCGAGCACGCCACCAATGCCTCTTTTCTCGATCACATGGTGGCGTACACCGGCGGCATCATGCAGGACATGATGGTGCGCATCTGGATCGACAACGCCATGGCGGACGGCTGCATGCCCATCGGCGACCGGGAAGCGCGTCTGGACACCATCACCTCCAACCTGCTGGCCTTTGCCGGCAAGAGCGACACCATGGTGACGAAGGATGCGGTAATCACCCTGCTTGATCTCGTGGCATCCGGAGACAAGAGTTTCCAGATCGTTCCCGGCGGCCACATGGGCGTGCTGGCCGGCAGCAAGGCGCCCGCCACGGCATGGGCCAAAACGGCAGACTGGCTGGCGGAACGCTCGGACTAGCCGGCGCCAGCCGTGGCGCGGAAAAACAAGCGCCGCTCCGGTTGGATTCAAACAGGCGAGCCCCTATCCTCGGCCGCCTGATCCTTCGCCGTAATCCCGCCATGACCGCTGCCGAAAATCCCGAACGTTTTTTCATCAACCGCGACTTCTTCCTGTACTGGTGCATCCGCATCTGCTCGATGATGGGCTTCCAGATGCTGGCGGTCGCCGTGGGCTGGCAGGTGTACGAGCTGACCCACAGTGCCATGGCGCTGGGCCTGGTCGGGCTGGCGGGTTTTGTGCCGGCAGTATTCCTGGTGCTTGTCGTGGGGCAGGTGGCCGACCGCTTTGACCGGCGCCGTGTCGTGCAGGCCAGCCACGCGCTGGAGGCGACCGTCGCCATCACCCTGGCCGTGGGCAGCTGGCAGGGATGGATGACGCGTGACGGCATTTTCGCCTGTGTCTTTTTCCTGGGCGTGGGCAAGGCGTTTTCATCGCCGGCGCTGGCGGCACTGCTGCCGTCCCTCGTCTCGCCGCTGCAATTGTCGCGCGCCATCAGCTCCTCAAGCGCCGCCATGCAGACCGCCATCATTCTCGGCCCGGCGGTCGGCGGCCTGCTTTATGTGGCCGGCGCGGTCGCCGTTTACGCCGTGGCGGGAGCGCTGTTCCTGCTCGCCATCATCCTGCTCGGCAGCATTCGCCGCCCCGCGAAGGCCGCCGTGGTGGTAGCGACAAAAGCCGAAGACCGCTCGATATTTGCCGGCATCCGCTTTATCCGGCAGCAGCCGGTGGTGCTGGGCGCCATTTCCCTGGACCTGTTTGCCGTGCTGCTGGGCGGCGCTACTGCCCTGCTGCCGATTTTTGCCAAGGACATCCTGCATGCCGGGCCGGTCGGGCTTGGCATGCTGCGCTCGGCTCCTGCCGTGGGAGCGCTGCTCATGTCCTTCTGGCTGGCGCGTCACCCGATCGAGCGCCATGCCGGAAAGATCATGTTTGGCGGCGTCGCCATGTTCGGTCTGGCCACCATCGTGTTCGGCCTGTCGCAGTCCTTCCTGCTCTCGCTCGGCATGCTCGCCATCCTTGGCGCCTCGGACATGATCAGCGTGGTGGTGCGTTCCTCGCTGATCCAGCTGGAAACACCGGACGCCATGCGTGGCCGCGTCAGTGCCGTGAACTTCCTTTTCATCGGCGCCTCCAACCAGCTCGGGGAGTTCGAGTCCGGCGTCACGGCGGCCTGGTTTGGCACCGAGCCGGCCGTGGTCCTCGGCGGCATCGGTACCGTCATCGTGACCGCCCTGTGGATGTACTGGTTCCCGCCCCTGCTCAAGCGCGACAAACTGGTGGAAAGCCGCGACAGCAAGGCCGCTTGAGCCTCATCCTGTCCGACAATCATTGCGACAGATGGGATTGACGGTGGCCCGCCCGGGCGCCAGCATGTGAACATATGTTCACTAAACTGGATGCCCATGAATACGCCCAGCCCGGTTTCTGAAAACACCCCCTCCGTCCGCAGCACGGCTCCCGCGCTCGGCGCCCTCACCAGCAGCGGCGTGGCGCTGGCGCACCTGACGCTGATCGGCGCCACCGGCCTCACGCGCCTGATTGCCAGCACGCATGCCACCATCGCCAGCCATCCCCTGCCCTGGAAAGGCGAGCAGGTAGCGGCCCCTGAAAAAGCGCCGCTGCCCTATCAGCTGGTCACCCGCAGCCTGCTCTGGCTGGCCGCGCTCAGCCAGCGCTTCCTCGGCAGCCTGCCGGCCGACCAGCAAGCCGGCGGACTTTTTCGCAGTGTGGTGAACGGGGTGGTCGGCAATGCCCTGGTGGATCATGGCAATCCCCTGAACCACGGCATGACCCTGCGCAATGAATTCGGTGAAGAACTGACACCGGCACAATGGGCCGGCGATGCCCGCCGCGGCATCGTGCTGTTCCTGCACGGCGTCTGCCTGTCCGAACGCGAGTGGCAGAACTTTTCGCATCAGGGCTTTGTGCGCGAGCTGCGCGAACTCGGTTACGGCGTGGCCTGGCTGCGCTACAACAGCGGCCGCGCGATTGCCGAAAACGGCGCCGACCTCAGCGCCCTGCTGGAACAGCTGGAGGGAAAAACCCCCGTTACGCTGATCGGTCACAGCATGGGCGGCCTGGTGATTCGTGCGGCCTGCCATCATGCCGCACAGGAAAAATCGGCCTGGCTGTCACGTTTGCAGAACGCCGCGTATATCGGCACGCCGCATCAGGGCGCGCCGCTGGAGCGTCTGGGCGAAAGCGCCAACCGCCTGCTGGCACTGACGCCTTACACGCGCCCGCTCATGCAGCTCGGCAATATCCGCAGCACCGGCATTCAGGATCTGCGCCATGGCCGCGTCACGCCGGCAGGTCAGGAACACTCCCTGCAGCTGCCGGAACACGCGCGTCATCTGCTGATTGCCGCCCATATGGGTCGCGGTGAACGCCGGCACTGGATGGGCGACGGCCTGGTACCGGTGCGCAGCGCCCTCGGCCAGCACCTGGACACCGGCAAGGTTTTGCAGGGCGGCGACATCACGCGAGTCGAATTCTCCGCCATGGGCCACATGGCCATGCTCAGCGACGAGCGCATTTATGCTGCGCTGCTGGAATGGCTGAAGCCCTGAGGGCGGGATGTCACAGGAAGTGCATTAACCACACACTGACGCCGCACAATAAAAAAGCCCGCAATGCGGGCTTTTTTATTCATGACAGTAATCATTCACACGCAAAAAAATCATCGGAATTTTTTTCACACCGGTTTATTTTCCGGCGAACAGCGGTTTGCGTTTTTCACAAAATGCCGCAATGCCTTCAGCGAAATCGGCAGAGCCGACACCCGCCAGAAAAGCCGATTTTTCTGCGTCGAGCTGCGCCTCCAGCGGCTGCTGGAAGGAGTCAGCGAGCAGCTGCTTTATGCGGCCATAGGTAGCCGTCGGGCCCTGCGCCAGTCGCTGCAGCAGTTTCACCGCTTCAGCCTCCAGGTCAGCCACTTCCACCACCCGGTTGACCAGCCCCATCGCCAGGGCATCCTCGCCACTGAAACGTTCGGACAGCAAAATCATTTCGCGCGCACGCCGCATGCCGATAAGGCGCGGCAGGAACCAGGTGGCGCCGCCATCCGGTGAGGCTCCCAGCCCGGTATAGGCCAGCGAAAAAGTGCTGCCGCGCGTTACCAGCACAAAATCACAGGCCGCCATCAGGCCAAGACCAACACCCGCCACGCCGCCCTGCACGGCGATCACCACCGGCGCCTGCATGGTATTGATGCAATGAATGAGCGCATGCACATCATCAATCAGGCCGCTGAAAGCACTGTCGCGCACGGCGGCATCTGCCGTGACGGTTTTACTGAAGAAACCGACATCACCGCCCACGGTAAAAAACTTTCCGTTGGCACGTATCAGCACGGCGCGCACTGAAGCATCCTGCGCCACCGCCACCATGGCATCACGCAAGGCGCGCGCCATGTCGATATTGACGGCATTCAGCGCATCCGGACGATTCAGGATGACATGTGCCACGCCATCCTGTTTTTCAACAATCACCATGTCACTCATAAACCAGCACCACAAAAATCATGCATCAATCGGATCAAAGCCTTTCCAGCCTTACCGGCAGCTTGTCGCCCGGTACCGGCAATGAAGTGAAATCAACCGGCATGTCATAGCCGGCCGGCACACTCCAGCGATACCGCTGCACGACATGATGCAGTATCGCCTTCACCTGCATTTCGGCAAAGTGCAGGCCGATACACATGTGCGCACCGCCACCAAAGGGCACGTACTGGTACGGGTGTTTCTTGTGCTCCGAGCGTGCCTCGGTAAAACGCTCCGGATCGAACTGCTCCGGATTCACCCACCACTCCTTCATGTGATGCGTTACCAGCGGGCTCACCGACACCATGGTGCCGGCCGGAATATGCTGGCCCTTGAACTCCACATCCTTGACGGTCTTGCGTGGAATCCCGTGCACCGGCGGCAGCAGGCGCAAGGCTTCCTTCATGACCAGCGCTGCATCTTCCAGCTTCGACAGGTCATCGTGATCAATATCACGCTTGCCCACGCGAAATGACTCTTCGCGTACGCGGTCCTGCCAGTCCTGGTTCTTGGCCAGCTGATAAAAAATGGAGCACAGGGTAATGGTGGTGGTGTCATGGGCGGCCATCATCAGGAAGATCATGTGATTGATCACGTCCTCATCACTGAACTTGCGACCGAGCTCGTCCTCGGCCTGACACAGGCGCGAAAAAAGGTCCTCACCGGGATTGGCGCGCTTGCCGTCAATGCGGGCCCGGAAAAAGGCTTCCAGTACGCGACGGCCATCCAGGCCTTTCTTCCAGCGCCCGCCCGGCACCGGAAAACGCACCAGCGAGGTGCCGGCACGCACGCAATCCACAAACGCCTTGTTCATTTTTTCGGATTCAGGCCCCAGCTCTTCCCCCATGAAAATATCGGTGGCCATGTCCAGCGTCAGCTTTTTTATTTCCGTCAGGATTTCAAAACCATTCCCGGTCTTCCACTGGCTGATACCACGCTCTATGGCTGGATTCATGCGCGCCAGATACTGCACCAGCACCTGCTTCTTGAAAGCCGCCTGCATGATGCCGCGATGGTGACGATGCTCTTCAAAATCCAGCAGCATGATGCCGCGGCGGAAGAATTTTCCGATGTAGTAATCCCAGCCCTCGTTGTTCGAGAAAAGATCACCGTGGTTACGGAAAACAAACTGGTTGGCTTCCGGCCCCATCATCGAGACAAACGTAATACCGAGCGCATCCACCCAGAATACCGGACCGAGCTCGGCCGAGAGCTTCAGCCCCATGTTCATGGGGTCGGTAATGAAATCCAGACCGTGGCCAAGCACGGGCATACCCTTGCTGCCCGGCATCGTCTGCTTGAGCTGGCGTATCGCGGGCGTCGTGGAAAAAAGAACGGACATCGGGATTTCCTCGTTCAGATATGCGCGGGATGTTTTTCACCCGGCTTGATAATGGCATGTTCCTTTTCGCCGAACATGGAACCCATGGCTTTCACCTGCAGGGCACGCCCGAGCTTTTCCAGTCGGCGGCGTGACGACGGCCAGAGGCGGTGGCTGGTATACCAGACAAAGCGCGGGCCGGCCGTAAGAAGCGGGAACCAGGGGTAAATATCCTCCGGCAGGCCGAGCTGGCGCCGCTGCTTTTTGCTCAGGAACAGGCTGCTGGTGCTGAGATGCATCTGGTATTGCAGCTTGAGACGCAACTCATGCAGCATCGGCCAGTCCTTGAGCTCAGCCAGCTTGCGCTCCAGTGGCTCCCTCGAGAGGGCACGGCCCAGCTCGATACTGGTCCAGTCGGGCGGGCTTTGCGTGACAAAGGTGTGATACAGCTGCACCAGCCCCGCACGCTCGTCATCCACCAGCCATTTTTCTTCCACGCCCATCGTCCAGGCAACGTATTTCCACAAATGCATGACCGCTTTTGATTCGCGCGCCGTCACCGGAATGCCCATGGCACGCACGCCCAGCAACATGATGGGGCCGAAAGCGAGATAGGTGGCGACCATGTCGATCTGGTTAACCGGCAGTCCGTACTCGGCGTTATCCCATTCCGGGCGCTCCGGCAGGTGACGACGTACCATGGCGTGCACCATGCGCACATGCACCGTGGACTTGAAGCCGGGGCCAAAGCGCTGCATGCCGTTTATTTCCGTGCAGTCCATCCACCACTTGCCGGTTTCCGCGACGCGCTGGCCAGCGCCCTTGTTGAGGGCCCCCGTCAGCACCAGCGCCTTGTTGAAGCCGGACAGCAGATAGCCGCCCATCAGGGCCAGATCGCGCAGGATGTAGGCGCCGGCCAGACCGATGCGATGGGTGAAGCGCACGCCTTCGTCCATCAGCTCCCAGTCCACCCAGTCCGGTGTCTTGTCGACCACGGCAAAGAAACGGCGCAGGGGCTCGGGGGCGTCGGGCACCGAATCAATACCGTGCTCAAGCGCGCGCATGAACATCGGGCGCGCCTCGCGGGCACCGAACTCGAACATCCAGTTCACCAGGTCATCCATGGGGGCATCGCCTTCCATGAGCGCGTCCACCATCTCGGACCACTCGGCCTTGCCCGGCGCCGGATCGCGGCCCAGCATGAGGCGCATCCAGTTCGGCGCCTTCACCTCGCGCGAGGAATAATTCAGCGCGCGCCTGGGAATGATGCGTTCCTTCGTGCCGGCAACGGCGGCCGGGGCGGCAACCGCGACAGCAGCAGGAGTCTTCTTTTTACGGGCAACAGTCATGGCAATCTCCGACCAGCAGCGCGAGTGGCTGCTTGGATAAGCCCGACCTTAATGCGAATATGTATTCGTATTCAATTCGCATTTCAGGCGGCGGTCGATCAAATACCTCCCCTGTCGGGAAAAGTGCTCATGCGCAAGAAGCCGCAGCAGGAAAGGTCGCGCCAGATGGTGGAGACACTGATTGATGCCACCGCCCGCATCATTGCCAAACGCGGACTGGATGGCACCACCACCCCCATAATTGCAGAGGAGGCCGGGGTAAGCGTGGGCTCACTTTACCAATACTTTGACGGCAAGGACGCGCTCATTTCCGCCCTGCTGGGAAAGCTGGCCCGAGACCTCACACGCCTTCTGGACAGCCAGGCCGTGATGGCCGCCCAAACCAGCCTGCGCGACACCACGCGCAATGCCATCAACCTCACGCTGACCTTCATGTACAGCAACGAGGGCCTGTATCTGGAGCTGGCGCGCAACTGGCACCGCCTGCCGGTGGGGGATGTGGCGGACGTGCTGGAGAAATACTTTGTGGAAACCGGCCGCCTCTACTTCCTCGACCGCCAGATGGAATATCCCATCCGCGATCTTTCCGTGCGCCTCTTCATCACCTTCAACAGCACCCTGTTCACGCTCATGCGCCTGGTCAGCCAGAGCGGCAGCCACCTGAAGCGCGAGGCCGTGGTGGAAGGGCTGACGGACATGATTACCGGCTACCTCGAGAGCGGCGCCAGCGCCAGCCCGCCGGCTCCACCATCACCGTTATAAGCAATTCAGGGCCAACCCATAAGTAATATGTATTTGTGCTGATAAGCCTGACTTGGTAAAAAGCGCATCCTGTCTGACCATATATTCATTTCACCCGTTATCGAGAGCTCCCATGGCCGCGTTTGCCGAAGAAAAAGTGCTGAGTGTCCACCACTGGAATGACACGCTGTTCAGCTTCACCACCACCCGCGATCCTTCCCTGCGCTTCAAGACCGGGCAGTTTGTGATGATCGGGCTGGAAGTGGACGGCAAGCCGCTGATGCGCGCCTACAGCGTGGTGTCCCCCAATTACGCCGATCACCTCGAGTTCTACAGCATCAAGGTACAGAACGGCCCGCTGACCTCGCGCCTGCAGCACCTCAAGGTGGGCGACACCCTGCTGCTGGGCCGCAAGCCCACCGGCTCGCTGATCATGGACAACCTGACACCGGGCAAGAACCTCTACCTGCTCAGCACCGGCACCGGCCTCGCCCCCTTCATGAGCGTGGTGCGTGATCCCGAGTTCTACGATGCCTTTGACAAGATCATTCTCACCCACGGCGTGCGCTGGAAAAGCGAGCTGGGTTATTACGATTACATCAGGAATGATTTGCCCAACGATGAATACTTCGGCGAGCAGGTGAAGGAAAAGCTGATCTATTACCCCACCGTCACGCGCGAGGCTTTCGACAACGAAGGCCGCCTCACCGATCTCATCACCTCCGGCAAGCTGTTTACCGACATCGGTCTGCCGCCGTTTGATCCGGCCGTGGATCGCGTCATGATCTGCGGCAGCCCGAGCATGCTGAAGGATCTGGTGATCCTTCTGGAAGAGCGCGGCTTTACCGAAGGCACCAGCAACAAGCCGGGCAACTACGTGATTGAACGTGCCTTTGTGGAAAAATGATTTGCCCCGGCGGCTGACGCGCCTGACCTGAAAAAGCCCGGAGCCAAGGCCCGGGCTTTTTCATGGGCGCCGCCGTCAGCAGACACTTGATCCGGCGCGGATTTTGCTGTTCTTTTCTGCCGTCACTGACACCGCCGCACACTTTTTCCGCGCCGGCACACAGGCGCCGCCCGCCGGCATGGACAAGACTTCCGGCTTGCAGCAGGATGCGCGCCGGACGTCAAAACGGCCGCATTACCAAGATGGCGCCGGCCAGTGGCCGGCGCCCGAAAACAGACAAGGCACACTCCGAGGACCGCGCTGATGCTGATCTGGTTTGTCATGCTCTACTGGTTGCTGTCCATTGGCCTCGGCCTCTGGGCAGCGCGTCGCGTACACAACACGGCCGATTTCGCCGTCGCCGGCCGCAGCCTGCCACTGGTGATGGTCACCACCATGGTGTTCGCCACCTGGTTCGGTTCCGAAGCCGTGCTCGGCATTCCCGCCACGTTTCTGAGCGAAGGCATGAGCGGCATTGTCGCCGATCCTTTCGGCGCCTCGCTCTGTCTCGTTCTGGTCGGCCTTTTCGTTGCCGTGCCGCTGTACCGCATGCGCCTGCTGACCATTGGCGACTATTACAAACTGCGCTACGGCCGCAAGGTGGAGGTCATCACCTCGATCTGTGTGGTGCTGTCCTATCTCGGCTGGGTGGCCGCGCAGATCACCGCACTCGGCCTCGTCTTCAATGTCATTTCCGATGGCGGTGTCAGCCGTGAAACCGGCATGCTGATCGGCGTCGGCTCCATCCTGATCTACACGCTGCTCGGCGGCATGTGGTCGGTGGCGGTCACGGATTTTGTGCAGATGATCATCATCGTGCTCGGCATGAGCTATATCGCCTTTGTGGTGTCCGGAAAAGTCGATGGCGGTGCCGTCGCCGTGGTGCAGCACGCAGCGGCTGCCGGCAAGTTCCATTTCTGGCCGGAGGCCCAGCCCGCTGCCATCCTGGCCTTTATCGGTGCCGGCATCACGCTCATGTTCGGCTCCATTCCACAGCAGGACGTGTTCCAGCGCGTCGCTTCTTCCAAGAATGAAAACGTCGCCCGCAACGCCTCCATTCTTGGCGGTTTTTTCTATTTCTTCTTCGCCATGATTCCGATCTTCCTCGCCTACTCCGCCACCCTGATCAACCCCGGCATGGTGCAGCAGTGGATGGGTTCCGATCCGCAAATGGTGTTGCCGCAGCTGGTGATGGAAAACGTCAACGTATTTGCCCAGGTCATGTTCTTTGGTGCCCTGCTCTCCGCCATCAAGAGCTGCGCCAGCGCCACGCTGCTCGCGCCCTCGGTGACGTTTGCCGAAAACATCCTGCGCGATCTTTTTCCGCGCAAGCTGACCGACAAGGAAAACCTGATGCTGATGCGCGCGGTGGTGCTGGTGTTCACGCTCTGCGTCACGATCTTCGCGCTGTACTCGAATGCCAGCATTTACCAGATGGTGGAAAATGCCTACAAGGTGACGCTGGTCGCCACCTTCGTGCCGCTGGTGGCCGGCCTGTACTGGAAGCGCGCCACCACGGCCGGCGCCATGACCTCCATCGTCTTTGGTCTTGCCACCTGGATCACGCTGGAAATCATCGCCCCGGAAGGCCTGTGGCCACCACAGCTGGCTGGTTTTCTCACCGCCATCATCGGCATGGTGATCGGCTCGCTGCTCTCCGAGCCGCACAAGGACCCGCTCACGCATCACCATGCCAAGCGCCATGGCGAACGCGTGATGAGCCAGGCATCCAGCTCGCACATGCATTGATCGTGTCGCACAAAAAAGCCCGGAGCGAACGTCCTGCGACGTTTTCTCCGGGCTTTTTCATGGGCTTTTTATAAGCGCCGTCTGCAGGAAAAACAGCGGGATTATTTGCGCGGATGTTTCACGCCGCGCTGCGCCACAGCGGTAAAGGGATCTTCCGGCCAGGGATGGCGCGGATAGCGTCCGCGCAAGTCACGGCGCACATCGGCGTAGGCATTTTTCCAGAAACTGGCCAGATCCTGCGTGACCGCCACCGGCCGCTGTGCCGGCGACAGCAAGTGAACCGTCAGCGGCACGCGGCCATTTGCCAGCACGGGCGTGCTCAGCTGGCCGAACATTTCCTGCAGTTTTACCGCCAGCACCGGGCCATGCTCGGCCGTGTAATCAATGCTGATGGAGGAACCGGTCGGCACGCTGAGCTGCACCGGCAAATCACGGTCGAGCTGCTGTTGCGCGTTCCAGTCGAGCAGGCCGTGCAGGGCATCGGCCAGGGGAAATTTCTGCAGATGCGAAAAGCGTGAAACACCATCGAGATACGGCCCGGCCCAGTGTTCCATCGTTGCCAGCAAGGCGGCATCACTGACATCCGGCCACTGCGCCGGCTCCAGACCGTGCATGAGCGCCACGCGCGCCTGCCATTGCCGCAAGGCCGGCGTCCACGGCAATACCTCAAGCCCGGCATCGCGCATGGCGGCACACAACACCACGCGAATTTTTTCGGGGTCCGCCGTGGCCAGCGCCCGGTCTTCCAGCACAAGGGCGCCCAGGCGTTTCTGTTTTCGCGCCAGCACCGCCTGCGTGGCGGCATCCCAGCTGACAAATTCCGTGCTGCTGATGGCGGCCGGCAATACCTCTTCCAGCGCCGCCAGCGACACCGGCGCCGCCAGGAAAACGCGCGCCTCGCGCGCCTTGCCATCGAGCTCGGCAGCCACGATCCATTCTTCGCGCGCCAGCCGGTCTTCTGCCGGCAGGAATGCACCGCTGCCGTTGCTCAGGCGAAACCGGGCTTCGCCACCGGCGCGACGCTGGCCGACATGATCGGGATAGGCAAGCGCCATCAGCAGGCCGGCATCGCCATTTTTTTCCGCGCTGTTTTTTGCTGATCGTTCATCCAGCCGTCGCGCACCTTCGCGCACCAGACGCAAGCGCCCGCGATCCACGCGCGCAAACTCCTGCTCGCCGCGCAACAGGGCAAGGCGGTCGTGAATATCGGCGCCATGCTCGTGCGGCAGCAAGTCACGTTCCGACAGCAGCGCCGCCAGTTCGGCAGCGAGTCTGCCGAGACCGCGCTCGCGTCCGCGCAACACCATGTGCGAAAGCCGCGGCGGCAGGCCGAGCCTGATCATGTTCCTGCCATGCGCCGTGACATGACCCTTACTGTCGAGTGCTTCCAGCTGCTGCAGCAGTTCACGCGCCTGCGTCCAGTTTGCGGCCGGCGGCATGTCCAGCCAGGAGAGATGCGCCGGATCACCGGCGCCCCATTGCGCCAGTTCGAGCACGGTACCGGTGAGATCGGCCTGGAGGATTTCCGGCGGCGCAAACGGCATCAGGCGCTGCTGTTCGTCTTCACTCCACAGGCGCACGCAGATGCCGGGGCACACACGGCCGGCACGACCGCGGCGCTGCTCGGCATTCGCCGCCGACACGCGCTGCGTGACCAGCCGCGTCATCGCGCTGTTGGGATCGTATTGCGGCACGCGCAACAAACCCGCATCAATCACCACGCGAATGCCTTCAATGGTGAGACTGGTTTCGGCAATCGAGGTGGCGAGCACCACCTTGCGCACGCCTTCCGCCGCCGGACTGATCGCCTTGTCCTGTTCATCGGCACTGAGCTGGCCATACAGCGGTGCCAGCATCACGTCAGCCGGCAAGTGCTCCTGCAGGGCTTCCGTCACGCGGCGGATTTCACCTTCGCCCGGCAGGAAAACCAGCAGCGAACCGGCTTCATGCGCAACCACATCGCGAATCACGGCCGCCACAAAATCCGGCAGGCGTTCCTTGCCCATGGGCCGGTAACGCAACTCCACCGGAAACACCTGACCCGTGCACGACAGCACCGGCACTTCGCCCAGCACGCGCGACATCGCAGCGGCATCCAGCGTGGCGGACATCACGATCAGGCGCAGGTCATCACGCAATACCTGCTGGCATTCGCGCACCAGCGCCAGCCCCAGATCGGCCTGCAGCGAACGCTCGTGGAATTCATCAAAGATCACCACGCCATAATCGGACAGCGTGGCATCGGCCTGCAGCAGGCGAGTGAGAATGCCTTCGGTGACGACCTCTATTTTCGTGGCGGGGCCGACTTTGGTGTCGAGGCGCGTGCGATAACCCACCGTCCTGCCAACGTCCTCGCCCAGCAGTGACGCCATGAAACGCGCCGCCGACCGCGCCGCCAGACGGCGCGGCTCCAGCATGACAATGCGTTTGTCGCCGAGAAAATCCGCACCCAGCAATGCCAGCGGCACGCGCGTGGTCTTGCCGGTACCGGGCGGCGCCTGCAGCACCAGCGACGACTGCTGCGCCAGCGAGCGCAGGATGTCGGGCAGAAGGGAATCAACGGGAAGTTGCATATTCATAATGCTTGATAGGGCAGAGAAATATTGGGTTGCAGGAGCTTGGCCCAACCTGAAAAACCTGATTATTTTTCACCCCCATGGTGTGCGGGGCCTGGACTATTGCTTACCGCTTGCCCGGGAGTGCGGAGATTTATGCACTGGCGGGACTAACGGTAATGTGCTCCGACCGGGTTGCACCAGCTGTTTCTCTGCAAGAACGGTGCGCCTGCCGCGGGCCTCACTTTCTTTGGTTACTCGGCCTGCGGCCTCGCCCTTCGGGCCGTCGGCAAAGCCGACGTTCACCTCGCTGCGCGAGGATGTCGCCTAAAGAAAGTAAGCAAAGAAAGGCGACCCCTGCGGGGCGCTCAGGGCTGGAATCTGAGACAGGCACCAGCTCTCTTATTGGATTTGGCGCGCCAGAATATAAGTCTGGTCCTTGATCACCAGAGTTTTCTCGATATCAAATTTCATACTTTCTCTTTTTACGCTTGGCAGCGTAATGCAAAGGCAATCTTCACCCGCGAGCCGCCATCAGGCAAACACGACCACCGTCTGCCGGCTCAGCGCCACCAGATTGCCTTCGTCATCCCAGATACGCGCCGCGCAATTGCCGTAACCATCGGCGGCATAATCCGTGGTGGCCTGATACTGCCACCAGCTGTTCGCGGTCTTGTTTTCCGGCAGGGACAAGGGCTCCAGCGTCCAGCACATGGAGCTGCCGGGTGCCGGACCTTTCACGACCGGCAGCAATGCCGGCGGCCACGCATCCACCAGCATGAACAGGTCAATCATGTCGACCGCGCCGCGGTTTTCTTTCAGGCGCATCCATCCGCCCAGCTCGGGCAGCGCCGATCCGGTGAACGGAAAATCACCGTGGCCCCAGCGGAAATCAAAATGCTGCGTGAACTCCGGTGTCACGCCGTCCACATAGGGCAGCGCCACGCAGTCTTCCGGTTTTTTGAAAAGCGGAGCGGCAGCAGCAGCCACCTTCACGGCTGATGCACGCGCGGCGCCGAAACAGGCCAGCATCACCGCCACCACTTCACCGTTCTGGATGATGCGCGCTTCGGCCTGTGTCACGGATTTACCGTGGCGCAGTAATCCGGCTTTCACCGTGGCCGGGCCGCTGGCGACCGGCCCCACAAAAGACACCGTGGCGGAGCGCAGCGTGCGCGATTCCTCCATCAGCGCATCAATGCGCGCGTACATCAGGGCCGCCACCAGACCACCGAAATTGGCACGGCCCTGGGTCCAGCCGGCGGGAATTTCAATGTTTTCATTGCCGGCAAGCGCCGCAAAAAGGGGATCAAGGCTCATGCAAGAGACTCCGGCCGCCAAAGGGCTACACACAAAAAGTAAAAAAACCGATGCCCGCTGAAAACAAACAAAGGTCGCCGGAACGGGCGACCGAAAACATCAGGGCATGACGGATGCAGGAGAGGAAGACTCACCCGAAGGAGAAGCATCCGGCAGGTCATTTTCCGGCAGCACGCGGCGCGCGCCGAGCAGATAACGTGTCCAGTACTTGTCGCCCAGCTTGTCGACACGCACCTGGTTACCCGAAGAAGGCGCATGCACAAAACGCTGCTGGCCAATATAAACCGCCACATGATTCACGCGTTTTGTTTTGCCGATACGGAAAAAAATCAGGTCACCGGCCTTGAGCTCATCCAGCGTGATGGTGTGTCCGCCCATGCGGTACATCTCATCGGAAGAACGCGGCACCACGACCGTACTGGAAAGACCCAGGATGTATTTCACCAAGCCGCTGCAATCAAATCCGCTGTCGGGATCGCTGCCACCAAACCGGTACGGCGTGCCGATCAGGCTGAGCGCCACCATCACCATGTCGTCATGGCTCATCAGGTGACGGTCGGCAGCGTCGGGGGCCGCAGGGGCCGGATCATTGCCGGTGTCTGCCAGAACGGGCGACACGAGCAGGCAAAGCAGCAGGGCAAACACGGGAAAAACGGCAAAACGCATCAGTACCTACCTTTCTTTCAGGGCCGTGCAGTCTCGCAGAACCGGCCCGGATGTCCGTTCGGATTTGTTACCGCTCAGCTGGCCTCCAGCTCGGCACCGGCCTCGCGATCCGCGGCCGTCATCACGGGAGCCACGGTCACGGGCACGCCATTGAGTACCGGCATGCCGGTGAGTGCATCAATGAAGGTCTCGTCGGTAATGTCGTTGACGCTGACGCCCGCCGCCTTTTTGCTGGCCGTGGCCATTCTCACGCCCTGGCGGCCGTGGCCGAAACCGTGCGGCACACTGACCACGCCGGGCATGAGGGCGGCCGTGATTTCCGCCGGCAACTCGATGCTGCCCACGCGCGAGGTCACGCGCACCGTTTGCCCGTCGGTAATCTGCAGGCGCGCGGCATCGTCGGGGTTCAGCATGGCGGTGCAGCGGTTTTTTCCCTTCACCAGACGATTCGAGTTGTGCATCCAGGAGTTATTGCTGCGCACATGGCGACGCCCGATCAGCTGCATGCCGTGTGACACGTGCTGCGCCATTTTCTCGCTCGCACGCATCACGTCATCCACATAAACTTGTGGTGCCAGAATGATTTTCCGGTGCCGCGTAGCCAGCGCATCGGGAAACCGCGGACGCAGCGGGCCAAGATCAATGCCGTGCGGATTTTCTTCCAGCTTCCGGATGCTGAGACCTTCCTTGTCCGGGCGCAGCACCGACAGCACGCGCCGGCCCACCGAGGTTTTCTTTTTTGCCAGCGCGGCATGCGTGCCGTATTCACCAAAGCGCAGCATGAGATCAAGGCCGGCATCCAGACCGAGCCGCTCCACCGCGCCCTGTACGCCCTGCTTCACATAACGCCCGAGCGTGCTGCTTTCACCGAGGCGGTTGCTCAGCTCGAGCAGGATCTGCCAGTCGTGTTTTGCGCCTTCCGGCGCGTCAAACAGTGCCGGTGACCATTTGGCAAAATTGCGCACGCTCACCGCCGCCAGACCCACGTCCATGTGCGAGCGCTCCAGCGCACTCGTCGGCGGCAGGATGATGTGGGCGTGGCGCGTGGTTTCATTGATGTAGATATCAATCGAGAACATGAAATCCAGCGAGGCCAGCGCTTCGTCCATCAGGCGGCCATTGGGGGCCGACAGCACCGGATTGCCGGCATGCGTGGCAAGCAGGCGGATCTGGCCCTTGCCCGGCGTGAGGATTTCCTCGGCCAGCACATTGGTGGGAAGCTCGCCGCCAAAGGAAGGCAGACCGCGAACGCGCGAACGCTGCTTGCCGAAATTGCCTTTCGGTCCCATGCCCACCACATCAAAAGGCGGATTGGAAAACATCATGCCGCCTTCGCGATCCAGATTGCCGGTAATCACGTTGATGACATGCAGCAGCCAGCCGGAAAGACCGCCGAACTCCTGCACGCAGGTGCCGATGCGGCCGTAGCAGGCCGCCTGCTCGGCGCGGGCAAATTCGCGGGCCAGTTCGCGAATGCGCGCGGCAGGAATGCCGGTGATGTCCGTCACCGCTTCCGGCGTGAATTCCTCCAGCGCATCACGCAGTTCCACCAGGCCTTCCACCATCTCGCCGAGATGGCGCAGGCGGATCAGGCTGTCGGCAAACATCACCTGCACCATGGCGGCGAGAAAAAAGAAATCGGTGCCGGGCTTGATGAAAACATGTTCGTCGACTTTCTCGGCGGTTTCGGTGCGGCGCGGATCAACCAGCACGACGCGGCCGCCGCGCGCACGAATGGCCTTGATGCGGCCCATGGGATCGCCGGTGGTCATGATGCTGCCGTTCGAGGCCGCCGGGTTGCCGCCAATGATCAGGAAGAAATCGGTGCGGTCGAGATCGGGCACCGGAAACAGCAGCTGGTGCCCGAACATCTGCATGCTGGCCAGCATGGCCGGCAGCTGGTCGAGCGAGGTGGCGCTGAAACGCTGGCGCGCCCCCAGCGCATGAATGAAGGGCGGGATCAGCAGCAGCCCCGGCGTATGCACGGTCGGGTTGCCCACGTACACGGCCAGCGCCTCGGCACCCTGCTCGCGGCGAATGCGTTTTACATTCTGCTCGATGGTGTCGAAGGCTTCGTCCCAGGAAATCTGCACCCAGTCCGTGCCCACGCGCTTGACCGGATGGCGCAGGCGGTCCGGATCTTCGTGCAGGTCCTGCAGGCCCATGACCTTGGGGCAGACATGCCCCTGCGACAGCGGGTCTTCCTTGTCACCCTTGATGGAGAGTATGCGGCCGTCCTGATGCTCGATGACGACGCCGCACATGGCCTCGCACAGATGGCAGGTACGGAAGTGCTGTTCTGGCCCGGTCATGGCGTCGGTCATGGCTAAAATCCCTTTGCAACGAATGGTGCTGGTTGATCGGTGCCCATGATAGCCGATCAGGGCCCGGCGTCACGGTGAACGGTGCCGCAACCCGACCATCCGGCATCTCGCCCGGCCCCTGTTTTCGCCCGTCTGTCCTGCCGCCGGCGCCTCCTGCCCGGTCATGTGCCCTGCCTCGCCACCAACAATTCCCTGCTGCGCAAGCGTCACCACGCAGGGCTAGAATGATTGCCTCAGCCACCCGCGGCGCCTGCCACCGGCAGGAGGGCCGTCACGCAAGGAATCGCCGTCATGTCCACCGCCCCCGATCTCGGCAGCACCCTCCAGACCTTCACCCTGAAAGACGGCAGCAGCCGCCGGTTTTATTCCCTGCCCGCGCTCGAAGCCGCCGGCATCGGCCCGGTCTCGCGCCTGCCGGTGTCCATCCGCATCGTGCTGGAAGCGGTGCTGCGTCATGTCGACGGCCGCAAGATCACCGCCGCACACGTGCAGCAGCTGGCCAACTGGCAGCCCAATGCAGCGCGCAGCGACGAGATTCCCTTCGTGGTGGCGCGCGTGGTGCTGCAGGATTTTACCGGCGTGCCGCTGCTGGCCGATCTGGCCGCCATGCGCAATGTCGCCCACGCCATGGGCCAGGACGCCAAGAAGATTGAACCGCTGGTGCCGGTGGACCTGGTGGTGGACCACTCGGTGCAGATTGATTTCTACGGCACGCAGGATGCGCTGCGCAAGAACATGGAGCTGGAATTCCTGCGCAACAACGAGCGCTACCAGTTCATGAAATGGGGCATGCAGGCGTTTGACACCTTCGGCGTGGTGCCGCCCGGCATCGGCATCGTGCACCAGGTGAACCTGGAATACCTGTTCCGCGGCGTGCAGCAGAAAAACGGCGTCTGCTATCCCGACACGCTGGTCGGCACCGATTCGCACACCACCATGATCAACGGCGTCGGCGTCGTCGGCTGGGGCGTCGGCGGCATCGAGGCCGAAGCCGGCATGCTCGGCCAGCCGGTGTATTTCCTCACGCCCGATGTCGTCGGCGTACACCTGAGCGGCAAGCTGCGCGAAGGCGTCACCGCCACCGATCTCGTGCTCACCGTCACGGAAATGCTGCGGCGCGAAAAAGTCGTCGGCAAGTTTGTCGAATTCTTCGGCGAAGGCACCGCGCACCTGTCCGTCACCGACCGCGCCACCATCGCCAACATGGCCCCCGAATACGGCGCCACCATGGGCTTCTTCCCGGTCGACGAAGCCACCATCGCCTACATGAAAGGCACCGGCCGCAGCGATGCGGAAGTGGATGCCTTCGAATCCTATTTTCGCGCACAGCAGCTGTTCGGCATACCGAAAGCCGGCGACATTGATTACAGCCAGCTGATCCCGCTCGATCTTTCCAGCATCGTGCCCTCGCTCGCCGGCCCCCGGCGTCCGCAGGACCGCATCGAGCTGCCGGACATGAAGCAAAGCTTCAACACCCTGTTCAGCCGCGCTGCGGCCGACAACGGTTTCAACAAGAATCCGGACGATCTCTACAAGCGCTATCCCTCCACCAAACGCCACAGCGCCGATCCGCTGCTGCCGCAGAAACCGGTGAGCCGCCCGCTCACGCGCAATGAAGTGGAAATGCTCGACAACCGCGATGCCACGCGCGACATCGTCACCCACACCGAAGAAACCCATGATATCGGCAACGGCGATGTGCTGATTGCCGCCATCACCTCCTGCACCAACACCTCCAATCCCGCCGTGCTGCTCGCCGCCGGCCTGCTGGCGAAAAAAGCGGTGGCGAAAGGCCTCTCGGTGAACCCGCGCGTGAAAACCTCCTTCGGCCCGGGATCGCGCGTGGTGCCGGAATACCTGAAAGCCGCCGGCCTGCAGGATGCGCTGAACACGCTCGGTTTCAACATTGCCGCCTTCGGCTGCACCACCTGCATCGGCAATGCCGGCGACCTGCCCGCCGAACTCAATGAAACCATTCTCAGCAACGACATCGTTGCCGCCGCCGTGCTCTCCGGCAACCGCAACTTTGAAGCGCGCATCCATCCCAACATCCGCGCCAACTTTCTCGCCTCGCCGCCGCTCGTGGTTGCCTTCGCCATTGCCGGCCGCGCCAATATCGACATGACCACCGAGCATCTCGGCATCGGCAGCGACGGCAAGCCGGTGTTCCTGCGCGACATCTGGCCGAGCAATGCCGAAGTGGAAGCGCTGCTGCCCATCGCCCTGAATCCTGCCGTCTTCCGCGAGCGCTACGCCGATTTCACCAAAGACAACGATCTCTGGAACAACATTCAGTCCAGCCGGGGCAATGTCTACAGCTGGCCGCTCTCCACCTATATCGCCAAACCGCCCTTCTTCGACGACTTCACCCTGCAGCCCGGCAAGGTCGCCGACATCAAGGGCGCGCGCGCCCTGCTGCTGCTCGGTGATTCCGTCACCACCGACCATATTTCCCCGGCCGGCTCCTTCCGTCCCGCCACGCCGGCCGGCAAATACCTGACCGAACACGGCGTGGCGCCGGCGGATTTCAATACCTACGGTTCGCGCCGCGGCAATCACGAGATCATGATCCGCGGCACCTTCGCCAATGTGCGCGTGAAAAACCTCATGCTGCCGCTGAAGGAAGACGGTTCGCGCATCGAGGGCGGCTACACGCTGCAGGACGGCGCACAGACCACGGTGTATGAAGCCGCCATGGAATACATCCGGCGCGGTGTGCCGACGGTGGTGTTTGCCGGCGAGGAATACGGCACCGGTTCCAGCCGCGACTGGGCCGCCAAGGGCACGCAGCTGCTCGGCATCAAGGCGGTGATCGCAAAATCCTTCGAGCGCATCCACCGCTCCAACCTGGTCGGCATGGGCGTGCTGCCGCTGCAGTTCAAGGCCGGGGATTCGCTGCAGTCGCTGGGGCTGAAGGGTGACGAGCGTTTCGAGATTCTCGGCGTGAGCGGGGAGCTGAAGCCGCAGCAGGACATGGTGCTGGTGATGACGCGGGCCGATGGCTCGCAGCAGGAAGTTACGGTAGTTTCACGGATTGATACGGCGATTGAAGTGGATTACTACAGGCACGGGGGGATTCTGCCGTTTGTGTTGAGGCAGATTCTCAGCCGCAATTAATCTCGACAAGCAGACGAAGCCTAATCAACAACGACGAATCAACCCGACCTATTACCTCTGTGCACCCTTTTCAATCAAAGAACTACCTAATGAAAAAAATTAGTATTGAACAAAGAAAATATGACGCTCGAATGGCAATTTCCGCCAGACAAGGAAGAGTTAAAAATAAAAAAAGGAAAGCGAAGAAAAACTCTCTTTGTAGCTGGAGAGGAACAAATAATTGGATAGACTGCAATACAGAAAAGGGACTAAACATTGACATAATTGGCTCCAATAAAGTTATACTTACTCTGCCAAAGGTGATGAATTTTTCCTCAGCCTATGAGGAAACATCCCTCCATCTTCTTGCAATAAGAAAACTAGCAAAAAGACAAGGGACCTCGCCAAACGCTTATAAACTAGAAACTGTAAGATTTGAAAATCTAGAAAGAATATCAACATCAGCTGCATTAGTATTAACAGCAGAGTTATCGAAATGGGACGATCATATCCGCCGAAATCTTCGACCCATGACAGAGAACTGGAATGAAGAAATATACCATCGTCTACATGATCTTGGATTCTTTGATCTATTTAGAAAGAAACCAGGATCGCAGCCTCCCGCAAAAGAAAGAACGTCTAAGATAAGCTTAGTTAAATACATAAAAGGAAAGTGCGGAGACAATGCCAAGGCAGTAGAGCTAAAAAATAAGATAATAGAAATTGTTGGGGAAGAGATAACAAAATGGACTTTTCTTTACTGCGGACTATCCGAAGCAATTACAAACGTATCACATCACGCCTACCCACCCACAAAGAATTATAGTGAGAGCGAAAAGAACTGGTATTTAAGTGCATCATACAACACAGAAACTCACGAATTGAAAGTTGTTTTCTATGACCAAGGAATTGGAATCCCGCAATCCCTTCCCGCATCTAAAGTATGGGAAAAAGCCCTAGAATTTTTATCTCGCTTTGCTCCTATTGCAGGAAAAAAAGATGAAGCGCTACTAAGAGCAGCAGTAGAACTAGATAGAACAAGTACAGAGCAAACTGATCGCGGGAAAGGCCTTCAAGATCTACTAGAGTTTATAAAACAGAGGAAAATGGGGTATTTATCCATTTTAAGCATGAAAGGACTGTATAAATTTTCGATTGAGAATAACAAAACAAGCATCAAAACCGAGAGTTTCTCAAACCCCATTCATGGTACCCTCATCATATGGAAAGTAACCTTAACCCCACAAAGCATAGAGGGGGCATCATGACTGAAATTAATATTGGAAAATCTTTCTCTAGCACTCCTGCCGGAAGATATTATTCCGACGGAGACTCTAGCGGAGAAAAATTTCGAGAAGAGGTTTTGTGGCCCACATTGAAAACTCTAAAACCAAATGAGAAATTAAAAGTAATCATCGATGACAATGTCGAGGGCTACGGATCATCATTTCTTGTGGAAGGATTTGCGGGGGTAGTTAAGCACGGCTACATGGAGCCAACCTCGCTCTTACGAACTATAGAAATAGTTTATTCAGATCCCGATTTCGAGTTCTACAAGGACAAAATAAATCAGTACATAAAAGAGGCAAAATTTAACTCTATAGCCTATAAAAGGAATAGATAGAAATTATCATGCCCCATTCCGACTTGCTTCTTGCAAGCTTAGCTCTTGCATCCACTGACCCTATCTATTTATCTGATGCACTAAAAATTGCTCACGAACTCTCAAAGATAGAGTCTGCAATTAGAGACTTAACCAGCAGTAATTCAAGCTCATATAAACCCTTTTTTATTGCAGCATCAGGCGCCTTAGCAGGGGCAATCTCTGGATATCTTTCAAATTTCTTCCACTGGAAAAGAACGGAAAAAGAAAGAAAAATATCCGATATCATAGATCAGATAGATAGATTACTTGATAACCTCGAAAAGGAAGCCATCTCCTATTGGCTAATGAATTTCTCTGAAGATAAAAGCGCAGACCTGTACTCTCTTGAAATTCAGATAAAAGCAGACCTACGACTTCTAACGATGTACTCAAAGCTTCTCAAGCTATTCCTTAAGAAGGAAAAATCAATAAATCTCCACTCTGCTTTAACAGAAATAATTTCCCAGCTGTATGACGCAATTACTGGCGGCTCGTTTGAGTCAATAGAGCACATTGCATCCAAGCCTGATGCAATGAAGATATCATCGAAATTTAGCTCTGCACGACAAAAACTAATCACTATAGTTGCAACACGTTAAGCCCATCCTCACAACCATAAAGTTCCCCGGTTGCTTCTTATAGTTCCGTTGCTTATTTGATCCGCCCCGTCCTCGCCGGACAGGCCCAGAGGGGCGGGTCGCCGCCCCTCTGGACACCCGCTCGACCCCGGGCCGTTCGCCCCGCTGCGCGGGGTACCCTGCGGTGCTCGCCAGCCGGCGGCGGACGAACACTCGCTGCGGCTGCGCCTCCGCTCAAAGGTTCGTCCTTCATCCGCCGTCTGGCTCCGCTTCTCGGCGAACTCTACGGGGCCTTTCTTTCACCGCCGGTGCGTTGATGATTTCCTTCGTGATGCTTCGCTGCGCTCGCTGAAAAACCATCGCGGGCATGGCCCGCTCCTACACCCCGAAGAAAGTCACATTGGGGTGCGTTGTGGCGCATGTTGGTAGGAGCGGGCCATGCCCGCGATGGTTTTGTGAAGACCGCCAGGAATATTGGGGTGCGCAGGTTTAAAGGTAATTCCTTTTCGGGGCGTAGGAGCGGCTTCAGCCGCGAATATTCCGGCGCAAGAATATGTTCGCGGCTGAAGCCGCTCCTACGAAACCGGGTCGTGGCCGGCAAGTTTGGGCTTCCTTCGTCAGCCCAACCTGCAAGGGCCACAAAATCCATATCGGTTTTTCCTAACCTACGACCTAACAAAAATTAAAAGCACAGAAATAGATTGCGAGTCGCCGCACGGCGCGAGCATGACCACGGGGAAGAGGGCTGCGACCGAAGGGAGGCCCGTGGGGCAGGAGCAAAAGCCATAATGCGCGAGCTCCCCGCAGGGGTCGCCTTTCTTGGCTTACTTTCTTTTGCGACATCCTCGCGCAGCGAGGTGAACGCCCGCTTTGTTGGGCGGCCCGAAGGGCGAGGCCACAGGCCGAGTAACAAAAAAAAGTGAGGCCCGCACGCAGGGCGCAACGCCCTTGCAAAGAAACAGCAGAAGCCCCCGTCGGAACACCTCGCCGCAAAGCGATACGGTGCAAAAATCACCCGCAACAGACAACAAAACATCACCGAACCGCAAGGCAGGCCGGGTTACGCTCAAGCCATAGATACCCACTTCTTCCGGAAAGCCTCCGCACCCGCAGGAAAAACGCCATGTTTTATCCCCTCGTCACCATTGGCCTTGGCCCGATCCTGATCACGCAGGGCCGGCGCGTGCGCCGCGATACCGCGCGCCTGCCGGAGCCGCCCGGCGAGCGCAACGGGGTTGCCGGCAATGGCACGCCGCTGCGCCTGCTGATCGTGGGTGATTCCGCGGCGGCCGGTGTTGGTGCCGGGCATCAGGATGAAGCCCTGGCCGGCCAGCTGGTTGCCGCGCTGTGCGAACACCACACCGTGGACTGGCGGTTGATCGCCACCACCGGCCATACCCTGGCCGATGTACTGGATGCACTCGAACAGACCGACGCCGAAAGTTTTGATGTGGTGGTGACCTCCATCGGCGCCAATGACGCCACCGCCGGCACCCGGCTGAAAATCTGGAATGCGCAGCAAACGCAACTGATGCTGCTGCTGCGGGAAAAATTCAGCGCCGCGCACATCCTGTTTTCTGCCGTACCGCCCATGCAGTATTTTCCCGCCCTGCCGCAGCCGCTGCGCTGGTATATGGGCCTGCGCGCGCAACGCCTGAACCGCGCCATTGCCGCGCAACTGCACAACATCCCGCACGCCGAACTCGTCACCGCCGACTTCCCCCTCGACACCGGCTACATGGCCAGCGACGGCTTTCACCCCGGCCCGCAGGCCTACGCCACCTGGGCCGCACAGGTCGCCCGCGTCATCGGCAAACGCCTGCGCCCATAAAAAAACCGGAAGGGATTGCCCTTCCGGTTTTTTTATTCCCTGCTGCCGGCCTGATCCGCTCTCACGGCCCGCCTTCGCTGGCGGGTCGCCAGTCCACTGCACCAAAATGCGTTTGCCCGAGGAAGGAATATCCGAGACTGATGGAACCCACGCGCTGATGCGTGGCGGGAAGATCAGGGTAGGACGCATCACGTTGCGAGGCGACGTACTTGAGCATGATGCCGTGCAGGTTGAACACGCGCACCGTGAGTGAGGTATCGGCACGGGCAATGTTTTCTGAACCGCTGCTTTCACCGGAAGCCATGCCGCTGACATAGTAATCACGCACGGTCATGTCGAATGATGCGCGATCCCCAAAAATAAGACGCGTAGCCAGCAAACCCTGTGGCGTGATGCCGTTGTGATAATCGCGCTCGCCAATGCCCCTGATAGTGCCGGCTGAACCATAACCGGCACCGGCCAGCGCACTGCCCTGCAGGGCGATCCGCTGCGACAGCCACCACTGGCCGGTGGTGCCGAGGGCGACGGCCGTGGTCGAGATACGGAAAATCTGCGGTGCGATGTAATCGTAGATGCCGTACACGCCCCACACACCGCGGTAGCTTTTGCCGACCGCGTAATCGGTGCCGTAAAGAAGGCCGCGGCTCATGATGTTTTCAAACACATTGCTGGAGGCGGCGGTGAACTGGAAAAGAAAGTAATCAAAAGGCCGGTCGTAGCTGTAGCCATGCTTGCCGGGAAGTCCGTAGGCCATGGTGAAATCCGCCACGCCTTCGCCACGCTGGTAACTCTGCGGCATGGCGGGCTGGGTGGCATCGGGATTCACGTTCACGTTCGAATGCACGGTGGCATTCAGGTTCATGCCGAGTTGCAGGCGCGTGTACACCGCCGGGTTGTAGCTGCGGAAGACGCCGTCGAAACGCTTGCCATAGGCGAGGCGGTTAAAACCGGTGGGTGGCGAGATCGCCGCCGCGCCCAGTTCACTCCAGAAGCCGGGGCCGTTATTGCTTTCCAGCAGCAGGCTTGCCATGCGGTAGAGGGGCTCGCCAAGAAAGCTGCCGCCAATGCTGGTGGTGAACTGGTCGTTGATGGAAGCGGCGCCGGTTTCGCCGGCGGTTTCCCAGAGCGCGCTGCCAAGAAAGGTGTAGCCCATCGACTCCCAGTAATTGAGGCCGGCCGAGCGTGCCATGCCGTGATAAAGCGACCCCTGATACGGATGCAGGAACTGGTTGATGGCGAAGGGGTCGCTGTCGTACACCCATTTGCCGGTGACGTTTTCCTGAAAGCTGTTCCAGCTGGAACCGTAGACACCGGCGTCGATGAAATGGCGGTCGTACTGGTTGAGCAGGAATTCCTCTCCCACGATTTCCATGGCCGGCACGAGATAACTTTTGCCCGCACCCTGCCCCCAGTCCAGCACCGGCTTCGGCTTTTCCGCCGCAAACGCCGTGGGCGCTGCCTGCTGCGCCGGGGTATCCAGCACCGGATCTTCGGCAAAGCCTGCCGAGGGCAAAAGCAGCAGCGCACATGCTGCACTGAACATCACCGCGTGGCGCGGGGGGCTGACCGGTGCCGTATTCATGAGCGTGACCTGAGGTGATGCCGGGGCGGAGTCCTGCCATCACGACCTGAGTCAGGCGGAGGCAACTGCTGATGAACTTACCCCGGCACGAGAGCCGGCTCCGTACGACACCACACACAGCCAGCACTTGCCTGCCTTTTCAGGAAGGGCGCCGCGCCGTGCAATAAGTCAGTCCCCAGCGCAAGCCAACACCATCGGCCAGAGTGTCGATACCGGGCCCGGCCAGCACGGCGTCCAGCACCTGCTGTGGCGTCACCCCGCGCAAATCGAAGAGGGCGGTACAGAAGGCGGCGAGCTCGGCGTGGCCGGCAAAGCGCCAGTGAATGGGGACATGCTCCAGCACCGGCTCCTGCCATCCGGCAGCGCGCAATTCATCCGCCGTTGCCTCATCCAGATAGGAGCCGGTATGGCCGGTGCTGTTGTGGTCCCCGACAAAACCGTCGAGGAAGGCGGCGACGGCGGAATCGCGCCAGACATCTGCCAGCACTAGCCGTCCGCCCGGCCGCACCACGCGCAGCAGCTCGGCAAACAGCGGACGCTTGTCCTCCAGATGATGTACGCCGGCAATGCTGAGAACCGCATCTACCGCGGCATTGCCCCAGGGCAGGGGCAACAGGGGTATCACGCCGGCATCACCGGCCCGGCTGAAGTTGGCGCAGGGCTCGTGCCCCTGCCAGCGGCAATCCGCCGGCAGGTAGGACTGCAGGTAGCCGCCGCCGGCCGGTACATCGGCCACGCGCATGCCCGGCTGCAGCTGCGCGCGGCGCACGGCCTCGGAAAATTCCTCGTCGCGCGCGCGCGGATAACGGCGCATGGCAGCATCGTAGGCATGGCCACGCTGCTGGAACAGCTGCTCATAATCGGCAGCCTGGGCGTCGGCACCGGAAATCCTGTCCATCAATGTCCTCCTGTTACAAACCCGGCAAAGCGGGTTGGCAAAAATGATCGCAGCGACGCTAACGCGGCAGACCAGGAGGCGCAACTGTAATACCCGCCGGACAGGCTTCCCGTGCAGTGCTGAAGACTCACCCGGACAAACAATGCCGGGAGAAACCCCCTGACACTTTCCGTTCCGTGCCTGCGGCTTACTCGTCGTCCAGCTTCACAAAGTCGGGCTTGTCGCGCACCGAACAGTCCGGGCAGCTGTACGTTTCCGGCAACGCCGTCCACCGCGTGCCGGCCGGATAGCCGTTGAGGGGATCAGCGATTTTTTCGTCAAACACAAAACCGCAACCGGGGCATTGATGACGGCTCATGCGGCCTCCTGCGCCAGCAGGGATTTTTCCTTGAGGCCATAACGACGCATCAGGCGCTGGCGCTTTACCGGCAGGAAATTGATGCGTTCGACATCACCGCCAACGGCAGCGACCAGACGCGGGTCCATGATGCGGAACCAGACCGGCGGCACATAGGCGGCGAGAAACATGCCGAAGTAACCGGAAGGCAGTGTCGGCAGTTCGGGAAAGTCGCGCAGCGACTGGTAGCTGCGGGTCGGGTGTGCGTGGTGATCGGAATGGCGCTGCAAATGAAACACCACCAGATTGGAAATGATGTGGTTGCTGTTCCAGGAATGGTGCGGCTGGCACTGCTCGTAACGACCGCTGGCCAGTTGCCGCCGCACGAGGCCGTAATGCTCGATGTAGTTCGCCGAGGTGAGCTGGAAGGCGCCCCAGAAAGCCACGACCAGCAGGACGGGAATCATCTTCACGCCGAAGAAAGCGATCAGTGTGCCGTACAGCACCGTGGTGACAAGACCGGCCTGGATGATTTCATTGTCGAGACTCCAGACCGGTTTGTTCAGCCGTTCCATGCGTTCGGCTTCCAGATCCCAGCCGCGAAAAAAACAGCCAGGCAGTTCGCGGAACATGAAACGGTAAATGCTTTCGCCCATTTTTGAAGACGCCGGATCTTCGGGCGTGGCGACATGGCGGTGATGGCCGCGGTTGTGCTCGACGGAGAAATGGCCATAACCGCCCAGGGCGGTATTGAACAGGCCAACCTTGCGCCCGAGCCAGTCCTTCTTGTGGCCGAGCTCGTGGCTGAGATTGAGACCGAAGCCGAGCATGGAGCCGGTGACGATCACGGTGGCCAGCCAGCTGTACCAGGGCAGTTCATGCGTGGCGAGGTAAATGCAGTTGAACAGCAGGCTGCCCCACAGCACCGGCACCACGGCATAGTTGATGTAGCGGTAGTAACGGTCGGCCTCGAGCGCAGGCACGGCAGCTTCCGGCGGATTGCTGCGGTCTTCGCCGAAGAGCTTGTCGAGCAGGGGAATGCCGCCGTAGAAAAAAGCCAGCGAGAAAAAGAACCAGAGCGGGCTGGTGGCGCCGAGCAGGTGTGCGACCGGGCCGATGACAATGCCGGCCGGGGCAATCACCGACAGCAGCCAGGCATAACGCTTGCGGTCGCGGTAAGGAACGGCGGTGTGCTCGTGGGTAGCAAAGGCAACAGTCATGGCGAATTCCCGTGGTGATCAAGACAGGACCCCACACTAGGGCTGACGCGGCGCCGAAATAACCGCTAGGATTGGCAATAATTCGTCTTTTTGTGACAGACCATCCCGTGACCGCTGACGCACCGAAGCTGGCCCCCTCGCCCGAAATCTGGCTGCAACCCGCCCTGCACCCGGTGTACACGCGCCTGCTCTGTGCCGAATTGCGCGGCCGTGGCTTCAGCGAAGCGCAGATCATCGAGGGCACGCGCCTCGACTGGAAAACCCTGCACACCGACAACCGCTTTCTCAGCTTCGAACAGATGCGGCGCCTGATCCTGCATGCGCTGGCGCTCACGGATTGCCCGTGGCTGGGCATCGACGTCGGCAGCCGCACGCAGGTGTCGGCACACGGAGCGCTCGGTCAGGCCGCCGCTGCCAGCAGCAATCTGGCGCAGACCATTGCGCTGCTGCAGCGCTACATGCCGCTGCGCCAGCGCATGGCCTCGCTGCAGCTGATACCGGGCGAAGGCGCCAGCATCGCCGTCAACGAATACCTGATGTCGGATGATGTACGCGAATACCTGCTCGGCCATCTGGTGGCGAGCATGCTGCGCCTGCTGGAAACCGTGACGGGTCTCGACCTGAAAGCCGAGATACGCATCGAGTGGCCGTTCGCGGCACCGGCCTGGGCCGGGCAATACCAGCGCGTGGCCGCACACAACGAATTCGGTCATGCGCAATTGCGCGTTCATCTCACACCCGCCCTGCTCAACAGCCCCAGTCTCGCGGCGGATCCGGAAGCGGCACGCGTGGCGCACCGTGATTGCGAACACCAGCTGCAACGGCAACTGGCCGGCGGCAACCTGACGCAACGCATCCAGCAGCGCCTCGTCAACTGCAAGGACGGCTATCCGGCACTGGAAGCACTGGCGGCAGAAGAACATGTATCGGCGCGCACGCTGATCCGCCGCCTGCATGAAGAAGGCTCGACCTACCAGCAGCTGCTTGATGATGTGCGCGAAGAGCTGGCCTGCTGGCTATTGCAGCAGACCAGCCTGCCCATCGACGCCATTGCGGAACGCCTCGGCTACGGCGACACGTCCAATTTCAGCCGCACCTTCCGCCGCTGGATGAACATGACACCGCGCGAGTTTCGCGAAGGCCGCTGAGAAATGTTTGAAAAAATAAAAGGCAGGCTTGCTTTTATAACGGGCTTTAGCGTGGCTTTTTGAAGTCAGCGGGCCGGAAAAAATACTTCAGGTCGCCGCTGCTTTTCATTCCGGAAAAATCCGGCTCTTCATCGAACTTTCTTGCTCGTGTTGTTGCAAGGAAAAAACAACGGCCCCGCATCAGTGCGCAGGCAACAGGGCCTTGAGGGCCGCCTCGAACTCCGGGTCCGGTTCGCCGATATGATCGCTGGTGGCGCGGATACGGCCGTCGGCATCAAGCAGGATGATGGCGGTGGAATGATTGAAGTCGCGGTTTTCCAGCGCGCGGTACTGAATGCCGAGCAGGGCCGCGAGCTTGCGCACATCACCGGCAGGGGTGCGCACCAGCATCCAGCGCGCGCCGTCGAGATGACGCGTGGTTTCCACTTTCTTCAATTCCTCCGGTGTGTCGCGTTCCGGATCAAGACTGATCAGGAGCACGCCCGTCTGCGCCCGCTGCGCTTCCGTCAGCGAGTTTTCCGTCTGCTTGATGGTGTTGATGATCATGGGGCAGACGTAGGGGCAGTTCGCATAAAACATGCTGATGATGCGCACCTTGCCGCGCAGTGCCGGAAAGGGCTGCGTCACTCCGTTCTGGTCGGTGAGTGGCACATCCAGCTGGTACACCGAATCACCCGGCAACGGTGATTCGCTGCCGGCCGCCAGCAGCGGAGCTACCCATAAACACGCACACAGCAATGCGCTGCGCTGCAGCAGCAATGGAATTCTCATGGTGTCTTTTCCTGTTTTTTGACGCCGTCGCGGGCACAACGGAAACCAAGGTTGCGCGTGGTGTCCGCGCCCTTGAGCGAGGACAGCATGGCAATACGCATCAGCACGGCATAATTTTCACGATCACTCACCGACAGGGCACCGGCGCCGCAGAACTTCTGCACGTCGGGATCGCCCTGCACGCGATTGTCGACACTGACCATCAACCCGGCGTAATCCTCAACCCACTCCCACACCAGGCCGTGCATGTCATAAACGCCGTAGACGTTTTTTCCGGTCTGGCCGATTTTCGGCAAGGCGCTGGTACCGGGCCGGCTGTACCAGGACAGGATGCGCGCGCGCCATGCCGGATCACTGCGGGCATCAGGGCGCGTTGCATCAGCGGCGGCCACAAACTCCCATTCGTGCCAGGTCGGCAGGCGGGCGTTCTCGGCCTCGCAAAAGGCTTCGGCGGCAAACCAGCTGACCTGCGTCACTGGTTGATCCCCGGCGCCCTTGCCAACGGCATCAGGCGCAGCCCACTGCGTCAGGTAACCATTGTCGGCAAACAACACCGGTACGGCATCACGACGCCATTTCGGATGCGCCGTGACGAAAACCAGAAATTCCGCGTTGCTGACCGGGCGTGTGCGCATGAAAAACGGACTGACAAGTGCCGGCGCCTGCTTGCCGTCAGGTGGCAGTGCCGTACGCAGCACGCCGCCCGGGAGGGACACATAGTCTGCCGGCTGCGCCATTGCCGCGCCTGCCAGCAACAGCAGCAGCGGCAATGCCCTTTTCAGCGTTTTCATTCATGTGCCGGCTTGTTCTGGCCGCCGGCGGCAGCGCGTGCCATGGTCACGTCCGATGCGTTGACACGGCCACCGGGATTACCCCAGCTGTTGAGTACATAGGTGATGATGTTGGCGACTTCATCATCGTTAAGCTGGTTCATCGGCGGCATTACCGAATTGTATTCGTGGCTGTTGACCGTGACTTTTCCGGTCAGGCCCTTGAGCACAATAGACAGCGCACGCTTGGGATCGGCCGCGAGAAAATCCGATTTGGCGAGTGGCGGGAACACGCCGGCAATGCCTTCGCCATTCGCCTGATGGCAGACGGAGCAGGTGCCGGTAAACAGGGCCTGGCCGGCCTTGACCTGATCCTGCAGCGTCAGCGTGCCGGAAGCGGTGGCCTGTGCCGCATGCGTCACGGCAGCGAGGCTGGGTTGCGCACGGTCACCAAGATAGGTGGAGTCCACTTCCTTCCCGGAGTAGATCGACTTGTTCTCGGGGCCTTCGGCCTTGAGCATGGCCAGTGCGCCCTTATTGAAGGCGCGGAAGATCGAGTGATCCACCAGAATGTAGGTGCCCGGCACATCAAGGTGGAATTCAGCGGTCACGGCACCACCGGCAGGAATCAGTGTGGTCTGTACATTTTCCTGAAAATGACTGCCGCCTTCGAACCAGACCTTGTCAAAAATCTCGCCGATCACGTGAAAGCTCGACACCAGATTCGGGCCGCCGTTACCGACAAACAGGCGCACCGTTTCACCGACTTTTGCTTTCAGCGCCTTGTCACCCGTGAGCGAACCTTCAGCGCCGTTGAACACGACATAGGTCGGGCGTTCGTCAATGGCCTTTTCCATGTCGAAGGCAGCGAGGCCTTTTTCGCGGTACTTGCTATTGGTGTAGAAATCACCCTGCATCACGTAATACTCGTGATCGACTTTCGGCAGGCCTTCGGGTGGTTCCACCAGGATCATGCCGTACATGCCGTTGGCCACGTGCATGCCGACCGGCGCGGTGGCGCAGTGGTAAACATACAGCCCCTGATTCAGGGCCTTGAAGGTGAACTGGGATTCATGGCCCGGCGCCGTGAAGCTGGAAGCGGCACCACCGCCCGGCCCGGTGACACCGTGCAGGTCAATATTGTGCGGCATCTTGTTGTCGGGATGATTCTTGAGATGAAACTCCACCGTGTCGCCGACGCGCACGCGAATGAAACTGCCCGGCACCGTGCCGCCAAAAGTCCAGTATGTGTAACGCACGCCTTCGGAAATCTCTTTCTCAATTTCGCGCACTTCCAGATCAACAATCACCTTGGCCGGGTACTTGCGGTTGGTCGGTGGCGGAACTTGCGGCGGGCTGGTCAGCACGGCATGAATGGGCTCGCCCTGCGGCGGACCGAAATCCCCCTTGATGGCCTTGCCGGACAACGGTTTGGCAACGGCCGCCCCGCACAATACGGCGGCCAGCGATGACGCCACGGCCAGCCCCGTCAGAAAACGTTTGTTGATGACCTGCATGATCCACGCCCTGTGTGATGTTGTATGCCTCATGGTGGCCCCCTGCTGATGCAAAGGGCTTGATACGTATCAAGGTATAGCCGTGTTGCACCAGAATGTTGCCCGAAGTTGATGGTGCAACTTGCGGAGCGCCCTGTGCGCAGGGCACA
This sequence comes from bacterium, assembly GCA_029945725.1. Classification (GTDB taxonomy): domain Bacteria; phylum Pseudomonadota; class Gammaproteobacteria; order Pseudomonadales; family Moraxellaceae; genus UBA2031. Next base: position 711,526 of record JAQSDB010000003.1, on the reverse strand, counting down.
AACCAGGAAATCCCGTCGCGGCAAGCTTCCAGCCACTCCTGAAACTGCCGCCCGTCGGATCTGACATTGGTTATTGTCAGACAACAATGTCTTTTTATTCAATAAGATACATACTCTGGCCTTAAATGATTGGAAAATGGCCGTCGCCCACCTCGCCTCACCGGCCCCCATCCCACTAGCATGGAACCCGCAACGCTCCTGTCCGTGCCGGCTCTCCGTCACGGGCATCTGATCTGCAACGAGCCTGCATTCCGTTCAACGATAGGTACCACTTTATGTCGACCAAACACTTTGACGTTCTGATCGCAGGCGCAGGACTTTCCGGGATTGGTGCTGCCTACCATCTCCAGACCAATTGCCCCGGCAAGACCTACGCCATTCTCGAAGGCCGCGACGCCATTGGCGGCACCTGGGACCTGTTCCGTTATCCGGGCATACGCTCCGACTCCGACATGTACACCCTGGGCTACAGCTTCAAGCCCTGGACGAACAACAAATCCATCGCCGACGGTCCCTCGATCCGCGACTACGTGCGCGAAACCGCGCGCGAGAACGGCATCGACAAGCACATCCGCTTTGGCCACAAGATCGTGCGCTCTTCCTGGTCGACAAAAGACGCGCGCTGGACCGTGGAAGTCAAAAAAGGCGACAGCGGCGAGACCACCACGCTGACCTGTAATTTCCTGCTGATGTGTACCGGCTACTACAACTACGCTGCCGGTTATACACCGGACTTCCCCGGCCTGAACAAGTTCAAGGGCACGCTGATTCACCCGCAGCACTGGCCGGAAAACCTCGACTACGCCGGCAAGCGCGTGGTGATCATCGGCAGCGGCGCGACCGCCGTTACCCTGCTCCCCGCCATGACGGACAAGGCCGAGCACGTCACCATGCTGCAGCGTTCGCCAACCTATGTTGCCTCCATTCCGGAGAAAGACCCGGTCGCGATGCGCCTGCGCCGCTTCCTGCCGGAGAAGGTGGTCTATCACGCGATACGCGCGAAAAACGTGGCGATCACGCTCGGCTTCTTCAAGCTGTCGCGTTCACGTCCGAAGGCCGTACGTCGCCTCCTGCTCGCACATGTGCGCCACCAGGTCGGCAAGGACTTTGACATGAAGCACTTCACGCCGAACTACAATCCCTGGGACCAGCGCCTGTGCGCGGTGCCCGATGGCGACCTGTTCAAGGTCCTGCGCAAGGGCAAGGCGTCGATCGTCACCGACCACATCGACACCTTCACAGCCAAGGGCATCAAGCTGAAGTCCGGCGAGACCCTGGAAGCGGACATCATCATCACTGCCACCGGCCTCAACCTGCAGATGATGGGCGGCTCCGAGCTGGTCGTGGACGGCAAGCCCTTCACCGTATCGCAGGCCATGAACTACAAGGGCGTGATGTTCCAGGACCTGCCGAACCTCGCCATGATGTTCGGCTACACCAATGCCTCCTGGACGCTGAAAGCGGACATCAGCAGTGAATACGTCTGCCGCCTGCTCAAGCACATGGACCAGAAGGGCCTGCGCCAGGCCACGCCGCGCAACCACGACACCTCGGTGGTACCGGAAAGCTTCCTCGACATGAGTTCAGGCTACGTCCAACGCGCACTGGATCATCTGCCCAAGCAGGGCAACAAGGCGCCGTGGAAGGTCTACATGAACTACGCACTGGATCTGGCGGTACTGCGCTACCGCCCGATTGATGACGGCGTCATGGAGTTTTCCAATCCGGCAGCACTCGGCGCACACCGCAAGCAGGCGGTGGCCGTGGAAGCCTGAGTGCCAGGCTCGGGCAGCATAACGGAGCACTGAAAAGCCGGGCGATTTCAAGACGCTTTCAGTGCCCGCAAACTCCGGAAAAAAGCGGTGCCTTGAGCACCGCTTTTTTTTGCCTGCCGTTGCCGCGAACCCGCTTTGACAAAACCGGCGTTTCACACCGGATTTTCCAGTGCCCGTCAGGGAAGTGCCGGCACCCGAAAAAAAATACGGCAAGCCGTCAACGCCAGGCCGGTCACAAACGTTCAGGATAAAACAGGGTGGCATCAGCCGGCACCCTGCATGGATGGCACCTGCGCCAGACAACGTTTTTTGTACCGCCTGCCTTGCCAACACCGGAGAGCTGCATGAAACCGTTCCTTCCCTGCGTGACCGGAGGCGCCGCCAGCGTGCTGGCACTGGCCCTTTTACTGGCCACCACGACGGCGCTGGCCGGCCCGTTGCGCGATGCCTTCAAGGCGCGCCATGCGGCTGCCGATAATGCCGAAGAGGATGGCGACACGACCAGCCGTGCCGCCCTGCCCACCGGGGTACGCGTTTTGCGCGATATCGCTTATGGCAGTGACCCGAAGCAAACCATGGATGTGTATCTGCCGCCGAACGCCAAGGCAGCACCGGTGATTTTCATGGTGCATGGCGGTGCCTGGCGGCTGGGCGACAAGGCCTCCGCTACCGTGGTGGATCACAAGGTGGCGCGCTGGCTGCCGCAGGGATTCGTTTTCATTTCCGTGAATTACCGGCTGCTGCCCGCAGCGGCGCCACTGCAACAGGCGGAGGATGTCGCAGCAGCACTGGCGGTGGCGCAGGGCAAGGCCGCAGACTGGGGCGCGGATCGCCACAAGTTCATTCTGATGGGGCATTCAGCCGGTGCACATCTGGTCGCCCTGCTGGCAGCCGCACCGGCCATGGCCCTGCAGCGCGGCGCCAGTCCCTGGCTGGGCACCGTGGCGCTCGACAGTGCCGCGCTGGATGTCGTGCAGATCATGGAGAACCGGCACATGGGCTTTTATGATAATGCCTTTGGCAAGGACCCCGACTACTGGCGCGCGGTGTCGCCGCTGCAATCCCTGCACGCAGGGGCTGCCCCGGTTCTCGCCGTATGCTCCAGCCAGCGTGATGATTCCTGCCCGCAGGCCCAGCGCTTCAGCACGCGCGCTGCGGCGCTGGGCATCAGGGCCTCCGTGCTGCCAGAAGGTCTTTCACACAAGGACATCAATCGGCAGCTCGGATTGCCTGATGACTACACCCGCACCGTGGAGGCCTTCATGGCGACACTGGATGCCGGTGTCAGGCAGCACCTGACAACACCGCAGGCCATGCCCTGAAAACTAATACGGCGGTCGTGGTACGGATTCGGACTACAATACTCCACCAACATCCCACTGCTGCCGCCCCGTCCTGTCCTGTCGCGGGCGACTGCCGCAAAACCCTGGAACTCCGCATGAAACTGATGGCCCGCAATCTTTCCCGCGAAACCACCGAAGACGAACTCCGCAGCTTCTTTGCCGTGCACGGCAGCGTCACCAGCTGCGACCTGGTGATGGACAAGGCCACCGGAAAATCCAAGGGATTTGGTTTTGTGGAAATGCCGAAGACGCTGGAAGCCCGCATGGCCATCAAGGCGCTGAACAACAAGAAAGTGGCGGGCAGTGTTATCCGCGTGAAAGAAGTCGAGCCCGGCTGAGGCCGACACGGCGCAGCGATTGCCGCGCCCCCTTTTCACCTCCGCAGAAATACCGCGCCGGCAATCCCTGCCCAAGCGACCACTCATTCCGAAGCATTCATTCCGTACGGTACCCAACGGATATCCGTTCAAGCCGCTTCCTGCCGGAGCGTCTCTCGCCGGCCACAGGGAACCCGCGCCCGCCAGACAGTCCCTCCCCTACGCACACTGCGCAAAAACAGCGACAAGCGGCAATTAATAACCGGACATTCCGTCCATCCATTTTTACATCCCGTTTTTTTATTATCTCATTAAAAAAACATATTAAAAAAATATTAAAAGACAACCACTAATATCATTTTTAAAAAAACACTTCGGTGATTACCTAGTGGGCAATTTTATCCGTCAATAATCCCTATCCTGATAGCCAGGCATCACAGTTTGTCGGGCCATCATGATGAAAACCTTCCTGCAACAATTCTCCATGGCAACGGCCATCACCCTGCTCTTGTGCTCCTGCGGGGGCGGCGTTACTCCCAATCCCTCAAGCAGCGCGCTCAGCGTCGCCATCACGGATGCACCGTCCTGCGGTTTTGATCATGTCTATGTAACCATCAAGCGCGTGCGGGTTCATGAAAGTACGGCTGCTACGGACAGCGACAGCGGCTGGCAGGAAATCACCCCCGACCTTCCCGTAAAGGTGGATCTGCTCTCGCTCAGTAACGGCATCATGATGTCACTCGGGAAGATGCCGTTACCCGCAGGTGAATATCATCAGTTACGTCTGGTGCTGGCAGACAACACGCCCGGCAACATGGCCAATGCCATTGTCCCTGCCGGCGGCAGCATCCAGCCCCTGGACACCGTCAGCAACATGCAGGGAGGGCTCACCATGATGCACTCCATCACCATTAATCCGCAGGCGCACACCGAGCTGGTTCTGGACTTTGATGTGTGCCGCTCCATTGTGCAGCGCGGTGACGGCAGCTATGCCTTGCGGCCGGTGCTCAGCAGCACCGAGATGCATCTCAGTGGCGGCATTACCGGTTATGTCGGCACAGCCAACGCCGGCGCAGCCGTTTATGCGGAGATCAATGGCGCCGTCATCAAGGGAACGGTTGCCGACAGCAACGGCCGCTTTGTGCTGGCGCCGATTGCCCAAACCAGCGCCGGGAGAAATTATGATGTCGTGCTGTCCCAGGAAAATTTCGGCACGGCGATTGTCACGGGGGTACCGGTCAATGCCGGCGCCGAAACAATACTTTCCTCGGAAGGCAACCCGATTGTACTGACCCCGGCCGCCATGCAAGCCGCCAGTGGCACCGCCACACCAGCCAGCGCACTGGCCACGATTTATGCGCAGCAGGAAATCAACGGGCAGCGCTATACAACCCGCATCGTCAATGCGAATGCCGACACCGGCACATGGAACATGGAACTGAACAATGCCATACCGGAGCTCGCGAGCTTCGGCCCCTTGCCACTGAATTTTGTTGTGAATCCGGCAGAGGCCGGTCACTACACCATCAGCAGCACTCCGGTTGCCGGTACCAGCCAGAACAGCAGCGTTAATGTTTCTGCCTCTGCCGCCATGAACATCAATGTGGATTTCTGCGCGGGAACAACCGGAAACTTTGGCGCAGGCGCCCTGTGCATCGCATCCTGAAAATTTAAAGACCGTACGGGATAAAAGGCATATCAAACCATGGCAGCCGCCTGCCACACGCTGCCGCCGGGGCGTTCAGACTACTTCTGCTTTTTGTCCATCATGTCCTTGAGCTGCGCAAAAGGATTCTGCGTGGCACTGACATGATCATCCGCACCCGCTTTTACTTCGCGGCCGTAAAGGTTCTGCTCTGTGTATTTTGAATGCTCGTGATCATGGCAATACAGGCAAAGCAATTCCCAGTTGCTGCCATCGGGGGGATTGTTCTCGTGGTCATGGTCTTTGTGATGCACGGTCAGCTCGCGTATTTTCGAGTACACAAATTCGCGGCCGCAACGCGCACAAATCCACGGGTACATTTTCAGGGCACGGTCGCGATACCCCTGCTCGCGTTGCGCATAGCTTTTGCTGCTGCCAAACCTGTCGCCCGTCACAGAAATCCCCTGCCTGTCATGATGCGGCCAGTATAAGGCCAAACCGGAAATACCAGCGCCATGACAAGCGTTTTCAGGATACGCTGAATCAGAACACTGATTTCCCGCGCACTCCCGCAAGACAGGTGATCCATGCCAGGAACCGGACTCGAAACCGTCGCCACACAATGTCCTTGTTGCGGCGAGCCGATTGAGCTGCTGATTGATTGCTCAGAAGAGGAACAGCGCTATATTGAAGACTATGAGGTCTGCTGCCACCCGATCAATGTGCATGTCATCGTTGCTGCCAGCGGCCTGCCTGTGGTTGAGGTCAGCACCGAAAACGACGCCTGAATGCCTTTTGCTGCCGCAGCACCTTGATCAGGAGGCTCCGTCCATGAATGAGTTCACCTGCCCTGCCCTTGGTTTTCGTATTGCCCGGCCAGAGGGCTGGGAGGTATTGCCCGCACCATGGGTACACGCCTATCTGGATCGCGCTGCGCCGACCTCTGAGGCGCTGGCGGACCTGTTGCAGCAGGCGCAGACCCATGAACCCTTTTTGCTGATGCACAAGCCTGGCGAAGATCCGCGCCTGGCCATGCCGACCGTGCAGTGCAAGGCCACACCCATTGCCGCAGCGCGGGCACAGGGCAGCATGGCGGATCTGCTGCGAACCATCACGGAAACTATGCGCCGCGCCTTCCCGGACTTTGATGTCGCTCTGGTTTCTGATGAGTACCTGGTAGCGGGCACCACGGGCGGCCGCATGGTCGCCTCCATGTCGGTTAAAAACGCCGATGGCCAATCCTTTCACTGCACGACCGAATCATTCTTCCTGCCCACCCGTAAACTCCTCTTCATGATCGGCATGAGTGCCACCTCCAACCCCGAGCGCAGGCCGGAAGCAGACTTCCGTGACATGATCCGCTCGATACGCTTGGGCTAAAGGCTGCGCATCGTCATAATCCGCCCCGACAATTCCGTATTGATGCATCAGGACGGCGGCACGCCATCGACACAGCAGGAGAGACCCATGCAGACCGGTAGCGCAGGGGCTTACAGCCTGGGCGAAGAAATCGCCAATGCGGTTGCGCATGGCATTGGCGCCGCGGCGTCCATCGTGGCGCTGACCCTGATGATGGTGAAGGCCGGCCCGACCCTGTCGCCCGGGGAAGTCAGCGGCCTTGCCATCTACGGCGCCAGTCTCGTCATTCTTTTTCTGAGCTCGACGCTGTATCACAGCTTCACGCATGCCCCGACCAAGGCCGTACTCAAGCGTCTGGATCATTGCGCGATTTTCCTGCTGATTGCCGGCACCTACACGCCCTTCCTGATGATCTCGCTGCACACAAGGACGGCGACCACCCTGCTCATTGCCCTGTGGCTGCTGGCGTTTGCCGGCGTCGTCTTCAAGCTGTTTTTCGTGCACAAGTTCAAGCGCGCCTCGCTCATCACCTATCTGGTCATGGGCTGGCTGGCGCTCATTGTCGGGCCCGATCTCTACCGGGCACTGCCCGCACCAGCGTTTACCCTGCTGATTGCCGGCGGCCTCAGCTACACCGTTGGCGCTGCTTTTTATGCGGCCAAGCAATACCGCTACACCCATGCCATCTGGCATTTGTTTGTACTCGCCGGCGCGGCTTGCCATTGCGTGGCCATCGCCGTTTACGTGATTCCTTCGACCTGACGCCCGGCGCGAAAACCGTTTCGGAGTAACGCGACAAACCTCTGCTGTTCGCGACTGTCTTTTACCTTTACTGCAGGAACATCTGCCTTGTCCCACTTTGACGTCATCATCATCGGCGGCGGAGCCTCCGGTCTCATGTGCGCCCTCACCGCCGGACAGCGCGGCCGCCGCGTGCTGGTACTGGACAGCAGCAACAAGGTTGGCAAGAAAATCCTTATGTCGGGCGGCGGCCGCTGCAACTTCACCAACCTGTTTATCGAGCCCGCCTGTTTTCTTTCCGCCAATCCGCATTTCTGCATATCCGCACTCAACCGTTACACGCAATGGGACTTTATTGCGCTGGTGGAGAAGCACGGCATTGCCTATCACGAGCGCAAGCACGGCCAGCTTTTCTGCAATGATTCGGCGAAAGACATTCTTGCCATGCTGATCGCGGAATGCGAAAAAGCCGGTGTCACCATCAATACACTGAGCGAGATCCGCAACATTGAAGCGCTCGACAACCCGAATGCTGATGACGCCGCCGCGAGCCGGCATGAGAGCGGGAAGCGCTTTCGCCTCGACACGAACAAGGGCGGGCTGACGGCGCATTCGCTGGTCGTTGCCACGGGCGGCCTGTCCATTCCCACCATGGGTGCCAGCAGTTTCGGTTACGAGATTGCGCGCCAGTTCGGCCTGAAGGTACTGCCGACGCGCGCGGGGCTCGTGCCCTTCATGTTCAGCGACAGCTTCAAGGCCGTGTCGGAGCGCCTGTCCGGTCTGGCAGTCGATGCCGAACTGCACAACGAGCGCCAGTCCTTCAGTGAAAACGTATTGTTCACGCATCGCGGCCTGAGCGGCCCGGCTGTCTTGCAGCTCTCGAACTACTGGCTGCCGGGCGAAGCCGTGGTGCTTGATCTGTTTCCGGGTGAAGACCTCGCGCAGTGGCTGAAGGCACAGAAAAAATCCCACCCGAAATCATTGCTGCGCACGCTGCTTGGCGAACGTCTGGCAAAAAGTCTGGTGCAGGAACTGCAACCCCTGTTCTGGCCGGCACAGGCAGACACGGCGATGGCGGAAATACCGGATGCGCGACTGGAGGAAATAGCCGGCGCGCTGCAGGCCTGGTCACTCAAGCCCTCGGGCACGGAGGGTTATCGCACGGCTGAAGTCACGCTGGGCGGTGTCGATACCGGTGAGTTGTCGTCGAAAACCATGGAGAGCAAACGTCAGCCGGGGCTGTATTTCATTGGCGAGGTGATGGATGTGACGGGCTGGCTGGGGGGCTTCAACTTTCAATGGGCCTGGTCATCAGGCGCCGCGGCGGGGCAGTTTGTCTGAGCGGCCAGTAAGAGCCTCCTTCGGCCCGGCTGCCGGGCCAAAGGAGAGGCGGCACGGCGTTCCGGACCGAAGCCGCAGGAACAGCCCGTGCCGCGAAAGCCCTACTTCTGTGCTTTCTTTTCCTTCTTCTCGGCCTGCTTCTCCTTGGTGGTTTTGGCAGGCTGCTTCTTGGTTTCCTTCTTGCGATCCATTCCCTTGCTCATGATCTTCTCCGGTTGGGTTTGTCATCTCAAGATACGCCTTGGCGCTGCGCTTTGCATCACCAGCCATGATTTGCGGGGTTTATGCAAAGTGACAGGCGCGCAAATCGCCGGGGCAGGTACAATGCCTGCCTCTTGCCCACCATTCCCTGACTGTTTCCGCCATGACCGAAGCCCTGCGCCTGTCCAAACGCATCACCGAGCAGTTCAACTGCTCGCGCCGTGAGGCAGAACTGCTGATCGAGGGCGGCTGGGTCATGGTCGACGGTGAGGTGGTGGAAGAACCGCAGTTCATGGTGCAGGAGCAGACCCTCACCCTGCACCCGGACGCCACGGTGGAACCCTCGCCGCCGGCCACCCTGCTGCTGCACAAGCCGGCAGGATATGACTCCGGAGCGGGCAGCAAGCCGGCACTGGCGCTGATCACCGCCGCCTCGCATATAGCCGACGATCCGGCGCGGATCCGCCTGCTGAAAAAGCATTTTGCGCGCCTGAATCCGGTGCTGCCGCTGGAAGCGGCCGCCAGTGGCCTGCTGGTGTTTACCCAGGACTACCGGGTGGCGCGCAAGCTGATCGATGACGCCTACAAGATCGAGCAGGAATTCATTGTCGAGGTCAGCGGGACTATTGCGCCCGACGGCCTCAAAATGCTCAACCATGGCCTTGATTTTGAGGGCATGGTGCTGCCCCCCATCAAGGTCAGCTGGCAGAATGAAACCCGGCTGCGCTTTGCCCTGAAGACGCCGCGCCCCGGACAAATCGTGGCCATGTGCAGCCGCGTCGGACTGGTAGTGGTGAGCATGAAGCGCATACGTATCGGCCGCATTTCCATGGGCAGTCTGCAGCCGGGGCAATGGCGCTATCTGCCCCACCATGAAAAGTTCTGATCCCGGCTCAGCGGCCGGAAAAAACTGCAACGCAGGATCCATGCGGATCCTGCACTTAACAGGGCGGTGAAAGCCCCTACACTTCACGCGACAGGATGAAACATGGCCAAGCCCAATTACTCTTTCGAAAAACGCCAGAAAGAGATTGCCAAGAAAAAGAAGCAGGAAGAAAAACTGGCGGAAAAGCGTCAGCGCAAAGGCACGCCAGAAGGCGAAGCGGCGGCCGATGACGCCGCCGATGACGCCGCCACAGAGCCGACACCCGAGGCCTGACGCCTTACGCCCTGGAGCGAGCCGCTCCGCTGTGCACGACCCGCACAGCGAGGCCTCGTCAATCCGGAAAAGTCTGGCCAGTACCGGGCTTGTCCGGAAAAAACGAAGCACAAAAAACCGGAACGCTCCTTTAGTGAGCGCCGGTGCGTGCACCAAAACCGGCTGCGCCATCCCCGTTTGCTCCGCCACCGCACTGTCCGGGCACTCCTGCCGTAGCGGAGCAAGCAGGGCCGGGCACCGACAGGCCACCATGCCAACCGCCTTCCGTCCGGCGCAAAGCCGCCAAAGCGCAGGGCCACAGCCACAAAAAAACCCGTCGCAGCCCTGGCCTGACGGCCCTGCCATGCCAGCCCTCTGGCGCTGCCTGGCAGATGGCACGAGTTTCGCTTCACTGCATTGCTCAGGGATTCTTTCGCCATTACGGATGTGGCATCAGGATAAAAGGAGGATGCGATGTCTACTGTCATGTCCCCGCAGCAGAACAATGCCAGTTTTGCGCTGCAGTCACGCTTGTTCATCAACATGAAGCGTGCCGGTCGGGTGATTGATCTGGTCTGGTTTCAGCAAAGTGTCGAATATGCGCGAGCCGTGCTCAGCGCCGCTGACAACATGCCCGATGTCGAGGCCCGCGACATTGCCCTCAAGCTGCGGGAAGTCCTGCATGACTATCTGGGCCAGAAAAAGGTCAGTGTGCTGCCTGTTGCCGCCGCCAGAATCATGCCGCCAGCGCCATCACCTGTCGCCCCGGCACCGGCATCCGCTCCCGACCCGCACGTGTCGGACGACGAGGCAACGCCGGAACTGGACCGGCACCTGACCAGCCTGCGTTAATCCGGTCGCGGCGACCCGGAAGAGCCTGCCGGCACGAACGTGGCCGGTTCTTTTGTCTGCCCGGAAAGGCCGGCGGACTGAAAGCGGACCAGCGTAATACCAATCGGGTTGCGCAAGCCCAGCGTGTCGGCATCGCGCACATACGACGATCCGCCCTCCAGCGCCCGCAGGAATTCCTTCTCCCGTTTCATGATCGCTGCCGGGCAGAGCCGTTGCGTGCTGACAAGGGGAGCAATCCGCAACTCACGGCCGGAATGCTGGTAATCCCCCCGCAACAGGTTACAGCCCGCACGCCCGCTGACATGTCCGTCCCGCCCGAACTGCAGTTGCGGCCGCCACTCCCCCTCAAGCAGCACCAGCGCCTGCCCGTTCAGCTCACTCGCCTGCCATACCGTATCCGGCAAGACGGACGGCTCTGCCGGCGGCAAGGACTGGCAGGCAGACAGCCCCTGCGCAAGCAGTAAAACGGCAAGGACAGGAAAAATGGTTTTCATGGCGCTGACAGGGTCCTGACGCATAGGGATGCGGAAGCAAAGCGGATAGTATCGGCTTCCATGACGGCGGGCAGCACGAGCTGCAGACCGTCATGGCACGCATCCCTCAAGGAGAGAAACATCATGCGAATAGTGCAGCGTTATTTTCTGTTGCTGGGCCTGGTCGTCCTGTCCCTGCCGGCGCTCGCCGCCATCCAGAGCCGGGAAATCCCCTATCAGGCCGCTGACGGTACCTCACTGCTGGGCTATTACGCCTGGGATGACAGCATCAAGGGCCGGCGCCCCGGCATTGTGGTCGTGCATGAATGGTGGGGCCTGAATGATTACGCACGCCGCCGCGCCAATGAGCTGGCGGCACTGGGTTATGCCGCACTTGCCATCGACATGTATGGCGACGGCAAGCACACCGAACACAAGGGGGAGGCCATGGAAATGATGCATGGCGTCACCAACGACAGCAAAGTCTCCTATGCGCGCGCCCTCGCCGGTCTCGACCTGTTGAAAGCACAGGCCGAAGTTGATACGAAAAAAGTGGCAGCCATTGGTTACTGTTTCGGCGGCAAGGTCGTGCTGGACATGGCGCGGCAGGGCATGGATCTGGCCGGCGTCGTGAGTTTCCACGGCGTACTGGCAACAGCGACACCGGCACAAAAAGGCAAGGTCAGGGCCAGCGTGCTGGTATTGAACGGTGAAGCAGACAAATTCATTCCGGCCGCCGACATCGAGGCCACGCGAAAGGAAATGAAGGATGCCGGCGTCGACTTCACCTTCGTGAACTATCCAGGCGCCAAACATGCCTTCACCAGTACCGATGCCGATCGTCTTGGCAAAGAGAACGACATGGACATTGCCTACAATGCCGACGCCGACAAGGCCTCCTGGCAGAAAATGCAGGAGTTCTTCAAAAGGCTTTTCAAGGCTCGTGAAAGCCGGATGAAGGGTTACTGATCAGGAAATGGCAGATGATCTGCAAAAAAGGCCCGTCACTCCTGACCGGCCTTTTTTGTTTTTCCCCGGGCGGTCACCTGACTGCATGACCACCCGACTTTCACCCTGCCTTCCCTGCGGCAAGCTGCTAGCATCGACCCATTCTGAAAGGAGCACGACATGGCAAAAAAGCAGATTCATCCCCAGGCCGAAGCACTGCTGGAAGCCCATATTGCCTACACGATTGAGCGCCTGAGCGGAAAGCCGCTGCAGCACCTGCTTGAAACCGAAATTGATCACGCCCTGGCTGATGCGGAAAAAATAACGCTCAACGAGGCTGTCACCCGCGACATGATCAAGGACACGGTGCGTGTCTATGCCGTAGAACTGGAGCTCTCCGGTGCCATTCCCGAACTGGTTGGTGATATTGCCCGTTCGCTCTACACCAATCCCGTGCACGAAATCACCACACTCAACGAACTGCTTCCGGACGGGATCTTTGCCGAGTTTGTCGACAAGATTCTTGAGATGCGCGAGCTGCGCGAATGGATTGTGCATGAAGCCGTTGCCAACCCGGTCTACAGCGCACTGGTGTCCGATGTGGTGCTGGAAGGCGTGCGCGACTATGCCCAGCACAATGCCTCGCGAGCCCGGCAAATACCGGGGGCGGCACAAGCGGTGCGCCTCGGCCAGTCGCTGCTGGGCGCCGCCCTTCCGGCCATCGAGGAATCGCTGGAAGAAAACCTGCGCAAATACATCCGCAAAAGCCTGCAAAACATCCTGAACCGCAGCGAAAGTTTTCTGCTTGATCACTTCAATGAAGACATGATCCGCGAACTGGCGTTTGGTGTCTGGGACATGATCAAGGAAAGGCCGGTTGCCGATTTCAAAAATGCCGTGACCAGCCTTGATGTGGAAGAGATTTTTGTCATCGCCTATGAGGCCTGGCGCGAGCTCCGCCTGACGCCGTTTTACAGCGCCATGATCGACAACGGCATCGACAGCTTCTTCGACAAATACGGCGACAGCAGCCTGCGCGAGCTACTGGATGAAATGGGCATCACGCGTGACATTGCCCTGCGTGAGGCCATGCGTTTTGCGCCCCCGGTACTGGCCATGCTGAAAAAGAAAAAACTGCTGGAGCCGGTCATTCGCCGCAACCTGGAAGGCTTTTACCAGTCTGCCGCCGTGACCCGTATTCTCGACCCGAAAACCGCCGGCTAGTCACCGCGCCTGCCCTTCACGAAGCAAAGTGATTGCGCAGGTTTTCCAGGGCCAGCAAGGACTCCCTTTCCACTTTCTTGCGCAGGAAAAAACGATCCATCCAGCGCAGGAGCACGGGCTCGAACACGTAATCGAGCGTACGCGTGAAGTGCGTACCGCCAGCAACCGCCCTGAATTCGTAAAACAGTTTTACCGTGCTGCCATCGGCCATGTAGGCCGAAGCGCGCCAGTACTGTCCGGGCCGGCTTTCTTCCACCAGCCAGGTCAGGTGATAGGAGCGCCCAGAGCTTCTCACCTCCCCCTCAAAGCGGCGCCCTGCCACCAGGGAATCCTTGCTGAGTTCCTGCACGCCAAGCTCGTGCGCTCCCAGCGATGCCAGCTGCCACTCCCGCCAGCGAGCAGGCCTCGAGACATAGTCATAAACCGCCATCGGCGCCGCAGGAATCTCGATACTCTGACTTAATCTGGCCATGCTGACCGCGTCCTCCGGGAAAAGCCCGGGGCAAGGGTAATCCATGCAGGATGGCGGCAACAGTTACCCGCTGCACAATATGGCCTGCGCGGACAACACTTCGGCTTCGCCGCATCTGGCTCCCGGCAAATGAACACGTTATGTTGCGGCTCCGCCATTGCCCCATCGAACTCCCATGCCCAGCCTGATTGCCCGTGCCATCAAGATCGGTGCCCGCTTTTCCATAAAGCACACCCCCGCTACGCCGGAAGCCCTGGTCCGCCACCTGCGCCTGCACATGAACAAGTCGCCCATGCCAACCCTGCTGCCTGCAGGCGTATCGGTGGAGCGCCTGCAGGCAGGTACGCTGCGCCACGACCGCGTCAGTGTAAAAAAGCCGGGGCAGGCCATTCTCTATCTGCATGGCGGCGGCTATGTCTGCGGCAAAACGCGCACCTATCACAACCTCTGCAGCCGTCTTGCCAGCGAACTGGAAGCCGAGGTCTGGCTGCCGGATTATCGTGTCGCCCCCGAGCACCCCTTTCCGGCAGCCATTGAAGACGCCGTTGCCAGCTACGAGCTGCTGCTGAAAAAAGGCTGGCGCGGCGACCAGATCACCCTGGCCGGCGACTCGGCAGGCGGCGGTCTGGCGCTGGGCACCCTGCTGGCCTTGCGTGATGCCGGCCGCCCCCTGCCCAAGTGCGCCGTGGTGCTGTCGCCGTTTGCCGATGTGCGCGCCATCAACCCCAGCATCAGCAGCAACGACCAGAGCGACTGGATGCTGAGCCGCGCCATGCTGGAGGTGGGCCGCAACCTCTATGCGCGCAGCCCCGGAGATGAAATAAATCCCCATGCCTGCCCCGTGCTGGGCGACTACACCGGCCTGCCGCCACTCTTTATCACCGTGTGCGAACAGGAGTGCCTGCGCGATGACGCCTATGCCGTCGCCCGGAAAGCCCGCGCGGCGGGCGTTCCGGTGACGCTGCTGTCACGTCCTGATGTCCTCCATGTCTGGCCGATCTTCGTGCCGGTCATGCCGGAGGCACGCACCGACCTGCACAAGATCGTCAACTTCATTCGCGCCTGTGGCCGCGGCTAGCCCGCACGCTTTCCGGCAATAAAAAAAGAGCGGCTCCTGCCGCTCTTTTTCATGACGCCGTTTCAGCACGGCCCCGGTCTGCAGCAACCGGCTAGGCCAGTGCTGCCCTGCCCACGGCCGCAAAACCGAAATGCCGGATCAGCTTGTCCTGAATGGCCTTGCGAATGGTGCGGATCTCCATTTCGGAATGACGCGTCACCTTGTGCAGCACGATGCGGTGCAAATGCAGGATGGGTGTGGACTGCTTGAACTCGCGCAGGTCGCCCTTGGTCAGCACCGGCAGGAAAGGCACATTCACGCCAAGCTTGGTCTGGATGAAGTTGAGGCCAACCCCCAGCGGCATGGCGCGTCGCGCGCCATTGCTCAGTGGCACGAGGAGCTGCAGGTTGCCCTGCGGGTCGGGCGCAATAAACAGGCTGGTCTGCACCACCGCATCGGCATTGATATGACTGAAGGTGTCATGAAAGGCATGCGGGTTGGGCAGGATGATGAGCTTGCGGCCGTCACTCTCCGGCACGATGATTTCATAGTTGGTGTAGAGCTGCTCGACCGGTGGCGTGTAAACGCAGAGCGACTCCTGGAAGCGCATGACAAAGCGTGTGGCACGGTCGTGATTGGCCAGCTGGGTCAGGTCCCAGACATTATGTTCGCTTTGCATGTTTTCGCTCATATGCTGTCCCTGCACACCCTGTTGATCCTGAAAAAACAACCGCCATAAGACCAGCGACCATCCTTGAACCGCACGGCCCCTACAAGCCGCACGAGCATCAACGGAGTGTAGGGGCGATGAGCAAGATTACGTGCCGAAAAAAACGGCGGCCGAACCGGCCATGACAGCCATTCCTCGTCATTGCCGGCCACGCCGGAACACCTTGGCCCGACCCGCAAAAACGGCGGCAGATTTGCCATAGGTAATGACACGGAGTGCGTTACTGTTGCGCCCTGACCAGAACCACCCAGGAGAAAAAGATGCACGCCACTGCACAGGCCCTGCTCGATGCCCATATCCGTCATGTCATGAAACAACTGTCCGGCACCGCCCTTGGTGACCTGCTTGACGAAGAAACCGCCGGCTTCTGGGACTGGCTGGCAAGCCGCCCGGTCAAGAGCGTGGTGGACGAAGTCCGGGTGCGTGATTTCCTGCTGCGCAATGTCTTCGAGGTCACCCCCGACGAGCGCCTGCTGACCCAGATCAGCACCATTGCCACACGCGCCCTGAAAAGCCCCCTTAACGGACAGACAAAACTGGAAGAGCTGCTCAATGCCCGCGAATATGACCTGATCGTGGACAGGCTGATCGAACTGGAGGATGTGCGTCGCCAGATCGTGCACGCCGTCATGCAGAACCCCTCCGTGACCCAGCTTATTTCCGATCTTGTCTACAACGGGGTGAAGAACTACCTGATGGAGGATGGCGGCCTGGCCAAGAAAGTGCCGGGTATGTCATCACTGATGAAAATAGGCAAGGGCGTGATGGACCGCATGGGCTCGCTGGATACGGCACTGGAAAATGCCCTCAAGAGCTACGTGAAGCGCAACACGCGGGCCACCATGGAAATGAGTGAGCGTCTGGTTGAACACGCCCTCGAAACACCCAAGCTGAAAGCGGTATCACGCCAGTTCTGGCAACAGGTCAAGACCCTGCCGCTGGACCGTGCCACCCGTTATGTCAAAGGCGATGATGTTGATGATGTCGTGGTCATCGGCAACACCCTCTGGAATCACTTTCGCCAGACCCCCTATGCGCGCGAACTGCTGAACGAACTGGTGCACGCATGGTTTGAACAATGGGGCAATGACCCGGCCATTACCGCACTGCAAAGCCTGGGACTGGATAAAGAACGCCTGCAGCATGAAACCCGGCAGGTGCTCACACCGGTTATTGGCGAGCTGGAAAAATCCGGTCACCTGGAAACGCGGGTAAAGGGGCACCTGCAGGCATTTTATGCCTCCAGTGAGGTCGCCACGGTACTGGAGAACCAGTAGCTTCAGACGCGCCCCGCCACTCGTTCACCAGGCTGGCCACAACCATTGCCATAAACCATAAAGGAGCCGAAAGGCTCCTTTATGGTTTGCATTGTTTCTGCGGTGCAGCTTGTCCGGATCACTCATCCGGAACGTCCGGAAAACATCAGCGCTTCAGCTTCACTTCTTTATGCCAAAGCGGCGCTTGTCTTCCTCTTTGTGTCGCTGAGTCATGCGGCCGATGCTGGCGTTCACATCATTGACACAGTCCTTGCGGGCTTTGGCGCGTTCTGCATCATAAAGATAAGAGCCGGGATCACCGGAAAAACCGCGGCCGGAAATGCTTTTGGCGATTTCGTACAACTCAGGATCATCGGCCGCAATTTTTTCAAGGTTCTCGATATGCGACAGCACAAAAGCACGGCGCCGCTCTTCAGGATTGGCCGCCCCCGAACGGTAATTGCTGTAACTGTTGTAATAGCTGCCGCCTGCGTTACGGCGCTCTTCACTCTGCTTTTCCCAGGCGCGCATGGACAGGGAGCAAAGATAGCCGACATCCGCTGATGAAATACTGGCGGTCAGGGCCACCGTGCGCTCCGGGGTATCCGTTTTCACCACCTTGGCATCGGCACCACAGGGTTGCTGGCTGAACACCTTGCGTCCGTTCTCTTCGCACTGATAGATGGAACCCGCGGCGGCTGTCGTGACCAGGCCGATGCCGGGCAAACACGCCACCAGCAAGACAATAAGCAGTTTCCGCATGAATCCCCCACAACGATACCGGCGCTTGCGCAGGCAGCAAATCTACCAGCATTCGTGTCGGGCACAATATCGGTAATCACTGACCATCCCGCTTGCCGCCACCCCGCCGGCAAGCGGGATCGGGTCAGCCTTGCAGCTTGCCACTCCAGAGCACGGGCCCGGTCGGCGCTCCCGTCAGGGAACCGCCATGCGGCTCAAGGCTGATCGCCAGTGCCACCCCGTCCGCCATACGTGTCTTGATGCCCGCCGTCAGCTCCACCTGTGCCGTTCTGCCATTGCTGACACTCAGCACGCCAAGTGAGCGGGGCGCACCCTCAGCCGGAATGGACCACAACTCAAGATCACGACCCGCCGGCACGGTCACGGTACTCAGACCGGAGAATTCCAGCGCTGCGCGATCACGGCGCACCCGCACAATCCAGACCGCCTCCGCCCGGCCCGTACTCAGCACGGCAAGATCGCGATACTCGGGCCCCGCCGGTGCCGGCGTCGGTGCCGACCCCGGGCGCAGCAGCAGAAACAGCGCCAATACCGCCGCCAGTGTCGTACTGCTCCAGGCCCACCAGCGCCACAAACCGGATGCTGCTGCCTTTTCAGGAGGCGGCTTGATAAAACCGAGGCGACTCTGGATGCCAGACCAGACCCGGTCCGGCACGACGACTTCCTTCACGGCGCCCGCCCAGGGCGACAGCCGCGCCTCCCAGGCAGACACGCAACGGCGCAAGGCCTCATCCTGCGCCAGCCACTGTTCAAAGCGCCGGCGCGCCGGCCCCTGCAGGGTCCCCAGCACGTATTCTGCTGCCAGCCTTTGCTGCAATTGGGGATGGTCATATCTCATGCAGACACCCCTTCAGCTTGTCGAGACCACGCCGTATCCATGCCTTCACCGTGCCCAGCGGCGCCTCCAGCCTGGCAGCCAGCTCGCTGTGCGTAAGTCCCTGAAAAAAGGCGAGGCGCAACGATTCGCGCTGACGCTCGTCCAGATGTTCCAGGCAACGGGACAGACGCATACCGTCGGCATCCGCCAGCAACTGCTGCAGGGGCCCGGGCGTGTCTTCATCCACCACATCCCGGTCTTCCGGCTCCTGTTGCACCAGCGCGTCATTCCTGTTGCGGCGCAGCCGGTCTATGGCACTGCGCCGGACAATGGTGCTGAGCCAGGTCGATACCGTACCGCGCTCCGGCTGATAGCTGCCGGCGGCATGCCAGATTTTTATATAAGCCTCCTGCAGCACTTCTTCGGCCAGATCGCGCCGGCGCAGGAGTATCAGTGCCACCCCGTAAAGCCGGGAGGAAGTTTGCCGGTAGAGCTGCTCGAAGGCGCGCTGGTCACCCAGCGCGGTCCGGTAAACCAGAGGGGCCAGATCCTCGGCCATGAATATCCCCGTATGACTGGTGAATGAAGTCCGCCACGATGCCGCCATCAGCGGCGCACGCCAAAACTCTAACAGGCGCGGCAGTGGCCGGACGAAGTCTTCTGGAAAAAAGACGGATGATGGAAGAGTCACCATGATCGAGCCTGACGGCGAGCAGACACTGCTCCTGCATCACGCTATACGAAGACAACAGCGATCCGGATGCAGAACATTCAACAAACCGGTACGGCCTGACCCGCAAAAAACCTGACCGGCAAAAAAGGGAGTCTCGCGACTCCCCTTACCCGCCAACCAGTGCAGGCATGAGCCGATCAGCGCTTGAGCGCCGCCATGGCTTTTTTCACGCCTTCGGCATAGGCCGGATCAGCCCTGGCAAAATGCCCGAGCTGCACCTCCACGATCTCCTGCGGCACCTCACGCATATGACGGGCGATATTACCGAAGAGGAGCTGCTTCTTGTCATCGGTCAGCAGGCGGAAGAGCGCACCGGGCTGGCTGTAGTAATCCTCATCGACGCGATGATTGTGACGATCCGCCACGCCCTCAAGTGCCAGAGGGGGCTCGGTCACAACCGGCTCCTGATAGAACTCGCCAAACCGGTTCGGCTCGTAATTCACCAGGGCCCCCCTATTGCCATCGACACGGACAGCGCCATCGCGATGGAAACTGGCAAAGGGGCAGCGCGGCGTATTCACCGGAATCTGGTGATGATTGATGCCGACGCGATAGCGGTGTGCGTCGCCATAGGAAAACAATCGCCCCTGCAGCAGCTTGTCCGGTGAAAAACTGATGCCGGGCACGAGATTGGCCGGCGTGAACGCGGCCTGCTCCACGTCGGCGAAATAGTTTTCGGGATTCCGGTTCAGCTCGAGAATACCGACGTCAATCAGCGGATATTCCTTCTGCGTCCAGGTCTTGGTGACGTCAAAGGGATTGAACGGCGATGCAGCCGCCTGGGCTTCCGTCATCACCTGGATGCAGAAGCGCCACTTCGGAAAGTTGCCTTTTTCGATATTGTCGAAAAGATCGCGCTGTGATGACTCACGATCCTCCCCCACCACGGCCGCGCCTTCGGCATCGGTCCAGGTGGCAATCCCCTGCAGGGACTTGAAGTGGAACTTGACCCAGACCCGTTCGTTTTTTGCATTGATGAAGCTGAAAGTATGACTGCCGAAACCGTGCATCTGGCGCAGGTTCTGCGGCAGGCCGCGATCCGACATCAGGATGGTGACCTGATGCAGGGACTCCGGCTGGCGCGACCAGAAATCCCAGGCGGCCGTATTGCTGCGCAGATTGGTATTCGGATCACGCTTTTGCGTGTGAATGAAATCCGGAAATTTAAGCGGATCGCGAATGAAAAAAACCGGCGTGTTATTGCCGACAATGTCCCAGTTGCCCTCCTCGGTATAGAAGCGCATGGCAAAACCGCGCACATCACGCTCGGCATCAGCGGCCCCGCGCTCACCCGCCACCGTGGAAAAGCGTACAAAGGCCTCGGCCTTGTTGCCAACCGTCGAGAAAATTTTCGCCTTCGAATATCTTGAAATATCGTGCGTGATCGTAAGGCTGCCGAAGGCACCGGAGCCCTTGGCATGTACCACGCGCTCGGGGATGCGTTCACGGGCAAAATGCGCCAGCTTTTCCTGCAGCCAGAAATCCTCCAGCAGGGCTGGGCCACGCGGTCCGGCGGTAGCCGTGTTCTGGTTGTCGGGGACGGGGGCGCCGTTGGCGGATGTCAGCTTCTTGCTCATGGTTGTTGCTCCTGTGGATGCGAGGCCCGCAGGAGCAAAGGTAGGCGCGCCCGGCTAGCTGCGCCAATCAATTATCGGTCAAACGTTCATATCAGGACAGTATCAGCGCGTACCCAGCCACGCGCCGATACTGGTCAGGATCAGGCCGCCCACCAGCCACAGCGAAAAAGGCTCGCCCAGGACCAGCGTGGCGCCGATGCCCGCCACTGCCGGCACCGTCGCCATTGCCGTGCTCACCTGCAAGGGCCCGAGCCGGGCCAGGGCCTGCATATACGTCACCATGGCGATGATGGCGACAAACACGCCCTGGAACAGGGACTGCGCCACAATCGCCGTGGCCGGCGCGGCTGCAATCCCCTTGGGCAGGACAAGCACGTATACCGGCAGATACACCAGCGCCGCCAGCAGGGCCACGCCGATGGTGGTCTCCACCGGCCTGTAGCCCCATTGCCGCACGCGCACGGTATAAAACGCCCACAACAACGATGCACACAGCAACAGCAGATCCCCGGGCCAGCTTTGTGCCAGGCCGCCGAGACTGTTCATGGCCAGACAGGCAACGCCCGCCGCAATGCAGACAAGGGCATGACCCAGGCGGGCACGCGGCCGCTCACCCAGCAACCACCAGGCCACAGCCGCGACAAAAAACGGCAGCACGCCGGACAGCAGCACGGCGCCGTGGGCCGCCGGGGCAAACCGGAAGCTCCAGTAGGCCACCAGCGAATACCCCAGCCCGCCGACCAGGGCCAGCGTGAACATGCGCCGGGTGAACAGGGGGACCCGCCATTTGAACCACCAGGCCGGCAGCAGGATCAGGGCGGCGGTGCCAAAACGCAGCGCGGTCAGATCATTGCCATTCAGTGCGCTTTTACCGGCCATGCGGCTGAGCAGGACAAAACCGGACCAGATCATCACCGTCGCTGCCGCATAGGCATAACCGGATCTGGCACTAGCAGCAGCTGGATTCGACATGAGGACGGCCCGCAACAACAAAAGGAGGACGCGATTGTTCGGCTTTCCCTGTTTGAAGGCGAGCCCTTCCGCACTATGACGGGAATTTTCAGGCGTGATGATGTGCCGGACTGAAGCCGTATCTTCAAACGGGAAAAAACGCTTGAATACGCGCTTTCCGACTGCGAATCCCATGCCCCATGATCCTGACGCGACGCCTTTTCCTGCGCCTCTTTCTGCTGATTGCCGGAATAGTCTTTCTCTACCAGTTCTGGCTGCTGGCCCACGTCTGGTGGTGGATTGATCACAATCCCTCCAGCTCAGCCTTCATGGAGGCGCGTCTTGACGTCATGCAGGAGAATAACCCCGATGCCGAGCTGCACTACAAATGGGTTCCCTACGAAAAAATATCGCCCCACCTCAAACGCGCCATCATGGCGAGTGAGGATGCAAAATTCCTCCAGCATGAAGGCTTTGACTGGGAAGGCATGCAAACCGCGTGGGAAAAAAACCTGAAAAAAGGCAAGGTCGTCGCCGGTGGCTCCACCATCTCGCAGCAACTCGCCAAGAATCTTTTCCTGTCGGGAAAGCGCACGCCATGGCGCAAGGGCGAGGAAGCCATCATTACCGTGATGATGGAGAACATGATGAGCAAGCGCCGGATTCTGGAGATTTATCTCAATGTCATTGAGTGGGGCGACGGGGTATTCGGCGCGGAAGCCGCCGCACGCCACTACTACAACACATCAGCGGCCAGTCTCGGTCCTGGCCAGGCGGCAAAAATGGCGGCCATGGTACCCAATCCGCGCTACTACGACAAAAACCGCAATGACCGCCGCCTGCTGCGCAAGACCGCCATTATCCAGCGCCGCATGGGCTATGTGTCGGTGCCCCGCTGAATAGCATCATTACAGGAATACAGCATGTCCGTGATCGAACTCGACAAGGCGAGTAAAGAAAAGCTGATTCACAAGCTGCAGCAGTATTTTCAGCGCGAACTGCATCAGGAACTGGGCGGCTTTGATGCCGAGTTTTTGCTGGATTTTTTCGCCGAGCATGCCGGCGTGCTCTACTACAATCAGGCCGTTACCGACGTACAGGCCTTTGTGCAAAAACAGGCCGAAGAGATTGGCTACAGCATTGGCGAACTGGAGAAACCGCTGCCGCGTTAATGCTCCGCCGCGCGTGGCTGCCAGACGCCGGTAAAGATCGTCATGGTCGTCGCCAGCATGCTTTCCAGGGGTTGCGTAAAATCCGAAAGCAGCCAGCGACTGGCAATACCGACTGACGCCCCCACCAGACCAATCGACAGGGTTTCTTCATCGCGCGCCGGCACAGCCTCACTCTGCGACAACTGCAGATTCAGCTGCCGCAGCATTTGTGCAAAATTCTCGATGGCCTGGCGATACAGCCGGTCGACACGCGGACTCACCCCCAGCACTTCCACAAACTGCACACGCGAGCCGGCAGGATTTTCCCGCGCCAGTTCAAAAAAGGCGCGCAGGCCGGCCTCGATCATGGCGCCCGGCTCACGCGGCGCTGCCATTACCGCGCCCAGAATGCGTTCCTGCTGCAGCGCCATGTGCTGTTCATAGACGGCGCAGAGCAGGTCTTCGCTATTGGCAAAGGATTCGTAGAAATAACGTTCGGTCAAACCGGCCTGCACACAGATCGCTTTCACGGTAGCGCCGTGATAGCCGGCCAGACCAAACACCGCCAGCCCGGCTTCAATCAGGCGGTGACGCCGCTCTTCCTTGCGCTCCTCTCCACTCACGCCGCGATAGCGGCGGGTATTACTGGCAACGGTATTGTCCTTGCTCATCGCATTCTGGCCTGACATGACGGTTTTTGACGGGCTTCTGACATTGACACAGGCGGCTGCCATCAATAATGTGACAACGCTCGTTGCCAGATATCAGCATCATGCCCTAGCGCAGCAACAGAGGCCAGTATTTCCCGTTTTGCAGCCCAGGAATCCACCATGAAGACACTTAAAGACAAAGTTGCCGCCATTACCGGCGCCGGCTCCGGTATCGGTCGCGCCACTGCCATCCTCATGGCCAGCAAGGGCTGCCATCTGGCGCTTTCCGATGTGAATGAAGCCGGCCTGGCTGAAACCGCCGAAGCTGCCCGCCAGCATGGCGTGAAAGTCACCACCACCAAAGTGGACGTCGCCAGTCGCGAAGCCATGTATGCCTGGGCTGACGAAGTCGTGCGCGATCACGGTCTTGTGAACATCATTTTCAACAACGCCGGCGTAGCGCTCGGCGCCACCGTTGAAGACATGGACTACAAGGATTTCGAATGGCTGATGAACATCAACTTCTGGGGCGTGGTCTATGGCACCAAGGCCTTCCTGCCGCACATCAAGACCGCCGGTGAAGGCGCCATCATCAATGTCTCCAGCGTTTTCGGCCTGATTGCCGTCCCCACGCAGTCGGCCTACAACGCTGCCAAGTTTGCCGTCAAAGGCTTTACCGAAGCCCTGCGTGAAGAGCTGGAAATCGAAGGCGCCAATGTGGGCGTGACCTGCGTACATCCTGGCGGCATCAAGACCAATATCGCCAAAAATGCCCGCGTCACCGAAACCAAGGGCATGGTCGATACAAAATCCACGCGTGATTTTGAAAAAGCCTTCATCACCACGCCGGAAAAGGCAGCGGAAGCCGTGGTCGGCGCCATCATGAAAAACAGCCGCCGCCTGCTGATCGGTCCCGATGCCTTTGCCATCGATATCGTGCAACGCCTGCTGCCAACGCAGTACCAGCGCATCCTCATTGCCGGTGCACGGCAGCGCAGCAAGAAGCTCGGTGGCGTTGGCGTCGTCTGACCTTCGCGCCTGGCCACCCGAACAAAAAGCCCGGCACGTGCCGGGCTTTTTTATGGGCGCAAAGCAGCGACGGCCGCATGAACGCGTGCCGCTGCCGCCCATGCAGGTACCGCCGCACTGACAGTCCTGGTCGCTTTATGACCGGAATATCCGCCACACACGGCCGCCCGCTCTGCCATAAAAACCTATCCGGCTGATTTTCATGGACTTGTTATAACTGGCGCAAATCCTGCGTTGCAGGGTCCACTCAAGGAGAGGCAAAGGACGCAAACGTGAACCATGCCGGCAAAGGCTTCACCCTGATCGAGCTGATGATCGTCGTCGCCATCATAGGCATCCTGGCGGCGGTCGCCATTCCGGCCTATCAGGATTACACCCTGCGCAGCAAGATCAGTGAGGGTCTGGCGCTTGCTGCCGGTTCAAAAACGTCGGTTGAAGAGACCCGTGTTTCGCTGGGCCGCTATCCGGGCGCTGCGTCACCGACCAATGCCAGTTATGGCCTGCCGCCGCCCGCCAGCATCAGCGGCAACAATGTCGGCCGCATAGACGTCAACGTCTCCGGCGTGATTGTCATCACCTACTCGCGCGACCCCAATATCAGCGGCAAGACGCTTATTCTCAGGCCCGATGCCAAAACCAGTGCCGGCTCGATCCGCTGGTCATGCACCAGCGCCGCCGCCACCATCAGGACCGCCTACAAGCCCGCCAACTGCCGCTAAAAAAATGCCGGGGCCAAAACAAAAAAGGCTCACCTTGCGGTGAGCCTTTTTTATTTTGCCGGCGGTGCCGGCGTCACATCCGGCCCCTTGAACGGCCATCGCGTTCTCGCGGCACTGATGGCCGACCGGCTCTCCTGCATCAGCGCCTGTGCTTCCGTCAGTGCGCCATTCAGTCGCGGCGTCGTTTCATCCAGCATTTTCTGTGCAGCAACCGCCGCACTGCCTGCCTTGTCCGTGGCCTGGTTCAGGGACTGCAGGGAGCGGACGGCTTCTGTGCTCAGCACCGGAATCGACTTTTCCAGCGCCTGCAGGCTGGCATCGGCACGCGCCAGTGTTTCCCTGGTCTGCATCAGCGTCGCTGGTACCTCACTGCCGGCAAGGTGATCGATATGCGCGAGCATGGCATCCAGTTGCCGGCGCGTGCCATGCAACTCAACCGTGAGTTTGTGCAACTCGGCAAAGCTGCCACGTACATCTCCGTGCGGATCATTGGCATAGAGAAGAAAACCATGCAGCTCATCAATGACCGGCACCACGCGATTGCGCACATCCTGGGCAATATCGCCAAGGCTGCTGCCCAGAACAAAGCGCAGGCGATCCTCCTTGCCGAGCGCCGGCAAGCGGGGGTTACCGCTGCTCACGGCAATGAAGCTGTCACCAATCATGCCTTCGCGCGCCAGGGTCGCGACCGAATCCGCCTTGATCCAGTGCATATAGCGATCCTCAACCTGCATCTCCACATCAACGCGGGCATGCTGGTTAAGTTCAACACGCTGCACCGTACCGATCTTGAAACCGGAAAGCTTCACCGCCATGCCCGCACGCAGGTCAGAGCCGCTGGCCGCCTCGAAAAACACCGGCGTTTTCGGCGAAAAATAGCCCTGGCGCGCCGCCAGACCCAGCAGCAGGCCGAGACCCAGCAACAAGCCAAAACCGATAAACAGTCCCAGCTTCAGGCCAAGACGACGAAAGCGTGGATCACTGTCAGCAGATACCGTCATGCAAGGGTTTCCTCGGTAGGATCCGGCAGAAGGGCAGGCGCGGGCCATGCCGGCCAGTTCGCGGAAGGCTCGGCCAGCAACAGCAGACGCGCCGAAGCAAAGGCATCAAGGAGTGCATCGGTGGGCAGTGCACCCGCCTGCGCCAGCGTCACCGGATGCAGCACCAGCACGTCCGGGCGCAGCAGAAGTACGCGCAACACGCGTGCGTGCAACAACTGCAGGTCCTGCAGCTCCGAAGGCCGCTGATGCAGCCAGTCCGGCACCGGCCATTGCATGGTATCCAGTGCAGCCTGCAAGTCCGCGCCAAAAGAGCGGGAGGAGCCTGCCTGCCAGTCATGCATGAAGCGCAGGTTTTCCTGCACGCTGAGATTGCTGAGAAACCCGGCCTCTGCGCCCAGCCAGCCGGTATGCAAGCCCTGATGCAAGGCCAGCGCCAGCAGGTCTTCCGCGAGTGCACGCGCCTCCGGCCCCAGCGCCCAGCGTCCCGCCGGCGGCAACTGGTTCACAGCAGGCCCCACAAGGCATCAAGCACAAACACCACCAGCAGGCTGCTCACCACGGCATTCGATGCTGCGCGCGGAATGTCGGTCATGGCATGGCCGGCACGAAATCCGGCACGGCAGGCTATCGCCGCAATCACCACACCAAAGAGCGCGGTTTTCACCAGCCCGCTCAAGGCATCCGCTACCGGCAAGGCATCTCCCAGCAAATACAGCTCATTGAGGGCATTGGGACCGGAGGTCAGCAGGGCCGCCGTCAGCAACGCGGCCAGCGCCAGATAAACCGCCAGAAAGATACTCGCCAGCAGCATGCCGGTGATGCGCGGCAAAAACAGGTAATGCACCGGATTCACACCGAACTGCGTCAGCATCCAGATTTCATTGTTGACGCGCATGGCCGCGAGCTCACTGGCCATGGCAGAAGAAGAACGGGCAATCAGGATCAGTGCTGTCAGCAGCGGCGCCAGTTCACTCAATAACAACTGCGCCAGCAGGCGCAGCGTTTCGGCACCACTCTGGCCGAACTTGTCATGCAGCTGCGACACCGTAATGGCGCCCAGCGCCACGCCGATCAGCAGTACCAGAAGAAGGGATTCAAGACCGGTGAAATAAAGTTGTCGCGCCAGTACGCGGCGCACCGGCGCGCGAAACCAGAAGCGCGGAGAGAAAAGGGAGGCTGTGCTTTTCATGTCAGCCTCCTTTTTTCAGGTAGCGGCGTGCATCAGTTGAAGGGATGACGCAGCACAATGGTTTCATCGCGATCAGGCCCGGTGGAAATGATGTCGATGGGGCAGCCCACCACTTCCTCGATGCGCCGGATATAGGCACGCGCATTCTTCGGCAGGCCGTCCAGGGTTTTCACCCCCACGGTGGATTCGCTCCAGCCCGGCAGGTCTTCATAGACCGGCACCACATTGCCAAAGGATTCGGCATCCGACATCAGGCACTCCATGGAGCCTGCGACCTTGCTGTCATAACCGGTGCAGATGCGCACGGTCTCGAGACCGTCGAGCACATCCAGCTTGGTCAGGCAGATACCGGAAATGGAATTGAGTTCCACGGCGCGACGCAGGATGGCGGCATCAAACCAGCCGCAACGGCGCTGCCGTCCCGTGGTGGCGCCAAACTCCTGGCCGACCGTGCCGAGGCGCTTGCCGATGGCATCGCCGGTATCGGTGGCCGCGTCATAGACCAGCTCGGTCGGGAAAGGGCCGCTGCCCACGCGCGTGGTGTAGGCCTTGGTGATGCCAAGCACATAGTCGAGATAGAGCGGACCAAAACCGGAACCGGTAGAGGTGCCGCCGGCGGTGGTATTGGACGATGTCACGTAGGGATAAGTGCCGTGATCGATGTCGAGCAGGGAACCCTGCGCGCCTTCGAACATGATGTTTTTACCTTCACGGCGGAACTGGTGCAGGATGGCCGGCACATCGGCCACCAGATCCCGCAGCTGCTCGGCCCATGACAGGGCATCGTCCAGCGTCTTCTGCAGATCGACGGCGCCGGCCTTGTAGTAATTCACCAGCTGGAAGTTGTGGTACTCGAGCACTTCGCCAAGGCGTGCTGCCAGGGTGTCGGGGCGGAACAGGTCGCCCAGACGCAGGCCGCGACGCGCCACCTTGTCTTCATAGGCCGGGCCGATGCCACGACCGGTGGTGCCAATGGCGGCCTTGCCACGAGCCACTTCACGCGCCTGGTCGAGGGCAGCGTGATAGGGAAGGATCAGCGGGCAGGCGGCAGAAATCTTCAGGCGCGCGCGCGGATCCACATCCTTGGCTTCGAGTCCGGCCAGCTCCTTGAGCAGGGCCTCGGGCGACAGCACCACGCCATTGCCAATAAGGCAGAGCACATTCTTGCGCAGGATGCCGGAAGGGATCAGGTGCAGAACGGTTTTCTCGCCATTCACCCACAACGTATGGCCGGCATTGTGGCCGCCCTGAAAGCGCACTACGGCCGACGCATTATCCGTCAGCAGGTCGACGATCTTACCCTTGCCCTCATCACCCCATTGGGTACCGAGCACGACGACGTTCTTGCCCATATCAGTTCTCTATTGCTGCCATTCAGAAGAAATAAAATCAGGAATTCGCGAGCTGCCACTTGCCGTCGGCCAGCACGAGGGTGCGATCACAGCCGGCACTGCCCGCCGACGTTTTATCACCTGGCAGCGCCTGTACCACGCGCTCGCCCTTGAGACGCAAGGCATTGATGGCCGCCTGCAAGCCGGCGGCATCCGTCGCCGGCGCATAAACACCGGTCGCCTTTGCGGCTGGTGCCGTACAGGCGAGCAGGGTTTTGAGGTCCGCACTGAAACCGGTGGCCGGGCGCGAGCGCCCGAAGGCTTCGCCGACATGATCATAGCGCCCGCCCTTGGCCAGCTCGGCACGCGCGCCCGGCGCGTAGGCGGCAAACACGAGGCCGGTGTGGTAGTGGTAGCCACGCAGCTCGGTCAAATCAAAATACAGGGACGCATCCGCATGGGATGCCGTCAGGGCCTCGGCGAGTGCATGCAGGGACACCAGTGCCGCATCAATGTCCGGTGCCAGACCGCCCAGCAGCGTTTGCGCGCGCGACAGCACGCTGATATCGCCCGCCAGTTGCAGCAGGCCTTCAAAGCGCGCCGCTATGTCCGCCTGCATTTCTTGCGCGACGATAAAGTCACCCAGCTCGGCCACGGCCTTGCGCTGGTAAATATCAAACAGGGCCGCTTCATCGCGGCCGGCAATGCCGGCCAGACGGGCGAGGCCGCGGAAAATGGCGACGTGACCGAGATCCAGCTGGATGTTCTTGCAACCCGCCAGGTTCAGCGTTTCCAGCATCAGGCGCACGATTTCAATGTCGCCGGCCACACCCTCGTAGCCATAAAGCTCGGCACCGATCTGTACCGGGCAGCGCGATGCCGCCAGGGTGGCCGGGCGGGTATTCAGGGTAGTGCCGGAGTAGCAGTAACGCGCCGGGCCCTCGACAAGCAGTGAGTGCGCATCCAGACGCGCCACCTGCGGCGTGATGTCGGCGCGCACGCCCATCATGCGGCCGGTGAGCTGGTCGGTAATCTTGAAGGTCATCAGGTCGAGGTCATGCCCGGAGCCGGTGAGCAGGGAATCCAGATATTCCATGAGCGGCGGAAACACCAGCTGGTAGCCCCAGACCGCAAAACGGTCGAGCAGCTGGCGGCGCAGTGCTTCAAGGCGTGCGGCCTCAGCCGGCAGGACATCAGCCACCCCTTCGGGTAGCAGCCAGGTATCGACAGGACGGGACATGGGATCGCTCACGGACACAAAAAAACCGAGTCGTCACTCGGTTTGGCGAATGTTAGCACGGCAGGTCGGGCATCCCAAGCCTGGGGACTGCCTCCGGGGCGTTACGGGTCGCGACCGTCACACACTCACGGACTGGCGGCGCTGTTGCACGGAACACGACATGTTCAGGTGATTCACTGCCGAATGACTGCTGCTTCGGGTGTCGACAGGAACATTCATGCCTGACGGAGCACGATCAGCGCATCAATAAATTCAGCACCGGCGGCAGCCAGAATGCCGTCAGCATGCCGTTGAGCCCCATGCCCAGCGCCGCAAAAGCACCGGCCGTGGGATGCAACTGGAAGGCACGGGCCGTACCGACACCATGGGCGGCAAGGCCGAGTGCAAAACCACGCGCCACATCGCTCTTCACACCGCGCAGCAAGGGCTCGGCAATCGCCGCACCGAGCACGCCGGAAAACCCCACCAGCGCCGCTGCCAGGGCAATCGGCGAATGAATCTTCTCGGCGATGCCGATGGCAATCGGCGTCGTTACCGCGCGCGTACCAAAGGCCAGAATGCTCCCGTGTGACAACTGGAACAGCCAGGCCAGCCCCATGGCGCCGGCGGCACCAAGAAAACTGCCCAGCAGCAAGGTGCCTGCCAGCGGCCTGAACGCTGCCAGCAGGCGCGGCAACGCATGATAAAGCGGCACCGCCAGCGCCACGGTTGCCGGGCCCAGCATGAAATGCAGCAGGGCATTGCCGCGAAAATAAGTGGCGTAATCAACACCGGTAACGAGCAGGCCGGCAATCAGCAACGCGAGCGCAATCAGCAGGGGCGGCGCCCACATGGGCTGGCCGAGTTTTGCAAACAGCCAGTTGCCAGACTCGTAAGCGGCCAGCGTGAGAATCAGCCAGAGCACCGGAGACGCCAGCAAAGCACTCATGTTTCACCCCGGTGTGCCAGCCAGCGGTCGAGTCCGTAACCGCACAGCAGCATGGGCAACAATGTGGAGAGCAGCATGACAATGCCGATGCGAATGCCTTCCTGCGCCAGCAGCGGCCCCATCGTCATGATGCCCACCGAGGCCGGCACAAAATACAGCGTCAGTGGACGCAGGATCATCTGGCTGCCTTGCTCAAGATAATCCGGCACGGAGCGGCGCAGCATGAGGCCGACAAACAGGATCAGCATGCCAATGACACCGCCCGGCACGGGCAGCGCAAGCGCATGGGCAACGACTTCGCCAA
Organism: bacterium; assembly: GCA_029945725.1. Classification (GTDB taxonomy): domain Bacteria; phylum Pseudomonadota; class Gammaproteobacteria; order Pseudomonadales; family Moraxellaceae; genus UBA2031. The sequence goes on along the minus strand of JAQSDB010000003.1, from coordinate 680,272 downwards.
GAAACTGGCAAACCAGCAGAATCAACAAACCCCGAATCACGTCATGCATTCCTCAATCACGGTGTGCGAACACCTGCCGTCTTGCTGCAACGTTTTTTGAGCACCGCGCACAGGCCGCCAGCAGAAGTATCACTCGTCAAAATCCGGCGCCGCACTGACATCAGGAATGTCCTGCAAATCTGCCAGCGCCACACCCTCGCGACGCAGCATCTGCTCAAGATCATCGCGCGGCAGGCGCAGATGGATGTGGCAGCCGCCGTCCTCACTCATTTCTTCAGCCAGCAAACCGCCACTGGCAAACAGTTTCGCCCGCAAGCGTCCCTGCGCCGCCGACAGGAGCAACCAGCCATCAAACCGGTTGGGCGCCATGCGCTCTGCGATCGCTGTCAGCAGAAGATCAAGACCGGCATTTTCACGCGCCGACACCCACACTGCCACCGGCTGCCCCAGATCGTCGCGATCAATGCGCGGCTCACGGCCATCAAGCAAATCAAGCTTGTTGTACACCAGCAGCACCGGTGCCGTCGCACCGACCTCACCCAGCACTTCATCCACCGAGGCAATCTGGCGGTCACGCTCGGTGCTGGCGCAATCGACCACATGCAGCAGCAAATCGGCTTCTACCGTTTCCTCGAGTGTCGCGCGAAAAGCATTCACCAGCTTGTGCGGCAAATGGCGAATGAAACCCACCGTATCGGCAAGCACCACCGGCCCGTAATGTTCGAGATCGACACGGCGCAAGGTCGGGTCCAGCGTGGCAAAAAGCTGGTTGGCTTCGTACACGCCCGCCTGCGTCAGGCGATTGAAGAGCGTGGATTTTCCGGCATTGGTATAACCCACCAGTGAAATCGTCGGCACAGCGGATTTTTGCCGTGCCGCGCGCCCCTGGGCGCGCACCTGCCGAACTTTCTCCAGCTTTTCTTCCAGATTGACGAGGCGTTTTTTCAGCAGGCGGCGGTCGGTTTCAAGCTGGGTTTCGCCGGGGCCGCGCAAGCCGATGCCACCACCCTGACGCTCAAGATGCGTCCAGCCACGCACCAGGCGCGAGGCCAGATGCTGCAACTGCGCCAGCTCAACCTGAAGATTGCCTTCATAGGTACGGGCGCGCTGCGCAAAAATATCGAGAATCAATCCGGTGCGGTCAATCACGCGGCATTGCAGCTCGCGCTCAAGGTTTCGTTCCTGCCCGGGCGAGAGGGCATGATCAAACAGCACCACATCAGCCTCGTGTTCCTGCACCAGCTGGCGGATTTCATCGACCTTGCCGCTGCCGACAAAGAACTTGGGATCGGGGCGCTGGCGCGAACCACGCACCACGGCAATATTCTGCACGCCAGCCGAATCTGCCAGCAGGCAGAACTCCTCCAGATCCTCTTCCTGACGCTCGTCGCGCATATCAAGATGCACGAGGATGGCACGCTCGCCACCCACCGGCCGATCAAAAAATTCCACACACTCTCCCAACCATCAATATCTGAAAAAACGCTTCAGAAAAAACCATGTTCACCGCCGCTCATCCAGAAGCCGCCGGGCCTGAAAAGACACCGGCCTTACCGGCACTTCCCCCTGACAGTAAAAACAACAACGCCGCCCGGGGGCGGCGTTGCGCAACAGTCAGCGCATCACTGCATCAGAAGTTCGGCTGCTGGCCATCATCATCAAAGTCATCATCATGAACCGGAAGGCCCTGACCGCCGCCAACACCTGGCGTGCCATGACCCGCTACCGGCACCGTCGAACGCGGATTGCGCGCCGGCACTACCGTGGAGATGGCGTGCTTGTAGACCATCTGGCTGACGGTGTTTTTCAGCAGGACAACGTATTGATCAAACGATTCAATCTGGCCCTGCAGCTTGATGCCGTTGACCAGAAAAATGGAAACCGGAATACGCTCTTTACGCAGGGCATTCAGAAACGGGTCCTGCAGGGTCTGGCCCTTGGACATGATGATTCTCCTGTGCGACGGGCCCAAAACAGGCCACTAAAAAAAGTTAAGGAAGCGCAAATGGTGGCTCCAGAGGAGCCCTGCAAGGTCCGGCACCCATCAATTTCCCTGAGGAACAATGCCTCATGGCGAGTGTCGTCATCTCTACAGAGTGGCTAATGTGCGGTCTGCGTGCCGGTTTTTCAAGACCTCTGCCAGTCCAGCAGAAGCCGGTCAGCCAGACCGTCCTGTCCGCCGTCATGCCACTGGGCCGCCTCAAACCGGCGCAGCCAGGTGTGCTGGCGCTTGGCCAGCTGGCGCGTGGCATAAATGCCGCGCAGACGCATTTCCGCCGCATCGTACTCGCCGTCCAGATATGCCCAGACCTGGGCATAACCGACCGCACGCATGGAAGGCAGGTCGGCGTGCAGCTCCGGACGGGCCTTGAGGCCGGCGACCTCGGCTACCAGACCCTGTGCCAGCATCTCGTCAAAGCGCCGCTCGATACGCTCATGCAGCACTGAGCGCTGCGGCGGCGCCACGGCAATCTGCGTCAGCCGGTAAGGCAGCGCCTCGGCCGGGGCCTGTTCAGCATGCCATTGCGACAGAGGCTTGCCGGTGAGCTCATACACCTCCAGCGCACGTTGCAGGCGCTGGCTGTCATTGGGCTTGAGCCGGGCGGCTGTGACCGGGTCCACTGCGGCCAGGCGCGCATGCATGGCCGGCCAGCCCCTGAGGGCCGCCTCGGCATCCAGCTGCGCGCGCAACGCGGGATCGGCATCCGGCATATTGGCCAGGCCTTCGAGCAGCACCCTGAAATAGAGCATGGTGCCGCCCACCAGCAGGGGAATGCGCCCCGCCGCCGTGATCGCCGCCATCTCGCGCAGGGCGTCGGCACGAAACTGCGCGGCAGAATAACGCTCACCCGGATCAATGATGTCGATGAGGCGGTGTGGCGCCCGCGCCAGCGTCGCGGCATCCGGTTTGGCCGTGCCGATATTCATGTCGCGGTAGACCATGCCCGAATCCACGGAAATGATCTCGAAGGGGCCGCGCTCGACCAGCTCGATGGCGAGTTTCGTCTTGCCGGAGGCCGTCGGGCCCATCAGCAGGATGGCGGGGGAAAGGGGGCCGTTTGCGTCAGTCATCACGAAATACTAGCGGCCACGCAGAAACAGTTTGTCGAGATCCGACAGCGTCAGGCGCGTCCACGTCGGGCGCCCGTGATTGCATTGTCCCGAACGCTCGGTGGCCTCCATGTCACGCAGCAAGGCATTCATTTCCGCAATGCCGAGTGTGCGGCCGGCGCGCACGCTGCCATGACAGGCCATGGTGGCCAGTAATTCATTCTGCGTTTCCTCAATGCGACGGGTCTGCCCGTGCACCGCCAGATCGGCGAGCACATCCCGCACCAGCGCCTCGGCGCGGGCCTGCCCGAGAATCACCGGCACCGCTCGCACCAGCAGCGTTTCCGGCCCCATGCGTTCCAGCTCGAAACCCAGACGGTTAAAAAATGCCTGCTCGTTTTCCGCCAGATCCGCTTCACGCGTGCTGATCGCCAGTGACAGCGGCACCAGCAGAGGCTGCGAGGCCAGCGCACCGTTATCGATGCTGCTTTTCAGGCGCTCATAGGTAATGCGTTCATGCGCCGCGTGCATATCCACCACGATCATGCCCTCGGCATTTTGCGCGAGGATATAAATGCCGTGCAGCTGTGCCATGGCAAAACCGAGCGGCGGGACTTCACCTGCTGTCTGTTCGGCCGACATGCCCGTCGATGCGGCCGTCGACATGCCCTGGGCTACCGGGCGCTGGAAAGCAAACGCCGGCGCGTAAGCCGCACGGCTTTCCGCAATACGGTCAGACGCCATGCCATTGCCGGAAAAGCTGGCGAGGCCGCCGGTAAAACTGCCGCTACCGACAGGCAGGGCCAGTGGCGCCTGTTCGCGCATGCCTTCTGCCTGAAAAGCCGTGGCCGTATCCGTCGGCGCCTGATCCTGCGGTTTCAGCTCCGCAATCACCCGGTGCAGGCTGCGGTAAAGAAAATCATGCACATGGCGCTGCTCGCGAAAACGCACCTCGTGTTTGGTGGGATGCACATTCACATCCACCGCGCCCGGATCGAGTTCGAAAAACAGCACATAGGCCGGATGACGACCGTGAAACAGCACGTCGGCATAGGCCTGGCGCACCGCGTGTGTCACCACGCGATCACGCACCATGCGGCCATTCACGTAGAAATACTGCAGGTCCGCCTGTGCCCGGGAAAACGTCGGCAGGCCGAGCCAGCCACGCAACTGCAAGCCGCTGTGCTCGATCTGCACCGGCATGGCATGTTCCATGAAGGCTGGGCCGCACAGGGACGTGAGCCGCCGGCGCCATTCCAGCTCTTCCGTGGCCGCACGCAGGCCGTGGATCTGGCGGCCATTATGGCTGAGCGACAGGGCCACATCCGGATTCGCCAGCGCGAGGCGCTTCACGGTTTCTTCCAGATGTGAAAATTCCGTCTGTTCGGTTTTCAGGAATTTCCGCCGTGCCGGCGTATTGAAAAAAAGATCGCGCACTTCCACGGTGGTGCCGCGGGCGTGGGCCGCCGCCGCAATCACGGCGGCCATGTCGCGACCTTCCGAGACCACACTGTGGCCGACACCGGAATCATTGGCACTGGTACTGAGCGTGAGACGCGACACCGAGGCAATCGACGCCAGTGCTTCGCCGCGAAAACCCAGCGTGGCAACCGCTTCCAGATCCTCGAGATCATGAATCTTGCTGGTGGCATGACGCAGCAGGGCCAGCGGCAAATCATCAGCATGAATACCATCGCCGTTGTCACGCACGCGGATCAGCTTGACGCCACCCTGCTCGATATCGATATCGATACGCGTACTGCCGGCATCCAGCGCATTCTCCACCAGCTCCTTCACCACCGAGGCCGGGCGCTCCACGACCTCGCCTGCCGCAATCTGGTTGGCAAGGCGGATATCAAGACGCTGGATACGGGACATGAAGGGCTCGGATTAATGGGCAGGAATTTTCAGGACTTGCCCGATTTTTACATTGTCGTCTTGCAGACGGTTTACTTCACGCAGCGTGTTCATGGAGACGCGATATTGCTCGGCAAGACCGGTCAGGTTTTCACCGCGCACCACGCGATGCCGGACAAAGGCCGGCGGCACGTCTATCGCCGCTGCCGGCGACGCCGCACCCGGCACGGAAGCGTCCGCCTTCGTTACCGCCGTATTTTTCTTGGCGCCCGCCGCACTGGCGGCCAGCACAGGCCGGTCACGATCCCTCTCTGATAGCCACGCAAAATAGGTACCGGGAGCCGGATACTGCACGCAGTAACGCCGCACGCCATTAAAAACCGCCTTGGCAATTTCATGCTGATAGGGCTTGCTGTTAAGCCGGTCTTCTTCATCCGGATTGGAGATAAAACCGGTCTCCACCAGCACGGACACCATGCCGGGTTCCTTGAGCACGGCAAACCCTGCCTGCTCGACATTCCGGCTGTGCAGGGAACCCACGGCATCAAGATTGCCAATGATGTTGCGCCCCATGCGCAGGCTGTGCTCGAGCGAACCGGCCACCACCATGTCGGCCAGCACATTGCGCAATACGTCATCGCTGTTCTCGAGTGCGGCGCCACCGATCAGGTCGGAACGGTTTTCACGCTCGGCCAGCATGCGCGCAAACCGCGAGGTAGCGGTGCCGGCACCTTTCAATGACAGCGCAAAAACCGAGGCGCCTTTGGCCGAACGGTTTTCCGCCGCATCGGCATGGATGGAGACAAAAATATCCGCCTTGTGCTGATAACGCGCAATGCGCCGCCGATCCTGCAAGGGAATGAAATAATCACCCGTGCGCGTCAGCACGGCGGTAATGCCAGGCTCGGACTGCAGCTGCGCTTCCAGTTCGCGCGCAATCGCCAGCGTGATGTTTTTTTCGTGCGATCCTTTCTGGCCACTGGCGCCGGGATCTTCACCACCATGGCCGGCATCAATCGCCACCACAATATTGCGGTAGCGTTTGCCGTCGAATTTTTCCCGTGCCGGCTCAGCCGTTTTAAGCGCGGGAAGCTCGGCAGTTTTTTCAACCGGCTTTTTCTCGGCAGGCCGGGCGACCGGCAAGGGCAGTGTTTTTTCCGGCTCGTGCGACACCACTGCCGGCACAGACGGCACCTCGCCACTCAGGGCTCTGGCGGCGGCAGCGACATCCTCTGCTTTCTCTGCTTTTGTGGGACCGGGCTCCGGCATGACCGGTTTGGGCGACAGCACCTTGCCCGCATCGACGGCCGCTTTTTCCGTCACGACCGCTGCCACCTGGGAGGGTGTCATGGCCACCGGTTTTTCATACAAATCCAGCACCAGACGCTGGCCGTATTTTTCATTGGGTGGCAGCTGGAATATTTTCGGCATCAACTCGAGCGTGGTATCGATGATGAGGCGCTGGCCGGGTCCGTTTTTTTCGAAATGCAGGGACTTCAATGGCCCGCTGATCGTGGACAGCCCCAGCGGGCCCTGCAGCTGCACATCGTCAATCTCGACAATCAGGCGTGCCGGCGTGCTGTCGGCACTCAGGCGATATTTCACCGGCCCGGTGAGATCAAGCACGATGCGGGTATTGTCGGGCGCGCGCCAGGAACGCAGTGCCGTGATATCCGCCGCATGACCCTGCAGCGCAACGGTAGCCGCCAGCAGCAGGAAAAAAACCTTCAGGAAAATTCGCACACTCAACCCCGGGGTGCGCGCAGCGCGTTCAGCACCGACTCACCCAATTCATTTTGTGCGGCAAACACCAGCTCGCGACCGTCATGCACGGCAGCGCTCGCCGGACGAATTGTAATGACCAGGTCCGCTGGCGGCAAAAGCGGCTGACCGCGTTCCGGCCACTCAATCAGCGCCAGTGTACCGGGCCGGCAGTAATCGCGGATGCCGAGCAGCTCCAGCTCTTCGGGATCGGTGAGCCGGTACAGGTCGAAGTGATACACCGTCACCTCCGCCAGCTCGTAGGGCTCGACCAGGGTGTAGGTCGGGCTTTTGACCGAGCCCTGATGACCGTAGCCACGCAGGACACCACGCGTCAGCGTGGTTTTGCCGGCACCGAGATCTCCCTGCAAATACACCGTGCCTCGACCGCGCAAGGCGGCGGCAAGTTCACGACCGAGAGCCTCCTGCGCCTCGGCATCAGCCGCAAAACGGATCAACTCGCTCACGGATTCACACGCTGGCGGATAAAGGCAAACAGGTCACTGGCACGCAGGCCGCGCTCGCCGCCCTCGCTGGCCGCTGCATCACCCGCCAGTGCATGCACCAGCACCGCCAAGGCCGCCGCTTCCGGCTGGCGCTGCGCCAGCAAGGCGCCCGCCACGCCGGCCAGCACATCACCCATGCCGGCGGCCGCCATGCCGGGATTGCCATAAGGACAAAGTGCGAGCCCGGCATCACTCAGCACCAGACTGCCGGCGCCCTTCAGCACCACACTGCCGCCGTAGCGTTTTTTCAGTTCACGGACAGCGGCAATGCGGTCCGCCTGCACGGCGGCTACCGGGATGCCGAGCAGCCGGGCCGCTTCGCCTGGATGCGGCGTCAGCAGCCAGTCGGCGCGCCACTCCGGCATGGTAGCCAGCAAGTTCAGGGCGTCGGCATCCACCACCAGCAGCCGGCCACTGTCGAGCACGGCACCCAACAGTGCGGCGCCCCATGCGTCCTGCCCAAGGCCCGGGCCGACCACCACCACATCGGCTTTGGCGAGCAGCGGCGCCAGGTCAGCCGCCGTGGTGACGCCGTGGCACATCAGTTCGGGACACCGTGACGTCAGCATCATGATGTGTTCCGGCCGGGTGGCGACCGACACCAGACCAGCGCCGGCGCGCAATGCCGCCTCGCCCATCAGGGCCGCCGCACCGGCCATGCCGTAACCGCCGCCTACCACCAGCACATGACCATGCGTGCCCTTGTGGGCGTCGCGTGCACGCCGGCCGATCACGTGCAAATCAGCAACGTCCAGCCGCCGCGCCTGGGATGCCGGCGCCTCATAGACACTGGCGGGAACCGCCAGATCATCAAAGGACAGCACGCCGGCAAGCCCTGGACCGCGCCCGGTGAGCAGGCCCAGCTTGAGGCCGATAAAGCTGATGGTGGCCGCCGCCTGCACGGCCTCACCCAGCTCGGCACCGGTATCGGCCTGCAGCCCCGACGGCAGATCCAGCGCCAGCACCGGCTTGCCGCTGCGGTTCAGCGCCGCAATCGCCGCCGCAAAATCGCCGCTCAGGGGCTTGTTGAGGCCGGTACCAAAAAGCGCGTCCACATAAACATCCGCCTCAGGCAAACTGCCGGCCCAGCTTTTTTCCGGCACCCGTGCGCGGGTGGCATCACGCGCTGCTTCCGCCGCCTCTTCCGTGAGCGGATCATGATTGCCCACGGTGAGCACCTTCACATCAAGGTGCTGGTTCCAGGCCAGGCGCGCCAGCACATAACCATCGCCGCCGTTGTTACCGGGGCCGGTGAGCACGACAATGCGTGCCGCCGCCGGCCAGCGTTCGCGCAGCAAATGAAACGCCGCCTGGCCAGCCCGCGTCATCAGCGTGTAGGCGCTGAGGCCGGAGGCAATGGCGCGACGGTCCAGCTCGCGTGTCTGTGCGGCGGTATAGAGTTGGCGTGGCAATGAAGGCATGGTGAACCGCTGTTGAATAAGGCAACTGAAAAAGTGAGCGCGAAACTAGCATGAAGCCCATTCCCGCGGCGAGCAGCGATCCGGATTACCGGCAGCTGGCCGATGACATCAAGCGCTGGGGTCGCGAATTCGGCTTCCAGCAAGTCGGCATCAGCGACATCACGCTGGGCGAGCATCCGGCGCGCTTGGCCGAGTGGATTGCGCAGGGTTTTCACGCCGGCATGCACTTCATGGAAGACCCGGCCAAGCGCACGCAGCCCGACGTCCTGCTGCCCGGCACCCGCCGCGTGATTTCCGTGCGCATGGATTACTGGCCGGCCGACACGCGCGCCAATGAAATCCTGCGCGATCCAACCCGCGCCTACATCTCGCGCTACGCCCTCGGCCGCGATTATCACCGGGTTCTGCGCAAACGCCTGCAGAAATTTGCCGAGCGCATCGCCGAAGCCGCCGGCCCCTTTGGTTATCGTGCCTTTACCGATTCCGCCCCGGTCATGGAAAAGCCGCTGGCCGAACAGGCCGGGCTTGGCTGGATGGGCAAGCACACGCTCATCATCAACCGCCATGCCGGTTCGTATTTTTTTCTCGGCGAACTGTTTACGGACCTGCCCCTGCCGGTTGATGCCCCTGTCAGCAAGCACTGCGGCAGTTGTTCTGCCTGCATCGACATCTGCCCGACCAAAGCCATCATCGCCCCCTGGCAACTCGATTCGCGCCGCTGCATTTCCTGGCTCACCATCGAATACGACGGCGTGATTGCGGAAGAGTTGCGCGTGCCCATGGGCAATCGCGTCTTTGGCTGCGACGACTGCCAGCTCGTCTGCCCCTGGAACCGCTACGCCCGTGCCACCGCCGAAACCGACTTCACGCCGCGCCACGCCCTCGACCGCGCCAGCCTGCTGACGCTGTTTCTCTGGAGCGAAGACGAGTACCTGCGCGCCACCGAAGGCATGGCGCTGCGCCGCGCCCGCTACCCCTCCTTCCTGCGCAATGTCGCCATCGGCCTCGGCAATGCGCCCTTCGACGCTGCCATTGTGCAGGCACTGCAGCATCGGCTGCCCGAGGCAGAAGCGGTGCTGGCCGAACATCTGCGCTGGGCCATTGGTCAGCAGCTGAAATCACGCGCACTGGCGTAGTCCGGCATCAGGCCTGAAAGATTGAACTACAGTTTCCGGGTGAGCTGCCGATATCGCCTTTCATGGCGAAAGCAGATTCCGTACCGGGAGAAAGCCCTGCCGTGAGCGCAGGGACGAAAACCTTTGCAGCCCGGATCCCGCTGCCTCTGCCCGGACTCCGCCCGGCATGACGTACACGGGAAAATACTCATCCGGAAGGCATGGGAACCGTTCTGTCGGGCGAAAGACTGCTCCGGGGTGCTCGCCGTTTGCTGTACCCTCTGTCCTATGTTACCTGTAACGGAAAATGCCAGCGCCAGCAGTCGCTTACAAAAAAACAGGCCGTTAAAAAGTGGGCGCCATCATAAAAAACCAACTCCCTCCCTTCTCCCGCTACGTTGCCCTGACAACCGGCCTGTTCATTACCCTTGCCATCACCTTCACCGTTTATGCCTTGTCGGAAAAACAGATTGATCACGCCAATGACCGGCGGCACCAGTCCTTTCTGCTGGCCGATGAGCTGCGCCAGTCCTCGGATGATCTGACCAGAATGGCGCGGACGTATGTGGTGACGCGCGACCCCGTCTACAAAAGCCGTTATCAGGAGATACGGGACATCCGTGACGGCAAGAAACCGCGACCACAGCAATATCAGGGGGCGTACTGGAGCCCCTACCCGCTTAAACAACTACCAGACAACGCCGACAAACCGGCCCGCGCACTGCTGGACCTGATCCGCCAGACCGGCGTAACCGGACAGGAATTTCGCAAGCTGGAGGAAGCCAAAACCCGTTCCGACCAGCTCACCGCCACGGAAGCCGAGGCCATGAGGCTGGCTGAAACGGCAGGTCCGGAGGCCGAGGCCAGCCGCGTCAGGGCGCGTGAGATGCTGTTTGATGAGCACTACCATCAGGCCAAGGCAGCCATCATGCAGCCCATCGACGAGTTCGATGCCTTGATGGATAAACGCATGCGCACGGCCATTGCGGATGCCGAAACCATGGCCACGATCCTCCGCATCGTCTTTATCGCGGTCGGGCTGGGCCTGATGCTGATGCTGATACGCACCTACCGGGCGCTGCATGCCACTCTGGGTGGCTCGGTTGCCGACGTCTACACACACATCACCCGCATCGGCGGTGGCGACCTTTCGACCACTATCCCGGTCACCGACGCCATGAAAGACAGCGTACTGGGGTGGCTGGCAGCAACACAGGTCAACCTGGACAAAATTGATCGTCATCGCCGGACCGCCGAGGCGGCACTGACGCGCACGACCGAGATGCTTGAGGGCACAGGAGAACTGGCCAGGGTTGGCGGCTGGGAGCTGGATATACCGACCATGACCCGCTCCTGGTCCCTGGCAACCTTCAAAATCCATGAACTCGACCCTTCGGTGGTGCCGACAATCGAGCAGGCCATGCGCTTTTACAGCGAAGAGGCCCGGCCCATCCTGCAGTCCGCCATGCAGGCTGCCATCAAGAACGGCACCCCCTACGATCTTGAGCTGCCATTGATCACCGCAAAAGGACGGCACATCTGGGTGCGCACCCAGGGCCGTGCGCTGATGCAGAACGGCAAACCGGTCAAGCTGATCGGCGCCTTCCACGACATCACCGAGCGCAAGCAGGCCGAACAGCTTGAGCAGTTTCGCAGTCACACGCTGGAGCTGCTGGCAGGAGGCAAACCGCTGCCCGACATTCTCGAAGCCATTGTGCATGGCGTGGAGCAGCTCAATCCCGCCATGTTTTGCAGCATCCTGCTGCTCGACAGCGACGGCAAACACTTCAGCAGTGGTGTGGCGCCCAGCCTGCCCGACTTCTACAACACGGCCATCAACAACATTGAAATCGGCCCCGAAGCCGGCTCCTGCGGAACAGCCGCCTTCACCGGCGAGCGCGTCATCGTTGCCGACATTGCCAGCCATCCCTACTGGGTGCCCTACCGGGAGCTCGCGACCAGAGCCGGACTGGGGGCCTGCTGGTCACAACCCGTCCATTCTTCATCCGGTCACGTGCTGGGTACCTTTGCCATCTATCACCATGAGCCCCACGAGCCGACCGCCTGCGACATCAATCTCATCGAGCAGTCGGCCAGCCTGGCCAGCATCGCCATCGAACGCTCACAGGTGCAGGCAAGCCTGGTCCGTACCGCCGAGATGCTGGAACGCACCGGCGCCCTCGCCAAGGTCGGCGGCTGGGAATCGAGCCCGCAGCTCACCGAGCAGCTCTGGTCGCTGGAAACCTGCCGCATCTACGATATCGACCCGCCAGTGACGCCCCCGATCACCCAGGTGTTCAGCTTTTACAGCCCCGAGGTGCAGCGAACCATACGCACGGCGCTGCTCGCCGGCGTCGACAGCGGCACCCCCTGGGATCTGGAAGTACCTGCCATCACGGCGAAGGGCCGAGCCATCTGGGTGCGCTTCCAGGGCAACGCCCTGAGGGAAAACGGCAAAACAGTGAAGTTGTTCGGTGCCTGCCAGGACATCACCGAACGCAAGCAGGCCGAGGCACAGTTCCAGGACCTCTTCGAGTCATCGCCCGATGCCATCATTGTCGCCACGCGCGCAGGCATCGTCCACACCCTCAACCGGCAGGCGGAGCAGCAGTTCGGTTACACGCGGGAGGAGCTGATCGGCCAGCCCATCGAGCAGCTGATCCCCGCCCGTTACCATTCAGACCATGTCACCCGTCGCAACAACTACGTCCTCAACCCCGATCCCCAGCTCATGAGCAAAAAGCGCAGCCTGTTCGCGCTGCGCAGGGACGGCAGTGAATTCCCGGCGGACATCAGCCTCAGTCCGATCATGACGCCGGAAGGGCTGATGATCATCAGCACCATCCGCGATATCACCGAACGCAAGACGGCAGAAGACAACATCGAGCGCCTGGCGTTCTACGACCCCCTGACACGGCTGCCCAACCGCCGGCTCCTGCTCGACCGGCTCGGCATCACCATGGCCGCCAGCGTGCGTCACCAGCGCAGTGGCGCCTTGCTGTTTATCGATCTGGATGACTTCAAGACCATCAACGACACCCTCGGCCATAACCTGGGCGACCTGCTGCTGGAACAGGTCGCCCAGCGCTTGAGCGCCTGCGTCCGCGAGGGTGACACCGTGGCCCGGGTGGGGGGCGACGAATTTGTGGTGATGCTGGACGATCTGAACAAGGATGCACTGGAAGCCGTTGCCCAGGCCGAAACCGTCGGCGAAAAAATTCTCGCCGCGCTCGGCCAGCCCTATTCCCTTGCCGGGGACACGCTGCGCAGCACTCCCAGCATCGGCATCACCCTCTTCGGCGATCAGCATGAAAGCACGGATGAGCTGCTGAAACGCGCCGATCTGGCCATGTACCAGGCCAAAGCCGCCGGCCGCAACACCCTGCGTTTCTTTGATCCGCAGATGCAGGCCGTGGTCACCACCCGTGCCGCACTGGAGACGGGCTTGCGTGAGGCCATCCGGAAAAAACAGTTCCTGCTGCACTACCAGGCCCAGGTTGATGGCAAAGGGCGCCTGTCCGGCGTCGAGGCGCTGGTGCGCTGGAATCATCCGCAACGCGGCATGGTGTCACCGGCCGAGTTCATTCCCCTGGCCGAGGATACCGGGCTGATATTGCCGCTCGGTCACTGGGTGCTGGAAACTGCCTGTACCCAGTTGGCGACATGGGCGGCCCGGCCGGAAATGGCCCACCTCTGCATCTCCGTGAATGTCAGTCCGCGCCAGTTTCACCAGTCCGATTTTGTCCATCAGGTGCTGACGCTGCTGGTGCGCACCGGCGCCAACCCGAAACGACTGAAGCTGGAACTGACCGAGAGCCTGCTGATTGCCAACATTGAAGACGTCATCACCAAAATGTCCGCCCTGAAAGCACAGGGCGTGTGTTTCTCGCTGGATGACTTTGGCACCGGCTACTCATCACTCGCCTACCTGAAGCGATTGCCGCTGAACCAGCTGAAAATCGACCAGGGTTTTGTGCGTGACATCCTTATTGACCCCAACGATGCCGCCATTGCCAAAATGATCGTCGTGCTGGCCGAAAGCCTGGGACTGGAGGTCATTGCCGAGGGCGTGGAAACCGAGGCGCAGCGCAACTTCCTCGCCGAGCATGGCTGCCCGGCCTATCAGGGCTACCTGTTCAGCCGCCCCTTGCCGATCGAGGAGTTCGAGACCTTCGCCGCACGAGTCGGGCATTCCGCCTGACCGCAGTGCGTACGGCCAAAACAAAAAACCGCCCTTTGGCGGTTTTTTGTTGCAGGCATCCATGCCCGGACGAGCAAGCGAACGGACGATCTATTGCGGCAGGCGGAAAAAATACTCGCGGTAGTAACGCAGCTCGGCGATGGAATCGCGAATATCGTCCATGGCCTGATGCGAGCTGTGCTTGGTGAAGTTGCCCATCAGATCGGGATACCAGCGTCGTGCCAGTTCCTTGACGGTGCTGACATCAAGATTGCGGTAGTGAAAAAACGCTTCCAGCTTCGGCATGGTGCGGTAGAGAAAGCGCCGGTCCTGGCAAATGGAATTGCCGCACATGGGCGACTTGCGTGGATCAACAAACCGGCTGAGAAACTCGATGGTGTCGGCTTCGGCTTTGGCCTCGTCGATCTTGCTGCGACGCACGCGCTCGGTGAGCCCGGAGCCGCCATGCTGACGCGTGTTCCACTCGTCCATGGCATTCAGCGTCATGTCTTTCTGGTGAATGGCGAAGACCGGGCCTTCGGCCAGCACATTGAGATGGGCATCGGTAACGATGGTGGCAATCTCGATGATACGGTCGGTGTCCGGGTCAAGGCCGGTCATCTCGAGATCGATCCAGACCAGATTTCCCTCTTTATTGCTGCTCATGCGGCGCTCCCGTGACAGAATCAGACAAACTCGCGGAATCATAACAGAGCCGTCCCGAAAAACGCCGTCTCCCGCACATCATCCTGCCGGTATCGGGCCTCACCGCCACCACCAGCCGCACCCAGGTCCTTCATGAGCAAACGCAAACTTTCCCGCCAGCAGGCTTTCCGGATACAGCGCATCCAGGATGAACGCATTGCCCGTGCCGGCAAGCGCGAGGCCAGCGCAACGGCGCTGCTGGAAAGTGGCGACCTCGGTGCCGAGGAAGAAGGGCTGGTGATTGCGCATTACGGCACACAACTCGATATCGAGGCGCTGCAGGGCGAGCATGCCGGCCAGGTTTTCCGCTGCCATTTGCGCGCCAATCTCGAGCACCTGGTGACGGGGGATCGCGTCATCTGGCAGGCGGCGACGGCCACCTCGGAGACGCAGGGCAGCATCGGCGTCATTACCGCCCTGCTGCCGCGCACGAGCCTGCTGGTGCGCCCGGACAATTACGGCAAGATCAAACCGGTGGCAGCGAATATTGACCGCATCCTGCTGGTGATTGCGCCCTTCCCCGACCCCTCGCCCATGCTGGTCGACCGCTATCTGGTGGCCTGCGAAATCACCGGCATCCGCCCCGTCATCCTGCTCAACAAGGCCGACCTGATCACGCCGGAGATGATGCCGGCGATGCGGGCACTGCTCGCGCAGTACGAGGCGATCGGTTACGAAACCCGTCTCGTCAGCGCCAGTGCCGGCGACATGCAGGATATCGCCAGCCTTATCGGCAGCCAGACCGTGGTGTTTGTGGGGCAGTCCGGCGTCGGCAAATCCTCGCTGATCAATGTGCTGCTGCCCGATGCGGCGCAACGCGTGGCGGCACTCTCCGATGCCTCGCGCCTCGGCCAGCACACCACCACCACCGCCCGCCTGTTCCATCTGCCCTCGGCCGGTGCCCTCATCGATTCCCCCGGCATCCGCGAGTTCGGCCTCTGGCATGTTACTGAAGACGAGCTGCTGGCCGGCTATGTGGAGTTCCAGCCTTTTCTCGGCACCTGCCGTTTCCGCAACTGCACCCACGGCAAGGAGCCGGGCTGCGCGCTCAAGCTGGCCGCCGCCGATGGCCGGATTGCCGGCGCCCGTCTCGAACGCTTCAACCAGCTGCGGGAAGAGCTGGATACGCGCGGGCCCGGCTCCGACCAGTTCAGGTAGTTCGTGCGCCTACAAGGCATGTCAGCCGCGGGGTATACTGCCGGCCCGTTTTCCACTCCGAGCTGTAGTGCCTGCCCATGGATCGTTTCATCGAGTTCGTCACCCATCACTATCTGCTGGCCGGCACACTGGCCGTCTTCGCCATTGCCTTTCTCGTCACCGAGTTCTCCCGGGGCGGTAAAAGTGTCAGTCCGCAGGGCCTGTCGACGCTGGCCAACCAGCGCAATGCCCTCCTCATCGATATCCGTGACGCCACCGAATTTCGTGCCGGCCACATCACCGGCAGCGAAAACATTTCCGCCAGCCATATCGCCAGCCATATCGGGCAATTGAAAACCGATCCGGCCCGCCCCATTGTGATCATATGCAATCTGGGACAGAGCGCCGGCACCATCGGCCAGCAGCTGATAGCGGCCGGTCTGACCGAGGTCTACAAGCTCGAAGGCGGCATCAGCAACTGGAAAAGCCAGTCGCTGCCACTGGTGAAGAAATAAACGGAGCATCATGGCCACCATTGTCATCTACACGACACCGATCTGCCCCTACTGCGTGCGCGCCAAACATCTGCTCAAGCAGAAAGGCGCGACCTGGACGGAAATCGATGTGAGCCGCGATGCGGCCGAGCGCCAGGCGCTTGTGGAACGCACCCGGCAGCGCACGGTGCCGCAGATTTTCATTAATGATGAGCATATCGGCGGCTGTGACGAACTCTATGCACTGGAACGTGCCGGCCGCCTTGATCCTTTGCTGGCCGGCTGATCCAGCCGGTATTGCCGGCCGGCTTTTTTGCAGAACCCGCTTTCCTTTTTTATAAAAACCCAAGCAAGGACTTATTCATGTCAGAAGAACAACAGGCCCAGGGTCAATTCGCACTGCAACGCATCTATGTCAAAGACCTTTCTTTTGAAGTGCCCAACGCCCCCAAGGCTTTTCTCGGCACCTGGCAGCCGGAAGTGAATGTGGAGCTTTCCACTCAGGCCGGCCGCATGGAAGACGGCAAGAATTTCGAAGTCATTCTGTCGCTGACCGTAACGGTCAAGAACGACAACGCGCCGGCCTTTCTGGTGGAAGTAAAACAGGCCGGTATTTTCCTGATTGATGGCGTGCCGGAAGCCCAGCTCGGCCAGCTCCTTGGCGCCTACTGCCCGAACCTGCTTTTTCCTTATGCACGCGAAACCGTGTCCGATGTAGTCACCCGCGGCAGTTTTCCCCAGCTCCTGCTGGCGCCGGTGAATTTCGACGCCGTCTATGCCGAAGCGCAACGCGCGCATCAGGCACAGGCCGCCAAGGAAGCAGAAACACTGCAGTAATACCCGCGGGCGGCTGCCGCCGCCTGTTTATCCGGGCGGCCGGAGGCGCCATGAAAAGACTGCTGTTGATACCGGCACTGCTGCTGTCATCCCACGGCGTTGCCGAGCTTTACAAGTGGACGGATGCCGATGGTCGTGTGCAGTTCAGCGACCGCAAACCCGAACACGGCAGCCATGTGGAAAAAATGGCGACACCTGTCGTGCCGCCCTCATCGGGCAGCGGCCGTGCGGAAAAATCCGGCAGCAGCGACAACATGACTGAACGGCAGAAAAAGATCAGTGATGTCCTCAGAACCGAGCGCGAGCAACGCGAAGCAGAAGCCGGCAGGATGGCCGAACAGAAAGCCCGGCAAAAACATCGCTGCCTTGCACTGCTCGACTATAAAAAGAGCACGGAAGGCGTTCGCCTCTACGATCTTGACGACAAGGGCGAGCGGAAATTCATGGACGAGAAGGCCAGAGAAAACCACCTCTCGGCACTCGATGCCGAGATAAAAACCGCATGCCAGCCCTGAATCGCCTCAACGCCGTTTTTCTTGACTATGCCAGCCTGCGCCCTGCCGATCTGGATATATCGGCCCTTGAGTCCCTGCCTGTCCATCTGCTGCGGCACGATCACAGCAGCGGCGCCGAGACCCTTGCCCGCCTGCGCGATGCCGATATCGCCATCAGCAACAAGGTCGTGATTGATGCAGCGGTCATTGCTGCCTGCCCGCGCCTGAAACTCATCGCCGTCCCGGCCACCGGCCTCAACAATATTGACTTGCACGCCGCGCATGCACGGCACATCACCGTCGCCAATGTCAGCGGCTACGGCACCCGGGCCGTCGCGCAGCACACCTTCGCGCTGATGCTGGCACTCTGCAATCACTTGCGCGACTACACGCGCGATGCCGTCAACGGACGCTGGTCAGCCAGCCCCGACTTCTGCCTGATGGACTACCCCATACGTGACCTGGCGAACAGCACGCTGGGTATTATCGGCTATGGAGAACTGGGCCGCGCCGTCGCGTCTATCGCCGAAGCCTTTGGCATGCACGTGCTGATTGCCGAAAGCAGCACCGGCCCGGCTGACGGACGCAGCAGCCTCGACTCGGTGTTGCAGCAATCCGACATTGTCAGCCTGCACTGCCTGCTCTCGCCGCGCACCGAAAAACTCATCAATGCCGGGCGTCTGGCGCAGATGAAGCGTGGCGCCCTGCTGATCAACACGGCCCGGGGCGGCCTCATTGACGAGACCGCCCTCGTTGCTGCACTGCGCAGCGGCCAGCTCGGCGGGGCGGCACTGGATGTGCTCTCCGTAGAGCCCCCGCCCGCCAACCACCCCTTGCTGGCGACGGATATCCCCCATTTGCTGATCACGCCGCATTGCGCCTGGTCGAGTCGCGGTGCCAGACAGCGGCTGCTGGATGCGACTGTCGAAAATATTCGCCACTTCATCGCCCCCTGAAACCACTCTGCACTTAATGCTGCATGCGTGAATTACTGGCTATCTGTTTGATATTTATTGGGAGAAAACTGCGACACTGGCACCGGGCAATTGCCATGCCTGTTTTTCCGTCGCGCTAGCACAGCAAAGCCATCGTGCTCAAGACTGGAAATGCGGGTAACAAGTACTGAAAATGCCCCCTGACAAACACGCGCCCCTGATCTATATATGGGCCGTCTGTTTTACTTTTTTGTGTGGTCTTGTTGAGGATTTGAGCATCATGGCCAATGACGACTATGACGAAGTAGATGAAACTGCCGACTCTGTTGATGACGAGACAGATGACGACGAAATTGAAGTTGACGCCGGTGACGACAAGGCCGAGGCCGCGGGTGGCGAAGGCGCAACACCGGCGGCACGCAGCGATGTTGCCGATGCAGAAACGCTGACCGTTTCCAGCAAGGAAGCCCTGCGTCGCCAGCTGGAAGAAGAAATGGAACGCTTTCTCGCCAAGGGCGGAAAGGTTCAGGAAATTGCGCCTGACGTCACGGCGGATCCTCCTCAGAAGCCCGTCAGCAATTACGGCTCCAAACCCATCTGAGTGCTGACCGGCTACGCCTGACCCGATATTGCAGCCCCGCTTTGGCGGGGCTGTTTTTTACCCGCCATTTTCAAGCCGTCATCGGCCAGGAACCCTGATCATGCGCGCCATGCTCGTTATTCGTTCACGCGTGCAGCGCGCCATGGTCTGGTCCATGGCGGCCGCTCTTGCCACCATGGCACTGAAATTCGGTGCCTGGGCACTGACTGATTCCGTCGGCCTGTTGTCGGATGCCGTCGAGTCGCTGGTAAATCTGGCCGCCGCCGTCCTCGGCTTCGTCCTGCTCGGTCTGGCCGCCATGCCTGCCGATGAAAAACACCCTTTCGGGCACGAAAAAGCCGAATACTTTTCCAGCAGTGCCGAAGGCCTGATGATTTTGCTGGCAGCCGGCTCCATAGCGTGGACCGCGATCAATGGCTTTATCAACCCGGTGCCACTTGGCAAGCTCGGCATCGGCTTGCTGCTCTCGCTGCTGGCAACGGGCGTGAATGCACTGGCAGCGTGGTGGCTGATGCGCGTGGCGCATGAGGAAAAGAGTCTTGCGGTAGAGGCCGGCGCCCATCATTTGCTGACGGATGTATTGACCTCCGTGGGGGTGCTGCTGGCGCTGGGGCTGCTGCTGATCTTTCCCGGGGCCTGGTGGCTGGACCCGCTGATTGCACTGATCGTTGCACTGAATATCGTGCGTACCGGCATTTCCCTGATGGCACGTTCGTTTGACGGCCTCATGGACATGCAGTTGCCACCGGAAGAGTTCAAAAAAATCGAAGTCGCCCTGCAGGCACTATTGCCCGCCGCGACAACCATCACGACCCTGCGCACACGCAAGGCCGGACCGCGCCGTTTTGTGCGATTCACCCTGCTGGTACCGGGACAATGGCAGGTGCGGCAGTCACACTCCTTGTGCGATGAACTGGAAACGGCAGTACGGGCCGAGTTCCCTGACAGCGACATCCTGATTCATGTCGAGCCGGCAGAAGAGCGGACGAGCTTTGAGGTCATGCCCTGATCGCAGGCAAAACGCCCTTCCCCGGGTTGCTCAGTCGAGCGTCATGGCCACTGCATGACAGTCATCAATATGCTTGTAGGCCATGCGCCGCATCACGAAATAGCCGAGACCGGCCGCCACCATTTGCCCGCCCAGAGGAATGAATTTGGCCATCTGGCGCGCCACCATGCGGCCGGCAAAATCCAGAAAGGTTTTGCGCACAATCGCCCGCGTCAGCACGATGCCGATCAGCTGGCTGCCACGCGCCCGCACCACGTGCCAGACCTTCTCGCGCTGTCCGGGCTCCATGCCCTCAATGCGCTCCACTTCCAGGCCGAAGCGCTGGCTGATCTCCGGAATCAGCTGCATCAGAATGCCCGCGTCCACCATGACATCCAGAAAGGGGATTGGCAGCACCGCCACACCCGCAGAAACCAGTGCCCGCTTGCGCACCAGCGCCCGGCACTGACGCCGTACGGCATCGAGCTCGGTTGCGCGTGTCATGAAAGCTCCTTGAAACAGGTAAAAAATACCATCCGCAACTCTCCAGAAGGACGCCAGACGAAAACCCGGCAGGCCTGACTTGAAAACCCGCTTGCAATGTTATTGTATAACATTACTATCGCCTCACTTGTCCGCCCCGTCAGACCCATCAAGGGATTTACCATGCACCCACGCTTGTTTCCCCTGGCCGCTGTGGTAGCGGCACTCACTCTGCCGGCTCATGCCGAAGACAGCAACCAGTCTGTCAGCTCGGGCTCTGCTTTCAACCCCGCCATTTCACTCATCCTGAGCGGAAATTTTTATAATGACTCCGCCTCCGGGAAGCTGCTGGCGCCGGCAGGCATCAATCACGTCTCCCCCGGCATCGACGATCAGGGCTTCAATCTGGGCGAAACCGAGCTGGTGCTGTCCGCCACGGTCGACCCCGACTTTGATGCGGCGGCCAATATCGTGCTGGATGGCCAGGGTAAAGCCGCTGTTGAAGAGGCCTGGTTTGAAACCCGGCAGTTGCCCTACGGCCTCAAGGTTCGTGCCGGCAAGATGAAAAGCAATATCGGCTATCTCAACAGCCAGCATCCGCACACCTGGGATTTCGCCGACCAGAACCTGGCCTACAACGCCCTGCTGGGCGGCGAAGGCATAACGGATAGCGGCCTGCGCGTGGAATGGCTGCCGGACTGGTCGCTGTACACCCTGCTCGGCATCGAGGCGCTGCAAGGCAAACAGGAGGTGGTGGGGGTGTCGCAGGTGGCGCTCGATGCCGGCTCGGCCCTCAACGCACCCGCTGAAAAAAACGGACCGCGCCTCGTCACCGCCTACATCAAGGTGTCTCCCGACCTCGGCGACAACCACACCCTGCAGCTCGGCCTCTGGGGTCTCGGCGTGCACCAGCAACAGGAAGCTTATGGCACCGCCGGCGCCGATGAATACCTGCTCGACGGCAACGAAAACATCCACGGCCTCGAAGTCGTCTACAAGTATGATGGCGGCGGCGAAGCCGGACACCGCAACCTGAAAATCCAGTCGGAAATCCTGCATGGCCAGAAAAACCTGACCGTCGCTGCGCTCGGTGGCACGCCGCTCTACAACGCCGGCAACAGCGTGAATGCCGGCGACAGGGTCGACAGCAGCGAAACCGCCTATTACGTGCAAGCTGTCTACGGCATCGCGCCGCGCTGGCAGCTCGGCCTGCGCCTTGACCAGTCCGGGCTCGGCAGCAGGATCACTGAAGCCGGCCGTGGCAGCAACTTCGATGCCTCCCGCCGGGCCAGTATGGCCCTCACCTGGAATATCACCGAGTTTTCACGGTTGCGCGCGCAATACAGCAAAGCCGATGTCACCAATACCGCCGGCCAGGATCAACCCTACGACCAGTATTTCCTGACTTATTCCATGAGCCTCGGCACCCATGGCGCGCACAAGTTCTAAAGCCGGTTAATGCTTTATCCAAAGAACGCCTGTTTCGCAGGAGCATCTCTCAATGACGGAAAAACCTGCCATGAAAAGAAATATTGTTTCCATCCTTCTGTTACTGGCAGCCTCATCCATGGCCTCTGCGGCCATACCGGTGGTGGCATCGACCACCTCAGCCGAAATGCTGCTGCGTGAAATCGGCGGCAATGACGTCAGCATCACCACCCTCGCAGCGCCGGATCGCGATGCGCATACCCTGCAGGTAAAACCATCGATGATGCGCGCCCTGCGCGGCGCAAAACTCGTGGTGGCGATGGGTGCTGAACTGGAGGTGGGCTGGCTGCCGCTGGCGATTTCCTCATCGGCCAATCCTGCCGTGCTGCCCGGCACCGAGGGTTATTTTGAAGTGGCGGCGCAAGTTCCCTTGCTGGATGTCAAAGGCACGGCGGGTGCTGACAGGGCCAAGGGCGATGTGCATCCCATGGGCAATCCGCATGTGCAGATGGACCCCGTGCGCATGGCCGATGCCGGCGTTGCACTCGCCGAAAGGCTGGGCCGTTTTGATCCTGCGCACGCTGCTGATTTCCGGGCGCATGCACAGGCGTTCAAACAGGCCGTGAGCGCACGCCTGCCAGGCTGGCAACAACAACTCGCCGGCGTCCCGGGCGCCGTGATTTATCACAAGGATGCGGATTACCTGATGGATCGTTTCAAGCTGCCGGTGCTGGGCTATGTCGAGCCCCTGCCCGGCATGCCGCCGACCGCTTCGCATCTGGCCGGCCTGGTCGGCCGCCTGAAAGGCAAAAAAGGCGTCATCCTGCACACCGTATTCCAGTCCAACGGCGGCATCGACACTCTCGCCGGCCAGCTTGGCTGGAAGGCCTGGGCACTGCCGCTGGACCCTCCCGCCGGCTCGGGGGGAGCCGCCTATCTCGGCATGATTGACCAGTGGGTGCGCGCACTGGCATCGGCAAAATAATCAACGCGATAAAACAACAGGGGTTTCTCCTTTGCTGCTGAAAATTTCCGGTCTCGTGGTGGGCTATACCACACCCATTATCGGCCCGCTCTCGTTCACCCTCTGTGCCGGTCAGGCCCTGGGGATCGTGGGCGCCAATGGCTGCGGCAAATCCACCCTGCTCAAATCCTTTTACGGACAGGCGAGGATTTTCAGCGGCAGTGTTGAGCGCGCGCCCGGCATCAGTCTCGCCAGCCAGCAGCAGCACCCGGTGCGGCTCACCGACACGCCGGTCTCCGTGCTCGACTACCTGCGTTTGCTGGGCGCTGAAAAACAGGCGTTGCCGGACCGACTCGCGGCCCTCATGCACAAACGCATCGACACACTTTCCGGCGGCCAGTACCAGTTGCTCGCCGTCTGGGCCTGTCTCGCCTCCAGCGCCAGAGTCGTCCTGCTCGACGAACCCACCAACAACCTCGACCCGGAAGGCGTCACCCTGCTGGCGAGCTGGTTGCGCGAGCGACGCGATGACCGCGGTCTTTTGCTGATCAGTCATGACGCCGACTTCATGAGCGCCGTTTGCGACGCCAGCATCAATGTCACGGATCAGCATCACAGCGACCTCGACCCGAGCGGAGACGCGACCTGATGATTCCTTTCCTTGATCTGCTGCTCGATCCGCTGTTCCGCATTCCGCTTTTTGTCGGCCTGATTGCCGCCGCCATCCTGCCGCTGCTGGGTTGCTATCTGCGCCTGCGCAATGAATGGCTGGCGGCACTGGGACTGGCGCATGTTGCCGCCGCCTGCCATTTGCTCGGCATGGCGATGCATTTGCCGCTGCTGCTGTCCGGCGCGGGCGGCGCGCTGGTGGCAGTCGGCGTCAAGCAACTGCTGAAACGCGAAGGCAACGGCGGCTATGCCCTGATGATGCTGGGCGGCTGGGCGGCACTGTATCTGGTTGCCGCCAATACGACGCTCGGCGAAGCCGTCTCGCATGCGTTGTCGGATGGCCAGCTCTATTTTGCCAATGCTGAACAGCTGCTGGCGCTGGGCATCGGTGGCGGCATCACGCTGGCGCTCATGCCCTGGTGGAATCAGCGCCTGTTGCGCGCCTGCTTTTTCCCCACGCATGAAGCCGCCAATCAATTACCGGCCTGGCGCTGGCACCTGAGTTTTGATCTGGCGGTGGCGCTGCTGCTCGCCCTGGCCACAGGGGCCATTGGCCTGATGGGTGCGTTTGCCCTGGTATTTCTGCCGCCCTGGCTGGCGTTCCGGCTGGCGCCCAACTGGCGCAGCGGCCTGCTGATCGCCATGCTCACCGGCGTGTCCGGCTATGCGCTGGCCTTTGTCCTGGCCTTGAAGTTCGACCAGCCTTTCGGACCGGTACTGGTGGCCGTATTGCTGACCGTATGTTCAACGGGTTTTCTGCGGCGCCGGCATTAAACGGCTTTGCCAGCTGGCGCCCGCTAGCGTATTTTGTGGCTCGCGAAATAATCTCCCGCACACCAAAACCGCCGCAAAAACCAGACCGCTCCATGAGCCCCTGCGCCCGGACTGGAAGATGCACGCGCTCACCACCGTCAGGGAAGGTATCCCGCAGTACGCTACTTTCACGACCAGAAAAAATAATGACCCTCGAAGAAATCTATAAAAAAAACAAAACGGTTGAAGGCCGCATCATCAAGTTTCATGCAGACCGGCGGCCTGTGACCTTCATTCTCGGCCTGTTTCTGCTGCAACTGGCCGCCTGGCATTACCTGCCGTTATGGGCAGCCGTTATCGCCGGCCTCCTGTTTTTACCGCTCCTGGGCAGTGTCGCCACCTACAATCACCACCATCAACACCACAATACGTTTAACGCCGCCGTACTTAATCGCTCGTTCGAGATCATTCTCGGCACGCAAACCATGATCACCGCCTATGCGTGGGTCCTGCACCACAACTTCGGGCATCACCCCAACTACCTGAATCAGCCGCCCTGTCCCGGCAGGAACGAGGATGAGTCGCGCTGGGCACGGCGTGACGGCAGCCCGATGGGGCCCATTGAATACTCGCTGAACCTGCTCGTACGGGCGCCCTATGACAGCCTGCGGGTGGGCTGGAAACGCCCCCGGCTACTGGTGTGTTTTTTCCTGATGATGATTCCCTATCTGGCCCTGCAGGCACTCCTTGCCTGGCAGAATCCGGCGAATTACCTGGCTGTTTTTCTCGGGCCGGCGGCATGCGTCCTGCTTTACGTTTATTACCTCACGCACGAGCATCACAGCGGCCTCTACACCGACAATCACTATGCCGCGTCACGCAATCGCACCGGGAAATTCTACAACCTGCGCACCAGCAACCTGGGCTATCACACGGCTCACCACATCAAGCCCTACCTGCACTGGTCATTGCTGCCGCATTACCACGCCCTCATCGCCCACGAGATCCCGCCCGAGTGTTATGTCAAATGCCGCTAGGCCGTGAGATGGCCGGCAGGCCGACGCTCCGTTAAAACGGTCAAGACACCGTGCCGCAACGGTGAACGATTGCCTTGGTCACTTCATTTCCATATTATTCGAATCATGGAAACAAAAGCTGCCGTCACCCGCCTTGCCGCCCTTGCCCACGACACCCGCCTTGGCCTGTTCCGGCGCCTGGTGGTGGCGGGGCCGGCCGGCCTGACGCCGGGCGATCTGGCGAACGAACTTGCGCTCGCGCCGGCCACGCTCTCCTTTCACCTGAAGGAGCTCAGTCGCGCCGGCCTGCTCAGCGCCGAGCCAAGCGGCCGTTTCATCCGTTACCGCGCTGACTTTGCCGCCATGAATGCCTTGCTGGGTTTTCTCACGGCAAACTGCTGCGAAGGGAGCGCATGTGATCTGGAAACTGCCTGCTGCACTGCGACGGACACGTCCCGATGAGCACCGTTTCCGCCCCGGGCAGCACGCCGCTGCATGATGCCGGCATCCTGAACCTGCACTGCCCTTGCCGCACACGCGATGACCAGCGCCTGCTGCGGCAACTGGCTGGTGCGGCGAAACCAGACGGCCCCCTTCAGAGCCTCCTGCAAACACACCCCCATCTCTTTTCCGCGACCACCGTATTCATTTCCGGTGCCGAGGCCGCCACCATTGCCGCGGCGGTAGCCGCCATCGAGCGCGTGTTCGCGTTGCCGGCTTATCAGACACATGTACTCGCCAGTGCGCCGCCGATTGCCCGGGCCGACTTCGGCCCGGTCGGGGTTTTCATGGGCTTTGATTTTCATCTCGGCGCGAACGGGCCGCAGCTTATTGAAATCAACACCAATGCCGGCGGCGGCCTGCTGAACACCGTACTGGCGCAGGCGCAGCTCGCCTGCTGCAATGCGCGGCTGCCGGAGGCACCGGCGCCCGATGACGCCGATAGACAACGACAGCGGCAAGAACAAACCTTCGTCGACATGTTTGTGGCGGAATGGAAAAAACAGCGCGGCAATGCCCGCATGGGTTCACTGTTCATTGTCGACGATGCCCCGGCACAACAATATCTGGCGCCGGAGTTCGTGCTGTTCCAGGAAATGTTCCAGCGCCATGGCCTGGCCAGCGGCATTGCCGACGCCAGCAACCTCGTCTGGCGTGACGGCAAGTTGTGGCACGATGACACTGTCATCGACATGATCTACAACCGGCTCACCGACTTTTATCTTGAGGCGCCCGAACATGCGGCACTGCGCCAGGCCTATGAAGCCGGTGCCGTGGTGCTGACGCCGCACCCGCGCGCGCATGCACTGCATGCCAGCAAATCCAATCTGGTTATTCTCTGCGATGAAAAGCAGCTGGCATCCTGGGGGGTGCCGGCAGGCGACCGCGAGGTATTGCAGGCCGTAGTGCCTGCCACGCAAAGAGTCACGGCCGCTGATGCTGATGATCTCTGGTCACGGCGCCGGCAGCTCTTTTTCAAACCGGTCGGCGGTTATGCCGGAAAAGCGGCTTATCGTGGCGACAAACTCACGCGCCGTGTCTGGGCCGACATTGTGGCCGGTGATTTCGTGGCGCAGGCGCTGGTCGTGCCGGGTCAGCGCCGGATTGCCGTGAATGGTGCGCTGAGCGATTTCAAGTTCGATATTCGCGCCTACACTTATGCTGCCAGCGTCCAGCTGCTGGCGGCACGGATGTATGCCGGACAAACCACCAATTTCCGTACCGAGGGCGGTGGTTTTGCCCCCGTAAAAATCCTCGGTGAAACGGGTTGCAGCAACTGCTTCAACACCACGCTGAAGCCCTTGTACACCACTCCTTTTCACGCCTGACTTTTCAAGGAAGCAAACTCATGAGCATAAAAATAGGTATCAATGGTTTCGGTCGTATCGGTCGTCTGGCCCTGCGGGCTGCCTGGGGCTGGCCTGATGTCGAGTTTGTGCAGATCAATGATCCGGCCGCCGACGCAGCGACGCATGCCCACCTGCTGAATTTTGATTCGGTGCACGGGCGCTGGTCACGCGATGCCACGGCCGTTGACAGCAATATCATGATCGACGGCAAGCCTGTGCGCTTCACGCACAACAAGGCCATTGCCGATACGGACTGGTCGGGCTGCGACATTGTCATCGAAGCCAGCGGCAAGATGAAAACCGCAGACGTGTTGCAGGGCTATCTGGATCAGGGCGTAAAACGCGTGGTGGTGAGCGCGCCCGTGAAGGAAAGCAGCGCCCTGAACATTGTCATGGGCGTCAACGAAAAACTTTTCAACCCGGCCCTGCACCGCATTGTCACGGCCGCTTCCTGCACCACCAACTGCCTGGCACCGGTGGTGAAGGTGATTCACGAAAACCTTGGCATCCGCCACGGCTCGATCACCACCATCCATGACGTCACCAACACGCAAAGCATTCTCGACCAGCCGCACAAGGATCTGCGGCGGGCCCGTGCCTGCGGCATGAGCCTGATCCCGACCACTACCGGCTCGGCGAGCGCCATTGCCGAAATTTTCCCGGACCTGAAAGGCCGCCTGAACGGCCACGCCATCCGTGTGCCCCTGGCCAATGCCTCCATTACCGACTGCGTGTTTGAAGTGGAACGCATCACCACTGCGGAAGAAGTGAACGAATTCCTCAAGCAGGCCGCAGCGGGTGAGCTGAAAGACATTCTCGGTTATGAAGAGCGTCCGCTGGTATCCATCGACTACCGCACCGATCCGCGCTCCTCCATCATCGATGCGCTCTCGACCATGGTGGTTAATGGCACGCAGGTGAAGATCTACGCCTGGTATGACAACGAGTGGGCCTATGCCAATCGCCTGGTGGAGCTGGTCCGCCTCGTTGGCCACGCGGGTTAAGCGGCAGCAAGCGATATGCGTTCATGGTCGACGCTGTCACCGGAAGTGCGGCAGTATTTTCTGGTCACCGGCAATTACTGGGCCTTCACGCTGACGGATGGCGCCCTGCGCATGCTGGTCGTGCTGCACTTTCACGCGCTGGGTTTTTCGCCGTTGCGCATCGCGGCACTGTTCCTGTTCTACGAGCTGTTCGGTGTCATCACCAATCTCGCGGGTGGCTGGCTGGGGGCGCGCCTCGGCCTCAATCGCACCATGAATACCGGCCTTGGCCTGCAGGTGGCGGCCTTGCTGATGCTGGCGGTGCCGGCCGCCTTGCTCACCATGCCCTGGGTGATGGCCGCACAGGCCATGTCCGGGATTGCCAAAGACCTGAATAAAATGAGCGCCAAAAGCTCCATCAAGCTGCTGGTGCCCGATCACCAGCAAGGCACCCTGTACCAGTGGATAGCGCTTCTTACCGGCTCCAAAAATGCGCTGAAAGGCGCCGGCTTTTTTCTTGGCGGCGCGCTGCTGGCACTGGCAGGTTTCAGGGGCTCGGTTCTGTTGATGGCGGCGGTGCTGGTGGTGATCTGGACCGGCAGTTTGATCCTCCTGAAACAGGATCTGGGCAAGGCGACTGCCAAGCCGAAATTCCGTGACATTTTTTCCAAGAGCCGCGCCATCAACCGGCTCTCGGCGGCACGCCTGTTCCTCTTTGGTGCCCGCGATGTCTGGTTTGTAGTGGCGCTGCCGGTGTACCTCAGCACGGTTTTTGGCTGGGATGTCTGGAAGGTGGGCGGTTTCCTGGCGCTCTGGGTCATCGGCTATGGCATGGTGCAGACGATGGCACCGGCACTGACCGGAAAACGCCGCGGACAGGTTCCGGATGGCCGGGCCGCCCTGGTCTGGGCCCTGATGCTGGCGGTGCTGCCGGCGCTCATTGCCATCGGCATGCACCTGCATCTCCCCGCAAAAACAGTGCTGCTGGCCGGACTGATACTGTTCGGCGCCCTGTTTGCCGTGAATTCCTCGCTGCACAGCTACCTGATCGTTGCCTATGCCAGAGCCGATGGCGTATCGCTGGATGTCGGTTTTTACTACATGTCCAATGCCATGGGCCGCTTGCTCGGCACGGTGCTGTCCGGCTGGATTTTCCAGGTTTACGGTCTGGGGGCCTGCCTGTGGATTTCCAGCCTGTTTGTGCTGCTGGCCGCGCTGATCTCGACCGGCCTGCCGCGCCATGGCGCAGGGCAGGAGTTGCATGGCACCTGAACGCCATGACAAAAAACCAGTTCATCGCCGCGCCCCGCCACCGTAGACTCAATGCCCGCCCTGGAGACTGGCATGCGTATCCTGCTGATTGAAGATGACCCCCTGATTGCCGACTTTATCGAGAAGGGCCTGAAAGAAGCCGGCCATGCCGTGCACGCCGTACGCGACGGCCGCGACGGACTCTTTGCCGCCACGGGCGAGGAAGTGGATGCCATCATCCTTGACCGCATGCTGCCCGGCCTTGATGGCCTCGACATCCTGAAAATGCTGCGCGCGGCCGGAAAAGCCACTCCCGTGCTGATGCTGAGTTCACTGGGCGATGTTGACCAGCGTGTCGAAGGTTTGCGGGAAGGCGCCGATGACTATCTGGTGAAACCGTTTGCCTTTGTCGAGCTGCTGGCGCGTCTCGAAGGCCTCAGCCGGCGCCAGGAAACCGCACCCCGCGAACAAACCAGACTGGTGCTGGCCGATCTTGAAATTGACCTGCTCAAGCGCCAGGTGAAGCGCGCCGGCCACAGCATCGAACTGCAGCCCCGCGAATTCCGCCTGCTGGAATACCTCATGCGTCATGCCGATCAGGTGGTGACACGCACCATGCTGCTCGAAGCCGTGTGGGATTATCATTTTGATCCGCAAACCAACGTCATTGATGTGCACATCTCGCGCCTGCGCCAGAAAATTGATCGCGATCACGACAAGCCGCTCCTGCACACCGTGCGCGGTGCCGGCTACCTGCTCGGGCAACGCGACTGATGCCGGCTTTTTTTCAGCGCCTGCGCTCGCCACTGCTGCATCTGGCCCTTGGCTACGGTGCCGCGTTTATTGTCGCGTTCCTGCTGCTTGGTCTGGCCGGGTATTTGACACTGTCCGCCATCACCGAAGAAGCCATGACGCGCGAAGTCAGGCATGACCTCGTTGACCTGCGGCAATGGCAGTCCGATGCCGGTCTGGCCGGCTTGCGCGAAGCGCTGGGCGACCGTGATGTTCCGGATAACCGCGATGCCTTTTATCGTCTTGAGGCCCGCGGCAAGACCCTTGCGGTGCCGGCCAGCCTGCAACTGCCCCCGACACTGATCAAACAGGTTGGCTGGCACGATATTGAAATCGAGACCGCCACCGGAACCCGCCCGGCGCTGGTGCGCGTGGAGCTCTTTCGCGATGGCAGCCGGCTTATCGTCGGGCATGTTGCCTGGGAACGTGAACGACTCGATGCGGCCGTGATGCGCGGACTGGGCTGGGGCCTGTCGCTGCTGGTGTCCGTCGCGCTGGGTCTGGCCCTGGTGATGAGCTGGGCGGTTGCCAAGGCGCTGGCGGGGCCACTGGCGGCGGCGGAGCGCATGGCCAACGGCGAACTCGGCACCCGTGTGCAAAGCAACGGCAGTGGCGACAGTTTTGATCGTCTGGCGCAGGCACTGAACGGCATGTTTGCCCGCATCCAGGAGCTGGTCGGCGGGATCGCCCACAGCACCGACGCCATCGCCCACGACTTGCGCACTCCGCTGACGCGCCTGAAAACACGGCTCGAGCAGGTCCGCGCCAATACCCCCGAGGGCGATGCCGCACAGGCGCTGGATGCCGCGATGGCGGAAACCGACAGTCTGCTCAATACCTTTCAGGCCCTGCTGCGCCTGACCCGGCTTGAGGCCGATACCCGCACGCTGCCGGTACAACGGGTCGATCTGGCGGAGCTGGTGGGCGATGCCGCCGAGCTGTTTGAAGCCCTCGCCGAAAGCCGCCAGCAAACCCTGCGCGTGACATCCGTTCCGGCCCTGATCCAGGGTGACCGTGACCAGCTCTTCCAGCTGCTGGTCAACCTCATCGACAACGCCATCAAGTACTCGCCGGAGGGCAGTGAAATTCACGTCAGGCTGCAGTTGCAGGGCGGCCACGTACTGCTCAGCGTCAGCGACACCGGCCCCGGCATTCCCGTCGCCAATCGTGAACGCGTCTTCGACCGTTTTGTCCGTCTGGAGGCCCATCGTGGCTCACCCGGCAATGGTCTGGGCCTGTCGCTGGTACGGGCGATTGCACTGCGCCACCACGCCAGCCTGCGCCTCGACGACGCCCGCCCGGGCCTGAAAGTCACCGTGGATTTTCCTGCCGCCAGGATTACGGCATCCATTACCGATAATTAATCGGCCCATCATCTGGCTGTAAGTCCCCCGGGCGCAGTCTTGGTTTCAGAGCCGGATCCAACCCGGCCTTGATATCCACCCAGGAGAAATACCATGAAGATGACTCACGCTCTCGCTCTTGCCCTGACCCTGGCTGCCGGTTCTGCCATGGCTGCTGAAGCTGCCGCTCCGGCCCCTGTCACCACCGCTCCTGCTGCCGCACCAGCTGCAGCCGCCAAACCGGTCAAGCATCACAAGCATCACGCCCGCAAGGCCGCTGCCAAGAAAGAAGAGGCCGCGAAGAAAGAAGCAGCAAAGACTGAGGCTGCACCGGCCAAGTAACCGGTCAGATGGTCCAAAAAACGCCAGCAACTGCTGGCGTTTTTTTATGCGCGTCAATCCGCACTGTGCTCCCGTCCGTAACGCCGGCACACCGCGCATCATGGTCACACCGGCAGCGCCCTTTTCATTCGGCAGATGAGGCGCTACTGTTCGCGCTTTCTCCTGCAGCCCGCATTCTCATGGCCCGTAAACGCAACGCCGTCGACTTTGAAAAAGCCCTCTCCGAACTCGAAGAGCAGGTGCACCTGCTGGAAAGCGGCAGCCTTCCCCTGGAAGAAGCGCTCAAGGCCTTCGAGGCCGGCATCAAGCTCACCCGTGAATGCCAGCAGGCGCTGACCGAGGCCGAGCAGAAGGTCCAGCTGCTGCTGGAAAAAGCCGACGGCTCTGTCGAATTCAGTGATTTCGATACCGACAACGACCCCAGTAACAATGCCTGAATCACACCTGCTTCTGACCACCGCCCAGACGCGCATTCCTGCTGCACTGGAGCGTTTTCTCGTCGCCCAGAACCCGGCCGCCGAACGTCTTTCGGCGGCCATGCGCTATGCCGTCATGAACGGCGGCAAGCGGGTGCGGCCGGCGCTGGTGTACGGTACGGCGCTGGCCCTCGGCGCCACGCTGGAGCAGGCCGACCCTGCTGCCTGCGCCGTGGAACTGATTCACTGTTATTCACTGGTGCATGATGACCTGCCCTGCATGGACGATGATGACCTGCGTCGCGGCCAGCCCACCTGCCACAAGGCCTTTGACGAGGCCACTGCCCTGCTCGCCGGCGATACCCTGCAGACACTGGCGTTTCTGGCACTCAGCCAGGGCCCGCTGACGCCGGCGCAGGTCACCGCCCAGATGAGGATACTCAGTACCGCCTCAGTGGACATGGCGGTGGGCCAGGCCCTCGACATCGAGGCCGAGGGCAAACGCCTGGACCTGCCCGCGCTTGAGCGCGTGCACCGGAACAAGACCGGAGCCCTCATCCGCGCCAGCGTCCAGATGGGAGCCATTGCCGCTGGCGCAGAGCCCGGCGCCCTTGCCGCGCTGGATATCTATGCCGACAGGCTGGGGCTGGCCTTTCAGGTGCACGACGATGTGCTGGACGTGATTGGCGACCCGCGAAAAATCGGCAAGCGCGCCGGCGCCGACATTGCCCGGGAAAAGTCGACCTATCCCGCCCTGCTCGGCCTGCCGGCCGCCCAGGCCCTGGCCATCCGCCTGCACGACGAGGCGGTTGCCGCCCTCGCTCCGCTCGGCGCCGCTGCCGCCCCGCTGCAGGCACTGGCCGACTTTCTGGTAGCACGCGATCACTAGGCGCCGTTCTGCACAGGGCAATCCGTCCGAGTCACGAATTCAGCGTGATTTCCCTCTCTGATCGGCACGCGGCTTCGCTATAATCTCCGCCCCTGCCAGGATGCCGCGCTAGATGTTCACCGAGATTCCAAGCCTTCGCCCCGATACCCCGCTGCTTGATCAGGTACCGACTCCGGACAAGCTGCGCGAGCTGCCTCCCGAAGCCTTGCCCGAACTCGCCAGGGAGCTGCGCGAATACCTGCTCTGGTGTACCGGTGAAACCGGCGGCCATTTTGGTGCCGGCCTCGGCGTGGTCGAACTCACCATTGCCCTGCATTACGTCTACAACACGCCCGCCGATCGTCTGGTCTGGGACGTCGGCCATCAAACCTATCCGCACAAGATTCTCACCGGCCGCAAGGAACAGATGCTGACCATGCGCCAGAAAAACGGCCTCGCCGCCTTTCCGCGCCGTGAAGAATCCGAATACGACACCTTCGGGGTCGGCCATTCTTCCACCTCGATTTCCGCAGCTCTCGGCATGGCCCTGGCCGCGAAAATGCGTGGCAGCCAGCGCAAGGTCTGCGCCGTCATCGGTGATGGCGCCATCACCGCGGGCATGGCGTTCGAAGCCCTCAACGACGCGGCCCACAACAGCGCCGACATGCTGGTCATCCTCAATGACAACGGCATGTCGATTTCAAAAAATGTCGGCGGCCTGTCGAATTATTTTGCGCGCATCTGGGCCAGCAAAACCTATATCGGCCTGCGCGAAGGCGGCAAGCGCGTACTCTCTGCCATGCCTGCCACGCTGAATTTCGTGCGCCGCTCCGAAGAAAGCATGAAGCATCTGGTGAATTCACCGGGCGCCCTTTTTGAAAGCATCGGCTTCAATTATGTCGGCCCGATTGACGGTCACGATCTCGACACCCTGATCACCACCATTTCCAATCTGCGCGATGCGCCCGGCCCGCAACTGCTGCACATCTACACCACCAAGGGCAAAGGCTTTGGCCCTGCCGAAGCCGACCCCATCGGCTATCACGCCATTACCAAAATTGCGCCAGCGCTTGAGCGCGAAAAGGAAGTGCGTGGAAAACCTGTCGCGCCGGCGCCGAAAAAACCGAAATACTCCGATGTCTTTGGTGACTGGCTGTGCGACATAGCAGCCGCCGATCCGCGCTGCGTCGGCATCACCCCCGCCATGTGCGAAGGCTCCGGCATGGTGAAATTTGCGCAGAAATTTCCCGAGCGCTATCACGATGTCGCCATTGCCGAACAACACGCGCTGACCCTTGCCGCCGGCATGGCCTGCGAGGGCGTAAAGCCGGTGGTGGCGATTTACTCCACCTTCCTGCAACGCGCCTACGACCAGCTCGTGCATGATATTGCGCTGCAGAATCTCGACGTCACCTTCGGCATTGACCGCGCCGGCCTCGTCGGTGAAGACGGCCCTACCCATGCCGGCGCCTATGATTACGCCTATATGCGCACGGTTCCCAATATCGTCATCATGGCGCCGTCGGATGAAAACGAGTGCCGGCAAATGCTCTACACCGCCTATGAGCACAAAGGCCCGGCCGCCGTGCGTTATCCGCGCGGCACCGGTCCCGGCACCGCCATCAGCAAGGACATGATGCTGCTACCGATAGGCCGTGGCCTGAAAAAACGCCAGGGTGAAAAAATCGCGATCCTGGCCTTCGGTTCCATGCTGGCACCGGCTCTCGCCGCTGCCGAAACCCTCAATGCCAGTGTCGCCGACATGCGTTTTGTGAAACCGCTGGATGCCGAGCTGATTCGTGAACTGGCCGCCACGCACGAATTGCTCGTGACAGTGGAAGAACACGCCATCATGGGGGGTGCCGGATCGGCCGTGAACGAATTCCTGGCGGGAGAAAACCTGCACAACGCCGTGCTCAATCTCGGCATTCCCGATGCGTTTATCGAACACGCCAGCCCGGCCGACATGCTCAGCGAGTGCGGACTGGATGCCGAAGGCATAACGCACGCCATCCGCACGCGCCTGCAGCGCTGAGCCGCGCTTGCTGCGCCCATAAAAAAAGACCGGCCATGCCGGTCTTTTTTTATGTCGGAAAAATGCGCGCTGCTGCTTATTCCTTGCCGAACATATGCCCCATCTTGCCCTGCTTGGTGGCCAGATAATGTTCATTATGCGGATTGCGGCCCGTCATCAGCGGCACGCGCTCAACCACATCAATACCATGCGCTTCCAGCGCCGCCACCTTGCGCGGGTTATTGGTCATCAGGCGTACGGATGTCACGTGCAGATGCGCGAGCATGTCCTCGCACATGGAGTACTCGCGCAGATCCGGCGCAAAACCCAGTTGCTCGTTGGCCTCCACCGTATCAGCACCGGCATCCTGCAAATGGTAGGCGCGGATCTTGTTGAGCAGGCCAATGCCGCGGCCTTCCTGTCGCAGGTAAAGAATCACGCCACGACCGGCCGCCGCCACCTTCTGCATGGCCGCCTCCAGTTGCGGGCCACAGTCACAGCGCAGGCTGCCGAAGCTGTCGCCGGTCAGACACTCGGAATGCACCCGCATCAGCACCGGAGCACCATCCGCCACGTCACCCATGACCAGCGCGATATGTTCCTTGCCCGTATCAGGATCTTCAAAACCATGGATGGTGAAGGCGCCAAAACGTGTAGGCAAACGGGATGAGGCAACAAAAGCGACGGGCACGGAAGGCTCCGGGGATCAGGGGGTGGGGATTGTAGCAAGCAGCCGGCAGGGTCGCGACCGGCGTTGCCCTGTGTTTATGGCGCCGTTATTTTCAGACGGTTCTGCTCATGTGCAAGGTTGACCCGTCCCAGAAAGGTCATGCCGAGCAGGATGGGGCCCGTGCGCGGCACTTCCCGCACCGTTGCCTGCACGTTTTTCACCACGATGGGGCCGATCTGCACCGAGGCCAGTTGCACACTCCACGCGGGAACTACGCCACCCGCCGTGACGCTGGCACCCTGCCGGCCCAGCACCTTGTAATCAATGCCGAGGCCGCGGGCATCCTCCGCCGTCATGGATACCGTATTCGCTCCCGTATCCACGAGAAACTCTACAACGCGGCCATTGATCTGGCCGTTGCTGACAAATTGCCCGTTGGCGCTGATCACCAGCTCGACACTGGCTCCGGCTTCCCGCGGCGCAATGCCGCCGGTATCCATGCCCATGCCGAGGCGCACTTCGCGACCATTGATCTTCAGTACCGCCTGCTGCGCCACAATCGCCAGCAGGGTAACGCCGTCGACGGCCTCGCCCTGCGCGAGAATGTGCTGCTCGCCGTTGATGCGCAGCACCGCCCTGGCGCCCAGCAAGCCGATGACCATGACCGGCGGATCATTGACGGCATACCGGGAGGGCTGCCTGGAGGACTGTCGTGGTGCCGCAAAAACCAGCACCGGCAAGAGCAGCATCGGCAACAGCGTCAGCATCAGGTTTTTATGTTTTATCCGCATCACGGCATGACCCCGCGCAGCAGCATCAGTACCGCAGCCGCCAGCAGGCCTGCGACGATATCGTCCAGCATGATGCCGAGGCCGCCCTGCAGCTCCCGGTCGAGATAGCTGATCGGCCAGGGCTTGGCGATATCAAAAATGCGGAACAGGACGAAGCCGGCCAGCAACCACAGCGCGCCCTGCAGATTCCACTGCAGCACGGGCACCAGCGGCGCCAGCGCCAGCCATTGCCCGGCGAACTCGTCCCAGACAATGCGGCCATCATCATGCACGGCCAGCGCCTCTGCCGCATGTCCGCAGATTTTCACGCCGACCACGGCCGCTACCGCCACCACGGCGAGATAAGCCGGCAAGGTCAGCAGTGCCAGCAACGGGAAAAAAACCAGCGCCGCCAGCGAACCGAAAGTGCCTGGCGCCTTTGGCGCAAGACCGCTGCCAAAACCGAAGGCCAGCAACTGCAGAGGGTCACGAAGATCGGGTTTGTTCATCATCAGCCTTTTAAATCATCAGCCCCTTTTTTCAGGAGCGGCGCAAAAAACCAGAGTGGAAGCCTGAAACAGAAACCTAAAAATGCAGGAAGCCTCCCTGCGGCATGGCGATGGCACGGCCATCACGGAAAAACACCAGGCCGGGCGCCGCTGTCACGGTGCCGATGCGTGTGCAGAGTGTATCCTGCGCCGCCACCCTCTCACGTGCGCTTGCCGGCGCCGTAAACAGCAACTCGTAATCATCACCACTGGTGAGCGCCAGGATATCGGCAAACGCCGCGTCCGTTTCCGCCAGCGCAGCGCTGCGTGGCAGCAACTCCAGCATCAGTTCCGCACCGACGTGCGAAGCCTGCAACAAATGCCCGAGATCCTGTGCCAGGCCATCGGAAACATCCAGGCAGGCGCTGGCAACGCCACGCAACTGCGCACCGAGGGCCAGACGCGGTTGCGGACGCTGCAAGCGCTGCAGCGCAAAATCACGTGCCGCATCAGACAGCTCATCATGCCATTGCCCCAGCACCAGACGCAGACCGAGGCCGGCATCACCCGGCGTGCCGGACACATAAACATCATCGCCGATGCGGGCGCCACTGCGCAGCAGCGCCGCACCAGCCGGCACCACGCCCATGGCGGTTACGGTAATGCTGAGCGGGCCACGCGTGGTGTCGCCGCCGACCAGACTGACGTTTTCCTGGTCCGCCAGGGCAAAAAATCCGCGTGCGAATTCACGCAGGAAATCTTCATCGCTGGCGGGCAGGGTCAGCGCAAGAGTGAGCCAGCGGGCTTGTGCGCCCATGGCAGCGAGATCGGAAAGATTGACGGCCAGTGCTTTCCAGCCAATATCAAAAGCGCAGGCATCTTCGGGAAAATGCCGGCCCGCCACCAGCGTATCGGTGGTGACCACGAGCTCGTGAGCTGCCGGCACCGCAATCAGTGCCGCATCATCGCCCACGCCCATATGCACCGAAGCATCAGTCGCCGGACGCGTGAAGAATTCACGGATCAGCTCAAACTCGCCTTTGTTACTCATAAGAACCCACACAAAGCATCAATAAAAATTCGATCAAGTCGATGATGGCAAGGCGGAAAAACCTGGGAAGGCGGAGTTTACTAATCGTAAATGAGCATTTCCCGGACTTTTCCAACGCCGCCAGCGCGGCTTCAGCGGATTTTTAAACTGGGCGTTCGATGGTGCGGTGCTGCTTGGCCACTTCATCGAGAATGCCGTTCACATACTTGTGTGAGTCGGTCGCGCCAAAATCCTTGGCCAGCTCGATGCCTTCATTGATGACCACCTTGTAGGGCACATCAATGCGGTACAGCAGTTCATAGGTACCGATACGCAGAATGGCGCGCTCGACATGGTCAAGCTCGCGGAACTTGCGGTCCAGATGCGCCATGAACGTATCGTCAATGGTTTCACTTTTTTTCACGATCTCATGGATCAGCTCGTGAAAATAATCCAGATCCACCTTGTGCATGTCGTTGTCGACGCGATAGCGCGCCTCGATCTCGAACATGGGATTTTTCGAAATCGACCATTCATACAGGGCCTGCAGCGCAAACCGCCGCGCCTTGCGGCGCGCTGCCGGTTTTATATTCATCGTATTACTGTTGCTCACGGAATCAACCCAGCGCCTTGATCACGGAGACCATTTCAATGGCACCAAGAGCCGCATCTGCACCCTTGTTGCCGGCCTTGGTACCGGAGCGCTCGATCGCCTGCTCGATCGAATCGGTGGTCAGCACGCCGAAAATCACCGGCAGACCGAATTCCAGACCGACGGCACCGAGGCCCTTGGCGGCTTCATTGCAGACAAAATCAAAATGCGGCGTGCCGCCACGAATCACGGCGCCGAGACCGATGATGGCATCGAAGGTTTTTTTCTCGGCCAGCTTCTTGGCTACCAGCGGCAGCTCCCAGGCGCCGGGCACACGCACCACGGTAATGTTTTCTTCCTTCACGCCATGACGCTTGAGCGTGTCGATGGCACCATCAAGCAGGGACTCGACCACGAAGCTGTTGAAACGGGCGACAGCGATGGCGTATCTGGCATCGGCCTGGGTGAAATTTCCTTCCACAAAGTTGATCTTGCTCATGTCGGTTTCCTTTTCTGGATTTTCAAAAATCAGCGGTTAATAACAAAGACTGTCAAATCATTCCGTCGTCACGTACTCGACGATTTCCAGACCAAAGCCGGAAAGTGCATTGAACTTCATCGGCGAGCTCAGCAGGCGCATGCGGCGCACACCCAGACTGCGCAGGATCTGCGAGCCCGTACCAATGGTCTGGTACATGCCGGAACCTTCGCTGCTGCGCACGCGCTGGCCAAAAAATTCCTCGATCTGGCCAACCATGTCTGCCGATGCATAGTCCTGCCCCAGCAGCACAATCACGCCCACATCGGACTGCGCAATTTCCTTCAGGCTTTTGTGCAGGTTCCAGCCAATGCGCCCGTTGAACTTGGCATGCAGCAGGTCACGCAGGGGATTCACGGCATGCACGCGCACTGTTGGCACCACATCCGGCGCAATCTCGCCCTTGACCAGCGCCACATGCACATCACCGCCCACCACGTCGCGATACACATGCATGCGGAAGTCGCCGTACTCGGTCGGCAGGGTACGGGTTTCCAGTGCCTGCACGGTTTGTTCATTCACCATGCGATAGTGAATCAGGTCGGCAATGGTGCCGATTTTCAGATCGTGTTCCTGTGCAAACTTCTCGAGATCCGGACGACGCGACATGCTGCCATCGTCATTCATGATTTCGCAAATCACGCCGGAAGGCTCAAGGCCCGCCAGTCGCGCCAGATCACAAGCGGCTTCCGTGTGACCTGCACGACGCAGGACGCCACCGGGCTCGGCCATCAGCGGAAAAATATGACCGGGCTGCACAATGTCGGATGCTTTCGCATCACGCGCCACCGCCGCCTGTACCGTACAGGCGCGGTCGGCCGCCGAAATGCCGGTGCTCACACCAACAGCAGCTTCAATGGATACGGTGAACTTGGTGCCATAACCGGAGCCGTTGCGCTGCACCATCAGCGGCAGCTTGAGCTGCTCGCAACGCTCGCGCGTCATCGGCAGGCACACCAGACCGCGTGCGTACTTGATCATGAAGTTGATGTCTTCCGGACGGCAGTGCGTTCCTGCCATCACCAGATCACCTTCATTCTCGCGATCTTCGTCATCCATCAGGATGACCATGCGGCCCAGACGAATATCAGCAATCAGTTCTTCAATCGTGTTCAGTGCCATTTTTACGTTTTCTCCGTTACTCCCCTGCACGGGGAACCAGCACAAGCCGCTTATTTCATGAAACCGTTTTCGGCCAGAAAGGCCATGGAAATTCCGCCGTCGCCTTTTGCATCGGCCGCTTTCTCGCCGAGCAGCAAGCGCTCGAGATAGCGGGCAATCACATCCACTTCCAGGTTGATCGTCGTGCCCGGCTTCCAGCCGGCAATATTCGTTTCCTGCACCGTGTGCGGCACGATGGTGAGGTCAAATTCCGCACCGTGCACGCCATTCACCGTCAGGCTGATGCCGTCCGTGGTGATCGAGCCTTTTTCGGCAATGTATTTCGCCAGTTCATTCGGGGCCTTGATGCGGAACAGCACGGCACGCGCCGACGTTTCGCGCGACACCACCTCACCGATGCCATCGACATGACCGCTGACGATATGCCCGCCCAGACGCGACTGCGGCATCAGGGCTTTTTCCAGATTCACCGCGGCGCCCACCTTGAGGCCCTTCAGCGTGGAGCGCGTCAGGGTTTCGGTGGAGACATCGGCGACAAAACCGTCACCCGGCAATGCCACTGCCGTCAGGCACACGCCGTTGGTGGCAATCGAATCGCCCAGCTTCACATCGGAGAGATCCAGCTTGCCGGTGGCAATATGCAGGCGCATGTCACCGCCGCGCGCTTCCATCGCCCGGATGCTGCCGACTGCCTCGATGATGCCTGTAAACATTTTTCACCACTCAACGTCTGTCCCGCCTGCGCGGGAAAAACGAAAAAAAGTTATTTCGGCCGGGCGATAAAACGGATGTCACTGCCCAGCATGCGCGTATCGGTAATCACCAGCTTGCGCTGGTCGCGCATGCTGGCCAGCGGCCAGTCCAGCAGTGGCCGTGCCTCACTGCCCATCAGCACGGGCGCGAGATAAAAAACAAATTCGTCGACCAGACCAGCCTGCGCAAACGCGCCCGCCACTGTCGCACCGGCTTCCACCAGCACCTCGTTGGCACCGGCTTCTGCCAGTTTCTGCAACAAGGCCCTCACTTCAATGCGGCCGTTTTTCAGCGGCAGCATCCAGATCTCGGCACCGGCATCGCTGAGCGCCGTCTGCCGTTCCATGTGCGCGCGGGCACCGGCAATGATGATGCGTCCCGGCTCTGCAAAAAGTTTGGCCGTTGTCGGCGTGCGAAAATCCGTGTCGAGGATGACGCGCCAGGGCGGCATCACCGCACCGTACTGCCAGTCCGTCCAGTCGGCCGGGCGCACGGTCAGCGCCGGATCATCAGCCAGCACCGTGCCGATGCCGCTGATGATGGCAGAGCTCATGGCGCGCCACTTCTGCACGTCACGGCGCGCATCGGGGCCGGTGATCCAGCGCGATTCGCCGGAGGCCATGGCGCTGCGGCCGTCCAGGCTCGCGGCCATTTTCACGCGCACCCAGGGCAGACCGCCACTGATGCGGCGCAGGAAGCCGGCGTTGAGGGCACGCGCTTCCTCCGCCAGCACACCGACACGGGTTTCAATACCGGCATCGGCAAGCACCTTCATGCCGCGACCCGCCACCAGCGGATTCGCATCCTCGGTGGCCGCCACCACGCGCTTCAGTCCGGCAATCACCAGCTCGCTGGCGCAGGGCGGCGTGCGGCCGTGGTGCGCGCAAGGCTCCAGCGTCACATAGGCAGTGGCGCCATAGGCGCGGAAACCGGCCTGCTTCAGCGCCACCACCTCGGCATGCGGGCCGCCGGCACGCGCATGGAAACCCTCGCCCACGACCACGCCGTCTTTCACGATGACGCAACCCACCCGCGGGTTCGGCTGCGAGGTGTAGGTACCCCGTCGCGCCAGGCGCAGGGCCTCGATCATGTAGCGGATGTCGTCGATCGCCGCA
Source organism: bacterium (assembly GCA_029945725.1). Classification (GTDB taxonomy): domain Bacteria; phylum Pseudomonadota; class Gammaproteobacteria; order Pseudomonadales; family Moraxellaceae; genus UBA2031. The sequence goes on along the minus strand of JAQSDB010000003.1, from coordinate 637,940 downwards.
TCACTCATGACTGCTGGTCGCGCTCGAGCTTTTCAATTTCCGTGCGGAATTCACTGATGTCCTGGAAGCTGCGGTAAACCGAGGCAAAGCGCACATAGGCGACCGAATCGAGCACCTTCAGTTCGTCCATGACCATCTCGCCGACCAGGCGCGACTTCACTTCGCGTTCGCCGGTGGCGCGCAGGCGATGCAGGATGCGGTGGACGGCAGCATCAATCTGTTCAATGGAGACGGGACGTTTCTGCAGGGCATGCATCATGCCGCGATGCAGTTTGGCATCGTCAAAGGGCTGGCGGACGCCATCGGACTTGATGATGCGGGGAAGCACGAGCTCGGCGTTTTCAAACGTGGTGAAACGCTCGCCACAGGAGGCGCACTCGCGACGACGGCGTACCTGGTCACCATCGGAGACGAGGCGGGAATCGATCACTTTCGTATCGTCGGCGCTGCAAAAGGGGCAGTGCATATATGAAAACCTCGAAAAAGAACCTTCCTGATGTTTCAGCAACAACAGTGCATCTATACCTGATCCTCTCTTTTTACGGGAGAGGCTCAAAGCGGGAGCAGTGCTTCATCAACACCGCTCCTCACTTCTGTCATCCCCGCGAAGGCGGGGACCCGGAGACTTTTCAACAAACCACACGAACCGCGGCAAGGCCCTGGGCCCCCGCCTGCGCGGGGGCGACAGTCAGAGCTTACGCGGCATAAACCGGGAAACGGGCGCAAACCGCGCCGACCCTGGCCGCCACCGCCTCGATCACGGCCGCATCGCCGCGGGCATCGATGATGTCGGCAATCCAGCCGGCCAGATCGGCACACTCTTTTTCGCCAAAACCACGGGTAGTCACGGCCGGCGTGCCGATGCGGATGCCCGAGGTCACAAACGGCGAGCGCGGGTCGTTGGGCACGGCATTCTTGTTCACGGTGATGCCGGCCTGACCGAGCCAGGCATCGACGTCCTTGCCCGTCACGTCCTGCTTGATCAGCGACAGCAGGAAGAGATGGTTGTCGGTGCCACCGGAAACGATGTCAAAGCCGCGGGCAATCAGGCCTTTGGCCATGGTCTGGGCGTTCTTCACCACCTGCTTCTGGTAGGTGACGAAGTCCGGCGACATGGCTTCCTTGAAAGCCACGGCCTTGGCCGCGATCACGTGCTCGAGCGGGCCGCCCTGGATGCCGGGGAACACGGCGCTCTGCAGCTTCTTTTCGATTTCTTCGTTCTTTCTGGCGAGGATCAGGCCGGAACGCGGGCCGCGCAGCGTCTTGTGCGTGGTGGTGGTGGTGACGTCGGCAATCTGCACCGGGCTCGGGTAGACGCCGGCGGCGACCAGACCGGCCACATGAGCCATGTCCACCATCAGGTAGGCACCGACCTTGTCGGCGATGTCGCGGAAACGCTGCCAGTCCATGATGCGGGAATAGGCGGAGAAGCCGGCGATGATCATCTTCGGCTTGTGCTCCAGCGCCAGGCGCTCGACTTCGTCGTAATCGACTTCGCCGGTCTCGGCATTGAGGCCGTACTGCACGGCGTTATAGGTCTTGCCGGAGAAATTCACTTTCGCGCCGTGGGTGAGGTGGCCGCCATGGGCCAGGCTCATGCCCAGCACGGTATCGCCGGCATTGAGCAGGGCGAGGAAGACGGCGCCATTGGCCTGCGAACCGGCATGCGGCTGCACATTGGCGTAGTCGGCACCGAACAGTTTTTTGGCGCGGTCGATGGCCAGCTGCTCGATCACGTCGACGTATTCGCAGCCGCCGTAGTAGCGCTTGCCGGGATAGCCTTCGGCGTACTTGTTGGTGAGCTTGGTGCCCTGCGCTTCCATCACCGCTGGCGAGCAGTAGTTTTCCGAGGCGATCAGCTCGATATGCGCTTCCTGGCGGGCATCTTCCTGGGCAATGGCCTTGGCCAGTTCCGGATCAAAGCTGGAAAGTGTCACGTCTTTGCTGAACATCACGAACCTCGACAGGGCTGAAAAAGCAGGCTTTGACGGGATCAGTCCGGCCGCCGCAGAGCGTCGGTCCGGCATCGGCCCATCAGGAAGGCGCGCATTCTAGCCGAATCGGCCACAAAAGGCAGGTGAAAAGGACTCGGGCGGGCGATGAAGCGGGCTCATGCGGAGCCGGAGCCGGCTTGCGCCAACGGCAGGGTGGCGACCACCAAAACAAAAAACCCGCGTGCGGACACTGATCCGCACGCGGGTTTTTTGCTGATGCTTACAGCGTAGGCTGCATGCGCTGCCAGCTGAACGGGCCGAAGGCGTAGGCGCCGTTGGCGGCACTGGCGGCCGGATCGATGCCCAGCTTGAGCCATTCCAGCGGGAACGTGCTGCCATGCACAACAACGCGATGGAAGTTGGGTACGTTGTAGCCATTGGGCTGGTTGGCGTAGGCGTCGTCGCTGCAGGCAACGGCGGTAGCACCCGGCGACGGCTCGCTGACGCAGGGAGCAGCAGAAACCAGCGGATTGTCGGAGCGGAAGACATGGGAATCGCCGTTGAGCAGCAGCACCGGCTTGCCGAAAGCCGTGGTGTGCGCGGCAATGCTGTCGACGAACTGCTTGTACTGCGCAATGTGGGCGGGCACGTTGCCGTCCAGATCCCACATGTCGGCCTGCTCCATGATGACCACGGCGCTGACGCCGTCGGCGGTGGCGCGCTTGAAGGCCGTGTCGAGCCAGCGCAGGTTGGCGGCAGAACGGCTGGCCACTTCCTGGGCCTGCGTCAGGCTCATCGCCGGAGCGCCGTACCAGGGATCGGTATCATTGTTGGAGCCACCGGGAATATTGAGCGTCACGAACAGCACGCCGGATTTCTTGCCCCAGACGTTCTCGACATAGTTCTTGTCCGTCGGGTGCGCGGGATCGTATTCGAGCCCCTGCGAATGCACGTCCAGGGTGACACCGAAAGCGCGGCCCGGACTGGCGAAGTACATCGAGCGCACCAGATCCAGATTGGCGACCGGATTGCCGCCGGCATAGTCGATGTAATTGCCGTTCGCATCGACCTTGTAATCAATCGCGCCAGTGACGGCATTGTAGGTGCCGCCGCCTTCCTTGGCCTTGTGGCAGTCGGCCCATTCGTTGTCGCCCGGCGTATAGACCAGCGGCGCCTTGAAGGCGGTCCACTGCGAGTAGATCGAGCTGTCGTAGGCTTCGGTGCAGTACTGCTTGCCGGAGTGGGTGTCGCCGGCATGCAGTACCAGCGAGACGGCGGAGTCGAGATTGATGGCGCTGATGAAGGCCGGATATTTAAGGAACTGGGCATCGTCGGTAGGCGTCGTGCCATAGGGTGAGTCACCGATCACGGCGACGGTCGATGCCTGGTTGGCAGGCGTCGCCGGCGTGTTGCTGTCATTGCAGGCCGTCAGCATGGCAGCGCATGACAGCATCAGGGGCAGGATTGCTTTGTGCACAGTCGGAATCTCCTCACAGGAATGAAAAACCAGAGACTGCTGCCGTTTTTTTCACGAAAGCCGGACAGCCGCATGGAAACGGGCGCGATGTTCAATGCCGGACGTTACGGTGCGGTGTACGCAAGATGATGTTCTGGTGACACGCCAGGGCGGCGCACGGAACAGGATGGTGAAACAGAAAACGTGCTGGCGGCCTGGCCGCGTGCAGGTGAGATGATTGCGGAGGCGGATGTTGTCGAAGGCAGGCAATTCGTTGTCCTGCCCGCAAAAACCGCGAGCGGTTTCATCGCGAGGTTTTCCTGCAGATCAGCGCCATCGCCACAGGAAATGACAGAAAATCCATCTGTCTTTTTAAAGCCACGGGTGCGGCCATGAGCGTCGCACCCGCAGTGCCATCAGCCGGCCTTGCACACCATACGCATTTCCTCGCGCCGCTCTTCACGCTGACGCACTGTTTCCTGCAGCGGTCTCGGCAGTTCGATGCGGCTTTCCACCGGCACTTTTTTCATGCCGTTTTCCATCCTGCCGCGAGTTTTTATCTCGACACGGCGATCCGGACGCAGGCATTCGATGAGCTCGCACTTCACCAGATAGTTGGGGCACTCGTCCGCCTGCGTCACCGGCATGGAGGAACCCATGCCGCCGGCTTCAATCACGTTCGCCGGAATGCCTTCGGCAATCAGCGCAGCCTTGACCGTGGCGGCGCGACGGCGTGACAGATCCAGATTGGCCTTGCCGGAGCCGACACGATCGGTATGCCCGACCACGGAAATTTTCAGGTCCTGCGCATGGCGGTTCTTGATGATGCCCGCCATTTCAGTCACGGCATCCCGGCCTTCGCTGGTGAGATGATCATCACCAAAACGAAAGGAGGTATCACTGTTGAGCATCAGCGGCGCGAACACCACTTCGTTGCGATACCGGATGTCTTTTTTGGCGGTGGCCGTGGCTGCCGCCGCAGCGGCCGGGCCCGGGCTGGTGGCAGCGCCCGCTGCTGCTTCGGCGACGGCACCCGGCAGCAGTGCCTGCTCTGCTTCGGGCACAAACACGTAGCCGGCATGTTCAATGCCCTTGTGCTCGCCCTTTTCCTGCACCACTTCTTCTTCCGTTTTTTTCTCTTCCTCTTTTTTCTTTTCTTTTTTGGCAACCGCTTCTGCTTCGCGTGCCTGCACGACTTCCGGATCACACAGTTTGATCGCCAGCGCCGGGCGCCACTCGGCCGTGCGCCAGCATTGCCCGTCCTGGCTCATCAGCAGAAGGCCTTTGGGCGTAGTGAGATAACCCGGCACGCGGCTGGAGACCGGTGTGGTGCTGCAGGCGCAGAGCCCCAAAAGAATGCCGGCCAGCAACGGTGCAATGACGAGGGAAAGCCTGTTGTTTTTCATGTCATTACCACCTGTACTGCGCGCTGAGCACGCCATTGTGTTCCTGCGTGCTGCTGCTGATACGACCTTCGTATCCTCCCCAGAGCGCCAGTGATTTTGTCAGATAGCATTCGGCACCGAGTGTCAGCTGCAAGGCCGCGCTGTCATCCGGCGTGGCCTTGATGATGAAGGTATTGCTGGCGCCGCTGAAACTGACCGTCTGCTCGCGCTGCGTATCGCCAACCGGCTGCAGGAGCGCAACGCCCGCGACAATCTGCGCCCAGCGCGCACCATCGGTCAGCCAGGGCCGCGAGATTTCCGCACCCACCCCGAATTCGCCGACAACATCGGTGGCGGCAGCCACGTTCAGATTAGCGGCGGCGGCGCCGGTTTCCGTGATGGCAGAACGCTGCAGGTACTGCAGGTCCATCAGCGCATAAGGACGCAGGCCGTAATTGCCGACATGCAGGGCAATGCCGGCCTCAAACTCGGCACCTGCCGACATCACATCGACACTCGAGGCCGCTTTCACCGCGGTGCCGCCGACGCTGCCGTTGCGCGTCTGGTCGGTACTTTGCTGGCCGAGTGTGAGGGCGGCCTTGTAATGCCAGCCGGAGCCGGTTTCCCAGCGGCCGTAGCTGCCCACAAATTCACCGGTGGCACTGCCTTCGGCCTGACGCTTGTCATACGTCATGTCGCCCTGCACATAACCGGCACCAAAACCGAGAATGAGGTTATTGCCCCAGTAACCATCGGCACCGAGTGCCAGCAACTTGCCGTCAAACGAACTGGAAGCACTGCCGACGGTATCGTCGGCACTTTCCGTGAGACGGAAAACACTGCTGTCGACCCAGACGCCTTCCACTTTCGAGGTGGGGCCGTCGTAATGACGCGGATCAATGCCGGAAGAAAAAGACTCGGCAAACGCATCAGGGGCTTCCGGCATGTTGCCGGCACGCACGGCCGCCAGGCTTTTTTCCATGGTCTCGCTGGAGCCGCCACGCGAAGCCAGACCGAGACGGCTGCTGCGTGCCGAGAGGAGATGATTGAAACGGCGCGCCACGCGCGATGTGGCATTGACTGTGCCGAGCAGCGTATCGCCACTCAGCGTGTCGAAGGCGGCACGCGCCTGCTCCGCGCTCAGCGGTGCGATCAGTTGCGGCAATACACTGGCAGGACTGGCGGCGGCCATCGCATCCAGTGCGGCGGAAACCTGCTGCTGGTTTTGCGTGAGGCTGACGGTATTGAAAGCGACATTGTTGCGCGTGAAGGACACATCCACCTGGCCCGGCAGGTAATTCACGCTGGTAGTGAGAAACACCAGATCGTTGTTCACCGCACTGAAGGTGCCGCTCACGCTGGCTGCCGTGAGGAGGGTGTAGGTGCAGCAGCCGGCAACGGTGTAATCACCCGCCAGTGGCACCACGCGCAGGGTACCGGCCAGTGCGGCCGTGCCGGCGACATTGATCCTGTCGCTGGCACCGGCGGCACTCACTTCCATTTCCAGAATGCTGCCGGCATGGAGGGTGAGGTTGCCGCCGATGGTGATCGTGCCGATGGAATTGCCGGGAGCGATCAGCGTGCCGCTGCCGGCACTGACATTACCGTTCAGCGTGGCATTGCCGCGCAGCGCCGTATTGTCGAAAAGATCGAGGCCGCCACCGAGTGTGCCGTCCAGACGCAGGCTGCCCTGCTCGATCACGGTCAGGCCGGTGAAGGCGCTGTGGTCACCCAGCATGCGCAGCTCGCCGCCGTCGAGCTGGCGGAATGTGCCGGCGCCGGTGAGGCTGCCGTTGAAAATAATGTCGCCGGTAATGGAAAGGCTGAAGGTGGCGCCACTGGCCACGCTGACATTGCCGTTGAGCGAGCCGAAGGCACTCAGGTCGCCCAGCTGGAATTCGCCGCGCTGTATGTCGATCTGCGTAGCGTCGAGCGAACCGGTGAAGACGAGCTTGCCGTCGCCCTGCTTGATGAAAGGGCCGTTGCCACTGATGAGCCCGCTGTAGGCAATATCGAAACCGTTGGTATCGAGCCCGCCACCGCCGGCACGCAGGCGGACATCGCGCAGGTCATTGAAAGCGGCATCAAAACGCAGCAGGCCACCGTCCATGATGAGATCGCCGCTGCCGAGCCGGGTATCGCTGTCGATCGCCACCGTGCCATTCTCGATCAGTACGCCGTTGCTCTGGGTGTTGCTGCCGCTGAGGGTGAGCACGCCACTGCCGCGCTGCACGATGCTGCCGGCGCCGCTGACACTGGCATTGACATCAACGTTGTCACTGCGGTTGAAAGCGAGTTGCGTGCCGACGACCGTGATGACGTTGCCGCTGATGTCGCCCGTGGTACCGCCGTTACCCAGCGTGAGAATGCCGCTGTTGATCATGGTGCCGCCGGTATGCGCGAGGGAGCCCGTGACGATGAGTTCGCCCGGGCCGCTTTTCTGCACGAGACCGGCGCCGCTGGTGCCGCCGTTGAAGACGGCATCATCACTGCGGTCGAAGATGAGTCTGGTGGTGGCCGCAAGATCGACATCGCCGCTCAGGCTGCCCTGCGTGCCGCCGAGACCGATGCGCAGATTGCCGGTTTCCACATGGAAGACGCCGGCGAACTGCTGCTCGCCGGTCAGCACCAGCTCGCCGGCACCACGCTTGATGACGGTGCCGGTGCCACTGATGACCGCCGTGTAGAGCGTGAGGTCGTCACGACCAAACACGAGGGTGCCGTCCTGATGCACCGTTACGTCACCGGAAAGCGAACCCTTGAGGCCGCTGCCGATCTGCAGCGTGCCATCCACCACCTCGGTGCCGCCGCTCTGGCCGACGATGCCGGTGACCGTGACCGTGCCGGCACCGGTCTTGTAGAGCGTGCCGCTGCCGGAGATATCGCCCGCCGCCGTCCAGGCGTTGCCGGCGCCGCTGAGCAGGGTGCCGCCCTGGCTGCCCATGACCAGGGCAAGATTCAGGATGCCGGCCGGGACAAAAGCCGCATCGGGATTCAGCGTGGTGTCCAGCTCCAGCGCCCCGTTATCCAGCAACACCGGCGCACGGCCGAGCTGGCCACCGTCATAGAAGGCAACCGTGCCGCCGGTGACACTGAGCGCGCCATTGAAAAGGTTCGTGGTGGTACGAAGATCCAGCACCCCGCTGCCGGTTTTGACGAGACTGCCCTGACCCGTCATGTCACCGCCCAGGCTGATGCTGCCGGCGCGGTTGATGAGCAGCGTGGCATCGGATGCGATACTGACGCCACCACTGCCGAGGGTTCCGGTGGCAGCGCCGGTTCCCACCTGCAGGACACCGGCATTGACGGTGGTGCCACCGGTGTAGCTGCTGTCGGTCGTCAGCACCAGGCTGCCGGCTCCGTTCTTGACCAGATTGCCGCCGCCACTGAGGCTCAGCATCACCGTGGCATCAAAGCCGTTGGTATTGATGACGCCATCGCCGCTCGCCAGCTCCACCGCACGCAGGTTGCCGGCATTGGTCAGCAGCTTGAGGCCGCCGCCGTCACTGAGAATCAGCTGGCTGTTACCCAGCCCGAGTTCATTGAGCAGGGCGATCTGGCTGCCGGTGCCATTAACGGTGGTCGTGCCGCTATAGGTATTGGCGTGATCCAGAATCAGCGTGCCGCCGCCCGTTTTGCTGAGCGCTATGGGCGAACCGTTGTCGGCAATCCCGCCACTGAACGTGATGTCGCTGTTGGTCTGCAGGGTGCCACTGCCTTCGATAGTGAGGTTCAGCGAACTGCTGGTCTGCATGAGCGCCAGCGTGCCGCCGGCCAGGGTGACATCGCCACTGCCGACACCGGCATCGCTGCTGATTTTGAGTACCGCGCCCTCAACACGGGTGCCGCCGGTATAGGTATTGTTCCCGGTGAGTTCCTGGGTGGCGTACGCGTTTCCCTGCACCAGCAGTGCCCCGTCGCCGGAAATGGTGCCGTCAAAGATGGACGAGGACGGAGTCAGGATCGAGCCGTAAAAAAGTGCAGTGAGGTTATGGCTGCCCAGCTCGATGCTGCCGGCTCCGCTCAATTGGGCGACCACCTGATCCTGATTGCCCAGCTCATAGCGTGCGCCGGTCAACACCTCGAGATCACCGTGGCCAATCAGGCCGGTCACCGTCCCTGCAACAATCCGCGTGCCGCCGGTATTGGTCATCTGCTCGTCGACCAGGAAATGGCCGCTGCCGCTGAAGGTGAGCTGGCCGCCGCCACTGATGGCGTTGGTGATGTGGATGTCATGCCCGTTATTGTCGAGACCACCGCCACTGTTTGTGACCGTGAGCGCACGCAAATCATCGAAAGCAGCGCCGTAAAGCACACGACCACCGTTCAGCACCAGTGCGGTGGTGCCCAGACGGGCATCCTGATCCAGCACCAGCGCACCGGCGTCAACCCGCCAGGTGCCGGTGGCACTGGTGCTGCCGGCCAAGGCGAGGTTGCCCGCCCCCACCTTGGCCAGCACACCGGCGCCGCTGATGTCGTTGGCCAGCGTGGCGGTGCCGGCATCAACCCCGAAACGGCCGCCGCCGGAGTTGACGACCACATCATTGCCGAGGGTCATGCCGGAGGCCAGGTAGATACCGCCATCATCCAGTGCCAGCATGCTGCCGGCACTGCCGAGGTTGCCGTTCTGGCTGACACGCAGATCCGCCTTGGTGACATAGAAGTCACCGCCAAAGCGGTTGTTGCCGCCCAGCGCAACGGAGGCATAGGTCAAACCCGCAGCCGGGTTGCTGGTATCCACCGGGATGCCCCCGCCACCGGCGATAAAGAGGTTCCATTTGTCATCGGGGCTGGCGCCGGCCAGCCCCGAGCCGGCAGCATCAGAGATGTCATCGGCAATGATCATGGTCTGCTTGCCCGTGACGCGCAGGGTCAGGTTGCCCGAGCCCTGCAGGAAGACACCACTGCCGGCCGCCGCGCCATTGCTGCCGTCATTGGCACCCAGACCGGCCGCGACGGTATTGCCCGCCACCGTGGTGGCACCGCTGATGGCCAGCCCGCCGCCCTCGGCCACATAAACGCCCCCGCCCAGCGCCGCGCCACCGCCACCACCGGCCAGGCCACCATTACCGCCCCCCACACCGCCGCTGCCGCCGGCTGCCCCGCCCTGGCCGTAGGTACCGGACGTTCCCGGGGCGACCGTGAGCAGCGCCGCGCCATTACCGCCGGCCGCCGTGCCGCCCGTGATGGTCACATCGTTCAGCACCAGATCGGCATGGCTGTGCACCTGCACCGCTGCTCCTGCGGCGACCCCGCCACCGGCCCCGTCGCTGCCGGTACTGCCCAGTACCCGCGCCGATGACAGCGCGAGTTCGGTCACCTGCACCAGGATGCGCCGCCCGGAATCCGCGCCCACCACCAGCAGCTGGTACTGCCCGTCACCGCTCAGGGTGTAGTGGTTGCCCTTGACCGTGACCGTGCCGGTGATTGCCGACAGCGATGAAGTCAGCGTGATATCCGCCGCAAACTCGATGAAGTTGGCTCCGCCCGAGGCATTCACTGCGGTGATCGCCGCTTCCAGCTCGGTGGCATCGTGAACGAGATAAGTGCCGGCATGCACACCCGGCGCCATGGCCAGCAGACAGGCCGCCGCCAGGGTTTGACGGAAAAAGGGCGGGCACGACGAATGCCGGGAAAGTAGGGCCATGGCGGGTCTGCTTTTTTGTTGTGTTGTTTTTATCGGGCCCGGCGCAGGCGGGGCAGGGAGCGCGCGCTGGAAACCCGTTGCTTGCGGCAAGGTTATACGCGAGTCAAAAGCCCGGGCCAATCCATGGCATTACGCAGAGACGCGGTTTTGCATCAAATCACCGGCAGCCATGCCAGCCTCTGCGCCGGGCAGGTATACTCGCGCCCGTTGCGGCCGGCATTCCGGCCTGTTTTGCGATGAATCCCTTCCGGTGCAGACACCCGCTTCATGGCGGCTCGTGGCATGTGCCGGCTCAGTCCCTGCAGGTAGTGTTACATGGCTCAATTTATTTACACGATGAACCGCGTGTCCAAACTGGTTCCGCCCAAGCGCGAAATCCTGAAAGACATTTCCCTGTCGTTTTTCCCCGGCGCCAAGATCGGCGTGCTTGGTCTCAACGGCTCCGGCAAATCCACGCTGCTGCGCATCATGGCCGGCGTTGACAAAGACTTTCAGGGCGAGGCGCGCGCGCAGGCCGGCATCAAGATCGGTTATCTCGAGCAGGAACCCGAACTTGATCCCAGCAAGGACGTGCGCGGCAATGTCGAAGACGGCGTGCGCGTCGTGCTCGACGCCATGGCCCGCCTGGACGCAGTGTTTGCCGAATACGCCGAAGAAGGCGCCGACTTCGACAAGCTCGCTGCCGAACAGGAAAAACTCGAAGGCATCATCCAGGCCTGGGACGGTCACAACCTCGACAACCAGCTCGAGCAGGCCGCCGACGCCCTGCGCCTGCCGCCATGGGATGCCGATGTCAGCACGCTCTCCGGAGGCGAACGCCGCCGTGTGGCGCTCTGCCGCCTGCTGCTCTCCAAGCCCGACATGCTGCTGCTCGACGAACCCACCAACCATCTCGATGCCGAATCGGTGGGCTGGCTGGAACATTTCCTGAAGGATTTCCCCGGCACCATCGTCGCCATCACCCATGACCGCTATTTCCTCGACAACGTGGCCGAGTGGATTCTCGAACTCGACCGTGGCCACGGCATTCCCTGGCAGGGCAACTACACCAGCTGGCTGGAACAGAAAGGCGCCCGCCTTGAAACCGAACAGCGCCAGGAAGAAGCCCACACCAAGGCTCTCAAGCGCGAACTGGAATGGGTGCGCAGCAACGCCAAGGGCCGCCAGTCGAAATCGAAAGCGCGCATGGCCGCCTACGATGAACTCGCCAGCAAGGAATTCCAGAAGCGTTCCGAAACGCAGGAAATCTATATTCCGCCCGGCGAGCGCCTGGGTGACAAGGTGGTGGAAGCGATCGACATTTCCAAAGCCTTCGGCGACAAGCTGCTTTATGAACACGTCAGCTTCAATGTGCCCAAGGGCGCCATCGTCGGCATCATCGGCCCCAACGGTGCGGGTAAAACCACGCTGTTCCGCATGATCACCGGCGAGCAGAAACCGGACAGCGGCGAAATCATTGTCGGCGAAAGCGTGAAGGTGGCGTACGTCGGCCAGATCCGCGACAACCTCGACGACAAGAAAACCGTGTGGGAAGAAGTGTCGGGCGGGCTCGACATGATGAAGGTCGGCGATTACGAAGTACCGTCACGCTCCTACATCAGCCGCTTCAACTTCAAGGGCAGCGACCAGCAGAAGCGCGTGGGTGAATTGTCCGGCGGCGAGCGCAACCGCTTGCAGCTGGCGAAGGTGTTGCAGGCCGGCGCCAACGTCATCCTGCTCGATGAGCCCTCCAACGATCTCGACGTGGAAACACTGCGTGCACTGGAAGAAGCGATCCTGACCTTCCCCGGCTGCGTCATGTGCGTGACCCATGATCGCTGGTTCCTCGACCGCATCGCCACCCACATCCTCGCCTTTGAAGGCGACGAAGTGGAATGGTTCGACGGCAACTATTCCGAGTTCGAGGAATACCGCCGCAAGAAGCTGGGAGCGAATGCGGGACCGCATCGCATCAAGTACAAGAAGATTGGTGGGTAAATAAAAAAGGCCGGCAAGGAAAACCAAGCCGGCCTTTTTATTACTTACGCTTTACACGAAAAACAAAGCATTTACCGTTTTTCGGGTAAACAGGCTTCCCAGTACGCCAGTGGATATACCACGCACAGTACACAAGGTCGCCATCTCGCCGCACACGTGGTGTCGACATGAGCATTTCCTCATCTGTATAGGCCAAGCCATAGAACTCAGACCCATCGACGACCACTTGACACTACATGTACTAAGGCAAAGAATTCGCCCGCTAGTTGTACTAAGTAGTTCCCTGAGGACGGTCGTCATATCCTGACTTCCTTGGGTATGTCGCAGCCAACTCGCAATTGGCTGCGACATTTTCTGATTAGAGCTCGTCTTCATCGGCAGCTATCGCATCAAGCATCGCCGAAATCGTTTTCTTATCTCCCTCGTAAAAAGGACTTGGTACCTCCAAGTAGGCTCGCCTACCTCCTTTAAGACGGATTGGAACTCTTTCGTGCCCAGCTGCCGACACAGCTATAGGCTTTTCCACCTGATTAGCGCGCCCTACATCTCTCGAGTCCGCAATCAACTCAGAATCCCCCTCAACCGCCAACACAGCATCGGTATCCGGCCGAGAATTATGCGGCTCCAAGGTATAGTACTTTGCGAAGGTAACGGATGACTTGAACACGTCTAGGCACTGATGAGCCGTACTTGGCATGAAACCCATGCCTATGAGCTTGTGCAGCAAACTTGCATCCGACGGAAGCTGTGTAGGGAATTCGGATAGCAGCTCGCTGAAAACCTTAGGGGTTTTGAGCCATGTTATTAAGATGGCTGATTTCATCCTCTCATCAGGGGCATAGCGATAATCTTCGACCTCCTTAGATACCGCCAAGTACCCCTCTTTGGGTCGCCCCAACAGGCCAAACTGCCGCATAGACGCAAGAACTTGCTTGGCGGCGCCATTATTCGCATCTTTGTAGCCAAGATCTTTTGCGACAGCATCAACGGGGGCGGGCTGCCGGTGTTCCTTGTCATAGACCACCAGAGTCTTGGAAATGACATCTTCCAACGCGCTTGAGGGTGCGTTGGGGCTTCTCTGTCGAATGGGGTCGGCCATGGCTATATCTCAAATAGGGCATGCGACGAACAATACTTAGTTTGCAAAGTCTTTGCAATAGACTTCTGGTTCTTCTTGTTCTTTTCGGATCAACTCGATTCGGCAAGCGTAGGTTGGGCCAAGCCTGCGCAGCCCAACATTTCTCTGCCGTGCCACCATCGTTAGGGTGCATTTCATTTACCCCAAGCTGCCAACGCCTTTTTAAATCCCCGTTGTTTATTTGAAAGGCCGCGTCCTCGCCGGACAGGCCCAGAGGGGCGGGTCGCCGCCCCTCTGGACACCCGCTCGACCCCGGGCCGTTCGCCCCGCTGCGCGGGGTACCCTGCGGTGCTCGCCAGCCGGCGGCGGACGAACACTCGCTGCGGCTGCGCCTCCGCTCAAAGGTTCGTCCTTCTCCCGCCGTCCGGCTCCGCTCCTCGGCTCACTCTACGGGGCCTTTCTTTCATGGCCGGTGCGTTGATGATTTCTTTCGTGATGCTTCGCTGCGCTCGCTGAAAAACAATCGCGGGCATGGCCCGCTCCTACGCCCCGAAGGAAGTGCCCTTGGGGTGCGTGGTGGCACCTGTTGGTAGGAGCGGGCCATGCCCGCGATGTTTTTGTGGATTGAGAACCAGAATTTGCCACCATGTTTTTCGTAGGAGCGGCTTTAGCCGCGAATGTTCCGGCGCAAGAACAGGTTCGCGGCTAAAGCCGCCTACGAAGGTCTGCACTTGCGTAACTTGCAGGTTGGGCGGTGAAGACAAACGCCGGCTCGGGTTAACAGCGACGTCCTGTTGGGCTTCCTTCGTCATCCCAACCTGCAAGAACCACACAAGATGTATCGGTTTTTATTAACCTACGACCCAGACGAATATTTAAAGCACAGAGCTTTATTGCGAGTCGCCGCACGGCGCGAGCATGACCACGGGGAAGAGGGCTACGACCGAAGGGAGGCCCGTGGGACGGGAGCAAAATTAATAATGCGCAAGCTCCCCGCAGGGGTCGCCTTTCTTTGCTTACTTTCTTTTGCGACAAAAGAAAGTGAGGCCCGCACGCAGGGCGCAACGCCCTGTCAAACAATCAGCTTGAAGCAACGGAATGGCACATCACCGTAAAGCGATACGGTGCAAAAATCCCCGCACTCCCGGGCAACCGGAAAAGCGCCGCCCAGGCCCCTTACACCCCGCACTACGGATTTACTTTAAGAGAGCGCGGACCGTCTTGATTGGCGGTGTCTGGCGTTGGGCTTTTCAGCCCAACCTACAAAACTTTATTTTGCCGAAGCAAAGGTAACTAACGCCCTCGCAAAGAAACAACGCAAATCCTTACTTGCCGTCTTCAGTCGGCATCGCCCGCTTCGCCGCTGCCTGCAGCTTCTCCATCTCTGCCGCGACCTCGGCATTCGGCGTGAAATCAATGCCGTCTTCCAGTGTCTGCAGAATCGGGAAGCGGCCACCACAACAGTGCCCGACCATGGCCATGATGTTTTCGTCCACCGGCACGGTCTTGATGGTTTTCATGCTTGCCTCGCAATGACTATGTGATGGCTGTCTTTTCAGTATGGCGCTGCGGCTCACCGGCGCACTGCCCTGTATCAATCTTTCATGCAGCTCGCCTTCGGGCAAAAAATCCGGTCGCCGCCGCACCATTGTATTTCCCGCCATGGCCTCCATATTCGAGCCAACGCCTTCAGGAATACCGCCATGACCACGCCCCTGCTCGTCACCTGCCCGCACTGCCACCGCAAGAACCGCGTTCCGGCCGAGCGCCTGGCGGACGGCGCCAAATGCGGCAGCTGCAAACAGGGGTTGTTCAACGCACACCCCGTGGCGCTCAACGCCGCCAGCTTTGATGCGCATGTGAGCGGCGACCTGCCGGTGGTGGTGGATTTCTGGGCGCCCTGGTGCGGCCCCTGCAAGCAGTTTGCACCCGTGTTCGAACAGGCCGCCGCGGCACTGGAGCCGCGCGTGCGCCTCGCCAAGGTCGATACCGAGGCCGAGCCGGCGCTGGGTCAGCGCTTTGCCATCCGCAGCATTCCCACCCTGATGATCTTCCGCCAGGGGCGCGAAGTGGCACGCCTCTCCGGCGCCCTGCCCGCGGCGCAATTCCGCCAGTGGGTGGAACAACACCTTTAGTGTTCCGCCTTGTGCGCGCGTACTTGCGCAGCTGCTTGATCCGCCGCAATCAGCCATGCTCTGATGCAGGCTGTCATTGACGGATACAAACCATGTCGCTTGAACTTGTCTGGAGCATGCTGGCCTGCGTGGTGATGGTGGTGATCACCGTGCTGGTTCATTACGAAGCCCTGCGCCTGATTTCAGACAAGCTCATTCCGCGCCTGCGCGTGCATCCGCGCAAGGAAATGGTCTACGTCATCTTTGGTGTTTTTTTCGCGCACAGCCTGGAAGTCTGGCTCTACACCGCCTGCTATGCGCTGCTGGCGCATCTGGGGGTTGGCCATTTTTCCGGTGAAATGAATGGCGAGACGGTCGACTACCTGTATTTCTCCGTCGTCACCTACACCTCGCTGGGCATCGGGGATGTTTATCCGCTCGGCGGACTGCGCCTGGTGACTGGCGTGGAGGCGCTCAGCGGCCTGCTGATGATCGGCTGGTCGGCCTCCTTCACGTATCTGAGCATGGAGCGGCTGTGGAAGCGGCATGCCGAACATGCGGACAAGCACAACCATCACTGAGTGCAAGCGCAGCGCCTGCAGGCGCCGCTCACGCCACCGCACGCCGGACCGAAACGCGACAAGCTGCACACACTCCGCTATCTTCACGCCTCACCGCCTTACTACGGACTGCCCCATGCCTCTTGATGCCATACGTTCCCTGGGTGCGAAAATGTTTCTCAACAAGTATTTCGAGGACTTTGGCGAGGTCGTCGACATCGACATCGACCCGAAAGTGAATCTGGCGACCATGCATGTCGCGCTGCTGGGCGAGGCCGAGCCGTTGCGGCTGGAAGTCGAGTACCGGGTTGAGCCGGAGGCGTTTGTGGTGGTGTATTTCCGCTGCGAGCGGGAATGGATCGGCAATGCCCTGAACCGCTTCCTGGGCGGCAAGCGTTTTGACATCAGCAGCAGCATCACCCAGACCGTCCTCAACCTTCTGCTCTGAGCTTCTGTTCCGGAGCGCGCCCTATCGTGCATCGACCGTGATGCTGCTGCGCATCATCCAGCGCAGCAGCAGGGGCAGCATGCCGGCCAGCGCCAGCACGGCCAGCGTGCGCACATCAAGAATGTCTGCCGGTGACTGCAGCGTGGCCAGCGTACTGCCGGCCTGCACAAAAAGGATGTCCAGCGGCAGCATGCCGAGCAGGCTCACCACAAAGAAACGGTAAGCCGGCAGGCGTGTCAGCCCCATCAGCAGGTTCACCAGAAAATACGGGGGTGCCGGCGCCAGGCGCAGGGCGAGCAGGTAAAAGTCGCCGTCCTTGGCGAGACCGTGATTGATGCGCGCCACCAGTTCCGGCCAGCGCTTTTCCACCAGCGTGCGGAACACATGACGCGACAGCAGCATGGCCAGCGTGGCGCCACTGCTGCTGGCCAGCGACACCAGCAGCAGTGCCTGCGCAAAACCGAACACGGAACCAACGACTAGGGTCAACAAGGTGGCAACGGGCACCGAGCATGCCGTGGCCAGCACAAAGGCGAGAAAAAATCCGGTGTAGGCGGTCAGTGGCCGTTCACCGACCCATGCCGCCAGGGCGCCGTGATGTGCCTTGAGCTGTGCAAAGCTCAGCCAGTCGGCCGCCCAGAGTTCGTACAGGCCGATGCCGAAAACGGCCAGTGCCAGCATCAGCAGGATTCGCGAGCGCAGGGGCATGTCAGATGAGGTCAGCGATGTGTTGGTGTCCAGCATACCGGATGCTCCCCATCACGAGCACCCGCCAACGGCAGAAAACCGGCCCCATCGGCGCTGCCTTCACGCATAATACCCGCCATCATTTCTGGCAGAGCTTCCCATGGAAATCAAACTCGACCTCACCATCTCCCAGAGCCAGTTGCGCCTGCGCTCACGCGCCTGCAGCGAAGCCGATTTCCAGTGGGGGCCGGGCAATCTCGTCCAGGGCCTGGTGGTGCAGGACGGTTTGCTGATGCTGGATCCGTTGTCGGAAGAAACCTTTGATGCCAGCATCACGATCAGGGTGGCCGACAGCTTCACCCCCGATGCGCATGCGCAGCGCACGCTGCAGGCACCGTTTGCCGTCGTCGACGCGGCCGAACTGGCCGTGTCCTCGCCCAGCGAGGAAATGCACCTTCCGCTGGACGTGACGGCCGGCGACTACACCGTGATTTATGAAGTCTGCCTCGGCCCCGCGGTCTATTTTGTTTTCACCCTGATCCCGATCAAGACCAGCCAGGCCGCCGCCCTGCAAACAGATGGCTGGGGCCTGGAGGCAGAACAGAAGCTGGCCCCGGGTGTTTTCTAGCAAAAGATTTCCGTCAGCCGCCAACATGACGGCTCCGGCATAATGCGCCATCCCCGCGCGATTCAGCAGCAAGTACCGCCATGAACCTCAGCAAGAAAATACATCCGCACGGCAAGAGCCTGCTGCGCCTGCTCAAGAACACGCCGGAAAGCCAGACACTGTATCTGGAAGCCGGTCAGCGCCGCCCTGCCGCCACCTATGCCATCAGTCTCAGCCAGACCTTGCGTCGCATGGAAGACGTGATCGAGCAACTCTCGGCCTATGTCTTCAGCATGCAGCTGGATACCGGGCATGCGGCCGATCAGGAGCTGGCAGAAACCACGGCAACCCTGATCCGTCATGTCGACCGCCACATCCATGATTGCAGTGAAGTGGTCGTCAGCTATTTCGGGCGCGACTCGGCCGAACACCGGAACTTCCTGAAAGGCATCCAGTCTTTTGCCGAGCTGCGCAGCATCCAGGCCGAACGCCTGCGCGAGCACGGCGAGCGCATACGTCTCATGTCCTTCAAGGCGAGCACGGTGGTGGTATCGGGATTCTTCATTGAAGGGCCGGACCCGCAGCAGACGCTCGGCCCCAGCCCGCTGGTGCATCAGGGCGGCAACACCGCGTTTTCCTACAATCTTTACCTGCGCCGGATTTTTCTGGAAATCATTGTGCTGAATACACGGCTTTATGACTTGCTGAAGCGAACCGCAGGGCTGAAGGAAAACGGCGACAACGGGCCCACCGAAAACATGGAGCTGGTGCATCTGGCCAAGCGCCTTGCCACACTCAGCCTGTATGTCTTCCCGGACGAGCTGAAACAGCCGATGCCGAATATTTTCGTGACGCATGATGGAGGCATTGATGCTGCCATCATCACCGTGCCCAGCCTGAAAAAGCCGCAGCTGCCACCACTGCC
Source organism: bacterium (assembly GCA_029945725.1). Taxonomy (GTDB): domain Bacteria; phylum Pseudomonadota; class Gammaproteobacteria; order Pseudomonadales; family Moraxellaceae; genus UBA2031. The sequence goes on along the minus strand of JAQSDB010000003.1, from coordinate 619,122 downwards.
CTGCACCATAAGCCTGTCCTGCGACGCCGACGAAGCCGGCGAAAGCTATCGTGTGCCCTACACCGATGCACGCAAGGCCTGAGCCGACCCTGCTTTTTACATAAAAATACTTTTCAGAAACCCGCTTTGTCATCCCTCTGCGGGATAATGCAAATGGCGTGGAAATTGCCAGTTATTTGAACGTACTACCCCAAACGGACGTTAAAGGAGTCAAGGATCATGGCCACGAGCTTCACCACCCAACTGAAAAACATTGCCATCACCGCCTTTGAGCTGGGCAAGGCCCAGTTCAGGGAAAAACTGTCCGCACTGCTCACGCAGACTAAAGAGTCCCGTGCCGGACAATTACTGGAAGCTGCCCGCCAGCGCCTGGACAGCACCGCAACTGCCGCCGCCGTGAAGAAGCCACGCCGCGCCGCAAAGCAGGCCCACGCATAAGCGCCCTGAACAGCCCCATAAAAAACCCGGCAAATGCCGGGTTTTTTATGGGGCGCACGCAAATCAGCTCAGCAGCTCATACGGCCCGCCTTTCTCCAGCGCACGCTTGTAGGCGGGACGAGCCTGCATCAACTGCAGCCACTCCCACATTTTCGGACGGGCCCGGTCGAGGCCGCCACGGGCGCAAGCGGCTTCAATCGGGAAACTCATCTGCACATCAGCCGCCGTGAATTCCGTGCCGGCAAAAAACGGGCTTTTGGCCAGCTCGCTCTCGATATAGTCGAGATGCAGCCTGAGCTGCGGGTTCACGTAGGATTTTTTCACCTTGTCGGCAATGCCACGAACCAGCGGCCGTGCAAAAAACGGCATGGGAGCCTTGGGCATCTGCGAAAAGATCAGGGTCAGTAACAGCGGGAACATGGCCGACCCTTCCGCATAATGCATCCAGTAGGTGTAACGCAGCCGTTCCGGCGTACCCGCTGCCGGTACAAAACGACCGGCACCATAACGCTCCACCAGATACTCCATGATGGCGCCGGACTCGGCGATCACAAGATCACCATCGGTGATGACCGGCGATTTGCCCAGCGGATGAATCTTGCGCAGCTCGGGCGGGGCCAGCATGGTTCTGGCGTCACGCTGGTAGCGCCTGATCTCGTAAGGCAGACCCAGCTCTTCCAGCAGCCAGAGCACACGCTGGGAGCGTGAGTTATTGAGGTGATGGACAGTAATCATGGACAGCCCTGCGCAGTGAATATCGGGCAGCGATGGTGGCACGGGCTTCGCACCGGGGAAACTGGTCAAACACGGCCCGTGAGTCGGCCGGCTGCATTGCCAGTGCACAAATCGCGCCCATGAAAAAGCCCGGCATAAAGCCGGGCTTTTTACATCAGACCGGATTAAGCCGGGCGGATGTTTGCTGCTTGCTTGCCCTTCTGACCCATGGTCACGTCGAACGTGACTTTCTGGCCTTCAGCCAAGGAACGGAAGCCGTCTGCCTTGATTTCGGAGAAGTGAGCGAAAAGATCTTCACCACCGTCGTCCTGCTGAATGAAGCCAAAACCCTTGGAATCGTTGAACCACTTAACTGTACCAGTTGCCATTTTTCATATACCTGAAACTAAGAATGGGCGTTAGCCCGGAATGCATGAGACCTGAACAGGGTGAAATGACGAACTGAAGTACTGGCGAGAGCTAGGACTAACGAGCATGACTTTCTGCCTGTGCGGCATGCGGGAGATATACTGGCAGCTATCGCGCACAAGTCAAGCGGCTTTCCAGATAAGCGGCATATTGCCAGGCGACAGGCATAAAAAAGCCCGGCAAGCCGGGCCTTTTTACAGAAAAAGCTCAAATAGGCTTGATGTTAGCTGCCTGCTTGCCCTTCTTGCCCATCGTTACATCGAAGGAGACCTTCTGACCTTCCGTCAAGGAACGGAAACCGTCTGCCTTGATTTCAGAGAAATGAGCGAACAGATCTTCGCCACCGTCATCCTGCGTAATGAAGCCGAAGCCCTTGGCATCGTTGAACCACTTGACTGTACCAGTTGTCATTTTTTCGTATACCTAACTAAGCAATGAAGTTTGGGCTTAATGCCCGGTGTGCATGAGACCGGAACAGGGGAAATGACGAGCTGGAATACCGACGAGTGCGATGACGAGCAACGAAACTATTTCGGCCTGTGGAACATGCAGGAACGATAATTCGCGCTTGGTACCGAGAAGTCAAGCGGTCTTGAACAGCCGGCGCCATCGCGGGCACGGCCAGCCCGCACAAGGCTGTCGCCGGCAGGGACTGGAAGGCCGGGACTGCGCTGAAAAAGCCCAGTTTACCGGGGCTATCGCCCCTCCCCTGCACACCGGAACGGTAGCAGCCCCATAAAAAACGCCGCTGGAAAGCGGCGTTTTTTATGGGGGAAAAGCTCAGGCCCAGGCGGCGCGCAATACACCGAGCAGCTCGTCGCGATCGGCTTCCTTGGGATTGAAGACGATGGAGCCGTCATTGATGGCGAGGTCGGCAATCTGCTCCAGCTGACTCTCCTGCACCTTGCCGGTTTCCTTGAGCGTGCGCGGCAACTTGCAGCGCCCATAGAGCTCGTCACGCAGGGTGCGAATGGTGGCAATCGCCTTCAGCGCACGCTCATGCTTTGGCGTGGTGGCATAAACATCGGCACCCGCCAGCGGCAGCAACAGCTCGCCGATACGGTCGCCATTCACGTCCATGTTGTATTCGAGCACGTAAGGCAGGAAGAGGTTCATGCACAGGCCGTGCGGCAAGTGGCACACCGCACCCAGGGAATGCCCCAGGGAGTGCACCATGCCGACCATGGCATTGGAAAAGGCAATGCCGGCCATGGTCGAGGCCTGCGCCAGCTCAAGGCGCGCATCGGCATCCGCTGGCGCATCCATCACCTTGAGCAGGTTTTCGCTCACCTTGCGCACCGCCGCCGAGGCGTAGGCATCGCTGATGGGATTGGCGGCAACACAGGTGAATGACTCCACGGCATGGGTCATGGCATCCATCGCCGTCATCGCCGTGATATGCGGCGGCAAGGTCAGCGTCATGCGCGGATCAAGAATCGCGGCATTCGGCATCAGGAAGTAGGACGTAAAAGGGACCTTCACGCCTTTTTCGGTATCAGAAATAACGGCGACCATGGTGGTTTCCGAACCGGTACCCGCCGTTGTCGGCACCACAAACAGCGGCTTCAGCGGACGCTTGAGGTTGTGCGCACCGGAGAAGCGCATCAGGTCGTCGCCGCCCTCAGAGACCAGGATATTGACCGCCTTGCAGGTATCAATCACCGAGCCGCCACCCACGGCAAGAATCGCATCGCAGTTATTGGCGCGGTACATGGCCGTGGCACTGCGCACGGTCTGCATGCTGCTGTCCGGCGGCACATCATCAAACACCGCCGCAATCGTGCTCTCGGCGCCCGCAAAGGCCGCTTCGATATGCTTGAGCAGACCCACGGCCACCACACCCTTGTCGGTAATCACCATCGGCCGTTTCGACTGCAAAGTGGAGAGCTCGAAAGGGATGTGTTCCAGCGCCTTGTGGCCGGCAATCACTTTTACCGGGCAGAAAAATTCATAATACGACTTTGCCATTTTCTTTTTATTCCCCTTTCACAAAATTCAAGGCAACCCGCGCGTAGATGCGCGCCGCCAGACCGGCTTTTTCACCCAGCGAAATGGCGGGATAACGCTTCACCGCACGCTCGGCAATAATCTTTGGCAAAATCAGCACTTCCATGCGCGACAGACAGCGCACCATGCGAATGGCGTGCGATACGTCACCGTCGACATACATGCGGTCATTGGCAAATGCACGTGCCGTGCCTTCCTGGAAAGACAACACGAGAAAGGCATGCGACAGATGCTTGAAGCGCACGGCCAGATCCGCCTTGCCCTGAAAGTTCTTGAGCAGGCGCAGCGTGCCATCCGCCTGAACTTCCGTGGAAAAAGCCGGCCCCGATGGCATAACTACCATCTGGAACACATAACCCGCCGGAAACGCAGACACTTCACGGCGCACGGAAGCATCATGCCGACTGGTAGAGACGAGCCCGCGCCCCACCACGCCCATCATCAGATTTACATACGTGCGCTCCATCTCGGGAAGCGCTTTTTTGGTATCAAGCATGCGTACCTTTCTTGTCGTTGGTTGCAGGGGATGTAGTGCGGTTTTATTCGAGGTGATAACGCCGGACGATCTCGACTTCATGTTTTGAACCCAGCACCACGGGCACACGCTGGTGCAGCTTTTCCGGCTCAAGACTCATGATGCGCTCACGCCCTGTCGTGGATGCCCCGCCTGCCTGCTCAATCAGGAAAGACATGGGATTGGCCTCGTACAGCAGGCGCAGCTTGCCGCCCTGCTCGCGCGTCTTGCTGTCCATCGGGTACAGGAAGATGCCGCCGCGATTCAGGATGCGATGCACATCCGCGACCATAGACGCCACCCAGCGCATATTGAAATCCTTTTCACGCAGGCCGGTAGAACCCCGCAGCAGCTCATCCACATAGCGCTGCACCGGCTCCTCCCAGAAGCGCTGGTTGGACATGTTGATGGCAAATTCCCGGGTCTCTTCCGGAATGCGCATCTGCGGCTGGGTGAGAATGAATTCGCCGTATTCCCGATCCAGCGTAAAGCAGTCCACGCCGCGCCCCAGCGTCAGGACCAGCTGCGTGGACGGGCCGTATACGGCATAGCCGGCACACACCTGCGCCGTCCCCGGCTGCAGGAAGTCCGTCACCGTCACTTCGTTGTCATCGGCTTTTTTCAGCACGGAGAAAATGGTGCCGACGGAAATATTCACGTCGATGTTGCTGGAACCATCCAGCGGATCGAACAACAGCAGGTAGTCGCCCTGCGGATACTCGGTGGGGATGAGGTAGATCTCGTCCATTTCTTCCGAGGCCATCGCCGCCAGCGTGCCATTGGTCTGCTTGGTGCGGATCAGGATGTCGTTGGAAATCACATCCAGCTTTTTCTGGGCTTCGCCCTGCACATTTTCACTGCCGGCGCCGCCCAGCACCCCTGCCAGCTCGCCCTTGCCGATGGCCACGCCAATGGCCTTGCAGGCAGTGGCCACGCTTTCCACGATAAGCCGTAAATCGTGCGTAATGGCGGGATTCTTGCGCTGCTGTTCAACCAGATAGTGACTGAGGGTGACACTGGACATGCAGAACTCCGGCGGGGTTCAAAAGAGAAGAAGGGGGCGGATTATGCCGTGGATGACGGCCGGCACCAAACGTCCGTTCAGGCCGGGCGCAGGCCTGAACGGACAGTATCGCGGTACTGGCGCGGCGTTTCCCCGGTCCAGCCCTTGAAGGCACGGGTGAAGTTGGCGGGATCACGATAGCCGAGGCGGCCGGCAATCTGCTCGATGCTGAGCCGGCCTTCCGCCAGCAGAACCCTGGCTTCATCACGGCGGATGTCTGCCACCAGTTCGGAAAAACTCACGCCATGCTCGGCCAGCTTGCGCTTGAGACTGCGAGCCGACATGCAGCAGCGGCCCGCCACCGTTTCCAGATCCGGCATGGCACTCAGATCATCACTGAGCAAGGCGCGCACGCGCGACACCAGCGGCTGGCTGGACAGTGCCTCCAGCTCACGCTCGCATTGCTCAAGCGCCATTTGCGAGGCTGTCGCATCCGCCATCAGCAGGGGGCGCTGCAACAAGGCGGCTGGAAAGCGCAACTGGTTGACCGGCTTGCCGTAACGAATGGGACAGGGCAGCAGCCTGGCGCAGGCGGCGTAATAAGCCGGTTCCGGGTAATCAATCCAGATCTCGGCCTCAAGACTGCTCTCCCCCGTGATATAGGCGCCGGCATGGCAGAAGCCTACCAGCAGGCTCTCGTAAGGAAAGGCAAAGGGGGGGGCAATATCAACGGTACTGTCAATCTGCACCACTGCCGTCTCGCCCTCGATGAAGTGGCTGAAACGCAGGGCACCGCTGCGCGTGGTGAAAAACTTGCCTGTCAGCTGCAGCGCCTCGCCCAGCGTGGCACTGGTCATCACGGCATAGCCGAGAAAGCCGTGCGCCGACAACTTGATATGCAGACCAAAGTGATAGCCGAGTGCCGGCTCTCCGGTCAGGCGAATCGCCCGTGCCACCAGCAGATTGAACTCCAGCGGACTGAGGCGGGCCTCGGTAGAAGAAAGATCCAGTCTGGCCAGTGCGGTCTCTGCCATCAGCTCGGCGGGTGCCACGTGCCAGCGCGCGCAAAGCTCTACCAGCTGACGGGCATAGGTGATGGGTATAGCCGGCTGGTGCAAATCGACCGTTGACATGGAATCTGGCCCTGAATAACTGATCCGACCCTTTTTTGGCCCTAAATGACCTAGCGGGTATTTGGGAACGATGGCGATACTTACATCGTCCAATGACACATTCAATGAAGAAACAAAAGAAAGTGTCAAACCGCTGCTCGGTGAGCGACCGGAATCCTAGCCGTAATGACCAGACAGGTCACGGCCCCGAACAGCAAGCCGCTCTCACAGGAGTCAAAAAATGACCGCTCAGGCCCAGATCAAGTCCAGCTTTCCCGTGCGCCGCATGGATTTCAGTTTCTCGGACGTACCGCGTTACTGGTTCAATAACGACCCGTTCATGACACACTTCCTGACCAGCCTTTCCTCCCTCTTCCCCGAAGGCGAACTGTTCTTCATCGACAGCGTGCGTGCCGTGCGCACCCAGATCGAAGACCCGGTCATGCAGAAGGAAATCAGCGCCTTTATCGGCCAGGAAGCCATGCACACCAAGGAGCACAAGGCTTTCAACGATTACGCCCAGGCCCAGGGCATCGACATCGAGTACCTGGACAAGCGCGTGGGCAAGCTGCTGGGCTTTGGCAAGAAGTACCTGCCGGTCAAGCAGCAACTGGCCATTACCTGCGCGCTGGAGCACTTCACCGCCACCGTCGCCGCCCAGCTCATGCGCCGCGACGACTGGAACGAACGCATGAATGACCCGGTCATGCGCAAGATGTGGTTGTGGCATGCGATTGAAGAATCCGAGCACAAGGCCGTGGCGTTTGATGTCTACCAGAAAGTGGGCGGCGACTACGCCACCCGTGCCATCTTCATGGTTATTGCCAGCACCATCCTGGCCATCGTGGCGAGTGAGCAGCAGGTACGCCTGATGGCAGAGGACAAGCAGCTGTTCAATCTGAAGGCCTGGGGCAAGGGACTGTGGAGCCTGTTTGGCAAAAAAGGCTTCATGAGCGAACTGACGCTCCAGTACCTCGACTACTTCCGCCCCGGTTTCCACCCCAACGATCACGACAGTGATGCCCTGGAAAAGAAGTGGAAGCAGTATCTGGCTCTCAACGGCTGAGTTTCCTCCCTGCACAACGAAAGGCCGGCCCTGCTGTTTGCAGGACCGGCCTTTTTTAATGCAGATGAATCGGCCGCACTGAATTCGCCCTCTGGCCTTATTTGACAAGAAGTTGGCATCCCCCTCACTGACTTGTCAGCCTCCTCCGAGTGATACTGCTGGCATTGCAGAGAGGAGTTTGCCATGAACGCCAAAGTGAATGCCGGGCCCGACAGCGGCAAAAAAACCAAGCGCCTGAACAAGAGCGAGATCCAGCCACGACGCATGGATTTCGAATTCGACCCCGCCATTCCGCGCTACTGGTTCGACAACAGCCAGTTCAAGACCGTGCTGCTGACGGCGCTCTCCTGCACCTTCCCCGAAGGTGAACGCTTTTTCCTGCGCTCCGTGCGGCATTATCAGCCGATGCTGCGCAATGAAATGCTGAAAGAAGAGGTCAAGGGCTTCATTGGCCAGGAAGCGCATCATGGCAATGAACATGAACGCTTCAATGCCCTCATGCAGACCAAGGGCATGCCAACCGAGAAAGTGTCGAACTTTGTGCTCGAAGGCCTCAAATGGCAGGCCAAGCACATGTCACGCGAACGCCAGCTCGCCAAAACCTGCGCCCTTGAACATTTCACCGCCATGCTCGCCGAATCCATTCTCGAGAATCCGGAATTCCTCAAGGGCATGGATGAGCGCATGCTACCGCTCTGGCTCTGGCATGCCGTGGAAGAAAGCGAGCACAAATCGGTCGCCTTCGATGTGTACAAGGAGCAGGTCGACAATTACTGGACGCGTGTCAGTGAAATGGCTGTCACCACCGTGGAGTTCACCGGCTTCACGATTTTCCATTACTTCCAGCTGCGCTCCGAAATGGACGACCCGACCGACTGGGCCTCCATCCGCAAGGGTTTCAACTGGATGCTCGGCAGCAAAGGCATCCTGCGCTCACTCGGTCCGGCCTATCTTTCCTACTACAAGCGCAGCTTTCACCCCAGCCAGCGCGACAGCCGCGCCCTGCGTGATGGCGGCCTGAAGAAGCTGGCCGCCATGCTGAAAAGACCGGAATTACTGGAAGCCCTGTCATGAGCAAAACCCGATACGCCAGCAGTGGCATCACCGTACGGCACATGGATTTTGATTTTAGCCGCGTGCCACGTTACTGGGCCGACAACAGTCCCTTTCTCACGCACATGCTGAATGCGTTGTCCGCCACCTTTCCGGTCGGCGAGCGCTTTTTTGTGGAAAGCGTGCGCCATTATCGCGACCGCATCGGCACGCCGGAGCTGAAACAGCAGGTCAGTGCCTTCATCGGCCAGGAAGCCATGCATGCAAAAGAGCATGACAGCTACAACCACTACGCCCGTGCCCACGGCATCGATCTTGAATCCATCGAGAATGAAGTCGGCGAACGCATCGAGTTCATGAAGAAAAACCTGTCGCCGGCACGCCAGCTCGCCGTCACCTGCGCGCTGGAGCATTTCACCGCCATCATGGCCGAAGGCTTCCTGACCAATCCGGAAATGTTCGAGAGCATGGACCCGGCCATGGTCAAGCTCTGGCTCTGGCATGCCGTGGAAGAAAACGAACACAAGGGCGTGGCCTTCGACGTTTATCAGGAACAGGTCGGCGACTACTGGATACGGGTGCGCGCCATGGCCATGACCACCCTGATGTTCACCGTCAACCAGGCCCGCTTCCAGACCCGCCTGCTGCGCGAAGATGGCGAGCTCTTCAAGCCCGCGCAATGGCTCAAGGGCATGAACAAGCTGTGGGGACGCAAGGGCTGGTTCCGCCAGATGATCCCGGCTTATTTCGAGTATTACCGCCGCGATTTCCATCCCTGGCAGAGCGACACCCGCGAACTGCTGGAACACTGGAAGCACGAACTCAAGCTGGATGAACAGGCCGTGAAAAAAGCCGCCTGATCACTACACAGGCCTGGCCGCCCTGAATGGCGGGCGGCGCCTGCAAACGGTTCTCAAAGAGAGAAAGAAAGGGATTTCACATTCAGCGGCTCCGGGATCACCCTCCCTGGAGCCGCTTTTTTATGCCGGGCGGTTTTGCAACACATCAAGAATTGTCCGGGGCGCTCCCTGCCGCTAGAATCACCCCACCAAAACAAACGCCCCGGTGCATGCGGACCGGGGCGTTTGGCGTTCAGCCCTTGCATGATTTTCTCAGGAACATGCCGGACCGGGTACATTCTACAATCTCCCGTGCTGTCCCGTGCTGTAGTCTTCTGCGACCGATTGTCGCAGCCATTGCCGATTTTCTTCATCCGAGTTGCCGTGACCGACCTTAATCCCCGCCAGCGTGAAGCCGTGCGTCATATCAGCGGACCCCTGCTCGTTCTCGCCGGCGCCGGTTCCGGCAAGACCTCCGTGATCACGCAGAAGATTGCCTACCTGATTCAGGAATGCGGCATCCCGGCCTCGAAGATTGTCGCCGTGACGTTCACCAACAAGGCCTCGCGCGAAATGAAGGAACGCGCCGGCAAGCTGGTGCAGGGCAAGGAAGCACGCGGCCTGACCGTTTCCACCTTCCACAACCTGGGCCTGAACATCCTGCGCCGGGAAATGGAATTCTTCGGGCTGAAAAAAGGCTTCTCCATTTTTGATGCGGAAGATTCAAAAGGACTGATCGGTGAACTGCTGCACCAGGAAAATGCCAGCGACAAGATCGATCTCATCCGCAACCTGATCTCCAGTTTCAAGAACGACCTGATTTCACCGGCGGAGGCCGTCAGCCGCGCCGAAACCGATGCCGAGTTGCTGGCCGCCAAAGTCTACGAAATCTACAACCGTCACCTGCGCGCCTACAACGCCGTGGATTTTGATGACCTGATCCTGCTGCCCACCACCGGCTTTCGCGACAACCAGGAACTGCGCGAAAAATGGCAGAACCGCGTGCACTACCTGCTGGTGGATGAATACCAGGACACCAACTCGGCGCAGTACCTGCTGGTGAAACTGCTGGTGGGTTCGCGCGGTTCGCTTACTGCCGTGGGCGATGACGACCAGTCGATTTATGCCTGGCGCGGTGCGCGTCCGGAAAACCTCGTGGAACTGACCAAGGATTTCCCCACGCTCACCGTGGTGAAACTGGAACAGAACTACCGCTCTACCGGCCGCATCCTCAAGGCCGCCAATGCCGTCATCGCCAATAATCCGCATGTTTTCGAGAAGAAACTGTGGAGCCAGATCGGCATGGGCGATCCCATCCGCATCCTTACCTGCCCCAATGAAGATGCCGAAGCCGAGCGCGTGGCAACCGACATCCTCAATTACAAGATGATGCACCGCAGCGAATTCCGTGATTTCGCCGTGCTCTATCGCGGCAATTTCCAGTCGCGCCTGCTGGAAACCAAGCTGCGTGAATTGCAGATTCCCTACAAGGTTTCCGGCGGACAATCGTTTTTCTCGCGCGCCGAAATCAAGGACGTGATGGCGTATCTGCGCCTCATCATCAATCCGGACGACGACAATGCCTTCTTGCGCGTGGTGAATACGCCCAAGCGCGAGATCGGCCCGGCCACTCTGGAAAAACTCGGCAGCTACTCGCAGCAGCGTGGCTGCGCCATGCTCGCCGCCTGCGATGAAATGGGGCTCGGCCTGCATCTCAGTGATCGCCAGCTCGGCAATCTCCAGGATTTCTCACAATGGCTGCTGACCACGGCGCGCGAAGTCATTGATGGCGACAGCCTCAACGCCATCCGCCAGATGCTGCTGGATATCCAGTACGACGATCATTTGCGCGACACCTCCGGCACGCCTTCTGTTGCCGAAAAGCGCATCGAGAACGTGCAGAGCTTTCTCGCCAGCATCCAGCGCCTCGCTGAAAAAGCCGATGACGAAGACGACAAGAACATCGAGCAGGTCATCCGCAAGCTGGTGCTGATGGATATTCTGGAGCAGCAGGCCGAAGAAGATGATTCCGATCGCGTGCAACTGATGACGCTGCATGCCGCCAAGGGTCTGGAATTTCCGCACACCTACATCATGGGGCTGGAGGAAGACCTGCTGCCGCACCGCAACAGCATCGAGGCCGAAACCGTCGAGGAAGAACGCCGCCTGATGTATGTGGGCATCACGCGCGCGCGCAAGACGCTGACGCTGACACATGCCTCGCGGCGCAAATCCGGTGGTGAAAACATGCCGACCACGCCCAGCCGTTTTCTCGAAGAGCTGCCGCAGGATGATCTGGAGTGGGAAGGCCGCACCAGCAACCGCAGCCCCGAAGAAAAGAAAACCCTGGGCCACGCCCATCTCGCCGGCCTCAAGGACATGTTCAAGTAGCGCCGCCCGCAACAGGTTCCCTGCCGGCACACGCCGCCATTGTCCAAGCAGGCTCCTACGCAAACCCGGCCGCCAAAACAAGCGTATTAACCGTACTAACAAGGCCGCCCTGATTGCGCGAGACTCCGTGTTCGCTTACGGAGAGCAACAAGAATGGGCGCCCACCCCCTGCTTACCACCGCCCTGCCAGCCGCCCTCGGCATCATCATGCTCGGCCTCGGGCTGTCGCTCAGCCGCTCGGACTTCACCCGCGTCGCCCGCTTTCCCAAACCCATCGTCATCGGCCTCGCCTGCCAGATGCTGCTCCTGCCCCTGCTCTGTTTTTTCATCTGCAAGGCCTTTGCACTGGAACCGGCACTCGCGGTGGGCATGATGCTGCTGTCCGCCTCACCAGGCGGCACCGTGGCCAATCTCTACAGCCATCTTGCGCACGGTGATGTCGCCCTCAACATCACCCTCACCGCCGTCAGTTCGGTGATTGCCATTCTGGCCATGCCGCTGATCGTGAATTTCTCGCTGCAGCACTTCATGACGGCTGACCAGGCCATCCCGCTGCAATTTGCCAAGGTAGTGCAGGTTTTCGCCATCGTGCTCGGCCCGGTCATCATCGGCATGTGGGTGCGCCAACGCTCCCCGGCCTTTGCCGAACGCATGCAAAAGCCGGTCAAGATCGTGTCGGCCCTGCTGCTCACCCTCATCATCGTGCTGGCGCTGGTGAAAAACTGGACGATGTTCTGGGCTTATGCCCCCGTGGTCGGTGCCGCCGCCCTGAGCTTCAACCTGCTCAGTCTTGCCACCGGCTATTTCCTGCCACGGCTGGCGCGCCTGAGCCAGCGTCAGTCCGTGGCCATCGGCATGGAAATTGGCATTCACAACGGCACCCTGGCCATCGCCCTGGCGCTCAGCCCTTCGCTGCTGAACAACGCCACCATGGCCATCCCCGCCGCCATTTACAGCATCATCATGTTTTTCACCGCCGCCGGTTTTGGCTGGTGGGTGAATCGCGCGCATGGCCAGGAACTGAAGGCAGCGGACAGCAACCCCCGGTAAACCTGCGGCGCCGTGAATCCGGAAATAATCGGGAGAGACGGCAAGACTGCCGTCCCGCGCATCACTTCACATCACCTCACACAAAAATCGCAGGCATAAAAAAAGGGAGCCGAGGCTCCCTTTTTTCTTAGGCTACCTTGCGGCAGCGCGGAATTACTTGGCTTTGCCGACCATGTAATCCACGGTGGCCTTGATCTCGTCATCCGAGCAGTTCATGCACATGCCCTTGGGCGGCATGGCGTTGAAACCGCCGAGGGCATGCTTGTAGAGCGTGTCCTTGCCCTTGGCAATACGCGGCGCCCACAGGGCCTTGTCGCCAAACTTGGGCGCACCCATCACACCGGCGCCATGGCAGCCGGCACAGTTGCCGTTGTAAACCTGTTCACCGGAGCGTGCAGCACCGCCGGCAGCGGGAGCGGAAGCGCTGGCAGCCACACCGGCGCATTCCTTGCCTTCCACGCAGACCGTGCCCACGGCCTTGATGCGCTCGGCCGTCGCACGCTCGGAATACACACCACGCTCACCCAAAGGGTACTGGGAGATTTCCTTGGTCGTCTTGGCTGCCAAAGCAGAACCAGCAACGCTGAGACCAAGCACAGCCAAAAACAGGGAGATCTTCTTCACGGTAACCTCGGCAAGAATAAGCACGACAGAAAAATGACAGGGCGGAGATACGCCCGAAGCGGCGGCAGTATAACCGCAAAGTCTCCGGCTCAAAAGCCGGGAACGCCCCCGCAAAACCCTGATATGCCGGTGATCCGGCATGGACGCTCCCTGACCCGGCAAGTATGATTGCCGGCCTCAAGCGCTCGTAGCTCAGCTGGATAGAGTACTGCCCTCCGAAGGCAGGGGTCGTGGGTTCGAACCCCGCCGAGCGCACCACCTTCCCCCGTCATGAATCCGCCACCGCCCCTTTGCCGGTGGCTGCCCCGATGCGCTTCTGCCGTAACTACCTGTTCTCAGCGCGTCACTCTTGCCGACCCGGTACAGGCAACTCAAGACCCAGATCTTTCCTGAGCTGTTCCGTGTTCGGGGTTCTGCTGTAGCGCAACACCCGGTAGCCGGCGCCCTGGAGGATTTCATCCCGCGCCGCATCGGCGGCCTCCTTGCCCTTATGGCTTTTGTCGTCCAGCTCGATCACCGCGACCACCTCAAAGGCCCCGGTGCACACCACAAAGTCCGCCACCTTGCGGTCAAAACGGTTTCTGGCGGCCGCTGCCCGCGCCGTCAGCAAGGCTGAGAAAGCGACCTGCGCCAGCACAACATGCCCGGGCAAGGCTTCAACCAGCCGGAAATACATGGGCTGCTCGTTCTTCGTTAAAGGCAACCTCGCCTTCGGCTGCTCAGCCGCCACCTTTTTTGTTTTCTTGCCGCCCCGCACTGCCAGTGCCATAAAGGCCAGCGCGGCAAATACGACAAACACCAGTAACAGCTTCATGCCTTGTGATTCCTTTCCTTAGAGTCCGGCCATTGTATGAGGCCTGGGCTGTATTTCACCGGGTGCGGGTTGTGGTTATTCCGGGCACTCATCAATCACGGTGACTGAGCGCTATGCACACCTTTCCCCAGGACAAGTCGCATCAGCTGTGGATTTGCTATCAGCTCCATTGAATACACCCTCACTTCTCGATTGATCTCCACCCATTAATGCATGTATACGATGCTTGCTGTCTGAGTCTGCTTTTTCGTTTATTAATATGCGGATATGGTGGAGACGTATATTCATGGAATCAAAGTGTTACCCCCTTAGGATGCCTGTTCGCATATTAAATACCGTACCGGCCTCAGGGTCCGCCTATTAACTGTTAGGCTCCTCAATCGGCCGAGCGCCAAAAACAAGTAATATTTATGAAAGCGGCATTGTATAAAGCAGTAAAGAAACTTCATGCCATGGAGAATGATGGTTTTATTCGGAGAGTAATGTGGATTGACTTTGAGCATCGCCTCAAGTGTTGCTTCCATGAAATGGATAGCATGGAAAAAGAGAAGAGGTATTTAGGAAATCTCTATCTCTCTATTTTAAGAGAAGGCCATCCCTGCTTCAGAAAACCATGGATATATAAGTCAAATTTCCAAAATCAGGCGCAGATTTCTACGGGCTTGAGAAGGCTTGGCGTACTACATGCGCGCAATAAAAAAGGCCAATACAAAGTCTCCGAAGCCATGGAGACCGGAGCTAGCATAGTCTTTACTCAGGGAATAAATGGCAAAATATTGGTTATTATTTATCCATATAAATCATCTCTAGCAAAGACAGACGAAGATAATATAATTATCGGATTTGATCTTGAGCCATATAAAATAACAGAAGAAAGAATAAACAAATATTTTAGTATATTCTTTAAGTATTGCGCGGCAACTAGCGCAATATCAGTCGGCAGCACTAGTTTATATGTTTTTCGAATTTGGCTGCTGCTACTGGATTTTAGAAATAGGCAAATACAGAAAAGAAAGATACTGGCTATTCTTGAAAAAATATTAATTATTGTGTCGCCATTTTTAGCTATTTTGGCAACCTTATATACATCAAGCAAGTGGCCAATGTGGAAATGAATCCACAGAGCCTAACCACTCATTTAAGGCCGACAGCTTACAGCCGCGGCCTTAATTCCAACATTATGCCCAGTATGGCGAAACGCTTACTCCTGAAAATAATGCAATTTCTTATTGGTATTTGTAATGGCGAAAAATGAACGCAAGACGGAAAACGTGGTACGTAATGAACTCCGGAAGCATGGGTTTTATGATTCCAAGGCAGACATCTCCGTCGAAGAGCAGAAAAGCAACATAGAAGATGTCAGGCAACTGATGAAAACCGCCAGCAAGTCTGGTGGCGGCGGTTCCGGCGCGCCTGAGTTCATCATCAGCTCCCCAAGTTCTCCAGATGTCCTTGTAATCATCGAGTGCAAAGCAGACACAAATGACCATGGTAGTTCTACCGTTGGAAGTATTGTGAATGGGCTAGTCTACGATGAAAGTGACGTCTCAAAATCGAAAAGGACACAGCGATATGCTATCGACGGCGCACTTCATTATGCAAAATCATTGGCACGAAAGTTCAATGTTATTGCAATAGCCGTCAGTGGCGAAACTAAACAATCCGCACTGATATCTACCTATTTGTGGCCAAAAGGTGGAATTAAGCCAAAAGAGTTGCGTGCGAAAGGTGGCGCAGTACTGAATGGCTTTATTCCATGGCTAGACTACATAGAAAACGCCACATTCGATCCTGCGGTTCAGAAGCTACGCTTTGACGAACTGATGAATTTTGCCGCTGATCTGCATGAATTTATGCGAGATCACGCAAAATTAACCGAAAGCGAAAAGCCGCTTTTGGTTAGTGGCACATTGATAGCTCTGCGAAATAAAGCTTTTGTTGCGTCATATGATGTTCAAACACCTGCTCAGTTACAAAAAGATTGGATGCGTGTAATTCAAGAAGAGATTCAAGCTGCCGATATCCCTCAAGCAAAAAAAGCGAATATGACTCAACCTTATTCCAGTATCGGTGTCCATCCCGAACTGGGTAAAGCAACTAAGGCATATCCAAAAGGCCCGTTACATGAGCTAGTAGATCGCCTCAATAGCAAGGTGTGGCCATTCATTAGTGTTTATCACGACTTTGATGTAGTGGGTCAGTTTTATGGTGAGTTCCTAAAATATACGGGCGGCGATAAAAAAGCACTTGGTATCGTCTTAACACCACGGCATATCACTGAGCTTTTTGCGCTATTGGCAAACGTTAATAAAGACAGCAAAGTACTTGATATTTGCGCTGGAACTGGCGGCTTCTTGATATCGGCAATGCATCGCATGTTCAAAAGCTCAACGACAGATGCAGAAAGAAACAAGATTCGAAAAGAGGGGTTAGTCGGCGTTGAACAGCAGCCAAATATGTTTGCGCTAGCTGCATCCAATATGATTTTGCGTGGCGACGGAAAAGCCAACTTGTATCAAGGTAGCTGTTTTGATGATGCCATTACAGTCGCAATAAAAAATCATGGTTGCGACGTAGCAATGATCAATCCACCATACAGCCAAAGCGATAGTGATTTGCATGAGTTGCGGTTCATAAAACACATGCTTGATTGTTTGAAAGTTGGAGGAACAGGAATCGCAATTGTCCCTATGGGTTGTGCTTTAAATTCGGATGTATTGCGAGCTGAAATTCTCAAAGAGCACACGCTTGAAGCAGTCATGTCAATGTCAGAGCAACTGTTTTATCCCGTTGGTACGGTAACGTGTATTATGGTTTTTACTGCGCATAAGCCACACGCTACGGAGAATAGAAAAACGTGGTTCGGGTACTGGAAGAACGATGGCTTTGTAAAAACAAAGCACAAAGGTCGTATTGACTTGAACGAAACATGGCCGGAAATATGAGATCGTTGGGTCGATGCATTTAGAAATCGTGAGGTTCATGCTGGCGAAAGCGTCCTTCAAAAGGTTACATCAGCGGACGAATGGTGCGCAGAAGCTTACATGACAACAGATTACACAGAAATTGAAGCAGCGTCATTTTCAGATGCAGTACGTGAATTAGCGACATATAAATTATCAAGAGTTGCACAAAAAACTGGCAAGACTTTGTTTCCTAAATCTTCCGGATGGAAGCCGTTTAGGCTGGGCGAAATGTTTGATCTGAAAAAAGGAAAAAGACTGACCAAAGCCAATATGACGGATGGCACCACGCCATTTATTGGGGCTATAGAGTCAAATAATGGTGTTTCACATTTTATTGGCCAAACAGCATTGCATTCCAAGGGGACTATAACCGTAAATTACAACGGCTCTGTGGCTGAGGCGTTCTATCAGCCAGAAGCATTTTGTGCGTCTGATGACGTGAATGTACTTTATCCAAAGTTCAAAATTACCCCAGCTATCGCTATATTTATAGCAACACTTATTCGAAGAGAAAAATATCGGTTTAGCTATGGCCGAAAATGGCATCTTGAACGAATGCGTGAGTCAGAGATATATCTTCCTGTTGATGCCGACGGCAATCCAGACTTTATTTTCATGCAAAAATACATCGAATCATTGCCGTTTAGCGATCAGATAGAGTAGGCAGGGACTTACCTGTCGTTAAATATTTTGCATAACAAATTGTTCCAGCGGACGCTCTAAAGCGCGCCGCTGAACTCAAATGTTAAGAGACAAGGACTAAGTCTAAAACGTATATTCCGGCTAAAAATCCAGCAGCCATTCGCTTGCAATACTCAGCCACTCGTCGAATAAATACGCACTCCGAAGACAGGGGTCGTGGGTTCGAATCCCGCCTGGCGCACCAAACAAGAAAGGAACCTCATGGTTCCTTTTTTTGGCCTGATACTTGGGCAAGTAAGACTGCCTTACGGACAAAGTGCTAGCGTATCGGCACACCCGCCACCGGAAAGACCATGAACACTTCGCACCGGAATTTGCTGAGCCGTATCGGGCTGCTGTCGCTGCTGCTTCTGGGTGCCACGGCCGCTGCCGTGGATCGCCTGCCGGAAAAGGGCGGGGCGCATGTGCCGCCGGCCGGGCTGGTGCTGAACGAGGGGCGGCGCTGGGGCACGAACCAGCCGCTGCGGGCCGGCATGGGCGGTATCCGCGAGGCGGTGTTCAAGACGTATCACGCGGCCGGAAAGCGCCCGCTGAATGCAAAAGAAGGCCTGGCCCTGGCCGAGGCCATCCAGAACCAGATCGGTTATCTGGTGGCGTACTGCACGCTGGCGCCGCAGGCCGATGCGGTGCTGCACATCCTGCTGGAGCGGCTGGAGGAAGGCGCCGCCGCCCTGAAACAGAACCCGGCCGATGCCAAAGGGCGCGAGCTGATCCTGTCGGCGCTGCGCAATTATCCGGTCTACTTTGATCATCCCGGCTGGAAACCCGTTACCCTCCCGTAACGCCTGCTGCCTGCCTGCTGCGTGGAGAGGCCCGTGACCCATCTGTTTTCCTGGCTGAATGAGCAGCTGCTGCGCATGCAGTGGCTGCATGATCTGGTGCGCCTGCTGGTCGAGCAGGTATTCGGCCTGGACATGGCCAGCCGCCTGGGCGGCAGCGTTCATTTTTTCATCTACGACGTCATCAAGATCTTCATCCTGCTCGGCGTACTGATTTTCTCGATCTCGTGGGTACAGAGCTATTTTCCCCCGGAGCGCACCCGCGCCATTCTGGGCAACTTCACCGGCCTGCGCGCCAATGTCATCGGCGCCCTGCTCGGCACCCTCACCCCGTTCTGCTCGTGCTCGTCGATTCCGCTCTTTATCGGTTTCACCGGCGCCGGTCTGCCGATAGGCGTGACCTTTTCATTCCTGATTTCCTCGCCGCTGGTGGACCTGGCATCACTGATACTGCTGGCCAGCATTTTCAACTGGACCATTGCGCTGACCTATGTGCTGCTCGGCGTTGTGCTGGCCGTGCTGGGCGGCACCCTGATTTCACGCCTGCACATGGAAAAACAGGTGGAGGCCTTTGTGTTCACCAGCCACATGGCCAGCCTCGACGCACAGAAGCTGACATGGCGTGAGCGCATGATGTTCTCGAGGGACCAGGTCACCGACATTGTGCGCCGCGTCTGGCTGTACATCCTGATCGGCGTCGGCATTGGTGCCGCCATTCACAACTGGATTCCGGAGCACCTGATCACTGCCCTGCTCGGGCAGGACAAGTGGTACTCGGTACTGGTCGCGACGGTGGTCGGCATTCCCATGTATGCGGATATTTTCGGCACGCTGCCGATTGCCGAGGCACTGGTAAGCAAGGGCGCCGGACTAGGCACGGCACTCGCCTTCATGATGGCGGTGACAGCACTCTCGCTGCCCTCGCTCATCATGCTGCGCAAGGTGATCAAGCCGCCGCTGCTGGCCACTTTTTTCGGCATTGTCACGCTCGGCATCATCCTGATCGGCTACCTGTTCAATGCCTTCAGCACCTGGTTTGTGTAATCACTGCAGAGGAATCAAAAAATGCTCATCAAGATTCTGGGCTCGGGTTGCAGCAAATGCGTGGCTCTGGGCGAAAACGTGAAACTGGCCCTGGCCAAAACCGGCAAGCAGGCCGAGATCGTGAAGGTAACGGACTTTGCCGCCATGGCCGCCTACGGGGTGATGTCGACGCCGGCGCTGGTGATTGACGAGAAAGTGGTGTCTTACGGCAGGGTGCTCAAGCCCGACGACATCGTGCCGCTGCTGCCCTGATGTTCGCGGCCGCATAAAAAGGCCGAATCCGCACGCCCGCCATGAAATGACACAGGCCGCCCAAAATGCCTGACGAGGTCAACGCCCTGCCTGCCAGCGCGTTGCTACACGGACAGAGGCCGGCGATAAAATACCGGCAATGTCATCGCCTTTTCACGAAAATGCCACAGTATCGGCTTCCCGCCACCGCCCGCGGAAAGCAGACTGCAGCTCCATCCGGCAGCCTTCCCGCCAATGCTGCACCCCTGCCTCAAGGAACCGTTTTTCATGCGCCTGCTTTCCCGTCGTTATCTCCTTCCCGGCCTTGCCGCAGTGCTGGTGCTGGCTGCGCTGTTGCGCGCCCTGTGGCCGCAGCCGGACGAACACGGCAACAAGAAGGAAAAGGCCGTACCGGTTTCGGTGACACAGGCCCTGGCGCAGGATTATCCGCTGACGCTGGACACCGTGGGCCGGGTCCAGGCCTCGGAAAACGTCACGCTGAAGGCGCGGGTTGATGGCATGGTGACGGAAGTGCTGCTGCCGGAAGGCCGCGCGGTGAAAAAAGGCGATGTGCTCATCCGTCTGGATGATGCCGATCTGCGCACGCGGCTGGCGCAGGCCGAAGCGGTGCTGGCGCGCGACGCGGCGCAGCTGGCCAATGCGCGCATCGAGCTGGCACGCAATGAACAGCTGAAAGAAAAGAATTACGTCTCCGACGATCTGCTGCGCACTTCGCGTACCAATGTTGCCGCACTGGATGCCACCGTGAAAGGCGATCGCGCGGCAGTGGAAAGCACGCGCCTGCAGGTTTCCTATACCGTGATCCGTGCGCCGTTTGACGGCCGTGCCGGCGCGCGCCTGGTCTTTCCCGGCACGCTGGTGAAAACCAGTGACACTACGCTGGCGGTGATTTACCGCACGCATCCGGTACAGGTCACGTTTGCCGTGCCGGAACGCTACCTTGGCCAGCTGCGCACACTGCGCAACGGCGGCCGCATGAAAGTCACCGTCAGCTCCGACACCGATGCCGGGCTCAAGGCCAGCGGCAATGCCGATTTCATCGACAATGCCGTCGACACCGGCAGCGGCACCATCCAGGTCCGCGCCACGTTCGGCAACAGTGACGACCGGCTGACGCCGGGCGCCTTCGTCAAGGTCAGCCTTGATCTGGAGACGCTGAAAAGCGCGATTACCGTGCCGGCGGCGGCGGTGCAGCAAAACGGTGACAACAGCACGGTTTATATTGTCGACGCCAGCAAGAAAGCGCGCCTGCGCAAGATAAAAGTGCGCGACATCCGCAATGACACCGCCATCATTGCCGAGGGCATTAACGCCGGCGAGACGGTGATCACCAGTGGCCAGCTGCGCCTGACACCGGATGCCAGCGTGCAGATCCGGAAGGGGCGCTGATTCATGACCTTGTCGGAACTGTGCATTCGTCGCCCGGTCATGACGACGCTGCTGATGGCGGCGTTTGTGGTGTTTGGTCTCGGTGCCTACCGCCTGCTGCCGGTCAGCGAACTGCCCAATGTCGATTTCCCCACCATTTCCGTTACGGCGACATTGCCCGGCGCTTCACCGGAAACCATGGCCTCTTCCGTGGCAACGCCGCTCGAAGGCCAGTTCTCCACCATCGCGGGCATCGATTCGATGACCTCGGTGAGTTCGCAGGGCAATACGCGCATCACCATCCAGTTCGATCTTGATCGCAGCATTGATGCCGCCGCGCAGGATGTGCAGTCCGCCATTTCGGCGGCCACGCGCAAGCTGCCGCCGGGCATGCCGGCACCGCCCTCGTTCCGCAAATCCAACCCGGCCGATTCGCCGGTGTTTTACATCGCCATGTACTCGGACACCCTGGCGCCCACCACCGTCAACGAATATGCCGAAACGCAGCTGGCGCAGCGTCTTTCCACCGTGACCGGCGTGGCGCAAGTGAATGTGTATGGGGCGCAGAAATTTGCCGTGCGCATCCAGGCCGATCCGGACCGACTGGCCGCGCGCGGCATCGGTCTGGATGAACTGCAGCAAGCCGTTAATGCCGCCAATGTGAATCAGCCCGTCGGCAGCTTTGACGGCACGCAGCAAACCGTGGCCATACAAACCGATGGCCAGCTGGAAAAGGCCGAACAATACCGCCATGTAATTGTGGCCTGGCGCAATGGCGCGCCGGTGCGGCTGGAAGATGTTGCCACGCCCGTCGACAGCATCGAGAACAACAAGGTCGCCACCTGGTTTGTAAAAAAACGCGCCATCATTCTCGCCATCCAGCGCCAGCCGGGCGCCAACACGGTGGCCACCGTCAATGCCATCAAGGCCATCCTGCCGAGCTTTCAGGAAAACCTGCCGGCGGCCATCAAGCTGGAGGTGCTTTACGACCGCAGCGTGTCCATCCACCACTCCATCATGGACGTGCAATACACCCTGCTGCTCGCCGCGTTTCTGGTGATCCTGGTCATCCTTATTTTTCTGCGCAATGTTTCCGCCACGCTGATTCCGGCACTGGCCCTGCCGATTTCCGTGATCGGCACCTTTGCCGTCATGCAGGTCATGGGTTTCAGCCTCGACAATCTCTCGCTGCTGGCACTGACGCTGGCGGTCGGTTTTGTGGTGGACGATGCCATCGTCATGCTGGAAAACATCGTGCGCCATATCGAGAAAGGCGAAACTCCGCTGCAGGCCGCGCTCAAGGGCTCGAAGGAAATCGGCTTCACCATCGTCTCGATGACGGTATCGCTGGTGGCGGTCTTCATTCCGGTGCTGTTCATGGGCGGCATTGTCGGGCGCCTGCTGCACGAGTTTGCCGTCACCATCTGCGCCGCCATCATCGTTTCCGGCATTGTGTCGCTGACGCTCACGCCCATGCTCTGCAGCCGTTACCTGCAGCACCAGCGCGAACAAAAACATTCACGCCTGTTTGACTGGAGTGAAGCGCAGTTCGGCAAGCTGCTCGGCGCCTATGAACGCACACTGGACTGGGCACTGGCGCACCAGCGCATCATGCTCGCGGTGTTTTTTTCCACCATCGTGCTGACCGGCGTGCTGTTTACCCTCACCTCCAAGGATTTTTTGCCGGGCGGCGATACCGGACAGATCATTGCCTTTACCGAAGGCGCGCAGGACGCCTCGTTTGCCAGCATGGTGAGCAACCAGCGTGAAGCCGCCGCGATCGTGGCGGAAGACCCGAACGTGCTGGCCTTCATGTCCACTGTCGGTGCCGGCGGCTCCCGCCCCACGGCCAATAACGGCACCCTGTTCATCACCCTGAAACCGCGCGGCGAGCGCAAGCTCAGTGCGGATGAAATCATCAGCGAGCTGCGCCCGAAGCTTTCGCATATCCCCGGCATCAAGGTATCGCTGCAGAATCCGCCGGCCATCCGCATCGGCGGCCAGCTCAGCTCGGCGCAATACCAGTACACGCTGCAAAGCACCGATGTCGGCGAGCTCTATGCGTGGAGCGATGTGCTCCTGAAAAAACTGAAAAAGCTGCCAGGATTTGTTGATGTCTCCAGCAACCTCAATGTGAAAAGTCCGACGCTGGTGCTGGAGGTTGATCGCGACAAGCTGGCCGCGCTCGGCCTCAGTTATGCGCAGGTGGAAGATGCCCTGCAAAGCGCCTTCAGTGCGCGGCAGATTTCCACCATCTACGGCAGCACCAGCCAGTACGAGGTGATACTGGAACTGCTGCCCGCCTTTCAGGCAGACCCTGCAAAACTTTCACGGCTTTATGTGCAGGCCGGCAACGGCGGCAAGCTGGTGCCGCTGGATGCCGTAACCACGGTCAGCCGGAAAAGCCAGTCGCTCACCGTGAACCACAACGGCCAGCTGCCTTCCGTTACGCTCTCCTTCAACCTGCTGCCTGGTGTTTCGCTCGGCACCGCCGTTGAGCGCATTCGCGCCATGGAAAGCAGCGCCAGCATTCCTGCCACGCTGACCACCGGCCTGCAGGGAACGGCACAGGCGTTTGAGGAATCCTTCAAGGGCATGGGCTGGCTGCTGCTGATTGCGGTGCTGGTGGTGTATCTGGTGCTGGGCATCCTGTACGAGAGCTTCATTCATCCGCTCACCATTCTTTCCGGCCTGCCGGCTGCCGGGCTCGGCGCCCTGCTGACGCTGCTGCTGTTCAAGGCCAGCCTCAGTCTTTATGCCTTTGTCGGCATCATCATGCTGGTGGGGATCGTGAAAAAGAACGCGATCATGATGATCGATTTTGCCCTGGAGCGGCAGCGCGAAGGCCACACGCCTTTCGCTGCCATACGCGAAGCCGCGCTGGTACGTTTCCGTCCCATCATGATGACGACCATGGCGGCGCTGGCCGGCACCCTGCCGATTGCATTCGCCATCGGTGCCGGCGCCGAAGTGCGCCAGCCGCTCGGCTATGCCGTTGTCGGTGGCCTGCTGGTGTCACAATGGCTGACGCTTTATCTCACGCCGGTGATTTATCTTTATCTCGACCGCTTCACCCCGAAAACCGGAGCCGGCGAACGGCCGGAACATGAGGCAGGCTGACACCAGCCGCCCGTAAAAATCAGCGCCAAGGAGATCCTGAAAAATGTGGAGCCTGTCCGTCCCCTGGTGGGAACTGGTTTTGCGCAGTGTGGTGGTTTACGCCTTTCTGATTCTTTTATTGCGCCTGACCGGCAAGCGCCAGGTCGGGCAGCTGGCGCCCTTTGATCTCGTCTTGCTGCTGGTCTTGTCGAATGCCGTGCAGAACTCGATGAACGCCGGCGACAATTCGCTGATCGGCGGCCTGTTGTCTGCCAGCGTACTGATCAGCCTGAATTATCTGGCCGGCCTTGCGGCGTTTCGCAGCAAGAAGGTGGAAATCCTGATCGAAGGCCAGCCACAGGTGCTGATCCACAACGGCCAGCTGTACCAGAATGTCATGACCAGCGCGCTGATCACCCAGCAGGAGCTCTACGTCGCCCTGCGCCAGGCCGGCTGCCTCAAGCTGGAAGACGTGCACCTGGCCATACTGGAAAACACCGGTTCGATCAGCGTGATCCCGCGACGGGCGACGGCCGGCAAGGACGCCGGCAGCTGAAGCGGCAATGACACGCGTTTGCGCGTGCCGGCCTCAGGATCTTTTGAGCGTCTTCACGCCATCGGCCGTGCCCACCAGCAGGACATCCGCCGGGCGCAGCGCAAACAGGCCGTTGGTGACCACACCGACGATATTGTTGATGCGCTCTTCCATCTGCCGCGGTACGGCAATGTTCAGGTTCCACACATCCAGGATCACGTTGCCGTTATCCGTCACCACGCCTTCGCGATACACCGGGCTGCCGCCCAGCCGCACCAGCTCGCGGGCGACATAGGAGCGGGCCATGGGGATGACTTCGACAGGCAGGGGAAAGCGGCCGAGTTGCTGCACCTGCTTGCTGGCATCGCAGATGCAGACAAATTTCCGGGCAACGGCGGCCACGATCTTTTCGCGCGTGAGGGCAGCACCGCCGCCCTTGATCATTTCCAGCGCGCTGTTGATCTCGTCGGCGCCGTCCACATAGACACTGATGCTGCCCACCGAGTTGAGCTCCACCACTTCGATGCCGATGCGCTTGAGACGATCGGCGGTGGCCTGCGAGCTGGCGACGGCGCCGGGAATGTCGTCGCGGATGCCGGCGAGGGCATCAATGAAGAAGTTGGCGGTGGAGCCGGTACCCACGCCGAGAATCTCGCCGCGCTCCACATGGGCCAGCGCGGCTTCGGCCACGGCTTTCTTGAGGGCGTCCTGATTCATGGGGAACTCCGGTTGGTTGGGCGGATGGAAACACGCAGGCGCGGATTATAGGGGCCACAGCGGCGCTTGTAGACCATCTGCGGCGCGGTGCTGGTAACATCACTGACTTGTCTGCCCAGGAAGCACCGCGTCGCCATGGCCAAGAACCAGCTGCTTGAATCCTATGTGAAGAAAATCCTCTGTGCCCGCGTCTATGAAGTGGCGCAGGAAACCCCGCTGGACGAGGCCCGCAATATCTCCCGGCGCCTGAAAAACCGCGTGCTGCTCAAGCGCGAGGATCTGCAGCCGGTGTTTTCCTTCAAGCTGCGCGGCGCCTACAACAAGATTGCCCAGCTCTCCCGCGAGGACCAGCAGCGCGGCGTCATCTGCGCCTCGGCCGGCAATCATGCCCAGGGCGTGGCGCTGGCCACACGCGAGCTCGGCATCCGCGGCGTCATCGTGATGCCGCAGACCACGCCGGACATCAAGGTGACGGCGGTGAAGAATCTCGGCGGCCATGTCGTGCTGGAAGGTGATTCCTACGACGAGGCCTATCTGCACGCCCTCAAGCTGGCCGAAGAAAAAGGCTACACCTATGTGCACGCCTACGATGACCCCGATGTCATCGCCGGCCAGGGCACCGTCGCCATGGAAATCCTGCGCCAGCATCCCGGCCCCATCGACGCGATTTTTGTCCCCGTGGGTGGCGGCGGTCTTGCCGCCGGCATCGCCGCCTATGTGAAATACCTGCGCCCCGAGATCAAGGTGATTGCCGTCGAGCCTGAAGACGCCGCCTGTCTCGCTGCTGCCCTCAAGGCCAAAAAGCGCGTGGTGCTGAGCCAGGTCGGCCTGTTTGCCGACGGCGTCGCCGTGGCACAGATCGGCGCCGAAACCTTCAAGGTACTGAAAGACCATATCGATGAAGTCATCACGGCCACCAGTGATGAAATGTGCGCGGCCATCAAGGATATTTTTGATGACACCCGCACCATCGCCGAACCCGCCGGCGCGCTCGCCCTTGCCGGCCTGAAGAATTATGTGGCGCGCGAAAAATGCGAAGGCCGCGTGCTGATCGCCATCGATTCCGGCGCCAACATGAATTTCGACCGCCTGCGCCACATTTCCGAGCGCACGGAGATCGGTGAAAAACGCGAAGGCGTGTTTGCCGTCACGCTGCCGGAGAAAGCCGGCGCCTTCAAATCCTTCTGCCAGATTCTCGGCAAGCGCAACATCACCGAATTCAATTACCGCTATGCCGACGCCAAAGATGCGCATGTCTTTGTCGGCCTGCAGCTGCGCAATGGCGAGGCGGAACGCGCCGACATCAAGGCGCTGCTGGAAAAGAAAGGCTATGCCGCGCTGGATCTGTCGGATGACGAAATGGCCAAGCTGCATATCCGCCATCTCGTCGGTGGCCACGCCGGCCTTGCGGACGAGCGCCTGTTCCGTTTTGAATTCCCGGAGCGCCCCGGTGCGCTGATGAATTTCCTCACGCGCATTGAAGCACGCTGGAACATCTCGCTGTTCCATTACCGCAACCACGGCGCTGCCTACGGTCGCGTACTCGTCGGCCTGCAACTGGGCGGGCGCACGCACAAGGAGCTGCTGGAGTCCCTGAAAGAAGTTGGCTATCCCTTCCAGGAAGAAAGCGACAATCCGGCTTACAAGCTGTTTCTGGGCTGATACGCCATTCACCCATAAAAAACCCGCCATCACGGCGGGTTTTTTATGGGTGAATCACTTCTGCATCAGGCGGGCAGGATGCGCGTGAAAACCGCTTTCAGGTATTCGGTTTCCGGAATCGAGGGATGGATGGGGTGATCACCGCCCTGATGGCCGTGATGAATGATCTGCGCCGAACGATCGACATGACGGGCGCTGGCGCGAATGATTTCCACCAGTTCGGGGCGGCTCAGGTGCAGCGAGCAGGAACCCGATACCAGCAGGCCTTCACGGCTGAGCAGGCGCATGGCCAGCTCGTTGGCGCGACGATAGGCTGCCAGGCCATTCTTGTGGTCCTTGCGCTTGGTGATGAACGCCGGCGGATCAAGGATGATGACATCGAATTTTTCACCGGACTGTTTCAGCGAGGTGAGAATATCGAAAGCATCGCCCTGCAGGGTTTTCACCTTGTCGCCGACACCGTTCAGTGCGGCATTCTTTGCCACCATGGCCAGTGCACTTGCCGAGGCATCTACACAGGTGACTTCGGCAGCGCCAAAGGCAGCCGCCTGCACACCCCAGCCACCGACATAGGAAAACACATCCAGCACGCGCTTGCCCTTCACCATGCGCGCAAGCTCGGCACGCGCTTCGCGATGATCATAGAACCAGCCTGTCTTCTGACCGCTCTGCACCGGCGCCAGGAATTTCACGCCGTTTTCCAGCAGCGGCACCTCAAGAGGCACCTCACCGGCAGCGACTTCCACATAACTTTCCAGGCCTTCAACATCGCGCATCTTGCCGTCGTTCTTGAAAAGAATGCCGGTGGGTGCCAGCACCTGCTGCAGTGCCTCTACGATCTCGCCCTTCACGCGCTCCATGCCGGCGCTGGCAATCTGCACCACACAGATATCGCCAAAACGGTCAATCACAAGGCCGGGGAGAAAATCGCTGTCGCCATACACGAGCCGGTAATACGGCTGGTCGTAGAGCATCTCGCGCAGCGCCAGTGCCACCTGCAGGCGGTGCACCAGCAGCGACTTGTTCAGCGGATATTTTTCATCACGGCTGAGCAGGCGGCCGCAAATCAGCGAATTGGGCGTGACCGTGGCAACGCCGATGAACTTGCCCTTGCTGTCTTCCACCCGCACCTGGTCACCCGCCGTGAAATCCTTGAGCGGAGTCGCCACCACATCCACTTCATTGGAATAAATCCAGAGATGACCTTCACGCAGACGGCGATCTTCCTGGGACTTGAGACGGAGTGCGGGCAATACGGACATGACAACCACCTAAAAAAGACGCCCCCAGCCATGCGGATGGGGGCGTTCAGAATGTTCTGAAAAAAACAGCCGAAACAGGCCGGCTATCTGCAAAAAATCATGCAGAGGTTGCCGGAACCCATTTCAGATCCAGTTCGCGCGCCGCACGCACATCATCCAGACGCCGCACGGGCAGCGTATGCGGCGCTCCCTTCACGACCTCGGGGCTGTGACGGGCTTCTTCACGGATTTTCACCAGCGCATCAATAAACGCATCCAGTTCATCAACCGATTCGGTTTCGGTCGGTTCGATCAGCCAGCATTCCGGCACCAGCAGCGGGAAATACGTGGTGGGCGAATGGAAGCCGTAATCCAGCAGACGCTTGGCAAAATCCATGGCGTTAACGCCCAGTTCTTTCGCTTCCTTCGCAAACGTGATGATGAACTCGTGCGAGGCACGACGCTCCGGATAGGCGAGCTGAAAGCCTTCGGCCTGCAGGCGCGCCATCATGTAATTGGCATTGAGCGTGGAGTACTCACCAACACGGTGCAGACCGTCACGACCCAGCGCGCGACCGTAATAGAAGGCGCGCAGCAGCACACCGGCATTGCCCATGAAAGCGGACAGGCGGCCAATGGTTTGCGGCAACTCTTCCGGGCCGATCCAGTAGTAGGAACCGTCGGCATTCTTGCCGGCAATCGGTGTCGGCAGGAAAGGCAGCAGGCGCTCGCCGACACCGACAGGACCGGCGCCGGGACCACCACCGCCATGCGGCGTAGCGAAGGTCTTGTGCAGGTTCATGTGCAGCACGTCAAAACCCATGTCGCCCGGACGCACGGTGCCGAGAATGGCGTTGAGGTTGGCACCGTCGTAATAAAGCAGGCCGCCGGCTTCGTGCACGGTGCGGGCAATCGCCTCGATCTGCTGCTCGAACACGCCGCAGGTCGACGGGTTCGTCATCATCAGGCCGGCGGTTTGCGGACCGACAGCCGCCTTGAGTGCATCCAGATCGACATCACCGTTGGCGAGCACGGGAATTTCCCGCACCTTGTAACCACACATCATCGCGGTTGCCGGATTGGTACCGTGTGCTGTCGACGGAATCAGCATTTCCGTACGCTCGTGATCCGCACGCGCTTCGTGATAGGCGCGAATCATGGCAACACCGGCAAACTCGCCCTGTGCGCCGGCGGCCGGCGTCAGGGAAACCCCCTTCATGCCGGTGACTTCCTTCAGCGTTTCCTGCAGGTCATACAGGCAGGCGATATAACCCTGCGAATGCGAGACCGGCGCCAGCGGATGGCGGGCCAGAAAACCCGGCAGCATGGCGGCCTTGTGCGCGCCGCGCGGGTTGTACTTCATGGTGCAGGAACCGAGCGGGTAGAACTGCGTATCGATGGAGAAATTCTTGCGCGACAGGTTGGTGTAGTGACGCACCACCTGCAGCTCGGAGACTTCCGGCAGCAGTGCACGCTTTTTGCGGCGCAGGCCTTCCGGAATATCGGTGAGATCCTGGCGCGAACGTGGTGCCTGCGAGTGGGCAAAACGGCCTTTGGCGGAACGTTCGAAAATCAGCATTTCTCAGGCCTCCGTCAGGGCTTTATCAAGGGCGGCGACATATCGGGCAATGTCGTCCGGGGTTTTGGTTTCAGTGCAGCACACCACGAGTGCCTGACCGAGCTCCGGATAGTCTTGCGACAAATCGAAACCACCGAGCACACCGTTATTGGCCATATGTTCCAGTACAGCAGCGACCGGCTTGTTCAGGCGCAGCACTTTTTCATGAAACACCGGACGATTGAACACGCGTTCGACCGAACCGATCCTGCTTGTGGCTTGTGACAGCTCACGAATATTGTGGTGCGAAGCCAGCGCCACGCGCTCCAGGCCTTCGGCGCCGAGCAGGCTGACGTAAATCGTCGCCGCCGTCATCGCCAGCCCCTGATTGGTACAGATATTCGACGTCGCCTTGGCGCGGCGGATGTGCTGCTCGCGCGCCTGCAGGGTGAGGGTGAAACCGGGCTTGCCTTCGAGATCCACGGTGCGGCCAATCAGGCGGCCGGGCATCTGGCGCACGAATTCCATCTTGCAGCAGAGAAAGCCCACATAAGGGCCGCCGGAAGACAGCGGAATACCGAAGGGCTGGCCTTCGCCAACCACGATATCGGCACCGGTTTTTCCCCAGTCGCCGGGCGGTGCAAAAACAGCCAGCGCCATCGGGTTCACGCAGGCAATCACCAGGATATTCTGCTCATGCGCCCAGTCGGTGAGCGCATCGGCTTCCTCCAGCACGCCGAAGAAATTCGGCTGCGGAATCACCAGCGCTGCAAAATCTTCGCCTTCAAACGGTTTCAGCGCAGCGAGATCGAGGTGACCGCCGCTTTTATTGAACTCGACTTCCACCACTTCAATGCCCTGCATGCTGACAATGGCTTTCAGCACCGAGCGGTAATGCGGATTCACCGAGCGCGGCACCAGCACGCGTTTCGATTTTGATTTCTTGTTGGCGCGAATGGCCATCAATACCGCTTCCGCCAGACCGGAAGCACCGTCATAGACAGAGGCGTTGCAGACATCCATGCCGGTGATGTTGGCCATCATGGACTGGAATTCGTAAATCACCTGCAGCGTGCCCTGCGAGGCTTCCGCCTGATACGGGGTATAGGCCGTCAGGAATTCACCGCGCGATGCCAGCTCCCATACCGCTGCCGGAATGTGGTGCTCGTAAGCGCCTGCGCCGATAAAGCAAAGCTCCACTTCATCGGCCCGGGCACGAGACAGCATCTGACGGGTAACGTCCATTTCGGAAACACCGTCCTCAATGCCCGTCAGCGCATTGCCGCGCAGGTGGACAGGAATTTCATCGAACAGCTTCTCAATGGAAGACGCGCCGATGGCGTCCAGCATCTTGCGCACATCGTCATCAGTATGGGGAATAAAAGGCATGGTAATTATCTGGCTGTGTTTTAAAAAAGGTTTTCACGGGAGCGGCTTCAGCCGCGAACCTGACTTTTTAAGCCATGTTCGCGGCTGAAGCCGCTCCTGCAAAGAGAAGCGATTAATCAGTGCTCTTCGGCTTCGACATGGGCGTCGTAATCTTCAGCCGACAGCAGCTCGTCCAGCTCGGCGGCATCACTGAAGCGGATCTTGTACATCCAGCCATCGTGATAGGGATCGCTGTTGACGATTTCCGGTGAATCCACCAGCGCCTCATTGATGGCGATGATTTCACCGGACAAGGGAGCGTAAATATCGGAAGCGGCTTTCACCGACTCCACCACACCGGCTTCATCGTGCGCCGCCACCACATCACCCACATCCGGCAGCTCGACAAACACGAGATCACCCAGCGCGTCCTGGGCATGATCGGTAATGCCGACCGTGGCAATATCGCCATCGATGCTCACCCACTCGTGGCTGGTGGCGTATTTCATTTCTGTAGGGGTTGCTCTCATGGCGGTTTCCTCAAAATAGTCCGTCATCAATGAATGAAATGGCCGAGTTCACTCAGCCACCCGGCAGCACTAGCGTGCGCTGCCCGCGCAGCAAGACACCTGCGCGTAACCCGGCTCCGGCTTCCGCCGGACGGGCAAACCGGGCGCACTCGAAAAAAGCGCCCGGGATTAAAAACGATCAGAAAAGCGCTTTGCCGTTACGCACAAAAGGCGGACGCACAATACGGGCGTTCAGCATCTTGCCGCGAATTTCCACCTGCACCTGCTCAGGCACCTGCGCACCCGCATCACTCACCGGAATACGGGCGAGGGCAATGGCTTTTTCCAGCGTCGGTGAAAACGTACCGGACGTGGTTTCACCTTCACCGACACCAGGAATCACAACGCGCATGTGCGCACGCAGCACGCCTTTGTCCTGCAGGATCAGTCCGACCAGCCGGGTTGGCACGCCGGCCGCTTTTTCAGCCTCGAGTGCGGCCTTGCCGATAAAGTCGTGATCCCAGGCCAGGGTCCAGGCCATGTTCGATGTCAGCGGCGAAGTCGCCTCGGTCATGTCATTGCCGTAGAGATTCATGCCGGCTTCAAGGCGCAGCGTGTCGCGCGCACCGAGACCGCAGGCCATGACGCCGGCCGCCAGCAATTCACGCCAGAAGGCCCCCGCTTCGCCATTGGGCAGCAGGATTTCCAGACCGTCTTCGCCGGTATAGCCGGTGCGGGCGACAAACCATTCACCGGCTTCGTTGCCCTGGAATACCTCGAGGCTGTCGATCAATGATGCCAGCGCCGGCCTGATCGCGGCCACTTTGGCGCGGGCCTCCGGCCCCTGCACGGCAATCATGGCCAGGTCTTCGCGCTCTTTCAGCGTGACGCGAAAGCTTGCGGCCTGAGCCTGCATCCAGGCGATGTCCTTGGCGCGGGTACCGCAGTTGACGATCACGCGCCACAGGCCGGGACGGGTCTCGGTCGGGGCATAGACGATCAGGTCATCAAGGATGCCGCCATCCTCTTTCAGCATGGCCGAGTACAGGGCCTTGCCGGGAATCTTGAGGCGGCTGACGTCATTGGCCAGCAGGCGGCGCAGGAAGGCTTCTGCATCCGGGCCTTCGAGCTCGAGAAAAGTCATGTGGGAAACGTCGAACATGCCGGCCGAGCGGCGCACGGCATGGTGCTCATCGAGCACGGAGCTGTACTGCACGGGCATGTCCCAGCCGCCAAAATCGACAATACGGGCCTTGAGGGCAAGGTGTTCTGGATAGAGCGCGGTCTGAAGGCCCATGAAAACCCCGGCGTTGGTAGGCTGGCAAAGCGGGGCATTTTACACGGCGAAGGGGTCCGGCTCTATGCATCTGCGCGCAACAGGCAAGGAAACCTCAGGACCGGGTGGTTTCCAGCTGCGCCAGCTGCCGGTCGTGATAGCGGGGAAGCAGCAACAGGGCGGTGCTGGCGCCAATCAGGCACATGAACATGTCCCACTGCGTATCCCAGACATCGCCCTGGGTGCCGAGAAAGGATTCCGCCGCCTCTGCCGAGACCAGCGCCACAAACCACTCGATGAGTTCATAAAGGGCACTGAACGCCATACAGATCGAGAGCACAAAGAGCACCAGCCAGGCGCCGCGCTTCACCACGTCCTTACGGATCAGGATTTCACGCGCCAGAATCGCCGGCTCGAAACCCTGGATGAAATGGCCGATGCGGTCGTAGTGGTTGCGGTGAAAGTGGAACCAGTCCTCCATCCAGAAACCCAGCGGCACTTTTGCATAAGTGTAGTGACCACCCACAATCAGGATTATCGAGTGAATCAGGATGAGGCGATAAAGCAGGGGCGTCAGGGGAAAGGACTTGCAGCTCAGCAGCAGCAAGGGCGCCGCCAGGAATACCGGAAACACCTCCAGCCACAGGGTTTCGTAGTCATGCGGGTTGATGGCCGCCAGCACCATGGCCGCCACCACGACAAGGGCAAGCACAAGGGGTTCGCGGCGGGACATTTCCATCACAGGCATCTCGGTTGTTTACAGGGGCCTTGCACCGCTCAGCCGCTTTTACTTCACACGGATCGTGCGGCGGCCGGCAAATCGCCCGTCAGCCCCATGGCCACGCGGGCAAATTCCTGACGCAGCGGCAACAGCCGGCTGGTAGCCGCCAGCCCGGCATTGCGCGCCAGCACCAGCAGGGGATTGTGGCTGGCAAACAGCTGGCGGAACCCCGTCATGCTGTTGAGGATGAGCGCATTGTGCGCACGCCGGCGGCGCGAATAGCGCGCCAGGGTATTTTCGCTCCACCAGGGAATATGGCGCTCGATGGCGCGCAGGATTTCTTCGGCCAGCACCGCCGCATCCAGCAAGCCGAGGTTGACGCCCTGCCCGGCCAGCGGGTGAACGGCATGCGCCGCGTCGCCAATCAGGGCAATGCCTTCCCGCACATAATCAGTGGCATGCCGGGCGCGCAGGGGAAAACTGTAGCGCGTGTCCGACCATTCAATCCTGCCCAGCGTGTGCTCGAAGGCAAAACCGAGTTCGCGCCGGAACGCCTCGTCATCCAGTGCCAGCAAACGCTGTGCTTCCGTTTCATCCTGCGACCAGACGATGGAGCAGCAATGCGTATCGCCGTCATGGCCTTGCAGCGGCAGAAATGCCAGCGGCCCGGTACTCATGAAGCGCTGCCGGGCCATGAACCCGTGCGGCTTTTCGGTACGCACCGTGGTCACGATGGCGCGCTGACCGTAATCCGTTTCCGTGCAGGCAATACCGGTGAGCTGGCGCACGGCTGATTGCGCGCCGTCGGCACCGATCACCAGGCGCGCCCGGATTTTCTCGCCGTCCGCCAGCACCAGCTGCCAGGCATCCGGCAGACGCTCGAGCTCGATCATCTGCGCAGGACAGCGCAGCTCGACATTGGGTGCCCGTGTTGCTGCCTCGGTCAGCGCCGCCTGCAGCAGGCGGTTTTCCACCAGCACACCCAGATGCGTTTCGCCCAGCTCGCCGGCACTGAACTGCACGCGCCCGCTGCCGTCTGCATCCCAGACCGTCATCTCCGTGTACGGGCAGGCGCGCAGGCTTTCCACTTTCTCCCAGGCACCGGCATGACGCAGCAGGTTTTCAGAGGCGCGTGTCAGCGCCGACACCCGCGGTTCAAAGGCATCGTCTTTTGCCGGCGCCGTCACGGCACTGCGTTCCAGCATCAGGATGTTCAAACCACTGTCTTTCAGCAGCGCCGCCAGCAGCGAGCCGACCATGCCGGCGCCGACAATAACAATATCTGCATTTTTCACTGATTCAGCCCCATGGCATAACGTGCCAGCGCCTGTTTCGCCGCCGGCAGCAAATCAAATGTCACCATGCCGATATTGCGCGCCAGCGTCAGCCCCGGCGTGGCATTGGAAAATCCCCGCACTATCTTGTCAGAGAACTGGATGACGTTGTGCTGGTCATCAACCCGTGCGGCTTCATAGGCTTTCAGCAAGGAAAAATCGCCGAGATCACGGCCTTGCCTGTGCGCTTCGCATAAACGTTCGGTCAGCGCCAGGCAATCGCGCAGACAAAGATTAAAACCCTGTCCGGCCACAGGATGCAGACTGTGCGCGGCATTCCCGAGAATGACGGCACGCGGCAGCGCCTGGATATGCGCCACCGTCAGCACCAGTGGATAGGCAAAGCGCTTTCCGGTTTTGACAAAGCGTCCGGCACGCTTGCCAAAGGCCTGCTGCAACTGCTGCAGGAATGCTTCATCGCTGCAATCAATCAGCGCTTTTTCCTCACCCAGCGGCAAGGTCCAGACAACGGAACGCCGGCCTTCCGGCAAAGGCAGCAGCGCAATCGGGCCATGTTCGGTAAAGCGCTCGTAGGCAATATTGTCATGCGGCAAATGGGTGGCGACGGTTGTCACCAGCGCAACCTGCTCATAGGGAGTGGAATCGGCCGCAACGCCGAGAAAATCGCGCGACACGGACTGTGCGCCGTCGGCGGCCACCAGCAGGGGAGCCGTCAGCGCAAATCTTTCATTGCCACGCTGCAAATGGGCCGTCACCGATTTTTCGCCCGGCTCAATACCGGTGAGCGTGACGCCATCGAGAACCGTGACATTGCTGCAGGCCTTGAGCGCCTGCAGCAGCACCAGCCCCAGCCAGGCATTCTCGATGACCTGACCAAAGCTCTCGACCTTTTCTTCCGCGGCGCGCAAATGCGCCATGCCGAAATGGCCGCGCTCGGAAACATGGATTTCATGAATGGGGGTGGCATGCGTCTGCATGGCATCCCAGAGGCCCAGCTCGCGGTAGGTTGCGACAGTGCGCCGCGACAAGGCCGTGTTGCGCGCATCAAAACTGGGGCGAAAAGGCAGGACTTCACCCGGCACCAGCACCGGCAGGGAGATCGCTTCTACCAGCGTGATATGCAAGCCGGGCTCGCGCGCCAGCAACAAGGCCAGGGTCACACCCACCATGCCGCCACCGATAATCAGAACATCAACCGGATTTTCCTGCCCTGCCACCACGTTCTTCTCCAAAATCGTGCCCGCCATCACACCGTGCTTCCATCTTCGCCCCGACTGCGCCGTATAATCACCGCACCCACACTGTCTGGCCACCGCTCATGCGCTTTACTGCCGCCCTTGTTTTGCTGCTGTCCCTGTCAGGCTCTGCTTTTGTGCAGGCAGAAGAACCTGCTGCTGCCGCGAGCACCAACACCGCACCGATGGCACCCGTTCCGCCGACAGATGATGCCCTGGCCCCTGCTCCCGCCGAAGTTGCCACCCTGATTTATATGGTGGCTCGCATCAAACTGACGGGCACTGATCTCACCCAGGTCGTTTTTTTTCGCCACGCCGCCATCAGCAGCCTCGAAGCCTGCGAGGAGGAGCGCAACGCCGGACTGACCACCGGCTGGAATCATTTCAGCGGCTACTACCTGAAAACGCTCAAAGGCATTCCCTACAAGGTGGAATACCTTTGCGTGCAGGGCGAACAGCATCTTGCCTCATGGCAACGCGGCACCCCCATGGATCATTTCTATCTGGTCCGTACCGCCGAAAAAAAACTCGTCGTGGAGGAGCATCGTAATTTCTTTGAGTGCCGCGATGCGCTCAGGACCACTACGCACGAAGAGTCCATTGATGCCTTTTGCAGTATCGCCTCACAAGCCATTCTGCCGGCGCCACCCATTCCCTGAGCGGCTGCAAGCCCCGCAAAAGCAGGCCTGCATGGAGGCGCGCCTTGCAGCAGAAACGGATCAACAAAAAAATCGGGGCAACGATCAGCCGCGCATCAACGCCTCAATATCAGCCACTGTCTTTGGCGCCGCCTGCGACAACACTTCATGTCCGGTTTTGGTCAGCAGCACATCATCTTCAATACGCACGCCGATGCCGCGCCATTTCGCCTCAACCGTTTTGCAATCCGGCGCAATATAAAGACCGGGCTCCACGGTCATCACCATGCCGGGCTCCAGCTCACGCCACTGGTCGTCGACCTTGTAATCACCGACATCATGCACATCCATACCCAGCCAGTGCCCGGTACGGTGCATGAAAAACTGCCGGTACGATGCCTTTTCCAGACACTCCGCTTTCGAGCCCTTGAGCAGACCCAGATCCAGCAAACCCTCGGTGAGAATATCCACCACCACTTCGTGCGGTTTGTTCCAGCTCACGCCGGGCTTCACCGAATCAATCGCTGCCAGTTGTGATGCCAGCACCAGCTCATAAACCGCTTTTTGTTCTGGCGAATACCGGCCATTGACCGGAAAGGTGCGGGTGATATCGGAGGCGTAATGATCGAGTTCGCCACCGGCATCGATCAGCACCAGATCACCATCGCGCATGGCCTTGTTGTTTTCGACGTAATGCAGGATGCAGGCGTTGTCGCCGGAGCCGACAATGGAGTTGTAGGCAGGAGCCGGGCAGCCGTTTTTCAGGAACTCGTGCATGAGTTCGGCCTCAAGCTCGTACTCCATCATGCCGGGCTTCGCCACCTGCATGGCGCGAATGTGGGCGCGTGCAGAAATGGCAGCCGCACGGCGCATGATGCGGACCTCTTCAGTGGACTTGAACAGGCGCAAATCATGCAGCAGATGATCCAGCATCAGGAATTCGCCGGGCGCATGCAGGCCGGCACGGGACTTGGCGCGAATGCCGTTGACCCAGCCCATCATGCGCTGGTCGAACAAGGGCTGCGCCCCCATGGAAACAAACACACGGGACCGGCCTTCAATCAAACCCGAAATGATTTCATCGATATCCGTAATCGGAAAAGCATCGCTGGCACCAAAATCCTTTACCGCGCCTTCCGGGCCGGCACGATAACCATTCCAGATTTCCATCTCGCGATCGCGCTCGCGGCAGAACAACACGAACTCGCCCTGCGGACGGCCGGGGATCAGGCAGATCACGGATTCAGGCTCGGCAAAACCGGAGAGATAAAAGAAATCGCTGTCCTGGCGATAACGGTATTCGGTGTCGCGATTGCGATGGTATTGCGGCGCGGCAGGAAGAATGGCGATGGAGCCCGTCCCCATCATGTTCATCAACGCCTGCCGGCGGCGGGCGAACTCACTGGAAGGCAACAAGGACATGGCTCTCTATCTTCAGTGGCGGCTTGAACCGGCATCCTGGGGAACCGGTTCAAGCGGGAGACTTTGCCGTACAGGACCGGGGCCTGTCCGCGTTAATGCAGGGTGGGTTCAGCGTCCTCGTCGTGAGCGTGCCGCTCCTCCGGTGGCGCCATTTCCTCGAAGAGATGAATGACGGCCACGCGGACAAACTCATACAGCTCGGCATAAGCCGACTCGTCACTCTCGTCATTATCCTGTGCGCTCGCATCCACATTGGCGACATGCATGATGTCCTGCAGGGTTTCACGCACCGACTCGTCATGAATGCGGGTGTCATTGGGTCTGGCGGCCGTACCGAAGCCGACCAGAAAGCCCTGGCACCAGTCCGAGATGGCGCTGACGCGGGCCGCCAGGTCATCATCATCGTCCGGCAGCAGCGGGGCAAAAATCAGCTCGCTGTCAGCCAGGTCTTCCAGTGTCTTGAGCTGCAACTGCCAGAGCGAGGCCGTAATCTCGTCGCCAAAGGCCTGATCAGCCTCGCTGTGGGTTTCCAGTATTTTCTGCAGGGTGCTGCGATTGAGCCGGGCACCGCCGGCCAGCAGGCCGGCAATCACGCCATGCAGCTCGGAAGCCGTACAGCCGGCATTAAGGCGAACCAGCGCATTGGCCAGCTCATCAAGACTGGGGACGCCTGAAGGAGGATGCATCATGTAAGACCTTCTCATTGACCCTTGTTCAGCGGAAAAACTATAGTACCCCCCTACGCCATATTCCGGCCATCCTTCGCGACCAGCCCATGCTCGATAATAATCTCAAAATCCTGAGCGCCCGCATCGACAGCCTGACCGAGCTGTCAACGCGCCTTATGGCTGAAAACAAGAAATTGCGGGCGCAGGAGTCCGCCCTGCTGACCGAGCGTGACGAGTTGCAGCGCAAGAACGAACTGGCCAAGGCCCGCGTCGAAGCGATCATCCTGCGCCTGAAAGCGCTTGAGGCGCAGGAATGACCGCAGCAGGCGTGCAGACAGGGATGAACAACCCACTTAACCGTACCCGGAATCATCCATGAGCACCGACACCAGCACGCTCGAAGTTTTCATTCTGGACAAGGCCTACCGTATCAACTGCCCGGAAAACGAGCAGGAAAGCCTGCGCGCCTCCGGCCAGTATCTTGACCGCAAGATGCGTGACATCCGCTCCTCCGGCAAGGTGCTCGGCCTTGAGCGCATTGCCGTGATCGCCGCGCTCAATATCACGCATGAACTGCTGAACGCCTCGAAGCGTGTTGATGCCGAATCCGACTCCCAGGCAGAACTGACCAAGCTGATTGGCAAGATAGAAAAGACACTGGATCACTACCACTCGCTGGACTCCTGATGTCCGCGTAACAAACCCTTCATCATTTTCATGATGTGCAATACCGGCGGTTTGGTATACTGATCACGTGTTCCCTGAAGTGTTGGCCAGCTCGTCCAATCCCCTGAGCCGATTTCATTACATTGGGACGTTCGAGTAACTGCTGTGTGCATGTCCGCCCGCCGGAAAGCCTTATGCAGCGACCGGGCTTCCCCCTTGAACCTTTGGGTTCAAGGGTTACGACGGGCAGCGGCACTTCGGAGAACACACTCCTT
Source organism: bacterium (assembly GCA_029945725.1). Classification (GTDB taxonomy): domain Bacteria; phylum Pseudomonadota; class Gammaproteobacteria; order Pseudomonadales; family Moraxellaceae; genus UBA2031. The sequence continues at coordinate 579,072 of JAQSDB010000003.1, read as the reverse complement.
TTATGCTCCCTCTCATACTTCCTTCTTCTGATCGCCAGAGCTTGCGCCGCACCCTGCGCGCACGTCGCCGCGCACTCTCCGTGTTTGCCCGGAAAAAAGCAGCCCGCGAACTGGCACATCGACTGGCCGCCTTGCCGGCCCTGAAAACAGCACAGCACATTGCGCTTTACTGGCCGGTTGACGGCGAAATCGACACCCGTACCCTGCTCCGCCATGCACGCATGACCCGGCGCAAATTCTACTTGCCGGTGCTGCGAAAATTCCCCGCCAACACACTGGCCTTTGCGCGCTGGCATGCCGGCCGGGCACTGCACCCCAATCGCCTTGGCATCCCCGAACCCGCTGGCCGCGTCACTTTTTCCGCGCGCCACATGGACGTCATCCTGCTCCCCCTGACCGGCTTTGATGCGCGTGGCAACCGGCTGGGCATGGGGGGCGGCTTTTATGACCGCACACTGGCATTCAGGAAGCATGGCCATGCGCACAAGCCGGTACTGATTGGCGTGGCGCATGCGTGCCAGCAAGTGGACAGGCTGGAGTCCGCCGTCTGGGACATCCCCCTCAATCAGGTCGCCACTGACAAACATGTTTTTCGCTGAGCCGGCGAACTGTCCGCCCCCTGAAATCCCGCGCCTGACGCAACGGCCCTGGCCGGCCCCACAACAACACACGAGTATCTGGCCAGGGCGCCATACGTCTTGCTCCGGCCCGGGCAGAGGCTCACGATAAGACCAGCAACCAGGATCGGAACGGCACGACTGGACCAGCCCATGAGCACAGCCCTCCGCCATAACGCAGGTCATTACGCAGGCATTTGCGCGGCGTGCGCGGGCCTGCTTCTGGCCCTGTGGGCTGGCACGGCCGGCGCCGATACGCTCAAACCGCGCTGGGAGTGGGGCATGGGGATCGCTGCCGCCACGCTGCGCGACTATCCCGGCTCACGCAACTACCGCACCTATGCCCTGCCCTTCCCCTGGTTCGTCTATCGTTCCGACCGCCTCTATCTTGGCCGCGAAGGCAGTCATGGGGTGCTGTGGCGCAGCATCGACTCGGAACTCGACGTCAGCCTGTCACTGAACCCCTCAGTGCATCAGCAGAGCAATCCTGAACGCGCCGGCATGCCCGTGCTGGACAGCACTCTCGGCATAGGGCTGCGCGAACGGATTACTTTCTGGCGCGATGAAAGCAGCGGTTTGCGACTGAGCGCTCACCTGCCGCTGCGCGTGGTTTATGCCTTGCACCACGGCGCGCTCGCTCCCGTTGGCCTGCAGGTTCAGCCGGGGCTCAGCCTTGATCACAATCTGGCGGGGGCATGGACATGGGGGATCGGCACCGCCATCAGTTTTGCCGACGCCCGTTACAATGATTATTTCTACGGCGTGGAGCCAGCCTATGCGACCGCGGCCCGGCCCGCCTATACAGCCCCGGGAGGCTTTGCGGGATGGCAGCTCAGCAGCCGGATCAGCTACCAGCACCAGCATCACTCCGTGAGTGTTTTCGCCCGCATCGAGGGGCTCGAAGGTGCGGGCTTTGCCGACAGCCCCCTGGTCTCCACCCCCCATGCGGGCACTCTCGGCGTGGCGTGGTCCTATCGCATCGGAACAAGCAAGGAAATGGTCCCCGGCAATGAGCACTAGGGCAGACCGCCGCTTTTTTATTGATGGCGCCGGATCAAAGGCCGACGTTAAACCCTATCCACCAGCCCCGGCTACTCTCCACCTCAAAGTGCGCCGGCTGCACGCCGGGCAACTTGCCCGGCAGCGCGGCATCCAGATTCACAACGCCGTATCGCACCCCGGCCTCAATCTCGGCCCGGTCAGTAATGGCCAGACCAAGACCGGCGCGTGCGCCATAAATGAGGCCGCTGTCATCGCCGCTGTTAAACAATGACTGCTGATCAGCCACCAGCCAGCCATAGCCAAGCTCTGCCCCGACAAAAGGCCGCAAGGGGAGGAACGAGGGCGGCGTCAGCGAAGGCATCAGCCATGTATAGCCAGCATTCAGCAAGGCCAGATCGGCATCACTGCCTATCGCGAAGCGGCTCATCCCGACAGAAATACGGCTGTTTCCTCCCGGCTGCCCGACGCCAAGCACCAGCCCCAGGCTGGCGCGGGAGTCCGCCGTATCCTCATAGGTATTACCCAGGCCGTCTGTCTGCCTGATCGCCAGCGATTGCGTGCCCACCTGGGCCCCCAGAATCACATCGGCCTGCGCCACACCCGCCAGCAGCAGCCATAACAAGCCCGGGAAAATCTTCATGCCTTTTGCCTCTTTTATACGGGGAAGGGGGCCGGGTCCTGTCAGCGCAGCGACATGACAGGCCAGCTGTTCGAGGCCGCATGGGCACGCAAGGGCTCGTCGGGATCGACCGCCACCGGATGGGTGACGAACTCCAGCAGGGGAATGTCGTTGCGCGAGTCTGAATAGAACCAGGAGCCCTCGGCCGATTCCCCGGTCTCCTGCAGCCATTGCTGCATGCGTTCAATCTTGCCGTGCTGGTAACAGGGAATGCCGGCCACCTTGCCGGTGTAGCGGCCGTCGCGCATCTCGGGCTCGGTCGCCAGCAGGTCCGTCACGCCCAGTTCGGCGGCAATGGGGGCCGTGATGAAGCGGTTGGTCGCCGTGATGATGAGCAGGCGGTGACCCTTGTCACGGTGCTGCGCCAGCAGCTCGCGGCCCCTGGGCAGGATCATCCGGCTGACTTTCTCCGCCATGAAATCACGGTGCCAGGCGGCCAGTGTCGCCGGCTCTTCACGGGCCAGCACGGTAAAGACAAACTCGCTGTAGGCAATGATGTCCAGCTCGCCACGGCAATAGTCGGAGTAGAAGCCGTCGTTGCGGGCCCGGTACGAATCTGCCTCCACCAGACCGCGCTCGACCAGAAACTCGCCCCAGGCATGATCGGAGTCGCCGGCCAGCAGCGTATTGTCGAGATCAAAGATGGCGAGCGTCATGGCGGCCTCCGAAAAACGCCGATGATACCGTGCCCTCACGAATTTCCACTAAAAAAACAGCCCCGGCGCTTGCCCCGGTCATGGTGCCTAGAGTATTTATAAAACAAGCACTTGGAGAGCTCTTCTCAGGTATCTGTCGATACAGCCGCCGAGAAGGCACTTCCTACCAACTATTGAGACGCCGCCGTGATTGATGCCGATGGCTTCCGCCCCAATGTGGGCATAATTCTGACCAACCCCGCCGGCCAGGTTCTCTGGGCCCGGCGCACCGGCCATGACGCCTGGCAGTTCCCCCAAGGGGGCATTATCGAGCACGAATCGCCCGAGCAGGCCATGTACCGCGAGCTCTGGGAAGAAGTGGGGCTGGAAATCCCCGACGTGAAAATCATCGCCGCTACCCGCGGCTGGCTGCGCTATCGCCTGCCCAGCCGCTTTATCCGCCCGGACAACCACCCCGTCTGTATTGGCCAGAAACAGAAATGGTTCCTGCTGCAAATGATGGGTGATGATGAGCGCGTCATCCTGACCCGCACCCATCCGCCCGAGTTTGATCACTGGCGCTGGGTCAGCTACTGGTATCCTCTTAACCAAGTGGTGTCCTTCAAGCGCGAAGTTTATCGCAAAGCGCTGACCGAGCTCGCTCCGCGACTGCTACTCCGTTAATTTTTTGCGGCACTGCCGCTCTGGAATGCCCGATGCTCATGCTGGAGAATCTGCGCAAAATCGTACAAGACGTGGATTCCGCGCCCAACTTCACGGCGGCGCTGGACACCATGGTCACGAGCGTGCGCGAAACCATGGGCACCGAAGTCAGTTCGGTTTATCTGCTCGATGACAAAAGCAACCGCTACATCCTGATGGCCACCGAAGGCCTGAATCCGGATGCCATCGGCACCGTTTCCCTGGGCTGGAATGAAGGCCTGGTCGGCCTCTGTGGCGCGCGAGAAGAACCCATCAATCTGGATAACGCTTCCGCCCACCCGAAATACCATTACCTGCCGGAAACCGGCGAAGAAAAATACAATTCCTTTCTCGGCGTCCCCATCATGCACCGGCGCAAGGTGCTGGGCGTGCTGGTGGTGCAGCAGCGCGACAAGCGCAAGTTTGATGAAGCCGAAGAAGCCTTTCTGGTGACACTGTCGGCGCAGCTCTCGGGCGTTGTGGCGCACGCCAAAGCCGTCGGATCGTTTGATGTCATCCGCACACCGACGCCGAGAGCCAATGTCACGCGCGTCTTCAATGGAATCGCAGGCGCCTCGGGCATTGCTCTCGGTCGCGCCATTGTCATGTACCCCCCGGCCGACATCGACTCTGTGCCGGATCGCGTTGCCGAAGACCCTGACAACGAAATCCATTCCCTGCGCATAGCCCTTGAAGCCGTTCGTGAAGACATCCGGGAACTCGACAGGAAAATGGCCGGGTCATTGATGCCGGAAGAGCGCGCCCTGTTTGATGCCTATCTGCGCATGCTTGACGACAACGCCCTCGGCGGTGAAATAGAAGAACGCATCCACGCCGGCAACTGGGCGCAAGGCGCACTGCGCGAAGTGATCGAGAAGCACATGCAGGCTTTCGCTGCCATGGACGACCCCTATCTGCGCGAGCGCCGCGCCGATGTGCGTGATCTTGGCCTGCGCATTCTGGCGCATTTGCAAAAACAGGAAGGCGACAGCCTGCGTGAATTCCCTGATCACTCGATCCTGATTGGCGAGGAAATCACCACCGCCATGCTGGTGGAAACCCCGCTGGAAAAAATTGCCGGTATTGTCACGGTGGAAGGCGCGGCCAACTCCCATATGGCAATCGTTGCACGCGCGCTCGGCATACCGACGGTACTCGGCGTCAGCGAGCTGCCGGTGACCCAGCTCGACGACACCGAAATGATCGTCGATGCCTATCAGGGACGCGTTTACGTGCAGCCCTCACGCCAGCTGCGCACGCGCTACAAGGACATCATCAAGGAAGAGCTGCAGCTGGTGGCCGGCCTCGACGCCTACCGCGATGTCCCAGCCGAAACGCCCGATGGCCATCGCCTGGCGCTGTATGTAAATACCGGCCTGATGGCGGATGTTGCGCGCGCAAAAGATCGCGGCGCCGAAGGTGTCGGCCTGTACCGCTCGGAAATCCCCTTCATGCTGCGCGAGCGCTTTCCCGGCGAGGAAGAGCAGCGCGGCATTTACCGCCAGCAACTGGAAGCCTTTGCGCCGCGCCCGGTCACCATGCGCACCCTCGACATCGGCGGCGACAAGGACCTGCCCTACTTTCCCATCAAGGAAGACAATCCAGCGCTGGGCTGGCGTGGCATACGCATCACGCTGGATCACCCGGAAATTTTCATGGTGCAGATTCGCGCCATGCTGAAAGCCGCCATCGGCCTTGATAACCTGCAGATTCTTCTGCCCATGATCTCCTCGGTTTTCGAGGTAGAGGAGGCACTGCACCTGATTCATCGCGCCATGATGGAAGTGCAGGAAGAGGAAGGTGTGCCCATCACCATGCCGCGCGTCGGCGTGATGGTGGAGGTGCCGGCGGCGGTGCTGCAGATTGGCGACATGGTGCAGCTGGTGGATTTTGTTTCCGTCGGCTCAAACGACCTCACGCAATACATGCTGGCCGTGGATCGCAACAATGCCCGCGTCGCCGACATTTACACGCCCTACCACCCTGCCGTCCTGCGCGCCCTGCAGATGGTTGTGGATGAAGTGCATCGCGCCGGCAAGCCCGTTGGCATCTGTGGCGAAATGGCGGGCGATCCCGGCACGGCGCTGCTGCTCATGGCCATGGGCTTCGATTCACTCTCCATGAGCGCCAGCAATCTGCTGAAAATCCGCAAGGTCATCTGCAATACGCCCTATATGCAGGCGCGCGGCCTGCTTGAACAGGTCATGCAGGTCGACAATGCCGCTGTTATCCGCAGTCTGGTCGAATTTGAACTGGAAGACCTCGGTCTTCTTGACCTGATCCGGCCCGGAAAGAAATAAATACGGCGCTATGCGCCAGGAAAGACAGATGCTAGACATTCGCACCATGTACTTCCTGCTGGTGATGTCATCCATCCTCGCGGGATTTTGCGTGTTTGCCATGAACATGCCCAACAAGGAGCGCCGCCGCAGTGCAATACGCTGGGGCGCCGGCAACTTCATGGTGGCAGCAGGTCTGTTGCTGGTGGGCCTGCGCGGCATCATCCCGCTCTGGCCCTCCGCCGTACTCGGCAACAGCGTGCTGTGTGGCGGCTTCGCTCTCTTGTATCTCTCGTTCTGCATGCTTATGCAGAAACCTCAAAAAGAGCATCACTATCTTGTGGCCGTCATTGCCTATTCCATACTTTTTCAACTCCTGGTGGCATTTGATGTTGCCGTGCGACATCGCATCGTCCTGTTTTCACTGATGCTGATCGCAGTCTCCATCGGCATAATCAATGCAGCCGGCACTTCGCAGAATCCGCACACAAAAAACGCCCGCCTGCTGATGCAGGGCTTTTATATCATCGTGCTGGTCAACGCCCTTTCCAGAGGGCTGTACGCTGAATTTTTCACCGACAATGCAACATCCATTTTCGAACCCACAGCCGTACAGGTACTCAGCTTCATCAGCTATTACTTCGCTCTCATTGGCGCCGGGATTGCCTATCTTCTGATGCAGAGTGGACTGGCCTATAACGATCTTGCCGCCATTACCAATAACGACCTGCTCACCGGCGTGCGCAACCGGCGCAATTTCATGGAAATGGCCGAGAGGGACTGGGCGCTGGCACAGCGCATGTGGCGGCCGCTCAGTGTCATGGTGCTGGATCTTGATAATTTCAAAAAAATCAACGATGACTTCGGCCATCAGGTCGGCGATGAATCACTGCGCCGCTTTGGCACCATACTCAACAACTCGGTGCGCAATGTGGATCTTGTCGGAAAGTATCTCGGCGAAGAATTCTGCATCGTAATGACGGACACCAGCCCGGACATTGCCCGGCACAGTGCCGAGCGTATCCGCCGTGACTTTGAGGCCGTGGAATTTTTTGTTGAAGGCCGCCGCGTGCCGCTCTCTGTCAGCATAGGCATTTCCGGCATGGCGGCTGGAGACACCCGCAGCATGCAGCAGTTATTGCGGGCAGCTGACAATGCGCTTTATGCCGCCAAGCATGCCGGGCGCAACTGCATTCGCCAGGAAGCCGCTCATCTTCTGGATACCGCCGGAGCACCGCTCAAGTAAAAGCGCAACGGCCACTGCGCTGCTTCGCCAGCATAATCCACACCCACTCTGGGCACTGCCACGATTTCTGCGGATTCCGCATGGTTGCCCGGTGCCATCCACAATACATCCGACTGCAGTGCCAGCCCGTTATGGGTTTTGTCTATCCCGAGTGCACGGCACAACCTGCCGGGGCCGCTCAGCCACTGCTGTGATTTAAGCCGCGGGTATTTTTCGCGCCACAGCCCCTCATCCTGCGCATCGGCCTGCACGGCACGAATCAGCACTGCCTCTGGCTCGCCGGCATTTTTCGTTACGGCATTCAGGCAGTAATACATGCCGTAAATAAGATAAACGTAAGCCATGCCGCCGGCGTCATACATGGTCTCGGTGCGCGGCGTCCGCCGGCCGCCATAGGTATGACAGGCCCTGTCGTCTGCACCCAGGTAGGCCTCCGTCTCGACAATGGTCCCGGCACAAACACGGCCATCCTCCAGCCGGCGACAGAGACGCATGCCCAGCAACTCGCGCGCTACCGTTTCCGTATCGCGGCGATAGAAGCTGGCTGGCAGGACCGGCTTTTTCATGCCGGCAGCAGGTCAAATTCAAACGTGGAGCGCTCGCCCGGCTCACCTCCGACAAACGTCTGCTCGCTGAAATAGATCCGTTCATGCCCCAGCATCAGCACCGTGGAAGCCCGCGTCCCGTACTGCGGCGAGCGGATGAACAGCGGCGACAGCATGCGCTCCAGCGGCAAGCCCACCCCCGTATCCGGCAGGTGCTCATCGGCGGCAATTTCTTCATCCGCCAGCAAGGCCATCAGCGCTCCCGGCTCGGCGGCGGCCAGCGCGGCATCCAGCGCGCGTCGGGCTTTTTCCACCTTGGGCCAGGGCGTATCGAGCTCATGATTGCTGAGCACATAGATGCCGGCAGCCAGACGCTGCGGCGGCATGCCCTGGTTGCCGACCACGACCAGCTCCCCGGGCGTGCCCAGCAGCAGGTGGAAGCCGCCATACAAGCTGCCCTCGGCAGCCACCGTTTCGGCATAGGCCATGGGGTCACTGCTGCCCTCCAGATAGTCGCTGACGAGCAGCCCGCGCGAGCGCTCGCCGGTAGCAGCCGCCGGATTGCGGAAGTTGGTGAGTGCGGCAAAGCGGCCCGTGCGCGTCACCCCCATCCAGGTGCCGCCCGCCTCCAGATCGCGGCCGGCCAGCACGGCTGGCGACTCCTCCCGGAACCTGGCCGGCGCCGTCGCGCGGCGGTAAAACTCGTCGCGGTTGGCGGCGATGATGAGGGGGTAATCCGGCTGCACCTGCCAGGCGAGGGCGATCAGACACATACAAGGTTTCTGCCTTCAGGAATCCGTCACAACGGATCAGGTTTACGAAAAGGGCGGTTCATCCGGACGGCAGGCCATGGGAGAATGCGCGACTTGTCGCCATTGCCACTGGCACACACGAGCCATAAGGAAAAAAGTCCCGTGCTAGTTTATCCCCATATAGACCCCGTCGCCCTTCATGTCGGCCCGCTCAGCATTCACTGGTACGGCCTCATGTACCTGTGCGGCTTTGGTGCCGGCTACGCCCTTGCACTCTGGCGCTGCCGCCGCACCGGCAGCACGTGGACACCCGACATGGTCTCGGACATGGTGTTCTATGTGGCCCTTGGCGTCATTATCGGCGGCCGTCTCGGCTATGTGTTTTTTTACGGCCTGCCACGCTTCCTCAACGATCCGCTCTGGGCGCTGCGCGTCTGGGAAGGCGGCATGAGTTTTCACGGCGGCCTGCTTGGCGTGATCGTCGCCATGATCATTTTTGCGCGGCAGTATCAAAAGAACTGGTTTGATGTGATGGATTTTGTCGCGCCGCTGGTGCCGCCCGGTATTTTTTTCGGCCGCCTCGGCAACTTCATCGGTGGCGAGTTGTGGGGCCGCCCCGTGATCGACCAGCATTACCCGCTGGCCATGATTTTCCCGCATGTGGACATGCTCGGTCGCCACCCCTCACAGCTTTATGAAGCGGCGCTCGAAGGTCTGATGCTGTTTGTATTGCTCTGGTGGTTCTCCAGCAAACCACGCCCGCGCATGGCTGTTTCCAGCCTCTTCCTGATCGGCTATGGCTTCTCGCGCTTTATTGTCGAATTTTTCCGCCAGCCCGATGCCGACAAGGGCTTTATCCTGTTTGACTGGATGACCATGGGCCAGATCCTCACGACCCCGATGATTCTCGGCGGGCTGATCCTGATGCTGCTGGCCTATCGTAATGCCCGGCTGGGAGCTCGCGCCTGATGAAAGCCTATCTCGACTTCATGCGTCATGTGCGTGAGCACGGCACCTTTAAAACCGACCGCACCGGCACCGGCACCTGCTCGGTATTCGGCTACCAGATGCGCTTCAATCTGGCAGAAGGTTTTCCTGCCGTCACCACCAAGAAGCTGCACCTGAAATCCATTATTCACGAGCTGCTCTGGTTTCTGCAGGGCGACACCAACATCCGTTACCTCAAGGAAAACGGGGTTTCCATCTGGGACGAGTGGGCCGACGAGAATGGCAATCTCGGCCCGGTTTACGGCTCCCAGTGGCGCTCCTGGCCCACGGCCGATGGCCGCCATATCGACCAGATCACGCAGGTCATTGAACAGATCCGGACCAATCCGGACTCGCGCCGCCTCATCGTTTCCGCCTGGAACGTCGGCGAAATAGAAAACATGGCGCTGCCCCCCTGCCACGCGTTTTTCCAGTTCTATGTGGCCGACGGAAAACTCTCCTGTCAGCTTTACCAGCGCAGCGCCGACATCTTTCTCGGCGTGCCCTTCAATATTGCCAGCTACGCCCTGCTCACCCTGATGGTGGCCCAGGTCTGCAATCTTGAACCCGGTGACTTCATCTGGACCGGTGGTGACTGCCACCTGTACAGCAATCATCTGGAACAGGCGGATCTGCAACTCAGCCGCGAACCGCTCAAACCCGGCATCATGCGCATCAATCCCGCTGTGAAGAATATTTTCGATTTCAAGTTCGAGGACTTCACGCTGGAAGGCTATGAAAGCCATGCCCACATAAAAGCGCCCGTCGCCGTTTGATCCGGACAAAAATGAAAACCGAAGAAAACAAGCCGCGCCTTGCCCTGATTGCCGCCATTGCCGAAAACGGCTGCATAGGCATCAACAACAAGCTGCCCTGGTATTTGCCGGAAGATCTCAAATACTTCAAGGCTGTGACCTCGGGAAAGCCGGTCATCATGGGGCGCAGCACGTTTGAATCGCTGGGTCGGCCGCTGCCCAACCGCACCAATATCGTGATCACGCGCAATCGTGAATTTCACGCGCCTGAAGGCGTGCGGGTGGTGTACTCGCTGGATGAGGCCCTGAGCGTTGCCGAGAGCGTGGCGCATATTGCCGGCAATGAAGAAATCGTGATTATCGGTGGCGCGCAGATTTATGCAGAGGCGCTGCCGCGGGTACAGCGCCTGTATCTCACGGAAGTCAAAAAAACCGTTGCCGGCGATGCTTTTTTTCCGGCCTGGAATAAAAACGAATGGCAGGAAGCCGGCCGCGAGCAATACCACTACGAACCGGCGCAACTCGACTACAGCTTTGTCATCTACGAAAGAAAGTCCTGAGCACTCCTGTAAAACCCAGGCAGTGGCGTTGCGGGATTATTATCTGGCGGGTATCGCCACCCATACGCTGCCGCTCCCGCTTTTCTGAACCGAAGCCACGCTCAGGCGGCACCCACTTCCACCGTGGCGGGCTCGCTCTCCGAGCAGCCATGATCGTTGCACAGCACCACCTTTATTTCCTTGGCGCCTGGCGTGCTCATGGGCACGTCGATGCCGGCCTGCTGGGCCTTGGGAGAAGCAGATGGCAGCTCGCCGGAGCCTGCCTCAACGCCATTCACGTACACGGCCCAGTGCTGGCCATTCTCGCCCCACCACATGTTCCAGCGCACCGGCTGCACCGAGCCCGTTACTGCGGCAGCCGGCAAGCGCTCAAGCTGTGGCCGCCCCGGCACCATCAGGCTGCCATCCCTGATGACCGGCGCCGCCTTGATCGCCATCGGCACAGGTGCGGATACCTGCTCGCTACCGCAAGCGGCGAGCAGACTGCAAAGACCCAGCGAAGCCATGAGTGTGCGTGAAGCTGACATGAGACTGACCCCGGAAATAGCGAGTGGAGGCCAACACTAGGGCGCAGGAAGCAGAAGAAAATGTGAAGGAGTGACGGTTTTTGTCATCTTTCTGCATTCTGTGACAGCCCCGGCACAAAGACCGGATGCGTATCACAGCAGCAATGTCGTGCCGATCGCACACGAGGGGAAGCGGGACCGGCAAATCCCGCAAACAAAAACGCCAGCAGGGGATGCTGGCGTTTTTTTGTACAGAATGCGTGGTGGCCCAGGCCAGAATCGAACTGGCGACACGCGGATTTTCAATCCGCTGCTCTACCGACTGAGCTACCGGGCCAAGAAGGCGCGTATTAAACCCATGGCCCTCCTGATCGTCAAGGCAAAACGCATCTTGAAGGCAGAAAAATCACGGATCAGAAACCACGCCGTCGTCTCCGTGGAAAAAATGCGGAAGGGAAAGCCGAAGATGGCCAACGGGGAGCACTAAAGCTTCTTGTGACTGCCATCGCAGAGGGGAGCCGTACGGGATTGCTTGCAGCCGCAAAACCAGACAATGCGGGTAGCGGGGGTCTGGTATTTTTCCGGGGTGAATGCCGTCCCCTTGTGTGAGCCGTCACAGAAAGGCTGGGACTGGCTGCGGCCACAGCGGCACCACCAGTAAGTCTGGCCAGGCTCCACCTCGACGGCATAGGGGCGGGCGGGATTCTCGCTCATGGACCTGGGCTCCTTGCTGGGCTCTTCTTATGATTTTTTTTATGACCACGACAGCAGCCTAGCAGCCACAAGCTGCTTTGCCGGGCCGCCGGTCAGGACAGCCACCAACTCAGGGCAGAGACAGATCGGGTCAGGGCAGCGGCAGATCGGGCAGTTTGGTCTCGCCCAGGCTCTCCACAAGATACTGGCTGGCCTCCTTGTCATTGAGCCGGGTCAGCAAACGAATCAGCTCGGCATAAGCCTCCGGCGATTTGCGCAAGGTCAGCGATGCCTCAAAATAACGCCGGGCTTCCTGCCAGCGCCGGTTCTGCAGACTGAGCCGGCCCAGCGCCAGCATCAGTGCCGGATTGTGCGGATGCGCCGCCTCCCAGCCTTCGGCACGCTGCAGGGCCTGGTCGGGTCGCGTGCTGCGGGTCCGCCCGTAGGCGTCGATACCGGCATTGCTCCATTGCCGGGTCAGGGCATCCGCAAGAAGTCCTTCGGCCACATCGTCGCCCCCCGTCCGGAGCAGCTCATTGGCATAAGCCGCAATCAGCTCTTCATCGGCACGCAAGCGCCGGGGCAAGGCCTCCCAGTAGGTGCGCAGCTTCCTGATGGTATGGCTGCGATCAACACGGCCGGCCGTAGCGGCGATCCAGCCCAGCACCTCGCGACAGGCGCGCTTTTCGAGCGCCCCGAAGTGAAGGTCATCGGCCGGCGTGCGCTTTTGCAGCAGGGGCAGCAGCTCGGACAGCTCACCCCATTTCTGTAGGCGGGTTAATACCTCCACGCGCAGCATGAGAACGCTGTCCTCACGACGGTATTTATCCTGCAGACGCGCCAGCAAAATCGCCGCCTGCTCCCAGCGGCCGGCGTTCAGCAGCAGGCGCGCACGCGCCAGGCCAACCGCCAGGCGGTTTCCGCGCTCTTCCGCCAGCACCAGATACTGCTCGGCACGATCAAAAGCCTGCCCGCGGGCAGCCGCACTGGCCGCCGCAAGATAGGCCGGCAACGGCTCGGGAGAAAGGCGGGCGGCGGTAAACAGCAGGCGCTCTGCGCGCTTCCAGTCGCCCTGTTCAAGGCTGACGCTGCCCTCATGAAAACTGCGCAGGCTGCGCCCGGTATCGCGGCTGCGCGTCCAGCGTGCCCACCAGTTATTGAACCCCAGCAAAGCGCTCAGCAACTCGATAAAGGCAACAGCGGCCAGCAAACTGCAAAACCAGAACAGGCCGGCAGCCCACAGGCTCATTTCCACGGCCGTGCGATGCCAGCTCACCAGCAGATAGCCCGGATCACGCAGCAACCACAGGCCGAGTGCAGCACCCAGGCTGAGCAGCACCAGTATCAGCAAGAGACCGCGCTTCATGGATTTTCCCTGGCCGGCAACGCGACAGGCGTACGTGCGGGGCTGGCCGAGAGCGCATCAAGGGCACGAATGGAGGTACCCAGATCCGGCAGGGCGGGGCGAATATCCACCGCTGCCAGTGCCAGCAGCTCCTTCAGCAAATTGTCATACTCGGTTTTCGGCAGGAGCGGAAAATATCGCGCCAGACGATTTTTTGCGGTCAGCAAACTGGCTTTGTAAACAACGGGCTCGCCACGCATAAGCGCCAGCTGCGCCTGGGCAAGATCAAGGCGCAGCGCCTCACGCACCAGCGCGCGATCGGCTTCACTGAGCAAGGGACGCAACGGTTCATCGTAATGACGCACCGTCACCAGCGCGCGCATTTTTGCCCAGCCGACATCCATGAGACCGGGTGCCGTCGGCTGCACTGCCGGCACGACTTCGTCAGGCTGCAGCAAGGGCTTGCCGGTGAGCTGCGGCAACTGCAAAACGCCGACATGCTCACTGAGTGCCCCCAGACGCAAATAAAGGCCCGGCACATCCATGCCCATGGCCGCCGACAGGGCAAGCCGGTCTTTCGCAATGGCCGTGCGCAGCGGCAACACCTGATTATCACCATGCGCCGCGAGCAAACGGTCCGCCACATCCAGCAGCGCCCGGGCACCGGCAACATCACGCGTGAGCTGCAAATGCTGCTGTGCCAGACGCAGGTAATGATCGGATTCATTGACCAGCCAGACGCGGCGCTGCGTCGCATTCAGCGTGTCATCCCAGCGCGCCAGCTTCGCACTGACGTCATCGAGCTGTCGTGACTTCAGCGCAAGGTCATCCACGAGACGCTGCTGCTGGCGCTGCAATTCCACAAAACGGGTGTCGATCTGCAGCAGCTTTTCCTGCTGGCTGCGCAAGACCAGCGCATCGTTGCTCGTGACCTTCCAGACATACGCCGCCAGACACAGCGCGAGAAAGGCGAGGAGATAGGCCAGATACGGACGCGCACGCACCGTGAGCATGGCCGGACTTGTCACCAGCGGAATGCGTGTGCTGCCGGCTTTTGAATCTGGATGTGTCATGAAAAATCCCTGTTCTGGCCGCGTCGTAAACAGCCCTGATGCCAGCGCCCAACATAATGGAATGACGGCGCAATGATCAATGTGTGTGTGGCAAGAACAAGCCGCCTGGCCGCTCCGTTTAATTCATGCGGCGCCGCCTCAGGCAGCGCCTGCGGACAGGATAGCCAGCACACTCGCCACATCAGCCCCTGCGGCACACAGTACTCGTGCGCCTGCCGCTTCTGCCTGCGCCTGCATGCGCGAACTCACCACCAGCCATAACGGCTGCAGTGCATCACTGCCTGCCACCGCCTGCCAGTGCCGCAAGGCATCAGGACTGGTCAGCACCACCACATCCGGCTTCGGCTGCAGGCTCTCCCATTGCGTCAGCGCCAGCGCGGGCAAGTCACGGCGATAAAGCTCAAGCACATCCACGCGGGCGCCACGCGCGCGCAAATGCTCAATCAACCATTCGCGTCCGCCCACGCCGCGAAACAGCAGAAACTTTTTTCCCTGCACGTCCTGCAGCTCCGGCATGGCCAGCAGGCCTTCACTATCGGCCTGCAAGGGCAGATGCACGTCCAGCGCTGCCTCGCGCAATACCCGCGCCGTACTCTCGCCGACCGCAAAACACGGAAGACGATGCGGCCATTGCGGCCAGACACCGGCTACCGCATCAAGGCCCAGGCGAGCCGCATTGGTACTGACAAAAAAAACGGCGTCGAAACGATCCAGCTCCAGCAGCAAGCGCTGATCCGGCGCGGACAGTGCCAGAGGCACAATCACCAGCAGCGGAAACTCCGTCACCCGCGCACCCGCGCCCCGCAAAGCAGCGGTCAATTCCTGCGCCTGATGGGCAGGGCGGGTATTAAGAATGTGCAAGCCAGCAAGTGCCATAAGCTTTCTCGGCCCACAGGGGGAATTCAGACGCGCGAGCTCAATGCCCGTAAACCGCCTGCAAAATCCGGCCGGCTCCTGCCGCAAGCAACCGCTCGGCCAGCTGCTCGCCCAGCGCTTCTGCCTGGTTGCGGTTACCGCGAATTTCATCCACCAGAATTTCACGACCATCAACGCTGCCCACCAGCGCACGCAAATACAGCTCATCGCCGTGCAACTCGGCAAACCCGGCAATCGGCACCTGGCAACCGCCTTGCAGGCGACGATTCATCGCGCGCTCTGCGCGCACACGCGCAGAGCTGTCGGCATGATCAAGCGGCGCGATCAGTTCCGCGATACGGGTGTCACCCAGTCGCGCCTCAATACCCAGCGCGCCCTGGCCAACGGCAGGCAGCGACATTTCCGGCGCAAGATTACTGCGAATGCGCTCATTGAAACCAAGGCGCTTGAGACCGGCGCTGGCAAGAATCAGCGCGTCATAATCACCGGCATCAAGTTTGGCGAGCCGGGTATTCACGTTGCCGCGCAAATCCTTGATCACCAGATCGGGGCGGCGATGACGCAACTGGCACTGGCGACGCAAGCTCGACGTTCCCACCACGGCCGCCGCCGGTAATTCATTCAGGGTGGCAAACCGGTTCGAGACAAAGGCATCGCGCGGATCTTCGCGCTCGCCAATCGCCAGCAGGCCGAGGCCCTCCGGAAAGTCCATGGGCACGTCTTTCATGGAGTGCACGGCAATATCGGCTCGACCATCCAGCAGCGCCACTTCCAGCTCTTTCACGAACAGGCCCTTGCCACCGATTTTCGCCAGCGGGGTGTCCAGGATCTTGTCACCCTGCGTGGTAAAGGTAACCAGCTCGACGGTGAGGCCTGCGTGCAGGCGTTCAAGTTCGGCGCGCACGAACTCGGCCTGCCAGAGAGCCAGTGGAGATTTGCGGGTGGCGATGCGAAGAAGGCTCATGGGAATATCGGCAGCAGAAAAGTCCGCCAGTGTAGCGGGATGCGCGTCTCAGGAAAATGCAAAGCCATGCTGCAGACGTGCAAACGGGGCCTTGTGGCCCCGTTTTGACAACGCATGGCAGCGATCAGTTGCCGTACACAATCGTGGTGTAGTCAGCAATCACACCCAGGATGATCTGGGTTTCATGATCAATATGGTGGATCTTGGTGATGCCGCCATTCTTGGCAGCCGTTTCAATACTGGCATCGCCCATGGCATAGAGGCCGAAAATCGAACGGGCCACGGCACGCCCCACCTTGGTGGGCTTGTCAGCCGAACCAGTCACGCCCACCGGGCCGATGACATGGGAATAAAGAAAACCGTTAACGGGGGCATTGGCGGTGGCGCAGCCGGAAAGAGCAATGGCCAGGGCAGTGGCAGCGAGCAGGCGCTTCATGGAAGGCTCCTTGTTGTTTTAAGACGGCTGTCGTCAGACAGCTGTTTCGGGGCCGCTACACGAGTGAACCCTGCGGCCGATGGCAGACTTTAAGGAACCTCTGCCCAAATATCCAGCAGGCAACGCGGATGAATACCCTCCGTCGCGGCCGTTTACAGTTTCTGCATGGTCTCGCGCAAGTCCGGCAAGTGCCGGCGACTGACCACCAGACGTTCCTCTATCCCCTTGATGCGCACCTGGTACTGGCCGGGTGCCACCAGCTCCAGGCCATCAAGGAAGTGCAGGGCGAGCAGGGCATTGCGGTGGATACGGATAAACCGGCAGCCAAACTCGTTTTCCAGATCCTTCAGGGTCTCGTCGATCAGCACTTCACCCTTGCCGTGGCGCACCGTGACGTATTTCTGGTCAGCCAGAAAATAACGCACATCATCCACCGGAATGAGCTCAATACCGCGATGGGTCTTGGCCGTAATGTGACTACGACCATTCTCCCTGACGTCTTCACCGGTACGCTTGACCGCATCGAGCTGGGCACGATTGACCCGGGTGGCCCGTTCCAGCACCTCCACCAGTTGCTCACGGCGCACCGGCTTGAGCAGGTAGCCCACCGCCTGCACCTGGAACGCTGCCAGGGCATGCTCGTCATAGGCCGTGCAGAAAATCACCGCCGGCGGCTCCGGCAGCTGCGCGAGCTTTTCCGCACACTCGAGACCATCCATGACAGGCATGCGCAAGTCCAGCAGCACTACATCGGGCTGCAGGCGAGCCACCTGGATCAGGGCATCCTCGCCATTCTCCGCCTCGCCGACGAGCTCATAACCTTCCATGTCCCGGAGAAAGCGCGCCAGGCGTTCCCGCGCCAGCGCTTCATCGTCGCAGATCAGTACCTTCATCTTCAGACTCCTTCTTCCTGTTCTTCTTCTTTTGTTCCGGACGCTACCGGCAATCTGTCGAGCCGCAGGGGATAAGACACGTAAGTGGTGTAAATGCTGGCATCCGCATGTGCGGTGAGCTTGGCCGTGTCGCCATAGTGCGCCTGCAGGCGCTGGCGAATATTGGTCAGCGCCATCTGGTTGCCGCGCGACCGCGAGCTTGCCGGCGCTACCGGATTGGTAATGATGATGACCACATCACGGCCGTCATAATCGACACTGATGCGCACGATACTGGGCTCGAAACGCGGCTCAACGCCATGATAAATGGCATTTTCCATCAGGGGCTGCAAGGTCAGGGCCGGAATGCGCAGGCCCTCGGGCACCGCATTGAGCTTCCACTCCACCTGCAGCCTGTCGCCCAGGCGCAGGGTTTCGATATTTACATAGTGCTGGCAAAGATTGAGCTCTTCTTCAAAGCGCACTTCACCCTCGGCCTTGAGGCTGGCACGGAAGAGTTCGGAAAGATCCTCCACTGCCTGTTCGGCCTTGTCCGGATCAACATGAATCAGGCTGGCAATGATATTCATGGAATTGAACAGGAAGTGGGGACGGATGCGTGACTGCAGGGCCTGCAGGCGGGCCGTGAGCTCGGTACGCTGCTTGGCGCGCAAATGCTCCTGCAGATAGAAATAACGCATCATGAGGCCGGCAATGATGGCGCCCATCAGCACATTGCGCAGGATGTCCTGCGGCGTCACCGTGAAAAAAAGATTGATGCGGGCATAACGCAGTGCCGGCTCCGCCAGCCAGCTGAAAAAGGCCACCAGGCTCACCACCAGCACAAAGCTGAGACCGGCCGCTGTCGAACTGGGCAGGCGCTGCAGCCACGGCCGCAGATTGCAGAGCAGGGCCGCACTCACCAGCGCCACCCACTGCACCAGAAAGGAAATCAGTACCAGCCTGTCCCAGGGAAAGGGGCTGAGATGATCCATGCCGGCCAGTACCAGCAGCAGCGCCAGCAGCTCGGCCGCAATCACCAGCATAAGCAGGGGCTGGGAGGTGCAGAAGTCCGGCAGGAAGAAGTCTTCGGCGTCCGCTTCTGTGACGGGGTTGTTGTTTTTCTGGTTGCGCATGACTGGAGTGTGCCGGCTTGTCCGATGAGCGGCAAGACAGGCAAACCCCCTGACTTGCCGGTATACTGCGCGCCGTCTCCCGTTTGCCGCCGTCTCCCGTTTGCCGCCGTCTGCCGGAATTCACGAATGACAGCCTCTTTTGACTACTGAGTTCCCCATGAGCCAACCGACTTCCTCGTCATCCTCCTCGATGTGGGGTGGCCGCTTCAGTGAAGCCACCGATGCCTTCGTGGCCGAGTTCACGGCCTCCGTCACCTTCGACAAGCGCCTCTACCGCCACGACATCATGGGCTCCATCGCCCATGCCACCATGCTCACCCGGGTGGGCGTACTGACCGTGGCCGAACGCGACCTCATCATTAACGGCCTGCAGCAGATACAGGCCGAGATCGAAGCCGGCCAGTTCGAATGGCGCATTGATCTCGAAGACGTGCACATGAATATCGAGCACCGTCTCACCGATCGCATCGGCATTGCCGGCAAGAAGCTGCACACCGGCCGCTCCCGCAATGATCAGGTGGCCACCGATGTGCGCCTTTACCTGCGCGATGCCATTGATGCCATTCGTGTTGAGCTGAAGCGCCTGCTGACCGGCCTGATTGACATTGCCGAGCGCGAGCACGCCACCATCATGCCCGGCTTTACGCACTTGCAAACGGCCCAGCCCGTCACCTTCGGTCATCACATGCTGGCCTGGTTTGAAAACCTGAAGCGCGATGATGAACGCCTGGTTGACCTGCGCCGGCGCGTCAACCGCCTTCCCCTGGGCGCGGCCGCGCTGGCCGGCACCACCTACCCGATTGACCGCGAATACACGGCCCAGTTGCTGGGCTTTGACAGCGTCTGCCTGAACTCTCTTGATGCCGTGAGTGACCGCGACTTCGCCATTGAGTTCTGTGCCGCCGCCGCCCTCGTGATGACGCATCTCTCGCGCTTCTCTGAAGAGCTGGTGCTCTGGGCCAGTGCGCAATTCCAGTTCGTGAATCTGCCGGATCGTTTCTGCACCGGCTCCAGCATCATGCCGCAGAAAAAAAATCCCGACGTACCCGAGCTTGTACGCGGCAAGGCCGGCCGCGTGTTTGGCAACCTGATGTCGTTGCTGACGCTGATGAAGGGCCAGCCACTGGCGTACAACAAGGACAACCAGGAAGACAAGGAGCCGCTGTTCGACGCTATCGACACCGTGCTCGGCTCCCTGCGCGCCTTTGCCGACATGGTGCCGGCGCTGGAACCGCGGCGCGAAATAATGCGCGAAGCCGCACGTCGTGGTTTTGCCACCGCCACTGACCTGGCTGATTATCTGGTGAAGAAAGGCGTGGCCTTTCGCGATGCACATGAAATTGTCGGCAAGGCCGTTGGCTTTGGCGTGAAAAGCGGCAAGGACCTTGCCGAAATGTCACTGGAAGAATTGCGCCAGTTCTCGGACGTGATCACGGATGATGTATTCGGCGTACTGACACTCGAAGGCTCGGTCAATGCGCGCAATCATATCGGCGGCACGGCACCGGCACAGGTAAAAGCCGCATGTGCGCAGGCCCGCATACGGATTGCCGGCTGAGGTTTCACGCTGTTTTTTGCCCGCATGCCGGGCACTTGAATAAAAGATCGCTGCAGCGATCACGACACCGGAGCGTTACCATGAAAAAAATGTTTGTCATTCTGGCGCTGGCACTGCCGCTGTGCGCACAAGCGGCCAGCACAACGGCAAAGACAACGGCGACCACTGCCACAAAAACCACCACACCGTCAGCGCCGGCCGGCACCAGTGCCATCGGCATGCTGGCACAACTGCCTGCCTTTCTGACCAGGATCGACACCCTGCGCGGCAAGGCACTGACCGTTGCCGAAAAAGCCACTGTGACTGACGCGGTTACCCAGGGCAACACGACTGCCACCGGCATTCAGTCGAAATTTCTGGGCGGCGTCTCCAAGGCGACCGGCCTCGACGCCACCACACTGGGCGCCATCGTTCCCGGTGCCACACAAGGCATCAGCACGCCAGACCTGACCAGCAAAATTGAAAGCAAGCTCGGCAAGAAGCTCGGCTTCATGCAAAGTGCCGGCGTAAAAACCGCCAATGCGCTGCGCAACAACTCGCTCGACGGACTCAAGACCACCCTCAGCGACGGCATTGCCAAAAAGATCGGCATGGACCCGGCAACCATTGCCGGCCTGCTGCCCATGCTGGGCTTCTGAGGCCGTAGCGGGACATAAAAAAGCCGGCTTAGCCGGCTTTTTTATGTCCCTTTTTCTTATGGCCACGAAGCTTGCAAGGCAATCGTCTCTTCCGACACCACCAGTTGGTGCCTGCCCGCACGTTTGGCCGCATAGAGCGCCGTATCCGCCCGGGCCAGCAAGTCTGCCGTTGCCAGACTTGCCTGCGGCACCAGCACGGCCAGGCCGACACTGACCGTCACGATTCCCGACACCGGCGATGCGGCATGCGGAATCGCAAAGGCATCAATCTCCCCGATAATGCGCTCACCCACCTCGCGCGCGCCTTCAAGCCCGGTGCCCGGCAGCAGCACCACAAACTCCTCCCCGCCATAACGCGCCGCCACATCACCCGGACGCCGGACAGCATTGGCCAGTGCCCGCCCGATGGCCATCAGGCATTCATCTCCCAGGGCATGGCCATAGGTATCGTTGTAGGCCTTGAAGTAATCAACATCGATAAAAAGCAGTGCCAGTGGCCGCTCCTCACGCCGCAACCGCTCCCATTCCCGCTCCAGCAGCACATTGAAATGGCGCCGGTTGGCCAGACCGGACAGGGCATCCTGATGCGCCATGCGATCCAGCTTCCGATTCAGGCGCTCACGCTCCTGCGACTCATGCTCCAGCAGCAGTCCCTGCAGGAAACTGATGCGCTCCAGGCGTTCCAGCACGGCGCCGACAAAGAGGGTCACCAGCAAGCTGCCCGCACTGAACCACAACAGCATCGACCAGTCCGGCTGTTTGCCCCAGACCATGGCGGCACCGGCCACCGAGAACACCAGCGCACCAAGGCCGCACAGGGCCGACGCCCATAGCGACAGTCGCAAGGCCAGCACCTGAATCGTGATGATGAGCATGCAGACGTAACTGTCGACCTGGGCCAGCCGCGGGCTCCCGATAATAATGGCGCCGAGCAGGGCAATCCCCAGGTTCAGGATACCCGCCACGACAATGCAGCCCTGATAATGCGGCAGCACTCTGGGGTGCTGCACCGTGGCCATCGCCACCGCCAGCACCAGAAGCTCAAGCCCTATGCCCTGCCACCAGAGCAGCAGATCGGCAGCCTGTATTTCGGCACGGAAAAACCACCAGCCCATGCCGCCCACCAGCACCACCATCAGCAACAACAGGGGCCAGCCGAGGCGGGCAATCATGGCGAACTCGGCCTGGCGGCGCCGTTCAAACCGCTTGAGCACGGCGGCAGGCAGGGGGCACCAGATGATTCTTCTGCCGAGGATGGAGCGAATCTCGTCGAGCACGGGCCTGGCGACAGGGCCGGTCAAAAGGGGGGAGTCTGAATCCATTGCGACCGGCTTTTCTTGCGTGACTGGGTAGACACTTTTTTACTACAGAGCCGCATGGCCATACACGACAGACCGACGAACACCGTCCTCTGCGCGACCCCCAGCCTGCTGTACAATGCGCGGCCAAACCGAGGTTCGTATGTCCGCCAAGCTCCTGCCCGCCGCCCCAGCACTGTTCAGCCACGAGAAGTTCTGGGCAGAGTGCCTGGGCCCGGCCCCCTTCCTGCCGATGTCACGTGACGAGATGAACCAGCTCGGCTGGGATGTCTGTGATGTCATCGTGGTCACGGGCGATGCCTATGTCGATCACCCCAGTTTCGGCATGGCGATTATTGGTCGCCTGCTGGAAGCCCAGGGCTATCGCGTCGGCATCATTGCCCAGCCCGACTGGCAGTCAGCCGAGCCCTTCCGGGCACTGGGAAAGCCGCGCCTGTTCTGGGGCATTACCGCCGGCAACATGGACTCGATGATCAATCGTTATACGGCGGACCGGAAAATCCGCTCCGACGATGCCTACTCCCCGAATGATGAAGGCGGCAAACGCCCGGATCGCGCCAGCGTGGTGTATGCCCAGCGCGCCCGCGAAGCCTTTCCTGATGTACCCATCGTACTGGGCGGCATTGAAGGCTCGCTGCGCCGCATCGCGCATTACGATTACTGGCAGGACAAGGTACGCCGTTCGATCCTGCTTGATGCCAAAGCCGATCTGCTGCTCTACGGCAATGCGGAGCGCGCCATCGTCGAGCTCGCACACCGCCTCAACCGCGGTGAAGCGATTGCCGACATTACCGATTTGCGCGGCACCGCCTTTGTGCGCCGCGACACGCCGGCCGGCTTCTTTGAAATTGATTCCACCCAGGTTGATGCCCCCGGCCGCATCGACAAGATGATCAATCCCTATATCAACACCGCCGACCCTGCTTCCTGCGAAGTTGAAAAACAGAGAACCGAAGCCGCCGAAGAAAGTGCACTGCCGGAAGGCGGCGCCCAGGTTGTCACGCTGCGCATGAGTTCGGCGATGAAAAACCGCCTGCCGCCGCGCGAGCTCACGGTGATTCGCCTGCCGTCATTCGAGCGCGTGCTGGAAGATCCCGTGCGCTATGCCCATGCCAATCGCGTTCTGCATCTGGAAACCAATCCCGGCAATGCGCGAGCGCTGGTGCAGCGTCACGGTCATCGCGATGTCTGGCTGAATCCACCGCCGATTCCGCTCACCACCGAAGAAATGGATTTTGTCTTCGACCTGCCCTATGCACGCGTGGCACACCCGGCCTATGGCAATGCCCGCATTCCCGCCTATGACATGATCCGCTTCTCGGTGAACATCATGCGCGGCTGCTTTGGTGGCTGTACCTTCTGCTCCATCACCGAGCACGAAGGCCGCATCATCCAGAATCGCTCGCACGATTCCATTTTGCGTGAAGTGGAAAAAATCCGGGATGAAACCCCGGGCTTTACCGGCATCATTTCCGACATGGGCGGCCCTACTGCCAATATGTACCGCCTTGCCTGCAAATCACCGGAAATCGAAGCGGCCTGCCGCAAGCCTTCCTGCGTTTACCCCGGCATTTGCGACAACCTCAATACCGACCACTCCTCGCTGATTGATCTCTACCGCAAGGCGCGCAAGCTTCCCGGCATCAAGAAAATCCTGATCAGTTCAGGCCTGCGCTACGACCTCGCCGTACGCTCCCCGGAGTATGTGAAGGAGCTGGTAACGCATCATGTCGGCGGCTATCTGAAGATCGCACCCGAACACACCGAGAGCAGCGTGCTCTCAAAAATGATGAAACCCGGCATCGGTGCCTACAACGAATTCAAGCAGCTTTTTGACCGCTTCTCGAAGGAAGCCGGCAAGGAACAGTACCTGATTCCCTATTTCATCGCGGCGCATCCCGGCACCTCCGACAAGGACATGATGAATCTGGCGCTGTGGCTGAAAGCCAACGGCTTCCGGGCCGACCAGGTACAGACTTTTTACCCATCGCCCATGGCAACCGCCACCGCCATGTATCACAGCGGCATGAATCCGCTGAAAAAGATTTCCCGCATCAACGGTGAAAAAGTCGACATCGTCAAGGGCGACAAACGCCGGCGCCTGCACAAGGCTTTCCTGCGTTATCACGACCCCAATAACTGGCCGCTGCTGCGCGAAGCACTTCAGGCAATGGGTCGCGCGGACCTCATTGGCAACGGCAAGCACCAGCTGATTCCGCGCAACCAGCCGGAAGGCACTGGTGGCCGGTACAGCAGCCCGCGCAAAAAGAACTCCAGCGCCGGCGAAGGCGTTTCCCTGAAAGTGAAACCGCAAAAAGGCCGGCTGCTGACGCAGCACACCGGTTTGCCGCCACGCGCAGGCAACAAGCCGAAATGAGCGATGCGCCAAGTCTTGAAGCCGCTGCAAAACCCTCGATCTGGCGCTGGCTAAGGGCAGCCACAGGAATTCTGTTTCTGGGCAGCCTCGGCATCATGGCCTGGCGCAACGGCGCCATCCTCCGCCACATCGAGATTCCGGTGTTGCTGGCCAATGCATCCGCCAGCATGCTGACCGTTATCGGAAACTCCCTGCTGCTGCGCTGGATCACATCAGTCACCACAAAGCCGCTGGCATTATCCGAAGCGACACTGCTGTCGGCACTCGGCTCCCTGGGCAATGCCCTCGGCGGACTGCCGATAGGCACCGCCGCCGTTGTCGCCATTCTGATGCGCGACCACGGCATTGCTGTCCGCGACATTATCGCCGGCAAATTACTGGCAACGGCGCTCGCCGTCATCACGGCAGCGCTGCTGACCTCACTGCTGGCCTATCACTCGCCCGCGCCATGGCGGCTGATCTGCCTGCTGATTACTGCTGCCGGCATGGCCAGCCTGTTCCTGCTGCCGCAGCGCATGCCGCAACGGCTGCCCGGAAGGGACTTGCTGTTGCGCCTGTGCCACCCCCCCGTACTGATGGAGGGGCTGATGCTTGCCGCCTTCACCACGCTAACCATGATGCTGGCCTACGGCATCATCATTCATCGTTATCTGCCGGCTCTGGACATTGCCGATGGCATCTTTATCTCCGGCACAAGCCTCCTGCTTGGATTTGCCAGCATGTCCAGCGTCATCGGCGGCGTGCAGGAAGTCATTACCGGTTTTACCACGCACTATTCACAACTGAGCTTTGCTGCAGGCGTTGAAATAAGCCTGTTCATGCGCATCGGCGGATGGATCGCCGCTGCTACTCTCTTTGCCTGCAGCTGGTGCTGGCGATACTCGCGGCGCTAGACCTGCCGCTGCACAGTGGCCGGCATGGTGAAAAATCGGCAGGCTGGCCGCTGAACACAGGGGAAGATCATCATGGCAGTAGAAAAGGCATTACTGGGTGGCGGTTGTTTCTGGTGCCTGGATGCCGCCTACCGTGAAGTCAGGGGCGTCAGCGCTGTCGTGTCCGGTTACGCGGGAGGGGCGCGCCCGAACCCCGGTTACGAGCAGATTTGCAGCGGCACGACAGGCCATGCCGAAGTCGTCGAGCTGACTTTTGACCCCGCCGTGATTTCCTTTCGTGACCTGCTCTCGGTGTTTTTCGCCCTTCACGACCCGACTACGCTCAATCGCCAGGGCAATGATGTGGGCACCCAGTACCGCTCGGTAATTTTCTGCCAGAACGACGGACAGGAAAATATCGTGCGGGAAACCATCAGCGCCCTCCATGCAGCGCGCGTCTTTTCGGCGCCGATCGTGACGGAAATTTCCGGCCCGGTGCCGTTCTATGCAGCCGAGGCCTATCACCAAAATTATTTCGCGCAACATTCCGGACAGGGCTACTGCCAGATCGTGATCGCGCCGAAGCTGGCCAAATTCCGCCAGAAATTCCTGCAAGGGCATGCATGAACGCCCTCCCGTTGCAGCGGAATGTTTATCACCGCTTGTCCAGCAACTCTTTCCGCAGCGACAGGAAGGTGTCCCGGAAAGCTTCTGCCGCATGTTTGTCGAACTGCGCGCGGCGATAACGGAATGTGACGGTCAGCTCACCGCGCAGGGTCACGGCCCCCACTGCCACGCCCATGGGCATGTGCGTGGGAGGAGAGAAGCGGATGGCCGTAATGCGCCCGGCTTTCCCGGCAGGATCCGGCAAATCGGGAACGCGACCGAGATTATTCAG
The DNA here is from genome assembly GCA_029945725.1 of bacterium. GTDB lineage: Bacteria > Pseudomonadota > Gammaproteobacteria > Pseudomonadales > Moraxellaceae > UBA2031. Next base: position 552,750 of record JAQSDB010000003.1, on the reverse strand, counting down.
CACGGCAGTATCCACCACAAAATTTCCGGTCAGTGGCATCAGTTTTGTCAGGCTTTTACGCAGGGTTCCGGGAAGGAGCTGCACCATCTCCAGCAAGTCCACCAGCAGGCCGGCTGACTCATCGCTCTTGAACTTGCGTGTCTGCTCCGCAACCGTTTCCAGGGCATCTTCAAAACTGCGGCGCTCATGCTCGCGCGTCGCCACGTTCACCCACAGCGAAAAGTTCCCCACGCCTTCCTGACGCCAGGTGATGGGACGAAAATTCAGGGCATTCATCAGCGTGATCCGGCCGGCCTTGTCATTACGGCTGAGGTTCCAGCGCTCCACCGCCAGGTGCAGCAAGGCAATCAGCACATCGTTGATGGTGCCGCGCCCTTGCCGCAACTGCCCCAGCGCCTCGGTCTCCGGCGCCGTAAAAGTGTGCGACACAAAAGCAACACCGGCACTGTTTTCGCCAAAATGCGGCGTAATGCGTGTGGGCAGTTGCACGGAGTCGACCAGATACGCCAGCAGCCCGGTACCGCGCTTGATGCGTTCGGCAAGGCTTTTGGCGCCAAATTCATGGCCCAGATTGCGCGCCCTGATGACGTCCATGCCAACCGGATCCACATCGCTTAGCCCGGCATACTGACGCATGACGGACTGCAAGAAGCGGTAAGCACCAGCGGCATCGGTAGCCGTATGGCTCATCTTCAGGAACAGCCAGTCGCCGGCGGCGTGACGCGCGATCAACAAACGAAACGGCGGGGCGTTCTCAAGCATCAAACGACGCGAATAAAAGGAATCACGAGCCGCCTCTATGGCGGCATCATCGGCACAATCAAGCGCCAATACCGGATCTTCATCCGGGCGCTCTACCTGCTCCCACTCATAATGCCCGTCACCGGACGGTGCGGGGCGCATGCGCACCGATGCCAGCGCATGGACTTGCATGGCGGCATAAGCGGCTGCCTCCAGCTTTTGCTCATCCAGATGCCCGCTGAAACGCAGGTCCAGCTGCAAACCAAAAGGCTCTTCGGCACTTTCAAGATGGAGGAAAAGTTCATCAGTAACGGAAAACGAAAAGCGCGGTGTCATTTTTTTTATCTCTGCGCGAGGTCTTGAGCCGACTCTAGCGCAGGCCGGATGGCGGTGAAATGACCCGAGGCAAACACAAGCGCGGTAGTTCCGGTCAATCCTTCTGCTGACGGAAGCGCGAGGGAGAGCTGCCATAAATGCGTTTGAAGGCCTGGCTGAAGGCAGTCTCCGAGGCGTAGCCCACCATCTCGGCAATGCGGCAGATCGGCTGGCTCGTGTGCTGCAACTGCCACACGGCTAGGCGCATGCGATGCTCTGCAAGATAACTGAGCGGCGGCTGCCCCATGACGGCCGTAAAGCGCTCGGCAAAGGCAGAACGGGACAGGCAGGCCACGCCAGCCAACTCCGGTACGGTCCAGGGATATTCGGGGCGTTGATGCAGAACCGAGAGGACAGGGGAGAGGGCCGGATCGCGCAAGGCGCGCAGCCAGGTACTGGCCCCCACGGGCAACGCCTCCAGGTGATCGCGTACACATTCAATAAAAAGAATGCCGGCGAGCCGGTTCACGATGGCCTGCCGGCCCGGACGCCCCAGCCCTTCATTGGCGAGAAACTCCAGGCCGATACGCAACCATTCCGGCGGTTCGTCACTGACCCCCTGAATCAGCATCAGCGGCGGCAATGCCGCCAGCAGCGGTTTGGCCAGATCAGCATCAAACCGGAAACGGGCAGACAGCATGGAGGTAAGCACTCCCTCACCACCCAGCATCAGGGGATCGTGATCATGGCCACGAATGATATCGGCCAGATTGGGCAGCTCGCCGGTAACGGGACGCGGCTCATCCAGCATGCGATGATCGCGGCCACTGGTCACAATGGCCATATCGCCCGCTTCCAGGCGCAGCGGCTCTTCACCCGCCTGATACAACACGGCACTGCCGCCCAGTATCAGGTGAAAGCTGGCCAGACCTTCTGCCCGGAAATCAAAGCCCCAGGGGGCTGCCGCCTGTACATAGCGAAACTCGCCGCCCGAGAGGTGTATGTCATCCAATAGCTGGCTTAAGGTATCCATCTGGCGACTCGCTAGGGGTTTTCGGTGTTTGACGCCGGTTTGCCGGCGTTCTGATTATGTCGACTATTGTGCCATTAGCCAATGATAAGGTCACAGACTGCGGCCCACCGCAGCACACAGGAGCCTCTCATGAATACGACGACAATGGCTGCTACGCCCTGGACAGACCCCAAGCGTTTTCTCTGGCTGCTCAGCCCTGCCATCCCCCTGCTGGGAGTGTTCATTCTCGCCATGCTCAGTCTGACGGGGTGGGGCATCTGGGCCTGGGGTGGCCCCATTCTGGTGTACATGGTTATCCCGCTGCTCGACCGCGTCGTCGGGACTGACCGCAGCAATCCCCCCGAGACCGCCATCGACCAGCTGGAAAATGACAAGTACTACCGCTTTATTGTCTATGCCTATACGCCCTCACAGTTCATCACCACGATCTGGGGCGCATGGATGGCCGTGAATGGTGGCCTGGCAACGTGGGAACTGATCGGGCTGATCTTCAGTGTCGGCACCATCAACGGCCTGGCGATCAACACCGGCCACGAGCTCAGCCACAAGCGTGATGCCCTCGGTCGATGGATGGCCAAGCTGACACTGGCACCCGTCGCCTACGGACACTTCTATACCGAGCATGTGCGCGGGCATCACAAGAACGTGGCGACACCGGATGACCCGGCCAGCTCAAAAATGGGCGAGACTTTCTGGGCCTTTTTGCCTCGCACCATGATTGGCAGCCTGATCTCTGCCTGGAAAATCGAGGCCGAACGCCTGGCGCGCCAGGGCAAGTCCGTATGGAGCCTGGACAACGACAACTTCCAGGCATGGAGCCTGACCGTCCTGCTCTTTGGTGGCCTGGTGCTCTGGCTGGGCTGGGCGGTATTGCCTTTCCTGCTGCTGCAGGCCTTTTACGGCGCCTCGCTGCTGGAAGTGATCAACTACATCGAGCATTACGGCCTCTTGCGCCAGAAAGGCCCCGACGGCCGCTTTGTGCGCTGCTCACCCGAGCACTCCTGGAACAGCAACCATATTGTCACCAATCTGGTGCTCTATCAGCTGCAACGCCACTCCGATCATCACGCGCATCCGACACGCAGTTTTCAGGCCCTGCGTCATTTCGATGACAGCCCGCAACTGCCCTCCGGCTATGCCTCGATGCTGATCCCGGCCTACATCCCCTGGCTCTGGTTTCGCCAGATGGATCCGCTGGTGGCCGCACATTACAAGGGCGACCTCAGCCTCGCCAATATTTTGCCGTCAAAGCGCGCGCGCCTGCTGAAAGAAGAGGCCCGGCGCGAGGCCATTGCCAGCGCAGGAAAGCCGCAGCAGAAGCAGGCGCACCGTGCGCAGCCCCATGCGCGTGCCGCCTCCCGCTACCGCTGCAGCGACTGTGGCTACATCTACGATGAAAAATCCGGCTCGCCCCATGAAGGGTTTCCTGCCGGCACCCTGTGGTCGGCCATTCCCGATACATGGGCCTGTCCAGACTGTGCGGTGCGCGAGAAAGTGGATTTTGAAGCTCTGGAATAAATAATCTTGGCGTAAGTCACTGGATCCCGGCCTGCGCCGGGATGAAGCGCCCGCAAAATAAAAAAGCCCGCAGACGCGGGCTTTTTTATGCGGAGCGCATCACTTGCGCTTCATGGAATCGAAGAACTCATCATTGGTCTTCGTTTCCTTCATCTTGTCGAGCAGGAATTCCAGCGCCGCAATCTCATCCATGGGGTGCAGGATCTTGCGCAGTATCCACACTTTCTTGAGATCATCCTCGCTCATAAGGCGCTCTTCACGACGCGTCCCCGACTTCTTGATGTTGAAGGCGGGAAACACGCGCTTCTCGGCAATCTTGCGATCCAGATTGATTTCCTGATTACCCGTGCCCTTGAATTCCTCAAAGATCACTTCGTCCATCTTGGAGCCGGTTTCAATCAGCGCCGTAGCGATAATCGTCAGTGAACCGCCTTCCTCGATGTTACGGGCAGCCCCGAAGAAGCGCTTCGGGCGTTCCAGCGCATGCGCATCCACACCGCCGGTGAGGACCTTGCCCGAGCTGGGAATCACGGTGTTATAGGCGCGCGCCAGACGGGTGATGGAGTCGAGCAGGATAACCACGTCCTTCTTGTGCTCAACCAGGCGCTTGGCTTTTTCAATCACCATTTCAGCCACCTGCACATGACGGGCAGGCGGCTCGTCGAAGGTCGACGCCACGACTTCACCACGCACGGTACGCTGCATTTCCGTTACTTCTTCCGGACGCTCATCAATCAGCAGCACGATGAGAAAGACTTCCGGATTATTGCGCGTAATCGAATGGGCAATATTCTGCAACAGCATGGTTTTACCGGCTTTCGGCGGAGCCACCAGCAATGAGCGCTGGCCCTTGCCGATGGGGGCAATCAGGTCGATAACACGAGCCGCCAGATCTTCGGTAGAACCGTTACCCAGTTCCATCACCATTCGCTGCGTAGGGAAGAGGGGCGTCAGGTTTTCAAACAGGATCTTGTTCTTGGCATTCTCTGGCGCATCAAAATTGATGTGGTTCACCTTGAGCAGCGCAAAATAACGCTCACCCTCCTTGGGCGGGCGAATGGTACCGGCGATGGTGTCGCCCGTGCGCAGGTTGAAGCGGCGAATCTGCGAGGGACTGACGTAAATATCATCGGGGCCGGCGAGAAAGGAGCCTTCCGCCGAACGCAGGAAGCCAAAGCCGTCAGAAAGGATTTCGAGCACACCATCACCAAAGATTTCCTCGCCATTGCGGGCGTGGGTCTTGAGGATCGCGAAGATGACATCCTGCTTGCGGTTGCGGGCCATGCTTTCGAGGCCCATGTCTTCAGCGATCTTGACGAGTTCGGCGATTGGTTTTTTCTTGAGTTCGGTAAGATTCATAAATTGATCAGAAGAGAAGGAGAAGAGAGAGGGGGACAACGCACAGGCCCAACGCTAGGGGCAGAGGGCAATGAGAGCCCGGGAGTTCTGTATCAGCGTTTGGAGGTTTCCGGACAGTCGGGAGAGCGCAGGGTGCGGGTTCAGACTGTCATGCCGGACGGCGTGCATTGAATCGCGCGAGCCGGAAGAACCCGGCTCGCGTGGTTGATTATATATTGGAATCCAGAAACGCCGTCAACTGTGACTTTGACAGGGCGCCCACCTTGGTCGCCTCCACACTGCCGCCCTTGAACAGGGTCAGCGTCGGAATGCCTCGCACGCCATACTTCTGTGCTATGCCGGGGTTATCATCCACATTCACCTTCACGATCCGGACCTTGCCTTCATATTCGCCGGCGATTTCATCCAGAATGGGGGCCACCATCTTGCACGGGCCACACCAGGGCGCCCAGTAATCCACCAGCACAGGACCATCGGCATTGAGCACATCGGTCTCGAAGCTGGAGTCCGTGGCATTCACAATCAGTTCGCTGGCCATCATCATCTCCGGAGTTCAGGTGGAAAAAGCATGATAACAGAGTGCTTGCGGCTTTTGGGAAGGCCGACAACCGCCAGCACGGTGATTCACATGGGTTAAGATGGGGCGCTTTTTCAGCGGAACAAGGGAGACAGGGTTCATGCCCCGATCAGCAACACCACACGAAGATGGCCTTATTGCCGCTGTAGACCTTGGCTCCAACAGCTTTCATCTGGCGGTGGCCAGACTCGATCATGGCCAGATCCGCCTCGTCACCACCCTGTCAGAAAAGGTGCAGCTGGCTGCCGGCTTTGATGACAGGGGCAGACTGACCGAAGATGCCCAGGCCCGTGCCATGGCCTGCCTGTCCCGCTTTGCCCAGCACCTGCAGGGCGTGTCCCCGAGCAGGCTGCGCATTGTCGGTACCAATGCCCTGCGCGTCGCCAAAAATGCCGATGTTTTTGCCCGCAAGGCGGAGAAGCTGCTGAATCACCCCGTAGAAATCATTGCCGGCCGCGAAGAGGCCCGCCTGATCTATCTCGGCGTATCACAAATGCTGGCCAGCAATGAACGCCGCCTTGTCGTCGACATTGGTGGTGGCTCCACGGAATTCATCATCGGAGAAAAAGGCGATCCCCTCGCCACCGAATCCCTGCATATGGGGTGTGTAGCCTTCACCACCAGCTTTTTTCCTGACGGCGTCATTTCCGCCAAGGCACTGGATCGCGCCGTCACGGCCGCCCGCCAGGAAATCGTCAGCATAGAGGCTGCCTACCGCAGCATCGGCTGGAGCAAGGTTGTTGGCTCCAGTGGCACCATAAAAGCCGTACAGCAGATACAGCAGCAGCTCGGACTGGCCTCGCCCGATGGCCACATCACACTGAAAGGCCTGCTTGAACTGCGCAAGCAGTTGCTCAAGCTTTCACACGTCAGTGAAATCAGCCTGCCGGGGCTCAAGGAGGACCGCAAATCAATCCTGCCGGCAGGCCTGGCCATTCTGCTCGGCGTGTTTGAAGCATTCGACCTGCAAAGCATGGAGTATTCTGACGGCGCCCTCCGTGAGGGCGTGCTTTTCGACATGGTGGGACGCTTCCGTCATGAAGACATTCGTGACCACAGCGTGCAAGTCATGATGTCCCGCTACCACGTCGACCGGGCGCAAGCCGATCGTGTGACACAGACCGCAGAACAGCTCCTTGGGCAGGCAGCCGACTCGCTGTCCCTGAATGATGAAGAGGATGCGAACCTGCTGCGCTGGGCTGCACAACTGCATGAAGTCGGCACCACCATCTCTCATGCCGGTTTCCACAAGCATGGCTCTTACCTGCTGAAATATTCCGACATGCCCGGTTTTTCCTGCCTGACGCAGGAGCGACTGGCGCTGCTGGTTGCCACGCACCGGCGCAAAATAAAATCCGAGCAATACAACGAAATCATCGAAACCGGCAGCCTGTCGCTGCTGCGTCTCTGCGCCTTGCTGCGTCTTTCCGTGCTGCTGCACCATAGCCGCAGCCGTGAAACCCCGCCCGACATCCATCTGGATACTGACGGCCTGTCTTTTGAGTTGCAGTTCCCAAGAAACTGGCTGGAACGACACCCGCTGACTCGCGAAGACTTCTCTGCTGAAGCGGAGACTTTTTCTGCCATCGGGCTTCAGTTAACACTGGTCAGCCACTGATACGCGACCATGAAAAAATCCCGCCATGGCGGGATTTTTTCATGCAGCATCATGGCGCCTCAATGCGGCGCCAGTTTTTCCTGCAGTATCTGCTGCGCCATTTTCTCCTTTCCCGGATCAGAGCTCAGCTGGCGGTAAGCTCCGTCCGGCTGCAGCTGCCAGCTCTGGCGATTATCGGCGAGATAGGTCAGCAAGGCGTCCAGCTTGACGCGCTTGGCCAGAACAGGATCCGTAATGGGAAAGCAGGTTTCGACGCGGAAAAACATATTCCTTTCCATCCAGTCTGCACTGGAGCAATACACCACGCTGTTGCCGCTGTTTTCAAACCAGAAAACACGCGAGTGCTCGAGGAAGCGCCCCACGACCGAACGCACTTTTATATTGTCGGAAACGCCAGGGATGCCCGGGCGAAGACAACATATTCCACGCACAATCAGGTCGATTTTCACACCCGCCTGACTGGCACGGTACAGCGCCTGTATCAGCTGTTTTTCTGCCAGCGAATTCATGCGCGCAATAATCTGGGCCGGCCGGCCCTCGCGGGCGCTGCTGATTTCATGCTCGATATGCTCAAGCAAACGGCTGTGCAGGGTAAACGGTGCATGCAAAAGTTTTTTGAGTTTGGCGGGCTTGCCCATGCCTGTCAGCTCCTGGAAGACCTTGTGCACGTCTTCGCAAAGCTCCTCCTCCGCCGACAGCAAGGAAAAATCGGTATAGATACGCGCCGTCACTGCATGATAATTACCGGTACCCATATGTACATAACGCTTGAGTTTCCGGCCCTCACGGCGAACCACCAGCAACATCTTGGCGTGCGTCTTGTAGCCCACAATGCCGTACACAACGATGGCGCCCGCTTCCTGGAGCTTTGCCGCCACCTCGATGTTTGATTCCTCGTCAAAACGTGCCCGTAGCTCAATGACAGCGGTGACTTCCTTGCCGTTACGCGCTGCTTCGGCAAGCAGGTTCACCATCTCGGAGTTCTTTCCCGTGCGATACAGTGTCTGCTTGATGGCCAGCACATTGGGATCGCGCGCGGACTGGCGCAAGAACTCGATCACCGGCACAAAGGACTCAAAAGGGTGATTGAGCAGGATGTCTCCCTGCGCAATCACATCGAAATAATTATCGGCACGCGCCAGACGATCCGGCACGGAGGGCGTCATCGACCGGTAATGCAGGCGCGGGCGATCAATATCGGTAATCAGGCGTACCAGATTGACGGGGCCATTGACCCGATAGAGAAAGTCTTCATTAAGGCCGAATTTCTTCAGCAGATAATCAACCAGATGGCGCGGACAGTTCTCAGCCACTTCGAGACGCACGGCATCGCCGTAGCGGCGCGACGACAACTCGTCCTTGACCGCCATGGCAAGATCGTCGAAGCCGGAATCATCAAAATCAAGGTCAGCATTACGCGTAACGCGAAACTGATAGCAACCCTGCACACTCATGCCAGGAAAAAGTTCCTGCGCATGCTCGTGAATAATCGAGGAAAGAAAAACAAAGGCATCGCCACTGCCGGTGTCATCCGGCAGGCGGATCATGCGCGGCAATGATCGCGGAGCCGGCACAATGGCAAAATTAAGGGCACGCCCGAACGCATCCTTGCCCTCAAGGGAAACAATGAAATTAAGACTCTTGTTCACCACCCGGGGAAAGGGATGTGCGGGGTCAAGGCCGATCGGCGTCAGCACCGGATAGACCTGCTCCCGGAAATATTTCTTTATCCATGCCGCCTGCTTGTCAGTCCACTCCTCTCGCTTGAGAAAGCGGATGTTTTCCTGCGCCATCGCGGGCAAGACCACTTCATTGAGAATGCGGTACTGCCGGTCAACCGCCTCATGACAGAGCTCGGAAATGCGCAGCAGCACTTCCTTTGGCAACATGCCATCCGGTTCTGTCGAGGCACGGCCCAATGAAAGCTGGCGCTTCAGTCCGGCCACCCGGATCTCGAAAAACTCGTCCAGATTGCTGGAAAAAATGCGCAAAAAGGCCAGCCTCTCCAGCAGCGGGTGGACATCATCAAGCGACTGCTCCAGCACACGCAGGTTAAAGGCAAGAATGCTGAGCTCGCGATTGATGTAGAGCTCGGGATCATTGAGGTTTCGTACTGTCTGTTCGGTCGTAACCACTTGCTGTGCCGTCATGATGCGTTTCCTTTGCCTGAGGGCGTATTGCATCCATCTTGTGTTGCGGTTTTATTGCAAAGCCTTCATCAAAGCGCCTTCAGGCGCCCCGCTGCAGCAACTGCGCCGCCTCTTTTGCAAAATAGGTCAGTATTCCGTCTGCACCCGCACGCTTGATGCACATCAGCGACTCCAGAATCACCGGTTCACGCTGCAGCCAGCCGTTCTGTATGGCCGCCATGTGCATGGCGTACTCGCCACTCACCTGGTACACAAACGTAGGGGCATGGAAGGTGTCTTTCACCTGGCGCACCACGTCCAGATAGGGCATGCCCGGCTTCACCATCACCATGTCTGCGCCTTCCGCAAGATCAAGGCCGACTTCGTGCAGGGCCTCGTTGAGGTTGGCCGGATCCATCTGGTAGGAATATTTATTGCCGCCCTTGAGGTTGCCTGCAGAGCCCACCGCATCCCGGAAAGGCCCGTAATAGCTGGACGCATATTTGGCGGAGTAGGCCATGATGCAGACGTTGACATGTCCTGCCGCCTCCAGCGCGGCGCGAATGGCGCCGATACGGCCGTCCATCATGTCCGAAGGCGCCACGATATCGGCACCCGCTTCGGCATGTGAAAGCGCCTGCCGGAGCAGCGCGGCAGTGGTGATGTCGTTCAGGACATAGCCATCCGCATCAATGATGCCGTCCTGACCATGCGTGGTGAAAGGATCCAGCGCCACGTCGGTAATCACGCCCAGCTCCGGGACTGCCGCTTTCAGCGCGCGCACGGCACGCTGCGCCAGGCCCTGTGGATTCCAGGCTTCCTCTGCTGTCAATGACTTGGCCTCCGGTGGCGTCACCGGAAAGAGGGCAATGGCCGGAATACCCAGGGCGGCCAGCACTTCGGCTTCGCGCACCAGAAGATCAATCGACAGGCGCTCGATGCCGGGCATGGAAAGAATGGGCTCGCGGCGATTTTCACCCTCCAGCACAAACACCGGATAGATGAAGTCGGCGGCCGTCAGCACGTTTTCACGCACCAGGCGGCGAGAGAAATCGTGTTTGCGAATACGGCGCAGGCGCGTGGCAGGAAAAGGGGCGCGGGCAAAGCTGAAATCGGCCATGGGAAGCTCCGGAAAAACGTTTGCCGAGCTTAGCGGAATCGCTGCCTGAACGCATGAGCGCAAGCCCGGCCGACACGGGCAGCGCAGCTTGGCCGGCCAGTCACTCCCTGCTAGGCTGCGCGCCTGATTGCAGCATTCACCTGAGCACCTACCGAGACCGGCATGCCTGACACCCTTACTCCCACCGTCACCAGACCCGACATCAGTGCGGATGAAAAAGCCCGGATCATGCTGGATCGTCTCAAGGTCAGCTTTGACAACACCCCGTTCGTGAAACTCATCGGCATGGAGCTGAGCAGCGCCAGTAACGAGCAGATCAAGGCCCGCTTCGACATGCGCCCGGAGCTCGTCGGCAACTCGGTCCGGCAGATCCTGCACGGTGGCGTTATCGCCACGGCACTCGACATGGTGGGCGGCATGATGGGCGTGGTCGCGGTCTACCAGCGCATGAAGGATGACGAGGTGCCGAAAGCGGAGCGCTATATGCGGCTGGCCAAGCTGGGCACGATTGACATGCGCGTCGACTATCTGCAACCGGGACGCGGTAAGCATTTCGAAGCATCCGCCAGCCTGCTGCGGGTGGGCAAGAAAGTGTTCGTGACGCGCATGGAACTGCATAACGACAGTGGCGAACTGATCGCGGCGGCTACCGGTACCTACCTGTATTAATGATCAATTGCCCGTCATGACAAGCGTTGCCTTTTCCTGCCGCAGCGCTTGCGCCGCCTGCTGCACGGCCCCCTCCATCAGCTCGGCCATTCCCGGCATGCCCGGCGGCAAACCGGCCGGTGTACCCTGCATACAACTGGACGAAAATGGACTGTGCCGCCTGTTCGGCCAGCCCGAGCGCCCGGCCGTATGCAGCAGCCTGATGCCCGGCCACGACATGTGCGGGGACAACAGGGAACAGGCGATGCGCATTCTCGGCGCCATGGAAAGGGCCACCCGGCCGGGCCAGCGCCCATAAAAAAAACCGGCCAGTGCCGGTTTTTTTTATTTTCAGGATGCTTTCCCGGCATTTATTTCAGCACATCAGGCGCCGGCGTCACTCATCGCCTCACTGACCGCCAGCCACTCCTCTTCAGCACGGGCAAGCCCGGCATCGATAACGGCCTTTTCCGCCAGCACTTTTTCCAGCACTGATTTTTGCGCCAGCTCATACAGGCTGCTGTCGGCCAGTCTGGCCTCCAGTGCTTGTTGCTGCTCCTGCAGCAGGGACAGCGCCTTCTCGGCCTTCTCCAGCGTCTTTTTCAGCTCACGGTTGATGGCCACCGCATTTTTCTGCTCCAGCGCGGGAGCCTTTACCGTCACCGGCTTCTTGCCGTCTTTTTTTGCCTCCGGCTTTACTTCCTGGCTGGCGCGCCATTTGCGCAGCCAGTCAGCATAGTCTTCCAGATCGCCCTCAAAGTTTTGTGCCACCCCGTCAGCAACCAGCATGAACTCGTCACAGCAGGCCCGCAGCAAGTGCCGCTCATGCGACACAATCACCAGTGCCCCCTGATACTCCTGAATGGCCAGCGTCAGGGCGTGACGCATCTCCAGATCAAGATGGTTGGTCGGCTCATCCAGCAACAGCACATTGGGCCGCTGCCAGACAATCAGGGCCAGGGCCAGACGCGCCTTTTCACCACCGGAAAAGTTCTCGATGGTGGAATCAATGCGCTCGCCGCCAAAACCGAAGGAACCGAGAAACTTGCGCAGCGTCAGCTCTTCCACACGCGGCGCCATGCGCGTGAGCTGCAGCAACGGTGAGGCCTTGAGGTCGAGGTGATCAACCTGGTGCTGGGCAAAATACCCGATCTGGGTATGGTCGGAAGCCGTGCGCTCTCCCCCCATCAGCTCCAGTTCCGCTACCAGGGTCTTGATCAGCGTGGATTTACCGGCACCGTTCGGGCCCAGCAAACCGAGGCGCGTCTCCGGTGTCAGCGAAAAGTTCACGCCACGAATGACTTTCCTGTCGCCATAGCCGCAATCCACATCGTCCATGCGGATCAGCGGACTGGCGAGACGCGCCGGCTCGCGGAAGCGGAAGCTGAACTGCGAATCCACATGCGCGGCCGTGATCATGGTCATGCGTTCCAGCGCCTTGATACGGCTCTGGGCCTGACGCGCCTTGGTGGCCTGGGCACGGAAACGGTCAATGTACTTATTGAGATGGGCCACTTCCGTCTGCTGCTTTTCAAACGCCTGCTGCTGCTGTGCCAGGCGTTCGGCACGCATGCGCTCAAACGCGGAGTAATTACCGCGGTAGTGCGTAATGCTGCCCGGCTCCACATGCAGGATATGGCCTACGATGGAGTCAAGGAAGTCGCGGTCATGCGAGACCATGATCAGCGTGCCGGGATAGGCATTGAGCCAGTCTTCCAGCCAGAGGATGGCATCGAGATCGAGATGGTTGGTCGGCTCATCCAGCAGCAGCAGGTCCGACCGGCACATCAGTGTCTGTGCCAGATTGATGCGCATACGCCAGCCGCCGGAAAAATCAGCGACATTTTTTTGCTGCTCGGCCTCACTGAAGCCAAGACCGGCCAGCAGTTTTGCAGCACGCGCATTCGCGGTATAGCCACCGATTTCGTCGTAGCGCTGGTACAGGTTGGCAAGATCCTCGTAACGCTCGTCCTGTTCGGCCAGCAACAGATCGGCTTCAATGCTGCGCAACTCGGAGTCGCCATTGAGCACATAGTCCAGCGCACTGATGGCCAGCGCCGACACTTCCTGCTCCATATGCGCAACCGTCCACACCGCCGGGCGATCAAGGCGGCCTGAGTCAGGCGTGATTTCTCCCATCAGCAGACTGAAGAAGGTGGACTTGCCGGTGCCATTGGCGCCCGTGAGGCCTATCTTCCAGCCGGGATGAAGGAGAAAACTGGCATCGCGATAAAGCTCGCGGCCATTGCGGGAGAGGGCGAGGGAGGAGACGGTAATCATGGGCGCGGAGTGTACTCGCCGGCAGCGCGACGCCCAATAAAAAACGGGCCTGAAGGCCCGTTTTTTTGCAGCACGCTGATTATTCCGCAGGCGGAGTCAGCACGGCACGCTCGGGAGCAGGCGCGGCTGCCGCAGGGGCAGCAGGCTTGGCCGGTGCAGGCTTGGCCAGGGACCGGGGCTTGACCGGGGCTTTCGGCGCCGGCTTTGCTGCCGGAGCGGGCTTGGCGGCAGGTTTCGCCGCTGGTTTCGCCGCTGGTTTCGCCGCTGGTTTCGCCGCTGGCTTTGCAGCAGGCTTGGCGACCGGCTTGGTCACGGCCTTTGCCACCGGTTTGGCGACAGGCTTGGCAGCAACCTTTGCCGCAGGCTTTGCGGCGGCCTTTGCCGGAGCTGCTTTTGCGGCAGGCCTCGCGGCCGGTTTTTTGCCGGCCTTCAGCTTGGCCTGCACATAGGCTTTCAACTGGCTCTTTGCCTGCAGGCCCTGAATGGCTTTTTTCGCCTGCTCATAATCATTCTTGGCAGCGGCAATGGCGGTCCTGGCTTCGTCCTGAGCGCTTTTGGCGCGCTCTTTCACGACCTTGAGGGTCTCCTTGTCACCCGCCTTGGCGACCTGCTGCTCGAGACGCTTTTGCATGTCCTTGTAGTTGGCCTCTGCCTTCTCAACAAGCTTGCGGGCGGCATCGATGTACTTTTCGGATTCTTTATGGGCTTTTTCCACAGCCTTGTGGAAATGATCCTGCAATTCGTTCACTTGCTTCTCCAGATCCTTCTTCAGTTTTTCCACCGCCGGGGCGGCGGTTTTCGCAGCAGACTTAACAGTCTTTTTCTTCGCGGCAGCCATGGACACTTCCTCTTGTGGGTAAACGCAGTGAGTGAAAAATAAACGAAGTGTTTGTGAAAAGCGAGCACACCAGACAAATGCTGACGAGTGAGCTGGCCGGACGCGCAGCCCCTCGATACGGCCATGCCACAAAGCACGAAAAAAGTCCCGGGGCAGGGGCGGCTATTGCCCCGCCGGCAACACCCCCCGAGCGCCTCCTTTACATGCTGCCATGGAACACACAACCCCTACGTAAATGCATAGCCAACCCTGACGGCCTGACTTATGCTCCAAAACGTTTTTCGCCAGGCGCCCGCCGGCGAGTGCACCACAACAAAATGGAGAAAGCATGAAACGCACCCTTTTGGCGGCCGCCCTCATGGTCAGCCTTCCGACCTTCGCCGCCGACAAGCCTTACACCAAGGATGACGACAAGGCGGCTTACAGCATCGGCTACTTCACCGGTAAACAGAATGCACAACACCTGGAAAGCCTGAATGTCGATGCCTACGTCGCCGGCTTTCGCGACGCCTACGCCAAAAAAACACCGGTAATGACCGAAGAGGACATGAAAGCCACGCTGGAAGCCTTCAAGCAGAAGCTGTCTGCCGAAGCCTTCGCCAAGGCCGAAAAGGAAGCCACCGAGAACAAGAAAAAGTCTGCTGACTATCTGGCGGCCAACGCCAAAAAAGAAGGCGTCAAGACAACCAGCACCGGCCTGCAATACGAAGTACTGACCCAGGGCACGGGTGCCAAGCCCAAGCCCAGCGACATGGTGAAGGTTCATTATCAGGGCACGCTGATTGATGGCGTCATCTTCGACAGCTCGATTGCCCGCGGCGAACCCGCCAGCTTCCAGCTTGACCAGGTCATCCCCGGCTGGACCGAAGCGCTGCAGCTGATGCCGGTCGGCTCCAAGTACCGCATCACCCTGCCGCCTGAGCTGGCCTATGGTGAACAGGGTGCCGGCGCCACCATTCCGGGCAATGCCGTGCTGGTGTTTGAAGTCGAGCTGCTCGGCATTGAAACGCCCGTCGTCGCTGAAAAACCTGCTGTCAGTGCAAAACCTGCAGCCAAGCCCAAAAAGAAATAATTCCCGCGGGCATAAAAAAACCGGAGCCTGTCTCCGGTTTTTTTATGGGCGTCTTCAGGAAGCGGACTGATCCCTCACACGGCGCTAGTCTCATGCCCCTCATGCAGCAAGGCAATCATGCGATCCTCAATCTCGAAGCGTCGCTCCAGTGCCGGCAACAGCTCGGCAAGCTCCAGCGGCACGCGCTCGAGACTGCCGGGCTCGCCAGGCCCTTCATGCCGGTCATTAAACTGCAGAACGGCATCCGTCGTTGCCTGCAGATGCGGATAAAGCGCGAGGCCGGCCGCCAGATGACGGCTGCCGCGCTGTTCAGCCTCCGCCAGCAGCTCGTCATAAATCTCGAAATGACCGGCAGACACATAATCCATCAGAGCCTCGCAAAGCGCCTGGATGCGCTGCGGCCACACGGAAACATCAAACGCCTGCAGGCCGTCGCGCAGCGTCATCATCAAGGCCTGGCGATCCTGCAACCAGTGCTGCACGAGCCCGTCAACACGACGACTGTGATGCTCCGGACCATTGGACTGAATAAGCATGGTGCCTCCCTGGCAGCTTGCTGAAAACGAGCCTCGAGGCTAGGCCTGCGACACGTCAATGGCAAGCCGGACTGCCGCCATCAGGCCCGGCGCAACAGCTGCCAGAGGGTGACAGCGCCCAGGCAGAGAAAAGCCAGCAGCGTCCAGGCGGGCAGGGCCAGCCCCATAAAAGTCCAGTCCACCACCGCGCACTCGCCGGAGCCCCGGAATACCTTCATCAGGACTTCATGAAACGGGAAGGTATCCATCCAGTAGTCCAGCCCCGGTCCGCAGGCGGGAACTTCCTCGGGCGGCAGATGCTGCAACCAGACATGACGACCCGCCACCGCCACCCCGGCCGATACCGCCAGCAAGGTCAGCACGGCATAGACCCGGCGCCCGGTACGCCCCGGCCCGTGCAGAAAAGCCAGCAAGGCCACGACACCAGTGGCCATCATGGCAACACGCTGGAAAATGCACAGCGGGCAGGGCTCAAGATGCTCGTGATGCTGCAGCCACAGCGCCGCCACCATGGCGATGAGCGTGGCCAGAAAAATACCAAAATAGGTTTGGCGTGGACTGGGAATGAACGGCATCGAAAACTCCGGTGATTATTGCAAGGCCGGGGGAGCCGGCCTAGTCACGAAAATAGGCGCTCAGGAAATCGGGAAAAGACAGGGCATCCGCCGCCTCGATTGCTGCCTGCTCGCGATGCGAGAGCGCTGCCTGCTCGGCAAACCGGCCAGCGTGCGGCTCGTCCAGCGGACGCTGGCGGAAATACACACCATGCTCATCCGCCGTCTTTTTGGCGAACTCGAAAAAGGAGCAGTCATTGTCTTTCAGCTCGCGCAAGACAATGGCGGAATAGGTCAGCTCGGGGCTTTCCAGCTTCAGGGTTTCGCGGGCAATGGCGAGTGAGTACTCCTTCGTGCCATAGGCTTCATCAAGCAGCGGCGCCACGGCAGCCAGCTCTGTCAGGATCTGGGTCGCCAGCTCCTGGAAACCTTTTTCCTCGCCACAAAAACGCAGCATCAAGCCAGGATCACGCCCGCGTTCCACTACCTGCTGCTGGTTCTTTGGCAGGCTGCGGTATTCGCTGTCGGTGAACACCGGCGCATCGCGCAACAGGCAGTGCAGCGCAAACACTTCGAGGAAGTGGGCGCTGGTGGCATCAATGCCAACGGGATTGAAGGGATTCAGGTCGACACAGCGCAACTCGACGTATTCCACACCGCGCCGGCTCAGTGCCTGGGTAGGCCGCTCGCCACGCTGGATGGTGCGCTTGGGCCGCACCAGACCGTAATACTCGTTTTCAATCTGCAGCACATTGGTGTTGATCTGCTGGTATTCACCAGCGGCATCCTTGAGGCCGATCTCTTCAAAGCGCGGAAACGGCGTATGAATCGCTGCCGTCAGGTCACGCACATATTCATCCACGCCATTGTAGGAAACCCGCAAATCGGCCTGCGCCGTATTCTGGTAGCCCAGCGAACTCATGCGCAGGGAAGTGGCTTTTGGCAAATACAGCGTGCCGTGCCCGCCGTCCTGCAGGCCGTGCTCGCGACCCCGCAAAAAACTCGCGCAAACTGCCGGACTGGCGCCCAGCAGATACAGCAGCAGCCAGCTTTCGCGCTGGAAATTACGCACCAGGCCAAAGTATTTTTCCGAGCGGAAATCCTGCAACGGGCGTGTATCGCCTTCCTTTTCCTGCCAGTGCAGGAAAAACTCGTCCGGAAAAGACAGGTTGTAATGAATGCCGGCAATGGTCTGCATCTTGCGGCCATAACGCACGCCGAGACCGCGGCGGTACAGGGTCTTCATGCGGCCAATATTGGAGCTGCCGTATTGTGCCAGCGGAATCGTGTCGTCTTCGCCCAGGATGCAGGGCATGGAGTTGACCCAGAGCTGCTCGTCACCCAGCCCCTGATAAACAAAACGGTGGGTGTCGTCGAGAAAGCCCAGGGTTTCGGCAATCGAAAGCGTGGGGGGCGTAATCAGCTCGATCA
Source organism: bacterium (assembly GCA_029945725.1). Lineage (GTDB taxonomy): Bacteria > Pseudomonadota > Gammaproteobacteria > Pseudomonadales > Moraxellaceae > UBA2031. The sequence goes on along the minus strand of JAQSDB010000003.1, from coordinate 534,981 downwards.
GCGACTCGGAGTAGTCCGTGGTAATCCAGGGATGCGTGAGCGCCGAACCAAAGGCGGAGGGGTGCGGCGTCTGCGCCAGATGCCCGCTGGCATCAATACGCAGTGACTCTTTTTCAAGGCCACGGCGCATGCCGCGCAGACGGGAAGCCTCGGGAGCAAGCCATGCCAGGGCATGGGAAAGAGTGGCATCCACAGAAAACTCCTCATTGATCGGGCCCCGGAAGCAGGGCCGAGCCGACACAAGGATGTGTCGCACTCAACTACCACCAGCAGCGGATGAACGCGGCTTCTGCCGTTTCACCCCGCACCGGCTCAAGGATTCTTAAATCCGGCAATCAGCCTTCATTCTTCCAGATGGCAAAAGTACCGCTGGCCTTGGCGACCAGCTTGCCGCCGGCCGTTACCTCGGCATCCAGCACCGCCGTACGCCGGCCGCGATGGATCACCCGTGCCGTGCAGCGGACCAGCCCTTCGCGCACCGGCCGTATGTAGTTGGTCTTGGCTTCCAGTGTGGCGGCCAGCTCCTCGATGTCCAGCAGGGAGTAGATGGCCGCGCCCATGGCGCAGTCGATCAGCGCAAACGCGGCGCCGCCATGAAAACCGCCCACGACATTCTGCAGGTAATCGGCCATGTCGATCTCGGCGGTGCAGACACCATCCGCGACGCTGACATAACGGATGCCAAGATGGCGACTGAAGCGGGAGCCTTCATCGCGCAGGATATGAGCCTTGTGTTTCATCAAGAGGACACTCGTACCGGGGCCGGCGAGCTTAGCAAAAAAGCGGATTGAAGGTGCAAGCGACAGACCGCCCCTGATGGCAGGGGAAAACCGCGCAATCACATCCTGCCACGGTTCATCAGTCCTATCCGGCAGGCCGCCAGCAGGCCGGGGAAGCTGTCGTCCCGCAACACCTCGAACTCCACCACGCGTGCCGCCGCGATGGGATCCCCGGCCACCGGCTGCTGCGCCGGATGGCACATCAGGACAGTACCGTCACGGCACTCCTCCAGCCACGTCTTCAATTGCCGGCGATAACCAGCCGCCGTCGCATCGAAGGCGTAAACCCCGATGAAATCGGTATTGCAGGAAAATCCTGCAGCAGCCACCGCCTTGCGGAACCCGGTACCTCCCAGCGACTGCAACACCCGCGCTTTCAGGCCACGGGGCGGCCGCGAAGACCAGGTCGAGCGTATCCACGGGCGCCGCGCCAGGCCGCCATAGCGTTTTTTCATCTCGGCCAGCAGCGCCTCCCGAATCACCGGCAACTGGTGCACATGCTGATGGCCATCGACAAAATCCGGCGCGCGTCCCCAGACCTGCTCAAAGCCATCCAGCTGGCGGCAGATCTCGGCATTGACCCAGGCACGGTCAACCACCCGCAGCCAGGCCTGCAGCATCAGGCTCCCCAGAGAGGCAAACCGTGTGCGCCCCGCCCAGCCATGCGTCAGATCCAGATGCAGGCCAACCTCGGCGGCCGGTGCTGCTGCCCGCAGCTCCCGGGCAGCAGCCGGCCAGCGCGGACTCAGCACCATGCAGCTGACGGCTGTCAGCCGGCCAGCAGCGAGCAGCTCCCGGCAGGCCGCATCAATGGCCGGATCCTGGGCATAGTCATCCGCACAAATGATGAGCTGGCGCATTAAAACTCCTGGCAACCTGGTCGCATTTAGTTGGTCGCATTAAGCCGACCCGATAGAATCCGGCCTTTCTTAGGGACGAGAGACTACCCATGATCCGGCCACCTTTCACGCCATTACTGCCCGCAGAAAAGCGCAAAGACCTTTATTTTCTGCTGGCCATCCTGCTCTGGCTGCTGCTGCCTTCGCCGCTGCGGCAACTGGCGATTCCCGACGAGGGCCGCTATGCCGATGTGGCGCGCTGGATGATGGTCTCGGGTGACTGGCTGATTCCGCGCGAGAACGGCCTGCCCTTTTTCCACAAACCGCCCCTGCTGTACTGGATGGATGCGGGACTGTTTTCCGTATTCGGCCCCCAGGCATGGGTCGCACGGCTGCCTTCCGTCATGGCCGGCATGGTGCTCTGTGGCGGCACCTTCTGGTTTACCCGTCGTCGCGTCGGCTCTGCGCTGGCGCGTTTCAGCACACTGATTCTGGCCACCAGCATGCTGGTGTTCGGCGGCAGCCAGTATGTCAACCACGACATGCTGGTAGCCGCCGGCATCGCACTGGCCATTCTCTGTTTTGCCGATGGCCTGCTGACGGGCCGGACCGCGCCGATCATCGTCGCTTACGTCGCCTGTGCCTGCGCACTGATGTCAAAAGGGCTGATCGGGGTCGCGTTGCCCGGACTCGTCCTGCTACCCTGGCTGATCCTGACGGGGCGCTGGCGGCAGCTCGGCCATCTGCTCAATCCCTTTGGCATCGGGATTTTTTTCCTGCTCGCCGCGCCGTGGTTTGTGCTGGTGCAGCAAAAATTTCCGGGATTTTTTCACTATTTCTTTATCGAGCAACAGTTCCAGCGCTACACCACGGGCGGCTTCAACAACAAGCAGGCCTGGTGGTTTTATATCGCCATCCTGCTCGTACTCTTCCTGCCCTGGCCCTTGCTCCTGCCACGCCTGTCGCTGTGGAAAAGCTGGAATGAAAAACTCGGCCGCGAGCTGACGCTACTGATGCTGTGCTGGGTTGTGGCCGTGGTCGGGTTCTTCTCCATTCCGCAATCCAAGCTGATCGGTTATGTGCTGCCGGCAACCCCTGCCATCGCCATCCTCCTGGCCAGTGCCCTGCAGGGCCAGCGCTTCGGCCGCATCAAGCAGTTCTCCGGACCGGCACTGATCGCCGTGCTCGGCATCATCCTGCTGTATGCCATCGGGCGCGCCGGCATCAGCAGTGCCGATGACAGGCTCATCGTCACTGCTGCCTGCGCCATGCTGGTGATCATGGCGGCCGTGCTGGCACTGCTGCAGCTGCGCAATGACCGTCCCGACGTCCTCCTCAACAGCGTATTTGTGGCAGTGACCTGGGCACTGGTTGTCATTGTGGTGGTCGCGTTTGGCGACGGAAAAAACAATGCCCGCGACAGTGCCGTGAAGCAATGGCTGGAACCGGGCACCGAACTCGTCTTCTACCGGCACTTCTGGTACGACCTGCCCTTCATTCTCAACCGTACACAAACCACCGCCGTCGTGGACGACTGGTATGGCGTCAAGGATGACTCCGGGGCGCGCGAACAGAAAGACGGGGCGCAGTTCGATGCCGACGCGGCGAAAAGACTGTGGGAAGAAAAGGATTTCCGCCAGGCCCTGACCTCAGGAAAACGCATGCTGATCCTGACCATGCCCAAAGTCCGGCCGGCAGAACTCGGCACGCTGGCCCCGGTTTACCGGGGCCGCAATTTCAATGCCTACCTGATTAATGATGCAAGCCGAAAGCCCAGTAGCGGCTCAGCAGAAACGTCAGCCCTGCCACCAGCACCAGCGCAATAAAGAGATCCACATAAGGCGACAGGGACGTCGCATGCAGGAGCCCCAGGTAAACCAGATGGTTGACGCAAAAACCGAGCACGGCGGTCAACAGGAAGCGCGGCAGCGCCGTGCCATGTGCGACACGCTCATCGGCCGCGAATGAAAAATGGTAATGCCCGAAGTAACTGACCCAGAAGGCCGTGGCAAAGCCGGCAGGATTCGCCCAGGCAGGCGAGGTCAGCGCAAAATGGATGCAAACCGCCGCAACAACATAGTGTGTCAATGCCGCCAGTGCGCCCACGGCACCGAAGCGCAACAAGGTACGCATCATGGGCGCGGCGGCAAATGACTGCCGTCAACATCGCGTGACACCAGATAGGTCGGGCGCCTTTTTACTTCCTCATACACGCGAGCGAGATACTCGCCCAGAATGCCGGTGGCAATCAGCTGCGCCGAGGCAAAAAAACTGATGGCAACCACAATGGTGGCCCAGCCCGGCACGACTTCATGCTCAAAATAATGCGCAAAAATAATACTGAGGCCAAAGAAAAAAGAGACCACGGCACTGGCAATGCCAAGCAGGCTGATCAGGCGCAAGGGAAATGCCGAGAAGGCTGTTATCCCGCTAAAACCAAGTGACAACAGTTTCCAGAAATGAAAGTGCGATTCTCCGCTCAGGCGGGGGCTCGGCATATAGGGAATAATCGCCGTACGGTAGCCCACCCAGGCATACAAACCCTTCATGAAGCGGTTGCGCTCCGGCAACAGCAGCAGCGCATCAATCACCTTGCGGTCGAGCAGGCGAAAATCGCCGGCATTTTCCGGCACATTCAGGTTGGCACCGAAATTCACCAGCCGGTAAAAAGCGTGCGTGAAAATCCGTTTGGGCAACGGCTCCTGATGCCGGTCCTGACGCACGGTCAGCACCATTTCAGCACCGCCCTGCCAGAGACGGAGCATCTCCGGAATCACGGCCACCGGATGCTGCATGTCGGCATCGATAAGAATGGCCACATCGCCACGACAATTTTCCAGACCAGCCGTCAAACCGGCTTCCTTGCCGAAATTGCGCGACAGCGCCAGATAACGCAGGCTGATCCGCGGCATCCAGGCCTCGGCCACCGCAGCGGTGTCATCACTGCTGCCATCGTCCACGAGCACGATTTCCGTTTTCATGGCGAGCTGCCCGGACAGCTCGCTCAAGGCAGCGAACAGGGCCGGCAGGTTGGCAGCCTCGTTGAAGGCCGGCACCACGAAGGAAAGGGTTTTGTCTGCGCTCATCTCGTACCGCCCCTGTGAAAGCCCTGCCGGACCAGTCTGGCAGGAATCCTGTCACTGCCGCATTTTTCTGTCTATTTCTTTACACCGGCCTTCATCAACAGGCTGCCAAGGCTGCCGGTTTTGGCCGGGGCCTGCTCACCGAAGCTGCGCTTGCTGGTGACACTGTCATTGCGTGATGCCGGTTTGCCGCCTTCACTTTTGCGTGCAGGAGCCGCCACATCATCAAGGCGCATGGTCAGTGCAATACGGGCGCGCGGTGCGTCTACTTCCACCACTTTCACGCGCACGATGTCACCGGCACGCACCACTTCACGCGGGTCCTTGACGAACTTGCTGGACAGCACGGAGATGTGCACGAGGCCATCCTGATGCACGCCGATGTCAACAAAGGCACCGAAGTTGGCGACGTTGGTCACCACGCCCTCGAGGATCATGCCCGGCTTCAGATCCCTGATTTCCGTCACGCCGTCCTGGAAGGTGGCAGTCTTGAACTCGGGACGCGGATCACGACCCGGCTTTTCCAGTTCCGCCAGAATGTCCGTAACCGTGGGCAGACCGAATTTCTCGTCAACGTAATCGGCCGCCTTCACGCTTTTCAGAAAGCGCGCATCCCCCAGCAGGCCCCGCACATCACGCGCGGAAGCGGCCGCAATCTTCTGCACCACCGGATAGGACTCGGGATGCACGGAGCTCGCATCCAGCGGGTTCTCGCCGTTCATGATGCGCAAGAATCCGGCAGCCTGCTCAAAGGTTTTTTCACCCAGGCGCGGCACCTTCTTCAGCTCGTCGCGGCTGTTGAAACGGCCATTGCTGTCGCGATAGCTGACGATATTGCCGGCGATGGTACTGTTGAGACCGGCAATGCGCGCGAGCAGGGCTGACGACGCCGTGTTCACGTCCACACCCACGGCATTCACGCAGTCTTCCACCACGGATTCCAGCGAGCGCGCCAGTTTCACCTGGTTCACATCGTGCTGGTACTGGCCGACACCGATGGCCTTAGGATCGATTTTCACCAGCTCGGCCAGCGGGTCCTGCAGGCGGCGCGCAATCGAAACGCCACCGCGATACACCACATCCAGCGTCGGGAATTCCTGAGCCGCCAGCTCCGAAGCGGAATACACCGAGGCGCCGGCTTCACTGACGACAATCTTGGTCATGTTCAGTTCGGCATGTTTCTTGATGAGTTCGGCGGCGAGCTTGTCGGTTTCACGCGAAGCCGTGCCATTGCCGATCGCAATCAGGTCCACCTTGTGGCGTTCGCACAGCACGGCAAGCATGGCGATGGACTTGTCCCATTCCTTCTTCGGCTCATGCGGAAAAATCACGCCGTGATCAACGAGCTTGCCGGTATTGTCCACCACGGCCACCTTGACGCCGGTGCGCAGGCCGGGATCAAGACCGAGGGTGGCGCGCGGGCCGGCCGGCGCTGCCATCAGCAAGTCTTTCAGATTGTGCGCAAACACCTTGATGGCTTCTTCTTCGGCCTGCGCCTTGAGGTCACCGAGCAGATCGGTTTCCAGGTGCGTGAGCATTTTCACGCGCCATGTCCAGCGCACCACTTCTGCCAGCCAGGCATCGGCCGGGCGGCCCTGGCCCGGCATAATGCCGGCATGCGCGGCGATCATGCCTTCCGCCGGATGCGGCGCGCCGGCATCAAGGCCGGGAATTTCCAGCGCCAGTGTCAGCACGCCTTCATTGCGGCCACGGAACATCGCGAGGGCGCGGTGCGAGGGCACGGTTTTCAGGGCTTCATGGTGCTCGAAATAATCACGGAATTTGGCGCCTTCCGTTTCCTTGCCCGCGACAACTTTTGCGCTGAGTTCGGCATGCTCGTTGATGTAGCTGCGCAGGCGCGCGAGCAGATCGGCATTCTCGGCAAAGCGTTCCATCAGGATATGTTTGGCGCCATCCAGCACGGCCTTGGTATCGGCGCAATTGAGCGCGACATTGATAAAGGCCTGCGCCTCCGTTTCCGGCACCAGCGCCGGATCCGCCAGCAGCTTGTCCGCCAGCGGCTCAATGCCGGCCTCACGCGCCAGCATGCCCTTGGTGGTACGGCGCGGCTTGTACGGCAGATACAGATCCTCGAGGCGCGCCTTGGTGTCGGCGCCGAGAATCTGGCCCTTCAGTTCCGGCGTCAGCTTGCCCTGCTCTTCGATGCTTTTCAGGATGGCGCTGCGGCGCTCTTCCATTTCGCGCAAATAGCCAAGGCGCTCTTCCAGATTGCGCAGCTGCGTGTCGTCCAGTCCGTCGGTGACTTCCTTGCGGTAACGCGCAATAAAGGGAACGGTGGCGCCGCTGTTGAGGAGCTCGATGGTGGCCTCCACTTGCTGCGGGCGGACACCCAGTTCCTGGGCGATGGTGCGGGCAATCTGGACATCGATGGCCGACATGAAAACTCCTGAAGCAAATGACAGACGAGATGAGTGGCGCGCATCTTAAAGGCGCCGGGGCAGGCTGGGCAGACTTGTCTTCATGGAATCGTCATGGTGGGTTGATGACAGGGCCCGAACACGCTCGCTAGACTCGCGCCTTCCTTCAGGGATGCAACGATGAACCCCACCCCAGCCGATACCGCCGCAAGACCCGCCCCCGTTTCCTTTCGCGAGGCACTGAAGTTCTGGTGGAAGCTTGGCTGGATCAGCTTTGGCGGCCCCGCCGGCCAGATCGCCATCATGCACAAGGAGCTGGTGGAGACGCGGCGCTGGATTTCCGAAAAGCGGTTTCTGCACGCACTCAATTACTGCATGGTGCTGCCCGGCCCCGAGGCCCAGCAACTGGCGACTTATATCGGCTGGCTCATGCATGGCCGTCTCGGCGGCATCGCCGCCGGCGCCCTTTTTTTTCTGCCTTCCCTTTTCATCCTGATGGCCCTGACCTGGATTTACCTGAGCGCGGGCCATCTGCCGGCCATTGCCGCCGTGCTCTGGGGCATCAAGCCTGCCGTGGTGGCGATTGTGCTGGCGGCGGCGTGGCGGATTGGCAAACGCGCCCTGAAAAACAATCTGCTCAAGGGTCTGGCCGGCCTGTCTTTTGTCAGCCTGACTTTCCTGCATCTGCCTTTTCCCGCGATTGTGCTGGGCGCTGCCCTGCTGGGGGCGCTCGGCGGACATTTCCGGCCAGCCCTGTTCAGGACGGGCGCCAGCCATGCCGCTAAAAGCAGCACACATCTGCCGGCCCTGATCGACGACAACACGCCTGCGCCGGACCATGCCCGGCTTGAATATGCCGGCGGCTGGCGGATTCCAGGCCTGGGCCTGCTCTTGGGCGGACTGACTCTGGGAGGGGTGGTACTGGGCGGGCTTTTCCTGGCCGAAGGCGGCATCGGCCTGCTCACGCGCATGGGCCTGTTTTTCACCCAGGCCGCCCTGCTCACCTTTGGCGGCGCCTATGCCGTGCTGCCTTATGTCTTTCATGCCTCCGTCACCGGCTACGGCTGGCTGAGCCCCGCGCAGATGATGGATGGACTGGCACTGGGCGAAACCACGCCAGGCCCGCTGATCATGGTCGTGGCCTTTGTCGGCTTTGTCGGGGGCTGGGCGCACGGCCCGCTGCTGGCCATCGCCGGCGCCGCGGTGGCGACGTTCTTCACCTTTCTGCCGTCCTTTCTCTTCATTCTGGTCGGCGCCCCGTTTATTGAGGCCAGCCAGAACGAGGCCCGCCTGACCGCTCCGCTGACGGCCATCACGGCAGCGGTGGTGGGGGTCATCCTCAACCTGGCCCTGTTCTTCGGCCTGCATACCTTCTGGCCAGATGCCACACTGGCGTCGACCGACTGGGCGGCCTTGCTGCTGGGGGCGGCTGCCCTGCTCGCACTGACCCGTTTCGAGGTCAGCATCCCCCGCCTGATAGCGGCCTGCGCCGGCATCGGCATGGCCTGGCAGCTGCTCTGAGAAGCCAGGGCAAATGCGCTGCCGGCGTACACCCATGGATACTTGGACGGAGGTTCCTTACCATGCGCCATCATTCCTTAATGGCCTGAGTTCATGGATACGCCCGTAGATACCAAGCCGGAAGCACAGACTGACGGCAGCCAGACCCGCATTCTGGTCGTCGATGACGATGTACGCCTGCGCAGCCTGCTGCAGCGTTTTCTGGAAGATCAGGGTTATACCGTGCGCGCCGTCCCCGATGCCGTGCAGATGGATCGCGCCCTGGGGCGTGAGCTCTTTGCCCTCATGGTGCTGGACCTGATGCTGCCGGGCGAGGACGGCATGGCCATCTGCCGGCGCCTGCGCCAGAACGGCAATAACCTGCCCATCGTGATGCTGACGGCCAAGGGCGCCGACTCCGATCGCATCTCCGGCCTCGAGGCCGGTGCCGATGACTACCTGCCCAAACCGTTCAATCCCCAGGAGCTGCTGGCCCGCATCAAGGCCGTGCTGCGCCGCCAGCAACGCGAACTGCCGGGCGCGCCTTCACAGGTCGCCGAGAAAGTGAAATTCGGTCCCTACGACCTTGATCTTTCCACACGCCAGCTCAGCAAAAACAATATCGATGTCCCGCTCACCACCGGTGAATTTGCCGTCCTGAAAGCCCTGGTACAGCACCCGCGCGAGCCCCTGACCCGCGACAAGCTGATGAACCTGGCGCGAGGCCGCGAATGGGGCGCCATGGAACGCTCGATTGATGTACAGGTGTCACGCCTGCGCCGCCTTATTGAAGAGAACCCTGCCAAGGCACGCTACATCCAGACTGTGTGGGGCGTGGGCTATGTCTTTGTGCCGGATGGCGCCGAATAATACGTGACTGCCCAACCCGCCGCTCTGCAGCAGGGGTGGCTGCCACCCCGAATACCCGCAAAGGTTTTTACCGTGATTCGTTTCAACAAGCTGTTCAATCGCCTCAAGCCACGCTCTGCCGTGTGGCGCACCACGCTGGTCATTGCCCTGGTGGTGATCATCAGCCAGTACCTGTCCATCGCTTTTTTCTGGATCAATCTGTTTGTTCCGGAAATAAAACAGCATGCGCACTATTCAGCCGCCCACATCAGCCTCCTGCGCGAAGCAGAGATGCAAACCGCCGCCAATCCCCAGTCCATGGAAATGCATACCTGGGTGAAGCGCTCAACCGGCATAGAAGTCGTGCGCGACCCTGCGGAATTTCCCGGCGTCAAGGAAAGGCCCTTTGCCGAAATATTTACCGACGTGTTTGAGCGCCAGCTCAGCATTGAGCTCAATGAACCGGTGGATGTGTATTTCGCCTTCAAGCCACAGCCGCGCCTGTGGATACACATCCCCTCGCTGAAAAATGTCTGGGTACGCGAGCCATTGCTGTTTTTTGCCCAGTACAACCCCTACATCATCATTGCCTGGATCATCGGCGTGCCGCTGATGACGCTGATTGCCATCGTGGTGCTGGTGCGCCAGCTCAATCGCCCACTCAAGCGCCTGCAGCTGGCCGCCTTGCGCGTCGGCAAGGGCCAGCACTCGACCACACTGGAAACACAAAGCGGCCCCATGGAAATTCGCGCCGTGAATCGCGCCTTCAACCAGATGACCAGTGAAATACAACAGGCCGCCAAAGAGCGTGCCTTCATGCTGGCCGGCATTTCGCATGATTTGCGCACGCCACTCACGCGCCTGCGCCTCACCGCCGAGCTCATGAAGGACAAGGAGCTGGCTGAAGGCATGGTGCTCGACATCGAGGACATGGATGCCATCCTCGACCAGTTTATTGCCTATATGCGCGGCGGCTCGGACGAAGCCGTGGAAACCGCCAACCTGAATTTGCTGATCTCGGAAATCGTCGCGCAATTCTTGCCGCAAGGGGCGATCGAGTTTGTGCCCGAAAACCTGCCCGACATGCCGATGAAACGGCTGTCGCTGAAGCGCATGCTGGACAACCTGATCAGCAATGCCCTTCGTTACGGTGGCGCGCCGCTGCACATCAGTACCAGCCACGACGACAAATCCGTCACACTGGCCTTGCGCGACCACGGTCCCGGCATCGACGAAAGCGAATTACCGGAGTTGCTGCAACCGTTCGTGCGCGGGGAATCGGCGCGCACCACACAAGGCTCGGGTCTCGGCCTCGCCATCGTGTCGCGCATCGTGAAAATGCATAACGGCCAGCTGGATATCCGCAATCATCCGGAAGGCGGCCTCATCGTACGCATAACGCTGCCCTTGAACCGGCGCCCGAAAAAAGCGTAGCCGCCACGGGAAACAGGTAGCAGAAATAAAAAAGCCGGCAACGCCGGCTTTTTTATGAGCGCTGCATCAGGATCAATGCAGCTGGCGTGATGCACCCGTGCCGCCACGCAACATCTGCTCCACATCGATCGGATCAAAACGGTATTCCTGATTGCAGAACTGGCAGGAAATATCGATGGCTCCCTGCTCCTCGATAATGTCACGCAATTCAGCCTCACCCAGCGACAACAAGACCTGCTCGGTGCGCTCGCGCGAACAGCTGCAACGAAAAACCACCGCATTTGTTTCGTGCAGCGCCACGAGCTCTTCATGGTAAAGACGGTAGAGCAACTCCGTCGCCGGCAAATCCAGCAGTTCTTCCGGCTTCACCGTATCGCTCAGCTGACACAGGCGCGGCCAGATATCGGCATCCTCCGCCGTGTCGTACCCGGGCATGACCTGCAGCAAAAGCCCGGCAGCATTGCCTCCCTCGGCCGCCAGCCAGAGGCGTGTCGGCAACTGTTCCGACTGGGCAAAATAATGCTCAAGGCAGGCCGCCAGCGTGGCACCGTCCAGAGGCACAATGCCCTGATAGCGCTCACCATGATCCGGATCAATCGTGATGGCCAACTGGCCTTCGCCAAAAAGTTCGGAGAATGGCAACTCTGCCGACGCCTCGGTCCAGCTCTCCGATACCTGGGCGATGCCACGCAACTCGCGGCGGTGATTGCACTCCACCATGAGGGTTGCCAGCGGGCCATTACCGCGCGCCTGCAAAATGAGCGAGCCTTCAAACTTGAGGGTACTGGCCAGCAGCACACTGGCCGCCAGCGCTTCGGCCAGCAGGCTGGCCACACGTTCGGGATACTGGTGCCGCTCCAGAACCGCCTCGACGCTGTCGCCAAGCTGCACCAGCTCGCCGCGCACCGGGCTTTCGCTGAAATGAAAACGCTGGACAAAATCGCTCATCAGAACTCTCCGGGTCAGGCCGGCAGTCTACCAGTCGTTCCCGTCCACCCCAATGAAGCATGGCAGGAATTGCCGCCCTTCAAGACCCGCCTGCCCGGCCCCGTGCAGCAGATGTCGCCAAATTCGCCTTGACCTCAAACTGTCACAGCCGTAGGTTTGCTGCCACGCAAACCAGGCATTGCGGGTGTTTTCTTGTACGACCTATATTGGGTTTGCTTGCTGATAACCGTTTTATGTCTAGGCTTGTTTAGTCTGATCAATGGAATCCGTTCGGGAGGAACACCCCATGAAATTCAACCGTATCGCACTGGCTCTGCTGCTGGCCCCCTTGGCCGCCCAGGCAGAAGTCACTTTAACTCCGTTTGCCACCTACCAGTGGTTTGATTCCCAGACCATAGAAGAGATTTCCAACCAGCAGGCTGCTCCGGACCTTCAGGAAAAAGAAGGCTATGCCGTGGCCCTGGGCTACCGCTTCACCCCGGCCATTGGTCTTGAAGCCAATTACGGCCGCACCAACACCGCCACCACCATCGTGCCGGGCATTGGCGCCTTCACCCACGAAGATGTGCGCAACAGCCGCGTCAGCCTTGATGGCTACTATGCCTTCAATGCTGAAGGCAGCTTCTCGCCTTACCTGCTGCTGGGTGTCGGCCAGAACAACCTCAAGGACAAGACCTCAACCGAAGCCGTACAAGACACCGTGGTCAACGCCGCGTTCGGTGCTTTCTACCACTTCAATGAATACGTTGCCCTGCGTGCCGAAGCGCGCGATGTCCACAATGTCGATGCCGACCTTGATGACCAGATTGCCCTGCTCGGCCTGGAATTCTCAACGGGCACCAGCAAGGCTGCAGCGGCAAGCACTCCCGAGCCCGTTGCCGAACAGGCTCCGGTTGAAGAGCTGGCGGCCGCCCCTGCTGTAGTGGCGGCTGTGGTCGACACTGATGGTGACGGCGTGGCTGATAGCAGTGACAGCTGCCCCAATACGCCGGCAGGCGTGCAGGTTGATGCCAGCGGCTGCCCGCTGGATACCGACAAGGACGGTGTCGCTGACTATCTCGACAAATGCCCTGACACCAAGGCCGGCGCTTCGGTAGACAGCACTGGCTGCTACGAAATCCTGAAACAGGCAGTGGCTATCGACATTAACGTGACGTTTGACTCCGGCAAGGCTGACCTTCATGCCAATGACTCTGCTGAAGTCCAGAAAGTGGCCGAGTTCATGAAGAAGTATTCGACGGTCAACGTGACCATCGAAGGCCATACCGACAGCCGCGGCAACGCAGCCAAGAACAAGCAGCTTTCGCAGAAACGTGCGGATGCGGTGAAGGCCGAACTCGTCAAGCAGGGTATCGATGCCGCCCGCCTCACCGCCGTAGGCTATGGTGCTGAAAAGCCGATTGCTGACAACAAGACGGAAGAAGGTCGTACCAAGAACCGTCGTGTGGTCGCTTCGGCCAAGGCCCAGGCTGAAACCATCAAGATGAAGAAGTAAGGCGTTATCCGCGCATAAAAAAGGCCGCCTTCGGGCGGCCTTTTTTATGCGCGCAACGGTATGGGCCCGGGCTGACCAGGAGCACAGCGCAGCAGCGCCGGCTCAGCCCTCCCTCCCGAAGAGATCCCGGAAGCTGGCATAGTAAGAAGCCATCAGTACCGGCAGCGCCACCAGCAGGCCAATACCCAGCACAGCAGCCCCCAGCAACATCACGGCAAAACCAAGCAGGCTGTAAACCAGAAACGGCAACCAGTTGCGCATACAGGCCGAAAAACTCTGCTGCAGAGCAGCGACAGCCCCCACATCCGCAAAATAGACCAGCCCCGGGGCATACCAGTAAGCCGCCGCCAACAGCAGCATCAGCGTCACGACCACCAGCAGCACCACCAGAATGGCCAGCAGTCCGCCACTTGCCACGACCATCTCCATCGCCTGCTCAGGCCCGGCAGCCCCCAACAGTCCGGCCCCGCCAAGCAGCACCATGGCCAGCAGCGTCCCGATCACCACCACTGCGAGCAACAGCACAAAATAGAGTGCGGCAAGCGCCACCAGCTCGCCCAGCTTGTTCTGCAGGCCGACAAAGAGCTTGCCGATATCAGCCTCTTCGCCACAGGCAATACCATGGGCAAAGGCCAGCACCCCCACCATGAACACCGGCCCCAGAAGCAGACCCAGCAAGGCACCGGCCAGGGGGATCAGGCCCAGCCCGATCTGGATTCCCCAGACAACCAGCATCGCCACAACCCACAGCAGCGGGGCCGCTCGGAACAGGGCCCAGCCCTCGCCAATCCAGCTGGCGCCGCGACCGGCAGCAACGGTGGCTGCGGGCACCCCGAACGACAGGCCACTGCCGGGGCCGGAGGGATCAGCAGCAGGTGGCGGGACGGGGCGATAGGGGTTCACGGGGGGCAGTGACACGGGCTTACTCCTTGGGACCAGGGCCGGCAAATGGCCCGGCCTGATGCTAGCAGGCCGGCCTGACCGCATGCCCCTCAATTAACCATAAAACCGTTAGGGCTCGCACTGAGACGCCCCTCGGGTATAATCGCCGCCTTTTCAAGCAGTCCCCCACCCCCTTGGTGAATATAGTGTCCCTCCAGAATATCCGTAACATCGCCATTATCGCCCACGTTGACCATGGCAAAACCACCCTCGTCGACAAGCTCCTGCAGCAGTCCGGCACCCTCGGTGAGCGCTCCGGCGAAATCGAACGCGTGATGGATTCCAACGACCAGGAAAAGGAACGTGGCATTACCATTCTGGCGAAGAACACGGCCATTACCTGGAATGACAAGCGTACCGGCAACGACTTCCGCATCAATATCGTCGACACCCCGGGCCACGCCGATTTCGGTGGCGAAGTGGAACGCGTACTGTCCATGGTCGATTCCGTGCTGCTGCTGGTCGACGCGGTTGACGGCCCGATGCCGCAAACGCGCTTCGTGACCATGAAAGCATTCGCCCAGGGTTTGAAGCCGATTGTCGTGATCAACAAGGTCGATCGCCCCAGCGCCCGTCCGGACTGGGTCATTGATCAGGTCTTTGATCTTTTCGACAAGCTCGGTGCCACTGACGAGCAGCTCGACTTCCCGATCATTTACGCTTCCGCCATCAATGGCGTTGCCGGCCTTGAAGTCGACAAACTTGCCGTCGACATGACTCCGCTGTTTGAAACCATTGTGGATAAAGTGGCAGAGCCGGTTGTGGACAAGGACGGCCCGTTCCAGATGCAGCTCTCTTCGCTGGACTACAACAGCTATGTCGGCGTTATCGGTATCGGCCGTATTTCCCGCGGCCGCGTAAAAACCAACACCAACATCACCATCATTGATCGCGAAGGCAAAAAACGTAACGGCCGCATCCTGCAGATCATGGGCTATCACGGCCTGACACGAATTGAAGTGCCTGAAGCAGAAGCCGGCGACATCGTTTGCGTCACCGGCATGGAAGGCCTGAAAATTTCCGACACACTTTGCGACCCGCAAAATGTCGAAGCGCTGAAGCCGCTGACCATTGACGAACCGACGGTGAGCATGACCTTCCAGGTCAACAACTCGCCGTTCGCCGGCCGCGAAGGCAAATACGTCACTTCGCGCAACATCAAGGATCGCCTTGAAAAGGAACTGATCCACAACGTTGCCCTGCGTGTCGAGCCGACGGAGTCACCGGACAAGTTCAAGGTCTCCGGTCGTGGCGAGCTGCATCTGTCAGTGCTGATCGAAGGCATGCGTCGTGAAGGCTACGAAATGGGCGTGTCCCGCCCTGAAGTCATCATGAAAGAAGTGGATGGCGTAAAGATGGAACCGTTTGAAGATGTGGTTTTCGATATCGAAGACCAGCATCAGGGTGCGGTGATGGAGCAGCTGGGCAATCGCAAGGGCGAGCTCAGCAACATGATCCTCGACGGCAAGGGCCGTACCCGCATTGAGGCCACCGTGCCTTCGCGCGGCCTCATCGGCTTCCGCTCGCTGTTCCTGACGCTGACCTCCGGCACCGGCATCATGACCGCCAGCTTCTCGCATTACGGCCCGGTTAAATCCACCGGCATGGGCAAGCGTCCGCAGGGCGTGCTGATCTCCATGACTCAGGGCACCACGCTGGGTTATGGCCTGTTCTATCTGCAGGATCGCGGCCGCCTCTTTGTCGGTCCGCAGACCGAAGTCTATGAAGGCATGATTGTTGGCCAGAATTCGCGCGGCGATGACATGGTGGTTAACCCCACCAAGGCCAAGCAGCTCACCAACGTGCGTGCCTCCGGTACTGATGAAGCCCTGACCCTGATTCCTTTCATCAAGATGACGCTGGAACAGGCACTGGAATTCATCGAAGACGACGAACTGGTGGAAGTCACGCCGCAATCGATCCGCTTGCGCAAACGCTTCCTCACGGAAAGCGACCGCAAGCGCTCCGGCCGCAGTAACTAAGCTTAACACGCACGATGAAAAAGCCCGCAGATGCGGGCTTTTTCATGCATGTCATTTCATCGAAAACCGGCGACGCGGATAAAACCACGGGCTGCGCCCGAAAGAGACCGCCATTCCGTGTCGCATCCAAGAGGGGAGGGCGTCCGCCTCACTAACCAACCCCGCCTCACATCATTAATTCTTTTCCGGCACCCAGCCTTTGGCGCGCTCGTAATCCTGATTATCCAGAAATTTCTCGCGCTGCTCGGCAAGGAATTTCTGTGCCTGCGGGTCCATGACACTGAGGCGGTTTTCATTGATGATCATCGTCTGCTCCTTCAACCAGAGCTGCCACGTTTCTTTCGACACCGTCTCGAAAATCTGCTGGCCGGCCGGACCAGGGAAGGGAGGGAAGGCCATGCCCTCCAGCTCTTTTTTAAGTTTCCGGCAAAACACCATACGCGTCATACGTCACCTTTTTCATGAACAGCACGTTCGTGAGCCGCAAGCTCACGCAGTAATTGCTTGATGGGCGCGGGCAAGCCCAGCGCCGGCAGGGCATCGAGTTTACACCAGCGCAGGGCGCGCTCGCTGACCCGCAGGGGTTCGGCATGCACCAGCACTGGCTGCATGCGCAAATGATAATGACTGAAAGTATGGCCGCGTTCCGGCCAGGCCTCTGTTTTGCGTCGCGACACGCCCCAATCCAGCTTGAGGATCTGCCTGAGCGTGACCGCATCGCCGGCAGCGGTTTCCGGAAAACTCCACAGGCCGCCCCAGATGCCTGGCGCCGGACGCTGCTCCAGCAATACCTCACGCTGTTCGTTCACAAACATCAGCAGGCTGGTGGATTTTTCCGGTATGGCTTTTTTCACCTTCTTCTTCGGATAAGCCGTGGGCTCACCTTCTGCCAGCGCCATGCATTGCGTTTGCAAGGGGCACAAAAGACAGGAAGGTCTGGTGCGCGTACACAATGTGGCGCCCAGATCCATCATGGCCTGATTGAAATGATGCACGCGCTTGTGTGGGGTGTGTTGCCCGGCAAAGGCCCAGAGGATTTTATCCTGGGCACTGCCCAGCTCGGCCACTGCATGGAAGCGCGACAGCACGCGCTTGACATTGCCGTCCATGATGACGGCACGTTCCTGACGACTCAGGGAGATAATCGCACCCGCCGTCGATGGCCCGATACCCGGCAGACTGGAGACTTCCTCCACGGTGCGAGGAAACTCGCCACCGAATTTTTCCACCAGCTGCCGTGCGGCTTTGTGCAGATTGCGCGCACGGGCGTAGTAGCCAAGACCCGTCCACAAATGCAGCACTTCATCCGTTGGTGCGGCCGCCAGGGCCTGCACATCCGGAAAACGCTGCATGAAGGCGGCGTAATAGGGAATGGCCGTAGCAACTTGCGTCTGCTGCAGCATGATTTCGGAAATCCACACGCGGTACGGGGTGGTATTCTGCTGCCAGGGCAAATGCTTGCGGCCATGAGCATCAAACCAGTCGAGTACCGCACTGGAAAAATAGAACGCTTTTTTCTTCGTCATGATTTCCGGGGCAGCCACGGCGGCATGCATTACTTGTCGATGATGGTTCGTGGCAAAAATATTGCTGGCTGCGGCATTGCTTGCGATGCCGCAGCCAGTGAAAGATCAGCGTTTGAATAAACGGTTCAGGCCTTCATTGAGCTTTTCATTTAATTTTTCTTTGGCCTTCTGCTTTTCTTCATCCACTTTTTCTTTCACGGCAGCCTCCGGCGCCTTTCCATCCAGACCCTTGATGCCGAGCTTTTCCAGTCCTTTGGCTGCAGCCGCCTTGAGCGCCATGTCAGTGATGGCCCTGGAATCCAGCCTGCACAGCGCGGCCAGATTACCCGCCAGACTGCCTTTGCACTGTACCGGCAATGCATAGGCAGCGGCCTTTTCGCCACTGACGGATTTGTCCAGATTCAGGGAAAATTTATAATCGAGAGCCTGCGTCACCAGATTGAAAGTACCGCTGCCAGCCACCCTGGCTTTTTTCAGATCTGCATTGACTGTTTTGCTGTTGAGCACGCCATTGCTGAGGGTGTTCTCTGCCGAGAAGCTGGCGATTTCAGTGTCATTTTGCTTGCTGGCCAGCATCTCCGCATCTTTCCCGGTAAGCACCAGCAGGCCCTGGTATTTGCCGAGCGAGTTCGTCAGTTCCTTCATGGCATTGACGCCATGCAGCAGCCCGTTTTCAAGCTTGAGGTCACTGCTGCCTGTCACCGACTGCATCCAGGCATCCATGGTATTGCCGTGCATGGCGAGATCACCGGTATAGCTGGCCTTGCCTTCCAGCAAATCCTTTTTCAGGATTTTTCTCGCCAGCGGGCCGATTTCCATGTGCTCCAGCCGTGGCTGCAATCGCAGGACAGGCTGTGCACCCTGCACATTGATGTTCGCTGGCACGCTGAAACCGCCGCTGAAAATACTGCCCTTGAGCTCACTGACATTAACCACACCCTTGCCGGCGGTGGCAGCAAGACGGAAAGAGGAAACCGGGTAGGTCATGATCTTCAGGGAACCTGCCGTCAGCACCACATCCAGATTCTGGGTTTTCAGCAAGGCCACCGGCAGCACACCGCTTGAGGCCGGCGCTGCTGCAGCGGTTTTTGCCGGCGTGGTGGACGGCGGCAGATAACGGTCGGCATCCAGACGGTCCAGCGCCAGGCGCGCATACTGGCGCAGGCTGGCCAGATCGCTGATGCCGGCTTCACCGGTCAGCGTGGAATCATCCAGCGTCAGGCGGATATTTTTCAGCAGGACTTTTTGTTCATCGCCCTGAATGGCGGCGGCAAAACTCGCACGCTTCAATACCGAGGTATCCGCTGTACTCGGGGCAGCGATGCCCAGCGCGGCCATCACGTTGCGCGGATTAAATGCCGCCGTTGCCAGACTGCCACTGATCACCATGCCTTTCTTGATCGGTGTATCCGCCTCGGTGGACGCCATGGCCGGCAATAACACATCGACAAGCCCGCGCGTACGTACACCAGCAGCATCAAGCACAAATTGTGGAATGGAAAAACGTCCCTGCTTCCAGTTGCCCTTCGCAGGGCCGTTATAGGCAAGCTGCAAAGGCCTGGGATAGGCCTTGTCCGGCACAACAGCATTCAGGACGATTTGCGGGGCATCCAGCTCGCCATCGCTCCAGTTGGTGGAAAGCGTTGCTGCCAGCGCAGCAGAAAGCGGCTGCGGGCGCGTCGCGTCGGGCCAGCTCGCCTTCAACGCGAGGGCATTCACGCTTAACCGCGTTTTGCCAAGATCCGCAAGAATATCGGCATTGAGCTGTACCGTGGCGGACGTGCTCAGGCCGTGCACAGGATAAACCGCTGCCACATCCAGTGCCGTTACCTTTATCTGCTGTGCTTTCATGTCGGCATGAATACTGGCTTTCACCACGCCGGTCGGCGCATCGGGCATCATGCTGCCGCCAAGAGCCGTTTTCAGCACCAGCCCCGTCAGGTCATACACCTCGTTTTCCTGATCCAGCTTCAGGGTCGTATCCAGCTCGGTTTTCGCCGTCAGGCTCTTGCCGTCGGCGCCGTCCTGCCGGAACGTAAAGCCGAGATGAAGGGGAAAGGCCTTGCCCATGCCGATATCACTGGCCTTTACCGCTACTGCATCAACACTGCGCTGACTGCCTGATTTTTCATCCTTGATCAGCGCCGACGTATTTTTCACCTCCAGTTTTTTGATATTGAAGGCAACGTGCGCCGACTCTTCATCGGGCGTACTGGCGAGCTTTGCCAGCATCCGATCCCAGCTCGTGCTGCCATCGGCATGCACGATGAAACGCACTTTGGCGCCATCCAGACTGACGGCATCAATCTGGATTTTTTTCGACAGCAAGGGCAGCAGCTGCACGCTCACCGACGCCTTGTCGACCGCCACCAGAGTTTCCTTTGCGTCCGTGTCCGTCAGGCTGGTCTTGCCCAGCGCCACGCCGATATTCGGCCACAACGTCCACTCCAGACGATCCGTAATCAGCAGGTCCATGTCGGTTTTCTTTTTGACGAGGGCGGCGATTTCCGGCTTGTAGTCATTGGGATCCATGACCAGCAGCAATACCGCCACCAGCAACACGACCAGACCAATCACGGAGCCGGCAACCATGCCGGCAATCTTCAGCGCGCGCTTCATGACAACGTCCTTGTGTTAAGGAATCAGGGGAGTATCGGTTTTTTACTGGCAAGAGAGGCTGAGGACAAGGCGCTTTTTGTGGCGCCACGGCCAGCCCGGTAAAAATATCCGCCAGCGGCGATAGTCAGTGGCAGGCACCTGACGAGGGCGGTTGCCGCCACTGCACGGGCCGTTCAGCAGGGACCGCTGCCTTGTCGGCAGCGCAGGCCGGGCTGCAGTTGCTGCAGCCGTTGTCACAGCCCGGCGCCACTTTGTCAGCAGGACTCAGCCACTCACCAAGCCCATGCCAGCCTCGCTGCCGGCAGGCTGCCGAGAGACGCTGCTGCAGGCCGCGCATGGTCACAGGGAACTGCCGGCGCAGCATGAAGCCAAGACTCCAGAGCAGGGCCCCGGCCACGATCACCAGCTGCAGGGTGGCGTTCACAAAAAGGCCTCGGCAAGCCGGTAGGTAATGAACGAGGCGAGATACGCCAGACCAAAGAGATAGGCCATCATGATGCCTACCAGCTTCAGGGATCCGGTTTCGCGGCGCACGGTCGCCAGTGTCGCCAGACACTGCGGCGCAAAAATGAACCAGACCAGCAGCGAAAGCGCCGTCGACAGGGACCACTGTGCGGCAATCAGGCTGCCAAGCTGGTTGGCCACCATGTCCTTGTTGCCGGAAAGGGCGTAGACGGTGCCGAGCGCTGCAACCACGACCTCGCGCGCGGCCATGCCGGGAATCAGGGCAATGCAGATTTCCCAGGTAAAGCCGATCGGGGCAAAAACAAAGGTCATCAAGTGCCCGAGGCGGCCGGCATAACTGTAGGTAATCGGCGCCAGCGCGCCCTCGGGAGCCGCCGGGAAACTGGCAAGAAACCACAGGATCACGGTGAGGGCGAGGATGATGCCGCCCACCCGCTTGAGAAAAACCGCCGCCCGTTCATAAAGACCCAGACCCACACTGCGCCAGTCCGGCAGACGGTAACTGGGCAGCTCCAGCAACAGGGCATGTTCGCTTTTGTCCGCGCGGAAACGCTTCATCACCATGGCGACCAGCAGCGCACTGGCGATGCCGGCCGCATACAGGGAGAACAGCAGCACACCCTGCAGGTTGAAAATCCCCCACACCGTGCGCGCCGGAATGAACGCCGCAATCAGCAGGGTATACACCGGCAAACGCGCCGAGCAGGTCATCAACGGCGCCACCATGATGGTGGTCAGGCGATCGCGCGGATCATTGATGCTGCGCGTGGCCATGATGCCGGGAATGGCGCAGGCGAAACTCGAGAGCAAGGGAATAAAAGCACGCCCGGTCAGGCCTGCCTTGAACATCAGGCGATCAAGGAGAAAGGCCGCACGCGGCAGGTAGCCTGACTCTTCCAGCATGAGAATGAAGAAAAACAGGATCAGGATCTGCGGCAGGAACACCAGCACGCCACCCAGACCGGCAAAAATCCCGTTGACCAGCAGGCTTTTCAGGATGCCGGCAGGCAAGGCGTTTGTGGCCAGACTGCCCAGCAAGGCAACCCCGGCCTCAATTCCCGCCATAAACGGCTTCGCCCAGGAAAACACCGCCTGGAAAACCATGAACATGAGCACCGCCAGAATGGCGAGGCCGAAGACCGGGTGCAGCAGCACACGATCCAGCGCGTCATCGCGTGCATCCGTGCTGCGCGGCATGACCACCGTGTCTGCAAGCAGGGAACGCACTTCGGCGTGCAGATCGCCGATCTCTTCTGCCAACACAGGATTGGCCGGTATGGTCGCATCAAGACGCGCCAGCAAGGCGGTCACACCACTGCGCCGCACCGCGACTGTTTCCACCACCGGAATGCCGAGGCGCTGCGCGAGCTTTTCGACATTGATGGTGATGCCGCGGCGGCGTGCATCATCCATCATGTTCAGCACCAGCAGCATGGGCCGGCCGAGACGACGGATTTCCAGCACAAAGCGCAGATGCAAACGCAGGTTGGTGGCATCGGCCACGCAAACCAGCACATCAGGCAAGACTTCGCCGGGAAACTCGCCCAGACACACGGCCCGGGTAATGGCCTCGTCCGGGCTGGTCGCCTGCAGGCTGTAGGCACCTGGCAGATCCAGCACCTGTATATGGCGGCCGGATGGCAAGATCAGACGCCCCTCCTTGCGCTCCACCGTAACACCCGCGTAATTCGCTACCTTCTGGCGTGCACCGGTGAGCTGGTTGAACAGTGACGTCTTGCCGCAATTGGGATTCCCCACCAGGGCAATGCTTGTGATGGCGAGAGCGCTCATACAACCACTTCCTGCACGGTCACCCGGGCCGCTTCGCTGCGGCGCAGGGCAAAACGGGTAAAACCGACCTGAACCAGCAAGGGATCAGCGCCGAAAGGTCCGGCAGCAATCAGGCGTACGCTTTCGCCCGGCACAAAACCCAGTTCAGAGAGGCGGCGCGCTATCGGGTCATCATCGCCCACCGACTCGACAACACGCACAATGCCGGTGGCGAAGCGCTTCAATTCGGAAAGTTTCACGACAATCATACTGGTCATAAAATGAGATGAGAATCATTCTCAACTCTTGGGCGGCGCCTGTCAAATGCCGGCAAGGATTCTGGCCATAAAAATCACCTGGGGGTTGATCCTTATCAGGCAGCAATCCAGCACCGCTGTGCGGCATTTTTTGGACAAAGAAAAGCCCCCCGGCTTGCGCACGGGGGGCTTTGGTACGGCCTGTTAACGCTTTGACAATCAGAACGGCATCGTGAACTTCAGGGATACCGTCTGGTTGGTGAAGCTGTTGCGGGCATCTACATCATAACGAGCAGATACCTGCATGGCCTTGCTGCTGGTCATCACATAACCCAGACCGCCACGCACACTGACGGCTGAAGGATCAAGGCCGGCGGCGCTGAATGCCGTGCTCGGCGTACCGGCGAACGATGCAGTCATCGCATCCTTGTTCGACAGGACATCATAGCCAAGACCCAGATTGGCGATCAGCTTGGAGCTGTCCGTGATCTCGTAGCTCATCTTGCCATCAACGGCGAGGATCAGCTCATCGGTATTACGGCTGCCAACATCAAGGTTGAGTATGCCTGCACCGGTTTCCATGTAGCTGTTGTCATGGATATTGGCGTAGTCGATATGGGCGGAAGGCGTGAACACTGTCGACTTGCTGAGCTCATACAGACGCCCTGCGCTGACACCAACGTGTGCCGTAACGCTGTCGTAGCTCGACGATGCCACGGCGCCCGGAACCATGCGCTCACCCTTGTTGGTGTTCATGCCAACATCGGCCTGATAGTCAACAAAAGTATGTGCATCGACGTTATGGGTACCGTAGAAGGTGCCCTGATAGGCATTGACGGTGGCGCTATGCGTCATGGCGCCGTTGCCATCAACCTTGGTGTGCGCATAAGTGAATGCAGCACCAATGCGGTTGTCGCCAGAGAGCTCGCCATCAACACCCGCAGCCAGGCCATAGGTGTTGGCGTCGTAGCCATTAACACCATCGTGATCGTCCTGCTGTGCCTTCGAACCAAAGGGCTTGAGCCACACTTCCTGATCATTCAGGAAGTAGTCACCCGAAGACTGTCCGCGCTGTGAATCCTGACGCGAGCCGATGATGTGGTTGGTACCGTGCATGCTGTTCAGAGAAACACGCTGCATGGCAGCACGCATCAACGGACCCGTCCGGTTCACGGCATTCACGGCACCAGCAGCAGAGCCCAGACCAAAGAAGGCCTGCAACTGTGCATTATCGGGGTTAGCAGCAAGCAAGGCATCCAGAGCTGCAGCCGTACCGGCATCTGCTCCACCAGCAGTAGCTGTGCTGGCAAGGGTAGTAATGCCGGAAGAAACTGCCGTCAGGTCAACACCGTTGAGGCCATTGTCGACCGCGGTGAAGTTCAGCGCCAGGCTGTTGTCAGTGACGGTATAGGCCACATCCGGTGTCAGCGAGGTATTGGACTTCAGTACGTTGGTGATGACATCGGTGCCTGCCAGAGTGTTGGCAGCATCCACCTTGACCGCAAGCTTGGTGACATCAGAAAGAGTGATGGCGCCATTCACCGTCAGCTGGGCGTAATCGCCGGCATCCTTGCTCTTTATGCCGAGCTGCAGAACCCCGGTACCAGCCTGCGTATAAGGGCCGCCGATATAGGCCGAGGAACTCGTCGGGAGCGAAACAAGACCGGCGTTGGTCATGCTGATCGTGCCACCCAGATAGAGGTTGCCGATCATTTTGCCGCTGTTGCTGTTATCGACACTGCCACTTCCACTATCCGCATAGATCGAATAGCCGTAGTTAGCCTGCGATGCCGTACCAACAATGTTGCCGGTGTTGCTGATGGTACCGGTCAGGCTGTTGGTGTAGATGCCGTAGGCAGAAGCAGAGCCCGCATTGGCCGCCGAGGCTGCTGCTGCGATGGTGCCGTTGTTGGTGAGTGCCCCGGAGATTCCGTTGGCATAAATGCCGTAGGCCTGTGCACTCGAGAGCAGGTCGGCGGTCTTGGCAACGGCCGTGATGGTACCGGTGTTGGTCAGGCTGCCGGCGAGTGTACCGGTGATTTCAATGCCTTCTGCTGACGCATAACCATACTTCGACGCATCGGCCTTGGCGGTGATGGTGCCGCTGTTGGTGATGCTGGAATCAGCATCCGTGTTGCCATCTACATAAATGCCGTAGGCATAGGCAGAGGTTTCGCCGGAAGCGGTGGCCGTGATCACACCACTGTTGGTGATGGTCGTGATGGTGCCGCTGCTGACGAGGGTGGGATTACTACCCAGATTGCCATTGACATAAATGCCATAGGCATACGGCTGGGATGTACCCACTGCCTGGGCGGCGACAGTAATGCTGCCGCTATTGGTGATGGAAGAACCCAGCCCCATGCTGCCATCTACATAAATGCCGTAGGCGGTGCCGTAGGCGGAGGTGGCTGCCGCACCGGCCTTCACCGAGGCAGCGATGGTGCCGCTGTTGGTGATATGCGTGTTGGCGCCCATGTTGCCGGTATAGATGCCGTAGACACTGGCATAACCGCTGTCGTTGATGGTGCCGGTGGCAGTGATGCGGCCGGTGTTGGTGATGCTGGCGCCATCGCCGTTCAGGTCACCGGTACGAATGCCGTAGGCATAGGCATCGGAGTAATCCGAGGCTGCCGAGACATTGATGGTGCCGTTATTGGTGATGCTGGCGCCCGTACCGTTCAGGCTGCCGTCGACATAGATGCCATAGGCCGTGGCACTGTCAGACTTCGTCTTCGCCGTGGCAGTGATGGTGCCGGTGTTGGTGTTGGTGATTGCACTGTTATTGCCATTCAGGCTGTAGGAGTAAATGCCATAGGCATGCGCTTCCGAAGTTTTGCTCTGGGTGGCTTCAGCCGTAATGGTGCCGCTGTTGGTGATGGCTGAGCCCGTGCCATTCAGGGTGCCGGCACTGATGCCATAAGCCGATGCAGTTTGATCGGAGTTCTGCGTTGCCTTGGCAGTGATGGTGCCGCTGTTGGTGATGGCGGATGCCGTACCGTTCAGGTCACCGGTGCTGATGCCGTAGGCATAGGCGGTGTAGTAGCGGTCCTGGGTAGCAGTGGCAGTGATGGTGCCGCTGTTGATGATGGCAGCGCCGTCAGCCAGGCTGCCCGTACTGATGCCGTAGGCGTAGGCATAACTGTCGGACGTGCTGTGCGCGGTGGCATTGATGTGCCCGCTGTTGGTGATGCTGGCATTGGTGCCGAGGCTGCTGGTGTTGATGCCGTAGGCATAGGCATCACTGGTGCCATCAGCCGTCACCGTGATGGTGCCGCTGTTGGTCAGCTTGGTGCCGTCGCCCAGATAACCAGTGCTGATGCCGTAGGCATAGGCAGAACCATTATGTGCATTGGCATTGACCGTGATGGTACCGGAGTTGGTAACAGTGGAGCTGGCGCCAAGGTTGCCCAGATCCAGACCATAGGCGCTGGCATAGTCACTGCCATCAGCTGTGGCGGTGATGGAACCGCTGTTGCTGACGGTGCCGGCCAGGTCGCCGGAGCTGATGCCATAGGCATAGGCATTACTGTTGTTTGCACGCGCTGCCGCCGTGATGGTGCCGGTATTGGTGATGGTGATGTTGCTGAGCACCGGAGCGGCCAGAGGAACCGGGCTGCTGCTGGCGCTGCCACTCACCGAAATACCATAGGCATTCGCTTCGTCACTCTGGCTGATGGCAGAGACACTGATGGTACCGTTGTTGGTGACACTGGCGCCGCCCTTCAGGCTGCCGGTGTCAATGCCATAAGCAGTAGCCGTGTAGTAGCCCTTGGCTGTGGCACTGATATTGCCGGTCTTGCTGTTGGTGATGGCGGCATTTGCGCCCAGATCGCCGCTGGTAATGCCATAGGCATAGGCATAGGCGGCGTCACCATGATCACCAAATGCCGTAACAGCGATGCTGCCCGTGTTGCTGATCTTGCTGTCGTCACCTACGTAGCCAGAACTGATGCCATAGGCATTTGCCGCGCCACTTGCCAGCGCCTCAGCGGTGACGGAGATGCTGCCGCTGTTGGCCATAGTGGTATTGCCGGCAGTAACCGGGGTGAAGAGGACGGATGCGCAGGAACCGCAAGAACCACTGCCTGCACCATCAGTGCTGATGCCATAGGCATAAGCGTTGCCATGGAGGGCGGTCGCAGAGGCATCAATCGTTCCGCTGTTGCTGACAACAGCACCATCGCCCAGATAACCCGAATGAATCCCTTGTGCTGATGCGCCGTTATAGCCCGTCGCAGTCGCCGCAATCTTGCCTGTGCTGCTGTTGGTGACGGTAGCGCCGGCACCCAGAGTGCCCGAGCTGGTGATGCCATAGGCATTAGCCCTGCCACTATTCTGTGAAACAGCGGTGACGGAGATGCTGCCATTGTTGGTGATAGTGGCATTGCCGATAGTAACCGGAGCCACGAGAGGAGAGCCGCTGCCTGCGCCATAAGTGCTGATGCCATAGGCATCGGCGTTGCCATGGACGCTGGTCGCAGAGGCATCAATCGTTCCGCTGTTGCTGATGACAGCGCCTTCGCCCAGATAACCCGCCCTAATCCCATGTGCTGTTGCACCGGCATAGCCTGTCGCAGCCGCTGCAATCTTGCCCGTGCTGCTGTTGGTGACGGTAGCGCCAGTGCCCAGACTTCCAAGGCTGATGCCTGAGGCACTGCTATAGGTATGAGGAGCTGCTGCAGTGACATTGATGCTGCCACTATTAAGGACGTGTGTGTTGGCGCCCAGACCGTTGGCCGCCATGCCATAGGCAAGGGCAAAATTACTGCTGCAACAACTACTGCCACTGCCACTGCCAACGCCGGTTGCAGCGCTGACCGTGATGTCGCCAAGGTTGCTCAGAGTGGCGCCATCGCCGCTCAGATAGCCGGTCTGAATGCCGGTGGCAATCGCCAGATGGTATTGGCTTTCCGCCGTTACGGTGATCTTGCCGGTAGTGCCGTTGGTCACGGAAGCCTTGGCACCCGCCAGCTCACCCGTATAAATGCCATAGGCATAACCGGAGGCATTGGTGTGGGCATCAAGGAGTGAGGCGGTAATGCTGCCGGTATTGATGATGCTCGCGGCATCACCCAGGCTGCCGGCAGAAATGCCATAGGCCCTGCCATCGTTGTAATGAAGATCGTTGGTGACGGTGGCATTGATGTTGCCACTGTTGGCAATACTGGCGCCAGCGCCCAGAGAGCCGGCGGCTATGCCATAGGCCCCGGCACTCCTGTAACCCTCTGCAGCCGCATTGATGGTGCCGCTATTGGTGATGTGGGTATTGTCCCCCAGATCGCCTGCACTGATGCCGCGGGCATACACGCGATCATTGGAGGCAGTAGCGGTGGCATTGATGGTGCCGGAGTTGGTAATGGCTGCACCCGCACCGCTCAGGTTGCCGGTAGTGATGCCATAGGCATAGGCAGTGGAACTCTCTGCGCCAACCGTGGCATTGATGGTGCCGGTATTGTTGATGGCTGCTTTGGCGCCAGACAAATCGCCGGTATCAATGCCATAGGCATAGGCGCGTTCGTCGTTGTAGTTATAGGCCGAGGCCGTGATGGTGCCGCTGTTGGTAATGGCCGTGTCAGCGCCGGAAAGAGCGCCTGTGCTGATGCCATATGCAGTTGCCGACCAGGTTGCTTCGGCGCTGGCACTGATGGTGCCGGCATTGCTGATTGAAGCGCCTGCAGAGGACAGGCTGCCGGTATAGATGCCGTAAGCGGATGCACCTGCGCTGCTGGCACTGGCGCTGATGCTGCCGGTAGCCGTGTTGCTGATTTTGCCGGTCACGTCGCCATCGGCATAAATCCCGGCGGCATAGCCATTGCCTGTCGAGGAGATGCTGCCACTATTGGTGACGCCGCCATCAAGGTTGCCGCCGAAATAAACAGCAGCATCTGAGCCCGTTGCACTGATAACGCCGCCAGCCTGGTTCGTGATGGTGGTATGTGCCGCTGCACCATCCACTACGATCGCGGAATAATTGGGTGATTCAATCGTGCCGCTGTTGTTGATGGTGACGCCAGTGGCGCTGCCATTAACATAAACCGGGGCTGCCGTGGTTGCATTCACCGAGCCTGTGCCGGTGACCGTGGCAGAGTCAGTTGCCGTCAGCACGATTCCGGTGGTGGTAGCGGTGGAGATGGTCTGACTGGCAGCCATCACCATGGGGGTAAAAGACGCAATGGCGATGCTGACCGCCGTATTCAGCGCAGTGCGCTTCCAGTTAGCCGGGCTCGAAGGCTTCATGAGCAACTCCTTTTGTTTATAAAATGTGTACAAGATGCAAGCTTTTGTTAGTCCTGTAGGCTAGCAAGCCATATCTGGTACCGCAATCAACAAGAACCTTTATAGTTGAAAGAAATACGTCGTCCAGTTGCTCAAGATCAAAAAAGCGACCCGTCATTCCTGTGCCGTCCGGTCAGCGGCCTGAATCGCCCTCAGTGCCCCTGAGGCAGCTCCTTGCACGACCAACCCGTCAGGGCAGCGTTTTGCACGATTCATAGTGGTGGAGCATTCTTGCGGCCGCTGGCACAATTCCGGCCTACCCGATACCTGCCGGGCGCCCTTTATTGCGGCGCCCAGTCACTGCCGAGCCATTCCCGCCATGCCAGAAGCCACGAGCAACGCCACGCAACCCTCCGCTGCAGCGGCCCCGCAAAAGATCACTCTCGATCGGGCCATGGATCTTGCCAGCCAGCACCATGCGGCTGGCCGCCTGCAACAGGCGGAAGTGCAGCTACGTCATATTCTTGAGGCGCAGCCCGGGCACGCTTTTGCCCTGCACCTGCTGGGCGTGATTGCCCATCAGGCAGGCAAGACTGAAGACGCCATCGGGCTGATCAGCAAAGCCATCAAGAGCTTGCCGACGGTGCCGCAGTTCTTTTCGAACCTGGGAGAAATGTGCCGGTCTGTCGGCCGGCTGGACGAGGCAATCAAGCACGGCCGGATGGCAACGGCACTTGATCCTGCGGCTGCATCGGCGCAGAGCAATCTGGGCATCGCGCATTACGACCGCAAGGAGTACGACGAGGCCGAAGCCTGCCAGCTGCGCGCCCTGTCGCTTGACCCCGGGCTGGTGGCCGCACTGAACAACATGGGCAGCATCCGGCGAGAGCGCAAGGACAAGGAAGGAGCGGTTGCCTGGTACCGCAAGGCACTGGCGGTTGCACCACAGCATATGGAGTCGATCAACAACCTCGGCGCCGTGCTCTGCGAGCAAGACAAGCCGGAAGAGGCGCTTGAGATTCTGCTTGGCGCGCTCAGGATCAATCCGAACTATGCAGAAGCCCATTGCAATATCGGCAACGCCTTTCTATTGCTCGAGCAGTTCGACAAGGCGCTGATCGCCTTCAACCGTGCGCTTGCACTCAAGCCGGACTATCCCGAGGCCTATCAGGGACTGGCCCGCCTGCATCAGGAGCAGAGAAATCTGGATGAGGCCGAGGCCATGGCCAACCGGGCACTGGCCCTCAACCCGGAGAAGGCCGAAATATACAGCCTGCTGGGAGGCATCCATATCGAGAATGGCCATCCCGAGAAGGCCGAGATGGCCTATGCAAAAGCACTAGCTCTGGACGCCACACTGGTTAGTGCCCACCTCGGCAGGGGCCAGTTGCTGATGGAAGAAGGCAAGATGGATGCGTCGGAAGCCGCCTTTCTTCATGCGCTCAGCCTGGAGCCTGATTGCCTGGCAGCCCGCCTGTCACTGACCCAGGTAAAGAAAGTCAAAGACGGCGACGAAAACATGGCGGTACTGGTGCATGAAGCCGACAAGATTGGCGACATGTCAGATACAAGGGCAATGTCCCTGCATTTTGCACTCGGCAAATGCTATGACGACACCAGGCAGTACGAGAGTGCATTTTCCCATTACCTGAAGGGGTGCAGCCTCAAACGCAAG
Organism: bacterium; assembly: GCA_029945725.1. Taxonomy (GTDB): domain Bacteria; phylum Pseudomonadota; class Gammaproteobacteria; order Pseudomonadales; family Moraxellaceae; genus UBA2031. The sequence continues at coordinate 504,221 of JAQSDB010000003.1, read as the reverse complement.
CACATCCAGTACAGCGCCGAAGGCAATGAGCTCACCGTCCGCAACATCATTGAATCTTTCAGTCGCGATACGATCGACAGCTTGCGCGGCAACGGATGCCCTTCCGATCTTCCCATTTTCGTTCTGGGCATGCCCCGTTCCGGTACGACACTGACCGAACAGATTATTGCGAGCCATCCCCTGGTACATGGCGCTGGCGAACTGCACGACCTGCTTGAAGTGGCCTGCATAAACAGGGACGGCACGCCGGGCGAATATCCCTTCTCGGTCAAGGGCATCACTCCCGATGAATTACGCATGCGCGGCGAAAAGTATGTCGCCAGTGTTCAGGCACGCAATCCGTCGGCCCGCCACATCACTGACAAAATGCCGGCCAATTTCAATTGCCTGGGCCTGATTCACCTGATGCTGCCCAATGCCAAGATCATTCATGTCAAACGCAACCCGGTGGATGTCTGCCTTTCCGGATTCACTCGCCTGTTCAACAGGAGCCAGCACCAGAGCTATGACCTTGTCGAAATGGCGCGGTATTACCGGAGCTATGAAGCACTCATGGAGCACTGGCGCTCGGTGCTGCCGGCAGATGCCTTCTATGAGGTTCAGTATGAGGAGCTGGTGGCCGACAACGAGAATCAGGCACGTGCGCTGATTGCCTGGTGCGGACTGGAGTGGAACGATGCCTGCCTTGAGTCGCACAAGACCGAGCGCAACGTCCGGACAGCCAGCGTTGCACAGGTCCGTCAGCCCATCTACAACTCATCGGTCGAGCGCTGGCGCAAATATGAACCGTATCTCGGGCCCTTGCTGGAGACTCTGGGCGATCTGGTGCCGGCACAGTCCTAGCCATGTTGCGACATGCCTGCTGGGGACTGGTTCTGCTGGTCGTCAGTGGCTGTGCCGACCTTTCACCCGAAATACGCCGGCATAACGCAGAGCATATGGCGGCGGGCTCGGAGTGGGAGCCGTTACGGCTGCAGGCCGGCCCCTTTGTACTTGCCGCATTTGCACCACGACACCTCGCGGATGTTGATACCCTGACCGTTTATGTCGAGGGTGACGGCCTGTCCTGGATCACTCGATCCCAGCCCTCACAGGACCCAACTCCCATGCACGCCATGGCGCTTGCCATGGCGCTGCAGCAGCCCCGGGGAACAGCAGCCTATCTGGCGCGCCCCTGCCAGTATGTGAGTGCGGATGATGCCAGGAATTGTCGCAACACCTGGTGGACCGATAGTCGCTTTGCCGCAGAAGTAATAACGGCAACCAACCTCGCGATTGACCAACTCAAGCAGCGTTTCCGGGCCCGGCATCTGGTGCTGGTGGGCTACTCCGGCGGCGGTGCCGTGGTGACGCTGGCCACTGCAAGGCGCAAGGATGTCTCCCTGCTGGTCAGCGTTGCAGGCAATCTTGATCCCGAGGCCTGGGCGCGCATAAACAAGATCACGCCGCTGAAGCATTCACTCAATCCGCCGGATGCATGGCAGGATCTGGTCGACGTGCCACAGCTGCATTTTGTGGGCGCGCGCGACATCACAATCACGCCCGAGGTCGCGTACCGCTATGCAGCGCGCTTCCCTAAAGACCGGCAGCCCGCCTTGCGCATCATCGAGGGTTTCGATCACCAATGCTGCTGGGCAGAGAAATGGGCCGAGCTCTATCCCGGCCCGCCGTGACAGCCTCTCCGTGCTGACAATATTTCATTGATGGGGCAGCAACGCAGTGGCTGCATCACCACTACCAGAGCTGACCCCGTCCTCCTCAAGCTCATGCCATCAGCCGATTTCATCGGCCTTGTCCCGCACCCGCGCGCCTGGCCGGTTACCCGAAGGGTTCTTTCAAGGGGTTCGCTGAAGGAATCAAGGCGCTAAAGCAACAAAGTGGGGCCGCGATGAGGATCCGGCGTCCGGATCAAGTGCGGGCGCAGGAGCTGGCACTATTTACAGCAAGGGGATAAAGGTCTTCACGGGATATGCGGCATTGGAGCGGGTGATGGGAATCGAACCCACGCTATCTGCTTGGGAAGCAGAAGTTCTACCATTGAACTACACCCGCCGAAGCGGTACCTGCCCGAACCGGAGCGAAAGCCGATGCACTGAAGCCGGAACCGCGAGCGGGTGGATTGTAGGCCTGGTGATAAAGAAACGTAAACGACCGTCTGCTGGCAAACACGACAAACAGGCACAATTCACGACATGAGCGCAGCAGCTGACCGGCTGGCAGCGTAATCTCCACAATTGATCTGCACGACCACAGCGTGTTTTCTCTCATGATGTCACCACTGCAAAAGCGCTCAATGCCTCATCATCGCCGCTGTCTCCACCTGCTGATCCTGCTTCTGGGGATCAGCATGCTGTTGTCCGCCGGGCACACAGCGGCGGCCGTGGTTACGGTAGGGGCCGGTGAACTGCAACGCAATCTCGGTACGGACATTGATGTCCTCATAGATAAAAGCCGCACAATGACGATCCGCGATGTCGCCACCTTGCCGGACAGCGCCTTTACACCCAGCCTGCGTGCGACACCCAATTTCAGCTTCTCGCCACACCATTTCTGGCTACGCCTGCGGGTGAACTGGCGGGAAGCCGACCGCCCCAGCTATACCCTCTGGCAACAATACCCGCTCACCGATTACTTCACCCTCTACCGCCCGGATGGCCGGGGCGGCTATAGCGCCAGCATGACCGGCGACAAGCTGCCATTCAAACACCGGGAGCTTCCCACGCGTGCTTTTGGCTTCCGGCTAACGCCGCACCCGGGACAGACCGACACCTATTTTCTCGAGCTGCATGGCGCCGGCACCATCAATATTGATCTGCAGCTCAGCAGCGAGGCCAGCGGCATTGCCAGCACAGAAACCAGGCACTTGCTGCTGGGGCTTTATTACGGGGCCCTGATTGCACTGCTGCTCTACAACCTCGTGCTCTTTTTCACCCTCCGCGAGAGCATCTACCTGTATTACACACTCTACGTGGGCGGCCTCGGCATTTCCTTCTTTGATGTCAACGGGCTCGGTTTTCGTTATTTCTGGCCCGATACCATCTGGATGAATACCGGCTTTCTCATGTTCACTTTCATGAGCCTTTTTGCCCAGGCCCAGTTCACCCGTAAATTTCTTGATCTCAGGCGTGAGTGGCCGTTACTGGACAAGTTTTTCCTCACATTTATTATCGTCGCCAGCATGGCTTTTATCTCCATATTTTTTGCCGATGACAGCTATCTTTTCCAAAGCAGCCAGTACATTGCGTTTGTCATAGTGGTGCTCTGCCTCATTGCCGGCGTCCGCCAGTGGTTACGCGGCTATCAGGCTGCCCGCTATTTCACCATTGCTTCCGGCTGCTACGTCTCCGGAATACTTCTGTATGTTCTGCAAAATTTCGGTATTTTGCCCACATCCGTACTGACAAACTATGCCGTGCAAATAGGCTCTTCCTTCGAGCTTGTACTTTTTTCATTTGCACTGGCTGATCGCATCAACCACATGAAAGAAGAAAACAATGCGCTTGAGGCAGCCTCACGAAAACAACTGATTGAGCATAATCGTACGCTTGAATTCAAGGTCCACGAGCGCACACAGGATCTGCTCAAAAGCCTGGGCTCGGTCAACGAAAAACATGCAGCCCTGATCTCCACACAGCAACAGCTTGTACAAGCCGAAAAAATGTCCAGCCTTGGCGGACTGGTTGCCGGCGTCGCACATGAAATCAACAATCCGGCAAATTTCACCCGCCTGGCGGCTGAAAACATCGGGCGCGACATTGATCGCCTGCAGGCATTCCTGAGAACGCTGACCGATGAAAACAGTGATCCCTCCCTGGTGAACGAGCTCAACAGCCGCTTTGAGAGACTCGAAAAGCAGCTTGCCCTTATTCACGATGGCACCGACCGGCTTACGCATATTGTCGGCGACCTGCGCAGCTTCTCGCGCCTTGATGAATCGGAGGCACAGATTGCCAGCCCCGATGCCGGGCTTGAAGCCACGCTCAATCTGGTACGCGCCCAATACGGGGATCGCATCGACATCCGGCTCGAATGCGCACAGCCAAAAGCGACAGGGTTCTGTTACCCGGCAGCGCTCAACCAGGTCTTCATGAATCTTGCCGTCAATGCCTGTCAGGCCATACTTGAACGCGCCAGCAAAGAACAGCGCGGAGCGCCACTTGGTACGCTGCAGGTAAAAACCGTATTGCAGCAACGCGCTGACGGCCCCTGGTGGTGCGCAGAATTTCATGATGACGGCATCGGCATGGATAGCGGCACACAAAGCCGTATTTTTGAGCCGTTCTTCACCACCAAGGATGTAGGTTCAGGGACGGGCCTTGGCCTTTCTGTTTCCTACGGCATCATGCGCAAACACAATGGTGACATTATCGTCAGCTCCAGCGCGGGCAGCGGGAGCTGCTTCACGATTCAGCTCCCGCTGCCGGATACATTGATATCAACCCCTTCCGTGTCGACACACACAGGCACAACAGATCAAGGAGAACATCATGGGTTTGTTTGATCGTCGTGACCGTGCCCCGGAAGCGGCAATGCGGGCGCCGCGCTATGGCGTACTGCTGATTGATGATGAGATTCTCAATCTCACCTCACTCGCCAGCCTGCTTGAAGATGACTACCGCGTACTCATCGCCTCCAGCGCCAACGATGCCCTGGGCATGCTCAATGATCCTGAAATAGCCAACAGCATTCACATTATCGTTTCTGATCAACGCATGCCCGGCATGACCGGCGTGGAATTGCTTGCGCGCACACGCGTCCTCAGACCTGATGCAAAACGGCTGCTGCTCACGGGCTACACCGATATTGATGCCATCGTTGGTGCCATCAATGAAGCCGCCATCTACAAATACCTGCGCAAACCCATAGACAGCCAGGAGCTGCGCCTGACACTGGCGCGGGCCTGTGAAGCCTGGCAACTGGAGCAGGACAATCAGGGCCTGACCGTAGAGCTCAAGCAGGCGTTTGAAAAACTGGCACTGCTTGATGCCGACAAGATGGCCTTCCTGCGTTATCTCGCCCATGAAATGAATACGCCCCTGAACTGGCTGTCGGCGGCGCAGGTGATAGACCGTCAGGCGCTCAGTGCGGAAACCCTGGAAATGCTGGCTTTTGTGGATCAGGGACAGGAACGTCTGCACGGACTGATCAGCGCGGTTTTACGTTACTTCCAGGCAGCAGGACTGGAGTTGCAGCCGCATCATGAGCAAGTGGATTTGTCAGTGCTGTTGTCACGGCAGGTGGCGCATGCCCAGCGCGTTCATGGCGAGGTTGTGCACATAAGGCTGGAGCAGCCGGTCACCCTGACGCTGGAGAATGATGCGGCCCTGCTTGCCGAAATCATGGAGCACTTGATGGAAAATGCCATCACTCATGCCCTGAGCACCAGGGGCCGCACGCCCGAGGTCAGAATACAGGTGTACCGCCAGGATCGCGGGGTGCTGATCAGCGTGCATAACAGCGGAGACGGTCTGGAAAGCGCGGCGCTCGAGCAACTCTTCAAGCCCTTCTTTTTCTGCGGTTCCGCCCATGGCGCGAAGGGTTACGGGCTCAGCCTGGCCACCACCCGCGCCATCGCCATCGCCCTTGGTGGCGACCTGCAGGCCAGCAACGGGGGCGCTGCGGATCCCGGCGTCACCCTGCAGCTGCGCCTGCCCATGGTGCTGGCACGACGCATGCCTGCTACTGCGCCGCCCTCAAACTAGACGGCAGCGGTAGTTACCTTCCGCGTGGGGAATGAAACCGAGGGCGAGCAGCACCTCGGGCACCCCCTCCTGGGCAAGATCAAAATCAGCCTCAAGCCATTGCGTACCACGCTCCATCTCGAGCCGCCTCATCTCGTCCACCAGACGCTCGGCCACACCACGCCCGCGCGTGGCGCCATGCACGCAGAGATAGCGCATGTGGCGAACCTCGCCTTCGCCACGCACCAGCACTGCGGCAATATGGTGGGCATTGAACAGGCCCGTATAAAGCGTATCCCCGGCCGCCAGAGCATCGCGCAATACCTCCATGGCTGCCTCCGCCGAGGCAAAGCCGGGGTAGTTGGCATAAATGCGGGCAAGGTCATGTTCCAGTGCCGGACTCAGGGGGGCGGAAACAACTTCAACAGCAACGGGCATGATGACTCCGGACAAGCGGTCTGAAAAAGATACGGCAGATTACCATAGCAAGTCCCGCCGCAGAGCAACCCGGCAGCTGATGCCGTGGCCGGCCGATTACCGCTATAATCGGCGCCTTTCCAGCAGCAAGGTACGAGCGCGACATGTCCGCACGCCAGGCCACCGTGGTCCGTAATACCAATGAAACCCGAATCACCGTTGCCATCAATCTTGACGGCACCGGCAAGGGCTCGCTCAACAGCGGCATGCCCTTTCTTGACCACATGCTGGACCAGATCGTCCGCCACGGCCTGATTGATCTCGACATCCGCTGTGACGGCGACCTGCATATCGACGATCACCACAGCGCCGAAGATACCGGCATTACCCTGGGCCAGGCGTTTGCCCAGGCGCTGGGCGACAAGAAAGGCATTCGTCGTTATGGCCACGCCTATGTGCCGCTCGACGAAGCGCTGTCGCGCGTGGTGCTGGATATTTCCGGCCGCCCCGGGCTCGAGTTTCATGTCGATTACACCCGCGCCCGTGTGGGCGACTTTGATGTCGACCTGTTTTATGAATTCTTCCAGGGCTTCGTGAATCACGCTGGCGTGACCCTGCATGTCGACAATTTGCGCGGCAAGAATTCGCACCACCAGATCGAAACCGTGTTCAAGGCCTTCGCCCGCGCGCTGCGCATGGCCGTGGAGCTGGATCCGCGCATGGCCGGCGTCACGCCGTCCACCAAGGGTTCGCTCTAAAAGCGTTTGCAGGTTGGGTTAGGCGCTTGCGCCGTCCCGCGGGATTTCCTGCGGTCATAACCCAATATTTTCTGCCATTCACCAATGTTGGGGTGCGGCTCTGCCTTACCCCAGCCTACGACCGAAGCAAGTCCCTCTGGGACGCATTAAAGAATGACGGCAATGACTTCTGTAGCAGTTCTTGATTACGGCATGGGCAATCTCCACTCGGTGGCAAAAGCCCTTGAGCATGTCGGTGCCGCCCGCGTTGATGTCACCAACGATCCTGCCGTGGTACGTGCGGCGGATCGCGTTGTCCTGCCCGGCCAGGGCGCCATGCGTGACTGCATGGCGGAAATGAAAAAACACGGTGTTGATGCCGAAGTCCGTGAAGCACTGAAGGGCAAGCCGCTGCTGGGCATTTGCGTCGGCATGCAGGCCCTGCTCGGCCACTCCGAGGAAAACGACGGCGTTGATGGCCTGGGCATTTATCCCGGTGCGGTAAGGTTTTTCGGCAATGGCCGCATTGAAAACGGCGAAAAGCTGAAAGTGCCGCATATGGGCTGGAATGAAGTCTGGCAGACACAGGCGCACCCGCTCTGGAAGGACATTCCTGACGGCAGCCGTTTTTATTTCGTACACAGCTATTACTGCGCCCCGGATGATCCCGCACTAAGTGCTGGGCGTTCGCATTACGGCCTGGATTTCTGCTGTGCGCTGGCGCGCGACAATGTTTTTGCCGTGCAGTTCCACCCGGAAAAGAGCTCCACAGCCGGCCTGCAGTTACTGAAGAATTTCCTGAACTGGAATCCCTGATGTAATCGCAAACCCGTAGGTTGGGGCAAGGCAGCGCCGTACCCCGACATTTTCTGCCACTTCAAAAACGTTGGGTCAGGCGCAAGTGCCTAAGCCAAGCTGCGAAAGGTTCAACTCATGCTTATCATTCCCGCCATCGACCTGAAAGACGGAAAGTGCGTACGCCTCAAACAGGGCCGCATGGAAGACGACACCGTTTTCTCCGATGACCCCGTCGGCATGGCCACCCACTGGGTCGAGCAGGGCGCCCGTCGCCTGCATCTGGTGGATCTCAACGGCGCTTTTGCCGGCACGCCGATTCATGGCGAAATCGTCAGTGCGATTGCGAAAAAATATCCGGCACTGCCCATACAGATCGGCGGCGGCATTCGTTCGCTGGAAACCATCGAAGCCTATGTCAGGGCCGGCGTGTCTTTCGCCATCATCGGCACCAAGGCCGTGAAAGAACCGCAATTCGTGATTGATGCCTGCAAGGCCTTCCCCGGCAAGATCATTGTCGGCATTGATGCCAAAGACGGTCTTGTTGCCACTGATGGCTGGGCCGAAGTTTCCACGGTCAGTGCTGTCGACCTCGCCCGGCAGTTTCGTGATGCCGGCGTTTCCGCCATCGTCTACACCGACATCTCGCGTGACGGCATGATGCAGGGCGTAAATGTGGAAGCCACCGCGCAGCTGGCACGTGAAGCCGGCATCCCCGTCATTGCTTCCGGCGGCGTGACCAATATTGATGACATTCGCCTGCTGAAGACGGTTGCTGCCAGCGGCATCAGCGGCGCCATCACCGGCCGCGCCATTTATGAAGGCACGCTGAATCTGGCCGAGGCGCAAGCTCTGGCCGATGCGTAAGGCATGATGAATACCGACAATGTCCGTGCCTGGGTGCGCCTGCCGTCCGGCAAACGACTCGATCTTTTAAGTCCCACCGCTTTTGACTGGGATGACGAAGATCTGGCTATCGGTCTGGCGCGCACGTATCGCTGGGGTGGCCATTCGGCGTGGCCGCTGCCGTTGTCGGTGGCGCAGCACTCGCTGACGGTACTCGCACTTTGTCGCGAAGCCGCGCCCAGCGGGCTGGCGCCGCATGCCGAACTGCGTGAGTTGCTGCACGATGCCGATGAAGGCCTGCTCGGCTTTGATGCACTCTCTGTCATCAAACCCTTTCTCGGTGACGGCTTTCACGCGCTCGCCAGCCGTCTGCAGGATGTGGTGTTCCAGCGTTACGGCATTCAATACTGGACGCCGGCAGAAAAAGAAACCCACAAGCGCGCTGATCGCATTGCCGCCGCCAGCGAGGCATTGCATGTCGCCGGCTGGAAAAAAGAAGAAGTGAAGCAGGTTCTGAAGATTCCCTTCAAACCGCTTGATGCCGATCCGCTGCTTCCTGTTTATGGCGGCACACCCTGGGAACCCTGGGCCCCGGACATGGCGGCCGAACGTTTCCTGAAAGAGCTGCAACGTATTCAGAAGAAAATTCTTTAAATCCCTGCGGGGCTGTACTGCTCCTGCAAACATCGTGCATTCGTGTGGAGTGCATAGAAAAAAGTCCCTCCGGGACAAGAGCCAAGGTGATTACATGTCCCTCGCCAAACGTATTATTCCCTGCCTTGATGTGGATAAAGGCCGCGTTGTCAAAGGCGTGAAGTTTCTCGATATCCGTGATGCCGGCGACCCCGTTGAAGTCGCGCGTCGCTATGATCTGGCCGGTGCCGACGAAATCACCTTTCTCGACATCACCGCCAGTCACGAAGGCCGCGATACCATGGTGAAAACCGTGGAGCGCATGGCCAGCGAAGTGTTTGTACCACTGACCGTGGGTGGCGGCATTCGTGAAATAAAAGACATCCGTACCATGCTCAATGCCGGTGCCGACAAGGTCAGCATCAACTCGGCCGCGATCAGCAATCCCGACTTCATCAAAGCTGCTGCCGACAGGTTCGGGGCGCAATGCATCGTGATCGCCATCGATGCCAAGAAAGTGGCCGAGGGCCGCTGGGAAATCTTTACGCACGGCGGCCGCAAGGCCACCGGCATTGATGCGGTGGCATGGGCCGTGCGCATGAGCACCGATGGCGCCGGCGAGATTTTGCTGACCAGCATGGATGCGGATGGCACCAAGTCCGGCTATGACATCGGTCTGGTGCGTGCCATTTCCGACGCCGTATCCGTACCGGTTATTGCCTCTGGCGGGGTCGGCAACCTGCAGCACCTGGCTGACGGCATCCTGCAAGGCCACGCCGATGCCGTACTGGCCGCCAGCATTTTTCATTTCGGCGAATACACCATCCCGCAAGCCAAGCAATACCTGAGCGGGTGCGGAATCGAGATGCGTCTCTGATAAAGCGCCCATAAAAAACGCCGGCAAATGCCGGCGTTTTTTATGGGCGCTCAGGCGCCTTTTTTGTTTTTTACCCGCGCTGGCACTTTTTCCTTTTTCTCCGGCAGAGGAACGGCTGGCGACACCGGGCCGGTGGCCGCTTTTGGCTGCAGCCAGGCGCTGGCGCGCAGGATATTGACCGCTTGTGCCATCTGGAAATCGCGCTCGATCAACGGCTTCTCGTCAGCCGGCTTTGCCGTCTTGTCACCTTTTTCAGCCACGGCACCATTCTGTGCGGCAGCGCCCTTGTCCAGGTGCCCCTGCAAATCAGCCTCGTGGAAAATATCACCGCCAGCCTGCTGGGTGACCTGTGCCGGGCGCACGACAATATCCGGCTTGATCCCCTCGGCCTGAATGGAACGGCCACTTGGCGTGTAATAGCGTGCCGTAGTGAGCTTGATGCCCTTGCCGGCCGTCAACGGCAACACCGTCTGCACCGAGCCCTTGCCAAAGGTTGTGGTGCCCACAACCAGCGCCCGATGATTGTCCTGCAGTGCGCCCGCAACAATCTCCGATGCCGATGCCGTACCACCACTGACCAGCACAACAACGGGCACGCCCGGCAATAATTCACCCGGCGTTGCACTGAATACCTGTGCACTGTCGGCAGTACGCCCGCGCGTGGAAACAATCACGCCGCTGTCCAGAAAAATATCACTCACAGCAATGGCACCGTCCAGTACACCGCCAGGATTGTTGCGCAAATCCAGTATCAGCCCCTGCACAGGGTTGGCGGCATCGGCTTTCAGCTTGTCGATTTCACGCTTGAGATCACGGCCGGTATGCATCTGGAACTGACTGATACGCGCCACGACAATGCCGGGCTCGAGTACACGGGTTTTCACGCTACTGACTTCAATGCGCGCACGCACCATTTCGATATCACGCGGCTCTTCACCCTTGCGCAGCACGGTCAGTTTCAGCGTACTACCGGCCTTGCCGCGCATGAGGTTGATGGCATCGGCCAGTGACATGCCCTGCACCGACTTGCCATCGATCTTGATGACATAGTCACCGGCCTTGACGCCCGCCTTGGCGGCCGGCATGTCGTCAATCGGCGATACCACACGCACCACGCCATCTTCCAGCACGACATCCAGACCAACGCCGTCAAACTCGCCAGTGGTGGCGCTCTGCAGCTCTTCGTAATCCTTCTTGTCCAGATAGGCAGAGTGCGGATCCAGAGAACTCAGCATGCCGCGAATGGCATTTTCAAACAGGGTGCGATCATCTACCGGCTCGACGTAGGATGCCCTGATGCGTTCGAACACTTCGACAAAGACACGCAAGTCTTCCAGCGGCAGTGGCGCAACAGGCGACACTGCCGTTGCGGCGGTTGCCGCAACAGGCACACCAGGCCGGGGCGCTACTGCAGCCGGGATTTCCTTTGCGGGTTCGGCTGGCCCGGGCGCGACGACTTCGGCCGCCTGGGCAGCCAGCGCCGCCATCAAGCCCAGCAACATCCATTCCTTGCGCAGACGCATGCTTTAACTCCACACAACACATCAAAAAGAGGATCGAGCATAAAGGCCCGAAGGGAAGCCGGCAAAGAGCGCCGGCCTTTTTGTTGTATGAGCTGTGTTCATCACGGATGAACGGAACAGCCTGACACACCTGAGCCTATTGAAAGGCGCACCAGCCGGCAGGATCACTCGGGCGACCGCGCATGCGGATTTCAAAATAAAGGCCGTCTGCCTCGTTACCGCCGCTGTCACCCACCGTGGCAATCACCTCATTGCCGCCAACGTCATCACCCGCCTTTTTTTGCAGACTCTGGTTCTGCCCATACAGGGACATCATGCCGCGACCATGATCAACAATGATGAGAAACCCGTAACCACGCAGATAGTCTGCAAATGCCACACGCCCCGGCCGTATGGCTCGCACCGGTGTACCGGCGGCAGCGGCAATCACAATGCCGTTCCAGCGCAGCCCCCCGGCACGCGGGCTGCCAAAGCTCGAGCGCATGGGCCCGGCCACCGGCAAAGGACAGCGGCCATGATAGGGCGCCAGCCTGAAATCAACCGGCACATCCGTCCCGGGCTTTTCTGCCTTTGCCAGGCTCTCGGCAGGCATCGCCTTGTGGCCGTCCGCCGGCTTCGCCTGCTGCGCGCTGTGTGCCTGTTGTGCGGCAGCCGCCCGTGCCTGCTCCTGACGACGCAGCTCGGCATTGCGCTGCTCGCGCTCGATGGCTTCGCGTGCCAGACGATCCATGACGGTCTGCAAGGCCTGCTGGTCGCGCCGCAGCTTCTGCAGGCGCTCATCGTCATTGTCAATCTGTGTGCTTAATACGCGGATAGCCTGACTGCGCTGCTGCTGTGCACTGGCCAGACGACTCTGCTTTTCCTGCAACTCACCACGCAGGGAACGCAAACGCTGTACGTTTTCCTCCTCCTCCAGCGCAATCGCATCCAGCCGGCTAACGGTTTCGTTCAGCGCCTGCACACGCTCGGCCCTGGCTTTTTGCAGATAGCCGTAATATTTCATCAGACGGGCAATGGTTTGCGGATCCTGCTGATTGAACAACAGCTTGTAATAATCCTGACCACCCTGACGCTGCGCCATCTGCAAATCGGCCTTGATGAGATTCACCAGACGACCCCGGTCACTCAGGCGCTGCACACGCTCGACACGCAGTTTTTCTAGGCGTCCTTCCCTGCTGGACACATCAGTCTGCACCGTACCGACACTGCTCCTGATGGCGCCAATTTCCATTTCCGCCTGCTTGACCTCAAGCTCCTTTTGTTCGCGCTGCTCGCGCGTGAGCTTGATGCGCTGCTCGGCTGACCGGATCTGCTCCTGCACTCGCGCCATTTCATTCTGCGCTGCACGATCCCGGGCGGGCGTGGCGGCCGGCTTCTTTTTTGCGTGGCTGGCCGCAGAAGCCTTTTTCGCCGATGCTTTTCTGGTCACGGCCTTTTTGGCTGCGGCTTTCTTGCTGGCTGTTTTTTTTACCGTTTTGCTGCTGGCCGTTTTTTTCGCTACCTCGGCGCGTGCCGGAACCGGCTGCAGGAGGACCGACACAAAAGCGGCCAGAAGAAAAGACCAAAGCGCGGCCCTCATCAGGACAGGAGGAGCCGCATTCTTCTTCAGCAAAGTAAGCCTCACGAATCAGTCCACGATAACAAGTGGCTTACCTGTCATCTCTGGCGGCACAGGAATTCCCATCAGGGTCAGCAGGGTTGGCGCTACATCCGAAAGGATGCCGCCATCACGAACATGCGCAGGACGGCCGACATAAACGAAAGGCACCGGATCGCAGGTATGCGCGGTATGGGCCTGGCCGGTGGCAGGATCCGCCATTTGCTCGACATTGCCATGATCGGCCGTAATCAGCATTTCACCGCCGGCAGCCCGCACCGCCTCATACAGGCGACCGATACAGACATCCAGCGCCTCAACGGCTTTTACGGCTGCCGCAAACACACCGGTATGACCCACCATGTCGCCGTTGGCGTAGTTGCAGATGAGGGCATCGTATTCGCCGGACTTGATGGCCGCCACCAGCTCATCGGTCACCTGAAAGGCATTCATTTCCGGCTGCAAGTCATAGGTTGCCACCTTGGGCGACGGGATCAGAATGCGTTTTTCGCCGGGGTAGGGTTCTTCACGTCCGCCGCTGAAGAAAAAGGTAACGTGCGCATATTTTTCGGTTTCGGCAATACGCAGCTGAGTCTTGCCAAGGCTGGACAGATATTCACCCAGGGTGTTCCGGAGTTTTTCCGGGGCATAGGCAGCGGGCGCCTTAATGTTCGCGGCATACTCCGTCAGCATGACAAAACCGGCCAGACGGGGCCGCACTTTGCGTTCAAAGCCCGTGAAGTCATCATCAACAAATGCACGGGTGATTTCACGTGCGCGATCGGCCCGGAAATTCATGAATACCACGGCATCGCCGTCACGGATCAGCGCCGGCGCCTCACCCGGACCGGCAATAACGGAAGGCTTCACAAACTCGTCCGTGACATCTGCTGCATAGGATTGCTGCAACGCTTCTACAGCGGTAGCGGCTGTACGCACGGCAACGCCCTCCGTCAGCAGGCGATACGCCTGCTCGACGCGTTCCCAGCGATTATCCCTGTCCATGGCGTAGTAGCGGCCGATGATCGAAGCAACACGGCCTTTGCCCAGCGCCTGCAGATGCGCTTCCATTTTCCGCAGCGAAGGCTGTGCCGACCTTGGCGGCGTATCACGGCCATCCAGAAAAGCATGCACATAGATTCTTGTCGCACCACGCTGTGCCGCAAGATCAACCATGGCGGCCAGATGATCTTCATGCGAATGCACACCACCCCCGGAAAGCAGACCGAGAACATGCACGGCATTGCCGGCAGCAACCGCCTTGTCGACGGCGGCGGTAATGGCGGGGTTGGTAAAAAAATCGCCGTCGCGAATCGCCTTGGTGACGCGGGTGAAGTCCTGATAGACCACGCGACCGGCACCCAGGTTCATGTGCCCGACTTCGGAGTTACCCATCTGGCCATCCGGCAAGCCCACATCCTCGCCGGAACCGGAAATCAGGCTGTGCGGATTTTCCTGCAACAGGCGATCCCAGTTCGGGGTATGCGCGGCCATGATGGCATTGGAGTCGGGATTGTCGCTGTGGCCGAAGCCATCCAGCACGATGAGCACATAAGGCTTGCGGGATGCGGTCATGGCAGATGCAAACAGATAGGGAAAGGAGGACGTGAATTGTAACAAGGGCATGTGCCGGCGTGCGAGGAAAGCATTGCTCCGACCGCGGGTATGGTGACCTGCCGTCAAGCCGCCTACTATTTGGCCTTGGCTGCTTTATGTCTTTTTCAGGGATCAGAAACATGAGACGTCTTCCTTTACGCGCTGCTCTTGCGCTCACCCTCTTTGCACTGCATCCACTGGTGCTGGCTGCCAGCACCGACCCGACGCTGGTCCAGGCTGAGGCACTGCTGGGCCAGCACCAGCCCAAGTCAGCCTTTGACCTGCTGGCGCCGCTGGAGGATGAACGGGCGGGCGACCCGGATTACGACTACCTGTACGGGCAGGCAGCACTTGAGTCCGGGCAATCCAGCATTGCCGCCTTTGCCTTCGAGCGCTGCCTGGCAACCGATCCGAAAAACGGCCCCTGCCGCATGCAGATGGCACGCGCCCACATGGCACTCGGCGAAAACGCGAGTGCCCGGGAAGAACTGGCACTGGTGGAGCAGTCACAGCCTCCGGCCGAAGTCACGGCGCTGATTCAGCAGTACCTCGGCGCGCTCAGCCAGCGCGGCATCAGTGAAAAACGGCGGGTCAGTGGCTATGTGCAGCTCGGCCTCGGCTATGACAGCAATGTCAGCAGCAGCACCAGCAATACACAGATCGCCCTGCCGGCCTTCGGTGGCCTGCCCTTCACCCTCAACGGCGTTGCCACCCGACAGGAAGACCGCTTTCAACAGGCCGCCGCAGGCGCCAGTGTTGAGTACTCCCTCAATCCTGCCTGGAGCCTGCTCGGTGATGCCGCCCTCAGCGGCCGCGTCTACCCTGATCAGGATACGTTCAACAATCAGGTCTCTGATGCCGCCCTGGGCGCCGCCTACCGGGCAGGACACAGCAGCCTGCTCGCCAAGTTCCAGGCCCAGGATTACCGCCTCGACAACAATGCCTTCCGCAGCCTTTACGGCATCCTGACCCAGTACCAGTATGCCGCCAGCGAAAATGCCGCCGCCTCCGCCTATGTCCAGGCCAGTCACCTTGATTACCATCTCAAGGGCACGCCGGATGCCCGGCGCTACACGGTCGGTGCCGGCTACTCGCAGGCCTTCAACGGCGATCTTGCCCCCGCCCTTTATGCAGGCCTTTATGGCGGCCAGGAAAACTCCGATGGCAACGACTACCTCAGCCAGGACTTCTACGGCCTGCGTCTGGGCGGCAGTCTTGGCCTGTCCAGCCAGGTGCGTCTTACCGCGTCACTCAGTGTCGAGCAGCGCAAGTTTGGCGGAACAGACCCCTTGTTTCTGGTAACCCGCGAAGATACCGGGACTGACCTGGGTCTCGGGGCCGTCTATCAGCCGACGCCTCATTTCAGCGTCCGGCCGACCTACACCTACAGCAAGAACACCTCAAACATTGTGCTGAGTGACTATGACCGCCATGTCATCAGTCTTGACCTGCGTTACGGGATGTAAGGGAGAATCATCATGCGTGTATTCAAGACTGTGTTGAATGGCAAGGGCCTGCTGGCCGCCTCTATCGCCATGCTGTCCACCAGCGCGCTGGCCGAAACCGCCGGGCGTGTCAGCTTCGTCTCGGGTGCCGTCACGGCCAGTCTGCCGGACGGCAGCAGCCGCCAGCTGCAGAAGGGCGATGTCATCAACGGTGGCGACCGGATCAGCACCCGCGCCGGCCGCCTGCAGATCCGTTTCAGCGATGGCGGCTTTGTCTCGCTGCAACCCAACACGGTTTTCGGGGTGGATGAATACCTCTACAGCAACCGCAAGCCGGAAGAGACCTCCCTCTTCTTCAGCCTCTTGCAGGGCGGCATGCGCACCATCACCGGCGCGATCGGCAAGGTGAACAAGCAGAGCTACAAAGTGCGCACGCCCGTTGCCACCATCGGGATCCGCGGCACCGGCTATCGCGCCACCATGACGCCGCACGGACTGGTCGTCAGCGTGGGTTCGGGCTTCGTTCATGTCGTCAACAATCAGGGCGAGGTTACCGGTGGCGCCGGCCAGAACATCAGCGTCCCCGATGCCGGCAGCCCGCCCGCCCTGGGCAATGAACAGGCTGACCTGCAGGCTTCCGGCGTGAATGGCGACCAGGATCAGGGCGATGAAAACAGCCAGGATCACGGCACCGGCAACACCGCCGCGGTTGGCAATGTGCAGAACGCCAATGGCGATTACCTCTTCCTCTTTACCACCATAGCGCCGGACGCGGCAGGCTACAGCCTCGCCTATGCCAACCCGGGCAACTCCGTCGCTCCGGGCAGTTCGGGCTTCATGGGGGGGTATTATGCCGCCGGCGCCGACTCCAGCCTGACCAACACCTATGACAGCCAGGGCCTGGTCAGTGCCGCCAGCAACCCGAACGGGCAAAATCTGGCGCGTAACGCCGCCATCGCCACCGATACCGGCAGTTCCGGCAGCCTGAACTGGGGACGCTGGACCAAGGGCGACATCAGCATCAACGGCAGCGCCACCACGCTGGGAGCCAATGATTCCCTGCACTACGTCACCGGCCCGATGACCCCGGCCAGCGCCTTTCTGGCCTTCAAGCCCGGGGCCTCGGCCACCTACTCCCTCAGTGGCGGCACCACCGCGACGGGCAATGATGGCAGCACCGGCACGCTGGGCGGCAACTCCAAGATCATGGTGAGTTTCGGCGCCACACCCACCGTCGCGATTGATCTCGATGTCGCCATGAAAAACAGCAGCGGGGCTTCTCTGGGGAATTACACGCTCAGCACGCTGACACCTGTCAGCAACCTGGCGGTGGATTATGCCAACACCTCGGCAACCGGGACCGCGAGCTTTGCCGCGACCGGCATCAGTGCCGGCGGCACGGCATGCGCCAGCGCGGGTGCCTGCTCGGGCAACATCAGCGGCTTCTTCTCCGGCCAGCAGGCGCAGCAGATCGGTCTTGGTTACCACATCTCGGATCTGGGCCGCGTCGTTGACGGGGCCGCCGCTTTCACCCGCGGCGCCATCACGGCACCCATTCCGTGATGCAGGAAACATTGGCCGCCATGCCGCCGCTGTCACCGGCGGTGTCCCTGTTGCAGGCGGGCGATGCGGCAGGGGCGAGGGAGTTCCTGATCCGTCATTCCGAGGCAAGTGCCCAGCATGCTTTCCTGCTGGGTGCCTGCGCCCATGCCCTCGACCAGATCGAGGAGGCAATCCGCTCATTCACCTGCGCACTGCAACGCAATCCCGCGCACGCCCCCGCCGCCTCCGCCCTTGGCAGTCTTTACGCCGGCCTCGGCCGTCACCAGGAAGCCGAAGCCCTGTTCCGCCAGTCACTGACTCGCGTTGACGATGCGCAGCTGCGTTTCAATCTTGCCGTCATTCTGGAAAACACCGGCCGGCCTGCCGAAGCCCTGAACGAATACAGCGAACTGATCAGGCGCGGGGAACATTATGGCGCCCGGCATAACCGTGCCGGCCTGCTGGTGCGAGACAATCGCCTGAGTGAAGCGGCCGAGGACTATCGCGTTCTTGTGCAACACCAACCCCGGCACACCCGGCCCTGGCAAAGCCTCGGGGAACTGGAACTGGGCCTGGGGCACTACGAAGCCGCCATTGCCTTGCTGAATACCGTTTTGCAGCGCGAACCGGAAAACGGCAAGGCCATGTTCAGTCTTGCTATCGCCCTCGCCGCCAATGGCGAGATCGACAGCAGCCGGAAAATTTTTTCACGGCTGCACAGTGTAGACAACGCACGCTGGGCAGAGGCGCGCGCGCGCCTTAACCACCTGCGTGGCCACGATGCGGGCATTGATCCGCGCCTGATCTTCCTGCTGCGCCAGCAGGAGCACCTGCGCGCCTGCAACTGGCGCCACTGGCCGTTGTATGGCGATATTTTCAGCGATTTCATTCGCAACCCCGGTAACGGCGAGACCACGGGGCTCGCCTATATCTCCATGGGGGCTCCTATCAATGCGCAGGAGCAGCAGCTACTGGCACGGCATATCGGCGCCCAGATTCAGCGGCGCACCCGGGCTTTTTTACATGCGGCCTCAGCGGCTCCGCAACGCCTGCGTGTTGCTTATGCCGCCACCCGCTTTGGTCATCATGTCACCGGTCTTTTATTCCGCCACTTCTTCGCCGCTCACGACCTGCAAGCGGTCGATGTTTTCATTCTTTCCCTGGGGCCGGACGATGCCAGCACCAATATAAAAACCATTCGCAATACCCCCGGGATCAACTGGGTCGACCTCAGCCTCGTCAGCGATGAAGAGGCAGCCAGCCGGATCAAGGCGCTGAACCTCGACATTGTTGTCGATCTCGCCGTCTATAATGACAAGCCACGCCCGGAGGTTCTCGCGTCTCGTCCTGCACCAATCCAGGTGAGCTGGCAAGGCGCGGCCTACAGCAGCGGCGCACCGTGGATTGATTATGTCATTTCCGATGCCATCGTCAGTCCCGGCCCGGACTGGTGCAGCGAAGCCGAAGTCACCCTGCCTGGCTGCTATTTTGTATGCAGTACCGAAGACGCACCGCCAGTGGTTCCAGTACGCGAGTCCCTTGGACTACCTGCTGATAAATTTGTTTTTGCCTGCCTCAACATTTGCTCAAAAATAGAGCCGGAAATTTTTTCCTGCTGGATGCGCATCCTCAAGGCCGCTCCGGACAGTGTGCTGTGGTTACTGGCAAGCAGTACCGCCCACATAATGAACCTCAGGCGCGAAGCGGAGTGGCGCGGGATTGATCCACAACGGTTGCTCTTTGCAAGCCGCGTGACGCCGGCCGAACACATAGCCCGCCAGGGTGCTGCCGATCTTTTTCTGGACACCCGTTATTTCAACGGTCACACCACGACAGCTGAATCGCTCTGGGCCGGCACACCGGCATTGACCTGCCCTGGCGCAACGTTTGCCAGCCGCGTCGGCGCCAGCCTGGTCCGCAGTTGCAAACTGGACGAGCTGGTTGTGTCTTCATGGCAGCACTACGAAGAAAAGGCGCTGGAACTGTATCGGGATCGCGAACAACTGGCAGCGCTGCGCCGTCGGCTGGTAGAAACCCGGACACAGGCCCCCTCCTTCAATATGAAGCAGCAAGCTACGCACATGGAAAAGGCTTACCGGCATATGCGCGAACGCTTCGCACAGGGACTGGCGCCCGCCGCCTTCAGGGTGGCTGATCTTGAAAACTGAAAACCGCCAGCGTCACAGGCAATAAAAAAGCCGGCAATGCCGGCTTTTTTATTGCCTGGAAAATATCACGTAACAGGAAGCGTTGCCTGAAAGGCCGGGCGCAGCGCCAGTCTTTCGGACAGCGCCGCCAGCACAGCAAAGCCCTTGCGCCAGTCCAGTTCAGGAAAACGGCAGTCCAGATAGCCGAGACAGGAACCCACGGCAATATCGGCCAGCGTAAAGCCTTCACCAACGCAAAAGTTGCCGGCCACGGATGTATTCATGGCCGCCAGACCGTTGTCTATTTTTTTCTGCTGCCGCGCAATCCAGTCCTTACTTTGCTGTGACTCCGGACGTTTTCGTTCCAGAAATATGATCGCCGCGGCATCACTGATGCCATCAGCCAGCGCCTCCCATTTTTTCACCGCAATGCGGTCTTCCGCATCGGCCGGAATCAACATGGGCCACGGCTTGAACTCCTCCAGGTATTCCACAATCACACGCGAATCAAACAAGGTGCCACCGCCATCACGCACCAGTACGGGAATTTTTCCCAGAGGATTGAACTTCGGCACTTCGGTGTCGGCATTCCAGGGAATATCGATGACGAGATCAAAGGGAATGTTCTTTTCAGCCAGCACAATACGCACCTTGCGCGCAAAAGGACTGGTTAGGGAAGCAATCAACTTCATGATTCGGCATTCTCCGCATCGGTTTCATCGGCAATATTGTCAGGATCACCCAGCACCGCCGCCGAAGGCGAAGGCAGGGATTTTTTGGCCTTGGCACCCAGGTCTTTCAGGTTCTTCACACGCCCCATGAGGCCACCATGCCCGGTGACGCCGGCAATCGTTTTGCGATAGCTGTCCTGACTACGCTCTATCGCACGGCCAAGATCCTCAAGATGGCCGAGCAAGGTGACAAATTTATCGTGCAGACCACCGGCTTCCTTGGCAATTTTCTCGGCATTCTGGTTCTGGCGCTCGTAACGCCAGATCGACTCCACCGTACGCAACGTCGCCAGCAATGTAGTGGGGCTGACGATGATTATTTTCTTGTCGAAGGCTTCGCTGAACAGCGCCTTGTCATGCTCGACCGCAAGCATGAAAGCCGCCTCAACGGGCATGAACATGAACACGAAATCCAGAGTACGCAGCTCGGGCAGGTCTTCGTAACGCTTTTCGCTCAGGGTCTTGATGTGATTGCGCACGGCGGTGGTGTGCTGCTTGAGGAAAAGCTTGCGCTCGTCATCGCCTTCCGCTTCGCAATAAAGCATGTAGTCGTTAAGGGAAACCTTTGAGTCTATGACGATGTCGCGGTTTTCCGGCAGGTGCACAATCGCATCGGGAACCATGCGCTGGCCATCGTCATTCCTGGTCGAGAACTGGGTGACGTACTCACGCCCTTCGTGCAGGCCGGACTGCTCCAGGACGCGCGTCAGGATCATTTCACCCCAGTTACCCTGCAGCTTCTTGTCGCCCTTCAGCGCTTTGGCCAGATTGCTGGCATCATCGCTGATCTGCCTGTTAAGGCCTTCCAGTCGCAGAATCTGTTCTTTCAGGGCAAAACGCTCACGCGCTTCATTGCTGTAGGTATTTTCCACCTTCTCGCGAAAATCCTTGATCTGCTCGCGCAATGGACTCAGCAGGGTATCCAGGCCCGTTTTGTTCTGCTCGGAGAATTTCTGTGATTTTTCTTCAAAGATCTTCGTGGCCAGCTGCTCAAACTGCAACTTCAGCATCTGCTCCTGCTCTTTGACAAACCTGGCCTGCACGGCCACCTGCTCACGCTCGGCCTGTAAGCGCGTATCAATTTCAGCGAAGCGGGTCTCGCGCTCACGCAAGGCCAGCTCCAGCGCGCTGCGTTCCTGCTCCAGTTTTTCACGCACGGCCGCAGAAATTTTTTCTTGCTCGCCAGCGGCCAACAAACGCTCCTGCTGCCGTGCTGCCTCGATCGCCTGCTGCTGCAAGGCATCCTGCAGGCGCTGGTTTTCAACGGACAAGATCCTCAACTGCGAGGCCCGCAGAATGAAAACCAGAAGGCCTCCGGAAAAAAGACCAAGGAGGACCGTCATCAGGTAGGCAAGCGTCATCTCAGATCCTTGTATCCGGAACAATCAAACTATCGGAAGGTATGGCCAGCCCGGAAGGGGGAAGAGAAAATCCGGCCGGCAACTCCAGTTCAAGCTCAATGGGGCGGTGATCCGAAAGCCGGACATCCAGCACGGCCACTTTGCGCACCCGCAGATTTTCACTCACCAGAATATGATCAATCTGGCGTGCCGGCTTCCAGCTGGGATGCGTATGCATGTCCTCATCCAGCCAGCGCCAGTGCCGCTGCCCCAGTAAAGAACGGCGTAACTCGTCCCGCGTACAGTTAAGGTCACCCATGATGATCACGTGAGATGCATCAACCGTGAGCTTGTGAATGAAATTAAGCTGATGGGCGCGTGCGCGCTCACTCAAGGCAAGATGCACGTTCAGTACCAGCAGCGCGTTATCGGCGCGACCAAAATGACCGAGAATCAGGCCACGCCCCTTGAGGCCGGGCAGTGCATGCGCTTCGATGGCGAAGGGGGATTGCCGGCTCAGCAAGCCATTGCTGAATTGGCCAAGGTGGCCAAGATCACGGTTCAGTTGCTGATACCAGTAAGGAAAATGGGCGCGTTCCGCCAGATGCGCCAGCTGATGCGTATACCCGCTGCGCAGGCTGCCGCCATCAACTTCCTGCAAGCCAACCAGATCATAGTCGGCAAGCAAATGTGCAATCTGCTCAAGATGTTCGTGCCGCCGCCGGTGCGGAAAAAAATGGCGATGACCGCGCGTGAGATAGTGATGCGCCGCATGGATACCCATGCCGGCCTGCATATTAAAACTGAGCAAGCGCAGATGCGGCAAAGGCCACAGCATGGGCTCAGACTTCGGAGCCGGTCCGACCCGTTGTGGCCGCTCCGGCAACAAACGGGTCAGACGTGACAGCATGATCTTCTCGGGAAATTAGGGTGCGGGGTCTCAGTGCCTGGAGCGCGCAGCAGCACGCTCTTTGACAATCAGCTCATTAATGGTGGCGATTACTTTTTCAGACTCGCCCTTCACCAGATACTTGCCGTTCACCACCACCGCAGGAACACCTTCCAGCTGATACCGCTGCGCCAGTGCCTTGCTCTGACCAACCTTTCCGCTCACCGCAAAGGAATTGTAAAGGCCCGCAAAGTTTTTGGGGTCAGCACCAAAGCCGCCATAGAAACGTGTCAGCGAGACCTGGTCAAAAATCTGCTGCCTGCCCACATGAATGGCCTGAAACAGTGGGGCATGGGTTTTCTCGACCATACCCAGCGCTTCAGCGGTGTAATAGCCGCGCGCATTGGCTTCCCATACAGGATTCAGCGCTGCCGGTGTACGGATAAAGCTCACATCGGCTGGCTTGGTCTGAAGCCACTTGGCGATATGCGGCTCCAGCTTGTAACAATGCGGACAGCCATACCAGAAGAACTCCCGTACTTCGATCTTGCCGGCCTGCTCAACGGTGCCGGGATTGGCCAGCACGGTGTAGTTTTCTTCAGCATGCACAGAAGCCGCAGCGGCCAGGGTAAAAAAAACGGTTGCGAGCAAACGCTTGAACATGACAACTCCGGAGTAAGGACGGCGTATCAAGGGAGTCCCTTAACAGGGGCGGATTGGCGCCAGAATACCCAAGCGGCACGGCGTTCGGAAGCCATCCGCTGTGGTGATTTTGTGTGATGACCACCACGGACAAATGCCGGGCAGATGAACGCCAGTAAAAAGGCGGCCATCTGGCCGCCTTTTTACTGGTTTCCCGCACACATCTGCGCAGGAAACCCTTCCTTACCCCCTGGGGAAGGGATTAATGCAGGCCGGATATATAGCTGGAGACGGCGTCAATTTCCTCGTCAGAAAGCTTGGCAGCAACCATCTGCATCGGGCCAGGCTCACCGGCTTTGGCGCCATCGTTATTACGCTTTACCACGGCATCGCCCAGATCATTACGACCCGCTGCGCGGAAAGCCTGCAGCTGAGCCTTGACGTAGTCGGCGTGCTGGCCGCCGACATGAGGAAAGCCCGCCAGAGCATTGCCGCGACCCGCCGGGTTATGGCAGCCGGAGCAGGCAGCAAGACCCGTCTTGGCATTGCCGCCGCGATAAACCCGCTCACCCTTCTTCACGAGATCGGGCTTGGCCTGGCCAACGCCGGCCTTCTGCTCGGAGAAATAAGCCGCCACATCCGCCATGTCCTGCTCGGTCAACGGCAACACCATGCCCTGCATCGAAGCATTCACGCGACGGCCCGCCTTGAAGTCCTGCAGCTGCTTGTAAATGTAGCGGGCATTCTGGCCAGCCAGACGCGGGAACGTCGGCGCCATGCTGTTACCGTCAGCGCCATGGCAGGCGCCGCAAACTGCAGCCTTGGTCTGGCCGGCGGAGGCGTCACCCTTGGGCATCAGGGGAGCAGCCTGGGCAAGCGAGACCAGGCCCATAGACAAAACGGCGGCAGCGAAGAACTTCTTCATGGTGAATTCCATCTTGGGTGTCACGATATTGGGTCTGGATTGCTGCAAGATCAGTTGGACATGAACTTGATCAGGGCCTTGTAGTCATCATCGGTGCAATCTGCACACATACCCTTGGGAGGCATGGCACGGATACCCGTCTTGATGTGTGCCAGCAGCGTAGCCTCGCCTTGCTTCAGGCGGGGAGCCCAGGCAGCCTTGTCGCCCTTCTTTGGAGCACCGGCCACACCTGCCGCATGACACATGGCGCAAGTCTTGGCGTATTTGTCAGCAGGACCGGCAGCCTGGGCCTGGGTAGTAAGGCAAAGACCGAGAAAAGCGGCAGCAATAAGAAGTTTCTGCATGACTGTCTCCAGCGCGTGGACGCGCAAGAATGGCTGAAAATCGGGATGGCCGCGCGACCGGAAAGGCTCTGTCGGGCGAAGCAGCGGGATTATATACCAGTGTAAAACAGTGCAATACCCCTTAAGATGCTGTTGTTTTTCAATAGCCTGCCGTTTTCCATGCCCCTCATCCTGCATCCTGTACTGCAACTGACTGCACGCGCCGAGTTTATGCTCAGTGCGCCGACACTCGCACACTGCCCTCCCGACATCGGCGTGGAAGTCGCCTTTGCGGGCCGCTCCAATGCGGGCAAGTCCAGCTGTATCAATGCCTTGGCGCGTCAGCGCCAGCTCGCGCGCGCGTCGAAAACACCGGGCCGCACGCAGATGATCAACTTCTTTGCGCTCGGCGGTGAAGCACGGCGGCTGGTGGACTTGCCCGGCTATGGCTATGCCAAGGTATCGCGCAGCCTGAAGCAGGACTGGCAACTGCACCTCGGCACCTACCTCCAAAAGCGTGAAAGCCTGCGCGGCCTGATTCTGCTGATGGATATCCGGCATCCGCTCACCGATTTCGACCAGAACATGCTGGTCTGGGCCAAAGCCCGCGGCCTCGCCGTGCATTGTGTGCTGACGAAGGCTGACAAGCTCAATCGCGGCCCCGCCATGAATGCCTTGCACGCCGTGAAAAAAGATCTGGCAGCACTGGGCTTTGTCTGCACGGCGCAATTATTCTCGGCATTGAAGATGGACGGCCTCGAAGAACTGGGTGACAAGCTCGGTGAGTGGCTGGATTATCCGCCAGCGCCGGATGAGCTGCTGGTGGAAGCACATTCACGCCTGGCCTGAACAGGCAGACAAAATATAAAGCCGGCAATCGCCGGCTTTATATTTTGCAGAAATAAGCGCCCGGAAACAGGGCTACTAGTGCGCTTCATCCCAGTTGGCGCCCACCCCCACATCAACGACCAGAGGCACAGCAAGATCGGCAGCCGCGCCCATTTCCTTTTTCAGCAGGGCCATCATTTCTGCAACGGCATCCTCGCGCACCTCCAGCACCAGCTCATCGTGGACCTGCATGATGAGACGAGCCTTGTCATGATGGCCGGCAAGCACCGCATCCACATTGATCATGGCGCGTTTGATGATGTCGGCTGCCGTTCCCTGCATGGGCGCATTGATGGCAGCACGTTCTGCCGCCTGACGCTGCGCCGGATTCTTGGCATTGATGTCGCGCACCATCAGTCGTCGCCCGAACAGGGTTTCAACAAAGCCGTTCTGCGCCGCCAGGGCCCGTGTCTTTTCCATATAGGCCTTGACCCCCGGATAACGCGCGAAATACATGTCGACATAACTCTGCGCCTCACCACGACCGATGCCGAGCTGCTTCGCCAAACCAAAAGCAGACATGCCGTAAATCAAGCCAAAGTTGATGGCCTTGGCATTGCGGCGCTGGCTCGAAGTGACGTCCATGAGGGGCACGCCGAACACTTCGGCGGCCGTGGCCTTGTGCACATCCTCACCCAGGCGAAAAGCATTGAGCAGGCCTTCGTCGGAGGAAAGATGCGCCATGATGCGCAATTCAATTTGTGAATAATCAGCAGCGACTATTTTATAGCCCGCCGGCGCCACAAAAGCCTGACGGATTTTCCGGCCGGCTTCGGTTCGAACGGGAATATTCTGCAGATTGGGATCACTGGAAGAAAGACGCCCGGTAGCAGTAACGGCCTGATGATACGAGGTATGCACGCGCCGGCCACCCGCAGACGCCAGCTCCGGCAGCTTGTCGGTATACGTGGATTTCAGTTTTGCCAGGGAACGATGCTCAAGCAGCAGGCGCGGCAGGGGATGATCAAGCTCCGCCAGAACATCTTCTGACGTCGAGTATTGCCCGGTCGCTGTTTTCTTGGGCGCGGGAATACCGAGTTTCTCGTAGAGAATCTGGCCCAGCTGCTTGGGCGACCCCAGATTGAACTCCTGACCTGCCAGCACATATGCCTCTTTTTCCAGCGCAAGGATACGCTCGCCCAGCTCGCGGCTTTGCTTCGCCAGCATGGCCGTATCAATCAGTACGCCGTAATGCTCCATTTTTTGCAGAATGGGCGCCAGCTTCATTTCAATTTCGCGAAACACAAAATCAAGTTTTGGCTCGGCCGCCAGCTTTGGCGCCAGCACATCATGCAGGCGCTGCGTAATGTCAGCATCTTCCGCCGCATAATGTGCAGCGGCCCCAACCTCCACCTGATTGAAGGTGAGCTGCTTGACGCCCTTGCCGGCAATATCGACAAACGTGGTGGTTTTCATGCCGAGATAATATTCGGCCATGTCATCCATATTGTGCCGCGTAGCGGTTGCATCAAGCACATAGGACGCCAGCATGGTGTCGAAGACGATGCCGCACAACGCAATGCCGTGGTTGGCTAGCACATGGGTGTCGTATTTAAGATGCTGGCCTATTTTTCCGATGGCGGCATTCTCAAGAACCGGCTTGAGCCGCGCCAGCGTACTGTCAAGATCGAGCTGATCCGGTGCACCAAGGTAATCATGCGCCAGCGGGACATACCACGCCTCTCCTGCCGCAAAGGCAAAGGAGAGGCCGACAATGCGTGCCGACATGTAGTCAAGACTGGTGGTTTCCGTATCAACACAGAACTCTCTGGATGCTTCCAGCTTCGCCAGAAGCACGGAAAAATCATCTTCGGTAAAAACCGTGTGGTAACTGGTTTCCTGTACGGCAGCCTCTTCAGCAACGGCCACCTGAGGGGCGTCAGCCTGATGCGCCTGCAGCTCGGTATTCCAGGCACGAAACTCCAGGTCTTTTGTCATGACCAGCAATGCAGCATGGTCCGGCTGGCCGGGATGCAGGTCATCAATCGTCAGCGGCAAATCAACATCGCATTTTATCGTCGCGAGTTCACGCGCCATACCCAGAACCGGCAATGCCCCGCGCAGGTTTTCACCGGCCTTGCCCTTGATGCTGTCTGCCTGTGCGATCAACGCATCAAGGGAACCAAACTCCTGCAGCCATTTTGCCGCCGTTTTCGGGCCGACACCGGGCACGCCGGGAATGTTGTCGACCGAATCACCCACGAGGGCGAGATAATCAATAAT
The DNA here is from genome assembly GCA_029945725.1 of bacterium. Lineage (GTDB taxonomy): Bacteria > Pseudomonadota > Gammaproteobacteria > Pseudomonadales > Moraxellaceae > UBA2031. Next base: position 476,424 of record JAQSDB010000003.1, on the reverse strand, counting down.
GCGTTCGGGAGGTACGCCGAATTTTGCGATCACGCCGTCACGATCCATCACCGTATCCGTCATGGTGTTGACGAGGGTAATGTGATCGTTCACCAGCTGTGCAATATCCTTGTCGCCCGTAGAAATCAGTACCGGCATTTGTACTGCCGCCGCCTGCTGCGCCAGCGTACCAATCACATCATCCGCTTCCACGCCTTTCTCGCAGAGCAGCGGCAAACCCATGGCGCGAATCAGCGCATGCAAGGGCTCGATCTGGCTGCGCAAATCATCCGGCATGGGCGGGCGATGAGCTTTGTATTCGGGATAAATCTCGTCACGAAACGTGCCGCCAGGCGCATCAAAAATCACGACGATATGGGTGGGCCCGTAAGTCTTGATGAGCTTTTGCAGCATGCTGACCACACCCTTGATGGCACCCGTGGGCTGGCCGGTGTGGGTCGCAAGCGGGGGCAGGGCGTGAAAGGCGCGATAGAGGTAGGACGAACCATCAACCAGAATCAGGGGGGGAGCAGACATGGCAGGCATCACAAAAAAATACGGCTGCAGGGTAACGCAGATAAGGCCGCACTGTCGCGGCGCCGGACGGTTCCCGCCAGCCCGCCAGGCCCGTTATGCTGGGGCTACGACAACCGATGAGCCCGCCTGATGTCTGTCTACACCACGATTACGCCCGCTGAGGCCAGCGCCTTTCTGACACGCTATTCCCTGCCGCCGCTGGCAGCCCTCACGGCCATCAGGGGCGGCATTGAAAACAGCAATTATTTTGTCCTGCTGGACGATGGCCGCGAACTGGTACTGACCCTGTTTGAAGAACTCTCCGCCGCGCAGGCGGCCTTTCTTGGCCCCTTGCTGGCACATCTGGCCGGCAAAGGCGTGCGCGTTGCCGCTCCCCTGCAGGATGTACGGGGCAGGTGGCTGGGCACGCTGGCCGGCAAACCGGCGCAACTCGCGCCGCGCCTGGCCGGCACCCACCCGGAGCAGCCGGACACCGCGCAATGCCGCGCCATCGGCATGGCGCTGGCGCAGTTGCATCTGGCCCTGGCCGACTATCCGCTGCAGCGCGTCAATGCCCATGGGGCAGTCTGGTGGAACGAGGTGGTTTCACGCTGGCGAGGTCGTCTTGCCACTGAAGATGCCGGCTTGCTGGAGCAAACGCTGCGGCTTCATGACGAGGCCTGCCAGCGTCATCACGACCTGCCGCAAGGCCTGATACACGGCGACCTGTTCCGGGACAACACCCTGTTCAAGGCGGGAGAGGTCAGCGCCATTCTGGACTTTTCCGAAACCGGCCAGGATTACTGGCTGCTGGACATGGCCATCACCATCAATGATTTTTGCCGCGCATGGCCCGGCGACCGTCCGGACCCGGCGCGTTGTCGCGCCTTTATTGCCGGCTATGAAGAAAGACGCTTGCTGACCGACGGGGAGCATGGTGCCTTGCCGGCCTTTCTCGCGACGGCCGCCATGCGCTTCTGGCTATCGCGCCTGGATGTGCAGCTGCGCAATCGGGAAGAGCAGCGCAGCGGCGAGCATGTACTGGAAAAGGACCCGGCAGAAATGCGCGAACTGACGCGCTACCGGTTGCAGGCTGCCTGCGCCTGAAGTGCCGCCCTAGTGCCCGCCGAGACAGTGATAAATCGCGTCCGCCATTTGTGTCAGGCCGGCCTCATAGCCTTTGCCATCAAAAGGCACGGCGACAAAAAACTCGTCCACAGAGGTAAAGCTGGCCACGCGTCCGGCAAAAGCCCGGCGCGCCAGCGCCTCATCAAAACCCGGCTCCGCCAGCAAGCAGGAAATGCCTTCGTCCTGGATTCTCTGTGACATCAGCAGGAAATGCCGGGCACCCGTACGGCCTGCGTCATGGATCGTCAGACTGCCACGGAATCGCAGCCCAAGCGCGGGCTCGAGATACTGGTAGGCATCGTGATAGGCCACGACAGCGCGGGCAGGGAGCGCCTTGAACCTTTCCGCATTACGGCTTTTGAAGGCGGTCATTCGTGCCGCAAAAGCAGCGGCATTGCGCCGGTAAAGGGCGGCATGGGCGGGATCCCGCCGGACCAGCGCATCGGCCAGCGCCACCGCAATCACAACTGCATTGTCTGCATCCAGCCACAGGTGGGGATCAACCGTACCGGGCAGGACAGCAGAACCTTCCAGACTGCGTTGCGCATGCAGGCGAATACCGGGCAGGCTTTGCGCGGTAATCAGCAGGGCACGACCACTCCCCAGCGTCTTTCTCAGGAACTGCTCATGGGCAGGCCCGGCCCACAGGACAATGTCCGTGCCTGACAGTGAAACCCGGTCTGAAGGGCGCAGCTGATAGTCGTGGGAAGAAGTGCCGTTAGGTACCAGCTGGCGCACCTGAACCCGGTCCCCGCCGACCGCCCGGGCGATCAGCGCCAGCGGACGAATGCTGGCCACCACTGCAACGTCCGCGGCCCCGGCACGAGCAGCACCAGAGCCCAGGGACAAACCCAGGAACAGCAGCACAAGACAGAACGAACGGGACATGGCAGAAGAGGAATACAGCCGGGGGATGCTGATGTTATATTGTTGCAAATATTTTGTCGCGAGCTTCTTATGCCGACCACGGCCTTTCATCCCCATGACCACAGCCATTGCGTGCAGGATGCCCTGGCCTCGGCCGACCGGCTTTGCCAGGCGAGCGGCGCCCGGCTCACGCCGTTGCGCCGGCGCGTGCTGGAGCTGGTGTGGAACAGCCATAAACCCCTCGGCGCCTATGAGCTGCTGGATCGACTGACCGCCGAAGGCCACAAGCCGGCACCACCCACCGTGTATCGCGCCCTCGAATTCCTGCTGGAACAAAAGCTCGTACACCGCATTGCCTCACGCAATGCCTTTGTCGGCTGCTCGCATCCCGGCGCCGTGCATTCCGGTTATTTCCTGCTCTGTGAATGCTGCGGCAATGCGGAGGAGATGGCTGACAACCGTGCGCTCGTCAGCGCAGTGGAAAAAGCCGTCGCCACGGCCGGATTCATCGTGCACAGCCAGACACTGGAGCTCACGGGCATTTGCCGGCACTGCAGCAAGACTGGCCACGCCCATGTCTGAAGCCCTGCTAAGCCTCCGCAACATCTGCCTGCAACGCGATGGCCGCCCCGTCCTTGAGGGCGTCAGCCTGCAACTCAATGCCGGTGAAATCCTCACCCTGATAGGCCCCAATGGCGCCGGCAAAACCTGCCTGGTCCGCATCGCCCTCGGCCTGCTGCAAGCCGACGGCGGCACACGCACCAGCAAAAGCGGTTTGCGCATCGGTTATATGCCGCAAAAACTCGGCCTGAACGAAGCCTTGCCTCTGGATGTGCAGCGCTTTCTGCATCTGGCCAGGCCAGGACTGAAAGCTGGCGCACTTGAGCAGGCGCTGAATGACGTGGGGGCTGACCACGTGATGAAAACACCCGTCATCCGGCTTTCCGGCGGTGAGCTGCAACGTGTGTTGCTGGCACGCGCCCTGTTGCGCAAACCGGAGTTGCTGGTGCTGGACGAACCCGCACAGGGCGTCGACATCAACGGCCAGGAAGAGCTGTATGCGCTGATCGCAACAGTGCGCAATCAACTTGGTTGCGGCGTCCTCATGGTCTCGCATGACCTGCATCTGGTCATGGCCGACACCGATCATGTGCTTTGCCTCAATCGCCATGTCTGCTGTGAAGGCCACCCGGAATCAGTCAGCGCGCACCCGGAATACCTGCGCCTCTTCGGCGCGCAGGGCGCAAAGGGACTGGCGGTGTACAGCCACCGTCACGATCACCATCACGATGCCCATGGCGAGGTCTGCAACCATGAGCACCATTGAACTGTTCTGGCCGGCACTCAGCGCCGGCCTGCTGGTGGCGCTGGTGGCCGGACCGCTCGGCTCACTGCTGGTGTGGCGTCGTCTCGCCTATTTCGGTGACAGCCTGGCGCACGCCGCGCTGCTCGGCGTCGGCCTGAGCTTGCTGCTGTCGATTCCGGGCTGGGTCGGCATCAGCATGGTCTGTGTGGTGGTCGCACTGTTGCTCGGCGTCTTGCTGAAACGGCCGGAACTGGCCAGCGACACCCTGCTCACCATACTGGCCACTACCTCTCTCAGCCTTGGCCTTATCGTGATCAGCCTGGCGAACGGCATTCGTGTGGATCTCATGGCCTACCTCTTTGGCGACCTGCTGAGTCTGGCGCCACAGGATTTACCCATGCTGCTTGCCGGCGCCACCGTGATTCTGGCGCTTCTGCTCTGGCAATGGCGCGGCCTGGTGCTGGCCTCCATCAATGAAGAAATGGCCGCCGTGGATGGCGTCCCGGTGATTCGTCTGCGCTTTCTCCTGCTGGTTCTGCTGGCGCTGACGGTAACGGCGGCGATGAAAGTGGTAGGCGTCCTGCTGATTACTGCCCTGCTGATTATTCCTGCCGCCGCCGCACGCCGGCTCAGTCGCACGCCCGAGCAGATGGCGGTGCTCGCCACCCTGACCGGCATGCTGGCCGTGTGTGCCGGACTCGCCGGCAGCCTGCAATGGGATCTGCCTCTGGGTCCGGCGATTGTGGTGGCTGCGGCACTTTGTTTTTTGCTGACCTCCCTCTTGCGCCCCGGCCCTGCACGCTGAAGCCGGCATAAAACCCGCGCAAAAAAAGGCCCGCAGTTAGCGGGCCTTTTTCATTTCTTTTCCTGCAAACGGACAATGCTGACAGCCACTGTCTCAGGTGCGTTGGGATGCTCCGGCTCCCCCGGATTTTCCGTGACCTGTTTGCAGGCCACGCACTCCAGCCACTCACGCTCACCATCACGACAAAAGCGCACCTTGTCCAGCGCATGACAGGCCGGACAACGGGCACCGGCAATAAACTGACGCTTGATCATGCCGAGAGTCCGGAATGCCGCAACAAGGCATCCACTGCCGGTTCGCGGCCGCGAAAGGCCACAAACAATTCCAGCGCATCACGGCTGCCCCCCTGCGCCAGAATGGTTTCACGGAAACTCTGGCCGACCGCCGGATTCATAACACCTTCTTCCTCAAAGCGGGAGAAGGCATCGGACGACAACACTTCCGCCCATTTATAGCTGTAGTAACCGGCCGCATAACCGCCGGCAAAAATATGACTGAAGCCATGCTGGAAACGGTTGAAGGCTGGCGCCGGAATGACGGCTACGCGCTGCCGTACGGCATCCAGCGTTTTCTGCACATCACCCGCCAGCACGGAGGCCAGCGCATGGATCTCCATGTCAAAGGAAGCAAACTCGATCTGGCGCAACATCGTGAGGCCGGACTGGAAGTTTTTGGCGGCCAGCATTTTTTCCAGCAAATCCTCCGGCAAAGGCGCGCCCGTTTCGACATGGCCCGACACCAGCGCCAGCGCCTGTGGCTCCCAGCACCAGTTTTCCAGAAACTGGCTGGGCAACTCCACGGCATCCCAGGCCACGCCGTTTATGCCGGATACTGCGGCCACTTCAATGCGTGTCAGCATGTGGTGCAGGCCATGACCAAACTCGTGAAACAGGGTGGTCACTTCATCATGCGTCAGCTGGGCCGGTTTGCCTCCGACAGAGGGCGTGAAATTGCAGGTCAGGAAAGCCACCGGCTTTTGCAGGCTGCCGTCAGCGCGGCGGCGGCGCACGCGGCAATCTGCCATCCAGGCGCCACCGCGCTTGTTGGCACGCGCATACGGATCCAGCCAGAAACTGGCAATGACCTGTGCATGCTCGCTGATCTCGTAATACGTTACATCGTCATGCCACTTAACGACATCATGACGCTCGCGGATACTCAGGCCGTAAAGGATTTCGGCAATCCGCAGCATGCCGGCAATGACTTTTGGCGCCGGGAAATACGGACGCAGCATTTCCTGGGAAATGGCGTATTTCTTTTCTTTCAGTTTTTCACTGGCAAAGGTCACGTCCCAGGGCTGCAAATCCGCGATGGCCAGTTGCGTGCCGGCAAACTCACGCAGCTCCTGCAGCTCCTTTTGCGCACCCGGCTTCGTACGCACTGCAAGATCATTGAGAAAATCGGTGACTTCCTGTGCGCTGCGCGCCATTTTCGAGACCAGCGAAACTTCCGCGTAATTTTCATAGCCCAGCAACTGCGCTTCTTCATGACGCAGACGCAGGATGTCATCAATCAGCGCAGAATTATCAAACTGGCCGGCCTGTGGTCCCTGGTCGGAAGCGCGGGTGACGTAGGCGGTATAAACTGCTTCGCGCAAGGCCCGGTCTTCGGCATAGGTCATCACGGCCAGATAGGAGGGGAAATCCAGCGTGACGAGATAGCCACTCTTTTCTTTTTGGCCGGCAAGAGAAGCGAGCAAGGCCAGCGCCGATGCCGGCAACCCGCCAAGGCGCGAAGCATCCGGCAAGAGCAGCTCCCAGGCCTGGGTGGCATCCAGCACATGGTCAGAAAACTTTGACGTCAGCTCGGACAGCTTCTCGACAATTTCCGCATAACGCTGCTTCTTTTCCGGCGCCAGGCCAATGCCGCAAAGGCGAAAATCCCGCAAGGCATTGCGGATGGTTTTCTGCTGCGCCGCACTGAAAGCGGCAAAATCGCTTGAGCGCTCTATGGTCTCGTAAGCCCGAAACAAATCCTCATTCTGGCCAAGCTCGGTGCTATAGGCGGCCAGCCTGGGCAAAGCATCGTTATAGGCACTGCGCCAGGCCTCCGAATTCATCACAGCATTCAGGTGCGATACTGGTGCCCAGGCCTGATCCAGCCGGTCCTGTAAAACCTCCAGCACGGCCGGCACGGCCTCCCAGCTGGCGGGCGCCTGCGCCAAAGCGGCAATGGCCACACGATTCTCGGCGAGAATGGTGTCTATGGCCGGCGCCACATGCTCGGGGCGAATGCGGTCAAACGGCGGCAGGTCATGGGCTTCAAGCAGGGGATTGTTCATACGGAGCTTCCGGGCAAAACTGCAACGATCAAAAAAGGAGAAATGGAAATGGTGACTGCCGTGCGATCACACAAGGGCATCTGGCCAGTAATAGACCCGAGTGTATTCGTGGACCCGACCGCCGTCATCATTGGCGATGTCGCCATCGGACGGGACAGCTCGGTGTGGCCGCTCAGCGTCATTCGTGGCGACATGCATCGCATCCGCATTGGTGAGCGCGTTTCCGTGCAGGATGCCTGCGTGCTGCACATTACCCATGCCAGCAACTACAATCCGGAGGGTTTTCCGCTCACGATTGGCGATGATGTCACCATCGGCCATCAGGCCACCCTGCATGGCTGCACCATTCATGATCGCGTGCTGATCGGCATGAAAGCCATGGTGATGGACGGGGCCGTCATCGAGTCTGAAGTCATTCTCGGTGCAGGCGCCGTGGTACCGCCCGGCAAGGTACTGGCCTCGGGTCACGTCTATATCGGCAATCCTGCGAAAGCCGTGCGCGCCATCACGGCAAAAGAAAAAAGCTACTTCATTTATACCGCCGCCAATTATGCGCGGCTCAAGGATGTTTATCGGAGCGAAGCCGAAACCGGAGGCTCGTGATGCATCGACTTTGTCTTGCGGCATTTACTTGAAGCGGTAATTCAGGCCCACCGTCGTCATGGTGTCATTTATGTCGCTGGGCCCGTCATCGCTTTTGGTCTCATACGCCATGGTGAGTCCAATCACATCCGTCAAATCAAATACCAGTGCCGTACGGGTACGCACCACCGTACTGCTTTCACCGATATCCGCAGAGGCATCTTCGACCAGTCTTCCGCCTGACCGGAACTTCCATTCGTACTTCAAGGCAAGATTGCCGACCGTCTCGCTGTCTTCCGCACCGGTCCTGTCGTTCTTGCTGTAGCGATTACCGGCACCAAGATCAACATCAAGGAACATGGTTTCGGTTTTGATGACCTTGCGACCATAACCTGCAGCCATCAATACCTGATAATCGTTATCTGTCTGCTGATCCTTTTCATACTGTGTCTTGAGAAAGAGATAATCACGGGAAGTAAAATTCCAGCCTGATCTTTCCAGAACCAGATAACGCTCAGCCGTACGCAACCCACTCGCGCTCTCGAACTCGTTAACGCCCTCCACCTTGAATTGATGCGTCCACTCATCATGAACGTATTGCGTATCAAGGCGCGCCTTGAGGTCCTCTTTGCTACTGCTGCCCGTTGAACGCAAATAAGCGGCATTGATGTCGCCCGTAAATGGCCTGGGCGCATCCTCTGCCAGCACACAAGCCGGCAAAGCGGATAACAACAGCAACGCCACCACTTTCCGCATATCTCGTTTCCCCACAGCACATGGACTCAGCTTTTACTCAGGACCGCCCGCAGTTCCGCCAGCACCGGCGCCGTGGGTGGCCGTACCTGGCGCCAGAGAAAAAACGCTTCGGCCGCCTGCTCCACCAGCATGCCAAGACCATCGCGGATGGCGGCGCCCTGTGCGCTCGCCCAGCGCAGGAAAACCGTCGGCTCCGCGCCATACATCATGTCGTAGGCAAGAGCGCCGGGGGCAAGAATTCCTTCCGGGAGCGGGGGCATATCGCCATGCAGGCTCGCTGAAGTGCCATTGATAACCAGATCAAATTTTTCGCCCGCCAGACCACCGAAATCAGCTGCCCTGACATTGCCGTCATCGCCGAAAAGAGCCGCCAGTTGCTCCGCTTTTTCGACTGTGCGGTTCGCGACAATTACCTCTTTGGGCTGCTCTGCCAGCAGCGGCGCCAATATGCCGCGCACCGCTCCACCAGCACCCAGCACCAGCACACGCCGGTCTTTGACAGGGCAGCCGGCATTGATCAGCAGATCGCGCACCAGACCTACGCCGTCGGTATTATCACCGTACAGGCGACCGTCCTTTCCCATCAGCATGGTATTAACCGCGCCGGCTTTTTCAGCCCGACGGCTGCGTATAGCCGCCAGCTGCCATGCCTCCTGCTTGAAAGGCACCGTAATATTGCAGCCCTTTCCGCCAGCTGAAAAAAAACCGGCGAGGGAAGTGGCAAAATCATCCTGCGCTGCCAGTCTTGCCTCGTAATCCATGTCCTGTGCGGTCAACCGGGCAAACTCGGCATGAATATAGGGCGATTTACTATGGGCGACAGGGTTGCCAAAAACACAATAGTGATCCGTCATGCGATGATTCCTCCGGCCGGCGAGCTTCTTGCAGTTGGATCATCGCGTCAATGCCGGCATCACCAGGCCGCGCATTCAAATCCGGCTACATCTGTTTTTAAAGAGAGTATCTGCATGCATTATCTTCGCGCGCTTTGCCTCGGCCTGTTGCTCATGACCGGCCTGCCTGCCCAGGCCGCTGCTCCAGCGGCAGAATTGCAGTCCTTGCGCGATGGCGCCTACCACGCCACCACGCAGCTCATGATGTACGCCATTCTGGAACGTGCCGGTGAACGCCAGACGGATGCCGGCAAAATCATCAACACACTCGACCCTCGCGTTGCCGCCCTGAATGACAAGGAGTTGCTTGCCAGCTGGCAGGCTGCACGGGCCGCCCTGATCAACGGCCCCTATCAGGGCAATGATGTCAATCAGATCGCCCTGTACGCCATGGAGGATCGCACCACCGAGTTTGCCAGGCTCATTGGACAGCGCATGCCGCATGAGCTGTCCAGGCAGCAACGCACGCTTTTTGACCTCACCGAACGCATGCAGGTTTTAATGACGATTTACCTGCGCAACAGTGCCGATCCGATCGGCGGAACCAACTACTCCGGCATTAATCGGGATCTTGACCCGGCAAAACTGGTCAAGGAATTCTCTGCGCAACTGGATGAGCTGGCCAAGACCCAGCCCGCACTGGCAGTAAAAATAAAACCCAAATGGCACTTCCTGATAACACACCTGTCTAATTTCAATAGCCAGTTGAGCGTACCTTATCTGGTGGATATTTATGGCCGCCAGATTATTGATCTGCTGCTGGCAACTGCCAGCAAGCCATAAGGCATGACTCGCATAAAAAAACCGGCATATGCCGGTTTTTTTATGCGAGTCATGCTGTTCTATCCCAGCCAGTCATGCGGCTGCAGGTAGCGTTCATACAGGGCAGCCTCGGGAGTACCCGCATCCGGCGTCCAGTCATAGCGCCAGGCCACGAGATTCGGCAACGACATCAATATGGATTCTGTACGCCCCCCCGATTGCAAACCAAAAAGAGTGCCGCGATCGTAGACAAGATTGAACTCCACATAACGACCGCGACGGTAAAGCTGGAAATCCCGCTCACGCTCACCATAGGGCAGCTGCTTGCGGCGCGCCAGAATCGGCTGGTAGGCCGCCATATAGCCATCACCTACGGCGCGCATGAAAGCAAAGCATTGCTCCGCGCCCCAGGCATGCAGATCGTCATAAAACAGACCACCAATGCCACGTGGCTCATGGCGATGCTTCAGGTAAAAATATTCATCGCACCATTTCTTGTAGCCGGCATAAACACCATCGCCAAATGGCGCACAAAGATCATGTGCCACACGATGCCAGTGCTGACAATCTTCATCGAACCCGTAATAGGGAGTGAGATCAAAACCGCCGCCAAACCACCATATGGGCGCCTGCCCTTCCTTCTCTGCGACAAAAAGCCTCACATTGGCATGCGAGGTCGGGGCATAGGGATTTTTCGGGTGAATGACCAGCGACACACCCAGAGCCTGGGCCTTGCAGCCGGCAAGCTCGGGCCGGTGCGCCGTTGCCGATGCCGGCATCCGGGCCAGATGCACATGCGAAAAAAGCACACCGCCTTTTTCAATGACGTGACCGTTTTCCATGACCCGCGAGCGGCCACCACCGCCCTCGTCACGAACCCATTCATCCGTGCGGAACTTCGCCCCGCCCTCTTCGGCCTCAAGCATAGTGCAAATGCGATCCTGCAAGCCCAGCAAATAGCTTTTGACTGCCGCAATATCAGGTGTAGACAAATCAGACGTACTCATGAGGCCTCATCGGGATCGCAAAACAACGCCACTGATGGCGTCGCGAATTTCACTCGGGCGGGAATCGCCACCAAGCTGGCCAGAAAGGATATATCCAAGTGCGGCACCGAAGTCCTGCTGCAAGGCCACAGCCTCAGCAAAAGGGACTTCACCGCTGCGATTGGCACTGGTTGAAACCAGCGGCCCACCCCAGGCACGGCAAAGGGCCTGCACTCCGGCATGCGCCGATACGCGCAACGCCAGCGTCGCATGCTCGCCCCGCAACCAGCGGGGCGCCGCAGGGGCCGGCACAATCCAGGTATACGGTCCGGGCCATGTTGCCTCGACCCTGGCCCGCTGCAGGGAATCCAGCCCGCCCAGCCATGGCTCAAGCTGGGCAATATCCGCTGCAATGATAATCAGGCCCTTGTTCTCGCCACGCTGCTTCAAGGCCAGCAGCCGGCGTACCGCCGCTTCACTGAACGGATCACAGCCCAGACCCCAGACAGCTTCAGTCGGATAGGCAATAACCTCGGCTGCGCGCAATGCCTGTACGGCACGTTGCAAATTTTCCGGGGAGGGGAGAGCGAGGCTGGTCATGCACGGAAGTTTATCACTCGATACCCATAAAGGGCTCCTGCAGAAGCCCCATCATCCAGTCTGAGCACCCTGCACCTGGCCCCCGGACAATCGGGTCGCCGGTGCGGGGGAAATGCAGCCTCGTTTTCCCGCCTGCGTCTCGAAGCTTCCGGTTTGATAAGGGGGCCTCTAGGCAAGGCGCTCATATCCACCCGGTACGGCGGCTATCAGACCCGCCAGCTCCAGCACGGAAAGAGCGCGCAACACGCTGGCAGGAGGCTGTCCCGTTGTCGTGATCAGCCAGTCGGCATGACGACGCTCATAACCCAGGGCCTCAAGGACGGACAGCACATCACCCTGCAGCGGCGGAAGTGAAGGTGCAGCAGGTCCGGCACTGCCGGTGCCAGCCTGCGCCCGCAAAAAGCCCATCATGGGCGGCAGGTCTTCAAGGATATGTGTTGTCGTTGTCACGGCAGTGGCGCCCTCACGGATCAGCAGCAGGCATCCCTGCGCCTGGGCATGATGCCGCGAACCCGGCAAGGCCCATACGGATCGCCCCTGGTCTGCCGCCAGTCGTGCCGTAATCAACGAGCCGCTCTCCGGAGCCGCCTCAACCACCAGCACGCCAAGACTAAGGCCGCTGATAATCCGGTTGCGTCGCGGGAAGTGCATGGCCAACGGCAAGGCACCCGGCAAAAACTCGCTCACGATCAAGCCGCCCCGCGCCACTATTTCCTCGTAAAGACGACCATTTTCTCGCGGATAGGGCCGATCCGCGCCAGTACCGAGCACAGCGATGGTCCTGCCTGCCGCGCGCAGGGCACCCGCGTGCGCCGATGCATCAATCCCCCGCGCCATGCCGCTGGTGATGACAAGCCCCACTCCGGCCAGTTGCCCGGCAAAAGCCTGTGCATCGGCCTTGCCTGCCAGCGAGGGCTGCCGGCTCCCGACAATCGCCACTTGCGGCAATGCCAGCAAGGCGGCATCGCCCTTCAGAAACAGCAAGGGTGGCGGATCAGCTATTTCCCGCAGCAAGGGCGGATAGTCAGCATCGTCCAGTGTCAGCAAGGCATGACCCGGGGCTTCGCACCAGGCCAGATCTGCTGCCACCCGTTCATCCATTTCGCGCGCAAGCTCGGGATCATTTCCCGCACGCCAATATGCCAATCTCTGCGCGGATGCCGGTGCAATACCAAGGGCGCGCCATTGCGCAGGGCTCGCGGCCAGCGCAGCGGCGGGCGTAGCGAAGGCATCCAGAAGAGCGGAGGCAGATGACGATGACTGCTGAAGCAGGCGCCAGAGACGCAGCCAGTCGATGACGGCTGCCGGAGAAAGATTGTTCATGGGCATCCTTGCCACAAAAATGAAGCCAAAAAAAACGGGCCGCCTGCATTATGGCAGGACAGCCCGTTTTTGTTGCCGGCTTGAAGCCCCTGGCAATCAGTCCCCGCTGATAGGTGGGCGAATTTCGTCCCCCACCTTGATGGCCACCCTTGAGCGCAGGATCAGCGCGTAGCTGACGCGAGAAAAGGTGCGGAAGACCATGGCGAGACCGGCACGCTCGGAGGGCAGAGCAACCGATTCCTGGCTTACCGTATCCTTGATGACCTGGCCGCGACGATAAAGGGCAAAGGTATGGCCTGGTTTTACGCCATCCACCTCACCGCGATTGACCACGATCACGCTGTACTGCGCCGCCGAGGCTATGCTGCCAAAAACACGCAGGATACGACCCGGTTTTACACCATCGGGATTGCTGGGGTGAAAAACGGAAGAAATGCGGCCGCTTTCATTGGTGAGAAGCTTGTCACCGACACGGACGTTCTGCGTGGTCCGCTTCAGATGCAGCGTCCCCACTTCAGACTCCAGTGCAATCAGCTCGCCGGCGCCAATATCTTCAGCCTCGTACCCCAGCACTTCCCCGGTATCCGGATCTGTGTAGCGCATGCCACCGCGGTAAACACCGTAAGAAGCTTCCGGCACCAGCAACTGGTTCTTGTTGCGCACGTAAGCATCGTCATCAGCACCCAGAATCACATGATCTTCCTTGCCCGAAATGACGTAGGGGGCACGCTCAAGCTCTTCATTGCTGACAACGCGGGAATCATTCAGGTAACGCTGGATGTCTTTCAGCGGAATGGCGGGCACGGCAACACTCAGTGCCTCCTCACGCATTTTGGGGTGCAGCTTGACCGTGCCATCCGGCAGCTGGGTCTGCGTGGGGAGCCCACCACCACTGGCAATACGGGCCGCAATTTCAGCGCAGCCACCACCCTGATCCACCGCCAGCACAGCCTTGCCCTGAATACGGCAGAGCAGCAGGACATCGCCCGGGTAAATAAGGTGGGGGTTATAAACCTGTTTATTGGCTTCCCAGATTTCCGGCCAGCGCCAGGGATCTTTTAGGTAACGCCCGGAAATTCCCCAGAGCGTGTCGCCCGGAACCACGGTGTAGCGCTCTGGCGCAGAATCCTTCGTTGCAACGGGAGCCTCGGCAAGAGCAACCCCGGCCAGCAGGCAGGCGCTCACGATTCCCAGGAGACGTTTTTTCATTATGGTTTCCCTTATGGCTCTAAGCCGTCGCGGCCATTCACGGTCGCTTTTTCAGCATGCGGCCTTATAATGGGGCAAATCGACGCCATACTCTGTGACGTAATAAGCAGACTTTTACAGTAACTTCATCACCTTAGCAAGCATACTTGGGAGACTACTCCAAGTAGCGGTCAGCCCAAAATGATACTGCCCATACTCGAATTTCCGGACCCTCGTCTGCGCACCAAAGCCAAGCCCGTGAGCCTGGTTGATGACGGCATACGCACGCTCATCAACGACATGCTCGAAACCATGTATGACGCCCAGGGCATTGGACTGGCGGCAACCCAGGTCGACCAGCATATCCGTCTGCTGGTTCTGGATGTCTCGGAAGAAAAGAACCAGCCTCTGGTTTTCATCAATCCCGAGATGGTGCCACTGACCGAGGAAAGGGCGCCCTATGATGAAGGCTGCCTGTCGGTACCCGGCTTTTATGAAACCGTGGAGCGTCCGGCCCGTATTCGCACCAAAGCCCTGGATCGTGACGGCCATGTTTTCGAGATTGAGACCGATGGCCTGCTGGCCGTCTGCCTGCAACACGAAATGGACCATCTTAACGGCAAGCTTTTCGTCGACTATCTTTCCGCGCTCAAGCGTGAGCGCATCAAGAAAAAGCTTGAAAAGCAGCATAAAGCTCAGGCCTAGCCTGTAAGCAGGGACTCACTCTCTTGGATCACCCTTTACGCATCATCTTTGCCGGTACGCCGGAGTTCGCGGCCGAAAGCCTGAAGGCCTTGCTGCAGCATGGCGGGTATGACGTCATTGCCGTCTATACCCAGCCCGATCGTCCGGCCGGACGCGGCCGTGAACTCAAGGCCAGCCCCGTCAAGGAGCTGGCCCTGGCGCACAGGATTCCCGTGTATCAGCCTGTCAGCCTGAAAGACCCGGTGGCCATTGCCGAGCTGGCTTCCCTGACTGCCGACCTCATGATCGTGGCAGCTTATGGCCTGATCCTGCCGCAAGGCGTGCTCAATGCACCCCGTCTTGGCTGCCTCAATGTGCATGCCTCGCTGTTGCCGCGCTGGCGCGGTGCAGCCCCCATCCAGCGCGCCATTCTCGCGGGTGATGCCGAAACCGGCATCACCATCATGCAGATGGATGCAGGACTGGACACCGGCGCCATGCGCTACAAGGTTGCCTGCCCCATCTCCGCCAATGACACCGGCGCCAGCCTGCACGACCGCCTGGCACCGCTCGGAGGCGAAGCCCTCATCGCCGCACTGACGCTGCTGCAGGAGAACACCCTGCCCAGTACGCCGCAGGACAGCCGCCAGAGCACGTACGCCGCCAAGCTCAGCAAGGATGAAGCCCGCCTCGACTGGAGCAAACCGGCACAGGAACTGGCCCGTGCCATTCGCGCCTATAACGACTGGCCGGTTGCCTTCACCACACTCGGCGGACAGGTGGTTCGCATCTGGCAGGCCAGTGCGGTGGCAGAAACCACCACGGCGCTGTCCGGCACGATCATCGCGGCTGACCGCGATGGCCTGCGCGTGGCCGCCGGTAACGGCAGCGTGCTGCAGATAGAAACGCTGCAACTGCCGGGCGGCAAGGCGCTGCCCATCGTGCAATTGCTGAATGCGCGGCGCGACCAGCTCGCGGCCGGCCAGGTACTTGGCGCATGAAAAAAATCAGTGCAGCCAAATCAGAACGACTGCAGGTGCGTGCCCTCGCGGCACGGGCACTCGCACCCGTGCTGGCCGGCAAGGAGTCCCTGAGTGACACCCTGCCGGCCGCGCTTGCTGCCGCATCGGTACAGGACCGCGGCCTGCTGCAGGCACTCGCCTTTACCGCCTGCCGTTATGCCCTGTTTTATCGTGCCCTGATGAAGCCCTTGCTGCAGAAAAGTCCGCCCCCGATTGTCGAGGCACTCCTGCTGATCGGTCTGGCGCAAGTGCGTGACCTGCGCATTCCCGATCACGCCGCCCTCAGTGAAACCGTGGACGCGGCCCGCGAACTCGGACAGGACCGGGTCACCGGCCTGATCAATGCCATCCTGCGTCGTTACCTGCGCGAAAAGGATTTGCTCGAAGCGCAGGCGGCTTATGCCCTCCACTCGCATCCGGACTGGCTGAAAATCGCCCTTGAAAAAGACTGGGGGCGCGAGAAAGCCGCGGCGCTGATGCTGGCCAATAATCAGGAAGGCCCGCTTACCCTGCGCATCAATACTCGCCAGGGCAGCCGCGAAAGCTATCTGGAAAAATTACGGGCAGAAGAAATCACTGCAGCCCCCTGTGTCTTCAGCGCTGTCGGCCTGCGTGTCCGGGATGTCAGTGATGTCCGTACGCTGCCCGATTTTTCGCATGGCGCCGCTTCCGTTCAGGATGAGGCCGCGCAATTATCGGCACCGCTGCTTGATGCCAAAGCCGGCATGCGCGTTCTCGATGCCTGCGCCGCTCCCGGGGGCAAAACCGCGCACATTCTGGAAGCCACACCTGATCTCGTCCTGACGGCGCTAGATATTTCCCCTGAGCGCTGCCTGCGTGTTGAAGAAAACCTGCAGCGCCTGCAGCTGCAGGATACCGACCGCGTAAAAGTGCTGGCCGCCGATGCCGCCGCCACTAACGCCTGGTGGGATGGAAAACCGTTCGATCGTATCCTGCTGGATGCGCCTTGCACGGCAACTGGCGTCATACGCCGTCATCCGGACATCAAGCTGCTGCGGCGCCAGAGCGATGTTGCGGCCACGGTAACGCTGCAGGCCGCCCTGCTTGATGCCTTGTGGCCACTGCTCGCACCGGGCGGAGTGCTGCTCTACGCCACCTGCTCACTGCTGAAAGCGGAAAACGAAGAACAGATCGCCGCTTTCCTGAAAAAAACCGGCAGTGCCCGTGAGCTCGCCATCAGTGCCGAATGGGGTGAAGTCCGCCCGCAAGGTCGCCAGCTTTTCACCGGCGATACCGATGGCTTCTATTACGCTCGCCTGATCAAAACAGCCGACTGAACCTGCGCGGCTGCCGACAGCGGTTTTTGCGGAAATGCTCCCTTTCTCCATGAAACCGTCAGCATCAAACGGAAATAAAAAAGCGGGCCAGGCCCGCTTTTTTATTTCCGTTCATTTATTCCGCAGGTGGTGGCGGATACTGCTCGAAGACCTTTGCCAGTGCCGCTGCGATGACCTGCTGGGAAACCGGCAAACGTACCAGATCGGAAATCAGGGCACGCCACACGACCACACCGGTCTTGCTGTCTTTCAGATCAATACGCAAACTGGCCTGACTGTATTTTGGTGCACCAGCGGCGGCATCCTGTATATCGCTCTCGCCACTCTTGGGCAAAATCCGCCATGCACCATCGAAATAGGGTACGCCCTGAGTCTCGGCAAGGGATAGTTCCGCCTCGGAACCGGCCGTCAGCGTGACCTCCAGATCGGCTTTTGTCTTGTCCTCGGCAAGCCCTTCCTTCACCAGCCGCTCGGTAACAGCTTCGCGCAAACGATCCAGGTTTTCCTGCTTCACTTTGGCACCACTGGCACGGGTAATGGTGATTTTTTCAAAGCGGAAAGTCTTGTACGCGTCGAAATTCACCTTGCGGTCAGCAAGCACCCGGTACTCAGCGGCATGAGCTGTCACGCCGATCATAAGTCCCATTATGGCCATCATTATCCAGCGCATGTTTCCTTACCTCGCGGTTATTGTTATTGACCCATTGCCTGATTCAGAGCCTAGCCCATCAGGGTGATGCCGCGACACTACCCGACCATGAAATCCGGCCCGATAAAAAGGCGGCCCCGTTACCGGCAGCCGCCCTGGCTCACATCCACTTGCCTGACCGTTAACGACCAACCAGTGAGCGCGCAATCACTTCCTTCATGATTTCATTGGCACCGCCGTAGATGCGCTGGATGCGCGCATCGACATAGGCACGCGCCACCGGATACTCGACCATATAGCCGTAACCGCCATGCATTTGCAGGCAGGCATCGGCCACACGACCCTGCAGGTCCGTGCAGGAAAGCTTGACCATGGCCGCTGTCGGCACATCCAGCTTGCCGTGCGTATAACGCTCGATGGACTGGTTGAGAAAGGCCTTGTTGCACTCGATCTCGGTCTTGCACTGCGCCAGCGTGAAGCGCGTGTTTTGCAGTTGCGACAGCGGAGCACCAAACGCCCGGCGCTCGGTGGTGTAACGAATGGTGGCGTCCAGCACACCTTCCGCCGCATACACGCCCTGCACGGCAATGTTCAAGCGTTCGCGCGGCAGCTCCTGCATCATGTAGGCGAAACCCTTGCCTTCTTCTCCGAGCAGGGCATCCAGCGGCAGCTGCACATTGTCAAAAAACAGTTCCGAAGTGTCCTGCGAATGCAGGCCGATCTTTTCCAGATTGCGCCCCTTGGCATAGCCGGGCAGGGAGGTATCAACGAGGAAGAGGGACACGCCCTTGGCGCCGGCAGCCGGATCGGTTTTCGCGGCAACGATAATCAGGCCGGCATGCTGGCCGTTGGAAATAAACGTCTTGGAGCCATTGAGCACATAATGATCGCCGGTCCTGATGGCGCTGGTACGGATATTGGCCAGATCGGAGCCGGCGCCCGGCTCGGTCATGCCGATGCCGCCGACACACTCGCCGGAAATCAGCTTCGGCAACCAGTAGTCGCGCTGGGCCTGATTGCCGATATGCAGGACGTAGGGCGTGACGATATCGGAGTGCACGGAAAGCCCCGTGCACAGCGAACAGAAACCGGCCCTGGCAGTTTCTTCCAGAATCAGGGCGGAATACTGGTAGGGCACACCGGCACCTCCGTATTGCTCCGGCTGATCCACGGCCAGCAGGCCGTTTTCACCCAGCTTGTTCCAGATCTCGCGGGGCATCCACGACGCTTTTTCCCACTTCTCGTAGTGGGGCGCTATTTCCTTGTCGAGGAAGCGCTTGATGTTGTCGCGGAAGAGTTCGTATTCGGCAGGGTCAATAACGGGAACAGCAGAAGAGGCAGGCATGGCAGGAATCCGGTTGATCAGAAAAAAGCCCGCAGATTGTAGCGGCAAGTGGATCGCTGGTCACGGCAGCTGGTGATGGCGCGGATTCCGCTGCAAAACGGGTGTTTCCTGAAACATGGATCTGGCCTATAAGAGCCGCACCACTGCGGAGACTTGCATGTTCTATCTGATTGTCCTGTTGCTGCTGCTCCTGGTTGCCACCCTCAATCCCGTCGCCGCCCTTGCTGCGGCTCTTGCCATTGCCCTGCAGGTCGGGCTGGTGATGCTCTGCGCCCGCCTGTTGCTGGGCCGGACACCGGGCTTTTTGCCCAGCTTCAAGGGGGTAGTGCTGAGCGGGCTGGCGTTTGTTGCCTGTCTTTTCCTCAGCCTGACCGAGTTCACCCTGCTGGGCCTGACGCTGCCTCTCGCTATTGCACTGGCCCTGCTGGTTGCCGGTCTGCTCTCGGGCCTGATCTTTGCCCGCTGCCTGGACATCAGCCTGGCGCAGGCGCTGGCTGTCGCCGTGCTTTACGTGCTGGTGTCGGGGCTGATTTCCTGGGCCTCGCGTGACACCATCCCGCTGGAAAGCACCCGGCCCGCAGGCACCGTCCTGACCTGGTCCGGCGCCATGCCCGGCCCCGCGCACCCCTGCTGACGCCGCGACTGCGGCTTTCCGGCGGGCACCGCCTGCGGCAGGCTCGACCTGATTTCCAAGGATATCCCCATGACGTCTCGTGGTTTCAGCCTGAAAGGGGTACTGGCACTGGCCTTCGGCCTTCTCGCTGCCGTACTGGCAGGCTCCCTGACCTTGCTGATTGGCCAGCACACGACACAAAGCGAGCAGGAGTCCATCCGCAACCGGCTCAATACCGTGGCCGAGGTCACCACCCACGTGCTCGACATCGGCATGTATGAGCGCATGCACGACATTGTCCAGCTGGCCAGTCTCGAGCAGTTTCGTGAAAACCGCCGGCCCGCCAATAACCGGCAATTGCTGGAGGGCTTGCAGGCCGGCCTGCCGGATTATGCCTGGATAGGCTTTGCTGATACCCGCGGCCGCGTCCAGTACGCCACCAGGGGCATGCTGGAAGGCAGCGATGTCCGTCATGAGTCCTGGTTTTCAGAAGGGCAGCAGCGACTGTTTCTGGGCGATGTGGACAAGGCACCCCAGCTGGCGCGACTGCTGCCCAGGCGTGCCCGTGACTGGCGCTTTATCGATATCGCCATCCCCATTCGTGATCACGCTAACCGGCCTGTCGGGGTACTCGGCGCCCATCTTTCCTGGGACTGGGCACGCAGTGTGGAGTCAGCCGTATTAACGCTGTCGCGGCGTCAGGCCGGGGTGGAAATTTTCATCCTTAACGGCGCCGGCCAGATCATCCTGGCGCCCCCCGGCCAGGGCCATGCCAGGCTGCCCGCCCTTAACCTGCTGGATGATGCTTCACGCTCGCTGCGCTGGCCTGATGGCCATGACTACCTCACCGGCACAAGACTGGGCCAGGGTTATCGCGACTATCCCGGCCTCGGCTGGCGCGTGATAGCCCGGCAACCAACCGAACAGGCCTTCGCCGTTGTCCGTCGGCTGCAAAGTTATATTGCCGCTGCCGGTGTTGTCGTGGCATTGCTGTTTTCACTGCTCGGCCTGTGGCTCGCCTATTTTCTCAGCCGCCCGCTCAGCCAGCTGGCCACGGCCGCCGACCGGATTCGTCAGGGCCACAGCGACACCCACTTGCCACAAGGCGGCCTGTTCCGTGAAACCCGGCAACTCAGCGCCTCCTTTGCTGCCCTGCTCGCCAGGCAGCAAGCACACCAGAACGAACTCGCCCATCTCAATACCTCCCTGGAGCAGCAGGTTCTGGATCGTACCGAAGCCGTCGATGTCGCCAATCGCCATCTCATGTCCCTGCTGGAAGAACGCAGCAAGATGATGAAGGAACTGGAAGCGCTGGCGGCAACCGACAGCCTCACCGGCCTGCTCAACCGCCGTGCGTTTTACGAACGCGCCAGCATCGAAAGCAAACGCGCGCAACGCCAGAACAGCCTTGTCAGCGTGGTAACGTTTGATCTCGATCACTTCAAGCAGGTGAATGACCGCTTTGGCCACGAAGCAGGTGACGAAGTCCTGCGCCAAAGCGCGGCAGCTTGCCGCAAACAACTGCGTGACATCGACATCATGGCGCGTTTTGGTGGTGAGGAATTTGTCATCCTGCTGCCGGAAACGGATCTGGCCGGTGCAACGCTGGTTGCCGAGCGCTTGCGCAAGGCGCTGACTGACATCACCATCGACACAGCACAGGGCCGATTGCAGTTCAGTGCCAGTTTCGGCGTCAGCCTCCTGCTGCCGGGAGCTGATATCAGCCTTGCCCTGCAGGCAGCGGACAAGGCGCTGTATGTCGCCAAGCATGGCGGCCGTAATCGTGTTGAAGCACTAGCCCCGGAATAGCAACCGCCTGCATCTGGCCCCCGCAACAAGCAGTACCTGCTCCTGACAACACTTTCCTGCTCCCGAACACGGCACCCCCCAATGAAAGAACGTATTCGTATTACCGAAGTCGGCCTGCGTGATGGCCTGCAGAATCAGCCCGGCCTGGTCAGCACGGCCGACAAGTTACGCCTTGCCGGTGCCCTGGTTAATGCCGGCATCCGCCAGCTTGAAGCCGTCAGTTTTGTCCACCCGAAAGCAGTACCCCAGATGGCGGATGCGGTAGAAGTCACTGCCGGCCTGCCACAGCGTGCCGGCATGGATTACATGGCACTGGTGCCGAACCTGAAAGGTTATGAGCGCGCGAAAGCGGCCGGCTATCGCCATGTCGCCGTGGTGCTGGCATCCACCGACGCCTTCAATCTGCGCAACCTGAACATGACCCTGGCCGAGACCGAAGCCACCTGCCAGGAGGTGATCCGGCAGGCTACCGCTGACGGCATGGTCGTGCGCGCCTATATTTCCGGCGCCTTCTCCTGCCCCTATGACGGCAAGACGCCGGTATCCGTGGTGCACCGGCTTTCCGAGAAGATGCTGGCCGCCGGCGCCAGTGACATCGCCATCTCCGACACCATCGGCGCCGGTAATCCGCAGCAGGTCATCGACATTTTAAAACCGCTGCTGGCCCGCTTCGACAGTGCGCTTTTCAGCCTGCACCTGCACGATACCCGCGGCACCGCACTGGCCAATGCCTGGGCCGGCATTGAATGCGGCGTACGGCATTTCGATGCCAGCATTGGCGGCCTCGGCGGCTGCCCGTTTGCACCCGGTGCCACCGGCAATGTGGCCACCGAAGATCTGGTGCACCTGTTGCACGAAGCCGGCTTTGATACCGGCATTGATCTTGATGCGCTTTACCACGCCATTGCTGTTGCCGAGACAATCACCGCACAGCCGCTGGGCGGCCGCTACGCACAATGGCGACGCTCGCAGGAGCGCCGCACCGCACCGCAGCCGGCCGTTTGTGCGCCACAGGATCAACGCACCTGACGCGCCAGCGCCCACTCGGCCCTGGCCAGCAAGAGATCGACAAGGACAGGACGGGCACCCGCCAGAAGGGAGGCGAGCGCCTGCACGTTCGCGTTCTCTCCCTGCTCGAGATTGGCCACCATGGCAGCAACCAGCACATAACGCGCTGCGTCATCACTGACGGTGGCATCACGTGTCAGCAGACTCTCCGATAAACGCTGCTGCTCCGGCATGTTTCTTTGCGCTACCGCGCGGAACAAGGCCAGCCATTCGGCATTCAGCCCGCCCGGATCAGCACAGGCATTGGCTGTCAGGTAATCCAGCATGGGCGTCGCCGCCGCGGCATTGACGCGCGGCAAAATGATCGACATCAGGTCAACGAGCCGCGTGCGCCACACCTGCTGGGCCTTTTCATCCCCGCAGGCGTGCTGACCCGCCACCAGCTCCACCAGGCCGTAAATATTCTCCGGCACCTCCTGCCAGTTCACGGACGTACCAGTAAAAGCTGCGACAACTTTCTGTGCCGTGATGGCCGCCTCGCGGGGCTGGAAGCCGATGGGTTTCGCCGTAGCGGTCACGTGCGGCGGCTCGCGGAAATTGATGCCGGGCAGGGGCAGGGGACTGTTGCTGATATCAATCAGGAATCCTGCCTGCTCACCCTTGTATCGGGCCGCCACTGCATGCTGGTCAACATAGGGGAAGAAATCACTGTTGGCAGGCGCGTCGAAGCTGTGAAAGGCCCCGTCCAGCAATGCCTTGTCACCAATGCGATGCGCCTCGACATCCTGCAAGGTAAACCACTCCACGCGCCGGAACTCG
Organism: bacterium; assembly: GCA_029945725.1. Classification (GTDB taxonomy): domain Bacteria; phylum Pseudomonadota; class Gammaproteobacteria; order Pseudomonadales; family Moraxellaceae; genus UBA2031. The sequence continues at coordinate 453,205 of JAQSDB010000003.1, read as the reverse complement.
TCCCTGAATGCCGGCACGGCAAACATGGCCGGACTCAGTGCCGGCAATTTTCCTGATTTTTTTGCAATCAGCACCATGTCGGAGCTGCTCGCCGCATAAATCGCATAATCGGAAAATTGCGGGGAGAGCGCCGTCAGTATGGAGCTGATGATTTTCGGATTGGTTTCATACAGGTGGAACCACTGCACCAGCACACCATCATTATTCAGGTGCGGCAGCACGCGGGCATAGAACTCTTGCGTAAAAAGACTGGAGACCCCGCTGACCCAGGGATTGGACGGCTCGGAAATGATCAGGTCATAGCGCTTGTTGTAGGCCGCAAAATAACTTTTGGCGTCGTCGATGTGAATATGGCTGCGCGGATCCTGGAATACCCGTGCCGAGTGCGCACCGAAAAAGCGGGCGCCATCAACAATTGCCGACTCAATCTCGACAATATCCACACTGCGCAGATCGGGACCGGACAGCAATACATTCGCACTGATGCCGGAACCCATGCCGATCACTGCCGCCGTACGTGCTTCCGGATGCGCCAGCAGGGCAATGCCGCCAAGCAGCACCATCGTCGGCTCATCCGGACTCGGCCTCATTCCCTGCGGCATGACAACGCCGGCGTCCGGTTTGCCATTGGTACTGATAATGCGGGTACCCCTGCTTTCATAGACATCAACCGTTGCCGTGCGGCCATCACGGTGAAAAAGAATGTTCGTGCCCTGCGCCACCCCGTGGCCGTTGCGAAATACACCCGAGATCATGCGCAGGGGATCAAAACTCACGCCGGCCGCAACCGTGATCACGGCAGCGGTACCGAGCACCAGCACCACGCGCTGTGCGCTCATGTTCGTTCGTGTACGTGCCAGCATGTAGGCACCCAGCAGCAAATCCAGCAAGGCCCCGATCATGATGGTGGTCTTGAGTCCGAAAGCCGGCATCAGCAAAAGCACCGTCAGGCACACACCGATGATGGCGCCCAGGGTATTGAACGCATAAACCCTGCCGATGGCGGATTCGTCACCGCCATGGCGAAAAAGGGTGAAGGTAATCAGCGGAAGTGTCATGCCCGCCATGAAAGTGACAGGCAGCATGACCAGAACAGCAATGAAATGGCTGCTCAGATTGAAGAGGAAATAACCCGCGTCATTACGCTGCAGCGCAGACATCGCAAACTGCATCAGGTCAAACATCCGGTTGTAGAAAACCACGGTTCCCAGCGCAAGAAATCCCATGAGAAGCTGCACATAACCCAGTGCACGTTGCGGATCGGCATAACTGTCGATGCGCTGGCGCACCCAGAGTCCACCGAGGGCAAGGCCGAGAATAAATGCGCTCAGCATCAGCTCAAAAGCATGCGTGGAAGCCCCCAGCACCAGCACCAGCATGCGGATCCAGCCAATCTCGTAAATGAACGAAGACAAGCCGGTGACCAGTGCCACCAGCAACAATGGCCGCAGCAGCGCAGACGGGGCGCCCGCGATGACCGTCTGCGGCACCGTCGTTACTGTCAGTTGCCGGCCAACCAGATACACCGCCAGCGCCAGCAGGAAATTCACCAGCGCCGCTACCATGATGGTTCCCGGCAGGCCCGCGAGGCCGATCAACCAGAAACCGCTGACCAATACCCCCACGACAGCACCGAGACTGTTGGTGAAGTAGAGCAGGGCAATGGAACTGCCAGGCAGCCGTGGAAAGGCGCGCAACAGGCCCACACTCATCAGCGGAAACGTGGCACCGAGCAGCAGTGTCTGCGGCAGGATAAGCAGTGCCGCCATGCTCCAGCGCACCAGCTCAATGGCAAACACCGAGCCCATGCCCGGCAGCAGGGTGTCCAGCATGAAGCCTGTGACAACCTGGAAATTCCGGTGAAAAAGCAGACCGAACAAGCCGATGACCAGCTCCACCAGCGCATACGCCATGAGCGGATTGCGCAAGCGCGGCATGCAGCGGCCCGCCAGCCAGGCACCGGCGGCCATGCCGCCCATGAACAGGGCCAGCACCAGCGTCTGTGCGTAGGCAGCATGGCCCAGAAACAGCTTGAGGTAATGACTCCAGATAGACTCGTAAATCAGGCCGGAAAAACCGGAAAGCGCAAAGAGTGCAAACAGCGCGTATTGCCAGCGCGACTTGTTGGCGCCAGTTAATGCATCCATGACCTGCCCTTGTCTTGAGATAAAAGCCTATCTTATACACATGGCAACACCGCACCCAGCCGGTTTTGCCACCGGCTTCACGCATTGGTGATCGCACCGGATCATGGCAGCATTTTCAGACACGGCTGGCAGGGTTACACCGGCTGGTCTATACCTGAAAACATCCGATCTGAAGCCGGGAGACTCCGCCATGTTTGCCAATACCGTTGTTCTGAAAAACATTGACCCCAAGAGCCTGCACCAGCAAATCTCGCAGCTTGAATCCATGCAGCGCGACATGATGTCTGACGACAGCGCGGAGGCCGACATCATCGGTAAAACCGTAAAAATGCTGCACATGATTGAAGAAGAACTGCGCAAAAACGCGCGCAGCCTGCACCAGCACTGATAGCGGCCATCATCCTGCCGGTTTTTATCCGGCCCCGCTTTTCTCGACGCTTTTCATGGTCCGGGTAAACCGCTCTCCCTGTTGTCAGGCGCAACCGCTGCAGCCTGCCTGTCAATCCTTCAGGATCGCTTTGTATCCCGGCCACCAAAGCGGGTCGCGCGCCTCTGTCGCTGCTTGCCATCTGCTTCCCATGCCCTGACCAGCAACATCACGACCTGCCTGTCAGTGCCCTTGCAAGGCTTGCCGCCACCCCTCCTGTTTGGCAGCATGCCGCCTCGACGAGAAAGCCACTGACGTTACGGAGAGCCCCATGATTTTCCAGACCCTGCTGGAACGCGTGAAAAAGGCGGAAGCCGATTTCGAGGACGTGATTGCTTATGTGAATGATCATTACGAATACACGCCCACCCGCTTCAGCAACGGTGCAGGGGCAAGCCCTGTCATCAATGCAGCAGGCAGCAATGAAGGCTCCTGCCGGCTGTTTGCACTGGCCGCATTAAAGGGCCTGTCTGAAGCCGATACCGTGCAGCTGTTTGGCCGCTTCTATCGGGAAGACGTCCTCAAGCATCCGGATGCCGGCGACCACGCCAATATTCGCCGCTTCATGCGTGACGGCTGGGCGGGCCTGCATTTTGACGGAGTCGCCCTCGTCGCAAGGGAAGATTGAAGCGTGAGGTGAAACAGACGCGCGCTACCGTTGATATTGCAGCGGCGTGTGTTCAGGCAGCAGGCTTTTCCCTGGAAGTCTGTTTCCAGACCCCGACGCCGAGAAAAATCACCCGCATCTGTTTGGTAGCCAGATCCACCAGCAGCTGATCCTCCTCCGGGCGACCCGCAGGGAGCTCAAGGATTTGCTCGGTCACCATCACCATGTTGTTGACGATGAGCTGGGCCATCATCTGCAGGTCGGCGCTGGTCGCACGACGATCTACAACGAGCAGGGCAAGATCGGTAGCCAGCTCGCTGACGAAAAATCGCAACTCGTTGCGGATCGCCAGCTTGGTATTGGTGGCGCCGGAGAAAAACTCGCGGATGGCGAAACGGAAGTAGCGCTCCTGCTCCCGCACGTAATGGATATAAAGCTCCATGGAGTTGCGGATCAGTTGCTCGGCCGGCAGGGGTTTGCCGCGGACCTCGCGCATTTGCGCACGCAGGGCCCGGAAAGACTCGTCAACCAGCTCAAGCCCCAGACTGTCCATGCCGCGGAAGTGGCGATAAAAAGCCGCCGGCACCACGCCGGCCGCCTTGGTCACCTCGCGCAGGCTGAGACTGGAGAAGGTCCGGTCTTCGCCCAGCAGATCCAGCGCAGCCTCGATCAGGGCCTGACGGGTACGGGAGCGCCGCGCATCATGGCTGCCATCCTCCCCCTCTGCGGCATCCTTAACCTTCTTCTTGTAAACAGCCATTCATAAACCCCATCTCTGTGAACACCCTGCTTCATGACGGGCATTATCAAACTCTTTGTAAGACAACAAGATAGCCACTCGTCAGTAATTTAGTGAACAAGTGTTGACTAAATCATGGCCAAATTGTTTCATGTGAACACTTGTTCACAACGTGCCTGCCGGACCTGTACTCAACACCGGCAACACATGGAGCCTCAAGATGCTGAATCTCAACCTCATCGATCGCGCCCTTGCCAGCCCGCTGGCCCGCATTCTGTCCTGGCCACAGAGCCCGGAAAGCTATCTCGAATTCCTCGCCCCGGAAGTCGGCGGCCGCTCCATCAAGGCAACGGTCAAGGCCGTACGCCAGGAAACCAGCCGCGCTGTCACCCTCGTGCTGGAGCCCAACCATCGCTGGAACGGCCACATCGCCGGCCAGTATGTCAGCCTGAGCGTCAGCATCAATGGCCGTCGCCTCAGCCGCTGCTTCACCATTTCCGGTGAAGAAAACGGCTGCCCCACCGTCACCATCCAGTCTCATGACGGCGGCATCGTTTCCAGCTGGGCCAATGAATCGGTCTGGACCGGTGATGTGGTCGAGCTCAGCCCTGCCGCTGGCGACTTTGTTTTGCCCGCCACCCTGCCGTCACGCTTTCTCTTTATTGCCGGCGGCAGCGGCATTACACCGGTACGCGCCCTGACCGATGCGCTGGTCGCGCAAGCCTACACCGGTCGCGTTGATATTCTCTATTACGTACCCGCCAAAGCCGATGCCATTTTCCTCAGCCATCTGCAGGCGCTCGCCGCCAGCTGTGCCAATGTGCAGCTGCATCTGGTGACAACCCGCGAACACGAAGCCGGCAACCTCAAGGGCCACTTCAAGGCTGACCATCTGGATGCCATTGGTGCCGATCTCGCCCACAGCGCCGCCTATGTCTGCGGTCCTGCCGGCCTGATTGAAGCCGTGGAAAAGCACTGGAATGGCGCCGGCCAGTCAGAACGCCTGACGCTGGAGCGTTTCCGTCCCGTGCAAGTGCCGGTAGCCGCTGATGCCAAAGGCCAGCCCGTACTGTTTACCGACAGCGGCATCAGCACCACCGCTCCCGGCCGTACCCTGCTTGATGCCGCCGAAGGTGCCGGTCTCACCCCGAATGCCGGTTGCCGCCAGGGCATCTGCCGCACCTGTACCTGCCGCAAGCTCTCGGGCCAGGTGCGTGACATCCGTACCGGCGAACTCTCTGGCACCGGCGAGGAAGACATCGCCATCTGCGTCTCCGTGCCCGTGACTCCGGTCAGCATCGAGCTGTAAGCAAGACCCCACACAATCGGGCCTGCTCCACGAAAGCGGACAGGCCAGGAATCCGGTTAAGGAACAAAGGAGTACCTGAAATGACCAGCATGAACGTCAACACCCGAATCGCCGGCATCATCGGCCGCAAGCTCACCAAAGAACAGGTGGAAGCCTTCGGCGCCGAGATCGACGCGCTGCGCACCCGCATCACCGCCGACCTTGGCCAGAAGGATCTGGACTACATCAAGGGCATCATCCGCCTGCAGCGCCGCCTCGAGATCGGCGGCCGCATCGGCATCTACGCCGGCATCGTCAATCCGCTGGCCTGGGTAGCAGGCGTGGGCGCGCTGGGCGTGGCCAAGATCCTCGAGAACATGGAAATCGGTCACAACGTCATGCACGGCCAGTTCGACTGGACCAACGACCCCGAGCTGCGCGGCCGCAAGTACGAGTGGGATACCGTGTGCCCTGGCGACCAGTGGCGTCACTCCCACAACTACATGCACCACCACTTCACCAACATCGTCGGCAAGGACCGCGATGTCGGCTACGGCATCCTGCGCATGGCTGACGAACAGGAATGGCACCCGGCCAATCTGGCACAGCCCGTCTATGCACTGCTGCTTGCGATCTTCTTCGAATGGGGTGTGGGCGTGCACGATCTGGAGCTCGCCGACGCCACCCGCGGCACGTGGAAGTGGAGCGAGAAGAAAGACATGTTCAAGGCCTTCCTCAAGAAGGCGCGCAAGCAGGTAGTGAAGGACTACATCGCCTTCCCCGCGCTGGCCGGTCCCTTCTTCCTGCCGGTGCTGGCAGGCAATGTGATCGCCAACATCATCCGCAACCTCTGGACCTTCACGATCATCTTCTGCGGCCACTTCACGGAAGGTGCCGAAATGTTCAGCGAGGCAGAATGCGAGAATGAAACCAAGGCCGAGTGGTACCTGCGCCAGTTGATGGGCTCCAGCAACCTGGAAGGCAGCAAGTGGTTCCACATCATGTCGGGCAACCTCAGCCACCAGATCGAACACCACATGTTCCCGGACATCCCCGCCAACCGCTATGCAGAAATGGCGGTGGAAGTAAGTGCACTATGCGAAAAGTACGGCCTGCCTTACAACACGGGCTCGCTCAGCCGCCAGTTCGGCACGGTTGTGCAGCGTATTTTCCGCTTGTCGCTGCCGAGTGCCGGCAAACAGGAAGCCGTAACAGCCTGATTTCCCGCCACCAATCCTCAAAAAAATACCGGCAGTCTGCGAAACCGCAGACTGTCGCTTTTTATTCCTGCCCGTCGACTCAGCAATAACCGCAAGCATTTTCACGACAAGCCGCTGTTAGTCTCAAGACTGTTTTGAGCACAGTGGAATGTCATGCTTGTCATCATCAGTGATCTTCATCTTACCGATGGCAGCACCTGCGAAACCATCAACGCAGGGGCCTTCCGGCAATTCGTTCACACCCTTTCAAGCCAGGCGGAATCCGCCTGCTGGCGAAAAAAAACCGGGCATGACAACGGCGTATTCGAGCTGCTGGAGCGTGTCGATGTCATTCTTCTAGGCGACATTCTTGATGTCATTCGCTCTTCGCACTGGCTGCAAAGCCAGGCGCGACCATGGGATGCCACCAGCACGCTTGTCGACAGTGTCACCACGATTACCCGGCAAATCCTCGCGCACAACAGCACATCACTAGCCTGCTTTCGCGACCTCAACGGCTTGCTGCCGATTGAAGCCAGTCATACGCAGCAACTGCATCAAATCCCGGTTTTTTTTCATTACCTCGTCGGCAACCACGACTGGTTCTATCACCTGCCCGGCACGGCATGGAGCGCCTTGCGCGCCGAAATAAAAGCGGCCATGGGTCTCGCCAACAATCCTGCCGAGATTTTCCCGCATGAGCTCAAGGAAAATGCCGCCATTGCCGAGCTTTGCACCCGGCATCGCGTGCATATTCAGCATGGCGACATTTTCGACGACCTGAATTACCAGAAAGACAAAGGCCGTGATGCCTCCTCACTGGGTGATGCCATCGTCATTGAAGTCCTCAATGGCTTTCCGGAACGCGTCAGAAAAGAACTTGATCTGGGGGACAAGCATCCGCTCTATCTGGCCTTCAAGGAGGCCGACAATATCCGGCCGCTGCTGTCACTGCCGGATTATTTTGCGCTTTCCAGCCGTTACTTCGGCACAACATCCCAGCAAAAAAAGATTCGGGAACTGTGGACGCAGGCCAGTGACCCCCTGCTTGATCTGGCCTTTGTGAAGTCTCTCGACAAGCCCTGGAAGCTGGATACGGTGGATGCCCTGCAGGCCATGTTTTCGCTGCAGAAAAACCTGACCATGGCCGCGCAAGGTCAGCTGGCGAACTTCATTGAGCACTTCATCAAACCGGACTCCTACCGCCAGCAGGCGGCCGCCTTTCCCGGCATAAAAGCCGCCACCACGGACTATGTCGTGTATGGCCATACCCATCATGCCGAGATGATCCCCCTCGCCGTACGCCACAAGCAGGAAGAAAGTCATTCACAGATCTACTTCAACACCGGCACCTGGCGCCGCGTGCACGAACGCACACAAGCCATGTTCAACGATTTTCCCTTTATCAATTTCCATGTCATGACTTACGCATTTTTTTACCAGGGCGATGAGCGTTTTGGGCGACGCCATGAAATGTGGCAGGGCAGTCTGGGCTGACCTCACGAAAAAAATGCACCTGCTCCTGAAAACAACAAATCCGGCAATGCTCGCCGGGAACAAGGAAAGGAAATGACCACTACATTTGATTTTGATGCCGTTGTGGTTGGCTCGGGATTTGGAGGTGCCGTGACGGCGGCGCGCCTTGCCGAAGCGGGCTGGAAAGTTCTGGTGCTGGAGCGTGGTCGGCGCTGGCTCCCGGAAATGATGCCGCGCGGGCCTGACGATGACTGGTTTTTTGATGTAAACGAGCCGCACAAGCAAAATGGCTGGGTGGATTTCCGCTGGTTTGGCGACATGTCGGTTGCGATGGGGGCGGGAGTCGGCGGCGGCTCCCTGATTTATGGCAACGTTTCCATCGTGCCGCCGCCGGAAACCTTTGCAAAACAGTGGCCCGCGGAAATCACCCATGCCGGCCTGCAGCCTTATTATCAAACCGTTGGCAAGGTTCTCAACGCACAGGAGATTCCGGATGACCAGGTACCGCCCCGCTACAACGCCATGAAAAAAGGCGCCGAGGCCATCGGGGCCTCTGCCCGCTTTCGCAAGGTACCTTTGGCGGTCACCTTTGATCCCGGCTGGAAACGCAGTGATCCCGATCCCTATGGCGATGACAAGTCACACACCTTCATCAATGCGCAGGGGCGCGAGCAGGGCACCTGCAATCACTGCGGCTTCTGCTGCACCGGCTGCAAGCTCAAGGCCAAAAACACCCTTGATCTTAATTATCTCGCGATTGCCGAAGACCACGGCGCAGACATTCGTCCGCTGCACATGATCAGCTCAGTAGAGCCGCTTGATGGCGGCTTCCGCGTGCACGGCATGCGGATCAATGACCAGCAGCAGGTCCCGGTCAGCTTTACGGCAAAGAAAGTCATTCTTTCTGCAGGCTCGCTCGGCTCGACAGAAATCCTTCTGCGCTCCCGCGACGAGCAGAAATTCCTGCCTGCAGTCTCGCCGGCACTGGGAGAAGGCTGGAGCTCCAATGGCGACTTCCTGACTTTCTCCACGCACAAGGAAAAAATGGACCCGACGCATGGCCCGACCATTTCCTGTGCCATCGATTTTCTCGAAGGTGACGGCTACGAAGGCGCGAGGATATTCATTGAAGACGGCGCCCTCGGCGACGTTCCCAAGGCCTACATGACGCGTGCGCTGCTTGCAGCACGACGCTGGTTCGACATCGGCTGGTACAAACGCATGATCGCCCATGCGCTGCACCGGGCCGCCAGCTACAGCAGCGCCAGCCATACCATTGCCTGGTTTGCCCAGAGCGTTGATGCCTCCAATGGCCGCCTGACACTGGCACGCTCGTGGCTCTCACCCGGCCGGAAACACCTGCACCTCGACTGGGATGTCAGTGCATCCGAGCGCTCCTTTGAAAAAGTGAATGCACTGCAAACCCGGCTCGCCACCGCCAATAACGCCAAACACGTGATGACGCCCGTTACCTGGACACTGCTGCGCGACCTCACCACGCCGCATCCCCTGGGGGGCTGCCGCATGGCTGATTCCGCTGAACACGGCGTGGTTGATCACCGCGGCGAAGTCTTTGGCTATCCCGGTCTCTATGTGGCCGATGCCGCCATCATTCCCTTTGCGCTTGGCATCAATCCTTCCCGCACGATTGCGGCACTGGCCGAACGCAATGTCGCAATCGTGCTGGCAGAAAATCCGCAAATCACGCCCTAGGCAACAGGCGCAGCGACGCTCACGAACTTGCAAGCCGTCAGTAGACAACTGACGGCTTTTTTGTTTTCTTGAACGGAGTCCGGAAGCGGCAGGCGTTCGTGCAAAAGCAGGCACAAGCGGCCTCACGCCGGCCCCGTCATCAACAGGAGTCCGCCATGAGCGAGAAAAAGCTGCGGCGTTCGCGCCAGAACCGGATGATTGCCGGCGTCGTTGGCGGCCTGGCGGAATATTACGATCTCGATGTCACCGTACTGCGCATCATTTATGTGCTGGTGTCGATATTCAGCGCCGCCTTTCCCGGCATCATCATCTACCTGATTCTCTGGGCGATCATGCCGCCAGCAGAAGAATAATCACGGTTCACTTTACTTCCCTGTAGCGAAAGCAGCCTGTCTCGTGATCATTCACCATGCCGGTGGCCTGCATGTGCGCATACAGCGTGGTTGAGCCAAGAAAACGGAAGCCGCGCTTTTTCATGTCCTTTGCCATGAGGTCGGACAGGGCCGTGGACGCCTGTGCCTCCTTGTAGCTTTTGAGCTTGCCAGTCAACGGCGTGTTACCGACAAAGCCCCAGAGATACGCGGCCAGACTGCCAAACTCCTTTTGCACGGCCAGCGTGGCAATGGCATTGCTGCGGATGGCGGTGAGCTTGCCGATATGGCGGATGAGGCCGGCATTGCCGAGCAGGGCCTGCAAATCCTCGTCCGTCATCTTCGCGACCTTCTTCACGTCAAAGCGGAAAAACGCCTTGCGGTAGTTCTCCCGTTTCTTCAGCACGGTAATCCAGGACAGGCCGGCCTGCTGGCCTTCGAGACAGAGCATCTCGAACAGGTGCCTGTCATCGCGTGACGGCACGCCCCATTCCTCGTCGTGGTATTTCACATAAAGCGGATCATCGCCGCACCAGGGACAACGCCTGATGCCCGCCAGCGGCTTCGCCTGTTCAGCAGTCGGCATTTTCTGCTCCTTTTTCATGAAGTCTGGCGGGATTGCCCCGGCCTGCCCGCATCATAGCCGGGCTGATGCGCGGCGCGCTGTAGCCCTGCGGGGGTTGCCGGTATACTCGCCGACTTTGATTCACTTGAGGGCACCGCCTTGGCCACCCCGATCGGCAAGGGCCTGACGTTTCAGGACCTGATTCTCACCCTGCAGAACTTCTGGGCACAGCAGGGCTGCGTGATTATCCAGCCTTACGACATGGAAATGGGCGCGGGCACCTTTCATACCGCCACCTTCCTGCGCGCCCTCGGCCCGGAAACCTGGAACGCTGCCTATGTGCAGCCCTCGCGTCGTCCCTCCGATGGCCGCTACGGGGAAAACCCCAATCGCCTGCAGCACTACTACCAGTTCCAGGTGGTGCTGAAACCCTCGCCGCCGAATATCCAGGACCTGTACCTGGAATCACTGGCGCTGCTCGGCATCGACACCACGGTGCACGATGTGCGTTTTGTCGAAGACAACTGGGAATCGCCGACACTGGGCGCCTGGGGTCTGGGCTGGGAAGTCTGGCTGAACGGCATGGAAGTCACGCAGTTCACCTATTTCCAGCAGGTCGGCGGCGTCGAGTGTTATCCCGTTACCGGCGAAATCACCTTTGGCCTCGAGCGCCTGTGCATGTACCTGCAGGGCGTGGATTCGGTCTACGACCTGATCTGGTCGGAAGGCGTGCCCGATGCGGACGGCAACAAGCGCCCCGTGACCTATGGCGATGTCTTTCACCAGAACGAAGTGGAGCAGTCGACCTTCAACTTCGAGCATGCCAATGTGCCGAAACTGTTCGAGCTCTTCGATTTTTATGAAGGCGAATCGAATTCGCTGATGGAAAAAAACCTGCCGCTGCCCGCCTATGAAATGGTGGTGAAAGCCTCGCACACCTTCAACCTGCTGGATGCACGCCGCGCCATCTCCGTCACCGAGCGCCAGCGCTACATCCTGCGCGTGCGCACGCTGGCGCGAAACATTGCCCAGAGTTATCTGCAGGCCCGTGCCCGTCTTGGCTTCCCCATGGCGCCGGCGGGTTTGCGTGACGAAGTACTGGCCAGGCTGGCGCAGGAAAACAGTGCGGCGTGATGGTTCTGGTTTCTCACCCACAATGGAACCTCCTGTTCTCGTAGGAGCGGCTTTAGCCGCGAACAAGACGATGATTCGCGGCTAAAGCCGCTCCTACGAAAAGCGTTTAGCCTTCGCGGGAATAACGGAAGAAGAAGATGAACAAAGACTTTCTGGTTGAACTCGGCACTGAAGAACTGCCACCGAAGGCACTGAACACACTCGCCGGCAGTTTTCGCGACGGCATCGTCAAGGGCCTTGCAGCGGCCGGCCTTGCGCATGGTGAAGTGAAACTGTTTGCGGCACCGCGCCGTCTCGCCGTGTTTGTCGCCGGCCTTGCCACACAGCAACCGGATCGCTCGATCAGCATTGACGGCCCGCCGGCAAAAGCCGCCTTTGATGCCGACGGCAATCCGACGCAGGCCGCCCTTGGTTTTGCGAAAAAGAATGGCGTGGATATTTCGGCCATCGATAAAAGCGGCGAAAAGCTGCGCTTTGTGAAAGAACAGAAGGGCAGTGCGGCCACCGCCTTGCTGACCGGCATTGTGGCGCAGTCGCTGAATGACCTGCCGATTGCCAAGCGCATGCGCTGGGGCGCTTCGCGCGTTGAGTTCGTGCGGCCGACGCAGTGGCTGGTGATGCTGCTCGGTGATGAGGTTGTCGACGGCGAAATCCTTGCACAAAAAGCCGGCCGTGAATCCCGCGGCCACCGCTTTCATGCGCCCAAGCCGGTGCGCATTTCCGCGCCGTCCAGTTACGCCGAAGATCTGCGCGCGGCCTGGGTGATTGCCGACTTCGATGAACGCCGCACGCTGATCCTGGACAAGGTGAAGGCGCTGGCCGCAGCGGAAAACGGCGAGGCCATCATTCCCGACGCCCTGCTCGACGAAGTCACGAACCTGGTTGAATGGCCGGTGCCGCTGGTGTGTTCGTTCGAGGAGCGCTTCCTTGCCGTGCCGCAGGAAGCCCTGATTGTCACCATGCAGGACAACCAGAAATATTTCTGCCTGCTGGATGTGAATAAAAAGCTGCTGCCGCGCTTCATCACCGTGGCCAATATCGAAAGCTCGCACCCTGACTACATCGTTGCCGGCAACGAGAAAGTGGTGCGACCGCGCCTCACCGATGCCGAGTTCTTTTTCAACCAGGATAAAAAGACCCGGCTGGAAACGCGCAATGAACGCCTGCAGACGGTGGTGTTCCAGGCACAACTCGGTTCCGTTTATGAAAAGGCACAGCGCATTTCAGCACTCGCCGGTGTGATTGCCGCCGCCATTGGTGGCGAACGCGCACTGGGCGAACGCGCCGGCCTGCTCTCCAAGTGCGATCTGGCCACGGAAATGGTCAGCGAGTTTCCCGAGCTGCAGGGCGTCGCCGGCTTTTATTACGCCAGCCATGACGGCGAGCCTGCCGAAGTCGCGCGCGCCCTCGACGAGCAATACCAGCCGCGTTTCGCCGGCGATGCGCTGCCGGCGAGCAAGACCGGCGCTGCCGTGGCACTGGCCGACAAGCTGGACACGCTGGTGGGGATTTTCGGCATCAACCAGCCGCCGACAGGATCGAAGGATCCCTTTGCCCTGCGCCGCTCGGCCATCGGTCTGCTGCGCATCATCATCGAAAAATCCTATGAACTTGATGTGCAAGCACTGGTGACAAATGCCGTCGCGCTCTATGGCGACAAGCTGGCCAATAAAAACACCGCGTCCGATGTTTTTGAATTCCTGCTGGGCCGTTACCGCGCCATGTACGAAGAGCAGGGCATCAAGGCTGAAATCATTCTGGCGGTACAGGCGCTCAAGCCGGCACAGCCTTACGACTTTGACCAGCGCGTAAAAGCCGTCGCGCATTTCGCCACGCTGCCGGATGCCGTGCCACTGGCGGCCGGCAACAAGCGCGTGTCGAACATACTGGCAAAAGAAACCGTGAGTGAAGGTGCCGCCGTCAATGCCGCGCTGCTCACCGAGCCGGCAGAAATCGCACTGGCCGCAGCCGTGGCCGTGCTGGAAAAGGAACTGGCACCTTTGTTTGCCCGCCATGACTACACGGCAGCACTGACGCGTCTGGCGGCGCTGCGTCCGCAGGTTGATGATTTTTTCAACCAGGTGATGGTGATGGCCGACGATGCTGAAGTGCGTACCAACCGCATTGCGCTGCTGTCCACTCTGCGCGGACTCTTTTTGCAGGTGGCGGATATTTCCCTGCTGCAAGGCTGAGGATTTGCCTGAAGTAAAAAAGCGGCTTCGGCCGCTTTTTTATTGCCGCTTTTTTACCGCAGGATTTTTCAGGAAATACAGGTTAACCGCTGCCCTGGTATCGACGGGATCAAGCACCATCGCCTGCCGGAACGCCCGCTCTGCACACTCCGTCCTGCCGGCTTCGCTGCAGGCCATGCCGAGATTATTCCAGACGCGCGCCTTGCCCGGCGATTGCTCGGCAGCACGCAGCCACAAGGCCAGCTCGCTGCGGTAATCCTCGTTGCGCACCAGCGTCGCGGCGGCAAAAACCAGCACCAGCGCGCCGGCCACAAGATGGCGGTAACGCCATTCCTGCATGCACAGCAGCAGCGTCCAGAGCGGACCGGCGAGCGCGATATAAAGATGGCGGTCATTCGCGACATCCAGCCGCGGCATCAGGCTGTTGGTGGGCAGGAGCAGGAGGAAAAACCAGAGCAGGCCTGCGGCTTTCCATGAACGGTAGCGCCACGAAAAATACAACGCAGCAAAAGCCAGAAAAACAATTCCGCCACACTGCCACAGCAAGGCAGCATGCCATTGCAGCGGCACCCGTAAATCGGGATCGATATCCGGATTCAGGCTGAACAGCTGGCCCAGCAACCAGGACAGACCGAGCGTCTGCGCGCGCCACTGCGCCGCGAGGTCGCGCGCCGCAAAACTTGTTTCCACCATCTGCCGGTAATGCGGCTCCAGCAAAAAGAACGCAACGGCCGCCAGCACCACCAGCAGGGAAGGCAGGGCGAGCCGCAGGGCTTCGCGCAAGCGCTTGCCGCGCACATAGTCCACCAGCACAAACAGCAACGGAAACACCCACGCGGTTTCGCGCACAGCAAGGCCAAGCAGGGTAAACAGCGCGGCCCACAGCGATGACCGTCGCCCGTCGCTGGCCAGCACCAGCAAACCTGCCAGAAAAAACGTGGCCGACAGCGATACCGAACGCCCGGCGATATAGGTCACCGCTTCGGTCTGCACCGGATGCAGCAGCCACAGCAGGGCCAGAAAAACACACGGGCCCTCGCGCAGCGGCAACACGCGCCGTGCCCATGCCAGCAGCAGTGCGCCGTTAAGCAGATGCACGAGAAGATTGAACAGATGAAAACCGAAAGGCGAGGGTGACAGTGTCCAGTTCGCGGCGTAGCTGAGTTTCAGCAGCGGCCGGATGCCCGGCATGGAGTGCCACCATGCGGCCAGCGAATGCACTGGCGCAAAACCGGCAATGACATTGTGATCGTCGAACTGGAACGGCCCGGCCAGGGCCGTCAGCCAGGGCAGCACGGCCAGCGCCGTCAGCAAAAAGGGCAGCCAGCGCTGCCCCTTTTTCATGCCGGATTCACTCTGGCCGGCGCATCCGGCATCACTTGCCGAACAGGCCGCGCAGCTTGTTGATGCCGTCCATGGCCTTCTTGCCGGCATCCATCATGCCGGCCGGTGAGGACGCACGCTGCCTGCGGGCATAGTCCTCGCACAACGGCGCCAGGGCCATGCGTTTGTCATTGGCGGCCATGGCCGTGAAATCAAGACCGCGGCAGCTGTCACTGGCCACCTGCTTCAGGTCGGGATCATCGGCAGGGCAGAAATCAATCGCGGCATCCCATATTTTCTGCTGCTTGGCGGTCTGGCAGGCACTCACCTTCATGGCTTCCGGGTCCTTGCCGCAATAGCCGGCAATCTGCTCCCAGTCTTCGTGCTGCTGGCGCACACCGCGCAGGCTGTCGGGCGTCGCCGTGAGCTTGCCGAAGCGACGGCAGATATCCGTCTTCAGGGTGGGACATACCGCTGCTGTACCCTCGGCAGCGCTCCAGTTCAGGTTATTGGCCATCTGCTGGCAGACCTGTTTCACCGAGGCTCCCTGTTTGGCCTGCAGCGCATTGAGGTCGGCCTGCATGGCGCCGGCCTTGGCAGCCGTGGTTTCGCCGGCGGCGCAGCTACCCAGTTTGCGGCCGGCATAGGCCATCTTCATGTCGACCGCGCTGCCGTCAACATTGCCGCGCGCCGCGAACTTGCCCTTGTAGGCATCGTGGCCCATGCGGGTGATTTCACCGTCGCCGCTCATTTTCTGCGGCGCACTGCACTCCATGTGGAAGCGGCTGGTGCTGCCACTGGTACTGAAGCTGGTGACCTTGCAATTCTTGTCGGCGGGAACGAGCTTCTGGTCGTTGCCGGGCGGCACACAGACGGTTTGCGTGGTGGAGGGCATCTGGAAGGGCATTCCTGCCATTTCAAACGAGGTGGTCACCTCCCATTTCTCGTCAGCCAGCACGGGGCCGGCCAGCAGGCCGATGGCGAGTAACAGCGACAGACGTAGGTTCATGACAGCTCCTTGCTTGAGGTTCCTGACGGTATTTCCTGTGCCGGCAAGCATGCCAGCAAGTCCGGCAGCCTGCCATCACCGGCCGGCCGGGAGGGCAACAAGCGCGCGTGGGGGCTTGGCAAGGCGGCCCTGACAGGCCATCTTACGCGCCGGCCAGAAAGGCCCCGTGGAAAATGGAGTCAACCTTGATACTTGCCCTGCGTTCCCTGCTGTTTTACCTCGGCTACGCGCTGTCCCTGATCCTCGTCAGCACCTCGGCCCTGCTGGGCTCCCTGTTTCTGCCGCGCCGGGCCGTGGTCAGGATCTGCGTGTACTGGTGCCAGTTTTCACTGTGGTGGGCGCGCATCACCTGCGGTATCCGTTACCACATCATCGGTGCAGAGAACATTCCCGAGGGCGGCTGCGTCATTCTGGCCAAGCACCAGAGCGCCTGGGAAACCCTGTTCCTGCAGATGCAGTTTTACCCGGCGGCAACCGTGGTGAAACGCGAGCTGATGTGGGTTCCCTTTTTCGGCTGGGCCCTGCGCTTTTCCGATCCGATTGCCATCAACCGCGCCGAACCGGCCAGCGCCCTGAAATCCCTGCTGCGCCAGGGCGATGAAAAACTCAAGGCCGGCCGGCATATCGTGATATTTCCTGAAGGCACCCGTACCCTGCCCGGCGATACGAAGACCGATTACTCCGTGGGCGGCGCCATGCTGGCCTGTCGCAGCAAGGCCATCGTGGTGCCTATTGCCCACAATGCCGGTGACTGCTGGCCGCGCGGCACGATCATCAAGCGCCCGGGCCTGATCACGGTCGTCATCGGCAAGCCCCTCCAGGCCGGCGATTACTCCCCCAAGGTCCTCAACGCTGAAGTGCGTGCCTGGATTGAAGCGCGCATGCCGGAAATCAGCACGGCCTATCAGCAGGCCGCCTCCGCACCCTGATAAAAAAAGCCGGCTGATGCCGGCTTTTTTTATCGGAAAACCCTTCAGGGCGGTGCCGGTAAATCCGCCGCGGTCTCGATCCGGTTGCGACCGCCGCGCTTGGCGGCATACAGCGCCTGGTCAGCGGCATCAATGAATTGCTCGACGCGCTCAAAGCGCGGCTGCCAGACAGCAATGCCAATGCTGGCGGTGATTTTCTTTCCGGGAAAAGCGGCCGCCTCAATGTGCTCCCGGCAGCGCTCCGCCAGCAGGTGTGCACCTTCCAGGGTGGTTTCCGGCAGGACCATGACAAACTCCTCACCGCCATACCGTGCCACCAGATCGCTGGCGCGATTATTCGTCCTGAGGATGTCGGCAAAGCAGCACAGCGCATCATCGCCAAGGACATGACCGAATTCGTCGTTGTAGCTCTTGAAATGGTCAATATCGAGTATGAGAAGCGCCAGGGGAGCATCATGACGGCGCGCCCGCTCCATTTCATTCTCGAGTTGCGAAGCCAGCGCGCGCCGGTTGGCGAGTCCCGTCAGTGGATCAACCAGCGCCAGAGCACGCAGGCGCTGGTTGGCAACCGCCAGCTCACTGCTGACGCGGCGCAGCTCGAGCTGCGTCACCACGGTGCGGGCCAGAATGGCGAGGGCGGTGCGCTGCTCTGCCGTAATAAGCCGCGGCTCCCGATCAATGACGCAAAGCGTACCGAGCACATGACCGTCGGGTGTGAGCAACGGTGCACCGGCATAAAAACGGATGCGGGGATCACCCGTCACCAGGGGATTGTCGAAGAAGCGTGGATCCTGGAGGGCATCCGGCACGACCAGAGGCTCATCCGGCTTTAGCAGCGCATGGGCACAAAAAGCCATGTCGCGGGGTGTCTCCTGTGCCGCCAGCCCGATGCGGGCCTTGAACCACTGCCGGGTCTCGTCAATCAGCGAGACCAGCGCAATCGGCGTAGCGCAGATGGCCGAAGCCAGCCTGACGGCATCATCAAAAGCACTCTCTGCGGACGTGTCGAGGACAGCGTATTTGCGCAGGGCGGCGAGACGCGCCGCTTCATCGGGGGGCAGGGCAGCAGCCGGCATAATGGTCATCCTGAAATAAACACTGACTGTGATTAAGACTGAGTCTAGTTCCCTGCCTGTTAATTTAGATGAATAAAATCCGGCTCGTGGTAACAATACTGTGAACGCATCATGCAGATGCGGCATTGTGCCCCGGACTCCGCAGGCCCCGCCGGCGCCACGTCCTATTATTACGAGCAACCTGAATGAATGCCCTTTCTCCTCCCGCCACCAGCCGCCTTCTGCTTTCCCTTTCTCTCGGCGGCCTTCTCCTGCTGGCCTTTCTGGTGCTGCAGCCTTTTCTGGCACCGGTGGCCTGGGCCGGCATTCTGGTTTACGTCACCTGGCCGCTGTACCTGCGCCTGCGTGCACGCATGGGCGGGCGCGCCACGCTGGCCTCGCTGATCATGACGCTCCTGCTCGCCGTGGTGCTGATCCTGCCGCTGGTGTGGGTACTGCTGATGATGCGCACTGAAGTGGCCGATGCGTATCAGAGAATATCGGGACTGATGAGCGAAGGGCATATCGCACTGCCGCCGGAAGTACGCCGGCTTCCGCTGATCGGCCACGAGCTGGGCGCCTTTTTTGACCGCCTCAATGCCGACCCCGTCTCCTTCAAGAACCAGCTCGCCAGCTGGAGTGATTACGCCATGAATCATGCCGGCGACCTCATGGGCGGCGTCAGCCGCAATCTCGCCAAACTCGGCATGGCGCTGTTTACGGCTTTTTTCTTCTATCGCGACGGCGAAGCCTTTGTCCTGCAAATCCGCAAGATACTGACCCGCCGGCTGGGGCCACGCATCGACGGCTATATCGACGCCATGGGTGCCACGGCCCGCGCGGTCGTTTACGGCATCATCCTGACGGCACTGGCACAAGGCCTGCTGGCCGGCGTCGGCTATGCCGTGGCCGGCGTCGACAGCCCGATGTTCATGACGGCCGCCACCACACTGGCCGCCATGATTCCCTTCGGCACGCCCTTCGTCTGGGGCGCCATCTGCATCTGGCTGTTTGTGCAGGGACATACGCTGGCGGCCATCGGCCTGACCGCGTGGTGCATGGTGGTGGTGAGCTGGGTGGACAACATCATTCGCCCGCTGGTGATTTCCAGTGCCACCAAAATCCCCTTCCTGCTGGTGATGTTCGGCGTGCTCGGCGGTCTGGCCGCCTTCGGCATGGTCGGCCTGTTCATGGGCCCAGTGATTCTTGCCGTGGTGGTGGCGGTGTGGCGCGAATGGCTGGAAGATGCCGAAGAAGACGCGCATGAACCGCCGGCTGCGTGAGTCCGTCCGTGACGTAAAAAAGCCCGCAATCGCGGGCTTTTTCATGGCAGCGCTTGCCGGGCGTTTGCATGACCGGCCAGCACAAGGTCCGCCGGCTCCATTACCGCTCCTTGCGGAAATCACTCGGTGATTGCCCCGTCCAGCGCCTGAAGGCACGGGAAAAATTCGACACATCGTTATAGCCAAGGCGAAACGCCACCTCGCTCACCGACAAGCCTTCTTCCTGCAGCATCTGCGTTGCCCGTTCACACAGCACATGATCCATGAGGGCGCGGAAATTGCGGCCTTCTTCCTGCAGGCGACGCTTCAGCGTGCGGGTGGAGACATGCAGCGTGCCGGCCACTTCATCCAGCGTCGGCAGGCGGTCCTTGCCGGCCATGAGCACCATGCGCACGCGCGCGGTCAGCGCCTCATCCTTGCTGGTATTGCGCGCCTGCAACTCGCGCTCGCAGGCATCACGCGCCATCGCGGCGGCATTCGCATCGGCCAGACGCAGGGGCGCTTCCATCAGGCTGCGCGGCACACGCAGGGCATACTCCGTCTGCGCATAGCGCACCGGCACCGGCAACTGCATCGACAGACCGGCGTAATACTCCGGCGCCGGGCCCTGCATATGCATCTCGGTGCCGGTGAGCGGGCGATCGAGAATCTGTGCGGTCATCACCACCAGCCCCATCAGCAGCAGCTCCATGATGAAAGGACGCAGGGGATCGTTACGGCCGGGATAGTCGACCTTGACGGTGACAAACTCGGGGCCGGCATCGGCACTGAAATGGAAGGCCGGTGCACGCAGGGAAAAATAGCGCTCCAGGGCGTGCATGACCTCCATGAGGTTATTGCTGGAAAGGGCGATCAGGCTGATGGGGCCGTGCAGGGTGACGCGCAGGGCGCGGGCATAGGCAAAACCAAGACCGCGCTGGCCGGCGCGGGCATAGGCATGCAGGGTGGCGGCCCGTGTCGGCGCCAGCGCCACCATGCGCTCCGGCTCCAGCAACTGCTCGCGGCTGAGGCCAAGAATCTGCTGCAGCTCCGCCGCGGGAAGGCCGAAACCCTCCGCTACATCACACAGCAGCAAAAGATAAATCGCCGGGATACTGGCGGCATGACGGGAACTGTTAGGGCCTGTAATCACGGCGCGCTGCCCTCGTTTGATCCGAACTGAAGATACCAAGGCCGCCACTATACGGATCAGGACTACCGCAGGGAACGCGTCAGGAGGCCAAAAGCCGTTTTGCCAGCCAGGCACTGGCCCCAAGTCACCGTGAATTGGCCCGCCGTCACGAGTCGCCGGCCACTCATCCTGCGAGTCTTGTGCACTGCCACATGACCTTGCCAGGAGAGTTCCGTGAAAGCATCGCGCAAGCGCCAGCCCGCCAATCTCAGCATCAAGCCGCAGCGCATGGGCTTTGATTTCTCACCACAGTCCGTGCCGCGCTACTGGGCCGACAATGATCCGGTGCTGTCGCATTTTCTCAACGCGCTGTCCCTGAGCTTTCCTGATGGCGAACAGTTTTTCGTGGATTCGGTGCGCCATTTCCGCGACATCGTGCAGGACGAAAAACGCCAGAAGGAAATTTCCGGCTTTATCGGCCAGGAAGCCATGCACTCGCTGGAACACCGCAGCTTCAACGACCTGCTGGCCCTGCAGGGCTATGAAGCACTGACCGCAAAAGCCACTGGTGTGGCGAAACACCTGATCCGGATGGGACAGCGCAACTACTCGCCACGCACGCTGCTGGCGATGACGGCGGGCCTCGAGCACATCACCGCCATTCTCGCCAATGCCATACTGAAGAATCCCGAGCTGCTGGAAAAAATGGACGAGTCCGTGCGCATGCTGTGGATGTGGCACGCCATTGAAGAAACCGAACACAAGGCCGTGGCGTTTGATCTTTACGAGGACGTGAGCGGTGATTACCTGATGCGGGTGCGCGCCTTCCTGAGCGGCTCGCTCGGCCTCGGCATTTACGCCTCCGTCTTCACCTGGCGTTTTCTCAAGCAGGACGGCATGCACCGGAAACCGTGGAAGCTGCTGCGCGGCGGCCTGACCCTGGGCAAGCTGCTGGCCCGCACGGCACCGGATTATCTCGATTACCTGCGCCCCGGTTTTCATCCCTGGGATGATGACAACAGCGAACTGATTGCCCGGTACAAGGCCATCGTTGAAGCAACGATTGCACCGCAATACCGCAAGGTGGAATTGAAAGCTGCCTGAGCATGTAAATAAAAAAATCCCGCATCATGCGGGATTTTTTTATGGCGACTGCCTGGCATTCAGAGGAACAGCAGGAAACCGTCGGCAAAATACAGCAGGCCGACAGCACCGAATGGCAGCGCTGCATACCAGATGGGGCGACGCTTGAGCAGGCCGGCAATGGAAGAGATCAGGATGGCCACCTGCAGAAAGATCACCGCCATGCCAAAAGGCTGGCCATGGCGCTGCGCATCATCACGCTGCTTTTCAAGACGCTGGGCCTCTGCCTTGATGGTGTTTTTTTCCTGTTCGTATTTCTGGACATTTTTTTCTGCCAGGGCAATGGCTGCCTCATAGCGGCCGCGCACTTCCGGCGTGGCATTGGCCGGCAGCACGCCCTCGGTCAGCGTCAGGTTTTCCTTCTGCAGGCGATACATGTTTTCGCGAATGCTCTTGGCCTGGAAGAAAGCCCACTGATCCGACGCCTGCGCCTGGGAAATGACGCTGCGCGTGGAATAACCACCGCCCTTGAACGTGGACAGCGTGGCACACACGGCCAGCACAACAGTGATGAGAGCCAGATAACCCAGCCATGGTTCTTTCTTTTCGTCGCTCATGATTGATCCTGATGCAGTTGGAGTTGGAGTTGGAGTTGCTTTACTGAAAGCGCAAGGCTTCTATCGGACGCAGGCGCGCTGCCTTGTTCGCCGGATAAAAACCGAAGAAAACGCCGATGCCGGCGGCCACGGTAAAGGCGAGCAGGATGGAACCGAAGGTCACCACCACCAGCAGGTCTGCCACCGCCGACACGGCCCAGGCGCCTGCCATGCCGAGCAGCACACCAATCAAACAGCCCGCCACGGAAATGATGATGGCCTCGAGCAGGAACTGCAGGAGGATATCGCGCTGTCGCGCCCCGATGGCCATGCGGATGCCGATCTCGCGCGTACGTTCGGTCACCGACACCAGCATGATGTTCATGATGCCGATGCCACCGACCAGCAGGGAAATCGAGGCGATGGCGCCCAGCATCAGTGACAGCAGGCGCGTGGTTTCGGCAGCCGTCTCGGCAATCGCGGTGAGATTCTGCACGGTGAAATCATTGTCGGCTTCCTGGCTGAGGCGGTGACGCTGGCGCAGCAGGTCGTTCATGTTGCGTTCCAGCCGCTGCATCACCTGCGGCGTGGTTGCCTGCACCATGATCAGCCGCACCGTGGAGCGGAAACGTGAACTCTGCAGCTTGCGTTGCAGCGTGGTGAGCGGAACCAGGATGGCATCATCCTGGTCGCGGCCATCCAGACTTTGTCCCTTGCGCGCCATGACGCCGATCACAAGATAGGGATTGCCCTTGATGCGGATGTTCTTGCCGACCGGATCTTCATCCGGAAAAAGATTGTCGACGACGGTCTGGCCGAGCAGGGCCACCTGCGCTGCCGCGCGGACCTCGCTGTCATCAAACATGTAGCCGCTGACCACGCGCCAGTCGCGCACCTCAAGATAATCCGTGGTGGTGCCGGTGATCTGTGTCGCCCAGTTGAGTGCGCCATTGGCCACCTGGGCACTGGTGCCGCCAATCGCGGCGGCGGCCTGCACGCCATCGAGTGTGCGTATCGCCACGGCATCGTCGGACGTCAGTGTCTGCACGCCGCCCGAACCCATGCGCACACCGTTGGCGCTGATGGCGCCCGGCATCACCATGAACAGGTTGGTGCCCATGGAACTGATGGAATCCTGCACTTTCTGCTGCACGCCCTGACCGATGGCCAGCATCATGATGACGGCACCGACACCGATGATCATGCCGAGCATGGTGAGAAAACTGCGCATGCGATTGGCGCGCATGGCCAGCAAGGCTTCCTGCAGCATGGTCCAGATCATGACGGCTCCTGCTGGTGATCCAGCCACGCCTGCATGGGGCCGTCGTAGTCAATGCGGCCGTCAACGAGACGCACCAGGCGATCGGCAAAACGCGCGACATCGTTTTCATGCGTCACCACGATGAGCGTGATGCCTTCCTCGCGATTGAGGCGCGTGAACAACTCCATGATGTCGTGGCTGGTGTGCGTATCGAGATTGCCGGTCGGCTCGTCGGCCAGGATCAGTGCCGGGTGATTGACCAGCGCACGTGCAATCGCCACGCGCTGCTGCTGGCCGCCGGAAATGAGACCGGGCATGGCGTCACAACGATCACCGAGACCAACGCGCGTGAGCAGCTCCTGCGCCCGCGCTTTTCTTTCCTCGCGGTTTTTTCCGGCATAAATCATGGGCAGCGCCACATTGTCGCCCAGCGTCGCACGCGGCAACAGATTGAAACCCTGAAACACAAAACCGATGTCGCGGTTGCGCACCGCCGCCAGCTCGTCACCGTTCATGCGGCCGACATCGCTGCCGTTCAGGTGATAATCGCCGGACGTGGGCACATCCAGACAACCGAGCATGTTCATGAACGTGGATTTTCCCGAACCGGACGGGCCCATCACCGCGACAAATTCGCCACGCCTGATGGTCAGCGAAATGCCGTGCAGGATGCGCACCGGCCCGGCGCCGCTGGCATATTCCTTGACGAGATCGTGAATCTCGATGATGGGTGCTGTCGCCGTATTCATTACATTCTCATCTGCATGCCCTGGGACGGCTTCTTCGTGTCTACCGCCTTCAGGTCTTCCACCACCACGGCCGATCCTTCCCTGAGCCCGTCGCCGGGAAGTTCCGTGTAACGGCGATCGGCAATGCCGGTTTTTACGTGCAGGGATTTCAGTGCGCCCTTTTCGTCCGTGACGTAGACGGTGGCACCGCCGGCGCTTTTCTTGCTGCCGCGCTTTGTACCGGCACTGCCGCTGGCCGTGGCCGTTTTATCGCTGGCGGTTTTTTCCGGATGAAAGCGCAGCGCCGCATTGGGCAGGCGCAAAACATTCTGGCGCGTGGCGACAGTGACATCGACATAGGCCGTCATGCCGGGCAGCAGTTTTTCATCGGGATTGCTGACACTGACCACGACATCGTAGGTCACCACATTGGAATCGGTTTTCGGGCTGAGACGGATCTGTTTCACCTGACCGTCAAAACGCTGGTCGGGAAAGGCATCGACGCGAAACGACACCGGCATGCCGACTTTCACCTGACCGACATCGGCTTCGGCAAAATAGGCATCAATCTGCATTTCCCGCAGGTCCCTGGCAATCCTGAACAGCTCCGGCGTATTGAAGCTGGCGGCCACGGTCTGGCCGGCATCAACGGCGCGCAAGACCACCACACCGGATACCGGCGAGCGGATCACGCTGTAGCTGACATTGGCGCGGTCCTTCTCCACCGCCGCCCGCAGCTGCGTAACCCTTGCCTGGGCATCCTGACTGGACTGCTCCGCCGTATCGAGCTCCTGCTGCGAGACAAAACCTTCCTTCGCCAGTTCACGCACACGCGTGCGATTATTGTTGGCCACGCGCAGCGCACTTTCGGCTGCAGCAAGATTGGCGGAATCCTGGGTGAGCGCTGCCTTCAGCAGTGCATCGTCCAGCATCACCAGCACCTGGCCGGCTTCAACGTGATCATTGAAATCCACAAAGAGTTTTTTCACCGTACCCGATACCTGCGTGCCCACGCTCACCAGCGTCACCGGATTCAGCGAGCCGTTGGCAGAAACCGTTTGCGTGATGTCGCCACGGTCCACCGGCTCGGTCCGGTATTGCGGCGTGTTGTCGCCACGGCTGCGCAGCCAGACAACAACCAGCACGGTGACAAGCACCAGCAACACAGGAATGTAAAAACGCGGCTTCAGCAAGGCCGCGACGGCGGCAGGTCTGGCATTCATGGCTGTGCTTCCGTTACCGGGGCGGCCGCGGCGGGCTCCCGGCGCAAAGGGGATTCTGTTTCCGTAGCGAGCACGGTGGCATTGAGCACACCGGACGACTTGATCAGCGCGACGCGCGCCCGGTGCCAGTTGAAGCGCGCCGCCGCTTCCTGCTGGCGTGCATCCGCCAGCGTGCTTTGCGCGGTGAGCACTTCGATCAGGCTGCCGAGACCGGCGCGATAACGGGCGAGGGCCGCGCGATGCGCCTCGCTCGCCGACGCCACCAGATCATGGCTGGCACCGATGCTGGCAGCGGCGGTGCGCACGCTCTGCCAGGCCGTCCACAGCTCATTGCTGGCGGCAATTTTCTGGCGCTCGTAATCGGCTTCGGCCAGATCAAGCTGGCGCGCCGCCACCACGCTCTGCGCGCGATAACGGCCACCGGCAAACAGCGGCACGGCCAGCGTGACACCGACGCTGCCCGCCTCGACATTGCCGGACGCTGACTGCGTGCGGGAAAGACCGTCACTGGCAAACGCCGAAAGGGTGGGCCGGCCCTGTGCATCCACATTGTCCTGCGCGGCCCGGGCGGCTTCGACACTGAGTTTCTGCGCGCGCAGATCCGGACGACGGTCGGGCAGGGCAGCGGCCAGTGCCTCATAAGCCGGCGGTGCGAGATCCGCCGGCAGCTGCTGCGACGGCGCGGCCAGCGTGATGGCGGAAGGCGACGCCAGCCCCAGTGCCTGGGCCACGGTACCGCGCGCGATTTCGCGCGTGCCGTCGCGCTGGATCACTGCAAGCGAGGCCTGTGACAGCGAGGTGCGCGCCTGCAGGACATCGGCCAGCGTGCCGGCGCCGACACGCTGGCGGGTTTCTGCCGCGCGCAGGGTTTCCTTCGCGGCGTCTTCGGAACTGTGTGCCGCCGTCAGCGCTTCATCGGCAGCATGCCAGGCGTAATAGGCGTCCACCGCCTGCCGCATCACGCTCTGGGTCGTGTTTTCCTGGCTCGCCTGCAGCGCGGCCAGCACCTGTTCGGCCTGGCGACGGTTGGCGCTGCGCGCCCCGAAATCATAAAGCAGCCAGTTCGCCGACAGCTGGGCACTGGTCTTGTCCGTGCCGGCGCTGTCACCCAGGGCATGGGCCTGCGTGGCGGCGGCATCCAGCGTCGGGTAGTAGGCGGATTTCGCCAGTGTCACCCGCGCCTGCTGCGCCTGTACGTTCAGCCAGGCGCTGTGCGTATCGGGATTGCGGCAGAGCGCCTGCGCCACCACGCCGGCCAGATCCAGCGCCGCCGCAGGCAGGGGGCAGTCTGCCGGCGCAGCCGCCGCCGGCAGTGCCAGCAGCAACAGGAAAGGAACAGCAAGGGGGGAACGATTCGGCATGGCGGCACGTGTACGTGAAAAAACCGGGAAGCGGCTGCAGGCATGACAACACTCGCCCTGCTTTACAGCAACGTGATTGTTGCCGATGCGTTGACCGGGGCGCAGCCGGCTTTTTGTACATCGCCTGTTCATTTACCGAAAAAACCGGCAAAAGTGGCAAAGCTGTCAATGCCCGGCTGTACAGCCTCACGTATAAAGCGCACGTTCCCGGCTTGCTGGCAGGGTGTGATCATCCCGGTACTGCCTGCAGCGCCCATCCGCCCCACCACAGAGGTGTACTCCATGCCGACTTACAAGGCGCCGTTGCGCGACATGCGCTTCCTGTTGAATGAAGTCTTCGATTACCCGAAGCACTACAGCAAGCTCTCCAATGGCGCCGATGCCACTCCCGACATGGTGGAAGCGATTCTCGGCGAAGCCGCGAAACTCTGTGAAGACGTGCTCGCACCGCTGAACCTGTCCGGCGATCTGGAAGGCTGCCATTTCGAGAACGGCGTGGTGACCACGCCCAAGGGCTTCAAGGAAGCCTACAACCAGTACGTGGCCGGCGGCTGGCAGGGGCTTTCCCACCCTGCCGAGTACGGCGGCCAGGGCCTGCCCATGTCCATGGGTCTGATCAAGTCGGAAATGATGGGCACCGCCAACTGGTCCTTCACCATGTACCCAGGCCTCTCGCTCGGCTGCATGAACACCATCATGCAGCACGGCACCGAAGCACAGAAAAACCTGTTCATGCCGCCGCTGGTGGATGGCCGCTGGACCGGCACCATGTGCCTGACCGAACCGCAGTGCGGCACCGACCTTGGCCAGATGAAATCGAAAGCCGAACCGCAGGCCGACGGCAGCTACAAGATCACCGGCACCAAGATTTTCATTTCCGCCGGTGAGCATGACCTCGCCGAAAACATCGTGCACATCGTGCTCGCCCGCCTGCCCGATGCGCCTGCCGGCACCAAGGGCATTTCGCTGTTCATCGTGCCCAAGTTCCTCGCCAATCCTGACAGCACCGTGGGCGCGCGCAATGCCGTGGCCTGCGGTTCCATCGAACACAAGATGGGCATACGCGCCTCCGCCACCTGCGTCATCAATTTCGACGATGCCACCGGCTACCTGATTGCAGCGCCCAACAAGGGCCTGGATGCGATGTTCACGTTCATGAACACCGCGCGCATCGGCACCGCCGTGCAGGGCGTTTGCCATGCCGAACTCTCCTTCCAGGGTTCGCTGCCCTATGCCCTCGAGCGCCGTTCCATGCGCTCGGTGTCCGGCAAGAAGGAACCGGACAAGGTCGCCGACGCGCTGATTTACCACGGTGACGTGCGCCGCATGCTGCTGACGCAGAAAGCCATCGCCGAAGGCGGCCGCGCCATGATTTATTTCGCCGCGCAGTATGCCGACCACATGGTGAACGGCATCGTGGAAAAGGATCAGAAGAAATACGAGCACTGGGATGACAAGCTCGGTTTCCTGACGCCGATTCTCAAGGGCTTCCTGACCGAACTCGGTCTCGAAGCAGCCAATCTCGGCATGCAGGTGTTCGGTGGCCACGGCTACATCAAGGAACACGGTATGGAACAGATTGCCCGTGATGCGCGCATTGCCACCCTGTACGAAGGCACCACCGGCATCCAGGCGCTGGACCTGCTTGGCCGCAAGACGCTGATCATGACGCGCGGCAAAGCCGTGCGTGATTTCACCGGCATCATGCTGACCTTCTGCAAGAACAACGCGCTCAACTCCAATATGCGCTCCTTTGCCTGGCAGCTGTCCAAGCTCGCCGCGCAGTGGAACATGCTCACCGTGCGCACCATGCTGACGGCACGCAAGGATCGCGAGATCGTGGCTTCTGCCAGCTACGATTTCCTGATGTATTCCGGCTACGTCACCATGGCCTATTTCTGGGCCGTGCAGGCGGCGGTGGCTTACGAGAAGCTGGAAAACGGCGGCGCCGAAACGCCCGAGTTCTACAAGGCCAAGATCCAGACAGCCGAGTTCTACTTCGAGCGCCTGCTGCCGCGCGCCAAGGGTCATATTGCCGGCATCGTCGCTTCGCCCAAGTCGCTGATGCAGATGGGCAACGACGACTTCGCCATGGTGTAAGCGGTTTCGGTTGCCATGAAAAAGGCCGGACTTGTTCCGGCCTTTTTCATGGCTGACGGTTTACATTTACAGTGTCCGTGCTTTTATTGCCGGCACTTGCGGCGGCGAAAAAACCGGGCTTCCTGCCGCTGCCCGACCTACACTCGCCGCATCTCCGGAGAAAACATCATGGTCCAGACCGCCCTTATCGTTGGTGCCTCGCGCGGCATCGGTGCCAGCCTTGCGCGCGAACTTGCCACGCGCGGTTACCAGCTCGGCCTGCTGGCGCGCAACCAGGAACAGCTGCATGCGCTGGCGGCCGAATTGCGCCAGCAATTCGGCGTGCGTGTGGAAACCGCGGCGCTGGATGTCTGCGCCGGTGACACCGTCGCGCCCGTGCTGGAAAACATCATGCAGCGCTTTGAAAGAACCGACGTGGTCATCGCCAATGCCGGCGTGCTGGGATGGCGCCGGGCCGGCGACGGCAATGTCGCTGAAGACCGCCGCATCATCGAAACCAACCTGATGGGGGCCATCGCCGTGATTGATGCTGCCGTGGCGCAGTTCAAGCGCCAGAAAGGCGGCCATGTGGTGGGGATTTCTTCCATCGCGGCCTACCGCGGCATTCCCGGCAGTGCCGCCTATTCCGCCAGCAAGGCCGCACTCACCAATTATCTGGATGCCCTGCGCATGGAGCTTTCCGGCAAGAACATTACCGTCACCGTCGTGCATCCCGGTTTTGTCAAAACCGATATTGCACCCGGCATGGAGAAATACCCGTTTCTGGCCGAGCCCGCCAAGGTCGCCAGGGAAATTGCCGATGGCATCGCCCGCAAGAAAAACAATATCATCGTGCCGCGCTTTCCCTGGAGCCTGATCCTGCCGGCCATGCGGATGATGCCCGACAGCATCATGAAAAAAATATTCTGATTTTTACGGACCACCACTGTGACGACACCCGCCATCCCCGCAACACTGAATCCGCTTGAAACCCTGCTGCTTGCCGTGCAGGCGGGCAATGCCGGTATCGCCGAGCTGCTTGATGCCCTGCTCAATGCCGAGGTCTTCATCCTGCTCGACAAGGACCCGCAACAGGATGAAGACGCCGATGCCAGTGCGCTGCCGATGCTGCTGAACAATCCGCGCGGCGAACCGGTGCTCGCCGCCTTCACGGCCGCCGAGCGTTCCATTGCGATGACAATGGAATTTCCGGCCTTCTGTTTTGCCTTGCCGGTGGCCCTGAAAAAACTGCTGCCGACCATCCGGCCCGGTGTCGGCCTCGTGATCAATCCCGGCACCATCCTGGGTCTGGAAATTCCGGCCGCGAGCCTGGCGAAGATGCAGGCAGAAGCTGTGCTGCACTGAACCGGTTTTCCGGTTGCGGGAACGGATGGCTCACGCAAGTCCGGCCATCGACCCGGCCGCCTGACGTCATTCGCGCTCAAGGATTCACACCGGACATTACAAGCGCCAGACGCGTTTCTTTCTCATCCTGTGGCGACCGCTTCCCCATGACGCCAGACATTGATCACGCCGTACTCAACTTCAGCCCGGCAGCATCCTCCCTGCTGATCGGCATCATGGCCGTACTGATTTTTGGTATTGCGCTGGAAACGCGCCTGCGTGACCTGCGCGACATCGTGACGCTGCCACGCGCCATGATCGTCGGCATACTCGCGCAATTCCTGTTTCTGCCGGCCGTGTTCTGGGCGGTCATCCAGCTGCTGCATCCGGCGCCATCGATTGCCCTCGGCCTCCTGCTGGTGGCCTGCTCGCCGCCGGGCAGCACGTCCAATGTGCTCACCCACCGTGCCGGCGGCAATGTTGCGCTGTCGGTGTCGATGACGGCGGTTTCCAACCTCGTGGCCATCGTCATCCTGCCGCTCAACTTTGCCTTCTGGGCCGGTCTCGATGCAGACACAGCGGCACTGCTGCGCTCGGTGTCGCTCAATCCCTGGGAAGTCATGGCGCATATCGCGCTGATGATCGGCATTCCGTTTGCGGCCGGCGTCTGCCTGCGTGAAACACGGCCGGCACTGGCGGACCGGCTCTACAAAATACTGAAGCCGGTCAGCCTGGTGATCCTGCTGGTTTTTGTGCTGGCCGCTGTCGCCTCCAATGCCGAACATTTTCTGGCATGGGGCGCGCTGATCCTCGGCATCGTGATGCTGCTCGACAGCATTGCCTTCGCCACCGGTTATGGCCTGGCAACGCTGTGCCGGCTGGATGAATACAACCGCCGCGCCGTGACCTTTGAAGTCGGCATCCGCAACACCTCGCTGTCACTGGCCATGGTGTTCGCTTTTTTCGGCGGTCTTGGCGGCATGGCCCTGGTCACCGGTTTCTGGGGCGCCTGGGATCTGTCGGCGGGACTGTTGCTGGCCGCGTGGTGGGCACGGCGCCGCGCGTGGCGGCATTCGCCCGCAACGGGCGCCTGAACGCAGGGATGAAATGACGGCGTCATTTCATCGTGGTTTCCGCCACTGCCTGCATGGCAGTGGCGCGATCGGGTGACCGGCATCCTCTCCCTCATCCGTCTTCTCCCGGAAGCAGGACAGCATCAGCACGGCAGTCAGCACGACGATGGCCGTCAACAAGATGATCATGGTTTTAACTCCTCCTGCTGCCCTGTTTTCATATCCACCTGCACATACAGGATGACTGCACCGCTGCATCAGGGCGGTGTGTAGCCGTCGCTGAGCGTTTGCAGGAAAGCGACAACCGCCTCTACTTCCTGTGCGCTGAGGCCGAGATTGCCGAGCAGGCGGTTGTTCACGGTTGCCGGCACTTCCATGGCGCCGATGGCCGCCCAGCGTGCGGGATCACTGTCACGGGTGTTGTAGAACTCCACCACCGTGCGCAGGTCGGTGAACACGCCGTTGTGCATGTACGGCGGCGTCAGCGCGATATTGCGCAGGGTCGGCACACGGAAACGTCCGCGCGTGTTGGCGGCCGGGCCGGCGGCAATGCCGCGGGCCAGCAGCGTTGCCTCAAGGCCGGTGTCGACAAAACCGGTGGCATAGAAACGGCGATCCGGATTGCGCGGTACGCCGGTATTTTCATAGGTGAAATTGCTGAACAGCGGCGGCGAACCGAAAGGCCCGGGCCCGATGGCGTGACAGGCCGCGCAGCCGCCCTTGTCGGGGCGCGTGAAAACATCGCGACCAAGAGCTTCCTGCGGCGTCAGTGTGGCGTTGCCGGCGAGCACCGCATCAAACTTCGAACTGAAGGGCTGGAATGGCGTACTGCGCTCGAACTCGGCAATCGCTGCCACCACGCGCGTGATGACGAGATCCTCGTCAACGCCGGCCGCAAGACTGCCGGCGCCGTACACGGACTCATAGGCGGAGCGCACCGGACTGGCGGCGAGACGGGCATGCAGGTCGCCGGCACTGGCGAGATTCATTTCCTGTGCATTGAAAAACGGTGCGCGTGCCTGTGTTTCAAGATCATCGGCACGTCCGTCGAGAAACAGTCCGCCCACCCAGCGCAGGCCGGCCGCTGTGTTTTCCTGGTGCAGCGCAGGCACGAAGGAAGCGTACATCGCTGTCGGTGCATTGCGCGTACCGAAGCGTCCGCTGACGGCGCCTTGCGACACCGGCAGGCCCTGTACCGGATCCGTGAACGCCTTGCCGGCATCGTGACAGCCGGCACAGGACTGCGTGCCGGTCGACGACAGCGTGCGCTCCGCGAAAAGCTGCGCCCCCAGCTGCGCCATCGTGACGACAACGGGCGCCACAACCGTACCGCCGCCTGTTGCCGATCCCGCTCCTGTTCCTGTTCCCGACCCGGTGCCGGAAGTCTGGCTGCCATCAATCACGGAGCCACCACCTGAGCAGGCGGTGATCGCCATCGCACACAATACGGCGAGTGCTGTTTTATTCTTGTTCATGGCGCGACCCTCGTTGCTTCAGGCAGTGGCATCCGGATGGCGGGCACGTGCTTACTGCCAGCCGCGGTTGTTGTCACGACCGTTGTCACGACTATTGTCACGTCCGTTGCTGTTGTCTCCGCTCCTGTTGTCACGGCCACCCCTGTCGCCACGATTGCCATTGTTGCCATTGCTGTTGCCATCACGTCCGCCTTCACCCGGCCGGCCATTTCCCGCCTGACGGTCACCCTGCTGACCGCGTGGCGGGCGGTTCTGCATTTTCTGCTGCTGTTCCTTTGTCAGGATTTTCGACATCGCCTGCTGGGCGTCCTTGTGCGCGGCCTCGTGCTTGGCGCGCTCCTGTTCGAGAATCTGTTTTACCTGGCTGCTCTGGCTGTCGTTGAGGCCAAGGTTCTGCTGCATGTGTTCAAGCATCTGCGCGGTCGATGGCGGGCCGTCGGGGCGTTGTCCGTCGTCGGCGTTGTCACGCGCCGCAGCAAAGCCAGCGAACGTGAGGGCGAGTGTGGCCAGGACAAGAGGGCGGAGCAGGGCGGGAAGATTCAGTGCAGTCGTCATGACGGGATCTCTGTTGGTGTCGACAGAGCCAGTCTCGCTGACAAATGTGCAAACAAAGGGGAAGCCCCGCCGCAGAAAAACCGCCCGGGGTGAAAACGCGGCCTTTAATCGGGCCGCTCGAAACGGTAGCCGGCGCCATAGACCGATTGCACAAGACCGGTAGCGGGAAACGCTTCATCAAGACGACGCCGGAGTTTTTTCACATGGCTGTCGATGGTGCGGTCACTGACGACGCGATGATCCGGATAAATCCGATCCATCAACTGCTCGCGTGACCAGATACGCCCCGGCGAAGAAGCCAGACACTGCAGCAGCTGGAATTCGATGGCGGTAAACACCACCTCACAACCGCGCCAGCTGAACCGCAGGCGCGAGGCATCCAGAAGAAAATCGGCCGCTTCGGTAGTGGCCACACTGCGCCGCAACACGGCCTTTACCCGCGCCACCACTTCGCGCGGACTGAACGGCTTGAGGATGTAATCGTCGGCGCCGGATTCAAGACCGAGCAGGCGATCAATTTCTTCGGCGCGCGCGGTGACCATCAGGATCGGCACGCTGGAAAACGCACGGATTTCGCCGCACAGCGTGAGACCGTCCTTGCCCGGCAGCATGACGTCGAGCAGCACGGCGTCGGGCCGCCATTCGCGCAGCACCGCCAGCACGTCATTGCCGTTATCGACAATGTGCGTGGCAAAGCCGTCGTGCTCCAGATAATCAGCGAGCAGGGACGCGATTTTCGGCTCGTCCTCCACGACCAGCACGCGGCGCGCCGTCATGATTGCACCACCATGCCGAGCGGCAGACGCACACTGACGCACAGGCCACCGAGCGGACTGTGCGTTGCCGATATCTGGCCACCGTGTGCCTCGACAATGCGCTTGCCGATGGCAAGGCCGAGACCAGCGCCACCCGTGGCGCGATTGCGCGCGTCATCAACACGGAAAAGATGATCGAACAGTTTCGGCAGCGCGGCATCCGGCACGCCGGGCGCGCTGTCTTCCACCGTCAGCTCGGCGTATTTCCCGCGCGTGGCCAGCGCCACACGCACCGAACCACCGGCACGGGTGTAACGCCGGCTGTTGGTGAGCAGGTTATCCACGAGCTGCTGCAGGCGATCCTCGTCGCCCAGCAGCTCGAGCGCGTCCGGCAACTGTCTTTCAAGCTGCAATCCTGCCTGCGTGAACCCGGGCATGGCCGCCTCAATGCGTTCGCGTACGAGAGCGGCCAGATCAAAAGGTGTTTTACGGTATTGCAGCGCGCCGAGATCGGCACGTGCCAGCACATAAAGGTCTTCCACAAGACGCTGCAAGTGCGCAACTTCCTGCTGCAGGGAAACAATGCGTTCGCGGTTGAGCGGGCGCACACCATCCAGCACCGCGTCTATTTCACCGGAAAGCACCGCCAGTGGTGTGCGCAACTCGTGCGAGATATCGGCAAACCAGCGCTGCCGTGCCGTGGTGTTCTGCACCAGCGTGCGTGACAGTTCGCTGATGTCGCGCGCCAGTGTGCCGAGCTCGTCGCGCCGCTCAACATCGACCTCGATATCGTACTGCTGCTGCGTCAGGCGATGCGCCGCGCGCGACAGCTGCCGCAGCGGCCGCGTGAAATAGCGCGACAGCAAAACGGCCACGATGATCGCCAGCAGCAGCGCCACGCCACCGACCAGCCACAGCGTGCGCAACTGGTCACGGCGGAACTGGCGGTCTATGTCCTGCTGCAGGCGGGAAGAACGTGGCGTGGCGACATAGCCCACCACCTGCCCGTCAACGTCCACCGCCGCTTCAAGCGCTTGCGGGCCCGGCCCCTCGCGCGGACCAAACAGCACCTGGTGCGAGGCATCCAGCAGCAGCACCGGGGGTGGCCGGCGGCCGCGCGCCGGCCCGGGCTCGTCGCCTGCCGCCTGCTCGCGCGGGGGCGGGCCGTCTTCCGCTTCCTGGCGGTCGCCGTTATCCCTTTGCAGCGCCTGCTGCAGCAGGCGGTGGAAGCGGCGCGGTTCATCGCGCAATTCCGTCCAGCCCGGATCAGCACGCCAGCGCTGCGCCAGCTCGGTGGAAACCGCCTGCAGTTGCTGCTGCTGCTGCGCGTTGACGTAATCGAGCAGGCCGCGATCAAAGCGCCACTGGAACAGCAGCACGATGCCGAGCACCAGGGCGAGGGCGAGGGCGGACAGGGAAAAAACGAGGCGGGTCTGGATGCTCATGGGCGCGGCCGTAATCGATGACACAGCCTAGAGGCAGCGCTGCCACCGCGGCAAGGGCGCCGGATGACTTCCTGATTTCTTGCACAATCGCGGCCGGCGGCGGCCTGTGTGCCTGCCATCCGGCGCGGCCTCCGCTTATGTCCGATTTGTACTGACATGACTGTTAACCTAATATGAACCCAAACAGTGAGGTCCGTCATGACCGCCAGTGCCGACCCGATCCGCCGCACGCGAGGCCGCCCGCCGAAATCAGGCCCCGAGCAGCAGGAAGTGCGCCTGCGCCTTCTCGCCGCCACCCGAACCACCTTCGCCCGCACCGGCTATCACGGCCTCAGTGTCGAACTGGTGCTGGCCGAGGCCGGCCTGTCGCGCCCGACCTTCTACAAGTATTTCCGTTCGCTGGAAGAACCGGTTGATCTGGTGCTGGCCGAGGTGAACCAGCAACTGGTCGACAGCCTGATCCGGGTCACCCTTGAAGCCTCCGGCGTGTTCAACAAACTGGAGGCGGCGCTGCTCGCCTGGCGTGACTGGGGCCTGGCACTGGGGCCCTTGCTGCAACCGCTGTTTGCCGAACTGCATGATCCGCACTCGCCGGCTTCGCGGCACCGGCAGCAAACGCTGGCCGTGCTGGCGGAAAATCTGGGCAGCCTGATCGAGACGATGGGGCGCGCACGCCCTTCGCGATTGCAGCTTGATGCACTCATCAACAGCGTTGAATACCTCGGCTACCGCTATCACCTGGAAACGCCCGGCGATGCCGCGAGCTGGCAGGAAACCCGGGAGGCGATGCTGCGCATTGCCCTCGGCCTGCTTGGCAGCGCGGATGACTGGTCGCAGGTGCTGCCGGCAGCACGGCCACCCTCAGCGGATGTTTCACGGAATCCCCCGACCACCCGACCGGACCCACGCCCATGACCTTTGCCCTGCAGCACGCTTCCATCGCGCAACTGAAAATCCTGTTTAGCAACTTGCCGCCACCCGATGCCGCCATGCGTCGCGGTTTTTTCCGGGCGAGCTTTATCGGGCCGCGCTGGCTGCGCATGGCGGGCGGCCCCAGCGTTGCGCTCTCGGGTCTGCCAAGCTGGCAGGGCAAGCGTTTCCTGAGTGCCGACAGCGCCACCAATATGCTGAAAAAGAACGGCAAGCTGACGCAGGCCTTGTCCATGACGGTGGTCGCCGGCATGTCGCAGGTGGATGGCAAACCGGGCGTGGCCCTGCATTACGGTGCCGATGCCCGCATCCCCTGGCGCTGGGTGCGCGATGAACTGCGCCGCGTCGACGAACACACGCTGCTCGGCATGACGGTGATCAACCTGCCGGTGTTGCGCCATCTGGCCTTTCCGTTTTTGCTGGAGCGCGAGGCATGAACAGCGCGGCGTTTGATTACGACATCGTCATTGTCGGTTCCGGTTTTGGCGGCAGCGTCAGCGCGCTGCGGCTGGCCGAAAAGGGCTGGAAGGTGGCGGTGCTGGAGCAGGGCCGGCAGCTTGACGACGCGGCGATTGCCAAAGCCGGTACTGATCCGAAAGCGCTGGCCTGGGCGCCTGCGCTCGGGCTGAAAGGCCTGTTTGCCCAGGATGTGTTCCAGCACGTTGCGATTGTGCGCGGCATCGGAGTCGGCGGTGGCAGCCTGGTGTATGCGGCCGTCTTGCTGGAACCAAAAGAAGCCTTTTATCGCGACCCGGCGTGGTCGGCACTGAGCCCGGACTGGCAGGCGGAACTGGCACCGCATTACGCCACGGCCAGACACATGCTCGGTGTAGCCACCAATCCCTATCACGGCATCCAGGATGACTGGCTGCGCGGAACCGCCGAACGCATGGGTGCGGCCGCCACCTTCGGTGCCGTACCACAGGGCATTTTTTTTGGTGATCCGGAACGCCCCACGGCCGATCCGTTTTTCAATGGCGCAGGCCCGGCGCGCACGGGCTGCAAGCAGTGCGGGCGCTGCATAACCGGTTGCGCCTACGGCGCCAAAAACACCCTTGGCCACAACTACCTTTATTTTGCACAAAAGCTCGGCGTGGAAATCCTGGCGGAACGCCAGGTGACGCACATAGAGCCACTGCCCGAAGGCGGCTACCTCGTGCATCAGCAACATCCCTGGGAGCGCCACACCCGCTATCCCGCCTTGCGCGCGCGCAAGGTGATCATGGCTGCCGGCGCACTCGGTACGCAGGAAATCCTTTTTGCCTCGCGCGACCGTTACCGCACGCTGCCAAAATTGCCGTCGTCGCTGGGCGAACACGTGCGCACCAACAGCGAAGCCATTGTCGGCATCCTCGCTAACGACGAAAACACTGATGTCACGCGCGGCGCGACCATCTCTTCGCATTTTTATCCGGATGCGCACACGCACATCACGCAAAACCGCTTTCCTGCCAGCTACGGCTTCATGAAGTTCTACATGGGCCCGCTGGTGGACGGCGAACGTCCGCTGCAGCGCGCCCTGCATGCCCTGCTCAGGTTTTTTGTGCAGCCGCTGCGCTCGACGCGTTCGTTTTTTGCACGCAACTGGCACCAGCGAATTTCCGTGCTGACCGTCATGCAGCATGCCGACAACCAGATCGCCTTCCGTTATGGCCGCACGCTGTTGCGTGGCGGGCGTTACGGACTGAAATCTCGCATCAGCCAGGGCGGACGTTCGCCGTCCTATATTGCGCAGGCCAATATCGCCGCGCGCGCCTTTGCCGAAGCCAGCAACGGCACGCCGCTGAATACGCTGATGGAAAGTGTCGGCAACCTGTCGGTGACAGCGCACATTCTCGGCGGCGCGGTCATGGCCGCCACCCCGGAGCAGGGCGTGATTGACTGCGACCACCAGGTGTTCGCCTGTCCCGGCCTCTACGTGATGGATGCCAGCGCCATTCCCGCCAATGTCGGCGTCAACCCGAGCCTGACCATCACGGCACTGGCAGAACGTTTTGCCTCACGGTTTCCGCGCAAAGAAGGTAACTGATGATCAAGGAGGGCGCCGGAACAGATTCCGGCGTCAGCTTTCTCTCTGAGTAACTGCCTTGTTCCGGGGCGGGGTGTACGCGGCCTGGGCGGTGCTTTTCCATCTGCCCGGGAGTGCAGCTTTTAAGCAAGCACAGCGATGCTTGGCGTAGAAATTGACAGCGCGCAGACTGTGGAAGAAAGGGATCTCGGCGCTGGCCTGGATAGACCAGGGAAAGCCCAGCCTTTCCTGTAGGAGCGTCAGCTCCAGCATAAGAAGTGAAGCGCTGCACTCAGATAATGCGGCAGTGTACTTGTTAAGAGTTGAGCCTCTTAGCCTACGACCGCAAAAAGAGTTAAGAAATCAGAAGGTGGTTGCGAGTCGCAAACGCGCGAGCATTGCCCTGCGGAGTTGGCTAAGGGAGCAGCAAGCATCAAATGAAAGGTCGCCCGCAGGGCTCACCTTTCTTTGCTTACTTTCTTTTGCGACAAAAGAAAGTAAGGCCCGGCGCAGCCGCAATCCCCTTTTGAAATAAACAGCTGGTGCAGCCCCGTCGGAGCACTTCACCGAATCCCCGACAGTGCAACAATCCACACACTCCCGGGAAAGCGGAAAACAGCGGAGCAGGCCGCGCATATCCCGGCCGGGAAAGTTGCACAAAGAAATCCCGGATTCCACTTCGTTCCATCTGGGCTACGCTTGCTACTTCACCTCTATTTGGCGCGCTATAAATCCAAAGTCGTGATCATCGGATCTAGCTATTTCCAAGAGAGTTGTTTCATCGTATCCATGATGCCGCAGTATTTCGGATATCAGCTGTTTATCTTTCTGTGGTGTTAGAAGCCCAAAACAAACCTGCTTAATCCAAGATCTTTCTATTCGCACTGGACCGGGGGAACTTACAATGATTCTAAATTCCTTTTCATGACTCCATGCAGTCGATTTTGCCGTTATAGCCCTAAATATAATCTCTTCAATATGTTCTGAAGGGATTAGGCCACTCCTTAGCTCTTCGATTGAAAGAATGTAATCTTTTATAGAGTCATTCTCGTAGATAACACTTCGCCAGCCAAGAATATGAGGGTGTCCACTCAGAATGAAGCCCTCTGGGATTTCGTATGTTAGCGAAATGCCTTTATGCCCATTCGCATAGTACGACCACATTAGAGGAGCGAGCAGATCACTGGTAAAGCATGCAACTCCTAGACTTTCCGCTATAACCTGATACCGCTGTAATTCTTCTCTTGGGTATGACTGAATAGCAGTCGCCATTGTTGAGGATGCCGTTTTCATTGCCCTATCAAAAGATGCGGCTAAGTCTATTCTGCAATCATACGGATCATTAAATAACTTGGGATCTGAGAAATATATCTCTCCGTTTATTAGCTCAGATATTAGGTTTTTCCCTATTGATCTAAATCTGTGTGCCACTAATTTCTCGGGCATTATTCCCTCGCATCCACAAGCTTCTTTACGGATAAAGCCTCTGCTTTCCCCATCCGCCATTCCCGTCCGGCAAATACAAAACACGGTCATGCAGGCGTGACGGTCGGCCCTGCCAGAATTCCACGCGATCTGCGGTTACCTGATAGCCGCCCCATTGCGGCGGCCTTGGCACACCCGTGACATATTTCGCGGCGAAGCCTGCGGCACGCGCGACCAGCGTGGCGGTGCCGTCGAGTACCTGGCTTTGCAGGGAGGCCCAGGCGCCGACGCGGCTTTGATAGGGCCGCGAGGCAAAATAGGCATCGGATGTTTCCGCGCTGACTTTTTCCACACGGCCTTCCACACGCACGGAGCGCTCCAGCTCGGGCCAGAAGAACGTCAGTGCCACAAAGGGATTGCCGGCGAGCTGGCGGCCCTTGCGTGATTCGTAGTTGCTGTAGAAAACAAAACGGCCGTCCTCAATGCCCTTCAGCAGCACCATGCGTGCGGAAGGGCGGCCGTCTTCCACCGTGGCGATGTGCATGGCCGTGGGCTCGTGGGCCTTCGCGGCGATGGCTTCGTCCAGCCAGCGGCTGAACTGGGCGAGGGGATCGGGCAGGCAGTCTTCGGGTGAGAGGCTCTGGCGCGAATAGTCCTGGCGGATGGCGGCGAGGTCGTGGCGTTTGGTCATGAGGCGCTCGTAAAAAGGGGCTGTGCGTGCCGTTTATCCTAACGCGCCAACCGCCGCTGCGATTTGGCGCATCAGGATGCATCCAGCTTGGGAAGCATGCGTTATCCTAGGCATTCTTTACAGCGGCACCGCCACGGAAGATATTTCTCGGGCCGCTATGTCCTGTGCAGTGAACAAGGATCCTCATGACGCCTCTCAGCCCCCTTGACCAGCTTTTCCTCTGGATGGAACGCCGCCAGCAACCCATGCATGTGGCTGGCCTGCAGTTGTTCAGCTTTCCCGAAGATGCCGGCCCGCGCTATATCCGCGATCTGGCCGAACAGATGCGCGAATACAGCACGCCGCAGCCACCCTTCAACAAACGCCTCGTGACGCGCTTCGGCCAGGGCTTCTGGGACATTGACACCCAGTTCGACATTGACCATCACTTCCGCCATGAAGCCCTGCCCAAGCCCGGCCGTATCCGCGAGCTGCTGGCGCTGGTGTCGGCCGAACACAGCAACCTGCTGGATCGTGCCCGCCCGCTCTGGGAAGTGCACCTGATCGAAGGCATCCAGGGCAAGCGCTTCGCCCTGTATTCGAAGATCCACCACTCGGTGGCGGACGGCATCGCCTCCATGCGCATGGGCATGCGTGCGCTTTCCCCCGACCCCGAGGCGCGGGATCTGCCGCCGATATGGGCCATGGAACCGCGCCGGCGCAGCAGCGGTGGCAGCCTGAATCCGACCGAGGTGGCCAGCGGTCTCGCCCGCCTCACGGCCGGCCTGGGCAAGCAGGCGGCGACGCTGCCGAATGTGGTGCGTGAAATCCAGAAAGCCGCGAAAAAGGCCAAGACTGATCCTGATTGCGTATCGCTTTTCCAGGCCCCGCACTGCCAGCTGAACGAACCCATCACCGGCTCGCGCCGCTTTGCCGCACAGTCCTATTCCAAGTCACGCATCCACGCGCTGGCGAAAGCCTTTGATGCCACCCTGAATGACATCGTGCTGGCCATGTGCGGCAGTGCACTGCGTGATTACCTGATCAGCATGCATGAGCTGCCGGACCAGCCGCTGATTGCCATGGTGCCGGTTTCCCTGCGCCGTGATGACAGCGATGCCGGCAACCAGATCGCGGTGATCCTGGCCAATCTCGGCACGCATATCGCCGACCCGGCCAATCGCCTGCGCGTGGTCAAGGCCTCGGTGCAGGATGCAAAACAGCGCTTCAGCCAGATGACGCCCGAAGAAATCCTCAACTACACGGCGCTCACGCTGGCACCGACCGGCCTTAATCTGCTCACCGGTCTGGTACCGAAATGGCAGGCCTTCAATGTGATCATTTCCAATGTGCCTGGCCCGAAAGAGCCGCTGTACTGGAATGGCGCGCGCCTCGAAGGCATGTACCCGGTGTCGATTGCGCTCGACCGCATTGCGCTGAACATCACGGTGACCAGTTATGTGGATTCGCTGGAGTTCGGCCTGATCGGCTGCCGCCGCACCCTGCCATCCATGCAGCGCCTGCTCGACTATCTTGAAAACAGCATTCACGAACTGGAAACGGCGGCGGGGATTTGCGGCATCCCCAAACGTCGCTGATTTTTTCCGGATGCTGACAACAAAAAGCCCGCTTCTGCGGGCTTTTTACTGGATGCTGTTTTCGGGAGTGCTTCGTGCCTACAGATGGCCCGCTTCTATCTCTTCCAGATAGACAAACTCGGGCGCCTTGACGCCAGCCTCTTGCCTGATTTGCACCAGCTGCGGCGATTCAAAAAATGCCCTGGCATTATCCAGTGAGGTCCAGGCCGAGAAGTGCACAATTTTATTTGACTCGTTTTCGTAGCGGAGCACCTGGTAGGAGCGCTCGCCGGCCTCCTTCCTGATGCCGGCGGCCTTATCGAAAACCTTCTTCCAGGCCGGATAATCCTCGACCTCGTGAGTGATCAGAACATGGGGCATGGCATTCTCCTTTTGCCGGGGCACGGCCGGCCTGGTGCCGCATCAGTCGGCATGAAACAGGTCACGCTTGCCGCGCATGCCTTTGTAAAAAGCCTTGATCTCGGCCATGTCTTTTTCAATATCGCCGGTGGTGTAGAGCACCGGGCCGAGTCCGCCAGTCTTGCGGCCGTAATCCAGATAAGCCATGGCTACCGGCACGCCCGCACTGTGCGCAATATGGTAAAAGCCCGTCTTCCAGTACAGGGCTTTGCTGCGCGTTCCTTCGGGGGCAACCACGAGGATGAGCTCATCGGCATGGCGTATCGCCTCTGCCGAAGCCGCCACCATATTGCCGGCAGCACTGCGCTGCACGGGAATACCGCCCAGCCACATCATGAGGCCGCGAAAGGGCGGCCTGAAAATGGATTCCTTGCCCATCCAGTAAATATCCAGGCGCAGGGCAAAAGCCACAAACAGCGTGAA
This sequence comes from bacterium, assembly GCA_029945725.1. GTDB lineage: Bacteria > Pseudomonadota > Gammaproteobacteria > Pseudomonadales > Moraxellaceae > UBA2031. The sequence goes on along the minus strand of JAQSDB010000003.1, from coordinate 410,206 downwards.
GGGCAGATCCCAGTTGCTCGTATGCGGTGCGGCAATCAGCACGCATTTTTTCAAACCGGGCGGCAGGGCACCTTCGGTTTTCCAGCCGCAGAGCTTGAGAATCATCAGGGAAAGAAGGCGCAGCACGGTATTGATCACCGGCGTGCGAAACATGGTGCGTTGCTGCTTCTGGATAGCTTGTTGCATGAAGGTCTCGGTTTTTTATTTTTTGCGGCCTGCTTTCGCCGCGTCCGGACATCCTTGCCGCTGCCGATTATACAGACCTCGCGGTCATGATCCACGTAAAGCCTGATCAGGACCGGCCGAGGCCCGTAACACAGCACGTACATCGGCCAGTGCCCGCATCCGCTTCACTTGCGCAAACACCGGAGCGGCTTCGGGGAAACCCCTGATCAGCATGGCGAGCCACTGCTTGTAGCGGCCAACCGCACCACTCTCGGTCCAGCGCGGCGCACCCGGCGCCAGCTCGCCGGCACCGGACTCGGCCGCATGGCTGTGCAGCGCGCCCATGCCGGCCAGAAACTCCAGCTGCGCCGTCACCATCGCCGGCCAGGAAAGCGCGCTGGCATTGCCCTGGATGGCGCCGACAAGATCCGGACGCGTTACCGCGCCACGACCGATCATGATGTCTTCACAGCGGGAAATTTCCCGGCAACGGCGGGCATCCTCCACCGTCCATATTTCGCCGTTCGCCATCAGCGGCAATGTCACCGCGGCGCGGATTTCCGCAAGGGCGTCCCAGTGCGCCGGTGGCCGGTAACTGTCTTCTTTCGTGCGCGCATGCACGACAAGGGTACTGGCGCCTGCGGCTTCTATGGCCTGGGCGTTTTCCAGCATGCGTGAACGGTCGCGCATGCCGAGGCGCATTTTCGCGCTCACCGGAATGTTGGCGGGTACGGCGCGGCGTACGGCGGCCACAATCGCGTATACGGTTTCCGGTTCATCAAGCAGTACCGCGCCGCCGCGATGCTTGTTGACGGTTTTTGCCGGGCACCCGAAATTGAGATCAATCACCGGCGCACCCAGTCGTGCTGCACGCGCGGCATTGGCGGCGAGCGCCGCAGGCTCACTGCCCAGCAACTGCACATGCACGGGGGTTCCAGCCGCGGTTTTACCGTGTGTGCGCAATTCCGGGCAGGCGTTGTAAAATAAGCGGGCCGGATGCAGGCGATCCGTCACCCGGATAAATTCCGTCACGCAGGCGTCATAGCGCCCCATGCGCGTCAGTACATCACGCATGTAGAAATCGGTAAGGCCCTCCATGGGCGCGAGGAAAATTTTCATCGGCAAATTTCGGCGAGCAGTGTCTTGTAAAGGGCTTGTGCGTTTACAGGCCGCCAAAAAAACAAAAGGCCCGATAGGGCCTTTTGCAGTTCGGATGCCTTACTGCAGGTGCATGGCGGCCATGCCAGCCATGCGGATAATCTCAAGCGCAGGTTGCGGATACATGCCCAGCACAAACATGGCAAGCGTCAGGCCCAGCACCACAAGGCCGCCAGCACGATAGCCCCAGTTTTTCGCTGCATCGTAACGATGCATGCCCGCTTCCGGCAAAAACATGGTGACCATCACACGCAGGTAGTAATACAGGCCAATCGCGCTGCCGATCACCACCAGCGCCAGCAGCCACCACAGGCCGGCGTTCACGGCCGCAATCACGACGTAGAATTTCCCGATAAAGCCGGCGGTCACCGGAATACCGGCCAGCGACAACATCATTACCGTCATTACGGCGGTGAGATACGGACGCCGCCAGAACAGGCCGCGATAGTTATAAAGCTGGTCTGCATCATGGGTTTTGTAAGGGCTGGACATCAGGGCAACCACACCAAAGGCCCCGAGTGTTGTTACGGCATAAGTGAGGAGATAAACACCCACCGCTTCATGGCCAATACCGGCAATGACGGGCACCAGCAGATAACCGAAGTGCGAGATGGAAGAGTAGCCCAGCAAGCGTTTGATATTCGTCTGCGCCAGTGCCAGCAGATTACCGGCAATAATCGAAATGCCGGCAATGATGGCCAGGGTATGCCGCAAGTATTCCGAACTCAGCGCGCCGCTTTCATAAAGAAAACGCAGCAGTACGGCGAACACGGCAATCTTGCTGGTGGTGGCCAGAAAAGCACCGACCGGGGCCGGAGCGCCTTCATACACATCCGGCGTCCAGATATGAAAAGGCGCGAAAGAAAGCTTGAAGGCGAGGCCGGCAATCATCAGCCCGGTACCGGCCAGCAACAGCGGGCTTGATGCATTGGCGCCCATATAGCTTTCGGCGAGGCCGCCAAACGAAAGCGTACCGGCCACGGCATAAATCAGCGCCATACCAAACAGCAGCATGGCGGAAGCGGTTGCGGACAGCACCATGTACTTGATACCGGCTTCCAGTGAACGCCGGTTGCGGAAGGTATAAGCGACCATGCCGTAAACCGGCACCGACATCAGCTCAAGACCGATAAACAGTGCGGCGAGGTGGCGGCTGCAAGCCATGACCAGTCCGCCTAACACCGCCAGCGCGAGCAGCAGGTATATTTCTTCGCGATTGCCCTGATAGCCTTCCATATAGGCATGTAAAAACGTCGCACAGGCCAGCGTGGCGATCAGCAGCAGCGCCATGTAAAAACAGGCGTAGGCATCAACCACCAGCAGCGGTGTCACGGCAATGCCGCTGAAGGCAGGGCCTGTATGTGCCATCACCATCGGCAGTTTGATCACCACATAAACTACCGAGAACAGTGCAAGATTCAGCCCTGTCACGGTCAGCGTAGCGCTCCACCAGTGATGGCGGCGAATGGCGATGAAAAGCATTACCGCGATGACGGTAAGCGCCGTAATCAGCAGCGGCAGAAGCGCAATCAGTTGTTCTTTATTCATGGCGGCTTATGGCGTCACGGTGGAAGCAGGGGACACAGGTGCGGGCATGGGCATGACCTGTGGCAAGGGATGTGTCATCAGCGGTGCCGTATAAGCCTGATGCACGTTCTTCATTACGGCTACCGACGTATTCAGCACCGGCTGCGGATACAGGCCGAGTGCAAGCAGAATAACCATCAGGCTCAACATCAGGGACAGCTCGCGCCCGGAAAGATCTTCCATGCGCTCGGTCGTCTTGGCAGGACCATAAAAAGCCCGCTGCATCATCAGCAGGGAATAAACGGCCGCCAGGATAAGGCCGCCGGTCGCCACCACCGTCACCAGCGGCGCTATCGCAAAGCTGCCCATCAGGATCATGAATTCGCCGACAAAATTGCCAAGGCCGGGCAAGCCCAGCGAAGCGGCGGTAAAGAAAAGGGCAATCGGCGGCAGAAAGGAAAGGCGCGTCCACAAGCCGCCCATCTCGCGCAGGTCGCGCGTGTGCAGGCGTTCGTAAAGCTCGCCGCAGAGAATGAAGAGGGCACCGGCTGAAATGCCATGCGCGAGCATCTGTACGACGACACCCTGCAACGCCAGTTCCGAGCCGGCATAAATACCCACCAGTACAAAACCCATGTGGGAAATCGAGGTATAGGCAATCAGGCGTTTAACATCGTTTTGCGCGCAGGCAAGAATGGCACCGTAGAAAATACCGATAACCCCCAGCGTCATGGCAACCGGTGCAAATTGCTGCGAAGCATGCGGAAACAGAGGCAAACCAAAACGCAGCAGGCCATAGGCCGCAGTTTTCAGCAGAATCCCCGCCAGATCAACCGAGCCTGCCGTCGGGGCTTGCGAATGCGCATCGGGCAGCCAGGAGTGCAGCGGCACTATCGGCATCTTCACGGCAAACGCCAGGAAGAAACCCATCATGATGGCGAACTCGACACCGATCGGCATCGTGGTCTTGAGCAGTACGTCGTAATCAAAACTCATCATGCCGGTCTGGCTGGCATTCACCAGCACCAGAGCCAGAATCGCCACCAGCAGCAAGAGACCGCTGGCCTGGGTGAAAATGAAGAACTTGTTGGCGGCATAAATGCGGCCCTTGCCACCCGGTGCGTTGTGTCCCCACAGCGCAATCAGGAAATACATGGGCACCAGCATCATTTCCCAGAAGAAAAAGAACAGGAACATGTCCAGCGCCAGGAACACGCCGATGACGCCGCCCAGATTCCACAACAGGTTGAGAAAGAAGAAACCGACATGCTTCTGGATTTCACGCCAGGAACACACGATGGCCATCGCACCAAGCAGGCCGGTCAGCATCACCATCAGCAGGGAAAGGCCATCCAGGCCAAGATGGAAGCTGATACCAAAACGCGGAATCCACGGCGCGCGGAATTCTTCCTGCCAGCCGACATGACTGGCAGCGCCTGCGAGGGTGTAATTGCCCTGCACCCAAAGCACACAGGACAGCGCCAGCACGGAGAGCATGGAAAGCAGGGCAATCCAGCGCGGCGCATTGAGGCTAAAGCGTTCGCTTTGCCAGCAAAACAGGCCGCCTATAAACGGTATCAGGATGAGCCAGGGCAGAATCATGTAGGCCTTATCTCTTAAAAATTATGTGAACCCAAAAAGGCGCCACGCGCCTTTCAGAAATCTTTACATCCAAACCACGGCAGCAACGACCAGCACGGCACCCATTGCCATGCTGGCGGCATACCAGCGCAGGTTGCCGTTTTGCGTGGCAGCGAGCAGCTGATTGCCCTTGCCCATCAGGCGGGGAATCAGGCCAATCCCTGCATCTGCCCAGTCGCGGGCATTGGTACGCACGATAAACATGAAAGGCTTCACGAAAATGTGATCGTAAAGCCAGTCAAAACCCCAGGCATTTTTCCACAGCCCGCCAACCGCGCGGCCGATGGCACTCTGTGCCAGTGCAGTGACAAAACGGCGCTGGCCAAGGAAGAGCAAAGCCGACAAGACAATCCCGATCACGGCAACGCCACCGGAGATCATCTCGACGCTGCCCTTCAGTTCGCCACCGTGTTCGCCGGCACTGGCCGGCAGTACGCCCGCCAGCGGCGGATGAATCAGGGCACCCACCGCTGTCGACAGCACCAGCAGCACCAGCAGGGGCAGGGCATAGGCGATGCCATGACCGGCATGGGCTTCGGTTTTGGCCTCGCCATGGAAAACAATGAAGATCAGGCGGAAGGTATAGAGGGAGGTCAGCAAGGCGCCCAGCAGACCGGCGTAAAACAGGTATTCATGCCCGCTGGCAAACGCTTCCCAGAGGATTTCATCCTTGGAGAAGAAGCCTGCCGTGAGAAACGGAACGGCCGCCAGTGCAGCGCCGCCGACAATGAAGCAGGCATAAACCAGTGGCAGCTTTTTCCACAGCCCGCCCATCCTGAAAATATTCTGCTCGTGATGCGTGGCGATAATAACGGCACCTGCGGAGAGGAAAAGCAGGGCCTTGAAAAAGGCATGGATCATCAGATGAAACACGGCCGCATTCCAGGCGCCGACACCGAGGGCCAGAAACATGTAGCCGATCTGGCTCATCGTGGAATAGGCCAGAATGCGCTTGATGTCGGTCTGCACCAGCGCGGTAAAGCCGGCCATGAGCAGCGTGGTCGCGCCGATGATGCCAACCAGATGCAGAACATCCGGAGCCAGCTCGAAGATCGTGTGCGTACGGGCAATCAGGTAAACACCGGCGGTCACCATGGTGGCCGCATGGATCAGGGCGGATACCGGTGTCGGGCCGGCCATGGCATCCGGCAACCAGGTCTGCAGCGGCAGCTGGGCCGATTTACCTACCGCACCACCCAGCAACAGCAGCGCCGCCAGCGACATCATGGGGTCGCCCGCGGCAAATTTCTGCGGCGCCAGTATCAGCAATTCCTGAATGTTCAGGGTGCCAAGCTCGCGGAAAAGAATGAAGAGGCCGACAGCCATGAAGGTGTCGCCAACGCGCGTGACCACAAAGGCCTTGCGTGCGGCGAGACCATTGGCCGGATCCTTGTAATAGAAACCGATCAGCAAAAAACTGCAGAGGCCCACACCTTCCCAACCGAAATAGAGGAAAAGCAGGCTGTCGCCGAGCACCAGAAACAGCATGCTGGCGACAAAAAGATTCATGTAGGAAAAGAAACGCTCATACCCGTCTTCACCGCGCATATACCAGGAGGCAAAGAGGTGAATGAAAAAGCCGACGCCGGTAATAACGCCCAGCATGGTGAGCGACAGTCCATCAAGATGCAGGGAAAAATCCGGCGTAAAACCACCGGCATTAATCCAGGACCAGAGATGCTGTGTGTAGGCGCCGCCTGCCGGGGGATGCTGCAGGAAGTCCGCACCCACCCAGACGACGGTCAGCGCTGACAGGCCGATGGAGCCGACACCAATAACAGCCGCCAGGTTTTCTGAAATCCGGCCACGGGCAAACGCCAGCAAAAGGAAGCCGATCAGGGGAAAAACAAAGGTGAGGAAAAGTAAATTCATCCGCGCATCTCGCTGGCCGCGTCCACATCTGTCGTGCGGAATCGATGATAAAGCTGAAGCAGGATCGCAAGGCCGACACTGGCCTCGGATGCCGCCAGACTCAGAATCAGGATAAACATGATCTGGCCGTCAGGCTGTGCCCAATGGCTGCCCGCCACCACAAACGCGAGGGCCGCAGAATTCATCATGACTTCCAGGCTCATCAGCATCCACAGGAGGTTGCGACGCACCATCACGCCAACAAGCCCCAGCGCAAAAAGCATGGCCGCCAGCAGCAGGCCGTATTCCATGGGAATGGCGTTCATGGCGTCTCTCCCTCGTTTTCCTTGGCATCATGACGACCCAGATGGAAAGCTGTTACCAGCGCCGCCAGCAGCAGCATCGAGGCCAGCTCGACCGCCAGCAGGTAAGGGCCGTAAAGCGCAATGCCGACCTGCTTGGCACTCACGGCGGCATAGGCAGACGGGCTGATGACGCCACTGGCCAGCACATAAATCAGCTCGCCCAGCAGCAGCAGCGCAAGCATCGCGGGGCCGGCCCAGACATGAGGCTTCAGCCACTGCTGTTCCTGCAGGCGGGTATGCTCGCCAAGATTCAGCATCATCACCACAAACACGAACAGCACCATGATGGCACCGGCATAAACGATGATTTCCAGCATGGCGGCAAACGGCGCGCCCAGCATGAAGAAAACCATCGCGACTGCCAGCAGCGAGATGATGAGGTTAAGCAGCGAGTGCACCGGATTCTTCCCGATGATCACCGCCAGCGTGGACGTAATCGCCACGGCGGCTGCCATAAAAAATCCTATTTCCAAAACAGACACAATGGTCTCTCCACAATTAGTGCATACCACTCAGACCGCGCACTCTGGTCGTGTAATCAGGGCAACAGGGTTTTCACATCAACCGGCGCCGCTTCATTCTGTGCAGAGCCCTTGGGCTTGCCAGCGATTGCCATGCCGGAGACGCGATAGAAGTTGTAATCCGGATACTTGCCAGGACCCGAAATCAGCAAATGCTCTTTTTCATACACAAGATTCTGGCGATTGAACTCGGCCATTTCAAAATCCGGCGTCAGCTGGATGGCATTGGTCGGGCAAGCCTCTTCGCACATGCCGCAGAAAATGCAGCGCGAGAAATTGATACGGAAAAACTCGGGATACCAGCGGCCGTCTTCACGCTCGGCTTTCTGCAGCGAGATGCAGCCAACCGGGCAGGCTACTGCACAAAGATTGCAGGCCACGCAGCGTTCTTCACCATCCGGATCGCGTGTCAGTACGATGCGGCCACGATAACGTGGCGGCACATACACGGCCTCTTCCGGGTATTGCATGGTGTCGCGTTTGCGAAAAGCATGCATGAACACCATCACCAGGCTGCGTACCTGGGTGAAAGCGCCGATCAGAATACCTTTAAGAGTCATAAGTACTTTTCCTCAAGGCATCTGTGTGTAAAGAACAATGGCGCCGGTAATCAGCATGTTCACCAGTACCAAGGGCAGGCAGACCAGCCAGCCGAAGGTCATGACATGGTCATAACGCGGGCGCAGCAGGGCACCTCGTACCAGCACAAAGAGCATGATGAAAAATCCGGTCTTTGCGGCAAACCATATAAAAGCGGGGACGTAGTTCAGGAACGGGAGGGTCTGGCTGAAAGGTGCCAGCCAGCCGCCGAAGAACAGCGTGGCGATCAGCGCGGAAATCACCACCACACCGACATACTCACCGACAAAGAACATGCCCCATTTCAGGCCGGAATATTCGATGTGATAACCATCGGCCAGTTCCTGCTCGGCTTCCGGCTGATCGAAAGGATGGCGATGCGTCACCGCCACACCGGCAATCAGGAAGGGCACGAAGGCAAAAAACTGCGAGAACACAAACCAGTGATTCTGCTGCGCCAGGACGATGTCACGCAGACTGAATGAACCCGCCTCGGCCACCACGCCCATCAGCGCAATGCCCATGAATACTTCATAGGACAGTGTTTGCGCGGAGGCACGCATGCCACCCAGCAGGGCGTATTTGTTGTTGCTCGACCAGGCCGCAAACAGCACGGCATAAACGGCAATGCCGGCCATGGCGAGGAAAAACAGCAGGCCCACATTGAGATCGATAATGCCCCAGTCCGGCGTAATGGGAATCACCGCCATCACCAGCAGCAAGGCACTCATGGCAATGGCTGGCGCAATCCAGAAGATCACCTTGTCGGCAAACGGTGGCGTCCAGTCTTCCTTGAAAAACATTTTCACCATGTCGGCGCCGAGCTGGAAAATACCCTGCGGGCCAACGCGGTTGGGGCCATAACGATCCTGCCAGAGTGCCAGCAGGCGACGCTCGACAAAGCTCAGGAACGCCGCGCTGAGCACGGTCCCGAGCAGAATCACGATCGCCTTCAGCATGGCAATCAGGATGGCAATCACTTCCGGTGTGAACCAGGCGATCACCGCATTCCATATCGCGTTCATACGGCAGCTCCCACAATGGCGCGGGCATTGGCCGCAAAGGCCGGAATTCCCTGCAAGCCCACAGGCAAGCCCAGTGTCCCTGGCGACATCGTGTCACTCACCCGCACCTGCAGCTCCAGCAATACACCGGCTACTTTTACCGTTGCCTTGCTGGCGGCATCAAGACCAAGCCGCCTGGCATCGGCAGCCGCCAGCGCGACATAAGCCTGCGCAATCTGTGTTGCCACCGGCGCGGCGCGTGCCGACATTTCTTCACTGCCAAAAAGGTGATACAGCGGCACCACCTGCAATTCACCGGCCGCCACAAAGGCTGCCGGTACGGCGGTGAAATAAGCGAGCTCGCTGCCGCCCTCAAACAGGCGCACGCCGGAATCACCGGCACGGAGATGACCGCCGACTTCATCCTGGAACTTGTTCCAGGACTGCGGCGAATTCCAGCCCGGCGCCCAGGCAAAGGGAACCATCGGAGAATCTTCATTGGCACCCGAGTAGCCTTCCATGGAGAAGGCCAGTGCCGAATCCTGATCCTGCGAAGCGCGCGGCTCATGTACGGAAATGGCCGAGCGCATGGCGGTACGGCCGGAATAACGGCGCGGTGAACGCGCAATCTTCAGGCCCTTGATGCGGAAAGCGGCGTTCGGGGCAGCATCAATAATGCCGGCCAGCTCCGGATGGGCCGCCACGCAATGGGCGGTCACATCATCCAGCAGCGTCCAGTCGATTTCGCGATTTTCCACGGTAGTGTGCACGGCGTGCAGCCAGCGCCACGATTCGTGAATGACGATTTCCGGTTTGTAGTAAACAGGGTCATAAACCTGGAAGAAGCGCTGGGCACGGCCTTCGTTGCTCACCAGGGTGCCGTCACCTTCGGCAAAGCTGGCGGCCGGCAAAACAACATCGGCTTTTTGCGCGGTCGCGGTTTTCTGGTGATCGATCACCACTACCGTCGCGGCACGCGCAAGAGCGGCATCGACACGGGCGGCATCGGCTCGACGATACAGATCGTTTTCGACGATGACGACAACATCGGCATCACCTTGTTCCAGCACGCCGAGCGCTGCATCCAGCGATTCACCACCGAGCAGTGCCAGGCCAAGGCTGTTGGCCTCGGCAAAACACAGCGTGAGGCCGACGGCCTTGCTCTTGTTGCGCAACGCCGTCGCCACATTCGCTGCCGCTTCCATGATGGCAGGGCTGAGCGAATTGACACCGGAGACGACGAGGGGCCTGTCAGCTGCCAGCAGCGCAGCGGCAATATCCTGCGCAAGTGCGGCAGTGCCGGCATCCAGAGCACTGACCGCAGGTGCGCTGCCATCAATGGCGTGGGCTACGGCAAAACCAAGGCGGGCAAGATCATCAGCCGCCGCGTGGTGGGTGGCCTGCGCAACATCATCAAGACGGGTGGCTTCAAAGCTGGCGATAAAGACCGGGCTCTTTTCCGTCTGCGCGATATTGGCAATCGCTTCCGCCTGCCATTCCTGCACACGATGCGCTGCCGCCATTTTCAACGCCTTGTTTTTGGCAGACTGGCGCAGGGCAAGGGCAATACGGGGGGAACTTTGCGTGACATCCTCACCGAGCACGAAAACCGCATCGTAATCTTCAATTTCACGCAGGGTCGGCGTACGCACGCCACGTGCGAGAATATTCTTGGCCAGTTGCAGGCGGGCCAGCTCATCGGCACTGACACCGGCAAAATAATTTCCGGCGCCCACCAGTTCACGCAGGGCGTGATTGGTTTCAAGGCTGGCACGCGGCGAACCAATGCCGATGGCGCGTTTCGCCTGGCGCACGGCATCAGCCACCTTGTCGAGCGCGGCATCGGTCGTCAGCGCATCAAAACGCTCACCGTTGCGGGCTTTTTCCTGCATCAGCGGCGAACGCGGACGATCGGCGCGATTCACATAGCCATAACCAAAACGACCGCGGTCACAGAGGAAGTACTGGTTCACCGCGCCGTTGAAACGGTTTTCGATACGACGGATTTCGCCGTAACGCTCACCCGGGGAAATATTGCAGCCTGCCGCGCAGCCATGGCAGATGCTCGGCGAAAACTGCATGTCCCATTTGCGGTTGTAGCGTTCGCTATGGGTCTTGTCGGTAAACACGCCCGTGGGGCAAACCTCGGTGAGGTTGCCCGAGAATTCACTTTCCAGCACGCCGTCTTCAACACGACCGAAGTAGACATTGTCGTGAGCACCGTAAACACCGAGATCGGTGCCGCCCGCGTAATCCTTGTAGTAGCGCACACATCGGTAGCAGGCGATGCAGCGGTTCATCTCATGATTGATGAAAGGGCCAAGATCCTGATTCTGGTGGGTGCGTTTGGTGAAACGATAACGACGGGTGTCATGACCGGTCATCACGGTCATGTCCTGCAGATGGCAATGGCCGCCTTCTTCACACACCGGGCAATCGTGCGGGTGATTGGTCATCAGCCATTCGACAACCGAAGCACGAAACTCTTTTGCTTCGGCATCGTCGATGGCAATCGACATATTGTCGGTGGCCTGCGTCATGCAGGACATCACCAGACGGCCGCGCTTGTCTTCCGGGTTGGCGTATTGCTTTACCGCACACTGGCGGCAGGCTCCCACGGAACCCAGCGCCGGATGCCAGCAGAAATACGGAATGTCGAGGCCGAGGGAAAGACAGGCATGCAGGAGATTGTCTGCGCCGTCGACTTCGTAGGCTTTGCCGTCTACATGTATCGTTGCCATTACGCATTCACTCCGGATGGCACAGACTGTCCAGCAACAGCAGCGTTGCCAGTAGTCGCAGCGGCCGAAATGCCTTGTTCAAATTCGTGACGGAAATACTTGATGGCAGAGCCGAGCGGTTCAACCGCACCCGGCGCATGCGCACAATAGGTTTTGCCTGGGCCAAGGAAACCCACCAGCTGCTCAAGCACGCCGATGTCGCCTTCGCGGCCTTCGCCTTTTTCAAGCGCGCGCAACAGCTTCACGCTCCAAGGCAGGCCGTCACGGCAGGGCGTGCACCAGCCACAGGATTCACGCGCAAAAAACTCTTCCATATTGCGCAGCAGCGACACCATGCTCACGCTGTCATCAATCGCCATGGCGAGACCGGTGCCCATGCGTGTGCCGACCTTGGCGATGCCGCCGGCATACATCTGCGCATCAAGATGCTCGGGCAGCAGGAATCCGGTGCCGGCACCGCCTGGCTGCCAGGCCTTCAGCGTAAGCCCGTCACGCATGCCGCCGGCATAATCCTCAAACAACTCACGTGCAGTCACGCCGAAAGGCAGCTCCCACAGACCGGGGTTTTTCACCTTGCCGGAAAAACCCATGAGCTTGGTGCCCATGTCTTCACTGCCGGCGCGTGCCAGTGATTTGTACCAGTCGATACCGCCGTCAATGATGGCGGGCACATTACACAGCGTTTCCACGTTATTGACGCAAGTCGGCTTGCCCCAGACGCCAACAGCTGCCGGGAAGGGCGGCTTGGAGCGGGGATTGGCGCGACGGCCTTCGAGCGAATTGATCAGGGCAGTTTCTTCACCGCAGATATAGCGACCGGCGCCGGTGTGAACATAAAGCTCGAAATCAAAACCACTGCCGAGCACATTCTTGCCGATAAAACCGGCGGCGCGGGCTTCATCAATGGCACGGTTCAGATTGCGCGCACATTCAATATATTCGCCACGCAGGAAGATGTAGCCCGTAGTGGCCTTGAGCGCACGGGCACTGATCAGCATGCCCTCAATCAGCAGGTGCGGCAGCTGCTCCATGAGCAGGCGGTCTTTCCAGGTATTCGGTTCCATCTCGTCTGCATTGCAGAGGAGGTAACGCACATTCTGGCTCTCATCCTTCGGCATCAGGCTCCACTTCACACCCGTGGGAAAGCCGGCACCACCACGACCTTTCAGGCCGGCGTCCTTTACCGTGGTCGCAATTTCATCCGGCGCCAATGTCTTCAGCGCCTTGCGCGCGGCGGCATAACCGTTTCTTGATTCGTACTCTGCCAGCCACACCGGCTCGCCATCATCGCGCAGACGCCATGTCAGCGGATGCGTTTCAGCGGTGCGGGCAATCCTGTTCGCGGGACCGAAGGAAGACAGCTTCATTGGTACTGCTCCAGTACAGTGACAACAGACTCCGGCGTCAAACCGCCGTGGGTGTCATCGTCCACCATCATGGTCGAGCCCTTGTCGCAATTGCCGAGGCAACACACGGGCAGCAAGGTGAAGCAGCCATCAGCCGTGGTTTCACCAAGACCGATGCCGATTTTTGCCTTGATGGCATCCAGCACCTGCTCGTGGCCGTTGATGTAGCAGACCATGCTGTCGCACAGCTTGATGACATGACGCCCCACGGGCCGACGGAAAATCAGGCTGTAGAAAGTCGCCACCCCTTCCACATCGCTGGCGGGAATGCCGAGGATGTCGGCAATCGCCGCAATGGCGCCATCCGGTACCCAGCCTTCTTCGCGCTGCACGATTTTCAGTGCATCGATACAGGCCGCACGCGGATCCGGGTAATGATGGGTCGCGTGCTCGATATCGGCACGGGCCTTGGACGACAGCGTGTAACGGCTGGTCGCAATAATCTTGGGTGGGTTAGCGTTAGCGGTCGACATCGGCCATCACAAAGTCAATGGAAGCCAGATAGGCAATCAAATCCGGGATCATGGATCCACGAATCACCGAAGGAATCTGCTGCAGGTGCGGGAAGCTCGGCGTACGAATACGCGTGCGATAACTCATGGTGCCGTGATCGCTGGTCAGGTAATAACTGTTGATGCCCTTGGTGGCTTCAATCATCTGGCTGCTTTCACCGGCCGGAATAACCGGGCCCCAGGAAACACTGAGGAAATGCGTGATCAGGGTTTCGATATCCTGCAGCGTGCGCTCTTTGGGCGGCGGACAGGTGAGCGGATGATCGGCCTTGTAGGGGCCGGCCGGCATGTGATCGAGACACTGCCTGATAATGCGCAGTGATTGCCGCATTTCTTCCAGACGCACCATGCCGCGATCGTAGGCATCACCATTTTGTGCCAGCGGCACCTCGAACTCGAAATTCTCGTAGCCGGAATACGGACGCGCCTTGCGCAGGTCAAAATCCACACCGGTAGCGCGCAGGTTCGGGCCCGTGACACCCCACTCCAGCGCTTCCTTGGCGTTGTACTGTGCCACACCTACCGTACGCGCTTTCATGACGCTGTTACGCATGGCGGCTTTTTCATATTCATTCAGGCGTGACGGCATCCAGTCGAGGAAGTCGCGCACCAGCTTTTCCCATCCACGCGGCAGGTCATGCGCCACGCCACCGATACGGAACCAGGCCGGATGCATGCGGAAGCCGGTAATGGCCTCGATCACGTCATAGGCTTTTTTGCGGTCGGTGAACATGAAGAAGATGGGCGTCATGCCGCCCATGTCCTGAATATAGGTGCCGAGGAAAAGCAGGTGCGAGGTGATGCGGAAAAACTCCGTCAGCATCACGCGTATGGTTTTCACGCGATCCGGCACTTCAATACCGGCGAGCTTTTCTACCGTCAATACATACGGCAGATTGTTCATCACGCCACCGAGATAATCGATGCGGTCGGTGTAGGGAATATAGGAGTGCCAGCTCTGGCGCTCGCCCATCTTTTCGGCACCACGATGGTGGTAACCAATGTCGGGGACGCAATCGAGAATTTCTTCACCGTCGAGCTGCAGCACGATACGGAAAGCACCGTGTGCCGACGGGTGATTGGGCCCGAGGTTGAGGAACATATAATCCTCGTCCCTGGCGCCGCGCTTCATGCCCCACTCTTCAGGATTGAAACGCAGGGCTTCCTGCTCGGCATCCTGCCTGGCGGCCGTCAGTGCGAAAGGATCGAACTCGGTGGCGCGTGCCGGATAGTCCTTGCGCAGCGGATGACCAACCCAGGTACGCGGCAGCATGATGCGATACAGGTGCGGATGGCCATCGAAAGTGATGCCGAACAAATCCCAGACTTCACGCTCGTACCAGCTGGCGTTCGGCCAGATGCCGATGGAGGTCGGCACATGCAGGTCGCTCTCGCTGAGGGCGACCTTGATGCGCACATCCGAATTACGCTCGATGGAGAGCAGGTGATAGAACACCGTGAAATCGGACTTGGGCTGGCCCTCGCGATGCTTGCGCAGACGCTCGTCAATCGCCGAGAGGTCATAAAGCATCACATAGGGACGCGAAAGGTTGCGCAGGAAGCGCAACACTTCAATCAATTCGGCGCGCGGCACCCATAGGGTCGGCACAGAATCCTTCGTCGGCTGGAAAACGATCTGCTCCCCGAAACGGGATTGCAGCTCGCGCACGACTTCATACTCGGTGCCGGGTGTGCTCGGCGGAAGCGGGGCGTTATCAGCCATCGTCTTGTCGTCGCAATACGTAAAAAATACTTTTGCTGCGCAGCGTTTGCCGCGCAGTGGAAATCAGACCTGGTCTGGCGTGCGCAAGGTAGTGACCGCAATGCGTTCGGCATTTTTGCGATCACGTTCCGGCTGCATTTCAGGACGGTACACGCCCTGATCGCCCACCACCCAGGACAGCGGCCTGCGCTCCTTGCCGATGGATTCCTGCAGAATCATCAGGGCCTGCAGGAAAGCTTCGGGGCGGGGCGGGCAGCCCGGGATATACACATCCACGGGCAGGAACTTGTCCACGCCCTGAACCACGGAATAAATGTCGTACATGCCGCCGGAGTTGGCACAGGCACCCATGGAAATCACCCACTTCGGCTCCAGCATCTGTTCATACAGACGCTGCACCACCGGAGCCATTTTCATGAAACAAGTGCCGGCAATCACCATCACGTCGGCCTGGCGTGGCGAGGCGCGAATCACCTCGGCACCAAAACGGGCGACGTCGTGCGGTGCCGTAAATGCCGTGGCCATTTCCACATAGCAGCAGGACAGGCCGAAGTTATAAGGCCAGAGCGAATGCTTGCGCCCCCAGTTCACGGAGCCATGGATCATTTCTTCAAGACGGCCCATGAAAACCGTTTTATGAACCTCGTCTTCCAGCGGATCGGACACGCTTTCCTTCTGCTGTATCGGATAGCGGTCGTTGGCCGCATTGGGGTCGATACGAGTGAGGGTATATTTCATGGCGCGCCTCGGTTCAGGAATGATGGGCAGAGTCGGCTTTCTGCTGTGCCATGCGACGACGGCGCGCTTCCGGCGCCCAGTCCAGCCCGCCGATGCGCCACAGATAAACGAGGCCCGCCAACAGGAAAAGCACAAAGAGGGTGACCTCCATAAAACCGGTCCATCCCACTTCACGGGCAGACACCGCCCAGGCGAAGAGGTAGAGCGCTTCCACATCGAAGATCACGAAGAACATGGCGACAAGATAGAACTTGGCCGAAAACCGTATGCGGGCACCGCCCTGGGGGACGACACCGGATTCGAAGGGTTCGTTTTTGGCGCGGCCCCAGTCCCGGCCGCCCAGCCACACGGGAATGAAAAGCATGAAGCAGCACATGCCGACCACGCCAATCAGGAAGATGGCAAGAGACCAGTATTCAGGCGAGTTAACGGTCGCAGACACGCTGGGATTCCCTGGCTGAAGCGAGAAATAAGATGCTTGGGATCGTCACGCCAGGTGTGAAAACGGGGTCTCGACACGCCTTTGTGAACGATGTTCCACGCGGCCGCACCTTTTTACGGGCACGGCGCCTTTGAGCCGCGATTCTAGCCGGGGCTGCGCCTTAATTGCACCCCCTTCATCACGGATATGCGCGACTTCAAGCCTTATCCGGCATGTTTTTGTAGAAGTTTTGACATGACCCCAAGCAAGATGCGGGCAAATGACAGAATGGCCGGAGAAAGAGGAGCATCAGCAGGCGGATGCTCCTGCGGCCGAAAGACGGAAGCGGAATAAAAAGGCCTACACCCGCAACATGGCTGCCTTCAGGGGCGGACGACCATCGGGGGAGGGGAAGTCCGCATCGGGCGTGATGAACTCCAGGCTGCGCAATGTCCTGCCATTGCGGCGAATCGCCCCCTGCAAGCCTGCTGCCCACGCATCCCTGTCGACGCTGGCTACATTGTTGCAGGCGATCAGGGTGCCGCCCTCGCGCGTGGCCAGCAGGGCCGGCTTGAACACCGCGCCGTAATCATTGACGAGATCCACGACCCCGAAAGCGCTTTTCGCGTAGCGTGGCGGGTCCAGAAAAACCAGATCGAATGGCTCGGCACCGACCCGGGGGAAAGACGGCAGGCTCTGGCCACGGCGACCCTTTGGCACCTCCAGCCCCGCGAGCTGGCGCGCTGCCGGAAAATAATCACTCTCCAGAAATCCGACGCGATCGGCCACCGCATTGAGGGCGGCATTCTCGCGCCCCACCGCCAGACCCGATGCGGCAAAATCGACATTCAGTACGCGGGAGGCACCCGCCACCGCCGCCGCCACCCCCACGCCGCAGGTATAGGAAAACAGGTTGAGCACCGACTGGCCGGAGACCGCCTGATTCCTCATGAGGGCCTGCACCTGCCGGCGTGCGGCACGCAGATCCAGAAACAGCCACGGATCCTGGCCGCGATGCCGCGCCCGGAAAACATAGCGCACGCCCAGCTCGTGAATCACGACCGGGGCCTCGGCAATGGCCTGTGCATCTGCCGCCAGTGCATTCGCAACACGTGAATTGCCCGCACTGCGATCGTTGTACACACAACGCGCAAACAGCGGGTGCTCGCGGCGATACCAGTCTTCAATGCCCTCAAGCGCCTTTGTCTCGAGCGGCACATGAAAGCTCTGTACCAGCAGCACCTCGCCATAGCGGTCTACCGTCAGTCCCGGCATGCCTTCTACCGTGCCATGAAACAGGCGGTAGCAATCCGTACCGGATGCCGACAGGGATGCAAGAAGGTCGGTGCGCGCGGCAAAAGCGCGCGACAGTGAATCGATCAGATCGGGCAAGGGAAGCTCGGAAAAAGGAGAGGGACAGAAAAAATCTTGAGCTGATCAGCCGTAAAAACAGCCGTACTCGTTGTCGGCCACTAGCCGCAAAAACTCTTCTATGGTCTCCACGCGGGGGACCGGTTCATAACCATGCCATTTGCGGTCGGCATGCATCCAGTAAACCTTCCAGTTCTGGCTGGGCTTGATATAGGTGGCCCTGGCCGTGGGCATCTCGACAAATTCGCCCGGATGCTGCTTGTCCGGCTTCAGCTCAAACAGTTCGACACTCTGGTCACTGATGTGGAAACCCTGATCCAGATCCTTGTTGATGTGGGCGCCGACAATTTTTTCCAGCCGCTTTATTTCATAGGCATTGAACGCCATTCATCTCTCCGCCTGTAATGGGTGACTCATGATTGACGGCGTTACGGCAATCAATCAGTAAAAAAGCTTTTTCCGGCGAGCAGAAACAGCGTGCGCAGCATGGTTGTTGTGCCGCGCGGCAACAAGCCCTGCGCGGCGGATATTCCCGCCTCACACCACGTACAGCAAGATACAGACAAACTGGCAAACACTGCCGCCGAGCACAAACAAATGCCAGATGCCGTGGTAATGGCGGCGTTCGTCGTTGACGAAATAATAAATGCCGACGCTGTAGATGATGCCGCCCGCGGCCAGCCAGGCGACCCCGGGCAGGGGCATGGCACGCAGCAAGGGACGGATGGCGATGACGATGAGCCAGCCCATGACAACGTAAAGCCCCATCGACAAGGAACGGGTACGGCGGCCGAGGGTAAGCTCCTGGGCAATGCCAAAAACAGCAAGGCCCCAACTGAGGCCGAACAGTGTCCAGCCCCAGGGGCCGTGCAGGGTAATCAGGGCAAAGGGCGTATAGCTGCCTGCGATGAGCAGGTAGATGGCGCAGTGGTCAAACTTCTGCAGGATGGCTT
Organism: bacterium; assembly: GCA_029945725.1. GTDB lineage: Bacteria > Pseudomonadota > Gammaproteobacteria > Pseudomonadales > Moraxellaceae > UBA2031. The sequence goes on along the minus strand of JAQSDB010000003.1, from coordinate 391,530 downwards.
TGGCCGTGTGCAGGCGAACGCTGTGGTAGAGCGTGGAGATGAGATAGAGGTTGACCAGCGTGGCGCCGTAAATACTGAAGGCAACGGTTTTCAGTACGCTGCCTTGATGCCTGGCGAGGATGATCAGCACCACCATGCCGGCGACGGAAAAAATCGCGCCCAGCAGGTGGGTGATGCTGTTGAAGCGTTCGCCAAAATACACAGGAACTCCCTGAATCAGATAACAGGCGCGCCAGGACGCAAGCCACATTATTGAACAGCCGCAAGCGGCATTCATCATGCGGACGGCAAGCCCGGCGCCGTCAATCGTAGCGCTTTTTGGGCAGGATCAGGTTGCATGATCAACACACAACCGTTCTGGCGGCCCCGGAAACAACAAAGCCCCGGCAAGTCTCGCTGCCTGAACTGCTGCTTCCGCTAGCCGCGGGCTCTCCCGTTGAAATGTGAAGCCTGAAAATATCCGGAAAGCCCCGAGCGCCTCCGTGACGGCGGGAAACTTTCCTCTTCAGCGCATTGTCGCGCAGGTGTCCAGAACGAGGCTGCGCAGCCACCGGTGCGCCGGATCGGCTTGCAGCCGTGGATGCCAGAGCAATGAAACCGTGATCTCCGGCACAGGTACCGGAAGGGGAAAGCTGTGCATGCCGGCGCGCAGATTCCCGGTATGGCGCTCGGGCACGCTGGCGATCAGGTCGGAGCCACGGGCCAGCGCCAGGGCGGTCGAAAAGCTCCCGACGATCGTGACGATCTCCCGCTCCAGACCCAGCACCCCCAGGGCGTCATCCATCGGCCCCTTGTCGCGGCCCCGCCGCGTGACATAGATGTGCCGGCCGGCCGCATAACAGGCGGGAGTGATGTCACCCTGGCTCAGCGCATGCCCCGTCCGCACAACGCCAATGAAACGGTCGCGGAACAGCGCCTGCACCCGCACTTCCGGCCCCAGCGTGTTTCCCACCACACCGGTTTCCAGATCGACCGTGCCGTCGCGAAGCAGGGTGCTGTCCTTGTTTTCCAGCTTCTGCACGAAGCGCAACCGCACGCCGGGAGCCTCCACGCCGACGCGGGCAATCAGGTCCGGCCCGAAGTTCTCCACAAAACCATCGCTGGTCCGCAGCGTGAACGTCCTAACGAGCTGCCTGAGGTCGGGGGTTTCGGCTGGGCGCAAAACCGCTTCCGTGTCCTGCACAAGCTGACTGACCTTTTCGCGGAGTTCGAGTGCCCGGGGCGTTGGCACGAGACCGCGTCCTGCCCTGACCAGCAAGGGATCACCCGTTGTCTCGCGCAACCGCGCCAGCGCCCGGCTCATCGCCGAGGGGCTCAGCCGCAAGCGCCGGGCAGCGCGCGCCACGTTGCCTTCCGTGAGCAGCACGTCCAGAGCGATGAGCAGGTTGAGATCAGGCGTCGACATGCTTCAACCGTAGCACGACGGGCTCAACACAAGGCGTTTCATGCACTAATAAACTGCAAATGATGCGTCTTCCGCCATACAAGTCGCGACCCTACGATCCTGGTATCGACTTGCCGGAGATTGCAAAAAATGAAATTCACTCCTGAGCCCATCACTGCAACCAGGGAAGCGGCCGTTGCCGGAAGCATGGAACGGACACCTCCGGTGCGCCGGGTGCTGGCCAGCCTTTCGTTATCCCTGCTGCTGTCCTCGCTCGGCACCAGTATTGCCAATGTCGGCTTGCCAACGCTGGCACAGGCGTTCACGGCCTCCTTCCAGGAAGTACAGTGGGTTGTTCTCGCCTATCTTCTCGCCATCACCACCCTGATCGTCAGCGTCGGCCGGCTCGGCGACCTCACCGGCCGCCGCCGGCTGCTGCTGGCCGGCATCTTCCTGTTCACGGCAGCCTCGGTCCTGTGCGGCGCGGCGCCCACGCTCGGGCTGCTGATTGCCGCGCGGGCCGCGCAGGGGCTGGGTGCGGCCATCATGATGGCCCTCACCATGGCGTTTGTTGGCGAGACCATTCCAAAGGAAAAGACCGGCAGTGCCATGGGGCTGCTCGGCACCATGTCGGCGATTGGTACCGCGCTCGGCCCTTCACTCGGCGGCGTGCTGATTGCCGGCTGCGGCTGGCGCTCCCTCTTCCTCATCAACCTGCCGCTGGGCCTGCTGGCCTTTCTTCTCGCCTGGCGTTACCTGCCGGTGGATCGCCGGGTAGAGAAGGCGGATCGCACCCGCCTTGACCATCCGGGTACGCTGCTGCTCGCCCTGACGCTCGCCGCTTATGCACTCGCCATGACGATGGGACACGGCCATTTCGGCCCGCTCAACGTGGCGCTGCTGTTTACGGCCATCGTCGGCGCCGGCCTCTTCGTGCGCGCCGAGTCGAAAGCCGTATCGCCGCTGATCCAGTTGGCGTTGTTCCGCAATTCGCTGCTGGGCGCGGGCTTCGCCATGAGCGCGCTGGTCACGACCGTGGTAATGGCAACGCTGGTGGTGGGTCCGTTCTATCTCTCCGGTGTGCTGGCGCTCGACGCCGCCCGTGCCGGGCTCGTCATGTCGTCCGGCCCGATTGTCGCCGCGCTGACGGGCGTGCCGGCGGGCCGCCTCGTGGACCGCTTCGGCACACAGCACATGACCATCGCCGGGCTCACCGGCATGGCGGCCGGCACCTCGATCCTGCCCATGCTGGCAACGCGGTTCGGCGTCCCGGGTTACCTCGCTCCGCTCGTTCTCATCACCGCCGGCTATGCGCTGTTCCAGGCGGCCAACAACACGGCCGTCATGACCAACATTCGCCCGGAACAGCGCGGTGTCATCTCCGGCATGCTCAACCTGTCGCGCAATCTCGGACTCATTACCGGTGCATCCCTCATGGGCACGGTGTTCGCTATCGGATCGGCAACAACCAGCCTCATGACCACGCGCCCCGAGGCGGTTGCGGCCGGCATGCAGATCACGTTTGCCGTTGCCGCAATCCTGATCTTCACCGCCCTCGCCATCGCATTTGCAGGCCATGCGCTTTCCCGGCGCGCCGTTCCTCCAAACCGTGAACAGGCAGATGGGTGTGGCCTTGAATAAACCCTGCGTAATCAGTGCAGGCTTGATCAGCTTGCTGGTCTGGGCCAGTCCGGTCGCTGCCGAAGCCCCGTTGCCGGGCAAGGCCATGCCGCTCGGCGGCGAGACCATCCTGACGCTGAGTGCCGAGACCCGCTTGCGTTACGACGCCTGGGGCAATGGCCAATTAGCGAGCGGCAATGATTATCAGCAGGGCTTGTTCCGCGGCATTCTTGGCGCAGACCTGCGCCTCAATCCCGACCTCCGCGTTTATGGCGAGGTCGGCACCGGCCAAGTCGCCGGCCGCCGCGAGTCCGCTGCCGCCAGCCTCCAGAACGACGCCGCACTGCAGCAGTTGTTTGTCGACGCGCGCGCGCACATCGGCCCAACCCTGGTAGGCGCCATGATCGGGCGTCAGGAGTTCGCCGACGGGCCCCGGCAATTGATAAGCCCGGGCGATGGTTCCAACCTTCATCGCAGCTGGAACGGCGTGCGCTTCTACGCCCATGGCCCGAGGCTTCGCCTGAGCGCCTTTGATCTGCGCGCAACACGCATGGAACGCGGCGCCTTCGACGAGGCCATCAATCACGCCGAACGTCTTGCAGGGATCAGCGCCAGCCTCGTTGTCTCGCCCGGCAGCGGGCCTGACACCTATCTGGATCCGTTCTGGATGCACAGCGAAAAACCCGGCGTCCGCTCCGGCGGCCATGTTGGTCTTGATGATCGCGACACCGTTGGCACGCGCTTTTGGGGGCAACACGGCCGCCTGAAATTCGACTGGACACTCGCACATCAGGCCGGCAACTACATGGGTCGTGACATTGATGCCTGGGGCCTGTTCACCGTACACAGCCTGGCGCTCGCCAGCGCAGGGTGGAAGCCGCGCCTGACGGCACATGCCGACATCGCCTCCGGCGGCGGCGCTTACGGGACCGGGACGCTCAAGGGATTCAACCCGCTCTATGCGAGCTCCAGCTATCTTGGTGAAGGACAGTTTCTCGGCCTCAGCAACCTGCTGATGATCGCACCGGGAATTGCCGCATCACCAACGCCGGCGACCAGCCTCGCGATTGAATACGGCTTCGCACGGCGACTCGAGGAGGACGACGCCGCCTATGCTGGCGGGATGCGTGCCTATGCAGGTACCGGGAACGTTCCGGGCCACGAGATCGGCGGCTTGCTCCGCCTCGCCGCCACCTGGTCGGCCTGCGGCCATCTGACCCTGTTCTTCAACTATGAGCACCTTGATGCGGGTGACGTGCTCAAGCGCGCGCGGCTGCCATCGGGCAGCTACGGCAATACCGGCGCAACCTTTCGGTATTGAGGGCGAGACCATGAGTTCGCTGCTGAAGTACCTCAGGCCCGATGGAGCTCAAACGTCTGGCCGCGCGGGGAAGTCTAGTCAATTGTCTATTGGAGCTGGCACAGACAGCAGGCCGATCTATCACCTACGGATATGCGGCACGCCAGAAAAACAAAGCCCCTGGATTCAGGGGCTTTGTTTTTCACCTTATGGCGAGATTTACAATCAGACGTCGAGATTGGCTACCGTCAGTGCATTGGTTTCGATGAACTCGCGGCGGGGCTCGACAGCGTCGCCCATGAGGCAGGTAAACATCTGGTCGGCCTTGATGGCATCCTCAATATTCACTTTCAGCATACGACGGGCTTCCGGATCCATAGTGGTTTCCCAGAGCTGGTCCGGATTCATTTCACCCAGACCTTTGTAACGCTGGATGGCGGTGCCCTTGCGTGACTCGCTCATCAGCCAGTTCATGGCCTGCTCGAAGCTGGCCACAGGATGCTGGCGTTCGCCACGCTGTATGTAAGCGCCCGCTTCCGTCAGGCCATCGAGCTGGCCTGCCATTTTGACGATCTGGCGGTACTCGTTGGAGCTAATGAAGTCGGCTCCCAGACGATAGGTGTAGGGCACACCATGGGCGACCTGCTCGATCTGCGGCAGGAAGCGGCGATGTTCCACGTCTTCCACCACTTCGATCAGGAAGCGCTCGGAGGCATCGGCCATCTCGATTACCTTGGACTGCACAAGCGCGGCCCATGCTGCTACGGCAGCACGGTCTGTCAGTGCTTCCTGACTCAGCACGGGGCAGAACAGCAGGGCATTCAGCAGGGTTTCCGGGTACAGGCGGGATATGCGGCTGATCGTGGCCTTGGTGGTGCGGAACTCGTTGAGCAGCGTTTCCAGACCCAGCCCCTGAATGGGCGGCAGCCCGGGAGCGGTGTAGAAAGCAGCGTTGTCGAGGGCAACCGAGGTCAGGTACTCCTCCAGCGCCGGCTCGTCTTTTACATATTGTTCCTGTTTGCCCTTCTTCACCTTGTACAGCGGTGGCTGGGCAATATAGATGTAGCCGCGTTCGATCAGCTCGGGCAGCTGACGGAAGAAGAAGGTCAGCAGCAGCGTGCGGATATGCGAACCGTCGACGTCGGCGTCGGTCATGATGATGATCTTGTGGTAGCGCAACTTGGCGATATTGTATTCATCGCGGCCGATACCGCAGCCGAGCGCCGTGATCAGCGTGCCGACTTCCTGCGAGGAAATCATCTTGTCAAAGCGGGCGCGCTCGACGTTAAGAATCTTGCCCTTGAGGGGCAGGATCGCCTGCATCTTGCGGTTGCGGCCCTGTTTAGCAGAGCCGCCAGCGGAATCACCCTCGACCAGGTAAAGCTCGGAAAGAGCCGGGTCCTTTTCCTGACAGTCGGCGAGCTTGCCGGGCAGGCCGGCAATATCCAGCGCACCCTTGCGGCGAGTCATTTCTCGGGCTTTGCGGGCAGCTTCACGGGCGCGGGCAGCATCGAGAATCTTGTTGGCAATGATTTTACCGATGCCGGGGTTTTCCAGCAGGAATTCCTCAAACTTCTCGTTCATGGCCGTAGCCACGGAGTTGGTAACCTCCGAGGACACCAGCTTGTCCTTGGTCTGGCTGGAGAACTTGGGATCCGGCACCTTTACCGACACGATGGCGGTCAAGCCTTCGCGCATGTCTTCACCGGTGGTGGCTACCTTCTCCTTCTTGAGCAGGCCTTCCTTTTCCACGTAATTGTTCAGTGTGCGGGTGAGGGCTGTACGAAAACCCTGGATATGGGTGCCGCCATCGCGCTGCGGGATGTTGTTGGTAAAGCAGTAAACGCCTTCCTGATAGGTATCGTTCCACTGCATGGCCACTTCCACGCCGATGCCGTTGATACCGGCCGACTGCGGCACATTGAAATGGAATACCGGGTGCAGTGTGGTCTTGTTGGTGTTCAGGTACTCCACGAAGGCAGCAAGGCCGCCCACGTATTCAAAGACGTCTTCCTGGCCAGTACGCTCGTCCTTCAGCACGATGCGCACACCGGAGTTCAGGAAAGACAACTCGCGCAGGCGCTTGGCGAGGATGTCGTACTTGAACTCGATATTGGTAAAGGTTTCTTCCGAAGGGTGGAAACGGATTTCCGTGCCGCGGCTCGACGTCTCGCCGACTTCACGCAGGGGATATTGTGGCACCCCGTGCTGATACTCCTGCTCATAGACCTTGCCGCTGCGGCGAATGGTCATCATCAGCTTTTTGGAAAGGGCATTCACCACAGATACGCCAACGCCATGCAGGCCCCCGGAGACCTTGTAGCTGTTGTCATCGAACTTACCGCCAGCATGCAGCACGGTCATGATGACCTCGGCTGCCGAGACGCCTTCTTCCTCGTGGATATCAACGGGAATGCCGCGGCCGTTATCGGTTACGGTGACAGATTCGTCCGGATGGATGGTGACAGTGACCTCGGTACAGTGGCCGGCAAGGGCTTCATCAATCCCATTGTCCACGACTTCAAACACCATGTGGTGCAGACCCGACCCATCATCAGTATCGCCGATATACATGCCGGGGCGCTTGCGTACGGCATCCAGGCCTTTCAGGACCTTGATGCTGGTTGAGTCGTACACTCTTTCCTGTTCACTCATCATCTTCTCCGGGCGTCTTCCTGTCCGCTGCGACGGCTCGCTGGCGGCTGGGCAGCCTCTCTTGTGCTTCCTCACCCCCGGCGGGGGTGAGGGTTGGGGCGGGGGAGCAAAATCCTATGCCTCCGCCACCCCCCCATGTTCCACGTGGAACATTTTAAAGCCTGCTCCCGAACCCTGCAGTACGGGAAGCACCGCATCCGGCTCAATGCAGGTGATAAACACCTGCGCTCCAGATGCGGCCAGATAGTCGATCAGGCGCTGGCGGGAAATAGCATCCAGCTCCGAGGCCAGATCATCCACCAGCAATACACAATGCCTTCCCGCCTCTTGCAGCAGACTGACCTGCGACAGCTTGAGCGCGCAAACAACCAGCTTTTTCTGGCCCCTCGACAAAAGCTCGTCGGCCGGGGCCGATCCGCGCCTGACCCTGAGATCGGCGCGGTGGGGGCCAAGCTGTGTATGGCCGCGCTCTTGATCCTTATCCCAGTTCGCTGCCAGCAGCCCCGCCAGATCATGCGCCACATCCCAGCCCGGGTTGTATTCCAGAGTCAGGTCCTGCTCCGGCAAAAAGCCCTGAATGCGGGCCTCCCACAAAGGCTTCCAGCGCGCGACGTATTCATGGCGAAGGCTATGCAACAGGCCGGCTGACACTGCCAGCTCACTGTCCCATACGGCGGATTCAAGCCGGCCAATACTACCTGATCTGAGCAAGGAATTCCTTTGCTTGAGCGCGCGCTGATAACGCAGCCAGACTGGATAGAACCGATGTTCCACGTGGAACACTCCCCAATCCAGCTGGGCACGTCGCGGTTTGGAGCCGGCATCAAAAAGATCCATGGATTCAGGATCAAGCAGGGCCAAAGGCAGGCGTTGCGCGAGTTCCGCCATGGTGATCTGGGAACGGTTATCCAGGCGAAGCTCTGTATCGCCATTGGCGCCACGCCGTATTGCCGCCTGGCCCTCATCACCAAAGGCAGCGAATACCGTGCAATCCGGTTGTCCGTCATTAACCAGGCGGCGGGCGCGGCCTGAGCGGAAAGAGCGGCCAAGACCAAGCAGGTGGAGGGCTTCAAGTACAGAGGTTTTGCCGCTGCCATTGGCGCCGACAAGGAGATTCAAACGGGGATGCGGAAGCAGGGCAACTGACTGGAGATTGCGGACATGGGCAATCTCCAGTCGGGTGAGTGTCATAAGCGCAGGGGGGTTAGGCGGATTACAGACGCATGGGCATGACGACGTAAACGGAACGGCCGTTTTCGGCATCCTGCATCAGCGCAGAGCTGTTGGAATCGCCCAGTGTCAGCTTGGCAGTGGCCGTATCCAGCACACCCAGTACATCCAGCAGATACTGCACGTTAAAGCCGATTTCCAGTGAATTGCCGTTGTATTCAACGGTCAGGTCATCTTCAGCCTCTTCCTGATCCGGGTTGTTGGCTTGAATACGGAGCAGGTCTGGCGTCAGCAACAAGCGGATGCCACGGAACTTCTCATTGGAAAGAATGGCTGCACGACTGAGCGACTGACGCAGTTCTTCACGGTTGGCGAGAATGATCTTGTCGCCACCCTTGGGAAGAACGCGTTCGTAATCCGGAAATTTGCCATCTATGAGCTTGGAGGTAAAGGTCACATTACCCACCTTGGCACGGATGTGATTGGTGCCCAATGTAATGGTGACAACCCCTTCATCATCGGTAAGCAAGCGCGCCAGCTCTTGCACACCCTTGCGCGGCACGATGACCTGCATGCGGTCATCGCCACTGGTTTCGGCATTGGCATCACACATGGCCAGACGGTGGCCATCGGTAGCAACTGCCCGCAACTGGCCCGAGGTCACTTCAAACAACATGCCGTTCAGGTAGTAGCGGACATCCTGCTGCGCCATCGCAAAGGATGTCTTGTCGATCAGCTTTTTCAATTCTTTCTGATTGATGGAAAAACTGAACGCGCCAACGCCTTCTTCCAGGTTGGGGAACTCATTAGCGGGCAAGGTAGTCAGTGTAAAGCGGCTCTTGCCGGACTTGAGCGTGAGTTTCTGGCCATCAAGCTTGATTTCAATATCAGCACTGGCCGGCAGGGCCTTGCAGATATCCAGTAACTTGCGGGCAGGCACGGTGATTTCACCATCGCCGAATTCACCGGACAAATCTGCCCGGGCAATCAGTTCAACCTCAAGATCAGTGCCGGTTAATGCCAGTTTTCCGGCATCCACAACCATCAGCACATTCGCCAATACCGGCAATGTCTGGCGCTTTTCCACTACACCCGAGACCTGCTGCAAAGGCTTCAAGAGTTGATCGCGGGCAATCGAAAGTTTCATATTTTTGCTTCCTTGTACTCAAGCCTGAAGTAATCGAAGTAGGTTGTTGTAGTCCTCAGCCATATTGGGGTCAGACTTTTTCAGATCATCAATTTTGTCGCAGGCATGGATAACGGTCGAGTGATCCCGACCATCAAAAGCATGCCCGATTTCCGGGTAGCTATGTGCCGTCAACGCACGGGAAAGCGCCATTGCCACCTGACGCGGCCGAGCAAAAGACCGGTTACGTTTCTTGCCAGTCAGCTCACGCAGGGGAATCCGGTAATACTCAGCCACAACTTTCTGGATATTCTCGATGTTGATCTGCTTTGCACGTACGGCCAGCACATCTTTCATCGATTCCTTGACGAGATCCATGTCCACTGCCTTGCCCTTGAAACGGGCTGTGGCAATCACCTTGTTCAGCGCTCCTTCCAGCTCCCGCACATTGGCCTGGATATGCTGCGCAATAAAAAATGCCGATTGCTGTGGCAGGGCAACACCATTCTGTTCAGCCTTTTTCATCAGAATGGCGACACGGGTTTCCAGTTCAGGGGGCTCCACCTGCAAGGCCAGCCCCCATGCAAAACGGGACTTGAGTCTTTCATCCAGGTTATTGATTTCCTTAGGAAATTTATCAGATGTAAGAATGACCTGGCGGGAACCTTCGAGCAAGGTATTGAAGGTATGGAAAAACTCTTCCTGAGAACCCCCTTTACCAGCAAAGAACTGAATATCGTCAATCAACAACACATCAAGTGAACGATAAAGCCGTTTGAAATCATTCATCAAGTCACGTTGCAGCGCCATAACAAAATCGCCCACAAATCGTTCGGACGTGATGTAAAGAATACGGGCATTGGGATTACCCCGCAGCACGGCATTACCTACCGAATGCATCAAATGGGTTTTACCCAGACCCGTCGGGCCGTAGATAAAAAGCGGATTATGGCCCGTGCTTCCGGGTTTCTCGGCAACCTGATGACAAGCGGCAAAAGCGAGCTGGTTGGATTTTCCCGAAACAAAATTCTCAAAGGTAAAGAGCGGATTCAGGTTGCTGGAAAGGCGCGGCAGGGCATCAACAACCGGCACAGGGGTAGCAGGGGCATGACTGGCGCGCTTCGTCGGCGCCGGTCCCGGGGCCACATCCCGATCATTTCGACTCCCCACGGCAAGCTGCACATGCTGCATGCTGCCCTGACTGAGCTCCAGTGCCAGCTCACGAATACGGGCCAGATACTTGTCGGTGATATGACGGACAAAAAAAGGATTGGGCGCCAGCAGCTTCAGCGTCTGCACGCCTTCTTCAGCCTGCAAGGGCCTTATCCACATATTGAAAAGATTCTGCGGGAGCTCATCCTGCAAACGCTCCAGACAGACAGGCCAAATTGCCACGGGGTCATCCTGAAAACAGCAAAACTAAAAAAAAGAGGCGCATTCTAGCCATCGACACAAAGCCACTGCCATCGCAAAACGACCAACAGGGCAGGGGCCCAAAACCTAAATAACCGAGGGGGGATTCTCTAAAAACAGTATTTTCTGCCGCCAGAAAGGCTGTGGATGAACAGGCCTGGGGAGGTCGCAAACACAGGGGACAATTTCGAAGCGGTAAGTTATCCACAACTGCACACAGTTTATCAAGTGCTTGCAGGGGTACTCCCCCACAATTTTCGATATATGCTAAGCACCTGATTAAACACTACAAAAATGGCTTATCCACAGACACAGCCCTCCCTAATAGTAATAGTCATTACCTTATTTAAATCTCTTTATATTCTTTAAGGTCTTAAGACCTCACCTGGTCGCCTCGCCGCCGCAAGCGGCTCGGCGGTCCACCCCACCACGAAGACGCCCAACAGCACTTTCCGGACAAGCCACCAGGCAATTTGTAAGTCATGAAGTTACCCCATTGATAATTAACTCGCGTCTACCTAGAATGGCGACCCTTTTCCGACCCGGTCGGGTCCGGTTCATTTTTTGAGCGACCGTCATGAAACGTACATTCCAGCCTAGCGTCATCAAGCGCGCCCGCACTCACGGTTTCCGTGCTCGTATGGCCACCAAGAACGGCCGTGCCGTCCTTGCCCGTCGTCGCGCCAAAGGCCGCAAGCAACTCACTGTCTGAGCTTGATTCCCAGCGATGTGACAGAAAGCCACTGTTTTCCGCCGACCCTTCGCCTGTTGCGGCCGTCTGAATTCAAGGCTGTATTCGATAGCGCAGCGTTCAAGATTGGCGAATCACAGTTTTTGCTACTGGTTCGCCCGAATGGCATGAACCATCCCAGACTGGGTTTGGTGATTGCCAAAAAAAAGGTCCGCCGCTCCGTTGATCGTAACCGGATCAAACGCACTGTTCGTGAAAGCTTCCGTCTGCACCAGACAGAGCTTCCACACGCTGATGTGATCTTTATGGCACGTCAGGATATTGTGGCTGTGCCAGCAGAAGTCTTTCGTCAGGCCCTGAAACAAGCCTGGAAGCGCTTGCAACGCAAAGCCGAAAAGTCCGTGAATGCAAATCCGGGCAGCGGAGTCGCGAAGACCTGATGAAGATTCTCCTGATTCTCCCCATCCGAATATACCGCACCGCCATCAGCCCCCTGATGGCGCCGCATTGTCGTTTTCATCCCACTTGTTCTGCCTATGCTGAAGAAGCCATTACTCGTTTTGGTGTAACACGTGGGCTTTATCTTGCAACGCACCGTATCCTGCGCTGCCACCCCTGGGCTGATGGCGGGCTGGATCCTGTTCCCGAAAAATTTTCCTTTCGCGCACCCGTGCGCGCATGCAAGGCGTCCTGATTTATGGAACTTCGTCGAACTCTCCTGATTGTTGGCATGGCCATAGCCGGCTATTTCCTGATGATCAACTGGCAAAAGGATTACGGTGCTGTTGCAGTAGTGACACAAGCCGCAGATAAAGCTTCTGCATCAGAGGCAGTCGCCGATATTCCGGCGGCTCCAGCAAAAACTGCAGCGACACCGGCTAATGGCGATATTCCGGTTGCACCGCAAAAAACAGATGCTCCAGTACCGGGTACAGTGGCAAGTAACACGGCCCTTATTTCGGTGCAAACGGATGTCCTGAATCTGCAGATTGATCCGGTTGGTGGCGATATCGTACGGGTGGCATTGCCGGCGTATACCGAAACCATCGACAGTAAAAATCCTTTTGTCCTGCTTGATCATTCGGCCCAGCGTACTTTCATTGCCCAGAGCGGACTGATCGGCACCAATGGTCCTGATGCGAACCCGCAGGGTCGCCCGCACTATCAGGCCAGTGCCACTTCCTTTGCACTTGCCAGCGATGCCAAAACCCTGCAGGTGGTACTGAACCTGACAGCTGAAAACAATGTACAGATCAAGAAAATTTACGAGTTCACGCGCGGCGACTATCTCGTCAAGTTGCGTTATGAAGTCACCAACAACGGAACGACTCCGTGGAATGGCCTGATCTTCGGTCAGCTCAAGCGCGATACGAGCAAAGATCCCAGCGCCAGCAGCCAGGGTTTTGGCATGTCGACGTTTCTGGGTGCCGCCTGGTGGACGCCGCAAAAATCCTATAACAAGCGCGTGTTCAAGGATTTTGAAGAAAAGCCGGTAAATGAAACTGCGACAGGTGGCTGGGCTGCCATTGTGCAGCACTATTTTGTGACGGCCTGGGTGCCGGATGCCAAGTCCAGCAACACGATTAAAACGCGAGTGAAAAAAGAGGCTGGCGAATACCTGATCGGTTATACCGGTCCTGAAGTCAGCGTGGCGCCAGGCAGCACCAAGACCTTTTCTGCCGCGTTGTATACCGGCCCGAAAATCCAGAAAAATCTGGAAGTGATTTCGGATGGCCTTGAGCTGACCGTCGACTTCGGCTGGCTGTGGTTTATTGCGCAAGGCCTGTTCTGGCTGCTGACCTTTTTGCACGGCATTGTGGGCAACTGGGGCTGGGCCATTATTCTGTTGACGACACTGGTCAAGGCAATCCTCTTTTACCCCTCAGCGATCAGCTACAAATCCATGGCACATATGCGCCGTGTTACACCGGAAATGCAGCGTATCAAGGAACTGCATGGCAGCGATCGCGCCAAACAGTCGCAGGCCATGATGGAGCTGTACAAGAGAGAAAAAATCAATCCGCTGGGAGGTTGCCTGCCAATTCTCCTGCAGATGCCGATTTTCATGGCTCTCTACTGGACACTGATGGAATCGGTTGAGCTTCGTCATGCGCCGTGGATATTGTGGATACGCGATCTTTCGGTCATGGACCAGTATTTTGTCCTGCCACTGATCATGGGTGTGTCCATGTTTGTGCAGCAGCAGCTTAACCCGGCACCGCCAGATCCCATGCAGGCCCGTGTCATGAAGCTGATGCCCATCGTCTTCACATTCATGTTCCTCTGGTTCCCGGCAGGTCTCGTGCTGTACTGGGTAGTGAATAACGTTTTGTCGATTGCCCAGCAGTGGGTGATTACAAAACAGATTGAAAGAGCCGTGGCCACTAAAAAGGCCTGAGCCGGATACAGAAAAAGGCCCCGAACGAGGGGCCTTTTTCATGTCAGAATTTTTGCAGAAGCCAGACTGGTTGCCCTGCCAGCAACAAGCGGATAATGCTCCTGCGGGATACCACGAAGAAAAACCTGAACGCCAAAAATGAAAACAGCAACAGAAACCATTGTCGCCATTGCCACCGCTCCCGGACGCGGCGGAGTTGGTATTGTGCGGGTTTCAGGCCCGCGTGCACATGAGATTGCCCATCAGGTTTTGGGCCGGAATAAAGAGCTGCCCGTACGTCGTGTAATTTTTTCAGCATTTTATGCTGAAGACGGTCGCAAGATTGACGAAGGCCTGGCACTGGCATTTAACGCCCCACACTCCTTTACGGGTGAAGACGTGGTGGAGCTGCAGGGACATGGTGGCCCGGTTGTCATGGACATGCTGTTAAAGCGCGTGCTCGCGCTGGGTGCCCGCATGGCAAGACCGGGCGAGTTTTCGGAACGTGCCTTCCTCAATGACAAACTTGATCTTGCCCAGGCCGAAGCCATTGCCGATCTGATAGATGCCGGCTCCGAACAGGCTGCCCGCTCAGCCGTACGCTCGCTCTCCGGTGTGTTTTCGGAAAAAATTGATGCGCTGGTAGAAAGCCTGATTGCTTTGCGTATCTATGTTGAAGCGGCCATTGATTTTCCCGAGGAAGAAATTGATTTTCTGAGTGACGGCCATGTTGAGCGGGAGTTAAGAGTCATTCAGGGAAATCTTCGTGTGGTGCAGGCGCAGGCAAGGCAGGGGGCGCTTTTGCGCGAAGGCATGCAGGTAGTGATTGCCGGCGAGCCCAATGCCGGAAAATCCAGCTTGCTGAATGCCCTCGCCGGATATGACGCTGCCATCGTGACCGATATCGCCGGTACCACCCGCGATGTCCTGCGCGAACAAATCCAGATTGATGGCATGCCTTTGCATGTCATTGATACAGCAGGTCTGCGTGACAGCATCGACATTGTGGAGCAGGAAGGCATTCGCCGGGCGTTGCGGGAAATCGGGAATGCTGACTGTATCCTGTTTGTTTTTGACAGCGCCACGGAGACTGATCCGCTGGCCGCTGCCACGCGCTTCTTCTCACCCATGCCGGCACCTGCCAGCCTTATTTTTGTGGCAAACAAAGCCGATCTGGTCAGCGGGCTCAAGTCAGGCACCAGCCAGCGCACGGACACGTCCGGAAGCATCTACAGGGAAATCGTGCTTTCCGCCCGAAGCGGCGACGGCATGGAGACCTTGCGCACGGCGCTTAAGGATGCCATGGGTTTTCAGAGTGGCGACGCCGGGCTGTTCACGGCGCGTCGCCGACATCTTGATGCACTGGCTCGTGCAAGTGCCGCGCTTGCGGTCGGGCTCGAGCAGCTCTTGCAGCGCAATGCCGGTGAGCTGCTTGCCGAAGACCTGCGGGTGGCACAAAACTCGCTCTCTGAAATTACCGGGGCATTCAGTTCCGACGATTTGCTGGGCCGGATTTTTTCCAGTTTTTGCATCGGCAAGTGATGCCCGTGCCAGGGCGATCCTGGCGGCGATGCCATTTGAAAATTTTTTTGACGGCTAGCGCCGCACCGGCACCGCATGGTTAATTCATGCGGGATAAACCTGAAAAAGAAAACCACAAAAAACCATGAACCAGACAACAAACAATCCCAATAGTACGGGCCGTGTCATGGTGGCGAGCCTCATTGGTACCGCCATCGAGTTCTACGACTTCTATGTCTACGCCACGGCGGCAGCTCTCGTTTTTGGCCCTGTGTTTTTTTCCGGCGAATCGGACAGCGTGCAACTGCTGAGTGCCTTTGCCACCTTCAGTATTGCGTTTATTGCTCGTCCCCTTGGGGCGGCGCTGTTCGGTCACTTTGGCGATCGCATCGGGCGAAAAGCCACGCTGGTTGCATCGCTGCTGATCATGGGGGTTTCCACCATGCTGATTGGCCTGCTGCCTGGCTATGCCTGCATGGGTTTCTGGGCGCCGCTGCTGCTTTGCCTGTTGCGCTTTGGTCAGGGCATTGGTCTTGGTGGCGAATGGGGCGGTGCGGCCTTGCTGGCGACAGAAAATGCGCCGCCAGGAAAGCGCGCCTGGTTCGGCATGTTTCCGCAGCTGGGGGCACCAATCGGTTTCATCATGGCCAACGGCCTTTTTCTGCTGCTGGCGCTAACGCTGTCTGATGAACAATTCCGGGGCTGGGGCTGGCGCATTCCCTTCCTGTTGAGTGCCGTGCTGTTGCTGGTCGGTTTGTATGTGCGCCTCAGGCTGGTGGAATCGCCGGTATTCCAGCGGGTCGTGCAGCGGCAGGCGCGCGTCAAAGTTCCTCTGCAAACCCTGCTGCGGGATTACTGGAGGCAGACGCTGCTGGGTACTTTTTCGATGGTGGTTTGCTATGCCCTCTTTTATATCGCCACGGTATTCGCGCTGAGTTACGGCACCAAGACCCTCGGTTTTTCCCGCGAACACTTTCTCTCGCTGCAGTGCATTGCCATTGTCTTTATGGCGCTGGCGATCCTGATCTCGGCGCGGCTGGCCGATCAGCATGGCCGTCGGCCGGTGATGCTGACCGGCATTGTGCTGGCGGCGATCTCGGGGTTTTTCATGGCGCCGTTTTTTGCCACGGGCAATCCCGTACTGATTACGGCGTTTATGGCTATCGAGCTTTTCCTGATGGGGCTGGTGTTTGCCCCCATGGGTGCTTTTTTGCCCGAGCTGTTTCCCACGGCAGTGCGCTACACGGGAGCATCAATGACCTACAACATGGGCGGGATAATCGGGGCGTCGTTTGCTCCTTATCTGGCGCAGCAACTGGTGGCTCGTGGCGGCCTGTCCTGGGTGGGTGGCTATGTTACGGTAGCGGCGCTGATCAGCCTGGTGGCTGTATTGCTGGCCCGGGAAACCCGCGATACGGATTTGAACGCCAACGCCTGAAGCCGCCCTGTAACCACGGCCAGCCAGCACAGGGCCTACGGTGTGAGCACTTGCTTGCTGCGAAACCCTTTTGGTCCGCAAAGGCATCTTCAACACCAGCGCCTGGCCGGCACGACCGTTTCCGTGCAGCCAGCTTGCCGTACGCGCGGAAGCTGGCCATTGAAGCCGGGCTTGGCCGGCACCGGTCCCTCGGCACGGCGCCAGCGGGCTGGTCAGAAAACGAACACGGCGCTTCTCTTTGCCGGGTGAGCCCTTATACTACGTTCCCCCTTTTTTACGACTCCCTTGCTCGCCAAGGGCAGGCCAGCTTCATGCGCTATCCCAAAACCTATGACGTGATTGTGATCGGCGGCGGCCATGCCGGCACCGAGGCTGCTCTGGCAGCGGCACGCATGGGCAGCGCCACGCTGCTGCTGACGCATAACGTGGAAACGCTGGGGCAGATGAGCTGCAATCCGGCTATTGGCGGCATCGGTAAATCACATCTGGTGCGCGAAATCGATGCGCTGGGCGGGGCCATGGCCCTGGCCACGGACAAGGGCGGCATCCAGTTCCGCATTCTCAATTCCAGCAAGGGCCCGGCCGTTCGTGCGACCCGCGCCCAGGCCGATCGCGTGCTCTACAAGGCAGCGATTCGCGCCATGCTGGAAAACCAGCCCAATCTCGACATCTTCCAGCAGGCCGTTGACGACCTGATTGTCGAGGGTGAAACAGTCCGCGGTGTGGTGACACAAACCGGTATTCGTTTCGATTCCAGAACCGTGGTGCTGACCACCGGTACCTTTCTTGGCGGCACCATTCATATTGGTCTGGAAAACCACCGGGGTGGCCGCGCCGGCGATCCTCCCTCGATTGCACTGGCGAACCGCCTGCGTGAGCTGCCCTTGCGTGTTGGCCGTTTGAAAACCGGCACACCACCACGCATTGACGGCCGGTCGGTCGATTTCAGCAGGATGAAAGAGCAGGCCGGCGATTTGCCGCTGCCGGTGATGTCCTTCATGGGCACGCGCGATATGCATCCGCAACAGGTCAGCTGCTGGATCACCAGCACCAATGAAGCCACGCACGACATTATTCGTGGCGGCCTTGATCGATCCCCCATGTACACCGGTGTGATCGAAGGGGTGGGCCCGCGCTATTGCCCGTCGATTGAAGACAAGATTCATCGCTTTGCCGATAAAAGCTCGCACCAGATTTTTATTGAACCGGAAGGCCTGACCACGAACGAGCTTTACCCCAACGGCATTTCGACGTCCCTGCCTTTTGATGTGCAGCTGCAACTGGTGCGCTCGATTCGCGGCATGGAAAACGCCCACATCACACGGCCTGGCTATGCCATCGAGTATGATTTTTTTGATCCGCGTGATTTGAAACACACGCTGGAAACCAAAGTCATTGCCGGCCTGTTTTTTGCGGGCCAGATCAATGGCACCACAGGTTATGAAGAAGCTGGTGCCCAGGGCTTGCTGGCAGGATTGAATGCCGGCCTGCTTGCGCAGGAAAAAGAAGGCTGGTACCCGACCCGCGATGAAGCCTACCTTGGCGTCCTCGTTGATGACCTCATTACCCTCGGCACCAAAGAACCCTACCGCATGTTCACCTCACGCGCGGAATATCGCCTGATGCTGCGTGAAGACAATGCCGATCAGCGCCTGACGGAAAAAGGCCGCGCGCTGGGACTGGTTGATGATGCGCGCTGGGTCTCCTACAGTGAAAAAATGGAAGCGATTGCGCTGGAAACACAGCGGCTCAAATCCACCTGGGTACATCCGGGTACGGATGTAGCTGCGCGCTTTACTGCCAGTACCGGTCAGGAAGTCGGCCGTGAGTATTCCCTGATGGATCTGCTCAAGCGCCCACAGGTGAGCTATGCACACATTCAGGCACTGACTGTCACGGATGCCAGCGATTCTGTTGGTGAGCAAATTGAAATCAATGCGCGTTATGCGGGCTATATCGACCGCCAGGCCGATGACATCGGTCGCCTCAAGCGTCATGAAGAAACCCGGTTGCCGGCGGACTTCGATTATGACTCGGTCAAAGGGCTCTCGAATGAAGTACGTCACAAGCTCAAGAATGGTCGTCCGGAAACACTGGCCCAGGCCGGCAGGATTCCGGGAGTGACACCAGCAGCAGTTTCGCTGCTGATGATCTGGCTGAAGAAGTACGGGGCTGGCCAGCGTATTGTTTTGCAGGAAGAGGAAAAAGCCGTTTCATGAGTGATGGCCTGGCAAAGAAGCTGCATGATGGAATTGGCCAGTTAGCACTCACGCTGCCCCCGGGGTCAGAAGATGCGCTGCTGAATTATCTGTCGTTGTTGCTGAAGTGGAATGCGGCATACAACCTGACCGCAGTGCGTGATCCCGAGCAGATGGTGATCAAGCACTTGCTCGACAGCCTTGCCATTCTTCCGTATGTGCAGGGAAAAACGCTGATCGATGTGGGTACAGGTGCGGGCTTGCCGGGTTTTGTGCTGGCACTGGTCAAGCCGGAGTTGCACGTCACGATGCTCGACAGCAATGGCAAGAAGATCCGGTTTTTGCGCCAGGCGATTGCCGATATTGGTGTGAAGAATGCCGAGGCCGTGCAATGCCGTGTGGAGGAGTTTGATCGTAAATTTGATGTAGTCAGCAGCCGTGCCTTTGCCACCCTGACCGATATGGTTCTGGGCAGCGCACAGTTACTGAATGAGGGCGGTGAGTTTCTTGCCATGAAGGGCGTGTGGCCCACGGAAGAAATTGCAGAACTGCCGGAAGGATTTGTAGTGCGCGATGTGGTGGCCTTGCAGATTCCGTTTCTTGATGAAGAGCGGCATCTCGTGCGTCTGGCAAAAAAATAATGTGCTGCCGCTTATTGAGGCGGCAACAATTGCGGGGAAAAGCATGGACAAGATTCTGGCAGTAGCCAACCAGAAGGGCGGCGTGGGTAAAACCACTACCAGTGTCAATCTCGCCGCATCGCTCGCGGCGACCAAACGCCGTGTGCTGCTGATCGACATGGATCCGCAAGGCAACGCCACTATGGGTTCCGGTGTGAACAAGCACGAGATGAGTCACAGTGCCTATGACGTGCTCACGCGCCAGTGCACGGCCGAGCAAGCCATCATCAGGGATCTGGAGGCGGGGTATCATCTTATCGGCGCGAATGGCGACCTCGTTGCCGCTGAAGTTGAGCTCATGAATGCCATTGGGCGCGAGCTACGCCTCAAGCAGGCTCTTGATGCGGTGCGCGATAATTATGATTTCATTCTGATCGACTGCGCTCCTTCCCTGAACATGCTGACGGTAAATGGCCTGGTCGCGGCTGACGGCGTCATCATTCCCATGCAGTGTGAATACTTTGCGCTCGAAGGTCTGGCGGCACTGACGGATACCATTGATCAGGTACAGCAGACGGTGAATCCGAATCTGCACATCACCGGCATCCTGCGCACCATGTTTGATCCACGCAATACGCTTTCCACGGATGTCTCTGCGGAGTTGCAGGCGCATTTTCCTGACAGTCTTTTCGAGACCATTATTCCGCGCAATGTACGTCTGGCCGAAGCGCCTGCGCATGGCCAGGCCGCCATCAATTATGATCGCGCGTCGCGCGGTGCCATGTCCTATCTGGCGCTTGCCGCAGAGCTGCTGCGCCGTCAGGACAGCACGCGCAAGGCAGTAGCCGAGGCGCTTTAGTTCCGGCTTCCTGACGCAGGGAAGCGTCGGCCAGTGACTCCCTTCCCGATTTTGTTCTTCTCCTTTTAAAGAAGAGCGCTCTTTTCTGATTTGAAGTTTGCGCCGGATGCTGGCGCCTGAGGTTGCATGATGACGACGACAACGAAAAAACGCGGACTCGGTGGCGGGCGCGGTCTGGATGCCTTGCTCTCCGGCGTGAAGCAGGTGAAAGAAACCGTTGCCGCCGTGGAAGAGGGCAAAGTGCCTGCCGACGGCCAGCTGAAGAAACTGCCCGTGGAGTTTTTGCAGCGCGGACGTTATCAGCCACGTCGTGACATGGATCCGGCCGCACTTCAGGAGCTGGCCGATTCGATCAAGACGCAAGGCGTGATGCAGCCGATTGTGGTGCGCCCCATTGGCGACAACAAATACGAGATCATCGCAGGTGAACGCCGCTGGCGCGCCACACAGCTCGCCGGCATAGATTCCATCCCGGCCATCATCCGTGAAATTCCGGATGAGACCGCGATTGCGATGGCGCTGATTGAGAACATCCAGCGTGAAGATCTCAACCCCATGGAAGAGGCGATTGCCCTGCAGCGCTTCGCTGACGAATTCCAGTCCACGCATCAGCAGATTGCCGATGCCGTAGGAAAGTCACGCGCGACTGTTACCAATCTGCTGCGCCTGATGGCCCTGAATCCGGAAGCCAAGATGCTGCTGGAACATGGCGATCTGGAAATGGGTCATGCCAAGGCGTTGCTGGGTCTGCCGGAAAATATGCAGGGTCGCGCCGGCAAGGCCGTTGTGGCAAAGGGTCTTTCGGTACGACAGACTGAAGCCATGGTGCGTACCTTGCTCGCACAAAAGGACCAGCCTGCCGAAGCAGAAAAAACCCTGGACCCCAATGTGCGCAAATTGCAGGACACTATTTCCGAAAAAATAGGGGCTCCTGTACTGATCGAATACACCGCCAAGGGCAAGGGCCGCCTGGTCATCAATTACAACTCACTGGATGAGCTTGACGGCATCCTCGCCCATATCAAGTAAATACTTGCCCGCCGATCAGTGGCGCCCTGTCGCGACGAATTGAAGTAAGCATGCGCTTACGTAAATGACCAATAAAATGGTCATTTCCTGCCCGTCTTTAAAGCAAAATGTGATGAGGTTGACGCTCCTTTAGTCAGGCAACTGCTAAAAACCCCGGCCCTGAGTCGGGTTTTTTATTGGCCAGCCACGAGCCCATCCCCCACTGTGGAGCCATTGCCATTACGCGCACCTCCACGGACCGGAAAACCAGCAATGCGGTGCGGGGAGCTCCTGATGTACTTGTTCGTTTGTTTGCTGCTCGGTCTTTTCCTGAGCTTGCCCGCCGTGGCTGAGGATGCTCAGCCACATTTCACTTTTACTTCGGAGCAGACGGCCGCTGCAGACAAGGTTGAGCCGGATGCTGCCGGCGCCCAGCCAGATGCAAGCATGCTTGACCAGGCCCGGATGGAGCGGCGGAATGTACGCCAGCGGCTTCTGGATATGCTGGGCATCAACCGGCTTGTGCCGCAAGGACACTTCACCGCCTTCGGATTGAAGACGCGCTGGACGCTGACGCTGCCTGATCAGGAAACCGTGGCAGTAAGAGTTAGTGCCCGCTGGTAGATGAGGCGTGGCACCGGAACCGGTTCACCCGTTAAACTGGCAGGCCGTTTTCTGGATACTGGCCCGTGCGCACCCAGGCTTTCCTCTTCTGTCTTTTCTTGTGTGTCTTGTCCGGCCTTGCCCTGGCAGGGGATTGGCAGCTGGAGCGCCGTGACGATGCTCGGGACATCAGCGTGTACACACGCAAAATCCCGGGTACTTCCTACAATACTTTTTATGCAGTGACGCGGGTTAATGCCCGTCTCGCCGGCATTGTTGCCGTACTTTCGGATGTGCCGGCCATGCCGGAATGGCTGGCGCGGATGAAAAGTGCAAAGCTGATCAAGCGTGAGGGCGACAGTGATATCTGGCTGCACAGTGTCTACAAGCTCCCTTACCCGTTTATTGATCGCGAAGGCGTTATGCGCGCCACGCTAAAACAGGACCAGAGTGGGGTGGTCGAGATTGTCACTCGCGCTGAAAAGGGCTTTGTCAGTACCAATCCCAAGCGCATTCGCCTCACCAATATGCAAAGCACGTGGCGGCTGACACCGGAAAAAAACGGGGTGGTGAAAATAGAGATGTGGGGTCAGGGCGACCCGGGTGGCTACATGCCCCCCATGCTGTTCAACTACAATCTTCCGGACGAGTCCGTGCAGACCCTGAAGTTGTTGCGCCAGATGCTTACGCGCGAGAAATACCGGCAAAAACAGCTACGATACATTCGTGAGCCCTGATTCCAGGCGGGGGTTAGCTGTATTGGATTCCAGGCAAAAATAAACCCGGCTAATGCCGGGTTTATTTTTGATAGCGACTGTTACTTGAGCGCGTAGCGCATATTGATAAAGGCACCATCCAGCTCGGTATTGCTGCTGTAGCCAATAGCGGCTGAGAGACGCGGATCAATGTGGTAGCGAGCAGAAGCACTGAGACCGAGGCCATCGTTTACCAGAAAGTCATTCGAGCTCAGGGCTACAGAGCCCTCCAGTTCAAGTTTCGCAACGGGCGTGAGACGCACACCGACACGGGCTATCGCGCCAAGGTCATCATCATTGCCATGGGGCACATCGAACTTCGAATAAAGCAGCTGGGCGGTGGTGAAGAAATCAGCCTGCGCACTCAGCGGAACGTGATAGCCCAGCCCACCTTCAAGATAAACACCATTTACGCCGTGATCAAAGTCGACAGCGTAGACATTGCCGAGCACAAAAAGATTTTTGTCGAGCGACTTGCTGGCACCGACAAACAGGGAGTCGCCGCTGTCGACCTCGCCATAGCCGCCTTCTACATAATCATAAGAAAAAGGTGCGGCGTTGGCGGCACCCGCTGCAAGGGCGATAGCGCCCGCTAAAACCAATCGACGAAACATGACAATCTCCTTTGCCTGTGGGGCAGTAAACAGTGCGCCACCCTAACGAGTAGCGCGGTTTTGAGGAACGGCTGATAGGTAAGGCTTTGTTGGTTGAGTGTGGATACTTGTGCCCTCACTGTTATCGGCACGGCTGGAGTTCCTGGCAGGCCATCAGTTGCCTGTTCCTGATCGGCGATGTGGTGGTTTGAGCGTAGCGCCGTGCCCGATATTTCAGACGCTTACCGCCGCATGCCTGTACCCGCATAAACTTTCTGACAAGTCTGAAAACAAAGATGGCCCCAAGATAGGGGTCGACCCTTGTTGTCAGGCACTACATCTTGTGGACTCACCAGAAAAAACCGCATGCCACAAGGATAAGGGCCGGCTTTTGGGGTCTCCAGCCGTTGCTTAAGGCAGGTCTGCTCTCTATAATCCGCCGCGCCTGAAAAGGGCTTGGTTAATTTCTCGCCAGGCCTGTCTGTTGTGTGCGAAAGCTGTCCCGATCCTGCCAAGCCCCGGATTGCCATGTGAGTCAGCCCCGTCCTCTGGTGGACCGATCACAGGCCCTGCAACTGCTGAAATGGCAGTGTGTGCTGGCCGTGGCGCTGATGCTGGTGGCGACCCTGTTCGCTGGGGCGCTGGCAGCGCTGTCCATGGCGTTGGGGTGCGGTATCGCCATTGCGGGTAGTGTGTATTTCGCGCTGCAGGCGTTTCGTCATGCGGGTGCCACACAGGCGCAGCAGATTGTGCAAGGTTTTTACAAGGGCGAGGCCGGCAAGTTTGTTATTACCGTCCTCCTCTTTGCCGCCGTGTTTGCATGGGTCAAAGCCATGTTGCCCGGCTGGCTGTTAAGCGGATTTATCTTGGAACAACTTGTAACCTGGGGCGTTTTGCTCGTGGGAACTACAGGACCAAAAAAGTGAGCTGCTGAAAATGGCTGGTAATTCCACCGCGTACATCAAGCATCACCTGACCAATCTGACCTACGGCCAGCTCCCTGCTGGCTATGCCCGCCATGGCGAACACGGCGAGGAAGTCCTTACCCAGGCGACATGGACGCTGGCACATGACCCTGTCGAAGCCAAAGCCATGGGCTTCAAGGCTTTTCATGTCGATACCCTTGGCTGGTCCATTGGTCTCGGCGTGATCTTCTGTTTCTTCTTCTGGCTGGCGGCACGCAAGGCAACCAGCGGCGTGCCGGGCAAGCTGCAGAACTTTGTCGAAGTCATCATCGAGTTCATTGACGGGAACGTGCGGGATACCTACCACGGCAAGTCACCGCTGATCGCGCCGCTGGCGCTGACTATTTTCACCTGGATCTTCCTGATGAATTTCATGGACCTGATTCCCGTGGACTTCATTCCCTCGGCCTCCTCATGGATCGGTTCGACCTTCTTCGGCATGGATCCGCACCATGTCTATATGAAGGTGGTGCCAACTACCGACCCCAATGCCACTCTCGGCATGAGCTTTTCAGTATTTTTCCTGATCCTTTTCTACAGCATCAAGATGAAAGGCATTGGCGGCTTCACGAAAGAGCTGACGCTGAACCCTTTCAATCACTGGGCGCTGATCCCGTTCAACTTTGTGCTTGAAGGCATTGGCCTCATCACCAAGCCTATTTCTCTCGGCTTGCGACTGTTCGGCAACATGTATGCCGGCGAGCTGATCTTTATCCTGATTGCACTCATGTTTACAGGTGGTATGGCCCTTGGCGTGCTGGGCGGCGGCTTGCAGGTCATCTGGGCGATATTCCACATTCTGGTGATCACGCTGCAGGCCTTTGTGTTCATGATGCTGACGATTGTGTACCTGAGCATGGCGTCGGAATCGCACGATCATTGATTTACGTTTTACCGTTTTAATTGTTTTACACCCTTAACCCAAAAGAGGACTTCAAGATGGATTACATCACCGGTATGAACCTGCTGGCCGTTGCCCTGCTGATCGGTCTCGGCGCACTTGGCACCGCCGTTGGTTTCGCCCTGCTCGGCGGCAAGTTCCTGGACGGCGTTGCCCGCCAGCCAGAACTCGGCCCACAGCTCCAGGTGAAAATGTTCATCGTTGCCGGTCTGCTTGATGCCGTGCCGATGATTGGCGTTGGTATCGCCATGCTGCTGCTGTTCGCCAACCCGTTCATCAAGTAATTCTGCTGTTTCTGGCGAATTGTTTCCGGCCGACTCCTTTGGCCGGAAAACTGAATGAGGTGATAGCGTGAACATCAATGCAACCCTGATTGGGCAAGCCATTGCGTTTGCGGTCTTCGTCTGGTTCTGCATGACGTTCGTATGGCCGCCGGTAACGGCAGCTCTTGCGGAGCGGCAGAAGAAGATTTCCGAAGGCCTGAACGCTGCCGACAAGGCACAGCGCGACCTCGAAGCTGCGCATGCCGCTGTTGCGGACGAACTGAAAGCGGCCAAGCAGCAGTCTGCTGTGCTCATTGAGCAGGCGAACAAGCGCGCCAACCAGATGGTAGAAGAGGCGAAAGCCACGGCTGCCGTTGAAGGTGAGCGTATTGTGGCGCAGGCACGTGGCCAGGTTGAACAGGAGCTGGCGGGTGCCCGTGACGCTCTGCGTGCACAGGTTGCGGCTTTGGCCGTAGCAGGCGCAGAGAAGATTCTCGAAGCGCAGGTTGATGCCACGGCGCATGCCGCCATGCTCGACAAGCTCGCTGCACAGCTTTAACTAAGGCGGTTATGACATGGCTGAACTGACCACCGTAGCGCGTCCTTATGCCAAGGCAGCGTTTGAATTCGCCCGCGATGCGGGCAAGCTTGCCGACTGGTCGGCAATGCTGGGGCTCGCGGCAGGTATTGCCAGCGATGCCGAATTTGCGCTGTATCTGGCCCGTCCGACACTGACCAGTGAGCAGCAGGCTGAGGCTTTTTCGAAAGTCGTTGGCGACAAGCTGGATGGTGAAGGTCGCAACTTCATCAGCAACCTGATTGCGCACAAGCGCATTGATGCGCTGCCTGCAATTGCCGAGCTGTATGAGGCCTTTCGTGCCGAGCTTGAGCAGTCCGCAGACGTGCAGGTGACATCGGCTTTCGAACTGGATGCAGCACAGCGCTTATCGCTGTCTGCCCTGCTTGGCAAAAAGCTGGGTCGCAAGATTGCGATTGATGAAGTAACGGTGGATCGCTCGCTGATTGGCGGCGTGGTCATCCGTTCCGGCGATCTCGTTATCGATGCTTCTGTGCGCGGCAAGCTGGGCAAGCTCAGCGCCACCCTGAATTCTTGAGTTTGAGGAAAAGATCATCATGCAGCATCTGAATCCTTCCGAGATCAGCGATCTGATCAAGAGCCGCATCACAGACCTGAAAGCGTCTGTTGAAGCGCGCAACGAAGGCACTATCGTCAGCGTCTCTGACGGTATTGTGCGTATCCACGGCCTTGCCGATGTGATGTATGGCGAAATGATCGAGTTCGATGGCGGCCTCTTCGGCATGGCCCTCAATCTCGAGCAGGATTCTGTCGGTGCTGTGGTGCTTGGTAGCTACCAGAGCCTGCAGGAAGGCCAGAAAGCCCGCTGCACCGGCCGCATTCTCGAAGTGCCGGTTGGCCCCGAGCTGCTCGGCCGCGTGGTTGACGCTCTTGGCGTTCCCATCGACGGCAAAGGCCCGATCAATGCCAAGCTGTTTGATGCTGTGGAAAAAGTGGCGCCCGGCGTGATCTGGCGCAAGTCGGTGGATCAGCCGGTGCAGACCGGTTACAAGTCCGTCGATGCCATGATTCCTGTGGGCCGTGGCCAGCGTGAGCTGATTATCGGTGACCGTCAGACGGGCAAGACGGCGATGGCCGTTGACGCCATCATTGCGCAGAAAAACTCCGGCATTAAATGCGTCTACGTGGCCATCGGCCAGAAGCAGTCGACCATTGCCAACGTTGTGCGCAAGCTCGAAGAGTTCGGCGCGATGGCGTACACCACCGTGGTGGCTGCTTCTGCTTCCGAATCACCAGCGCTGCAGTTCCTGGCACCGTATTCCGGTTGCACCATGGGCGAATACTTCCGCGATCGTGGCGAAGATGCGCTGATCGTTTATGACGATCTCTCCAAGCAGGCCGTGGCCTACCGCCAGATTTCCCTGCTGCTGCGCCGTCCGCCAGGACGCGAAGCCTATCCCGGCGATGTGTTCTATCTCCACAGCCGTCTGCTGGAGCGTGCTTCGCGCGTTTCCGAAGAATATGTCGAGAAGTTCACCAACGGTGAAGTGAAGGGCAAGACCGGTTCGCTGACCGCACTGCCGATCATTGAAACGCAGGCGGGTGACGTGTCCGCCTTCGTGCCAACGAACGTGATTTCCATCACCGATGGCCAGATCTTCCTGGAAAGCAGCCTGTTCAGTGCCGGCCTGCGCCCTGCCGTGAACGCCGGTATCTCGGTGTCGCGTGTGGGTGGTGCTGCACAGACCAAGATCATCAAGAAGCTTTCCGGTGGTATCCGTACCTCGCTCGCCCAGTACCGTGAACTGGCGGCCTTCGCGCAGTTCGCTTCCGACCTTGACGAAGCCACGCGCAAGCAGCTTGAGCATGGTCAGCGTGTGACCGAACTGATGAAGCAGAAGCAGTATCAGCCGATGAACATTGCCGACATGGCGCTGTCCGTTTTCGCGGCTAACGAAGGCTTCCTGGCCGATGTTCCGGTCAACAAGGTGCTGGACTTTGAAGCGGCACTGCATGCCTTCATGAACAGCGATGCCAAGGTCCTGATGGACAAGATCAACGCGACCGCCGATTACAATGGCGAGATCGAAGGTCAGCTCCGCGCCGGCATCGAAAAGTTCAAGGCTACCCAGAGCTGGTAAAAAATGAGCGGTAGGTTGGGGCAAGGCGAAGCCGCACCCCAACGCTGTTGAATGGCAGAAAATGTTGGGGTACGGCACAAGGCCTTACCCCAACCTACCTGATGAGTTTGGTAACAACATGGCCAACTTGAAAGAAATTCGCAGCAAGGTCACCAGCATCAAGAGCACGCAGAAGATTACCAAGGCGATGCAACTGGTGGCGGCGTCCAAAATGCGCAGGGCCCAGGAGCGCATGGTGGCCGGCAAGCCCTATGCGCAAAAAATTCGTCAGGTGGTTGCGCATTTGTCGCAAGCTACCCCCGAATACAAGCACACCTACATGGTGGAGCGTCCGGTCAAGCGTGTTGGCTATATCGTGATGTCGAGTGACCGCGGCCTTTGTGGTGGCCTCAACATCAATCTGTTCAAGAAAACGGCGCAGTCAGTGCGCGCGTATCGTGAGCAGGGAGTGGAAGTGGAGTTCTGCCTGATTGGCAGCAAGGCCATTGCCTACTTCAAAAGTGTGGGCGGCAAGGTGGTTGCAGTAAAAACCGGTCTTGGTGATGCCCCTTCACTCGACCAGCTGATTGGCAGTGTGAAGGTCATGCTCGATGCCTATGAAAACGGCAGCATCGACAAGCTCTACTTTGTGTACAACGAATTCGTGAACACGATGACGCAGAAGCCAACCGTGCAGCAGTTGCTGCCGCTGGCTGCCGATGAGAAGCAGGCCCTGCAGAAGCGTGACCACAACTGGGATTATCTCTACGAGCCGGATGCCAAGGCACTGCTCGATGCGCTGTTTTTGCGTTTTGTGGAGTCCCAGGTGTATCAGGGTGTGGTGGAAAACATTGCCTGCGAACAGGCTGCGCGTATGGTGGCGATGAAGTCTGCCACCGATAACGCCGGCGACATTATCCGTTCGTTGCAGCTGGTTTATAACAAGCTGCGCCAGGCCGCCATTACCCAGGAAATTTCCGAGATTGTAGGCGGCGCTGCTGCCGTGTGATGCGCTGGCGGGTTAGCCGTTTTGCGGCTGACCTGCCCTACGAAAATTTGGTTTTGAAGTTTTTAGATTGCGAGGATCAACCATGAGCTCTGGCAAGATTGTGCAGATTATCGGCGCCGTTATCGATGTCGAATTCGCGCGTGACAACGTGCCCCGCGTATATGACGCGCTGACAGTAGACGGCAAGGAAACCACCCTTGAAGTTCAGCAGCAGCTCGGCGACGGCGTGGTGCGTACCATTGCCATGGGATCCACCGAAGGCCTGAAGCGCGGCCTGAACGTGACCAACAGCAATGCCCCGATTTCAGTGCCGGTGGGTGTGAAGACACTCGGCCGCATCATGGACGTGCTGGGTCGCCCGATTGATGAGTGCGGCCCGATTGGTGCCGACTCCAGCTGGTCGATTCACCGCAAGGCACCGACCTATGCCGAGCAGTCCGGTTCTACCGAACTGCTGGAAACCGGCATCAAGGTGATTGATCTGCTCTGCCCGTTTGCCAAGGGCGGTAAAGTGGGTCTGTTCGGTGGTGCCGGTGTGGGCAAGACCGTGAACATGATGGAACTCATCAACAACATCGCCAAGGCGCACAGCGGGCTGTCCGTGTTTGCCGGCGTCGGTGAGCGTACTCGTGAAGGCAATGACTTCTATCACGAAATGAAAGATTCCGGCGTGGTCGACAAGGTCGCCATGGTTTACGGCCAGATGAACGAGCCTCCCGGAAACCGTCTGCGTGTGGCCCTGACCGGTCTCACCATGGCCGAATACTTCCGTGACGAAAAAGATCCCGCCACCGGCAAGGGCCGTGACGTGCTGCTGTTCGTCGACAATATCTATCGCTACACCCTCGCCGGCACTGAAGTGTCCGCACTGCTCGGTCGTATGCCGTCGGCCGTGGGTTACCAGCCGACGCTCGCCGAAGAAATGGGCGTGCTGCAGGAACGCATTACCTCGACCAAGTCCGGCTCGATCACCTCCATCCAGGCCGTGTACGTGCCTGCCGATGACTTGACCGATCCATCGCCTGCCACCACCTTCGCCCATCTGGACGCCACGGTTGTGTTGTCGCGTGATATTGCGTCGCTCGGTATTTACCCGGCTGTGGATCCGCTGGACTCCACATCACGCCAGCTCGATCCGCTGGTGGTGGGTGAAGAGCATTACAACATTGCCCGTGGCGTGCAGACCGTGTTGCAGCGTTACAAGGAACTGAAGGACATCATTGCGATTCTCGGCATGGACGAACTGTCTGAAGAAGACAAGCTCGTGGTGTTCCGTGCCCGTAAAATCCAGCGTTTCCTGTCGCAGCCTTTCCATGTGGCCGAAGTGTTCACCGGTTCACCGGGCAAGTACGTTTCCCTGAAAGAAACGATCCGTGCGTTCAAGGGCATTCTGGCTGGTGAGTACGACAACCTGCCGGAACAGGCTTTCTACATGGTCGGCACCATCGACGAAGTTATCGAAAAGGCCAAGAAGCTCTAAGAGCTTCGGGAGAGCACCATGGCACAAACCATTAACTGCGACATCGTCAGCGCTACCGAGTCCATTTATGCGGGCAAGGTGACGATGCTGGTGGCACACGGTGTTCAGGGCGATCTCGGCATTCTGCCGGGCCATGCCCCGTTGCTGACCCAGCTTAATCCGGGTCCGGTGCGGGTGACGCGAGAAGATGGGTCGGAAGAAGTTTACTACGTTTCCGGCGGCGTACTGGAAGTGCAGCCGACCATCATCACCGTTCTGGCCGACACCGCAGTCCGTGCGCATGACGTTGATGAAGCCGCTGCCGAGCAGGCCCGCAAGGCTGCGCTCGAGGCACTGCAGAACCAGAAAGGCGAGATGGATACCTCCGTCGCGCTGGCTGCTCTGGCCGAGGCGGCTGCACAGCTGCGTACCATCCAGCAGATGAAGAATCGCGCTGGCAGGGGCTGAAGGCCCCGTCTCCGGACGTGAAAAAGGGCAGCCGCGAGGCTGCCCTTTTTATTTGCTGACAAGGTAGCCGCCAGGCCATTCGGCACCGCGGCAGAGTATGGGCTGACGGATGTGCTGATTTGACGTCCGGCCTGAGGCGGGCAGGGCCCGCCTTCGTGTAAACTCGCGTCTCCTGTTTCGATTGAAGCCTGAGTAATGGAACTATCGGTAGTCATTCTTGCCGCCGGCAAGGGCACGCGCATGAAATCCGTGCTGCCCAAGGTCATGCAACCGCTGGCCGGCCGCCCCTTGTTGCGTCATGTAGTTGATACGGCGCGTGGACTCAACGCCGCCCACACTCTGGTGGTTTATGGTCATGGCGGCGACCTGGTGCAAAAGGCTTTTGCTGCCGATGCGCTGCTCTGGGCCGAGCAGGCCGAACAAAAAGGCACCGGCCATGCCGTGCAAATGGTCTTGCCGCAACTGCCGGCCTCCGGCAAAACCCTGATTCTTTATGGCGATGTACCGCTGACCACGGCGGCTACGCTGCGTCTTCTGATTGACAAGGTCGACGGCGAAAACACCCTGGGACTGATCACCCTCGATATGCAGAATCCCGGCGGCTACGGCCGCATCGTGCGCAATGCGGCGGGCATGGTGCAGCGGATTGTCGAGCAGAAAGATGCCAGTGATGCAGAAAAGATAATCACTGAAGTGAACACGGGGATTTTCTGTGTACCGAATGCGCTTCTGCATAAATGGCTGCCAGCGCTGAAAAGCAATAATGCGCAGGGCGAGTATTATCTCACCGACATCATCGCCATGGCCGCTGCCGAAAATATCTGTATCAATACGATACAGCCGGCACATGCCTGGGAAGTGGATGGCATCAACGACAAGCTTCAACTTGCTACACTGGAGCGCGCGCACCAGCGTGTGGAAGCCGATGCACTGATGCGCGCAGGTGTCACACTGATTGACCCGGCACGGATTGATGTGCGCGGCAGCATTCACCATGGCATGGATGTGCATGTCGAGCCGAATGTGGTTTTTGAGGGTCGCGTGGTGCTGGGCAACAATGTTCATATCGGTGCCAATTGCCAGCTCAGGGATTGCGAGATCGGCGATAACAGCACGATAAAACCCAACTCATTGATTGATGGTGCCGTGGTTGGCGCTGGCGCCGAAATCGGCCCGTTTGCGCGCCTGCGTCCGGGTACCGTGCTGGCCGACAATGTGCATATCGGCAATTTTGTGGAAACCAAGAAGGCCGTGATAGGCAAAGGATCGAAAGCCAATCATCTGGCTTATCTCGGCGATGCCGACATCGGCAGTGGTGTAAATGTCGGTGCGGGTACCATCACCTGCAATTACGACGGCGTTAACAAGCATCTCACGACTATTGGCGATAACGCCTTTATCGGCACCAATACTTCATTGATTGCGCCGGTTACGGTTGGCGCTGGCGCGACAACGGGCGCAGGCTCGGCCATCAGCAAGGATGTGCCGGATAACACCCTGGCAGTGGCGCGTGGCAAGCAGATCACGATTGAAAGCTGGCAGCGCCCCAAGAAAAAGCAGTGAATATTTTCGGCTGGCCGGGCCGAGTCCTGCAAACTCCGGCGTTACAGAAAATGGCTTATTCATAAAGAATCAATGTTGGGCTATGCGGTGCATCGCCCAATTTACGAGGATTCAGAAATCATGTGTGGAATAGTTGGTGCCATCGGCAACCGCAATATCGTGCCCCATCTCGTGGATGGCCTGAAACGTCTTGAATACCGCGGTTATGACTCTTCCGGCATCGCCATACTGAACGGTGACATCAAGCGTGTGCGTCGCGTCGGGCGCGTGGCTGAAATGGAAAAAGCCGTCGCCGAAGAAAACGTTACCGGCAATCTCGGCATTGGCCATACGCGCTGGGCTACACATGGCGGCGTCACTGAACCCAATGCGCATCCGCATGTATCGGACGGCCTCATCGCAGTGGTGCATAACGGCATTATTGAAAATCACGACGAAAAGCGCGCCGAGCTGAAAGCGCAGGGCTATGCTTTTACCTCGCAAACCGATACGGAAGTCATTGCACATCTGGTGCACAAGCACTATGTGAAAGGCCGTGATCTCTTTGCGGCCGTGCAGAGTTGCGTAAAGGAGCTGACCGGGGCTTACGCGATTGCGGTGCTCGCGCAGGACCAGCCGGACCTGCTGGTAGTGGCGCGCATGGGCTGCCCGTTACTGATTGGTGTGGGTGAGGGCGAGAACTTTATTGCCTCGGACGTGTCGGCGGTATTGTCGGCAACACGCCGCGTCATGTATCTGGAAGAGGGCGACGTTGCCAGGCTGACGCGTGACAGCGTGCAGGTATTCGACATCAACGGCAACGTTATCGAGCGAAAACTGCACCTGTCGGATGTGTCGCTGGCGTCGATGGAGCTTGGCCCCTACAGTCATTTCATGCAGAAGGAAATCCACGAACAGCCACGCGCCATTTCCGACACGATTGAAAACATCCTGGCCGAAGGATTTTCTCCGGCCCTGTTCGAGGGTGATGCCGCTGCCGTTTTCAAAAACGTGCAAAGCGTACAGATCATTGCCTGCGGCACCAGTTTTTATGCAGGCTCTGTCGCGCGCTACTGGATCGAAGGCATCACCGGCCTGCCTTGTGCCGTGGAAGTTGCCAGTGAATACCGTTATCGCGATGCCGTTGCCAACCCGAACAACCTGATCGTCACCATCTCCCAGTCCGGCGAAACCCTGGACACGATGGAGGCGCTGAAATACGCGCGGTCACTGGGCCAGGAAAAAACACTTTCCATCTGCAATGTGCGCGAGTCCGCCATTCCGCGCGCTTCGGCACTGGTTTTCTACACCAAGGCGGGTGCCGAAATCGGTGTCGCTTCCACCAAGGCCTTCACCACGCAACTGGTGGCCCTGTTCACCCTCGCCATTACGCTCGCCAGGTTGAACGGCCGAGTGGATGCAGCGCAGGAGGTGGCTTATCTGGATGCACTGCGCCACCTGCCGGTGAGTGTGCAACATGCATTGAATCTCGAGCCGCAGATCAAGCCGTGGGCAGACCGTTTTGCACAAAAGGATCACGCCCTGTTTCTCGGCCGTGGTGTGCATTACCCGGTAGCGCTGGAAGGGGCACTCAAGCTCAAGGAAATCACCTATATCCACGCCGAAGCTTATCCGGCCGGCGAGCTCAAGCATGGCCCGCTGGCACTGGTGGATGAAAACATGCCGGTGGTAGTAATTGCGCCCAATGATGCCCTGCTGGAAAAAGTGAAATCGAATATGCAGGAAGTGCACGCGCGTGGTGGCGAGATTTTTGTATTCGCGGATCTTGATTCGAACTTCAGTGAGTCCGAAGGTGTACATGTGATCCGCACGCCGCGTCATGTCGGCATTCTGTCGCCCATCGTGCATTCGATACCCGTGCAGTTGCTGGCCTACCATACGGCGCTTGCTCGCGGCACGGATGTCGACAAGCCGCGCAACCTGGCGAAGTCGGTGACGGTGGAATAAGGCGTCAGAAAACAGGCCGGATCACCGCCGATAGGTGGCGCTAAAAGGCCCCGGGTTTCACTTGCGGCCTTCTGGTTTGGCGCCAGCCCGTCTCACCTTATGCCAGCGGAGGCGCGTTCGTTAACGTCTCCGTACTCTGGCTCGGACCATGCGGAGCCTCAAAAACATCAACCGCTCTTGCCGTAACTGCCCTGGTTTCCGTGACAGTGATGCTTCCCGAAGCTGGAACAGGAGCGTTCTGGCAACTCCGGCTCCGGCAGGCTGCAAAGATGCCTTGTGGCGGCGACGGGATCGGCCTGATCGAGGTCAGGACTAAGCCGGGTCGGCAAGATTATCCAGCGCGAGGCTTCGTCCTTGCAGGGAGCCTGCGTTTCACGGTGAATCGGGTGGGCCGGCAAGAAGGCAAAATCCCCGTTCACAGAAACAGCGGCTGGTCGTCCACGGCGCGTCCGCTCAAGACCCGGCTTCGTCGGAGAGCCATACCCGTGGCAGAAATACCGGCGTAATACAGTAAAACCAGTCTCACAATAAAAACCACGTCCACACAATAATGACCACTTCCGTCCTGACCGATGAAACCGTCGGCGAAATCCACTCCGCCATCAATGCCCGCCGCATCTGGTGCGTATTGCCTTTGGCTGTCAGCAGGCAGTTCTCCGAGCGCCGCCAGCAGGAATTCGGTGAGCTTGCCCGCATCGGCTGGCCTCTGCTGGCGCTGATGGTTGCCCTGATCATTACCGTGCTGTGGGTACAGTTCCACGAATCCTTTGTTGGCCCGGATGCCGTCGTCTGGTGGTGGCTGGTCACCGTCACCGTCGGCACGGTTGCTGTCGGCGTGATCGCTGCGCAGTTTTCCCAGGTGCATGAGTGCTATATCCCGGTGGTTACCGGCATAGGAATGATTGTGGCGGCCACCATGGTGGCCGGTGGCATGCTGTTCAGGAATCCTCTGGTCGCACAGGAGGCGAACTACATCAGCATTCTGGTAGTGATCGTCATCATGCTGCCCCTGAAGCTGCCGCTGCTGGCTGGCGCCACCTCTTGCCTTGGTGGCCTGGTCATTGGTGCGCTCGTGGCCACGCAGCTGGGGGCGCATCCCCCATGGCAGCTCGTCCTGACCTACTACCCCGGCAGCATCATCATCGTTTTTTTTATCGGCATGCTGATACAGCGTCAAGAGCGCATCAATTTCCTGCAAGGACTGCTGCTCACGCACGAGTCTGCTGAACGCATGCGTCTCAATGCCATGCTTGAACGACTGGCCCTTGAGGACCAGCTGACCGGGCTGGCCAATCGCCGACGTTTCAATGATGCCCTGCATCATGAGTGGGAGCGCTGCCAGCGTGCACAACAGCCGCTGGCCCTGCTGTTCATTGATGTCGACTATTTCAAGCACTACAACGACAGCTATGGCCATGCCGCAGGAGACCAGTGCCTGAGCAGTATTGGCCGGGCGACCAAGGGCAGCTTGCTGCGGCCAGCCGATCTGGCGGCACGTTATGGTGGAGAAGAGTTTGTGATCCTGTTGCCTGAAACTACCCGCGAGGGGGCGATGGAAGTTGCCCAGCGCGTGCTGGCACACATTGATGCGCTGGATATTCCACACAAGTCATCCGAGGTTGCGCCACACGTTACCGTCAGTATCGGTATTGCCTTGCAGGTTCCGGACCGCTATTCATCGGCGCCACTGCTGCTGGAAAATGCGGACAAGGCCCTCTACACAGCCAAGCATGCAGGTCGCCACCAGGCCGTCATGTATACGGAATGAACATCCCGCCTGAGCTCTCCAGCCTTTGTATAAAAATCAGGCTTTAGTAGTATCAATAACGTACTGTGCCCGGACCCGACAGGTCCCGTGGTTTCCATCAGGCCCGCCATGCGGGCTTTTGTTTGTGCCGGAATAAATAAAAAAGAAAGGGACCCATGAAAGACATCAAGCAAATAGCGCTGTGGTCACTGGTGACGTTTGTCGGCGTTGCCTCGCTGTTGGTTCTGGCCTTGCACCGCGGCGAAAGTATCAATGCCGTATGGCTGCTCGCAGCCGCACTATCGGTCTATCTCATTGCCTATCGTTTTTACAGCCGTTTCATTGCCGACACGGTTTTAAAGCTGGATGACTCCCGGACAACCCCGGCACATCGCTATAACGACGGCATGGACTTTGTGCCTACCGACCGCTTTGTTCTCTTTGGCCACCACTTTGCTGCCATCGCAGGAGCCGGCCCCCTGATTGGCCCGGTGCTTGCGGCGCAGATGGGTTATTTGCCGGGTACCCTGTGGTTATTGGCAGGCGTGGTGGTTGCCGGGGCGGTGCAGGATTTTATTATCCTGCTGGCGTCGGTGCGCCGCGACGGCCGCTCTCTGGGGGACATGATCAAGACGGAAATGGGCCCGTTACCGGGCATTATTGCCAGTATCGGCATTCTGGCGATCATGGTGATCCTGCTGGCGGTACTGGCGCTGGTGGTGGTGAAAGCGCTCGCCCATTCGCCCTGGGGAATGTTCACCATTGTCGCCACCATGCCGATTGCGGTTTTCATGGGCCTCTACATGCGCTTTTTCCGGCCTGGCCATATTGGTGAAATTTCTGTCATCGGCTTTGTCTTGCTCATCTTTTCGATCTGGCTGGGCGGCCATGTGGCAGCCGATCCTGTCTGGGGGCCGGTTTTTACCCTCAAGGGTGAAAGCATTGCCATGCTGATGATTGGCTACGGTTTTGTTGCTTCGGTTTTGCCGGTGTGGTTTCTGCTGGCGCCGCGTGATTATCTTTCCACCTTTCTCAAGATCGGCACTATTTTTGGTTTGGCCATGGGCATTTTTGTGGCGATGCCGGAGTTGCAGATGCCGGCGCTGACAAAATTCATTGATGGCAGCGGCCCGGTGTTTGCTGGCAGCCTGTTCCCCTTCCTCTTCATCACCATTGCCTGTGGGGCTGTCAGCGGTTTTCACGCACTGGTGTCATCGGGTACTACGCCGAAAATGCTGCAGCGCGAGTCCGATGCGCGTTTTATCGGTTACGGCGCCATGCTGATGGAATCCTTCGTCGCCATCACGGCAATGGTGGCAGCCTGCGTGCTGGAGCCCGGTGTTTATTTCGCCCTCAACTCTCCCCCCGCCTTGATTGGCAGCACCGTGGAGAGTGCGGCTCAGGCCATTTCCAGCTGGGGCTTCATGGTGACGCCGGACATGCTGACGCAAATTGCCAAAGACATTGGCGAAGACAGCATTCTTTCCCGTGCGGGTGGCGCGCCTACCCTGGCCGTGGGCATGGCACATATTCTTTCCGGGGTGATCGGCGGCAAGGTCATGATGGCCTTCTGGTACCACTTTGCGATCCTCTTTGAGGCGCTCTTCATTCTCACCACGATTGATGCCGGCACCCGCGTCGGCCGCTTCATGATTCAGGATTTGCTGGGCATGGTCTGGAAGCCGCTGGCACGCACGGAGTCATGGAGTGCCAGCTTGCTGGCAACGGCGTTGTGCGTGAGTGCCTGGGGTTATTTTCTTTATCAGGGTGTGATTGATCCTCTCGGAGGGATCAATACGCTCTGGCCCCTGTTCGGCATTGCCAACCAGATGCTGGCAGCGATGGCCATGCTGCTGGCCACCACCATCCTGTTCAGGATGAAGCGCGAGAAATATGCCTGGGTCACGCTGTTGCCGACTTTTATCCTGCTGGTAGTGACCCTGACGGCGGGATGGCAAAAGCTGTTTCATGAAAACCCGCGAATCGGTTTTCTGGCCCATGCGGAAAAATTCAGTACCGCAGTTTTGCGTGGTGAAGTCCTGGCGCCAGCCAGGGACCTGGTGCAGATGCGGCACGTTATTCTCAATGACCGTATTGATGCCGGCCTCTGTGCGATTTTCCTCGGGGTATTGCTGGCCATGCTTGGCTTTGCCTTGCAGGCCATGTATCGCGCCTTGCGCAATCCGGAGGTCACGACACGCGAGACCCCGCACCCCGTGCAGGTGTTGCCGTGAGGATCAGGGTGCTCTGGCAAAAGCTCCGCGAAGGCGGCGCATTGATGGTGGGCGTGCCGGACTACGAGCGTTATCTCGGCCACATGCAGGCAATGCATCCGGAGCATGCCCCGTTGGGCCGGGATGCCTTTATGCGCGCCCGCATGCAGGCAAGGTATGGCGGAAAATCAACCGGAAAGTGTCCTTGCTGAATTTTCTGTCGTACCGGAAACAAGCCGTGTAGGAAGCAAAACGAAGCAACAAAAAAGCCCGGCATAGCCGGGATTTTTTTGTGTCACGGCGTTTTTTCAGCCCTGTCGATGCAGCAGCAAGGAGAGTTCTTCATCCGGCACCGGCCGGCTAAGCAGATAGCCCTGAATGTAGTCGCAGCCTTCACGGCGCAGGAAGTCGAGATGGGCTTCGGTTTCCACACCTTCAGCGACCACTTCCATGCCCATGCTGTGCGCCATGGCAATAATGGCGCGGGTAATGGCTTCATCAGCGGTACTGGTACCGATATCACGAATAAACGCCTGGTCGATTTTCAGCGTATCAATAGGGAAGCGTTTCAGATAGCTGAGCGAGGAATAGCCGGTACCGAAGTCATCCAGCGAAATGGCAATGCCGCGGCTGCGCAAATCCTGCAGCATGGCAATCACGCTATCGTTTTCTTCCATCAGGGCGGACTCGGTGAGCTCCAGCTCCAGCAGGTGCGGATCAAGCCCGGTATTGTCGAGAACACGCTTCACGACCTGCACGAGATTACCTTTGCGAACCTGATGCGCGGGAATATTCACGGAGGTGCGCATGATGCCAAGACCCGCCTCTTTCCAGAGCTGTGCCTGCCGGCAGGCCTTGTCCAGCACCAGCTCGCCAATAGCGGAGATAAGACCGGTTTCTTCCGCCAGCGGAATGAAGTCACTGGGGTGCAACAGGCCGAGAGTGGGGTGCTCCCAGCGGACCAGCGCTTCGACACCCACAATACGATTGCTGCGCAGGTCCATTTTAGGCTGGTAGTGCACCACAAATTCATCCCGGAAAATGGCCTTGCGCAGGCTGTTTTCCAGATTGAGCTGCTCAATGGAGGCAACACGCAAATCACTGGTATAGAACTTGGTGATATTGCCACCCAGGCGCTTGGCCTGATGCATGGCGATGTCGGCGTGATTGAGCAGCACCTGCAGTTCGCGGCCATTTTCCGGGAATACGGAAATGCCTATGGACGCGCCTAGCAGCAATTCATGTTCGCCAATACGGAAGGGGCGGCGCAGCTCGGCAATAATGCGCTCACAGAAATGCTCGAGTGCGGCACGGTCCTGATAGTCGTCAACAATGATGGTGAATTCGTCGCCGCCAATACGGGAAATGGTATCGACATTGGCTTCTACTGAGCTGATACGTTTGCCAGCCTTTTTCAGAAGTTCATCACCGACTTCATGGCCGAGCGTGTCATTGATCTGGCGGAAACGGTCGATATCGATATAGAGCAGGGCTACCTGTTTGCTGCGGTCACGGGCTTGCGTGATGGCGGCATGCAGGCGATCACGGAACAGGTTGCGATTGGCAAAGCCGGTGAGCTTGTCGTAATTGGAGAGATAGCGCAGACGCTCTTCCGATTCACGACGTGCCGTCATGTCATTGAAGAGGCCGATGTAGTGTGTGGTATGGCTGTTTTCATCACGCACGCTGCTGATGTGTACCCACTCGGGGAAGGCCTCACCATTTTTGCGGTATTCGGTGAATTCGCCCTGCCATTCGCCCTGTTGTTCAAGCGCCTGGGCAATCTGCAAATAGGTTGAGTGAACTTCCGGGTAGTGCGGGCGCGCGTCAGTAATGCGGGTACCGACAGTCTCCGCTTCGGTATACCCGGTGATCTGTGTGAAGCCGGGATTGACGGAAACATAGCGGAAGTCGCGATCGAGAATAAAGATGGCTTCAGCCGCTTGATGGAAAACGGAAGCAGAGAGGCGCAGCTTTTCTTCCAGTTCACGTTCCTTGGTGATGTCGCGCCGCGTGCCGATCATGCGAATGGCACGACCTTCATCATTCCACGCTACAACACGGCCGTTGTCTTCCACCCAGATCCAGTGACCGCGACGATGACGCATGCGGTACTGCACATCATAAATCGGTGTGCGCTTGCGCAGGTGCATGACGATGGCTTTCTTGACCAGCAGGTAGTCATCAGGATGCACCAGCGGTTTCAGGTGACCCATGAAACCCGTGAGCTCCTTGCTGGAGTAACCGAGCAGCTGCTCAAAATTGGAGTGGTAGATGTCGTCACTGGGCAGGTGCCAGTCCCAGAGGCCGATGCCGGAGGCGTCGATGGCGAGAGAAAGACGTTCCTGGCTCTGGCGCAGTGCATCATTCAAGGTCGACAGCGCCTGGGTACGCTCGGCGACCTTGCGCTCCAGATTGTCATTCATTTCCTGAAGACGAACTTCGGCGTTCTTGCGATCGTAGATTTCCAGTGCCAGCTTTTGATTGATGTTTTCCATTTCCGTTTTCGAGCTTTCGAGGAAATGGATGAGGTCTTCATTGCGCAAGCGCAGCTTTAGCGAAGACAGGGTGGTCACGTTGATGCGGCGGCTGCTGACCGCGAGGAAAACCAGCAAGAGGCCACCGATTCCCGCGGTTGCCGCCGCCAGGGGTGACGGCTGCATCAGCAGGTAGGCCAGTCCCGGCAGCATGGCCGTGGCAACAAAGGCCATGAACGAGGGGAAGTACGCGGAATAACAGGCCAGTGCAGCAATGCCCTGGCTGGCAAGCAGGGCGCCAAACAAGGCCTGCTGGAAAAAGGTCTCACTACCGCTCGCGGTCGGGAACAGGTGCGGGTTGAAGAGTACGCTCGCCACGCCCCAGAGGGCACCGGTCATGGCCGAGGCTATCGTCACCAGGGAGCGCACACGCAGCGGATCGCTCCCCATAAAGGTCTGGCGTATGCGCCAGACCACCACGGAACGTACCAGCATGAAGACCAGGAAAAGACCCAGCCAGACCTGCAGGTGCAAACGATTGACCAGCGGATCGTTCCAGTAGAGGGCAACCGTGGCAAAGGCGGAAATCGCGGATACAAGGATAAAGGCCGGCAGCTGATCATAGATCAGGCGGGTCTGCATGACTTCCAGGGTAGTGGCGGATACAGGCGCCGCTGGCGGCAACCGTAAAACCCTCCCCGAGGCTTTGGCAGCGAGTTTCTCGCCGTCTAGATTCACGGACATGTGACTTCAGACTCTCATGTACTTCTTATTATGTGGAGGCGTCCGTGGCCGAAGTGTTGCAGGCTGCAAAAGGGCGTGCAGCACACAACGGGGCGAAGATAGCACCGACTGTCCCTGCTTGTTAACACAGAGTCGACAGGCTGGTGAATATCTCATCACGGCTCGCAACATCTTGTGCTGCCCACATACACTCAACACAAGTCATTCTCTTTACGACCGCCAGTTCGAGGGATATGACCTCCTTGTCCATGAAACTACGCGTGGCTCCTGTAGAATAGTGCGATGCAACTCACAAAGATGAACACCCCCCTGACCCAGGGTCTGAATCCCGCCCAACTGGCCGCCGTCACCTCGGATGCCCAGCATCTTCTGGTGCTGGCCGGAGCCGGTTCGGGCAAAACCCGCGTCCTTATCAGCCGTATTACCTGGTTTTGCCAGGAGCATGGCCTCTCGCCGTGGAGCGTGCTGGCAGTGACCTTTACCAACAAGGCCGCTGCCGAAATGCGCAGCCGCCTTGAGGCGCAGCTGGGGATTCCTACCCAGGCGCTGTGGATCGGTACCTTTCACGGACTTGCCCACCGCTTCTTGCGCACGCACTGGGCCGAGGCCGGCCTGCCGCAGAACTTCCAGATCCTCGACTCCGACGATCAGGTGCGGCTGCTCAAGCGCATCATCCGGGAGCTTTCACTGGATGAGGAAAAGTGGCCGGCGCGCCAGGCCGCCTGGTTTATCAACAGCCAGAAAGACGAGGGCCGGCGTCCGCAACATATCAGCCACAACGGCGATCTCTTTCTCGCCACCATGGCAAAAATCTATCAGGCCTATGAAGAGGCCTGCGCCCGCGGCGGCATGCTCGACTTTGCCGAGTTGCTGCTGCGCAGCCATGAGCTCTGGCTGAAAGAGCCCGGTCTTTTGCAGCATTACCAGGCCCGGTTCCGGCATATTCTGGTCGACGAATTCCAGGATACCAATTCGGTGCAATACGCCTGGCTGCGCATGCTGACAGGCCGTGACGGCATGCTCACGGTCGTGGGCGATGATGACCAGTCCATTTATGGCTGGCGCGGTGCAAAAATCGAAAACATTCGTGAGTTCCAGCGCGACTTTCCCGACGCCGACGTTATTCGCCTGGAGCAGAACTATCGCTCCACGGCCAGTATTCTGGCCGCTGCCAATGCCGTGATCGCCAACAACAGCGAGCGTCTGGGCAAGGAGCTGTGGACGCAGGATGCAGAAGGTGTGCCACTTCGCCTTTATGCCGCGTTTAATGACCTGGATGAAGCACAATACATTGTGCGCGAGATTGAGCAGGCAATATCCCGTGGCATGGCGCGGCGAGAGGTTGCCATCCTTTATCGCTCCAATGCGCAATCGCGCGTGCTGGAAGAGGCGCTGATCCGGGCGCAGCTGCCGTACCGGATTCATGGCGGGTTGCGCTTTTTCGAGCGCGCCGAAATCCGCAATGCCGTGGCGTATCTGCGTCTCATCGCCAACCCGAATGACGATACGGCCTTTGAGCGTGTGGTGAATCTGCCGGTGCGCGGTATTGGCGACAAGAGCGTGGAATCCTTGCGGCAACTGGCCCGCGAGCTGGGCACTTCCCTGTGGCAGACCGTGGAAAAAGCCGCCAGCGAATGTTTGCTGCCTGGCCCGGTCATTACCAAGCTCAGTGTTTTCACCGATCTGGTGCGCGATCTTGAGCGCACTACGGAAGGCGTGCCCCTGCATGAACGTGTTGATGCCGTTATCCAGGGCACGGGCCTTTGGGCGTTCCATGAAAAGGAAAAGGGTGAAAAAGGCCAGACCCGCCTTGAGAATCTTAAAGAGCTGGTGGCGGCGGCGCGCGAGTTTGAGTGGGATGAAGATCATGCCCCTTCTGCGCTG
Organism: bacterium; assembly: GCA_029945725.1. Taxonomy (GTDB): domain Bacteria; phylum Pseudomonadota; class Gammaproteobacteria; order Pseudomonadales; family Moraxellaceae; genus UBA2031. The sequence goes on along the minus strand of JAQSDB010000003.1, from coordinate 347,901 downwards.
GCAGCCTTTCTTGATCATGCCGCCCTCGAGGCCGGCGAAGCCCAGGCCAGTGAGTTTGAAGATGCCGTGCAGTTAATGACGCTGCACTCTGCCAAGGGCCTGGAGTTTCCCATGGTGTTCATGGCGGGCATGGAAGAGGGCCTGTTCCCGCACGAGATGGCCTTGCAGGACAACAACCTCGAGGAAGAGCGTCGCTTGATGTATGTCGGCATCACGCGTGCCATGAAAGAGCTTGTGCTTACTTATGCGGAAATCCGCCGCCTGTATGGCGATGAAAAGCACAATGCGCCCTCACGCTTTCTCAAGGAAATTCCGGCGCACCTGATTCAGTCTGTGCGTGCGAATGTGGCCCATGGCGGATTCGGCTTTCCTTCGGCCAACATCAAAACGGCACCGTCACGACTGGGCGGCAGCGATGCCGGGGATGGCAGTTTCCGGCTGGGCCAGTCCGTCAGGCACCCGCGCTTTGGCGATGGCATCATTCTCAAGTTTGAAGGCAATGGCCCCAATGCGCGCATTCAGGTCAACTTCAAGGAGGTTGGCAGCAAATGGCTGGTCGCGCAGTACGCACGACTGGAGTCGGCCTAGGCTTCAACGGCGGTCTGCATCCAGGCGCTGACGGAAATCTCCCGGAGTGGTTCCGGCCAGGCGCCGGAACCAGCGTATGAAGGACTGGCTTTCCTGAAAGGCCAGCTGTTGCGCGACGGCGTCAACGCTGCAAGCCGGATCGCGCAACAGCTGGCGCGCCAGTTCAAAGCGTAACTCGTCAAAAATTTCCCGATAGCTGCTGCCACATTCTTCCAGTCGCCGGTGCAGGCTGCGCCCGCTCATGCCCAGCTGTGCGGCCACGCGTTCACGTGACGGTGCGCTTTCCTTTATGAGATCTGCGCGCAGGATCGAACGTACCTGATCGGTAATTGACGGCGCGGCATTACGCTGGTTGAGCAAGACCTTTGCATGCTGTTCAAGTGTCTGTTGCAGGTCGGGGTTGGCCAGCATCAGTGGCTGCATCAGGGACTCTGAGGAGAGCACCAGCTCGGAAGCCGGCTGGCTGAAGAGAACCGGGCACCTGAAGTATTCCTCGTATTGCCGCAGCAGCTCGGGGCTGTCCGGGGCGGCATGCTGAAAACGCACGGCCAGTAACGGCTGTGGCCTGCGATGCTTCATCAGTTGCAGGAGTCCGGTCCAGCAGCCCAGTACGGCCTCGGTGGCGTGTCGGCCTACCAGAGCGTCCTGACTCTGGCATTCCCAGCGCCAGAGCGCGACGCCGGGCTCATGTTGCAGTGAGGTCACGCCGATATTGCTCAGCAGTTGTTCATAGCGCCGGATGACCTGTATCGCGTCCTGCAGTGTGCTGCAGGACTGCACCACGTAGCCGAGCACACCAAACGAGGCCAGGTTGATGTGGGGCGCCGCACGCAGACCAAGCAGGGGGTCCTTGAGCAGGCCCCTGATCAGGGCGCCATGCAGCAGTTGTTCAATACTGCTGAAGGGTAGCCAGCCATTGGGATTGTCTATCTCCTCCCGGCGCAGGCCGGCTACAGCCAGCATCTGCTCCGTCGAGAGGCCATGGGCTTTTCCCAGTTTGAGGCACTGCAGCACGACCAGCACGGAAACACCGTGGCGGGCAGGAGGAGACAAGGATCCGTTGTCTGGCATGAAGGCGGCCTGATTGTTGTTATCGATAGGACCGTCGCGACTACGCCGCAAACTATGACTCCAACCGCTGGCCCGCGCCAAGACAACCATTCGTCACCAGACATACGGCTGTCCTTCATGGTTTATCGGACTGTCCCTTTTCACTCTTTGTCCTTGACGGGATGTTTTCTATGCTCAGCGGGTCAAAAAAATGTGCACAAGCGCACAAAACAAGAATCCGTCCCCTGCCAGTGCCCTAGCGGCCGATGTCTGGAGGGATGCAAAAGAAAAACAAGGAGCTGCCCATGAACCGGAAATTCGCCCCCCTTCTGTTGCCCCTGAGCCTTGCCTTCATTGCCGGCAGTGCCAGTGCGGTTACCTCCTCCTACAAGCTTTGCAGTACGAACGGTTGCTCTGCAGGAGGCAGCGTCACTGTCTCCTCCAGCTATGCCCAGACGCGTTATCCGGTGGTTTTTGCCCATGGCATGGCCGGCTTCTCGCAGGTGGGTCCGGTGGACTACTGGTACGGCATTCCGCAGGATCTGGCCGCCAACGGGGCATCGGTGTTCGTCACGCAGGAAGCCTCCTTCCAGTCATCCGATGTGCGCGGTGAACAGTTTCTGGCCCAGGTCCAGAACATCCTGGCCATTACGGGCGCGGCCAAGGTCAATGTCATCGGCCATAGCCATGGCAGCCAGACCATTCGTTACGTGGCGGCGGTGCTGCCTGCGCGCATTGCTTCCGCCACGGCGGTGGGCGGACCGAACACCGGCTCCCCGGTGGCGGATATCATCAAGGGCGTGACCACCATTCCTGGTCTTGGCCCGGTGGCGGCACCAGTGATTGCCGGCGTCGTGAACGGCTTTTTCAGTATCGTCGACATTCTTTCCGGCAAGGCCTATGAGCAGGATGCGCTGGCCGGGCTGGATTCACTGACGACGGCGGGTGCCGGCGCTTTCAATGCCAGGTTTCCTGCTGCCATGCCGGTCAGCAGCAACCCTTGCAGCGAAGGGGCGTACACGGTGAACGGCGTACGCTACTACTCATGGAGCGGTACCGGCCATCTCAGCAATGTGTTTGATCCGCTGGACCTGCCACTGACTGCAACCGGTCTGGTGATCCCGGGAGCCAACGATGGCCTGGTCGGTCGTTGCTCCAGCCACCTTGGCCAGGTGATTCGCGACAACTACAACATGAACCATCTGGATGAGGTGAACCAGATGTTCGGCCTCGTGAGCATTTTCGAAAGCAATCCGAAAACGGTGTACCGGGCTCACATCAATCGCCTGAAGAATGCCGGACTCTGAGTCCGCTGGGATGGCGGCATGAAAAAGCCCCGCATCGCGGGGCTTTTTCATTAACGGTAGTGCGGCGGCTGTTCAGTTCAGCGTCAGGTTGATGGCGGCCGCACTTCCCTGGCGAAGATCGGCCAGTGTCATTACCGGAATCACCTTGTAGCTGAGCAGCGGGTTGGCGGTATTCCAGACGACGGCATACAGGTAATAGATCATGCCGGGAACGGGATTGGCCACACTCCCGCCCGGCAGGGCATTGATGCTGTAGCCGCCACCCGAACCGCCGTTTTGTGCAAGGGTGGTGGCCAGGTTGACCGACGTGGTGATCAGCCCGTCGCGAGACACCACGAGATAGCCGTTATCGTATTTTCCGGTGATGCCCTGCGTCACGCTGCCGGAAATGGCATCAGACGAAACCAGTGCCGTGTTTACTCCCAGGGCACCAAAGTTGACGGTCACCGGGCTGCTGCCCTGCATCAGCGGCATGGCAGACGACACGTAAAGCGGGGCGGAATTCACCGCCGAGAAATTGCCGGCGCCCTCTACTGGAGCGGCAGAGGTGAAACTGATGCTATTGCCGCCGTTCCATAATCCCGTGTGCAGGTTACCGGTCGAGAGGGGCATGTCCTCGAGAAAGGTACCCGTGAAGGGGTTCAGGTGGCGGTAGCGGATTTCATAGGGAACGGATTCGCCGTTGATGGTCTGGCAGAAATTGACCCATGCCCCCGTGGGAGAAGCAGCGGGTGAGAGATTCGCTGTGAATTCACTGCCGGCCGTCACGGCAACCGGAGTCGACTGCAGTACAGCAGCATTGGCAGTGCCATCACTGCTGCGCGTCACGGACACGTTCTTGACGATGATGGTTTCCATATTGCGTCCCCGCATCACCACGTCAAAGCTCCTGGCAGACTGGCCGGCTGGAATGGGGAGCGGGTACAACCTGAAATTGCCGCCGGCATCAATCGTGGTTGCACGGACGACGTAGTGCCGTGATCCGGCGGGCGAGAGATCTTCAGCCTTGATGACAAGGTTGTAGCCACCACGGGCATTGGCGGGATAAAGGCCGCTGGTATCGATCTGGCCGCTGATGGCGCCGGCATTGTCGAGATCGAAGTAGGTGAGCAACGGCTTGAGCGTGAATGCGGTGCTGGTTCCGTGCATGAACTTCACGATGTCGTCACCGATGTTGAAGTCCACGGCGAGACGCAGCGGGGTGCTCTGGGTGACATGAAAGTGTCCGTGCAGGGCGATACCCTTGTCCGACCGCACGATTTCCAGTGGCGCATGATGCTGCACGCTGCTGACGGTGTAGTCGACCTGATCGTTCCAGCTCAGCGAATTTGCCGAGGCTGACGCTGTCAGGGGGTCGAAGGCGCCATCCAGCACAAGGCGTATCTGCTGGTAATGGCCGACGGGGAGGGAGAGGCCGCTGAAGACGGTGCTGAGCACTCCGTTGCTCAGCGAGGCGAGATTCACGGTGACGGGCGCAGGCAGCTGGAAGGTCAGCCATCCTGCTTCATCCGGCCCTGCGGCATCCGTGGTGTGGAACCGGATGGCATGTATGGTGACCCACACATTGTCGAAGTCTGCCGACGGTGCATCGGTAACGGCCACACTGACCACGCCGCGCGGCAATGGCGAGTCGCCACCACCACCGCAACCCGCAAGCATGAACAGGGCCACCAGTAATGATGCCCCTCGCCCCAACAATTTCTCCGCGCCCGAACAGCTCATTTTTATTCTCCCGGTCCAGATTTCAGTGTGTATGTTTCTAACGCTTCAGGCAGGGATTGGTTGACGAAAAAGGCGGCAGTTCGGAGGGCCGGAGCAGGCATTCAACAACAGGGCTGCTTGCAGGCACGGATCGCTTTATACCGGGCAGGCTTCAGGGGGCACGAGGCGGGGTTTACCCTGCTCATCAATGGCAACATAGGTGAACAGGCCATCGGTCAGCTTCACCGGCTCACGGCAGGGATCACCGGTCTCCCAGGCCTCAATACGGATTTTCATCGAGGTATTGCCGATGTGCTCAATAGTGGTGAAGCAGGTCACGACATCACCGATATGCACCGGGTGATGGAACACCATGCCGTCAATGGCAATGGTGGTAATGCGGCCGTGGGCACGGCGGCGCGCAGCAACGGCTCCGGCCAGGTCCATTTGCGAGACGAGCCAGCCGCCGAAAATGTCGCCGTTCCAGTTGGTGTCGGCAGGCATGGCAATGGTTTGCAGGGAAATGGTGCCTTGCGGCGTGACGGTGGCAGTGGCGGTCATGAGCGGACAACTCCGGTTCAGGGAACATGCCCGCGTTTATAGCAGTGAAAGCCGTTTGGGCAAGCGGGAATCTGTTCTTCCTCAGTGCCTAGATGCGTGGCACCGGCCGGGTCTTGCCTTCGTCATCAATGGCCACAAAGGTGAAGATGCCTTCGGTGAGTTTGGTCTGGGCCCCGTCGAGGTCATCGGTCTCCCAGACCTCGACCAGGATTTTCATGGAAGAGCGCCCGATGGAAACGATGTCGGTATGGAAGCTGACAATGTCACCAATCTTGACCGGGCGCATGAATACCATGGCATCAATGGCCACGGTCGCAACGCGGCCGTGTGCCCGCTTGCGCGCGGCCACACCAGCTGCCAGATCCATTTGCGAGACCAGCCAGCCACCGAAAATATCGCCATTGGCATTGGCATCGGCAGGCATGGCAATGGTTTGCAGGCAAAGGTTGCCGCGCGGTATGGGGGTGTTGTCGGTGGGCTTGCTCATGGCGGATTCTCTTCAGGTATCGGAGAAGTATGCCGCTGCTGCAGTCAAAAGTCAGGGCGGGCAAGGCATGGCCTTACCGCTGGTGAAAAACCCTGCGCCTGTCACAAAAGCTTCATTCATGATCGTTAAGGTGCCTGCGTTGACTCTCAAGTGAGGACGTAAACCATGAACAAGCGTATTTCCCTGCTGCTCGCCCCGGTTCTGCTGGCTTTGGCCATGCCTGTCCTGGCCGCCGACTACAACAAGCCCGGTTTTGTCACCAAGGTCGAGAATGGCCGTCTCTGGGTGTTCAAGGAAGGCTCCAAGGAGCTGGCTGATTTTGAAAAGAACGGCGAGCCGACCATCAACGTTTCGCGTATTGGTGAAGGCCCTGAGGGCATGACCATCAAGGCGCCCAGCAATGATGTGATCGAAGCCTATACTGCTGCCAAGTAAAGCCATGCCACCTGCCCGCAGGCAGGTGGCATGGATGCCGACCATTCAGCCGGCAGATGTTCCAAGGTAATTGAAATATTTCCGTCATATATGAAAACTATGATGGCGCCCATGCAGAACCCCCTTTTGAACTGGAGTGTTGCAATGAAGATCAAGCGCATGGTGCTCGCACTGGGACTCAGCCTCGGGCTGGTCGCTTCCGTGCAGGCAAAAGTAGACGAGAAGATCCCGGCCTATGTTAAGGCATCGGGTGTTTCCGGCAATCTGTCCAGTGTCGGCTCCGATACCCTGAACAATCTGATGACGTTCTGGGCTGAAGCCTTCAAGAAGCAGTATCCGAACGTGAACCTGCAGATTCAGGGTGCCGGCTCATCGACAGCTCCCCCAGCACTGACTCAGGGCACTGCCAATCTGGGCCCAATGTCCCGCACCATGAAGGACAACGAGATCCAGGACTTCGAAAAGAAATACGGTTACAAGCCAACCGCCGTAGCCGTAGCCGTGGATGCGCTTGCGGTGTTTGTGCACAAGGACAACCCCGTCAAGGGCATGTCCATGCCGATGGTTGACGCCATCTTCTCCTCCACGCGCAAATGTGGTCTGGAAAAGCCCGTCAGCAAATGGGGTGACGCCGGCTTGTCAGGTGCCTGGGCAACCCGCGATCTGCAGATTTTCGGCCGTAACTCGGTGTCCGGCACCTACGGTTATTTCAAGGAACATGCCCTCTGCAAGGGAGACTACAAGAATAACGTGAATGAGCAGCCGGGTTCCGCATCGGTGGTGCAGTCGGTGGCCACGTCCATCAATGGCATTGGCTATTCCGGTATCGGCTACAAGACCTCCGGCGTACGCACAGTTCCCTTGAAAGGTGCCGATGGCGAGTTCTACGAAGCCAACGAGAAGAATGCGCTCAGCGGCAAATACCCGCTGGCACGCTTCCTCTATGTGTACGTGAACAAGGCACCGAACAAGCCGCTGGCTCCGCTGGAAGCCGAGTTCCTGAAACTGGTGTTGTCCAAGCAGGGTCAGGAGATTGTGGAAAAAGACGGCTACATTCCACTGCCTGCCGCTGAAGTTAAAAAAGCGCGCGCCAAGGTGGGTCTGTAAGAATAATATCCAGGTCGGAAAAAAGGGGCTTACGCCCCTTTTTTCTCGACTCTGACCGCTGCTGTCGCCGGCAATAAATCCTGCACGCAACAGCAGCGGTCAGGGCCGAGACCGGTGTGTCCCTGCTGCGGAGTGTTTATCATCGCGGCCAGTTAATCGACAGATAGTAAAAGGCGAGTTTTCATGCCGCATAATATTGACTCCATCATGCCTGATGCCGACGAGCTGGCATCACTGGCCCGCCGGCGCCGGTTCAAGGACAAGCTGGCCAATATCACTGTCGCCTTTGGCGGCATGTTTGTGATTGTCGCCATTGCCGTCATCTTTTTTTATCTGATGTTTGAAGTCTGGCCCTTGTTCAAGCAGCCCGATTTTGAAAAATCACATACTTATGCCGGCGTACAGCAGCAAGTGAGCTTCGTCGACATGGACGAATACAACAGCACCGGCATGCGCTTGCTGCCTACGGGCGAGATGCAGTTTTTCCGTGTCGGTGACGGTTCGTCACTGGGTGCGAGCCAGTTGCCCGTGCCTGCCGGCGTCACGATTGCCAGCGTACAGCGCGGTGCCGTGCTGGGTGGGCTGGTCGGTGTCGGTCTTTCCAATGGCCAGATTATCGTATTCAGCCCGAACTACGGCGTTGAGTATGGCGAGCATCATGCCCGCACCGTTATTCCCGGCTTGCGCTTTCCTTACGGCAACGCGCCGCTGACACTGGATGAGAGTGGTCAGGCCATACGCGATTTTGCGATACGTGGCAGTGATGATGCTCTGGATGTGCTGGGCATCAACAAGGGTCGGCTGGTGTGGTCCGAGTTTGCCGAGAAGAAGTCGTCTGATGCAGAGGCAGGCGGGCTGTCTCTAGGCGGACTCAGCAGTGGTGGTGATGAGGAGGCTGCGCCGAAAGTCTATGCACGCAGCAGTGAAGTCGTGATTGCTTTCCCGGCAACACAGATCCATGGCCTGGTCATCGGTCAGGATGCGCGCTGGGCCTATGTACTGAGTGGTGCCGGCAATCTTGCCGTGGTCAAGCTCAAGGGCGAGGAAGGCCCCACCATTTATCAGCAGCTGTCCGTCACGCGTGGTAATACGGAAGTGACGACTCTGGCAGCCTTGCAGGGAAATATTTCCCTGCTGGTGGGTGACAGCACCGGCCAGATCGCACAGTGGTTTCTGGTGCGCGACAAGAATTCTGAAACCGACAAATTCAGTCTGGAAAAAATCCGCAGCTTTTCACTGGGCGATGCGGCTGTCACCGCCATCACGCCTGAAGTGAAGCGCAAGGGCTTTGTCGCAGGCGATGCCAAAGGCCGCATAGGTTATTTCTTCACCACTTCGGAGCGTACGCTCGGCATTCATCAGGCCGCAGATGCACCGATTCGCGCACTGGCGATTTCTCCGCGTTCCGAAGGTGTATTTGTGCAGACCGACAAGAGCGCCAGTTTCTGGAGCCTGCATGCCGAGCATCCGGATATTTCCATGCAGTCTACCTGGGGCAAGGTCTGGTACGAGTCATACCCGGAGCCGACGTATACCTGGCAATCCACTTCAGGCAGCTCTGACTTTGAAGGCAAGCTGTCACTGATGCCTCTGGCATTCGGCACCATCAAGGCATCGTTTTATGCCATGGCGCTGGCTGCCCCCCTGGCGATCTGCGCCGCCATGTATACCGCCATCTTCATGGCCCCGGGGTTACGTCGCAAGGTAAAGCCCGTCATTGAGTTGATGCAGGCGCTGCCGACAGTGATTCTGGGCTTTCTCGCCGGCCTCTGGCTGGCACCGACCATTGAGGCCAATCTGCCGGGCATTTTCAGCCTGCTGATCATTACGCCACTGATTATTCTGGCCTGCGGTTTTGCGTGGTCGCAGCTGTCGCTGGAGAAGCGCTCGCTGGTGCCCGAAGGCTGGGTTCCCCTGCTGCTGATTGTGCCCATTCTTCTGGGCGGCTGGTTGTCTTTCGAAATGTCACGTCCCGTGGAAGTGGCTTTCTTTGGCGGTGACATCCGCATCTGGCTCGAACACTCCACCGGCCTCAAGTTTGATCAGCGCAATGCGTTGATCATCGGCCTTACCATGGGCTTTGCCGTCATCGCCCCGATTTTCTCTATTGCTGAAGATGCGCTTTTTGCCGTGCCTCGCCACCTTACCAACGGTTCACTCGCCCTCGGTGCCACGCAATGGCAGACACTGACGCGTGTAGTGCTGCCAACGGCCTCCCCCGGTATTTTTTCTGCCGTAATGATCGGCTTTGGCCGTGCCGTGGGTGAAACCATGATTGTGCTGATGGCCACGGGCAATACGGCTGTCATGGAATGGAATATTTTTGAGGGCATGCGCACCTTGTCCGCGAACGTAGCCGTGGAAATGGGTGAGGCCGAAATTGGTTCCACACACTTCCGTGTGCTTTTCCTGTCGGCGCTGGCGCTGTTTGTATTGACCTTTGTGGTCAATACGGCAGCAGAAATAGTGCGCTCCCGTCTGCGCAAGAAATACGGCTCGCTGTGAGGAAGGCATAAATGAATCTGCGTACCTATTTCAAAACCGGTGATGCCTGGGTCTGGCTTAATGCAGGCACGGTCGCTATCGCACTCATCATGGTGGTCGGCATCATTGGCCTGATTGCCGTTCGCGGTCTTGGCCATTTCTGGCCGGCCGATGTCATGCAGGCGCAGTACAGCGACTTTGATGGCAGCAAGCACGTCCTGATGGGCGAAATCTACGAAGAAAAAATTGATACCGCCACACGTTTGCGTGAGGCCGGCATTGATATTCCGAAAAACGTGCAGACCGTGACCCGCTACTCTCTCAAGGTCGGTAACCGCGATATAGGCGGGGCTGACTTCAAGTGGGTCTTTGAAGATCGTCTTTCCTCGGTTGCTTATCCGGAAGATATCGTGGCGCTGGAGCGTTACGAATGGGGCAACTTCTATGGCCGTCTCAAGGAAGTCAGGCAGGCCGGTGCAGTAGTCGCATCGGGGTCGAAGGCCTGGGATGAAATGCAGACGCGCATTGATCGTGCCAATGCCCTGCGCAAGGAAATCGTCGGCATAGAAAAAGGCGAAGTCGGCCGCATCAATTACCACCTCGATGAATTGCGTCTGGCGCAGCGCAAGCTCGAGCTGAGCGATCAGCTGAGCTCGAGCGCCCGTGAAACCATCGCCAGTGAAAAGGCGGTTTATGAAAAGGAATATGAGGGTGTGCGCCAGCGCCTGGAAAAGCTCGGCACAGAAGCCGCACGCGATACCGCCATTTTTGTCACAGCGGATGGTACCGAAAAGGAAATTCCGCTGAGCAAGGTGGTGGGCGCCATCAAGCCCAACGCGATGAGCCCGATCGCCAAGCTGGGTACGTATTTCCATAATGTCTGGCTGTTCCTCTCCGGTGATCCGCGCGAAGCCAATACCGAGGGTGGCGTTTTCCCGGCCATTTTCGGTACGGTACTGATGGTGTTGCTGATGACCGTGCTGGTGACGCCACTGGGCGTGATTGCGGCCATTTACCTGCGTGAATATGCCAGTCAGGGATTCATTACCCAGGTCGTGCGCATTGCCGTGAATAACCTGGCTGGCGTGCCTTCGATTGTTTACGGCGTGTTTGGTCTTGGCTTTTTCGTCTACTTCGTGGGCGGCAATATTGACCGTATTTTCTACCCGGAAGCGGCGCCAGCGCCGGTATTCGGTACGCCGGGCCTGCTCTGGGCATCCATCACGCTGGCGCTACTGACCTTGCCGGTGGTGATTGTGGCAACCGAAGAAGGTCTGTCGCGCATCCCGCGCGCCCTGAAAGAGGGCTCGCTGGCGCTGGGAGCCACCAAGGCAGAAACCCTGTGGCGCGTGGTGCTGCCCATGGCAACGCCCTCCATCATGACCGGCGTTATCCTGGCGATTGCGCGTGCGGCGGGCGAAGTGGCACCGCTGATGCTGGTGGGTGTGGTCAAACTTGCGCCGACACTGCCACTGGACCTGAATGCGCCCTTCCTGCACATGGATCGCAAGTTCATGCATCTGGGTTTTCATATCTATGACGTCGGCTTTCAAAGCCCGAACGTGGAAGCGGCACGTCCGCTGGTGTATGCCACAGCCTTTTTGCTGGTGCTGGTGGTGGCAACCCTGAACCTGTCGGCGGTCGCCTTGCGCAATCGCCTGCGTGAAAAATACAAGGCGCTTGAGTCCTGAGTGGACTCCGGCGTCAAAGCTGAACAGAATCGAGACATCATCATGAGCTTCGACATGGAAACCTCTGCCGTGAACGAACTGAACAAGAACGCCAACGCCGCCCCCGGGGCGCCATCCCATGAACACATTCACGGGATGGATATCAGCTCCCTTGGCCGTGACCGTCGTGCCCGCAGCCTGGACGATGAAGACACCTGCCTTGAGGCAAAAAACCTCAATCTTTTTTACAGCGGCAAGCAGGCCTTGTTTGATATCAACATGGTGATTCCGCGTCAGCGCGTGACGGCCTTTATCGGCCCGTCCGGCTGCGGCAAGTCCACCCTGCTGCGTACCTTCAATCGCATGAACGATCTTGTCGATGGCTGCGAAATCAAGGGCGAGATTTTGCTTGATGGAAAAAACATTTTTGATCGCAGTGAAGACATTACCAGTCTGCGGCGCCGCGTTGGCATGGTGTTCCAGAAGCCGAATCCGTTTCCCAAGACCATCTATGAAAACGTGGCTTACGGCATGCGCCTTGCCGGCATCAATAAAAAACGTGTGCTTGATGAAGTCGTGGAAAGATCACTGAAAGGCGCGGCCTTGTGGGACGAAGTGAAGGATCGTTTGCACGAATCCGCACTGGGTCTTTCCGGCGGGCAGCAGCAGCGCCTGGTGATTGCCCGTGCGATTGCCATTGAGCCTGAAGTCCTGTTGCTGGATGAGCCGGCATCGGCACTTGATCCGATTTCCACCCTGAAAATCGAGGAGCTGATCCACAATCTCAAGGACCGCTTCACGATTGCCATTGTTACCCACAACATGCAGCAGGCTGCCCGCGTTTCCGATTACACGGCATTTTTGTATCTCGGCAAGGTGATTGAGTTTGGCAACACCGATACCCTGTTTACCAACCCCACGAACAAACAAACCGAAGATTACATCACCGGTCGCTACGGCTGATTTTCTGACAAAGCTGGATGGCGCATTACGGCGTCAGAAAGGTGCTCAAAAATCCTCATTTACTGTATGTAAACTCCGGTTTTTGAGCGCCTTCCTTCCTTGTCCTGCACCATCGATCTTCGTCAAACGCTGAGAAATGGAATTGCTGCGACATTCACAAGAATTCGGCACAGGAGCCGGCAGACATGGTTAGCAAAGACGACTACGGTCAACACATTTCCCAGCAGTTCAATTCCGAGCTGGAAGAAGTTCGCAGCCATTTTCTGGCCATGGGTGGTCTGGTCGAAAAGCAGGTGGGCGATGCCATTGTTTCCCTGCTCGATGCCAATTCGCATCTGGCCGTGGAAGTGCAGGACAACGACAAGCAAATCAACAAGATGGAAAGCCAGATTGATGAAGAGCTGGTGCGCATCCTGGCACGTCGTCAGCCTGCTGCCAGCGATCTGCGCTTTATCATTGCCATCAGCAAGTCCATTACCGATCTTGAGCGTATCGGCGATGAGGCAGCAAAAGTGGCACGCTATGCCATGGCGCTGGTGGAAGAGGGCGAGTCGCCGCGGGGCTATGTCGAAGCTCGCCATATCGGCAATCAGGTTCGTGCCATGCTGCACGATGCCCTGGATGCCTTTGCGCGTTTTGATGCCGATCTGGCTTTTGAAGTGATGCAGGCGGACAGCTCCATTGATACCGAGTACAAGACGGCGATGCGTGCCTTGATGACCTATATGATGGAAGACCCGCGCTATATTTCACGGGTGCTCAGTGTCATGTGGGTGCTGCGTTCGCTGGAGCGTATCGGTGATCATGCCCGTAATATTTCCGAGCAGCTGATCTTCCTGGTCAAGGGTGCCGATGTTCGCCACACCAGTTATGAGCAGATTAAAAAGCATCTGAGCGAAAATAAATAATCACCACCCATTAAAAAGCCGCGCATTGCGCGGCTTTTTAATGGGCATCCCTGGCGGGTTATGAAACCTGCTTCAGCAGATGGTTGGCATACTGTTCGCGCAGGGGCAGCTTGAAGAGTTTTCCGGTAGCCGTGTGCGGCAGTTCCATCACAAAAATAACATCATCCGGCAGCCAGAATCTGGCAATGCTTTTGCCGACAAAGCCGAGCAGTTCTTCCTTGCTGATGCTGGCGCCGTCTTTCAGGATCACCAGCAGCAAGGGGCGCTCATCCCATTTCGGATGCGGTACGCCAATCACGCAGGCTTCCTTCACCGCAGGGTGGCCGACGGCGATGTTTTCCAGATCAATCGAGCTGATCCATTCACCGCCGGACTTGATGACGTCCTTGCGCCGGTCAACAATCTGCATGGTATTGCCGGCATCCAGTGTGGCGACATCCCCGGTGTCAAACCAGCCATCCGTCAGTGGCGAATCTTTTTGCAGATAATAGCCGCTGGCGACCCACGGGCCGCGGATCATGAGACGGCCAAAAGCACGGCCATCGCGCGGCAGTTCCTGGCCTTCGTCATCAATGATTTTCAGATCCACGCCAAAAATAGGTCGACCCTGTTTGGCCTGCCGCAAATAGCGCTCCTCTTTGGGCAGCGCCAGTACTTCTTCAGTGGGCGCATTGACGGTTCCCAGGGGGCTGGTTTCCGTCATGCCCCAGGCATGAATCAGGAATACATCGTGCTTCTCGTCAAAGGCACGAATCATCGAAAGCGGCGCGGCGGAGCCACCCACTACGGCATGCTTCACGCTGTCCATTTTTGCATTGATGCTGTCGAGATAAGTCAGCAGCCCGAGCCACACCGTGGGCACGCCCAGTAGCAGCGTGGCCTGTTCAGCGTCGATCAGTTCATGCAGGCTTTTGCCGTCCATGCCGGGACCGGGGAACACCAGTTTTGCGCCGGACATGGCAGCAGCATAGGGCGTACCCCAGGCATTGACGTGAAACATGGGTACCACGGGAAGCACGACGCTTTCACGGCCGATATTGAGCCCGCCCGAGTGCAGGCTGGCCCAGGCGTGCAACACCGTCGAGCGGTGCGAGTACAGCACGCCCTTGGGATGGCCGGTGGTGCCGGAGGTGTAACAGAGCGAGCTGGCACTGCGTTCGTCAAATTCAGGCCAGGCAAAAGTGCTGCTTTCGGCAGCGATCAGGGTTTCGTAGCAGACGAGATCATCACGGCCGGCCGGCATGGCGTCGGCGTCACACAGCACTACCACTTTTTCCAGGGTTTTCAGCTGCGCGCGTACGGCATCCAGCAGTGGCAGAAAGGTCAGGTCGACAAAAATAATGCGGTCCTGGGCGTGATTGACGATCCAGGCAATCTGCTCCGGGAACAGGCGCGGGTTGATGGTGTGCAACACGCCACCCATGCCGGAGACGCCGAAATAAAGCTCCAGATGACGGTAAGTATTCCAGGCCAGCGTACCGATACGGTCACCCGGTTTTACACCGAGGCGGGTTATGGCGTTGGCGACCCTGGCGCAACGTAATGCGGCATCGGACCAGCGGTAGCGATGAATATCGCCTTCCACGCGGCGGCTGACGATTTCCGTGCCGGGATGATTGATAACGGCAAATTCAAGCAGGCTGGAAATCAGCAATGGCCGGTTCATCATGGCGCCAAGCATGGGGAGTCCTCGGTAAGCCGGTTAGCCCGGTTCTGATTATGGGAGGGGCTCGATAATACGGACAAGAAGGGGGCACTGAGAAGGCGCTGCCGCAATTTGGCCCCTGCGGCACAGGACTGGCCCGTATTGCGGGATACAGACGGGCGCAGGATTTGTCTGCACGGAGTTCTGCTCAAGCCGGTGCATCGGCTCTCAGCGCACGATCAGCTCTTGCGGGAACACGCAGGTAAACGTCGAGCCCTTGCCGGGTGCCGACACAATGTCGAGGTGGGCTTTGTGCTGCAGCAGCACGTGCTTGACGATGGCAAGGCCGAGGCCCGTGCCGCCGGTAGCGGTAGTACGAGCGGCATCGGCACGGTAGAAGCGTTCGGTCAGGCGGGGAATGTGTTTGGCATCAATGCCGATGCCATTGTCCTTGACGCTGAAAAAGGCCTGAGTTTTGCCATTGTGCGTGGTGGTCCACCAGCGCAAATGAATCTGGCCGTGGGCGGGGGTGTACTTGACGGCATTGGTCACGAGATTGGAAAAGGTGCTGCGCAACTCTTCTTCAAGCCCGATCAGGCGCAAGGAGGCATCGCATTCCAGTGTGATGGTTTGCTGTTTTTCCATGCCATAGGTGATGGCTTCATTCCTGATTTGGGCGAGCAGAGCCGGCACATTCACGATCTTGTGCTCCTGATGCATGGAGTCATTCTCCAGGCGCGAGAGCATGAGCAGGTCGTTCACCAGATTGGTCATGCGCGCGGCCTGCGTATCCATCTGTTGCAGCGCGCGCAGCCAGCGCGGACTGATGCCTTCACTGTGCGTGAGCAGGGTTTCCAGATAGCCGGTGAGCACCGTCAGGGGTGTGCGCAGCTCATGGGAGACATTGGCGACAAAATCCTTGCGCATTTCTTCCAGGTTATGCAGGCGGGTGATATCGCTGACGATCATCAGGCGATCATTGCTGCCGAACTTGGTGATGCTGAATTTCAGTTGTCGCCCCGGGTTGACCGCCGAGGGCAGCTCCAGCGCTTCATCGTAGGGACCTTGTTCGAAATAACGGATGAAGAGGGGATCGCGCACCAGATTGGTCACGGGCTGGCCGCTGTCGACGGGCGACTGCAGTCCGAGTATTTTTTCGGCCGCCAGATTCCACCATTCGAGATTGCCATGGCCGTCCACCAGAACGACGGCCTCCTTCAGTGCCGAGACGGAGGCACGTGCCCGCTCGATGATGCCGAGCAGGCTGGCACGGGCGCGGTATTCATCGCGCCGCAACTGGTAGATGCTCTGGAAAATATCGCCCCAGACGCCTGTGGCCTCGGGGGCTTCATCTTCCGGGGTGTCCTTGAGCCAGTGGTAAAGCCGGTCCAGCTGACGCAGGTGCAGGAGGGTGTAGGCCAGCAGTCCGGCGGCCAGCGCCCAGCCGGCATGGCCAACCAGTGCCCCGGCAAGGCCGAAGAGAAGCAGAAAATAAAGGAGGCGCGTGGCCTCCTGTTTCATCATGTCGCTCACATGCCACTCATCTTGTGTGCTGTGCCGGGAAAGGCAGCAGCAACACGGTTTTATGTGTCATCAGGCAGTGGCCGACTCGCGCGGGCCTTCTGCCTTGGTGGAGAAGCGGTAACCGGTACCACGTACGGTCTGGATAAAGCGGTCGAAGCCGAAAGGCTCCAGCGCCTTGCGCAGACGACGAATATGCACGTCGATGGTCCGGTCCTCAACATAGACATTGCCGCCCCAGACCTGATCCAGCATTTGCGAGCGTGAGTAGGCGCGCTCCGGATGGCTCATGAAAAATGCCAGCAGGCGGTATTCGGTTGGCCCCATCTCCACCGCCTCATCATTGGCGGTAATGCGGTGGCTGACCGGATCCAGCTTGAGGCCTTCGGCTTCAATGGCTTTTTCCGAGCTCAGGCTGGAGCTGCGGCGGAGAACGGCCTTGATGCGCGAGACCAGTTCACGCGTGGAAAAGGGTTTGGTGATGTAGTCGTCGGCACCGGCATCCAGGCCCTGGATCTTGTTGTCCTCTTCGCCGCGGGCGGTCAGCATGATAACCGGAATCTCGCTGGTGCCTTCATCGCGCTTGAGGCGGCGGGCGAGCTCAACGCCGCTCATGCCGGGCAGCATCCAGTCGAGCAGGATAAGGCTTGGGCGTTCATCAACAATGAGATGGTGTGCCGCCAGTGCATCTTCGGCTTCCAGGCATTCAAAGCCGGCCAGATCCAGCGCAATGGCGATCATTTCGCGAATGGCGGCTTCGTCGTCAACAATCAGTATGCGTTCTGCTTTCATGGCACCAAGCCTGCTCTCGTTGTGCATCAGATGACGACGGTATTACAGCGTGGTCTTGTTACGTAAATATTACAGCGACAGCCTCTCTTGGGTGTTTATTGCACAGCCGGGCCGTCAACCGCCGGTAACAGGGGCTGCCTTGAACAGGTAGCCCATGAACACCCCCGTAAAGATCAGCGCACCGGCCCAGTGGTTATGCAAAAAAGCCTGCAGGCACCGGGCGGGCTCGCGGCCCGCAGCCAGACGAAACTCCCAGGCAAAAAGCAGGGCGGCACCCAGCAGCGAGGCATAAAACGGCCAGGCCAGCTGCAGGCGATTGCCCAGCATGTACAGCGCCAGCAAGAACAGCGCCTGCAGGCTGGCGATGATCATCAGGTCCATGTCGCCGAACAGGATGGCCGTGGACTTGATGCCGGCCTTGAGGTCGTCGTCACGATCCGCCATCGCGTAATAGGTGTCGTAGGCCACGGTCCAGCAAAGATTGGCGGTAAAAATGAGCCAGCACTCGGGACCCGGCAGCTGTTCCTGTGCCACGAACGCCATGGGAATACCCCAGGAAAAAGCGGCTCCCAGCACAACCTGGGGCAAGTAGGTGTAGCGCTTCATGAAGGGATAGCTGGCCGCCAGCGCCAGGGCACCGAATGACCAGTAGAAGGTGGCGCGGTTCAGCAGCGGCAGCAGCAGGGCCGCTGCTGCCAGCAGCAGCAGGAAAAAAGCCAGTGCTTCCTTACCCTTGATCCGGCCGTTGGCGAGAGGCCGCTCCCGGGTGCGCCAGACCTGGCCATCGAAATCACGGTCCGCCCAGTCATTGATCACGCAGCCGGCGGCACGCATCAGCACGACTCCGGCACCGAACACGGCAATGATGAGTAGCGAGGGCAGGCCCTTGCCGGCGATGTACACCGCCCACAGGGTTGGCCACAGCAGCAGCCAGATGCCGATGGGGCGATCCAGGCGGGCGAGTTTGAGGAAGTCCGGCAGCCGCGGCCAGCGGGTGAGCAGGGGGGCGAAAACGGGAGCAAAAAGGCGTTGGGGCATAAGGGTGCGCTTGCAAGGAACGTCAGGGTGAGGAGTCTACCTGCGCGGCCTCATGGGCGAACAGCGCCGGCAGAAAGCATTCCGCCACCAGCACCGGACGGCCGTGGTAGACCAGATGCGAGCGCCGGGCAAAGACCCGTCCTTCAGGCTGATCCAGCCGGGCGATTTCAATGGCGCCGCGCTTGAGGGTGGGGTCACGGAAGAGCAGGCCGCCCAGCGAACGGTTGCCGAGCTTGCGCAAGCGGCGGCCGGCACCGGTCAGCGAGCTTGCCGGTAATACGCTGCGCGCGCGAACCCAGGGCTGGCCGCAGCCGATCAGCGCCACTTCCCTGATCAGGGCAAAGCGGCCGGGGGGGAGCCCGAGACGCCTGGCTTCTTCCGGGGCCGGCCGGCCCCAGTAATGGGCCAGCAACCGTACCCGGAAATCCCCGTGTGACAGGGCCACCAGCTGCGCTGTCAGTGAACCTGGCTCCAGCAGCCATGCGCGTACCTGCGCAGGGACCTGCGCCTGCCAGTAGCGGGCTGGGGGAAGCCAGTGACGCGGAGGAATCCAGACGGGCATGGAGAAGACTGAAGACGGAATTGCGGGGAGCATGCCGGGCAGCGGGGGTGAAGGCAAGTTGTGCGCCGCGCCGGTGCGGCGCGATGAAAATGGGGAGTCATGCAACTGGAAAGGCGGCAGCTGTTTTGGCAGACTCGCCCGGCCAATTAGTTCGGGAACCACCCGGGTAACCGGCATTTCCCGTTTTAGCGATTGCGGCCGAGAGCCGCGCAGCCGAGGTTGATATGAAAAAGTGGCAATGTGTAGTCTGCGGTTTCATCTATGACGAAGCCGTGGGCATGCCATGGGATGGCATTGCAGCGGGTACCAAGTGGGCCGACATCCCCGATGACTGGGTTTGCCCGGACTGTGGCGTAGGCAAGGAAGACTTCGAAATGGTGGAAGTTTAATCGGGCTGCGCTGCGACCTCGCTAGCTTCGTTGCAGCCTGGGCGGCCGATCCTCATTTACTGCTTGTAAACTGCGGTCGTCCGCCCAGACCGCGCCGCGCCATCGAGGCCGGATCGCAGCCCTCCTACAGTGAACGCTTTCTGCGAGGATCGCGCCCTCTGACGGTGAACGCTTCGAGGCCGTAACGGCTTGAAGAAATGGAAGCGGCCCTGCAATTAAAAATCACCAGATTTATTCCCGCTGATTTTTTCAGCACTCATAGAAATGAACCGGACGCACACCCGCTTGCCGGTTTTTCCTGGAACAGCCGCTACTCGTGGCGCCTCTGCAGAGAATGCTTATGAATCCGCTCGTCATCATTGGTACCGGTCTGGCTGGTTACAACCTTGCCAGGGAATTTCGCAAGCTTGATGCCGAGCGGCCGCTGTTGCTGCTCACCAGTGATGATGGCCGGAATTATTCCAAGCCCATGCTGTCGACCGGTTACAGCAAGGGCAAGGATGCTGATGGCCTTGCCATGAGTGGCGTCGAACAGATGCGCGAGCAACTGAAGGCAGAGATCCGTACAGGGGTACAGGTCAATGCGATTGACCGTGCCGGCAAGACCTTGCAGGTTGAGGGAGAAACCATCGCCTACAGTACGCTGGTGCTGGCGCTGGGAGCCGATGTGTTTCGCCCGGATCTCGGCGGCGACGGTATCGAGCATGTGCTTTCCATCAATGATCTCGGCGATTACGCCGCTTTTCGTGCCGCCGCGGCTGGCAAAAAGAAAATCATCATCATTGGTGGCGGCCTGATCGGCTGCGAATTTGCCAACGATCTTTCCACCGGTGGTTATCAGGTCGATGTGGTTGAGCCTGTGGGGCGCGTCTTGCCGTCACTGTTGCCGGAGCGTGGCTCCGAAGCCGTTGCCAATGGCCTCTCCGCACTTGGGGTGAAGTTTCATTTCGGTCACAGCGTGAAAGGTGTATGGGAAAAAGGTGAAGGCGTTGAGGTGGAACTCAGTAATGGCGAGCGCATTGGCGGTGATCTCGTGCTCTCTGCCATCGGCTTGCGCCCGCGCACGGGCCTGGCGCTGAATGCAGGCCTGGAGGTGGGACGCGGCATCAAGGTTGACCGTTTCCTGCGCACCTCGGATGAAAATATTTATGCCCTCGGTGATGCGGCCGAAGTGGAAGGAAAAGTATTGCTTTATGTATTGCCGCTGATGGCCGCGGCACGGGCGCTGGCAAAAACACTCACCGGAGAAGCCACGGCCGTGCAATACCCGGCCATGCCGGTGCAGGTGAAAACGCCGGCCTGCCCGGTCGTCGTTTCCCCGGTCGTTCCCGGCACGCCCGGCGAATGGGAAATTGAAGCCGACGGTAATGATGTGAAAGCGGTGTTCAGAAACCCGCAGGGTCAGGTGCTCGGTTTCGCCCTTACCGGGGCACCGGCTGGCAGCGGTGCCACCAAGATGGAGCTGACCAGATTGCTGCCGCCGATTCTGGCCTGATGCCCTGGAAGGGGCTGACGTCTGATCGGCGCCTTGCCTGTGTTATAAAAAAGCCCGCTGTTGCGGGCTTTTTTGCGGCAGGCTCCCGTGCGAGCTTGCCCTCATCCCGGTCCGGCCCATGTTCTGAAAGAGCGGTGGCCCTGCCGGGCCCCTGTAAAAACCACACCGGAGCAATGTCATGATCATCACCCCTCTCTATGCCGGACTGTTGTCCCTGCTGTTTCTCCTGCTCAGTATCCGGGTCGTGAAGTTTCGCGTAGAAGGCATCAGCTTTGGCGATGGCGGCAACCCCGTGCTGCTGCGGCGCATCCGTGCCCACGGTAATTTCTCCGAATATGTTCCCCTGATCCTGCTGATGATAGGCGTGCTGGAGCTCAGCCATTTCTCCGCCTGGCTCCTGCATGCCCTCGGCCTGACCTTGCTGGTGGCGCGACTGCTGCACGGTTACTCGCTGGCGTTCACGGAAAGCTTCAAGTTCGGCCGTTTCTGGGGTACGGCACTGACGTTCGGCTTGCTGCTGGTATGCGGCGTGCTGTGTGTGTATCAGGCTGTGCATGCGCAGCTTTTGTTGGTGCAGGCTGGTTGATTCATGCTGGTAAAATTTACGCCTGTTACCTGCCCGCCATAGGGGCATTAATTTCACATTGGCGCTAATCGCTGCTGCCGCCCTGGTGATGGCGGTCTGCAACAAAAAAAGAGAAGGAAGGATGTTGCCACATTTATTTCAGCATATGTCTTTGCGGCCATGTCCAGACTCAGAAATGCAGGTGTTCCCGGTGCGGCGTACCTTTTTTCCACATGATGGCTTCAAGATAGAAGTGGACGACACTCGCCAGTCCGGCCATGTACACGGAGTACACGCTTTCCGCGGCAAGCGGGATGAAAATGGCGGCACACAGGATGCTGACCAAGGGCGTCAGAATGTACTCCGGCACGGGAATGACATTACGGATGCGGGACACCAGGTTGATATTGCGCCTGGCGTTACGGTTGCTGTTGTGATTAATGTAAAAAAGGAATGCTGTCATGGCATGTACGAATATGGGAATGATCAGCATGTAAAACCAGAGGTTGCATAAATAGAAACCGAAATAAGTGATCAGCATGACAGTGTTGGCGGCTATATAGGCTTTGCCGATGCGGGTTTTGCTTTGGGATGCCAGCAGGATGCTGATGCCGATAAAACCGGTGAAGAAAATGATTCCAATGGCATAAAAGGCATTCTGGTACGGCCCTACGGTGATCTGTTCGGGCCCGGTCATTATGGCTGCACCAAATAATCCGGCCATTAATATCAGGCTGCTGGCCCATTTCCATACTTCATGGGTCCGTGATTTATTGTGCGCCAGCAGGGCGGTGACACCGGCCTGCTGGGAGCTGTAATGGTAGAAATTGTAGGAAATGATGGCCAGCATCAGTGAGCCGGGGCTCAGCACCCAGGCCAGCACGAAGATGGCCAGCATGAAGAGGCAGAAGCTGAAAAGCCTGGCCTTGTAAGCGCTCAGATACTCCCTGTCCATAAAGGTGAAGATGCTTGCTATGGAGTGTGGCGTCTGTAACAGCACCGACACCAGCAGAAAGGTATTCTTGTTGACCCACACGGCGTCGCTCAGCCGCATATTCATGAAAAAATAATCAAAGGCGATGAATATGAATATGACCGGAATGATCGCGAATATGCCCAGGAAAAAAAACTGGTTCAGTTTGCTGGGTAGAATCTCGCCCGCAGGCGGCCCAAGGGAGGTTGCTGATAGGCTCACGCTGTGTCCGCCCTTTTCAAGGGTTTGTTTTTCTGATCCCGTAGTGTAGTCCCGATAAATGGCAAGGAAAAGCAGGTCCGGATGCCGGCTTGCCCGGTAATTTCCGGCAGGGTGTGTCCCTGTCGTTGCTGGCGGTATTCTGCCCGTTAAAAAGTCCGTAATGCGGGCATGTTCAACTTACATGCCCGGCCGCAACAGTTCCGCCCGGTGTACGGCCGGCGTCCGCATGCCTGACAGCTCCGCGTTGGAAAAATCATCCACCATGATCACCTCGCGTACAGCGGCGGCGGTATCAACCAGCAACTGCGCCTCGGCTGCACTGATAATGCCGGCCAGCAAGGCGGCTTCCGGTGCTTCGCTGTGCAGCAGGCCGTCCTTGCGCGCAGCACGTATTTTTGCCTCGATGTCTTTGGTGTCGGTCACCAGCTGAAACGCATATTCCAGCGTGCCTGTCGCCTCGGCACGATTGCGGCTGAGGAAGAGGCCTTCACTCAGGCGGTCAAAACTGGCCGAGGGTTTCAGCATGAGGGTGGCGACTTCGTGGCCGATCTTGTCGGAGGGCTCTGCCATGCAGCGTCCCCACGGAAACATCACGCGACGCAATACCCAGCCAATAAACGGTGAAGGGAAATTCAGCAGGATGCCATAAAGCTGTTTCTCGATCTGGTGCACGGATAGCGCCAGACTGTAATCCACCAGCGCACGATCTTCGGCAGGACGGCCTTCGTCTTCCCAGCGTTTCAATACCGCGCTAGCCAGATACATTTCCGCCAGCACATCGGCAAAACGGCCGGACAAGCGCTCGCGACGCTTCAGCTCGCCACCAAGCAAGCCGAGTGCGGCATCGGCGGTCAGGGCAAAAGCGGAAGAGAGCCGTGACAGTTTTTTGTACCAGTGCGCCGTGGGGGTAGCGGGTGCAGGGGCAAACACGGAAAGCGTCAGCCCGTGCACGATGCTGCGCAGGGCGTTGAACATGATGTGGCTGACATGTGCCGTAAAAGCCCCGTCAAATTGTTCGAGGCCTTTTTGCGTGTCTGCCAGCGCTGCGGCTTCGATTTCCTTGAGCAGGAAGGGGTGGCAGCGCATGGCACCCTGACCAAAAATGATCAGCGTACGGGTGAGGATGTTGGCGCCTTCCACGGTGATGCCGATGGGAATGGCCTGATACGCCGTGGCGAGATAATTCCTGGGGCCGGCGCAAATGCCCTTGCCGCCGTGAATATCCATGGCGTCATTGAGTGCCATGCGCATGCGCTCGGTGGCCTGGTATTTCATGATGGCGGACACCACTGCGGGTTTCTCGCCGAGATCAAGCCCGACACAGGTCATGCGCCGTGCTGCTTCCAGCGTGTAGGCGTGGCCACCGATACGGGCGAGGGCCTCTTCCACGCCTTCAAGTTTGCCGATCGGCAATTTGAACTGCTTGCGCACGCGTGCGTATTCGCCGGAATAGCGCGCCGCCATTTTTGCGGAAGCGGTGCCCAGCGCCGGCAGTGAAATCGCGCGGCCGGCGGCGAGACAATTCATCAGCATCAGCCAGCCGCGTCCGACGTATTCACGCTCGCCGATGACCCAGCTCATGGGAATGAACACATCGGTGCCGTGATTGGGCCCGTTCATGAAGGCCTGGTTGCCGGGGAAATGACGGCGGCCGATATTCACACCGGGATGGCTTGTCGGGATCAGCGCCAGCGTGATGCCGATTTCCTCGACGCTGCCGAGCAGATGTTCCGGATCATGCAGCTGAAAGGCGAGGCCGAGCACGGTCGCCACCGGCCCCAGGGTGATGTAGCGTTTTTCCCAGGTCAGTCGAATGCCGAGGACTTCCTCACCTTTATAAAAATCACGACAGACGATGCCCTTGTCCGGCATCGAGCCCGCATCGGAACCGGCTTCGGGACCGGTAAGGGCAAAGCAGGGAATTTCCTGGCCGCTGGCCAGACGCGGCAGATAATATTTTTTTTGCGCATCGCTGCCGTAGTGCAGCAGCAGCTCACCCGGGCCGAGGGAGTTGGGCACCATCACCGTGACGGCGGCAGAGACGGAGCGCGAGGCAATTTTTCCTACCACGGCGGAATGTGCCTGCGCGGAAAAACCGAGGCCACCAAATTCTTTGGGAATGATCATGCCGAGAAAACCTTCGCTGCGGATGAAGTCCCACACCGGCGCCGGCAGGTCGCGCAATTCATGCGTGATGACCCAGTCATCGAGCATGTCGCACAGGGCCTCGGTGGGGCCGGCCAGAAAGGCCTGCTCTTCCGGACTCAGCCGTGGTTGCGGAATGGCGAGCAGTTTTTTCCAGTCGGGCTTGCCGCTGAAAAGATCGGTTTCCCACCAGGTGGTTCCAGCGGCGATGGCATCGTGCTCGGTAGCGGAAATGGGCGGCAGCATGCGTTTGATGATGCCGAGTGCGGGACGGGTGATGACGATTTTGCGCAGGGGCTTGAGGCTCCAGGCCAGGGTCAGCAGCCACGGCAACCACAGCCAGTGCGCGTAAGGCTGGTGCCGCACAGTGAGGGTGAGCAGCGTAATGCCGAGGGCCAGTGTGGCGACGAGACCGAGGCGCGGGCTGAAGAGCATGAGCAGGCCGGTGGCGAGCAACAGGACGAGCAGCGGGGTGTTCATGGGTGACTCCCTTCGGAACAGGATCGGGCATATAAAGCAGGTAAATGACGGGGCCGGATCTGCATGTGTAATCCGGATTCGCAGAGTCGGCGGGCGGAATCAGGTTGCACGAAGTGCGCACCCGGAAAACGGCTACAGCCACCATTGTCCGCATGGCAGCGTTACCGCTTGTGTTCTTTGTGCCGGGGAAGTGTGGTGCAAGTGTAGGCAGCACCGGCAGTACGGCCATGCACGGGGTCTTGTGCGGGGTGCGGGCGGGGATTTATAACTACGGCCTGCCCGTTAGAGCTCATGTTATGAAATTCCGAATGCTTCTCTGGTACATGGCGCGACGCATGGATCTTCTCGCCCGTACCCATCCCGAATTTATTGCCAGGCTGCACGGACGCGACTTTGTTCTCCAGATTTCCACGGATGAGGGAGCGCACCGGTTTTTTCGTGTGCGCCATAACCGGGTGGAATCACATAATTCGGTCTGTCCGGCTCCGGACCTGACCATGCACTTCATCAACAACCGTGTTGGTTTCCGCTTGCTGACCAGGGGCGATGCCAATGCTTTCATGGCGGCTGTGCAGGCCAATGAGGTGAAGCTCATTGGTGACTATGCGTTGCTGATGTGGTTCATGGGCATCGGCAAGTTTCTGCGCCCATCCCGTCGTGGACGCTCCGGGCGTGAGCCGGAGGCTCCCCGTTCCGCAGGCTGATGCGGCCGGGTGGCGGCATTGCGCGGTTTTCTGATCAAGCCATGCCGTTGCATGGCAGCAAGCGTGACCCAGACCCGGGCTCAGACCTGCGCATAGTGCTCGCGTGCGGCCACCCAGCGCACGAGCAGCGCTTCTGCGGCCACGGGCCTTGTCTGCAGCAGTGCGGCAGCGCACAGCTGCACGGCCGGCAGCATGTGGCCATCGCGCATCAGGTCGGCAAGGCGGAATTGCAGCAGACCGGTTTGTCGCGTGCCCAGTACTTCGCCGGGGCCGCGCAACTCCAGGTCCTTTTCGGCAATGCGGAAGCCGTCGGTGGTTTCGCGCATGATGGCGAGCCTTTCCTTGCCGAGTTGTCCGAGCGGCGACTGGTACAGCAGCACGCAAAAACTCTGCTCGGCACCACGGCCGACACGGCCGCGCAACTGGTGCAGTTGCGCGAGGCCCAGACGCTCCGGATTTTCGATCACCATCAGGGTCGCACGCGGCACATCCACACCCACCTCGATGACGGTGGTGGCCACCAGCAATTGCAGCTCGCCGCTTTTGAACGCCTGCATCACGGCCGCTTTTTCGCCGGATTTTTGCCGGCCGTGGACAAGGCCGATGCGCAACTCGGGCAGCGCCAGCTGCAGTTCTGCAAACGTGGCTTCGGCGGCCTGTGCCTGCAGCTGCTCGGACTCCTCAATGAGGGTGCAGACCCAGTAGGCCTGCCGGCCACTCAGGCATTGCGCGCGAATGCGTTCGACAATTTCGGCGCGCCGCTCATTGGGCATGACGAGGGTTTTGATGGGCGTGCGCCCCGGCGGCAATTCATCAATGACGGACGTATCCAGATCACCATAGGCACTCATGGCCAGTGTGCGCGGAATCGGTGTCGCCGTCATGATGAGCTGGTGCGGGGTAATGCCGAGACGCTCGCCCTTTTTTTTCAGGGCCAGTCGCTGATGCACGCCAAAGCGGTGTTGCTCGTCAATAATGGCCAGCGCAAGATTGTGGAACTCTACTTCGTCCTGAAACAGCGCGTGCGTGCCGATCACCATGCGCGCTGCGCCACTGGCAATCATGGCGTTGGCCTCGCGCCTGGCCTTGACGCCATGACGGCCGAGCAGGGTCACCACCGGAATGCCGAGCGCGTCGAACCAGCGCGTGAAATTGGCGGCATGTTGCTCTGCCAGGATTTCCGTCGGCGCCATCAGGGCGGCCTGAAAGCCGGCGTCAATGGCATGACAGGCGGCCACTGCGGCCACCACGGTTTTGCCGGCGCCGACATCACCCTGTACCAGTCGCAACATGGGTTTTGTGTCGTGCAGGTCGGTGGCGATTTCTTTCAGCACGCGCTGCTGCGCACCGGTGAGTGGAAACGGCAGCTGGCCGAGAAATCTTTGTGCCAGGGCGGATTTTTCCGGCAGCGCCACGGCACGTTGTGCGCGAATTTCGGCGCGACGTTTCTGCATGCTGAGCTGGTGTGCCACCAGCTCTTCAAACGCAAGGCGCTGCTGTGCCGGGTGCCGGCCCTCCAGCAGCAACTGGCGATCAGCATCCTTCGGCGGTGTGTGCACGTAGCGCAAGGCCTCCACCAGAAACCAGCCACGATTTTCTGCAGCTGGCAGCCAGTCCGGCAGGTTTTCCGGCGTCATGCGCGCCAGCGCTTCAGCCACCAGCAGACGCAGGCGCAGCTGGGTAACGCCTTCGGTGACCGGATAAATCGGCGTCAGGGTGTCGGGTGGTGTCTGCAGGGGTTCATCGGCAATCTGGTATTCAGGGTGATACATCTCGATACCGCTGGCGCCGAGGCGGGCTTCACCAAAAATACGCAGGCGTGTACCGCGCGGCAGCTGTTCTTTTTGTGACAGGCGAAAGTGATAAAAGCGCAGCGTCAGGGTGCCGGTGCCATCGCGGACCCTGACCAGCAGGGAGCGTCGTCGTCCCATTGCCACGTCGGCAAGTTGCACCTCGCCTTCCACCAGTGCGCTCAGGCCGGGGCGCAGGGCACCAATCGGCGTGATGCGGCTGCGATCCTCGTACTGGCGCGGCAGATGAAACAGCAGGTCCTGTACGGTGCGAATATCGAGGCGACGCAATTTATCGGCGAGGGACGCGCCCACCCCCTTGATGGCGGTGACGGGAAGTTGTGACAGCACATCGCCATTGCCGGTATTCACGGCGCCTGCGTTCCCGGCAAATGCAAGGCATGCAGCGCGCCCAGCAAGGCCTTGATGGCTTGCGGGCGCGGAAAACGACGACGCCAGGCAATGATCATCTGGCGTGAAGGCGCGGGCGTCAGCGGACGCGTCAGCACTTCATTGCCGGCAGTGAGGCCGGGCGCCGCACTGGCCGGTACCAGCGTCAGGCCGAGGCCGGATGCCACCATGTGTCGCAGCGTCGACAGTGAGCTGGCCGAGCCCATCAGGCTGCCGTGGCTGCTGCCGGGGGCATGGCCGAGATGCGGGCAGGCTTCGAGAATCTGGTCGCGAAAACAATGGCCTTCTCCCAGCAGCAGCATGGCACCGGATTGCAGCTCGCTGGTGGCAATGGATTTTCGTTTGGCCCAGGCATGATCGGCGGGGAGCAGCAAGGCAAAGTCTTCGCGATACAGGGGCTCGACATGCGTTTCCGGAGCTTCGAAGGGCGCTGCAATGATGATGGCGTCGAGTTCGCCGCGACTCAGCTTTTCCGTCAGCACATGCGTGTAGTTTTCCTCGAGATAGAGCATGAGGCCGCTGCCCCCGGCTTTCAGCGCACGCACCAGGGGCGGGAACAGGTCGGGTGCGGCGGTGAAGATCGCGCCCAGTTTGAGGGGTTCGGCAAATTCATCGCGGGCAGCGCGTGCGGCGGTATTAAGCACGTCCATTTCTTCCAGAACCCGTCGTGCCTGCCGGATAATCGACTCGCCTCCCGGGGTCACCAGTACCTCGTGGCGGTGACGTTCGAACAGCGCCAGCCCGAGTTCATCTTCCACTTTCTTGATGGCAATGCTGAGCGTGGGCTGTGACACATGGCAGGCTTCGGCGGCGCGTCCGAAATGGCGCTCGCGTGCGAGGGCCATGAGGTAGCGCAAATCAGTCAGGGTCATTGGCGAGCGGGTCCGTAGGGCTCTGTGGCCCGGCAAGGCGGCGCAGGGCGGCATCAGAATTGCAATTGCATCACGCTATCGGAGTTGAGGATATATGGCAAAAGTCTTGATCGTGGGCTGCGGCGATGTCGGCAGCCGTCTGGCGGCCACCCTGGCCGGTGCCGGCCATGAGGTTCATGGCGTGCGCCGGTCGGCGTTCACCTTGCCGGGAGTAACAGCCCTGTGTGGCGATGTCAGCCAACCGGCCTCCCTGAATTTTCCGTCAGGGCTGGATTACGTCTTCATTATTCTGAGCCCGGGTGAGCCGGGCGTTGATGCCTACCGCCGGGTATATCTCGAGGGCACACGGCATGTATTGCAGGCTCTGGCAGGACAGGCACTGCGGCGCATTTTCTGGGTGTCCTCCAGCAGCGTGTATGGCCAGGAAGATGGCAGCTGGGTGGATGAAGACAGTCCGGCCGAGCCGGCCACGGCTACCGCCCGGGTTTTGCTGGAGGCCGAGGCCTTGCTCGCGAACAGTGCCTGGCCGTCGACGGTGGTGCGTTTTGCCGGCATTTACGGTCCGGGTCGCCTGCGTTTGCTGCGGTGGGTTGAGGCCGGGCGCCCGGTACAGGCAGAGCCGCTGCTGTGGACTAACCGCATTCACGTCGAGGATTGCGCGGGTTTGTTATTTTTCCTGTTTGTGCAGGACGTCTCAGGCTCGCCTCTTGCTTCCCGTTATATTGGTACTGACAGCGAGCCTGTACCCCAGCATGAGGTGCTGGGCTGGCTGGCGGATGCGCAGGCATTGCCGCACGTCGCTGGAGAAATCCGTCCGGGAGGCGGCAGCAACAAACGGCTGAGCAATCGGCGAATATTGGCACTGGGCTATAGATTGCGGTTTCCCGGGTACAAGGAAGGCTACCGGGCTGTCATGGGTATGTCAGAGAAGACCGGCTAGGCTTGGACATCGAACCATGGGTGCGCTGTACCGCGAAATCGAAATGATGAAGCGGATGGCATTACAGGGGCGTTAACGTGAAAACTCGTACAGTTCAGGGATTTTTCCTTGCAGTGCTATTGATGAGTGGGGCAGGAAGCGCCACTGCGGTCAGCATTTTTGATAAAACCCAGGCAGATCAGGGTATTTCCGCTTTCAAGAGCGGTAATTACAAGTATGCGCGTACCTGGCTCAGTACCCAGGCAGCGGCCGATAACCCTCAAGCCTGGTATTACCTTGGCCGCATGTATCAGGAAGGCCTGGGCGGTTTCGTGGTGGACACCAAGCGCGCTGAAAAACTCTATCACCAGTCGGCTGAACAAGGCGTACCCGAGGCGATGCTGGCGCTGGCCGATCTCTATTCGCGCGGCAGTGGCGTCAAACCCAATCTTGCGATGGTGCAGATATGGCATGAGCAGGCTGCCCGCGCCGGCAATATCGATGGCATGTTTCTTCTGGGGCAGGACCTGAGCGGCAAAAGCGGCCTGCCGGCGGATTACAACCGGGCACGTATCTGGTTTGAGCAGGCCGCTTCAGCCGGACACGGCGAAGCCATGCGGGCGCTCGGTGATCTCTACCGCAACGGTCAGGGCGTGGACGTGAGCATGATCGAGGCGCTGATGTGGTATCGCCTCGCCGTGAAGGCCGGGAGCGTGGATGCGAAAACCGGTGAGACGCTGCTCAGCCGGATTCTGCCGGCTGGCCAGCAAAGCGATGCGGATAATCGTGCCCGCGAGTGGGAAGTGCTGACAGGTCGTGCACCATCAGCACCTGTGCAGCAAACCGCCATCGAGGTCAAAAAGACTTCTGATAACCGTAACGATATAAAAGCTTTCCTGCCGCTGGCGACGGCCAGCCTGAAATAACGGGATCATCCCTGGAAAAAATGGCGCACTCGTGTGCCATAAAAAAGCCTCCGTTAAGGAGGCTTTTTTATGGGTGGCCGCTGCCTTAATCCAGAAATTCCACGACGCCGTCCATTTCCACCAGCGCACCGCGCGGCAGTGCCGCCACACCGACTGCCGCACGTGCCGGGTAGGGCTCCGTGAAATAGCGTGCCATGACTTCGCTCACGAGGGCGAAGTGAGCAAGATCAGTCAGGTAGATATTCAGCTTGGCGATGTCGGCAAGACCGCCGCCGGCCGCTTCACAAACGGCCTTGAGGTTTTCAAAAACCTGCACGATCTGCGCTTCAATCCCCTCTTTCAGGGCCATGGTGACCGGGTCCAGGGCAATCTGGCCGGACAGGTAAACCGTTCCGCCTATTTTTACGGCTTGCGAATAAGTGCCAATCGCAGCGGGAGCCTTGTCGGTCTTGATGATGGCGCGATTCATGAGGGAGATCTCCTTGCTCAGGGTGAGGCATCAGGCGGCAAGCATAACGAGTGCCGCAGGGCCGTGGAATCGTCAGATGGCGGCAACGGCATCGGTTTTACGTATGGGGCCCCACCAGATGCAGAACAGCAGGAAGGCCTGAACCAGCAGGCGCAGTGTCAGTACGGCGGACAGCATCGGTTCCGGCAGCAACGGAAACAGCTCCGGATGCAGCCACATGTGCACATTTGCCGGTGTCACGCATAACGTCAGCAGGAACAGGCCGATGCCTGCCCGCTGGCGCCAGAATCCATGCAACAGGCCGATGGCACCCGCCAGCTCGAAAAGCCCCGAGACATAAACTGCCGCATCGGGGTAAGGAATATACGGCGGCACAATCCGGATAAAAAACCCAGGGTTAACGAAGTGCCCGATACCTCCCGCGAAAAACCAGATAAAGACAAAAATGATGGCGGCTTTTTTTGATAATGACAGGGCGTCATTACGTGAGGGTTGCATGGTATTCCTTTACGGTATTTTCCGGATGATGCTGCCAGGGCAGCGGAGCCGCGACAGGCTGTATCAGGCACGCATGCGCGTAATTTTTTCCACGCCTTTTATGGTGCGCATGCGCTTGATGATGCGCGCCAGATGAATGCGGTCATGCACTTGCAGGCTGAGATGCATGATGCCGTGCTGGGCGCCTTTTTCCTGAAGGTTGATGCCTTCGATATTGGCATCAAGGTCGGTAGCCTGGCGGGCAATTTCCGCAAGCAGCCCGCGCTGGTTTTGCAGTTCGATGCGCAGCTCGCTCTGGAATTCGCGATCCACTTTGTCTGCCCAGCGCAACGTCATGCATTTGTCCGGGCTGTCGCGCCATTCGGCGAGAATGTTGTTGCAGTTTTCGCGGTGAATGACGATGCCGCGGCCGGCAGAAAGGTGGCCGATGATCGCATCGCCAGGCAAGGGACGACAGCAGCGGGCATAGGTGATGACCAGGCCTTCGGTGCCGCGGATGGCGATGCCACGGTTTTTCCCGCCGGTTTTGGATTCGCCGGCCAGCATCTGCTGCCCTGCCGGCAGCAGCCGCGCTGCGATGATTTGTGGCACCCGGTTACCCATGCCGATTTCTTCCAGCAGGGCGGTCAGGCTGGCCAGGCCGGTTTCAGCCAGCAACACCTGCAAAGGCTCGGGAGCGACTTTCGCGAGTGAAAGCCCCTGCGCACTCAATGCCTTTTCCAGCAGGCGTCGTCCCAGATCTTCGGCCTCCGAGTGCTGCTGGTCTTTGAGGAAGTGGCGAATGCTGGCGCGGGCTTTTGATGTAATGACAAAGTTCAGCCAGGCCGGATTCGGTCGCGCGCCCGGGGCGCTGACAATATCCACGGTCTGCCCGGTGCTGAGCGGCAGGCTCAGCGGTGCCAGGCGGTTGTCCACGCGCGCGGCAACACAGGTATTGCCGACATCCGTGTGCACGGCGTAGGCAAAATCAACGGCAGTGGCACCGACCGGCAGCGTGAGAATCTTGCCTTTGGGGGTGAAGACATACACCTCGTCCGGGAACAGGTCGATTTTCACGCTTTCGATGAACTCCATCGAGTCGCCGGAATTTTTCTGGATTTCCAGCAGCGATTTCATCCATTCGCGTGCACGTGTTTGCGAGGTGTTGGTGAAGACATCGGAATCGGATTTGTATAACCAGTGCGCCGCAATGCCGTTATTGGCCATGGCTTCCATGGCTTCGGTTCGAATCTGGATTTCAATCGGTACACCACTATGCCCCTTCAGTACCGTGTGCAGTGACTGATAGCCGTTGGCCTTGGGGATGGCAATGTAATCCTTGAACTGGCCCGGGATCGGTTTGTAGAGGTTATGCATGATGCCGAGGGCACGGTAGCAGGCGTCAACATTTTCTGTAATCAGGCGGAAGCCATATACATCCATGATTTCCGAAAACGATTTTCTTTTTTCACGCATCTTCTGGTAGATGCTGTAGAGATGCTTTTCACGACCCATCACGCGCACGCTCAGGCCTTCTTCGGCCAGACGGGCTTCAAGGCTCTCCTTGATGGTGTTCAGCATTTCCTTGCGATTGCCACGCGCTGCGCGTACGGCTTTTTTAATCAGTGGCGCACGCATGGGGAAGAGTGCATAGAAGCCGAGTTCTTCGTATTCCACACGGATATCGTTCATGCCAAGACGATTGGCGATTGGCGCGTAGATTTCCAGGGTTTCAGTGGCAACGCGCCGGCGCTTTTCCGGTGTCAGGACATCCAGCGTGCGCATATTGTGCAGACGATCGGCCAGCTTGACGATAATGACGCGGGTATCCTGCGTCATGGCCAGCATCATCTTGCGGAAATTTTCGGCCTGGGCTTCGGCTTTTGAGCTGAAGTGGACCTGCGTGAGCTTGGTTACACCATCGACCAGCGCTGCGATATCGGCGCCGAATTCCGCGGCCACACCGGCCTTGTTGATGTCGGTATCTTCAATCACATCATGCAGCATGGCCGCCATGATGCTTTGGTGATCCATATGCATGTCACAGAGGATATTGGCGACAGCGAGGGGATGTGTGATGTAGGGCGCGCCGTTGCGGCGAAACTGTCCTGCATGGGCGATTTCAGAAAAATAATAAGCGCGCCGTATATCAGCAATCTGATCAGGCGTGAGGTAGCTTTCTAGTCTGGTGCATAGTACGTCGATACCGGAACTCATGGCTTGAGTGTCCGGTGTCGGTGCGCGCGACGTCAAGGGCTGGATGCTGCCGGATGACGTGCGAGGGATATCAGAGGTCTGCGGCAGGCTGAGGCTGTTCCAGCTGGATCAGGTCGGCAAATGCATCTTCATCTTCTTCTTCCGGCTTTGCCGTCAGGATGTCACGGGTGACATGACCGGCCGCAATTTCACGCAGCGCCATTACCGTAGGCTTGTCGTTTTCCCAGGCCAGAAAAGGGTCCTTGCCGCCGGTTGCCAGCTGACGGGCGCGCTTGGCAGCGACCAGTACGAGCTCGAAACGGTTATCCAGTTGATCCAGACAGTCTTCAACGGTGACACGGGCCATGGTGAACCTCGGTTAAGCGGGGAAAGCAGGTCGCGCAGTCTACGCAAGCCGCTGCGATGCCGCAAGCCGGCGGCGTCCGCCGGAGCCCTTCAGGCGGACGGGGATGCACTGGCCAGCAGGCGCTGGATCAGGGTTTCCTGGCGCACCGACTGCGAGCGGTAGGTCAGGCGGGTGGCGCGGACGATGGCCTTGAGGTCGGCGAGGGCGGCATTGAAGTCATCGTTGACCACGAGATAGTCGAACTCGGCGTAATGGGCAATATCACCCTGCGCTTCACGCAGTCGATGTGCGATGACCTCGGCGCTGTCCTGGCCGCGGTGGTTAAGGCGGGCATTCAGGGTTTCCAGCGAAGGCGGCAGGATGAAGATGTTGACCGCCTCCGGCAGCAGCCGGCGCACCTGGGCGGCGCCCTGCCAGTCAATTTCCAGGATCACGTCCCGGTCGGCCTGCAGCTCGGACACGACCCACTCCTTGGAGGTGCCATAAAGATTGCCAAAGACTTCGGCATGTTCCAGGAAGGCGCCCTCCCCGATCAGGCGCACAAATTCCTCGCGCCCGGTGAAGTGGTAGTTCATGCCGTCAACCTCGCCCGGACGGATGCCGCGCGTGGTGTGCGAGACCGATGTGCCTATCCCCGGTTTGACCTCCACCAGGGCTTTGACCAGTGAGGTTTTCCCCGTTCCGCTGGCGGCAGCAACTACAAAAAGACTTCCGGACATGAATCATCCCCTGCGGATATTTTATTCGGTGTTATTCAATGTTCTGGATCTGCTCGCGCATCTGCTCGATCAGGACTTTAAGCTCGACGGAAGACAGCGAGCTGTCGGCGCTCACTGATTTCGAGCCCAGCGTGTTGGCCTCGCGATTCAGCTCCTGCATCAGGAAGTCGAGGCGGCGGCCTACGGCTCCGCCTTCGGCGAGCACACGGCGAATTTCGCCGACGTGGGTGGTGAGCCGGTCCATCTCTTCGGTAACGTCGATTTTATGCGCAAACAGGATGATTTCCTGCTCAAGACGCTCGCCATTGAGTTCGTTTTTTATATCCACCAGCCGCTCCAGCAGGCGCTTGCGATAATGCGCAAGAATGCCGGGCATGCGCACGCGCACCTTTTCCACCTCGGCCATCATCAGCTCCAGCCGCTCCTCGATCAGGCGGCCGAGCTCGGCGCCTTCGCGCTCGCGCATGGCAATAAACTGCGTCAGTGCCTGTTCAAAGGCTTGCAGGGCAGTGGCCTGGAGGGCGACGGTATCGGTTTCACGGCTGCGGATGACGCCAGGCAGACGCAGGATGTCGGTGGCATTGAGCGGGGAGGCATGGCGTGTCATGTGGTCAATTTCGGCCGCGGCCGCCACCAGCTGTGCCGCCAGTTCACGGTCCAGTTCAATGGTGCCGCCGAGGGCATCGGCCGCCTCATAACGGCATTGCACATCTACCTTGCCTCGAGTCAGGGTCTGGCGCAGGCGTTCGCGCAAGGGAAACTCGATATCACGCAAGGCCTCGGGCAGACGGAAGCCGGGCTCGAGAAAACGGTGATTGACGGAGCGGATCTCGCAGGCGATCAGGCCGGAATCACCCCGGATTTCGCTACGGGCAAAGGCGGTCATGCTGCGTATCATCAGGGTGTGCTCCATAAGGCTGGCGCTGATTGTAACCCAGACCAGACGGCTCCGTGATTGCCGGCACGCTGTTATACTGCCGGCCTTTTGAATCAACGGAGTTTTCCATGCGCCCCTCCGGCCGTGCCCCCGATCAGCTGCGTCCCGTCACTATCACCCGCCATTACACCCGTCATGCCGAAGGTTCCGTGCTGGTGGAATTTGGCGACACCAAGGTGCTGTGTACTGCCAGCGTCGAGAACTCCGTTCCGCGTTTCCTCAAGGGCAAGGGTGGTGGCTGGATCACGGCCGAGTACGGCATGCTGCCGCGTTCCACGCATACCCGCAGTGACCGTGAGGCCAGCCGCGGCAAGCAGGGCGGCCGTACCCTGGAAATCCAGCGTCTGATCGGCCGCAGCCTGCGCGCGGCGGTGGATCTGAAAAAGCTCGGTGAAAACACCATCACGCTCGATTGCGATGTGATCCAGGCCGATGGTGGTACGCGCACGGCCAGTGTCACTGGCGCCTGTGTGGCGCTGGTGGATGCGCTGTCTTTCATGCTGCAGAAAAAAACCATCAAGAACGATCCGCTGCAG
Source organism: bacterium (assembly GCA_029945725.1). GTDB lineage: Bacteria > Pseudomonadota > Gammaproteobacteria > Pseudomonadales > Moraxellaceae > UBA2031. The sequence continues at coordinate 311,490 of JAQSDB010000003.1, read as the reverse complement.
TGTCTGGTCGCGGCCGTTTCCGTGGGCATGTATCAGGGTGTGCCGGTGCTGGATCTGGATTATCCGGAAGACTTTGCCTGCGAAACCGACATGAATGTGGTGATGACGCAGCAGGGCGGTTTTGTCGAAGTGCAGGGCACTGCCGAAGGCAAGCCGTTCACGCGCACGGAAACCGACTCGATGCTGGTGCTGGCGGAAAAAGGCATTGCCGACCTGATCCTGATGCAGCAGAAGGCGCTGGGCTGGTAATTTTTTCCGCGCTGCTGTGGCTGCCGGCGAGAACAGGTGGGGCTGTCAGGGGCTTCGTGGCTGAAGCTGCTCCTACGGGGGCGGGGTTTTTCCGCTGACATCCCGGATCGCCTGCGCCGCCAGTCTTTCTATCGATTCCAGACTGACATCGGCTTTTTCCAGAAACCCGGGCGTGAATTGCGACGGGTCGGCCCAGGCGCGTCCGCGGATGTCGCAACGCTTGGCCAGCTTAGCCAGTCCCAGATCCTGCATGCTGAAGCCGAGCCGGGTCCAGCGTTCGGCAAGATCCTGTTCCTGTGCGACATCCTGCTGTCCGGTTTGCTCGACATGACGCAGATAAGTGGCCGTACGGCGTGCGACCAGAATCACTTCGCGCACCGCAGACACGGAGGCTTTTTTGCGCGCGTCATTGGCGCGGCCGAGATTAGCCAGCCAGCGGGCAATGTGCGTCAGCAGGGTTTTTAGTTCAACGGCGCCCAGTGTCAGCACGTTTTCATCCCTGCAAGGCCCGGCTCAGCTGTCCGAGGAAAGGCGGTCGGAGAATTTCCAGGTGCGGATGATTTGCAGGATGTCGGTGTCCTGGCGGATGGCGGCCGGGAAGGGCTGGAAGGGCTCGGCCAGGCGCACGCTCTGGCGCGCCGCGTCATCCAGGATCTGGTGGCCTGATGATTTCAGGACATCGATTTTCTTCACATGGCCGGTGGCATCGATCCACACCATCAGGCGCACATTGCCGAAAATCATTTTCTGCCGCGCACTCGCGGGATAATTCTTGTTGCCGATTTCTTCCACGCGCGCGCGGAAGGCATCGACGTACGCGGCGTCCCTGTCGTACCGGGTGGAGACGCTGGAAACGGCACGCACGCGCGGACGTTTGGCATACGCCTGTTTTTTGGCCGCCAGTCGCGCTTCCAGGCTGGAGATTTCATCCGACTGCCAGGCCATGGCGAGCTGGGCCTGACGCACTTCATTCTGTTCCTGGCGCAGTTTTTCAGACTTGCGTGTGTCGCTGTACGTGGTGGACTTGCCGGTGGTGGTGATGACCTGCTTGTGCTCGGCCGTGGAGGCGCGGCTGGCGGACAGGCTTTCTTCCGGCTGGATGTCGTTGATGGTGTTGTCGTGAAAGCGGGACTGGTGCGGGCTGGTGATCAGCGCGGCCTTGTCCAGACTGCCGCTGCCGCGCTGGTTGGCATCGCCCAGATAGTCGGCATTCTTGTCGGCATCATGGCTGCGGTGCTGGGCCAGGGTGACTTCCATGACTTGCGGCAAATGCACTTTCGGCGCCGAGAAGACAACACCGAACACCAGAATCACGTGCAGCATGACAGCCACGAAAACCGTGAAGCTGAGGCGATCGGATGTGGAAACGGCGGCAGGTGCAGACATGCTTTTTTATGGGGTTCGCTATGGATTGCGTGCAGGCCGGAAGGCTTGAAGTCTGCCTGCCGAGGGCGGAATTGTCCATGCGGATTGATGCCGGCGCTGCCGGCTGCGTCGCAACTCAGCTTCTGCCAGTGATGCTTTTAAGGCGGGCTCAACGAGAGGCTTCGTAAAAGCGTACCTGGCGGAACTCGTCAAACTCGTTGAGGTCGGGCAGGGTTTCTGCCGCCTCCGTACTCATCAGCCGGTACGGCGGAACCTGCAGGTTTTTTACCCGTGAATCCGCCACCAGTACCTGTGGCGCGCGCTGCAGGAAGGCGTCGAGAAAATGATGGTTGCTGCGGTCATACAGCACATCGGCGGCAAGGATCAGGTCGAAGTCTTCCTGCAGGGTAAAGAAATCCCCGGCCAGGCGCAGGCTGACGCGGTTCAGTGCGGCATTGGCCGCACAGGCAGCGAGCGATGCCGTATCAATATCGCAGGCCACGACCTCGGCAGCGCCGGCCAGGGCGGCGGCACAGGCCACAACGCCGGAGCCGGCACCGAAATCCAGCACCTTCCTGCCCCGCACCAGCGCCGGTTCACGCAGGATTTTGCGCGCGAGGGCAAGGCCGGAGGCCCAGCAGAATATCCAGTAGGCCGGCTCGTTGAGGGCGGCATGCATTTCCTGCGGCGACAGTGCGGTTTGCGGAAAGTCAGCGGCCAGCAGGTAAAGCTGCAGGCCGCCGCAGTCCGGCAGCGTGGTCGGTACGATGCGGGCAGCAGAGAGGGTCTTGCGGATTGCCGCGGTGAGGGTTGCCTGCATGGAGTGTTTTCGTCGTGGTCTCAGCCCCGGCGACGGGCTTCGATGCAGGCGATGAGTCTGTCGGCAATGCCGTAGTGGTAGTGTGCATCGATTTCACGGATGCAGGTCGGGCTGGTGACATTCACTTCGGTGAGATAGTCGCCAATCACGTCGAGGCCGACAAAAATCAGGCCGCGCTTTTTCAGTTCGGGGCCGACTTCGGCGGCAATCCAGCGCTCGCGATCAGTCAGCTCGCGCGGCTCGCCAATGCCGCCGGCGGCCAGGTTGCCGCGCACCTCATCGCCCTGCGGAATGCGCGAGAGCCCGTAGGGCACGGGCTCGCCGTCAATCATGAGGATGCGTTTGTCGCCATCTTTTATTTCCGGAATATAGCGTTGTGCCATGATGGGCAGCGTGCCGTTCAGGGTCAGGGTTTCCAGCGTCGCACCGATGTTGGGGCCGCCGGCCACCAGACGGAAAATGCCGGTGCCACCCATGCCGTCGAGCGGCTTGACGATGGCATCGTGCTGCTCATGCACAAAGGCTCGCAGCTTTCTCATGTCGGCGCTGATCAGCGTCGGCACCATGCAGTGCGCAAAGTGGGTGGCAAAGAATTTCTCGTTGCAGTCGCGCAGCGATTGCGGCTTGTTCACCACGAGCACGCCGGCCTGCTCGGCCTTTTCCAGGATATAGGTGGTGTAGACGAAGTTCATGTCGAAGGGCGGATCCTTGCGCATCAGGATCACGTCCACCGTGCTCAAGGCACGGGTCTGCTTGTCGCCGCGCTCAAACCATTTTTCCGAGTCCTCGAATACCGAGAGCTCGGCCATGTCGCCACAGGCAACACCGTCACGCACAAAAAGGTCGTGCTGCTCGAGATACCAGAGCTTGTGGCCGCGCGCCTGCGCCGCCCGGAGCATGGCGATGCTGGAGTCTTTCTTGATCTTGATGTGTTCGATGGGGTCCATGAGCACAGCAATATTGAGTGACATCACACATCCTCGCGCGACCCGGCAGGGCCGCCTTTGTTTTTTACCCGTGACGGGCCTGACTAGCGGATGCCGAAATCGGCACGGTAGCGACGGATCTGTTCAAGATGTTCAAGCTGGTCGCCGGCCTCTTCCAGATAGCTGATGATCTGCTCAAGGGTAACGATGGCGATGACGGGGATGCCGAAGTCGCGTTCGACTTCCTGGATCGCCGACAGCTCGCCCTTGCCGCGTTCCTGGCGGTCGAGGGCAACGATGACGGCGGCCGGAATGGCCGCTGCATTCCGGATGATGGTCATGACTTCGCGAATGGCGGTGCCGGCCGTGATGACATCGTCAATGACGAGCACGCGCCCGCTCAGCGGTGCGCCCACCAGCGTGCCGCCCTCGCCATGGTCCTTGGCCTCCTTGCGGTTGAAGCACCAGGGCGTATCAATGTTGAACTCGTCGGCCAGCTGCACGGCCGTGGCCGCTGCCAGCGGAATGCCCTTGTAGGCCGGCCCGAACAGGACATCGAACTCGACACCGGAGGTGCGGATAGCTTCGGCGTAGAAGCGGCCGAGCTCGGCCAGCATCTTGCCGGTGTTGAAGAGACCGGCGTTGAAGAAATAGGGGCTCTGTCGTCCTGACTTGAGGGTGAAGTCGCCAAAGCGCAGTACGCCGTGGCGGAGGGCGAATCCGATGAACTCGCGTTGGTAATCACGCATCATGGCTATGGATTTGGTCGGGTTGGAATAGGCCGCTATGATAGCCGCTCGTTTTTTGACCCGCCATGAATAATCCCAGCAGGTTCTCCTTTATGCGCATTATCTCGGCCAACCTCAATGGCATTCGCTCGGCCGCCAGCAAGGGCTTCTTTGACTGGCTGGAGACCAGTGGTGCGGATGTCGTCTGCATCCAGGAAACCAAGGCGCAGGAGCACCAGCTCGACATCCTGCATCGCCCGGATGGCTGGCACAGCTATTTTTTTGATGCGCAAAAGCCGGGTTACAGCGGCACCGCGATTTTCAGCCGCCAGAAACCGGACAGCGTGAAGATCGGTCTCGGCTTCGAGTTGTGCGACAGCCAGGGGCGCTGGATAGAAGCACAGTTCGGCGCGCTGACCATTGCCTCGCTGTACCTGCCTTCCGGCTCGGCCAATGACGAGGCCCAGGCCCGGAAAAACCATTTTCTCGAGGTGCTGATGCCGCTGATGAAAAAATGGCGGGCCGAAAAACGCCAGATGATCATCTGTGGTGACTGGAACATCGCGCACAAGGAAATCGACATCAGGAACTGGAAGGGCAACCTGAAGAATTCCGGCTTCCTGCCGCACGAACGCGCGTGGCTGACCACGCTGTTTGATGACGTTGGTTATGTCGATGCCTTTCGCGTGGTGAATCAGGAGGCCGAGCAATACACCTGGTGGTCAAACCGTGGCCAGGCTTACACCAAGAATGTCGGCTGGCGCATTGATTACCACATTGTCTCGCAGGACCTGAAAGACAAAATCAAAAGCACCAGTATCTACAAGGCCGAAAAATTCTCGGATCATGCCCCGCTGATTCTTGATTACGATATTTGATGCGGCCCTGACAAGCCCTTCGCAGGAGCGGGCTGAAGCCGCTCCTGCAATCAACACAAATCCCTGTGGGAAGAAAAGCCGGCTGCCGGTATTTACAGGCTCTGCCTGGAGAAAGATTGATGAGCGAAAAGAAGTTTACGGCACCCGATGCCGCCACGGTAAAGCGCTGGCGTGAAGACATTGTTTTCCGCGACTCGGTGCGCGGCTGCGAGTTTGATTTCCATGCCACCTGGGGACTTTTCTCGCCGCGCGCGATTGATGAAGGCTCGCGCCTGCTGCTCGATCATCTGGAGGTGAATGCCGGCGATGACTGCCTTGATGTGGGCTGCGGCTATGGCGTGCTTGGCATGACGCTGGCAAAGCTGGCGCCGCAAGGGCGCTCGGTGATGGTCGACAAGGATTTTGTCGCCGTGGATTACACGCGCAGGAACTGCGAGCGCAACGGCCTGAAAAATACCGAAGTCATTCTCAGCAACGGTTTCAACCAGATTCCGGCCGATTACCGCTTTGATCTCATTGTGTCCAATCTTCCGGCCAAGGTCGGCAACGAACAGCATTACCTGTACCTGTTCGATGCCTATGCCCGCCTGCGCCCGGGTGGCCGCTTTGTGGTGGTGACCATCACAGGCCTGCGTGAATTCATCGCCCGCACCTGCAAGGAAGTCTTTGGCAATTACGACAAGATCAAGCAGGGCAAGACCTACACGGTGGCGCAGGCGATCAAGCCGGGTTGATAAGTGTTATTCCCCAAAAGGGGAGTTGCCTGTTCACTCGCATAAAAAAGGCGGCCAATGGCCGCCTTTTTTATTTCAACAAGCGCATGGCTCAGACCGGTTTTTCGCGCTGCACCATTATGCCGGCAGACCACGTGGCGAGCGCGCGCGGCAGCAGGCGGATAAAGAACGGCAGGGGCTTGTTCAGCAGGCCGGTGACGATGACGGAGCGCCCGGCATTGAGCGCGTTGATGGCGCTGCTGGCGACGGCGTCGGCCGGGTCCATGAGCTTTGCCGCAAACGTGCCGTGATTGCCGGCAATGTCGTGGAAGGCGGTCCGCGTGGCGCCGGGGCAGACGGCGGTGACATGAATGCCGTTTCTTTTTTCTTCGGCAGCGAGTGCCTCACTGAACATCAGCACATAGGCCTTGCTGGCACCGTACACGGCAAAACGCGGGCAGGCCTGAAACGCCGCCACGGACGCAATGTTCATGATGCGCCCCTGCCGGCGCGCACGCATGTCCGGCAGCACCGCATGGGCGAGCTCAGTCAGTGCGACGATATTGAGCTGCATCATTCCCTGTATGCGCTCAAGCGGCATGTCGGCAAAGAGATCGTTGATGCCGAAGCCGGCGTTGTTGATCAGCGTGTCAACGCTGAGACCGCGTGCCTGCACTGCTGCCATCAGTTGCTGCGCGGCGCCCGGCGTTTCCAGATCCAGCGCAATGACTTCCACCGTCACGCCATGCTGTGTTTTCAGCTCCGTGGCGAGGGCAGCAAGTTTGTCGCCGCGCCGCGCGACCAGCACCAGTACCTGTTTTTCCTGCTCGGCCAGCTGGCGGGCAATGGCTTCACCAATGCCGCTGGAGGCGCCGGTAATAACGGTGGCGAGGATCTTTGCCGAAGAAGTTTGTGCGGGCAGCGTCTGTGACATGGTGACCTCGGGGGTTGGCGGTGCAGGCGATGGAATGGATGACATCAGCTGAACGGCAGACTATTCGATAGTTCGATATCTGTCAAAGTGTTGGCAACTTCTGCTAGCATCAGGGAAAGTCGGGAAAACAGGGGTTCATCATGCAGGTATTGATAATAGGCGCCGGTGCCGTCGGTCAGGTCTATGGCCGTCATCTGGCTGCTGCCGGTCACGACATCACCTTTTTTGTGAAGCCCCGGTATGCAGGGGATTTCGCCAAAGGCATGCCCCTGCACCGGCTGACGCATTTCCGCGTGCGTTCTGAGGTCTGGCGCGATTACCGCATCATCAGCACGCTTGAAGAGGTAGCGGCAGGGCGCTGGGACCAGATCTGGCTGTGCATTGCTTCCGATGCCCTGCGCTCGCCACTGGCGGCTGACGTGCTGGCACTGGCCGGTACGGCAACGGTGGTGTGCCTGCAGCCGGGGCCGGAAGACGGTGATCGCATCAGCGCGCAGCTCACTGATCCTGCGCAGATGGTGCAGGGCCTGATCACGTTTATCAGCTACCAGTCTCCATTGCCGGGGCGTGCAGGCCCGCAAGGCATGGCCTATTACCTGTCGGCGCTGGCGCCAGGACTGTTCAGTGGCGAGGCGGCGCGCGTGCAGACCGTGGTGCAGGCGCTGAAGCAGGGGGGCATGGCAGCGCGCACGGTGAATGATCTGGATGAAGCGGCGGGTGGTTCGGAGGGCTTCCTGATTCCGCTGGTTGCCGGTCTGGAGCTGCACGGCTGGAAGCTGTCCGGTTTTGCACGCAGCCCGGTATTTGCCCTTGCCCGTGCTGCCGCACTGGAGACGCTGGCGATTCTGGCGGCAGCACGGGGAGCCCGTGTCGGTCCGCAGCGCCTGCTGCTGTCACGACCTGCCACCCGCGTGCTGCTGTTCATGGCGCCGAAGGTATTGCCACTGGCACTGGAGCCTTATCTCGAATACCACTTCTCCAAGGTCGGTGTGCAGACGCGGCAAATGCTGGAGAGCTATATCGCCATGGGTCAGCGTCAGGCGCTTCCCGTCGAGCGCCTGCAGGAATTGCGCGCCAGCCTGCGCTGAGCGCTTGTGTTGCTGCACAGGGCCCCCAATACTCTTTGCAGGCACTGTCTGAATTATTGAGGGGGCTGATGCTGATGACTTTTGAAAACGCGAATTTCACCCACCAGTGCCTGATCGCCATGCCCCTGATGGCGGACCCCCGCTTTGCCCACACCCTCACCTACATCATCAAGCACGATGAAGAGGGCGCCGTCGGCATTGTCGTCAACAAGCCCATGGAGTTGCCGCTGACGCGACTGCTGGCCGAAATCAGCACGCCGGTCACCGCGCCCTTGCGGCACCCGCAACAGCCGGTGCTGTTTGGCGGCCCGGTCAGTCCGCAAATGGGCTTTGTCCTGCATCGCCAGCGCGGTGACTGGAATACCACCATGCCGGTCGCCGACGGCATTTGCGTCACCAGTTCGCGCGACATTCTTGATGCCATCGCCCAGGGCGAAGGGCCGGACGACTATATCGTGGCGCTCGGCTATGCCGGCTGGAGTGCCGGCCAGCTGGAGCAGGAGATTGCCGAGAATGCCTGGCTGACCTGCCCGGCCGACAGCCAGCTGCTGTTTGATGTGCCGCTGGATGAACGATGGCAGGCCGGCATCAAAAGACTGGGCATTGATCCTTCCTTTCTCAGCAACGACGCCGGACACGCCTGAGTGACTGCGACGATCCAGCGCCTGCTCGGTTTTGATTTCGGCACCAAACGCATCGGCGTGGCCAGTGCCCAGGCCATTACCGGTACCGCCTCGCCGCTCGCGCCCGTGCCCGCGCGCGACGGCATTCCCGACTGGGCCAGGCTTGATGCCCTGCTGGCGGAATGGAAGCCGGAAGCGCTGGTGGTGGGCCTGCCGCTGAACATGGACGACACCGAGTCCGAGCTCTCGCATCTGGCGCGCAAGTTTGCCCGCCGCATGTTCGCGCGCTACCAGTTACCGGTTTTCATGTGTGACGAGCGCCTGTCCAGCCATTCCGCCCGCGGCCTGCTCATGGACCTGAAGGGGCAGCGCCGCGGCAAGCTGCCCTCGCTGGATTCGACGGCGGCGGTTTTCATTGCCGAGGCATGGCTGGCCGATCCGCGCCCGGTGAAGCCCTGAGGGTTTGTGCCGGCCGCGCCGAGGACGCGCATGTGGCGATGCAGTGCCGGGGTTTTCGTGGCGGCTGTTTCCGTCATCCATTACAATCGCCGCGGCTCAGACAGGAAATCCCCCAATGCATTTCTCCTCCGCGCATGAAGCCAGTCGCCTGCAGCTCAACGGTCAGGGCAGTCTCCAGCATTTTCTCACCACCGAAGGTCTTTCCCGCGACCAGCTCACGGAAATCCTTGATACCGCCGAGGGCTTTCTCGATCCGGTGAGCGGCATCATCCGTAACGGCACCCAGCTGGCGGGCCGCACGGTGATGAATCTTTTCTTCGAACCCAGTACGCGCACACGCACCACCTTCGAAGTGGCGGCCAAGCGTCTGGGTGCCGACGTGCTCAATATCGATATCTCCAAATCGTCCACCAGCAAGGGCGAAACCCTGCGTGACATGCTGTGGAATCTGGAAGCGATGACGGCGGATATTTTCGTGGTGCGTCACGGCGATTCCGGCGCCGCCCATTTCATCGCCAGCCAGGTGACGCCGAAAGTTGCCGTGATCAATGCCGGTGACGGCCGCCATGCGCACCCGACGCAGGCGATGCTGGACATGCTGACGATCCGTCGCCATGCCGGCGCTTTCGCGAATCTGGTGGTTGCCATCATCGGCGACATCCGCCACTCGCGCGTGGCGCGCTCGGAAATCCATGCCCTGCAAACGCTGGGCGCCAAAGAAGTCCGTGTCATCGGGCCACGCACGCTGCTGCCAAAGGATTTTGAACAGCTCGGTGTGAAAGTTTTCGAGAAAATGGAAGAAGGCCTGGCGGATGTTGATGTGGCGATTGCCTTGCGCATCCAGAACGAGCGCATGGAGTCGGCCTTGCTGCCGGGCGCCGAAGAATTCTATGCACTCTACGGTTTGACGCGCGAGAAACTGAAATACGCGAAGCCGACCGCCATCGTCATGCATCCGGGGCCCATCAACCGCGGCGTCGAAATTGAATCCGAAGTCGCCGACGGTCCGCAGTCCGTGATCCTGAAACAGGTGAACTACGGCATCGCCGTGCGCATGGCCGTGCTCAGCCTGTCCATGCGCGGCCAGCTGGCCAATCGTTCGTAGTCGCGTATCCGTTCGCGGCTACCGGAAAAATAACAGGAGCCTCCATGGCTGTTCGCATCGATAACGCCCGCCTGATTGATCCCGCCGCCGGCCATGATGCAGTGACCAGCGTGATTCTGGAAAACGGTCGCCTGATGACCGGCAGCGCCGGTTTCACCGCTGCTGAAGTGATTGATGGTACCGGCCTTCTGCTGACGCCGGCATTTGTGGATTTGTGCGCGCGTTTGCGTGAGCCCGGTCCGAAAGTGAATGGCGGCGTTGCCAGTGAAAGCCAGGCGGCGCGAGCGGGGGGCTTTCTGGATGTGCTGGTGCCGCCCGATACGCAGCCGGTACTGGATTCCGGTGCGCTCATCATGCAACTGCTTGAGCGGGGCGAGGAAGCGGGCCATGCCCGCGTGCATGCGATTGGCGCCATGACCAGGGGCCTGGAAGGCCGTGCGCTTTCGAACATGGCGCGACTGGTCAAGGCCGGCTGCTTCGGCATCGGTAATGCCCGTGCCCCGTTTGCCAATGCAGAAACGGCGCTGCACTGCCTTGAGTATGCTGCCACGCTCGGCCTCACCGTATTTTTCTCGCCGGAAGAACCCAGTCTCGCCCGGGGCTGCGCCCACGACGGTTTCATGGCGGCGCGTCTCGGCTTGCCGGGCATTCCGGATACGGCAGAAACCATCGCTCTTGCCACGCAATTGCTGCTGGTCGAGCAGACCGGCGTGAAAGCGCATTTCGGCCAGCTCTCCTGCAAGAGTTCGGTGGAGCTGATCCGTATCGCCAAGGAAAAGGGCCTGAACATCACGGCCGATGTTGCCATGCATCACCTGCACCTGACCGATGCCGCGATTGACGGCTTCAACAGCATGGCGCATGTGCGTCCGCCCTTGCGCAGTGCCAGTGATCGCGAGGCGCTGCGTGCCGGTGTGAAGAGCGGCATCATTGATGCGATCTGTTCCGATCACCAGCCGCTGGATGCCAGCGCCAAGCTCGCGCCGTTTCCCGGTACCGAGCCCGGCATGAGCACACTGGAAACCGTGTTGCCGCTGGGTCTGCAGCTGGTGCGCGAGGGCGTGCTCACGGAAACCGAATTGCTGCGTGCCCTTGCGCAAAATCCGGCCGCGCTGCTGGGTCAGCAGAAGCCCTCGGGCTGGCTGCTGATTGATCCGGAACAGAAGTGGACGGTGACGGCAGACGCACTGGTTTCCACCGGCAAAAACACGCCGTGGCTGGGCCGGGAAATGCAGGGCCGGGTGCTCCGCGTTTTCAGCTGATGCTTTTCCGGCGCTGTTGCGCAAGCAGTGCCGGCGTGAACAGGGACGAATCTACGGGGACTGATCATGCGTCTTTTCTTTGCGCTCTGGCCCACCACGGCCACACAGAAGTCCTGGCATCACCGTCTTGCTCCCTGCCTGTCTCCTCTGGGTGGTCACGCCATCCCTGCCGCCAACCTGCATCTGACGCTGGCCTTTCTTGGCGAGGTGGCGGGCAACCGCACTAACGACATCATTCGTCTGGGTGATGATCTGCCGGTCGATGCGATTGCCCTGCGTTTTGATCATGTCGAGTGCTGGAAAAGTGGCGGCCTGGCCTGTCTGCGCCCGGCGCAAACACCGGCAGCACTCACGCGTCTGGTCGGGCATATCAATACGGGTTTACAGCTTTCCGGGTTCACGCTGGACGCCCGCAATTTCAAACCGCATGTGACGCTGGCGCGACAGCTCGCCCTCATTGAGCCGGCCATTCCGGTGTGGCCGGTGGTGGAGTGGCAGGCGCCGGAGATTGCCCTGGTACGTTCGCGCCTGACGCCGGAAGGATCGGAGTATTCCGTGCTGCATGAGTGGCCGTTGCAGGCTTCGTAGGACGAGGCTGCCCGTTCATGACATTTTTTCCGGCTGACGGCGGGCAGCGGTTTTGAAAGCGCTGCAAAAAACAAATAAACAAAAGCCAGCAATCGCGGGCTTTTGTTTGACGCACTGAAAAATATCAGACGGTTTTTTTCCGGCTTTGCAGGATGCTGAGGGCAACGGCTTCGGCCACTTTTATGCCGTCGACACCCGCGGAGAGAATGCCGCCGGCATAACCGGCACCTTCGCCGGCAGGGAAAAGTCCGCGGGTATTGATGCTCTGGTAGTCATCCTCATTGCGCTTGATGCGAACGGGTGCGGAAGTGCGTGTTTCCACGCCGGTGAGTACGGCGTCGTGCATGGCATAGCCCCTGATCTGCTTTTCAAAGGCAGGCAGGGCTTCGCGAATCGCATCAATGGCATAGGCAGGCAGGCTGGAGTTCAGGTCGCCAAGCGTGACGCCGGGTTTATACGACGGCTCCACGGCGCCGAGCGTTGTCGAGGCGCGTCCGGCAATGAAATCGCCGACCAGTTGTGCCGGTGCATTGTAGTTGCCGCCACCGAGTTCAAAGGCCCGGCTTTCCAGACGCCGCTGCAATTCCATGCCGGCCAGTACCGGGTGGGAGAAATCCGCAGGGAAATCCGCAGGGCTGATGCCGACCACAATCGCGCTGTTGGCGTTGCGTTCGTTGCGCGAATACTGGCTCATGCCGTTGGTGACGACACGACCCGCCTCCGAGGTGGCGGCGACCACGGTGCCGCCGGGGCACATGCAGAAGCTGTACACCGAGCGACCGTTCCTGCAGTGATGCACCAGCTTGTAATCGGCCGCGCCGAGAATGGCATTGCCGGCACTGGGACCGAAGCGGCACTGGTCAATCAGCGCCTGCGGATGTTCGGCACGGAAACCGATCGAAAACGGTTTGGCTTCCAGGTAAACGCCGCGCTCAAGCAGCATCTCGAAAGTGTCACGTGCGCTGTGGCCGACGGCGAGCACGACGTGATCGCTGCGAAGCTGTTCGCCACTGGCCAGCGTCACGCCGCGCACCTGGCCGTTTTCAATCTCGATGTTTTCAACGCGTTGCTGGAAGCGGATTTCGCCACCAAGCGCTTCAATGTTGCGGCGCATGGTTTCCATCATCGTGACCAGCTTGAAGGTGCCGATATGCGGCTTGCTGACGTAGAGGATTTCTTCCGGCGCACCGGCTTTGACAAACTCGGTCAGCACTTTTCTGCCGTGATGCTGCGGGTCCTTGATCTGGCTGTAGAGTTTGCCGTCGGAGAACGTGCCGGCGCCGCCTTCACCAAACTGCACATTGGATTCCGGATCCAGCTTGCGGTTGCGCCACAGGCCCCAGGTGTCCTGCGTGCGCTCGCGCACGGCCTTGCCGCGTTCGAGAACGAGCGGCCGGAAACCCATTTGCGCGAGCACGAGTGCCACAAAAAGTCCGCAGGGTCCGAAGCCGATGATGACGGGACGTTGCGCCAGGTCTTCGGGAGCCTGTGCGACAAAACGGTAGCTCATGTCCGGTGTCACACCCACGTGCGGATCTTTTTGCAGGCGCTGGAGAATCCGTGCTTCGCCGCTGACGTCGGCATCAATGCTGTAGATCAGCAGGATGGCGCTGCGTTTGCGCGCATCGTAGCTGCGTTTGAAAACCGTGAAGCCCTGCAGCTCGCCGGCACTGATGCCGAGCTTGCCGAGAATGGCGGTCTTGAGGGCGGCGGCGTCGTGATCGAGCGGCAGCTTGATGTCGGTGAGTCGTAACATGGGGGTATCCAGAGGGGCGTGTGTTTTACGTCAGTTCTGTTTTTTGCCGCCTTGCGGCTGGCGGCGATTATGGGGCCTGATCCGGCCGGGCGACAGTGTGGCAAGTGCGTGTTCACGCGCCGGCGATGATGGCTGTAACAATCCCGGCATTCTGGCGTCTTATCTGTACGCAAGAGGAAAAGCCCCCCTGCCGCCATTGAGGCGCCGGCGCCGGCCGCCTATGCTCGCCCCACATTCGGGGGGTGTATGAGCGAAACGGAATTGATTGGGCGTTTGCTGCGGCGCGAGCCGGCGGCCTGCACGGCCTGGGTACGTGAAAACCATGGTCGTCTGGTGGTGGTGGCGCGCGGCATTGTCGGCGACGGTCAGGCTGAAGAAATCGTGCAGGAGGCCTGGATTGCCGCTTTCCGTGCGCTGCCGGCATTCGAGGGGCGCTCGGCACTGAAAACCTGGCTGACGACCATCGTGATCAATGCTGCCCGTGGCAGGCTGCGCGTGCAGAAGCGCCTGCCCACGGTGAGTCTGGATGTGGAAACGGAGGATCATCTGCCGTTGTCCGAGCGATTCGACGCCAGCGGTCACTGGGCGCCGGCGCTGGCGAGCTGGGTGGCGGATTCGCCGGAAGAGATGCTGTCGCGCGAGCAACTGGCAGACTGTCTGAAGTATTACCTCGGGGAGTTGCCGCAGGCGCAGCAAAGTGCACTGCTGCTGCGCGACCAGTCGGGGCTGGAGTTTGCCGACATTGCCGAGGCGCTGGCCACTACCGAGGCCAATGTGAGGGTGTTGTTGCATCGTGCCCGTCTGAAACTGCTGGCTGTCATCAACCGTTATGAGGAGGAGGGCGAATGCTGAAGTGTCGTGATGTACTCGCCCTGGGCTCCGTTTATGTGGATGGCGCCGGCAGCGGCCGGGAAAAATTCGTCCTGCGTGCACACCTGCTGATGTGCGGGCATTGTCGCAAGTTCATTCGCTCCTTGCGCCTCACCACACGAACCGTGGAGCAGCTGCCTTTGCCGGTGGACGAAGCGCGCGTGCAGAAAATCATTGCCCTGCTTCCGCCGGCAGAAAAGCCCTGATCCCTTCTGAAAACACGCCGGCGACTGCTGGCGTGTTCCATTGCGCGAGCAAGCGCCAGTGACCCTGAGGCGGGGCTTCTTCGCTATAGTCAGGGTGCCGGGAAAGCATCCGGCAGGATTTTGACAACGGCTTCAGGGAGGTCCCGGCACATGACTAACGTTGGCAGCCACTGGCGCTGGCTGTGGCGCAGCCTGCTGATCACGACGCTTTATGTCGCGACGGCGCTGCTGGGCTATCACTTCGCTGATCCGGCCTCGCTGGCCTCGGGCGTTTTTCCGCCGGCGGGCATCGCACTCGCGGCAGTACTGGTCTGGGGCTGGCGCATGATCGGCGGGATTTTTCTCGGCTCCCTGATCCTCAATATCCTCCTTCACGCTTCTCCCGCATTGCCCTGGGGCTACTTCACCCTGGCCCTGGGTATTGCCTCCGGGGCCAGCTTGCAGGCACTGGTCGCGGCTGGATTGTGCCGGCGCTTTGCACGGATTGAAGGGGCCGCCGGCAATGACTGGCATGAGCTGAAACTGATCTTGCTGGGCGGGCCTCTGGCCTGTCTGGTTTCTCCGCTGGCGGGCAATCTCATGCTGTTTCTGGGCGGCTTCATGGCCCGCGGCGAGATCCCGTTCAATGTCTGGACGTGGTGGGTGGGCGACACCATCGGTGTGGTCATTTTTGCACCCCTGACATTGCTGGCGCTGCAGCAGCCCTTGCGCCGGCGCCAGCATCCCTGGCAGGCAGTGCTGTGGCCGTCTCTCGCCCTCGTGGTGTTGCTGGGCATGTTTTCCCTGGTCAACGGCAATGAACAGCGTCGCCTGGAAAGCGGCTTCCGCGATCAGGCGCGTGACCTGACCGAGCGGCTCAACCTGCGCCTGCATGGCCATGCCGATACGCTTACCTCCATTCGCGGCCTGTGGCGAAGCTCGTACGCGGTGACGGCTACCGAGTTCCAGTATTTCGTCAGCGATTTCCTGAAGGCACGCCCGGATATCCAGCTGCTGGGCTGGGCGCCCCTGCATCACGGCCATGTGCAGCTGGCCTATGCCGAGCCCGGCATGCAGCGCTTGTTGCTGGGCCTGGACATGGATGCGGATCCCGGCCTGCACGAAGCCCTGATACAGGCGCGCGACAGTGGCGAGATGACGGCGACCTCAGGCCTGCACGGGCTGGGGCAGCCTGGCCTGGGTAACAGTGTCGTGATGCTGATGCCGCTGTATGCGAGTGCAGCCCTGCCGCGGACGGCAGAGGGAAGGCGGCGTGTCTTTCTCGGTATTGCCCTGGCCGCCTTTGATGTCGACAGCCTGATCCGGTCCATTCCGGTGACACGGGCGGGTAACAACCTGCTGCTGAGGATCGACAGTCCTTCTGCGCCCCGTTCGCCTGTTTATCAAAGTGCAGGACAGGCCGACAGTATCCCCTTGCAGTGGCAGACAACCCTGATGCTCGGGCAACGGCAATGGCGTGTCACCGTCCTGAGTCCGCAGGGATACCGCAGCGCCCACCGTTCCCTTGAACCTTCGCTGGTGATGTTTGTCGCCTTGTTGCTGGCGATCCTGCTGCAGGCACTGCTGTTTGCCATGAAGCGTTCGCAGGCGCTGGGCATGCAGGCGCTGGATGCCGAGCATGCGCGGGAGGTGGCCGAGCAGGCGGCGCAGGTGAAGAGCAGTTTTCTGGCGACCATGAGCCACGAGATACGCACGCCCATGAACGGCGTGATCGGCATGACGCAGCTGCTGTCGGAGACTCCGCTGGACGCTGAGCAAAAGCATTTTGTCAGTACCATCCGGCAGTCCTGTGAAGCCCTGCTGCGCATCATCAATGACATTCTGGACTATTCGAAAATAGAAGCGGGGCGGCTCGAGATCGAGCACCAGCCCTTTGACCTGCCCGCCCTGATGCAGGAATGCATTTCCCTGTTTTCCCTGCATGCGCGCCAGGCCGGCATTCCGCTTGAGCTGGTGCTGGCGGAGGGCTTGCCGACGGAGGTGGTCGGTGACTCCGTACGCATTCGTCAGGTGCTCATCAACCTGCTCGGTAATGCCTACAAGTTCACCCGCGAAGGTCACGTTACGCTGAGGGTGTTGTTTGAGCCGGACGCCGTTAACAACGGCTTGCAGCAAGAAAAAACCGCCGTGCAGGATATCCGTTTTGAGGTGCATGACACCGGCATCGGCATTGCCGATGTACAAAGGGCTCGGTTGTTCGAGTCATTTTCACAGGCCGACTCTTCCATCACGCGACAATACGGAGGCACGGGCCTTGGCCTGTCAATTTGCCGGCTGCTGGTTTCATTGATGAACGGAGATATCGGCGTCCTGAGTGCGCCGGGAAAAGGTTCCATGTTCTGGTTTTATCTGCCCTTGCCGCTGGCGGAAGGTGTGCGGGACGATGCCAGAAAAAATGCGGTTAATGTACCGGAGCCGGCTGCGCGGCTGTTTGGCCATGTGCGTGTGCTGGTCGTGGAAGACAATACGGTCAACCAGCTGGTGATTGCCGGATTGCTGAAAAAGCTGGGCGTGGTTCCACGCATTGCCAGTGACGGGGTGGAGGCGCTGCATGTGCTGACCTCGGAGCGTCAGGTTTTTGATGTGGTGTTCATGGACTGCGAAATGCCGAATATGGATGGTTATACCGCCACCCGGCGCCTGCGCCAGTGGCAGCAGGCGGAGCACAAGGCGCCGGTGTTTATTTGTGGCGTCAGCGCGCATGTCATCAAGGAATACCGCGACCGGGCCATGGCGGCAGGCATGGATGACTTTATTCCAAAGCCCTTGCGCAGCGAGGAGTTGCGCCGGATCCTGGAAAAGGTAAGTGAACAGGGTCAGGACTCTTTGCCACTGGATAATGCCGGGCCCTGAATGAAAGCGCCGGTACCAGCGCCGGCCAGTCAGAAAAGCGGGATTTGCCGGTCTTTCTGTTTGCGTGCCGGCGCTTCAGGGGCGATGAATAAATCCGTGCGCAAATCCGTGCGCACACGATTCAGGCCGTTTTTCTTTACGGCAACGGCAAAGCGTTGCCGCAGTAATTCTGCAAATTGACCTTCACCGCGCATGCGAGAGCCAAAGCGGGGGTCATTGTCGCGGCCGCCACGGGCATCGTTGATGACGGCCATGACGCGCTCGGCTTTCAGCGGCGCATGTTCATCCAGCCAGGTACGGAAAAGCGTTTTGAGTTCATGGGCCAGACGAATGAATACATAGCCGGCCGTACCCGCTCCTGCACGCGCAACAGCGGTCAGAATATCCTCCATCTCGGCATCGTTGATGAAGGGAATCAGGGGCGCCACCATGCAGCCAACCGGTATGCCCGCCGCGCCGAGTTTTTCAATGGTGAGCAGGCGGCGATGCGGGGCACTGGCGCGCGGTTCCAGTTTTTGTGTGAGGGCCGGATCGAGACTGGTCACCGACACAAACACCTGCAGCAGGTTGAGTTTGGCGAGCTCGGTCAATATATCCAGATCGCGCAAGACCAGTGCATTCTTGGTGATGATGGACACCGGGTGCCGGGTTTCCAGCATCACTTCCAGCAGCGCGCGCGTGATTTTCCAGTCACGTTCGATGGGTTGATAGGCATCGGTATTGGCACCGAGGGTGATGGCGCTGACCTGATAGCGCGGATGACTGAGTTCCTTGCGCAGCAGTTCCGCGGCATTGGGTTTGGCAAACAGTTTGGTTTCGAAATCCAGTCCCGGTGAAAGATCGAAATAGGCATGCGAGGGCCGGGCATAGCAATAGACGCAACCGTGCTCGCAGCCCTGGTAGGGATTGATGGATTGCGTGAACGGGACATCCGGCGAATGGTTGCGCGAAATGATGGTCCGGCTTTGCTGCACGGTGACGCTGGTCAGCAAGGGCTTGAGCGGATCGGGGGCGAGCGCCCAGCCGTCGTGCTCGGCCTCGCTGTGCGTGCTGAAGAAGCGGTTGTCGGGATTGCAGCTGGCGCCACGGCCTTTGCGTGCGCCATCCGGGCTGAGAGCCATGGGGTCGCCCTGCGGTAAAACCCGATAATACTGTTCTTAATGACAGTATTCCAGTGCGGCTCCCAGGCGCCGGTCAGAGCAGGTAAAGTGGCCGGCATTTTCCGGGGTATCGCGATGGACATGATGGCTGTGATGCTGACAGGGTTTATTTTTGTGGCGGCCCTGCTCTATGCCTCGGTCGGCCACGCCGGCGCGTCGGGGTACCTCGCGGCCATGGCCCTGCTGGGCGTGGCCCCGGCAGAGATGAAGCCGGCGGCGCTGGTGCTGAATATTCTGGTGGCGGTGATTGCGAGCTGGAAGTTCTGGCGGGCCGGGGCCTTTTCCTGGCGCCTGTTCTGGCCGGTGGCACTGGTGTCCATGCCGCTGGCGTATCTGGGCGGCCAGATCACCTTGCCGGGTCATTTATACAAGCCGCTGGTGGGTAGTGTGCTCCTGTATGCGGCGTGGCGGTTTTTCCGGAGCCCTGATTTTTCGGCACGCGACACCGCGCCACCGCCCTATGCGCTGGCCATGCTGGCAGGGGCGGGCATGGGCTTTCTTTCCGGACTGACCGGCGTCGGTGGCGGCATCTTTCTCAGTCCGCTTTTTCTCTTTTGCGGCTGGGGGAAAATACGCGAAGTATCCGGGGTGGCTGCCCTTTTCATTCTGGTGAACTCAGCCGCTGGGTTGTTCGGGGCGATGACCAAAGGCATCACCTTGCCGGCTGCCCTGCCATACTGGGCCGTGGCGGCAGTGCTTGGTGGCTTCATCGGTGCCGAGCTGGGAAGCCGGCGTCTGGCCGGTGAGAAAATGCAAAAAGTGCTGGCCCTGGTACTGGTGATTGCCGGAGTGAAAATGATCAGCAGTGCGTGGATGTGATCAGGGATCCTGTTGCTGTCAGGGAGAGCATGGCAGTGTTTTGACGAGTATTTTTTGCATAAAAAACGCCGGCACAAGCCGGCGTTTTTTATGTCAGGTTCCCGCTTTAATCCGAGGACTGCAGTGTCAGGCCGCGCGTGGCCTGATCGAGATGACGGGAGTCTTCCGAGCCCAGCTTGATCATCAGGCGGAGGTCATTGGCGGCGTCAGCGTGCTTGAGTGCATCCTCGTAGGTGATTTCACCGGCAGTGTAGAGATCATAAAGTGCCTGGTCGAAGGTCTGCATGCCGACTTCGCGCGATTTCTTCATTATTTCCTTGAGCAGATGCACATCACCCTTGCGGATGGTGTCGCTGATCAGCGGCGTATTCAGCAGCACTTCAATACAGGCGCGGCGGGATTTTCCGTCCGGTGTCGGGATTAGTTGCTGTGCCACGATGCCGCGCATGTTCAGGGAAAGATCCATGTGCAGCTGGTGATGACGTTCGGACGGGAAAAAGTGAATGATGCGGTCGATGGCCTGGTTGGCATTGTTGGCGTGCAGCGTGGCCAGCACCAGATGGCCGGTTTCGGCGAAGGCAATGGCGTAGTCCATCACTTCCCGGGTGCGGATTTCACCGATAAGAATCACATCGGGTGCCTGGCGCAGGGTGTTCTTCAGGGCGATTTCAAAACTTTCGGTATCAATGCCGACTTCACGCTGCGTCACGATGCAGCCGTTGTGCTGGTGAATGAATTCGATCGGATCTTCGACGGTAATGATGTGGCCGCGCGAATTGGCATTGCGATGCCCGATCATGGCGGCCAGCGAGGTCGATTTGCCGGTGCCGGTGCCGCCCACGAAAATGATGATGCCGCGTTTGGTCATCGCCAGTTCCTTGACGATTTCCGGCAGCTTCAGGTCATCCACTTTGGGAATGGTGGTTTCAATGCGGCGCAGTACCATGCCCACCAGATTGCGCTGGTAATAGGCCGAGACACGGAAGCGTCCGATGCCGCGTGCGGAAATGGCAAAATTGCATTCCTTGCTCTGCGCGAATTCCTTGCGCTGCTGTTCGGTCATCACGCCGAGCACCACTTCGCGGGTCATTTCCGGCGACAGGGGTGTTTTGGTGATGGGCATGACCTTGCCGTTGATTTTCACCGATGGCGGCACGCCGGCGGTGATGAACATGTCGGAACCGCCTTTTTGCACCATGATCTTGAGCAGGTCTTCGAATTCCATGGTCTTTTCCTCTGGCGGGTATCGGCCGCTGTGTTCCCTGTTGCATGAAGTGTAGGCCAGCCCGGGTTCTGCGACCCGCTGCCGGTAGCTGTCTTGCTAGAAGTTTTCCGGAACCTTGGCTTTGTCGCGTGCGGACTGCGGGGTGATGAGGCCCTTTTGCACCAGACCTTTCAGGCACTGGTCCAGGGTCTGCATGCCGAGGCCGCCACCGGTCTGGATGGCGGAATACATCTGCGCCACCTTGTTTTCACGAATCAGGTTTCGAATGGCCGGGGTGCCGATCATGATTTCGTGGGCAGCGATACGACCACCGCCATTCTTCTTCAGCAGGGTTTGCGAGATGACCGCCTGCAAGGATTCGGAGAGCATGCCGCGCACCATTTCCTTTTCTTCGGCGGGGAACACATCAATGACGCGGTCCATGGTTTTGGCGGCAGAGGTGGTGTGCAGGGTGCCGAACACGAGATGGCCGGTTTCGGCAGCCGTCAGTGCCAGGCGAATGGTTTCCAGATCGCGCATTTCGCCCACGAGAATGATGTCGGGATCTTCGCGCAGTGCGGAGCGCAGGGCTTCGGAGAAGCCGAGCGTATCGCGGTGTACTTCACGCTGGTTGACCAGGCACTTTTTTGATTCGTGCACGAATTCGATGGGATCCTCGATGGTGAGGATGTGCTCGTAACGCGTGTTGTTGATGTAGTCGATCATGGCGGCGAGCGTGGTGGATTTGCCGGAGCCGGTGGGGCCCGTCACCAGCACAATGCCGCGCGAGATGTCGGAGATGCTCTGGAAGACCTTGCCCATGCCCAGCTCTTCCATGGTGAGCACTTTCGAGGGAATGGTACGGAAGACGGCGCCGGAGCCGCGGTTCTGGTTAAACGCATTGACGCGAAAACGTGCCACGCCGGGGACTTCGAAGGAAAAGTCGGTTTCCAGGAACTCTTCGTAATCCTTGCGCTGCTTGTCGTTCATGATGTCGTAAACGAGGCGGTGGACTTCCTTGTGCTCCAGTGCCGGCAGATTGATGCGGCGGACGTCGCCATCGACGCGAATCATGGGCGGCAGCCCGGCCGAAAGGTGCAAGTCGGAAGCCCCGTTCTTGGCGGAGAAGGCGAGCAGTTCAGTAATGTCCATGGAATCTCCGGGGCAGCAAAGGCTCGCGGCGGACGGGCCGCTCTGCCAGAATCTTGTTTGTTCTTGGATTGCGCAAAGGCCGGGCCCGCAACTGAAGCGGCGGCCCGGCTAACTTAACGCCTAGATGCCTTGGTATTCAATGAGCGAGATTGCAGAAAACTGGCTGAAGCTGCGCGCCCGCATTGCCCGGGCGGAGCAGGCGGCTGGCCGGACGGCGGGCAGCGTCCGTCTTTTGGCGGTCAGCAAGACCCGGTCCGCCGAGGTGGTACGCGAGGCTTATGCCTGTGGCCAGCGGGCTTTCGGCGAAAATTACGTGCAGGAAGGCGTGGCCAAGATAGCGGCACTGCCGGAGCTTGATCTGGAGTGGCACTTCATCGGTCCGCTGCAAAGCAACAAGACGCGGGAAGTGGCGGCGCACTTTCACTGGGTGCATTCGCTGGAGCGTGAAAAGATCGCCCGCCGTCTGGCCGAGCAGCGCCCGTCGTATTTGCCGCCACTGCAGGTCTGCATCCAGGTGAACATTGATGACGAGGCCGGCAAGTCGGGCTGCCTGCCTGGCGAACTGCCGGCGCTGGTGCGCGCGGTACTGGCGCTGCCACAGCTGCAATTGCGCGGCTTGATGTGCATTCCCCGGCCTGGCAACAGCGCCGCCTTCACCGACCTTGCAAAGACACGGCAGGATTTACTCGTTAGTATTCCCGGGCTTTCGGCGACCCGCTTTGACACGCTTTCCATGGGCATGTCAGAGGATCTGGAGGCGGCAGTGGCCGCAGGCAGTTCGATGGTTCGCATCGGCACCGCCCTGTTTGGCCGGCGCAGCTAGCCCCGTTGCCGGGGCAGGGCCGGGACATGAATGTTGCAGACTCTTTGATGTGAGCTCATGACGAAAAAAATCGGATTTATCGGCGCCGGCAACATGGCCTCCGCCCTCGCTGGCGGTCTGCTGGCCCGCGGCTGGCGGCCGGCAGATATCGCCCTGTCAGATGCCAGTCCTGCCCAGCTTGAGGCACACGAGGCTTCGGGGGTGATCACGACGACGGATAACCTCCGGTTGCTTGAGCATGCCGATGTGCTGGTGCTGGCAGTCAAGCCCCAGGTGATGAGTGCCGTGCTGAAGCCGCTGGCGGCGCTGGCGCAGGAAAAGCGGCCGCTGGTGATCAGCATTGCCGCCGGGATTCCCGTCGCCAGTATCGAGCGCTGGCTGGGCGGCACCCTGCCCGTCGTGCGGGCCATGCCCAATACGCCGGCACTGGTGCAAAGCGGTGCTACCGGCCTGTTTGCCAACGCTGCGACCAGTCCCGGGCAGCGGGCGGTTGCCGAAAGCATTCTGGGCGCCGTCGGCCTGACGCTCTGGGTGGAAGACGAGAGCCTGATTGATGCCGTGACGGCAGTCTCCGGCTCCGGCCCGGCGTATTTCTTTTATGTGATGGAGGCCATGATGGCGGCCGGTCGCGAGCTCGGTCTTGATGAAAAAACGGCGCGGGCACTGACGCTGCAAACGGCGCTGGGTTCTGCCCAGATGGCCATTACCGCGGATGTCGGGCCCGATGAATTGCGTCGCCGTGTCACCTCTCCCGGTGGCACCACCGAACGCGCCATTGCCGCGTTTGATGATGCCGACCTGAAAGCGGTTTTTGCCCGGGCGCTGAAGGCGTGTGCCGCCCGTGGTACCGAACTGGCCGGACAACTCGGCAGTGCGGAATGAACCGGAATAACGATCCCAGGAACCCTGCATGAATCCCTTGTCCCAAGTCTCACAGCTGATTCTGACCACTGCTTTTGATCTCTACATCGTCGTGCTCTGGCTGCGCTTCCTGCTGCAGCTTTTGCATGCCGACTATTACAACCCGATTGCCCAGTTTGTGGTGCAGGCCACGGCGCCTCTGGTGAATCCGCTGAAACGCATCATCCCCGGTAACCGTAGCTGGGAGCCCTCGGTGCTGGTCATCATCCTGCTGGTGAAAATGCTGGAAATGACGCTGCTCAGCCTGCTCGTGGGTGGCGCGACCGTCGCGCCGCTGCCGCTGCTGATCTACACCGTGGTGTCCCTCCTGCAGCTGGCGGCCGAGTTTTATTTCTGGACGCTGATGATCAGTGTGGTCATGTCCTGGGTAGCTCCCGGCAATTACAGCCCGGCGGCAGTGCTGGTCAACCAGATCATCGAGCCATTGCTGGCGCCATGCCGGCGTTTGCTGCCGGCCATGGGTGGGCTGGATCTTTCCCCCATTTTTGTTTTTCTCGGCATCAAGGTTTTCCAGATTCTGGTGGCCACGGCAGCAGCTCAGGTCATGCCGCTGCTGGGCGGCCTCTAAGGGTTGTCCCGGGTAGCCCGTGTTGCCGTCAGGGCGGATCTGTTCCCTGCATCCCATTCATGCCGGGCCCGAAGCAGTGGCCGGCTGCCCTTGAAGAATGGCGAGTGATATAAGATTTTTGACGGCATGAATGTTCTGGCAGATCCGGCCAAGCCGTAGCAAACGGGCGTTCTTGTGTCGGAATACAGCGTGCCACGGCACGCATCGAGGGACGGAATGGCAACAGATACGGATCAGCTTTCGCATCAGGTAGAGGCCTTTACGGCGTGGAAGCAGGCGATTGCGCGTGAAATCGCCCGCTATCGCAGCTGGCTGAACAATAAGGGGCTGAATAATCGCGATGTGGACGAGCGCCTGGGCGCCGCCCTGAAAACCCTCCGCTATGACCGCATCCTGCTGGCTTTTGTCGGCGAATTCTCGCGCGGCAAATCCGAACTCATCAATGCCATTCTCGGTCGTCATTACGGCCAACGCCTGCTGCCGACCCGTATCGGCCGTACCACCATGTGCCCCACCGAGCTTTTTTATGATCCCGTTGCCACGGGGGCCTATATCAAGCTGCTGCCCATACAGACGCGTGGCGACAATATTCCGCTGTCGCGCTACAAGCAGCAGCTTGAGCACTGGGTGCACCTCACCATCAATCTCGATGATCCCGCCGCGATGAAAAAGGCCTTCACCGAAGTGGCGCAGACGCGCGAGGTGAGTGCGGAAATTGCGGCGGAGCTGGGTTTCCAGGTCGAGTATCTGGAGCCGTCACTGGTCAAGAACGGCCATGTGCATATTCCGGCCTGGCGCCATGCGCTGATCAATATCGATCATCCCCTGTTGCGTCAGGGCCTCTCGATTATTGATACACCGGGCCTCAATGCCCTGGGCGCGGAGCCCGAGCTGACGCTGTCCCTGTTGCCGGATGCGCAGGCGCTGGTGTTTGTGCTGTCGGCAGATTCCGGTGTGACCGCCAGTGATTTTGCAATCTGGAACAATCATGTGCATGACATCGCCCAGCGTCGCGGCGCCGCCCTTTATGCGGTGCTCAATAAAATAGATTTGCTCTGGGACGAGGATGAAGATCCTGCAGAAGCCGAAAGCTCCGTGCTCAGGCTCTCGCGCCTCACCGCCAAGCAGCTGCATTTGTCACCGGACCATGTGCTGGCCCTGTCGGCGAAGCAGGGTTACAAGGCGCGCTTGAATAATGATGCGGCACTGCTGGAGCGCAGCGGCCTTGAGCTGCTGGAGACGGCGCTGGCGCGCTCCGTGGTGAATGCCAAGGAAGCCGCGCTCAAGACCACCCTGGTGCGTGAGCTGTCCGACATGGTGGAGGCCAGCCGTCAGTCCGTGCTGGCGCAGCGTGTGCGCATGGAGGCCGAAGAACGCGTGCAGGCCAGCGGTCACCGTGACACGGAACACGAGCTGGTCGCCCTTACGCGTACCACGCAGCAGGAGCACCAGGCCTATAACAAGCGCCTGATTTTTCTGCAGCAGAGCCGCAAGCTGATTGAACAGCAGCTGCCGCGCCTGCTGGGGGCGGTGGCACCGGTCAAGCTCGAGGCACATTTCGGTCGTGCCCGTGAGCAGGCCGAAAGCAACCGCTTGGGCATGGGGATGCCGGCGGCCGTGGGCGGCTTTTTCCAGGGCCTGAAAAACGACCTCAGTCTTTACCGCCAGGAAGTGGAAACGACGCAACAGCTGATCGCCAGGCTGTATGAGCGTTATACGCTGGAAACCGGTGCTGCCGCTCCGCCCATGCCGCGCATGGATGCCAGTACCTATCTGCGTGACCTGGATGATCTGGAGGTGCAGGCGGCGCCCTACAAGAACCGTTTTGGCAACCTGCTGGCCAGCCAGAGCAAGGTTTTTGACCGGTTTTTTGACACCCTGGCGCGCGAGGCCGGCAATGTCAGTGACCGTGCGCGCACGGATGCCGAGCGCTGGTGCAAGCAGGCGCTGGCGCCGCTGATGCAGCAGACGCTGGAGTACAAGAGGCGCCTCGAGGTGCAAATGGCCAAGCTGGAACGCCTGCGCAGTTTCGGTGAAAACCGTTTTGAGCGCACCGGAACCCTGCAGGAGCAACGTGAAACCCTGCGCGAGCAGCAGACCCTGCTGGAGGATATTCTCGGTCGGCTCAAGGATCCTGCCCTGCACTGACCCTGTTTGTTGACTTTCCCGCTTCGCCATCACCGCTTTGATCCGGTTGTTGGCGGCGGCCTTGAGTCTGGAGGGGCACGCTCTATAGACTTGCTGCCCCGGAGCCCGATACCTCGCCATGCCAGCTGTGATCCCCGCCGACTCTGTCGGCATTGTTGCCCCGCAAACCGTGCACTTTGCCGAGCCGCTCACGCTCGAGTGCACGCGCACCCTGCCGTCTTTCGACATCGTCTATGAAACCTATGGCGAGCTGAATGCATTGCGCGATAACGCCGTGCTGATTTGTCACGCCCTTTCCGGCCATCACCATGCGGCGGGCTATCACAGCATGAGCGACAGCAAGCCGGGCTGGTGGGACGAGTGCATCGGCCCTGGCAAGGTGATCGATACCCGCAAGTTTTTTGTGGTCTCGCTGAATAATCTTGGCGGCTGTAACGGCTCCACCGGGCCGTCCTCCCTGAATCCCGAAACCGGGCAGAATTACGGCCCGGATTTTCCCATGGTGACGGTAAAGGACTGGGTGAGTGTGCAGGCACTGCTGGCAGATCACCTGCTGATTGAACAATGGGCGGCGGTGGTGGGCGGCTCGCTCGGTGGCATGCAGGTGCTGCAATGGGCCATTGATTATCCCGCACGCATTCGCCATGCCGTTGTCATTGCCAGCGCCCCCAAGCTGTCGGCACAAAACATTGCCTTCAACGAGGTGGCGCGCCAATCGATTATTTCCGATCCGGATTTTCATGGCGGCCGTTATTACCAGTACGACACCTATCCCAAGCGCGGCCTGATTCTGGCGCGCATGGTGGGCCATATCACCTATCTGTCCGAAGAAGCCATGAAACAGAAGTTCGGGCGCGACCTGCGTTCCGGACAATTCATGTACGGCTTTGATGTGGAGTTTCAGGTGGAGTCGTACTTGCGCCATCAGGGTGAAACTTTCTCGCGGAACTTCGATGCGAATACGTATCTGCTGATGACCAAGGCGCTGGATTATTTCGATCCGGCCCGTGAATACGAAAACGACCTGGCCAGGACCATGGCGCAGGCGCAATGCCGCTTTCTGGTGATTTCGTTCACGACGGACTGGCGCTTTCCGCCGGAACGTTCACGCGAAATCGTTGATGCGCTGATGCAGGAAGGCAAGGATGTGGTGTTTGCCGATGTCGATGCCCCGCAGGGGCACGATTCCTTCCTGATGGCCATTCCGCGCTACACCGATATTTTTGGTGCCTATATGCAGGGTATTCCGACGGCAGGCGCTTTGGCGGGAGACCATGATGCGTCTTGATCTTGCGCTGGCGGAACAATGGGTGAAGCCCGGAACCCGTGTGCTCGATCTGGGCTGCGGTGATGGCGAGTTGCTGGCGCATCTGCGTGACAAGTTCGGCGTGCGCGGCTACGGCCTTGAAATTGATACGGACAAGATCACCTCATCCATTCACCGGGGGGTGAATGTGATTCAGCAAAACCTGAATCTGGGCCTGGGTAATTTCCGGGATGCCAGCTTCGATACCGTCATCATGACGCAGGCGCTGCAAGCCGTGGAGAAGCCGGATGTCTTGCTCGACGACATGCTGCGTGTCGGACGTGAAGCCATTATCACCTTTCCGAATTTCGCACACTGGACCACCCGCTTTTATCTGGGTGTGAAGGGCATGATGCCGGTATCAGAGGCCCTGCCGTACACCTGGTACAACACGCCGAATATCCACCTTTGTACCTTCCACGATTTTGATGCGCTGTGCGCGGCAAAGAATATTGTCGTGCTCGACCGCCTGGCGGTGGATGGCGGCCAGCAAGGCAGTATTCTGGCGCGACTGTTTCCGAACCTGTTTGGCCAGATTGCTATTTACCGCGTTACGCGCAAGCAGCCGCTTTTTCACGCCGCTGTCTGAGCCCTCCGCCGCTCCCGGGAAACCTTCATGAAAAAACTGGTGATTGCCACCGGCAATGCCGGCAAGCTGAACGAGCTGCAGGCGCTGCTGGCAGAGGCTTCTTTTGACATCATCTCGCAGAAGACGCTGGGGGTTTCCGATGCCGATGAAACCGGGCTGAGCTTTGTCGAGAATGCGATCCTCAAGGCGCGCCATGCATCGGCGGCCACAGGGCTGCCTGCGCTGGCCGATGATTCCGGCCTGTGTGTCGATATCCTGGGCGGGGCGCCCGGCATTTATTCCGCCCGTTATTCCGGTGAAGGCGCGACCGATGCCACGAACAATGCCATGCTGTTGCAGTCGCTGCTGCCGCATCGCGGTGGCGAACCGCTGACCGCTCGTTTTGTCTGCGTGCTGGTGCTGGTGCGTCATGCTGACGATCCGCTGCCGTTGATTTGCCAGGCTGAGTGGGCAGGAGAAATTCTCGAGGCTGTGCGCGGCGAACAGGGCTTTGGTTACGATCCCCTGTTCCTGGTGCCCGGCGAAGGCGTGAGCAGTGCCGAGCTGCCGCGCGAGCGCAAGAACGAGATCAGTCATCGTGCGCAGGCGCTGCAGGCATTAAAAGCCCGTATTCAGGAATACCTCTAGGTTTTTCTTTTTTGTTGCATGCCCAGAATGGTTTTCCATTCAGCCGTTCTCACCGGCATCACCGACAGGCGCGAGCCTTTTTGTGTCAGTACAAAATCCGTCAGTTCCTGATGGGCCTTGAGCGCCGCAAGGCTGATGACGGCATCGAACTTCTCGCTGAAGCGGACATCGACGCTGTCCCAGCGCGGGGTTTCATGCGGTGATTTGGGGTCGAAGTAAGGGCT
This sequence comes from bacterium, assembly GCA_029945725.1. Classification (GTDB taxonomy): domain Bacteria; phylum Pseudomonadota; class Gammaproteobacteria; order Pseudomonadales; family Moraxellaceae; genus UBA2031. Next base: position 282,526 of record JAQSDB010000003.1, on the reverse strand, counting down.
TTCCGGGTCGAACTGTGCGGGGTCCGGATAGGCGGGTTTGGCAATGGTCATGATGCCGGCGATGCCGGGCCCGGCGCAGCTGGAGTGATAAAAGAAGGCCTTGTCACCTGCCTGCATGGCGCGCAGGAAATTTCGCGCCTGATAGTTGCGTACACCATCCCAGAGCGACGTCTGGCGCGCTTGCAGGTCGTCGATGGAAAACACCGACGGTTCGGATTTCAATAACCAGTACGCCATCACGCGTCCTCCTTGCAGACCTTGCCATGATCGCACTGCCACCGCTTTCGCTCTACATTCATGTGCCCTGGTGCGTGCGCAAATGCCCTTATTGCGATTTCAATTCGCACGAGGCGGCGGCTACGCTGCCGGAGGCCGACTATGTGCAGGCGCTGCTGGCGGATATGCAGCAGGATGCCGGCCTGGTGCAGGGGCGCCGCATCAGCTCGGTATTCATCGGGGGCGGTACGCCGTCGATGTTTTCAGCGCAGGCCTATCGCGAACTTTTCTCCGGCCTGCGCCAGCAGCTTGATTTTTCCGATGATGTCGAGATTACGCTGGAGGCCAATCCCGGTACGGTTGAGCAGGAGAAGTTCAGTGGCTACCGCGATCTTGGCATCAATCGCCTGTCCATCGGCGTGCAGAGTTTTGATCCGGTCAAGCTGAAGACGCTGGGCCGCATCCATGGCCGCGAGGAAGCCCTGCAGGCCGCCGAAGCGGCGCAGCGTGCCGGTTTTGATAATTTCAATCTTGACCTGATGCATGGCCTGCCGGGCCAAACGGTGGTGGAAGCAGTGGCTGATTTGCAGCAGGCAATTGCCTTGCGGCCCACGCATCTTTCCTGGTACCAGCTCACCATTGAACCCAATACGGTTTTCTACCGCGATGCTCCGGTGCTGCCGGAAGACGATGCGTTGTGGTCAATCCAGGAGGCCGGTCAGGCGCTGCTGGCGGAGCACGGCTATCAGCAGTACGAAGTATCGGCCTATGCCCAGGCCGGACGTGAATGCCGGCACAACCGGAATTACTGGGAGTTCGGTGATTATCTGGCGATAGGTGCCGGGGCGCACGGCAAGATCACGCGGGCCGATGGGGTTTTACGTTATGCAAAAACACGGTTGCCGCGCGATTATCTGGCGGCGCGCAGGCATGGCCGTTTCACGGCGACCTCCGGGCTGATCGCGCCCGGGGATCTGGTGTTTGAATTCATGCTGAATGCGCTGCGTTTGCGCGAAGGCGTACCCGCCGTGCTGTTTGAGCAACGTACGGGGCTGTCTCTTGATGTGATTTCGGCAGCGCTGGCCAGTTTGCGCCGGCGAGATCTTCTGCAAAAAGATGAAAGCCGGCTGCAGTGTACGCCCGCCGGCTTCAATTACCTGAATCAGGTGCTGAACGTTTTTTTACCCTGAGCCTTACACCGCGCGGTAAATCAGGTCCCAGACGCCATGGCCAAGATTGTGGCCGCGTTTTTCAAATTTTGTGAGGGGGCGAAAATCAGGACGCGGCGTGAAATTGCCGGCACCGGCGGTGTTTTCATAGCCGGGTGCCGCGTCCATGTGTTCCAGCATCCAGGTTGAGTAGTTTTCCCAGTCTGTAGCCATGTGAAAGGTGCCGCCGGTTCTCAGTTTCTGCCGGACCAGCGCCGCGTTCTCTGCCTGCACAAACCGGCGTTTGTGATGCCGTGCCTTTTGCCAGGGATCCGGAAAGAAAAGCTGCACGGTATCGATGCTGGCATCGGCAAAGCGCCGCTCCAGCAACTCAACCGCATCTTCATCGAGAATGCGTACATTCGGAATATGGCGGGTGCCGAGTTCAAAGCAGAGCTGGGCTACGCCGGGTTCATGAATTTCAATGCCGATAAAATCCCGCTCCGGTGCGGCCAGTGCCATCTCTGCCAGGGTGTATCCCATGCCGAAACCGATTTCCACGGTGAGGGGGGCATCGCGGCCGAAGAGGGCTTTTGCATCAAGCGGCTCGCGCGTACGCGGCAGCAGGAACTGTGCGGAGAAATCCGCCATGCCCTGTTTTTGCGAGGTGGTGAACGGTGAGGAGCGGCGCATGAAGGTCTGGATGCGGCGCATGAAGGGAGTGTTTTCGTTTTCAGTCACGTCAGATTCCAGAGCGGTGTTGCAGGAGCAGCTTCCGCCGCGAACAGATTGCTGCGATGAACCTGTTCGCGGCGGAAGCCGTTCCTGTGAAAAAATAAATCAGAAGAATTTGCCTTCCAGCGGGCTGGAGGCGGTGGCATAGAGTTTCTTTTCCATGCGGCCGGCGAGAAAGGCTTCACGCCCGGCTTCCACGGCTTTTTTCATGGCGGAGGCCATCAGTACCGGATTGCCGGCCCTGGCGATGGCGGTATTCATCAGCACGCCGGCACAGCCAAGCTCCATGGCCACCGCGGCATCGGAAGCGGTGCCGACGCCGGCATCGACAATGATCGGCACGTTCGCCTGTTCAAGAATGATGCGCAGGTTGTACGGATTGACGATGCCAAGCCCGGAGCCGATCAGTGAGCCCAGCGGCATCACCGCGACACAGCCCATGTCTTCAAGACGTTTGGCTACGATGGGGTCGTCCGAGGTGTAGACCATGACGTCAAAACCCTCAGCCACGAGAATCTCTGCCGCCTTCAGTGTTTCCGTGATGTTCGGGTACAGGGTTTTTTCATCGCCCAGCACCTCCAGCTTTACCAGCCGGTGGTCGTCCAGTAATTCACGGGCGAGACGGCAGGTACGCACGGCATCGTCGGCGGTGTAGCAGCCGGCCGTGTTGGGGAGAATGGTGAAGCGGTCCGGCGAGATCACATCCAGCAGGTTCGGCTCGCCCCTGTTCTGGCCGATATTGGTACGACGCACCGCCACGGTGACGATTTCCGCACCACTGGTTTCGATGGCGGCTTTCGTTTCTGCCATGTCACGGTATTTGCCCGTGCCCACGAGAAGGCGTGAGGAGTAGGTCTTGCCGGCAATGCTGAGCGTGTCTGTCATGATGAATGTCGCGAAAATGTGAGGGCAGGATAAAAGCGGTTTATGCGTGCTGTTGTTTGACGGCGGTTTCAGCCGCCGCCGATGGCCTGAACGATCTCGACATGATCATTGGCACTCAGGGTAATGGCGGCGTGCCGGCTGCGTGGCGCAATTTCGCCATTGAGCTCGACCGCAATGCGCTTGCCGCCGAGCTCAAGCTCGGCAATCAGTTCGGCCAGCGTGCCGGCCGCCTGTACGTCGCGCTCTTCCCCGTTAAGGCGGATTTTCATGGTCAGTGCCCGAGCTTGAGGCTGGCGAAGGCGAGCATGGCCCAGCCGGCGATAAAGGCGAGGCCGCCGACGGGTGTGATGGCGCCGAACCAGCGCGGCGCGCCCAGCGTCATCGCATAGAGGGAGCCGGAAAATATCACGATGCCGGCCTGCAGCAACCAGCCGGCCGGTTTTGCCGTATTGAGGGCAGGCTGGCTCAGCAGAAGCACGCCGATGCCAAAGAGCCCGAGCGCGTGCCAGACGTGATATTCAACGCCGGTATGCCACCAGGCCAGCTGCTCGGGCGTGACACGCGACTTGAGGCCGTGGGCACCGAAAGCGCCGAGAATGACGGCAAGCATCATGTTGAGGCTGCCAAGAAACATGAAATTGGGCATGGGATGATTCCTTCTCTCCTGCCGGAGGTGACCGGAGAGCAGCAAAGAAAACGCCGCGCAGGGCGCGGCGTCAGTGTAGCGATCTGCGCGGTTGAAGTCAGGCAGTGAGCGAGGCCTTGATCTTCTCCATGGCGTTTTTTTCCAGCTGGCGGATACGTTCTGCAGAGACGCCGTATTCAGCCGCCAGCTCATGCAGCGTGGCCTTGTCTTCTGCCAGCCAGCGACGGGCAAGAATGTTCTTGCTGCGTGCATCGAGCTGGCCCATGGCATCCATCAGGCGCTCGGTCGAGTCGGCTTCCCAGTCGGCTTCTTCCAGTTGCACGGCGGGGTCGTAGCGATTGTCTTCCAGATAGTAGGCCGGTGCCGTACCCGCGCGTTCTTCGTCATCATCCGGAGATGCATCAAAAGAGGCGTCGTAGGAGTAGAGGCGGCCTTCCATCTCGATCACCTGGTCAGGCGTGACGTTGAGATCGCTGGCAATGCTCTGGGCTTCTGCAACCGTCAGGCGGCCGCTGCCTTTCTTCTTGCTGCGCAGGTTGAAGAACAGCTTGCGCTGGGCCTTGGTGGTGGCGACTTTCACGATGCGCCAGTTCTTGATCACGTATTCGTGAATCTCGGCCTTGATCCAGTGCACGGCAAACGACACCAGACGCACGCCCATGCGCGGGTCAAAGCGCTTCACGGCCTTCATCAGGCCGACATTGCCTTCCTGGATCAGATCCGCCTGCGGCAGGCCGTAGCCGCCGTAGCTCTTGGCGATATGCACGACAAAGCGCAGGTGGGCGAGCACCAGCTGGCGTGCGGCATCAACGTCTTCTTCTTCAAAGTAGCGGGTGGCGAGAGCGCGTTCGTTCTCGGGCGACAGCACGGGAATGCTGTTCACATTGGTGATATAGGCACCCAGATTGATCCCGGGGACCGACAAGGCAACCGGCACGAGCGGGCTGTTCATCATGGAGACTCCGTTACAAGGGGGATTGGGCATGCACGGATATTAGCACCCGCAGGGGGAGAGTGCTAAAGGGGGGTATCCGGGGCTTTTGCTTGGGTTTTGTAACGAGGCCGGCACGGGCGATCAGGCGGCAGACCCGTTGCGCCGTGCCGGAATCAGGGCTTCAGCTCAGGGTTCCATGGCCTTGAGGTGACGGTTGACGGCCAGCCAGGCCCCGCTGATACCCAGCAGGGTGCTGGCCGCCAGCAGGACAAGAACGTCGAGGGCATTCAGGCCGTTGAGCCGGAAGGTGCTGCTATAGAGCTTTGCCAGCTCGCTGACGGGGCCGTCCAGCCAGAGGAAGAAGGCTGCCACCATCAGGCAGGCCAGCAGCCCGCCGGCCAGGCCTGTCCACAAGCCGCTGTAAAGGAAGGGGCGGCGGACAAAAGCGTCGGTAGCCCCCAGCAGCTTGAGTACCTGCACTTCTTCCTTGCGCGATTCGAAATCAAGACGGATGGTATTGCCGATCACCAGCAGCACGGTAGCCGCAAGGGCGCCTGCCAGGGCCAGCAGCAGGCGTTGACCCACCTTGAGGATGGCCGCCAGGCGCTGCACCCAGGCCAGGTCGATATCGGCCGCTTCCACTTCAGGCAAGCCTGCGAGCGCATCACGCAGCTGCTTGACACTGTCCGGACGGATATCGGCGGGCTGGATGACAATCACGGCAGGCAACGGGTTGCTGTCCAGCAGGTTGAGGGCTTCGCCGTAACCGGAAAGCTGGCGAAACTCGTCGAGTGCCAGTGCCGGGGTAATCAGTCTGGCCCGCGAAACCTCCTTGCGGGCTCCCAGCTCTTTTTGCAGGGCATTCTGTTTTTCCGTGCTCACGTCACTGCGCAAATACAGTGAAACCTGTGCCTGCCCGTCCCAGCTGGTGGTCAGGCGTCCGGCATTGCCCAGCAGCAAAAGAAGCGAGACGGGCAGCGACAGTGCCAGGGCCACAACGAGCACGGTCAGGGTGGCGGAAACGGGAGTGCTGGCAAAGCGGCGCAGGCTGTCGCGGGCTTCGCGACCATGATGGGCGCGCCAGTGCGCCAGAATGCTGGCCGTGGTGGGGCGTGACTTGCGCGCACCGCTCATGGCTGGTCTCCCGTCAGGCGCCCGTCGCGCAAGGTCAGCACGCGGTGGTGATAGCGGGCAATCAGCGGCAGATCATGGGTGGCGATGAGAATGCTGACGCCTACCGAAGACAGTTCTTCAAAAATATTCATCACACTGGCCGCAAGATCGGGATCGAGATTGCCGGTGGGTTCGTCGGCCAGCAGCAGAGACGGCTTGCTGACCACGGCGCGGGCAATGCCGACACGCTGCTGTTCGCCGCCCGACAGGGTCACCGGAGAGGCTTTGGCGCGGTGGCTGAGGCCGACCATGTCCAGTGCAGCATGCACACGGCGGGGAATGTCGCGTGCATCCAGGCCGTTGATGATGAGGGGCAGGGCGACGTTGTCGTAAACGCTGCGGTCATTGAGCAGGTTGTGGTCCTGGTACACCATGCCGATGTGGCGGCGGGCATGGGCGATGGCGCGGCCTTTGAGCTTGCTGTAATCCAGGTCATTGACGTCGACACGGCCCTGGCTGGCGCGCTCGGTCAGCAGGAGCAGTTTCAGCAGGGTGGATTTGCCGGCGCCCGAGTGCCCGGTGAGAAAAGCCATTTCACCGGTCCTGAGCGTGAAGCTGACCTGCTTCAGCGCCTCGAAACCGGAGGGGTAGGTTTTGCTTACGTTGCTGAAAACAATCATCGTTTCTTGTCTTTGAATGTCATGTTGCTGCGGGTACCCGCACACATAAAACCGTAAAGCGCGCTTCCATGGTCAGGATGAGCTGTCACCGGCGACAGGGCAATGCCCTGCCGTGGCGGTGAGGCTATTCCTGATCGAAAAGGGCGGCGACAAATTCATGGGCCTCAAAGGGACGGAGGTCATCAATCTTTTCACCAACGCCAATAAAGCGGATGGGAACCTTGCTGCGACTGGCAATATTGAAGAGCACGCCGCCCTTGGCCGTGCCATCGAGCTTGGTGATCGTCAGGCCGGTCAGGCCTACGGCCTGGTCAAACTCCTGAACCTGCGACAGGGCGTTCTGGCCGGTGCCGGCATCGACCACCAGCATGATTTCATGCGGCGCCGTCGGATCAATCTTCTGCATCACGCGCAGGACCTTCTTCAGCTCTTCCATGAGATGGGTTTTGGTGTGCAGGCGACCGGCCGTATCGGCAATCAGTACATCAATGTTCCTGGCCTTTGCGCTGGAGAGGGCATCAAAAATGACGGAGGCCGAATCGGCGTTCGCCGCCTGGGCAATCACCGGAACATTGTTGCGCTCGCCCCATACCGTGAGCTGCTCAACGGCCGCGGCACGAAAGGTATCACCTGCCGCCAGCATGACGCTGCGGCCTTCTTTCTGGAAGCGCTTGGCCATCTTGCCGATGGTGGTGGTTTTTCCCACCCCGTTCACGCCGACCATGAGGATGACAAAGGGCTTTTTCGTCGTATCAATCACCAGCGGTGCGACTTGCGGTGCCAGCAGTTCGGCGAGCTCATGCTGCAGCGCCTTGTAGAGGGCGTTGGAGTGCGTGAGCTCATGGCGGGCGACGCGTTCGGTGAGGGCGTCAATGATGCGGCGGGTGGCATCGATGCCGATGTCCGCGACCAGCATTTGCGTCTCGATATCCTCGAGCAGCTCGTCATCAATTTCCTTGGCGCCAATCAGCAGGGTCGCCATGCCGTTGCTGAAGGAGCTGCGCGTGCGCGACAGCCCGGTTTTCATGCGCTGCAGGAAACTGCCGCCTTCTTCACCACCAGAGGGCACTGCGGCGGGGGCTGGCGCTGGAACCGCCACGCCGGAAGCGACAGGTTCTGTCCCGGCATTGCCGGTAGTCGCGGCGTCGGCAGGCTTGCGCGCGAACCAGCTTTTCATGGACTGGCCCAGGCCTTTTTCCGGCGGGGTGGCATTATCGGGAGCGTTTGAGTCGGACATGAGTGATCAAAAACAATAGACAGGAATACAACACAATGAGGCCGGCATGGCTCATGCAGCCGGCTGGCGCGATGGGCTATCCTACCACCTCTTTGTGACGGCCCAGAACCTGTACGCCGTTGCTGTCTGCAAGATTCTTGTCGGGAGCCGGCATGCGCCATCGCTGTTTGTATCTGCTTGCTTTTATAGGGAGCCTGCTTGCCCTGTCCGTACAGGCAAGTCCGGCTTCCCTGACCTCGGAGTTTCATCTCGATAATGGTCTCAAGCTGGTGGTGCGCGAGGATCACCGGGCGCCAACGGTCGTCGTGCAGGTCTGGTACAAGATTGGCTCCAGCTACGAGCCTGACGGGCTGACCGGCATGTCGCATGCGCTGGAGCACATGATGTTCAAGGGCACGCAGAAGGTGCCGGAGGGTGAGTTCTCGCGCATCGTTGCGCTCTACGGCGGTGAGGACAACGCCTTTACCACGGACGATTACACCGCCTACTACCAGGTTTATACCGCCGACAAGCTGCCCCTGGCGCTGGAACTGGAGGCGGACCGCATGCACGGGCTGGTGCTCAAGCCGGAAGACTTTGCCCAGGAAATTCGCGTGATCATGGAAGAGCGGCGTCTGCGCACGGATGACAATCCCCAGGCGCTGGCGATGGAACGCTTTTCAACGCTCGCCTGGCTGACCAGTCCCAGTCGCATTCCTACCGTGGGCTGGATGCGGGACTTGCAGACCATGAAGGTTGAAGACCTGCGGCACTGGTACGAAACCTGGTATGCCCCCAACAATGCCACGCTGGTGGTCGCGGGTGACGTTGATCCGCTGCAGGTGAAGAAGCTGGCAGACCAGTATTTTGCCGCCATTCCGGCGCATCCCCTGCCTCTGGTGCAGTTGCCGCGCGAATTGCCGGAGCCTGGCGAGCGCAGCATGACGCTGAATCTGCCCGGCAAGGTGCCGGCCCTTTATGTCGGCTTTAACGTGCCTTCACGCAATACCGGCCAGCCTGGCGAGGCAGAGGCCCTGCGCATGCTGATGGGGGTTCTTGATGAGGGCATCAGCGCCCGGCTGGAAACGCGGCTGGTGCGCGAGCAGCGCGTGGCGGTGGCCGTGGCGTCCGGCTATGACGCGTTTTCCCGGGGTGATTCCCTGTTCATGGTGCGGGCCGTGCCGGCGCCGGGGCACACACTGGCCGAGCTGGAGGCGGCGGTGCTGGCAGAAGTTGAAAAGCTGAAGACGGAAAAAATCGAAGCAAATGAGCTCAAGCGGGTTTATGCCGGTTTTCTCTCCAGTGACGTGTTCGAGCGCGACTCCCTGCAGGAACAGGCCAACAGCATTGGCCGTCTCGAGAGCGTGGGCCTGCCCTGGAAAACCGCCGATGAGTGGCCGTCGTCGCTGCAGGCAGTGACGCCGGATGCGGTGCATGCGGTGGCCATAAAATATCTCGTGCCCGTGCGGCGCACGGTTTTGCGACTGCTGCCAACGGAGATCACGCCATGAAGGTTTTTCTTGGTGTTGTGCTGGTGCTGGGCATGTCGGGGGTGGCGCGGGCCGGTCATGAAGGTGCCGTGGTGGCGCCCGGGCCTGTGACATCACTGGGCCGGCTGGAGAGCTTGCAACAAATACCGGCCAATCCCGAGTTGCGCCGAGCCGTGCCGATTCAGCACTGGGCCACGAAAAATGGCGCGCGGGTTTATTTTGTCGCCGCCCGTGAATTGCCCATGGTGGATTTGCGCCTGGTATTTGATGCCGGTGGTGCACGCGATGGTGCGCTGGGTGGTTTGGCGAGCACGGTGAGTCACATGCTCGACGAGGGTACGCTGACGCGAGACACCTCAGCCATCGCCAATGCCTTTGAAATGGCGGGTGCCAGTTATTCTGCAAGTTCGCACCGCGACATGGCGGTGGTTGAATTACGCGTGTTGAGTGATGCGGCTTTTCGTGATCCCGCCCTCGAAGTCTTTGCCGACGTGCTGGCGCACCCGCAGTTTCCGGAAGCCGCTTTTGCGCGCATCCGGCAGGACAACGAGATCGGTCTGCAGCAAAAGGAGCAATCACCTTCTGCCCTTGCCAGCCTGAACTTCTACAAGGCGCTTTACGGTGCGCATCCCTATGCACAGCCACCAACAGGAACGCGGCAGACGCTGGCAAAAATCCGGCGCGAGGATTTGCAGGCGTTCCATCAGCGCTTTTACGTAGCGCGCAATCTGACCATTGCCATGGTCGGTGCCTTGTCGCGGGAAGAGGCCGAGGCGGTTGCCGAGCGCGTAAGCCGGGAGCTGCCGGCGGGCGCACCGGCTGAGACCTTGCCGGCGGTTGTCCCTCTGGCAAAAGCCAGACAGCTGCATCAGGAATTTCCTTCCCAGCAAACCCACATCATGCTGGGTGTTCCCGGCATTCGTTACGGCGACCCGGATAATTATGCGCTGACGGTAGGTAACGAGATTCTCGGTGGCGGCGCTTTTACCTCACAGCTGATGACCGAGATTCGTCAGAAGCGCGGGCTGACCTACGGTGTGTATTCCGGATTTTCGCCCATGCGTGTCGAAGGACCTTTTACCATCACGCTGTCCACGCGCTCGGATCAAACGGCTGAGGCACTGAAAATCACGCGCCAGGTGTTGAGTGATTTTGTGCGTCGAGGCCCTGATGCGGATGCCGTGCGTGAGGCCAAGGCCAATATTGTTCGCGGCTTTCCCTTGTCGACTTCCAGCAACGCCAGCATTGTCGGTTATCTGGGCGCCATAGGATTTTATCAGTTGCCACTGGATTATCTGGATCAGTATGTAGCACGCATTCAGGCGGTTACGCCGGAGGAAGTTCGCAGCGCCATGCAGCGCCATATCAATCCGGATCGCATGGTGGTTGTCACGGTGGGGAAGGGCAAGCCGTGAGTCGTGGAGCCAGTAATTTACTGAGGATCGTCGGCGGCAAGTGGCGCAGCCGGCGTATCCGCTTTGTGGATGCAGAAGGCCTGCGCCCGACACCGGATCGCGTGCGTGAAACCCTGTTCAACTGGCTGCAGTTTGAAATCAACGGCGCGCGCTGTCTGGATGCCTTTGCCGGCAGTGGCGCCCTGGGATTCGAGGCGCTGTCACGCGGCGCGGCACAGGTGGTGATGCTGGAGAAGCAGCGCGCGCAATTCCTCGCGCTGCAGACTGCGGCGCAAGAGCTGCAGGCGACCGATGCCGTACTGATAGCGGGCGATGCATTGTCTCTTTTGAAAATACCGGCCGCATGGCAGCCGGCAGATGGTTTTGATGGCGTGTTTCTTGATCCGCCTTTTCACCAGTCCCTGCTGCCGGAGATTTGTACCGTCCTGCAGACACGGTCGTTATTGAAGCCCGATGCTTTCGTTTATATTGAATCGGAAAGCGAGTGGCCGGCGCTGGCACTGCCTTCGGTATTTGTTGTGCAGAAGACGGCACGCGCCGGTCTGGTACATGCTTACCTTGCGCGTTATCAGCCTGATGCAGTTTCCCCGGCAGGAGCGCCATGAGTTCGTCCAGTAATGCCGCTGCCGGCACGTTTCCTTCCGGCATTTTCCCCAGCCCTTTCCGGCCTGCATGGTGGCTGCGCAACGCCCATGCGCAGACGCTCTTTTCCAACTTCTTCCGGCGCCCGCCGCAGGTTCTGCGCGAGCGTGAGGTCATGGCCCTGGATGATGGCGACTTTATTGATCTCGACTGGCACAAACCACCGGACTGGAATGAAGGAAAACCGCTGGTCCTGATCGTGCACGGGCTGTCCGGATCGAGTGAGTCGCATTATGTGCTGGGCCTGCAGCACGCCCTGTCGGTGCGCGGCTGGGCGAGCGTGGCGCTTAATTGCCGGGGCGCGAGTGGCCGCCAGAATAATCTGCCCCGGGCCTATCATGCCGGCTCCAGCGATGATCTGGCGCTGGCGCTGGACTTTGTCCGGCAGCGCTATCCGCAGGCACCGCGCGCCATCGTCGGTTATTCCCTGGGTGGCAATATGACCCTCAAGCTGCTGGGAGAAAATCCGGGCAGTGATCTGGCGTTTGCCGGGGTGGCGGTATCGGTGCCGTTGCTGTTGCCGCTGTGTTCGGACCGAATGGATCGCGGCTTTTCCCGTGTTTATCGCCAGCACTTCATGGGCGCGCTGACGGCGCACTGGGAAGAAAAAATGCGGCATCTGGAAGCCTCAGGCCATGCCGCGGCAGCCAGCCGTGTGCGTGAGCAGCTCAAGCGCGGGCCGTTCCGCTCCTTCTGGCACTTTGATAACGACATCATGGCGCCGCTGCATGGCTTCCACGATGTGCATGACTATTACCAGCGCGCCAGTTCGCGCCAGTTTCTCGCGCACATCACCACCCCGACGCTGGTCATCCAGTCCCGTGACGATCCCTTTATGGTGCCGGCTGTTTTGCCGGGCGCCGCCGAGCTTTCCTCCAGTGTGCATTTCGAGTTATGCCATCGCGGCGGCCATGTCGGCTTTATTGAGGGCGGCACGCCAAGGGCGCCGCGCTACTATCTGGAGGAGCGCATTCCCTGCTTCCTGATGCAGCAATGGCAGGCTATTCAAGGGCAGGGTGAGTTGCTAGGATAAGTCGCACTTTGTCCGTCAGGGCAGATGGATAAAACGACTCTCACAACAAACGGGAATAGCGATGAAACGTCTTGCACTCGCTGTGTTTGTGGCCGGGCTTTCTACTGCCGCCTTCGCCGCCGATAAAAGTACTACTGAACATCCTTACCTGGGCATTGATTACCAGCGCGGCACTTTCAAGCTGGACTCCGGGGACAGTGCCAATCCCTCCGCCATTCGCCTGCGTGCCGGCACCGAGCTCAATCCGTATTTTGCGGTTGAAGCGCAGGGTGCCATCGGTGTGGGTGATGACACGCTGAGCCTGCCGGGCGTGGACTACACCATCAAGCTCAATGGCCTTTATGGCCTTTATGTGCGTCCGCAGATCAGTTTTGCAGGTCAGGCCAGCGTTTATGCCCTGCTGGGCTACTCCTACGTGCAGGTTCAGGCCGATTCAGCCGCCCTGCCCACAAAGCGAGACTGGAACAGCGGCACATCCTTTGGCGGCGGTGTTGATGTCGACGTATATGACGGCATCCGTCTCAGCGTGGATTATATGGATTACCTGAAGGGCTACACCGCCGTGAGTGCCGGTATACGCATTCCCATCAAATAAGCGGTATTGCCTGAATGAAAAAGAGCCGGATTAATCCGGCTCTTTTTTTGCCCGGAAAAACATCCGGCTCTGGTTTGATATCGGGTTTATGCGGATGCCGGGATGGCATGAAGGCGCGACTGGCCATTGCGGCTGGCTCGGCGGGTGGGCAGGTTTGGGTCTTTTGCAGAAGCCATAAAAAAGGCCGCTAACGCGGCCTTTTTTATGGGGCTTGCATCAGTTTGGGTTGGTGCAAACTGCGGCTATTCCGAACTGGCTTTGTACTCCACCGGGTGGCGATACGGTTTCGTCGCTGACATCGGATGCCAGAACCGGAAGCACATACTTGAGTTCGGCTTTTGATTCTGTACCGTTAACCTGAGCCGTGACGCGGAGATTGACGTACAGCCAGCGCGCTACATTCTTGCCGTAAAGCACCGAGAATGAGGCAAAGCCGCTGTCGTTTGTGGTTACCGTTGCACTGGACAGGGTAACCGGGTTGCCCGGATCCAGCCTGCCATTGACATTGGTGTCTTCGCCCGGATCAAGAATGCCGTCGGAGTCAAGGTCTTCATTGGCGCAGGCAGCGCTGTGTGAGGCAGCCCATCCGGAGCCTGTTTTGACATAGGTTCCTTTATAATAATCGATGGGAATGACAGAGAGCGTCACCAGCTGATTCTTCATGGGCCCCCCGGACGAGTCAGTAACCAATACGCTATGAGGATCCGCATAAGTGGTCGGATCCAGCACGTTTATCGTGTTGCCGCTGGCGATGCTGATGAAGACGGCCGTACCCCCCACCGTCAATTCGGCATCAAAAGGGCCTGTTGAGCCTGTATTGGGGTGCGTGGTTACGGCTGGAAAGCCCTGCACGCTCGCCCTGATCTGAACGCCATTGGTGGGGGTCGATGTGCCAGCCGTGTACGTGACACTGGCTCGCCCACCAGCATCCGTGGTGGCCAGCGCGGCAGACAGGCCGGTACCTCCGGAGGGGTTGGCGACAGCAGTGAACAGGACCACCTTGTCCTTGACGGGATTATTGGCGGCATCAAGCACCGTCGCCGTGATCTGTGTCTGGGCAAGCTCTGCGAGGACCTTTTGCCCGGCCTGCAGGGAGATCTGTGTTGGTGTGCCGCCGACAAAGAGCACATTGTGCGAGACCTGCAATGCAGCTCCGGCCGTATTGGCGCTGATCACGGCCTGGCCCGCCGAGGCGGAAGACAGGGTGGAGGTTGCTACCCCGGCACCGTTGGTGACAGCCGATGACGGCGTCATGGTGCCAAGGCTGGTGCTGAAATAAATGGTCTCTCCGGCCACAGGAACGGTGTTGTTCAGGTGGGTGACGCTGACCACCTTGCCTGTTGATACGGTTATCGGATCATCAAGCGTGTTGGGTGTGGTGAAGCTGAAGCTGGTGCCGGAAACCGCCACGCTTGTGCTGGCGGTGGCCCCGAGGCCGCTGGCCGTGAAGGCGGCAATGCCGCCCGGTGCGCTGGTGATCAATACCGTTTGGGTGGGGATTTTTCCGTTGGGGTCGGTTGGGAGAGTGGTCAGCTGGCCACCGGCAAAATTGGGCGATGTCAGGGTAATGGCTTGTCCGCCTATGGCGACACCATTGCCGTCGGTGACTGTGGCATCAAGGTTGATGCTGCTGTTGATGGTTGTCGATGTCACCGAAGGGGTGAGCTTGATCGTGGTGCCGGTGATGTTGATGGTGCCGCTGGCGACGGCAGTGCCAGCCGAGGCGGTGACGACAACGGCCTTGTTGCTGCGGTCAGTGGTGTCGGGGAAGTAGGTGGCCGTGACCAGACCATTGGTGTCCGTAATGCCGCCATTGGCAATGGTGATGGAGCCGTTTGGCGCGCCAGCGCCGCCGAAGATCACAAGCTTGCCGGCCTGGGAAACACCGGAGGAGTCGGTGACAAAGGCGGTCAGGGTGACGCTGTCGCCGCTGCCGCTTTTGACGGTGTTTTTGCTGAGGCTCAGCGAGACGTTATCGCCATTGACAATGGTGTAGCTGATGCCGCTTTTGACAATATTGTTGCCGCTGTCGGTATACGAGGCCTTCACCGCACCGGCGCCTGCGCCGCCGTTGCCGTTAAGGGTGACGGTAGCGACGCCGGAAGCATTGGTAACCGCGCTGATGGCGCTGAGTGCGCCCTCACCGGTTGAAGAAAAGTGGATGGTCTGGCCGGCGGCCGCCACGCTGGCGCTGTCGGTCAGGGTGGCGGAAATCAGCACGCTGCCGGACGGCCCGAGGGTGGTGGAGCTGCTGGTAACGCCGAGCTTGTAAGTGGAAACCCCTTGCAGGTCGAGCAGGCCGCCGCTACCGCCGCCGCCACACGCCGTCAGAAAAAGAGCGGCAAGGATCGTGAACAGCCAGTGGCTGAAAGCATGCTCCTGCTTGTTCATGTTTTGGTTCTCCAGATATTTATTGTCACGCCCTGCTGGTGCGCGCGCAGTGCCGCATCGGCGTCATTTTAGTCCAACAAATCTTATACTGGATAAAAATACAAACATCAATAAGTTAAGATGCAAAGCTCGGAAGAGCATTAAGATGTGACAGGGTTCAAACTATTGCCTCCATGGCAGCGCCTCCGGGCTCTTTCGGCTGGCTGTCATCAGGCCAGGAAGCTTTGCCGTGTCGATCGCTCAGTGCTTCGCCAGGTCATGATAGCGGGCCTTCATTTCCGGAAGCTTTTCCCGGGCTTCACCGCGCAGATAGGGAGCCTCCAGCTGGATGATCTGGTAGATGCCGCGCTTGAGCAGGTCGCGACTGATGGTGCCGCTGTGGCCAAAAATACCGGAGGTATGCAGAAAGGATATCCAGCTGGTGGTGATGACCCAGATATTCAGGATCAGGGCTTCGACGGTCTCGGCATCAGCGTCCACCAGTCCTGATTCGGCCAGTCGCTGGTAAATCCGTTGTCCTTGCGCCATCACCTGCCGGCCAAAATGCTGATAGCGCTCCTGCAGGGAGGGATTGTCGCCGAGCAGGTGTTCAAGATCGCGGTGCAGGAAGCGGTATTCCCACATATTGTCCAGAATGCCTTCAAAATACCCGAGCTTGTCGGCGTAGGTCAGGTGCCTGTCCTCGGGCGCCATCAGCATGTTCAGGGTTTCGGCTTCATAGCGGCTGAACAGCTCGAAGATGATCTCGTCCTTGTTGCGGAAGTGATAATAAAGGTTGCCCGGACTCATGCTGAGCGCGGCAGCTATATGGTTGGTGCTGACCTTGCGCTCACCCTGCTCATTGAACAGTGTCAGGCTTTTCTTGAGGATTTTGTCGCGGGTTTTCACGCTGGGGTCCTGAGGGGTGGTGCCTGTCGGCGGCTCAAGTTGACACTCTAGAGTAAATACTCTAAAAAAGACATCCTATAACAGATACTCCCATTATTTGATCGCTCACCCTTCCGGTATGAGCGACTGTCAGCGAGGAAATCACCATGGTTGCCAATGTCGTAGAACTCGCCACAAGTGATGCGCAGATTGTTGATCTGCATCGCGTGTTCAAGGTCCAGAAGCAGGCCTTTCGCCAGCACCCGATGCCAAGTGCGGATGAGCGTATTGCGCAGCTGACCAGCCTCAAGCGCGTGCTGGCCAAATATCAGGACGAGCTGGCGCAGGCGGCTTCGGATGATTTCGGTCACCGCTCGCATGATGAAACCAAGTTTGCGGAAATCATGACTTCGCTGGAGGGGGCAAAGTACTACATCAAGAACGTACGCAAGTGGATGCGTCCGGAAAAGCGCCATGTCAGTGCCATGCAGATGCCGGCAACCGCCAGGGTGGTTTACCAGCCACTGGGCGTGGTGGGCGTGATTGTGCCCTGGAACTATCCCATTTTCCTGGCGGTGGGCCCGCTGATGTGTGCGCTTGCTGCCGGCAACCGCGTCATGATCAAGATGTCCGGCTTTACTCCGCGCGTGGGCGACACTGTCAAGAAAATGCTGGCGGAAGCATTCAGTGAAGATCAGGTGGCGGTTTTCACGGGTCGTGGTGAAATATCCGAAGAGTTTTCGAAACTGGTATTTGATCAAATCACCTTTACCGGATCGACCAATGTTGGTCGCACTATCATGGCGGAAGCCGCCAAGAACCTGATTCCCGTGATTCTTGAGCTGGGTGGAAAATCGCCGGCGATCGTGCACGAATCCTATCCGCTGGTTGATGCTGCCGAGCGTATTTCCTTTGGTAAATGCTGGAATGCCGGCCAGACCTGTGTGGCACCTGATTACCTGATGCTGCCCCAGGGCAAAACGCAGGCTTTCGTGGATGCTTTCACGGCGCAGGTGAGCAAGATGTATCCCACGATGCTGAACAACCCTGACTACACCAGCGTTATCAATGACAAACAGTACAAGCGTGTGCAGGGCTATCTGGAGGATGCGCGGGCGCAGGGTGCGAAAATCGTCGAGATCAATCCCGCCAATGAGTCCTTTGCCAATACCCGGAAAATGCCGCTGACCCTGGTGATCGGCGTTACTCCGGCCATGCAGATCATGCAGAATGAAATTTTCGGCCCGGTACTGGCCGTGATGGAGTACTCAACGCTGGATGATGCGCTGGGTTTCGTCAATGGTCGTGCGCGCCCGCTGGCGCTTTATTATTTTGACTGGAATGCCAGTCGTTCCGAGTATGTGGCGAACAATACGCACTCCGGTGGAATGTGCGTGAATGACGTGATGAGCCATGTCGGCGCTGATGACCTTCCCTTTGGTGGTGTCGGTGCCTCTGGAATGGGCAAGTATCACGGTCATGAAGGTTTTCTCGCCATGTCCAATGCGAAGGGCATTCTTGAGAAACCGAAGTTCTACGCCATCAAGTACATCCTGCCGCCCTTCAACAAGGGCATCCACAAGTTCATCAAGAACTACCTGCTGAAGTGATCGAAAAGGGCGGGATACCCCGCCCTTTTCTTTGCGCGGATTTTCACGGAGATCTGGTTTTTTCTGCAGGAATCTTTCCTGAAAACAAAAATGGTACGGGAGATAAATGCCGTGAATGCCCCTGCAATCGGCCGGCCGGACAATGAGTCTCGTCGGCAATTCCTGCGTGTCGGATTTCTTGGTGCTTTGGCGCTTACTACGGTATCAGCGACAGCCGTACTGAGTGGCTGTAGTTCGCCCCCTTCCGCAAAGGGATTCCATTTGTTTCGCGAAAGTGATTTGAAGGTCTTGCGTGCGCTGGTTCCGGTTGTGCTTGCCGGCGCCTTGCCGGCGGGAGATGGATCGGCCATCGAAGAAGCCATTCACTCTCTCGATGATTTTATTTTCGGGACCAGCCTCGCCAGTCACAAACAGATTGGTCAGCTTTTTGATCTGCTGAGTATGCCGGCCACGCGCTATACCATCGTTGGTCTTTCGAATGACTGGGACAAGTCCTCTGCTGCCGAGATCAGTGCGTTTCTGGGTCGGTGGCAGACAAGCCGGTTCCAGATGCTGCGCGCCGGCTACATGGGGCTGACGCAGATGATCAATATGGGCTGGTATTTGCAGCCCCGCTCCTGGGCAGCCATTAACTACATTCCGCCGCGCGTTGTGGCCTGAGGAGATTTTCATGATTGAAGTGCGCGGGATTCATGACTTTTTCGCCGAGGGTGTGCAGGGGGGCTGGAAGGCACACAATGCCGGTCAGTTAAAAAGCAATCAGGCTATCGAGTGCGATGTTGTCATTATTGGCACCGGTGCGGGGGGCGGAACCACGGCAGAAATCCTGACGCAGGCGGGTCTGGATGTGGTGCTGATTGAAGAGGGCCCGTTGCGCACCAGCCAGGACTTCAAGCTTGATGAACGTGCGGCCTATCGCGATCTTTATCAGGAGGGTGCCGGCCGAACCAGCAAGGATGGCAGCATGACCATTTTGCAGGGACGTGCCGTGGGGGGGTCAACAGCGGTCAACTGGACTTCCAGCTTTCGCACACCACCACTGACGCTCAGGCACTGGGCTGATGTTCACGGCGTCCAGGGCATGAGCGTGGAGGAAATGGCGCCATGGTTCGAGCGTATGGAAAAGCGCCTCAATATTGCGCCATGGAAAGTGGCGCCCAACGCTAATAATAATGTGATCAAAACCGGCTGCGAGAAACTCGGCTGGAAGTGGGAATCAATTCCCCGCAATGTGACGGGTTGCTGGAACCTTGGCTATTGCGGCATGGGCTGTCCCACCAACGCCAAGCAATCGATGCTGGTGACGACCATTCCGGAAGCCCTGAGGCGTGGCGCGCGCCTTTATTACCGTGCCCGTGCAGAGAAGCTGCTGGTGGAGGGTAAGCGGGTTACCGGTGTTTATTGCGTCGGCATGAAAGAGGATGGAGTTTTTCCAGCGGGCGTCACGCTGACAGTAAGGGCGCGCCACGTTGTGATGTCGGGTGGCGGCATTAATAATCCCGGCTTGCTGCTGCGTTCTGACGTACCGGATCCGCACCGCACGATTGGCAAGCGTACTTTCCTGCATCCAGTGAGTGCGGTGTTTGCGCACTTTGATGAAACCATCAAGCCATGGGCGGGTGCGCCACAGTCGACCTATTCGGATTATTTCCAGTGGAAAGACGGTGCGACAGGTCCGCTCGGCTTCAAGATCGAAGCCATTCCACTGCATCCGGGGCTCGCGTCAGGTCTTATCGGTGGTCATGGCCAGGCTCATGCTAACGACATGAGTCTGCTTGAAAATACCAACGGACTTATTGCTCTTTTACGGGACGGTTTTGTGGAGGACAGTCCGGGTGGCACGGTCAGTCTGCGTGATGACAATATGCCAACGGTGGATTATCCGCTGACGGATGCCTTGCGTGATGGCTTGCGGCGCTCCTTCCTGGCGATGGCGGAGATACAGTTTGCGGCAGGCGCCAGGGCCGTGCGCCCCAAACAGCTCAATGTTCCGTACTACACGAAATGGAGCGAGTGCCAGACGGCCATCAATAGCTTTCCCATCGAGAAGTTTCAGACGGGTCTGGGGTCTGCGCATGTCATGGGGGGCTGTGCCATGGGGGAGGATGTGAAAGCGTCTGTGGTTGACAGCCATGGCCGCTTCCATCATCTGGAGGGCTTGTCGGTGCTGGATGGTTCAATTTTCCCCACCAGTATTGGCGCCAATCCCCAGCTTTCCATTTATGGCGTGACCTCGCGGCTGGCGACCTTGCTGGCAGAACGCTTGAAGCCGAGGCCGGAGCCGCAAAAAGTGTAAACTCCACTGCCCGGTCTCTGACGTGGAGACCGGGCAGTGATTCCGTTATCCTGCGATCGTTGTTGCTTTAACTGTCGTTGCCCTGATTTTCTGCCTTGAAGGAAACCTCGCATGAGCCGCACCCGCGTCGTCTATCCCGGCACGTTTGATCCTATTACCAATGGCCACAAGGATCTGATCGAGCGTGCTGCACGCCTCTTTGATCATGTCATTGTGGCGGTGGCCAGCAGCAACAAGAAGGGTCCGCTTTTCTCTCTGGAGGAGCGTGTTGAGCTCGCTCGTGAAGTGCTTGCCCATCTGCCTAATGTTGAGGTGCAGGGCTTTTCCAAGCTGCTCGCTTTCTTTGTGAAAGAACAGAATGCCAATGTGGTGTTGCGCGGCCTGCGCGCCGTTTCGGATTTCGAGTATGAGTTCCAGCTGGCCAACATGAATCGCCAGCTTATGCCGGACTTTGAAACGGTATTCCTGACGCCCGCCGAACATCTTTCCTTTATTTCATCAACGCTGGTTCGCGAGATTGCGATATTGGGCGGCGATGTTGCCAAGTTTGTTCCGCCGCTGGTCGTTGATGCCTTTCACCAGAAGCTGGGCAAGTCCTGAGTCATTAATGGCGCTGAAGATTACGGATGAGTGCATCAATTGTGATGTTTGCGAGCCGGTGTGCCCGAATCAGGCCATTACCATGGGTGAGCTCATTTATGTGATTGAACCATCTCGCTGTACCGAGTGCGTGGGGCACTTTGACGAGCCGCAGTGCGTGGTGGTGTGTCCGGTGAATTGCATTCCGCTGGATACGATGCATCAAGAAACACGCGAAGAGCTGCTGGTGAAATATCAGAAGCTTGTGGTGCATCAGGCGTTGGGCTAGGGGCTCTGCGAGAGCCTCACTGCAAAAACAAAAAAGGCCGCTTAAGAGCGGCCTTTTTTATGGCAAAGCGTCAGTCGTTCGTGACGCTGGTAGCGACCTGTTTGTTTTTCCACTCGTCCTGGATCTTTGTGCAGCCCAGGCAGCGCAGAAAGGTTGAATGAGCGGGTCCGGAGACGAGGGTTTTGGCAGATTCTGCCATGGTGCCGCCGAGTGCGGAAAAAGGCAGTGTCACGACAAAAAGGCCCACGCCGGCAGTCGTGAGTGCAAGCAGCAAGGGGCGTGCAATAAGGGCATCAAGAGCCATGGCGCCCGCACTGGGCCGCTGGTTGATCTGGTCGTCCAGCATTTCATCGGCAGCGGCCGGCAAAGATGCCATGCCCACCATGAACATCATCATCAGGGCGATGAGGCGGCGTTGAATGAGTTCCATCACGATTTCCCTCAAAAGGAGCGGTTCTGTTTTTTGGTCTGGCGGCATCTTATAACTGATGTTAGGAAGTTGCCACAACAGTCTGAAACTTCTGGACTTTATTGACTCTAATGCCTCCATTCGGTGGATGCAAGCCGGCTTTGTTGAAATTCGTCACAAGGCTTTAATGCTGGCATTGCGGACAATAGACGGTGCTGCGGCCGCCCAGTCTGGTTTCTTTCAGGGGGTGACCGCAGGTTTTGCACGGTTTGCCTCCTCGTCCGTACGCATCCAGCTCTTGCTGAAAATACCCGGGCTCACCATGACCATTCACAAAGTCACGCAGGGTTGTGCCCCCGCGCCGGATGGCAAAAGCAAGAATTTGGCGTACCTCCTCTGCCAGCCGGTCAAAGCGCCGGGCACTGATACGCCCGGCAGCGCGCAAAGGGTGTATCCCGGCTTTGAAGAGCGCTTCGTTGGCGTAGATATTCCCGACGCCGACCACGACATGACTGTCCATCAAAAAGCTTTTGATGGGAGCGCTGCGGCCGCGTGAATGCTGGAAAAGATGATGGCCATCAAAGCCCTCTTCAAGCGGCTCGGGTCCAAGATCCACCAGTAGGGGGTGTTGTTCTGGCGGCCCGGTCAGCCAGAGGAAGCAGCCGAAGCGGCGTGGGTCATGAAAACGCAGCATGTAACCGGAGTCCAGAAGCAGCTCGATGTGATCATGCTTGCGGCGCTGTTCGTCTGGTCGGGCAAGGCGAAGGCTGCCGGACATGCCGAGGTGAACCAGAGCCGTGCCGGTTTTGGTATGAAATAAAAGGTATTTGCCGCGCCGCGTGAGGCTGGTCACGCGCTGCCCTGCCAGTGCCGACAGCTCGGCGGGAACCGGCCAGCGCAGTCGTGGCTCGTGCACTGTCAGGGTTTTGATCTTGTGATTGACCACGGCGGGCATGATGCCAAGGCGTGTGGTCTCAACTTCAGGAAGTTCGGGCATGGTATTTCTGGTGGTGTGGTCGAGGCCTGGGCCGAAAGTCTTGGTGAGTCATGAGGTTAACCGTCTCCTTGGCAGGCTACAGGAATTGCAGGCACAAAAAAGCCCGAACAAGTCGGGCTTTTTTGTGAAGGGATCAATTACTTGATCTTGGCTTCCTTGAACAGCACGTGCTGGCGAATCTTGGGATCAAACTTCATGATCTCAAGCTTTTCCGGCTTGGTACGCTTGTTCTTTGTCGTAGTGTAGAAGTAGCCGGTACCGGCACTCGACACCAAACGGATCTTGTCACGCATGGCTGCAGTCTCCTGAAACTGGCTTAGATCTTCTGACCCTGGGTGCGCAGAGTGCCAACAACGGCCTCTACGCCCAGTTTGTCAATAATACGCATGCCCTTGCCGGACACACGCAGGCGCACAAAACGTTTCTCGCTTTCCAGCCAGAAACGATGGTAGTGCAGATTGGGCTCGAAACGACGCTTGGTCTTGATGTTCGAGTGCGACACGTTGTTACCGACGATGGGACGCTTCCCGGTAACTTGGCAGACTTTGGACATTATGTACTCCGGGAGGCATTCCGCCTTGCAAACAGCGCTGGCGCCGGGCAAAAAAGGGGCCGGCGCTTTTCAAGGGGTGCGATTTATACCAGAGCAGTTGCGCTGGCGCAACGAAAACCCGGTGGCGGATGCCACTTGTGGGTACTTTTTTGTCGGGCTGGCACGGGCGGGCCCGATCTTAAAGCCATCCCCGCTCGGCAAATGAAGCTGGATGGCCTTCGCCAATCACCAGATGATCCAGTATGCGCACATCAATCAGTTCCAGTGCCTGCCGCAGCCGTTCGGTAATCTGGCGATCAGCACCCGAGGGCTCGGCCACTCCTGAGGGATGATTGTGGGCAAGAATGACGGCGGCGGCATTAAGTGTCAGGGCCCTTACCACAACCTGCCGGGGATGTACGGAGCAGGAGTCTATGCTGCCCTGAAAAAGCTCTTCAAAAGCAATAAGGCGATGCTGGCTGTCCAGGAACAGTACGGCAAAGACCTCGTGACGAAGACTGCGCAGGCGGGCGCTGAGAAAGCGTCGCGTAGTCTCGGGGCTGGACATGACGTCGTTGCGCTCAAGTGTGGAGGTCAGATGACGGTGGCCCAGCTCAAGAGCCGCCTGGATTTCCGCATATTTGGCGGGTCCGAGGCCGGGGAGGGCCGTTAATGCCTCCGGTCCTGCCTCGAGAAAGCCGCGCAAGCCATTAAAGGCGCCTATCCATTCGCGGGCCAGATCAAGCGCTGTGCGTCCGCGCAGTCCGGTTCGAATAAAAAGGGCGAGGATTTCAGCGTCCGAGAGTGCGGCCGCGCCGCGGGCGATAAGTTTTTCCCTTGGCCGTTCCGCTTCGGGCCAATCGGTGATAGGCATGATGGTGCATCCTTGCTGGTCAGTTGGCGCTGACTTTTCCGTGTCGGCGCTACGCAATAAAACAGGAGGATGTTATCGTTGCGCCCTCTTTCAGTCACCTTTCACATCATCGGATATTGCCATGCTTGCGCGTCTCACCCACAAACGCATTGTGCTCGGTGTTTCCGGTGGTATTGCGGCCTATAAAAGTGCCGAGCTGATCCGGCGCCTGCGCGATGCCGGCGCAGAGGTTCAGGTGGTGATGACAGCGGCGGCGCAGCAGTTCATTACCCCGCTCACGCTCCAGGCCCTCTCCGGCAACCCCGTGCATACCGACTTGCTCGACCCTTCGGCAGAAGCCGCCATGGGCCATATTGAGCTGGCTCGCTGGGCCGATCTGATACTGATTGCGCCCGCCAGCGCCGACTGCATTGCCCGTCTTGCCCAGGGTATTGCCAATGATTTGCTGACCACCCTTTGTCTGGCCACAAAAGCGCAGTTGGCTATTGCGCCCGCCATGAACCAGCAGATGTGGGCTGCTCCTGCGCTGCAGGCCAATCTGACGGTTTTGCGTGAGCGTCGCGTCGCGGTATTTGGCCCTGCTGCAGGGGCTCAGGCCTGCGGCGACGTGGGTGAGGGGCGCATGCTGGAAGCTGTTGAGCTGGCCTCCCGCTGCGCGGACTGCTTTGAGACAGGCGTGCTCACGGGGCAGCATGTGGTGATTACCGCAGGACCGACGCGGGAGGCGCTGGATCCAGTGCGTTATCTCAGTAATCACAGCTCGGGAAAGATGGGGTTTTCCATTGCCCGGGCGTGCGTTGAGGCGGGTGCCCGGGTGACGCTGATTGCCGGCCCGGTGAACCTGCCCACGCCTGAGCGTTTGGTCCGCGTTGATGTCGTGAGCGCACTGGATATGCTGGCGGCTGCGCTTGCTGCGAGCCAGTCGGCGGATATTTTTATTGCCACGGCTGCAGTGGCGGATTACCGGCCGGAGGCGGTGGCGGCGCAGAAAATAAAAAAGTCCTCGGAGATGCTGACCCTGGCTCTGGTGCGCAACCCCGATATTGTCGCCACCATTGCGGCACACGAAAACAAGCCTTTTGTAGTGGGATTCGCGGCAGAAACCGAAAAGGTACTGGAACATGCGCGCGAAAAGCTGTTGCGAAAGCATCTCGATATGGTTGCCTGTAATGATGTTGCGCGCAGTGATATCGGTTTTCAGAGCGATGACAATGCCTTGACCGTTATCTGGAAAGAGGGTTCGCAGGTTCTGGAGAAAGCATCCAAGTCTGTGATTGCCCGTCAGCTTGTGGCGATGATTGCGCAGCGCATCAAGGCGGATAACTGATCATCAGGGTCTGCTTTTGTTGTCTTTAGTGAAAATGCATGATTTTTCCAAAGGAAGAAAATGAAAAAAACGGTAGATATCAGGGTGCTGGACGATCGTATAGGGACGACCTTTCCTCTTCCGGCTTATGCCACAGAAGGCTCGGCGGGACTTGATTTGCGCGCGTGCCTTGATGCCGCCCTTACGCTGGCCCCGGGCGAGACCAGTTTGATTCGCACTGGTCTTGCCATTCATATTTCAGATCCTGCTTTTGCCGGCCTCGTTTTGCCTCGATCGGGCCTTGGCCACAAGCACGGTATTGTTCTCGGTAATCTGGTTGGCCTGATTGACTCTGATTATCAGGGTGAGCTTATGGTTTCTTGCTGGAATCGTGGCCAGACACCTTTCACCATCGAGCCGGGTGAGCGCATCGCGCAGTATGTGCTGGTGCCAGTGGTGCAGGCTGAGTTTCGTCTGGTAGACGCCTTTACGGAAAGTAATCGCGGTGTTGGCGGGTTTGGTTCCTCGGGACGGCATTAAGTGGGTGGCGATTAATTTCGCATGGATATTTTAAGAGGATGTCATGGCCAAGAAGAATGATCAGGTAGTGCTTGAGCAGGAAGTAAAGCCGGCTGCCGCTTCGATAGAAAAAGTTATAAAGCGCAATGAGACTACGCTTTTCAAGGCGGCCTTGCCCGGTCTGGTGTTGGTGACAGTACTGCTTCTGCTGGTGCAGGGCGGGATTCTTTTTTTCGTCAACAGGGTTCTGGATGATCAACACGCAGCCTTGGCCAGAGTGTATCGTCAGCATTATGTGTCGATGCTGGACAATTACATTCATAACTATGACGAGGTTGTAAAAGCCCTTCCTGATGCAGAGTTGTTGTCGTATTTGCCGGCTACAACAGATGGCAGTGATAACCGCCTTACCCAGCACTTTCCCGGTGCTGTTTTCGCGCGCGTGGTTCCTTTCACTCTTGATCCTGCGACTCCGAATGGTTTGAGCTTTTCGCATCAGGATATGGTCTTGCGCGTGGCGGCGGCAAAGAAGGTAACGCCGGAAATCAGCTTCTATGAAAAAGGCCTGCTAAAAGAACAGGTAGTAACTTTTGCGCGCCCGCTCAGGAGCGCAACTGGCGACATGAATGCTGTCCTGTTGATCAGTTTTCCTTTCAAGTCTATGGCTAATGCCCTGAAGAACTTTGCACCGGATGCGGGGAGGGTTGAGCTGATTCAGAGAAATGGTGCGGAGCACGCCAGTATTGTGAGTGCAGGAGAGGGCATTGACCTGCCCGGGGCAGATGTCACGACATCGAACCCCGGTTGGGAATTGCATTTTTCACCGGCAGCGACTCTGGGCTCCAGCATTACTGAATTTGGCATTATGGCCGCTCTTGGCTTGCTTGCAGGCCTGGTGGTGGCCGGGCTGTTTGCCTGGACGATACTTTCACTGCAGCGTGCAATCAAAGAAGATGCCAATGCGGTTGATGGTTTTAGTGAAAATTATTTTCGTTATGGCAACCGGCAGCGTCCGTTGTTGCATTTCAGTGCGTTCTCTTTGCTTATGGCGCACCTTGATCAGTATGGATCGGAGTTACGTGCCGGGCGTTCAACAGGGAAGTCGCCATCCATGGATAATTTGGGTGAGCTCAATATTTCCCAGAATGATACGGCCGGCATGCTGGGCGATGCGCCTTCTCCCAAAGGTGCCATGCCAGTACAAAAAGCGGCTCCACAGAAGAAGCCAGCCGCCGCCATCAGTGATCTGCGCCCCGAGATTTTCCGCGCTTATGATATTCGTGGTGTGGTTGGTGATGGCCTTAGTCAGGAGTTGGCAAGAGCATTAGGTCGGGCGATTGGCAGTGAGGCGTTCAAGCGCGGCGAAGATACCGTAGTGGTGGGCCGCGATGGGCGTCTGTCAGGTCCTGAATTAAGTGCCGCCCTGATTGAGGGTTTGCGTGCCAGCGGCCGTGATGTGATTGATATTGGTATGGTGCCAACGCCGGTACTTTATTTTGCGGCCAAGACAATCGGTACGGGCTCTGGCGTGATGGTGACGGGCAGCCATAATCCCGGCGATTACAATGGTTTCAAGATGATGCTCGCAGGCGATACGCTGGCCGGTGACGAGATTCAGGATCTGCGTGTGCGTATCGAGAAGTCTGACTTCACGACGGGTAGTGGCGGACTTGGCCAGCGGAATGTTGCAGAGGATTATATTGATCGCTTGAGTTCGGATATTGCGCTGGCGCGTCCGGTGCGGGTCGTGGTCGATGCCGGTAATGGCGTTGCCGGTGCCATTGGGACGCGCGCTCTTGAGGCGCTTGGCTGTACGGTTATTCCCTTGTTCTGTGAGGTTGATGGCAGCTTCCCCAATCACCACCCTGATCCCAGCAAACCTGAAAATCTGGAAGATTTGATGGCGTCGGTTGTGGTGAACAAAGCCGACATAGGGATTGCCTATGATGGTGATGGTGATCGTATTGGTGTGGTGACTGCCGGCGGAAAGAGTATTTTTCCTGACCGGTTGATGATGCTTTTTGCCAAGCACGTGCTCACGACAAATCCGGGCGCAGATATTATTTTTGATGTGAAGTGTACGCGCGATCTGCCGACCCTGATTACGAGCCTTGGTGGTCGTCCGGTGATGTGCAAGACAGGGCATTCTTTCATCAAGGCCAAGCTCAAGGAAACCGGTGCTGCTTTGGCTGGTGAGATGAGTGGCCACATCTTCTTTAACGATCGCTGGTTCGGCTTTGATGACGCCATTTATTCGGCCGCTCGCCTGCTTGAAATTCTGTCACTGGAGAGCAGCAGCTCTGATGTCATGTTTGAAGAGTTTCCTGAAAACCCTTCAACGGCGGAAATCAATATTCCAGTGCCTGATGAAAGCAAGTTCGGTTTGATGGAAGCCCTCAAGTACAGTGCCAACTTCCCTGATGCCAATATCATCACGATTGATGGCATACGTGTAGAGTTTGCGGACTCCTGGGGCTTGGTGCGAGCCTCAAATACGACTCCGAGCCTGGTTGCCCGATTTGAAGGAAAGACTCCTGAGGCATTGGCTGCCGTGCAGGGGAAATTCAAGGATTTGTTGCTGAGCGCTGATCCCGCACTGCAAATTCCTTTTTAATAAACTGATGATCCTGTGAGCTTGATAAATGGCGCTAACGCATGAATCCGCCCTGAATATCGCAAAGGTATTGACCGAGGCGCTGCCCTATATCCAGCGGTTTCATGGCAAGACAATTGTCGTGAAATACGGCGGTAATGCCATGACGGATCCGGAGCTTGAGAACTCGTTTGCCCGTGACATCGTTTTGCTGAAAACGGTTGGATTAAATCCGGTTGTTGTGCACGGAGGAGGCCCGCAGATCGGGGACTTGCTGGCTCGTCTTGGCAAGGAGTCCACGTTCATTGATGGTATGCGAGTGACCGATGCGGAGACCATGGATGTGGTTGAAATGGTGTTGGGCGGCCTGGTTAACAAGTCCATCGTTAACCTGATAAACCAGAATGGCGGGCGTGCTGTTGGGCTGACGGGCAAGGACGGCAATCTTATTCGTGCAAAAAAAATGCTGCTCAGCAAGGCCAATGCGAAAGGGAAGATGGAGAAAGTGGATATCGGCTATGTGGGGGAAGTGGCTGGCATCAAGACCGATGTACTTGAAATGGTGATCGGTTCTGACTTTATTCCGGTTATTGCACCTGTTGGCGTGGGTGATGAAGGAGCGTCTTATAACATCAATGCTGATTTGGTCGCCGGTAAAGTTGCCGAAGCCCTCAAGGCCGAAAAACTGATTCTCCTGACCAATATTCCTGGCGTGATGGACAAGAATAAAAAGGTGCTGACGGGCCTTTCTACTCAGGATATTGATGAGTTGATTCAGGATGGCACGATTTATGGCGGCATGCTGCCAAAAATTTCGTGTGCTCTTGATGCGGTGAAAGGCGGAGTAGTCAGTGCCCATATTATTGATGGCCGCGTGCCGCATGCGACTTTGCTGGAGGTCTTTACCGACGAGGGCATGGGGACACTTATTACCAACAAAAAAGTAAAAACAAGGCGTTAGTTTCAAACTACCTGACGCTGCAAGGAGGCAAGCATGACAGCTGCCGAACCAAAGATTTCACGGCGTGAACATATTCTGCAGTCTCTGGCTTCCATGCTGGAAAGTCAGCCCGGGGCACGCATAACCACGGCGGCGCTGGCAAAAGAAGTTGGTGTGACCGAGGCGGCGCTGTATCGGCATTTTCCCAGCAAGGCAAAAATGTTTGAGGGCCTTATTGAGTTTGTTGAGGATGTGGTTTTTTCGCGCGTAAGCCTGATTCTTCAGGAAGAGGATGATGCACGAGTTCGCTGTGAAAAAATCCTCGGCCTTCTACTGGTGTTCACGGAACGAAATCCGGGTATTACACGGATTCTTAACGGGGATGCATTGACGGGTGAGCATGAGCGGTTGCAGTTACGCATCGCCCAGTTCTTTGAGCGTCTGGAAACCCAGTTGCGGCAGGTGTTGCGTGATGCCGAGCTGCGCCAGTCATTGGGTACAGTGATGACAGGCAATGCCGCTGCCAATCTTATGCTGGCTCTGGTTGAGGGGCATATCAGCCAGTTCGTGCGTTCTGGTTTCAGGCGAAAACCTACGGAATCATGGGCGGCGCAGTGGAGCTTCCTTTCGGTTCAGTTGTTCCGTGAGCTGAAGATCTGACTGGCTTCTGCTTGTTCTTGAGCTCGTATAAAAAAGCCGGCAACTGCCGGCTTTTTTATTTTCTGATTTCAGGGTTTGGTGATTGCCGGAGAGCTTCCCGTTCGCGTGGCAGTTAGTTCCTGAAGGCGTTTAATTGCAGGCGCGAAGTCGCTGCGAATCTTGTCTTGTTCAGCTTTTCGTGCACTTATTTCTGTTTGCGCACTTTGAATCTGTTTGTCGTAGTTAGCTATTCCGTCCTTGGTATCTTTTGGTACGGGCTTGCCGGTGCGTTCGAAAACTGCCGCTTTTTGCGCCTCGGCAGCACGGCGCTGACGCAGACTGGTAAGAGAGTTGGTGCTGAAATCAACGCGCAGCTGTACGGCATCAAGCTGCCGGTTGCGCGCATGCTCGGCATCGGCAACGGATGAGTACAGGCGCAAGAGTTGCTTGTCGTCACGTTCGCGTTGCGCGTCTGCCTCGCGTTTGGCTTTGGCGGCAGCGACCTCTTCGGCGGTCAGTGTTCGTTGCGCGGGCACATGCTTGATGACCTGCATGCCTGCGGTGAGCTCGTCATAGCCGTGCGCGATATGGTCGGACGTCACACTGTCGGTCACGTTCGGCTGTTTCTTGTCATCGTAATAGCGGTACCAGCGCGCTTCGACATCAGCCGCTTGTGTGATGGACGCACCAAGGATGCAGGTCAGGAGCAGAAGGGAAAAAAGAGGTTTCATGGGCTTTTTCTCCGGGGAGTGCAGACGGCAGCTCCGTTATAATCCGGGCCTATTCTAGGGGAGCAGGCTCAGGGCCGACAGTCATGGATGTCGTGGTTTTGTTTTTTGTGGCGCTGCTGGCAAACACCCTTTCCGCCCTGGCCGGTGGCGGCGCAGGCCTCCTGCAGTTACCGGCCCTGCTGATGCTTGGCCTGGGATTTCCTGCGGCATTGGCGACGCACAAGATTGCCAGTGTTGCGCTGGGTGTGGGTGCCACGATCCGGCACCTGCGCGAGGGGCGGATGCGCTGGCGCTTTGCTCTGTTCATCCTGGCTTGTGGCTGGCCCGGAGTCCTTCTCGGCACCCAGCTGATCCTGCGCATTCCCGATCGCTGGGCAGAGCTTGCCCTCGGGCTGCTGACTCTGGGCCTGGGTGTTTATTCATGGCGCCGGCCACAGCTCGGGCAGTGTAGCGAGCGCCGTCATCGCGACCGGTCGGGCCTTGTGCTCGGCGGACTGGTGTTGTTTCTGACGGGCGTTCTCAATGGTTCGCTCACATCGGGTACCGGCCTGTTCGTCACAATCTGGCTGGTACGATGGTTCGGTCTCGATTACACCCGTGCTGTTTCCTACACCTTGATCCTGGTCGGGCTTTTCTGGAATGGCCTCGGTGCCGCGATGCTGTCGGTACAGGCGCCAGTCAAATGGGACTGGTTGCCCCCCTTGCTGCTGGGCTCATTTCTGGGGGGGTATATTGGCGCCCACTGGGCCCTGCTCAAGGGAAACCGGCTGGTCAAGCATGCCTTTGAGATTCTGACCGTGGTGGCCGGCGGCAAACTTCTGGTGGATGCCTTGATGGGATGGTAATTGGTTATAAGTGAGTAACTATTTATTCTTTTTAAACTCTTCCTTGTCGCAATAGCATCAGCCCCCTAATCAATTCATTTGTTTTCGGGGTGTGCCATGAAAATCTCCTTTTTCCGTCTGGGTGTCAGCGCGCTAGTGCTTGCGCTTGGGGTGTCAGCGGCGGCTGCCAGTGCTGCCGAGATCAATCTGCTCAACGTTTCCTACGATCCCACTCGCGAACTTTATCAGGATTACAACCAGGCCTTTGCCCGGTACTGGAAAGCCAGGACAGGGGATGATGTGGTGGTCAGGCAGTCCCATGGCGGTTCTGGCAAGCAGGCCCGTTCGGTGATTGATGGTCTCGAGGCGGATGTCGTGACCCTGGCACTGGCAGGCGATATTGATCCCCTGGCCAGCAAGGCCAGGCTGCTTGATGAAAACTGGGCCAGGCGCCTCCCCCATAACAGCGCTCCCTACACTTCCACGATTGTATTTCTGGTGCGCAAGGGAAATCCCAAAGGCATCAAGGACTGGGGTGATCTGGTCAGGCCAGGGCTGCAGGTGATCACGCCCAATCCCAAAACCTCGGGCGGAGCGCGCTGGAATTATCTTGCGGCCTGGGGTTATGCCCTGCGCCAGCCGGGCGCCAATACCGATACCGCCAAGGCCTTCGTGAAGAAGCTTTATCAGAATGTGCCTGTGCTGGATTCCGGTGCGCGAGGCTCCACGACCACCTTCGTTGAGCGTGGTATCGGTGATGTCCTGCTGGCATGGGAAAACGAAGCCTTCCTAGCGGTGAAGGAGCTGGGCCCGGAGAAAGTTGAAATCGTGGTGCCGTCGATCAGTATTCTGGCGGAGCCACCGGTAGCAGTGGTTGACCGGAATGCCAGGAAGCATGGCACGACTGAAGTGGCAAAGGCCTATCTGCAGTACCTCTACAGTGACGAAGGGCAGGACATTGCCGGTCGCAACTATTACCGCCCGACCAGCCCGAAAGCTGCCGCAAAATATGAAAAACAGCTGCCGAAAATAAAGCTTTTCAGCATCAAGGATTTTGGCGGCTGGAGCCTTGCCACTGAAACGCATTTCGCGGATGGCGGCACCTTTGACCAGATCTATGTGCCGGGAAAGAAATAATCTGATCTGCTGATCGTGTCGCCATGAATGCTTGTGACGGGCAGCACGGGGCTTTTCTCGCCTGCAACGAAAATATTCCGGAGTAGAAAAATGAGCATAGAAGCCATCAATGTACGAAACCAGTTCCGGGGCCATATCAAGGAAATTATCACGGGTCCAGTAGTTTCAGAGGTCGAAGTGGAGACGCCCTTTGGTATCGTCACATCGGTTATCACCACAAGGTCCGTCAGGGATCTTAATCTGGTAGTCGGTACCGAGGTAGTGGCATTGGTCAAGTCAACGGAAGTGGCTTTGGCCATTATCTGAAGGAAAAATAAAGGGAAGCATTATGAAAAAGCACGGAATTATTTCAAATATTGGTTTTACTGCCGCTGCTATTTTGTTGGCGCAGTCAGTATCTGCGGCTACGTTGCTCAATGTTTCGTACGATGTAACCCGGGAATTTTTCAAGGACTATAATGATGTCTTCACGGTTTACTGGAAAAACAAGACCGGAGAAACGCTGACGATCAATCAGTCACACGGGGGTTCCAGCAAGCAGGCGAGAGCCGTGGCAGACGGCCTCGAAGCAGATGTAGCGACCATGAATCAGTCCAATGACATCGATATTCTTGCAGAAAAGGAGCTATTGCCAAAAGACTGGGTGAAGAAATATCGCGATAACAGCTCTCCGTTTACTTCCACTATCGTGTTTTTGGTGCGTAAAGGTAATCCAAACGGCATCAAGGACTGGGGGGATCTGGTGAAGCCGGGCCTGTCCGTGATTATTCCTAATCCAAAGACCTCTGGTAATGGCCGCTATACCTATCTTGGCGCCTGGATTTATGCGAGGAAAAAGGGGGGTGGCGACGCCAGTGCGATTGATTTCGAGCAGAAGCTTTTCCGCAATGTGCCTGTTCTTGATGCGGGTGGCCGTGGCGCGACCACAACATTTGCGCAGCGTGGTATCGGTGATGTGCTCGTTACGTTCGAGAATGAAGCCTTCCTGACACAGCGAGAGCTTGCTGATGCCAATCTGGAAATAATCTATCCATCGGTCAGTATTCTTGCCGAGCCACCCGTGGCAGTGGTTGAAAAGTTTGCCAGCAAACATGGCACGCTGAAGCAGTCCCGCGCCTATCTGGAGTATCTCTATTCGACGGAAGGTCAAAAACTGGCAGCCAGGCATTATTTGCGCCCGCGCGATGCCGTCGTGCGGAGTCAGTATTCGGCGACATTCAAGCCGCTGAAGCTGGTTGGTATTGACGCGCTGGGGGGCTGGAAAAGAGTGCAGGGCATCCATTTTGCAGATGGCGGCCTTTTTGACCAGATCTATGTTCCGGCTGCGAAGTAATCAGCCGCCGTGCGCGAACAGGAATCCGAATCATGAGCACCGTCGTATTACTGATCCATGAGCATGAGCTGGCGCGCCGCTTTGTCACCCATGTGCTTGAGCAACAGGGCGGTTATATCGTGATCGCCGCCGGCGACAGCGATGAGGCCCTGCACTTCCTGCATCAGCAGGAGCCTGCTGTGGTGCCTGACGTCCTTGTTCTGGGCAGTCGGCAACACGCGGCCGTGCTGGTGTCGCCCTTGCGCCGGCATTTGCCGGACTCGCGGCGCCTGCCGGCCCTGGTGCTGGATGAGTTGCCGGGAGTGGCGATTGCGCCATCGGTGCACCGGGTGTCGACAGAGCCGCGTGAGTTACTGCTCAAGCTCAAGGCTGTGCTGAAACCAGGCCCGTCCGAACTGACGCCTCTGGAGCTGGAGGGGCTGCGACTGGATCCGGGTCAGCAACAGGCATGGGTGGGACATCTACCGCTGAATCTGACCTCACTGGCATTCCGCCTTCTGTATTTCCTTATGGCTCACCCCGGCCGCGTTTATACGCGCGCCCAATTGCTGGAAACGGTGTGGGCAGATCAGGGCTTTGTGGAGGAGCGTACCGTTGATGTGCACGTTTACCGTCTGCGCAATCAATTGGCCCGCTATGGCTCGGGTCACCTGATCGAAGCGGTCCGTGGTAGCGGTTACCGTTTTGCCAATGAGGCTCCGCGCAAACGCGGGAGCGGAGCAGAGGGCATACGCTTCGCCTCCTGAGGGTTATAACCAAAAAGCAGCTCGTCCTGCGTAATTGGTATTTCATCTGTCATTTTTCTACGGATAAAGTGGCCGCCGCCATTCGCAGGGGCCCTGTGTCTGCCGCACCTTGGGCGGTCTTGGCGTATTTTTTGGGGTTGTACGGTTTATGACACAGTCATTTTGGCGAAAGCCCAGTGTGTTGCCTGGCTTCGGCCTGACGATGGGCTTCACGATCTTTTATCTCAGTCTGCTTATCCTCATTCCCCTTTCCGGTCTGTTCTGGAAGAGCGCCTCTTTGTCATGGGGTGACTTTGTGGGCATCGTGACCTCGCCACGTGTCATGGCATCGTACCGTCTGAGCTTTGGCGCGGCATTTATCGGCGCTGTGATCAATGCGGTTTTTGGTTTTCTGGTGGCCTGGGTGCTGGTGCGCTACCGCTTTCCGGGCCGGCGCCTGATTGATGCGCTGGTGGATCTGCCCTTTGCCTTGCCCACAGCGGTGGCCGGCATTGCACTGACAACACTTTTTGTCCCGAATGGCTGGATTGGCCAGTACCTTGAGCCCCTCGGAATCAAGGTTGCTTTCAAGCCTTTGGGGGTTGTCGTGGCCCTGACTTTTATTGGTTTGCCTTTTGTGGTGAGAACGCTGCAGCCCGTGCTGGAGGATCTTGAGGTTGAGGTGGAGGAGGCGGCCGTCAGTCTGGGCGCCAGCCGCGGGCAGACTTTTTTGAAAGTCATTTTTCCGGCTATTTTGCCGGCATTGATTACGGGTTTTGCCTTGGCGTTTGCGCGGGCCATTGGCGAATACGGATCGGTAATTTTCATTGCCGGCAATATGCCGATGATTTCTGAAATCACCCCCCTGCTCATTATCACCCAGCTGGAGCAATACAATTATGCGGGAGCAACGGCGATTGCTTTGGTCATGATGCTGATTTCTTTTGTCTTGTTGCTGACAGTGAATGGCTTGCAGGCCTGGAGTCAGCGCCGTCACGGTCGTATCTGATCAGGAATAATTATGTCTATTCATTCATCGGTGACCGCATCCAGGCGCACTAGCGCCACTACGGAGGCGTGGTGGATTCGTGCGCTGCTAATTGGCGTTGCCATGCTTTTTCTGGCGATCTTTTTGCTGGCGCCGCTCGCTGCTGTTTTTGTGGAGGCATTTAGAAAGGGCGCTGAAGCTTACTTTTCGGCGCTCAAAGATCCGGATGCATTGTCGGCCATCAAGCTGACACTGATTGCAGCAGGGATTTCCGTTCCGCTTAATCTTGTTTTCGGGGTGTCGGCCGCATGGGCAATTGCAAAATTTGATTTCCGCGGCAAGCAGTTACTGATCACCCTTATTGATCTTCCCTTTGCCGTGTCGCCTGTCATTGCCGGCCTTATCTATGTGTTGCTGTTCGGTGCTCAGGGGGTTTTTGGTGAGTGGCTTTATGAACATGACATCAAGATACTTTTTGCAGTGCCAGGGATTGTTCTGGCGACGTTATTTGTAACGTTTCCTTTTGTAGCGCGTGAACTGATTCCCTTGATGCAATCGCAAGGGATCGAAGAGGAGGAGGCTGCAATTACACTGGGTGCTTCCGGCTTCAAGACCTTCTGGCATGTCACTTTGCCGAACATAAAGTGGGGGATTCTTTATGGCGTTATTCTCTGTAACGCGCGTGCCATGGGAGAGTTTGGTGCGGTATCAGTGGTCTCTGGGCATATTCGAGGCTTGACCAATACCATGCCATTGCAGGTTGAGATTCTCTACAACGAATACAACTTCGTGGCAGCGTTTGCTGTTGCCTCGCTGCTGGCCTTTCTGGCGTTGATCACCTTGCTGATCAAAAGCTTTGCCGAGTGGCAACTGGCAAAGGAAATCAAGGCATTGCGTTCCGGATATCAGGAATCCGGTCCAGTGAATAATTAAAGGGCGGATGACATACATAATGAGCATCGATATCAGGAATATCAGCAAGCGCTTTGGCGACTTTGTCGCGCTGGATAATGTGAGTCTTACGGTGGAAACCGGCGAGCTGGTAGCGTTGCTGGGCCCCTCTGGTTGTGGCAAGACAACACTGCTACGCATTATTGCGGGCCTTGAATCGGCGGACAATGGCAGCATTCTTTTTCATGGTGAAGACACGACCGATCAGCATGTGCGCGATCGCCAGGTTGGCTTTGTTTTCCAGCACTATGCATTGTTTCGCCATATGAGTGTTTTTGAGAATGTGGCTTTTGGTTTGCGCGTGCGCCCGCGCAAACAGCGACCTTCCGAGGCAGAGATTCGCAAGAAGGTTCATGCACTGCTGGAGCTGGTGCAGCTGGACTGGCTGGCAGACCGTTATCCCAGTCAGCTTTCCGGGGGGCAGCGTCAGCGTATTGCTCTCGCCCGTGCGCTGGCGGTTGAGCCAAAACTGTTACTGCTGGATGAACCCTTCGGGGCGCTTGATGCAAAAGTACGCAAGGATCTCAGGCGCTGGTTGCGTCAGCTGCATGACGAGATTCATGTCACCTCGGTGTTTGTGACCCATGATCAGGAGGAGGCGCTGGAGGTTGCTGACCGCATTGTAGTGCTCAACAAGGGGCATATTGAGCAGGTGGGTACGCCGGACGAGGTCTATCAGGCCCCTGCCAGCCCTTTTGTTTACAGCTTCCTCGGCAATGTGAATCTTTTTCACGGCCGTGTGGATCACGGCTGGGCCGACCTGGGTGGCCTGCGGCTTGAGGTCAGCGAGCATGCCGGCGTGGATGCCTCGCAGGCCGTTGCCTATGTCCGTCCGCATGATATCGAGCTCTCGCGGCTGCCGCTGCCGGAGTCCCTGACGGGGCGTGTTGATGAGGTCAGGCGATTGGGTGGTCTGGTTCGTCTGGTGCTGGCGCATGCCAACGAGAAGGTTGAAGTCGAGCTCTCGCGCGAGCGCTACTTGTCAGAGCCTGTGGAAGAGGGCGAGACGGTCTATTTTCGGCCGCGCCAGGCTCGGGTCTTTCTTTCTGCCGACCAGGGCGGGGCGGTTAGTGACTATGTGATTTGACGCTTTGGGGGTGGCGACTTGCCGCTCATGCCCAAACTTGCAGTGGCTCGTCAGAAAATTGCGCTAAGCCCTTGTCCCGACT
Organism: bacterium; assembly: GCA_029945725.1. Taxonomy (GTDB): domain Bacteria; phylum Pseudomonadota; class Gammaproteobacteria; order Pseudomonadales; family Moraxellaceae; genus UBA2031. Next base: position 245,079 of record JAQSDB010000003.1, on the reverse strand, counting down.
TGATTCGCGACAGGGGCTTTTACTTTTTGGCCCATGTAGCGGGCCCTGAAAAACTGTGTTAAAACGGTGCCATTCTGTCGTTTCTATTGCCCTGTGGCTTGATGCGATAGTCCTCTTCCGGTTTTTTTCATGCCCGAAGCAGGCTCCTAAAAAGCCTCATCCGAAAGAAAAAAGGCTGCTCCAATGTCAGAAGATAATTTCGACGGTTTGAAAGTCATGGTGATTGACGACTCCAAGACTATTCGCCGCACTGCAGAAACCCTGCTGCAAAAAGCTGGCTGTACCGTGATTACGGCAACTGACGGCTTTGATGCTCTTGCCAAGATTGCCGATACCAATCCGCACATCATCTTCGTCGACATCATGATGCCGCGGCTGGATGGCTATCAGACCTGTGCATTGATCAAGAATAACTCTGCCTTCAAGGCTACTCCGGTGATCATGCTGTCATCGAAGGACGGTCTTTTTGACAAGGCCAAGGGGCGTATTGTGGGCTCTGACGAGTACCTGACCAAGCCATTCAGTAAGGAAGAGTTACTGGGTGCAATTCGGCAGCATGTCCGGGTCTAGGCCGCGGACTGGCAAGCATTTGCGGGGGGACTATGGCGCGTATTCTGATCGTTGATGATTCACCCACGGAAACTTATCGCTTCCGTGAAATTCTTGAAAAGCATGGTCATCAGGTTCTTGAGGCTGCCAATGGCGCTGATGGTGTTGCGATGGCGCGTGCTGAGCAGCCAGATCTGGTTTTGATGGACGTAGTAATGCCCGGTCTGAATGGCTTTCAGGCTACCCGTCAGCTCACCAAAGGTGAAGATACGGCCCATATTCCGATCGTGATTGTAACGACCAAGGATCAGGAGACTGATCGTGTCTGGGGTAAGCGTCAGGGTGCGAGGGACTATCTGACCAAGCCGGTGGATGAAACTTTCCTGATGCAGACTATTGCCAGCCTGGTTCCTGGCAAATAACCCAAAAATAACAAGTAGATATCATGGCGGCTAAGGGCTTCATAAAGCTTCTCGAAATTGCAGAAAGATCCAGGCAGCGCACTTTGGGTCTGCCTGCTGACGGGCAGGCAATCGAGTACTGGAGCGGTATCGGCTTTACGCTTGATGGCCAGTATTTTCTTGCGGCCATGGGGGAGGTTTCCGAGGTGCTGGCAGTGCCGCGCTATACCCATGTGCCCGGGGTGAGGTCATGGATGAAGGGAATTGCCAATGTGCGTGGCCGCTTGCTGCCGATCATGGACCTTCTGGGTTATTTCAATCGGCTGTCTACCCTGCAGGAGCACAGACGTCGCCTGATCGTGATTGATCAGGGCGATATTTTCAGCGGGCTGGTCGTGGATGACGTGTTGGGTATGCAGCACTTTCCTGTGCAGGATTACTCCGCAGAAACACCTGCGGTACCTGCCGAACTGGTGCCGTTTGTACAGGGGGCTTTTAAGCGTGAAGACCGTCAATGGACGATTTTCAGCCTGAGCCGACTGGTAGAGGATCCACAGTTTCTACAGGCTGCCCATTCCTGAGAATGCAGCTTGAAAATGGACCGGCATGCCGGTCTGCCAATTAAAAAATTACAACAGGGGGCCGTCGAGGGCTGATGGTATGAATCCAAATCTGCAAGCTGCTCGTGACAAATTCACGAACGTTGAATGGAAGCGTGTTTTCTCCAAAGAAAGCTTTCGCTCTTTACTTCAGCGTGAGTTCTGGTCCTCTCTATTCACGGATACCTCCAGTGACGTGGCGGATACAAAGCCTTGGCTGATAGGGTTGGCGGCCGCATTGGCGGTGGTGGTGGCCGCATTCTTCGTGGTGGGTGTGAAGAGTTATAACGCCACTACCATGATCAAGAACGCCTCCGAGCTGCGCGTGCTTTCTCAGGATATTGCCAAGAATGCGACGGAAGCAGCTGGCGGTAATGACGAAGCTTTCGCGCAGCTGAAGAAGGCACACGATGATTTCCAGGAGCGTTGGGGCGCACTCAAGGCTTCGCGAGGCGAAAAGGCGCCTGAGATGCTTGGCGTCGAGAAGATTTGGCAGCCTGTCTCCAATAACGCCAAGATTGTGCTGGATGGCAAAGCCTCGGTGACAGGTCTGCACGAGCTCGCGCAGACGCTGACGGAAACCGTTCCTGACCTGCAGGCAGAATACGATATCGTGGTTGAGGGCATGTTGCGTACGAAGGCATCTGCTGGCCAGATCTCAATTGCCAAACAACAGTCCGTATTGGCAGAGCGTATCTTGCGCTCCGTTAACAAGGTGCTGCAGGGTGGCACTGACGCAGTTACTTCTGCCGACTCCTTTGGACGTGACTCTGCACAATTCGAACGTGTGCTGAAGGGTATGCTCGATGGTGATGCTGCGCTGGGCGTGCAACAGGTAACTGATCCGGAAGCGCAAGATGCCCTCTCGGCAATTGCTGAAAGCTTTGACCAGTCTGTGAAAAAGTCGGCAGATGCCATTCTTGAGACTTCGCCAGAGTTGTTTCAGGTGCGTGAAGCGGCAGATTCCATTTTCCGCGACTCCAAGGGCATGCTTGATGCCACCACTGAGTTGTCAACGAAAGTTGCTGAGGGCGCTGATACAACGATCTATACCCTGATCGGCATTGTGGCATTGATTCTTGGCATTGCTTGCGGCATGAAGCTTTTCTCCATCGGCGCCAACCGCGATCGCATCAGTGCCCAGGTTGAGCGTAATCAGGAAATGGCGCGAGCCGAACAGATCGAATCGGAGAATCGTCGTAATCAGGATGCTATTTTGCGTCTCCTTGATGAGCTTGGCGACCTTGCTGACGGTGATCTAACGGTACAGGCAACGGTTACCGAAGATTTTACAGGCGCCATTGCCGACTCGATCAACTACTCGATTGACCAGTTGCGCGGCCTTGTTACCACGATTAACCAGACAGCTGTGCAGGTGTCTGCTGCTGCTCAGGAGACCCAGTCTACGGCGATGCATCTTGCCGAAGCCTCGGAGCATCAGGCTCAGGAAATTGCCGGCGCCTCTGCTGCCGTTAATGAAATGGCCGTGTCCATTGACCAGGTGTCGGCCAATGCTGCCGAGTCTGCCGCAGTGGCCGAGCGCTCTGTGGGTATTGCCCACAAGGGTGCTGAAGTGGTGCAAAACACCATCTCTGGCATGGATACGATTCGTGAACAGATTCAGGAAACGTCAAAACGTATCAAACGTCTTGGTGAGTCATCGCAGGAAATTGGTGACATTGTGTCGCTTATTAATGATATCGCTGACCAGACAAACATTCTGGCCTTGAACGCGGCGATCCAGGCATCCATGGCTGGTGATGCCGGTCGAGGTTTTGCGGTGGTGGCCGATGAAGTGCAGCGTCTTGCCGAGCGCTCTGCTGCTGCAACGAAACAGATTGAACAGTTGGTGAAAACGATTCAAACCGATACCAACGAAGCCGTTATTTCGATGGAACAAACCACTGCCGAAGTGGTGCGTGGTGCGCGACTCGCACAGGACGCCGGTGTGGCTCTGGAAGAGATTGAAACGGTGTCGAGAAATCTCGCCGACCTTATCCAGAATATTTCGAATGCCGCTCGCCAGCAGGCAGCTTCTGCAGGCCATATCTCCAATACCATGAACGTGATTCAGGAAATCACCTCGCAGACGACAGCGGGTACGATTGCGACTGCGCGCTCAATTGGTAATCTTGCAGAAATGGCCAATGAGTTGCGTCAGTCGGTCGCCGGCTTCAAATTGCCTGAACACGCCTAAGGCTCGCGGGCCTTTTTGGGGCGAGCATGTACAGGACAACCGATGTGGCCACCACAAACCGTTGGGGCATCAAGTCGCTCGCGCCCATCTCGGATGAACAGTTCGAGCTGTGGCAGACCCTGATCGAGGCCCGGACCGGTATGACGGTGGGGATCTCGCGCCGTTCCTTTCTCGAAACCAATCTCGCCATTCGCATGCGCGAGATTGGTGTAAGTGATTACGAAACCTATTACGAACAACTCATGGCCGGTCCGGTTGCGGAACGTGAATGGGCCGTGCTTGTTGATCGGCTTACCGTTCAGGAGACCTCTTTTTTCAGGCATCCGAGTTCGTTTGCGCTGGTGCGTTCGCATATCTCAGAAATAATGATGAAGGAGCCGGAGCGCAAGTCACTGAACTTGTGGAGCGTTGGTTGCTCTACGGGAGAGGAGCCGTATTCGCTGGCCATGCAGACGGATGCGCAATTGACTGACCTGAATCGCAGCAAGGTTTATTTTGGGGTGACGGCTTCGGACATCAGTTTGCCTACGTTATCACGTGCGCGTCTGGGTATTTATGGCGAACGCCGCCTGCACAATGTGCCGACTGCGTGGAAGAATAAATATTTTGATTCGGTGGTTGGCAAGAAAGATTGGCAGGTCACTGATGCATTGAAGAAGCGCATTGCTTTTGTTCAGCTCAATATCATGGAGCTGGATCGCATGCCGTTATCCGGTATTGATGTGATTTTTTGCCAGAATGTGCTGATTTATTTCCGGCGCTTTCGCAAGCGCGACATTCTCGCCAATCTCGCAGCGCGCCTTGCGCCTGGTGGATTGATGGTGCTGGGTGTGGGAGAGGCTGCAGATTGGGCGCATCCGCAGCTGGTACGAGTGGATTATCCGGATACGTTGGCGTTTCGTCGAAAGGTTTGATGGCATGTTTGCCATGCAAGAAACAGCATGGCAATCGTACGGCAAGGATCGCCATAACAGCGCCACGATGGCATAGACAATAACGATATGGCCCCTGAGGGCATAAATGATGGGTGACAATCACAGCTTTCTGGCTCTGGATTGGGTCAAGGGCGAAATCGAAGAAACGCTGAAGCAGTCGCGACAGGCGCTGGAAGCGTTCGTGGAAAATCCGGAGGACGGAGCACAAATGCGCTTCTGCCTCGCCTATTTGCATCAGGTGTTTGGCACTCTGCAGATGGTGGAATTCTATGGCGCAGCCCTGCTTGCCGAAGAGATGGAGAAGCTTTGTCTCGCCCTGATTAATGGTCAGGTTTCGCGTATTCCTGATGGGCAGGAAGTGCTCATGCGCGCGATTTTGCAATTGCCGCCCTACCTTGAGCGAGTGAAGGCGTCGCGGCGTGATCTTCCGGTTGTGCTTCTGCCTTTACTTAATGACTTGCGTGCGGCGCGTGGCGAGCCATTGTTGTCCGAGACTGCTCTCTTTACGCCTGATCTTGCTGCCGGAGAGCGCGCTCCCATTCAGGTCAGCTCTGCGGATATTGCTCCAGTCCTGCTTAAAAAAATCCGGCAGGCTTATCAGCTGGCTCTGCTTGGCGTCATTCGCAATGACAATACACCCGACAATCTGAAGAAAATGGCGCATTTGTTTGCGCGCCTTGAGACGCTTGCCGGAGCTTCGCCCCTGCGCGAGCTTTGGCTTGTCAGTGCGGCCCTTGTTGAGGGCTTGATTGAGAAAAGCATTGATGCAGGAACGTCAGTAAAGATGCTGCTGGCGCAGGTTGATCGCCAGTTGCGAAATGCCGGCGGAGATGCTTCCCGACGCGCCCCGACTGATCTATTGAAAAACCTGCTGTATTACGTGGCTAAAAGTTCCGGCAATACCGGCAAGCTGCGCAGTGTAAAGGATCTCTATCGCCTGGACGATGCTCTGCCTGGCGATGCGCTGGTGAATGAAGAGCGGGCGCGCATGAATGGCCCGGATCGCGAAGCCATGAAGTCGGTGGTGGATGCGCTTTGTGAAGAACTGGCCCGGGTGAAGGATGCTCTTGACCTGTTCGTGCGTAAAACAGATGCAGAGAAAAGTGTCGGTGACCTTTCTGCGCTCGTGCCGGTTCTTAAACAGGTTGCAGATACGGTAGCCGTTCTTGGTCTTGGACAGCCGCGCCGGATTTTGCAGGAGCAAATCGAGACTATCGATAGTATTACGAGTTCTGGAGTGCTTCCTCTTGATGGCCGACTCCTCGATATTGCTGGCGCAGTGCTTTATGTAGAGGCCACATTGATGGGGATGGTTGCAGAGAAGCCGATTGGCCAGACTGCCGCCAATCCTGCCTCGGAGTTTTCTGCGCAGGATCAGCTTTCGGATGCGCAATCGGCGGTATTGCGTGAGTCACGGGGTGCACTGGAGAAGGCCAAGGATGCGATCATTGAGTACATCGCTTCACAATGGAATCCGACGCATCTTGAGAGTATTCCGGAACTTGTCGATACCGTTCGCGGCGGACTTTCCATTCTCTCTTTGCATCGCCCAGCCGAGATTCTCGGCGCGGCTGGCCGTTATGTTTCGCAAAGCCTGCTTGCCGGCCAGCATCGCCCCGACTGGAAGGAGATGGATACGCTGGCCGATGTTATTACATCGATTGAGTACTATCTTGAGCGCATCGCCAATGATACTCACGGCGGCGACAATATTCTGGATATTGCCGAGCGCGGCCTGGCCAAGCTTGGATTTGCTCCGGTCGATAGTGCGGCACCCCCGCTGGTCAATGCAGTCACTGATGACGAATCAGATGATCTTGCTTCCGGCGATGAGGGTGAGTGGACGGCCGAGAATGCTGCTGCCTTCGAGGCCGAGATTGCTGATGCTACCGCCTTGCCGGAAGAGGAAATTATTGTAGAGACGAGAGAAGACGAGGTGCTGCAGGATCGCACTGCCGATACTCTTTTGCGGGAAATTTCGGATGAGTTGAATGTCGCACAAAGCAGCTTTGCCGCAGCCCCGTTTGCAGATGCTGGAATTGAAGAGGCTCCTGCCGCTGCAGCAATCTCTGACGAAGAGTGGCTGGCCAATGAGACTGCTGATTTAGGTGAATCGGCGTTAAATGATTTTATGCAAGAGGGGGACAGTGTTTCTGCCAGTCTTGAGCCCGCGGCCGGCGACGAGTTTTTTCTCGAAGATATAGAGTCTGTTGAAGGCGATGCAGTGACCGCGGTTTTGCCTGTGGTTGAGAGTGAGGGAAGTTTTTTTATCGATGAAAGCGCAGCGAATTTCGACGAGTCAGCACTGATTGATGCGATAGAAGTAGAAGGAGCTTCTCTGGATGTTGCTTCTGAGCCAATGGCCGAGACCCCTGCTCCTGTTGTCGAAGCAGCCAAGAAACCTGTCCTGCCAGTACTGACCCGTATGCCGGAAGATAATCACGACTTTGATGAGGAAATCCGCGAAATATTCGTGGAAGAAGCCGAAGAAGTGATGGAAAACATCAACCAGTATTTCCCGAAATGGGCCGCTAATTTTGAAGATACTGCCTCACTGCTTGAGTTCCGGCGCGGCTTTCATACGCTGAAAGGTTCTGGCCGCATGGTTGGTGCCAGGGTCGTGGCCGAACTGGCCTGGGCTTTCGAAAACATGCTTAACAAGGTTCGGGACAAGATACTGCAGCCCGATCAGGTCATGGTTAATCTGGTTTCAGAGTGCTTGTCCGTCATTCCGGGTCTGGTAGAGGATTTTGCGCATCGCCAACCACCGCGGCTGGATACCAGTCCCTTGATGGAGGCTGCCGATGCGGTATCGCGCGGTGAGGTTCTGAGTGCGCTTGATGTTGCGCGTGCTGCAGAACAGGCTCATGCCTTTCTTGAGGCGGATACATCCAGTGCCGAGGATTTCGATGCGTTGGCGGCAAGCCTTGAGGCTCCAGTCGATAGTGCGCCTGCGACGACGGTTACCGTCAATGCCATAGCCGATGAGTCTGATCCACTGCTTGAACTTTCTGCCGATGTGATTACTGAGGATACTGGCGCTGCTGCTGTTGCCGATGAAGGAGTTGAGGCGACCCCACGGGAGTCAATGTCCGAGACGGATCCTGTCCTGCTGGAAATATTTACCAGTGAGGCGGAAACGCATCTGGAAGAAATCCGTCATTACCTCGACGCTGTTGATCCTGAGCGCTCGGCTACTCCTATCAGTGATGAAGTACTGCGCTCCCTGCATACCCTCAAGGGTTCAGCAGGCATGGCTGGAATCAATGCTGTTGCCGATATTGCATCGCCCATGGAGCATCTGTTCAAGGATTTGCGCAATCAGACTGGCAACGCCCGCCGTGATCATTTACATGTGCTGCGTGATGGCCATGATTTGATCAATGCCAGTATCTCCAATCTGGTGAGTGGTGGTGATGGACATATTGAAGCGGCGGATGAGCTGATCGCCCGCATCAATCGTCTTGATCAAGAGCGCCTTGCCAGTCTGGAAAAAGAGCGCTCAGAGCAATTAATGAATAGTGAGGTTGCATCCGACCTTACGGCAGCAACCAAGGGTTTGGTCGCCAGTTTCATGGAGCTGGGTCTGGATCATGTGCTGGATGCCCCCTGGGAGCTTGATGGATGGCTGTCATCCCCTGATGCAAGTGCAAGAGTTGATGCCTTGCAGCATGAGCTATCGCTGCTTGCTAATGCGGCGGACAACTGCAGCGTTGCTCCGCTGGCATTGTTGAGCTCACGACTTGCGGGGGTATATGCGCGCCTTGCTGCGCTTGAGCTGTCTCTGGACAGTGAGTTGCTCAATGATCTCGCTGGCGCCCATGACGAAATCATCAATACGTTTGATACGCTTGCTGCCAGTCAAACGGTATACGCCAATGAAGCCGTACTGACTCGCCTGCTGGATTTGCTGGAGACACCGGTAGCCGCTCTGGACGTCGCTCTGAACGATGAACCATCCATGGCGGCTTTTGTATCGGAAGCCCAGCCCAGCCTTGCCGAGCAAATGACCGATGCTGATTCTGCTGCATGGGAAGAGCCGGCTGATCTGGTGGCCGTGGATGCGGTCGATCCTGAGTTGCTGGAAATTTTTCTGGAAGAGGCTGATGAGGTTCTCGAGGCGGCGCAGGGTGAGCTCGATGCGTGGCGCAATGACCATGATAATAAAGCAGCACTCGGTGCGCTGCAGCGTCATCTTCATACTCTGAAAGGTGGTGCCCGCCTTGCCGAGATCCGCCCTCTGGGGGATCTCTCGCATGAGCTTGAATTCCTGTACGAAGGTCTTGTTGATGGTCGCTATAAGGCTGCGCCTGAACTGACGAATTTGCTGCAGCGCTGCCACGACCGTCTTGCCGACATGGTCGGTGAGCTGCGTAGTAGCGGTAATTGCGTGGCCGGTTTTGATCTGGTCACCGCAATCAATGCCTATCGTCGCGACCCTGCGGCGGGCGTGCCCGATGTAGATGCAGGCGCCACTGAGCCGGGAAATATATTGCCGGTGGATGAGGTGCATCTGTCTTCATCAGAGACAGATCAGGTGGAGTCATCTTTTTCTGATGAGTTTTCCTCTTTGCCGGAGGAGGCGGTTGCCGATTCTGTTGCCGAGGTTGCCGTAGAAGACAGGGATGCGGTCTTTGCAGAGTTTTTCCCGGGCCTGACCCAGCCTGTTGTCGATGAGGTGGAGCCCGCTGCGGTAATTGAGCCAGCTCCCCTGATTGAGCCGGCTGTAGTGATTGTGAGCGCGCCTGCCGTTTCAGTGGCCCCCGAGGATCAGGGTTTTGATCCTGAGTTGCTGGAGATATTTCTCGAAGAGGCGGGTGAGATTGTTGATGCGACCAGCGAGCAACTGGCGGCTTGGCATAACGACATCAATAACACCTTGCCGGTGCAGCAATTGCAGCGCGGCCTGCATACGCTGAAGGGTGGTGCACGCATGGCGGAGATTGTTCCGCTTGGTGATCTTGCGCATCATCTCGAAAATCTTTATGAGGCGGTGTGTGATGGCCTCATGACGCCCACACCGATGCTGTTCACCTTGCTGCATCGCTGTCACGACCGTCTTGCGGAGTCGGTGGATGCACTTCGTCATCAAGGCGCCTGTCCTGAAACAAGTGATCTTGTTCTCCAGATCACATCCTATGCGGCAGATCCGGAGAATTTTCAGGACACGCCAGCCAGCGTTACGCTGACACCGGTTGAGCCCGAGATCGCTCTTGTCGCCGATGCGCAAGAGGCTCATGCAGTAGCGCCTCCGCCGGGCCCAAAAACCATTGAGGCGGCACCGGTTCCGGAGAATGTTGACAGCGATATTCTTGAAATCTTTCTTGAAGAGTCCGAAGAGCTGGCAGAAGGCATTGAGACCACCTTGCAAGAGTGGCTGGGCGATCGCGACTCCACGATTCATATGGAGGCCTTGCTGCGTCATCTGCACACCCTGAAGGGTGGTGCTCGTCTTGCCGGGCTCAAAAAGCTCGGGGATCTCGCGCACGATTGGGAAACCGATCTGGCCGCTGTCCAGAGTGGCGCCGGCATTGTTGATGATGCGTTTTTTGCAGGACTTGCTGAGCGCCAGCAGGCTGTACTGGAGTCCATCAAGGCCGTTCGTGGGGGTTTTGGCGTTGCTTCGCCTGCTGTGGCAGAAAGTGTTGCAGATGAGCCGCTGGTGGTTGCAGAACCGATGGCTCTGGTCAGCGCGCCTGCTGTTTCCCTGACTGCGCCTGTTGTTGCAGGAGTGGTGGCAAGTGGCGAACGAATCATGCCGCCATCAATGCAGGGTGGATTCAGGAAGGATGCAGGGGCACGCGGCCCGCAGGAAATGATCCGTGTGCCCTCCGATCTGCTGGAAAAGCTGGTGAATCTGGCGGGTGAAACCTCGATTACGCGCTCCCGTGTAGAAATGGGTGTGCATGGTTTTGCCCAGACCGTGGAAGAAATGGGCTCCACTATCCAGCGTCTGGCAGAACAGTTGCGCCGCATGGATGCCGAAATGGAAAGCCAGATCATCTCGCGTCATAACGAGGATACTGGTGGCAAATATGAGGATTTCGATCCGCTTGAAATGGATCAGTACTCGTCGCTGAATCAGCTTTCGAAGGCGCTTACGGAGTCAGCTTCCGATTTACTGGATTTGAAGTCGACCTTGATCGACAAGGCGCGCGATACCGAAACCCTGCTGCTGCAGCAGTCGCGCATCAATACCGAGCTGCAGGAAGGGTTGATGCGTTCGCGCATGGTGCCTTTCTCTCGCCTGGTTCCACGCCTCAAGCGCATCGTGCGCCAGACCGGTCAGGAAGTGCACAAGCCGGCTGATCTGGATGTGATCAACCCCGAAGGTGAAATGGATCGTACGCTGCTTGAGCGTATTGTCGCGCCACTGGAGCACATGCTGCGTAATGCAGTCGATCATGGTCTTGAAGATCAGGCCGGACGCGCTGCTGCCGGCAAGCCGGCGCAAGGCCGTGTCACATTGACGCTGGCCCGTGAAGGCGGCGAAGTGGTACTTACGCTGTCAGATGACGGGCGCGGCATCAACATTCCCGCTGTGCGTAAAAAAGCCCTTGAGCGCGGCCTCATCACGGCAGACCAGGACATTTCCGATCAGGATGTCATCCAGTTTATTTTCCATGCCGGGTTCTCCACGGCGGCTGCGGTGACCCAGATATCGGGCCGTGGTGTGGGCATGGATGTGGTGACCTCCGAGATCAAGCAAATGGGTGGTGTGGTTTCCATTCATTCGGTGTCAGGTCAGGGCACCACCTTCACGGTTCGCCTGCCATTTACGGTGGCGGTGAACCGTGCGCTCATGGTGCGTATCGGTGAAGACAGTTACGCGATTCCCCTGTCACAGATTGAAGGTATCGTACGTGCCAGTCCCTATGAACTGGAAACGTACTACGCACCTGACGCCCCCCTGTTTGAATATGCCAATGTTGCCTATCGGCTTTCCTATCTGGGCGAGTTTGTGCATGGCGTGAAGTCGCCCAATCTGCTCGGGCATACCCTGCCTTTGCCTGTGTTGCTGATACGTGGCGGTGAGCAGCGTATTGCCATTCAGGTGGATCAGCTGATTGGTTCACGCGAAATTGTAGTGAAGTCTGTTGGCGCCCAGCTGGCATCTGTAGCGGGCATTTCTGGCGCCACGATTCTTGGTGACGGCTCTGTTGTCATCATTCTTGACGTTATTGCCATGTTGCGTGCGGCCTCGCAGACGCAGCCACGTATTGCCGCGACCTTCGATGCAGGAACAGGAAAATCTGCGGCCGAAACAGCACGTACACGTCTGGTCATGGTGGTTGATGACTCGGTCACGGTGCGCAAAGTGACGTCGCGCCTGCTTGAACGTCACGGCTATGAGGTTCTGCTCGCAAAAGATGGTATGGATGCTATTGCCAAGCTTGAGGATCAACGGCCGGATGTCATGCTGCTTGATATTGAAATGCCACGCATGGATGGTTTCGAAGTGGCATCACTGGTGCGACATAATCCCAATCTGGAAGACTTGCCCATTATCATGATCACCTCGCGTACCGGTGAAAAACATCGTGAGCGAGCTTTCCAGATTGGCGTAAATGCCTATATGGGCAAGCCTTTCCAGGAAGACCAGTTACTGGAAACCATTGCTGAATTGCTGGCCGCATCGACGGTGAGGTAAGCCATGCAAGAACGTCGCAATCCGCGCATCGGTGTAGTCAGCGATTCCAATCTGCAGCGTCTTGCGCTGGCGCAGACAGTGAAGGGGCACGGCTACGAGTTGAGCCTGAATACCTCGCCGGATCGTCTGGATGAAACTGCATTGCACACCGCCGAGCTGGATGTATGGCTGGTGGACATGCAGGAAGAGGATGAGGTCTTTCTGGATCGTCTCCTTGATAATTCTGCCGCACCGATTCTGTTTGGTCTTGAAGAGGCGCCGCCTCCCGGGTCGCGCAGCTACCCGCGCTGGGAACGGCGCGTGTTCATCAAAATCAAGGAGACCGTAGGCGAGCCCGTACTTGAAGAGCACCTGGAGGTGCTGGAGCGGGCAGAGCCGCGGCAGGCATCAGTAGTCCTGGAGTTGCCTGAGGAGTGTGCGACGCGCAATCCTGATGAGCTGGATCTGGTTTGTGTGCTGGCTGCGTCGCTGGGTGGCCCTGCCGCCGTAAAGGAATTTCTGGATTGTTTGCCCAAGGGCATGCCGGTGGCATTTGTCCTGGCCCAGCATATTGATGAGCGCATGCAGGATACGCTGTCCCATGTGCTGGTGCGTCACAATGGCATGCCCTGCAAGGTGGCAGCCCAGGGTGATCATTTGCGTAATGGCGAGTTGCTGATTGCTCCTGTCGGAAGTGAAATTGACTTTGGTTCTGATGGTGAAGTGCTGATGCGCAACATCAAATGGGATGGTCCTTATTCACCGTCGATGGACCAGATTATTGCCAATGTGGCACGCCGTTTTGGCGAGAACTCGGGTGCGCTTATTTTCAGTGGCATGGGCGGCGACGGTTCAATCTCCGGGCCGATAATGCAGGAGTCCGGCGGTTTCATCTGGGCGCAAACTGCCGAGAGTTGCGCCTGTGCCAGCCAGCCGGATTCCATGCGCGCTACCGGCGTTGTGACGTTTAACGGCACGCCAACCGAGTTGGCGGCACATCTTGTAGAACATGTACGCAATCGCGTTTGCGCGATTGCCTGAAGACGGATTCCCTCATGGCCACGACCCAACTTACGCTCAACCAGACCACGCTGCTGGGGGCAACGACAGGCACTATCGCCTGCCTGCTGGTCCCTGTGACGGGTCGCCAGTTGCTGCTTCCCAACATCACTGTGGCGGAGGTGGTTCCTGTTACCGAGATGACTCCGGCCCCTGCTGGCAGCCCGGCCTGGCATCTTGGTTTTATTACCTGGCGCGATATGCCGGTACCGGTGGTTGCCTTTGAGGGTCTGAACGGACAAGCCGTGCCACGCGAACATGAGCAGGTTGCCATTGTCAGCGGCATCAGTGCACAGCGCGAGCTACCTTATTACGGCATTGTGGTGCAGGGTGTGCCACGCCTCGCCAAGGTCAAGATTGCCCAGCTTGAAGACCTTGAGGGTGCGCCGACCAGTGAAGTGGAGTTTTTGCAGGTGCGTTACGCCGGCGAACTGGCCGTAATCCCCGATCTGGATGCGCTTGAGGCGCATTTGCTCGGCTGATTCACGGGCCTTCCCCCATGTTGACGGGGCGGCCTGGCGCCTTTTCATTTTCCCCCGCCCGTTTGTCTTGCATATATACTTTCGGTCTGTTCACTGACACAGGAGCACGGAGATGCCCGCACGTAACACACCAATGTACTGGGGCTGGGTTGCCAAGAGTTTTCACTGGTTGATGTTTGCCCTGATTGTGGGTGCCTGGTTTGCGTTCGAGCAGCACGAGGACTTCCCCAAGGGCTCCACCGAACGAGCCGAATGGATGAACCTTCACAGGGCTTTTGGCGCGTCTGTTTTCTTTCTGGTGTGGCTGCGTTTGGCCTGGCGTTTTTCCGGCCCTGCACCTGATTCCGTGATCACCTCGAAGTGGCAGCATCGTGCGGCGGAAGGCGTGCATTGGGCATTGTATTTCCTGATGATCATGATGCCACTGTCGGGCTTGCTGATGTCACAGTTTGATGGCCGGGTAGTGTCCTGGTTCGGCGTGTTTGATATTCCGGTTTTTCTTTCTGAGAACAAGCCGCTTGCGGAGCAGCTAAAGGGTCTGCATGAGGATGTCTGGTGGCCCTTGTTGCTGACATTGATCGGCCTGCATGTGGCGGCAGCGGTCTGGCATCAGTTCATCGTGAAGGATGGTGTGCTTAAGCGCATGCTGCCATTCACATCCCGCTCCTGATCTTCACGCCATTATTGCCGGCATCCCCAAAATTGATGCCGGCAATAATGGTCGCCCCGACAGATATTCTGTTCGCGCAAAAAACATCCTTGAACTGCCACCGCATTGAAGCGGTGGCTGCATGTGGCACGACGCCAGAACAAGTCGCATGAGCCGTAAGGCTCTGCCCTGAGGGGAGCGCTTGCTTCTCCGGGTTTTGTACGGATTATCCCGTGCTTGCCATGCTTTATCGCCGCTTGGACTATTAACGCGCTTTTCTTCGTAGATCAATCAAACACATCCCTTCCTGCCAGCTTATAGAGTATGCGGTTGTTTTTGGAGCACATTCATGACGAAATCATCCTCTTCATCGCGCATACCCGCGCGCGAGGGCCAGGAGTATGGATCGGCACAGTGGCGCAGTCTCGGACATTCCCTGACGTTGCGTGTTGCCCTGCTGTTTCTGTTTTTGTCGTTCCTGACCCGGGTAGTGCTTTTCGGGCTTAGTGTGGGCGTCGCAGACGCCAGTGTAAAAAGCTGGATTGCAGCTTTTTTTCTGGGATTTGTCAGTGATGTGGCCACACTCAGCATTGCGTTATTGCCGGTTGCCGCTTTTGAACTTTTTTTGCCCCGGCGCTGGCCGCGTGCGGCTTCGGTTTTACTGGGTACGGCATTTGCTGTTATAGCCTTCACCCTTATTTTCCAGATGGCGTCCGAGATAATCTTCTGGTTGGAGTTTGGCGTTCGTTTCAATTTCATTGCTGTGGACTATCTGGTTTACACGCATGAAGTGATAGACAACATCATGCAGTCCTATCCGGTTCTTCCTCTCTTGAGCGGCTTTGCCGTGGCAGCACTTGCCCTGGCCCTGTGGTGGCATGGTTCATGGAAAAAGGCTGTGCATATTCATGGTGCGGCGCGTACAGCTGTTTTGTTTGCGCTGATGGCTGCGTGCGCCATTGCCTGGTTTTCATGGGGTATTGATAAATTTTCCATTACCCGCAATCGCTATACGAATGAAATTGCCGGCAATGGTCTTTATGGGTTGTTCAGTGCCTATAAAAACAATGAGCTGGATTACGCAAGCTACTATCCGGTATTGCCAGCGGCGAAACTGCACGCAGGTTTAAAGGCGCTTGCAATGGCGCCGGCTTACCAGGCAAGCCCCGCAGCATCGGCGTCTGTAGCCGCGCCAACTCGCCCCAGGCATCTGGTGATGATCACGGTAGAAAGCCTGAGCGCGGATTATCTTGGTATTTTTGGTAATAAAAACGGACTGACACCCAATATGGATCGTCTTTCCAGAGAGGGCCTGCTCTTTACGCAACTCTATGCGGCCGGTACGCGCACGGTGCGCGGTCTTGAGTCCCTCAGCCTGAGTGTGCCGCCAACGCCAGGGCAATCGATTGTCCGTCGCCCGCACAATGAGGATCTTGCAACACTCGGCGCTGCCCTGAACCGGCAGGGTTATCATTCCTGGTATATCTATGGTGGCTATGGCTACTTCGATAACATGAATTACTACTTCAGTCACAATGGCTATCAGGTAGTCGATCGCAGTGATGTGCCTGCCAATGAAGTCGGTTTTGCCAATGCCTGGGGCATGTCGGACGAATACCTGTTTAATCAGGCAGAGAAGCTGCTCGACAAGGAGGCCGGCAAGGCTCCGCAGTTCCTGATGCTGATGACGACATCCAATCATCGCCCGTACACTTATCCCGATGGCCGTATTGATATCAAGTCACCGGGTGGTCGCGATGGCGCGGTCAAATACACCGATTACGCGATCGGAAAGTTCCTGAAAGATGCTGAAAAGCATGCCTGGTTCAAGGATACGGTATTCGTGATTGTGGCGGATCATTGCGGCTCCAGTGCCGGAAAAACATCACTCCCTGTTTATCGCTACCACATCCCTGCCATTGTTTATGCCCCGGGCTTTGTGAAGCCGCAGGAAGAAACCCGCATGGTCAGCCAGATGGATATTGCACCAACCCTGATGGGGATGCTGGGCTACTCCGCCGATCCCCACTTTTTTGGCAAGGATGTCCTGCGCGACAAAAACTATGAGCCGCGCGCGTTGATCGCAAATTACCAGGAGGTTGGTTATCTCAAGGGTGACAAACTGGTCGTACTGGCGCCGCGACATCCGGCAAGGGTGTTCCGTGTTGAAAATGCAGCCAGCGAAAAAGAAAAGCAGACTGAGGTGGCACCTGATACGGCTCTGGTCAATGAAGCCATTACCTATTACCAGACGGCAGCAGAGGCATTCAGTCGCGGCGACATGAAGCTTCCTGCGAAAGAAGCCACGGCGGGAATTCCGCCAAGAAACTGAGAATGGCAGTAGACGGGAGGCTGAAGCGGCAGCCGGCTTCTGCTTTTTCCGGAGTGATCCCTGAGTAAGTGGCCATTTCCGGGGGCGTGGTTGCAGTTCCGCTCCCTCCTTGCGCCAGGCCGTTTAGTGTGCGAATGCCCTGGCACTCTGCAATGAGTGGCAATCAGGGCGTCTGCCTCATGCTGTGATCGGGATCGTGTCTCCTCCGGCATGGCGGCTCAAGACCTTGCTGCCACCGTGGAGGTTTTGCCTTGTGGGCTTTTGTGAGATCATTAAACAACAGAAAACGGGCCCAAAAGCCCGCCTTTTCATCCCGGCCGGGCCTGGAGCGGCGTGGACAGGGATGATCAGGAATCTCATTTCTTTCCCACAATTTGTGGTCGACGCGGATCGGTTGGGCCGTAGTGCTGCCCAGTCATGCCCTTATTGATCCCATGAAAATAATGCGGAGTTATCATGCAGAAGAAGTATGCCAGTCTTGTTGAGGCGGCTCGTATTCCGGTGTCACGTGGCGCTGCCGCCCTTGTTATAGGCTTGCTTTTGTTTGCTACGCCGCGGGCGCTTTCCCCGGACTGTGAAACACTGCTGAAGATGGCGGGTTTTGTGCTGGCCGGAGCGGGCGCTATCGGGCGGCTCTGGTGCAGCATTTATATTGGTGGCCGCAAGACGCATGAGCTGGTCATGGACGGGCCGTATGGCCTCTGCCGCAACCCGCTTTATCTGTTCAGCCTGATTGGCGCTCTTGGCGTTGCCCTGTCGGCACACTCGCTCACCATTTTTCTCGTGGTAGGGATTTTCTTCGCCTTGTACTACCCGGGCGTTATCCGCAGTGAAGAGTCCAAACTGCGCCCCCTGTATGGCAAGGCGTTTGATGATTACTGCGCCACAACCCCGGCCTTTTTTCCGCGCCGCTTCAGCAATCTTTCGGAAACACCGAGAACGGTTGATGTGCGCCTGTTTCGCAAGGACATGGCCGAAGTCATCTGGTTTATTCTGGCAGTGGCATTGATGGGAGGGCTGGATATTTTGCGCGCGCACAGCGTGCTGCCGTCATTTTTTACCATGTATTAAACGGCTCACCGCCTTCAGGTTTTGTTGTTCTGGTAGCGCAAGGGCAGCAAAGCCTCACCTTCCTGGCTGGCGACAAATATGGCTGCGACCGAGTCACTGTAAACATTGACGGCGGTACGGAACATGTCCAGCAGGCGGTCGGTAATAAGCAGCAGGCCTATTGCTTCAAGTGGCAGGCCCAGCGCGCCGAGAATCACCGCGATTGCGACCAGGCTGGCGGCAGGAATGCCCGCCATGCCAAAGCCGGTAAGCAGGGCTATCAGCACCACGGTAAATTGCTGCGCGACGGAAAGATCCAGCCCGTAAGCCTGGGCAAGAAAAAGCGCCGCTGCACATTCGTATAATGCCGTGCCATCCATGTTCATGCTCGCACCCAAAGGTGCACTCATCCCGGACACACGTTCCGATACGCCGGCACGCTCGCGCAGTGAGCGCAGGGTGACCGGCAATGTTGCATTGCTGGATGCGGTGGAAAATGCGGTGAGCAGCGCCGGGGCCATGGCGTATATATGCCGCCATGGCGAGACCCTGGCAACGAAATGAAGAAACAGCGAAGTCGTGACCAGCATATGAATGGCCAGCCCCAGCAATACGGTAACGAAAAACCATAACATCGGCAGCAGGGCACCAAAGCCGGTGTCAGCCAGAGTGGTGGCGATCAGGGCAAATACGCCAACCGGGGCAAACATCAGCACGACCTGAGTGATACCCACCATGATCTGCTGGACACCATTCCAGAACTGCAGCTGGATTTCTTTTGCTGCGGAAGGCAGGCGCGCAGCAAAGAAACCATAAAGCAGGCTGAACATGATGAGCCCTATCATGTTTCCTTCCAGCGCCGCTCCAAACAGGTTGGCGGGAACCATGCTGAGGAAGATATCCAGCACATCACCCAGGGACTTGTCCTGAACCTTGGCGAGAGCGCCAGATGTTCCTGCGGGCAGCGCAATCTGTGTGCCCAGCGGCGCGCCATGAAAAATACCGGGCTCAATCAGGTTCACGCAGAGCACTCCGACCAGCACCGCGCAAACGCTGCTGCCAATGTAGTAGGCAAGCGTGTTGACGCCCATGCGTCCTATTTCTTCACCAATGCTGCTGATGCCGACGATGATGGAGCTGACGACCAGTGGAATCACAATGAGCTTGAGTCCGTTCATGAAAATCTGGCCGAGCATTTTCAGCGTGACGGGAATGCCATTGTCAGCGGGAAGGGCAAGGTGATTGAGTGCAATACCGGCAATGCCGCCGAGAAAAATTGCCATCAGTATTTGCCAGTGCAGTGCAATCCTCGGCATGGTCGCGTTCCCTTGATCAGTGTTGAAACATGATGTGCAGACCACTCGCCGTTTGCTGGTATTCGTGCAGGCTCAGTCATCCATTTTTCTGTGGCGTTCAGGTGCCGCTGCCATGCGTTGCAGTGGTACATTTGCACGGTGGGCTGGGCCTTCACTATCACTAGAATCCTGCAGCCCTGCCTTCGCGGCGGGGATCAGCAGCGCCTTCCAGCTGGCCATTATTGCGGCGAATAATGGCCAGTCCGCTATTGAGCTCGCTGTCCGCCATGATCTGGTCACGCGCCTGCAGTGCGCTGCGCATATCTGCCGGGAAATCACTGTCGACCTCGGTCGGTCCATTGCGTGACAGTGCCATGGGCAGGCTGACCACTTCGCCCGGCGTGAGCCCCTCGTCAATGCTGCCGACCAGTGCGCGCAAGACATAGCCGATGATGCGGCTGCCGCCCGCCGAACCCAGCGCCAGTAGCGGGGCTTTATCGGTGCCCAGCACAATGACCGGTGCCATCGCGCTGCGCGGGCGTTTGCCGGCCTCCACGCGGTTTGCCGGAGGATGACCATCTGCCGCGGGCATGAAGCTGAAATCGGTGAGCTGGTTATTGAAGAAAATACCGTCAACGAGCAGCCGGCTGCCAAAGGAGTCCTCAATGGAGCTGGTCATGGAAAGCCATTGGCCGTGGCCATCAGCAATGACGATCTGTGTTGTGCCGTTTTCCTGTAGCTGGCCATCGCTGCCCCACGGTGCGACAAGCCCCGCAGGGACTCCGGCATTGGCGCTGTGCATGCTTTTATCGGCGATCAGTGCCGCGCGGTTATCGATATAGCTTTTCTCCAGCAGGCCCTGTAGTGGAACCGGGACAAAAGCCGGATCGGCACTGTAGCGCTGGCGATCGGCAAAGCTCAGGCGCTCTGCCTCAAGCAGCCGGTGCAGGCGCAGGGTGGCGTCATTGTCGGGCGGAAAGTTTTCAAGCAGTGAGAGTGTCTGCAATACGGTCCAGCCACCGGAAGGCGGTGGTGCCGTACAGACTTCCAGCTGGTGGTAGGGACGGCATAATGCGGGGCTGACCCGGGCGCGATAATGCTTCCAGTCATCTTCCGTGGTGTCGGCGCCCAGAATATTCAGCGACTTGATCATGTCCCTGCCGGTGCGGCCGCGGTAAAACTCTTTGGCGCCTTTATCGGCAATGCGCTCAAGCGTGCCGGCATAGGCAGGATTTTTCAGTACATAGCCGGTTGCCAAAGGCCGGCCTTCGTGATCAAAAAAATAATCACGCGTACGATCTTTCTCGCGCAGCAACGGGTCGCGCTCGATCAGGGCATGCAGGCGCGAAGAGACCGGAAAGCCGTCACGTGCCAGTCCGATCGCTGGTGCAAAGAGTTTTTTCCAGGGCAGGCGGCCATAACGGTCATGGGCTTCGTCCAGTGCCGCCAGAACACCGGGCACTCCCATACCAAGACCACTGCCAATCGCCGTATGAAGGGGCAGGGGCCGGCCTTTCATGTCGAGAAAACGTTTGGCGGTGGCGCTGGCAGGGGCCGTTTCACGGCCGTCAAAGCTGAGGGTCTTTTTGCCGTCGTGATAAACGATAAAAGCGCCACCACCAAACCCCGATGCTTGCGGTTCCACCAGCCCGAGCACGGCTTGTGCGGCGATCGCTGCATCAATGGCGCTGCCGCCAGCCCAGAGCATCTGGCGTGCAGCAGCAGTGGCATAGTGGTTGGCAGTGACCACCATGGCTTGTGCGGCGCTGGCAGTGCTGAGTGGATAACGTCCGGTATCGCCCTCGGGTGCGGGTGCCGCCGTATCCGTTGCAACAGCAGGCGCCGCAAACAGGGACAGGAAAAAAAACAGGGCGCATGGCGGGCGAATGCGGATCATCCCGGTCTCCGGAAGACAACTGAAAATAATGCGGGGTGCTGCCGCATCATAAGGGGCGCGGGCAGGTTGCCGGAAGAGCAAAGGCGGCTACGCGCCTTGAATCGTCATCCTGAATTTCCCGCGCACACGGTTTTGTGTGGCCATTTCAGGCCTGCTGAAAGGCGCGAAGTAAATCATTCCTGACGCAGGTCACCAAAAACCGATTGCAGTACCGCCAGCGCCGCGACCGGAGCAGTTTCCGTGCGGAAAATGCGCGGGCCAAGTTGCCAGGGCTGAAAGCCGGCTGTTTGCGCGGCAGCTATTTCAGGGCCGGAAAGACCGCCTTCGGGGCCGATCAGCAAGGCCACAGAGCGGATGGCCGTTGCGGGCAGGCCGCGCGCAGCGGCAGGTACCAGTACCAGTTTCAGTTCGCTTTGCACGCCCGCTATCCATGAATCCAGTGCTTGTGGTTCGTGAATAACGGGCAGGCGATTGCGTCCGCACTGTTCGCAGGCGCTGATGGCAATCCTGCGCCAGTGTTCGGTTTTTTTTCCGGCACGATCATCGCCGCGCAGCTTGAGCTCGCAGCGTTCGCTGCTGAGGGGCGTGATTTCCGTGACGCCGAGCTCGGTAGCTTTCTGGATGGCATAATCCATACGTTCGCCGCGCGACATCACCTGGCCGAGATGAGTGAGCAAGGGTGACTGCTGGTCGTCTGCCTGGAAATCCAGCAGTTGTACCCGTGCCGATTTCTTGCCGGCTTCAATCAGCTCGGCGCCGTGCGATCCGCCTTCGCCATTGAAAATACGGAAGCGTGTGCCGACGTCCGTGCGCAGAACACGCACCAGATGATGGGCAACTTCTTCGGGAAGCGTGACTTCGCTCCGGGAGGGCAGGGGGGCATCAACGAAGAAGCGCATCAGGGCAGCACCACGGGTTTTTCATTGGCATGCGGGGTCGCGTGGGCAGGTACATGAACAATCCGGTCAATGGCTTCGGTCGCGACGCCGATCATCAGGCGTATTTCATCGGGCGTGATGACATACGGCGGAATGAAGTACACCACATTGCCAATCGGACGCAGCAACACGCCTTTGGCAAGGGCGTGTTCGAAAATCTGCAGGCCACGGCGTTCGCGCCAGTCAAAAGCCGCCCGGGTTTTCTTGTCCTGTACCAGTTCCACGGCAGCGATCATGCCGGTCTGGCGGACTTCGAGTACATGGGGGTGACTGGCCAGTGGTGCGAGGGCATCGGCCATGGTGCGTGCCAGTTCGCGGTTTTTTTCCAGAATATTGTCACTGGCAAAAATATCGAGGGAAGCAAGGGCGGCACTCGCCGCCAGCGCGTTGCCGGTATAGCTGTGTGAGTGCAGAAAACCTTTCAGGCTTTCATAGCTGCCGTAAAAAGCTTCATACACCGTTTCCGTGGTCATGACGACGGACATGGGCAGATAGCCGGCGGTAAGGCCCTTGGACAGGCAAAGAAAATCCGGCGTGATACCGGCCTGCTCGCACGCAAACATGGTGCCGGTGCGGCCAAAGCCCACGGCAATTTCATCGGCAATCAGGTGTACGCCATAACGGCCGCACGCTTCACGCAGCAGCGTGAGATAAACCGGGTGATACATTTTCATGCCGGCCGCCCCCTGTACCAGCGGCTCCAGTATTACGGCGCATACTTCGCCATGATGCTGTTCCAGCAGTTTTTCCATGGCATCGAACTGGCGGCGTGAATACGCTTCCCAGGATTCACCTTCGTCCCGTTTTGAGCAGTCGGGTGAAGGCGCGCGGAAATGCTCTTTCAGTAGTGGTGCATAGGTGGCAGAAAAAAGCGGAATGTCGGTAACACTGAGGCTGCCGAGGGTTTCGCCGTGATAACCGTTTTCCAGACAGATGAAACGGGTTTTCTCCGGCTTGCCGGTATTGCGCCAGAAATGCAGGCTCATCTTCAGGGCGATTTCTGTCGCCGCAGAACCATTGTCGCCGTAGAAGCAGCGCGTCAGGCCGGGTGGTGCGAGCGTGACGAGACGCTCGGAAAGCTCGACGATGGGCTCATGGGTGAAGCCGGCCAGAATGACATGCTCCAGCGTATCGAGCTGCTTTTTCACGGCGTTATTGATGCGCGGATTAGCGTGGCCAAAAAGATTGACCCACCACGAGCTCACGGCATCCAGATAGCGCTTGCCTTCAAAGTCTTGCAGCCACACACCCTGCCCGCTCTGTATGGGAACAATGGGCAGACGCTCGTGATCCTGCATCTGTGTGCAGGGGTGCCACACATGTTTTAGGTCGCGCCGGGCAATGGCGTCGTTCTTGTTCATGACAGCGGCAGCCTTGAATGATCAGACGGCATGGTAGGGGCAAAGTTTGCTGTCTGCCAGTGTGCGGGCAGGCAGCCGGGCTGCTCCTGTAAAAACGCCGGAATAAATCCGGCGTTTTTACAGGAGTGCCATTATCGTGGCAGGCCGAGATTGCGCCAGAGTGCCAGCGTGGGCTCGGCCTGATTCATGGTGTAGAAGTGCAGGCCGGGAGCGCCGCCCTTCAGCAACTGCTCGCACAGGCCGGTCACGACTTCTTCGCCAAAGCGGTGTGCACTGGCGGCATCGTCGCCATAGCTGGCGATCTGTCGGCGTATCCAGCGCGGGATTTCGGCACCACAGGCATCCGAGAAGCGCACCAGATTGGTGAAGTTGATGATGGGCATGATGCCGGGGATGACCGGGATATCCACGCCAGCCTTCTGCACTTTTTCCACAAAATGAAAATAGCTGTCGGCATTGAAAAAATACTGCGTGATAGCCGAATTGGCACCCTGCTTCGCCTTGTGCACAAAGTGCGCAATATCTGCATCCATGTTCAGGGCCTGCGGATGACATTCCGGGTAGGCCGCAATTTCAATATGGAAGTGATCACCGGTGGTGTCGCGAATGAAACGCACCAGATCAGATGCGTAAGCCATCTCGCCGCTGCCCATGCCCATGCCCGAGGGCAGGTCACCGCGCAAGGCGACAATATGGCGGATGCCGTTGTTCTTGTAGGTGGTGAGCAGTTCGGCAAGATCGGCCTTGCTGTCGCCGATACAGGACAGGTGCGGCGCCGCAGCGCAGCCGGAGTCACGCTGGATTTCCAGCACGGTGCCGAGCGAGCGGTCACGCGTGGAGCCACCGGCGCCGTAGGTCACGGAAAAGAATTCCGGCTTCAATACGGCAAGCGTCTTTCTGACCTCGCGCAGCTTGTCAGCGCCGGCATCGGTTTTTGGCGGAAAGAATTCGAAGGAAAAATGTTTTTTTGTCGTGGGCATGATGGTTCCTGCGACGGGTTGACGGTTCTGCCGTCAACCCGTCCTGCGCAAGAGGAATGGGGTTGGGCGGGCCCGCGGCAGCAAGCTCCATGCGGATGTCTGCAGCCCGGCCCGCCACGCGGTATATCAGTATTTGTACTGCTCTGGCTTGAACGGGCCTTCCACGCTCACGCCAATGTATTTGGCCTGGGCTTCAGTCAGCTTCGTGATCACGCCACCAAAACCGGCAACCATGGCAGCGGCCACTTCCTCATCCAGTTTTTTCGGCAGCACTTCCACTTTCAGCATGCGCTCCTGCATGGCCGGCGAGTGGTCACAGAACTTCTGTTCGTAGAGGTACATCTGTGCCAGCACCTGATTGGCAAAGGAGCCATCCATGATGCGTGACGGGTGACCGGTGGCATTGCCGAGATTCACCAGGCGACCTTCGGAAAGCAGGATCAGGTAATTCGGGTCATTGGATTTCACTTCGCTGCCGGCGGCCACGCGATAGATCTTGTGTACCTGCGGCTTCACTTCATCCCAGTGCCAGTTGGCGCGCATGTAGGCGGTATCGATTTCGGTATCGAAGTGACCGATATTGCAGACCACGGCGCCGTTCTTCAGGGCGCGCAGAATGGCGGAATCGCAGACATTGTTGTTGCCGGTGGTGGTGACCACGAGATCGGTTTCACCCAGCAGGCGATGATCCACGTCTTCAAACTTGCCGGTGTTGATGCCGTTCTTGTAAGCAGAGACGACTTCATAGCCATCCATGCAGGCCTGCATGGCGCAAATCGGATCGATTTCCGTGACGCGCACGATCATGCCTTCCTGGCGCAGCGACTGCGCCGAGCCCTTGCCGACATCGCCGTAACCGATGACGAGTGCACGACGGCCGGCCATCAGCATGTCGACACCGCGCTTGATGGCATCGTTGAGGGAATGGCGGCAGCCGTACTTGTTGTCGTTCTTGGATTTGGTGACGGAATCATTGACGTTGACCGCCGGCACTTTCAGCGTGCCGCTGGCCAGCATTTCCACCAGGCGATGCACGCCGGTCGTGGTTTCTTCGGTGATGCCGTGAATGGTTTTCAGCATGTCCGGATACTTGTCATGCACGACCACGGTGAGGTCGCCGCCGTCGTCGAGAATCATGTTGGCATTCCAGGGCTTGTCGCCATCAAGAATGGTTTTCTCGATGCACCACCAGAACTCGTCTTCCGTCTCGCCCTTCCAGGCAAACACCGGAATGCCGGCAGCGGCGATGGCCGCAGCAGCATGATCCTGGGTGGAGAAAATATTGCAGGAGGACCAGCGCACTTCGGCGCCCAGTTCCACCAGCGTCTCGATGAGCACGGCGGTCTGGATGGTCATGTGGATGCAGCCCATGATCCGGGCGCCGGCCAGCGGCTTGCTGGCAGCGTATTTGCGGCGCAGGCCCATGAGGGCAGGCATTTCGGTTTCGGCGAGGATGATTTCCTTGCGGCCGTACTCGGCCAGGGAAATATCCGCCACTTTGTAATCGGTGAACTTGTTCAGATCGACAGTTTGAAAGGCAGTCATTGCGTCATTCCTCATGAAGAGAATCGAAAAATGACGCGGCAGGGAGGTTTGAAACAGAAGCTCGCCAACCGCATCAGGGTCTAGCGAGCGCAGTTACAACCGGAAAACCGGGGACTTGAGCCTGGCGGAACAGGGTTCCGTCGCAGCGCTCCTCAAGCAGGCGGCCATTCTAACCGCGAAGCGGGGTAACTGCACCAGCCCCCGCCGCTTTCAGACGGCCATTCTTGAAACTGTTGTGCCCGGTCGGGGGCTTGGGGGCGTAAGCTTGAGCCATGGCCATTGTTATCAAGGAGTTCTGTCATGCCGCATAAACTGACCGAAGAAAAACTCGCTGCCCTCAGGTCGCAGCTGCACCAGCATCAGCACAGCCAGCATCTGGATGCCGGCCAGCAGCAGGCCATGAGCAACGCGGTCGAAGCGCTGGAGGTTCAGCTCAATGCCCAGTTGCCACCGGATGTTGCTGCCCTGGAAGAACTCCTGCGCGCGTGGGAGGCCCAGGTAGCGATACAGCATCCCCTGCTGGCTTCCATCGTAAGGGACGTTTTGCAGAAGTTTTCTTCCATGGGCATATAAGGCCCTCGCGGTGACCCGCATTGTCTGGCAAGAAACCACAAAAAAGCCCGGCTCTATGGCCGGGCTTTTTTACGGGTGAGGGCTGGCTTACTTCAGGCCGGCTGCGGCACGCAGCGCCTCGGCCTTGTCGGTCTTTTCCCAGGTGAAGGTCGAGAAGGTCTTGCCGTTCAGGCTCAGGGTTTCCGGCGTGCGGCCGAAGTGACCGTAGGCCGACGTGGTGCGGTAGATGGGATGCAGCAGGTCGAGCTGCTTCACCAGACCGTAGGGGCGCAGCTCGAAGTGGTCGCGGACGAGCTCGATGAGCCTGGCGTCGCTGATCTTGCCGCTGCCGAAGGTGTTGACCGAGATCGAGGTGGGCTCGGCCACGCCGATGGCGTAACTGACCTGGATTTCGCAACGGTCGGCAAGGCCGGCGGCAACGATGTTCTTGGCGACATAGCGGCCGGCATAGGCGGCAGAGCGGTCGACCTTGGAGGGATCCTTGCCGGAGAAGGCGCCGCCGCCGTGACGGGCCATGCCGCCGTAGCTGTCGACGATGATCTTGCGTCCGGTCAGGCCGCAATCGCCCATGGGGCCGCCGATTTCAAAACGGCCGGTGGGGTTGATGAAGTACTTGGTGTCTTTCGTCAGCCATTTGGCCGGCAGCACATGCTTGATCACCAGCTCCATCACGCCTTCCTCGATGTCGGCATTGCTGACTTCGCGGCTGTGCTGAGTGGAGAGCACCACGGCATCAACGGCCACGGGCAGGCCGTTTTCATAGCGGAAGGTGACCTGCGACTTGGCATCCGGGCGCAGCCAGTCGAGCAGGCCGGACTTGCGGGCTTCGGCCTGACGCTCGACCAGACGGTGCGAGTACAGGATGGGAGCCGGCATCAGCGATTCGGTTTCACTGGTGGCATAACCGAACATCAGGCCCTGGTCGCCGGCGCCCTGGTCTTCGGGTTTGGCACGGTCGACGCCCTGGTTGATGTCGGGCGACTGCTGGCCGATCAGGTTGAGCACGCCGCAGGTCTTGCCGTCGAAATACACATCGGAGGAGTTGTAGCCGATGTCGAGGATGACGTTGCGGATGATGCCTTCGTAGTCGATCTTGGCGGTGGTGGTGATTTCACCGGCAACAATCGCCACGCCGGTCTTCACCAGTGTTTCGCAGGCGACACGGGCGTACGGGTCTTCGGCAATGATGGCGTCGAGGATGGCATCGGAAATCTGGTCGGCCATTTTATCGGGATGGCCTTCGGACACGGATTCAGAGGTAAAAACAGAGTATTCGGACATTATTCATGTCTCCTTTTATGAGCCGCCGGGAAATCCGGGGATCGTCCGCGCGGCCGAAGGAGCCAAAGCCGGCGGATTGAACGGGCGATACTAGCCGGAGGCAGAGCTGAACGCACCCGGTCAAAACGGAAAATGATTCCGTCTGTCCGGCCACCGCCATTGCCCGCCCCGGGCGGTGATCCTCGCCAGCCTGTTGCTTCAGCGACGCCGTCGCGTGCGCAGGCCGGTAATGGCAAGCAGCAGAAGCAGCTCCCCGGACGCGGCTCCGCCACCACTGCTGCCCGGTGCGGGTGGCGGGGGTGGCGGCGGGGGCGGGCTGGTGATCACGATGTCCACGGTTTGCAGCGCACTGCTGCTGATGCCGTCACTGACGGTATAGCTGAGCGTGGCATGGCCGATGACGGGGCTGTTCCAGGTGAACGCTCCTGTGCCTGAAAGTGTGGAGCCGGCGGGCCGGGATACCGTGTCAAAGCTCAGCGCATCACCATCGGCATCGGTGGCCGTGACGGTAAAGTGCATGGCTTGTCCGGCTATGCCTGACTGCGTGGGCAGTACATCGGGGACGGGGACATGATTGCTGGTGGCAACAATGGCTGCTGCTTGCAGGGCTGCGCCCGCATCCAGCAGGCCGGCTCCGCATTTGCCGAGCTGGGCCTGATGCGTGCACCAGCTGCCACTGGGGAATGCACGGGCAGAGCCGGTCAGTAACTGGCGCAGGCGATCCGGGCTGGCCGTCGGCAGCAACTCGTGCAGAAGGGCGATGGTGCCGGTTACGTGGGGCGTGGCCTGGCTGGTGCCCATCATGAAGACATAGGTGTCGCTGCCGGGAACGGTCGTGCCGGTATTGCCGAGAGACAGGATCTCCAGCCCGCTGCCGGTGGCATTGCCGCCGGAGTCGGTACCAAGGCCACCGCCCGGCGCGCTGATGGTGGTTTGCGTGCCGGTATTGGCATAGATACTGGAGAGGCCTTCCACGGAGTTGGCGGTGACGGCGATGACATGATTGCAGTTGGCCGGCGATGACACGGTTCTGGCGAAATCATTGCCGGTTGCAGCCACAACCGTGACGCCCATGGCATACACATCATTCAGCGCGGATTGCCAGGCGGCCGTGCAGCGGCTGCTGCTCCCCAGGCTCAGGTTGATGACGATGGCCGGATGGGGATTGACGGGAATGCCGGGGACGGAAAGGCCGGCGGCCCAGCGCACGCCGTCAATGATGTCCGAGTCAAAGCCGCCGCATTTTCCGAGTGCACGTACCGGCAGGATGCTGGCGCCCCAGCTGATGCCGGCCATGCCCGTGCCGTTGTTGCCGGTAGCCGCCGCAATGCCCGCCACATGCGTGCCATGCCAGCTGCTGTCGCTGGCGGCCTGTCCGGAGCACTCGACAGGATGGTCGGTCGCGTCAGAGGCGGTGATCCAGTCGCCGGCGTCGAGTGCGTTGTTGTCGCGGCCATCTCCGTCATTGGAGGTGACCGTGTCACTGATGAAGTCATAGCCGGGCAGGACGCGCGCGCCGAGTTCCGCATGCATGAGGATGCCGGTATCAACCACGGCAATCACGGTATTGCTGCTGCCGAGGCTCCGGTCCCATGCGCCCGGCAGGCTGGCGCCACCGGTTGTGCTGATGCCGCCGATCGTGGACGCCGGGTCCATCAGGCTCCATTGCTCGCTGAAGCGGGTGTCATTGGGGAGCATGAATATCCGGCGGCGGTAGTCAGGGGAGGCGTGCTCCACATCCGGAGACAGCTCAAGGCGTCGTGCAATGGCGTCAGCCTCGGTGGCGCTGACAGCAGCAGCAAGGCGCAGGACACTGGCGCCGCTGGACATGTTGCGGTGCCAGTGCAGGGTCTTGCCGGCCAGTTTGCCGAGGCCGGCAACGCGGCTTTCCGTCATGACGGCGATGGGCATGGCGGTGTCGGCCTGGCGCAGTTTGACAATGAATTGCGTCACTGGCGCAGCAGGCACCACGTCCTTGTCGCCGGCCTTGGCTGGCAAGGCCTGCAGGGGCGTGCAACAGAAGCAGCCTGCGAGGAAGGCGGGAAGGAGCAGTCGAAGACCGGACAATTTGCAGGCTCCTTGAGGTTGGCACCGTAACGTTTGTCATTGTAGTGGCAAGGCGCGGCATTATTCCGCCTTTGCTGTTTCAGGCTGCTCTTTCGGGGCATCGCTCCGACGAAACGAACGGGACAGTGCAACAGGTGTGTGTCAGTAACCGGTGCCGTGCTGGCGGCAGACAAAGGTTTCTTGTCGCAGGCCTTTCGGGGACAATACGCCCTCATTTTTTCGGGCCATTCCCATGGCCAGCCCCGGAGAGTCACATGCCCGCCGCCGCCCTTCCCGAACGCCGCCTTGCCAATGCCATTCGTGCCCTCGCCATGGATGCCGTGCAAAAGGCCAATTCCGGTCATCCGGGTGCGCCCATGGGCATGGCGGATATTGCCGAAGTGCTGTGGCGCGGTCCCATGCGCTACAACCCGAAAAATCCGGCCTGGGCCAACCGCGACCGTTTCGTCCTCTCCAACGGCCACGGCTCCATGCTGCAGTACGCCCTCCTGCACCTCACGGGCTACGACCTCTCGATTGATGACCTGAAGCATTTCCGCCAGCTGCACAGCAAGACGCCGGGTCACCCCGAGCTCGGTTACACGCCCGGCATCGAAACTACCACCGGCCCGCTCGGCCAGGGTCTGGCCAATGCCGTCGGCATGGCGATAGCGGAAAAAACCCTGGCGGCACAATTCAATCGCGGTGATTTCAACGTCGTCGATCACCACACCTACACCTTTCTGGGTGATGGCTGCCTGATGGAAGGCATTTCGCATGAAGTGTGTTCGCTGGCCGGCACGCTCAAGCTCGGCAAGCTCGTCGCCTTCTATGACGACAACGGCATTTCCATCGACGGCGAAGTCGAAGGCTGGTTCAGCGACGACACCAAAAAACGTTTTGAAGCCTACGGCTGGCAGGTGATCGGCCAGATTGACGGCCACGATTCCGAAGCGATTCGTGCGGCCATCATCAAGGCGCATGGCGAAAGCGAAAAACCCGCGCTGATCATATGCCGTACCGTGATCGGTGCCGGCAGCCCCAACAAGCAGGGCAAGGAAGACTGTCATGGCGCGCCGCTCGGTGATGCCGAAATCGCGCTGACGCGTGCCGCACTGGGCTGGAGCTACGCTCCCTTCGAGATTCCTGCCGACATTTACGAAGCCTGGGATGGCCGTCCGCGCGGCGAAGCCCTGGAAAGCGAATGGGACAGCCTGTTTCGCGCCTACGAACATGCGCATCCGGAACTTGCGCGTGAATTGCAGCGCCGCCTGAAAGGCGAGTTGCCGGCGGATTTTTCTGCCAAAGCCGATGCCTGGATTGCCGCCTGTGCAGAAAAGGGCGAGACGATCGCTTCACGCAAGGCCTCGCAGAATTCGCTCAATGCCTTTGGCCCGCTGTTGCCGGAACTGCTCGGCGGTTCCGCCGATCTCGCCGGTTCCAATCTCACGCTCTGGAAAGGCTGCCACGGCATCCAGGACGACGCGGCCGGCAACTATGTTTTCTATGGTGTGCGTGAATTCGGCATGAGCGCCATCATGAACGGCATCGCCCTGCATGGCGGTTTCATTCCCTACGGCGCAACTTTCCTGATCTTCATGGAATACGCGCGCAATGCCGTGCGCATGGCCGCACTGATGAAGCAGCGCGTGATCCATGTCTATACGCATGATTCGATCGGCCTCGGCGAAGACGGCCCGACGCACCAGCCGGTGGAGCAGCTGGCCTCCCTGCGCGGCACACCGAACATGAGTGTGTGGCGTCCGGCTGACACGGTGGAATCCGCAGTGGCGTGGAAAGCCGCCATCGAGCGCGCTGACGGCCCCACCGCGCTGATTTTTTCGCGCCAGAACCTGCCGCACCAGCCGCGCGATGCGCAGCAGCTGGCCGACGTGCGTCGTGGTGGTTATGTGCTGGTGAAAGAAAGCGGCAGCGTCCTTGATGCCATCATCATCGCGACCGGTTCGGAAATTTCCCTCGCCGTCGAGGCGCAGCAACAGCTCGCCGCTGCCGGAAAGTCCGTGCGCGTGGTGTCGCTGCCGTCCACCGATGTTTTCATGGCGCAGACGCCGGAATATCGCGAAAGTGTTTTGCCGGCAGCGATCCGTGCGCGCGTGGTGGTCGAAGCCTCGCACGTGGATTACTGGTGGAAGTTTGCCGGTCTTGATGGCCGCGTCATCGGCATGACCACGTTTGGCGAATCCGCTCCGGCCGGCCAGCTCTACCAGTATTTCGGCATTACCACCGATGCCGTGGTGAATGCCGTCAACGACATCAGCGCCTGAGTGTGCGGCGACTCACTCATTCGTCCTGACGGGAAGACGCATATGGCATTACGCATTGCTATCAACGGTTATGGCCGCATCGGCCGTAACGTGCTGCGTGCGTATTTTGAGTCCGGCGCCAGCCCGGCGCTGGAATTTGTTGCCATCAATGATCTCGGCTCGCCGGAAACGCTGGCTCACCTGACGCGCTATGACAGCACCCATGGCCGCTTCGCCGGTGAAGTCGCGCTGTCCGGCAGCGAGCTGCAGATCAATGGCCACCGGATTTCGCTGCTGAGCGAGCCGGTACCGGAAAATCTGCCCTGGGCCGCGCTCGGCATTGATGTGGTGCTGGAGTGCACCGGTGAATTCCGCGCGCGTGATGAAGCGGCGCGCCATCTCGCGGCAGGTGCCGGAAAAGTCATCATCGGTGCGGCGCCGTTTGATGAAGTGGATGCCACGCTGGTCTATGGCGTGAATCACGAAAGCGTGCGCCCCGAGCACCGCATTATTTCCAGTGTTTCCTGCACCACGCATGCGCTGGTGCCGCTGGTGAAAATCATCGACGAAGCCTTTGGCATTGAATCCGGCCTGATGACCGAGATTCATGCCATGACGTCGGACCAGAGCGTGCTGGACAGGACGCATCGCGACCTGCGCCGTGGCCGTGCGGCCAGCGTGAACATCATTCCGACGACGTCCAGCAGCATCGGTGCCCTGCGCCGCGTCCTGCCCGACAGCGGTCAGCGCATTGAAGGCTATTCGCTGCGCGTGCCGACGCAGAATGTGGCGGCCATTGATTTCAGTTTTGTCTGCAGGAAAGACGTCAGCGCCGCGGCCATCAACGCGGTTTTTGCCGCCAGTGCAGCGGGCGGCTACGCCGGCATTCTCGGTTATTGCGAGGAGCTGCTGGTCTCCAGCGATTTCACGCACTCACCGTATTCGCTGATTTTTGATGCCACCGGAACACTGGTGGCCGGACGGCAGGCCAAAGTGCTGGTCTGGTATGACAACGAATGGGGTTACGCCAATCGTCTTCTCGATTTGTGCGGGTATTTAAGCAAGAGGTAGGTTTCCGATGTCCGTTATCAAGATGTCCGATCTGGATCTGCAGGGAAAGCGCGTTCTGATTCGCGAGGATCTGAATGTGCCCGTAAAGAATGGCGCCGTTGCCAGTGCAGCGCGTATCGAGGCGGCCCTGCCCACGATCCGGCTGGCCCTGGAAAAAGGTGCCGCCCTGATGGTGTGCTCGCATCTCGGGCGCCCGGTTGAGGGCGAGTTCTCCGAAGAAAATTCCCTGAAGCCGGTGGCCGATTATCTGTCGAAGGCACTGGGTCGTGATGTGCCCCTGCTGAAGGATTATCTGGATGGTGTCGACATCAAGGCCGGCGACATCGTGCTGTTTGAAAACGTGCGCTTCAACAAGGGCGAAAAGAAAAACACTGACGAGCTGGCGCAGAAATATGCGGCCCTCTGCGATGTTTTCGTGATGGATGCCTTCGGTACGGCGCACCGCGCCGAGGGCTCCACCCACGGCGTGGCAAAGTTTGCCAAAGTGGCGGCTGCCGGCCCCCTGCTGGCGGCCGAGCTGGAGGCGCTGGAAAAGGCCCTGGCAAAACCCGAACGTCCGATGGTGGCGATTGTGGCGGGCTCGAAAGTCTCGACCAAGCTCGATGTGCTGACATCGCTCGCCGGACTTTGCGACCAGCTGATTGTCGGTGGCGGCATCGCCAACACCTTTCTGGCAGCAGCAGGTTTCAATGTCGGCAAGTCACTGTGCGAGCACGAGCTGCTGGAGACCGCCAGGGCGATTGCGGCCAGAGTGAGTGTGCCGCTGCCGGTTGATGTGGTGGTGGCTGAAGTCAAAGGCCCGATCGATGATTTCATGGCCTTCGTGAATGCTGCTGAGGCCGTGGTAAAGAATGTTGAAGCGGTTGGCGACAACGACATGATTCTGGATGTCGGCCCGAAAACGGCTGCCCTGTTTGCCGGCATGCTGAAGTCCGCCAGAACCATTTTGTGGAATGGCCCGGTCGGCGTGTTTGAAGTCGACAAGTTTGGTCACGGCACCGAAGTGCTTTCGCACGCGATTGCTGACAGCGCAGCATTCTCGATTGCCGGTGGCGGCGATACGCTGGCGGCGATTGATAAATACGGTGTATCGGAAAAGATTTCCTACATTTCCACCGGCGGCGGCGCCTTCCTCGAGTTTGTGGAAGGCAAAAAACTGCCGGCGGTAGTTGCACTGGAAGAAGCGGCGAAGAAATAAGGTGATTTTGACTTTCTCCCTCTCCCCGTGAGCGGGGAGAGGGTTGGGGTGAGGGGCTCTCGATAACGACAAGGATGTCGTATGCGAAAACAGAATGGCGAGTTCGCGCGCCTTTTGCGCAGGTGCCAAACGGATGCCGAACAACAGTTGTGGCGACATTTAAGAGGGCGGCATTTTTTGGGGCTGAAGTTTCGCCAGCAATTCCCCCTGCCGCCTTATGTGCTGGACTTTTACTGCGCAGAGCGATGTTTGGTCGTCGAGCTTGATGGCGGTCAGCATATTGAACGTACGCAGTATGATCAGGAGAGAACCGATTTCCTGGAAGAGCGCGGACTCACTGTTTTACGTTTCTGGAATGATGATGTGATTTTGAAGACGGATGCGGTGCTTGAGTGCATCCGTCAGGTAATTGAAAACCGCCCCTCACCCCGGCCCTCTCCCCGCAAGCGGGGAGAGGGGGACTCTTTGGGGGCATTGATTGAGGAATAGAAAATGGCACTTATCAGCTTGCGACAGATGCTCGATCACGCCGCCGAAAACGGTTACGGCGTGCCGGCATTCAATGTGAACAACCTCGAACAGATGCGCGCCATCATGGAAGCGGCGCACAAAACGGATTCGCCCGTGATCGTGCAGGCCTCGGCCGGTGCACGCAAATACGCCGGTGCGCCCTTCCTGCGCCACATGATTCTGGCGGCGATCGAGGAGTTTCCGCATATCCCCGTGGTCATGCACCAGGATCACGGTACTTCGCCGGCTATCTGCCAGCGCTCCATCCAGCTCGGCTTTTCTTCCGTGATGATGGATGGCTCGCTGAAGGAAGATGGCAAGACGCCCGCTGATTACGATTACAACGTGCGCGTGACCCGTAATGTGGTCGAGCTTGCACATGCCTGTGGCGTGTCGGTGGAAGGCGAGATCGGCTGCCTTGGTTCGCTGGAAACCGGCATGGCCGGTGAAGAAGACGGTGTCGGTGCCGAAGGCGTGCTGGATCATTCGCAGCTGCTGACCGATCCGGAAGAAGCGGCGCAGTTTGTGCGCGATACCGGCGTTGATGCGCTGGCCATTGCCATTGGCACCTCGCACGGCGCCTACAAGTTCACGCGTCCGCCCACCGGCGACATCCTGTCGATCAGCCGCGTGAAGGAAATTCATGCGCGCATTCCCAATACGCATCTGGTGATGCACGGCTCCAGCTCGGTGCCGCAGGAATGGCTGGCCGTCATCAACCAGTACGGTGGCGACATCAAGGAAACCTACGGTGTGCCGGTCGAGCAGATTGTCGAGGCCATCAAGCACGGCGTACGCAAGGTGAATATCGATACGGACCTGCGTCTGGCAGCAACGGGCGCCATTCGCCGTCATCTCGCCAAAAATCCGGCCGAGTTTGATCCGCGCAAATACCTCAAGGACACCATCGAGGCCATGCGTGACATCGCCATTGCCCGTTACGAGGCGTTTGGCGCGGCCGGTCAGGCCAGCAGGATCAAGCCGCTGTCACTGGAAAAGATGACGGATCGCTATGCCTCGGGTGAGCTGAAGCAAAGCGTGAAATGAGGGGCCGGGCATGAAAAAGGGCGCCTTGTGCGCCCTTTTTTTATGGCCCGCACCGCGCGGGAAACGCATCACTCCGTATGTCAGTTTGCATAAATGCCACGCTTTGCATCAGCGACCGGCCGGCCTAACCTGTAAGGCAGACATGCCGTATCGGGATAACCCGATCCCCTATAAAAACAACAGGGATGCTCATGACCTCACGTTACCGTCTGGTTTTTCGCGGCAAATACCTGCCCGGCCTCAGTCATGCCGAGGTGGCCGTCAATCTGGCCGAATTTTTTCATGTGACGGCGGCCCGGGTGGAAGCGCTGCTGGCGGCAAAGCCGGCAATCATCAAGCACGATGTTGATCTTGATGCCGGTAATCGCTACCTCGAGGTGCTGGCCGAGGTCGGCCTGATTACCCATCTTGAAGCGCTGGAAACGGCCGATGGCAGCGAGGTACTGGCAACGGGAGGCTGGGATGGCATTGAGCACCGCCACGGCGACCGCCGCCACAAAAGCCGCGACCGGCGCGATGTTCGTCGCGGCACGGCCATTCAGCCGGATCGCCGGCGCGGTCGTGACAGAAGAGAAACCGAATAGCACGGTGCCGGAAGAAAAAGACATTGCCGGATGCGCCGTGTTTTTTCTGTCATCGAGATGATGATCAACCCCCTTTCCCCTGACAGCCAGTCGCCGCCGTTGCAGTGCGTAACGGCGCCGGTGGCGTTGCTGCACAAGCGTCATGATCGTATTAAGCGGTCTGTGCCCTGCATCGGGCTTTGGCGATATCTTTGAAGACATGCGTTCGTGCTATAACACGGCGGATGAAACGGTTGCGGAGGTTGTATGGCATCAAACGCTGGCCTGGCAACGCCGCTGGATGTCGAGGCTGTCCGGCAGGCATTGCGGCGTCTTGATCTTGCGGTCTATGCACCGTTGCGTGATGCCTTGGCGGACTACGTGCATTTTTACGGTCTTGATTTCGAAAAAACCCTGCCCGGTGTGCGGCACTACGCCGGCTGGTTTGACGCTTACGGTTATCGTCTGCTGGGTCAGGTTTTCATGCCTCCCGGCATAGCGGCGGCCAAAGGCACGGTTTTCATCCTGCATGGCTATCTCGATCACTCCGGCCTTTATGGCCACATCATCCGGGACAGTCTCACGCGCGGTTATGCGGTGTTTGTTTACGATCTGCCGGGTCACGGCCTGTCTGGCGGTGCGCGCATGGATATCCCCGATTTTTCGCACTACCAGTTCGTGCTGAAAGAAGCGCTGGCGCAATATGGCAGCGACCTGCCCTGGCCTTTTTACGGCGTCGGTCAAAGTACCGGCGGGGCCATCCTCATGGATTACGTGCTGAGCGAGCGGGCAGCGGGCAAGGTGCCGGCTTTGCAAAAAGTCCTGTTGCTGGCGCCGCTGCTGCGTCCTGCACAATGGACGAGAATCCGCTTTGGCTTCTGGCTGATCCGGCATTTCCAGAAAGCCGTCCCGCGCATATTCAGGGCCAACAGCAGTGACAAGGATTTTTTGCGCTTTGTGCAGGATGAAGATCCGCTGCAGGACCGCATGGTGCCCATGGGATGGATTGGCGCGCTCAGGCGCTGGGTGCATCATATGGAGCAGCTTCCGGCGTGTGATTTTCCGGTATTGATGGTGCAGGGAATGCGCGACGAGACGGTGGAATGGCCCTACAACAACCGCTTTGTGCAGCGCCATTTTCATGTCGAGCACGAGGTCATGCTGCCGGAAGCCTCGCACCAGCTGGCCAACGAGCGTGATGACCTGCGCGCCCCGGTGCATGCCGCCCTGGCGCTGATGCTGGCGTCCGCGCCGCCCGCCGGCGCTTGAGCCCTGCTGCCGGCTCTTTTACTCTTTTATTTTTATGGACGGGGCATCTCTGAATGCCCCCTGCAAGGAAACTCTCATGACGGCAATTTCCCATCACTGGCGTTTTTTCCGGTCCGGTGGTTTTGATCAGGTACGTATCGATACCCCG
Organism: bacterium; assembly: GCA_029945725.1. Taxonomy (GTDB): domain Bacteria; phylum Pseudomonadota; class Gammaproteobacteria; order Pseudomonadales; family Moraxellaceae; genus UBA2031. The sequence continues at coordinate 207,210 of JAQSDB010000003.1, read as the reverse complement.
GCCGATCTGGCGGCCCTGCACACCCTCGACCAGAAGCTCTGGGCGGCACTGGCCTGCCCGGTGCAGGGGCTTGAGTTTGATGCGCGCACACTGGAATACATTGATGCCGACAAGGACGGGCGAATCCGTGCGCCGGAATTGCTGAACGCCGTCGACTGGGCGCTTTCCGTCCTGAACGATCCTGCCGTGCTTTTTTCCGGAGAGGATTTGCCGCTGTCGGCACTGAATGATTCGGAGGCCGGCCGGCATCTGGCGGCATCGGCACGGCGCCTGCTGGTCAATATCGGCTTGCCGGATGCAGCACAGATTTCGGTGCTGGATACCGATGATCTGGCGGCAGTGTTTCCGCCGGAAAAACCCAATGGCGATGGTTTTGTGCCGGCGACCATGACGGATGACGAAGCACTGAAAGCCGCCATTGCCGACATCATTGCCTGCATGGGAGCTGAAACGGATCGCAGCAACGAGCCCGCGGTTTCCGAAGAAAAAATTAACGGGTTTTTTATCCAGGCCGAAACCTTTGCCGCCTGGCATCAGCGTGCCGGCAAGGAGGCCGCCTTGCAGCCTTTCGGCGCGGCAACCGAAGAAGCGATTGCCGCACTCTCCGGGCTGCGCGAAAAAATCGACGACTTTTTCAATCGCGTGCGCATGGCGGAATTTGATCCGCGTGCGGGCGCCCTGATGAATGGCGAAGAGGCCGAGCTGGTTCGTCTGGCCGCACTGGACATGGCCAACTCGGCGCAAACAGCCGGTCTGCCCTTGGCCAATATTGCGCCAGGCCGTGATCTGCCCCTGGTCGACGGCATCAATCCGGCGTGGATTGATGCGCTCACCCGTTTCCGCGAGAAAGTGGTGCTGCCCTTGCTGGGGGAAAAAACCTCGCTTTCAGCGAAAGACTGGAACGGCATTGCAGAAAAGTGCGCACCGTATTTCACCTGGCTGGGCGAAAAGCCGGTGCTTGGCATCGATGCGCTCGAACCGGCCCGCATCGAATGGCTGGTGGCCAATGATGTGCGCGAGCAGTTGCTGGCACTGGTAGCGCAGGACAAGGCGGTTGCTGCAGAGGCGGAAGGCCTGCTTGATGTGGACAAGCTGGTCCGCTTCCAGAAAAACCTGGTCATGCTGCTGAACAACTTCATTTCCTTCCGTGAATTCTATACACGCCGCGACAAGGCCATCTTCCAGGCAGGCACGCTGTTCATCGACGGGAAAAGTGCCGACCTCACCGTGCGCGTGAATGATCTCGGCCGGCACAGCGCCATGGCCGCCGCCAGCGGCAGCTATCTGGTGTATTGCGAATGCACGCGCCGCGGCAGCGCAGAAAAGATGCTGATCGTGGCGGCGATCACCGCCGGCGATGCCGGCAACCTGATGCTGGGGCGCAACGGCATTTTCTATGACCGCAAGGGCGTGGACTGGGATGCGCATGTGGTCAAGCTGATCGAACACTCCATCAGCGTGCGCGAGGCATTCTGGACGCCGTACCGGCGTATCGGAAAAATGATCTCGGGCCAGATGCAGAAAATGGCGGCATCGCGCGACAAGGCGATTGAAGAAAAATCAGCCAGCAGCGTAACGGCGTCGGCCACGCATGTGGAAAATGCCCCGGCCGCGGCGGTGGCAGCCGCTGCAGCACCCGCACCAGCGGCAGCCGCCGTGCCGCCGTTTGATATCGCCAGGTTCGCCGGTATTTTTGCCGCCATCGGCCTCGCGGTTGGTGCCATCGGCACCGCGCTGGCGGCGATTGCTGCCGGGTTTCTTTCGCTGTTGTGGTGGCAGATGCCGCTGGCGCTGCTCGGTGTGGTGCTGCTGATTTCCGGGCCGTCCATGGTGCTGGCCTGGTTCAAGCTGCGCAAACGCAATCTCGCGCCGATGCTCGATGCCAATGGCTGGGCGGTGAACACGCGCGCCGGCATCAATATCGCTTTCGGTACGGCACTGACGCAGCTCGCCGAATTGCCGAAAGGCGCCGAGCGCGCACTGGCCGATCCCTATGCCGAGAAGCAGCATCACTGGGTCTGGTGGTTGCTGCTGATGCTCATTGTCGCTGCTGCCGCATGGGGTTATACCCGTGGTCATTTTGGTGTCTGAGCTGTTCCGGAGGAATGCCGTGAATGCTGTTCCTGATGCCGGCGCCTGGCGTGATCGCGGCCATTTTCGCGAGGTGCTCGGGCTGCGAGTTTTTGTCGTTGACGAAGGTCCGCGTGATGCGCCCGTGCTGCTTGTGCTGCACGGCTTTCCCTCCTGCAGTTTCGATTTCTGGCGGGTCCTGCCGGCACTGACGCAGGAATTCCGCGTCGTCATTCACGATCATCCCGGCTTTGGCCTCTCCGACAAACCGCGCGACTATTCCTATTCGCTGCTCGCACAGGCGGATGTGGCCGAAGCACTCTGGGAGCAGATGGGCATCACGCACGCACATTTGCTCGCGCATGATTACGGCACCAGCATTGCCGCCGAGCTTTTCATGCGCGCGCAGGAATCAGCGCGGCAGACAACACTCGACCGTGCCATTCTCACCAACTCCGGATTTTTCTATGCCATGGCCAGGCTGCGCCCCGGCCAGCATGCCTTGCGCCTGCCCTGGCTGCGGCCGATTGCCAGCCGCCTCATGAACGGGGCGTTTTACCGTTATGCGCTGGCCGAAGTATTCGCGCGCAAGGATGCGCAAACGGCCGCCGAGCTTGCCACCCTGTGGGAGCTGACGCGCAGCAATCACGGCAATATTGCGCTGGGTCTTGCCTCGCACTATCTCGAGGAGCGCCGTTATATCCATACGGCACGCTGGCTGCGCGGCCTGCAGGTGTGCAACTGCAAGACGGCGCTGATCTGGGGTGACCGGGATCCGGTCGGCATTCCGGCCATTGCCGAAAAATTGGCGCAGGAGATTCCCGATGCAGAGCTGCACTGGCTGCCCGGCATTGGCCACTATCCCATGCTGGAAGCGGCCGATGAATTCTCGGCGCTGGTCACCGGTTTTTTAAGCTGAAAGCCGTCAAATAAAAAAGCCCGCATCTGCGGGCTTTTTTATGGGAATGACATCTTTAACTCCCTTACTTCACTGTCATTCCCGCGAAGGCGGGAACCCAGCGACTTTAAAAGGCACTGGGTCCCCGCCTTCGCGGGGACGAAAGAGGTAAAATCAAGGTTCGGGTTCAGTAATTTAGGGTCTAGGGAGTTACGTATGTAATTCCCTTTTTTATGGCCTGAAAAAATCAGGTACCGAACATGCTCTTCTTTTTGGTCTTGCGGATTTCCTTTTCAGACTGGAATTCCACGAGGCCGCTTTCGATATTGGTCAGCTTCATCGTGAACTTGTAGTAAACATCCTTGGTGGAGCCGGCGGTTTTCTCGATGGAGGAGAAATTGCCGTAGAGCATGAACTGGGCACCCAGCTGACGGCCCATCTGCACGGATTTTCTTTCATCCACCATGCCGCTGTTTTTCTGGTAATCCAGCTGCTTGGCAACGGCATCAACGCGGGTCATGTCGACAAAGCGGAAGCGGCCGGAGTTGAGCATCTTGGTGGAGATCGTGTCGGTAATGGATTCCGTATCAATGTGCTCCAGCGTCTTGTTCTTGATGGTGTCCACAAAGAGGATGGGGCGTTTGCCATTGGGCGCGATTTCCGCCATGGCCGGGGAAGCCAGCAGGTCGTCCGTCATCTTTTCGGCAATCATCTGCAGATCGGTAGAACCGAAATCGGTGTTGACGGTTTCCACGGCAGTGGCGTCGCCGTACTGCACCGTGCTGCAGCCGTTAATGCCGAATACGCCGGCCGCAATGAGCGGCAGCAGGATCAGGGTGCGTTTCATTATTTTGTCACTCCTTGCGGTTCGCGGATCTGGATCTGGAATTTTCGGGCACTGTCATTGGGGCCGGTGCCGCTGATATTAATCTGGTCCTTGCCCTTGAGGGTCACCGGGCGCCACGGGCGATTGTCTTCGTCGATGGCCATGTCGTTGGCATCAAGCCAGGTGAACTTGTATTCGAACTTCTGCGTCACGCCGGATTCGTTCACCAGAATGGCCTTGGCCTGGGGCAGGCCGCCTTCGGTCAGGACCACGGCGGATTTCTGTACTTCGATGACGCCCTTGAGATCGCCGCCCCGGTAGTTAACAAGTTTGGAGTTGCTGGTGCTGCAGGCGGCCAGCAGCAGGACGCTGCCGAGAAGCGTGGCGCTGAGGATGCGTTTCATGACGATCTCCGTGTCTCTGTGGGGTAGTGGCTTGATCAAAGCGGATAAAGGTAACTGTACGTTTTGCCGGGCAGGACGGCCAGATGGAGCAGTGTAGGTCTTCCGTTACGCACCTCGATGTCCATGGGCGCGAGTCCGGGCAGTGACACGCGATGGCTGCCGGCCGACAACGGCAGGCGCAGGATCTGGCCGCTGCCGGGCAGGGTCAGCCAGGAGCGCAGGTCGGGCTGGTCCGTCACCAGGCTGTACACCGTGGTCACGAGATTGAGCAGGCCGCTGTTGTCCTGCTTTTGTACCTGGCGCTGCATTTCCTGTTTGGTGAGCAGGCGCAGAAAGGCGCGTGCCAGCATGGCCGGCACTTCATCCTTCAGCGTGCGCACGGCCAGCGCGCGCGTATCCACGAGCAGCGCAGTCTGCAGCGCCATGCCGTCGACCTGCACATAAACCGGTGCGGGCACGGCCGAGTCCGCGTAAATCGGAAAACTCACGGTGTTCAGGGTTCTTGCCGTCCAGATGGGAATGCCGACGCCCTGCTTGGAGGGCACATAGCCTTCCTCCACGTAAATCACCAGCTCGCCTTCACCCGGCTTCGGGCCGACCGCCACGTTGCCGATCTGCTTCGCGAGTTTTCTGGTGTCTTCAAGCCCGGCCGCAAGGCCGGTGCGCACCACGTCCTTTTGCAGATAGGGATTGTCCGGCACCAGTTCCAGCGCCTTGCGGTAATCGATGAAGGCATCGTTGGTGCTGCCGGTGGCTTCATAGATCAGGCCGGAAAGATAAAACGTGGCGGCATTCTGGAAGCCGGTTTTGACGCGGCCGGCAGCCAGATCCATGGGGCTGAAATAATTGTCGTAACGGCTTTCGTCGAGCCCCTTGCCCTGCGCATCCGAGCGCGCGGAATCGACCTTGCCGTCTTTTTTGGCGAGGGCGTCCACCTGCACCTGGTTGGCACGCCGCACTTCCACCAGCGCCCCGGCCGCATCGCCGGCGGCCAGATAGTTCAGCGCCTGGTACTGATGCACAAACACACGTTCATAAACGCGGCCTTCATAGGGGCGGGCGTTGTCGTTGGTGAGCAGGCTGGCGCCGGAAGCAGCGTAGGACGAGGCCGAGACAATGGCCTTGTTGTCCTGGCGATCAAAGCGGGCGAGGGCGGCATCAAAGTCGGCGCGGCTGGCCGCGTGCTGGCCGGCAAGCTGGTCAAGCCGGCCTTTTTCCAGCAGGTAGAGCATGCCGTCAGCCGATTCGGTATTGCTGCCAATGCGCTCGACACCCGCCGCCGGCGTGCCCGCCGCCAGTGCGGCACGGTAAGCCGCTGCCTGCGAAGGGTAGGGCGTCAGTACCGAGGAGGCAGCGCAACCACCCAGCAATACCGGCAGCAACAGCGCAAGGGTGAAACGGCGTGATCGCATGGGCAGGATATTCCTGTCGCTCTTGGGGTTAACCGGCCTTCGCACGCGAAGGCCGGACGGACAATAGTGGCCGGCGCCTACCAGCGCGGGCCTGCCGGCAGATCAGCCGGCACGTCGGCTTTTTCGGGGGCTGCCGGTTTCACCAGCATGCCTTCTTTTACCGCGGCATCCGTGGCCAGTTCTGCCTTGGTAAAGCGCGCATCCACCGCGGTGATGCGTGCCTGTGCCACTTCGTTTTCGGTGTAGCCCAGGGCTTCACGGGTGTCCTGGTCCACCACGGCATCGCCCTGGCTGTAGATGGAAACGGTGTCACCGACCTTGAGGCTGCTGCCGGCACCACGATTCAGGTAAACCGTTTTGCCATCCACTTTCGCCACTTTCACCGGGTAGACGGTATTGGTGATGCGGTTCACCATTTCCTGCGCCGCCTGCACGATGAGCTGCTTGCCGGCATTTTGCTGTTTTTTCTGGTTCGGGTTGTTGTTGATGCGTATACGGGCTTCGTTGTCGAACTTTTCCGCCGCCACAATCTTCCCGGTCCGCGCATCAATCACGCGCAGGTAAAGGTCAATGCTGGCCTTTTGCTGCTCATAGGTCTGCGTGCTGTAGGGGATGCTTTTCTGCTCGCTTTCGCCCTCGAGATCGTCAATGCGGCCCAGCACGAAATAATCGGCGCCAAGCAGTCTGGCGATTTTCGGGGCTTCGTCCGGCGAGGCGTAATCGCTTTCCTGGAACTGCTTTTCCTTGATCAGGTCATCAACGCGGGCACGTTCCAGCACATCGAACTTGCGCGTGGCCACCAGCTGGTGAATCAGCTCGTTGGTCAGCAGCGAGGTCTGGTCTTCAATAGTGCCGCTGATCACGGAGCGGCCATCGCTGATCACCACATTGCGGTCGATGCTGAAGGGCAGGATGGCGATGGTGGGGCGGGCAGCGGCGGCAATGGTGCTGAGCAGGGTCAGGGTGCTGGCCAGCAGCAGGGACGAAATACGCATGGTTCCTCCGTGAGTGCGGTTTTTCTGCGGCGCGGAGCGGCGCCTTGAGAGTCCGGAGTCTAAAAGGGCTTCTGTCCGGATGAAAGCGCCAGGCGTGCAGACGGGCTGGTGAACAGGCCGCCGGGCAGCCATGCCCGCCGTCATTGACCTGCGGCAATATGCATCGCCGCGATTTCGTTCAGGATGCGCTCATGAAACTCCCCTGGTTCCTGTCTTCCGTGCCTGCAAGGGCTACCCTCATTGTGCAGGGCAGCCGGCATGGCCGCGCCCGGGGGCTGCTGGCACTGCTGGTGCTGCTGGCGTCCAGTGCCCATGGCGAATACTGCATCGACTGGAAAAGCTGGCTGCAGCAATCCTCCGGGCGCACTGGTGCCTGCTGGCCGACCGAGAGCGAATGCAGCTCCTATTATTTTTCGCGCTGCCTGAATTCCCTCTACAAGAATGACTGTGCCGGCATGTGTTATTTCAAGGAGGGCATGTACCCGCGCACCGGCCAGAAAAAGGGCGGCCAGTCTGCTGCACCGGGCACAGCCCCCGCGCCGGAAAACGATGCCTTCCAGAAAAAAATGGAGGCACAGAAAAAGGCCGAGGCCGCCGCACAGGACCAGCAGTTCCGCAAAGACCAGCAGGGCCTGCTCGGCACCATCAAGGGTGACGTGGTGATCACGCCGGCCAACCGTATCGAGCTCAAGCAGGCACCCGCTGCCGGCACCGCACGCCAGCAGCTTGACTGCGCCGCCAACGAGGCGCGCAACAGCAGGAACGAGAAAGGCCCGGACTGGGACAATCCCGGCGCCGGCTGCACGCCGGCCGCCGGTGCCGTGCCGCCCGTGCCCGCACCGACCGAGGTCACGAGCGACCGCTACGAGGTGCCAACCGATCCGGCGCTGCGCGCCCAGTTCCTTGCCTGGATGGCCGGCCAGCTGACGCAGGCACGCCAGAATCTGGCGGAAAGCGATCGCACGATTGCCGCGCGCGAACAGGAAGTGGCGCGTGAAGAAAAGAAGGCGCAGGACGAGACAAAAAAACCGGCCGGCGAGAGCGATGCCCTGAAAAAAGCACGGGAGGCGCTGGCCAGGGCCAAGGCGGACCGTGAGCGCACCGCCACCGAGTTGCGCCGCCTGGAGCAGCAGGAATCAGCGGCAAAGGAAAAGACAGCAGCGCCCGCCGGCGGCGGAAACTGACGCGGGGCCGCTGCACTTCAATATCAGTGCAATGGCTGTTCAATGAGCAGGGTGTCCGGAATTACGGCGAACCGCCAAACAAGCAGCGCAATCAGTAGCGCAATGAACCATGCAATGAGCCATGCAATGAACAGAAGGAAATTTTCATGAAAACGTATTTTCTGAAAGCAACAGCAGCGCTGCTGCTCTTGTGCGTGGCGATGGCAGCTCGTGCCGATGCCAATGAAGAGGCGCGGCGCTATTTTGTGCGCGGCGCGGCCGCCATCGAAATGGCAAAGTCGGATGCGGATCTTTCGCTGGCGGCAGAGCAGTTTCGCCGTGCTACGGAGATCGCGCCCGACATGGCGGCGGCCTGGTACAACCTTGGCGCGGTGGAATCCAAGCTCGGGCATTTTGATGCCGCCATCACCTGCTACAAAACCTATCTGAAGCTGGCGCCGAAAGCAGATGATGCCACCAAGGTGGGTGATGAAATCATCAAGCTCGAATTCCGCCAGGAACAGGTCGCCGTGGTGAAGTCGCGCGAAGGCTCCTGGGTGGATGGCGATGGCAATTTCTTTCAGCTGAAAAACGATGGCGACAAGATCGTGCTGCAGGCCAAGTACCACACGGTTACCGACAAGGACATCGTTTCAGTCCTGTACTTTGGCTCGGGCATGCCCATTACCAGCGGCGAAGAAATGGTGTTCCGCCTGAATGTCCGCGGTACGCAACTGGCCGGCAGCTGGTCGCGCACGGCCGTGCAAACTGAAAAATGCACGATTCCTCCCGAATCCGGCGAGGTAGAAGGCGATATTGCGCAGAAGGACGGCAAGATGGTTCTGCGCTTCCAGCGCACAACGTATCAGGCCCTCACCGCCATGAGCCTGTTAAGCAATGACTCTTGCAGCAAGGTGGTTGCCGGAAACAAGCGCAGCATCGAGCTGCCGCTTTACGGTCCGCTTGAAGGCTCGATGCCGCTGACGGTAAAGCTCAGCTACCGGCCCGGCACCATCATGCTCAAGCTCGGCTGGAACGGCCATCTGGCCGTGGGTGCCGTTCCTGCGGGCAGTGTGGCGGCCGCAGCAGGGCTGAAAGAAAACGACGAAATCCTCGCCATCGACGGCAAGCCCGTCAGCGAGATGTCGGCCGGCGAGGCGATTCGCCAGTTGTACGGCAAGCCCGACAGCGAAGCCGAGTTGCGCATCCTGCACAAGAAAGGCAAGCAGGAGGATACCGTGCGCCTGCGCCGCAACAGCCAGTCGCCAGGCGGCGTACAGCTCTACTGAGAGCGCAGGCGGGCCGGGATTTTTCACGGGAATCATGCAGGGATGAACCATGCCGCTTGAGTTGCCTGCCGACCTCATGCACCCGGATGTGTTTCCGCATCCGGCGCCGCATATCGAGTGCATCGAAACGCATATTTCCTGGGTGGTGCTGGCCGGCGATTACGCCTACAAGCTTAAAAAGCCGGTTGATCTCGGCTTTCTCGATTTCAGCACGCTCGCCAAACGCCGCGCCGCCTGCGCGGAAGAACTGCGTATCAATCGCCGCACGGCACCGATGCTCTACGAGGCCGTCGTCGGCATTACCGCGAACCCGGTGCGCGTGCAGCCGGGTAATGCAAACGGTGCGCAGGAATACGCTGCACAGGAATACGCGGTAAAAATGTGCCGGTTTTCACAGGAGCGCCTGCTCTCCGCCTTGCTGGCCACGCACACGGAAATGCCGACACTGATGGAGCGGCTGGCCACGCATGTGGCGGATTTTCATGCGCAGGTCGCGGTGGCGGCGCCGGAAGGCGAGTTCGGTCATCCAGACAATGTGTACCGGCCGGTGCAGGAGAATTTCGGGCAGATGCGCGAGGTGCTGGCCGCAGCGGATTTGCAGGCCCTGCTCGGCAAGGTAGAGCAATGGAGTGCATCGACGTTTGCCGCGCTGCACGATGTTTTTGCCGGGCGCCTGGCCGCAGGCCATGTGCGCGAATGCCATGGCGATCTGCATCTCGGCAATATCGTGGTGCTGGAAGAACAGCCCGTGTTGTTTGATGCCATCGAGTTCAATCCGTCGCTGCGCTGGATTGATGTGATGGCCGATGTGGCGTTTCTGGTGATGGATCTGCAGGCACGCGGGCGTGCCGATCTCGGCTGGCGTTTCCTCAATGCCTGGCTGGAAAAAACCGGTGATTACGCCGGCCTGCGCCTGCTGCCGTTTTATCTCTGCTACCGCGCCATGGTGCGCGCCAAGGTCGCCGCCATTCGCTTCGGGCAGTTGCAGGCCGAGTTGCAGGGCAGTGAGCGCGACGCCAGCCTGGCCGAGTGCCGCCGTTATCTCGAGCTGGCCGCCCGTTATACCGAACCCGCGCGCACGGCACTGGTACTCACCCACGGCATTTCCGGTTCCGGCAAGACCACGAATTCGCAACACCTCGCCGATGCTTTCGGCCTGGTCCGCGTGCGCGCCGATGTCGAGCGCAAGCGCCTGTACGGGCTGGCCGCCACGCAATCGAGTGCCGGCATTCCCGGCGGCATTTACAGCGCCGCCGCCAATGCGCGCGTGCAGGACCGGCTCGAGGCACTGGCAGAAACGGTATTGCAGGCCGGCTTCCCGGTACTCGTCGATGCCACCTTTATCCGCAAGGCCCCGCGCGAGCGCATGGCCCGGCTCGCCAGGAAAATGCAGCGGCCCTGCCTGCTGCTGGCCTTTGTCGCACCCGCCGAAGTCTTGCGCACACGCGTCGCGCAGCGCAGTGCCGAAGGTCGCGATGCCTCCGAAGCCGATACCTCAGTGGTCGACAAGCAACTCGCCGCCTGCGAGGCGCTGGAGGGAAGTGAAAAGGCCGCCGCGCTGACGATAGACACGAGTCAGGCGATCAACTGGGAATGGGTGCTGCCGGAGTTTGAGGCGTTGTGGGCGCGGGTGAAAAAAGAGAGGCAGGAATAACCGTGAGGGTTAATGACGAATTCTGTCGCCAATCCGGGTATGCGGGCGTTGTCAGGGATTTTGTGTGGGCCATGGATAGAAAGTGTTTGGCGTCTCTGGAAATGTCGATAGCCACCGTAGGAGCGTGTGTCTGGTCAGTCAGCCTAGGCCATCAGGAAACATGGGGCAGTAAAGCCACTTTCGCCACCACCCCACCTTCTGCGGGCGCCGCATAATGGCAATACCCTAGCTTCCCAAGCTAGAGCCGTGGGTTCGATTCCCATCGCCCGCTCCAGTTTATTCCGTTGTTAATCCACGAAAACTCAGGGTCACGGGATCATCGCAAGGATGGTTCGACGGGCACTGGTAAGAGTTTTTGCGGACCTTGAACGATGCAGGCCCAAGACGGCTGCCCCCAAGATTACCTAACTTGCTATGGGGCCAATATCTCTAAATGGTCTAGTTTGGATTTAACCGCTGTTTTCATATAGGCGACCCCAGCGCTAGGCGCAGTACTGGCGCTGCATAGCGCTCATACAATCCAAGGGGTTTTGGTGGATTTGACATACATATGAGGCAACCAGAACACGGCATATCAATCCAGCTTGAGACATCAAATTATCCCTGAGATAGCGCCGAAAATGACGTACTTATTGCCTCGTAAATGCGTCCCTAATCTGATTAATCCAAGGAGGTATTGCATGCTGAGGAGTCAATGCTTCAGCATATCTCCGAGAAAATTCATATTTATTATTCCCGTGGTCGAAAAAACTTTTAATGATAAGTCTCTGGCTTCCAAGCAAATCAAGAGCAAAGGAGCAAACAGCATCTGGGTTGTGACAAGTAACATCATTAAGAAATGCAAGATCAGCATATTCGCCCTGAAATGTTCTCAATGTATCTAAAAACAATCCTCCATTGAGGGCATCTTCGATCTCCGTTTCTGGCGCAGAGGGATTTGCATTTATGCCAACTAATTTTGTTGTTTGATCGGTTTGACAGCTCACAATTCGTTTACATATTAGCCTTTCAAAGGCTTCAGTTTCATATCTAACCAAGTTCGCATCAGTGTCAGATACAAGGATAATTTTTCCGGAAATTTCATTCCTGAAGTCTTCGTAAGCTGTTGCAAGGTGATTATATATTTTCTTAATCTCTTTCGCGCCACCCACAGGAACTATTCGCAACCTGTGAGAAGAAATCAAATCGGAGAAGTAGGCGGCGAAATATTTTTTCTCCGACGACCCCTCACAGATAAGCCAATTAAATGGTTGGTCGCCAATTACGCTAGCCATAATGGATTGAACAAGGTCATTTATGCTCTTCAAGCGAATATCATATGGCATAACCCCTTGTGTGCCTGTAACCATTTGCCGAACCTGCTCTCTGTAGCGCCCCAAGTTAACTGAGTCTACAATATGCCCATCTTGGTTCTTCGAGATTATTGAGGCACTTCCTGTTTCGGAGGTTGGGAAAAATCCGTACCAATGCGACGAAAATATTAGCTGCCTACACGATCTGCTAATTTGATAAATTGAATCGAATTGATCAAAGCATGCCGACATATGAAGAGACGCCTCAGGTTCGTCGATTCCGATAATGAGGTGCTCTGCGCCAGTTCTATGCCTGATAATGAGGCTGCGTGCGACATCAATGATGGCTTTTTGTTTTTCACCAGAGCTAAGATTGCTAATCTCAAGCCAATTATCACCTTGGCGTTTGTGAAGCCTGCGTATGTTGAAAAATGCCTGCGTAATTAGGTTGTATACATCATTCTTTTTTAGGTTTTGCTGGCGATCCGTTGGTGTTCTATACGAGTATCCATCTAACTCAGTCGAAAGCGTTTCAATAAATTCATTCAGACTTCGATTGATCTCAGTAATTTGCGAAGCAGGAACTCGAGCCTCTAGAATCTCGTTCAGTGATTCGCCCATTAGGGCCTGTATCTCGTCGGTCTCTAGCTTTGTAAATGCAGCTGTATCTATATCTTTAGGTATGTAGATGTATTCGAAAATGCTTTTGACCTTGTCAAGGAGCGGCTTAAATCTATCAAGTTCGGAGGCGTCTAAGGTTGTTTTCCCTTCTTCTGGCACACCTTCCAATATGCGGTCAACAAGTAAGCGACAATTCAAAAACGAAACGCTAATGGCGTTACTGTAATCAATGCCAAGAGGAAGAAGATAGTAATTATCCAGGTTAATATGCATCCGGAGTGCATTTCTATGCTGTATAAAGATTTGCATATCAGCGCGATATGAAAGAGCTACGTCCGTAGCTTCGGCGGCTACTGCGACATCGCTCAGGTGCTGCGCAAGCTGCGCAGGTTCACCCTCCAATTTATTTCGCTCTATAAGGAAAACCGGAACGATTTGTGGCTTAGCGTCTGCCAATCCTCTTCTGCGTGTTGCTATGTTGTAGTTCCAAGCCTTTGAGTTAAAGAAGCAGTCCAATGCCTCAAGTACAGAGCTCTTTCCGATTCCATTGTCCCCAACAAGCCCACAAAATCCGTCTTCATCTGTGATGGGAATGTAGTTAATGCCTTGGTAAGTTTTTATATACCTAAGAAATATTCCAACTATCATTTTTAGCTTCTTTGGTGTTTTTTGGGGGGCGTCGACTATGGGGTTACTGTAACCAATCCTTGGCTCGCATCCGCTAAGAAGCTCACGCTGATACGTATTGCTGCCTTATGCCGACAAAAAAGGCAATATCAGTCCGTTTCAGGTATCTGTCAAATCCACCAAAACCCCTTGGATTGTATGAGCGCTATGCAGCGCCAGTACTGCGCCTAGCGCTGGGGTCGCCTATATGAAAACAGCGGTTAAATCCAAACTAGACCATTTAGAGATATTGGCCCCATAGCAAGTTAGGTAATCTTGGGGGCAGCCGTCTTGGGCCTGCATCGTTCAAGGTCCGCAAAAACTCTTACCAGTGCCCGTCGAACCATCCTTGCGATGATCCCGTGACCCTGAGTTTTCGTGGATTAACAACGGAATAAACTGGAGCGGGCGATGGGAATCGAACCCACGGCTCTAGCTTGGGAAGCTATACGATAGGGGCTGTAATTCCGCTGGAATGCCCTGTTCGAGCGGGCGCCTTGAATTCCGCATGGCATGCGTAAAACGCAGAAACAAAAAAGCCGGCTTGCGCCGGCTTTTTTACGGGATCAACTGCCTGATCAGAACAGCACGCGGGTGCGGATGGTGCCTTCGATCTGCTGCAGTTTTTCCAGGGCAACGGTGGAATATTCCTTGTCCACGTCCATCACCAGATAGCCGATGGCATCATTGGTCATCAGGCTTTGCGCGCTGATGTTGATGTTGTTTTCGGCGAAGACGCGGTTAATGTTCATCAGCACGCCGGGCACGTTCTTGTGGATGTGCAGCAGGCGGTGCTTGCCGGGCTGCAGGGGCACGGCGACTTCGGGGAAGTTCACGGCAGAGAGGGTGGAGCCGCTGTCGGAATAGCGGGCGAACTTCTCGGCGACTTCGAGGCCGATATTGGCCTGGGCTTCCAGCGTGGAGCCGCCGATATGCGGCGTGAGGATGACATTGTCGAGGCCGCGCAGGGGCGATTCGAAAATCTCGTCATTGGCCTTGGGTTCTTTCGGGAACACGTCGATGGCGGCGCCGCCGATGTGCTTGCTCTTGATGGCTTCGGCCAGGGCGTCAATGTCGACGCAGGTGCCGCGGGCGGCGTTGATGAAGATGGAGCCCTTCTTCATTTTCGCGAACTGCTCGGCGCGCATCATGTTCCTGGTGGAGGGGATTTCCGGCACGTGCAGGGTCACCACATCGGCGCTGGCGAGCAGCTCGTCCATGCTGCCGATCTGGCGGGCATTGCCCAGCGGCAGCTTGGTGACGGCGTCGTAATAGATCACGGTCATGCCCAGCGATTCGGCAATCACCGAGAGCTGCGAGCCGATGCTGCCGTAACCGACGATGCCGAGGGTCTTGCCGCGGGTTTCCCATGAGCCTTCAGCCGATTTGCTCCAGCCGCCGCGATGCACGAGGGCATTCTTTTCGGGGATGCCGCGCAGCAGCAGGATGAGCTGGCCGAGCACGAGTTCTGCCACCGAACGGGTATTGGAGTAGGGCGCATTGAAGACCGGAATGCCCTTGTTCATGGCGACTTTCAGGTTCACCTGGTTGGTGCCGATGCAGAAACAGCCGATGGCGATCAGCTTGTTGGCGGCATCCAGCACCTTTTCGGTGAGCTGGGTGCGCGAGCGGATGCCGACAAAGTGGGCGTCCTTGATCTTCTCGATCAGGGCGTCTTCATCGAGCGCGCCGCGCAGGTATTCGATATTGGTGTAGCCATTGGTGCTCAGCACATCGAGGGCGTTCTTGTGCACGCCTTCCAGCAGCAGGAAGCGGATCTTGGACTTGTCGAGTGAAAGCTGGCTCATAACATCCCCGTGGTCTGACGGTCCGGCAGGGCCGGAAAAATAAGGCGCGTATGGTAGCATGGCCCGCCTTGTGAGCCACCGCCCAATGCCGCTGACCCTGCGGTCTTTGGGAATCTGCTCCGGCCTGTTTCCCATGGAGGTTTTCTCATGTCGCTCAGCCCTTCGTTCAGCCCTGAAATCCGGGACCGCCTTGCCGCCATTGTGGGCGAAAACCGTATCCGTACCGATGCGGACAGCCTGAAAACCTGGGGCTGCGACTGGACGAAAATCTATACGCCGGCACCGGCCGCCATCGTTTTCCCCACGAGCATCGAGCAGGTGCAGGCCATCGTGCTGCTGGCAAACGAGCTCGGCCTGGCCCTGGTGCCTTCGGGCGGGCGCACCGGGCTTTCCGCCGGCGCCGTGGCCGCCAGTGGCGAAGTGGTGGTCAGCTTTGACCACATGAACAAGGTGCTGGAGTTTGTGCCGGAAGACCGCATGGTGCGCATCCAGGCGGGCGTGGCGACGGAACAGCTGCAGGTGTTTGCCGAACTACAGGGCCTCTGTTACCCGGTGGATTTTGCCAGCGCCGGCTCCTCGCAGATCGGTGGCAATATCGGCACCAATGCCGGCGGCATCAAGGTCATCAAGTACGGCATGACGCGCAACTGGGTGATGGGCCTCAAGGTCGTTACCGGCAAGGGCGACATTCTCGAGCTCAACAAGGACATGGTGAAGAACGCCACCGGCTACGATTTCCGCCATCTCTTTATCGGTGCCGAAGGCACGCTGGGTTTTGTGGTGGAAGCCACCATGAAGCTGGAACGGCAGCCGCGCGACCTGCGCGTGCTGGTACTGGGCACGCCGGACTTTGCCTCGGTGATGCACATCCTTGCCACATTTCAGAAGACGCTTGATCTCACGGCGTTTGAATTTTTCTCCGAGCTTTCCACGCAGCTGGTCACGGCGCATACCGGCATTCCGCGCCCGTTTGCAACCGCCACGCCGTTTTACGTACTGCTCGAGTTCGAGGCACTGAGCGAGGCCATGGCGGATGAAGCCATGGCGCTTTTCGAGCATTGCGTGGAGCAGGGCTGGGTGCTGGATGGCGTGATGAGCCAGAACGAAACCCAGGCGAGAAACCTGTGGCGCCTGCGTGAAGACATTTCTGAAACCATTGCGCGTTTCACGCCCTACAAGAACGACATCTCGGTCATCATCCAGCGCGTGCCGGCCTTCATTGCCGACATTGATGCCATCGTTACCGAGCAGTACCCGGATTTCCAGATTGTCTGGTTCGGCCATATCGGCGACGGCAACCTGCACCTGAACATCCTCAAGCCGGACGACATGGCCAAGGAAGATTTCTTCGCCAAATGCAAAACCGTGAATACGCAGGTGTTCGAGACGGTAGCGAAATACAGGGGGTCGGTATCGGCCGAGCACGGTGTCGGCATGACGAAAAAACCCTATGTCGGCTATACGCGTTCAGCGGTGGAAATCGAGTACATGAAAGCCGTGAAGCGCGTGTTTGATCCCAATAACGTGATGAACCCCGGCAAGCTGCTGGATCTGTAAAACCGACGCACAAAAACAGGAGCCCTGTCATGCCACACGCTGCCATCTATTTTCCCATCGTGGCCATCACGGCGACCATTGTCCTGATCCTTGTGGTCAAAAAGAAAAAGCCTCGCGAATAAACACCATCAACACAAAAGAGTGATGCCATGAGCCGGAAAGTCGAATTCTTCTTTGATGTGGTCAGCCCCTACAGCTATGTCGCCGCAGCACAGGTCGCGCGCTCGCCGCTGCTGGCGGATGCCGTATGGCGGCCCTTCTTTCTGGGCGGCGTGTTCAAGGCGACCGGCAATTCCGCGCCCATGCAGGTGCCGGCCAAAGCCGCCTACATGCCGCACGACCTGCAGCGCCTCTTCGCCTATTACGGCCTGGATTACCGGTTTCCCCCGGCGTTTCCCGCCAACACCATCACCGCCATGCGTGCCCTGACAGCCGCAGAGCCGGAGCAGGTCAAGCCGCTCGCGCTCAAGCTGTTTGCCGCCTACTGGGGCGAAGGCCGCAATATCGGCGATGCCGCCGTGCTGGCCGAGCTGCTGCCGGCGGAATTGCTGGCGCAGACCGGCGACGATGCCGTCAAGGAAAAGCTCAAGGCCGCCAGCGATGAAGCCGTGCAGCGCGGTGCCTTTGGCGCGCCGACCATTTTTGTGGGTGACGAGCTGTATTTTGGCGAAGACCGCATTTTCCTGGTCGAGCACGCGCTGAAAAACAGCTGAT
>JAQSDB010000003.1:0-189741 GCA_029945725.1 bacterium | reverse complement strand
ACGCGCTGAAAAACAGCTGATCAACCGTAGGAGCGGCTTCAGCCGCGAACCGTGTGTTGCGTGAAATAATGTTCGCGGCTGAAGCCGCTCCTACGAATTTTTTACGAAATGGTTTACGAAAATATTGATTCAGGGCCAGCGCAAAACCCGAGACGCTAAGCACATGAAATATTCCCATGTTTTTCTGGACGGCACGCCCTGCCACTTGCCCGTGGGCAAGGTGGTGTGCGTCGGCCGCAATTACGCGGCGCATGCCCGTGAGCTCGGCAATGCGGTGCCGGATGCGCCCATCCTGTTCATGAAGCCGGCAACGGCGCTGGTGGCGCTGGCGGATGGCTTTGCCATTCCGGCGGATCGGGGTGAATGTCACCATGAAACGGAAATCACCGTACTCATCGGCAAAACACTGAAGGCGGCGAGCCTCGCGGAATGCCGCGCAGCGATTGCCGGTGTTACGCTGGGGCTGGATCTCACGCTGCGCGATGTGCAGAACGAGCTGAAGAAAAAAGGCTATCCCTGGGAAGTGGCCAAGGCTTTTGACGGCGCGGCACCGCTGGCGGCTTTTATCGCGCCGGAAGCGTTCGCCGATTTCACCGATGTGGATTTTTCCCTGAGCGTGAACGGCGTGCAGCGCCAGTCCGGCCACAGTGCCGACATGATCACGCCGGTGCTGGAATTGCTGCTTTATATCAGCCGCATTTTTACGCTGGAGCCCGGTGATGTGGTGATGACGGGAACGCCGGAAGGCGTTGCCGCCCTGAAGCCGGGTGACCGCCTGCTGCTGGAAATGCCGGGTCTGCGCGCCGAGTCACTCGTGCGCTGAAGCGTGAATTAAAAAACTCGGTGTGAACGAAACCCGCACAAACAAAAGCCGGCAATGCCGGCTTTTGTTTGTGCGGCAGAAGCCGCGCTTGCGTTGATGGCGCGCGCTTACTGCCAGCCATCCTTGAACTTGTGGATCTGCCGGCGCTCTTTCTTGTCGGGGCGATGATCCGGGTGCGCCAGATTCTGCGTGCTGCGTTCCAGCGCCAGCCGCGTGCGCTCGGCAATGCTTTCTGCGGTTTCTTCGTAGAGCTGCTGGGCGACGGTGGCGGCGCCACGCACGCTCGACAGTGCCTTCACGACAACGGTTTTCACATCAAAGCCCTGGCGGATGGTGAACACCATGCCGACCCTGACTTCCTTGCCGACCTTCACGCGCTGGCCGTCGCTGACGACCTTGCCGCCTTCAATGGCAGCCTTGGCCTGCGCACGCGTTTTGAAAAAGCGCGCGGCCCATAGCCATTTGTCGATGCGCGGGCGTTCCTGGTCTTCACTCATGATTCTGCTTCGCGGTTTATCGCGCCGGAATCGGCATGATGTCATCAAAATGATGCAGTACGGGAAACGCCAGTCCGCTGCGCGCCGGTTTCTGGCTGTCGGGTTGCGCAATGGTCAGCACCTGGCCTATGCCGAAATCATGCGCGGCTTTCAGCACCGGTTCGCTATCGTCTATAAACAGCGCGCGCGCCGGATCAAGATGTTCGCGCGCCTGCAGTGCCTGCCAGAACGCCGGCGCTTCCTTGGGCTCGTCAAAATCATGGGAGCAGATGATGCGTTCGCAATACTGTGCCAGTGGCGTATGCGCGAGCTTCAGGGTCAGGCTGTGATGGTGGGCATTGGTCACCAGCCAGGCATGGCGGCCGCTCTCGACAATGGCCTGCAGGAATTCGATGGCCGAGGGGCGCGGCTTGATCAGGTGCGCCAGATCCTTTTTCAGCAGCGCAAGATCAAGGCCCAGTTCCTCGCTCCAGAAGTCCACGCTGTACCACTTGAGCGTGCCCTGTTCGCGGCCAAAGCGGGTGACCAGATGGGCGTGGGCATCGGGCATGTCCATGTTGTGCTTCTGGCCGTAAATCATCGGCACATGGTGCAGCCAGAAATGGTTGTCGAAATAGAGGTCGAGCAGCGTACCATCCATATCCAGCAGGACGGTGTCGATGCGCTGCCAGTCAATCAGGTCCTGCATATTGGCGATCACTTCTTTGTCAGGGTGACTGAGTATGGCAAAGCTGCCGGAAATTCTGAAGAAAACCATTGTGGCCCAGAGCCGTTTCTTCACGGTGGAAGCGTTGCACCTGCGTTTCAGCAATGGTGTCGAGCGCCACTACGAGCGCATGCGCCCCTCGACACGGGGCTCGGTGATGATTGTGCCCATGCTGGATGCGGATACGGTGCTGATGATCCGTGAATACGGCGCCGGTCTGGAGGATTACACGCTGGCCCTGCCCAAGGGCGCGCTGGATGACGATGAAACCGTGCAGCAGGGTGCCAACCGCGAGCTGCAGGAAGAAACGGGTTATGGCGCGAACCAGCTCACGCCGGTGAAGGCAATGTCGCTGTCGCCGGGGTATATGGGCTCGCGCATCCAGGTGGTGCTGGCGGAAGACCTTTATTCTTCGCGGCTTGACGGTGACGAGCCGGAAGCCATCGAAGTGGTGCCCATGAAACTCTCCGCGCTGGACGAGTGGATATGGAGCGAAGAAGTGAGCGAGGGCCGCTCGATTGCGGCCTTGTACATGGTGCGCGACATCCTGCGCGCACGTGCCGGAGTGGAAACCGATGAAGCTTGATCTGGCCGCCCTGCTGCCGCAGGTGACGGCGATTGCCGCTGCCGCCGGCGTCGACATCATGGCGATATACCGTGACGAGTCGCGCTGGGACGTGCAGAACAAGAACGATGATTCTCCGCTGACGGCGGCCGACATTGCCGCGAACCGCACGATTGTGGCCGGCCTGGAAAAACTGGCGCCGGACATTCCGGTGATTTCCGAAGAGTGCGACGAGGTGCCGTTTTCCGAGCGCTCGCGCTGGTCGCGTTGCTGGGTGGTTGATCCGCTCGATGGCACCAAGGAATTCATTGCGCGCAATGACGAGTTCAGCGTGAACATTGCGCTGGTTGAAAACCATGAAGCGGTTCTCGGCGTGGTGTATTCACCCGTGACGCAAACGGCCTGTGTGGCGGCGCGCGGCCTCGGCGCTTTCCGTATCGACAACCGCATTGCTACCGCGCTGAAAACAGTGCCCCTGCCCCTGAAAAAAGAACGTGCCGTGCGGCTGGTGGCCAGCCGCCGTCATCGTGATGCGCGCGAAGCCCTTTTTATGGAAAGGGTACAGGCACGCATCGGCGACACCGAACTGGCCACGGCCGGCTCGGCCTTCAAGATATGCGCGGTGGCGGAAGGCCTGGCGGATGCCTATCCGCGCTTCGGCCCGACCATGGAGTGGGATACCGCCGCCGGCCAGGTGGTGATTGAAGAAGCCGGCGGTGCCTTGCTGGATGAAAAGGGCCGTGCGTTCCGCTACAACGAGCGCGAAAGCCTGCTTAATGGCAGCTTTATCGTGCTGGGGGATGCGGCGGATAAATGGCTGGAAGTATGGTTGCCGGCACACACCTGATTTACAGGCAGTACACGAGCAGTATTTCCTGTGACGGATGAAAACCGGATAAAAAAATGGCGCCCTGCAATGGCGCCATTTTTCTGCAGCCCGCGGATTACTCGGCGAACTTGTCGACGGGCATTTTCTTCGGCGCGGCGTCGGCTTCGCCGGTCAGCCATTCCACTTTCATGCTGGATTGCGGATGATCCGTCAGCACTTTTTTCAGCCACTGCAGCGTGGTGAACGCCGTGTCGGAAAACTTCCAGGGCGGATTGACGATGATCATGCCGGTGCCATTGAGGCCGAGCTGGTTGTCGGCCGGCAGCACGCAGAGTTCGGTGGTGAGCATTTTCGGAATGCCGGTGTTGCGCAGGCGGCGGTAGAAGCGCGTGATGGCGTGATGGTCCTTGATGGGAAACCAGACGGCGTACATGCCGGTCGGCCATTTGGCGTGCGCTTTTTGCAGCAGCTCCACCACCGGTGCGTAGTCGTCACGCTCTTCTTCATAGGGCGGATCAATCAGCACCAGACCGCGTTTTTCCTTCGGCGGAATCAGTGCGGTGAGGCCTTCATAGGCATCGCGGGCATGAATGGAGACATTCTCGTGGCGCGACAGGTATTTTTTCAGGGTGCCGGCGTCTTCCGGATGCAGCTCCATCAGAAGTGCGCGATCCTGCGGCCGCATGGTGTGCAGGGCCAGCCAGGGTGAACCGGGATAGAAAAAGCCGCTGCGTTCGACCTGCATGGCGGCGACGGCTTTCTGGTACTGGCTGACCCAGCCCGGCATGTTGTCGGTGCTGGCGGTTTTGACACGGGCCAGCCCGCTTTTGAATTCCAGGGTGCGCTGCGCTTCGCTGGCGCCCAGATCATAGAGGCCGCAGCCGGCATGGGTGTCGATATAGCAAAACGGGGTGTCCTTGCGGCACAGGCTTTCCAGCAGGCCGAGCAAGAGCACATGCTTGACGACATCGGCGAAATTGCCGGCATGGAAATGGTGACGATAATTCATGGAAAACAACTCAGACAGGACAGCGGCGAATGATACGGCCTGACGCTGAAAACGCCATGCGGGATTTTCCCGCGACCGACTGGCGGGCTGCCATCGACGCACTGGCCGCACAGGGCTATGCCATTGTGCCGGCGGCGCTGCCAGCGGCGCTGTGGCAGCCCATGCAGCAGGAGGCGGGCGAGCTGTTGCAGGCACGGGCCTTTGCTCCCGCGCGCATCGGCCGCGGCACGCAAATCCGGCGCACGCAATCCGTGCGCGGTGATGACCTGTGCTGGCTGGCGCCGGACATGCCGGCCGGCGGCGCCTACCTGCGCTGGATGGCGGCCCTGCAGGAGGCGCTTAATCGCGAGCTGTTTCTGGGGCTGTGCGAGTTCGAGGCGCATTACGCCCACTATGCGCAGGGCGCTTTCTACCAGAGGCATGTCGACCGGCACCGGGATTCGAATGCGCGCGTGGTGTCGGCCGTTTTCTACCTGAACCAGGACTGGCAGCCGGAGCAGGGCGGCGAGTTGTTGATGCACGGCGAGGAGGCCCCGCTGTTTTCGCTCTTGCCGCAAGGCGGCACCCTGGCGTTGTTCATGAGTGCCGGCATGCCGCACGAGGTGCTGCCGGCCGGGCGCGAGCGCTGGAGCATTGCCGGCTGGTTCCGCCAGCACCCGTGAGCTGGCGCGGGCGTTTTTTCAGAACTGCCCGGTGCGCAGCAGCACCAGCGTGCAGGCTTCTTCAACGGCAATGCCGGCTTTTCTCAGGGCGTCTTCCAGTGCCGGATTCTCAGCGCCGGGATTGAAGATCACGCGGCGCGGATGCAGGGCCAGCAGGCCCGGCAGCAGGGCATCGGAGTGTGCCGGGCTGACATACATGGTGACGGTGTCAACCGGGCGCGGCAGGGCCTCGGCGCTGGCGACAACGGCCAGGCCTTCAATCTGCGTTTGTGCCGGATTGACCGGAATCACGGTGTGTCCGTATTCGCGCAGCAGGCGGATGGCCTTGTTGCTGTAGCGGTCCGGTTTCGGGCTGGCGCCGAGTACGGCAACGATTTCCGGCATGACGGGCTCCGTAGAAAACGTGTAGAAAACGTGAAGGAATTCGGGATGCGGCGAGCTTATACCCAGCGACTCAGGCAGGCATGCAGGTCTTCGTAACGGATGGGTTTGGCGAGGAAGTCGCTCATGCCGACGGCGCGGCATTCCTGACGATCCGATTCGCGATTGTTGGCGGTCAGGGCAATGATCGGAATCGTGGCAAAACCCTGCGCACGCAGGTTGCGGGTGGCAGTAATGCCGTCCATTTCCGGCATCTGCACATCCATCAGCACGACGTCGTAGGGAAGCTGCGACACCATGACCAGCGCCTCCAGACCGTTACCCACCAGATCAACATGGCAACCCATTTTTTCCAGCATGCGCGCGGCCACTTTCTGGTTAACCGCGTTGTCTTCCGCCAGCAGCACGCGGATGCCGCTGCGCAAACCCGGCAGTGCCTTGCCGCGGGAGTGGTGGGTCGACAGCGTGTGCCGCGTGACCACGCCATCGTGTTCGCCGCTGGCGAGAATGTTCAGGCAGCTCAGAATCCACATCAGCCGTGCCGGCTTCGGCAAGTACGCGGCTATTTTCTGCGTGCGCAGGAATTCGTGATCATTGCGCACGGGGCGCGAAGACAGCAGCAGCATGCGCGCATCGTTCAGGCCGCCCTCATGGCGCAGCGCCTGCAGCAGTGATTCGGCGTCGCCATCGGGAAGCTCGTCATCAAGCAGGACAAAGCCCGGCTTGTGTTCCCGCGCCAGTCCGGTTGCTTCCGCCACACTGCCGGCACACACCACCGACAGGCCGAACTTGCTCAGGCCTTGCGCCAGCAGCTCGCGACTGCGCGTGGCCGCATCAACCAGCAGCACCGGGATGTTGCGTAAGGCGGGCGACATCACCGGCATTAACTGGTGGCTGCTGTTCGGATCAAGACTCATCCAGAAGGTGGCGCGGAAGGTGGAGCCATGGCCGGGGTTGCTGGTCATGCTGACCGTGCCGCCCATGCGCTCAACCAGTGCCTTGCAGATGGCAAGGCCGAGTCCGGTGCCGCCAAAACGGCGTGTCGTGGTGGTGTCTGCCTGCGCAAAGCGCTGGAACAGCACTTCCTGTTTTTCCGCACTGATGCCGATCCCGGTATCCGCCACGGATAATTCATACAGGGCGGCGCCCCTGCCGGATTCACGCGTGCGCAAGCCGACCGTGATGCCGCCTTTTTGCGTGAATTTCAGGGCATTGCTCAGGTAGTTGAGCAGGATCTGGCGGAAGCGGCCGGGATCGCCGATGACCTGGAAGGGGGTGCCGGGGGCCAGTTCGAGTTGCAGCGACAGGTTTTTTTCGCGGATTTGCGGCAGCAACAGCTCGCAGGTTTCATCGATGGCAACCTGCAGGTCGAACGGAATTTCTTCAAAGGAAAGTTTTCCGGCTTCCAGTTTCGAGAAGTCGAGAATGTCGTTGATGATGGTGAGCAGCGACTGTCCGGATTGCTGGATGGTGGTGAGGTATTCGCGCTGCTCCGGATCAAGGTTGGTGTTGGCCAGCAGCTGTGCCATGCCGAGCACCCCGTTCATGGGGGTGCGGATCTCGTGACTCATGGTGGCGAGGAAATCGCTTTTTTCGCGGGTGGCGGCTTCGGCCTCGTCGCGCGACTGGATCAGGGTGTGCTCCACCTGCTTGTGCGCGGAAAGATCGGTGACGAGGGAGAGAAAGTGGGGCTCGCCATTGATGGTGATCAGGCTGCAGTGGACTTCGCTGGGAAAGGTCTCGCCATCGGAGAGGCGCTGGAAGGTCCACTCGAAATGTTGCGGTCCCTCATCGGCAGCACGCCGCATGATGTGCTTGAGGGCTTCGCGCGAGAGCTGGCCGTCCGGCTGCATCAGCGGCGATACCACGCCCAGATTGGCATGCTGCAGGGCCACCAGGTTGGGCACGCCAAACAGACGCAACGCCGCCGGATTGGCGTCCACATACTGGGTCTGCCGGGTGAGCATGATGGCCTGTGCGGCCTCGGCAAACAGCAGGCGGAATTTTTCTTCGGATTCGTGCAGTTCGCGTGCGCGCGCGCGTTCATTGCTGATGTCGTGAGCCACTACGGTGATGCCGTCGAAGTGGCCATCGCTGCCCTTGCGGGCGCTGAGGCGTGCCATGAAGTGGCGTGCCGGTGCGTGGTCTTTCAGTTCAAATTCAAAACGGGCGTGGCCATCGCGCTGTACCTGCTGCAGGCAGTTGTCCAGATCGGCCGCGGCATCGGCGGGCAGCGAGCTGGCGAGGCTGCGATTGATGAAGTCGCTGCTGGATTGCCATGAGCCTTCGCCGGGTTCGTGGCAGTCCAGCACCACGCCCTGCGTATCCAGCACAAACACCCAGTCATTCAATGAGGACAGGGTGGATTGCAGCAGCTCCTCGCGCTCGCGCAAGGAGGCGGTCATGGCCAGGGCCTTTTCCTCGGCCCGCAGGCGCAGGGTGGCGCTCAGCGCCAGCAGTCCGGCCACCATCAGGCTCAGCAGGCAGCCGAGCGCCAGTATCACGGGCGGCAGCAGGCGGTCGGCACTGGTATAGAGTCCGGGACGCGCACTCATCTGCACTTCCCAGAGGCGGCCGGCAATCTCCAGCCGGCGCTTTTCCTGCAGCTTGGGGACGCTGCTGAGGCCGGGCCGTGCCTGCTGCGGCGGAGTGGTGTCGTTATGGGGCAGGCGATAGAGCTGTTCCGGCCGCGCCGTGACATCGCTGATGCTGATGTCCACCGCACTGGCGAGCCCGGGCTCACTGGCCAGAAAGCGCAAGACTTCCTCGATGCGCAGGGCCACTTCTATCCAGCCCACCACATTGGCGGCTTCGGCTGCGCCCTTGTGTACCGGCAGCAGCATGAGAAAACCCTGCAGGTCTGCCGACCGGTCCTGCAACAGGGTGATGGGGGCGCTCAGGGTGACCTTGCCGGTCTGCATCGCGGCGGCGGCGGCGGCATGGCGGCGGGCTTCGCTGGCGATGTCGAGACCCAGCAGCATGGCGCTGTTTTCAGGCTCAACCAGGCGTACGACCCAGGCTTCCTGACCCGCCGGTGGCTGCGGCAGGTCATCAAGGCGATGGTAGCCGGGCAGGCGCTTCAGTGCTGCCGGCACGGCATGGGCGGGAATCCGTTCGATATAGGACCAGGCCAGGGCACCGGGAAATTCCCTGATCAGGTCCCGCGACTCCACATAGCGGAGGAACTGCCCGGCATTAACCGCGGAAGGGTTCTCCAGGAAAATCCCGCGGGTGCCCTTGAGGCCGTGCGGAAAAAGTTCAAAGCGGTCGCGTATGCGTTCGACCTGGCGCTGGACCAGACTCTGAAAGCGCCCCTCAACCTGGGCATCGACCTGGCGTGTCACCCACAGCGACAGGACAAAAGACAGCAGCAGGCCGGCGAGAAACACGAGCAGTGGTTGCTGGTAATGCTTGAGTCGGCGCAGCGACGCTGGCGGGGTGGACGGCAGGTGTTGCATCAGCGGTCTCGATTATTTTTTTTGTTGTTCTGGAGACTCCGGAGCTTCTTCCCGAATATCCGGATGAGACCGATGCCGGCAGAGGCGGGGCATCGGTTCAGGTCATGGCAATCACCGCAGCGATTGCTGTGCGCGCTACCTCCTGTGGCGCGGGGCCTCCGGTCAGGCCGGAGGGCTTTCTGTCTCAGGAAGGGATGTGGCCGGCGGCGTCCTGCGCACCGGTCGTTGTCCTTTCCTGAGGCGGCTTCTGGGTGTGCCGCAACAGCATGGCCAGCAAGTCCTGCTGGCGTATCGGTTTGCCAAGGAAATCATTCATGCCGGCCTCAAGGCAACGGCCGCGGTCGCCTTCCAGGGTATTGGCCGTGAGTGCAATCACCACGACGCCGCGCGGGCTGGCGGAAAGGGCCTGCAGCCGGCGGATTTCACGGGTCGCCGCATAGCCGTCCATTTCCGGCATCTGACAGTCCATCAGTACCACATCGTAACGGAATTGCAGGCACATGCGGACGGCTTCCAGACCGTTGTTCGCCACATCCACCCGTACACCCATTTTTTCCAGCATGCGCGCGGCCACCTTCTGGTTGACGGCGTTGTCTTCCGCCAGCAGCACCCGCAGATTGGCCGGCAGGTGGATTTCGTTGCCGCTGTTATTCCCGCCTTCGCGTTCGGTGGGGCGCGGCCGCGCCGACACGATATGCAGCAGCTCATCCACCAGGTGATTGATGCGTACGGGTTTGGCGATGATGGTGGCAAAGCCGGCGGCCTTGAGCCGGCCGAGCTCGCTGCGCACCGGGCCGGAACTGAGCAGGACAAGGCGTATCGCCTGGTAGGCGGGATCGCGGCTCAGGCGGCTGGCGAGTGCGTCACCGGTGCCATCGGGCAGATGGTAGTCAAGCAGCATGACCTGTACCGGATCGTGGTTGGCCGTGGTCTGGTGCAGCCGCTCTTGCGCTTCGGCGATGCTGCCGGCTTCGCTCACGCGCATGCCGTGTGCAGCGAGGCCTTCGCGCAGGATGCGGCGATTGAGTTCGAGGTCATCCACCACCAGTACGTGCAGTCCCTGCAGTTCGGCAGGCAGCGCCCTTGATTCATAGGAGCTCTGCCGCTTCAGGGGCAGCACGGCGTAAAAGGTGGAGCCCTGGCCGTCTGCACTTTCCAGTCCGACGTGGCCGCCCATGAGTTCGGCCAGTGCCTTGCAGATGGCGAGGCCAAGGCCGGTGCCACCAAAGCGGCGGGTGGTCGAGGTGTCGGCCTGGGTAAACTGCTCGAAAAGCTGATGCTGTTTTTCGACGGGGATGCCGATGCCGGTGTCTTTCACGGAGAGACGGATGACGGCCTCATCGCCGACCACGCTTTCTGCCGAGACTTCCACCAGCACATGACCGCTCTGCGTGAACTTCGTGGCATTGCTGAGGAAGTTGAGCAGGATCTGGCGGATACGACCGACGTCACCGAGCAGCAGGCGCGGACAGTCAGGCGCGTAGCGCTGCACCAGTTCGATTTTCTTTTCCTGTATCTGCGGCAGCATGAGATCGCAGACTTCATCCACGGCCATGCCGAGATCGAAAGGGATGGCTTCGATGGTGAGTTTGCCGGCCTCGATTTTCGAGAAATCGAGAATGTCGTTGATGATGGTGAGCAGGGATTGGCCGGAGTGGTAGAGCGTGCGCACATAGTCGCGCTGCTCCGGGTTCATGTCGGTTTCCAGGAGCAACTGCGCCATGCCCAGAACGCCATTCATGGGTGTGCGGATCTCGTGACTCATGGTGGCGAGGAACTGGCTCTTGGCCTGGGTGGCCGATTCTGCCGCATCCTTGGCGGCGATCAGGGCCATCTCTGCTTCCTTGCGCGCCGTGATGTCATTGCCGGTGCCGGAGGCGCCGATGGGCGCGCCTTTTTCATCGCGCTGCACGGTTGCCCACAAATCAATCCAGTGCAGTTTTTTCTGGCGCGAAACAATGCGTATTTCGAGGCGAACACTGTCGCGGGCTTCTTTCAGGAAGGGCAGGAGCAAGGCGGCTGCGCGCGGCTTGTCTTCCGCATAAACGAAGCTGATGCCGCCGCGCCCCAGCGACTCTGCCACGCTGTAGCCGGTGATCTCTTCCCATGCCGGATTAAGAAAGGTAAAGCGGCCCTGCATGTCGACCTGGTAAATCACTTCGCGAACGCTGTTCATCACGCGCCGGTACTGGGCTTCCGATTGCAGTATTTTCTGGCTTTGATCAAACAGGCGTGCGGCAGACTGGTTCAGTGCGCTGTTGAGCTGGTTGATTTCACGAGTCAGTGAATACACATGGATTTCACGCTTTTCCTGATACACATCCATGCCTTCGGCAAAACGGATGAGCTTGCGCAGCTGGTGAATGGGCCGGTGCAGCAGGAGCAGGAAATACAGCGCCGAAAGAATGGCCAGAATCAGCCCGGTGCCGATTTCGGCGCGCAATACTGCAAGGTAGCGCCTGGACTGGGAGGAATAGTCATATTCCATATAAACCCAGCCCTGGTCCGCCACGGCCTGCCAGAGTTCGTAGACGTGGCCGTGCTGCTTGAGGGCCTGTTCGCTGTCTTTGGGCAGGGCTATTTCCTTTTGCCGGAAACTTTCTTCCGGTGCCATGCCGGGAATGTGGTGTATGTCGCTGATGACGCGACCCTGGTTGTCGGTCACGACAAGGCGTCGCACTTCAGGAAATTCGGCGGCGTGCATCATGAGCTCACGAATTTCATCGTAATTGGCGAGCAGGATGTCGCGATAGGCCGCCGAAGAGAAATTACGGATAACGATATTGGCCTGGGTTCTTGCGGTTTCTTCCTGCAGGGCATTCTGTTTCCGGTACAGCACATAGCCAAACACGGTGAGGCTGACGAGCAGTGAAAGTACCGACAGCACGGCCATTTGCTGATTGAAGCCCTTCGGTAAAATCCTCAGTGTGGCCTGGCGCAGGCGCTCAATGACTTTCACTGGCGGCCTCGCTGTTCATGGCGTGACCGATCACGCTGTAGTCCCGGTCAAAATCCGCTTCCACAGGATCAGGCATCGAAATGACATCGAGCAGTGGCGAGCCGGCTTCGTGCAAATGCAACAGGGATTTTTTTACTTTTCGTACGTCTTCTTCCGGCAGCCTTGCATTGCTCGAAATGGCTGGCGGCGCCAGCTCCTGAGTGCGATAGATGACGCGAATCTGCGCCGCAATTTCAGAGGGAAGCGTTTGCAGCAGATAGTTGTTGATGATGGCGGCATCGGATTTTCCCAGCACTACGCTGCGCAGTGCATTGCTTTCACTGCGCACCACGTTCAGGTCGGGATCAATTTTCTGTTCGCGCAGAGCCTGTTGTACAAAAAGGTTTGCAGGAATGTTTTTTCCCTGCTGCAGCGAAACGCTGTGTCCGCGTAAATCCCCAAGCTGCTTTATCGCGCTGTTCTTCTGGGTAATGACAATGCCGGCCATGGCCATGCCGTTGCGCAGCTGTGGCCGGTAGTGGCTGCGCAGCATCCATACCTGCGCCGGACTCAGTACGGCGAAATCCACTTCGTCGGGCATGAGTCCGTTTTCAAAGCTGTTGAGGTCTGCATAGAAGTGGAGATGGAAATGCAGGCCGGTGTCATGCGCGAGCTGATCCAGTACCGGCTGCCAGCGCCGTTTTACTTCGGAGGGAGGCATGTCGGGAATCAGGGAAACGACATAGTCGGTGCCGGCAACGCTCGTTTGCGCATGCGCTGTCTGCTCGCAAAAAACCAGGCAGAGAAACAGGGCGTGACACAAAAGGCGGGCAAACGGCATGGAATATCCTTTCCTTTGTTTTCCTGATGGCCGGGGTTCAGGCAGGCATTGGGCCGTGATCCATGGGGCAGCGCCCGCAGGAAATCAGCGGCGGCTCGTGTTGCATCGGGTGATTCCGAGCCTAACACTTCTCTGTCGTGTCCGACGAGGCAGCGGCCGACGGGCAAGGGCCAGGCATTCGCCAACGGAAGGATCTGATGCAGGCCATCATGCAAAAAGGGAGCCTGGGCTCCCTTTTTGCATGATGGCGGCAATACCCCCGAAGGGATGTTCTGCTTACAGGTATTTGTCCGTCACCGCGCCTTCGGAGGCGCTCGATACCGTCGCGGCATATTTGGCCAGGGCGCCGCGGGGGTAGTTCGGTGCCGGGCGTACCCATTTTGCCTTGCGCGCGGCCAGCACATCGGCCGGCACGTCCAGCGTCATTTCGCGGCTTTCGGCATTGATGACAATGTGGTCGCCGGTTTCGACCAGGGCGATGGGGCCGCCATCAAAGGCTTCCGGCGTGACATGGCCGACGACAAAACCGTGGCTGCCGCCGGAGAAGCGGCCGTCGGTGATCAGCGCCACGTCCTGGCCGAGGCCCTTGCCCATGACGGCCGACGTCGGCGACAGCATTTCCGGCATGCCGGGGCCGCCCTTGGGGCCGACATAGCGGATCACGATGACGTCGCCCTTCTGCACTTCGCCGCCCATGATGCCGGCCAGCACGGCTTCTTCGCCGTCGTAAACGCGCGCCCGGCCTTCGAACCTCAGGCCTTCCTTGCCGGTGATCTTGGCGACAGAGCCCGTGGGCGCCAGATTGCCCTTGATGATGACCAGGTGGGAGTCTTTCTTGATGGGGGCATCAAAGCGAGAAATGATGTCCTGGCCGGCCGGATAGTCGGCCACGCCGGCCAGGTTTTCAGCCAGGGTCTTGCCGGTCACGGTCATGACATCGCCGTGCAGCATGCCGGCATCGAGCATGCGCTTCATCAGCGGCTGGATGCCGCCGATGGCAACGAGTTCGCTCATCATGTACTTGCCGGAAGGGCGCACATCGGCCAGCACCGGGGTGATTTTGCCGAGGTGGGTGAAGTCGTCCAGGCTCAGGTCCACGCCGACAGTGTGCGCCATGGCGAGCAGGTGCAGGGTGGCGTTGGTGGAGCCGCCGAGGGCAATCGTGACGCGGATGGAATTCTCGAAAGCCTTGCGCGTCATGATGTCCGACGGCTTGATGTCGCGCTTCAGCAGTTCCAGCACCTGTTCACCGGCACGGAAGCAGTCGTTGGCTTTTTCCTCGCCAACGGCGTTCTGCGCGGAAGAGCCGGGCAGGGACATGCCGAGGGCCTCGATGGCCGATGCCATGGTGTTGGCGGTGTACATGCCGCCGCAGGAACCGGGGCCGGGAATGGCCACTTCCTCGATCTGCTTGACCTGGATTTCGTTGATGTCACCGCGCGCGTACTGGCCCACGGCCTCGAACACGGAAATGATGTCGGTGTGGCCGGCGCCGGGCTTGATGGTGCCGCCGTAAACAAAAATCGAGGGGCGGTTCAGGCGCGCCATGGCCATGACGCAGCCGGGCATGTTCTTGTCGCAGCCGCCGACGGCGACGATGGCGTCAAAGCCTTCGCAGCCGGCCACGGCTTCGATGGAGTCGGCAATGATTTCGCGCGACACGAGCGAGTACTTCATGCCTTCGCTGCCGTTGGCGATGCCGTCGGAAACGGTGATGGTATTGAAGATCACTGATTTGCCGCCGGCCGCATCGGCACCGCGGCCGGCATCTTCGGCCAGCTTGTTGATGTGCATGTTGCAGGGCGTGACCATGGCCCAGGTGGAGGCGATGCCGATCTGCGGCTTCTTGAAGTCGGCGTCGGTAAAGCCGACGGCGCGCAGCATGGCGCGGCCGGGAGCGTGCTCGATGCCGTCCACGACTTTCGAGGAATACTTGCGCAGATTGTCGTTGTTGTCTTGATGCTTGTCGCTCATGAAGAAGTACCTGTGATGCGTGAAAAGAAAATCAGGTGTTCGTCCCCGCAGGGACTTTTTCGGTGCGTGCCGGTGGCGTCGCCCGCAAGAAACTACAGCAGCTTGCTGAATACCTTCGAGTTGCGCTGAAAGTTGTAGAGCGCCTTGCGCTCGCTGGGCAGTTCATCCACGGAGGCTGGCGCAAAGCCGTGTTCGATAAACCACAACGCCGTACGCGTGGTGAGCACAAAGAGTTTCTTGAGGCCGCGGCCGGCGGCGCGCTTTTCCAGAAATTCGAGGAGCTCGGAGCCACGATCGCCATTGCGGTAATTGGGGTGGATGGCGACGCAGGCAATTTCGCCGGATGCCGGATTCTTTTCGTCGACCGGCAGCGGATAAAGGGCGGCGCAGCCCACCACCATGCCATCGCGTTCGATGACGACAAAGTGGCCGATTTCCGTTTCCAGACGCTCGCGCGAGCGGCGCACCAGAATGCCTTCCTCTTCGAGGGGGCGCATCAGTTCCAGCATGCCGCCGATATCCTCGATTTCGGCCTGACGGATTTCTTCGTAGGGATCATGCGTGATCAGTGTGCCGGAGCCATCGCGGGTAAACAGTTCCTGCAGCAGTGCGCCGTCGCGGGCGTAGGAAATGATGTGCACGCGATTGACGCCGCTGCGACAGGCATCACTGGCGGCGTTCATGTGGCGCAGCAGTTCGGTGTCGAGTTTTTTCCCGCGCAGATACTGGTCGACTTCGTTGGGAATCATTTCACGCAGCAGACGCTCGTCTTCCTTTGCCGGTATGCCTTCGCGCTCGCCCAGACAAATCAGTTTGTCGGCCTTGAGGGCAACGGCCGCACTGACAGCCACGTCTTCGGCGAGCAGGTTGAATACCTCGCCGGTGGTGGAGTAACCGGTGGGGCCGAGAATCACGATGTGACGGTTTTCCAGATTCTTGCCGATGGCTTCGATATCCACCGAACGCACTTCGCCGGTGAGGCCGAAGTCCACGCCATTGCGCACGCCATAAGGCTTGGCGGTAACGAAATTGCCGGACACGGCATCAATGCGCGCGCCGAACATGGGGGAATTGGCCAGCCCCATGGACAGCAGCGCCTCGATTTCAAGACGGATGGAGCCGACGGCATCCAGCACGCCGCGCAGCGACTCGCGGGTGGTCACGCGCAGGCCGTCGTGGATGGGCGTGACGATGCCCATTTCGGCCAGGTTTTCGTCGATCTGCGGACGTGCCCCGTGCACCAGTACGAGGTGGATGCCGAGCGAGTGCAGCAGGGCGATGTCATGCACGATGTTGCGGAAGTTGTCGTGATTGACGGCTTCGCCGCCAAACAGCAGCACGAAGGTTTTGCCGCGGTGGGTATTGATATAGGGCGCGGAATTACGGAACCAGTGGACGTACTGTTCCGACATGGTGTCCTGAAACGGCAGATTGCTCACAGGGGCTCGCTCGTGTGCGGGAAAGTCAGCGATTGTAGAGGACGATGCGTCCGGTTTGTAGGTTGGGCTAAGGCAAAGCCGCGCCCCGGCATTTTCAGCCTTGCCGCGGGCCCTGTTTTTTGGCGGATACCGCATCTGTGCGGGATTCAGGAGTGCCGGGGTGCGCTGCGCCTGCCCTACCCTGCGAAAAACCGGTTACAGGCAGAATTCCCGGATCAGGCCCTTCAATACCGCCACGGTCGGCTTGATGGCACTGAGTTCGATGAATTCATCCGGCTGGTGCGCCTGTTCAATGCTGCCCGGTCCGAAAATCAGGGCATCCATGCCGAGCTGGTGGAAAAAGGGCGCTTCGGTGCCAAAGGCGGCGGCTCCGGCGGGGTAGCCGGTGAGGCGCTCAGCGGCCAGTACCAGCGGTGAGCTGGCGGGGGTCTCCATCGAGGCGGTGCCGGCAAAAATGGGTTCCAGCGTCAGGATCACGCCATGCTGTGGCGCCAGCGGGCTGAGGCGGCTGCGGATCTGCTCGCGCAGGTCATCCATGTCCATGCCCGGCAGCGGGCGCAAATCAAACTGCAGCTCGCAGTGCGGGCAGATGCGGTTGGGGTTGTCACCGCCGTGGATGCAGCCGAGATTGAGGGTCGGCACCGGCACGGTAAAGGCCGGATTGCGGTATTTCGCCTGCAGCTCGCTGCGGAAAGCCAGCAACTCGTTCATCACGGCATTCATGGCTTCGAGGGCATTGGCTCCCAGTGAAGGGTCGCTGGAGTGGCCGCTGCGGCCTTCGATGATGACGCGCTCCATCATGACGCCCTTGTGCATGCGCAGGGGTTTCATGCTGGTGGGTTCGCCGATGACGGCAAAGCGTGCCGCCGGCCTGCCGGCTTCTACCAGGGCGCGGGCACCGGCCATGGAGCACTCTTCATCGCAGGTGGCGAGAATGATGAGCGGGGCCTTCAGCGGGGTGGTGAGGAAATCGCGGGCGGCTTCGATGGCAAGGGGAAAAAAGCCCTTCATGTCGGCGGTGCCAAGACCGTAGAGGCGGCCGTCGGCCTCGGTGAGCCGGAAGGGATTGAAGCGCCAGCGCCCCTGGTCATACGGTACCGTATCGGTATGCCCGGCCAGCACCAGCCCGCCCGGGCCTTGTCCGAGAGTGGCGATCAGGTTGGCTTTGCCGGGAGCCACTTCCATGATCTCGCAGGCAAAGCCGAGCTCACTGAGCCAGCCGGCCAGCTGGTCGATAACGCCGCGATTGCCCTGGTCCAGGTCGGGGTCGGTGCAGCTCACGCTGGGGGTGGCGATGAGGGCGGCAAGCATGTGCTGAAGATCGGGCGAGGACATACGATGTTTCGGCGAAGAGTGGATGCTGAGCTTAGTGGCTTGGCCAGAAGAGGCCAAGCGGGATTCTGTCGGTGCAGGATACGGCTCAGGCGGCAGGGTGTTGCAGAGACCGGGGCTTACAGCTGAGACTTGCATCACATTTTCAAGGTGGCCTTATGAGACTCAGGCAGCTCTCGGTGCCGGCATTGATGCTGGCCGTATTACCCGGGATGGTGATGGCGGCATGTGGCACGCCCGGCAAGGACGGCAGTGTCACGATCAGTGCCGCGCCCTCGGCGCTCGTTTATTTCAAGCCTTCCGGCAACTCCTCCGGCAGCACGATTCCGGTTGCCAGTACCACCGGTCTGGCCGCGGGGGATCAGGTGCTGATCATCCAGATGCAGGGCGCCAATCTCTCCACGGGCAGCAGCGATACCTATGGCGATGGCGTGGCCGGTGCCCCTGCCAGTGGCTACCTCACTACGGCGACTTTCAACGCCGGGTTTTATGAATATGGCGTGGTGCAATCCGTGACCGGCACCCAGATCACCCTCGCGGCGGCATTGACCAATGCCTATACCATCGTCGCCGCCCCGCAGCAGCGGACCTATCAGGTCATCCGTGTGCCGCAGTACGGCAACCTGAGCCTTGCCGGCAACATCAACGCAACGGCCTGGAATGGATCGACGGGCGGCGTGCTGGCCTTTGATGTGGCCGGTGACCTCAATTTCAATGGCTACACCATCGAGATGAACGGGCGCGGTTTTCGCGGCGGGCTGGGGCGTGCGCTCGCAGGGGATACCGGGGGAAACAGCACGGATTACCGTACGGTGGCCACGAAA
The DNA here is from genome assembly GCA_029945725.1 of bacterium. Taxonomy (GTDB): domain Bacteria; phylum Pseudomonadota; class Gammaproteobacteria; order Pseudomonadales; family Moraxellaceae; genus UBA2031. The sequence goes on along the minus strand of JAQSDB010000003.1, from coordinate 171,463 downwards.
AACTATCACGGCAGCAAGGGTGAGGGCCTGGCCGGTACACCGCGCTATGTCTGGAACCAGCTTGCGGATGCGGCGGTCGATGCTGGCGTGGAAGGCTATACCAACGGCTCTTATGCCCGCGGGGCACCCGCCAATGCCGGCGGCGGCGGCAATGACGGCAACCCCGGCACCAATGACCAGAACTCCGGCGGTGGTGGCGGCGGCAATGGTGGCGCCGGTGCACAGGGAGGCAACAGCTGGAGCAGCAATCTCGCGGTTGGCGGTTATGGCGGTACGGCCTTCACGCAGGCTTCCGTGGCCCGTGTGGTCATGGGCGGCGGCGGCGGCGCCGGGACCCGCAACAACAGCAGCGGCAACATGTCCAGCGGCGGTACCGGGGGCGGTATTGTCCTGCTGCGCGTGAATCGCCTTGTTGGCTCCGGCACGGTGAGTGCCAACGGCGCTGATGGCAGTACTCCCGTCAATGACGGCGGTGGCGGTGGCGGTGGCGGTGGCAGTGTCATTGTTCTGGCGGATGGCCAGAGCGGCGCAATAGCCCTGAATGCGGTTGGTGGCAATGGCGGCAATGCCGACCCTGGCGGCCAGGCGCACGGCCCCGGTGGCGGTGGCGGTGGCGGGCGCGTCTTTTCCAATGCGGCGGTCACTGCCACGGTGAATACCGTGCAAGGTACGAGCGGTTATACGGTGAGTGCCGGCAATTATTATGGCGCTACTGCTACCGGCGGTGTGGTCGGCAGCGCGGTGCCAAACAGCGACCCCACGCTCGTGGTGGGAGCCGATTCCGGTTATGAGTGCGTGCCTCCCCTGCTCACCATTGCCAAAACGGCGGATGTCAGCGGCGCGGCACCCGGCAGCCAGATCACCTATACCGTCACGGTGACCAACAGCAGCGCGAGCAAGGCTTATAACGTGGTGCTGTCGGATGCCATGAGCGTGTTCACGAATTTCGTGCCGAATGCCATGGCGGGCGCCAACTTCCAGCTGGTTGACAGCGTCAGCAATCCTTCCGGGCTTACACTGGGTACGGCGACCTATTCGGAAAACAACGGCAGCACCTACAGTGCCATGCCGGGCACAAGCGGCTGGGAAACGCGCCTGACCAACTGGCGCCTGACCATGACCGGCAACATGAATAAAAGCGGGCAGTTCTCGATCGTATACAAGGGCGTGGTGCAGTAAACGGGCGCGCCTGATTTTGCCGGCGGCGCGCTATCAGCGCAGTATGATGGGCAGGTCCGGCAGCTCGTTGGGGTTGCCTTCGGTACCTGCCGGAAAGTGCTGCAGCAGCAGCGCACTCACGGCGTTAACGGCGGCCACACTGCCCGCTGCAAATTCCCCGTCGCGAAAGGCCTGGGCCATGTCTGCACAAATGCGTTCCCATGCCGCCGTTCCTGCGGCGGCATGCAGGCCGCGGTCTGCCACGATCTCAACCCGCTGCTCGCACAGCAGCACATAAATCAGCAGGCCGGTGTTTTCCCGCGTGTCCCAGACGCGGGCCAGCCCGAAAATCTCAAGTGCCCGCTCGCGCAGGGTTTTCTTGCCGAGGACTTCCGCCAGCGGCCAGTCACCCTCCACCACAAACCGTATTTCCCCGCGATGGTTCTGCTCGCCCGTGGCAACGGCCTCGCGTATGGCTTCCTGCACCCGTGCCGGAAAGGCGCGGCGTGTGCTGAGCGGGGTGTGCAGAAGGTGTTGCAGAAGGCGTGACATGGCGGTACTCCCTGAGGCGCTGATTTTGCGCCTGCCACGCTGTTTGTCGAGAGATACTCAGGGCCAGCGGTAATCCGCTTCGGTGAGCAGGTCGATGCCGCAGTCCAGCGCGCTGATCCAGTCCAGGAAATTATTGACCATGACCTTGCCCTGAAAGGGCCGCCCGTGCTGCGGCACGATCATGTCGACATCCATTTCCCGTACGACGCCGGCCCATAGCTGTGTCACGCGGCGGCTGCACATATAGCGCCGGTGAAACCCGCGCATGGCAGGGATATGGGCCTGGAAGTCCGTCACCGGCAGGTGCGCATCCTCGGTCATCGAAGCGCCCATGTCGCCGGAAAAAAGGATACGCGAAACCGGATCATAGAACTGGAAGTTCCCCACGGAATGCAGGAAGTGGGCAGGCACGGCCTTGAGAATGGCATCGCCGAGCGGGATGTTGGCGCCCTTGTCCGGCAGCTCCAGCAGGCGTTCGGAAAAATCCTTGTTCAGCATGCTGGTGACGAAAGGCGATGCCAGATGCGGAAGAAAGCGCGCCCACAGTTTTGACGCCACGATGGTGGCGCGGGTATGCATCAGCCAGCGCGGCATGGAGGCAATCACATCCGGATCCTGATGCGAGGCGATTACATAGTCGAGATCCTGCAGGTTGATGTACTTGGTCAGCTCGATGGTGAGTGGTGTGTAGGTGAGGTCGCCACCCGGATCAATCACGGCGGCGTGTCCCTTGTGCACAATCAGGAACTGGTTGGTTTGCACGCCTTCATCGCCTTTGACCAGTGAGGAGAAGACCAGGCATTTGTGCTCGCCATTATCAAAGAGGATACGGGAGGCAGATTGCGGCACAGGAGCGCTCATGATTGCAGCTCGGGCATGAAAGTGGAGCGATAGTGCAGCAATCAGCCCTGTATCGTGTTGATGTGCATCAACCCGTTCCGCCTTGCCTTCCCGTGCAGCGGACTGACGAGTGGCCTTGGGAGATGTCGTCAAAAAGAGCTAAATAGACACATCCGGGTGCGAGTGACGTACGAGAATAATAAAAAGCCGGATCAAGGAGGAGTTATGCGGTCCATTTACCGGCATCGGGAGGATATTGCTCCCAGTCTTGTTGCCTTGTGCATTTTTGTCATCCAGTTGCTCACCTTCTTTTTTGTCGACTCCCTGTGGGGCGTCGCCAGCGTGATGCTGGGCTTGCTGATGTTTTCCGCCATGCCCGGCTCCATTTCCCATAATCATCATCACGTGCCGACTTTCATGCGACCCTGGATGAACCGGATTTATGAAGTGATGCTGTTTCTGGAGGTTGGCATTCCACCCTATGCCTGGACCATTCATCACAATATCGGCCATCACAAGGATTATCTTGATCAGGAGAAAGACCCGGCGAACTGGCGACTGCCGGATGGATCGGTGATGTCGCGGATACGCTACGACATAGTTGGCGCGCTGCGCATTTATCCGGAAATCCGCAAGATTGGCCGGCATTATCCTGAGCTGTATCGCCGCTTCAGGATATGGACCAGCGTTGCCGTGCTGGTGCTGGGCGTGTTTATCCTGATGGACCCGCTGAAGGCGCTGCTGCTTTTTGTGGCGCCCATGCCCTTCATGTATCTGGGCTTGCTCGACAACACCTATATGCAGCATTCGGATCTGGATACCCGCTCCGAACTCACGGCTTCGCGCAACACCAGCAGCCGTCTTTATAATTTCATTTCCTGGAATCTCGGGTACCACACCGCTCATCACATGAAGCCGAATCTGCACTGGAGCCGTTTGCCCGTCTTTCATGCGCAAATCGAATCATCCATTCCGGCCGGCATGAAATGTGATTCCGTGCTGCTCTCTGCCTGCAGTTACCGGCATTCCGCCCTGGCTGGAGTGAGGCGGCGCCTGCCGTCTGCACATCAGGTTCGTCCCTTGCGCTGGCGCCCTGCGCAGGCGGGCCTTCCTGTCTGAGTGCACCGGATGCACACATGATCGTACTTGTTCAGAAATAATGAGGCCGCTACTGTAGCGGCCTCATTATTTCTGACGGATGCTTTTCATGTTGTATCAGATGCTGTTGCGCCTGCTGCTGAGTGCTGCCGGTCTTGGCCTGGCAGCAGTCTGGCTGGATGGCGTGCATGTGGCGCACATATCGACATTATTCTGGGCGGCACTGCTGCTGGGTATTGCCAATACGGTAGTGCGTCCCTTGCTGATCCTGCTGACCTTGCCTGCCACCATTCTCACGCTCGGGCTTTTCCTGCTGGTGATCAATGCGGCGATGCTCGGCCTGGTGTCATGGGTGCTGCCCGGCTTTACGCTTGACGGTTTCTGGCCGGCACTGGGGGCCTGGTTCCTTGTCGCTGCCCTGCAGGGCATAGGCTCCCTGCTCATCGGGAAAAACAGGTTCACGGTGAAGATCGAGCGCCTGCCAAAAGATCGCTACTGATTTTTCCGGCAGGGAATTGTTTGTACGCCGCGACGGGCTCCTGCGCCTGCTGCGGTATTTGCACTTATTGCCCTGGGGTGAAGAGTGCTTCCAGCGCGCGGCGGCGATAGGCTTTTTCTCCATTGATGAAAGCCGACAGTTTTTCCGGTCTGGTCGCCGATACCCCTTCTTTAATGCGCTGGCCCAGCAAATCGCACAGCGGTTTTTCCCGGCCTGTTTTTTCTTCAGAAAGGCGGGCGCACGCCGGATTTTCCTTGTTGCCCTGAAGCATGCGCAGCATGTCCCTGTCGACAACAAGGGCGGCATCAGCATCAGCGCCTGCAAGGTTTTGCAGTGCGGACAATGCCTGTGCATAGTCGCCATGGCTCATGGCGATACGGTAATCCACGGACGTCATCAACGGCGCTGCAGCAGTCGCGGCAGGAGCTTCCCGCTTTCTTTCCTGCATCAGGCCGGCAGCCGCAGCATCCTGTGCGGATGCCGTGCGCACTGTTTCCGCTTCGCGCCGATCAGATTTTTCCATTGCAAGAGACGCTGTTTTTTCTCGCGCGGCCCGCTCCGGCATGTCTTGTGCCGGCGCGGCTGCTTCATTCCTGGCAGCGGCCACTTCGCGATCTGAGGCAATGGCCATCGGTGCCGGGCGTGCAGGCGCGGGGAGTGATGCAGGGGCTGTCATGGCAGGTGTCTTGTCTTCCTGTACCGTTTCCGGAATACCGGTTTTTGCGGACCTGTTTTTCGCGGCCGCTTCGACGGCAGCCGTCGGCAGCATCGGGGCGGCCGGCTTGCCGCCCAGGGCCTCCTGAAGTTTTTCCGGTTCATGCCGCTGCCATTGCAGCAGCAGACCGACACCGAGCATCAGTACGGCTGCCGTGGCCGTGAATTTTTTCAGACCAAAAGACGGGTATTTTTTCTGTGGTCCGGCATTGGCGGCGCGTCGAGCACTGGCACGTATCAGTGCATCACTGTCTTGTGATGGCTGCACATCAGGCAGCTGGCGATACAGCTCACTGATGTTGTCGTCATGCAGATCCTTGTCCTGGTTATTCATGTGACGATGCTCATGCAAACGCCTCCAGACAGCTGCGCAGTTTTTTCACGGCATAGCGCAGACGGCTTTTGGCGGCCGCCAGGCCGGCTCCGGTAATTTCGGCAATATCCGCCAGCGAAAATTCCGCCTCTTCTTTCAATAAAAATACTTCGCGCTGTTCGGCAGGCAACTGCGCCATGCAGTCGGCCAGGGCGCGCGCACTGAGATGACGACCCCATGCGCTTTCCGGATCCGGCAGCGGGCAGGCGGCATCTTCGGGAAGTTCGGCAACGGTTTCTTCGTGGCGCCAGCGGCGGCCCTGCCGGCGCAGGTGATCCATCAGGCAGCTGTGTGCCAGTGTGTAGATGTAGGTGCTGAAGCGCGCCTGTACGCGGTATTTTTCACGATCACGCACCAGACGCAGCCAGGCTTCCTGATAAATTTCCTCGCCCGCCTCACGGCTGCCGGCTTCGCGCACCAGAAAGCGGAACAAGCGCCCGCGATGACGCTGGTACAGCGTATCGAAGGCGCCGGCATCGCCGGCCTGAAAGGCCAGCATCAGTTGTTCATCACTCGCGTCCAGCATCCGCTGCGTGACCATCCTGTGTGCGTACATCGTTAAGGGGTTTGGCGGGAGTCAGTGATTTCGCCAGCCCCACCAGTGTGATGAATTCGCGGCGATAGCCGTTTTTATCGGAGCCGATGGATTTTTCCGCCAGCGTTTTCACGTCCTGATAGCCGAATGTACCGGTATAGGGCGACTGCCGCAAAAGCTGGCCAAAACCGGCAACCGCTGCGGTAAAACGGAAATCGGCAGAAGGCTCGTGCGCCAGGGCCGCGTTGCCGGGATGAAGAACGGCCCGGGCCAGTTCCACCGAGGTACTGGCATCCGGCTGCTTGTAGCGTATGCGCAGAAAGCCCAGTTCCTGGCCTTCCGGCTTGCCGCTGTAGCGCCGGCTGGCATGCAGGGTGGCCGCGCCTACCGGCGTTATTTCATAAAGGGCCGTCACGCTTTTTCCGGCACCGACATCACCGGCATCCACCTTGTCATTGCGGAAATCCTCTTCGCGCAGCACGCGGTTTTCATAACCGACCAGGCGCCATTCCGCGACCTGTTTCGGGTTGAACTCCATCTGGATTTTTACGTCCTTCGCGACCGTATTGAACGTGGAAGACAGTTCTTCCACCAGCACCTTGCGCGCTTCGCTCAGCGAATCGATATAGCTGTAATTGCCGTTGCCGGCATCGGCAATCTGTTCCATCAGTGCTTCCTGGTAATTGCCCTGGCCAAAACCCAGGGTGGTCAGCGAGATGCCGCTTTCGCGTTCACGCTTGACCATGTCCTTGATCTGTTCGATGTCGCTGATGCCGACATTGAAGTCTCCGTCGGTGGCAAGCAGGATGCGGTTGATGCCGCCCCTGATGTAACCGGCGCGTGCCTGTGCATAGGCGAGACGAATCGCCGATTCTCCCGCCGTTGAACCGCCCGCCTGCAGGCGCGCAATCGCGGCACGGATCTTTTCCTTCTGGTTGCCGGGCGTGGATTCCAGTTCAACGGCCGTGCGACCCGCATACACCACCATCGCCACACGATCCTGCGGGCGCAGCTGTGCTGTCAGCAATTGCAGGGTGGATTGCACCAGCGGCAGCTTGTCGGGCGAGTTCATGGAGCCGGAGACATCCACCAGAAAAACGAGATTGGCGGGCGGCATGGCGGCCACGTTTTTCTCCACTGTCTTCACGCCGATGCGCAAAAGATAATGCGCAGAATTCCACGGTGCAGGCGCTATTTCCGTACTCAGTGCAAATGGGTGTCCGGGCAGTGAATCCGGATAGTCATATGGGAAATAATTCACCAGTTCTTCCACGCGCACGGCATCGGCGGGTGGCAGTTGTCCCTGATTGAGAAAGCGCCGCACATTGCTGTAGCTGCCGGTGTCCACATCAAGACTGAAGGTGGAAACGCTGTCCTCTGTGGTGAGTCTGACCGGGTTGTCGCTGATGTTCTGGTATTTCTCGCGACTTTCCGCCGGCACAGCGTAGTCGCTTGTGGCGACGGACGCGGGTGCTGCCATCAGCATGGCACCGGCCACTCTGCCGGATTTCCGGCTGGCCAGTTCATCACGGACTTTCATGGCGTCGGCACGCTGCCGGGATTCTTGCCCGATATGTGCGGCGGCCGGCTGCTCGCCAGGGACAGGCGCATCGGCAGCAACTGGCGTCACGGTTTCCTGATGCATGCAGGCCGTGAGTAGCAGGAACAGGATGGCCGGTAACAGGGCCGGGACAGTGCGTTTCATGGTGATCTCCTTGTAAGAGTCGGCGTACAAGGTGTTAAACGCCGCAGGCAGCAGAAAAGGGTTAAATGATTTTCAGCAGGTAGCATTTTTTTGGCCGATGCTATTGCCCTGGCCGGGAAATGTTGCAGATTCAAGGCGGCATGATGAAAAAGCGCATATTCATCCTGAGATAAAACAGTCACTGGTCTGACACAAGCCCTGCCTACAGTGGCTGCGCTTTCCTGCTTTGGAGGGCTTGCTCAGTTTGGGGGATTCCTTTTATGCGTATTCAAAAAAACCTGCCGCCGCTGCTGGCAGTGAGCGCACTGGCATTGATGCTGTCGGCCTGCGTGGGCTCGGATAACAACCCGGCGGCCAGCGCACCGGCACCAAAAAACGTGATTTTCTTCCTCGGTGACGGCATGGGCATGACCACGCTCACCGCCGCCCGTATTTATGCGGTTGGTGAAGAGGGCGATCTCACCATTGATACCCTGCCGGAGACGGCCTTTGTGCGCACCTTCTCTGAAGATGCGCAGGTAACCGACAGCGCACCTTCCATGGCGGCTTACATGACCGGCGTGAAGATGCGCAATGACGTTATCTCCATGCAGACCGGCACCGTCGCATCAGCACCCAGCGCGACCGCCACCAGCACTTGCGACAGCGTGCCTGAGAATGCCGGCAAGCAACCGGTGGAAACCTTGCTGGAACTGGCCAAGGCCCGCGGCATGGGAACGGGTGTTGTCACGACAACCCGCATCACCCACGCCACTCCCGCGACAACGTATGCCCACGTCTGCCATCGCGATGCGGAAAACGATATTGCGGCACAGATGGTGCCAGGTGGCAGCGGTACCGGTTATGGCGCTTTCAATGCCCGCTTGAAAGATGGCATTGATGTGGTGCTCGGCGGTGGCCTCTCCTATTTCAAGACCACGGCGAATGGCGGCAAGCGCGCTGACGGACGTGACCTGGTCAATGAAATGAAGGCCAAGGGGTACACCTACGTCAGCAAGGGCTCGGAACTGGGTCTCGTGGTGCCGGCGGCGGACAGCAAGCTGCTGGGCCTGTTTGGCAACAGTCACATGAGCTACGACCTTGATCGCACCGGCAAGAATCTTGACGAGCCGAGTCTGTCCGACATGACGGCCAAGGCCATCGACGTGCTCAAGGCAAAAAACAAGAATTATTTCCTGATGGTGGAAGGTGGCCGTATTGATCATGCCCTGCATGACACCAATGCCAAGCGTGCGCTGCAGGACACCAAGGCGTTTGATGACGCCATCAGGACGGCACTCGACAAGGTGGATCTGAGCAATACGCTGATTGTGGTGACGGCCGATCACGACCACACCCTGGTGCTGAACGGTTATGCCAGGCGCACGGGAAAATACGTGAAGGGTGTTGAAACCAGCGTGCTCGGTCTGGTGAAAAACTATAACGCGCCCGGTTTTGCCAAAGACGCTAACAACAACCCCTATCCCATCATCGGCTTTGGCAACGGCAAGAAGCGCCCGGAGAGCAATCGCGGTGATGACCGTGTCACCGCCCTCACCGACAGCGACAGCTGCAACGCCGTTGCCGGACCTGCCGCACCTGCCGGAAAAACCTACAGCAATACCTATGGCGGTACGTTCTGGTGTACCGGCGCGGCCTCGGATGATTTCCAGCAGGAAGCCGTTATCCAGACCGGTTATGCCGATAACGAAACACATGGCGGCACCGATGTATTCCTGGGTGCTGCGGGCGTGGGTGCCGATAACTTTCACGGCAACGTGGAAAACATCGAAGTATTTGGTTTGGTCCGCAAGGCCATCGGCCTCTAGGGTTCGGGAGAGAACATCATGTTGAATCATGTCTGCTTGAAAAAAACGGTTCTGAATAAAAGTGTCCTGAAGAAAGCCGCACTGGCCATCGTCATGGCCGGTGCGGGGATGACAGCGAATGCTGCCGGTGAAGCCAGGAACATCATCTTTTTTCTCGGTGACGGCATGGGGCCGACGACAGTCACGGCCAGCCGTATTTACGCCTACGGCGAAGACGGCAAGCTGACGATGGATACGCTGCGGCGCACGGCGCGTATCAAGACCTATTCGGAAGACGGCCAGACGACGGACAGCGCGCCCTCCATGGCGGCTTACATGACGGGCGTGAAGATGCGCAATGAAGTCATTTCCATGTCGGCCGGCACGGTGGCAGTGAGCCCGTCGGCCGATGTCAACGGCAACGGTGGCGGCGTTGACAACTGCCCTGCGCAAGGCTCGTCCACCGCTGCCGGCACACCGGTTTACACCATCCTTGAACTGGCCAAGGCCAATGGCAAGGCTGTCGGCTCCATCACCACCACCGAGCTGACGCATGCCACGCCGGCAGCCACCTATGCACACATCTGCAATCGTAATGCGCAGTACCAGATTGCGAGCCAGGCGGTACCGGGGGGTGCCGGCTACAACAGCCGTCTTGGCGACGGCGTTGATGTGCTGATGGGCGGCGGTCGCAATCAATGGACGCCTTACAACAGCGTCAGCAACACCAAGGGCCGCGCCGATGCGCGCAATCTGCTGACGGAAATGGCCGGCCTCGACTACACCGTGGCGGCAACCAAGACCGACATGGCGGCGGCGCCCAACAACAAGAAGTTCATCGGTATTTACTCCGCCACTTCGCATCTGGATTACGACCTGGACCGTATCAATAATCCGGCCTCGACCCAGCCCAGCCTGGCGGACATGACAAGCAAGTCGATTGATATCCTGACGCAGCGTGGCGGCAGCAAGGGTTATTTCCTGATGGTGGAAGGTGGTCGTATCGATCACGCCCTGCACGGTACCAATGCCAAGCGTGCCCTGCAGGACACCAAGGCCTTCGATGACGCCATCAAGGTGGCGCTGACCAAGGTGGATCTGAAAAACACGCTGGTGGTGGTTACGGCGGATCACGATCACGTCATGACCTTTAACGGGTATACCGGCCGTACCGGCAAGACCACACCGACCAATCCCGGCATTCTCGGTGCCAGCCATGCCGTCGTGGTCGACAAGAGCAGCGATGCCAAGGCCATTACCCTGGCCGATGGCAAACTGCATGCCCCCAACTACGACGCCGGTGGAAAAACCAGCACCACACTGGTGTTCGGTAATGGCGGCGGTCCGCGTCCGGATGTGCGCGCAGATGTGGCGTCTACCGATGCGGATAATTACCTGCAGGAAGTCGGCGTCAAACTGGGTTCTGCCGGTTCGGAAACGCATGGTGGCGGTGACGTCATGCTGTTTGCCGATGGTGCAGGCTCTGACGGCTTCCGCGGCAGCAAGGTCAATACCTGGGTGTTTGGAAAACTGAAGGAAGCCTTCGGTTTCTGATGCATCGTGAGTGCTGAACGGCCTGCTGCAAACATGTCGTCCGCACCGCCAGTGTGAGCGGCGTGTTCGGGCGGGCCGTTTTTTATGGACCGAATCTTTAACGAATACCGGGGAATTTTCATGCGCCAGATTACCTTGGCCCTGCTGCTGGTAGCGGCGGCTGCACCGGCCTGTGCTGAAAGCGGCAAGCCGCTGAGTGCGATCATTACCCATGAGTCAAACAGTGTCGGCAATGACGGCGTCACCCGTGACAGCCATTATCAGGAACGGCTGGTACGCGATGCCGGCAATGTCTGGATCGAGCGCATCCTGCCGCGCAATCACCGGCACGATACGGAAGAGAAGGAGCACAAGCATCTGGATGTGGCGGAAGCCGCGCAGCATTACCGTCGCGATCCCTCCGGGAGTGCGCAGCTGATGCTGGTGCTGCAGGAAGAGAAGGTTGCGGTGCACATGCAGGAGGCGGATGTGGAAATGACCGGCTTCAGCAAGTGCTGGCCCTGCGTGTACTCCATGACGCTGCCGGATGCCCTGAACGACATGAAGATCACCCGGCGTGATGGCGATCTTGTCTGGTATGAACGCCACGGCCCCAGAAATACCGTGCGTATCCAGTGGGACACCAAAAACCGCATCGCGCGCCAGCTGGAAACGCGCGCCAGCGATGGCAGTAGCTGGAGCCGGACCACGCTCAGCCTGCAGAAAATTCCGGCCGTATTGCCGTGGACGCAATACGGAAAATTCACGCTCAAGGATTATTCCGATTTCGGGGACTGAGTCTTGCCCGCACTGACAGTGCGGCAAGGGATCATGCGCTCAGGAGTGATCTGCTTGCTGCCCGGTCGATACCGCCGCCTTCACGGAAGTGCCGGCGGTATTTTTTTGCCGTCATGCCGGAGCGGCTGCCCGGCATACGCGCTGCGGCATTTTGTCTTGTCGCCAAAGAGGCTGGCCGGGCGTACATTACCGGCCATGATCCGGCGCGGCTGCCTGTGGCAGGCGTGCCGGCAATGCGGCTTCACGCATGATCGCAGAGGCACTCGATGGCCAGAAAACCACGCTCGTCCTGGCGCATTCCGCGGGTGCGGGATATGGCGCTGGTTCTGCTGCTGAAGTTCACGCTCCTCTTTCTGATAAAAATCATCTGGTTTGATGCGCCGCCCGCTGCTGTCGATGGCACGCAGCGCATGGATCAACAGTTTTTCGGGACTGCTTTCGTGCGGCCCGCACATCCGCTTTCTTCTTCTGTCCCGGAGCCCTGAGATGATCACGGAAACCGTTGTCGACCTGTCTCGCCTGCAATTTGCCATGACGGCGATGTATCACTTCCTGTTTGTGCCGCTGACGCTGGGGCTGGCATTTTTGCTGGCCATCATGGAGTCGGTCTATGTGATGACGGGAAAGGAAGTCTACAAGGACATGGTGAAATTCTGGGGCAAGCTTTTCGGAATCAACTTTGCACTGGGCGTGACCACGGGGTTGACGCTGGAATTCCAGTTCGGCACCAACTGGGCGTATTACTCGCACTACGTCGGTGATATTTTCGGGGCACCGCTGGCGATCGAAGGCATGATGGCGTTCTTTCTGGAGTCCACCTTTGTCGGCATGTTTTTCTTTGGCTGGGATCGCCTGAGCCGGCTGCAGCATCTGGGGGTGACCTGGCTGGTTGCCGTCGGTACCAACCTTTCTGCCCTGTGGATATTGATTGCCAATGCCTGGATGCAGAATCCGGTGGGCGCGGAATTCAACTATCACACCATGCGCATGGAACTTACCTCGTTTTCGGCATTGATCCTGAATCCGGTGGCACAGGTAAAGTTTGTGCACACGGTGGCCGCCGGTTACGTCACCGGCTCGGTGTTCGTGCTGGCGATTTCCAGTTACTACCTGCTGAAAAAACGTGACATGGGATTTGCGCGCCGCTCGTTCACCATTGCGGCGGCATTTGGCCTGGCCTCGGCGCTGTCAGTGATCGTGCTCGGTGATGAATCCGGCTATGAGCTTGGTGAAGTGCAGAAGGTCAAACTGGCCTCGATCGAGGCCGCATGGGAAACCGAAAAGCCGCCGGCTTCTTTCACAGTGGTGGGCTGGCCCAACCAGAAAGAGCAGCGCACGGATTACGCGATAAGAATTCCCTATGTCATGGGAATTATCGCCACGCGTTCCCTCACTGAGCCGGTGCTCGGACTGCAGGACCTCATGGACGGGCACAGGATCCGTATCCGCAACGGCATGACGGCCTATGCGCTTTTGCAGAAACTCCGCAGTGGCGAAGACACGCCGCAAAACCGCGAGTCCTTTGACCTTGTCAAAAAAGATCTGGGTTATGGCCTGCTGCTGAAAAAGTACACGCCGAATGTGACCGATGCGACCGAGGCACAGATTGATGCGGCCACCCGGGATACGATCCCGACCGTGGGCATTATTTTCTGGGCGTTTCGCATCATGGTCGGCTGCGGCGTGATCATGCTGCTGGTGTTTGTCTGGGCCTTCTGGTCATCGGCACGGCGTGATGCCGAACACAAGCCCTGGTTGCTGCGTCTGGCCCTGTTCAGTCTGCCGCTGCCATGGATTGCGGCACAGACCGGCTGGATTGTCGCAGAGCATGGTCGCCAGCCCTGGTCCATCGGCGAAATCCTGCCCACGTACATGTCGGCCTCCACGCTCAGTCAGGGCGATGTCATGGGCTCGATGGTGGCACTTGTCGTGTTTTATACAGCACTGCTCGTTGCCGAAATGTACCTGATGATCAGGTTTGCAAGGCAGGGGCCGTCCAGCCTGCATACCGGCCGTTATCATTTTGAAAAAAATGCCGCACAGGCCGAAGCAGGAGGATCAGGTCATGTTTGATTATGAAATGCTGAAGCTGGCGTGGTGGGGATTGATCGGCGTACTGCTCATCGGTTTTGCACTTACGGACGGTTTTGATATTGGTGCAGTGGTGCTGATGCCGTTTATTGGCAAAAACGATAACGAGCGCCGCGTCATTTTCAATACCATCGGCCCGCACTGGGAAGGTAACCAGGTCTGGCTGGTGACGGCCGGCGGTGCCTTGTTTGCGGCATGGCCGCTGGTGTATGCCGCTGCCTTTTCCGGATTTTACTGGGCCATGATGCTGGTGCTGTTTGCGCTCTTCTTTCGCCCGGTGGGTTTTGATTACCGCAGCAAGATTGAAGATCCGCGCTGGCGCCGCAGCTGGGACTGGGCGCTGTTTGCCGGCTCGCTGGTGCCGGCACTGGTGTTTGGCGTGGCCTTCGGCAATCTTTTTATCGGCCTGCCTTTCAGTTATGACGACACCATGCGTTCCACCTACAGCGGATCGTTTTTCGCTTTGCTGAACCCCTTCGGCCTGCTTGCCGGTGTGGTCAGTGTCAGCATGCTGGTCATGCATGGTGGCAGCTGGTTGATGATGCGCACTGACGGCGAGTTACAGGAACGTGCACGGCGCGGCCTGCAGCTTTCGGCGCTGGTGTACCTGTTCTGCTTTGTCGCGGCCGGTTTCTGGGTCAGTTACGGCATGCAGGGTTATCACCTGAGCAGCGCGCTGGATGCGGGGGCTGCACTGAGTCCGCTTGATAAAACCGTTGACCGGAATAATGCCGGCTGGCTCGCCAATTACACGCGGTATCCGTGGACGCTGGCGGCACCGCTGGCGGGTGTGCTGGGTGCCGTGCTGGCGCTGCTGATGGCGCAGATGAAACGGGCAGCGCCGGCCTTTCTTGGCAGTGCAGTGGCCATTACCGGCACCATACTCACGGCCGGTTTTGCACTGTTCCCCTTCATCATGCCGTCGAGCATTGATCCGGCATCGAGCCTCACCGTGTGGGATGCCACTTCAAGCCGCATGACCCTCGGCATCATGCTGGTGGCTGCCTGCATTTTTGTACCGGTCATTCTTTCCTACACGCTCTGGTGCTACTGGAAGATGTGGGGAAAAGTGACCACAAAAAACATCGACGACAACCAGCACAGTGTGTATTGAGAGGCAGACATCATGTGGTATTTCGCGTGGGTACTCGGCGTGGGGCTGGCCTGCAGCTTTGCGATCCTGAATGCAATGTGGCTGGAAGTGACGCAGGACATGGACGAGGAAAATGCCGGCAAATAACGGCTGGTGGTGGACCAGCCCGTGGCTGCGTGCGCTGTCGCTTTTGCTGGCAGTGCCGCTGGCGCTGCTCTTGCTCATTCATCCTGGCGCCATGCTCCCTGCAGACGGGCATTACAGCCATCCCTTGCTGATGCTGGTCATGCTGGGCGTCAGTGGGGGCTTTGTACACGGTGTCGGTTTCAGGCCGGAGCTTCGCGCCTGGCGGGTATTGTTCGGCCCTTTGCTGGCCTGGCCGCTGCTGCTGACGGGTTATGTGCTGCTGCTAAAAGCCCAGGCCGGCATCTGACGGCAAACGACAGGGGCCGCCTTGCCCCCGGGCCCCATCATTGCCCGCCCGCAAACCCCATCTGCCGCCACGCTTCATATACCACCACGGCCACGCTGTTGGATAAATTCAGGCTGCGGCTTTCTGCGCGCATGGGCAGGCGCAGGCGCTGTTCGGCGGTAAGGGCCTGCAGGATGTCCACGGGCAGGCCGCGTGTTTCCGGGCCGAACAAAAAGGCATCACCTTCAGCAACGGCAAGGTCGTGATAGGGACGCGAGCCTTTGGTGGTGAAGGCAAATAACCGTGGCGGCTTTATTACTGCCAGAAAATCTTCCAGCGAGTCATGCACTTTCATCTCGGCCCATTCGTGATAGTCGAGACCGGCGCGCTTCAGTTTGCTGTCGTCCAGATCAAAACCCAAAGGACGCACGAGATGCAGTCGTGCTCCGGTATTGGCGCAGAGGCGAATGATATTGCCGGTGTTGCCGGGAATTTCCGGCTGGTAGAGCACGATATGCAGCACAGTGTGAATCCGGGTGACGATGATGGCGGGACGCCAGTGTAGACAGCGTGGCGGTTGCGGCCAACCGGCATCGTCATCGCTGAGCGGGGAGTTGCCTGGCGCGGACAGAGGACGCAGACTCGGTAACTTCACTGGACAGGAATCCACCGCATGAAACCACGTTCTTACGCCTTGTTGCTGGCACTCACCCTGGGTGCCGGCGTCGCACTGGTTGACGCCGCCCCTCTGGCCGCCAGGCCCGATGCGGCTGCTTCGCCCATGGGCATGCAGGACGATGCCCCCCGGCAAAACCAGCGTGGCCAGCAGGCCGCACCACCGGAAAGTTTTACCGAGGAAAGCACACGCAAGATGGCCGATGGCAGGGTCTTCAAGCACAAGATTGAGCAAACGGTGACAGAGGGCAGCTTCAGTCGTAAGGAAGTGTTGACCAATCCCGATGGCAAGACAGCCACCCGTAACGTGACGACGACTTTTGACAAGAGCAAGAAGACCTGGTCGCGCAAAATGGAAGGCACAGGCTTCGATGGCAAGACCTGGTCGCGCAGTGATGAGGGCGATATTCCTGACCCGCAGGCGCGTGCTCCGAAGCCGGAAAGCCGCCCGGCCGAGCGCAAGAAATGAGGGAGTGATGGAGGCTGCGCGACGGCCTCCATCAGGTATTGCCAGTCCCCTTCGCCAATAACCTCTGGCCACAGAGCCTGACTCCGGCCGCCGTGCCGACATGATCCGCTGCGTACTCCCGTGCAGCCGGCTTCACCTGCCTTTTCCCGCCCGCTGCCGGGGTTGCGCTGCCCAGCTTCCTGCGCGTGACCTCGCGGCTGTCAACCGATTCTCTGGCCGCGCGTTTACAGTCAGGCAGAGGCCGGTAATGGCATGCGTTTCTGCAGGTACCGTCATCAGGGAATTGATCATGAGCAGCAGGCATTGTGTTATGACATCGGGTCTCGCTGCGTCGATCGTCCGCAAGACGACGGCCTGTTCACCGTATTGCGAGATGCGTGTTGTTGACGCGAGGGGGCTTGCGTATCGTAAGTCGGCCGCCGCACTGCCCAAGGATCTCATGACCCCGCTTGTCCCTGTCAGCCTGGATGCTTTTTTGCGTGGTGTTGGCCGCCGGGCGCAGGTCATGGCCGAGATTTCCACGCGCGACCGCGAGGCAGCGCTGGATATTGTGCAGGACAGCATGCTGGCACTGGCCACGCGCTATGCGCACAAGCCGGCTGCCGAGTGGGGGCCCTTGTTCCAGACCATTTTGCAAAGCCGCATCATGGACTGGCATCGCAGCCGGACACGCCGGGGGCGCTGGTTTACCTGGCTGAGTGCGCCGGCCGATGATCCTGATGCCGATCCCTGGGCGGATATTCCCGAGCAGGCCAGTTCCGATCCTGCACTGTTGCTGGAGCGGGCACGCGACATGGAGACGGTGCAGGCGGCGCTGGCCGATCTGCCGTTGCGTCAGCAACAGGTTTTTATGCTGCGTATCTGGGAGGGGCTGGATACGGCCGGAACTGCTGACGCCATGGGCTGCTCCGAGGGCAGCGTGAAAACGCACTTGTCGCGTGCGCTGCATGCCCTGCGTGGCCGACTTGATGATGCCGGGCCTGCCCGACTGGAGGTGAGTAATGATGACTGAACTCGATCCGCGCGACCGCGAGCTGGCCGCTGCATTGCGTGACACTCTGGACAAGACGGCTTCCCGCCATGATCCCCTGCTGGATGCCGCACTGGCGGCGACGCGTGCGCAGATTGCGGCGCAGTCAGCGCAGCGCAGTCGTCATCCCTGGTGGCTGGCGGGCGGCTTTGCCGTGGCGGCCGTTCTCGCCGTGGTTCTCGTTGTGCCCTTTGGTCACAAGCCGGATGCAGCGCCGGCACAGACGGTGGCCATGACCAGTGCGGCGGTGATGCCGGATGAGGATCTGCAGTTGCTGGAGGATATGGACATGCTGGCGGTCATGAGCGAGGCGCCCCATGAAGGTTAAGTTCATCCTGTGGGCCTTGCTGTTGCTGGCCGGTTCGTCGGGCTGGGCGGCGGGTCGCTCCTTTGACAGCCTGGATGCGCCCACACAGGCCGCGCTGGCGCAGGAGCGCACGCGCTGGGACAGCCTGCCGCCCGGGCAGCAGGAAAAGATGATCCAGCGTGCGCAAAAATGGCGTGACCTGTCTCCCGAGAAAAAGAGCGAGCTGCGTGACCGCTATCAGCGCTGGCAGCAGCTGCCGCCGGAAAAGCGGGAAGAAATCCAGCAGCGTTATCAGCGCTTTCGCGAAATGCCGCCGGAACAGCGCGAGAAAATCCGTGAACACTGGCAGTCACTCTCGCCGGAAGAGCGTGAGGCGAGAAAGCAGCGTTTTCGTGAGGCCACTCCCGAGCAGCGCCAGCAGATGCGCCAGGAATCCGGCAATGGTGCCGGGAAGAGTGATCTGCAACAGGACCAGAAAAAAGTGCGCCAGCAAGGCGGTCGTCGTGAGCGTGAGTAATACGCCGCATTGATGGAGACAAACAAAAGGCGCCTGCGGGCGCCTTTTGTTTGTTGCTGCTTGCCGTGAATGAGCGGGGCTGGTTCAGTCCTCGTCATCCTCGCCGGCGACGTCCATTTTCAGCTCCTTGATTTTCCGCGTCAGGGTATTGCGGCCCCAGCCCAGCATCTCGGCTGCATCACGCCGGCGCCCGCCGGTGTGATTGAGGGCGGTGGTAATCATGATTTTTTCGAATGCCGGCATGGCGGTGTCGAGTAAAGGGGCGCTGCCCGTCATCAACTCCTTGCGTGCCCAGTCGGCCAGTGCCTGTTCCCAGTTTTGTGCCGGGCGGCCGACTTCGGCATCATTGCTCTGGCGCAGTTCGGGGGGCAGGTCACTCACCATGATTTCGCGGCCGGAGGCCATCACGGTCAGCCAGCGGCAGGTGTTTTCCAGCTGGCGCACATTGCCGGGCCATGCCAGCTGCTGCAGATAAGTTGCCGTTTCCTGACGCAGGACCTTGTGCTCCACATTCAGCTCGCGGCCGGCGCGCACCAGAAAATGTGCCGCCAGTGCAGGAATGTCTTCGCGGCGGTCACGCAGGCGGGGAATGTGAACGCGTATCACATTCAGGCGATGGAAAAGATCTTCACGGAATTTTCCTTCGGCCACAAAGCGCTCAAGATTCTGGTGCGTGGCGGCAATGATGCGCACATCCACCTTGACCGGCGTATGGCCGCCGACGCGATAGAACTCGCCATCGGCCAGCACGCGCAGCAAACGGGTTTGCGTTTCCAGCGGCATGTCACCGATTTCATCGAGAAAAAGTGTGCCGCCATTGGCCTGTTCAAAGCGGCCCTGGCGTTGCGTGCTGGCACCGGTAAAGGCACCTTTCTCATGGCCGAACAATTCTGATTCCATCAGGTCTTTCGGAATGGCGGCCATGTTCAGGGCAATAAAGGGCCGGTTGGCGCGCGGGGAATGGCGGTGCAGGGCATGCGCCACCAGTTCCTTGCCGGTGCCGGACTCGCCGTTGATCAGCACCGTGATGTTCGAGTTGGAAAGACGGCCAATGGCGCGAAACACTTCCTGCATGGCCGGCGATTCGCCAATGATTTCCGGTGTGGCCATGTCTTCGGCAGGCGCGCCGGTATTCTTCATCTGTTCCTGGCGATGCGCGACCGCACGCTTTGCCAGTGCGATGGCCTCGTCAACATCAAAAGGCTTGGGCAGGTATTCAAACGCGCCGCCCTGATAGGACGAGACGGCGGAATCCAGATCCGAATGCGCGGTCATGATGATGACGGGCAGATTCGGATGTTCCAGCCTGATTTTTGTCAGCAGCGAGAGGCCGTCTATGCCGGGCATGCGAATGTCGCTGATGATGGCATCCGGCTGTTCCTTCTCCAGCTTGGCCAGTGCCGAATTGCCGTCTTCAAACGTGGTGGTGGCAAAACCTTCCTGCATCAGTGCCTTTTCAAGCACCCAGCGAATGGAGCGGTCATCATCAATAATCCAGATTTTATCGGGCATTTTCCTGCTCCACAGGTAACAAGATACTGAACACGGTGCGACCTGGCCTGGAGTCACACTCAATCAGGCCGTGGTACTGGTGCACAATGTCCTGTGCAATCGAGAGGCCAAGACCGGTGCCATTGGCACGGCCGCTGACCATCGGGTAGAAAATGCTTTCCAGCAACGCCTCGGCAATGCCGGGGCCGTTATCGATAATCTCGACGCGCATCACCAGCCGGTGCCGTTGCGCACCAATCGTGAACTGGCGCAGGTGGCGTGTGCGCAACGTGATGCAGGGATTTTCCTGATCCGGATTTTCCATCAGTGCCTGCAGGGCATTGCCGGTGATGTTCAGGATTGCCTGGATAAGCTGGTCCGGATCGGCATTGAGCTCCGGCAGTGAAGGGTCGTAATCGCGCTCGATCTGCACGCGGCCTTCCGCTTCCACCAGCATCAGTGAGCGCACACGCTCCAGACATTCGTGAATGTTCACGGACTGCACTTCCGGCAGCTTGCGCGGTCCCAGCATGCGGTCGGCCAGATTACGCAGGCGGTCTGTCTCTTCGATGATGATGTTGGTGTATTCGGTGAGCTCGGGGGTCTTCAGTGTTTTCGCCAGCAGCTGTGCGGCACCGCGAATGCCACCGAGAGGATTCTTGATTTCATGGGCAACACCGCGAATGAGGCTGCGCGTGGCCTGATGATTGGCAATCAGGGCGTCTTCCCGCGAAATGCGCAGCAGCCGGTCAATCTGCTGCATTTCAATCAGCAACGAGGGAGGATGGCCGGGTGAGATCAGCGGGGCCACGGTGTAATCGACGATGATTTCCTGCAGGCCGACGCGCATATGCGCCTCACGCTTGGTAAAAGGGTGTGAGGTCGCCAGCGTATCGCGCAGTACGGCACTGGTATCGGTGTCGCCGATCTCGACAAAGCAGTCGGCGAGCGGGGCGCCCACGACACGGGCACGGCTCATGGCAAGCAGCGCTTCGGCAGAAGGATTGAGGTAACGCACGATAAGCGCGGCGTCTACCAGCAGTACGGCGCCCGTGAGGTTGTCGAGCAGTCGTTTGGCGAAATTTTCCAGCATGGAATCCTGTGGCGTTGGCTGTCGGCCTGGCCCGGCATCAGGCCGTGCCTTTCTGTCCGGGCCTCTTTGCCCAAGCTTCAGCAATAAGCGCACCAACCCGGCCCAATGCCATGGCATTGACTGGTGCAGGGGCTGCCGCTGAGGTCTTCAGGTGATTCTCGGCGACCCTCGCCGCGCCACCATCCGGATGATTGCACCAAATACGAGCATAAACCCCGACTGGCAGGCCGTCTTCCGGGTATTTCCGTATTTTTTTGGTGCGTGCATCGTTTCTGATGTTGCTGGCTGGGGTGTCGCCCGGGCAGTACAATTGCGCGCTTTTTGCGCAGGCCGATCCCCAGGAGTTCCCCCATGTCCAGCACCCAACCCAAAGTTGGTTTTGTCAGCCTCGGCTGTCCCAAGGCGTTGGTGGATTCCGAGCGCATCCTGACCCAGCTCAAGTCCGAGGGATACCAGGTCTCCTCCAGCTATGCCGATGCCGATCTGGTGGTGGTGAATACCTGCGGCTTTATTGATTCGGCGGTGCAGGAATCCCTGGATGCCATTGGCGAGGCGCTGGCCGAAAACGGCAAGGTCATCGTCACCGGCTGCCTCGGCAAGTCCGAAGACAAGATCCGGGCGGCGCATCCCAGCGTGCTCAAGGTCACGGGGCCCCATGCCTACGAAGAAGTCATGGGCGCCGTGCATCAATACCTGCCGCCCAAACACGACCCCTTCATGGATCTGGTGCCGCCACAGGGTATCCGCCTCACGCCCAAGCATTACGCCTATCTGAAAATCTCCGAAGGCTGCAACCATCGCTGCACCTTCTGCATCATTCCTTCCATGCGCGGTGATCTGGTGTCGCGCCCGGTCGGTTCGGTGCTGCAGGAAGCCGAGAATCTGGCGAAGGCGGGCGTGAAAGAGCTGCTGGTGATTTCGCAGGACACCAGTGCCTATGGCGTTGATCTCAAATACAAGCTGGACTTCTGGGGCGGCCGCCCGCTGAAAACGCGCATGCTGGAAATGTGCGAGGCGCTGGGTACGCTCGGTGTGTGGGTACGCCTGCACTATGTCTATCCCTATCCGCATGTGGACAACATCATTCCGCTGATGGCCGAGGGCAAGATCCTGCCTTATCTGGATATTCCGTTTCAGCACGGCAGCCCGACGGTGCTGGCGCGCATGAAGCGTCCGGCGCATGCTGAAAACACCCTGAACCGCATCAGGAAATGGCGCGAGATCTGTCCGGACCTCACCATTCGCTCTACGTTCATTGTCGGTTTTCCCGGTGAAACCGAAGCGGAATTTGAAGAGCTGCTGGTGTGGCTGAAAGAAGCTGATCTGGATCGTGTGGGCTGTTTCACTTATTCGCCGGTAGAGGGCGCAGCCGCCAATGAATTGGCAGATCCGGTGCCGGAAGACGTGAAGCAGGAGCGTTACGAGCGTTTCATGGCGCTGGCGGCAGAAATTTCGGCGGCGCGCCTGCAGAAGAAAATCGGTCTGGAAATGGACGTGCTGGTTGACGAGATCGATCTGGAGGAAGGCGTCGCCATTGCCCGTTCCAAGGCGGATGCGCCGGAGATCGACGGCAATGTCTTTATCGAGAGCGACAATGTCGGCGCCATCCGTCCCGGCGATATCGTCAGGGTCCGTATTACGGATGCCAATGAATACGATCTTTTTGCCGAGTGTGTCGAACCTGCCTGATCAGCTTGCGCGCCTGTGCTCTGGCCGGTACGCAGTTACACGCAGACCTACAATCATGCATTGACGCCATCGGACCTGTTTTCTAGGGTGGTAGTGGTAGCTTATCTAACTGACAAAGGAATTCAGACATGTTGAAGAAGCTTGCTCTTGTAGTGGCCCTGGCCGCTCCTGCCTGCGCATTCGCCGGACCTTACTTTGTCGCGGGCGGAGCGCTCGGCAAGGCTGACCTTGGCGATATAGAAAGCCTCTATGGCCCCGGCGCCCAATTGACCTCGGATGACAGCTTTGGTCGTGCGCTCATTGGCGTGGGCGCTGATGTCACTCCCTATCTTGGTCTTGAAGCCCTGTACCTCACCGACGCGGAAGTCACCGTCAAGGACAATACCGGCCAGAAAGATACGCTGAAGAATTCCGGTTTCCAGCTTGCCGTTATTGGCAAGGCGCCGCTGAGTGCGCAGTTCAGCCTTTTCGGCAAGCTGTCGGCGAACTATCTGGAAGTGAAGTACGAGTATGTTGATGCCCTGGTGCCCGCGAACAATCTGTCTGCCAAGGACAGCAAGGTTCATCTGGGATTCGGTGCCGGTGCCCAGTATCAGGTGAATGATGCCGTGGCCTTGCGCCTTGGCGTGGAGCGCATCCAGTTGCGTGATATCATCAAAGGCAGCGGCAGCTCCGATGTTGACCAGACCAGTCTGGCGGTGACTTTCGCTTTCTGATTTTTTCCGGAAACAAAAAACGGGCCGCCAGCGGCCCGTTTTTTATGGGTGACCCTTGTCAGAATGCCAGCACCATGGTTTCGCCGGATTGCTCGCTGCACACCCGCGACACGAGTGCGCTCAGGGTTTCGCCCGTGGTATTGCAAAACCAGCCGTCATTTTTCCGCCCGCAATGAAAGCCGCCGGAGCGGGCAGCCACCCAGATTTCCCGGGTGGCGACCTGGCGATTGATGATGACCTTGCTGCCATTGTCGAAGGTCAGGGTGAGAATGCCGGCAGAGGTTTCAAAATCGACATCGCCGTCCAGGGTGTCCATGGCCGCTTCCACCGCTTCTTCTATGGCGAGCAGGGTGGTATCGGCGGCCTGGTTGAATTCGCTTTCGTTCATGATCTGCTCCGGTGCTGCCGATGGCGGGGTTGCGGCAGGGCGCCGATGATAGCCCCCGGCAGAAGACCAGGCCACGAAGAGCATGCCTCGCGGCGGCGGCATCGCTATAATCGCCGCCTCTATTACCGGGGATGATCATGTTTTATCGCGTCCTGTTGCTGCCTTTGCTGGCACTGTCGCTTGCTGGCTGCGGCCAGAAGGGTCCTCTCTATCTGCCGGCCAGGGCGCCGGCGGCGGTACCAGCGCCTGCACCCTCGGCCGGACAGGCCGGCGCCGGGCAGCCGGAAAAGGAAAAAAATCCGTCAGGCAGTTCTGCCACTGCCTCTTCTCCCGATCAGCACTGAGTCCCTTATGGATCATTTCACTAGCCGCAACGGCGAGCTGTTTGCCGAAAACCTGCCTCTGGCCGGGCTGGCACAGCGTTTCGGCACGCCCACCTATGTTTATTCGCGGGCGGCGCTGGAGCAGCACTATCATGCGTTTGACGAGGCCTTTGCCGCCATTCCGCACCAGGTCTGTTATGCCGTGAAGGCCAATTCCAATCTGGCCGTGCTGGATGTGCTGGCGCGGCTGGGTTCCGGTTTTGACATTGTCTCCGGTGGCGAGCTGGAGCGTGTGCTGGCTGCCGGTGGCGACCCTGCCCGGGTGGTATTTTCGGGGCTCGGCAAGCAGGAGGCTGAAATTGCCCGTGCGCTTGAGGTCGGCATTGCCTGTTTCAATGTCGAATCCGACGCCGAGATTGACCGCATCAACGCCGTGGCACTGCGCCTTGGCAAGATGGCGCCCATTTCCCTGCGCGTGAATCCGGATGTGGATGCGCAGACGCATCCTTATATCTCCACCGGCCTCAAGGAAAACAAGTTCGGTATTGATATCGGTGTGGCGACGGCGGTTTACCTGCGTGCCCAGAAGCTGCCGGGCCTGCGCATCGTCGGCATTGATTGCCATATCGGCTCGCAGCTCACCACGGTAACCCCGTTTGTCGATGCGCTGACGCGCGTGCTGGCGATGGTGGATGCGCTGGCCGCGCACGGCATCGTCATCGAGCATCTGGATATCGGCGGCGGCCTCGGCGTGCGTTACCGCGAGGAAACACCGCCGGCGCCCCGCGACTATGCCAATGCCCTGCTGCCCCTGCTCGCCGGGCGCCGCCTCAAGGTTTACATGGAGCCGGGGCGGGCCATTGCCGCCAATGCCGGCGTGCTGCTGACGCGGGTCGAGCTGCTCAAGCCCGCGCCGCACAAGAACTTCGCCATTATTGATGCGGCCATGAATGACCTCATCCGGCCAGCGCTTTACAGCGCCTGGATGGATATTGTGCCGGTGTGCCCGCGCCATGATGACACCATTGAGCGTGTTTACGATGTGGTCGGCCCGGTCTGTGAAACCGGCGATTTCCTCGGCAAGGATCGCGCTCTCAGGATTGCGCAGGGAGATGTGCTGGCGGTGAAGTCGGCCGGCGCCTACGGCTTTGTCATGAGTTCCAACTACAACACGCGCGGTCGCGCTGCCGAGGTGATGGTTGATGGCGGCTCGGCCTATGTGATTCGCCGGCGTGAAACCGTGGCTGACCAGCTGGCGCTGGAGTCCTTGCTGCCCTGATGCCGCGCAGCTTGAACCCGGCCCGGTCGCGCCCCAGAATAGCCCGCATCTGCGGGCTTTTTCTTGGGCATCCCTTTGTCGGGGATGTTTCGGGGCCCGCTTGAAAACTGGGGAGACCGTTATGCGTCTGGAATTCACCAAGATGCACGGCCTTGGCAACGATTTCATGGTGGTTGATCTGGTGACCCAGCGCGTGCGTCTGGAGTCGGAGCAGATTCGCCAGCTCGCTGATCGTCATTTCGGCATCGGCTTTGACCAGTTGCTGCTGGTGGAGCCACCGGATAATCCGGATGTCGATTTCCGCTATCGTATTTTCAATGCCGATGGTTCTGAAGTATCACAATGCGGCAATGGTGCGCGCTGCTTTGCCCGCTTTGTGCGCGAGCGCCGTCTCACCCACAAGGATGTGCTGCGCGTGCAGACGGCGAGCGGCATCATCGAGCTGCGTATCAATGAGGGTGGCCAGGTCACAGTGGACATGGGCGCGCCTCACCTTGCGCCGGCCGAGATTCCTTTTGTTGCCGATGCCGATGCCGATGCCCTGACACATACGGTTGATGTCGCCGGACAGCCGGTGACCTTGTCGGTGGTAAACATGGGCAATCCGCATGCGGTATTGCGTGTGGATGATGTTGATGCGGCAGCGGTCGCGACCCTGGGGCCGGTACTGGAAAACCATGCGCGCTTTCCCGAGCGGGTGAATGTCGGTTTCATGCAGATTGTCGATGCACACAGGATTCGCCTGCGTGTGTTCGAGCGCGGCACCGGTGAAACCCTGGCCTGCGGCACGGGCGCTTGCGCTGCCGTGGTCGCCGGTATTCGTCTTGGCCTGCTGGCAAGTCCGGTGACGGTAACCCTGCCGGGTGGTGAGCTGGAAATCCAGTGGGCGGGTGCAGGTCATTCCGTCATCATGACGGGGCCGGCGACCAAGGTGTTTGATGGTTTTGTGCGTCTTCCTGAAATGAAAAGACCGGCAGTGTCCGGCAAAGGGAATTGAAAAATGTCCGGTGAATCTCCCAGCGACGCTTTTGATGAAAGTCAGGTTGTCGCCTATCTGAAAGCGCACAAGGATTTTTTTGTGACGCATGAGGCCTTGCTGGCAGACATCACGGTGCCGCATGCGACCGGTACGGCGGTGTCTCTGGTGGAACGTCAGGTGGGCGTGCTGCGCGAGCGCAACCTGGAGTTGCGGGAACGTCTCGAGCGCCTGCTGGGTGTGGCGCGCGAGAACGACATGCTGTTTGAAAAAATGCGCGGTCTGATTCTGGGGCTGCTCGAGTCGGCGAGTATTGCCGATCTGGCGGTTGCCCTGGAGCGGGAACTCAAGGCGCGCTTCGCTTCGGAATTTGTCAGTTTTCTGCTTTTTGATGTGAGTGGTGCGACGGGTGCCGCGCAGAGTGTGCATCTGGAAGACGCGCAGGAAAAAATACCGGCACTGGTCAAGGGCCGCAGTGCCATTGCCGGCCAGTTGCGCACGGAAGAGCTGACGTTTCTGTTCGGTCATGAAGGCCGTCTCGTCAAGTCCTGCGCGGTGGTGCCGGTGCACCACGGTCGTCCGCTCGGCCTTCTGGCCATCGGTTCCACCAGCACCGAGCATTTCAAGACCTCCATGGATACGCTGTTTATCGGTTTTGTCGGGGATGTGCTGGCGCGCGTGCTGCTGCCCATCCTGAATGCGCCTGCAGCGCGGCAAAGCGCCTGATGGCCGATGTGCTGACTGAGCAGCTGGCGGCATTCCTGTCGCAGCAGGCCAGTCAGCGTGCGTTGTCCCCCCATACCATCAATGCCTGGCGCCGCGATCTGGAGAAGCTCGCGGCGTTTTTGCGTGAGTGCGGTTTGCAGGCGTGGCGTGCGCTGGACCAGCCTCTGCTGGAGGAGTTCATCGGGCGCTGCAGCGAGCAGGGGCTGGAGATACGCAGCCAGCAGCGCTTGCTGTCCAGCCTGCGCGGTTTTTATGACTGGCTGGCACGCGAGGGACACGCCGCCTTCAATCCTGCCCGCGGCATGCGCCTGAAATCAAACAAGCGTGATCTGCCGCGGCTGCTGGATGTGGATGCGCTGCAGGCACTGCTGGATGCACCGGCGCCGGCGGACGATGCGGAGAAGGCATTGTGGATTCGTGATCGCGCCGTGATGGAGCTTTTTTATTCTTCCGGCCTGCGCCTTTCCGAGCTGGCGTATGCGCATCTGCCGGATCTTGATTTGCGTGCACGGCATGTCACGGTTGTCGGCAAGGGCAACAAGACACGGCGGCTGCCGGTGGGTCGTAAAGCCTGCGAGGCCCTGTCATCGTGGCTCGCCCTGCGTGAGGCGTGGTGTACGGAGAAAAGCGAGGACTGGCTTTTCCTGACGCCGAAAGGTCTGCGTTTTAATGAGCGCGCCATCCAGCTGCGCCTGAAATATCAGGCACAGCGCGCCGGTCTGGCGCAGCACCTGCACCCGCATATGCTGCGCCATTCCTTTGCCTCGCACCTGCTGGAGTCTTCACACGATTTGCGCGCGGTGCAGGAGTTGCTCGGTCACGCCGATATCAGCACGACACAAATCTATACGCATCTGGATTACCAGCATCTGGCCGATGTCTATGACAAGGCCCATCCGCGTTCGCGCAAAGCCAAATAAGCCGCGACCCTTTTCAAGCAGAAGCAGTAACGCCGATCATGACCATAAAACTCCTGACCTTTGATCTCGACGACACGCTCTGGGATGTCGAAAGCATTGTGCATCGTGCCGATGCCATGATGCGCGACTGGATCAGGGCGCAGCATCCCGGTTTTGTTGAAAAATTCGACTTCCGTGATTTTTCCGGTTTGCGCGAAGCCGTACTGCGCGAGCGCCCGGATATTGCCCATGATTTTACGCAGCAGCGTCTGGAAGTGCTGCGGCGCGCTTTTGTACAGGGTGGTTATACGCCGGCGCAGGCCGAGCTTGCCGCACAAGGGGCGTTTGCCGAGTTCTTTCGCGGCCGTAATACGGTGGAGTTTTTCCCGGGCGCCGTGCCGGCGCTGCTCGAATTGCGTCGCGATTTTGACCTGCATGCCCTCAGCAACGGGACGGCAGACATTCACCGTATCGGCCTCGGCCATGTTTTCAGCCGGCATTTTTCCGCCATCAGTGTGGGCGCCGCCAAGCCGGATCCGCGCATGTATCTGGCGGCTCTTGCCGCAGCGGGGATTGCGCCCGCCGAGGCCATTCATATTGGCGATCATCCGCAACAGGACATGGCAGCCGCCGCCGCCGTCGGCATGAATACCATCTGGCTCAACCGCCACGGCCGGTCCTGGCCCGAAGGCCTGCTGTCACCGGATGCAGAGTTTGCCGATTTCAGCGAGCTGCCCGCTCTGGTGTGGCGCCTGTCCTCGCGCTCCTGAGCGCCGTCATGGCGGCCCGCAAGCCCTTTCGGGTTCCCTAAAGCAGCGCCTGCCTATAAGCTTTGCCGTCTTTTCGACCGACTGGTCGCGCCATATCCGGCAATTACCTGTTCAGGAGCTCCCATGACTCTTCCTTCCTTTCGCCTGGATGGCCGCCGCGCCCTGGTGACCGGTGCTTCGGCCGGCCTTGGCCTGCATTTCGCCGAGGTGCTGGCCGCAGCGGGTGCCGAAGTGGTGCTGGCCGCCCGCCGCATCGACAAGGTGCAGGCCGAGGCCCTGCGCCTGTGTGCCGCTGGCGCCAGGGCGCATGCTGTCGCACTGGATGTGACGAGTGCCGGGAGCGTGAAGGCGGCCTTTGCCGATGCCGAGAGCAAGGCCGGTGGCCCCATCGACATTCTGGTGAACAACGCCGGCATTTCCGGCGACAGCTTCTTTCTCAATCTGGAGGAAGCGGAGTGGGATGCGGTGGTGGATACCAATCTCAAGGGGCCTTATCTCGTGGCACGTGAAATGGCGCAGCGCCTGGTGGCCGCCAGGCAGCCGGGCAGCATCATCAACATTGCATCCATTCTCGGTTTGCGGGTGCAGGCCGTGCTCGCACCCTACTGCGCGTCCAAGGCTGGCCTGATTCACCTTACCAAGGCCATGGCGCTGGAACTGGCACGCTTTGGCATTCGCGTGAATGCGATTGCTCCCGGCTATGTCCAGACGGATATCAACGAGGGTTTTTTCGACACCGAACCCGGCAAGAAAATGCTCGCGCGCATTCCCATGCGCCGCCTCGGGGAAAAGCAGGAGTTGTCCGGCCCCTTGTTGCTGCTGGCCAGTGATGCCAGTGCCTACATGACCGGCTCGGTGATCGAGGTGGATGGCGGACACCTGAGCTCCACTCTTTAATTTTTTCTTGTTTACTGACCGTATGTTCCGGAGTTATTGATGGATTTTTCCCTTTCCCCCGAAATAGAAGATTACCGCCTGCGCGTGCGTGCCTTTGTTGAAAAAAACGTGCTGCCGCTGGAAAAGGACAAAAGCGTTTTTGACGAGCACGAAAACATTCGCGAAGACGTGGTGGCCAGAATCCGCCTGCTGGCGAAGGCCGAAGGCCTGTGGGCTTTCCAGATGCCGAAATCACGTGGCGGTCAGGGTATTGGCGTGGTCGGCATGGCTGCCTGCTATGAAGAGGCGGCGCGCTCGCCGTTCGGTCCGGTGATTTTCAATGCCGCACCGCCCGATGACGGCAACATGATCCTGCTGGAGAAGGTCCTCAAGACCGAAGCGCTCAAGGAGCGCTGGTTGCAGCCCATCATCGACGGCCGGGTGCGCTCGGCGTTTGCCATGACCGAACCCAAAGGGTGCGGTTCCGATCCTTCGCTCACTTATACCAAAGCCGAAAAGAAGGGCGACAAGTGGGTCATCACCGGGCGCAAATGGTTTATTACCGGTGCTGAAGGCGCGCAGCATTTCATCCTGATTGCGCGCACCTCTCCACCCGGTCCGGATGGCGATCGCAAAGGTCTTACGGCCTTCCTGTTTGATGCCTCGCAGCCGGGCTGGCGTATCGAGCGCCGCATTCCCATCATGGGGCCGGAAGAACACGGCGGACATTGTGAAATCGTTTTCGACGGTCTGGAAATTCCGGACGAGTGCCGGCTGCTGGAAGTGGGTGACGGCCTCAAGGTCACGCAGATTCGTCTTGGCACCGCACGCCTCACGCATTGCATGCGCTGGCTGGGTCTTTCCAAGCGCTGCCTGGAAGAGGCCGGCAACTACGTGACGCAGCGCATGAGCTTTGGTGAAACCCTGGCGCAGCACGAAGGCGTGCAGTGGATGCTGGGTGATGCCGCCAAGGATATCCACATCGGTCGTCTGCTCACCATGAATGCCGCCTGGAAACTGGATCAGGGCGACTTTGCCCGTACCGATATTTCCATCGCAAAAATCCATGTTGCCGATGCCCTGCACAAGGCCGCTGATACCGCCATCCAGTTGCTGGGCGCGCAGGGCTACTCCAAGGACACCATGGTGGAGTGGATTTACCGCTATGCGCGGCAGGCGCGTCTTGTGGATGGCGCCAGCGAAATCCACAAGATGGTGCTGTCACGGGCGTATCTGTCCGAACAGGACGATTTTTTCAAGTGGGGCGTCTGAGTCGTGCAGGCTGAGCAGAAGCAGGCGCTGGAAGTTTTTCTGGCGGAAAAAACCGGGGCGGCTTCGGTGCAGGTGCAAAGTGCCAGCCTGCTCTCGGGGGGTGCCATTCAGGAGAACTGGTTGCTGGGCCTGCGTATTGAAGGCGGCTCTCATCAGGGTGAACTGGATTGCGTGTTGCGTTCCGATGCGCCCTCCGGCGTTTCGGCGTCGCATTCGCGCGCCCAGGAATTTGCCCTGCTGAAGGCGGCGTTTGCGGCCGGTGTCACCGTACCGGAGCCCCTGTGGCTGGGCGACAAGAGCGTGTTCGGCCGGCATTTTTTCATCATGCGTCGCGCCAATGGCACGGCCGCAGGGTACCGCATTGTCAAGGAAACGGCTCTCGGTGGTGATAAGGAAAAACTGACAGAACGCATTGGCGAGGAAATGGCGCGGCTGCACAGCATTGTGCCGCCACGCGCTGATCTTGGTTTTCTGAAAACGCCGGCGCTGTCTCCGGCCTTGCAGGGCGTAAAGGAATTTCGTGCCTTTCTGGATGCCCATCACACGGCATTCCCGGCGCTGGAGTGGGGCATCCGCTGGCTGGAAAAGCATGCGCCGGTGACGAAGGTGCTGGTGCTGGCGCACCGGGATTTGCGCACCGGTAATTACATGGTGGATGAAAACGGCCTGACCGCCGTGCTGGACTGGGAGTTTGCGGCCTGGTCGGATCGTCTTGAGGATCTGGGCTGGTTTTGTGCCCGCTGCTGGCGTTTTGGCCGTTTTGAAAAAGAGGCCGGCGGTATCGGCTCGCGTACGGCACTGCTCGATGGTTATGAGCGGGTGAGTGGCATCCGGCCTGATCCGGCGGCCATTTTCTTCTGGGAAGTGTATGCGCATGTGCGCTGGGCAATTATTGCCCTGCAGCAGGGCGAGCGTCACGTGTCGGGCGAAGAGCCCTCGCTGGAGCTGGCACTGACGGCGCATATCGTGCCCGAGCTGGAGCTGGAAATTTTGCGGATGACGGGGGTGCAGCATGCGTGAACAACCCGATGGCGCCGCCTTGCTGGCGATGGCGCGTGAGGTGCTGCGCCGGGAGCTGTTGCCCTTGTTGCCGAAAGACAAGGCCTATGACGCGCTCATGATCGTCAATGCCATGGGTATTGCCGAGCGTCAGTTACTGCAGGGAGAAGGGCCTGTGCAGGAAGAGCAGCGGCAGCTGGCGGCGTTGCTGGAGAGTGATGGCGACATTGCGGCACTGCAGCGCTTGCTGGCGCTCAGGATTCGTGCCGGTGAATTTGACGAGCATGCGAAGGCGCAGGCCTTGCTGTGGCAAATGACCCGGCAGCGTGTCAGTGAGAGTGCGCCGAGAGCCCTGGCGGCTTACGGAGCTGAATAAAAAAACGCCGGCATTCGCCGGCGTTTTTTTATGGGCACAAGTCAGTGCATCAGAACTTGTAGCCGATACCCACCATGTAGGCCAGCGGATCAATTTCCAGCTGGCCATGGTTTACGCCATTCACCTTCACGTCGGTGTTGATGTCGATTTTCCAGACCGCCAGATTGAGCAGCAGTTTTTCCGTGAGCTTGACGTCGACACCGGCCTCCAGCGCGAGACCCACAGAGTTGGAAAGCTTGAGGTCGGCACCGGGAATGTCGTCTTCAAAAAATATGGTGTAGTTAACGCCGGCACCAATATACGGATGAACCGTATCACTGACTTTTGGATACCACTGCAGCGTTACGGTTGGCGGCAGTTGCTTGGTTGAACCCAGTTTGGCGCCGTTAAGGGTGATGTCATGCTTGAACGGCGTGGAGGCCAGCAGTTGCACTCCGAAGCTTGGGGCAAAGAAATAGGTGCCGGTCAGGCCGAGCTGGGTGTTGCTGTCGACATCCAGTCCTGGAATATTGGTGTTGTCGCTGGTGCTGGGCGCTACATGAGCCACGCCTGCGCGTACGACAATGTCACCGGTTTCATAGGCAAATGCCTGGCCGGCAGTAACCGCAAGCATGCTGGCCATCAGGACGGCTGATTTGATACGCATGAGTCATTCCTCTTCATTGAAAAAAATCGCTGGCGAACCAGCGGTGCGGTGGCTTGGCCACAACCCGCCGGTTCGGCATGACTTCATCGTAGGGAGAGGCCGGAAGGGTGTTTTGATATGAATCAAAGACCGATGCCGATGCTCCATCAAGGAGGCCTGATGTTTGATCTGAAGCAGGTTAGCGTCAGATATTCGGGTATTTCAGACCCGGCTTATCCGGGCATCCGGTCAAGTACGCGATAGGCAAGGGCTTCATGCAAATGTGCAGAGGCAATGCTTTCGGAGGCCTCCATGTCGGCGATTGTGCGCGCCACCCGCAATACCCGGTGGTAGGCGCGTGCGGAAAGACGCATGCGCCGCATGGCCTGTTCCAGTGTGTCGGCATCGTTGCTGCTGAGTGCGGCGTGCTCGCCAATCTGTGACGGGTTGAGCGACTGGTTCAGGTAGCCCTGTCGCGACTGCTGCCGCTCACGAGCCAGGAGTACGCGCGCTTTTACGCAGGCGCTGCTCTCGCCCGGCGCACCCCGGTGCAAAACATCGGCAGACAGCGAGGGCACCTCCACATGCAGGTCAATGCGATCCAGCAGGGGGCCTGAGAGCCGGCTGCGATAGCGTGCGACCTGATCCGGTGTGCAGCGACAACGCGCCGTGCCGTCACCGAGATAACCGCAGGGGCAGGGGTTCATCGCCGCAATCAATTGAAAGCGTGCCGGGAAGCGCACCTGGTTGGCAGCACGTGAAATAAGCACCTGACCGGATTCCAGGGGTTCGCGTAATACCTCCAGGACTTTCCTGTCGAACTCCGGCAATTCATCCAGAAATAAAACCCCGTGATGCGCCAGGGTGATTTCGCCGGGGCGCGGATACGACCCGCCGCCGACCAGTGCCACTGCGGAGGCGGTGTGATGCGGTGAACGAAACGGCGGCTGCATGTCCAGCGCATCGCCATGCCCGACCAGCGAACGAATGGCCGCCACTTCGAGTGCCTCCTGCTCGCCGAGCGCAGGCAATAATCCGGGCATGCGTGCGGCCAGCAGGGTTTTGCCGGTGCCGGGCGGCCCCAGCATCAGCAATGAATGGGCGCCCGCCGCGGCGATTTCCAGTGCGCGCCGCGCCTGGTGCTGGCCCTTGACGTCGCTGAGGTCAGGCCCTGCCGGTACGCAGTAGCGGGAGAAATCCGGCGGATTTTCACGGGAAAGCCTGTGCTGGTCATTGAGGTGTGCGAATACCGCCAGCAGATGATCGCCGCCATAAACTTCAGCACCCTGTGGGCGCGCGGCTTCGGCGGCATTCCTGAGGGGAACGAAAAGCGCATGGCCGGCATCGCGGATGGCAATGCTGGCGGGCAGCACGCCCTTGACCGGGCAAAGCTCGCCAGACAGTGCGAGCTCGCCGAGAAACTCCCGCCGCTCCAGCGCACTCAGCGGCAGCTGGCCATTGGCGGCGAGAATGCCGAGCGCAATCGGCAGGTCAAAGCGGCCGCCGTCCTTGGGCAGATCGGCTGGTGCGAGATTGATGGTGATGCGGCGTTGCGGAAATTCGAAACCGGAGTTGATCAGGGCCGAACGAACGCGATCCTTGCTTTCGCGTACCGCCGCTTCCGGCAGGCCGACAATGGCGAGGCCCGGCAGGCCGGCGCTCAAATGAACTTCAACAATGACGGGCGGGGCATCCAGCCCGACCTGGGCGCGGGTGCGCACACGTGCAAGAGACATCCTTTTCTCCTTCGACCCGGGGTCGTGTTTAGGGGCATCACCATCCGTGGTGATGCCGGCAGCCTGCGCTTACCTGCCGCGATTTTCCACTGCCGCCAGGCGCTGCTCCAGCGCCCGCAGCTCGGCTTCCACCGCTTCCAGGCGGCTGCGGGTACGTGACAGCAGTGCCGCCTGCACGTCGAACTCTTCGCGTGTCACCAGCTCCATGCGTGCCAGCGCTTCACGCAATACCGCCTTGATGTTTTCTTCGAGATCACCGCGCAGCTGACGCACGCCGGGAGGCAGGACTTGTGACAGCTGCTCGCTGACACGGTTGACGATCTGTTCCAGTGCCATTTTCGGAGGCTCCAGGCGGATGGTAGGGCACCGGATTCTAGCACCGGACCCTCGTTCTTCGCAGTGCCACGGTCTTTGCACAAAAATGGCGCACCAAATAGGGGATTTGACGGTTTTTTTGCACCGTCTCAGGGAGTATGAGTCTACTTGCACCATCGTCATGCCCCGCCAGGCCCCGTTAAATATGACCGTCATGTGTATTTGACGGGGCTTTGAGCTGCGTTGGCATGGCTTCTGCAAAGTGTCTGGCAAGTTCTGACAAGAGCTTTGCCGTTTTCACATTCAACGAGTCACCACAGGGTTTTTTAGGAGTTGCACAAATGAAACTGACCAAACTCTCCACTGCACTTCTGGGATGTGCCGCGATTTCCGCTGGCGCAGCCAATGCGGCAGCCCCGACACTGAAGGAAGTGCTGGGCGCTTCGGAAATCTCCGTAACCGGCTACGCCGATGCGGCCTTTACGTACATGGATACCGACTCGGGTACCTTCAGCCCCAACTATTTCGATAACAACTCATCGAACACCTTCCGCTTCAAGCAGGCCGGTCTCACCATCGCCTCGCAGCCTGCGTCAGGCTTTGGCGCACTGGTCAACCTGACGGGTGGTGATGATGCCAACTCCATTCATTCCCTGAATGGTGGCAGCACAAGCAATATCGATGTGACCCAGGCCTTTGTGCAGTATGCCGGTAGCGGTTTCACCGTGATTGGCGGCAAGTTCAATACACTGGCTGGCGCGGAAGTGATTTCTCCGACAGGCAACACCAATATTTCCCGTTCCATCGCTTTCCTGAATGCACTGCCTTTCACGCACACCGGTGTGCGCGTGTCCTACGCTCCGGTCAGCACACTGACCCTGTATGCCGGTGTGAACAATGGCTGGGATCAGGCTGACGACCAGAACAAGACCAAGACCACTGAGCTCGGCGTGTCTTACGCCCCGGTCGACATGATCAGCGGTGCGGTCTATGCCTACCTCGGTGGCGAAGGCACTTCCTCTCCGACACAGAAGCTCACGCTGGTTGATGTGATTGTCACCATCAAGCCAATCGCTCCTTTGGCCATCATCCTGAACTACGACATGGACAAGCTGAAAGACGGTGTTGCTGTCGGTCAGGATGCCAAGTGGACTGCCCTTAATGCCTACCTGAACTACCAGATCACCGACAAGCTGCGTACTTCCCTGCGTCTTGAGCAGTTCGACGACAAGGACGGCTTCAAGTTCGGTGCTCCTGACAACAAGATCAAGGGCGCAACGCTGACAGTCGGTTATGCACCGGTTCCTGCTTTCGAACTGCGCGGCGAAGTGCGTCGTGACAAGGCTGACGTCGCCGTTTTCACCAAGGATGGCGCTGCAGAAGACAAGCAGACCTACGCCGCGGTTGAAGGGCTCTACAAGTTCTGATTACCCAATGAGGACCGCTCTCCGGAGCGGTCTTTCTGACCCACAGGAGCGCGAATAATGAAACTGGTTACCGCTGTCATCAAACCCTTCAAGCTGGACGATGTGCGCGAGGCGCTCTCGGACATCGGCGTGCAGGGCATCACCGTTACCGAAGTAAAAGGTTTCGGGCGCCAGAAAGGCCACACCGAGCTTTACCGTGGTGCCGAGTATGTTGTTGATTTTCTGCCCAAGGTAAAAATCGAGATTGCCACCAGTGATGATCTGCTGGACCAGGTGATCGAAGCCATTACCAAGGCGGCCAACACCGGAAAAATTGGTGACGGCAAGATTTTTGTTACCACGCTGGAACAGGCTATCCGCATCCGTACCGGTGAAACCGGTGTTGATGCAATCTGATTTTCTGTAACTCGCTGCCATATTCGCAATTAGCGGAGGAATGCCCGTGAAAAAATTTGTTTGTGCCTTGATGTTGGGTGGCGCCCTGGTGGCGAGCACGCCAATTTTTGCTGAAGATGCTGCGCCCGCGGCAGCTCCGGTGGCTGCAGAAGCCGCCGCTGCTCCCGAAGCTGCAGCTCCTGCTCCTGCGGCTGCTGCGGCAGTCGTCGCACCTGCGGCCGCTGCGGCAACACCGGCTCCTGCGGCCTGCGGTGACAAGGGTATCGAGTGCAACAAGGGTGATGTTGCCTGGATGCTGACCTCTACCGCCTTTGTGCTGTTCATGACCGTGCCTGGCCTGGCCCTGTTCTATGCCGGCATGACACGTTCGAAGAATGCACTGTCTACCGTGATGCAGAGCTTTTCGATTTTCTGCGTCATCGGTGTGCTCTGGGTCATCTACGGCTACAGCGCGGCCTTTACCACAGGAAATGCCTTCATCGGCTCACTGGACAAGCTCTTCATGAGCGGCTCCACCATGACGACACCCTCCGCGACCTTCAGCAAGGGCATCTACATTCCTGACTTTGTTTTCTGCGTATTCCAGCTGACCTTTGCCGCGATCACCGTAGCGCTGGTCACCGGCGGTTTTGCCGAGCGCATGAAGTTCTCCGCCGTGATGATTTTCAGCGTGGTGTGGTTCACCTTCGCCTACCTGCCGATGGCCCACATGGTGTGGTTCTGGGATGGTCCCGATGCCTACACTGATGCTGCTGCTGCAACGGTTGCAGGTGCACATGCCGGCTTCCTCTTCGCCAAAGGCACGCTCGATTTTGCCGGTGGTACCGTGGTGCATATCAACGCCGGTATTGCCGCGCTGGTTGCCGCCATCGTGGTCGGCAAGCGCAAGGGTTATGGCAAGACACATTTTGCTCCGCACAGCCTGATGATGACCGCTGTCGGTACCGGCATGCTGTGGATGGGCTGGTTCGGCTTCAACGCCGGCTCCGCTCTGGAAGCAGGCACTTCAGCCGGCCTCGCGTTCTTCAACACCCTGTTCGGTACGGCAGTGGCGGGTGTGGCCTGGGTGGGCACCGAGTGGATACTCAAGGGCAAGCCTTCCCTGCTGGGTGTTTGCTCGGGCATCGTGACGGGTCTGGTTGCCATTACTCCGGCTGCCGGTTTTGTCGGCCCGCTGGGTGCGCTGGTGATCTGCGGCGTGGCAGGCGTGGTCTGTTTCCTGACAGCCACCAAGCTCAAGGCCATCCTGGGTTATGACGATGCGCTCGATGCCTTTGGTGTACACGGCGTTGGCGGGATACTTGGTGCTCTCGGTACCGGCATCTTCGTGAATCCGGCTCTCGGCGGCACCGGTGTCTGGGATTATGTAGCCAACGCAGTTGCTCCCTTTGATGCACAGGCCCAGTTCATCGCCCAGCTCTGGGGTGTGGGCACGGCGGTGGCGGTTTCCGGTTCCGTGGCACTGGTTGCGCTGCTGGCGATCAAGTACACGATCGGCCTGCGTGCTTCTGACGAAGCTCAGGAAGAAGGTCTGGATATCGCTGAACATGGCGAGAAGGCCTACAACGGCTGATCCAGCCAGCGTCAGGATACTGCACTGATAAAAAGGGCCTTCGGGCCCTTTTTATTTTTCTGCTTTTGATGGAAGTCTTTTCATGAGGGCATACGCACTTAAATGAAGCGAATGGCAATGCGATGGTTGCGCGCGTGTTTTATACCGGGGCAGTGTGCTCGGGATGTTCGGGAGTGATCCGGATGGCGAGCGCCTGCGCATCATGAAAATTACCGTATCTGCCCTGATTATGTTCATTAACCGGTGCATGACGAAGGTTTGAGGGAGGAAACGGTGCCGGCCAATTCTTTGGCATGGCTTCTGCAAAGATAAAATCAGGACGTGGATGCCCGGATCAATCATTCGCTGGCTGCCAGCGCGGATAGAGCGATTCCCTTACAGGAGTTTGCGGCGGTTTTTGTGCAGTACCACGCGTAAGGGGAAGGTGATGAAACTGATTACAGCCATTGTCAAACCATTCAAGGTGGACGATGTCCGCTATGCGTTAGCGGCGATCGGCGTGCATGGCATAACAGCAACCGAAGTGAAAGGATTTGGACGGCAGAAGGGGCACACCGAGCTTTATCGCGGCTCCGAGTATGTGGTCGATTTTCTGCCCAAGGTGAAGCTGGAAATTGCTTCCGACGATGACGCCGTAGAGGCGGTTGTCAACGCCATCACTGCATCCGCACATACCGGAAAAATTGGTGACGGCAAGATTTTTGTCACTTCTCTCGACATGGTCGTTCGCATACGAACGGGTGAAACCGGTAGCGCTGCGATCTGATGACTGCATTCCATTTTCATATTTTTGTGCGGAGCCATACCGTGAAGAAGATTCTTGTTGCCCTTGCCCTGGGCGGAACCCTGCTGTGTCCCGTTCCCCTGTATGCGGATGATGCTGTGGCGGTCGCACCGGATGCGGCGGCTCCGGCAGTGGTCGTTGACGAGGCCGCGTCCGGCCCTGTCAGTACCACCACGGTGGTCACCACGACCACGACGACGACCACAAAAACTCCTGTAGCAGCGGTAGCCTCAGCGGTGGCTTCTGCTCCTGCCACACCCGCTATTGATTCAGGCAACACGGCGTGGATGCTGACCTCGACCGCGCTGGTGCTGCTGATGACGGTTCCCGGTCTGGCACTTTTTTACGGCGGCATGGTGCGCAAGAAAAACGTGCTCGCCACCATGATGCAGACGTTCACGATTACGGCGCTGATGACGGTGTTGTGGACCGTGGTGGGCTACTCGCTTGCCTTCAGCAAGGGTACGCCTTTCATTGGCGGCCTGGATCGCATGTTTCTCAACGGCATCGGGGTGAATACGGTTTTCGGCAGCATTCCCGAATCCGTGTTTGCCATTTTCCAGATGACGTTTGCGATCATCACGCCCGCGCTTATTTGCGGCGCTTTTGCCGAGCGCATGAAGTTTTCTTCCATGCTGGTGTTC
Organism: bacterium; assembly: GCA_029945725.1. GTDB lineage: Bacteria > Pseudomonadota > Gammaproteobacteria > Pseudomonadales > Moraxellaceae > UBA2031. The sequence continues at coordinate 131,904 of JAQSDB010000003.1, read as the reverse complement.
ATGACCTTGTGGAGCCTGCTGGTGTATGCGCCCATTACCCACTGGGTCTGGGCCAGCGATGGCTGGTTGTTCAACTACCATCCCGCCATTCTCGATTATGCCGGTGGCACCGTGGTGCACATCAACGCCGGCGTGGCCGGTCTGGTCTGTGCCTTCATGCTCGGCAAGCGCGTCGGTTTTGGTCGCGAAGCCATGCCGCCGCACAATCTGGTGCTGACCCTGATCGGTGCCTCGCTGCTGTGGGTGGGCTGGTTCGGTTTCAATGCCGGTTCGGCACTCGCTGCCGACGGTCGTGCCGGCATGGCCATGGCCACCACGCAGATTGCAACGGCAACAGCGGCACTGAGCTGGATGTTTGCCGAGTGGTTTAAAAAAGGCTCGCCCTCGGTGCTCGGCATTACCTCGGGAGCGGTGTCCGGCCTGGTGGCCATTACTCCCGCCGCCGGCTTTGTCGATCCGAAGGGGGCGCTGATTATTGGCGCCGCTGCTGGCGTGCTCTGTTACTGGGGGGCCACCGGCCTCAAGCGTTTTCTCGGTGCTGATGATTCCCTGGATGCGTTCGGCGTGCACGGTATCGGCGGCATGGTGGGTGCGCTGCTCACCGGTTTGCTGGTGAGCAAGGATGTTGCCGGCGTGGAGCCCGGCATGGCCCAGCTCGTCACCCAGTTCACCGGTGTGGCTGCCACCGTGGTGTATGACGGCGTCATGACTTTCGTCATTCTGGTGATTATTGATCTGGTCATGGATTTGCGGGTACCCGAGGACGATGAACGTCTGGGGCTGGATTTGAGTCTGCACCGGGAGCGTGTGGAGTGATTTTCTGAAACGGATTTCGCAAGGGATGTTCGGGGCCTTCGGGCCCCTTTTTTTGGCGCGCCGCCGCGGATTCCTGAAAAAGCCTGCCAGTGGTCAGCGCGGGCGGGAAATATCCGGGGCAATTGCAGTGCGCGACTGTTGCCGGGCGCCCGCCGCCGGTATCATCGCCGCATGAAAACACCGCAGTCGCTGCTGACGCAGCTCCTGAAACAGGGACGTGACCTTCTGCCTGCCGGTCTCACGGGCAGCGAGTCAGGTAAGGATCAGGAATATTCCATCGACGAGCTGGCGCGCATAGCCGGCAGTACCGTCCGCAATGTCCGCGCCTATCAGGATCGCGGCCTGCTGGCGCCACCCGAGAGGCGTGGCCGCGCCGGCGTCTATAACCACATCCATCTTTCCCGCCTGCAGGTGATCAACCAGCTGCTGGAGCGCGGTTATACCATTGCCAATATCAAGGAACTGGTCGAGGCATGGGAAACCGGCCGTGATCTGGATCATGTGCTGGGCCTCGACTCGGCACTGGCGGGCACCTGGACCATTGACGCGCCCATCTACATGGAACCCGATGAGGTCGCCGAAATCTTTGGTCAGGACCTCAATGAGGAGACTCTGGCAAAAGCACTGCACATCGGGCTTTTCGAGGTGGCGGGTGATCGCCTGAAGGTCACCAATCCGCGCCTGCTCGAAGCCGGCATCGAGCTCTATCAGGCGGGCATCCCCCTGACGGCGCTGTTCCGCGAGATGGAAGTCGTGCGCACCGATGTCGACCGCCTCACCCGCAGCTTTGTCGAGCTGGTGGTCAATCACCTGGTCGAGCCCATCAGCGCCAACCAGCTGCCCACGCCGGAAGAAATCGCGCGTCTGGCCGAGGTCATCCAGCGCCTGCGCCCCCTGGCGGAAACGGTCACCAATGCCGAAATGGCCAAGGGTATCCGCAAGCACGCCAATGCCTTTCTCGGCGCCAAGTTCCGCGAGGTACTCAAGCATCCCCAGCATGGCGACATGATCCGCAAGGTCGCGGGTCTCGGGGTCAAGCCAGAAGAGTGAGGGATGTGTCAACGTCGTTACAGTCAGGTGACAGTGGTATCCTTGCCGCCCTCGAACCTTACTGGATGCCCGCGATGCTTGGCCGTTTCATGCCCAAAGAGGTCAAATTCTTCGATCTCTTCAATGCCCACGCCCGTGAATGTGTGCTCGGAGCCGAAAAGCTCAAGGCGCTCATGGTCGCCCTTAATACCGCTCCCGAAGAAGCGCCGGCACTGACCATCGAGGTTGATGCCATTGAAGCCCGCGCGGACAAGATCACCTACGAAACCGTCTCCCTGCTGCACTCCACCTTCATCACGCCGCTGGACCGCAACGAGATCCACCAGCTGATCTCCAATCTGGATGATGTGCTCGACACCATCCAGGACGCAGCCCAGGCCGTGGCCATGTATGACATCCGTCGTGCTTCGCCGGCGGCGCTGGAGTTTGCCGACATCATCGTGCTGGTGGTGAAGCGCGTCTTTGATGCCGTGCACCTGCTCAGCGACATGGACAACGGCCCGGCCATCCTGGCGGCGTGCAAGGATATCTACACCTACGAATCCGACGCCGATTCCGTGCTGCGCTCGGCCATGTCACAGCTGTTTCGTGAAGAGCTGGATGTGCGCGAGCTGATCAAGCTCAAGGCCATTTACGAGTTGCTGGAAGAAGTGACCGACCGTTGCGACGACGTCGCCAATATCATCGAAGCCATCGTGCTCGAAAACGCCTGAGGTCATCTGCATGGATACGGTGCACATGACCTTCGGCCTTATTGTGCTGCTGGTGTTGATGGCGCTGGCTTTCGATTTCATGAACGGTTTTCATGATGCCGCCAACTCGATTGCCACCGTTGTCTCCACCGGCGTACTGAAGCCGCAAACAGCGGTAGTGTTTGCCGCCTTTTTCAATTTCGTGGCGTATTTCATTTTTCCGCTGAAAGTGGCGGCCACCATCGGCAAGGGCACCATTGATCCGTCCATCATTGATCACTACGTGATTTTCGGCGCGTTGATGGGCGCTATTTGCTGGAATCTCATCACCTGGTATTACGGTATTCCCTCGTCGTCATCGCATGCGCTGATTGGCGGCCTCGTCGGCGCCGCCCTGATCAAGTCCGGCACCGGTGCGCTGATTTCCTCCGGCCTGATCAAGACCATCACGTTTATTGTGGTGTCGCCACTGCTGGGATTCCTGTTCGGGTCAATTCTCATGCTGGCGGTGGGATGGATGTTTTTTCGCACCAGTCCCAGCCGCGTCGACAAGCATTTCCGGCGCCTGCAGCTGTTTTCGGCGGCACTCTACAGCCTTGGCCATGGCGGCAATGATGCGCAGAAAACTGCCGGCATTATCTGGATGCTGCTGATGGCGGCGACGCTTTCCAATCCCGAAGTGGTGCCGCACTGGATGCAGGCGCATCCGGATCACCTGCCGGGCTGGATTGTTGCTGCCTGCTTTATCACCATCAGTCTGGGCACCATGTTCGGCGGCTGGCGCATCGTGAAAACCATGGGCCAGAAAATCACCAAGCTCAAACCCGTGGGTGGTTTCTGCGCGGAAACCGGTGGTGCCATCACGCTGTTCCTCGCCACCAGTCTCGGCATTCCCGTGTCCACCACGCACACCATTACCGGCGCCATTGTCGGTGTGGGCGCCACGCGCAAACTCTCGGCCGTGCGCTGGGGTGTTGCCGGCGGCATCGTCTGGGCCTGGGTGCTGACCATTCCCGCCAGCGCCGGCATGGCCGCATTTTTCTGGTGGGTAGGCCGGCAGGTGCTGTAGCTTTTCCGGGCCATAAAAAAAGCCACCGCAAGGTGGCTTTTTTTATGGCGAAGCAAGGGGCGGAAATAAATCAGGGCGCCAGATCCGGATGGTTTTTCAGCCATTCAACGATCTGTGCTTCTGCGCTGGCAATGTCCCGGCTTTCGAGGCGCGTCAGTACCTGGTTTTTTTCGGCAGCGGCGGGGTGGCTGCCTTGCGCGGCAGCGATGCCGAACCAGACATAGGCCTGCACCACGTCCTGCGGCAATTCGGCGGCACCGCGCGAGTACAGGCCGGCCAGCCGGCGCTGTGCAGCGATATTGCCCTGTTCTGCCGCCTTGCGTGTCCAGGTCAGGGCCTGCGCGGCATCGGTGGCCACGCCCTGGCCGTGCAGATACATCATCGCCAGTATTTCCTGCGAATTGGCACTGCCGCGGTCGGCGGCCTTTTCGGCCCAGGCCAGTGCCTCGGCCAGGTTTTTCGGCACGCCCTGACCGTAGAGATACATCACGGCCAGTTCATCCTGTGCGGGAACCAGCCCCTGATCGGCGGCCTGCCGGAACCATTTGGCGGCCAGCTCGTAACTTTGCGCCACGCCCTGACCGTCGAGATAGAGATGGCCGAGGCGCAGCTGCGCGCCGGCATGGCCTTGCTCGGCGGTGCTTTTGGTCCATTCAAAGCCGGCCTTGGGGTCTTTTTTCACGCCCTGGCCCTGCAGGGTCATCGCCCCGATGCGGTCCTGCGCGGCCAGATTGCCCTGCTTTGCCGCCTCGCCATACCACTGCGCGGCCAGCACATAGTCCTGGGCCACACCGTTACCCAGCAGGTAGATGTCACCCATGGCGGTCTGGGCGCCGGCATTGCCCTGCTCGGCCGCCTTGCGATACCAGGCCTGTGCCTCGCTGCGTCCCTGCTTTGTGCTTTCGCTGGCGTGATAGAGCGTGGCAAGTTGCTCCTGGGCGCCGGCATTTCCCTGGCTGGCGGCCATGCGATACCACTTTTCCGCCTCGGCATTGTCCTGGGGCACGCCATTGCCGGAGCGGTACATGTCGCCCAGTCCGGCTTGCGCCGGCGCAAAGCCCTGGTCCGCCGCCTTGCGAAACCATTGCAGGGCGCGTGCGTAATCCTTTGGCACGCCATCGCCCTTGAGGTAGAGCGCGCCGAGAATGGTTTGCGCCGGCGCCGAGCCCTGTCTGGCTGACGAGGTAAAGCTCTGGATGTCCTCGGCATTGAAGGCGAGGGCGGGGCTGGAGCAAAGCAGGATGCCGGCAAGCAGCAGGGAACGTGTTTTCATCGTGAAGGAGCCTTCAATGGCATGGCAACGGCGGGCCGTTGTTCCGGTAGCCGGAGCGGTGCGGGACTGTCCGGTTTTTATTGTTGGTCTGAACAGAATTATGCGCGGGGACCCGGGCGGGGTGGTAGTGCATCCATCGGAGGGCCTTTGCGGGGTTTTTCAGGGTCAGGCGGGATTTTCCGCTACAGGCCTAGTCGCGCTGTTTGCGGAAGGCCATGGCGCCGGCGATGCCGGTAAAGCTGGCCACGATTGCCACCACCACCCAGAAACCGTTGGGCTCGCCGGCGAGGGGAATGCCGCCGACATTCATGCCGAAAAGTCCGGCGATGATGTTGATGGGCAGCGCCAGCACCGACACGATGGTGAGCACAAACAGGCTGCGGTTGTTTTGTTCGTTGACCTGCGCCGCCATTTCTTCCTGCAGCAGCTTGATGCGTTCCTGCATCGCCGTCATGTCGGTGATGACGCTGGAGAACTCCTCGGTAGACTGGCGCAGGTCGAGCACATCGTTTTCTGCCATCCAGTGCGGTGGCCGGTTGAGCAGGCGGAAGAGAGCGGAAGGCTCGGGCGCGAGCAGGCGCTGCAGCCGTATCAGCAGGCGCCGGTGCGCGCCGAGCTGGCCGCGATCATTCTCGAGCCGGTTGCCCAGCAGGCGGTCTTCAATGCTGTCGATGCGCATCGCCAGATCACGCACGATCTGTATCAGCACATCGGCTTCGTCGCGCAGCAGGTGAATCAGCAGTTCAACAGGCGAGCGCAGGGTTTCCCCTTTTTTCACGGCTTCGCGCAAGCGGTCCACCGAGCGCAGTGGCCGCGTGCGTGCGCTGACCACGATGTTCGCATCCACACTCAGCCAGAGTGTGGAGATGTCGGAAGCATCAAAGGAGAAATCGAAGAGCACGTCGTTGAGCACGGCAATCAGCGTGTGATCCGCATAATCAATACGGGTCGAACGCGTGCCCTCGTGCAGGGACTCATAAAAAATATCCGACAGGGCCAGATGCTGGCGCAGCCATTTCTCGGTGCCGGCATGGGACAGGTTCATGTGCAGCCAGATGAATTCCTGCGGACCCGCACGGGCACCTTCGGCACGCTGGTGATGCCGGGCCAGCCAGGCTTCTGCTTCCACGGGGGACAGCGCGAACCGGCCGCTCTCGGGATGAAAGCGGTAGGCGCAGATCAGGCCCGTGAGGTCGGCACCAAAAGCGGTATTCACAGGACTCATGGCATCAGCATTTTTCCGGGCCGCCGTGATGGCGTCACTAACCCGATTTTATGGCGGTTGTGTGACGATTCCGTGAAAACCGTTTCCATAAAAAAAGGCCATCACAGGATGGCCTTTTTTACGACAGCAAGCTCAGCGGTTGCCGGAGCGTGGTGCGCCACCGCTGCCCGCGCCGGGAGTACGCCGGCCAGCGCCGGGATTGCCGGTGCCGGGTTTTCTCGGGGCGGAATTTCCCGATGGCGCACGGTTGCCTGAATTGCCCGTATTACCGGAGTTCGGCTTGCCGGCAGCGCCCGTCCTGTTGCGCGGCGTGCGCGCTGGCAGATCGGTGCGCGGTTTGCGCAGCGGCTCCGGCTTGGCATTCATGTCGGGCTCAAAACCCGCAATCACCACGGAGTTGAGCTTGCGCTTCATCAGCTTTTCGATATCCGCCAGCAGCTTCAGCTCATCCACACACACCAGCGAAATGGCCTCGCCTTCGGAGCCGGCACGGCCGGTACGGCCGATGCGGTGCACATAATCTTCGGGTGTGTTCGGCAGCTCGTAATTCACCACATGCGGCAGTGCGTCAATATCAATGCCGCGCGCGGCGATATCGGTCGCAACCAGCACGCGCAGGTTGCCGGCCTTGAATTCGCGCAGGGCACGTTCACGAGCGGTCTGGCTCTTGTTGCCGTGAATCGGCAGCGCGCTGATGCCGCTTTTGTCGAGCTGCTCGGCAAGACGGTTGGCGCCGTGCTTGGTGCGGGCAAACACCAGCACCTGCGTCCACTTGCCTTCCTTGATGAGTTTTTCCAGCAGCTCGCGCTTGCGTTCGCGATCCACCGGATGCACGACTTGCGAAACCAGTTCGGCCGGGGCATTGCGGCGCGCTACTTCAATGTGCACCGGGTCGTGCAGGATGCTGGCCGACAGCGTCTTGATTTCGTCCGAGAAGGTCGCAGAGAAAAGCAGGTTCTGCCTTTCCTTTGGCAGCAGCGGCAGGATGCGGCGGATGTCGCGGATGAAGCCCATGTCGAGCATGCGGTCGGCTTCGTCCAGTACCAGCGTTTCTACGCCGGAAAGGTCGATGGTTTTCTGGCCGATGTGATCGAGCAGGCGGCCGGGTGTCGCCACCAGGATATCAATGCGCCGGTTCAGTTTTTCTTTCTGCGGGTTGATGTTGACGCCGCCGAAAATAACCATCGATTTAACGTCGATGTATTTGCCGTAAGTGCGCACGCTTTCTTCCACCTGTGCCGCCAGCTCGCGCGTTGGTGTGAGGATCAGGACGCGGATTTTTGCCTTGGTGCTGGAGCGGGCAAAGTCGACTTTCGACAGGCGTTGCAACAGGGGCAGGGTGAAGCCGGCGGTTTTGCCGGTGCCGGTTTGAGCAGCAGCGAGCAGGTCGCGTCCGGCCAGTACGGCAGGAATCGCTTCAACCTGAATCGGGGTGGGGGCGGTGTAACCGCTTTCTTCCAGCGCGCGTACCAGCGCAGGATCAAGACCAAGTGCAGCAAAAGACATAGGAACCACTGAAAAGTAATGAAGTGCGATAAGAGCCTGCTGAGGATAATCCTGGCCCTGCGGCGCAAGGCGGCAGGCTCTGGGGAGAAACACAAAGGCCACCTTGCGGTGGCCTTTGTGTTTCGGTGTTCCGGGATGGCGGCAGGAAAGGCGTTCCTGCAGGCGCATCGGCAAACTGTCGGGCCCGGGAGGGCAGAAGTTCGGGGGCGAGTGTACCTGAATGGCGCTTGCTTTGGGTACCGGTCATCCGCCGGTGGCAGCAGCAGGGTACTCCGACCGGCGCGGGCTCAGGGTTTCAGGCGCTGATGAAAGTCCTGCAGGGTCTTTTCCAGCGGCGCTTCCAGTGCGATGCCGGCCGTGTTGAGAAAACCGGCCAGCATGATGTAGTGGCCGATGAGCATGACGATCTCGATCAGCAGCTCGCGGCTGAATGTCTCCGAGAGAATGTCCCAGGTGCTGTCGGCAATGCACTGCCTCAGGAAAACATCATCGCAGGCCTGCATCAGGGCGCAGGTGTGGCGGTCGGCAAAGGCAGCGGGGCCTTTTGCCACGCTGACGATGTCGTCGTCAGTCACGCCGGCCTTCAGGGCAATCTCGATGTGCTGGCCCCACTCGTATCGCGAGCGGCAGTTCCATGCCGTGCGCAGGATGATTTTTTCGCGATCCGCTGCCGTCAGCCGGCCGAAAGGCATCAGCTGCGAGGCGAACAGCAGCCACGGCCAGAAAAGGCGCGCATTCACGTGCAGCACGGAAAATATGTCCGGCACCTGCGGACGGCCGAACAGGCCCGACACCCGCGACACCGTGCGGAAAAGAACGCCGCGCTCACGCCGCGCAGGTGGTGGCAGGCGCGGTGTTGCAGGTATCGCCCAGCCGTTTTCGGGCTGCAGCCGGTCAGCAGGATGGTCAGTGTTCATGGCGGGTTTTTCCTGTCTTGCGGTAGGCGCCTGGCGTGCTGCCGGCCTGTTGCCGGAACCAGCGCAGAAAAGACTGGTGCGAACTGAAGCCGAGCTGCTCTGCGATGGCATGAATGGAATCCGTGCTTTCACCCAGCCGTGCACACGCCATTTCAAGGCGGACTTGGTCGAGGATGTGCTGGTAGCCGGAGCCTGCCTCCTGCAGCCTGCGGTGCAGGCTGCGCGTGCTGGTGCCGAGTTGCTGCGCAATCACGGCCTTGCCAGGCACGCCGTCGATGATCATGGCTCCAAGCAGCTGGCGAACACTGTCGGTGAGTGACAAGGGCTGTTCGCGCTGCTGCAGCAGCGCAAGCGCATGGCGTTCCAGCAGATCCTTGATGAAGGCATCGCCATGATGCATTTTTGCCTGCAGGGCGCTGGCGGGAATCAGTACGGCATCCTGCGCCTTGCCAAAATAAACCGGGCTGCGGAAAAACGAAAAATACTCGCGAACCTGCCGCGCATCGTCGGGCCGCGCCTGCGTGAAATGCACCGCCTTCAGCAGGTTTTTTTCTTCCGGCAACAGCAGCCGCGCCAGCACCACAAAAGCACCCAGCACATAGCTGGTCGCCTGCCGGCGGAATTCCGCGCTGCCGGTTGAGCATTGCCAGCGCAGCTCGACTGTGCCGGGATGAAAAGCCATGGAGGTGGTGCCGATATTGCTGAGCAGGCCGTTGTAGCGGGTGACCACGTCAAGCACGTCGCCAAAGGTGCTGCAGGCCTGGCAGATATAACCGATGGCGCCGAAGGTGGCCGGCTGGATGTCGCTGGCCAGATGCAGGCCGATGAGGGGATCGCCATGGCGGCGCGCGAGCGCTGCCAGCATGGACTCAATCGCTGTCACCGGGATCAGTCCGTCGGCATCGGCAAGGCTGGTCCGGTTCAGCCCGGCCGCTTCGAGCAATTCGTTCATGGCCAGACCGGCCGCTTCGCCGCGCGCCATCATGTGCTGGAGATGGCGTGCCGATATCCAGGCGAGGGCGGGATTCTTTACCGTTGTCGACATGGGTGTGTGCCAGTGCTTCAGTCTTCGGGAACCGTCAGGCCATGTTGTCATGAATACGGCCACAACAGACAGGCTGGCCCGTTTGGGTACCCCATCCGGCCGCTTTGGAAACTAGGCTGACAAGCCATGGGCCGGCACTCTGTCAGCAGCATCAGGCCCGCCATCTCCGAAGGATGAAAAAATGTGCATCAGCAGCCTGCAAGACAAGAAGTGCTTCATCACTGGCGCCGCCAGCGGCATCGGCAAGGCCGTGGCCATCGCCGCGGCCGCGCAGGGCGCCGAGCTTTTCCTGACCGATATCAACGCGGTTCAGCTCGAGAGCGTCGTCAACCGGATACGTCAGAGTGGCGGCAGGATCAGCGCCTTCCGTGTCATGGACATAGCGGATTTTCCGGCGGTGCAGGATTTTGCGCACGACATCCTCGCGGCGCACGGCAGCCCCGACATCCTGATGAATATTGCCGGCATCTCCATCTGGGGCAGTATCGAAAACCTTGAACATCACCACTGGCGCCGCAGCATCGAGATCAACCTGATGGGGCCGATCCACGTGATGGAGTGTTTCCTTCCGGCGATGATCAAGGCCGGCCGTGGCGGCCATCTGGTGAATGTGTCATCGGCCGCCGGCCTCTTCGGCCTGCCCTGGCATGCAGCCTACAGCGCCAGCAAGTTCGGTTTGCGCGGCGTATCGGAAGTGCTGCGCTATGACCTGAAGCGGCATGGTATCGGCGTCAGCCTGGTCTGCCCCGGCGGCGTCAATACCGGGCTGGTTGATACCATCGAGATCATGGGTGTCGACAGCAATGACAGCGAGGTGCAAAAGCTGAAGCAGCATTTCCAGCGCCACGCCGTTACGCCTGAAAAAGCGGCCGACGCCATCATCAAGGGCGTGCTGGCGCGGCGCTACATGGTGTTCACCTCGATGGACATCGCTGTTGGCTACTGGTTCCAGCGCAAGTTTGCCTGGCCTTACGAATTCGTCATGCGACAGCTCAACAACCGTCTGCATGCACTGACAAAGCCACGCTGAGTTTTTATCCGGGACACAGAGTGGTCGTATTAATCGCCATGTGAATAGCATGCGAGTCGTCGTGTGCAGGGCAGTAGCATTGCCCGAATGCACGCCGTTGCCACCACCTTCTCATTTTTTCAGTCTGCGGCGGCCTGAAAACTCCTGTCTTCCCCTTTTGTCCCGAGCCTGCCTCTGGTATTCATTCATCTTGACGTGCTTTCAATACAGCAAGCACGGGTACGCATCCTCGCGGCACCTCATGGCGCCAGGGATACCGAGGGATCATGAAGCGCAGAAAGCCGTTGCCCGCCGTGTTGCTGATTGCTTTTGTGGTGCTGTTGCCTGCCACCGCCGTCCGCGCGCAAGAAGACAGCGCACGTGTGCAGGGCAGCACGGGCACCACCATGCTGACAGAGCCGGACAGCACCGGCTGGTCTGTGTATCTCGATAACGACATTCTCACGCCGCGCCCGCGTGACCGCGATTACACCGGCGGCATTTCCTTTACGCTGACGGGTCATCGTGCCGCCACCTGGCCGGTCTCGGCCGATTCCCTGCTCGGCATTATCGATAATACGGCTGGCCTGCCGGTGGAAAACCACGAAGCCGGCATTTACCAGACGCACAGCCTGCAGCTTGGTGTTGCCGCTTTTACGCCCGGCGATATTCTGGTCACCAGCGTTATTCCCGGAGACCGCCCCTACGCGGCGCTGATTTATCTGGCCAACTCGCGCCTGAGTCTCGATGAAAAAAATCCCGATAGCGCGCAACTGAGCACACTTACTCTTGGCGTGCTGGGATCGACGCTGGTGCCGGGAGCGCAGAGGATTTTTCACCGGGCGATAGGCTCGGATACGCCCGAGGCATGGAGCCATCAGGTTTCCCATGGCGGCGAACCAACCTTGCGTTACAGCTATGTGCGCCAGCATTTGCTGGCGAGCGGCGAGAACCAATATGCGCGCTATGAAATAAAACCTTCCTTCGAGGCCGGTGCCGGTTTTATTACCGATGCCAGCGTCGCGCTCTCTGCGCGCTGGGGCACCATCACCACGCCGTGGTGGAGTTTTTCTCCCGACCGCACCGAATATTTTTCACAGCCTGCCACCGGGCTCGCGCCCGGGCAGGTCCGGTCCGGCCGCGAGCTGTACGCCTTCGTGGGCGGCAAGCTGAAAGTGCGACCCTACAACGTTTTCCTGCAGGGCCAGTTTCGCCACAGTGATCTCACTTATGGCCCCGATGATATCCGGCCGGTCATGGCCGAAGCCTGGCTGGGCGTCACCGGCCAGCTCAGCGATGATTACTGGCTGAGCTGGGAACTGCGCTACCAGACCTCCGAGCTGCGTGTGGAACCCGGCGACCGTCCGCTGGTGTGGGGCCGCATTTTCATCACCCGGTATTTTTGAGCGGCGTGAAGCGGTTTGTATTTCCCGGTGCGGATCACGGGTGCGCGCAGGTTTAATCCCTTCTGTTTTCATCAGGCGCGTAAAACAAAAAGGCACACAAACTGTGGGTCTTTTTTGTTGCGCGCTTGGCGTTTTTTCGGCAATAAAATATAAGCAGCACGTGCTCAATTCCCTGAAAGTCTGAGCATCGTCCCGCGAGTTATATTTTTGCCACAAATCTCTACCTTGGTTCACCAATCCGCTGTGATGACCTTACAGTCAATTGCGCTCTCTTGCCCCAGATTCACGGACAGACCGTAACGCATATCTTTCCGCCAGTTTTTTTCTGGTTTCCCGGGAAGATGCATTAATACGGCTCATAAAAAAAACGAACACACAGAGGGATTTCCAGATGTTCACCATCCACCGTTCAGCACGACTGCTGGCTGGCGCCATTGCGCTTGCCTCCTCTTCCTCTTTTGCCGGACAAGGCAATATCGCCACCACCTACGGTATTTTGCCCCGCGATGTTGCCAGCGCACAGGCACTGTCCCTGTTCAATCCTGATGTCTCGGCCGTGTATTACAACCCGGCCTATCTCACGGCCGACCCTCGTGGTGAACTCACGGGTGGCCTGCTCTATGCGGACCACAGCATCAGTGCCGACAGCCAGGGTGGTTCGGCGCCACTGAACCGTCAGGGCAATGTGCTGCCGATTGATCCGAGTGAGCAGGTGCTGCTTGGCATGAAAACCAATCTCAGCTCGCTGACCAAAACGGAACATCCGCTGTATCTGGGCGTCATGATCGGTGTGGAGAAATACGGGCGACAGATGCTGGCTTTTCAATCCGGCACATCGGTTCAGGGGCAGTATTTCCAGTACGGCAGGCAGCCGCTTTTTCTCACGGTGGGTGGCGGCACCAAAATATGGCGCGGGATTGATGCAGGCGCTTCCCTGCGCGTGACCCTGCATGCCGATGCCACCATGACGGCGCAAACCGATCTGGCGGGCAATACGCAATACGAAAACCTGCAGGTCAATGCCAAGCCGGTGATGCGTCCCATTGCGGGCGTGAGCATCGACTGGGGACAAACGTTGTGTCCGGACAGCAGTTGCTGGCTCAAGGGCTGGGAAACCGCCCTGGCCTACAAGGCTTTTTCCAATACCCAGACCAGAGTCACGGCCAATGCCGTCATACCCGGCACGGTTCCGCCGCCCGGACTTAATCTTGCCATCAATACCCTCGACGCGTATCAGCCGAATATCTACAGCCTCGGCATGCAATACAAGGGCGAGCGTTTCCGCGCGGGTGCCACCGCCGAATACCAGCAGTGGTCAAAGCTGGCCGGTCAATTCCAGGGCGACACCATTCGTGATCAGGCCAGGCTGAGCTTCAGGGACGTCGTGATCCCGCGTGTCGGCGCAGAATTCAAGCTCAATGAAAGCATTGCCCTTACCGGCGGCCTGGCTTACGAACCGTCAGCACTGGAGTCGGATCGCTCACTTGATGTGAATTATCTCGACAATGACCGTTACATCATCGGCCTGGGGGCGAGCGCCGAATTCAAGGACCCGTGGGTGTTTGCCTTTCCGGTGCGCTTTGATCTCGGCTACCAGATGCATTTGCTCAAGGACCGCCAGTTCCAGCTGACCTCCAGCCAGGTCAACAATGGCGCGCCGTATGAAACGATAAAAACCGGTGGCACAGTGAATGTGCTGGTGGCTTCCATGACGCTGAAGTTCTGAGGAGGTTGTCATGCACAAGTTCCTTGTTACGGCATTGCTCGCCTGCCTGCTCATCGCCTGTGGCGACAAGCAGACAGCCACCATTCCCGCCTCGTGGTCACCCCGCAACCATCTGGTTTATGCCTATCCCTATGACGGACAGACCCTGATTGCTCCCACGGCTCCCGTGGTACTGCATTTCGCGGACAAGCTTTCCGACAGCACGCCGGCCGCACTGAAACCGCACTTCACCCTGACCGGGCCGGGCAATCCGGATTTCACGGTAAAAACAGTGGATGAAGGCCGTGGCGTTGTTCTCACCCCCACCAGCCGGCTTGTCGAAAATGCGAGTTATGCCGTGGCCTGGAGCAATCTCGCCAGTGCCGACGGCAATATCACGCCAGTGCCGATCAGTTTCAGTACGCGCCCCGCCAACAAGGGTTCGCGCAATCTGGTCGCCAGCGGCAGCAATCCTGCGGTTTTTGTACTGGAACGATCCCTGCCGGTGCAAAGCAGTTTCCCGCTGATGGATTTTTCGTCGCTGCGCCTGCAGTTCAATCAGCCTATTGATCAGCGGACCCTGCAATACGGCACCGGGCCCGGCACTACCTTCAGTCTGGTCGACAGCAGCAATACGCTCGTGCCGGCTCGTATTTTTGCCAGCAACCGCCTGCTCACCATCGATCCCAAAGACGATCTCGTCCCCGGCCAGCAATACACCCTGCAACTGGGCAGCGGCATCAAGAGCGCACTGGGTGATCCGCTGACCGCCGTCAGCCGCAGCTTCACGCCGCTGGATTCAAATCCGCGCGCCACCATGGCGCTGGAAGCACCGGCCTCGGGCATGGTGTCGACGCTCACGGGAGAAATCATCAACAAGGTTCCCATCGCATCGACCCTGCTGGGTAACAACAGCGCCTCGCAGCAAAGCGGCAATCTTTATGCCGAGCTTGCGTTCGTGCCGCATTACCCGCACACCACTCCGCTGCGCGTAAAGCGCGGCAACCTGCTGAGCGGATCGGCCGTTGACGTGATGCTGGTGGGCACGGTACCGGCGTCGCTGAATTCCGGTGCCATTCGCGTCGACATCATTTCCGATGCCAACGGCTACATGACCGACAATCCCTACAGCAAGGCCGTCGATGCCCCGCGGCAGGTATACCTGACCATGGATGTGGCCATGTCGGCCGCCGACTCCCCCTCCAATGGCGCCTTTAACCAGAACATCCTGCATGTGGATGTGGTGGGTACCGCCATTGTGAAAAACGGCAAGCTGGTGATGGATGCCGTCGGCGTCGTGGAGCTTGATGTACTGGGCCTGGATCAGGCGGCCGGTGTGCTGTCGTTCCATCTCGAGGGTTATCAGGACCAGAATCATGCGCCGGCGCCGGCGGTCGACAGCACGGCGCCCTCGCTGCAGTCGTGGGTGCCGGGCGACGAGGCCGCGCGTGCACGTCCGGGTGATCCCGTCATCCTGACGTTCACCGAACCCCTGGACCCGGCCACCATCAATGCCGCCTCACTCCGGTTCCTGAAGGGCGTCATCGCCGAACCCTTCAGCTGGCGCGCCGATGGCTCCAGCATTGTGCTGCAGCCGCAAACCGCACTGGCCCACAATGCCAGCTATACCGTCGAGCTCAGCACCGACCTCAAGGATATTGCCGGCAACGCACTGGACCAGGCCTACAGCAAAACCTTCGCCATGACGGCACTGGCCAGCCCGGCAAGCCGCGCGCCCGTCGTGCTGGCTGCCTATCCCGGCTATCCCTGCGTCAGCACCGGCGCCGCGGTCACCATCGGCAGCAACGGTCCGGCCGGTACGCAGGGGCGCTGTGCCGGTGGCAGCGGCAGCGACGATGTATTGCCGCTGCCCGATCTGGCGACGGATCGGGCCATACAGGTGCAGTTCTCGCAAAGCATGAATGGCGCCAGCATCACGGGCACCACCTTCAAGGTGGAAACCAGCAGCAACGGCAGCAGCTGGACCCCCGTGCCGGGGCATCTGGAGGTTGCGCCGCAAGCGCTGCGCTTCAGCCCGGACGCGCCCTGGATCGTGAACCGCCTTTATCGCTACACACTGGTCTCCAATGGCAGCGGCAGCTCCAGCGTCTGCAACAGCAGTACGGCCATCTGCGGCAGCAACGGCCTGCCGCTGCAAACACAATCACTCGCACAGGCCGCTGCTAATGCTCCCGCTGCCACCGGTGGCGGCCCGAACATGGTCGTCCTGTTCCGGGGTGTGGCGCCGACTGCGACCGTGCTGCAGCGCCTGCGCGGCCTGCCGGCTTCCGATGTGAATGCCAGCTTCGTGCACGATGCCGGCGAATACGGCCCGACGGATACGGGCGGCGGCGTGTTTGTCGCGGTCAACGGCTCCCGCATCATCACCACCGGGCAAACGGGACTGGTGACCGGTTCCAATATTGGTTGCGCGGTCGGGAGTTCCTGCCCGGAGAAACAGTTCCTTTATCTGAGCAACACCCTGGATGCCGAAGTGGCCGGTTACGATGCTGTTGCGGATGGCGTCAAGGTCCTGATCAGTCCCACCCGCATCGTTGCCTCCAGTGTGGACGTGTATGCCAACAGCGCTTTTGGCACCATCACTTCGGCCACCGGTCCCCAGGTCATGCGCATCCGTTATGCGCCCAACCCGGCTAACGGCAACACGCGCGAGCTGCCTGTCACGGCGTACATCACCAACCATGGCAGCGGCCTGCAACTTGCCGCGACCCTGGATCTGTATCTGGACGAACCGGAGCTGGCGCCGAGCCTGATGGGCATTCCGATCGCGCACAATCTTTACAGCTATCCACTGACGGTCTCGGTAGCCGGTCCGGTGACATTCCTGCCCGATGGCCGCATGAAGGTTGCGCTGAAAAATACCGCCGATGTGAACATCAACGTCTCCCTGACAGCACTCTCCTTTTTGCCGGCGGGCACCATCAGCCTGCGCATTCCTGCCGGAACCCTGCAGATGGAGGGTGTCTCCAGTCCCGTCAAGCCCTGATCAATGATGATGATTTAAAAGCCGGCAGCGAGAAGCTGCCGGCTTTTTTATGCGTGACAGCAAGGCACGGGCAGCGAGCTTGCAGGCTTTTGGCTTGCGCCAGGGGTGTGATTGCTGGCGCAGTTTGCGCAGGGCGCGGCGGGATACAGTGACCGTACTTCCTGCGTGCGAGACCGGGTGACCCTCATGAAACTCATCGGTGCTTTTGCCGCCCTGCTGTTGCTGGCCGCCTGCTCCGGACCTCCCGGGGCCGACAAAAAATCAAGCTTCAATCCCGGCCCCGATTGTCAGGGGGCGTGCGCCTCGGGCTATCGCTGGGCACTGGACAATGAGGTGACGAACAAGGGGAAGTGCCGCGGTGAGAATGAATTTTCCCGGGGCTGCAAGCGCGAGGTGGATTTCGCCAGACCTTTTGCGCAGTAACGGGGGAATGACGGTTGGGCAATAAACCAGCGTCGCTTGTCGCGTGCTCATGCGATGCGTTTTGACGTAAAAATGGCGGCCATTAAAAAACCGATAAGCGCGCCGGCAATCACGGCAGTAACCGTGTGGTCATTGAGCGCGACACGGGAATACATGGTCAGCAGCATGATGGGCGTGAGGTAGAGCGCGTGAACGAACCCGTATCGCCGGCACACAAAGTAGACGGCACAAGCTGCCATCGAGGAGTGGCCTGAAGGCATGTTGTGCCGCTTGGTGGGCCCCTTGGGTCTTTCGCCCAGTTGTGTTCCCCATATTTCCCATTTATCCAGGATGCGCTTGAGTCCTTGCGTCGCCACGGTCGTTGAAATCCCCACATAAACGAGCTGCATCATGCCGATCTTGTCTGCCAGCAGGACGGGGATGGCGATCTGCACCGCAGTATTGGTAAAGCGGAGATAGCTGTCATTGAAGACGACCACCTCGTTATTGCTGGGGTGACCATAGCTTTGCAGGTTGACGGGGGCCAGCAGGCAAAAAATAAAGCCAATGACACAAGCAAAAACGACGCGCTTGGGTATCGTGGTTTGGGCATACGCCCGCCGCATTAATGACCACATAATCCCGCCTATTGGGTATCGCGACTGAAAATATCCAGCTGGTGGTTATAGATCTCACTGCGCATGTCGAAGGCCCCCATGACGCTGTGAAATACATTTGCCTGCGAATAACTGGTTTGCCGAACCAGCGGAGCTATCGGTGCCCCGTTTTTCTGCTTGAATGTGTCAGACATCCAGACCAGGAAAGGAATGTCCTTCTGTACGTCGGGAGCAATGGAATAGGGGGTTCCATGCAGGTACAGGCCATGCTCGCCCAAAGACTCGCCATGATCGGAAAGGTACATCAACATTGTGGCAGTATTTTGAAAATTCTTTAGCAGCCCAATCGCCCGGTACAGGAAATCATCCGTGTACAGGATGGTATTGTCATAGGCATTCACCAGTTCTGCATTCGAGCACTGGTGCAGGTCAACGGACTGGCAGGCGGGCTTGAACACCTCGAACTGTTTCGGGTACTTGGTGTAGTAAGAGGGGCCATGGCTGCCGCTTTGATGCAGGACGACAAAAATCTTGTTCTTTGTAGAGGACCGGATTCGCTGCTCGAGCGCAGACAGCAGCACTTCATCGTAGTTGCAGGAATCCCCCGTGCACCCTTTCTGAAGGTCTTCCGAGCGTTCGTAGGTTTGCACCTTGAGGGGCGGTGAACCCCAGTTATTGGCACGCCAGATGACGTCAATGCCCTGTCTTTGCAGATAGTTGGGTAGCGGCTCATACGAGGAGGAAAGCTGCCAGCCGGTATCGACGGGGGAGAGTATGCAAAGCACCGCTGCCGTGGTGTAGGTGGCACAGGCGCGAGACCCTGGCAGCGCAACAATGCCGGAGTGCGCCAGCAAGGGATTGGTGAGGCGCGGGTAGCCGTAAAGCGAGAAGTTCTTCGCCCGGGCAGACTCTCCTATCACCAGAAAAACGATGGTTTTTTCGTTGCCCACAAAGCGCGCCGGTGGCAGCAGGGTCTGTGTGCGCGATGCCATGAGATGCGCAACGTGGTATCTCGAGGCGTTGATCACGTAGGACCAGGGCATCATCCTGCCGCCCAGTTTGCTGGCGTTTTTGTCAAACCACAGCCATGTTTTCGAGCCGGCATAAATCCAGCCACCACCGACGAACAAAACAAGAAACAAAAACGCGGCACGCTGGAGAAAGCGCGTTTTCTGGACATGAACCCTGAGCAGGAACCAGCAGGGCACCACGCCGAGCACCAGCAGATACACCAGCAAGCGGGGGCTGTAATAACTGCTGGCCTCCGCAAAGTCGGTGTTGAATACATTGCCCATCATGGACTTGTCGAGCACCACGCCATACGTTTCGATAAAATAAAGCGCGAGCGCATTGCAGGGGGCTGCCAGTATGCAAATGGGCTTGATCAGGTGTTGCGAGATCAGTGACAGCAGGGCCAGGATCACGGTCGTGATAAAAACCAGCAGAAAAAACACCGTGGCCAGCGTCAGCAAACCGCCATGCGTGGAGTAGTCGAGGTTGGCAATGGCAAACTGGTAAAGCGGCCTGTGATAAAGAATCGCGTTGAACAGCGCAGCCACAAGAATGAAGGTGGTAACGCGGGGGCGCCAGTGCAGGGCCTGGTCTGCCGTCTTGAGTCTGGTGCTTGCTTGCTTGATCAGGCTATGCCACTGCTTTTCGAGGTTAAACATAATTCACTTTCAGGGATGCGGCGTTGGGTTATGCCGCGAGGCGGGAAGCTGCGTCGGACACCCCAAAGGAGCGCCCTCAGCGAGTAAAAAGAAATCTGGCGGAGCCAGGTTCGAGGCGCAGCGTCCTGCCGTTTAGCCGCCTGCAATACATAGGGGATACGGTGCGTGCCAGTCTAAACGCATTCCCGGTCCGGGCGAAGGCGCCTTGTCGCTGGAAAAGGACGTTGGGCTGCATGCGCGCGCCCAGAAGTTTGACCCCCGGTGCCACCACAAGGCTCGACCTGACGGGATGGCCGGCCGCCCGCAACAAAAGTGCAATGAAGGAAGGATTTTTTCTGTCAGGTGCCGGCGCCTAGTCCACCTGATCCGGAGCGGCCTTCGTGACCAGCAGGATGCCCTTGAAGATCATGGCGATGCCTCGCACCAGGTGTTCGCGCGGCCGCTGGTAGCCGCTCATGAGCCAGTCTTTGGCGGCTTCGCTGGCGGCGCCGATCATGCCCATGGCAACAACACGGGCAATCTCGTCCGGCACCGGCCATTGCGGTGCCACCGTGCGGCTCAGCATGAGCATGAATTCTGCAAAGCCGCGGAGACCGCGGTTGTAGACCTGGTCAACCCGCGGGCTCACGCCCAGTACTTCAAGCCAGATCACGCGTGCCGCGGCCGTGTTCTCGACCTGCCGGAAGAAAGCATCCAGACCGGTATCAATGAGGGCATCGGTGTCCCGGCCGGGGCCGGCTTCCTGCAGCGCCACCATGATGCTGCCCTGCATTTCCCCCATCAGCTCTTCGTAGACCGCCACCAGCAAGTCCTCGATGGAAGCGAAGGATTCGTAGAAATAACGGTCGGTCAGACCGGCCTCCGTGCACAGGGCGCGCATGGTGGTCTTGCGGTAACCGATACGGCTGAACAAAACCGCGCCTGCCTCAATGAAGCGGGCGCGACGGCGTGCCATGCGCAGCTCGGGCGCTTCGCCGCCATAGTTGCGTTGCAGTGTTCGCGGTGTGTGCTCGTCTTTCATGCCTGACATACCTGGCTCGTCCCAGCCTGCTTCCGCAGTATCCGGCCAGTATCCGACCGAAAGTAATTGATGACAACCGTCATCAGAATTATATTGACGACGGTTGTCGTCAGAATTACTGGCGGCGGGGCAGCAACGGGGGACGCATGCAGAACTACGACATCATCATCATCGGGAGCGGCTTTGGCGGGCAGTGCGCGGCCATCAACCTGCTGCAGCGCGGCATCACCGACTTCCGGCTGCTGGAGCGCCGCGATTTCATGGGCGGCACCTGGTGCCAGAACAGCTACCCCGGTGCCGCCGTGGATGTGCAGTCCCCGCTCTATTCCATTTCCTTCGAGCCCTACCAGTGGTCGCAGATGTTTGTGGAGCAGGCCGAGCTGCAGGAATACACGGAATACGTGATCGACAAGTACAAGCTGCGCGAACGCACCGAGACCGGCTGCAATGTGCAGGCGGTGAGCTGGGACGAGGCGGCGCAACGCTGGCGCATCCGTACCGGCGCGCGCGGCGAGTTCACAGCGCGCATCGTGATCAACGCCTCCGGCCCGCTGAGCACGCCGGTGATCCCCAATTTCAAGGGCCGCGACAGTTTCCAGGGCACGACCTTCCACACCAATGACTGGAACCACGACGTCAGCCTGAAGGGCAGGCGCGTGGCCATCATCGGCAGCGGTGCCTCGGCAGCGCAGGCCATTCCGGCCATCGCGCCGGAAGTGGGGCACCTGCATGTATTCCAGCGCACGCCACACTGGGTGATGCCGCGCCCGGACCGCAGGTTTTCGCCGTGGCAGCGCAAACTGCTCGGCATCAAGCCCCTGCACAAGCTGCTGCGCACGCTGATCTACTGGGAGCTGGAGGCGCGCGTGATCGGCTTCAAGTATTCGCAGCGCCTGCTCAAGCTGTTTGCGCAGCGCGCGGCACTGCGCCATATCCGTCGCCAGATCAGCGATCCGGCCCTACGCGCAGCAGTCACGCCGGACTACACCATTGGCTGCAAGCGCGTGATTCTCTCCAACACGCTGTATCCGGCCCTGTGCCGTGACAACGTGACCCTGCACACACGCGACGGCGGCATCGATGCGATCACGCCGACCGGCATCCGTACCCGTGACGGTCAGGATATTCCGCTTGATGTCATCGTGTATTCCACCGGCTACGACGCCACCGACGGTGTCATCTCCTATCCGGTAACGGGCAAGGGCGGGTGCGCGCTGGGTGATGTCTGGGCCGAATTTCCGCGCGCCTATCTCGGCACCACCGTGCCGGGCTTTCCCAATTTCTTCGTGGTCACCGGGCCCAATACCGGCATCGGCCACACCTCGGCCATTTTCGTGATCGAGGCGCAGATGAACTACATCATGAAAAGCATCGAGGCGATGAAAAAAGCCGGCAAGCGCGTGGTGGACGTAAGGCCGGAGGCGGAGGCGGACTACACCGGCATGATTCACCGCGAGATGGAACGCACCGTGTGGAAATCCGGCGGCTGCCACAGCTGGTACCAGTCGAAGAGCGGCCATGTCATCGCCATGTTTCCCGGCTTCAGCTTCACCTTCCGGCAGATGGCCAACCGCTTCCGGCCTGAACACCACGAAATGTCGTGAAGGAAACCCCCGTGAAAAAATATTTAACACGAGCGCTGGTGGCGCTCGCCGTCACCACCATTGCGGTGGTGGCGAGCGTGGCAACGTATCCGGCCATTGGCGGCAAGCTCTATGCCGCAGACATGCAGATCGAGACAGCGCTTTACGGTCTGCACCGCGCCGAAGTGGAGGGCGGCGATGCGCGCCTGATGACGTATCAGGGCGGCCCTGCAGCACCGCTTGGCACTGTTGTCATGATTCACGGCTACAGCGCCGACAAGGATGTGTGGGTGCGCTTTGCGCGTCATTTCACGTCGCGCTACCGCGTTGTCATTGTTGATCTGCCCGGCCATGGCGATACGCCGTTTGATCCGGCGCTGCATTACGACACCGTCTCGCAGGCGGCACGCGTGCTGCGCGTGATGGATGTGCTCGGCATCAGGCGCGCGCATCTGGTGGGCAATTCCATGGGCGGCTTCATCGCGGCGCGCATGGCGCATGACCACGGCGATCGCGTGGCATCGGCAACGCTGATGGATGCCGCCGGCGTGATCTCGTCCCTGCCCAGCGAAATGGACCGCATGGTGGCGGCGGGCCGCAATCCTTTCGAAGTGTCGACGCAGGAAGATTTCCGGCGTTTCTACGGCATGACCATGGCAAAGGCGCCATGGGTGCCCGGCGCCACGCTGGATTTCATCGGCGCGCGCTACATCGCTCAGCGTGCACAACTCGCTCGCATCTTCCGCGATTTTCACCACGTCGGCCTGCTGGATGATTCGCTCGCCTCCATTCATGTGCCGGTGCTGGTGATGTGGGGGGCGCAGGACCGGCTGGTGCATGTGTCGGCCGCCGCAAAGTGGGCGAAGGGCATTCCCGGTGCGCGCCGTGTGATTTACGACGACCTCGGGCACATGCCCATGGTCGAGGACCCGGCTCGCAGCGCGCACGACGTGCTGGCCTTTATCGAGAGGAATCCGTGATGAAGCAACTGAAAGGGCGCGTCGTCGCCATCTCCGGCGCCGGCTCCGGCATTGGTCGCGCCCTGGCGCAGGAATTCGCCCGTCATGGCGCCCGGCTGTCGCTGTGCGACATCAATCTGGACGCGGTGACGGCCACGGCCGATGCTCTGGCGCGTGAAGGCGTCGAGGTAATGACGCAGCGGGTCGACGTGGGTTCGCGTGAAGACGTTGCGGCCTGGGCCGAGGCAACACGAAGCCGCTTCGGCAGCTGCAACATCGTGGTCAACAATGCCGGCGTTGCGCTTTCCGGCGCCGTGCCGGCGCTCCGCATCGAAGACTACGAGTGGATCATGCGCATTAATTTCTGGGGCGTGATCTACGGCACCAAGGCATTCCTGCCCTTGCTCGAAGCATCGGGTGAAGGACACATCGTCAATATTTCCAGCGTCTTCGGCCTCACGGCGCAGCCGCTGATGAGCGGATACAACGCCAGCAAGTTTGCCGTGCGCGGCTTCACCGAATCGCTGCGCCAGGATCTTGAGCTGGCCAGCTCCTGCGTGAGTGCGACCTGTGTCCATCCCGGCGGCATCAAGACCAATATCGCAAAGGCGGCGCGCGTCGACGCCAGCGTGTCGGCGCTGACCGGCCGACCCGCCGCCGAGGCCACGCGCGAGTTCGAACTCAGTTTCTTCACCACGCCTGAGCGTGCCGCCGGCATCATCGTCAATGCCGTGCGCCGCAACCGGCGCCGTGTGCTGGTCGGGCCGGATGCCCGCCTTTACGACTGGATGGCGCGCCTGCTGCCGTCTTTCTACCAGCGCATTTTCACTGCTGTTGTCCGCATGCGCAGCCGTCCTGCAACCGGGAGCCAGAAATGAAATACCACGACACCATCAATTACCCCGTTCCCCGTGAAGAACTTTTCCGCTTTTTTACCGATCCGGATTTTTTCGTGCGCAAGTACGTCGCGCAGGGCGCAACCAATGTGCGCGTTACCCGTTCGGAAACCGCAGGCAGCTGCTCCACGATCACGGTAACGCGCGATGTGCCGGTAGAAGTGCCCATTCCCTCGTTTGCACGCGCACTGGTGCCATCCACCATCACGCTGGTGCAGACCGATTCCTGGGACCGTACAAGCTGCAAAGGCAGTCTGCAGATCGAATTCAAGGGCATGCCGGTTCGCCTCAACTGCGAGATGACGTTGCAGGATCGTGCCGGCGGCTCTGTTGAAGAACTGGCCTTCGATATCCGCGTCAGCGTGCCGCTTCTGGGCGGCAAGCTGGAAGAGTTGCTGGCCCGCGACCTGCGCCTGAAGTTCCAGCGCGATACCGAGGCCAGTCTCGGCATCATCAAGGGCGATGCGTGACATGTGTCCGGCCAACACCAGGAGAACGGAGATGACGACTGTGAAAATGCCCGTGGGTGCCGATGGTCAGGAGCCTGACGTTCCAAAAGCGGTATTCGTCACCGGTGCCAGCGGCTTCATCGGCCGCGCATTGTTGCAACGGTATCGCGATCTCGGTTGTGAAACCCGCGGCATGGATTTTCAGGC
This sequence comes from bacterium, assembly GCA_029945725.1. Taxonomy (GTDB): domain Bacteria; phylum Pseudomonadota; class Gammaproteobacteria; order Pseudomonadales; family Moraxellaceae; genus UBA2031. The sequence goes on along the minus strand of JAQSDB010000003.1, from coordinate 107,380 downwards.
TGATCCTGCGCGCAATGTGGTTGCCGGCGATCTCATGCGGCCGGAGACATGGGCAGCGCACGCAAAAGGCTGCGACCTGTTCATTCACACCGCGTCGGTGGTGTCACTGTCGGCGGACTGGTCTCAGTACCGCACGATTTCCGTCGACGGCACCCGCACGGCGCTGGATGCCGCGATGGCGGGCGGTGCAAAACGCTTTGTACATTTTTCATCGATTGCAGCGCTCGGTTTTGATTACCCCGCAGGCGCAGACGAGCGCACACCGGTCGTTATCGGTCCCGATTACCGCTATGGCGTTGGCAAGGGCGCCAGCGAGCACGTGGTGCTGGCCGCGCATGCTGCCGGCGAAATCGACTGCACCATCATCCGTCCGGGTGACGTGTATGGGCCCGGCTCCCGTGCGTGGCTGCTGGAGCCGCTGCACATGGCACGGCGCGGTCGCCTGTTGCTGCCCGATGGCGGCAAGGGCACGTTCACGCCGGTGTATGTCGATGATCTGCTGGATGGCGTGATGCTGGCCGCCGGTCTTGCCGTCGGCAGCGGACAAATCTTTATCCTGTGGGGCAACGAGCCGGTGAGCTGCCGTGATTTCTTTACGCACCACTGGCACTGGGCCGGACGCAAAGGCGCGCCACCCACGCTTTGGTTGCAGCCCATGCTCTTGCTGACGCGCGCGGTGCGGCAGTTCAACCGCGTGTTCCGCATCCAGGATGAAACGGCACCCGACACCATGCGGATGTTTGCGCGGCCCGGCGGCTATGGCACAGACAAGGCCCGCCGCCTGCTCGGTTATGTTCCGAAGGTCGGACTGGCCGAAGGCATGCGCCGCTCCGAAACCTGGCTGCGCGAAACCGGTGAGCATATTCATGTGGCAGGTTAACGCCGCCTTCCGGCGTTGCAACATCAGCGCGTCAAGATGAAAGGGCAGCGCAAATTGCCGGAAGACTCAAGATTGCAGGCCGAGATGAGCCGCGCCAATTCCGATAATACCTGCCGCGAACACATGCGGCTGGATGCCGCGCAGTTCGTGCCTCTGGAAGCCATCAAGCGCTATTCCGAGGCATGCAGGGAAGGCAAGAACTGCGTGATCGTGCAGGGCAATACGCCGGTCATGGTTGGCCGCTGAATCCGGTGCCCGTTGATTCAGGAAAGGAGCCAAAGTAAGAGTCCGGAACGGTTTGATTGGCGCTCACAAAAAAGCCACCTTGCGGTGGCTTTTTTGTATTACCCGTTTGGTGAGTGACGTCACTCACATTACAGTCTGAAAGACTTTCAGTTAGTGGGTCTGAAACTTTCAGGTTTTTGAGTTTCCCCTAATGTGATACTACTGCCGTAGACTTGAGGTGGTGAGCTGATAGGCTCTAGCATCAATCTCCGCTGGTATTCGTTCTATTTCGCAGGAAAGCAAAATGGTTCGTCCTATGACAGACACGCCTGATTACGAGCACGAAGCAATTATCGACGCTGCCCGACTCGGGAATCATCCGTCAAAAGAATATCTTGATCGAGTGGATATGCTCGACAACGTTGTTCGCGAGTGTATGTATGTGTCTAGGATACATGGCGGTATACCCTCTCCAACTACACGCCACTACTATGCATCTGTGCTTTTTACTGCACTTATTACTCGAGGGGTCAGCCTTGCGCAGTTGGTGCCATTCACGCCATGGGCTGATAAGAAGATTGAGCACTGGGACTACTCTACTGCTGCTGGCATAGTGCGAACTATGCTGGAACTGAGAGTTGCATTCTATTATCTATGTGAAGATAAATGCTCAGACGATGAATGGAATTGTCGATGGAACATATTTAACATGCATGATTGCTCATCACGCATAAAACTATTCACGGAGCTTGGAAACACAGAAGAAGCTGATAAATATAGAGAGCACGCTAATGAAATTCGTGATCGGCTGATTTCGAATGCTCATTTCAACTCACTGGCAGTGAGTGAGCAAAAAAAATGCCTTAATGGGAAAAAGCCGTACGTTCAATCTTACGAAGATATTGCCGAAAAAGCCGGCATCGAAAAGACGTATTTTCGATGGCTTTACACCTTATTTTCCTCCCATGTGCACGGATTGCCAATGTCATTCTATCGCATAGGTTGTGGCTTAGATGGCCGAGGCTGCGGACTGCCAACTCCTGCAGAGGAAAACTACACGTCCCTGTGCCTCTCACTCGCCAGCACATTCTTGGTCGGGACGAGGGACGAAATTACAGCACTTTTTGCTGATGTTAAAAAGTCGGATAGTGGTATGGTGGGTGGAAAACTTGACGGTGAAAACATTGTTGAGGAAGTCAATATTCCTTCAGATATTCAGATTGGCCAGTCTGTTATTCTTGCGGAAACGGATGAAATCCGAATTCGTGTTGAAAGAACAAGTCAAACTCGTGCTGATCTCTTCTACGAGATTAAGGCAACAGGCGACATCGTCTTACACAGAACGGACTCAGAGGACGAAGGCGTAGTACTGAACGAGTTCGACTCAGTATATTGGCGTGTCCTTATTAATGGGAGTCCGGCTACCATGAAGCAATTAGATAAGGCTTTTAATGGATCTATGGCATTTAAGGTGGATCATATAGCTCGAACTCTCCATATTAAGACATAGCTCCTGCGGCCTTCTGTGCCATTTCCCATTCGTTAGCATCGTCAAACTAATACTCTTTAGCTAGTAGCATTGCTGTCAGGCTTCTATTTTATTTCGTGATTACATATGAGTAATGTCTAGTGAGGCAGGTGAAGGTGATTTGACTGGTGTTCAATAAGAGGGAGGGTTTCACTGGCGTCAAACTCATGGCACGGGCTCTATTTTTTAATGAGTTGGGGTGCGATCAGCAATAGTAAGAAAATAAAGAGATTGTGCTCCCGAGGGAAATTTTTCAGGATTAATGGATGTTGAGGTTTTTATGGGTGTATATGATTTTATTTCGCATATTGTGGCGAGCCTTGCTTGGCCCTTAACGGTAATTTTTATTTTAAGGGCTCTTATTAATAATGGAGGAAAGATATCTGGTTTTGTTAGGTCAATAAAATATAAAGATATCGAGTTGATCTTGCGTGATGACTTTCTGGCAGCAAAGAAGATGGCTATTGATATTGATAGCAGCTATGTCGAAGGAGAATGCCCTTCTGAGATGGATGACATGGGGCGTGAAGTTCTGGAGATGGCGAAGATTGATCCTGCGATGGCGATAGTCAAGCTATGGAAGGAGTTAGAACTTAGGCTTATAAAAGTGATACAGAAGAATGGCCTTATGCGATTTACGAGCAGTGAGAAATTTATTGCTCGACTGGGCGTCTTGGGAGAGATAAAGCCTGAGGAGGTTGAGCTTCTTGAGAGGTTAAGAAGCATAAGAAATGAGGCCGTGCATGGTTATGAGCGTGGGGCAGGGTTCCTGACAATTGATGAAGTTATAGACTACTACTATCTTTCAAAATCTGTCATGAGGCGATTGGATGAGCTTGTCGCTGATAATAATTATATTGATCCAGCGTAAGGCTGGATATTTTGCAGAAGCGAGGGTGTGTGATCCCTTGCCTGTTTTGTTGGTCATTGAAACTAGGGGTGTAGGGGGCAAAGGCTACAGGTTGTGCCCACGGTTTTTGATGCTGTAAATATTCGGTAATGACGTGTGGGCACGCTGTGCTTTGCCCGCCCCGCGAAACTGCCGTATAAGGTTTTTGTTCTGCACATGAAAGGAGGCCAAGGATGGCATCGCGTATTGAACGTATCTTGATTCTGGCAAAAACCTATCCCTCTCCCAGTGTTCAGCATATTGAAACTTCCTGCGTTGCCGGCATCAGCCGGCACGGCGTGATGTATCGCCTGTATCCGGTGCCGTTCCGCTTGATTGAGGAAGGGCAGCAGTTCCGGAAATGGCAGTGGATTGATGTGCGCGTTGAGAAAGCCAGCAAGGATCACCGGCCGGAAAGCCACAAGCTTTATATCGACACCATTGTCTGTGGTGAGGTGATAGAGACCAAAAAAGAGTGGGGCGAGCGATGGGAATGGCTGGACAAGATACCGGCGTTCGACAGCCCCGATGCCATGGATGCGGCCCGTTGTGAGGATGGCGCATCCATAGTGCTTCTGCGTCCGAAGAAGATTATCGCGCTGGAGATTGCTAAGGCCCGTCATCAGGACTGGACGGCAGAAGAAAAAGAAAAGCTTATGCGGGAGCAGATGCAGGGAGAGCTGTTTTCGGAAGATGAGGCGAGAGGGCAGGTTAAAACCCTGCGCAAGGTGCCTTTTGATTTTTATTACCGCTATATGTGTGAGTCACCTGATGGCGAGAAGGAATACCGGCACAAGATCGTGGACTGGGAGGCGGGTGCCCTGTTTTGGCGATGCCAGAAAAGCCACGGCAAGAATTGGGAGGTGCCCTTCCGGGCCAAGCTTGAAGCCGAACTTCCCGGCAGGGAGCTTATGTTCCTGATGGGCAATCAGCACCGTTTCCAGGATCAGTGGCTGATCATCAGCCTGGTCTATCCGCCTAAGCGAAAGCCAGCTGAAGTGAAGCAGGGTTCGCTTTTCTAGTGTTGCTCGCCTGAATGTGCTGAACGTCGGCGCCGCAAAAATCACGGATGGCATTTGCCACCATGGAACGGTGGCAAAAGTTGTAATCGGCCTCGTAGCACAGCAGCGCGCAATTTGATGTCGTTGCCAGCTGTGAAAGTTCGGCGACCGCTTCGTCCTGTGTCTTAAGGTGCTTCATGAAGCCAGTGGTGTAGCGTTTCCAGCTGCCATCTTCACGGTAGTGGTCACGTACTGGCTTGGGACAGCCGAGCTTTACCATGTGAACGTATTCAAGGCCCGCGAGATTCAGGGTGTTGGCCAGGGATTTTTTTGAGAAGCCGGGCTTGCGCGACAGTGGCAGTGCGCGCACGTCTACCACCGTTTCGATGCCATGCTGCTTGAGCAGCGCGATGAAGGCCTCAATGCTGAGCCCTTCGTAGCCAATCGTAAAAACAGTCATGAATGATAGGCACCCGGTTGGCCTGATTGCGGCACCAAGCAAAATCCCGGAGAGGCTCCGGGATTTTGTTTTACAGTTGGTGGAGGTGGCGGGGATCGAACCCGCGTCCGTCAGCACTCTACCCTCGGTTCTACATGCTTAGTCGTCTCTATTGATTTAACCCGCTACGGCCCGAGCGACAGGGAGCAGAAGGCGATCCTCTATTTTTTAACAGAGTGCCACGAGACAAGGCGCTCTTGCGATCCTATGTTTTTTGCGCCGACGTCCACCGCCCATAGGCAGGCAGCTTCAGTCGTAGGCAGGTATTAAGCTGCCAGTGCGTAGTTTTCGTCGTTTGCGACTATGTTGCTTGTGACTTTGATTAACGAGAGATGTCACCCTCTCCGCATGCCCCTGCAGGCTTCATAACCGGCGTCGAAGCCATGTCACCCCCAAAGCCAGCGCAGTGTACCGCAAGCAGTTCTGCGCTGTCCTGACGATATGGGGACGCGGCGGCCCCGTTCAAGGGGGCCGCTTGCTTGCCCGGACCAGTGGCGGAGGCGGCTGGCCTGACTATGGTCAATAAACCCCGGGATAAGTGCGCTGCCCGCTTGACCAGCGGCGGGCCGCATCTTCACGATGACCGGGTGTGCAGCAGGTTCCCGTGAGGCAGGGCGGTCGTGTGGCGGTGAAGTGGAGAGTGGCAGCAATGAAATGGGTAATCCGCATTGTGGTAGTGGCGGGGCTGCTGGTGGCGCTGGTGCTGGCCGGCATGCGCTGGCTGGGCCCGACCGAGGTGCAGGTGACTGCACCGGTGCGGGGCGAGGCGGTGCAGGCGATCTATGCCACCGGCACGGTCGAGGCCGGCATTACCGTGCGCGTGGCGCCGCAGCTGTCCGGGCGCCTGGTGGCGCTTCTGGCGGACGAGGGCGATGTGGTGAAGGCCGGCCAGGTGCTGGCCCGCTTTGATGACAGCGATGTCCGCGCTTCGCTTTCCGAGCTGCAGGCGCGCGCCCGCTATGCCGGGCAGCAGTTCGAGCGCGTGCAGGCGCTTTCCGGCCGCGGCTACGTGAGTGCCGACCAGCTCCAGCAGGCCCGTGCCAATCTCGATGCGGCCCGGGCCACGCTGCAGCGCACGAGCGAGCAGCAGAAATTCATGACGCTGAAGGCGCAGGTGGCTGGCCGCATCATCCGCCGCGATGGCGAGGTCGGTGATTTCATTCCGGTCAACCAGCCGGTGTTCTATCTGGCGCGCGGGCAGGTACCACCACGCATTGATGCCGATGTTGATGAAGAAGACATCGCGCAGGTGAAGATCGGGCAGGACGTGCTGGTCCGTGCTGATGCCTTTCCTGATAAAACCTTTACCGGCCGTGTGACGGAAATCACGCCCAAGGGCGATCCGGTGGCGCGCAATTACCGCGTGCGCGTCGGCCTGCCGGCCGATACGCCGCTGATGATCGGCATGACGGCGGAAACCAACATCATCGTCGCGCGGCGCGCGAATGCCCTGCTGGTGCCATCAACGGCGCTGAGCGGCGAAGGTGTATGGCTGCTGCGTGACAAGCACGTGGTGCAGCAGAAGGTGGTCGTGGGCGCCAAGGGGCCGGAGCGCACGGAAATCATCAGTGGCATTGGCGACAAGGATGTGGTGCTGGTGCAGCCGCCGGCCACGCTGAAAGCAGGGCAGCGCGTGCGTGTGAAAACAAGCCCAGCGGCCGCGCCGGCAAAAGCAAAGGGAGCGACAGCGTGAAACTGGCGCTGTCGATTGCGCTCAGTCACCTGCTCTCGCGGCGGCGGCAGACAGTGGTGTCCCTGCTTGGCATCGTGCTCGGCGTGGCGTTTTTCCTCGCGGTGTCCGCGATGATGAAAGGCTCCGAGGATGATTTCATTCATCGCCTCATCGACAACTCGCCGCACGTGACGGTGTACGACGAATACCGCAATCCGCATGCGCAGCCGGCCGAGCAGCTGGCCGAAAACGGCGCGGTGGAAATAAAGGGCGTGAAGCCACGCACCGAGGTGCGCGGCATTCGCCAGTACAAACAGAAGATGGCCTTCATTGCCGGCCTGCCGGGTGTGCGCGTGGCGCCGGTGCTGGTCGGTCAGGGCATTCTGTCTTTTGCCGGCAAGGACATTGGTGCTTCGGTCACGGGCGCGGTGCCGGATTTGATGAAAAACGTCAGCACCATTGACCAGTATTTTGTTAACGGCACGCTCGACAGTCTCTCCGCCAATCCCGGCGGCATCGTCATCGGCACCGGGCTGGCAGAGAAATTCCGCGCGAAGATGGGCAACAACCTCACCGTGACTTCACCGGCGGGTGTCGTGCGCACCATGAAAATCGTCGGCCTCTTCCGCACCGGCAATGCCATGTACGACGATGCCCAGACCTTCATCCTGCTCAGCCGTGCGCAAAGCCTTTTCGACCGGCCTAATGCCGCCAACCGTTTCATCATAAAACTGGACGATCCGGCGCAGGCCACCGCAGTGGCGCGCACCATCGAAGGCAATGTCGGCTACAAGTCGCAGTCCTGGCAGGAAGCCAGCCAGGACATCATGAGCCTGCTGAAAATCCGCAACACCATCATGTACAGCGTGGTGGGGGCCATTCTCGTGGTGGCGTCTTTCGGTATCTACAACGTGATTTCCACCGTGGTGCTGGAAAAAACGCGCGACATCGCGATTCTCAAATCCATGGGCTTTCATGCGCGCGACATCCGCCTGATTTTTGTCATCGAGGGCGCCATTCTCGGCGTGCTCGGCAGCATTGCCGGCACCGGGCTCGGCCTGCTCTTCATGGCCGGTCTCGAGCAGATCACTTTCAAGACGCCGTTCAATACCGAGCAGACGCATCTGCCGATTTACTGGGGCTGGGAGCAGATGGTGCTGGCGGCCGGCTTTGCCATGGCATCGGCGCTGCTCGCGGCTTACCTGCCGGCGCGCAAGGGCGGCCGCGTGCAGCCCGTGGATATTTTGCGCGGTGCCGCATGACTACGGTGCTGCGCACGGAAAACCTCACGCGCATCCTGCCCGGCGAAGTACCGGTGACGCTGGTGCAGGACATCAATCTGGAGATCCAGCATGGCGAGTTTGTCGCCATCATGGGGCCGTCGGGTTCGGGAAAATCATCGTTGCTGTATCTGCTCGGCCTGCTGGATACGCCGAGCAGCGGCAAGGTGTGGCTGGATGAAATCGATACGGCAGGGCTGGATGAAGACGCGCTGGCACGGCTGCGCCTGGAACGGCTCGGTTTTGTTTTCCAGTTTCATTTTTTGCTGGCGGAATTTTCCGCTCTCGACAACGTGATGCTGCCGATGCGCAAGCTCGGCCGTCTCAGCGACGAAGCGGCGCGCGACAAGGCGGCAGATATCCTGCGCTCGCTTGATCTTGGCGATCACATGCTAAAACGTCCCGGCCAGATGTCCGGGGGTCAGCGCCAGCGCGTGGCGGTGGCGCGTGCGCTGGCGAATGATCCGCTCATCATCCTGGCCGACGAGCCCACCGGTTCGCTCGATACGCATTCCAGCGCCAATGTGCGCGACATCCTGCACGATCTGTCACACGAACAAAACCGCAGCATCATTGCCGTCACCCACGATCCCGCGTTTGCCAAGGCGGCTGATCGCCGCATCTTTCTGGTGGACGGGTGCCTGCAGCCGCCGGAAAAAGCCGCCGAACTTTTTGATATCAGCATCCAGCGCTGAAGCATGCTGCAAACACGGTTTCGCCTGGCGGCAATCAGCGCATGCCGGCGGCGCGCAGTTGCCGGCGCAGGTGCTGCACTTCCTCGATGAGGTCGACGACCAGCGCCGCGAGTTCCGGGTTGGCGTCCATGTCGCGCTCCAGTTCCGCCAGACGTCGCGCCCGTGCCAGTTCGGCGCTGGCAAAACGCATGGCGGCCAGCTCGGCGATAGCGGATTCACTTTCCTCCGTATCTGCATCCGCAGCGCGGTCAGTTGTCACCGTGACATAACCGAGCAGGCCGGCTTCCACGCGTGCGATGACCCATTGCGGTTCAACGGCACAACTCTGTGCCAGTTCTTCCAGTGTCAGCATGCATTCTTCGAGCGCCACCCCGTTGAGGATTTCATCCATGTACATGGCTCATGCTCCCGTTGTCTGCCGCGGATTGAAGGCCATCTCGCGGGCCATGGTTTCGTAGAACTGTCGCGCTTTTTCGGTATCGGCCGGTGGCAGTGCGATATGCAGTTCCAGATAAAGATCGCCGGGTGTGGCGGCGGGAATGCCGCGGCCTTTCAGGCGCAGCTTGCGGCCGCTTTGTGAATCGGGCGGTATGGTGACTTTTACCTTGCCGGAAGGGGTTTGCACTTCGATGGCGGCGCCGAGTGCCGCTTCCCATGGCGTGACCGGAACGCTTTCGTAAACGTCGAGTTCCTGCACGCGGTAGCGCGGGTCGGCACGGAACTGCACTTCCAGAAAAAGATCGCCGGCGGCAGCGCCACCGCTGCCGGGGCTGCCCTTGCCGGCGAGGCGAATGTTCTGGCCTTCCTTCACCCCTTTGGGGATTTTCACGTTGAGCACAACATCGTCGGTGACGACATGGCCGGTTTCGTTCAGCCGCGAAGCGCGCAGGGTGATCGGACGCGTGGTGCCTTCGTAGACATCGGCCAGATCAATGACGATGCGGGCGTGGCGGTCTTCGCCGCGCATGGCGAAACCGGCACCCTGTGCGCCGCGGGCACGGCCACCGCCGCCACCGCCAAACATGCTGGCAAAGAAATCACTGAAATCGGCTGACTGCGCGCCGCGTCCGCCTCCGGAATATTCATAGCCCGCATCCCAGCCGGGCGGTGGACGGAAATCCTCGCCGGGTTGGTGGCTGCCGAGGTTGTCGTAGGCGGCGCGCTTTTCGGTGTCGTAGAGAACGGCATAGGCTTCGTTCACTTCCTGCATGTGCTTTTCCGCGTCCTTTTCCTTGCTGACGTCCGGATGGTATTTGCGCGCCAGCTTGCGATACGACTTCTTGATCTCGTCGGCACTGGCGGTTTTGCTCACGCCGAGGATTTCGTAGTAATCCCTGAACTCCATCTTGCTGCTCTCCGGGCTGATGACGGCATCGCACAGGCAAGCGCCTGCGCAATCGACAACGTGGCATCAGTGTATGCCTGCCGGCGCCGGCACGCGCCGGTAAATGTGGCTGGATTGAGCTGTGTCAAAACGGAAATACGGTGGCGGCCGGCGCCGCCGGGGGCCTGCCCGGGCAGCATAAAAAAGCCACCGCGAGGTGGCCCTTGTGTCTGGTGCTCATCAGGCTTTCAGGGCGGACTCGGCCGCGCCTTCGGGCCTTTTCCCGGCAGGTGAAACAGTTTGAACAGCTCGAACCAGACGATGCCGGCAAGGCCGGCCACCACGGCAAGGATCAGTGCGCCGCGATCCGGCAGCGCAAAACGGAACAGTTCGCGCGTGAGGGGAAAGGCGAGGATGGCGCCGAGGCACAGCGCGGCAGCGCCGGTGATCAGCCACAGCGAAGGATTGGGAATGCGCAGGGAGGCCAGCAGGGTGAGATGGCGCACGCGATTGGTAAAGATCAGGGCAATGTTGGCGACCACCAGCGTGATGAAGGCGAGTGCCCGTGCCTCGCCCTCACCAAGATGTTGCGACAGTGCGATGCCGAACACGGTCATCGAGAGCAGGAGCACGCCGGCACCCTGCAGCAGGCTGATGCCGAGATTCCAGCCGCCAAAAAGCGCTTCGTCGGCGCGTCGTGGCGGGCGGCGCATGGTGTCAGGCTCTTCCTTCTCCGCTTCGAAGACGATGGAGCAAACCGGATCAATGATGAGCTGCAGAAAGGCGATGTGTATTGGAAAGAAAACCAGCGGCCAGCCGAAGAACACCGGCAGCAGCGAGAGCCCGGCAATGGGTACGTGAATCGCCAGGATATAGGTCATGGCCTTGCGCAGGTTGTCGTAAATGCGCCGGCCCAGGCGCACGGCCTCGACGATGGACGTGAAATCATCGTCCAGCAGCACCAGGGAAGCGGCTTCGCGCGCAACATCGGTGCCGCGTCCGCCCATGGCAATGCCGATATGTGCGGCCTTCAGTGCCGGTGCATCGTTGACGCCGTCACCCGTCATGGCAACGATTTCGCCATTGGCCTTGAGCGCCTGCACGAGTTTCAGTTTCTGGTCGGGTACCACGCGCGCAAACACGTTCACCGTGCGCAGGCGCGCGCCGAGTTCAGTCGCACTTAATTGATCAAGCTCGGCACCGGTCATGACCTCGCTGCCTTCAAGCCCGGCCTCGCGGGCAATGGCAAGCGCGGTGCCGGGATAATCCCCGGTGATCATCACCACGCGAATGCCGGCGGCCCGGCATTCGCGCAGCGCGGCGGGCACCGCCGGGCGCAGCGGATCCGCCAGTGCCACGAGGCCGAGAAATTCGAAACTGAAATCGTGCTGGATCGGCGGCCAGTCTTCGCCGCCAAAGCGCGCCTGCGCCACACCGAGCACGCGCAGGCCTTGCCCGGAAAGCGTGTCGACGCGCTGTGCAATGGCCGCGGCAGTGGCGGCATCAAGATGACATAAATCCACAATCGCTTCGGGCGCGCCTTTGGCGGCCACCACATGGTCTTCACTGCGTGTTGATTTCCACACATGCGAGATGGCGCGCATTTCCCGCGTCAGCGGATATTCATGCAGCAGTGACCAGTCGTTGTGCAGGTGCTCGGTGCTGGCGAGATAGCGGTCACCGAGGGCGCGTATCGCTTTTTCCATGGGATCAAAGGGATTGATGTCGCTGGCGAGAATGCCGAACTCCAGCAGTTCGTGGAATTCCTCGGCCAGCGGCGCGGTGTTTTTTTCATCGGGCACGCGGAAGAATTCGTCGGCCGCCACTATCGTGTGCACCGTCATGCGGTTCTGCGTGAGCGTGCCGGTCTTGTCGACACAGAGTACGGTGGCGGCACCGAGGGTTTCGATAGCCGGCACACGCCGCGTCAGCACGCGTTTTTGTGAAATGCGCCAGGCACCCAGCGCCATGAAAACCGTGAGGATCACGGGAAATTCTTCCGGCAGCGTTGCCATGGCCAGCGTGATGCCGGCGAGCAGGCCGCCGATCCAGTCGCCGCGCGTGAGACCGAAAACGACCAGCAACAGCAGGCAGAGCGACAGGCTGATGATGGCGAGGTTGCGCACCAGCTTGCGCGTTTGCTGCTGCAGCGGGCTGCTTTCGGTTGTAACCGTTTGCAGTGCCGTGCCGATGTGGCCGATCTCGCTGCGTGCGCCGGTGGCGAGCACTTCGGCCATGGCCTGGCCTTGCACGACCAGCGTGCCGGAATAAACAAACGCCAGGCCTTCACCGCCGGGCGGCGTTATTGCTTCATCACCTTCCCGGCAGATCTTGCTGACCGGTACCGATTCGCCGGTGAGCAGTGATTCATCCAGCTGCAGGTTGCTGGCGCTGAGTACGGCCGCATCGGCCGCCACGCGATCACCTTCGGCCAGCAGCAGGATGTCGCCGCGCACCACCTCGCGGCCGGCAATGCGCCGCTCTTCGCCATCGCGGATGACGAGGGCGCGCGGACTGGTGAGATCGCGCAGTGCCTCCAGCACATGCTCGGTGCGCTGCTCCTGGTAAATGGTGATGCCCATCACCACCAGCACAAAACTGAGCAGCACCGCCGCTTCGCCGACATCGCCCAGCAGCAGGTAGATCAGGCCCGCCGCCACCAGCAGCAGGAACATCGGCTCGCGCACCACCTCCAGCACGATGGCGAAGGCACTGCGGTGCAAGGCATTGGGCAGTTCGTTGTAGCCCTCGGCCTGCAGGCGCGCCTCCGCCTCGGCCTGTGTCAGCCCCCGTATTGCCCGCGCCGCGTTGTCGGCGGTACTGCCTTGATCGTTTGTCATGCCATATCCCTTGATGCCGGGTGCAGGAGCGTGTGACGGTCAGCCACGGAATACATCGGCCCTGCTTGTTTGATGCTCGCATATCGCCGGCGAGGGGCCCATGTTCTGGCTCAACACTTCAGCATTAACATCCGGCTGGGGCCGTCAACGCTTGCCGCACTGCCGCGTTAAAGTAAAAACACCGACCGTTATCAAGGGCGGCGATTATTTCCCGAGGAGCCACGGATGCAGGTCCGGATTGTTCTGAGCATGCTGTTGCTGGCGCTGCCCGTGAATGCGGCGGTGGCAGAGGGGCTGGACATGGATCGCCCCATGGGCGAGGCGACGGCCCGTGCCATGCTCGGACGTTTTGGCTACGGCGCCACGCCGGCTTCGCTGGCGGCGACCCTGCAGGAGTCGCCACGGCATTATCTGCAGCGCGCCATTCACGAAGATGCTTCGCTGCCGGCGCCGGTGGCGGCGCAAATCAGCGCACTGCCGGTGGCGGAACCGCTGGAGGACGTGTGGTCCCGCCTGGGGCCCGGCGCGCCTTCGCGCATGGACAGCAAGGACGACCCCGATGCACGCAAGGTGATGCAGCGTGAAGAGGGCGATTATTCCCGGTCTGCGCTGCAGGCGCGGCTGCTGACCATGGCCAACAGCCGCAATCCCGGCCACGAAGCGCTGCTGTCATTCTGGCTCAACCACTTTTCCATTTACGCGCCCAAGGCCCTCGACAAGCTGCTGGCCTGGGATTACGCGCGGGCCCTTGATCAAGCCATGGCCGAGGATTCTTTCGAGGCCTTGTTGCGCGCCAGTTTTTTCCATCCGGCCATGCAGGTCTATCTGGATAACACGCAGTCCACGGCCATTGATTCGCCCGCCGCGCGCCTTGCCCGGCAGCACGACAAGCCGGCGGGCATCAACGAAAACCTTGCGCGTGAACTGCTGGAGCTGCATACGCTGGGCGTGGATGCAGGTTACTCCCAGAAGGATGTGCAGGAGCTCGCCCGCATCATTACCGGTGCCGGGATTTATTCACCCGCCATGCGCACGCGTGCGCTGGAGCGCGCAGGGGCAACGCGCCAGGGACTGTTCCTGTTTGATCCGCGCCGCCACGATGCCGGCGAGAAAACCCTGCTCGGCACCCGTTTTCCTGCCGGTGAGGGCCTGCCGGAAATCGAGCGCGCCCTGCACCTGCTGGCCACGCAACCGGCGACGGCACATCACATCGCCCTGAAGCTGGCCCGCCGCTTTTTGAGTGATGATCCGCCCCCCGAAACAGTGGATGCCATGAGCAAGGGCTTTCTGCGTTCCGGCGGCCGTATTTCCGCCACGCTCATGCCGCTGCTTGCCTCCGGGGCCTTTGCCGCTTCGCTGCAAAAGCCCGGCAAGTTCAAGGAGCCGCTCGATTACCTGCTCTCGGTGGCGCGCGCTGCCTGTGGCGACGAACCTGTCGGCAATGGCGTGGTACTCGCGGCCACGGCGACCGACATGGGGCAGGCGCCGTTCATGCACACCACGCCGGATGGCTATCCGACGCAGGAATCGGCGTGGCTGTCGCCGGCCACCATGGCCCGGCGTGTGCGCCTGGCCATCGGCACGGCCTCGGAGCGGGTGCCTTTTGCACAGGGCGAGGAGGGCGTCGCCCTGCGACCCAGGGACATGACCGACGCGGGCAAGGAAAAACCGGTGCGTGGCACTGCCTGCCACATTGATGCGGCGGAGCTGGAGCGTGTCGTCGGGCCGCTCTCGGCGGCCACCGCACTGGCCGCCCGGGGCCTGTCGGCGCGCGAGCGCACGGCACTGTTGCTGGCCAGCCCGGAATTCATGCGGCACTGAAGAAAGCGGAGAGAGTCATGACGAGCCGGCGTGAATTGCTGCGTTACGGAATGGGGATGCTGGCCCTACCGGCGTTGCGGGCGCTTGCCTATCCACTGGGCGAGGGCGGACAGGGCCGGCTGGTCGTGATTTTCCTGCGTGGCGGCATGGACGGCCTCTTTGCCTTTTCTCCCGTGGACGATCCGCGCCTGGCGGAAATGCGGCCCACGCTGTCAAAAACCGTTCTGGAGCAGGGTATTCGCCTCGGCAGTACCGGTTTTGCGGCGCATCCTTCCTGCCGTGACATGGCCGCTCTCTTTGCTGCCGGCGAGCTTGCCTTTGCTCCCTGTGCCGGCACTACCGATTCCAGTCGCAGCCATTTCCAGGCACAGGATCTTTTCGAGATTGGCAGTGGCGGCAGTCATGGCGACACCGGCTTCATGGCGCGCAGCGCCGCCGTGCTGGGCGGCCGCGCCGGTGCCATCAGTTTCACCCGCGAGGTTCCCCTCAGCTTTCACGGTGCGGACAGCACGGTGGAAGTTGCACCGCTCAGCGGCAGCGCGCTGAAGCTTCCGCAGGGGCGGATGCTGGAGGCCATTCGCCTTGCCCATCAGGGCCAGCGCACCGGCGAGGCCCTGGATCAGGCGCTGGCCACACAAACCGAAATCGAGGCAGCCATGAACGAGCCGATGACGGGCATGGAGCCGGGCGCCTCGCGCGGTGCCGATCCTGCCGGCGGTTTTGCCCGGCAGGCGCAGCAGATGGGACGGATGCTGCGCGCCAACCCGCGGCTCTCGCTTGCCTTCCTCGACCTTGGTGGCTGGGATACGCATGCCGGACAGGAAGGCATTCTCACCCGCGCCCTTGATCCGCTGGGTGCCGGTCTGGTTGCCCTCAAGGACGCCCTCGGCTCCGCCGAATGGCGGCGTACCCGCATCGTGGTGATGAGCGAGTTCGGCCGCACCGTGCGTGAAAACGGCACCCGCGGCACGGATCACGGCCACGGCGGGCTTGCCCTGCTCGCCGGCGGCGCCATCCGGGGTGGCAGGATGCTCGGTGATTTCCGCGGCCTTGATGAACGTGACCTCAACCAGAATCGCGACCTGCCCGTGCTTACCGACTGGCGCATGCTGCTCGCGGCCTGCCTGCGCGAGAGCTACGGGCTCGACGAGCGTGCGCTCGCTGGAATTTTTCCGGGCATGCCGAAGGGGCGGCTGGACGTGTGAACGCGGAACCATGAGCGCGCCGGATTCTCACGCGGCAGTGCGGCAAGCATTGTGGCGGGTACGGCCTGATCGTTTGTCGCAACTCATTGAGGGCAGCGATCAGCCGTTGCGCAGCCGCCCGACTTCTTCTTCCAGGTCGGCAATGCGCTGGTCGCGGGCAGCCAGCGTGGCTGCAACATCGGTGGATTCAAAACGCTGCGGAATGTGTTGCGGACAGTTCGCATCCCACGCGACAACCGTGAACACGATGATCTGGCCGGGCCGGGCTTTATAGCCCTGCGGCATCAACTGCCGGGTCAGCGCCTCGTCACCCTCAACCACGCGCGCTTCTCCCCATATTTTCACGCGGCGCCGGTGTGCGTAATCGATCAGGAATAAATGCGCTTTCGGATTCTCCGTCAGGTTGCCCACACTGATGTATTGCCGGTTACCGGTAAAATCGACAAAGGCGAGCGTGCTGTCGTCGAGTGTTTTCAGGAAGCCGGCAGGGCCGCCACGGTGCTGTACATAGGGCTGGCCATCGGCACTGGCGGTGGCAAGAAAGACACTGGTTTGCTCATCGATGAAAGCTTTCAGCTCGGGAGTGATGCGCGTTTCCCAGGCGCCGCCGCTTTCCATGTGTGCATAACCCTGCCGCGAGCCCTTGCGGAGCTGCACGGCCTTGACGGCGGGCGTGAAGGCGATGTCGCTGGAAAATACGGCGGCAGGTGGCATATAAAAACCTTTACAAGCGGGCTGCAGTGACACTGCTGCCATTGGAAAAATCAGAGCCCGAGATCGCTCAGTGACGGGTGGTCGTCGGGGCGCCGTCCCGCTGGCCAGAAAAACTTTCGTTCGCTGCTGCCGATGGCAAGATCGTTGATGCTGGCAAGGCGCAGGCGCATCAGGCCGTGGGCATCGAACTCCCAGTTTTCATTACCGTAGCTGCGAAACCATTCGCCTGCGGCATCGTGCCACTCATAGGCAAAGCGCACGGCAATGCGGTTTTCATGAAAGGCCCAGACTTCCTTGATCAGGCGGTAGTCCTGTTCGCGCTGCCACTTGCGCAGCAGAAAGGCGTGAATGGCATCACGGCCCTGCAGGAATCCGCTGCGGTTCCGCCACTGGCTGTCGGCGGTGTAGGCCTGCACCACAACATCCGCGTCGCGGCTGTTCCATGCATCTTCGGCCTTGCGCGCCTTGAGGCTGGCGCTGTCAGCGGTAAAGGGCGGCAATGGCGGGCGGTTCATGGCAGTACTCCCTTGCTCGGGAAAATTACGAAATAAACGGAAACGGTGCTGCCGCGAAATCAGCAGGCAGCACCGCTATCACGGTCAGGCCAGCTTAGCCGGCCCTGCGCACATCAATGGCAGGGAAATCAATTTCCGTCTTCGCCACTTCGTTCACGTAGTTCGTCCAGGTATTGAGAGCCACATGCAAAACGATTTCGACGATCTGCGCATCGTCATGGCCGGCAGCTTTCACCGCCTGCAGCGCTTCGTCACTGACATGGCCGCGCTGTTCGGCAACCTGCACGGCAAAACGCACGGCCGCATCGGCGGTGGCATCAGCAGAGCCGCCATGGCGGTTGGCAGCGATTTCGGCATCGTCGAGCTTGAGCAGGTTCTTGCCGATGTAGGTGTGCGCCGAGAGGCAGTAGGCGCAGCCATTCACTTCGGCCACCGCAAGGGCGATGCGCTCATGGGTTTTGGCCGGCAGGCTGCCCTTGCCGAGTGCGGCGGAAAGACCGAGATAACCCTCCAGTGCGGCCGGGCTGTTCGAGACCAGGCGGAACAGGTTGGGTGTGGAGCCGAACTGTTTTTTCACGGCTTCCAGCAATGGCCGGGAGGCAGCAGGAGCCAGTTCGATGGCGGCAGGAATGGCGAGACGTGACATGGTGTTTCTCCGCAAGGTTCGGGCCGGGGTGGCCGCTGGAGAAACAGTAAGTGGTTTCAATTAGTGGCAGTAGACGGCAATATCAAGAACCATCCTTCCATAATACGGAAGCATCATGAACCGACTTGAAGCCATGGCCGTGTTTGTGGCGGCAGCCGAGAGCGGCAGCCTTTCCGCCGCCGCCCGCCAGCTCTCCATGCCGCTGCCAACCGTGAGCCGCAAGGTCTCGGAGCTGGAAAGCCATCTTGCTGCGCGCCTGTTCGTGCGCTCCACGCGCAAGCTTGCGCTGAGCGAAGCCGGTGAGGCTTACCTTGGTGCCTGCAAACGCATCCTGGAGGAAGTCGGCAACGCCGAGCGTGCCGCTGCCGGGGAATACCGGGCGCCGCGCGGCGAACTCACTGTCACCGCCCCGGTGGTCTTCGGCCGGCTCATCCTGTTGCCGATCGTCACGGCTTTCCTGCAGGCCTATCCCGAGGTGGACCTGCAGCTGGTACTCGGTGACCGCAATCTCAACCTTGCCGACGATCATGTCGATGTCGCCCTGCGCATCGGTGCCCTGCCCGACAGCAGCCTGCGGGCAACGCAGCTGGGTGAGGTGCGCACCGTGGTGTGCGCCAGCCCGGAACATTTCAGGCGCCACGGCGGGCTCGCCACGCCTGATGATCTGGCCTCACACCCTTGCGTGAATTTCTCCGGCCTGAAGAATGCCGGGCGCTGGAATTTTTCAGCCGGCAAAAAGAACTACAGCATTGCGGTCAGGCCCCGCCTGCAGGTGAACACGGCAGAAGCCGCCATTGATGCCGCCATCGCCGGTCTCGGCGTGACACGCGTGCTGGGTTACCAGATTGCCAGTGCCTGCGCTGCGGGCACCCTGAGCATTGCCCTGCAGGATTTCGAGCCGCCACCCTTGCCGGTCAGTCTCGTGTTCATGGGCCAGGGGCCGTTGCCGCTCAAGCTGCGTGCCTTTCTGGATTTTGCCGCGCCGCGCCTGAAGGAGCGACTGCAGCAGGGCTCGACATGACGGGGGGTGCCCGGGTTTTTACAGGAACGCATAGAATCGTCACTGCAAGCGGGTGTTTTTATGGCGGGCGCTTCCCCATGCTGAAATCCTGTTTTGCCATCATCCAGCGGCTTTGCGGCATCGTCTTGCAGACACTGTCTGGATCAGCGTGTGCCCGCGCAGAGGCGGGCGTTCCGGTGGCCCGGCTAGTGAAAGCGGGCTAGAGTGAAAGCGTGAATACCGGGTTGATGCGGTGTTATCACCGCGCCAGGATTTTTTGAAAAACAGCAGGCTCACAGAATGAAAATGCGGATTGCAGTGCGGGTATTCATGCCGGTTTTTTCTCTGGCGGTTTTGCTGGCGCTGCCGGGGTATCCGGCACAGGCGGCGGACAACCGTGACGACGCTTCTGCGCAAAGTGTGGCGCCCTGGACGTCGGCGCAACTGGACCAGATGCTGGCGCCGATTGCGCTGTATCCGGATGCGCTGCTTGCCCAGATACTGATGGCGGCCACGTATCCGCTGGAAGTGGTCGAGGCCAGTCGCTGGCGGCGTGTTCCGGGCAACGCCGGCCTGCACGGCAACCAGCTCGCCGATGTTCTGGACCAGCAAAGCTGGGATCCGAGCGTGAAATCGCTGGTGCCGTTCCCGCAGGTGCTGGACATGATGGACCAGAACCTGGACTGGACAGAACAGCTGGGCGATGCCTTTCTGGCGCAGCAGGCGGATGTGATGGCGTCGGTGCAGCACCTGCGCAACGATGCGAAAAATGCCGGCACGCTCGGCTCCACCGCACAGCAGGTCGTGTCGTCACAAAACCAGGTGATCGTGATTGAACCGGTGAGCCCGGACATTGTTTATGTCCCGGTTTATAACCCGATGTATGTCTACGGTGCCTGGGGATACCCGGATTATCCGCCCTATTATTTTCCGTGGTCCGGCGTCAACGTCGGTGTTGGCATCGGTTTCAGTTTCGGCTTCGGCATTGTCAGCGGCTACTGGGGCTGGAACCAGTGGGACTGGGACCGCGGCCGGATCATTATTGACGCGCGCCGCTTCCATCGCATGGACGGAAATTATGCGCATGCGCCCCTGCCGCCGCGTATCTGGCAGCACAATCCGGAACACCGCCATGGCGTGTCCTATCACAGCCCGGCCGTGCGCGAGCAGTTCCACGGCGGCGAACGCGGTGACATTCGTGGTGGGGAGCATGGTGATGGCCGTGGCGGGGTTGGTGGCCATGATGTGCCGCACAACACGCCGCCAGCCGTGCCAGGACAGCATCGCGTTGAAGGCGTGCAAACACCTGGCGCCGGTGAGTGGACGCCACCGGCCGGACGCCCGGTGAACGGGGCCGGGGCACAAGCGCCGGCACCCTCCCGCACATCCGGTCACCGCACGGTGCCGCGTCTGCCGGCAATGCCCCAGTCGCCATCAGCACCGCGCCAGCAGTCAGAGCAATCACCGCAGCGCCAGCAACCGGAGCAGCACCTGCGATCCGTGCCGCCGTCGCCGCAGCTTCCGCGCCAGGTTGTCCCGGAGGCATCCGGCCCGGTGCGGTCGCAGGAAAACCGCGGCAATGACAATCACGCACCGGCTGCGTCCGGCAAGGCAAAAGCGCGTGCGCCCGCTGAACGCAATGAGGACCGGGGTGATGAGGGTGGCGACAAGGGCGGCCATCGCCAGGGCGCATCGCGGGCACCCGATTAAACCGGACGCCATGTGCCTCCCTGAAAAAGCCACCGCAAGGTGGCTTTTTTACGCGCCCTTGTTTTGTGGAATATTGTTTTGAGCAATATGGTGTTGAAGAACAGGATTTTGAGGAATGGTTATCGCCGCCGGTTTTTCAGTGGCGACTTCACTGGCGCGGCAGGGAGACTTCCACTTCGAGTCCGTGCGGATCCAGATTGCGCAGGCGCAGCGTGCCCTTATGCAGGCCGACGATGTGCGCCACGATGGCCAGGCCGAGGCCGCTGCCCTGGGTGTCGCGCGGTGTCTCGCCAGAAGCCGAGCCGGGGCCGGCCCGGACAAAACGCCGGGTGAGTTCTCCCAGCATGCCGGCATCGACACCGGGGCCGCTGTCGCGGACGCGCAGTTGCAGGGTCTCGCCTTCGTGACTGAGCAGCACATGGATTTCACCGGCTTCGTGGCTGTGACGCATGGCGTTTTCCACCAGATTGCGCAGCATGGCACCGAGCAGCACCGCGTTGCCCTGCAGCAGGAAGCTGGTTTTTTCGGCAGATTCCAGCACCAGTTCCTGATTGCGCGAGAGTGCCAGCGGTGTCAGGCCGGCGAGAATGTCGCGCGCCAGTTCATCCAGTGCCACCGGCCCGTATTGCAGGGGAATGGCATCGGCATCCAGACGAGCCAGCAGCAGCATCTGCTCGACCACGCGCGTGCTGCGGTCGACCCCGGTGATCAGGCGCTCCAGTTGCAGATGCTTTTCGGCAACGGTTTTTGCCGCCAGTGCGTTTTGCGCCTGCAGCTTCATCACGGCCAGGGGCGTGCGCAATTCATGCGCGGCATCGGCGAGAAAGCGCCGCTCCCGCTCCATGCCGGTCGTCACGCTGTGCAATAAATGATTGAGCGCCACTATCACCGGCTCCAGTTCCTCGCGCTCGCGCTGCAGGGAAATCGGGGTGAGTTTTTCCGGTTCGTGTTTGCCGATGGCATTGCGCAAATCCACCAGCGGCTGCATTTCATTTTTCAGGGCGCGGCGCATCAGGAAAATGGCCAGGCCGAGACCAGCGAGGCTGCCGATGCCGAGGCTGGCGGCAATATTGGTGGTGAGCTCTTCGCGCACATCGGAGCGCTCGGCAACGATCAGCCAGTGTTTGTTTTCCGATAGCTGTGTCACGTAGACATGCCAGAAGTGGCTGCCGTTCCTGCGTTTGTAAAAGCCGTGATGCAGCGGGGCGAGTGAATATTCGGGCGCGCTGGGTGAGCGCAAAACCAGATTGCCGTCCGGCGACCAGACCTGGATGGCGACTTTTTTCTCGTAGGCATGACCCTCGGCCATGGGGTCGTTGTTCACCGTTTTTTCCTGGGCGGTTTCTTCCAGCGAGGCGCGCAGGTGTTCCCAGTCGAGTTTTTCAACGTGATGGTTCATCACGCCCTTGAGCACGCGTGCGTTTTCGATCAGCTGCGCATCGAAGAGTTCATGCACTTCCTGGGCAGTGGTGAGGTAGCTGAGCACGCCACTGATGGAAAACGTTATCAGCAGGATGGCGAGCAGGGTGTAGAGCAGGTGGCGTTGTATGGAGCGCATGCTCAGTTTCCGGCAGCGGGAATCATGTAGCCGACACCGCGCACGGTGCGGATCAGTCCGGGATAAAGTTTTTTGCGCAAATGATGGATGTGCACTTCGAGCGCATTGCTTTCGACTTCATCCATCCAGCCATAGAGCGAGGCTTCCAGCTTGTCGCGCGTGAGTACTTCGCCGCTGTGCTCCAGCAGTTCTTTCAGCAGCATGTATTCGCGCCGCTGCAGGGAGATGTCGCGGCCGGCGTAGGTGACGTGTTGCGAGGCGGGGTCAATGCGCAGCTCGCCATGAACCATTTCCGGACGGGCACGGCCGGAGCGGCGACGCAGCAGCGCACGGATGCGCGCCGAGAGTTCGCCGAGATCGAAGGGTTTCAGCAGGTAGTCGTCGGCGCCGGCATCGAGGCCGGCAATGCGGTCACTGGTGGCATCGCGGGCGGTCAGGATGAGCACCGGAATGTCGATGTCGCGTTTGCGTATTTCCGCCAGCACGTCCATGCCGCTGCGCCGCGGCAGGCCGAGATCGAGCATGAGCAGGTCAAAGGTTTCACTGCAGATGGCGCTGAGCGCGGATTCGCCATCCTTCAGCCAGTCCACCACAAAGCCCTGGGCAATCAGGGCATCCTGCAGGGCTTCGCCCAGCATGATGTCGTCTTCGGCAAGCAATATGCGCATCGGAGTTACCAGATCAGCCAGGCGCGAATGCCGGCCTGTTCACGCAGGAGGGTGTCGGCATCGGGGCCGGCCAGCAGGGCCAGTGTGGCATACATGCCGGCCTGTACGCAGTCGGCGGCAAGGATGGTGGCAGAGCGTGGCCCGCCCTGCACCGGCCAGCCGGTTTTCGGGTCAAGGATGTGGCCGTAACGGATGCCGTCTTTCAGCAGGAAGCGCCTGGCATCGCCACTGGTGGCAAGGCCGCCGCGGATCAGCGGAACGGTTTCCGCCGCTGTTTTTTCTTCGCCGGGCTTTTCAATGCCGATCTGCCAGGCCTTGCCATCGCGGAGCGGCCCGCGTGCGCGCAAATCGCCACCGAAATTCACCAGCATTGCCGCACCGGTGATGCCGGCGAGCAGGCTGAAGGCGCGATCAACCGCGTATTCCTTGCCGATGCCGCCGACATCGATTTCCATGCCGGCGGGCAGGGTGAGCACGGGGTTTTCCCAGCGCACGCGCTGCCAGCCCACCAGCGGCAACAGCGCTGCCACGGTTTTTTCATCGGGCACGTTATCGCTGCCGTCGAATTTCCAGGCACGGCGCAGGACACCGGAGGTGATATCGAAACGGCCGCCGGAGAGCCCGTGCAGCCTGACGGCAAAATCAATCAGGCGCGCGGTTTCTTCATCAACGGTGACGGCTTTGCCGCCAGCGTTGTTGATGGCGTGAATGATGTTGCCTTCGCGGTAGCGGCTGTATTTTGCTTCGATGCGCCAGGCTTCGCGTGCCGCAACCTCGGTCTGGCGTGCGGCTTCGGCAAAATCCTCGTGGTCGAGCAGGATTTCGCAGGGGCTGGCCATGGCGGTAAAGCGTCCGCTGCACCGGCCCTGGCTGCGTGTGAGGGAAATATCGCCAGCCATCATGGCTCCAGGAAAGGGCAGGGCGGATTGCCCTGCCCTCCTAGCTTATTCGCAGTAGGCTTACCAGCGGAAGGAGTAGCCGACCTGCACCCACATGGCCGACATGTCCGGCGCCATTTTCTGGCCGGCAAGATCGCCGGTGGCAGGGGCATCAGGCTGTTTCATCTTCTGGTCGTATTTTTCGACACGGAAGTTGAGTTCGCTGTCGGGACCGAGACCGATGCCGAATTTCAGGCCGAAGGTATTGCCGTCAAAAGCTCCCAGACGCGGATCGGCAGAAGCGTCGGAAACCAGCGGCGTGATGGTGCCGCCGTTAATGGCGACATCGCGGCCCTGCAGCAGGTAAGGCGTGTAGAAGCTCGCCTCGGTCTGTGTGTAGTGGCGTACGTGCGGCTCGATGTACATGTCATGGCCCAGCTCAAGGCGGTACTTGCCCTCCAGCGTATTGGTGTGAATGCCCCAGTCGTCGGTGGTGTAACGGTAGGAGAGATCGAGCACGTCTTCGCTGAACGCGTATTTCCATTCGGCAAAAATGCTTTGCTTGGTGCGCTTGTCCGGCCGCTTTTCGTACAGGTAGGTATAGGCATTGCCGGGGTTGGCGGGATCGGGATTGGGGATCAGGTTATTCGACGAGTCCAGCACCGTGAGCAGCTTGTACGGGTCGCTCTGGTAGCCATTCGCCACCGACACCGAATAATTCAGCTGCATGAGGGAATGGCGGCCAAGCACCTGGGTCAGGCCGAACACGGCGGTTTCCGCTGTCCGGTTTTTGGCGCCGTTGCCGCTGCCGCCACCACCGTCCTCGCCACCGCCCGTTTGCGGGAGTGCGGTGGAGGAAAAGCCGACGGGCGTGCCGCCGACCGGATTGATGTTGTCGATTTCGAGATTAAGGCCGGCGGAGAGCGTGGTGTTCTTGTTGTTGATGTCCTTCGCAAGGGCACCGCTGAAGCCGATGGACTGGAAATCGGTTTCGGTGGAGATATTACCGCCGACATTGAGCTTGAGGTTGTCGGCCAGCGGTTGCTGCCAGCCGACGGAGACCGCACCGCGCGCATCGCGGAAGGATGTGTCCAGCGGGGTCTGGCCGGCTGCCGTGGTGTAACTGCTGCTGCCCGACGGACCGGAGAAGGTCTGCGGTACTTTGGCGCGCGCGGCGCCGTTGGGCGAGGCACCGCTGAGGGTGTCGACCACCAGCTTCAGGTTGAAAATGTTTTCGTCGCCCAAATCTTTTCTGAGATTTATTTCCGGTTCGATGGCCTGCACGCGGCTGTCACTTTCCTGATAGAAAAGGGCGGCCGTATCCACTTGCCAGCCGTTGTCTTCCGCCTGTGCAGCAGCAAAGGGAATAACCGTGCCGAGCAATGCTGCACTCGCCTGTGTCAGAGCCTGGGCCAGTGCCAGACCTCTCGATTTTTTCAGTTGCATCCGCAGCCACCTCCGCCGAAACCACGGCCACCTGTTGCTGCTTCCTTGCTGAAATAAATGTGCTCGTCGTAGCCGGAATCAACCGGGTAGGCATCAAGCTGCATGGATTTTTTGGCGAGCAGGTCGCGTTCCCAGGGTTTTACCCCGAGTGAGCTGCAGCCGCTGACAAGCCCTGCCAGCAGGGCCAGTGCGATGAATTTTTTCATGGTGTTATCTCAGGATTTTTCCGACAGCAGTTGGGTGATTTCCTGTTCATAGTCAGCGCGCTTGCCTTCATGGAAACCGAGGTGCTTGAAACGCGGCTGGCCGTTGCGATCAAGCATGAAACTCGATGGCATGGTCTGAACCTTGAACTGCGAGGCCAGCGTACCGTTGCTGTCGAAGAGCACGGTGAAGGCCGGATTGAATTCGGCGAGAAACTTGTCGGCCAGCTTTTTTTCCTGATCGACATTGATGGCGATGATGACGAAGCCGTCACGGCCGTATTTCGCCTGCATGTCCTTCATCCACGGAAAAGACTGGCGGCAGGGACCGCACCACGATGCCCAGAAGTCGATGTAGACGACCTTGCCCTTGTAGGCGGCGAGGTCGAGTTGCGGTGCGGCCAGTGCCGCATTGCCCAGGGGCAGCAGCAAAAGCAGGGGTAACAACAGGCGGCGAATCAGCGATGACATGGCAATCTCCTTGCGATGGCGCCAAGACTAGTGGCGCAATGCTTAACTCCCGCTTAAGGCGGGGTCGTGCCGGCGCGCCTTAAGCCTGTGTTAAGAAGAATCTGTGATCGCCTCCCTAGAATCGGCGACATGCTCAAGGGGATATCCATGTTGCGCTTTCTGGTTTTGGTATTTTTGTGCCTGGGTCTGCAGGCCGGTGCAGCGGCTGCTGTGCCTGATTTCAGCAGCATCGGCGCCGGTGAGGCCGAGGAGTTTTTACCGGTGGCCCAGGCGTTTCGTTTCAGCAGCGCGGAAGCGGGGGGCAACCGCCTGCAGCTGGAGTGGAAAGTCGCGCCGGGCTATGCCCTTTACAGGGAACGCATAGTGGCGACGCTGGTGAGCCCGGCCGGTGTGCAGCTGGCCGCCCCGGTGTTCAGCACCGAAGCGGTTTTCAAGAATGACCCGAGCTTTGGCCGCGTCGCTGTTTTTCATGACACGGCCCGCGCCGTGCTGGAACTGGCCAGTGTGCCGGCCAGCGTGGCGGGGCATGCGGTCAGCATCCGCCTGAGCTATCAGGGCTGTGCCGACGCCGGCCTGTGCTATCCCCCGCAAAAAGTTGATCTGGTGATCCGGCATGCACTGGCCACGAAGGCCGGTTCGCTTGTCGTGGCACCGCTGTCTGCCACACCTGTAAAGGAGGCCGCTCTGGCGCTGCCCGTTGCTGCTGCCGCGCCGGCCAGGCTGCTGGCGGGTGTCACGGAAAAAACCGCCTTGCTGCCGGCAAAGGTGCGCGGACTGGAAGATGCCGACGGTATTGCCGGCTTTCTGCGCCATGCCAGCCTGCCGCTGATCCTGCTCACCTTTTTCGTGCTCGGCCTCGGCCTGACTTTCACTCCCTGCGTGTTCCCGATGATGCCCATTCTTTCCGGGCTGATTGCCGGTGAGGACAGCACGACGCTCAGCACGGGGCGCGCTTTCCGCCTTTCCCTGGCCTATGTGCTGGGCATGGCGTCTACCTATGCGCTGGTGGGAACCCTGGTCGGCTACTTTGGTGCCCGCGCCAATGTGCAGCTGTGGCTGCAGACACCGGTGGTGCTGGTGGGTTTTGCCCTGGTGTTTGTGCTGCTGGCGCTGAGCATGTTCGGTTTTTACGAGCTGCAGCTGCCGTCGTTCCTGCGCGACCGTCTGGATGCCTTGTCGCGCCAGCAGAAGGGCGGGCGCCTGCTGGGCGTGTTTGTCATGGGTATTCTTTCCGCGCTGGTGGTGTCGCCCTGCGTGTCGGCACCTCTTGCGGGTACGCTGGTTTACATCAGCTCCACCGGTGATGCCCTGCTCGGCGGACTTGCCTTGCTGGCGCTGGGTCTTGGCATGGGCACGCCGCTGGTGGTGATCGGTACCACTGGCGGCCGCTTCCTGCCACGCAGCGGCAACTGGATGCTGGCGGTGAAGGGCGTGTTCGGTGCGGGCCTGCTGGCGGTGGCCATCTGGCTGGTGGCGCGTGTGGTGCCGGGCCCGGTGACGCTTTTCCTGTGGGCTTCGCTGCTGGCCGTGTCGGCAATTTACATGGGTGCCCTTGAAGCCGCAGCCGCCGGCTGGGCCAGGCTCTGGAAAGGTCTGGGTGTGCTGCTGCTGCTCTATGCCGGTTTTCTCTTCGCCGGTGCCGTTACCGGTCAGGACGATCCGCTGCATCCGCTGGGCGCGTTTGCCCACACCGCCGTATCACCGGCGGCAACCTTGCCGGAAGAAGTGCAGTTCACCCGCGTCAGCACGGAAAAGGGTTTGCGTGCCGTGCTGGATGAGGCGGCCAGGAGTGGCCATCCTGTCGTGCTGGATTTCTATGCCGACTGGTGTGCGGCCTGCAAGGTGATGCTGCACACCACGTTCCGTGATCCCGCCGTGATCAGCGTGCTGGGTTTGCGCACGCGCGTGCAGCTCGACCTGTCGGCCAACACCGACGAACAGCGGCACCTGCTGGACATGTTCCATCTCTACGGACCGCCCGCCATGCTGTTTTTCAATGCGGCGGGCGAAGAAGAAAAAGGCTTGCGTGTGCAGAGTGAAATCAGCGCGGATGCGCTGCGCGCACGACTGTCACACTGAGCGCATGTGATGCCGTCGTGATTACGTGCGGGACAGGGCGGCGGGACAGGAAAGCAGGATAAAAAGCGGGATAAAAAAAGAGCGCCCCAGGGCGCTCTTTTTCATGGCGTGACGGGCAGCGCGCCGTCAGGCGGCGACAGGATTTTTTAGCAGTTGCTCGCGCAGGGCGGCCTGCACGGCGGGCGACTTCGCGAAATATTCCAGCGACAGCGCCAGCGTTGCTTCCGCTTCCGGATGATAGTCGTTGCGCAGGTAACGCCGGCTGGCATCAAACATGGACTTGATGGAAGGCAGCGTGCCGTTTTTGTCGCAACGCAGCCAGCGCCGCACAAAGGTTTCGCGGGCAATGCCGGCGTCCTGGTTCATCATGTGGCTGCTGCCGATGCCCAGTACCGTCATCAGGCCGGGAAAAAGAACGGCACCCCAGAGCTGGCGCTCACGGGCACTGCCGCCCATGGCGACATGCAGGTCATGCGCCACATGGCGATGTTCGACTTCTTCGGCACCATGCCAGCGGAACAGGTCGAGCAGCACCGGATCGACATTGGGCGCGTCCAGTGCTTCGGCTTCCAGCACCCATTTACCGAAGACACAGGTGAAATGTTCAATGGCAGCGATGGCGCCAACGCGCTGGCGCAGCCACCAGGGCTCCAGGTTTTTTGCCAGGCGCCGCGTGATGAAATTATCCGGCAATCCGGTCGGGTGATCGCCCAGCAGCGTGTTGAAAATGAAATCCACTTTTTTCAGGTAGGAATCGAATTCAACGCCGTGCCGGCGCAGATAGGTTTCCATGGCATTTTCATGGGCGCGCGCATGAATGGCTTCCTGGCGGATGAATCCCTGCACATCATCGCGCAGCTTTCCTGCCGGCAGCTGCGGCAGCACCTTGTTGTAGACGCGGCAAAACCAGAGTTCGCCTTCCGGCAACAGCAGGTGAATGGTGTTGATGATGTAGGACGCTTCCGGATCATGCGGAATCCAGTGCAGCGGACTGTGGGTGAGATCAAAACGGACGCGGCGTGGCAGCAGTTTGTGAACGGCGGTCATGGTGCGACTCTCTTTTTCATGCAATCAGTGATGGTCGGATTTTCGTGTCAGGACGGCTTGTACAGTCCGGCGGCTTCCTTTCCGGTT
This sequence comes from bacterium, assembly GCA_029945725.1. Lineage (GTDB taxonomy): Bacteria > Pseudomonadota > Gammaproteobacteria > Pseudomonadales > Moraxellaceae > UBA2031. The sequence goes on along the minus strand of JAQSDB010000003.1, from coordinate 78,499 downwards.
TCCACTTGTGTTGCAAAGTCGGCAATCCAGCCGGCCAGTTTTTCGCCTTCGGCGAGCAGGGTCCAGTGTCCTGCCTTTACGTCACGGCGCCAGGCATTGGGTGCCCAGTGTGCGATGTCTTCAAAAAGCTGCACGCCGGCATAATTGTCCTGCTCGGCGACAATCAGCTGCACCGGTTTGTCGGTGTAGCGCTCGCGCGGTGCCAGCAGTGACCTGATGAAATTGGCGCGATAAAGATTGATGCCGAAAATGCCGTCTTCCACCTGGGTCGGGTGCGGCTTGTAGGGAATCTTTTCATTTTTGGCGATCAGTTTTGGCAAACGGTCACCCGCCAGTCGCCAGATGTTCGGCGCCAGCAGTGGCAGCTGGAACATCATGATGTACCAGGAGCTGCCCAGCTGCCTGATGGCTTTCCTGCGCTTGCCGGCATCGAGGGAGAGCAGGCGGTCGCGCATCCAGAAGCCGACGTGGTCAAGGCTGGGGCCCGATATCGTGGTCCAGGAAAGGATGCGGCGCTGCAGCGGTGAGGCGGTGACGGATTCCCAGGTCTGGATCGAGCCCCAGTCATGGCCGGCCAGATGCACGGCACGGCCGGGGCAGGTGGCTTCGAGTACGGCGACGAGATCATCCGACAGGATGTCCAGCGTGTAGTCGCGCACGCGGCGCGGGCGATCGGAAGCGCCGGCACCGCGCACGTCATAACGCACGACAAAGAATTGTTGCGCCAGGTGATCGGCGACTTCATCCCAGACGGTGTGGTTGTCCGGGTAGCCATGCACCAGTACCACCGGCGTGTGTGCCGGATTGCCCTGCGTGTAGGCGGCCAGCTGCACGGAGCCGGACTGCACGTAGTGACGGGTGACGGGGGTTTTATCCAGGGGAGTATTCATCGCGGGCTCTCGCAAACAGGCGAGCCGGAGTTTTACATTGGCCAATGTAAAAGTCCATTCTGTGCGCGGGATTGTCCGACGATATTGTTGTTGCGGGGGTTTAGCGGCGCAGGACCTGCTGCTTCTCGCGCTGCCAGTCGCGCTCTTTTTCGCTCTGGCGCTTGTCGTGCAGCTGCTTGCCCTTTACCACGGCGATTTCGACCTTGACGCGGCCATGGCTCCAGTACATGGAGAGCGGCACGCAGGTGTGGCCCTTTTGCTGGACTTCACTGTTGATCCTGTCGATCTCGCGGCGGTTCAGCAGCAGCTTGCGCGTGCGCGTGGGGTCGGCGATGACGTGGGTCGAGGCCTGCAGCAGCGGCAGGAAGTGCGCGCCCAGCAACCAGGCTTCATTGTTCTTGAGCAGCACGTAGGCATCGGTGAGGTTGGCCTTGCCGGCACGCAGGGATTTGACTTCCCAGCCCAGCAGGGCGAGACCGGCCTCGAACTTGTCTTCAATGAAGTATTCGTGACGGGCGCGACGGTTCTGCGCGATGTTGCCAGCTGAAGGTGGTTTGCTCATGGGCGGCGATTATAGGGGCAGGCGCGCGCCAGCGTCCGCAAAAACCTGCTAAAAACCCGCTGAAGCTGCGCCGCCTGTGTTTACCCCTCAAGGGGGGTGCCGAGGGGAAGAGATGCAGAAATGCTCATTTACTCTAGTAAACTCCGCTTTCTGCACCTCTCCCGCCTTGCCGTCATCAGCTTGATCGGGCTTTTTGATGCTGGCTCAAGGCAAAGTCCTTGAAGACTAAAGGCGGCCTTGAGCCCGGATTTTGAATCGCCCACAATGCGCTCCGCTTTCTGCCGACGCTTTTGCAACGAGACATCATGGCCACCACACCCTCTTTTCTGCATGAACCCTCACGTCCCCGCGATGCCGTAGTGGCGCTTTCCCTGGCCGGCCTGGCCATGCTGCATGTCTGGGAACTGCCGCGGCTGGCCGCAGGGCATGGCGGTTTTGCCTTTGTCGCCGCCTGGGCGGCCTGCCTCTTGCTGCTGGCACTGCCGCTGCTGATGCTGGAGCTGATGCTGGGTCGACGCGCCCGCCGTTCGCCGATTGCAGGCATGTCAGTACTCACTCGCGAAGCCGATACCTCGCGCCTCTGGCGCGCATCGGTATGGGGTTCGGCGCTGGCCGGCCTGCTGGCGCTGGCCGCCATCGCCCTGATTGCCGGTGGCAGCATCAATTTTCTGGCGCATGAAGCGGGGCTGGTCGACGCCGGCGCAGAGGCGGCCCGTCACGCCGGTCTGGCCTTGCCGCTCGGGACCGCAGCGCTGTTTGTGCTGGCGGCTGGCCTGAGCCTGCTGGCCCCGGCGCGGCGCGCCTGGTTGCTGGCGGGCGTGCTGGTGCTGGTCCTGCTGTTGCTGCTACTGGCGGCCGTGGCCGGCTTTGGCGCCGCAACATCGGTTTATCCGGTCTCGGGGCTGGCGCCGGCAGACTGGCGTGAAGCCTTGCGGCTGGCCCTGCTCAGCCTGGGCTCCGGCCTCGGTGTGGTCTGGATTGCCGGCCTGCGCACGGTAAAGGAAAACTCGCTGGCCAGGCTCGCCGGCTCCGTACTGGCCCTGCACGTCGTGCTGGGCGTGTTGCTGCTGCTGGCGCTGGCGCCCTTCGCAGCGGCGGCGCTGGCCAACCCTGCCGGTGAAACCCTGCAGATCGTGCCGACAGGCGCATCGGTGTGGGTCGTCATGACGGCCCTGATTCTCACTGCCGTGGCAGCGCTGCTGCTGCTGGCCGAGCCCCTGTTGCTGTGGATGCAGGAGCAGGACATGGCCCGCCTGCCGGCCGTGGCGCTGGTATTTGTGCTGGCGGCCGTGTCAGCCGAACTGTTGTGGTTTGTCGGCCAGGCGGGGGCGGTGCAGGGCTTGCTGAAAGGCCTGGGCGTGCTGTTGCTGATGGTGCTGCTCGGCTTCGCGCTGTTTGCCGGCTGGATCATGAAAATCAGCCATGCCCGCAAGGAACTCGCCTTGCCGAATGAAGGCCTCTACAACCTCTGGCGTGTGGCCGTGCGCATTGCGCTGCCGCTGGCGATTGTCTGGGTGCTGTCGGGTTATATCCTGTGACCACGGTTGCCCGTTCCGCCCTGCTCGCGTATTCGGCGCAGGAGATTTTTGCGCTGGTGAATGATGTGGCGAGCTATCGCGAATTCCTGCCTTTCTGCATTGCCTCCGAGGTACTGGAGGCCGGCAGCGGGGAAATGCAGGCGCGCATCGCCTTTTCGCGCATGGGCCTGTCGCAGTCCCTGATCACACGCAACCGCCTGACACCGCACTCGGAAATCAGCATCGAGTTTGTTTCAGGACCGTTTGAATTCCTGCGTGGACGCTGGGAGTTTCTTGAGCTGCATGCCTCGGCCTGCAAGGTGAACTTCAGCATGGATTTCCAGTTGCAGGCGAAGTTCCTGCAGTTTGCCGCCGTGTCGGCGATCAATCAGGGCGTGGGCCAGACCGTGGATGCGTTTCAGCGTCGCGCGGTACAGGTTTACGGTCAGCGCTGACATGAGTACTCACGACATGAGCTCCAGCGCCAGCATGGGCAGCATCGACGCGCTTTCAGTGAAGGCAATTTTTGTGGAAGTGGCCTGTGCCATGCCCGACCGGCAAATCCTGCTGCGCCTGCAGGTGCCCGCCGGCACCACCATGAGCGAAGCGGTCCGGATATCCGGCATCCTGCAGCAGTGTCCCGAGATTGATGCGGAGACCGCCACGCTGGGGATTTTCAGCCGCATCGAGAAAGCGCCGGCGCGCCGTGTCCTGCAGGAAGGCGATCGCGTGGAGCTTTACCGGCCCCTGCTCATTGACCCCATGGAGGCACGCCGGGCGCGTGCGGCCAAGGCGAAAAAGAAGCGGGCACCGTGAGTGCGGCGCCGGTTGCCGGGATGATGCCTGAAAATGAAAAAGCCCTCGATCGAGGGCTTTTTTTTGACCGGCGCTGGTATCAGAGCGGATCTGCCGTCAGCGTCTTGTCCCGGCTTTCCGGCTCGCTGGGGTTGCTGTCCGGAATCCTGTCGGCGCCTTCAACGCGGCTCAGCACGCCATTCTCGAAAAACACCGTGAAGTAGCGGTTGTTCACTTCCGGCAGGTGAAGCTTGCGCGCATAGGTGCCGGGCACATAGTCGTAAAGGTAATCCCAGCGTTTCGGATTCAGCGTGTCGGTAATGAGTGGCGTGCCCAGCAGGTAGCGCACCTGCGAGGGCGTCATGCCGGGCTTGAGCTGGACCACCATGTCGTGGGTGACGACATTGCCCTGGCTGAGGTCAGCCTTGTACACGCGCAGGAAGTGGCAGCCGGACAGTGTCATGCAGGACAGGGCCATGCAGGACGTGATGCACAGGGCCCGAAGGAAGCGGGGTGAAAGCAGGGCGGGTTTTTGCATCAGACTCTGAATTCCTCTATCTTGCGCCGAACCGTGGAAGGCCGGCGCCGGCGTGGCGAGCGGCGATGATACCCCATGATAGCGGCCGGGATTCAACGGCAGATCGCTGCACTTTGGTAACTCTTTCCGGGTTGCCGCTGAATCACGACCAGACGGAATCCATCATGTCGATCAGCAACCAGGAATTGCGCAAGGCCGGACTCAAGGTCACCTTGCCCCGCCTCAAGATTCTTGAGCTTCTGGAGTCCTCGTCACTACGCCACCTGAGTGCGGAGGATGTCTATAAATCCCTGCTCGAACAGGGCGAGGATGTCGGTCTGGCGACGGTGTACCGCGTGCTGACGCAGTTCGAAGCGGCCGGCATGGTCGAGCGTCATCACTTTGAAGGCGGCCACTCCGTCTTTGAACTCAAGGACAGCACCCATCACGACCACATTGTCTGTACCAGCTGCGGCAAAGTGGTGGAGTTCGAGGACGAGGTCATCGAGGCGCGCCAGAGCAAAATGGCGGCGTCGCTGGGCTTTACCCTGACCGATCACTCCCTTTATCTCTACGGTATTTGCGCGGACTGCGTGAGTGCCCGCGGCAAGTAATCCGCCGTGAACACGCCGTTCATGCGGCAGCACTGAAAGGGCAGCCCGGGCTGCCCTTTTTTGTGTGCGCAGGCTCTGCCGGCACGGCGCCGTGATGCCGGCCATGGCTGCGGCAGGGCTGTGTGAGACGGGTCCTTTGACACCTTGTTCGTCATGGATCTGTCGTTACACTGCGCCATGGCTTTCCTGACAGGACGTTTTTTTATGGCTGAAGTTCATGGCTGAAGTTGCCGAATTTAGCGCGCAAGCCTTTCATCCTTCCCTGCCCAAAGGGCGCAGCAGCGGCACGCTGCGTGTCTTTGATCACGGCCTTGTGTTCAGCAGCGGGGCGCACACGGTTACGCTGCCCCTCAGCGGGCTGCAGCTGCAGCTGGGAGGGGCTGGCAACCGCCTCATTTTCTGTACGCATCCCGCGCTGCCGGACTGGCAGCTTTACACCACGGATCACGCCCTGCTGAAAGCGCCGGCACTGGCGGCCCATCCGGCCCTGCGTGTCATCGGCAGCCAGCGCCGGCAACACCATGCCGGTTTCTGGGGCCTGCTGCTGGGTGGCATGGCGGCACTGGCGCTGTGTGCGCTGCTGGTCTGGTGGTCACTGGATGGCCTCAGCGCCATGGCCGCGCGCCGCATTCCCGCCGCGTGGGAGACAAAGCTCGGCAGCACGGTGATGGCGCAATACCGGCTCGATCATGATTTCCTGAATGAAAAAGAAGCCGCTGCCTTGCTGAAGCCGTTAACGGCGCCGCTGGCAGCCGCCATCACCGATAAAAAATATCCCCTGCATTTTTACATCGTGAATGATCCGGCCATTAATGCCTTCGCGCTGCCTGGCGGCTACATGGTGATCAATTCCGGCCTGATCCTGCGCGCCGAACGCGCCGATGAACTGCAGGGCGTGCTCGGGCACGAGCTTTCTCATGTCACCGGGCAGCACGGCCTGCGCGCCATCATTCGCAGCACCGGCATTTATCTGGTGGCACAAACCCTGATGGGGGATGCCAGCGGCCTGCTCGCCGCGCTTGCCAATGCCGGCCCCCTGTTGCTGAACCAGAAATACTCGCGTGATTTCGAACGTGATGCCGATGCCAGGGGGTATGCGCTGCTGCGCCGTGCCGGCATCAATCCGCAGGGCATGGTGGATTTTTTTCAGGTGGTGCTGGCCGAACAGAAAAAGCAGATGGAAAAAATAAAGGACGACAAGGCGCGCCAGGCCATGCAGACGGCGCAGGAGTTTATCGGCTCGCACCCGGAAACGGCCGAGCGCATTGCCACCCTGCAAAAGAAACTGAAGAAAGAGCCGAAAACACGCTGGCGTGATGACCAGGCCGCGTTTCTGGCATTGCAGGAGCGCGTTCGCCAGTTTGTCAGCGAAGGTGAAAAGCAGCCTGCACCTGACCAGGCGCAGAACAACCGCAAGGACGTCACCCCCAAAGCCGGTGACGGCACGGCAACAGGAGAGAACGCACAATGAAAACCGAGATCAAGGGCGGTGATGCCTTTGCCTATGTGGATATGGCACTGGCACCGGGCGAAAAGGTGATCGCAGAGGCCGATGCCATGTCGAGCATGGCAGCCGATCTGGACATGCGGGCACGCTTCAATGGCGGATTTTTTGTCGCCCTGATGCGCAGGTTCCTGGTAGGCGAAACGGTTTTTGTGAATCACTTCAGCAACAACACGCAGGGTGAGCGCCGTCTGACGCTGGTGCAGCCGACACCGGGCGGCGTGCGTTGCCTGGAGCTGAACAACGAAACCTTTTATCTGCAGCCGGGTGCCTTTCTGGCCTGCACCGGCAACGTGAAGCTGGGCGTGAAGTTTGCCGGCTTTGTGTCATGGATTGCGCGCGAAGGCCTGTTCCGCATTGTCGTCAGCGGCACCGGCAAGGTCTGGTACGGCGCTTACGGCGCCCTGCTGGAGCGCGAGATCGACGGCGAATACATCGTCGATACCAGTCACCTTGTCGGCTATACGCCGGGCATTGTGCTCAGGCTGCAACTGGCGGGCGGAATCTTTTCCAGCGTTCTCGGCGGCGAAGGCCTGGTCACGCGCGTGGTGGGCAAGGGCCGCATTGTCATCCAGACGCGCAGCCTTTCCGGGCTTGCCAGCTGGATCAATCCCAAGCTGCATTGAACACGGGAATCAGGGTGCCCTGCAGCGCAGCTGAACGAACACCGCTGCCTGCGCGCAACACCGGATTCATGTTGATGAACACAAAAGGAACTTCATCATGCAAATAGATTTCATCCATCAGCCCGGCAACACCGCGGCGAGGATTTTTCTGGAGCGGGGCGAAACGCTCACCGCCGAAGGCGGCGCCATGATCGCCATGAGCGGTCTTCTCGATGTGGAAACCACCACGCACAAGAAAGGCAGCGGTGGTTTCATCAAGGCGGTAAAACGCCTGTTCGCCGGCGAATCGTTTTTTCTCAATCATTTCACGGCCGGCCGCGAAGCCGGCGAAGTCTGGCTGGGCAGTGCACTGGCCGGTGACATGATGCGTTACGAGCTGGATAACGAAAACCTGATCGTGCAGGCCGGCTCCTTTGTTGCCTGCGAGCACAGCGTCAACATGGATACGGGCTGGCAGGGCTTCAAGAACCTGTTCTCGGGAGAAAGCATGTTCTGGCTGCGCATGTCCGGCCGCGGCCAGCTGGTCCTGAATTCTTTCGGTGCCATTTATCCCGTCGAAGTCGATGGCGAATACATCGTGGATACCGGCCACATTGTCGCCTTCAACGAAACCCTGGATTTCACCCTGACCAAGGCCGGCAAGAGCTGGCTGTCATCCCTGCTGGGAGGCGAAGGTCTGGTGTGCAAGTTCAAGGGCCGCGGCACGGTCTGGTGCCAGTCGCATAATCCGAAAAGTTTCGGCCAAAGCCTGAGCTCCGGCCTCAAGCCGCGCCGCGCGTAAGTCCGGAGAAATGACATGACGCATAACGTACAGATCGCCGGTTTTTCCGGCAGTGATGAGCCGGCCCGTGTAACAGAAGCCTTTGCGCAGTTGTTCAGGATCACGCCGGAAAAAGCCGCCGCCTTGCTGGCGCGCATTCCCGTGACCATCAAGGAAGGGCTGGATGCCGATACGGCGCAAAAATACCGCGCGACACTGGAGGAAATCGGTTTGCGCGTGGAGGTGATTGTGCAGCAAGCAAACGCATCTGCGCAGTTGCCGGATTCCGGGGGACTGCCGGCTGCCGCAGCGGCACAGTCTGCTGCGGCAGCACCCGCCGAAAAATACAGGCCGATGCCGCCTGCCGATCTGCAGGATGCCGGCCAGCCCGGTTTCAGCTTCGTTATTGAAGGCCGCCCCGATTACGCCTTTCTCACCGTGCAGATTCCGGCGAATAAAACCCTGAAAGTGGAAGCCTCGGCGATGGCGACCATGGACACCAACCTGAAAATGAAAACGAAGCTGAAAGGCGGCTTCGGGCGGCTGCTCACCGGGGAGTCTCTTTTCCTCAATGACTTCACGGCAGAAAACGTGGCCGGTGAAATCGGCATTGCACCGGCCGCGCCAGGCGATCTGGCGCATGTGTATTTGCGTGGCGAAACCATTTTCCTGCAGAACTCGGCGTTTGTGGCCTGTGATCCGGCGGTGAACCTGGAAACCAAATGGCAGGGTTTCACCAAGGGTTTCTTTTCCGGCGAAAGATTTTTTCTGGTGCGCGCCAGCGGTCACGGTGATCTCTGGTTCAATACCTATGGCGGCATGATCATGCTGGATGTCGACGGCGATTATGTCGTGGATACCGGTAATATCGTTGCCTTCACCGAGGGCCTTGATTACAGCATTAGCAAGATCGGCGGCTACAAGTCGCTGTTCTTTTCCGGTGAAGGTCTGGTCTGCCGCTTCAAGGGTCGCGGCCGCGTATGGATACAGACGCGCACGGCCAGTGCCTTTGTCTCGTGGGCGCACTGGTTCAGGCCGGTGAAAAACAGCAACTGATTTGTGCTGAATGAAAAAGCCCGGCATTGCCGGGCTTTTTCATGTCTGCGGGTTTTTACGCCGCACCTGATGCGGGTACTCAGTGTTTCATGGAAAAGAAAAATCCGGCGGCAATGGCCCAGAGGATGGCGAGCTGTATCAGCAGCTTGCCGGTGTTGATCACGGCGAAAGCAGAAATGATCGCAGGCAGATTGAAGAGGAAGTGGTAGCCCATGTCGGCACCGGTGAGCGACATCATGTAGGGCGGATAAAGCAGCACGATGACGGTAAGGGCAACGGCAATGGCGAGCAGTGTCAGCTGGTTCTTGTTCATGCTGTTTCCTATGGCGTACGGGGCGGTCGCGGTTTTCGCGGGCGCGGTGGCGTGGTGCAGCGTAATCCTTTGCAGGCACAGGTGCCTGTTAAAAAAAGCGGCCGTAGGAGCGGGCCATGCCCGCGATCATTTTTTCAGTTATGTAGGTTGGGCTGACGAAGGAAGCCCAACAAAACGCCTCGGTTAACCGGAACCTGCGTTGGGCTTTTCAGCCCAACCTGAAAACTACGCAAGTGCGGATCTTCGCGCCCCAAGGGTACTTCCTTCGGGGCGTAGGAGCGGCTTCAGCCGCGAAGGTTCTGGTGCAAGAACTGAAGTAAGTCCGTAGCGCCGGGCGTACGGGGCCTGGGCGGTGCTTTTCCGGTTGCCCCGGAGTGCGGGGATTTTTGCACCGTATCGCTTTACGGTGAGGTGTCCTTGCGTTGCTTTAAGCTGCTTGTTTGACAGAGCGGTGCGCCCTGCCGGCGGGGCCTCACTTTCTTTTGTCGCAAAAGAAAGTAAGCAAAGAAAGGCGACCCCTACGGGGAGCTCGCGCATTATGGCTTTTGCTCCCGCCCCACGGGCCCCCCTTCGGTCGTAGCCCTCTTCCCTGTGGTCATGCTCGCGCCGTGCGGCGACTCGCCATTAACTTCAGTGCTTTTAATGTTGTCGGGGCCGCAGGTTTAGAAGGTCGTGGGGTAGGCAAGTTTTTCTTGCTCACATGAATGGCACCGCGCACAGGAAAAATCCTTTGAACTTTGCCTTGGTTATTGGCTCAATTACATTCCAATTCTTCTATTTAATTGAAGAGATGACTTCTTTAGCTAGTACGCTTCTAGCAAGCAGGTCAGATGCTACAGGTGTTAGATGTCCATAATCCCAGCTGGTAATGCCAAGTTTTTTATCGTTTCCAATATATGTTAGGCATCCATTGGTATTGCAAAATAAATCCATAAGATCAATGAAAGAAACTCCATTTATGCTTTTAAAATCATTAAGTTTGAGAGTTTCATTTAGAGCTACAAATTCCCGATCGATCCCGATCCAGGTTCGTTGAGGGGTATTCGGCCATAATTTTCGCGCAATTACCTTTGGTAAATCCGGCTTCCAATGTGGAGAGGGCCCGGTGAAAATTATTTTTTTTATCCCTATTTCTTTCAGCTTTTTAATAACTTGATTCATCGTATTTAGTGAGTGTCCGCCGGCTTGAGCAACAATAACAACGTCGGGCTTGGTTTCAAAAATTGTTTTTATTGCAAACCAATTTGATTGGTCGCAATAGTTTGTCGAAGATGGTGCAGAGATACTGGGATTTGCAGGGCAGCCAGAGCTAGTGATCATCAGAATTTGCCAGTCATTAGAGAGGCTGCTTTTAAGTCCAAAGTATAGCTGCTGCGCGTGTGAGTCACCCCAAAGCAGTACAGAGTATGAATGATTAGGAGACTTTATGTGGCAGCTATTATCGATGCTTGGCCGAGGAATACGTGTTGACTCCCCAGCCCGATATTTATCAATGTTGTAAAAATCACATTCAGATCGAAACTTTTTTAACATCCCGGTCTTGGAGAAATACTGCCATTCAGGTATCGAGTTCTCAAAATATGATACGTACTCATTTCCGCCTCCCAAGGCTCTTTGAGCTACCCCGCCTTGTTTATAAAGCATTGCTCCTGACGTTAAGATGAATGCCATCGCTACTAATAACGCCGTAACTTTCTCTCTTGACTTGCCCTCAGATCTGAAGGGTTTTTCAATAATACGGTAGGTTAGCCAAGCAAGCCCGATTGCTGCAATTAGGGCTAAAATCCCCTGAGTATTGGAGAGGCCCCCTTCTGCGATTCTTAAATACGAAAGAATCGGCCAATGCCATAAATAAAGTGGATAGCTTATTAAGCCGATCCAAACCATTGGCTTGTTGGATAATAGTTTTTCATTCAGCCAAGAGGCTGGTCCTGCTGAAATTATAAAAAAAGCCCCTAGTGTCGGTAGCAGCACCCACCAGCCTGGAAAATCACTTCCTTTGTTTATCAGAAGCAATCCGGCAAGTATTAGAGCGAAGCCAATCAATGATTGAATGTCTTTGTGCTTCTCGATTAGCTGGGGGCGATGCAATAAAACGTAAGCTAATACGCCACCAACCATCAGCTCCCAAAACCTTGAAAATGGCAAGTAGAATGCCGCTATTGAGTGTCCGCTCAATATTAGATAGATGTTTGCAGAAAATGAAACTGCCGCAATAACGGCGGTTATTCTCAGGAAGCTCCACTGACGTTTCCAAACGAATGCTAACAGAAGCGGCCAGAAAAAATAAAACTGTTCTTCAATGGCAAGACTCCAAAGATGGAGCAGTGGCTTAGTCTCGGCCGAGTTGTCGAAATAGCCACTTTCGCGCCAAAGGACGAAGTTTTGTATGAAGCCGGCGCCAGCTGCCGTATGTTTACCTAGTTGCTTGTATTCATCTGAAAACAGTACAAACCAACCAAATACCAAACAAGAAATAAGAACCAAAATCAACGCCGGAAATATCCGCTTAACTCGACGATTATAAAATTCGATTAGGCTGAAGCGGTCACGTTCAAGGCTTGAAAAGATGATCGATGAAATCAGGAATCCTGAGATAACAAAAAAAATATCAACGCCGATAAATCCGCCGGGCATGATTGAGGGGCATGCGTGGAATATAACGACTGGAAGAATTGCAACGGCACGGAGGCCGTCAATGTCAGAGCGATATTTTGGATGTGCTAAGTGAGAATGCTTGTGATGCGTCATAAACTGGCTATCCGAGAAGCCTAATGTAGATTGGGTGCTTGTAAAGGTTCGCTACTTCTTCAACACATAAAACCGGCCCGGGTCCTTTCCGCTGTCCCCGTACGAATCCAGCTGCGTGCCCATTGCCGCCGACAGCATCTCCAGACGTTTTGCCGGTGACGGATGCGTCTTGAACATCAGTGCCACGGCGCCATCGCCGGGCTTCACGGCATCCAGTGTCTGCAGGCTGCCGACCAGACCAAACGGGTTGTAGCCGCCGCGGGCGGCAATCACCACGCCCATGCGATCTGCTTCAAACTCGTCATCCTTGTCGAGGCCGCGCGCAAACAGTTCGGTGCCGGCGGTATAGGCCTTGAGGCTTCTTTTTGCCTCGGTGCTGCCTTTTTTCTCGGCAACCGCACCGGCAATGTCGGCCTGCCATTCGCGGCCGAGCGCCGACTTGATGGCTTTCAGCTGGTGCTTTCGCACCACGTGCGAGATTTCGTGGGCGAGCACGCCGGCCAGTTCCGATTCATTGCGGAATTTTTCATAAAGGCCGCGCGTGATGAGGATGGTGCCGCCCGGCATGGCAAAGGCATTCACATCGGCATCATCGGTCACGCCAAAACGCCAGGGCAGTTCGGGGCGCTCGGTTTGCAGGGCGAGCCAGAGGCCGATGCGGTTCACGTATTTCTGCAGGGCGTCATCGCGCACCAGCGGCGCAGCGCCGAGCACACTGCTGGCGATGCCTTCGCCAATATCGATTTCCTGTGCCTCGGATATTTCCCTGGCAGACTCCATCATCTTCTTGCCGATGCCGAAGGCTTTTTGCGTATCCGGGTCATTCAGCTTGTTGAGGGCATCATTGAAATTGAAGGCGAGTGCGGCGCCCGAGAGACTCAGGATGCAGAGAGCGGCAAGAATCCGTTTCATTACTGATTTCCTCCATTGTCAGCCGGCAGGTAATCCACTTTCTGTGCGACCAGCTTTCCCTGCCGGGCAAAACTGCGGGCATCCGCTTCCGTGTCCTTGTAGTTGCCGAGGCGCCGCGCTTCTTCCGGATTTGGTTTGGCATTTTTCAGCTGTTCTTCCGACAGGCCCTTCACGCCGGTACTCACCGTATTGCCGCTGGAGCCGGTCTTGAACAGGCTGGCCAGAGCGCCGACGCCGCTGTCACCGCTCTGGCCGGAGCCGGTGCGGATGTTCAGCAGGCGTACCCAGCCGGATTTTCCGGCCGGCACCTGCACACTGGCCCAGGCACCTTTGCGCGCCGTTATCTCGACCTTGCCGCCGGCCTTGAGCGTGGCAACGACCTCGGCATCGCCAAATGGTTTGGCGCGCAAGGTATCGGCCTTGAGCAGGGTGCCCGCTTCGGCAAACGCCAGCGTGCTGAGGAATGCGCCGCCGAGCAGCGCGCTCTTCAATAATGTTTTCAGGGGAATAATCGGGCGCATGGCTGATTCCTTTGCGGCGGGTTGATCATTTTTTGTCGGACGTATCGAGTCGGGCGGGCTCCAGCAACTCTACGCCCTGGTCACGGCCCTTGACGTGGAATTCACCGTGACTTTTGAAACTGAACACACTTTTTTCATGGCGGGCACAGGCATCGCGGGTGGCGCCGGAGACCAGCACGCGGGCGACGCCCTTGGTGCAGCCTTCAATGCGGCTGGCGAGATTGACGGTGTCGCCGATCGCCGTGTAGTCGAGCCTGTCATCGCTGCCGAGAAAGCCGACCACGGCCTGGCCGGTGTGCACGCCGATGCCGATATCAAAATCAGCGAGGGTGCCGTCGCTTGCGGCCAGTTCCTTCTTGAAGCGGTCCAGTGCCACGCCCATTTCCAGCGCAGCAGCAACCGCCTGTTCGGCGTGGCGCGGGTTTTCGGTGGGGGCATTCCAGAAGGCCATGATGGCATCGCCGATGAATTTATCCAGCGTGCCGCCGTGCCTGAAAATGACTTCTACCTGCTGGCTGAAATAACGGTTGAGCAACTCCACCACGGCTTCCGGCGTGCGCGTTTCCGAGAGCGTGGTGAAACCGCGGATATCGGAAAACAGGATGGTGATTTCGCGCGCTTCGGGTTTCTTGTCGCGGGAGAATTCGCCGGTTTTCACCAGTTCGTCGACCACGCGCGGATCCAGGAAACGGCGGAACAGCATCACCGCGGCTTCGCGGTCACGGCGTTCGCGCCAGAGCGCCTCGGCGGAAAAAAGCAGGTAGGCCAGCCAGGCAATCGCCAGTGCCGAGGCCACCGGCACATACCAGCGCAGCGACAGCAGGCAATAACTGGCAGCAAAAAGCGCCAGCGTGGTGATGGCAAGCGTGATGGCGGTGGCCAGCGGATTGACGCGTTTCCAGAACAGCGCGGTGATCGCGGCCAGCAGAAAAAACGCGAGCGGCCAGCGCGAGGGCAGGTCACGCAGCCAGTCCTGTGCGCGCAGATTGGCAATGGTGGTGGTGATGATCTGCGTGCCGGGCATCAGCGCATCAATCGCGGTGGGCCGGAAATCATTGAGGCCGGGGGCGGTCGGGCCGATGACGACGATGGCATCCTTCAGCGTGGGCGCAATGACGGGATGTTCACGGGCGAGATCATTGAACAGGGCACTGAAGGAAAGGGTGCGTGGCGCTGTGCCGTACCAGCGCAGGCGGATGCGTTCGGCAGCGGGCAGGGCGGCTCCGCTGAAGGCGGCGACCGAGGTGCCGAGCGCGGGTAATTCCCAGCCCTCGATGTTTTTGTACAAATGTGCAAAGCGCCCGATGCGGTCATGGTCTTCCTCGAAGTTGGCGAGACCGCCCTGCCAGTTTTTCGGATCGAGCACGAGCGGAACCAGCAGCGGTGCTTTGGCCGCCGGATTGGCACGGGCATCACGGCGGGCGCCGAAACTTTCCGGCAGTGCGGCCAGCGGCGTGCCGGCGCCGTCACCCAGCAGCAGGCTGGGAAAGAAAAGATTGCCGTAGGCCATGGCGGTGTTGCGCAGGACGGCATCGCTGTCGGCACGGAAGCGGTCGGCTTCGTTGAAGAACACGTCAAAGACGATGGCGCGGGGCTGGAAGGCTTCGAGATTGGCAATCAGTTCGCCGTGGATGGCGCGCGGCCAGGGCCAGGAGCCGGCGGCTTCCTTCAGGGTGTCGTTTTCAAGGCTGGTCTGGTCGATGGCCACCAGCACGATGTCGGCCGGCGGCGTGCGCGCTTGCGCGTGCACGCGCAGCATGGAATCGCCGATGCGGTTGTCGCTGTGATCGAGAATGCCGAAAACATTCAGCAGCAGGGTGAGCATGGCCAGCAGCAGAAGCGGAATCAGCAGGGGCCGTTGTTTTTCTTTTCGCATGAAATCCTTTCGTGCTCCGCCCGGTGTGGGGGTGTTGCCGCGGCGGCGCCGGTTTTTCAGGTGGCAGCGAGCATGGCCTCGGCATGTTTACGGGTTTCTGCCGTGACGGTGATGCCGCCGGACATGCGCGCAATTTCCTCCACGCGCTCATCATGGCTGAGCTCGCGCACGCCGGTGGTGGTGGCGCCGGCCTTGACGGTTTTTTCCACGCGCAGGTGCTGGTGACCGAGCGCGGCCACCTGCGGCTGGTGCGTGATGGAAAAGACCTGCGAGTAGGCGCCGAGTTCGCGCAGCAGGCGGCCGACCACTTCGGCAATGCCGCCGCCGATGCCGACATCGACCTCATCAAACACCATGACGGGTACGGGCGAATGTTTGGCGTTCACTACCTGGATGGCCAGTGACACGCGCGACAGCTCACCCCCGGAGGCGACCTTCGCCAGCGCCTTCAGCGGCTGCCCCGGATTGGCACTGATCAGGAACTCGATGTCGTCGAGACCGTGCGCGGCCGGCTTGTCGAGCGGTGTCAGGGCGACCTCGAAACGCGAATTCGCCATGCCGAGGGTTTTCAGGCGATCCAGCACGTCGGCGCTGAATTTTCTGGCGGCTTTTGTGCGTGCCGCGCGCAGTGTTTCGGCGGCGCCACGCCAGTTTTTTTCCAGTGCACTGACTTCGCGCTGCAGTGCCTCCAGATCCTGGGCGCGTTGCAGCAGTTGCAGTTCTTCCTCCAGCGCTGCCTGCATGGCCGGCAATTCCTGTGGCGGCACACGGTGCTTGCGCGCCATCTGGTGCACGGCGGCGAGGCGCTCTTCCAGTTCTGCGAGGCGTGCCGGATCGGCATCCAGGCTTTCAAGGTAATGACGCAGTGACGCGGCGCCTTCGCCGATCTGGATCAGCGCACTGTTCAGCAGTTCGGCGACTTCATCGAGTTTCGGGTGATGGCTGCGCTCGCCTTCCAGCGTTTTCAGTGCCTGCTGCAGGCAGCGTGCGGCATTGTCGTTTTCATTTTCGCTGAGACGGTCGAGCACCATGTCACCGCTCTGCAGCAGGGTGCCGAGATTGGCGAGGGCGTCGTGATCGCGCTCGAGCTTTTCATAATCACCGGCGGCGAGGCCCAGCTTTTCCAGTTCATCAAGCTGGTGCGTGATGAGCTCCAGGCGTTCGCGCTGCGCGGCGCCGGCGCGCGTCAGCGTGTGCAGCTCCTTCGCGGCGCGCTGCCATTGCTGGAAGCTGGCGGCGAGATCACGCGCCTCGGCACCGAGGCCGGCACAGGCGTCGAGCAGGAGGCGGTGGTTTTCACGGCGCAGCAGGGATTGGTGTTCGTGCTGGCTGTGAATGTCGATGAGCATTTCACCCAGCACCTTGACGTCGGCCAGCGTTGCCGGACTGCCATTGATATAGGCGCGTGAGCGGCCGTCGGCAGTGACCGTGCGGCGCAGCCAGCATTCGTCGCCGGCATCCAGCTCGCGTTCGCGCAGCCAGGCCTGCGCGGCTTCATGCTGGTGGATGTCAAAACCGGCGCTGACTTCGGCGCGATCCGCTCCCGCCCGCACCACGCCGGCTTCGGCGCGGTCGCCGAGGCAAAGGCCGAGCGCGTCCATGAGAATGGATTTGCCGGCACCGGTCTCGCCGGTAATGACGGAAAGGCCGCGGCGAAAATCCAGCTCGAGGCCGGCAACGATGGCGAAATCACGAATCTTGAGTTGGCTGAGCATGGGCGCGATGTCTTTTTGCGGGTCGGCGACAGGATGGGACGATGATAGGCGATGGCTGCGACCTTTATAAGTCAGGGCAGTGACCCCATTGAGTCCTTAACAAGACGCCATTGAGCCTATATAAAAGCAGCCATGGATCGTAGCCAGCTTCTCTTCAAAACCCTCGTCGAGTGTTATATCCGCGACGGCCAGCCCGTCGGCTCCAAGCACTTGCTGCGCGAGACCGAGCTGCCGCTGAGCTCGGCGACGGTGCGCAATGTCATGGCTTCCCTTGAGGAAAAAGGCCTGCTGGCTTCGCCGCATGCCTCTGCCGGCCGCGTGCCGACACAGCAGGGCTATCGCCTGTTCGTCGACCGCCTGCTCACCACCGAGGCGCTGACCGAGGATGTCATGGGCGCGCTCACCTCCGAGCTCAGTCATGCGCGCTCGCCGCGCGAGCTGGTGGAAAAGGCGTCGGAATGCCTCTCCGAGCTGACGCAGCATGCCGGTCTTGTCATGGTGCCGCGCCGCGACCTCGCTGACCTGCGTCATCTGGAGTTCGTGCGTCTGGATGAAAGGCGCCTGCTTGCCATCGTGGTCTGCGCCAATGGTGATGTGCAGAACCAGCTGATCCAGACCGACCGCTTTTTTGCCGATGCCGAGCTGACGCGTGCCACCAATTACCTCAATCATCACTTTGCCGGCAAAAGCATTGGTGACATCAGCCAGTCCCTGCTCTGCGGTCTCAAGGATGACCAGCTGCGTCTGGATGACCTGCTGCGCTCCACGGTCGAGCTGGCAGAGCGCGCGTTTGCGCCGCCGCGCAGCGCCGACTATGTGCTGAGCGGCGAATCGAAGCTGTTGCGCCATGCCCAGGCCGGTGGTGTCGACCGTCTGCAGGAGCTGTTCCAGGCCTTTACCGCCAAGCGCGACATCCTGCACCTGCTTGATCGCTGCCAGCAGAGTGACGGTGTGGAAATCTATATCGGTGCCGAATCGGCTTACGCTCCTTTCGAGGACCTGACCCTCGTCACCGCGCCCTATGGCGCCAATGGCCGTGTGCTGGGCCGGCTGGCCGTGATCGGCCCGACGCGCATGGCCTACCAGCGCGTGATTCCCCTGGTGGAAGTGACGGCGAGAGTGCTGTCGCGCGCCCTGTCGGCGCCCGACGCCTGCTGAAAACCGCCTGATTTCCCCTGAATTTCCTCTTCGCCCTTGAAAGCCGGGGCAGCAGCCCCAGATTGTCAGCGCATTTATGGTGTGGGCCGCTATCATGGCGGCCCTCTGGTTCAAGTAACGGTCGCGTGCGACTGGCAGCAATTGTGTGAGGCAGACATGTCAGAACAGGAACAGCAGGATCAGCAGTCGCCTGAGTCCCCCGAAAACAGTGCTCCGGAAACGGATATGGCCGCACGGGTGGCGGAGCTTGAGGCTCAGGTGCGCGATGTGCAGCTGCGTGCCCAGGCGGAAATCCAGAACATCCACAAGCGCAGCGAGCGCGAGGTCGAGAATGCCCGCAAGTATGCGCTGGACAAGTTTGCCGGTTCGCTGATCGATGTCGTCGACAACCTTGAGCGCGCCATTGCGGCCACACCCGCCGACAACGATGCCACCCAGGCCCTGCGCGACGGCATTGCCCTGACGCACAAGGCCTTTCTGGAGGCGCTCAAGCGCAATGGCGTGGAGCAGGTGAACCCGGTGGGTGAGCCCTTCAATGCCGACCTGCATCAGGCGGTGAGCATGCAGCCATCGGCCACGGCCGAGCCGAATACGGTTTCCGCCGTACTGGCCAAGGGCTATGCCCTGAACGGGCGCCTGCTGCGCCCGGCCATGGTGGTGGTGGCCACCGCCGGCTGATGCCGGGCTTTCCGTGCATCAGTTTTGAAGCGATGCCCTTGAAGTTCGTGGGGGCATCGCCATATAGGCATCAAGGCGGATACCCGCACAGTATTAACAGCGTTTTCGGTGGCGGCATCCTTGCCAGGCACCGGCCACACGTTTCAGGAGAAAGGTAATGGGTAGAATCATTGGTATCGATCTGGGCACCACCAATTCCTGCGTCGCCATCATGGAAGGCGACAAGGTCAAGGTTATTGAGAACTCCGAAGGCGCGCGTACCACGCCGTCCATCGTTGCCTACACCGAAAACGAAGTGCTGGTGGGTGCTGGCGCCAAGCGTCAGGCCGTGACCAACCCCAAGAACACCCTGTTTGCGGTGAAGCGCCTGATCGGTCGCAAGTTCACCGACGATGTGGTGCAAAAAGACATCAAGATGGTGCCTTACGCCATTTCGGCCGCTCCCAATGGCGATGCCTGGGTCACCGTCAATGGCGACCAGAAAGCGCCGCCGCAGATTTCGGCTGAAGTGCTGAAGAAAATGAAAAAGACCGCCGAGGACTATCTCGGTGAGCCGGTGACCGAAGCCGTCATTACCGTGCCGGCCTATTTCAATGATTCGCAGCGTCAGGCCACGAAAGATGCCGGCCGCATTGCCGGTCTGGACGTGAAGCGCATCATCAACGAACCGACAGCGGCGGCGCTGGCGTTCGGCATGGACAAGAAAGAAGGTGATCGCAAGATTGCCGTGTATGACCTTGGCGGCGGCACCTTTGACGTGTCCATCATTGAAATCGCCGAAGTCGATGGCGAGCATCAGTTCGAAGTGCTCTCCACCAACGGCGACACTTTCCTCGGCGGCGAGGATTTCGACCTCAAGCTGATCGATTATCTTTCTGACGAATTCAAGAAAGAGCAGGGCATTGACCTGCACAACGATCCGCTGGCCCTGCAGCGCCTGAAAGAAGCCGCTGAAAAAGCCAAGATCGAGCTTTCCACGGCGCAGCACACCGAAGTCAACCTGCCTTACATCACGGCGGATGCGACCGGCCCCAAGCATCTCGCCATCAAGGTGACGCGTGCCAAGCTGGAATCGCTGGTGGAAGACCTGGTGGCGCGCACCATCGCTCCCTGCAAGCTGGCGCTGTCTGATGCCGGTTTGAAAATGGACGATATTGCTGACGTCATCATGGTTGGTGGCCAGACCCGCATGCCGCTGGTGCTGGAAAAGGTCAAAGAGTTTTTCGGCAAGGAACCGCGTCGTGACGTGAATCCTGATGAAGCCGTGGCTATCGGCGCTGCCTATCAGGCGGCTGTGCTCTCCGGTGACGTGAAAGACGTGCTGCTGCTCGACGTGACACCGCTGTCGCTGGGTATTGAAGTGGCGGGCGGGGAAATGAATGTCCTGATCGAAAAGAACACCACGATCCCTACCAAGAAGTCGCAGACCTACTCGACCTACAGCGACAACCAGACTGCCGTGACGATTCAGGTTTATCAGGGCGAGCGCAAGAAGGCCACGGCTAACAAGCAGCTCGGCCGGTTTGATCTCACCGATATTCCACCGGCACCGCGTGGCATGCCGCAGATTGAAGTGGCGTTTGATATCGACGCCAACGGCATTCTCAGCGTGAGCGCAAAGGACAAGGCAACGGGCAAGGCGCAGAGCATTGTCATCAAGGCCAATTCCGGTCTGACCGATGCGGAAATCGAAGCCATGGTGCGTGATGCCGAGGCCAATGCTGATGAAGACCGCAAGTTCACCGAGCTGGTGCATGCGCGAAACAGTGCAGACCAGCTGGTGCATGCCACGAAAAAGGCGATGACCGATCTGGGTGACAAGGCCACGGCGGAAGAAAAAACGTCGATTGAAGCCGCCATCAAGGATCTGGAAGAAGCCATTCAGGGCAATGACAAGGAAGCCATCGACACCAAAACCGAAGCGCTCAGCCAGGCTTCCATGCCGATGATGCAAAAGGCCTATGCCGAACAGCAGCCGCAGGAAGGCGCTGCGGCAGAAGCCGGTGCCACTCATGAAGCGAAAGCGGATGACGGCGCTGTGGATGCCGAGTTCGAGGAAGTGAAAGACGACAAGAAGTGATGCTTCGCCCTCTGCTACGCGCAGAGGGCGGGCAGGCATGTGGTCCGGACCGGAAAATCCGGACCACATGCTCATCTTGTTCCAGGAAAAACCGACGCGGGGGCTCTCCCCGCGTTTCCGTATCTGTAAAAGCATGACCTTTGCATGGCATTGTGATTGAACAGTGTGATCAGGCTGGATTATTGAAATGGCGAAACGTGATTTTTACGAAGTACTGGGTGTGGCGAAAACAGCTTCGGCTGATGAAGTCAAAAAGGCCTATCGCAAGCTCGCCATGAAGCATCACCCGGACCGCAATCCGGAGGACAAGTCTGCCGAAGAAAAATTCAAGGAAGCCAACGAAGCCTACGAAGTGCTGTCGGATGAAGACAAGCGTGCGGCCTATGACCGTCATGGTCATGCCGGCGTTGATCCCAATATGGGTGGCGGCTTCGGCGGCGGTGCCAACTTCTCCGATATTTTCGGTGATGTTTTCGGCGACGTCTTTGGTGGTGGCCGCGGCGGCCAGCAGCGCTCCAATCGCGGCTCGGATTTGCGTTACACGCTGGAGCTGGATCTTGAAGAGGCCGTGCGCGGCACCAAGGTGCAGATCCGCGTGCCGACACTGGCTTCCTGCGATACCTGCAGTGGCACCGGCGCCAAAAAGGGCACCAGTGTCGATACCTGCCGCAGCTGCAGTGGCAGTGGTCAGGTGCGCGTGCAGCAGGGCTTTTTCTCCATGGCACAAACCTGTCCGACCTGTCGTGGTCGTGGCAAGGTGATCAAGGATCCCTGCAATTCCTGTCACGGTCAGGGTCGCGTGGAGAAGAGCAAAACCCTGGAAGTGAAAATTCCGTCAGGCGTCGATACCGGTGACCGTATCCGTCTGGCAGGCGAGGGAGAGGCGGGTGCCAATGGCGGCCCGACCGGCGATCTCTATGTGCAGGTGTCGGTACGCCAGCACAAGATTTTCGAGCGTGATGGTGCCGACCTGTATTGCGAGATGCCCATCTCCTTTGCCGATGCCGCACTGGGTGGCGAGCTGGAAGTGCCGACGCTGGATGGTCGCGTGAAGCTGAAGATTCCCGAAGGCACGCAGACCGGCAAGCTCTTCCGCCTGCGTGGCAAGGGTGTGGCGCCGGTGCGCGGTGGCGGCACTGGCGACCTGCTCTGCCGTGTCTCGGTGGAAACGCCGGTGCACCTGAACAAGCGCCAGAAAGAGTTGTTGCGCGAGTTTCAGGCAGAAATGGATGGTGAAGGCAGCAAGCATTCACCGCGCAAGAACTCCTGGTTCGAGTCGGTGGTCAACCTCTTCGGCGACAAATAAATCGCCGTCAGGATAAAAGGGGGCTGCGGCCCCCTTTTTCTTGCAGGATTCCGGCTTACAATCCGTGCCTGCATTTATTCAGGCGGCTGTTCAGGAGCGCGACATGACCCGTATTGCAATTTCTGGTGCCGGTGGCCGCATGGGGCGTGCGCTGGTGCAGGCGGTGGTGGCTGCCGAAGGCGCAACGCTGACGGCGGCCATCGAGCGTCCCGATTCCTCGCTGCTGGGCGCTGATGCCGGCGAGCTGGCCGGTGTCGGTGCGCTTGGCGTCAAGGTCACCGGCGATCTGGCGGCCGTTGCCCGTGATTTTGATGTGCTGATTGATTTCACCGCGCCGGCAGCAACGCTGGCGCACATTGATATTTGCCGCAAGGCGGGGCGGAAAATCGTGATCGGTACCACCGGTCTGGATGCGGAGCAGAAGAAGGTTCTGTTGTCCGCCGCAGGCGAAACCGGCGTGGTTTATTCCGGCAATTATTCCATCGGAGTCAATGTCACGCTGCGTCTGCTGGAGCTCGCCGCAAAAACCTTTGGCGATACGGTGGATGTGGAAATCATTGAGGCGCATCACCGGCACAAGGTGGATGCCCCTTCCGGTACGGCGCTGATGATGGGTGAGGCGGTGGCCGGCGCGCTGGATCGTGACCTGGAAAAAGTCGCGGTGTATGAGCGCCATGGCCACACCGGTGCACGTGCGCGCGAGAGCATTGGTTTCCAGAGTATTCGTGGCGGCGATATTGTCGGCGATCACAACGTCATGTTTATCGGCGAAGGCGAGCGCGTGGAGATTCGTCACGTTGCCACCAGCCGCATGAATTTTGCCAATGGCGCGGTCAGGGCTGCCTGCTGGGTGGCGCAAAAACCGGCGGGCCTTTATGACATGCGTGATGTGCTGAGCCTGAAGTAGGGGCGCGGCAGCAGCAAAATAAAAAAACCGGCTATTGCCGGTTTTTTTATGCACTGAACGTGGCTCAGGCTACGGCCTGTCCGCTATCCGGTTCGCCATCCACGCTGACGCGATTGCGTCCGCTTTCCTTGGCGCGGTAAAGCGCCTGGTCGGCGGCCAGCAGCAGCATTTCCGGGCCGGTGTGCCCGCTGCCGGGAATGATGCTGGCAACGCCAAAGCTGGCGGTGACATTGCCATGGCTGGAGTTCTGGTGCGGAATGGCGAGCTCCTCGATCCTGTCGCGCAGGCGCTCGGCCACCATGCGTGCCTGCTGGGCGCTGGCATTGGTCAGCACCAGTACAAATTCCTCGCCGCCGTAACGCGCGGCGAGGTCGCCCGGGCGCCGGGCAAAATCCTTGAGGGCGCCGGCAACACCACGCAGACACTCATCACCGGCCTGATGGCCATAGGTGTCGTTAAACAGCTTGAAGTGATCGACATCCATCATGACCAGGCCAAGCGGTTCGCCCTTGCGCATGGCGCGCTGCCATTCGGTGCCCAGATTCATGTCCAGCGAGCGGCGGTTGGCAATCTGGGTCAGGCCGTCAATGGCGGTCAGGTATTGCAGGCGCAGATTGGATTCTTCGAGGTCGACTTTTTCGAAGGACAGCATGCGTGACTGCAGATAATTCTGACGCAGGCTGCGTTCAAAGAGAAAGCAGCCGATGAGCGCGAAAATGGCGGAAATCAGGAACACGGCGTTGTTGATGATGAGCAGCTGCAGCGAGACGTGACCAAATACCAGAAAGCCCATGTTGAGCGAGACCAGCATGAAGAAGGCGGATAACAGGCCCCACATGAACTGCAGGCGCGAGAGCACAAAGACCACCAGCATGACCAGCGTGATGGCGCCGGAATAGTAGTGCTTGATGGGTTCAAGGGCGGTCAGCGACAGCGCTACCAGGCCCGCCACGAAAATATTGGAGCTGACGGCAATGATCGGTTGCATGAAGCGGCTGGCAAAGCTGGTGCGGCTGATCAGCAGCAGCAGCAGGATCGGTGCGATGGTGATGCCACGAATGGTCCACAACTCGGAGGCCACTTGCGGCATCCAGAAGGGGTCAACAACGCCGGGTGCGAGAATGGCGAGCACGCCGAGCAGGCCGGAGAGAATCATGTGGCTGCGGTAGCGCTGGGTGTAGTCCCCCTGGAATTCGGCCTCCAGCACATCGGGGAAGCGCAGGCGCCAGCCGGTGTTGTCGAGCAGATGGCGCAGGGTATTGAGTTCGGTAGGGTCCATAAAAGGTAGACCTTGTTCTTGTTGGTAATTGGGCTGCAGGAGGAGCCTTGTTTGAATGGCATGGCAGCATAATGGTCTCTCCCTCCACAAGTGAGACTCTGCCGACCGGCGGCCAGTCATGACCTGCGGTAGCGTCGACCCGTCAGACACGGAGTTATATCTGCCGGGAAGGCCGTTGCCGGTTGGACAGAAAACCCCGGTTTCCGTACAATCGCCGCTCAATTCGTGCCCCCGCACAGTCCCTATTCGAAAAGCGAGAAGGAGCTCCTCTTTCTCGCTTTTTTACGCGCGCGCCCGCGCCGTAGCTCTTAATCGGAGGTTGGTTTGAGCAAGCCCGCCATTCTGGCCCTGCAAGACGGCAGCGTCTTCCACGGGATTTCCATCGGTGCCGACGGCCTCGCCAGCGGCGAAGTCGTTTTCAATACCTCCATGACCGGCTACCAGGAAATCCTCACGGACCCTTCCTATTGCCGCCAGATCGTGACCCTGACCTATCCGCATATCGGCAATACCGGTGTGAATGCCGAGGACGAGGAGTCCAGCGGGCTCTGGTCGGCCGGCCTCATCATTCGCGAGCTGAGCATGATTCCGAGCAATTTCCGCTCGGAGGAATCGCTGTCGGACTACCTCAAGCGGCGCAAGGTGGTCGGCATCGCCGATATCGACACCCGCCGCCTTACGCGCATCCTGCGTGAAAAGGGCGCCCAGGGCGGCGCCATTATCGCCGGTGACAACGCCAATATTGAGGATGCACTGGCCGCTGCCCGGGCCTTTCCCGGCCTCAAGGGCATGGATCTGGCGAAAGTGGTGTCGGTGCAGGAGTCCTATAAATGGACGGAGGGCAGCTGGCAGCTTGGCCGTGGCCACGTTGTGCCGAGCGCTCCGGCCCGTTTCAGGGTGGTGGCCTATGATTTCGGCATCAAGACCAACATCCTGCGCATGCTGGTGGATCGCGGCTGCGATGTGACCGTGGTGCCGGCCCAGACCGATGCCGCCACGGTGCTGGCGATGCAGCCGGACGGTATTTTCCTTTCCAACGGCCCCGGTGATCCCGAGCCCTGCGATTACGCCATCCAGGCCATCAAGGAATTCCTCAAAGCCGGGACGCCGATTTTCGGCATCTGCCTGGGTCACCAGTTGCTGGCGCTCGCCAGCGGTGCGAAGACCATGAAAATGGCGCTCGGTCATCATGGCGCCAACCATCCGGTGCAGGATCTGGCCAGTGGCAAGGTCATGATTACCAGTCAGAACCACGGTTTTGCGGTGGACGAGTCGACGCTGCCGGCAAGCCTGCGCGTCACCCACCGTTCGCTCTTCGACGGCACCAACCAGGGCATCCATCGCACCGACAAGCCGGCCTTCAGTTTCCAGGGCCACCCGGAAGCGAGTCCGGGCCCGCACGATTGCGCGCCCTTGTTTGATCACTTTATTGATTTGATGCAGGCCGGGAAGTAGGGAGCCTCTGGTTCAATCCTTCGCGGTCGCGAGCCTGCCTGTGGTAGTGCAGGACAAGGCTTGGCGACGAAAGCATGGTGGCTCCATGGTGAGGAGCCATAACGCAGTAATGCACTACCACAGACACGCTCCCGGAGGGTTACGCGCCAATGATCCCCATCCGGTGTTGCATCACTTGACCGTAGCCCTCTACGGCCTGCGTGATGCGCCTTGGCTGAGAATCATTGGCGCGTAACGCGATCCGCGAAGAATTGAATCAGAGGCTCCACAATGCCAAAACGTACTGACCTCAAGAGCATCCTGATTATCGGCGCCGGCCCCATCGTTATCGGTCAGGCCTGCGAGTTCGACTATTCCGGTGCACAGGCCTGCAAGGCCCTGCGCGAAGAGGGTTTCCGCGTCATTCTGGTGAACTCGAATCCTGCCACCATCATGACCGATCCGGCCATGGCGGACTCGACGTACATCGAGCCGATTACCTGGCAGACGGTGGCCAAGATCATCGAGAAGGAACGCCCGGATGCGCTGCTGCCCACCATGGGTGGCCAGACGGCGCTGAACTGCGCGCTTGATCTCGACAAGCACGGCGTTCTGGAGAAATTCGGCTGCGCGCTGATCGGTGCTTCCAAGGAAGCCATCCGCATGGCCGAGGACCGCAAGCTCTTTGATCAGGCCATGCGCCGCATCGGTCTTGAATGTCCGCGCGCCGGCATCGCGACGACCATGGAAGAAGCCTTTGCCGTGCTGGAAACCACGGGCTTCCCGTCCATCATCCGTCCCAGCTTCACCATGGGGGGCTCCGGTGGCGGCATCGCCTACAACCGTGAAGAGTTCGTGGAAATCTGCGAACGCGGCCTCGACCTGTCGCCGACGCACGAGCTGCTGATCGATGAATCGCTGATCGGCTGGAAAGAATACGAGATGGAAGTCGTGCGTGACCGCAACGACAACTGCATCATCGTTTGCGCGATTGAAAACTTTGACGCCATGGGCGTGCACACCGGCGATTCCATCACGGTGGCACCGGCGCAGACGCTGACGGACAAGGAATACCAGATCATGCGTAACGCGAGCTGTGCCGTGTTGCGCGAGATCGGCGTGGAAACCGGCGGCTCCAATGTGCAGTTCGGCATCAACCCGAAAGACGGCCGCATGGTGGTCATCGAGATGAATCCGCGCGTCTCGCGCTCGTCGGCGCTGGCGTCCAAGGCTACCGGCTTTCCGATTGCCAAGGTTGCTGCCAAGCTCGCCGTCGGCTACACGCTCGATGAGCTGATGAACGACATCACGGGTGGCAAGACGCCGGCGTCCTTCGAGCCAGCCATCGATTATGTCGTCACCAAGATTCCCCGTTTCAATTTCGAAAAATTCCCGCAGGCTTCGGCCACGCTGACCACGCAGATGAAATCCGTGGGCGAGGTCATGGCCATCGGTCGCACTTTCCAGGAATCACTGCAGAAAGCCCTGCGCGGTCTTGAAGTCGGTGCTGACGGCTTTAACCCGAAGCTGCTGCCGGGCCAGGAAGAGCCGGAAGCACGCATTCGCAAGGAATTGTCCAATCCCGGCCCGGATCGCATCTGGTATGTCGGTGATGCCTTCCGTTCGGGTTTGAGCGTTGATGAGATCTATCAGCTCTCCGGTATTGATCCCTGGTTCCTGGTGCAGATCGAAGACATCATCAAGTCTGAGGAAGAGGTCAAGCAGATCGGTTTTGCCGGTTTTGACAAGGCCACCTTCTGGCGCCTGAAGCGCAAGGGCTTCTCTGATGCCCGCCTGTCATCGCTGATCGGTGTCTCGGAAAAAGAACTGCGCAAGAAGCGCTGGGAACTGGGCGTGAAGCCGGTGTACAAGCGCGTGGACACCTGCGCTGCCGAGTTCGCTACATCGACCGCCTACATGTACTCGACGTATGAAGAAGAGTGCGAAGCCAATCCCAGTGACCGCAAGAAAATCATGGTGCTGGGTGGCGGCCCCAACCGTATCGGTCAGGGCATCGAGTTTGATTATTGCTGCGTGCATGCCGCCCTCGCCATGCGCGAAGACGGCTATGAAACCATCATGGTCAACTGCAATCCGGAAACCGTTTCCACGGATTACGATACCTCCGATCGTCTTTATTTCGAGCCGGTGACACTGGAAGATGTGCTGGAAATCGCTGCGCTGGAAAAGCCGGTCGGCGTGATCGTGCAGTACGGTGGCCAGACGCCCCTGAAGCTGGCGCGTGCGCTTGAAGCCGCTGGCGTGCCCATCATCGGGACCTCGCCGGATGCGATTGACCGAGCCGAAGACCGTGAGCGTTTCCAGCAAATGGTCGAGCGCCTGAATCTCAGGCAGCCGCCTAACCGTACCGCACGCTCTGCCGAAGAAGGGGTGCGTCTGGCGGCTGAAGTCGGTTATCCGCTGGTGGTGCGTCCGAGTTATGTGCTTGGCGGCCGTGCCATGGAAATCGTTTTCAACGAAGACGAGCTGCGCCATTACATGCGCACCGCCGTGCAGGTTTCCAATGATTCACCGGTGCTGCTGGACCGCTTTCTGGACGATGCGATTGAGGTCGACGTGGACGCCGTCAGCGACGGCAAGGACGTGGTCATCGGCGCCATCATGCAGCATATCGAGCAGGCCGGCATTCACTCGGGTGATTCCGCCTGCTCGCTGCCGCCCTACAACCTGCCGCAGAACATCCAGAATGTGATGCGCGAGCAGACCGTTGCCATGGCGCACGAGCTGGGCGTGGTCGGCCTCATGAACGTGCAGTTTGCCGTGAAGGGCAGCGACGTTTATGTGCTGGAAGTGAATCCGCGCGCGTCGCGCACCGTGCCTTTCGTGTCCAAGTGCATCGGCGTTTCGCTGGCCAAGGTGGCGGCACGCTGCATGGCCGGAACGAGTCTGGTGGCACAGAAGTTCACCAAGGAAATCATTCCGCCCTATTACTCGGTAAAGGAAGCGGTGTTTCCTTTTGCGAAATTCCCAGGCGTTGATCCGATTCTGGGTCCGGAAATGAAGTCCACGGGCGAGGTGATGGGGGTTGGTGCCACTTTTGCCGAAGCCTTCCATAAGGCCGTGCTGGGCTCGAATGAAAAACTGCCTACCGGCGGGCGCGCCTTTATTTCCGTGCGCGACAATGACAAGACACACCTGCCCAATATCGGTCGTGAGCTGACGGCGCTGGGTTTTGAACTGGTTGGCACCAGTGGTACCCAGCGCGAGCTGGAGGCTGCCGGTATTGCCTGCAAGCGCGTCAACAAGGTCACTGAGGGGCGCCCGCATATTGTGGACATGCTGAAGAACGGCGAGATTTCGCTGATCATCAACACCACGGAAGGCAAGCAGGCGCAGCAGGACTCTTTCAGCATTCGTCGCAGCGCGCTGCAGGGCAAGGTGTATTACACCACCACTATCAGCGGTGCCGAGGCCGTGTGCCTGGCGCTGCGTGCAGAGACGTCGGTTGAAGTGCGTCGTCTGCAGGATCTGCACAAGGAGCTGGTTTAACATGCAAAGATTTCCGATGACAAAAAAGGGCTATGACGCGCTTTATGCCGAGTTGCAGCAGCTGAAGACGGTGGATCGTCCGCGCATTACCGCAGCGATTGCCGAAGCGCGTGCGCATGGTGACCTCAAGGAAAATGCCGAGTATCACGCGGCGCGTGAACAGCAGGGTTTTGCCGAAGGCCGTATTCAGGATATCGAGGGCAAGCTGTCCAATGCCCAGGTGATCGATGTCACCACCATGCCGAAAACCGGCCGGGTTATTTTCGGGGTTACCGTTGAAATCGTGAATTGTGATACCGAAGAGAGCAAAACCTACCAGATCGTTGGTGACGACGAGGCGGACATCAAGAACAACAAGATTTCCATCAATTCGCCGATTGCCCGTGGCCTGATTGGCAAGGAAGAAGGCGATACGGTCGGCATCACGACACCAGCGGGTCTGGTGGAATACGATATTGTGGAAGTGCGTTACGAGTAGGATGCATTTCTGCCCATAAAAAAGCCGGCATCTTGCCGGCTTTTTTATGGGCAGGGTGTCACTCTCCCTGCAGGTGCGAACGCAGCAGGTTGGAGAGTTTGGGATTCGGCTTTTTGGCGGGGCGATACAGCAGCACGATCTTGCCGATGATCTGCACGACCTGCGAGCGCGTGCTTTTGGCAATTTGCTGGATGGCGGCGGCGCGCTCTTCACGGTCTTCGCCGTTGACGCGGACCTTGATCAGCTCGTGGTCTTCCAGTGCGCGGTTGGTTTCGGCCAGAATGGCTTCAGTCAGGCCCTGGCCGCCGGTCATGACCACGGGTTTGAGCTCATGGCCGATGCGGCGGAATCGTGTCTTTTCGGCGGTTGAGAGAGGCATGAACGGCAATCCTGCTTTATCGGGCGGTTTCTGGTAAAAAGGGCGCCCATTCTAGCGGTAAAGCGGTGCCGGCTCACCCCTAGCCTGCATTTTTTGAGGTCTGCCCTGCGGGCGGCTATCTCCTATGGCTGAAAAGTTCCATAACTCCAAGCTCAGCGCGTCCAGCAAGGTCTGGCTGCGCGAGCATTGGGAGGACGTCTACGTAAAACGGGCACAAAAGGACGGTTATCGTTCCCGGGCGGCCTACAAGCTGCTGGAGATCAATGAAAAGGACCGGCTGATCAAGCCCGGCATGACCGTGGTCGACCTCGGTTCGGCGCCTGGCAGCTGGTCGCAGATCGTGGCCAGCCTGGTGGGCAGCCATGGCCGTGTCGTGGCATCGGACATCCTGCCCATGGACGGACTGGCCGGCGTGACCTTTATCCAGGGGGACTTTCGTGAGCAGTCGGTCTTCGACGAGATTCTCGCTGCCATCGGTGATGCCCCGGTTGACCTTGTAATCTCGGACATAGCCCCCAATATGTCCGGAACAGCTGCGGATCAGCCGCGCGCCATCTATCTCTGTGAGCTGGCGCTGGATATGGCGGTGCGTGTGCTCAAGCCCGGTGGAAGTTTTGTCACCAAGGTTTTTCAGGGTGAAGGTTACGAGGAGTACCGCAAGCTGGTGCTTTCGCACTTCAAGGTGCTGAAGGCGCGCAAGCCGCAGGCTTCCCGGCCCCGTTCCCCCGAGGTGTATCTGCTGGCCCAGGACTTCCGGGGCTAGCCTGTTTCTGTCCGCCATCCGAAGAGTTGCGAGCTCCGGGTGGCACCTATAATGTCGCAGCTCTGCCCATCTCTCGGGAGTCTCCCTTGAACGACATGGTTAAAAATCTGATTTTGTGGCTGGTTATCGCTGGCGTGCTGGTTTTTGTGTTCAGCAATTTCAACCAGCAACCGGTGATCAAGCCGCTGAATTACTCTGAGTTTGTTACGGCCGTGAACAATGGCGAGGTCAAGAAGGTCAAGATTGACGGCCTGAACATCGCTGGCGAAAAGCTCAATGGCGACAAGTTCCAGACCGTGCGTCCGCCGGTACAGGATCAGACCCTGATGCCTGTCCTACTGGAGAAGAAAGTCATCGTCGAAGGCGCGCTTCCCGAGCAGCAGAGTGTGTGGATGCAGCTGCTGGTGGCCAGTTTTCCGGTGATCCTGATCGTCGCGCTTTTCATGTTTTTCATGCGCCAGATGCAGGGCGGCGGGGCGGGTGGCAAGGGCGGCCCCATGACGTTTGGCAAGTCCAAGGCACGGCTGCTTTCCGAAGACCAGATCAAGACCACGTTTGCCGATGTTGCCGGTTGTGATGAGGCCAAGCAGGACGTGGAAGAAATCGTCGAGTTCCTGCGTGACCCGGGCAAGTTCCAGAAGCTGGGTGGCAAGATTCCCCGTGGCGTGCTGATGGTGGGGCCTCCCGGTACCGGCAAGACCCTGCTGGCGAAGTCCATTGCCGGTGAAGCCAAGGTTCCCTTCTTTTCGATCTCCGGTTCCGATTTTGTGGAAATGTTTGTCGGCGTCGGTGCTTCGCGTGTGCGCGACATGTTCGAGCAGGCCAAGAAGCAGGCTCCCTGCATCATCTTTATTGATGAAATCGATGCGGTCGGCCGTCATCGCGGCGCCGGTCTTGGTGGTGGTCACGATGAGCGTGAACAGACCCTGAACCAGTTGCTGGTGGAAATGGACGGCTTTGAAACCGGTGACGGCATCATCGTGATTGCCGCTACCAACCGTCCCGACGTACTTGATAACGCACTGCTGCGCCCGGGCCGCTTTGATCGCCAGGTCATGGTGGGTTTGCCGGATATTCGCGGCCGTGAACAGATTCTGAAAGTGCATATGCGCAAGGTGCCGGTGGGCGACGATGTCGATGCCGCCCGCATCGCCCGTGGCACACCCGGATTTTCCGGTGCCGACCTTGCCAACCTTGTTAACGAGGCCGCCTTGTGCGCCGCCCGTACCAACAAGACGGTTGTCGAGATGAGTGAGTTCGAGCTGGCCAAGGACAAGATCATGATGGGCGCCGAGCGCAAATCCATGGTCATGTCCGAAGCTGAGAAGCGCAACACGGCCTATCACGAAGCGGGTCACGCCATCGTTGGTCGTCTCGTGCCGGAGCACGACCCGGTTTACAAGGTTTCCATCATTCCGCGTGGCCGTGCCCTTGGCGTGACCATGTTCCTGCCGGAAGAAGATCGTTATTCCTGGTCGCGGCGCGGTATCGAATCGCGCATCTGCACCATGTTTGGCGGCCGTATCGCCGAAGAAATCACGCTGGGGTTTGACGGCGTGACGACAGGCGCCAGCAATGATATCCAGCGCGCCACTGAAATGGCTCGCAACATGGTCACCAAGTGGGGGCTTTCGGAAAAGATGGGCCCGCTGATGTACGAGGAAGACGAGGGTGAGGTTTTCCTGGGCCGCTCGGTGACGCAGCGCAAGAACGTGTCGGCACAGATCGCTATGGATATCGATCTTGAAATCCGCGCGATTATTGATCGCTGCTACGGCATTGCCAAAAACATCCTGATCGAAAATCGCGACAAGCTGGAAATGATGGCGGATGCACTGATGCAGTATGAAACCATCGATTCCGAACAGATCGATGCCATTATGAACGGCCGCAAGCCGGAGCCTCCCAAGGGCTGGACGGATGATAGTGGCGCAACGCCTGCGGCTGCAGTCGTTGCCGAGAAAACAGCGCAGCCCGAGGTGCCGGTCAGCAATGCCGGCATCACCCCTCCGATTGGTGGACCGGCGGCGCAGCACTAAGGCGATAACATTTTTAACGGGCCGCTTCCGCGGCCTTTTGTTTTTGGATGCCCGATGACTGTTTTGCAGTGCGGTGCCCGCAAGCTTGATCTCAGCCATCCTGTGCTGATGGGTATTCTTAATGTCACGCCGGATTCTTTTTCGGATGGCGGCCGTTATTTCTCGCGGGAAGCGGCGCTGGTGCAGGCGCGCCGTCTTTATGCAGAAGGTGCAGGCATTATTGATGTCGGTGCGGAAAGTACACGTCCGGGCGCACAGGCAGTATCGGTCCAGGAAGAACTGGATCGCACCCTGCCGGTAGTGGAGGCCATTGCCCGCGAGATTGATGTCATTATTTCGGTGGATACCTCGACGCCGGAAGTGATGCGGGAGGCAGCGGCGCTGGGGGCCGGTTTTATCAATGATGTGCGTGCCCTGCGCCGGCCCGGTGCGCTTGTGGCGGCGGCGGCGACAGGGCTGCCGGTGTGCTTGATGCACATGCAGGGCGAGCCCGGCATCATGCAGCAGCGCCCGCACTATGCCGATATTTTTTCCGAGCTTGATGCTTTTTTTGCCGAACGTATTGCGGCCTGTGCGTCGGCTGGCATTGCCATTGAAAAAGTCGTGCTTGATCCGGGCTTTGGTTTTGGAAAATCACTGGATCATAATCTGGCCCTGCTGAATCGTCTGGAGCATTTTTCGGCTTTCGCCTGTCCCTTGCTGGTGGGGCTTTCGCGAAAATCGATGCTCGGTACCTTGCTGGGTGGCGCTGCTGCGGATCAGCGGCTGC
This sequence comes from bacterium, assembly GCA_029945725.1. Classification (GTDB taxonomy): domain Bacteria; phylum Pseudomonadota; class Gammaproteobacteria; order Pseudomonadales; family Moraxellaceae; genus UBA2031. The sequence continues at coordinate 44,790 of JAQSDB010000003.1, read as the reverse complement.
ATGCCAGTACGGCGGCAGCTGTTGTTGCTGTCATGCATGGTGCAGGCATTGTGCGGGTGCATGATGTAAGGGCGACACATGAGGCGCTGGCGGTGGCAACCGCGCTGCTGGAAAGGCAGGACAAGAAAAAATAATTCTTTCAGAAAGATATTCAGAGGCATCCGGCAATGAGCAGAAAATATTTTGGCACTGATGGTGTGCGCGGCAGGGTTGGCGAGACGCCGATTACGCCGGAATTCGCCCTCAAGCTGGGTTGGGCGGCAGGCAAGGTGCTGGCCAGTCAGGGGCGAGCTTCAGTGGTGATGGGGAAGGATACGCGCCTTTCCGGGTATTTGCTGGAGTCGGCGCTGGAGGCAGGACTTTCTGCGGCGGGAGTCAGTGTGCGTCTGCTGGGCCCCATGCCGACGCCGGCTATTGCCCACCTTACGCGTGCTTTTCATGCCAGTGCGGGCATTGTCATTTCAGCGTCGCACAATCCGTATTACGACAATGGCATAAAGTTTTTTGGTGCCAATGGTAAAAAACTGGCGGATGAGGTTGAGGCGGAAATAGAGGCCTGGCTGGAAAAGCCGCTGACTATTGATGCGCCGGATACGCTTGGCAAGGCGACTCGCCAGGAAGACGCACAAGGTCGCTATATCGAGTTTTGCAAATCAACATTTCCCTACGGCCTTGATCTTTCCGGCCTGAAGATTGTGCTGGATTGCGCGCATGGTGCCGCGTACCAGGTCGGGCCTGCCGTCTTCATCGAGCTCGGTGCCGAAGTGGTAAAGATTGGCTGTGCCCCGGACGGACTCAATATCAATCGTGATTGCGGCTCTACGCACCCTGAGGGCTTGCAGCGCGCAGTGCTTGAGCATGGCGCGGATATTGGTATTGCTTTTGATGGTGACAGCGATCGCGTGCTGATGGTGGATGCCAGTGGCGAGATTGTGGATGGCGATGAAATCATCACGATGATTGCGCGTGAGCGCCTGTCGCAGGGGCAGGACATCAGGGGCGTGGTCGGTACGTTGATGAGCAATCTCGGCATGGAGATTGCGATTCGCGAGATGGGGCTGGAGTTTGTGCGCGCCAGGGTGGGTGATCGCTATGTCATGGCCGAGCTGGAAGGGCGCGGCTGGACTCTGGGCGGTGAGGCTTCGGGTCACGTGGTTTGTCTCGACAAAACCACCACGGGTGATGCCATTGTGGCCGCCCTGCAGGTACTGGCTCCCATGGTGCGTACCGGCGCTTCGTTGCAGGAGCTCAGGCGCGGCATGAACAAGTTTCCGCAGATCATGATCAATGTGCGTGTGGCGAAAAAATGTGACCCCCAGGCAGACCCTGCCATCGTGGCGGCCGTCCTGGCGGCCGAGGAACAGCTGGCCGGACGCGGGCGCGTATTGCTGCGGCCCTCGGGCACCGAGCCGCTGATTCGTGTGATGGTGGAGGGTGAAGATGGCGCGCTGGTGCAGGGTCTGGCGGAGTCGCTGGCAGAAACAGTGAGAAAGGCGCTGGTGTAGCGCCGCTTCGTCATCTGCAGAAAATTCCCCGCTAGCGGTTGTTTCGCCAGACCCACTTCGTTAAGATTGCCGGCCTCACGGGGAGGGGGTAGCTGAGGCGCCTCTCTTTCTGTGCGGTGCCTGCCAACAAGGAGCTCGAGCGATGCGTCGCAAGCTGGTCGCCGGCAACTGGAAAATGCAGGGCCGACATGCTGCCAATGCGGCACTTGTGCAGGGTATTCGTGCCCGTGAGGCCGAGTATCTCGGGGTTGATCTCTGGATCGCGCCGCCGGCTTTATATATCGATCAGCTTGCTGGTCTGGTTGTCGGCAGCAGCATCTGTCTGATGGCGCAGAACGTAGCTCGCGAAGACGACGGTGCCTGTACGGGTGAAATTTCTGCCGGCATGTTGCGTGATGCGGCTTGCGTGGCGGTGATTGTCGGGCACTCCGAGCGTCGCAGCCGTTATGGCGACGATGATGCGGTAGTGGCGGAAAAGTTTGGACGGGCACAGGCGGCGGGTTTGATCCCTGTGCTCTGTGTCGGCGAGACGCTCGCGGAGCGCGAGGCAGGCCAGACCGAGGCAGTGGTATTGCGGCAGCTGCAGGTGGCGATTGATGCGCATGGCGTATCGGCACTGGCCAGTGCCGTGCTCGCATATGAGCCGGTCTGGGCTATAGGTACAGGCAGGACGGCAACATCGGAGCAGGTCCAGCAGGTACACCGGGTGTTGCGTGCCGAAGTGGAAAAAAACGATGCTGATGTGTCGGCGGGGTTAAGAATTCTTTATGGCGGCAGTGTCAGGGCAGCCAATGCCGGTGCGCTGTTTGCGATGCCGGATATAGATGGCGCCCTGGTGGGCGGAGCGTCGCTGGACGCAGATGAGTTTGTCGCGATTGCCCGGGCAGCCCGGGTGGCGCATTAAGCGGGTAGCAAAGATGGAAAGCCTTATTCTGATCATGCATGTGCTGGTAGCGGTGGCCATGATTGGCCTCATTCTCCTGCAGCAGGGCAAAGGCGCAGAAATGGGTGCCTCGTTTGGTGCCGGTTCTTCGCAGACGGTGTTTGGTGCGGCTGGATCGGTGGGTTTCATGACCAAGGCCACTGCGGTGCTGGCGGCTGTTTTCTTTGCCACTAGCGTTGGTCTTGCCGTGTTTGCGCGCCAGCATGTAAAGACTTTTGGTGTCGTGCCGGAAATTCAGGCCGAAGCAAAAAAAGAGGTAGGTGATGTCCCTGTGGCTCCGGCTGCTTCAGTCGCACCTGCCGCCGGTTCGGATGTTCCAGCGGCCCCCGCCAAGTAAGGTGGTGGCCAGGGCCTTGATGGCCCAAAGATTCGCGGAAGTGGTGAAATTGGTATACACGCAACCTTGAGGTGGTTGTGCTTTCGGGCATGGGGGTTCAAGTCCCCCCTTCCGCACCATGTAATGCCCTGTTGCTCGGATGGATTAGAGTGGCGGGGGAGAGCAAGGCAGGCCTGCCAGGGGCTGTTTTGCGGCCAGCGTGGAAGCATGCTGGCCAGTGTGCCGGTTCTATCGGTACCTTGTGAATTTTCCCGGGCGTTTTCCGGTGAAAAGGCGAAAATACCCTTTGACTTCAATAGTCTCCGGGCCTATATTCGCCGTCCTCTGATGCGGGGTGGAGCAGCCTGGTAGCTCGTCGGGCTCATAACCCGAAGGTCGTTGGTTCAAATCCAGCCCCCGCTACCACTTTTGGACTTGGAAACTTCTACCAGGAAGTTTTCGTAAAAGAGCCCGCCTTGTGTGGGCTTTTTTACAGGTCCCGCGCGCTTTCTGGATGCCCTTTGTGGGCATTGTCGGGCGCACATGCGGCTTCAGACAAAGTGGGCGTTGAGCCCATTTTTTGTTTCTGTAATCCGGAGAAATGCAGCGCATGGCGGTTTCAAAAAAAGTCGAAGAAATGGTAACGATGCTGACCCCGGCCGTGACGGCTGTGGGCTTCGAGCTCTGGGGTCTGGAGTTCTTCCAGCAGGGTCGCCACTCCGTGCTGCGACTTTTTATCGAAGGCCCGAACGGCGTGGGTGTTGATGATTGCGCCACCGTCAGTCATCAGGTTAGTGGTGTGCTGGATGTGGAAGATCCGATTGCTGGCGAGTTCACGCTGGAAGTGTCATCGCCGGGTTGGGATCGCCCCTTGTTCACGCTGGCCCAGTATGGACGTTATGTCGGTGAGGAAGTGGCGGTGCGTCTTGCCAGCCCCCTGAACGGACGCCGGAAGTACAAGGGCATCATTCTGCAGGTCGCAGATGAGGCTGTTGAGTTGCAGGTGGATGGTGAAGTGGTGCGAATCCCCTTTGCTGCCATTGATAAAGGAAATGTAGTCCCCGGTGTTTGACCGGACGGACCGATCCGGTTGCGTCTGGTCTGATACATGCCCGTATCGGGCGGATGGCAAATCAAGCTAGTGCCCTGTTTGATTTGTGAGTGGCGCCCTCGCGCGCCGCTTGAACTTTTTGATTAACGGGCGAGGTCCGGACAGGAACGAACCATGACCAAAGAAATTCTGATGGTGGTCGACTCGGTCAGCAACGAGAAAGGTGTTTCTCGTGAGGTGATCTTTCAGGCATTGGAAGAGGCCCTGGTCGCTGCGACCAAGAAAAATTACGACACGGATGAAATTGATCTTCGTGTTGCGATTGATCGCAAGACGGGCGAGTACACCACTTTCCGGCGCTGGACGGTTGTGGAAGATTGTGACCACGAAATGCCTTCCATGCAGCTTGCGCTGAGTGATGTCGAGCCCGAAGGCATGAAGCTGGGTGACGTGCGCGAAGAGCAGGTCGAGTCCATTGGCTTTGGCCGTATTGCGGCGCAGACGGCGAAGCAGGTTATCGTGCAGAAAGTGCGCGAGGCCGAGCGCGCTCTGGTAGTTGATGCCTATCGTGATCGTCTGGGCGAGATTCTCTCCGGTACGGTGAAGAAGACTACGCGTGATGGTCTGGTGCTGGATCTCGGTGCCAATGCCGAGGCCTATCTGGCGCGGGAAGAAATGCTGCCGCGCGAAACCTTCCGCGTTGGCGAGCGTGTGCGCGCCATCCTGTTTGGTGTGAATGCGGAAGGACGTGGTTCGCAACTACTGGTAACGCGTACTCGTCCGGAAATGATTATCGAGCTCTTCCGTATTGAAGTGCCGGAAATCGGTGAGGAAATCATCGAGATCAAGGGCGCCGCCCGTGATCCTGGTGTGCGCGCCAAGATTGCCGTGAAATCTAATGATCAGCGTATTGATCCGCAGGGCGCCTGTATCGGTATGCGTGGCGCACGCGTGCAGGCTGTGAGCGGTGAGCTTGCCGGTGAGCGCGTCGATATCGTGCTCTGGGATGATAATCCTGCGCAGTACGTAATCAATGCACTGCAGCCTGCCGAAGTGGCCTCCATCATGATTGATGAAGACACCCACTCCATGGATGTAGCTGTTGAGGATGAGCAGCTGGCGATGGCTATTGGTCGTGGCGGCCAGAATATTCGTCTGGCTTCGGAGCTTACCGGGTGGCGTCTGAATGTGATGTCGCTGGAAGATGCCCAGGCCAAGCAAGAAACAGAGTCGCACCAGTTTATCGAAGTATTCATGCGTGATCTGGATATTGACGAGGATATTGCGGCTGTACTCGTGCAGGAAGGCTTTACCTCGCTGGAAGAAGTGGCTTATGTGCCGCTGGAAGAAATGCTTTCCATCGATGGTTTTGATGAAGACATCGTCAATGCCCTGCGCCAGCGTGCCAAGGATGCCTTGTTGACCAAGGCGCTGGTGTCTGAAGAAAAGCTGGGTGCTAACGAGCCTGCAGAAGACCTGCTGAATATGGATGGCATGAACCGCAAACTCGCTTTCGAGCTTGCCTCGCGGGGCATTCTCACCATGGAAGATCTGGCTGAGCAGGCGATTGATGACATCGTTGATATTGAAGGTCTTGATGAAGAAAAGGCTGGAAAGCTCATCATGAAGGCTCGCGAGCCCTGGTTTCAGTAACCGGGTCTTGGGTAATAGCGGTAGTAATTAACAAACCCTGGGGTGCCTTGGCACTTCAGGCTTGATACGGTTTCAGCATTTGGCCTTGCGGCCGAGTGACCGGAATCGCTAGCGATGAAATCGTCACAGGCGTGATGGTTTCGCGGCCTGTCCCCTGGGGGCTGGCTGATCGCCTGAAGAATAATTTCATTCAGGCCGTAATCGAATAATGCCGAGCGAAGCGGAGAGACACGCTACATGGCTGAAGTAACTGTCAAACAACTGGCCGAGACCGTTGGTCGTCCGGTGGAAACCCTGCTGGCACAAATGCAGGAAGCTGGACTCGCCCATCAAAAAGCGGATGAAGTGGTTTCTGATGCGGAGAAGCAGCAGTTGCTGTCGCATCTTCGCCGCGCTCATGGCGAGTCTGATGCTGATCCGCAGAAGATTACGCTGAAGCGCAAGGCCACAACCACCCTTAAGGTGGCTCCTGCTGCAGGCGGCAAAGCCAAGACGGTTAATGTGGAAGTGCGCAAGACGCGCTCCTATGTAAAGCGTTCTGCCCTTGATGATCAGGAAGACGCTGCGCGTGAAGCAGAAGAGCTGGCGCGCAAGGTGGAGGAGGAGCGCCTGGCTGCAGAGGCAGCGGTGCGCCGCGCTGAAGAAGATGCACGTATTGCGGCGGCTGAGGAAGAGGCGCGCAAGGGCGCTGAAGAGGCTCGTCGTGCCCATGAAGCGGCCAACAAGGGTGGCAAGGATAAAAAGCTTTCCGTTCCCAAGGTGGGAATGGCGGTCAAGGCGCGTGAAGAAACGGCTGAAGAACGCGCCAGGCGCGAGGCAGAAGCGGCTCGCTTGAAGGCTGCCGATGATGTTCGTCGCAAGCAGGAAGAAAAGCTGCGCCTGGAAGCTGAAGAAAAGGCACGCCAGAAAACGCTGGAACAGGCGCGCCTGATTGCCGCTGATCTGGAGTCGCGTGGCGCGGAAGCACCGGCTCCCTCAGTGGATGCTCCACTTGCCCGCGGTCTGGTTGGTAGCGCTTATGAGGATTCTTTTGCGCGCGAAGACCGGGATATTCGTCGCGGCAGTGCCAGCAAAGCCAAGGGCAAGGGCGGCAAGAAGCGCGAGGCTGAACAGGCTTTCCGCCCTGTCGCACGCACGCTGACCAGCGCCCTGTCCAAACAACATGGATTTGAAAAGCCGGTGGAAAAGCAGGTTTACGACGTCACCATCGGTGAAAGCATCACTGTTGCCGATCTCGCCCAGAAAATGGCGTTGAAGTCCCGGGTTGTTATCAAGGTCCTGATCAAGATGGGCGAAACGGTAACGGCCAATGACGTGATTGATCAGGCGACGGCCGGTCTTGTTGTCGAGGAAATGGGTCATAACCCTATTTTCGTCAGTGAAACCGCGATGGAAGACTCGCTGAAAGATGCGATGAAGCATCATGGTGAGGGTACGACGCGTGCGCCCGTAGTGACGATCATGGGTCATGTTGACCATGGCAAGACATCGCTGCTCGATTATATCCGTCGCGCCAAGGTGGCGGCGGGTGAGGCGGGTGGCATCACCCAGCATATCGGTGCGTATCACGTTGAAACGGCACGCGGCATGATTACCTTTCTCGATACCCCGGGTCACGCGGCGTTTACGTCCATGCGTGCCCGAGGTGCCCAGGCAACGGATATCGTTGTGATCGTGGTGGCTGCTGATGATGGCGTCATGCCGCAGACGGCTGAAGCCATTGATCATGCGCGTGCGGCCGGTGTACCCATCATTGTTGCGATCAACAAGATGGACAAGCCGAGTGCTGATCCGGATCGCGTACTGAATGAACTGTCGGTGAAGGGTATTGTTCCGGAAGAGTGGGGCGGTGATATCCAGGTAGTGAAGGTTTCTGCGCACAGTGGTGAAGGCGTCGATGCGCTTCTTGATGCGATTCTGATTCAGGCCGAACTGCTTGAGCTGACTGCCGTTATTGATGGCTCGGCGCATGGCGTGGTGATTGAAGCACGCATCGACAAGGGGCGTGGTGCAGTAGCAACGCTGCTCGTACAGAAAGGTACGCTCAAGACCGGTGATCTGGTGCTGGCGGGTACTCATTACGGTCGCGTGCGCGCCATGTCGGATGAAAACGGCAAGCCTGCCAAGAGCGCAGGGCCATCCATTCCTGTTGAAATTCTCGGTCTGCCGGAAGCGCCGGATGCGGGCGATGAATTTCTCGTGGTTGATGATGAGCGCAAGGCACGTGAAGTTGCGGAATTCCGTGAGTCCAAGCTGCGCCAGATAAAGCTTGATCGTCAGCAGGGCATGCGCCTCGAGAACGTACTTGCCAATATGGGCAAGGCGGAAGCATCTTCCGTGAATATCGTGCTCAAGACGGATGTACGCGGCTCTCTGGAAGCACTGACGCAGTCGCTTAATGCGCTGTCCACCAGTGAAGTCAAGGTTTCGATTGTGGGTTCCGGCGTAGGCGCCATTACCGAGTCCGATGTGACTCTGGCGGAAAGCACCGGTGGCGTGATTCTGGGCTTCAATGTGCGTGCCGATAACGCCGCCAGAGCCAAGTGTCAGGCAGAAGGTCTGGATCTGCGTTATTACAGCATCATTTATGAGTTGATCGATGATGTGAAGGCGGCCATGAGTGGCTTGCTGACACCGGAACATCGCGAAACCATTCTGGGTGTGGCGCAAGTGCGTGATGTTTTCCGCTCCTCGAAGTTCGGTGCGGCTGCCGGTTGTATGGTGGTCGAGGGTACGCTTTACCGGAGCAAGCCAATTCGTGTCCTGCGTGATGATGTGGTGGTTTTCCAGGGTGAACTGGAGTCACTGCGTCGCTTCAAGGATGACGTGCAGGAAGTTCGTAACGGTGTCGAGTGCGGTCTGGCAGTGAAGGGCTATAACGATATCCGTAGCGGCGACAAGATTGAGGTTTACGACGTCACCATTATCAAGCGTTCGCTGTAAGAACAGGATCAGGTGAAGTAGTGGCAAGTCAGCGCACACAGCGTATTGCGGATCAGATTCAGCGAGAAATCGCTGGACTGATTCGTCTGGAAATCAAGGATCCGCGCGTTGGCATGGTGACCATTTCGAGTGTGAAGGTGAGTCCGGACATGGGTTATGCCGATGTCTATATCACCGTACTCGGGGCCACTCTGGATGAAAAGCCGGATGCCACGCTTGCGGTGCTGAATGGTGCTGCAGGTTTTTTGCGCAACCAGCTGGGCAAGGCCCTGCAGGTGCGCATGACGCCGCGTCTGCGCTTTCATTTTGATGAAGTGACGTTGCGTGGTAATCGCATGGCAACGCTGATCAATGAAGCGGTCAAGGAAGATCATCTGCGTGCGGAAGCCCGCGGTGATGTGGCTTCTGATGAATGAGCTGCTGATAAAAACGCATGAGTAAGCCGCGCCGCCCCCGCCGTCCCATTGACGGCGTTTTGTTGCTGGACAAGCCACAGGGCCTATCCTCGAATCAGGCCTTGCAGCGGGTACGGCATTTTTATCAGGCAGATAAAGCGGGGCACACGGGCAGTCTTGATCCTTTGGCAACCGGGCTGTTGCCGATCTGTCTCGGCGAGGCATCCAAGTTCACGCAGTACCTGCTTGAAGCAGACAAGGTTTATCGCACGCGCATTCGTCTCGGGCAGCGTACGACAACCGGCGATGCCGAGGGTGACGTGATTGCAGAGGCTCCGGTGCCAGAGCTGACGATTGAGGCTGTTGAGGCCGTGCTGGCGCGGTTTCGCGGCGACATTGCCCAGGTGCCACCAATGTATTCGGCCTTGAAAAAGGACGGGCGCCCGCTTTATGAGCTGGCGCGCCAGGGTATCGAGATCGAGCGCGCCGCGCGGCATGTGACGATATATCGTCTGGAGCGCTTGCTGCCGGAAGAGAACCAGCGCGCCGATGAGTTATTGCTCGAGGCACATGTCAGCAAGGGAACCTATATTCGTTCTCTTGCGGAAGATATTGGCGAGGCCCTTGGGTGTGGTGCGCATGTGGTCATGCTGCGACGGCTCAGCCACGGCCCTTTTGTAAAGCCTGCCATGGTGACGCTGGAGCAGCTTGAACAAACGCTGAATGAAGGCGGTTTTGACGCCATTGACCGCCTGCTGTTGCCCGCATGGGCCGGTATTGCTGCCTGGCCGCGCGTGGTGCTCAGTGAGACCACGGCTTATTATTTGCTGCAAGGCCAGGCTGTGCAGGCGCCCGGGTCGCCGGCAGAAGGCCCTGTACTGTTGTTTGAACAGGGTGGACGGTTTCTGGGTGTGGGCGAGATGGATGATGATTCCCGCGTTGCACCCAGGCGCTTGATCCATACGTAGCCGATAAACCGCTATGTTTGGTGCGCCGGATAGTGTTTGGTTTTGACGGGTCACAAGCCGGTCAATAAGAGTGGGTGATGCCTGCATCATCCCGTGGCGGACGCTGCAGAGAGGCGCGGCTGTCCGTTTTTTCTTGTCGCCTCTCATTGTGGAGTAGAACAATGTCCTTAAGTGCAGAACGTAAAGCTGAAGTAGTCGCCAAGTTCGCTCGTGCCCAGGGTGATACGGGTTCACCGGAAGTGCAGGTGGCCTTGCTGTCGGCGCAGATAGATTATCTGCAGTCCCATTTCAAGGAACACAAGCATGACCATCATTCCCGTCGCGGCCTGATCCGCATGGTGAACCAGCGTCGCAAGCTGCTGGATTATCTGAATCGCAAGGACAGTGCTCGCTACGGCGCGCTGATCAAGACTCTTGGTCTGCGTCGCTAAGTGTGAATCCGGGGAGCGCTTGCGCTCCCCGGTTTTTTTAAAGTGCCGGTTGTTGAGGTGGCTGCTGATATCGCGAATGCGGGGGCAGCAGTGGTTTGAAAGCGTTGTAAAACAGAAGGCTGCCTTTGGAGAGGCTTCTAACAAATAAACGGCCTTGTCTGTCTGCCGCTTTATTTGTTAGGGGCCTCCTTTGGCCAGGCAAAAGCGATATGCAAGGTGCTGGCGCGTTGGGTGCTGGCGCAAAAAAAATCAGAGGAACCGAAAAAATGTTCAAGATCATTCGTAAGGAATTCCAGTTCGGCAAACAGACCGTCGTACTGGAAACCGGCCGTATTGCCCGCCAGGCAAACGGTGCCGTGTTCGTCACCATGGGTGGCGTTAATGTTTTTGTGGCAGTGGTTGGCGCCAGGAAAGCCAAGCCTGGCCAGGATTTTTTCCCGCTGACCGTGAACTATCAGGAAAAAACCTACGCCGCCGGCCGTATCCCCGGTGGTTATTTCAAGCGTGAGGGTCGCGCTACAGAAAAAGAAACACTGACATCCCGCCTGATCGATCGTCCGATTCGCCCGCTGTTTCCGGAGGGCTTCCTGAATGAAGTTCAGGTAACCGCCCAGGTCCTGTCCACCGACAAGCTGCAGGACACCGATATTGCCGCCATGCTGGGCGCTTCTGCTGCCCTTGCCATCTCCGGCATTCCTTTCAATGGTCCGATTGCTGCCGCTCGCGTTGGCTATCTGAATGGCGCTTATATCCTCAATCCGACTTATGAAGAGCTGAAGACTTCCGAGCTGGATCTGGTGGTTGCCGGTACTGACAAGGCGGTGCTGATGGTTGAGTCTGAAGCCAAGGAACTCAGCGAAGATGAAATGCTGGGCGCCGTGCTTTTTGGGCATGATGAAATGCAGGTTGCCGTTGCAGCAATCAAGGCATTTGCCGCTGAAGTGGCAACGCCACGCTGGGAATGGACGGCTCCAGTGCAGAACGCCGAAGTTAAGGCGGCACTGAAGTCTGTGTTCGAAGCACCGATTTCTGCCGCCTACACGATTCGTGAAAAGCAGCAGCGTTACACCAAGCTTGATGAAATCAAGAAGCAGGCCATTGCCCAGTTCGCACCCGAAGGCGGCGATTTCTCTGCCGATGACCTGGATGACCTGTTTGAAGACCTGAAGTACCGCACTGTGCGTGACAACATTCTTTCCGGCAAGCCGCGTATTGATGGCCGCGACAGCAAGACCGTGCGTGCCGTTGACGTACAGGTGGGTGTGTTGCCGCGTGTGCATGGCTCGGCGTTGTTCACCCGTGGTGAAACCCAGGCCATTGTGACAGCCACTCTCGGTGGCCCGCGTGATGCCATGATGATTGATGCGCTGGAAGGTACACGCACGGATCATTTCATGCTGCATTACAACTTCCCGGCCTTCTCCGTCGGTGAAACCGGCCGTGAAACGGGTCCGAAGCGTCGTGAAATCGGCCATGGCCGCCTTGCGCGTCGTGGCGTGCAGCCGATGCTGCCGGGTGCTGAAAAGTTCCCTTACGCCATCCGTGTAGTCTCGGACATCACCGAATCCAATGGTTCGTCCTCCATGGCCTCGATCTGTGGTGCTTCTCTTGCCCTGATGGATGCCGGTGTGCCGATGAAGGCCCCGGTAGCCGGTATCGCCATGGGTCTGGTGAAGGAAGGCAACCGCTTTGCCGTACTCACCGACATTCTGGGTGACGAAGATCATCTGGGTGACATGGACTTCAAGGTGGCCGGTACCGCGAATGGCGTGACCGCACTGCAGATGGATATCAAGATTGAAGGCATCAACGAAGAAATCATGGAAACCGCGCTGGCCCAGGCCCGTGATGGTCGCCTGACGATTCTCAAGTCCATGAACGAAGTGCTGGCGGCTTCGCGCTCGGAAGTGAACGGCAATGCACCGACCTATGCCACCATTAACATCAACCCGGAAAAAATCCGTGATGTGATCGGCAAGGGCGGCTCCATGATCCGTTCCATCTGTGAAGAAACCAAGGCCACCATTGATATTGATGACACCGGCCTGGTGCGTATTTACGGCGAAACCAAGGGCGCTACCCAGGCGGCTCTGGCCAAGGTGCAGGCGATTACGGCAGAAGTTGAAGTCGGTACAATTTACGAAGGTACGGTTGCCCGTATCGTCGATTTTGGTGCCTTCGTCACCATCATGCCGGGCACGGATGGTCTGGTGCATATTTCCCAGATTGCCAATGAGCGCGTGGAGAAGGTGACTGACTATCTGAAGGAAGGTCAGCAGGTGAAGGTCAAGGTGCTGGACGTGGATCAGCGCGGCCGTATCAAGCTCTCCATGAAGGACGTGGCGACCACGGACGAGGCGGTAGCGCCGACCGAAGCCTGAGCGGTCACAGACGACGTACAAAAAACATCGTCATTGCAGTAAAACCCAAGAAAAGCCGCCGTCAGGCGGCTTTTCTGTTGCTGGGCTTGGTGCTATCTTTGCCGGGCTCCGTAAACCGGACCGTCTGCCGAGACGCGCTTCTAATTAAAAATCGTCCGGCCCGAAATCATAAGAACAAGTTCTAGGAGATCACCATGAAGGTGAACCGCCTGCTCCGCTGGAGCCTTATCAGCGTTTTCATCACCGGCACTGCCCTGCTTTCGGGTTGCTCGCAGATCAACAAGACCGGCGCCAATATTGCGCTGCGTTTTACCGAAAACCACATGATCATGCCCATCTTCAAAATAGATGACGTCAGCATGGGTTGCGCCTCCGGTGAGGCCCTGACCCCGCTGATGATGGCCACACAAGGTCTGAAGGCAGATCCGCATGAAATCGGCGTAGTGCTTTATGCGTCAGCCGGCCTCTGCGCCGAGCAGCGTGCGCTTGAATACGAGTTGCGCTATATGCGCTCTTCGCGCGCCAACCTGATTGATGATGCCCAGGATGCCCGCATCATGCAGAAGCGCGAGGCCGAGCTGGCGGCGCGCCGCCAGTACGAGGCTTATAACCATCTGGTGGCTTACTTCGAGGTTGGCAAGAAGTCGCCAATCGGCACCAAGTGCCCCAAGTTCAAGCGTGATTTTGATGAAGTGGTTTACATGCTGGGCCTGATTACGGGCGTCCAGGCCATGGTCAACGATATTGCCGCCCAGCAGGTTGTGGGTGTGCCGAAGGATATTGCTGCCAAGGTCGAGCGCGCCATGCAGTGTCTGGACAATAACAAGTGGTGGGGTACACCACAGGCGACTCGCGCCGTAATCTGGACCTTGCTCCCCGGTGCCGGTGAAGGCAAAGGCGATCCCTGGGAAACCATCAAGCAGAATATGCGGGTTGCCGACCGTGGCGGCGTGCGTCTGCCTTATGCACTCTATGCCATGGCTGCTCAGGCCAAGGGCGATGAAGAGCTGATGCGCGATGCCATCAGGGCTTATGCCGCCACTCAGGAATCGGCCGTTAACCCGGACTTCCGTCTGGTCGACAAAATGGCCTTCCAGATTATCCAGAACGTGTCTGACCGCTACTGGACGGAAAAGACCGGCAGTCGGACACCGCCGGGCAGTCTGGGCAAGTTCTGGGATGAGAAGCCTGTGCAGCAGGATGATGGCGTCCAGATTGATGATCTGCTCTAGGCTTTTATGTGTTTACTGTCCTGAAGAAGTATTAGGAGTTATTTGATGCAAACCGTTAACAAGTTTTCTCGCAGTACCCGTGTGCTGCTTGCTGGCGCGGCACTGGTGCTCTCTGCAGCGGCAGTCGCAGCGCCCGCCAAACAGGTTCTCTGTGTCTGGGATATTTCCGGTACCCAGGGTGATGTGTACAACATGATGAAGGATTACAAGCTCGCCGCAGCGCGCTGGGGTGCGAACATCGAACTGAAGCCTTATACCGATGAGAAAATTGCTTCGGAAGACTTCAAGGCTGGCCAGTGTGACGCCGTGGTGATGACGGGTCTGCGTGGTCGCCAGTTCAATGGCTTTACCGGCAGTCTCGATTCACTGGGTTCGCAGCCAACCTACAAGCATGTTGAGAAGGTTCTGGCAACTTTGTCCAAGCCGAATGCAGCGAAGCTGATGGTCAGTGGTAATTATGAAGTGGCAGGCATTACCCCGATGGGTGCGGCTTACCTTTTTGTGAATGACCGCAACATCAACACGGTCGGCAAGCTTTCGGGCAAGAAAATTGCCGTAATGGATTACGACAAGGCTCAGGCCAAGATGGTACAGAAGGTCGGCGCCCAGCCGGTTGCTTCCGATATCATGAATTTTGCCGGCAAGTTCAATAATGGATCGGTAGATATCATTGGCGCACCAGCCGCTGCCTTCAAGCCACTTGAGCTTTTCAAGGGTCTTGGCAACAAGGGTGCCATTGCCCAGTTCCCGCTGGTACAGCTCTCGCTGCAGATTATTATTCGTCAGGATCGCTTCCCTGATGGTTATGGCCAGAAGTCGCGTGAATATGTGTACACGCAGCTGCCGCGTGCCATGAGCCTGGTGACCAATGCTGAAAAGGAAATCGACAAGCGTTTCTGGATGACGATTCCCGAGGCTGATCAGGAGAAGTACACACTGATGATTCGTGAATCGCGTATTGCCCTCACGAATGAAGGCATCTACGACAAAAAGACCATGCATATGCTGAAGCAGATTCGTTGCCAGCTTGCTCCGTCTGATGCGGAGTGTTCGCAGAATCTTGAGTAATCGGGTGCCATAAAAAAGCCCCTTTGCAGGGGCTTTTTTATGGCCGAGTAATGGATATCCGTTGATGTACGGCCAATAGCCCGGATGGCAGGTGGGTGAGAATACGGTTCCTGCACAGACAGTTTGTGACTTCTTCGGCATGATGCAGGAGCATTAAACTGCCATTGAAGATGTTGGCAGCAAGTGCTGTGAAACAGCTATTCCGGGTGATAATAAAAAATGCTGCTTATGAAGTTTGTCCTGCCTCTTCTATTACTGCTTTCGAATGTCACCCATGCCGATGAAGACTGGACGCTGGCGCGAGACAGCTCGGCCATAAAAGTCTGGACTCGCCGTATTCCGGATTACCCGATTCGCGGTTTCAAGGCGATTACGGTGGTGAAGAGCTCACTCAGCGGTCTTATCGCCCTGATTATGGATACTGAACGCGCGGATCAATGGATTTATCGCACCATGCAGGTTGATGTTCTCAAGCGTGACGATGAGAAGGCAACGTTTGTGATTCGTGTGGTCACGGATTTTCCGTGGCCGCTCAGTAACCGGGATGCGATTGTGGCGGGGCGCATCACCCAGGATGAGAAAACAGGTACCGTGGTCGTCAGCAGCCGGTCTCTGGCGTCACCTCAATACCCTGTGCGGGATGACTTTGTGCGCATGCCGGATATTGACGGAAGCTGGACGTTTCGTCCGTTATCCAACGGTTTTGTCGAAGTGACCATGCAAGGACGAGCAGATCCAGGCGGCAGTATTCCAGCTGCGGTGGTGAACATGATTATTCATGAAACACCCTACCGCACGCTGCTGGGTTTGCGACGGGTTATTTCTGACCGGCGCTATCAGGGCGCCAGCGTATCCAAGATCAGTGAGCCGCAACCCTGATCTTTTCGCTTGAGAGCTGCCCATAAAAAACGCCGGCAAATGCCGGCGTTTTTTATGGTGCAAAGGACTGATCAGGCGACTTGCACCGGAATGGCATTGGCACTGTGACTGACGGTGTTGTCGGCGTTGCAGTAGACCAGGCGAGGCTTGAAGTTGATCAGTTCGGCTGCAGCATAATTGGCATAAGTGGCGATGATCAGGATATCGCCTACGCCAGCCTTGTGGGCGGCAGCACCATTGACCGAAATCATGCGCGAACCTTCTTCGGCACGGATGGCATAGGTGGTGAAGCGTTCGCCGTTGGTTACGTTGTAAATCTGGATCTGTTCGTATTCCAGAATGCCGGCAAGGTCCAGGAGGTCGCCATCAATGGCGCAGGAGCCTTCATAATCCAGTTCGGCGTGCGTAACACGGGCGCGATGCAGTTTGGCTTTCAGCATGGTGCATTGCATGAGGCTCACCTCCGCTCGTGACAATCATACGCGTCCCGGGAATGGGTAGCCGCGTAACACTTCCGTCCCGGTCTCGCCGGGCGGGCCATTGTGCCGCAATCAGACTGGCCGTTCAATCATGAAAAAACATGATTGTCGGACAGCTACATGCACTCGGCAGTGGGGGGTAAATCCCGTGTTGCGGGCGGTTTCAGGGCAGCTCAAAAGCCAGGTTGTCGATCAGTCTTGTCGAGCCAAGACGGGCGGCCACGAGAATAACCAGTGCCTTGTCCCCATGGCCAGCCAGTTCCAGATCCTGGCGTCGTACCTCAAGGTATTCGGGAACAAACCCGCACTTGGCGAGATGGGTATTCGCGGCGGCAGCGAGCATGGCGTAGTCGCGTTGCCCTCCTTCAATGGCAGTACGCAGGCTGCTCAGGGTTTTGAAAAGCTGCGGCGCCAGTTTGCGTTCTTCGCTGCTCAAAAAGCCGTTACGGGAGCTCAGGGCCAGGCCATCCTCGGCACGTACCGTAGCGACACCAATGACCTCGACAGGAAAACACAGGTCGCGGGAAAAGCGGCGAATGACGGCCAGCTGCTGGTAATCCTTTTCGCCGAAGAGGGCCATATCCGGCTGCACAATGTTAAACAGCTTGCTGACGACCGTCGCGACACCACTGAAGTGGCCGGGTCGTGATGTTCCACAGAGCATGTCGGTGATGCCGCTGACATTTACGCTGGTATTTTGCTGGCGTCCATCCGGATACATTTCCCGCATATCCGGTGCAAACAGGATGTCGCAGCTTGCCTCGGCAAGCAGTGCGCTGTCGGCGCTCAGGGTGCGCGGATATTTGTCGAAATCCTCGTTAATGCCAAATTGTGTGGGATTCACAAAAATACTGGTGACCACGATATCTGCACGGCGTTTGGCGGTCTTTACCAGGGTGATATGGCCTGCATGCAAATTTCCCATGGTGGGCACCATGGCAATGGATTTGCCGGCTTTACGGGCGGCGCGCAAGGCGGCGCGCACGCCGCTGATGGTTGTTTCGGTTTTCATGGCGGAACTCGGCTTGAGCAAACAATAAAGCAGGTCAATAGGCCTGCGGCAGGCAGCGGCAGCTGGCCGGCTTATTCAAAGCAGTGTTCTGGCGCCGGGTAGCTGCCGGCCTTAACGGCACTGACAAAAGCCTTGAAGGCACCGGCAATACCGTCATCACTTTCGTCGAGAAAGTTTTTCACAAAGCGTGCCGGCTTGCCGGTATGCAGGCCCAGCATGTCGTGCATAACCAGGACCTGGCCGTCGCAATGCGGGCCGGCGCCAATGCCGATAACCGGTGCCGTAACGCTTTCGCTGATGTGTTTGCCGAGTGCGGCAGGAACGCACTCCAGCACGAACAGGGCCGCTCCTGCCTTGTCGAGTTCAATGGCTTCGGCGAGCAGGGTATCTGCGGCATCGCCACGGCCCTGCACCTTGTAGCCGCCAAATACGTTGACGGATTGTGGTGTCAGCCCCATGTGCACGCAGGCGGGAATGCCACCGCGGGCAAGCTGCACGACGGTGTCGCGGAGCCAGACACCGCCCTCCAGTTTCACGATGTGGGCGCCGGCCTGCATCAGGACTTTCGCGTTGCTCAGGGCATCCTCAATGCGCGCATAGGACATGAAGGGCATGTCGGCAATAATGAAGGCATTGCCAGGGTTGCCGCGAGCCACGGCGGCGGTGTGATAGGCCATGTCCGTGACGCTGACAGGAAGGGTAGAGCTCTGGCCTTGCACGACCATGCCGAGTGAGTCGCCAATCAGGATGGTTTCGATGCCGGCTTGGCTCATAACGTGGGCAAAGGTGGCGTCATAGCAGGTCAGGCAACTGAATTTTTCGCCGCGGGCCTTGAGCTCGCGCAGGGTGGAAAGGGTGACGGATTTCATGGATGGCCTCCTTTCAGGGAGGGCTATGGTGGTGGGCGCATCGCCTGCCGTCAATCGGTCCAGTGGCTGGCAATGAGCTCAATGCCATGGTGATCCCTGGCGGCGGGCAGTGATGACAGTGGCATGGCATAGGTCAGGCGCAGGTCTGCTTGCAGCTCAAGCAGGGGAATCAGCACAAAGTTTCTGTTTTTCAGCTCTGGATGCGGCACGGTGAGATCGGATGTGGCGATGACATCATTGCCATAGAGCAGTACGTCCAGATCCAGCGTGCGCGCACCCCAGTGGATTTCACGAAGCCGTCCGTGTGCACTTTCTATGGCTTGCAGGGCTGCCAGCAGGGTATGCGGCGGTAGGGCTGTTTCCAGCCAGACAACGGCATTGAGGTAGTCCGGTTGCCCGGCTGGTCCCAGGGGCGTGCTGCGATAAAGGCTTGAGATGGCCTTGAGATGGCTGTCAGGAAGCTTGCGAAGAGCGTGCACCGCACTTTTCAGTGTCAGCCCGGGCTGACCGAGATTGGCACCCAGGCCTATAAAGGCCCGGGTGCAGAAGAGGGCCGGGGAGGCGGGCATCAGCTGCCTGCGGGTTTGCGTTTGCGTGGCGTGCGACGGCGGGGCTTTTTGGCGCCACCGCCACTGCCACCACCGCTTTCCAGGGACCTCAGCATTTCAGCCTGCAGGCCGGGATCGGCATCCTGATAGCGGGTCCACCAGGCACCAAAGCCGTCAGTGTCCTCGCCGGACTCCTCGCGCAGAACCAGAAAATCATAAGCGGCCCGGAAGCGTTGCTGCTGGACCAGCATGTCCACCTGGCGTGGGCGCGGGTGATCCAGACGTGGCTGCATTTCCCATATTTCACGTATGGTTTGTGCCATGAAGCGGGGAATGGCCGTACGTTCCACCTGACGTGAAATCACACGCTGACCCGCCTGCTGCAGGGCCGGGACGGGTGGCACCCCTTCATCCTGCAGATGCTGGTATTCGGCCTGTACCTGCTCCCAGAGCAGGGCCGCATAGAAGAAGGCTGGATTGACGCTTTTGCCTATCGCAAGGCGCTCATCCGTGCTTTCTGCGGTCAATGTCAGCAGGCGCCTGCTTTCCTCTGATGCTCCTCCTTGCGGGAAGAGATGCCGAAAGAGATCGTACTCGTGCAGCAAGTCCATCATCCGCACGGCGTGGCCGGAGGACAGCAGCTTCTGGGCTTCATCAAAAAGGCGGTGTGAAGAAATATCGTCGAGAAGGTCGCCGAGGCGGCGTATGGGGTTGGCTGTGCCAGCCTCAATGGTGAAGTCCAGTTTGGCGGCGAAACGGATGGCTCGCAGCATGCGCACCGGATCCTCGCGGTAGCGCGTATCGGGCTCACCAATCAGGCGCAACTCGCGGCGCTGCAAGTCCTTAAGGCCACCGGCAAAATCCCAGATACTGAAGTCTTCGATGTTGTAGTAGAGCGCATTTACCGTGAAGTCGCGCCGTTCGGCATCTTCTTCCACCGAGCCCCATACATTGTCGCGCAGGATCATGCCTTCATCAGAGGTTCGGGCGTGGGTATCGTTTTCGGCCTGGCTGTGATGTGCACGCAGGGTCGCCACTTCAATGATTTCGCGACCATAACGCACATGCGCCAGCCGGAAACGGCGACCGATCAGCTGGCACTGTCCGCCGAACGCCTGCTTGACCTGCTCGGGCGTGGCGCTGGTGGCGACATCAAAGTCCTTGGGGTGAAGGCCGAGCAGCAGGTCACGGACGCCGCCGCCGACCAGAAATCCCTGGTGGCCTTGTTCACGCAGGCGGTAAAGGGTTTTCAGTGCCGCATTGCTGATGTCCTTGCGCGAAACATGGTGCTGGTCACGCGGGATGATCACGCGCTGAACAGCAGGGGGTTGGGCCGGACGGCCTCTAAGACGGTTGATCAGGGCTTTGATCATAGCGGGATCATTAGGGTGGCGGGCTCTACGGGCCGGATATCGAAGCGGGAGATGATAGCAAGTTCCGGTGCACTAGGGAGTGCGGTATCTGCAATGCGGGGATGGCTTGCTAAAAAGAAGCCGCAAATGAGGCGTGGCCACAAACAGAAACGCGGGAGGCAAAGCCTCCCGCGTGTACTGTCTATCTGGGGTGTTGTTGTCTGTTCTTCTTTTTTGTGGCGGCCTTGTTATTGTTTTTGGCCATCCGGCTTGCTTGTTGTTTTTGTACTTTCTTGTTCTTGTTGTTGATGCCGGTTTTCATCAATCGGGCTGGGTTCAGCTATGAAGCCTCCTCTCATAGCTGAACCTCACCACCATCCGCATTTTTTATTGTTCTTGTTCTGGTTTTTTCTTCTTGTTTTTGGTCTGCGGAGACCTGTACGCATTTGTTTTTGTTGTTGCGCTCCAGACATATAGCAGATGCCGTGCCAACTTTTATTGTTTTATTTAGTTGTTCAAAAACAGCAGGTTATGGTTTTTTGAAAAGGCGGCTTGCGGGAATTACGGAGGCCGGTAACAGTTTGCGGGTAGTGATGTAACGGCTTTGTGTAGCTGCGTAACACGTTGTCAGTATCTGTGAGCGAAGCGGATCATTCCCCTTCGCTCTCGGCTTCAGGGGCGCCTTCCACCTCGCCACTGGCTTTGCGGCGGGGTATGCCAAGGCGCTGCCGCCGCTCCCACAGGGACTTCCGGCTGATGCCGAGCTTCTGGGCCAGCTCGGTTTCCGACATGTGATCCTGATGCTCCAGAACGAAGTGCTGGAAGTAGTCCTCCAGCGAGAGACCGGCGGGAGGTTCATTGGCGGAGCTGCTGCGGCCACCGGTTCGGGTGGGACTGGGTTCGCGCTTTATGTAGTCAATGGCCAGGTGCTCGGGGCTGATTTCGTCCGACTCGCAAAGAATGGCGGCGCGCTCGATGGCGTTTTCCAGTTCACGTACATTGCCGGGCCAGGGGTAGTTCAGCATGGCCTCGCGGGCCTCATCATTGAAATGCAGGCGGCCGACGCCAAGGCGCAGGGCGGTACGCTCCAGCAGGGTTTCGGCCAGTTCGAGAATGTCGTCACCGCGTTCTCGCAGGGGAGGCAGGATCAGTTCGACCACATGCAGCCGGTAGTAAAGGTCTTCACGGAATTTGTGTTCGCTGGCCAGTTGTTTGAGATTGCGGTGTGTGGCGGCGACCAGACGGACATCCACATGGCGGGTCTGGGTGGAGCCGATACGGCGAATCTCCTTTTCCTGCAGCAGGCGCAAGAGACGCGCCTGCGCCTCCATGGGTAGTTCACCGATCTCGTCGAGAAACAGGGTGCCGCCATCGGCGGCCTCTACCAGGCCTTTACGCATGGTTTGGGCGCCGGTGAAGGAGCCTTTTTCGTGTCCGAATAATTCGGACTCGATCAGTGATTCCGGAATGGCCGCGCAGTTCACGGAAATCATCGGGCCATTGGCGCGAGGACTTTGATCGTGCAGCGCGCGCGCGACCAGTTCCTTGCCGGTGCCGCTTTCGCCGCGAATAAGCACGGTCGTGGCCATGGGGGCTACCTTGCGGATACGCAAGAACACCTCTTCCATGGCGGCGCAGGAACCGATCATGCCGGTCGTGGGATAAGTGCGTGCGACCTCCTGCTTCAAGACCTCATTTTGTGCGAGCAAGGCTTTTTCACGCAGGATACGCTCTATGGCCAGCACCATCTCATCGTGATCAAAGGGCTTGGAAATATAATCGACGGCCCCCTGCTTCATGGCTTCCACGGCGGATTTGAGATTGCCGAAGCTGGTCATGATGAGTACTGGGGTCGGACGGGCTTTTTCGATGAGTACCGTGCCGGGTTCGCCAGGCAGTCGCACATCGGTGATCACCAGATCGAAATCCTCGAGGTTATAGCGCTCGGTGGCATCACTCACCGAGCCGGCTTCGCTGACACGGTAATGATGCCGCTCCAGCAGCCTTTTCAGGTTGGAGCGTATGAGGGGTTCATCTTCAACAATAAGAATGTGGCTCATGCCTTTCCTCTATTTCCGGGCAGAGAGTGAGAGGGCGAAGAGGGATGCTCTTCCTGTTTTTACTGCCTTTTCACTTCCTCGCTTTCTATCCATGTCGGCAACATGATCTGCACGATGACGCCGTTACCCTGATCGTAATCCGCCTTGTCGATAAGTTGAATGCGGCCTTCGTGTTCTTCGACGATCCCGTGCACCAGTGCCAGGCCGAGACCCGTGCCCTTGCCGGTATCCTTGGTGGTTACAAAGGGTTCAAACAATGTGTTGCGAATATCACCTGTCGGTAAGCCGCTGCCACAGTCTTCTATTTCAAAGCGCACTTTCGGGCCGTGTGTGGCAGCGCGGGCAATAATCTGGCTGCCCGGCGGGCTGGCATCGCGCGCATTGGTGAGCAGATTGATAAATACCTGTGTCAGTCGTTGTGAATCACCCGCAACCAGGGTGTCAGGACGGCACTCGTTAAGGTATTCGTGATCACGTCCTTCCGGGCCCAGTTGCAAAAGCTGGATGGCCTCATCGACGGCGCTGTGCAGATGCACGGCTTCGCGATTGCTGCGCAGACTGTCGGCGCGGGCAAAACCCACCAGTGACTGCACAATACGTGAGATGCGCTGGGTTTGTTCAAGAATCTGGTTGCTGGCATCGAGAATCTCCGGATCCTGCTTTTCGGCTTTCAGGTTTTGTGCGAGACAGGCGATGCCGGTGACGGGATTGCCTATTTCATGCGCCACGCCGGCCGCCAGACGGCCAATCGATGCCAGGCGCTCATTATGGGAGACGCGTACCTCAAGACGATGCAGTTCGGAAATGTCTTCGACCACAATCACCTGCGAGTCGGGGTGGCCCAGGCTGTCACCGTCACCGATCACGGCACGGTTGAGGCTAACCCAGCGTGTTTCGCCCTGGCTCTGTACCTGTTTGCGATAGACCTGTGCGGCAGGGCCGTGGAGAAAGTCCAGAAACATTTCACGCCAGGGGGTGGGCAGGCTGCCAAGGCGTGAACCGATAACATCCTCATCGCTGATACCGGTAAGACTCATCATGGCATTGTTCCATGCCAGGATTTCCAGGTCGCGGCCCAGCGAGCACACGCCAATCGGCAAATCAAAAAGTGTCTGGCGGTGAAAGCGGCGCAGGGAATCCAGTTCGCCGGCGAGGCCTGAGAGGCGGTGCCGGTAATCCTCGATGCGTGACTCGATATAGTGAATGTCTTCGGGGCCGGCTTGCTCGGTGCGCACCTTGTAGGGCAGGTGCTGATCGAGAATGTCCTGCGCCACCGAGGGCCCGAGCAGGCCAGACAGATTGGATTCAATCTGGTCACGCAAGCGGCGCAGTGCATACGGCCGGGTTTCGCTCGGATGCATGCCGAGATCCGTCATCGCCACCTGGACTTCGCGCTCGGCGGTAACGCTGCCCATGGGCTCGGCAAGGCCGCGCACAAAATCCCCGATGCTGGTGGCGGTAAGCTCCCAGCGATAAGGCCGGCGCAGGTTATCCACTGAGCAGGTATTGGCGGCAATCTGTTCACTGGCTGTTTGTGTGCCGAGCAATGACACCACCACCCCGATCAGTGCATTCACCAGGGTGGTGCCAGTGCCCATGGTTTGCCAGTAATCGGTGTTGTTGGTGAAGGACAGGGTCACCCAGTCGAGGCTGGGCAAGAAGTGCAGCTCCATGAGATAGGGCAGCACCAGCGTGATAAACCACAGCACCATGCCCGCGCTGAGACCGCTGATAAATCCCCTGCGGTTGGCGCGCGGCCAGAACAGTACGCCTATCAGGCCGGGAGTGAACTGCAGGGTTGCCACGAAGGTCAGCATGGCCATTTCCGTCATGCTGTGGCGTTCGCTCAGCAACAGATAGACGAGATAGGAGACGGCAATGAGCCCGGTAATGAGCAGGCGCCGCATCCAGAGAATCCAGCGATAGATGTTCTGGTCGGGGCGGGGCTGATACAGCGGCAGCACCAGATGATTGAGTGCCATTGATGCCATCGCCAGCGTGCTGACGATAATCACGCCGGATGCCGCCGCCAGCCCGCCCACAAAAATAAGCAGCGGCAACCATGCCGAGCCTGACGCGAGAGCCACGCCCAGCGTGAAATACTCCGGGTGCAGATTGAGACCGAGTTTGATCCCGCCCCAGAGCAGAATGGGGACGGCCAGCGACATGCCAATCAGATAAAGCGGCAGTCCCCAGCTCGCGGTCAGCAGTGCGCGTGGATTGAAATTCTCGGTGAAGGTCATCTGGTACATATAGGGCATCAGCACCGCCGAGAATAAAAACGACAGGATCAGGATGTGCCAGAAACCGCCACGCAGCGGATCGTAGAGCATGTGCAGCGATTCGGGATGCGCCGTAAGCCAGGCATTGAGGCCGCTGTGGCCGCCAAAGACATCGTGCCAGGCAAACCAGGCAACCGCCCCCATGGCCAGCAGCTTGATGACGGACTCAAGCGCAATGGCGACCACCAGGCCTTCGTGTTTTTCTCGGGGGGACAGGTGGCGAGCACCGAAAAGAACGGTGAAGGCGCTGATGATGATGCAGAACGCCAGCGCCATCCACTGGTGCTCGCTGCCGGGCGTGAGGATCTGTGCGGAGTCGGCGACAGCCCGAATCTGCAGGGCCAGCAACGGCATCATGCCGACAATCATGGCCAGGGTGGTGAGCGAGCCCACGATCTGGCTGCGGTAGCGAAAGGCAAAGAGATCGGCGAGTGAACCCAGCTGATAGGTTTTGGTCAGCCGCAATACCGGCGCCAGTAATACCGGTGCGAGCAGGAATGCGCCGGAAATGCCGAGATAAAAGGCGAGGAAGTTATAGCCGGCCTGATGGGCAAAACCGACGACGGCATAAATGCCCCAGGCACTGACATACACGCCCAGCGACAACACATACACGGCAGGGTGGCGCACCCAGCGTACGGGAATCAGCCCCGACTCGCTGACATAGGCCACGAGAAAAAGCAGGAAAAGATAGCCGACGCCGAGCGTCAGCAGTTCACCGGGGCTGAAGGTCATGTCGGAAAATCATGGTTGGATGTCATTCAGGTCGCGACTTTTACCGACCCAGAAGCTGAGGGCTATCAGCACCAGCCAGATGAGATAGGGGCGGTACCAGGCCGTCCCGCCCTCGCTCCACCATTCGATAATGGCAGGGGAGAGCAGAAAGGTGCCGGCGATAAAAAGCAGAACAAGCCTGTCGATATACATGGTGCCTGATGCCCGGAATAACTGATGTGCAAGGTAGCAGCGGCAGCAGGGCAACGCCAAGCCAAATTAGCGGAGGCGCTGCTGCATTTGCGGGCCGCCACTTTTGCCCTCGCCCGGGCGCTGCATGTGGCGCTGTCTGCGCTGATGGAAAACCAGGGGCCGTGATCAGGCCGGAAGACTGCTCATGCCGTGCTGGCGAGGAATGTCCCCGGGTGTCCAGTTCCGGATGGCCCAGTGGAGAATGCGGTCGGGAGTGGCGTGTTGCAGGTCGGCCGGAATTTTCTGTCCGAGAAACATCAGGGTCTGCCAAAGCAGTACCGGCTCTGCCGGCAAGGGCAGTGCTGGTGCAAAAGTCTGCTTGGACAGTTTGGTGCCATCCGCATGCAGCATGAGTGGCAGGTGCAGATAACGCGGTGTGGCCAGGCCCAGTTTTTCCTGCAGGAAGATCTGGCGCGCCGTGTTATCAAGCAGGTCGGCGCCGCGCACCACATCCGTAATATTCTGGAAGGCATCATCGACAACGACGGCAAGCTGATAGGCGAAGAGACCGTCCCGGCGGCGCAGGACAACGTCACCGATACTGTTTTGCAGGTTTTCTGCTTGCGGGCCAAACAGGCGGTCATTAAAACGGATCACCCTGTCCGGTACGCGCAGTCGAATTGCTGCATCATCGCGTGGTGATGTGAACGGGCGACACGTGCCGGGATACGCTGTTGTGCCAAGGCGCGCAAGGTCGGTGCGCGAACAGCAGCACCAGAATACATCGCCCTGCTCCTGCAATTGCTCCAGTGCTGCCAGATAGGCTTCTGTGCGCTGGTGCTGGAACAACACCTCGCCATCCCATTCAAGGCCGTAAGCGTGCAGCTGGCGCAAAATGAGATCGGCTGCTCCCGGCATTTCGCGGGGAGGATCAATGTCCTCCATGCGCAGCAGCCACTTTCCGCCAGCGGCGCGGGCGTCGCAATAGCTCGCTACCGCGGCAATCAGCGAGCCGGTGTGCAGCGGCCCGGTGGGAGTTGGGGCAAAGCGGCCGGTATAACTCATGCGCGTCCCTTTGTTTGCGGTGTCATGGCGACAGCTTGTCGTACCAAGAAAAAACGCCGCAAAGGGCGGCGTTTTTTCAGGAAGAAAACCAGCGTCGGGATCAGCCGACCAACTGTTTTTCCTTGATTTCCGACAGGCTCTTGCAGTCGATGCAGAGGGTGGCGGTAGGGCGGGCCTCAAGGCGACGAACGCCAATTTCAACACCGCAGTCGTCACAGTAGCCGTAATCATCCTTGTCGATACGGTCGATGGTCTGGTCAATTTTCTTGATCAGTTTGCGCTCGCGATCACGCGTGCGCAGCTCCAGTGAAAACTCTTCTTCCTGGGTGGCGCGATCATTCGGGTCGGGCAGGCTGCCGGACTCGTCCTGCATGTGATGCACGGTGCGATCGACTTCTTCCATGAGCTCGTGCTTCCACGCCTGAAGAATGATGCGGAAATGCTCGCGCTGGCGAGGATTCATGTAATCCTCGTTTTTTTCTTCCTGATAGGGCGCGTTGCCGTGGATCAGCACATTCGAATGGTGAACCTTGGGGACGGACTTTGATGCAGCTTTGGGTGTGGCAGCTTTCACGGTTTCTGTTTTCACGGGCACGGCTTTACTTGGAGGGGAGGATGGGGGCGTGGCAGCGGCAGGTGCAGCCACCACAGGCTTGGCCGTCTTCGGAGCAGCAACAGCTTTTGCTGTCACGGCGGCGGCAACGGCTTTTGCCGCAACAGGTTTCTTTTCGGCTACAGGTTTTTCCACCACTTTTGCCGTCAGCTTTGGCACTGCCTTGGCAGGTGCTTTTGCGGCGGGTTTTGCTGGTGTCTTCGCCACAGGCTTGGCGGGAGCTTTCGCCGCAGGCTTGCTGGCCGGCTTTGGCGTTGCCTTCGCCGGTGTTTTGGCCGGTGTCTTAACGGGAGTCTTTGCCACTGGCTTGGCCGGCGCCTTAACGGGGGCCTTTGCTGCGGGCTTGGCGGGGGCTTTCGCCGCAGGCTTGCTGGCCGGCTTTGGCGTTGCCTTCGCCGGTGTTTTGGCCGGTGTCTTAACGGGAGTCTTTGCTGCTGGCTTGGCCGGTGCCTTGACGGGGGCCTTCGCCGCAGGCTTGGCTGGCGCTTTGGCGGGCGCCTTGCCCGTTCCTGCTTTGGCAGGCGTTTTTGCCGCCGGTGCAGGCGCCTTCTTGCTCTTGTTCTTGTCAGCCGTGGAAGCCATTGCCATCCCCTCTGGCGAATTAAACGCCATCTATACCAAGAAGCGAATTCCCGGACAACCTCGCAGTGTCATGTCATCAGGGAAAGGCTAGTCCTTTCTTGCATGGTCTGGCGACAAGCACACGCTGTTGTCGATCAACTGCACCGACAGTGGCGTGAGCGACGCGCCCTGACAGGGCCCGAATACACAAAGCCCGTCTTCAATCTGGAAAAGCGCACCATGGTTGGCGCACTGGATATAGCGATGTTCGGTATCAAGAAACACATCGGGCTGGAAGTTGAGCTCAATGCCGAGATGCGGACACTCGTTGCGGTAGGCCACTACCTCGCGTCCCTGGCGTATCAGCACGACTTCACCCAGCGCTGTTTTCACCCCGATGGCATCGCCGTCGGGTATCTCATCAAGGCTGCATAGTCTCAGCATTCCGGTCTCCCAAACGGCGCGCGATTATAGGCCCGGAGCCGCTTCTGTCCAGCCTTGATTGAGCTCATGCAGCAGCGCGGTATGGGCCTCCAGCGGCAGGCGCGGACCGAACTGGCTGACCACTGCGGCGGCGGCACGACTGGCCAGCGCCCCCGCCCGTTGCGGTGACCAGTTACGGGTCAGTCCGAACAGGTAGGCACCGGCAAACATGTCGCCGGCACCGTTGGAGTCCACCGGCGTTGCCGGACTGGGCGCAATGGCAATCTGCCGTGTACCGTCCCAGATCAGCGCGCCGTCCTTGCCAAGCGTAATCACGATTTGTCTGGCAATGCCTTTGAGATTGGCCAGGGCGACCTCCACGGAAGGGGCGTCGCTCCACAGGCAGGCCTCCTCTTCATTGCAGAACAGCAGGTCGACGCCATCGTCCAGCATTTCGGCGAGGCCGGGCTTGAAGAAGCGCACCATGGCGGGATCGGAAAAAGTCAGGGCAATACGTGCGCCGGCCGCGCGGGCCTGCCGGCGCGCCTCCAGAACGGCGGCCCGGGCCGAGTCCGAGCTCACCAGATAACCTTCGATGTACAGCCACTTGGCTGCCGCCAGCGACTCGGGAACCAGTTCGTTGACAGAGACATCCGAGGTGATGCCGAGAAAGGTGTTCATGGTGCGCTCGGAGTCCGGGGTCACCATGACCACGCAGGTGCCGGAAACGCCGTGCTCGCGTTCGGCCTTGAGATTGCTCGAAATGCCGGCGGCGTGCAGGTCATGCACATAAAAGTCGCCGGTGCCGTCATTGGCAACCTTGCAGGAATAGAAACTGCGGCCGCCAAACGCGGCGACAGCAATGATCGTGTTGGCTGCCGAGCCTCCGCTGGCGCGCTTTTCCAGGCCGAAGGTGCTGTCCAGTGCCGCAATCAGGGCCTGCTGAGGCGCTTCTTCCACCAGCGTCATCTGGCCTTTGCTGATGCCGTGGCGGCCCAGAAACTCGTCAGTGACACGGTATTCGGTATCGACCAGGGCATTGCCGATGGCGTAGACGTCAAAATGGGGAGTGCTCATGGGCAGGCCTGCAGCAAAATAAAGACGGGCGATTATGCGTGCCGGCCCTGCCGTCGCCAAGGGCGGTTTTGCGGGTGCCCTTACATAACGCCAACCAGCCCCATGGCGACGGCTTTGCCCGCGCCTGTAGAATCAGCGGACTTTATGCGTCTGGTGCTTCGAGCTTCATGCCTGCCCCCCGTTCCCGCGGTTTTATCCTGACCGCACTGCTTTTGTTGCTGGTGATTTTTCTTCTGGCCGTCGTAGGGCTCGGGCTATATGTGCTCAAGCTTGACGGCACGGTGCGCGAAAAATTCGAGGGACGGCGCTGGGCAATTCCGGCGCGCGTCTATGCCCGTCCCCTGGACATGTATGCGGGTGCGCCGCTGGCGCTGGCTGATGTACAGGAAGAGTTGCGCCTGCTCAATTACCGCGAGCAGGCCACCACGACTCCCGGTTCATGGCAGTTCAAGGGCAATGAGCTTTATATCCACACCCGTGGCTTTGCTTTCGGCGACGGCCTGGAAAAATCGCAGGTCTTGCGCCTGCGCTTTGACGGCAACTCGCTGGTGGATGTTGCCAGCACGTTCAAGGGCGACAGTGGCGTTGTGCGTCTGGAGCCAATGGTGATTGGCGGAATTTATCCCAAGCAGAATGAAGACCGTGTGCTGATGCAGCTGAAGGAAGCGCCGCCACATCTGCTTGATGCCCTGCTCGCCACGGAAGACCGTTCCTTTTATCTTCATCACGGCATTTCCATTCGCGGCATCCTGCGTGCGCTCTGGGTGAATACCACGGGGGGCGGTGTGCATCAGGGCGGCAGTACGCTGACCCAGCAGCTGGTGAAAAACTTTTACCTCAGCAATGAACGCACGCTGTCGCGCAAGCTCAATGAAGCGGCCATGGCCTTGTTGCTGGAGCTGCATTACGGCAAGAATGAAATTCTTGAAACCTACCTCAATGAAGTCGCGCTGGGGCAAAGTGGTGATCGCTCGGTCAACGGTTTTGGTCTGGCCTCGCAGTTTTATTTTGGCCAGCCGATTTCCGAACTTAACCTGCCGCAGGTGGCGCTGCTGGTGGGCATGGTGCAAGGCCCCTCTTTTTACAATCCGCGACGCAATCCGGCGCGTGCGCTGAAGCGCCGTAATCTTGTCCTCGATAATCTTTTGCGTGACGGAAAAATAACGGCTGAGCAATCCGTGCTGGCGCATCAGGCGGCACTGCAGGTGATTGCAAAGCCCACGGCAACCACTACGGTGTATCCCGCCTTTATTGATCTGGTGCGGCGCCAGCTGCACAGCGAATACAAGGAAGAGGATCTGGGGTCGGATGGTCTGCGGATTTTTACGACGCTGGATCCGCGCGTGCAGAATGCGGCTGATAGCGCCTTCAGCAATACCGTTGAGCGCCTGAAAAAAAGCAGTCCGAAACGTCTCGGCATGCTGCAGGGAGCGATGCTGGTCGCCAACCCGGAAAATGGCGAATTGCTTGCCATTATTGGCGGCAGTGGTGATTTCACCGGTTATAACCGCGCACTTGATGCGCAGCGTCAGATCGGTTCACTGGTCAAACCGGCGGTTTATCTTACGGCGCTGGAATCGGGCCAGTTCACGCTGGCCACGCCGCTGGATGACAGTCCGGTATCCCTGCTGAGCCAGGGCGGGAAAACCTGGGAGCCGAAAAACGACGATGGCGAAAGCCATGGCATGGTGCCGTTTTACGCAGCGCTCGCGCACTCCTATAACCAGGCCACCATACGCATGGGCATGACCATCGGCGTGCCGGCCGTCATCACTACGCTCAAGCGCCTGGGCGTACAGCAGAGCATGGCTAGCTATCCTTCGCTGATGCTGGGGGCGGTCGATATGTCTCCGCTGGATGTCCTGTCACTTTTTCAGGTGTATGCCAGCGGCGGCTTCAAGACGCCGCCACGCAGTATTCGTGAAGTGATTGATGCCAGAGGGAAATCACTCAAACGCTTTGGTCTGGATGTGCAGCAAGTTGCCGATCCCGCGGGCATTTATCTGCTGAATTACGCCTTGCAGCAGACCATGCGTGAAGGCACGGCGGCGAGTGCCTACAAAACCTTGCCGGCTGATCTGGTGATGGCGGGCAAGACCGGTACTACCAATGATTTGCGCGATGCCTGGTTTGCCGGTTACACCGGAAATTATCTGGCGGTGGTCTGGGTGGGCAATGACGATAATCGTGCGACCGGCCTGTTCGGGGCGACGGGTGCATTGCCGGTCTGGGTTGAAATGATGGCGCATTTGCACCCCGCATCGCTGGCGCCGGTGCTGCCCGATAATGTGCAGTGGCAATGGGCTGATCGCGAGAGCGGCCGGCTCTCGGCGGAAACCTGTCCGGGGGCGATGTATCTGCCTTTCCGTCGCGACACCCTGCCGCAGGATGCCGTGCCGTGTGCGCAGGGTGGTATCCCTGCGGTGCTGGACAAGGTTTTCCATCGCGTTATTGACTGGCTCTAGGCATACATGCCGAAACTGCCGGATGCGGGTGGCGCTGTTCCGGTAGTCGTATCAGGGTTTGCAAAACGGGTACTTTCCGTGTTCATTCGCGCGACGGAATCGCTCCCTTGCGAGCCCTCTTGCCCAGGAAAGAACATGCGCCACCTGTCAGTGCTGGCACCCGCTTTCACTCTTCTGCTTGCCGCTTGCACACACGTCCCTTCGCATTCCCTTCCGCCTGCACGCAAGCCGGAGTCGCCGGTGCCTGTGCTTGGGCGGCCGGCAACCCTGCCGCCTGCGGCAAGTACGGGAGTGGTGGCTCCGGTTACCCCCGGCCTGTCATACCGGCCGCTGCCACCGGGCCGGCAACGGGTCGATGGTGCCCAGGTACCGGCGGTGCAGGGATTGCTTGCTGCTTCTGATCGCGCCTTGCGCAGCAAGGATCTCGATCTGGCGGCGGTCAATCTTGAGCGCGCCCAGCGCCTGGCGCCGCAGTCAGCACTGGTGTATCAGCGCCTGGCTGACGTGCGTTTGCGCCAGAAGCGTCCTGCCGAAGCCGAGCAGCTGGCGCGCAAGGCGCTGGCTTATGCCGGCAGCACGGCGCAACAGGCGCTGCTGTGGCGACAGATTGCGCAGGCGCGACAGCAACTGGGTCAGACGCAGTCGGCGCAGGAGGCTCTGGCACATGCGACGGTGCTGGAAAATGCCGCTGCGGGTCACTCCCCATGAGTATCTGCATGAAAAAAAGGCTCGCGCTTTTCTGGCTGGCAGCAAGCGCCATGGCCGGCGCCAGCGAGCCGGTCGCAGTGTTTTCGGCGCAGGAACAGCAGCGGCTTCTTGCGGCCGCCACGCCTCAGGCCGATCGCGGCATCAGTGCGCACGAGCCCGTGTATTTCCTGCTGGAGGATAACTGGCGGGGTGAAGGAGATTCCGGCCTGAAATTCCAGGTCAGCCTCAAGTACCGCCTGTTTAGTCCGGAGGAGGAAAAAAAACCGCAGTGGTGGGAGCGCGTTTATTTTGCCTACACCCAGACGTCTGTCATGGATATTGAGGCCGGCTCAAAGCCTTTCCGTGATTCGGCTTATCGTCCGGAAGTATTCTGGGACCAGCCGGATTTTTCGCTGCTGCCCTCGGTGCAAACCCTGGCCAGCATGCGTGCGGGCATTGGCCATGAATCCAACGGCCGGGATGGCACGGACTCGCGCAGTATCAATATTGCCTATGTGCGTCCGACGTTTACGTTTACGACCAGTCAGCACGGCTATGTCTGGAGCTTTGCACCCAAACTCTATGCGTATCTGGATAGATCGGACAATCCCGACATTGCCGATTACCGCGGTTATGGCGATTTTCTGGTCAAGCTGAAAAAAGACGATACATGGGAATATGTGCTGATGCTGCGCAAGGGCATGAAGGCCGCTTACGGCAGCACACAGATGGACGTGAGTTATCCGTTCCGGGGTTTTCTGCGCAACGTCAATGGCTATGTGTATTTCCAGTACTTCAATGGCTACGGCGAAACCATTCTGGATTACAACATCAAGCAGCCCTCACGCATCGGGCTGGGATTGATTGTGGTGCGCTAGGGGCTACTCAGTGCTTGTTGTCACTGCCCGGGTCACCTTCCAGCTTGACGACCCGGCGTACCAGTTGTGCCAGCGAATCCGCTTGCAGCTTGATGAAAATGCGTGCGCGGTGTGATTCCACTGTGCGGGTTGAAAGATCTATGCGGCGCGCAATCAGTTTGTTGGGCATCCCCTCCAGCATCAGCTCCAGCACTTCACGTTCACGTTCCGACAGGTTTTCCAGGCGGTCACGCAGATCGGCGATTTCAGTTTGATTGGCGTGGCGCTTGATGTCCTGGCTGATGCCGATGCGGATGCTGTTCATCAGCGTCTTCTCGTCCACCGGTTTGGTGAGGAAATCGACGGCCCCTCCTTGAAAGGCGCGGCGGCAGGCGCTGATGTCGCCATGACCGGTAATGAAAATGATGGGAATGTTGATGCGGCGCTCCAGCAGCAAATCCTGCAGCGTCAGCCCGGAAATCCCCGCCATGCGAATATCCAGCACCAGACAACCCACCGTATCGGGATGCCAGGCATCCAGAAACTCTTCGGCACTGGCCATGCTTTTTACGTGCATGCCGTAGGTGGTGATGAGCAGCTGCAATGAGCGGCGTACTGCATCGTCGTCGTCAACCAGAAAAACGGTGGGCTCATACAGTGTGCTTTCCACTAAGTACCTCCTCGGTGGAGCTAATGGGCAGGGTGATCCGGAAACAGGCTCCGCCTGCCGGGCTGTTGCTGGCGCTGAGTTCGCCACCGGCCGCTTCAAGGATGGTACGGCTGATGCTGAGACCCAGCCCCATGCCATCGGCCTTGGTGGTGAAAAAACGCGTGAATAATTGCCGGCTGGCAGAGGCGCTGAGGCCAGGGCCGGAGTCGGTGACTTCAATATGTACCTGGCCGGCGAGGCTGCAGGTGGCAATTTGCAAACGCCGCATGTCGTCGGGCGTGGTCTGCATGGCCTCAATGGCATTACGCACCAGATTCACCATGACCTGCTCCAGTTGCAGGGCATCGGCATGTACCGGCGGGCAGGGCTCGGTGCGCAGGTTGACGCGCACGGAGGTCTCGGTCAGTTTGCTGCTGAGCAATGTCAGTGCGTTGATAACCACCTGATTGATGGCTACCGGCATGAAATGCAATTCATGCCGGCTCACAAAGGAACGCAAACGCTCAAGAATGCCGGCCGCACGCTGTGTCTGACTTACGGCCTCGGCCAGCGCTTCGGCAACACGATCCACATCCGGTTCTTCTTCTGCCAGCAGGCGCAAGGCGGCCTGGTTGAAGCTCATGATGGCGGCCAGGGGCTGATTGATTTCATGGGCGATGCCGGTGGCCAGTTCACTGACAGTATTCAGGCGTGACATGTGCTGCAGCAGCATCTCATGTTCATTGCGCCGACTGACGCTGTGTGTCTCGGCCGACTCGACTGAAACATTGAGATAGAGCAGCACCATGTCTTTCTGCCCCGCAGAAACATTCAGTACTTGTCCTGTCAGTGGAATGCGGCGTTCCTCGCACACCAGCACCGTGTCCTTGGCCAGAGTCTGGTTCCGACGTGAATGCAGGCATTGCACAATGGGGTTGCGGCGCCAGCCCTGGGCCAGCTCACGCTCAAGCTGAAAGACCCGGCGCCAGACCCGGCCCCTGACTTTTTCGGCACGAAAACCCAGCAGGGCCGACGCGGCGGGATTCAGGGCCCTTATTATCTGCCGGGCATCAATGAGCAGGAGCGGGTCACGCGAGGCGGAGAAAAGCGGGCTCAATAATAATGCGGGCACTGCATCAGGCTGCGCCAGATCGCGACGATAGGTCCTTTGGCGCAGATTCGGCTGACGGTACGCGACCATCATTTTCCCCTGATGAAGGCGGCCCATGTCCATTGATTAAAAAGCGGGCTGCCGATTATTGTAGTTGTCGGTCCTGAAGGCTGCGCTCAGCGATTGCTCTGGCTTTCCGGCAAAGAGCGCTGCCTTATCCAGTCGGGGATAGCATCGTCTGCGGGCTCCTCGCTGTCATCACTTTTTTCACCGAGCACGCGCCTTCCTTCCAGCACCAGTTCCTTCACGCGATATTCAAAGCGGTCACCGTTGCTGGTGTGGCCGATGAATTTCACCGGGTAATTCAGGTAATCCGGGGCCAGCCAGACTTCATAGCCCGTCACCATCTGCCCCAGCTTCGGATCAAAGCGCTCACCGAGCAGGTGCAGTGTGCGGATGGTACCGCCGGGAAGTTTCAGTTTTTCTTCGGCATCGACAAAAAGCCGTACCTGGTAAACGCTGTTGCCGGTGGTGACAAAGATACTTTGTGGCTGCCCGGTGAACGTGACGGCGACATGGAAAGGCAGGCTCGCCGTGTCCTGGGGTACGACCGGCAGCGCTGCTGTTTTCAGCTCCGACGGTTTGCCGTAACGGATTTCACCGTTGGCGTAATCGGCCATGGTACGCAGATTGTTGTTCAGCAGGAGCCGGTAATGCTCCGGGCTCAGGCCGCCCTGAGGCGTAATGCTGCCTTCGCTGCTGAGCTGAAAATGAAAGCCGAAGCGTTTTGCGCTCAGGTCGATGGCATATCGAAGTCCCTCCATCACCCAGCTTTGCCGTATGGTAAAGGGAATGCCGTTATAGCGGGCTTCCAGCACCGCATTGATCTGGATCGGAAAGGCGGGCGCCGGCTCGGGTGCCGGAGGCGGAGCTGCCCCGGCCATAACCGTCGCTACGGATTTTTCGACTTCCTCTGCGGCTGCCGGGCCATTGGCGTTTACGGCAGGCTCGGTTGCGGGAGCATTTTTCCTGGCGGCCGTCTCGGGTGGTGGCATTTTTCGGTGCTTTTTCTTCGCCGGCCCGGTTTTTTTCATGCTGACGAAACGCACGCCTGCGGCGGCGGCTTGAACTTTTACAGGCGCGGCGGCTGCAGCGACTATCTGCACGTGCTGTATATGCGTGGCTTTTTTCCGCTCCAGGACTTCGTCCGGCGCAGTATAAAAATCCGGCAGTGCCATTTCACTGCCAGCGACCAGAAAAAAATGCAGAAGCACTGAAAACAGCACTGCGCCGGGCAGGGTAAAGCGCCGCTTCTGCATGATCTTCCTTGTCATGATCCGATGCCGCTTTGCTGACGAAGGCTCAGCGCTTCAGCGCACGCGTTGCGGCGGCAGCGGTGGCGGCAATATCGGCGTCACTGTGCGCAGCTGACACAAAGCCTGCTTCAAATGCCGACGGCGCCAGATAAATTCCCTCGGCCAGCATGGCGTGAAAGAAATGCTTGAAGGCTTCCGTGTCGCAGGCGCAGGCATCGGCATAGCGGGTGACTTTTTTGTCGGTAAAAAACAGGCCGAACATGCCGCCGACCTGGTTGGTGCTGAGCGCCACGCCACTGTCGCGTCCGGCTTTTTCCAGACCGGCACACAGTGCGGCAGTTTTCTGCGCGAGGGATGCAAAAAATCCCGGCACAGAAATAAGCTCCAGGGTTTTCAGGCCGGCGCGCATCGCGATGGGGTTGCCGGACAGCGTGCCGGCCTGATAGACGGGGCCCAGCGGTGCAATTTTTTCCATGATGGCGCGTTTGCCGCCAAAGGCGCCGACCGGCATGCCGCCTCCAATGACCTTGCCCAGTGTGGTGAGGTCCGGTGTGATGCCGTAATGCGCTTGTGCGCCACCAAGCGCGACGCGGAAGCCGGTCATGACTTCATCAAAAACCAGCACGGCACCGTACTGGTCACACAGTGTACGCAGGCCTTCGAGAAAGCCTGGTGCAGGTGGAATGCAATTCATGTTGCCGGCGACGGGCTCAACAATAATGCAGGCCACTTCTTCGCCCCGCGTGCGGAAAAACTCGGCCGTGGCCTCAAGGTTATTGAACTCGAGCGTAATGGTGTGCTTGGCGACGTCGGCGGGGACGCCGGCCGAGCTGGGGACGCCCAGGGTGAGTGCGCCGGAACCGGCTTTTACCAGCAGGGCATCGGCATGGCCGTGATAGCAGCCTTCGAATTTCACCAGCAGGTCGCGGCCGGTATAGCCACGGGCAAGGCGAATGGCACTCATGGTGGCTTCGGTGCCTGAGCTCACCATGCGCACCATGTCCATGGAAGGCAGCAGCTCGCAGACCTTGTCGGCCATGCGTATTTCCAGCTCGGTGGGTGCGCCGAAGGTGAGGCCGTTTACAGCCGCTTCCTGTACTTCACGAATCACCTCGTCATGGGCGTGACCGAGAATGGCGGGTCCCCAGGAGCCGACATAGTCGATGTATTTCCGGTCGTCAGCGTCATGGAGATAAGCACCTTTGGCGCGCGAGAAAAATACCGGCGTACCACCGACGCCACGAAAAGCACGGACAGGTGAGTTCACGCCACCGGGAATATGGCGGCAGGCGGCGGCAAAAAGATCATCGGATCGGCTCATGTCGGACTCGGCAAAATAGGTGGGAAGCAGTTCGGGCGCTGGCCTGGGTATGTTTCAAAACAGGCGGGAAAATTCGCGTACGTGCGCGCGGATGTCGGGCGCCTGCCAGAGATCACTGATGACCGCCAGGCAGTCGGCGCCGGCGGCAATCACAGGCGCGGCATTATCGGTGCTAATGCCGCCTATCGCTACCACGGGCAGGTTGAAGTGCCTGGCGGCGGCCAGTGTGGCCAGACTGGCTGTACCGGCTCCCGGCTTGGTGCGGGAGGCATGGATGGCGCCAAAGGCGAGATAGCTGGCGCCAGCGCTGGCGGCTTCGGCGGCAAGCCCGAGTGAGTCGTGGCAGGTGGCACCGATGATGGCGGCCGGTCCCATTTTTTCTCTGGCGGTACGCAAGGCGCCGTCATGACGGCCAAGGTGCACGCCGTCGGCGCCAACTTCCAGCGCCAGGGCAAGGTCGTCATTGATCAGCAGGGGGCAGGAAAACTCCCGGCATAGTGCCAGCAGGGCTCGGGCTTCCTGTTCGCGGCGTGCGTGGTCAGCGGATTTGTCGCGGTATTGCAGCAGCACGATACCGCCTTCAAGGGCGGCACGAACTGCGGGCAATAACTGCTCCCCGAGAGCGTTGTCGGTAATGGCGTAGAGCCCGCGCCGGATCGTCATGGCGTGATCCGGCGCGGCAGGAACTGGCCGTCAGCCCGTGGGCGATCAGCGTTTTGCAGGGCGTGCGCGACAAAGGCTTCGGCGCCTGCGACGGCGTCCGGCAAGTCCAGTCCCGTGGCAAGGCCTACGGCAATGGCGGCAGCCAGGGTGCAGCCGGAGCCGTGAAAGTCGCCGGCCAGACGTGGTGCCCGGCTTTCGTGCAGCATCTCCCCGCCACCGTACAGCCGGTTCAGGATGCTGGCGCCGGGCTCGTGCCCTCCCTTGAGCAGGATGTTTCTGGCGCCCCGGCTGAACAGGATGCTCACGGCGTCGTCGAGGTTGTCAGTCTGCGTCAGACGGCGCGCCTCCACCGAGTTGGGGGTGATGAGGGTGGCGAACGGAAACAGGCGGAGCAGGCCCTGGGCCAGACCGTCGCTGGCAAGGTTGCCGCCGGAATTGGCGGCGAGCACGGGATCCAGTACCACGGGAATGTGCGGATGCTGCCTGAGCAGGTCGGCAATCACCGCGGCGATGGCGCCGGAGCCGAGCATGCCGAGCTTGATGACCGCTACCGGCAAATCGGCGAGCACGGTTTCAGCCTGCTGCCGAACCAGCCCGGCCGCTACAGTCTCAAAGCCGTATACCTGCTGCGAGTCCTGTACGGTCAGGGCGGTGCAGACCACCGCCGCATGCCCGCCCAGCGCCGCAATGGTTTCTATGTCGGCTTGCAGGCCGGCGCCGCCGGAAGGGTCCAGGCCGGAAAAACAGAGGACGACGGGGCGCATCAGAAGGGCCTCACAATCACCAGAATGACGATGGCAATCAGCGCCAGCACCGGCAGTTCGTTGAAAACACGGAAGAAGACGTGGCTTTTAAGATTGCGGTCCTGCTGCAGGGCCTTGAGGTAGTGACCACAAAACAGGTGATAGACGATGAGCAGGCCCGCCAGTGCCAGCTTGGCATGCATCCAGCCCTGTGTGAGGTAATAGTGCGGATTCAGCCCCAGCATCGTCACGCCAAATATCACGGTCATGATGAGTGAGGGCCACATGATGCCGCGATAGAGCTTGCGCTCCATGATCTTGAAGCGTTCGCGGCCTGCGGTGTCCTCGGTCTGGGCGTGATAAACGAAGAGCCGGGGCAGGTAGAACAGGCCGGCAAACCAGCACACCACGGCAATCACGTGCAAAGCCTTGAGCCAGAGCATGAGGATGCACTCACAAATTCAGGAAGATTTCACAAGTCTGCCAAACCCTTGCGTTACATTGCTACCTAACTTTGTGAATTGCCCGGGTGTCGGGCTTGGCTGATAATCCCGCCTCGCTCCTATTTCCCCTTTTTTCCTGTGAACAGGTGATCCAGTGCTCAAGGTAGGCATTGTCGGTGGTACCGGCTATACAGGCGTCGAGCTGCTCCGGCTGCTCGCCCAGCATCCCGGCGTCGAATTGACGGCGATAACCTCGCGTACCGAGGCGGGAATGCCGGTCGCCAGGCTGTTTCCCAATCTGCGCGGGCATGTGGATCTGGCGTTTAGCGAGCCTTCCATCGAGGTGCTGGGCGCCTGCGATGTGGTTTTTTTTGCGACGCCGCATGGTGTGGCCATGAAGCAGGCGCAGGAGTTGCTGGATCGTGGCGTCAGGATTATTGACCTCGCGGCGGATTTTCGTCTGACAGATATCGCTGTATTTGAGCAATGGTATGGCATGCCGCATGGCGCGACCACCATCCTCGCAGAGTCGGTTTATGGTTTACCCGAGATGAATCGTGCTGCCATTAAGGCAGCGCGCGTGGTGGGTAATCCCGGTTGTTATCCGACGGCGGTGCAGCTGGGTTTCCTGCCGCTGCTGAAGGCGGGTCTGGTTGATCCGGCGCACCTGGTGGCGGATGCCAAATCCGGTGTTTCCGGCGCCGGCCGTAAAGCCGAAGTGCATGCGCTTTTTTCAGAGGCGGCGGAATCCTTTCGTGCCTATGGTGTCTCCGGTCACCGGCATCTGCCGGAAATTTCCCAGGGTCTGGCGCGCATGACGTCAGGAAAAGTCGGCCTGACCTTTGTGCCGCATCTGTTGCCCATGATTCGCGGCATTCACGCGACACTTTATGCGCGCTTGACGAAAGATGCCGGTGATTTGCAAAAACTCTTTGAAGAAACGTATGCCAGCGAGCCCTTTGTCGATGTTATGCCGGCCGGATCATTGCCGGAAACGCGCTCGGTGAAGGGGGCGAATACCTGTCGTATCGCGGTATACCGTCCGCAGGGAGGCGATACCGTGGTGGTTCTGTCAGTGATAGACAATCTGGTCAAGGGTGCTGCCGGTCAGGCGGTGCAAAACATGAATATCATGTTTGATCTGCCGGAAACGGCGGGTCTGACTCAAATTGCTTTGCTGCCCTGAGGTGATCCGTGTTCCGGCGTGAGCGAGAACGGCTGCAGAAACTGGTGCTGGTGCCTTACCGGCCCTTTCGCAATCTCTCGCTGGGCATTGGCGGTGTGATACTCATCATTGCCGCGGCGCTTGGCGGCCTGTATGCGGGCTCGCGCTATAACAGCAGTGTGGTGGGGGCGACGCCGGACGAGGTGCAGCGCTTGCGGCAGACGGTGCGCATGTATGCCGAGCAATCGCAATCCATCCGCGATGAGGCGGCTGTCGCGCATCATGATCGTGAAATTGTGCTTGCTGCCACAGAAAAGCTGCGTCAGGAAAACATGAGTTTGCTGGAGAATATCGCCACGCTGGAGGATCAGGTGGCCCTGTACAAGAAGCTGTTGTCACCGCGAACGGCAGCCGCCGGCTTGAGCGTGGACAGACTGGATTTGCGCCTGGCGAATAATGCTGGGCGAGTCACGTACCGTTTGCTGCTGACGCAAGCCAGCAGCAATGCCGTGGAGATTACGGGAGCGGTCGAAGCCAGAATTATTGGCGGTGGCCAAAGTGTTGTGTTGCCGGTGGGTGACAACCGGTTTGGTTTTCAGTATTTCCAGAGCCTGACCGGTGAGTGGCAGTTGCCGGCAGGTTTTCGTCCGGAGCGTGTTGATATTGTACTCAAGCCTGGCAAGGGAGCGTCAGTGCAAAAAAGTTTCCGTTGGGAAGTGCAGAACTAGAAGCCAGTCTGTATTTTGCCACCATATTTGAGGGTCATATCATGTTGGGCATCAAGAAGCCTGCTGGCAGTCGTTACAAGGGCAATAATTACAAGGATCACAGCTATGTTGCCTGTAACACCGAGGTGCTGGGTGACATCAAGTTTGCCGGCGGCCTGCATGTGGAAGGCAAGGTGACAGGCAATATTGTTTCCGAGGACGGAAGTCTGCATGTGCATGGCGAGGTCATTGGTGAGATCCATGTGCCGCATATCGTTATCAATGGCGTGGTCAGGGGCAACGTTTATGCCGGCGAGCATATTGAGCTGGCGAGCAAGGCCATGGTTAACGGTAATGTGTATTACAAAAGCATGGAGATGATGCTGGGCGCGCAGGTTAATGGCAGCCTGCTGTACAGCGACAAACCGCAGATCCAGCTTATCGAGCACAAGCCTGATGTGATGGCCAAAGAGGAGGCCGTTGTGGCCAAGTCCCCTGATACTGCAAATAGTTGACTGCTTTGCTTGGTCTTTAGGATAATCTAGTCACACTATTCGCTGTATCTGCAGGTAATGCCATGAATGACCTGGCCCAGGCCATGATCCTCACCGACAGCGCGGCGGCCAAAGTGCGCAAGCTGCGTGAGGGAGAAGACAATCCGGATCTCAAGCTGCGTGTCTATATTACGGGTGGTGGCTGCTCCGGCTTTTCTTATGGTTTTACCTTTGATGAGAAAGTGAACGAGGGCGACTCGGAGTTCATCAACGGTGATGTGACCATGGTGGTGGATTCCATGAGCATCCAGTACCTGATGGGCTCTGAGGTGGACTATACCGAAAGCCTGCAGGGTTCCCAGTTCAGTGTCAAAAACCCCAATGCTTCCAGTACCTGTGGCTGCGGCTCTTCATTTTCGGTGTAATGCGGCCGTCGGCAGGGAAGCGCAAGAAAAAGCCGGCGTAAGCCGGCTTTTTCATTCTGGTGATTCAGGCAGGATAGATCCCGCCCAGAATGCGTGGACCGGCTGCTCCGGTCACGACGGGGAGATTGCCGGGCAGGTTGTGCAGGGTTTGACGGGCCAGCCAGGCAAATGCGGTGGCCTCAACCCAGGTCGGCGCAAGGCCAAAATCAGCCGTGCTGTATAGCTGCCATGTCGGCAGCAATGACTGTAAACGATGCCAAAGTGCGGAGTTAAAGGCACCGCCGCCGCAGAGTAACAGGTCACCCTTCCGCAGTCCGGTGGCTTCTATGGCGGAGGCAACCGTCACCGCAGTGAGCTCCAGCAGGCTTGCCTGGACATCTTTCGGGGCGATGCTTTGCCCCAGTTTCTGCAGCTCCTCCTGTATCCAGCCCAGGTGAAAGTCTTCCCGGCCTGTACTTTTGGGCGCAGGCCTTTTGAAAAAAGAATGGGTCAGCAGTTGCGCGAGTAATGCCGTATGGATGTTGCCGCTGGCCGCCCATGCCCCGGCGGCATCGTAGGCTTGCTGCTTGTGCAGCAGGCACCAGGCATCCATCAGGATATTGGCCGGACCGGTATCAAAACCGCGGACTACGCTGGTATTGCCTGCGGGCAGGATGGTGATATTGGCTATGCCGCCGAGATTCAGCACGATGCGGTGCCGCTCCGCATTACTGAAAATCCCGCTGTGAAAAGCCGGCACCAGCGGCGCTCCTTGCCCACCGGCGGCCATGTCGCGCCGCCGAAAGTCAGCAATCACCTGTATGCCAGTGAGTTCGGCAATGACTGCTGGATTGGCAATCTGCAGGGTAAAAGGATGCGGCCCATGGGGGCGATGCCGGATGGTCTGACCGTGACTGCCGATAGCGCAAATCTCGGCAGCGCGATTCCCGCTGTTTGCCAATACATCTTGTGCCGCTGCCGCGAAATGCTCTCCCAGCGCAGTATCGAGACGTCCCATGCGCTCGATTTCATCGGGGCCGCTTTGGCAGAGGCCTGACAGTTCCTGGCGCAGCGCAGCAGGCAAGGGGCGAGAATGCGTTCCCAACAGCCGTACTCCCTGTGCGAAATCCACGAGAACCGCATCAATGGCGTCCATGCTGGTGCCGGACATCAGGCCAATATAAAGCTCGCTCATCTGCATCTCCTTGTTCCGGTGCTAGGGTAGCGTAAGCGTTCCGGTGATGATGCTAGAATTCGCGCCTTTCCCGTTCTACAAGCCGTGACAGCCATGATGACACCCGAACAACAGCTCGCGCTGATCAAGCGCGGATGCGACGAACTTATCCAGGAAGAAGAGCTGCTGGCGCGACTGAAAGAGGGTCGGCCACTGCGCGTTAAGGCGGGTTTTGATCCGACGGCGCCAGATCTGCACCTGGGGCATACGGTGCTGATGAACAAGCTGCGTACGTTTCAGGAGTTGGGGCATGAGGTCATTTTCCTGATCGGTGATTTCACCGGCATGATTGGCGACCCTACCGGCAAGAATGTCACCCGCAAACCATTGACGCGCGAGCAGGTGGTGGCGAATGCCAGGTCCTATCAGGAGCAGGTGTTCAAGATCCTGGATCCGGCGCGCACGCGCGTGGTCTTCAACTCCGATTGGATGGGGCAGAAATCGGCGGCGGACCTAATCGAGCTGGCTTCCCACTTCACCGTTTCGCGCATGCTTGAGCGGGATGATTTCAGCAAGCGCTTTGCCGGTCAGCAACCAATTGCCATTCACGAGTTCCTCTATCCGCTCTTGCAGGGCTATGACTCGGTAGCCCTGATGGCGGATGTGGAGCTGGGTGGTACGGACCAGAAGTTCAATCTTCTTATGGGGCGAACCTTGCAGGGACGTTACGGGCAAACGGCGCAGGTGGTACTGACCATGCCGATTCTCGAGGGACTGGATGGTGTGCAGAAGATGTCCAAGTCGCTAGGCAACTATATAGGTGTGAGTGATGTGCCTGGCGAGATGTACCAGAAGCTTCTTTCTATGCCGGATACCTTGATCTGGCGCTATTTC
This sequence comes from bacterium, assembly GCA_029945725.1. Lineage (GTDB taxonomy): Bacteria > Pseudomonadota > Gammaproteobacteria > Pseudomonadales > Moraxellaceae > UBA2031. The sequence goes on along the minus strand of JAQSDB010000003.1, from coordinate 685 downwards.
GAGCTGCTGAGTTTCCGGCCGCTTGAGGAAGTCGATGGTTTTCGCGTTGAAGTGGCTGCGGGCCGCAATCCTCAGGACATCAAGAGGCTGCTGGCGGAGGAGATAATTGCTCGCTTTCATGGTGCCGAGGCCGCCGCTGGTGCGCACAAGGCGGCGGGCAATGTGCTGACCAAAGGCGAGATTCCGGAGGATGTCCCGGTGGTGGTGATTTCTGCTGAGGGTCAGGACGGCTTGTCACTGATGGCTGTCCTGACGCGCTCGGGACTGACCAAGAACTCGGCGGCAGCCAAAGATGTTATTCAGCGAGGTGCGGTCTTTATTGATGGGCAACCCGCCAGGGTGGATTTTCGTATGGCTGTGGGTCAAGTGCATATTATCCAGTCGGGTAAGAAAGCCATTGCCCGGATAACGCTGGATAAATGATCGCTTTGCGTGAAAAAGCAGCGGTTGAGCAGGGTTTTTCATAAAACTGAAGGAAAGGGTTTGACTCTGTCGCGGCGCTCCCTATAATGCGCCCCATACCGACGGGGTGGTTGAGAAAGAGCAGATAAGGGCTTTATTATCAATGGCTTACGAAGGGGTGGCTTGGTTTTCTGGTTGATTGCTTCGGCAAGAAATTATAAAAAACAAGTTGACAAAGAGTTGGGCTGCTGTAGAATGCGCCCCTCTCGAGATGAGAGGCCCT
>JAQSDB010000002.1 GCA_029945725.1 bacterium | reverse complement strand
TAGCGAATCCTTCGGATCGTCATCGAAATCGGCTCAGAATCAAAATACAAGGCAAATGGTTGCGTCCAAGCGAAGAAGCAGAAAGTAATCAAAAACATACGCAGGTTAAAAATGAGAAGAAGTGACAGTCGGCAGGCACTGATAGACAAGATTGATTGCTCAGTAAAGCAGGGGCTGATAAGTGCTGGTTCAGTGAATACTGCTTACCTTTCTGCCGGGGAAGGATTGCCCGTCATATTTCTGCATGGAGCAGGTGCTGGAGCTGTTACCTGGTATCCATCGATCGGAGCTGTTTCAAAGGACTACCATGTGATCGCTCCTGACATTGTGGGCTACGGAGAATCTGATAAACCTGATGCTCCCTACGATCGGGCATACTTTTCAAAATGGCTAAAGGAATTTCTGTCGGCATTAAATATCCCTAAAGCGCATGTCGTCGGTCTATCTCAAGGAGGAGCAATTGCTCTCCAATTTGCTTTAGATAATCCCGATATGATTGACAAGCTTGTTCTGGTGGATTCCGGGGGGCTTGGTGCGCGGCCTTCTTTTGCTTCATTTCTGGGTATGCTTTGGCTAAACATCTTTCCATCTTCTCTTGCAAATCGCTTTTACTCTCGCTTCATACTGTTTAACCCTGATAGCAGGGATCCGAATCACGGAAAATATTCCGTCGAGGTTATTAAGAAAACTGGCGGCAAGAATGCATTTCAACAAGGCCGAGGGGCAGCTGTTTCAACAATATCCGAGAACCTGCTTCGACAGATAAAGAAAGACACTCTGATTATTTGGGGGGAGAACGACCAGCTTTTCGCTATCGAGCATGGCGAGGCGGCGGCCAAGGCCATGCCTAATGCAAGGCTATGTAGAATTCCATGCGCAGGACATTTGCCATTGATGGATCAGCCCGAAATCTTTAACGCGACTCTTCTTGAGTTTTTAAACGAAAACATACTCGCAAAAGTAGAAAATATGCATAACAAGTCGTCCAAGCCGACCCGCTAATGCGGGCGGCTTAATTCCAACGTTAGCCCCCACAATGAAAAAGGAGAAAATCATGAGACTATTGGCATTCTTTGCGGCACTTCTTCTTTCCACAAGCGCTCTCGCGGAGGGTTTTAAATCCCCAGAGGCAACGAAGGAATTCTCTGACAAGTTGATGATCTACTTTTCTCAGGCCAAGTTTACTGAAGGCCTTAATACGGCAAAGCCTTATTGGCCCTTACCTGTTGTTGAAATTGATGGCCTGGCAAATCAAATAAACCAGAGCTGGCCGATAGTTGATAAACGCATGGGAAAGTCCTTGGGAAGTGAGTATATAAAATCAATTCCTCTTGGCAGTTCTATTATCAGGCACTTATATCTTCAGAAGCTCGAAAATCATTTCATCTTTTGGCAAATAGATTTCTACAAGCCAAACAATGAGTGGCGAATAGATTCCATTAAGTTCCTAGATTCCCTTGATCCTATTTTTATGCAGTTAAAGGGTTAATAAATCGTTCAAGGCCGACACCGTACCGGTGCGGCCTTGGCACCAATGTTAGCAGCAAAAAATATGATCAAAGCTATATTCACACTCCTCATGCTCTTATCTGGCTTAGCTTTCTCTGCGGAACCATCTCCTATTGCAAAGCAGGAAATAGCTTATCTTTTGATCTACTTGAAAGATTCAGGCTGTGAATTTAACCGTAATGGCACTTGGTACAAGGCAGAAGAAGCCGCAAATCACCTCAATAAGAAATATGAATACCTGCTCAATAAAGGCCTTGTCTCTTCAACTGAAGATTTCGTCAAGCGTGCAGCAACAGAAAGCAGCATGAGTGGCAAGCCCTATCTGGTTAAGTGCGCATCCAACAGTCCTGTACAAAGTGGCTATTGGTTTGAGGCTGCACTTGCCAAACATCGGGCCCGCAGATGATAAGCTGCCAACAACTCGCTAAAGGGGCGACGGCTTGCAGCCGCGGTGATCTTGCGCCACGTTGATAGACAGTAATTCACTGACCATCATCGGATCGTTGCCGCCATTAAACTATCTGAATGCAGACATTTTCAAATATCGAGAAAGCTACGGCATGGCAACTTCCACCAGTATTTCGTTCCTTCGCAAGAATGGCAGTGTCCAGGGCGGGTTGTAGCGTGCCAGTTGGGGAGCAGCAATGGCTCTCCTGTTTTTGGCCTTGAGCCAGGCCAAAAGCTCGTCGGTCTTTTGCTGTACCTTCTTTTCGCCAGCCAAGCCCGAAAAGACAAGCACTGCGTAGCGCTTGCCCGGCACCTCCCTTAGCGTGACGGCGGGATTCCGCGGTTTTGGCAACGTTGCCATCGAATACTCGCTGGGCATCGAAAACTGGACACGCCAACGCTTGCTATGCATCACCCCGCCAGCGGAATTACCCTGGGGTTCGACGCTCACAGGGGCATTCATTACGATCTTTTCTGAACGCTCAGCAGGTTCGACCGATACTGGCGCCGTCATGGCAATTTTTTCGGATGACGTGCTCACGGAGCCGCGTACAGACCGGTTATTGCCAAAAATATAGTCAGCTATCTGTCGAAATCCGTTATTCGAGGCTGAACTCATGTCGCCATCAACGAAGGTCTCAGCGACAATGACCGGGCGATATTGCCGTATCTCGATATTGTCAACTTTCTCCAGCCTTTCGAATGCCGGCTCTTCTATCGCCATAGCCACTTCTCCAAAAATTAAGCCAATCGTTACAATTGTTAGTAACAGAAAATTTCGAATCATTGGGGATACGCCTGAGACCAGCCGGTTGATATTCGTTGAACTGACGGAGGACACAATCAACCGCCACATAACAGCTCACACCAGCCGACCATCATCGGCTTCGACTGAGCACTAACGTTATACGGCGGGGAATTACGGTTTAATTTCCAATCAAAATTTCATTATTAACAGCATGAACACCGGAAATTCTGACGGCCACTTTAGCAGCCAGGTCGTAGTTTACGGCTCAAGTTAAGCACGGTACTCGCATGCGGAAAATCATAAAAATTATCGATAATTTTTTTATAAATCTCGCCTCCCACTCCCCTCGCTGCAAGCGCCGTCAGTACCCGGGCGCTTGAGCGCCAACCCTGGCGGAATGGGAAAAGCCGATCCGTTCTTAACGGACATCTTGCGGCAACTCGCTGCACAATCGCGGCAAGCCTTGACGCAATCTTCCATTCCACCAACCGCTTCGCAGCTCTTCGCACAAGCTTCGCAAACGTCGGCACAGATGCCGCACAGTGCCACATGAAACGATGATCCTGTCAGCTGAAAATTGGCCGATGTTTGGCACAGTTCAGCGCAGCTCATCATCAATCGAAAATGGTCTGCGCCAACGTGCTTTCCTCCGGTATCGAGGCAGTGAATCATGGCCGTCTGCAAACAGGTTGCATGGCAGTGATTGCACACATCAATACAGGGCTGCATCTCTTTGAGGTGTGTTGCATGACCACCCATCATTGCCTGGTTCATTTTCCGTTATCCTCTAAGCGTTTCTGGCAAGAAACAGCACCACGTGCCTTCTCATGATTGAGAAGCGTCGACTAGCGTAAAGGCAGGAGCCGACGAGATGTGTGTCTGTTCGGCAACGCACGGTTGATGTTTCGGCTAGCATTCCGCCAGCCATTCGCTGCAGAGGTGGCGCCCCTGACGGGCCGTGGCCCGGGCTCAAACCTGGCCCTCTTTGATCCGTACTTGAGAAGCACATGCAAGCCGCTGCGGCCAGGCGTCAGGTTGCGCCTCAAGTCCTGGCTCGGGATAACGATGAAACCTGAATTGAAGCTGCGTGCCATAAAAACGGTTCACACGCTGGTGTGGGCGGTTTTCGCAGCGTCCATATTGGCCATCCCCGTGTTTTCACACCGTGGAGAACTGCCTGTTGCGTGGGGCTTGACCGGGTTTGTGTTCCTTGAGGTTCTCGTGCTTGTGGCCAACCGGATGAGGTGCCCCTTAACCAGTGTGGCTGCTCGCTATACCGCGGAGCGCCAGGACAACTTCGATATCTACCTTCCGCTCTGGCTCGCTCGCCACAACAAGGAGGTCTTTGGCGGGCTATACGTTGCCGGCATCGTGTACACCATATGGGTGTCGGTTCACGCCGCCACCTAAGCATTCGCTGCAGGCTCGACGGCCCTGAGGGGGCCGCGTGATCCCGCACCATTTTGATGAACCGTAATTCACTGCCCCTCAAAGCGGTATGTCATGGCATTCATTGTTCACGGCGTCACCGGCTTAAATAACGCATGCCCTCTTCGATACCCTTGATGGTCAGGGGATACATGCGGTTTTCAAGCATCTGCCGGACCTGCACGACCGACTGGGTGCCGCCCCAGACGCGTTCCGGCTCGGGGTTGAGCCAGATGATTTTTTCAAAATGCCCGCTCAGGCGCTGCATCCACACGGCGCCTGGCTCCTCGTTGAAATGCTCCACCGAGCCGCCCACGGCCATCACTTCATACGGGCTCATGGTGGCATCGCCGACAAAGATGACGCGGTAATCGCGGCCGTATTTGTGGATGATGTCCCAGATCGAGTGGCGCTCGCTGAAGCGGCGGAAATTGTCTTTCCACACGCCTTCGTAAATGAAGTTATGGAAATAGAAATATTCCATGTGCTTGAATTCGTTGCGTGCTGCCGAGAACAGTTCTTCGCAGACCTTGACGTGCGGATCCATGGAGCCGCCGACATCAAAGAACAACAGCACTTTCACCTTGTTCTTGCGCTCGGCCACCATCTTGATGTCCAGCAGCCCCGCCTTGTGGGCTGTGGCGCGAATGGTGTTGTCGATATCCAGCTCTTCTTCCACCCCGGTGCGGGCGAACTTGCGCAGGCGGCGCAGGGCCACCTTGATATTGCGGATGCCGAGCTCGACCGAGTCATCGAGATTGCGGAATTCGCGCTTTTCCCAGACTTTCACCGCTTTCTTGTTGCGCGACTCGCCAGCGAGGCGAACGCCTTCCGGGTTGGCACCATACGCACCGAACGGTGAGGTGCCACCGGTGCCCACCATGCGGTTGCCGCCCTGATGGCGCTTGTGCTGCTCTTCAAGACGCTGGCGGAATTCTTCCATCAGCTTTTCCAGCGAGCCGGTTTTCTGCAACTCAGCCAGTTCTTCCGGGCTCAGGTGCTTTTCGATTTCGCGGCGCAGCCAGTCTTCGGGAATGGCCTTGCCGACCAGATCCGGATCAATCGAGTCGATGCCTTCAAAGTATTTGGCAAAGGCCTTGTCGAACTTGTCGAAATGGCGCTCGTCCTTCACCAGGGCAATGCGGGAAAACTGGTAGAACTCGTCGATATTGGCATAGACAAGCCCCTGCTCAAGACCATTGAGCAGATCCAGAAATTCGCGAATGGTGACCGGCACCTTGAATTCGCGCAGCGTGAAGAAAAAATTGATCAGCATTCTTTATCGCTCCTCCTTCCGCACCAATGCGCAGCACTGCCGCATCGGCACCTCCGGCGCCACTGATCAGCCTTCGCGACGGTTCATGAAAGCCAGACGTTCCAGCAGATGCACGTCCTGTTCATTCTTGAGCAAGGCACCGTACAGGGGCGGAATTGCCTTGCGCGTGTCGCGGTTGCGCAGGACATCGTCAGGAATGTCATCGGACAGCAGCAGCTTGAGCCAGTCGATCAGCTCGGAGGTGGACGGGCGTTTCTTCAGGCCGGGCACCTTGCGCACATCAAAGAACACGTCCATGGCTTCCTTCACCAGGCTGCCCTTGAGGCCGGGGTAATGCACTTCCACGATCTGCTTCATGGTCTCCACATCAGGGAAGGTGATGTAGTGAAAGAAGCAGCGGCGCAAAAAGGCATCCGGCAATTCCTTTTCATTGTTGGAGGTGATGATGACGATCGGGCGGACCTTGGCCTTGACGGTTTTCTGTGTCTCGTAGACATAGAACTCCATCTTGTCGATTTCGGTGAGCAGATCGTTGGGAAACTCGATGTCGGCCTTGTCGATTTCATCAATCAGCAGCACCACCGGCACATCGGAATCAAACGCTTCCCAGAGCTTTCCCTTCTTGATGTAGTTGGCAATGTCATGCACACGATCATCGCCGAGCTGCGAATCGCGCAGACGCGACACCGCATCGTATTCGTAAAGCCCCTGCTGGGCCTTGGTGGTGGACTTGATATGCCACTGGATAAGCCTGAGCCCGAGGGATTCTGCCACCTGTTCCGCCAGCATGGTCTTGCCGGTACCAGGCTCGCCCTTGATGAGCAGCGGCTTTTGCAGGGCGATGGATGCATTCACCGCCAGCTTGAGTTCATCGGTCGCCACATAGGCGCTAGTGCCCTGAAACTGCATGAATAACCTCTTCTTCATCAAAATAGACTTAACAACTGGTAGCGCAATGCCTGCCTGCCATCAGTACCCTTCCCAACGCCCGGGCTTGCCGCACCGGCACACCGCAACAGCCGGTCAGAACCGGTTGTGCGTACCGTCACGCCGGCTTTCACGGAAAAACAGCACGCCAAAAACCAGGGTAAACACCAGCAACAGGGGCAACGCCGCCTTTAAAAGCCCGGTGCCGGATTTTGCCAGGATATTGAACATGACACCGACACAGGCCGGCACCACGTAAACCATATCGTCAGTGGCCACAAAGCCCGGCGTGAACAGGACAATCACCAGCGTCGCACGCAGGAAAATACGCCACTGCCGGCTGCCGATGCGGCCGGCCACATAACGCTCGAAACCGAACACCAGCAGCGCTGCCATCAGCACATACAGTGACCAGGCAATGACATAAGACATTTCATGCTCCTTTTAAACAACGTGACGAGACCGCTTACCACCCTGTCAGCGCATTTTTACCCAGTGGATCACATGCTCTTCAATATCTTCTTCATTCACTTCCGTTTCAGACAACACACGCCCGATCACGGAAATCCTGGCGCGCTGCACACTGGCCGGATCACCGCTCAGCAAGGGATGCCAGCGCGGCAGGCCCCTGCCCTCATTGAGGCGGCGATAGGCACAGGTCGGTGGCAGCCAGTTGATCGCGCCGACATTCTCCGGCGTCAGCTGCACACAATCCGGCACATGGGTTTTGCGGCCGGGATAATCACGGCATTTGGCGGTGTCGGTATCCAGCATCTTGCAGGCGACGTCGGTGTAATCAATTTCACCGCAATCCTCGTATTCCAGTTTATGCAGGCAGCAGCGGCCGCAGCCATCGCACAGCGCTTCCCATTCTGCACCGGACAGGGCCGACAGGGGATAGTGCTCCCAGAAGTGGTCACGCAAGACCGGCGACTCACTCATCGGCCGCCACCTCGCGGTAATCCAGGCCCTGCTCCGCCAGTTGCTGCGTGATGAATTCACGCCACACGCCTTGCGGGCGCCAGATCAGGTGCATGCCCAGGGCCGCCTCATGCAACGAGACCGCCTCATGCAAAACCCGGTAGAGAAATACAAAGGCCGAAGCACGCATATTGCAGGCGCAATGCACCAGCACATTGCCTTCACGCATGGCCCAGAGCACCTGCGAGAACAGCGTGAACTGCTCCGGCTTCGGGGCTTCCCACTGCACCGGGATCTGCACGTAGTTGATGTTCTGTGCCGCCAGCAGTGCCGCCTCGTTTGCCACGGCATTATCCGACGTGGGCAGGGCCAGATTGATCACATGCTGCAGGCCGCTTGCACCGAGCCGGGCCAGATCGTCTGCCAGCGGCTGCGCCGAGGTGCACAGCTTTTCATCAACAATGCTGATTGCAGGAAGTGCCTGGCTCATGAACGAATGTCCCGGTACTTGCTGTCATCGGGATTATAAAGATCCAGCAGGTAATCCTCTTTCTGCGGCGGCATCTGCAGATAAAAACCCTTGCTCAAGAGTTCCTCGCGCAGTTTCTCGCCGGTGATCTGCGCCAGATCACGCCCCTCTTTCAAAGGCATGTCCATGGCATGCACAGGCGTGCCGAAGAGTTCCAGCAGTGCCGCCGGCACTTTCTTCAGGCCGTCGACCTTGTTGACGTAGAGATACATCTCGTCGCGTTTCCGGCTTTTATAGACCGCACAGATCAGCAAGCTCATTCCGCAGACTCCTCGGCACGACGGCGCTCGTGGCCCCAGGCCGCCAGCTCTTTTCCGGCGGCATGCAGTACCGGCAGCAAGGCCGGCAGCAGCACTTCGCCGCGCCAGCGCGTAAAGGCACGCGGCAAGGCGGCGGACTCGCCATGATCCACTCGGCCCATCACCAGCGCCTCGATATGCCGCTTGCGCGACAGCACCTCAAGCGGCACACCGGTTTTTTCGGCAACGCCGCTGGCGGCATCGCGCAAATGATCGAACAGGTTGCGCGATTCCTTCGGCAAGGGCACCGGCAGGCGTGCCGGCCACTGCGCTTGTGGCAGGTGCCGGGCGGCCGCGATAACGGCAAGAATGGCCTCGCCTTCGCGGCGCAGTATCCGTGGCGTGACATCCTCAATGGCCGACAACGCCTGCATGGAAGCCGGTTGCTGCCGGGCCAGACCGAACAGGCTGGTATTCTTGATCAGAAAGCCGCGCGGCATGTCACGCGAACGTGCCTGCTGTTCGCGCCAGACCAGCAAGGCCTGCAATACCGCCAGCTCCTGCCGGCGCAAGCGCCAGCCATTGTTGACCTCGCGATAGAGCAAGGTGGCATCGGGAAGGTAATCCAGTTCGTCCAGCATGAGCTGGCAATCCGCCTCGAACCACGGCAACAGGCCGCGTTTCTGCAGGGCCTTTTCCGTATGTTCATACAAGGCCGGCAGGTATTTCACATCCAGCGCCGCATAGGAAACCTGGCCGGGGCTGAGCGGCCGCAGCAGCCAGTCCGAACGCGATTCATCCTTGGGAATCTCGACACCGAGATTTTCCTGCAGCGCTTTCTGGTAACCCACCTGCAGGCCCTGGCCGAGAAAGGCCGTGGCAATCTGCGTATCGACAATGCCTTTGGGCATGGCACCGGCAAGCCGGTTCAATACTTCAATGTCTTCCGAGCAGGCATGCAGCAGCTTGCGCGGAAACTCACTGAGCAAAAGCGGTTTGAGTGGCGTGAAATCCGTGATGGCGAGCGGATCAAGCAGGTACTCGGTCTCGCCGTCGCCAATCTGGATCAGCGCCAGCCGCGCATAAAAAGTATCCACGCGCATGAATTCGGTATCGAGCGCGATGGATTCACGGGAAGCCAGCGCACCCGCCATGTCGGCGAGTGCGCTGTTGTCAGTAACATGGACAATATTCAAGAAAGGGACCCGGTTAAAGCGCCTGGATTACAAACCCAGCTGCTTTGAAATGACTTCGTTCATGATCTCGTGAGTGCCACCGCCAATCGCCAGAATGCGGTTGTCGCGATAGAGACGCTCAACAAGGGTTTCACGCATAAAGCCCATGCCACCAAAAATCTGTACGGCCTCGTAGGTGACGGCATCACTGACCCGGGTGGAGAAATTCTTCGCCATGGAGACTTCCTTCACCGAAGGAATGCCGGCCTGGATACGGGCCGCCACGCGATAGGTGAATTCACGGCTGGCTTCGACCTGCGTCGCCATGTCGGCGAGCTTGTGGCGGATCACCTGCATTTTTGCCAGCGGTTTGCCGAAGGCCGAACGCTCGTGCACATAACGCAGCGATTCTTCCAGCGCCATCTGCGAAGTCATGTTGGCCATCACCGCCAGATTCAGGCGCTCCATCTGGAAGTTGGTCATGATGACAAAAAAGCCGGCGTTTTCACTGCCGATCAGGTTCGCCTTCGGCACCATGACGTCATCAAAAAACAGCTCGGCGGTATCGGATGCCCACCAGCCCATTTTTTTCAGCGGCGAGCCGGTGGTGAAGCCGGGCATGCCCTTTTCCATCAGCAGCAGGCTGATGCCGCCGTAGCCTTCGCCGCCGGTACGCACCGCCACCGTGTAGTAATCCGCGCGAATGCCGGAGGTGATGAACATTTTTGAACCGGTGACGCGAAAATGATCACCATCGCTCACGGCACGGGTCTTGATGTTGGCCACATCGGAGCCGCCGGAGGGTTCGGTAATGGCCAGCGCGGCAATCTTGTCGCCGCTGAGCACGCCCGGCACCACGCGCTGTTTCATTTCCTCAGTGCCCCACTTCACGATCGGCGGCAGGCCGATATCCAGCGAGCCGAGGCTGGCCACAAGACCGCCGGAACCGGAACGCATCAGCTCTTCGCTGGCGGCAATCTTCATGAAGACATCGTTTTCCGCGAAGCCGCCCAGGGCTTCCGGATAGCCGATACCGGAAAGGCCGGCATCACCGAGGGTCTTGTACAGCTCGCGCGGAAACGTTCCGGCTTCTTCCCAGTCCTGCACAAACGGCAGAACGTGCTCGGCCAGCATCTTGCGCACGGTCAGGCGAAGCTGCTCGTGGGTGTCGTTGAAATATTCGGAATAACTCATGGCTCTCTACCTCTGCTGGGTGCCGGCTTGCTGTTACACGGTTAAACAGCACCGAAACAAACCGGCGGTTATGTCTGCCCGCCTGCCCTGATTCAACAATGTGCCAGTAGCGCACGAATCAGGGCCGGCGGGGCAGACGGATTCTCGACGCCCGGTCAGCCGACCGAGGTTCTTCCGGCCAGCGCATGCGCCAGCGTATTGCCGTCTACAAATTCAAGTTCGCCGCCCATGGGCACGCCGTGGGCAATGCGGGTGACGATCAGTGCGGTCTGGTCACGCAGTGATTCGCGCAGATAGTGCGCCGTGGCCTCGCCTTCCACCGTGGGATTGGTGGCCAGGATCATTTCGCGGATTTCGCCGGCGCGCACGCGCTCCAGCAGGCGCGGAATGCCCAGCTCTTTGGGGCCGATGCCGTCCAGCGGCGAAAGATGCCCCTTTAAAACAAAATAAACGCCGCGAAACGATCCGGAGCTTTCAATGGCCAGCAGGTCCACCGGATTTTCGACAATGCAAAGCAGGCCGTGATCACGCGCGGGGCTTTCACAGATATGGCAACGCGCCTGCTCGGTCAGGTTCTGGCAGTCGCTGCACTCGCGCACATGTTCCATGGCACGCACCAGCACATCGGCCAGACGCGCTCCGCCGCTGCGATTGCGTTCCAGCAGATGCAGCGCCATGCGCTGGGCGGATTTCGGCCCCACCCCGGGCAATACGCGCAGGGCTTCAACCAGCTCACTGACCAGGGGACTCAGAAACATGAAACTCTCGGCAACGGTGTTGGAAAAAGCATCAGGGACAACGCAGGGGCGTGTTCGGTCCCTGCTTTTCCACATGCTCCAGCCAGGCCTGGTCGAAGACATCACCACCGCTTTCCGCCACATAGTGGGAAATCGCCACCGTAGCCGTGCCGGCGACGCCGCAGGTGCCGGCGGCCGGTGCCGCGGCCAGCTGCAGTTTTTCGGTTGCCGCGCGGTGATTGGAAAAGCAGAACGAGACATTGCTCTTGCTGCCGGCATCATGCGGCAGCCGCGCGAGTGCCGCCGCATCGGGATAGAAGCAGACACGATCACCACGCCAGTCCAGCGTTGCCGCATCCTGACGCCGTTCAAAGCGGCCACTCACGACAAGCGTGCCTTCGTATTCCGCCTGCCGGCCCTCACGGCCGAGCAAGCGAAAACCATCCGCCAGTGCCGCGCCCGAGAGCGGCAGCATGAGCAGGCACAGCACGGAATATTTGCGCAGGATCATGGCTGGCGTCCTCAAAACGGCAGCTTCATGCCGGGCGGCAGATTCAGCCCCTGCGTCACGCCGCCCATTTTTTTCTGGCTGTAATCCTCGACCTTGCGCACGGCATCATTCACTGCGGCGGCGATCAGGTCTTCCAGCATTTCCTTGTCTTCCTTGAGCAGGCTGTCATCAATCTCGACGCGCTTCACGTCATGACGCCCGGTCATGGTGATCTTCACAAGACCGGCACCGGCCTCGCCCTGCAATTCGGTATGGGCCAGTTCTTCCTGCGCTTTCTGCATCTGCTTTTGCATCTGCTCCTGCATGCGCTGGGCCTGTTGCATCAGTTGCTGCATGTTCATTCTGGAAACCTCTGCATCATTCAATCGGAATTATCGAGTCAGGCAGGATCTCTGCCTGAAAATCATTGATCAGGGCGTGTACCACCGGATCGCTGCGCAGCGACGCTTCTGCCGCCACCACCCGCGCCTGCTTGCGCGCGGCAATCACCTGCATGGGCACGGTGTAGGCCGGGTCCTTTTTCACCAGCTTGATCTGCACGCCCGGAAACTGCTGCCGGAAACACGCTTCGATCAGGGCAAAGGACTGGCCGCTGGCGAGAATTTCATGGCGCGCCGCCAGCTGCAACTCGACAGCCTCGTCATTCAATGCCACCAGCGCGGCATGCCGGGCCAGATTGAGTCCGCCGCCGGACAAGCCGCTGTCACGCACCCACTGCTCCCACGCTTCTGCCGAGCAATACGCCGACACCGGCGAACCGGATGCCGGCCGGGATTCGCGCACCTCGGCCACCGGCCGGGGCGTTTCCTGCGCCGGCCGCTGTTCGGCATAGGCCGGCGCTGCTGCTGCAACGGCAGGTTTCACCACCGGCGCATGCAGCGGCACCACATTCGAGACCGGCTGCACGGCAGGCTCCGCACGCAGCACGGGCGCCGTGGCGGCCTGCGCTGCCGGCACTGCCTGGGCTGCTTGCGCGGCGTGCGCCGGCTGCGCCGAACGCGCCACGGCCACCGACGCCACCGCAGAAGCCCCGCTGCCGTGCTGAACCGGGTGCACGGCCTGATGGCCTGCCTGATGAGTTGCCTGATGACCAGCAGGCGCACCGCGCGGGGCCGGCACACGCGACGGTGCAGCGCTGCGGGCAGCACCATCGCCCTGCCCGCTTTCAGGGGCGGTCGGCAAAGGGCGGAAAGCCAGCATGCGCAGCAGTGTCATTTCAAAACCGGAACGCGGATCCGCCGCCCACGGCAAATCGCGGCGACCGTGCAGGGCAATCTGGTAATACAGCTGGGTATCTTCGGCGCTCAGTGCCTGCGCCAGCGCCAGCACGCGCTCGCTGTCGCCCAGCGAATTATCCACGGCCTCCGGCAGCATCTGCCCCAGCGCGACGCGGTGCAGGGTGGAAACGAGTTCCGCCAGGGCGCCGGCAAAATCCACGCTTTGTTCCGCCAGTGCCGCGCACACGGCCAGCACCGCAGTGGCATCACCGGAGTTCACGGCCTCCAGCACGCGGAACACCAGATCGCGGTCAATCGACCCCAGCATGGTGCGCACATCGGCGGTGCCAAGCTTGCCGTTGCCAAAGGCGATGGCCTGATCGGTCAGCGACAGCGCGTCGCGCATGGAGCCGTTGGCCGCACGGCCAAGCTCCCACAGCGCACTGTCTTCAAACTCGACGGCTTCCCTCAGCAGCACCGACGCCAGATGGCCAACGATGCGCTCCGGCGACATGGCCTTGAGCCCGAACTGCAGGCAGCGCGACAAAATGGTGACGGGCAGTTTTTGCGGATCGGTGGTGGCCAGCAGGAATTTCACATGCGGTGGCGGCTCTTCCAGCGTTTTCAGCAGGGCATTGAAGGAATGCCCGGACAGCATGTGCACTTCATCGATGAGGTACACCTTGTAGCGGCCGCGCGAAGGTGCGTACTGCACATTGTCCAGCAGCTCGCGGGTGTCCTCGACCTTGGTGCGCGAAGCCGCATCGACCTCGATGAGATCGATGTAACGGCCCTCGTCGATTTCCTTGCAGGTACCGCAGACACCGCAAGGCTCGGAGCTGACACCGGTTTCGCAGTTCAGGCATTTGGCGAGGATGCGGGCGATGGTGGTTTTGCCGACGCCGCGGGTGCCGGTAAAGAGATAGGCGTGGTGCAGCCTGTCCTGGTCCAGGGCATTGATCAGTGCGCGCGCCACATGTTCCTGCCCGACCAGCTCGCGAAAGCTGTGCGGCCGGTATTTGCGTGCCAGTACCTGGTAACTCATGCCGTATGTCCTTGGGTTCAAGCGGGGAACAGCCGCGGCGGGCGCCGGTTGCCGGCCCCTCGTCACGCTGTTCATCATCCACGGCGAACGGGGGTTCAAAGGGACGAAAAAAGAGCGCCTATGCTAACTGCTGCACTCCCCCTGCCGAAAGCATTCCGGCGGCACTTTAGGTGCCTCGTCGTAACCAAGCAAGCGCTTGTCTTGTCGACATCATCACAGGCCGTTATTGTGCCAGCACTTCTCAGTCACACGTTGCCTGCCGCCCCATGGAACCGATTGCCCAGTACGTCTCCCGCGTTGCCAATGAAACCTACCGGCACTCCCGCCGCCTGATGCCGGAACAGCCCTGGTGGAACAACCTCGACCCGACCTTCCACAAGTTTCCCGATGACTTCTATCTGGACCTGAAATCCCAGGCCATGGTCGGCGCCACCGCCGCCGTCGATCTCGGCATGCGCACCGCGCTGGCCAGCTTTGCCCTCGGCCTCGCCCTGCCCACCACGCTCTGGCCGGGCCAGTGGCAGGCGGATCACGCGCAGTGGGATTACTACAAGAACCTTGCCGAACAGCATGATCCCGGAGCTTTCTTCAAGCGCCCGCAGCAGGCCGTGGAAATGCACCGGCACAAACCCGGCCTGCTCGACTTCCGCCCGCCCGAAGGTCGCGTTGAAGTCCTCTCCTTCAAAAGCAATTTCCTGGCCGTGAATCCCGCCATGCGCGAAGCCTACGGCCGCCACAAGCGCAACGGCACCGCCTGGGCCGAACACTGGCGCCATGAAGGCCCCGCCCGCCCCACCATCTGCCTCATCCACGGCTTTGTGGCCGATCCCTACTGGATCAACAGCCGCTTCCTCGCCCTGCCCTGGTTCTTCAAGCAGGGTTACGACGTGCTGCTCTACACCCTGCCCTTCCACGGCCGCCGCCAGGAGGCGCTCTCGCCCTTCTCCGGCCACGGCTATTTCAGCCACGGCCTTTCGCACATCAACGAAACCTTCGCGCACGCCGTGCACGATTTCCGTCTCTTCATGGATTATCTGGAAGCGCAGGGCGCACCGCAGATCGGCGTCACCGGCATTTCGCTCGGCGGCTACACCACCGCCCTGCTCGCCGCCGTGGAAGACCGCCTCGCCTTTGCCGTGCCCAATGTGCCGCTGGCCAGCATCATCGATCTGGTGCTGCAGTGGCCGCCGGCCGGCACCTTCCTGAAAGCCGGCCTGCGCCTCGGCGGTACCAGCATCCGCGAAGCGCGCCACGCCACCGCCGTCAGCAGCCCGCTCACCTACGCCCCGAAAATCCCCAAGGAAAAGCTGATGATTGTCGGCGGCGCCGGCGACCGCTTCGCCCCGCCCAAACACGCCCGCCTGCTCTGGGATCACTGGGACCGCCCGCGCCTGCACTGGTTCCCCGGCAACCACCTGATCCATCTCGACCAGGGCAAATACCTCAAGGAAATGGCCAGCTTTCTGCGCAGCACCGGCTTCGACAGGTCATAAGGCCGGTTGATTGCGGGAAGGATGGGGGAATGTTTTGGGGGACTGGCGCGAGGTTTTTTTGCGCCAGCGCCTCAGTGCTTTCGCGCTTGAATCCAAAAGCAACTCTGCTCTCTGGCGCTACCGGGTGCTATCAAAGGCCTCGGCATACGAAATCGAATCAGATATCCAATACAGGGATTGGAATGGGCTCCGTTTTGGGGGCTACTTAACGTTCGGCGCCATAACTCGACGTACAGAATTAGCAGGAGGCTCGCCATGTCTATCATCGAATCGCTTCGTCCCTTCGAAAGGAATCGCATATATGACATGGTTTATGCGGCTGGCGTTGACGTCAGTGATTGGGACAACTCGAAAAAAGGGAAGGTTAAGAATCCCGCAGCAAATCCAAAATATTGCTACAACTGGTCCTTTGTTGAACCTGGAAAGGTGGTTGTACTTAACCTTTGGCACGACGACTTGAAAGAGCAGGATGGCGATGTTACAGACGAATGGAATGCGCGGGAGATAGCGGAGCGGGGAAGGAGTTCTGTAACGAAGGCTAGGGCGATGGCCATGGATCATGCCATTCAGTTGGCATTCAAAGAGAAATTACCTATACGTGTTGTGCTTTGCGAGGGCACCAAGCGAAATCGAAATGATCCGGATTCGGCGGCATCAAAAGTATCCTTTCGCTTCTTGGATTCTGAGCCATGGCACGTTGCGCGGTATGAATCTGGCAGCGGCCAATGCACCTTAATGCGAGGGTTAGGCGGCAGCGCCAATCGCTATGTTGATCAATTTGATATGCCGGTTCCAGAAGGTGGCCCCGCTCAGAAGGTGCCGGTAAAGGGTAGTACCCATATCCGTCGTCCGGAAGTGCGTCGCTTTGCACTGGATCGTGCAAACGGGAAGTGCGAATACTGTGGGGCGGTAGGTTTCACCATGACAAACGGGCAGGTGTACTTAGAAACCCACCACGTCGTTCCCTTGCATGAGCAAGGGCCTGATTCAGTAGGTAATGTCGTTGCACTCTGTCCAAATCATCATCGTGAGGCCCATCACGGAAATAACCGTGTAGAGATTCGCAAGAAGTTGCAGCATAAGTTGGCGTCGCTGGCGCCGAACAATTCGCTACAGGCGCGACGCCCCTGACGGGCCGCGGCCTGATTTCAAACGTTAGGCTGCCTGAAAAAGGTACGGGGTTATCAATGAGTGATGCCGTATACAGAAAGCAGGACATTGCTTGCGAATACCTCGATTTGGCGTTTCAGCTATTCATCGAGCAGCGCAGTTATTTTTGTGTCATCCATCTTGCCGCTGCCGCAGAAGAAATTTTAGGCATGCATCTCCCAGAACATGAACGAGCATTCACCAAAAACTTGAAAGCTCAGATCGCGATGATTGCTTTAGAGTCAAATGAAAAATACCAAGATATAAAAGCAAGAAAGGAAGCAGTCTCTATAATTAATTATTCAAAGAACAACGTGAAACACATGTCAGAAATGGAAGATCAAGTTACCATCAACCCCGTACATGAGGCCACATGGTGGCTAGAACAGGCGTTAAAAAATCATGCTAAATTAGGGCTCCCCATAACCCCAGCCCAACGTCAGTTCAAATCCATGCGTGCCCATAAAATCCAGAAAGAAAATGGGGATCAGTGAGTACAGTACGGCCAAGCTGAAAAGTCATTCAAGGCCGACGCCGCACCAGCACGGCCTTAACTCAAACATTGAGCACTTTTTGAATGAAGGTAGTAATGAATAACCGGAAAGCATCTGGATACCTGTATTTGGCCGTGGTCGGCGCATTGGTCGCCACCCTTTGTGATGCCAATCATGTGTATACGCAAACCCTCAGCTATCCGGCGCCGGTATACGCCGGGCAAGCGTGGTGGGTATTCCCCGGCTTCTTTATGGCTTTCTCCGTCATGGGGATTTCCTATACGGGGTTGGCAAAACAACTCCAGTCGATGATGCCCGTGGCAAGCAGTCAATCCGCAGGCAGCGTGCATGCCATGGTGGAATCCTTCGTTGCTTTCGTACTGGTCTACCTGCTCAGTGGCTTTGGCAATGAAAGCCCGGCTCTGCTGGCGCTGATCTTCTATGGCACATTCATCCTGCGTCTGGCCGTTAGCTACGAGCGAGGCTGGGCCTTGCTGCTGGCCCTGCTACTGGGCGCGGGGGGCATGTTTGCAGAGGGCCTGCTGTCGTTTTTCGGCCAGGTCAGCTATCGCCACGTTGATGTGTTTGGCGTTCCGTTTTGGCTGGGAGCCCTCTATATGCACGGTGCGTTGGCGCTCAGAGAAAGCGTGAGGTTTTTCGTATACCGGTAAGCGCAGGGCGCAAAAGCGTATTTTCAGCGGCGGTGCCCGGGCATTTTCAGACGGGCCACCGCCTTATCGCAAACATGAGACAAGCCGGTTGGAGAACGACATGCTGAAAATGAAAAAACAGTGCGAAAAATGCGCAATGAAAACCGGCCTTACCGATGTGGCATACATTTGTTCGTATGAATGCACCTTCTGTGAAGCGTGCACCACCGCAATGAATCATGTCTGCCCGAACTGCAAAGGCAATCTTGTGCTCAGGCCGGTGCGTACCAAAAGCCCGGTGCAGGCACTGGTTTCGCAAATCAAAAACAAGGTTCTGGGGAGCCAGGAATGACTGGCCTGACCATTCGCTGCCGGCGCGACAAGCCCTGACGCACCGATGCCCTGACTCCAGCGCCGGGGTACAAAAGCACCAGCTCCTCCCGACCAGAGCAAATACCCCGAAAAATGGCCGGCTTTCGGCGCACGGCCAGCCCCACCTCACCGCCGGCGCAAAACCCCGGCGAAAACTCCTTAATATTCGCTATCATCCGCAGACACGGCCGGGCATCTGCCCGACCCGAACCCCATACCGACACAGACAGCCGCACCGCCACCATGAATGAAGACGATTTTGACCGGTTTGTTGATACCTGCGTGCAGGAACTGAAAGACAAGCAGGCGCTGCTGGAAGCGCAGTTCGGCCTCAGCGGCATGGGCCGCTGGTGGATTGACCAGGAAAAGCAGTCGCTGGATTTTTTTGATGCGCAGGATGTGCTGAAAATCCGCTTCGCCATCACGCCCATTGGCAGCTTTGCCGCCAGCAAGGAAACCTGGAAATGGGCCTGGGCCAATTCGCACATCAAGGCACCGCTGCGGGAAAAAGCCGGCGCGCTGAAGGAGCTGCACGCCAGGACCGGTTACGACCTGTTCAACGATGATGGCCTCTTTGAGGCCGACATGGCCATGGCCTGGGAGCTGGCCGCCATGGCGGTGCATCACCTGGGCGGCCTTGGCTGCTACAAGGCGCCGAACCAGGAAACCCATCTTTTTCTGGCGCTGGACGCCGTTCTGCCGAACCCGTAATCCACGCTTCTTTTTCCAGGATCAGCACCATGTCACTGCTCGATAAAAAGCTGAAAGAGTTCAAGCTGGCCCGCGAAATCGTTGATGTTTACCGCGACCGCGTCTCCGAGGAATCGCTCACGGGGGTCATTCAGGGCATCAGCGACGAATTCCTCTACATGAGCCTGATCACCGAGGAAGGTGAAAAAAACGGCATCAGCATTTTTCATATTGATGACGTTACCCGCGTCAGCATGGGCGGCAATACGCGCGCGGCGATCAAGGCACTGGGCGCACACGCACAAACCCGGCTGGCCTCACCGACTATCGATCTGTCTTCGCTCGAAGCGGTGATCGAATCGGTGCAGAACACCTTTGGCTATGTGAACCTGATTGCGGAATTCCTGGAGGACAACATCAGCTTTATCGGCGAGGTTGCCGAGCAGGACAGCGAATGGCTGCTGCTGCGCTACTACGGCACCATGAGCACGCTGGAAAAAGCCGGCATGCTGCTGGACAAGGCAGAAATCTCGCGCATTGATGCCGGTTCGAAATACGAAGAATCCATCAGCTATCTGGCTACGCACGGCGTTGGCAAAAAGACCCCGTAAGCGCCGGCTGCCCGGCATTCATTTCACGGCGCCCGCTGCGCCCGATCAGGAACTTTTTCATGACCCTCGACACCCTCGCCCGCTGGCATAAGGTGGTGGAAACCCGCAACACCGACGAGCTCAATGCCCTGCTCGACGACAACGTGGTCTTCCACTCCCCTGTCGTGCACACGCCGCAGGCCGGCAAGGCGATCACTTCGCTGTACCTGCAGGCCGCCTTTCACGTTTTCTTCAATCCGACCTTCCGCTATGTGCGTGAGCTCAGCAGCAGCCATGATGCGGTGCTGGAATTCCAGGTCGAAATCGACGGCATTGCCGTCAACGGCGTGGACATGATCAAGTGGGACGACGAAGGAAAAATCACCGAGTTCAAGGTGATGGTACGCCCGCTGAAAGCCATCAACCTGATCCACCAGAAAATGGCGGCGATGCTGCAGGGCGGCCGCTAGGCCCGGCGCCCGCGCAGCGCATGAATACATAGTTGAACGGTTACCACCTCCGGATAAACGACATGAAAACAAAACGCATCTACTGCTCCGGCCCGCTGTTCTGTGCGGAAGAAATCGGCGGCATGAGTGCCATTGCCAATACCCTGGAGCAGGCGGGCTTTACCACCTTTTTGCCGCACCGTGACGGGCTCGAAGGCTATGTGATGCGCTTTGAAAACGTGGCGATGCCCTCGATGATGTCTGGCATCCGCAGCCGCATTGATTACGCCATCTTCGCGCTGGATGTTTACGAACTGCTGGAGCGCTGCAGTGCCGTGGTGTGCAACCTGAACGGCCGCGTGCCGGACGAGGGCATGATTGTGGAAGCCGCCCTCGCCCATGCGGCCGGCAAGCCGCTGGTGCTGTTCAAGGATGATGCGCGGGCACCGTTTGGCGGCTACGACAATTCCATGCTCACCAGTCTGGCGCAGGGAAAAATCACGCGGAAAATCCATGACATTCCGGCCGCCCTCCAGCAGGAACTGCGCAGGAAACCGGAGCAGGTCGCGCTGGCCAGCGATCTGGAAAAAGCCGTTGCCTACGGCAAACGCATTTCATCCATCATTGAACGCCTGCCGGAAAAAGCCGGCAAGAAACAGTGGTCGGAAGCCGTCATCAACGAGGTCATCAACGCCGCCCTCAACGAGAGCTGATGCGGCAAGCACTGATGCGATAAACACACGGCCACTGCGCCCGTGTGCTCTCTTTGTACCCTCTGTGTGTGCCGTGTGGCTGCCGCTTGATGCACATCAAGTGCCGGCATGACGGACCATGACAAACATTGACGCTGCCG
The DNA here is from genome assembly GCA_029945725.1 of bacterium. Classification (GTDB taxonomy): domain Bacteria; phylum Pseudomonadota; class Gammaproteobacteria; order Pseudomonadales; family Moraxellaceae; genus UBA2031. The sequence continues at coordinate 753,948 of JAQSDB010000002.1, read as the reverse complement.
CATCCGCTTCCCAGACTGGTCGTTCCGTTAATGCTCAGCAGGAGCACGCGCCATGGCCAGGAAATCGCTTCCCCTTTCGAAGGTCTACGGCTTGCTGGAAACAGGGCCGGTCACGCTGGTCACCACGTCGCGCAAGGGCCAGGCAAACATCATGACCATGTCATGGCACACCATGATGGAGTTCGAGCCGCCGCTGGTGGGCTGCGTCATCAGCAACCGCAATCATTCGTTCAGCGCGCTGAAGGCCGGCAAGGAATGCGTGATCAATATCCCGACGGTGGAGATCGCGGAAAAGGTGGTGGCCTGTGGCAACTGCTCGGGCGCCGACACCGACAAGTTCACCGCGTTTGGCCTCACGCCGCTGCCGGCCGAACTGGTTGCGGCGCCCCTCATCAAGGAGTGCTACGCCAATCTGGAGTGCCGCGTGGTCGACACCCGGATGGTGTCCAGCTACTGCTTTTTCGTGCTGGAAGTCGTCAAGGCCTGGAAGGACAGCGCCGTGAAAGATCCGCGCACGATTCATCACCAGGGCAAGGGCCACTTCATGGTGGCGGGTGAGACGATCAAGCTGAAATCAAACATGAAATAAGACCGGAATCCCTTGCTGCCCTGCGCCCTGTTTTCAGGCCGGCAGGTGCGCGCGTTTGATGCGCATCAAGCCGCGGCTTGTTATGCGTGGACGCTGGCAAATCCCCTTCCTAGACTGTGGCTCCCCCTCCAAACCCGAGAAGCTCGTCATGGCCATGATGAAAGCGGCAATCTTTGTTGAACCCGGACGCATTGTCCTCGATGACAAACGCATTCCCGATGTCGGGCCGCTTGATGCGCTGATCAAGGTCACCACCACCACGATTTGCGGCACCGATGTGCACATCCTCAAGGGCGAATACCCGGTGGCGCGCGGCCTCACCATCGGCCATGAACCGGTCGGCATCATCCACAAGCTGGGCTCGGCGGTGAAAGGCTACAGCGAGGGCCAGCGCGTGATTGCCGGCGCCATCACGCCGAGTGGCTGGAGCAATGCCTGCCTCTGCGGTTACTGCTCGCAGGACGGTGCCGGCACGGCGCACGGCTGGAAACCCATGGGCGGCTGGAAATTCGGCAACACCATCGACGGCTGCCAGGCGGAATACGTGCTCGTGCCCGATGCCATGGCCAATCTGGCGGCGGTGCCGGATGACCTCAGTGACGAGCAGGTGCTGATGTGCCCCGACATCATGTCGACCGGATTTGGCGGCGCCGAACGCGCCGGTATCCGCATTGGTGACACCGTCGCCATCTTTGCGCAGGGGCCCATCGGCCTGTGCGCCACGGCGGGCGCAAAGCTGAGCGGCGCGACCACGGTGATCGGCGTCGACCGCCTTGGTAACCGCCTTGAGATCGCGAAAAAAATGGGCGCTGATTTTGTCATCGACAGCAGCACCCGCGATCCGGTGGAAGAAATCATGCGCCTCACCAACGGCCGTGGCGTTGATGTCGCCATCGAGGCGCTGGGCACACAGGCGACGTTCGAGGCCTGCCTGCGCGTGCTGCGTCCGGGCGGAACCTTGTCCAGCCTCGGCGTTTATTCCACCGACCTCACGATTCCGCTGGGCGCCTTTGCTGCCGGGCTCGGTGATCACAAGATCGTGACCACGCTGTGCCCCGGCGGCAAGGAACGCATGCGCCGGCTGATGTCGGTGATCCAGTCCGGCCGCGTTGATCTTGGCCCCATGGTCACGCACCGCTTCAAGCTGGATGACATCGAGAAGGCCTACGACCTCTTCGGGCACCAGCGCGACGGCGTGCTGAAGATTGCCATCACGCCCTGAACGGAATGCCATGAGGGGCACGCCCTTGTGCGTGCCGGTTTCCTTCTGCTTCTGCTCCGGCATTCCTGACCATCAGGAATGCCGGACAAACCGCCCCCGGCACCGCTTTTAATGAAATAATCCCCGCACCGGCCGCATCGGCACCGTCGCCTCATCACTGCCGCATCACGGCGGCATGAATTCATGGCAGGATGGCGTGAAGGCCTGCACACGATGATCAACACCGGATTCCGGCGCCATACTTCCTGAAAACATGCCCCCTGAAGCTTTCCTCCCTGAAACCATGACCTCTGAAAACATGACCGCAGAAAACAAAAGCGCTGAAAAAAACCGTTTAAGTGTGGTGGCGCCGCTCGCCCTGCGTGAACCCGGTGTTGATCCGGCCAGCTGGCGCGCGGCCGCAGAACATGAAGGGCACTGGCGCATACGCTGCATGCTGCTGACCTTCATGCGCATGTTCCGGCAAGAGGATCTGGAGGTATTCCTGTGCGTCTGCCCGGACGCGGAAGTAGCGCAACTCCGGGAGCTGCTGGCCACCCTGACAACCGATCCGCGCTACCAGGTGCTGCCTGAATCAGAACTTTGTCCCGACACCGCCAGTGTCCGCGATCCCCACACGGGGCGGCCCAGCGGCTGGCATATCCAGCAGTTGCTGAAACTGGCGGTGGCCGAGCGCATCACCACACCGTTCTACCTGACACTGGACAGCGACATCCTGTGCTGCCGCCCCTTCCATCTCGGCGATCTGGTGCGGGACGGGCGCGCACGCACCGGCATCGAAAGCATCGATGACTATCTGCGTATTTACACACCGGCGTTTGCACAGCAGGAAATGACGGTGAAGGCACAACGCCAGATCGGCTCGGAACGGCTGCTGGGCTGGCAGCGCGGACCGCTGCAGCGCAAGCGTTCCTTCAGTGAAACGCCGGTGCTGCTGCACGCCGGACAGGTACGCCAGCTCACCCGGCACCTGGAAAACCAGCACCAGCTGCCGTGGCGCACCGTGCTCGCCCGCAACGTGCCGATGTGGACGGAATACACGCTCTATTACGGCTTTCTCGCGATGCGCGGCGTGCTGAACCGTTTCTGCGATGTCAGCGGCTGCAACACCGTCCTGCATCTGGAAAAATCCGCCTGGCAGCCGCGTTCGCGCTACCGCCATCCGCGATCCTACCGGACGGCCGACATCCAGGGCGGCAGCGGCGGGCCTTTTGTCGCGCTGCAATCCTGGCTGCCGGCGGCGGAGTGGTTGCCGGACGGCGTTGCGGACATCGACGATTATTATCGCGAGCTGTTGTCTGCCGTCATGGACCCGGCCACTCCGCCGGCGCCGGCCGAAAGCTAGGTGCTGCAGGCGCAGGCAGGCGGAAAACCTGCCGTGCCGGCAGCCAGAAAGAACCGGGATCGCTTACACTAGGCGCCGTCTCTTATCACCCTGATACACCTGCCCGACACTCATGAAATCACCCGAAGCCCACGCCCTGACCAGGCCGGAACTGCTGTCTCCCGCCGGCACCCTGACGCACCTGAAATACGCCTTCGCCTATGGCGCCGATGCCGTGTATGCCGGCCAGCCGCGCTATTCCCTGCGTGTGCGCAACAACAGCTTCAAGGATGCGGCGGCATTGCAGGAAGGCATCGAGGAAGCGCACCGCCAGGGCAAGCAGTTTTATCTGGCCTCCAATATCGCGGCGCACAACGACAAGGTGCGCAGCTACCTGCGTGATCTTGAACCGGTCATCGAGCTCGGCCCCGATGCCCTGATCATGTCCGATCCCGGCCTCATCATGCTGGTCAAGGAAAAATGGCCGCAGCAGGAAATCCATCTTTCCGTGCAGGCCAATGCGGTGAACTGGGCCACCGTGGAATTCTGGCGGCGCCAGGGGATTTCGCGCGTGATCCTCTCGCGCGAACTGGCGCTGGGCGAGATCGCCGACATCCACGACAAAGTGCCGGGCATGGAAATTGAAGTGTTCGTGCACGGCGCGCTGTGCATGGCCTATTCCGGGCGCTGCCTGCTGTCCGGCTACATGAACCATCGTGATGCCAACCAGGGCGCCTGCACCAATGCCTGTCGCTGGGAATACAACACGGTGCCGCATGCCAGCGACAGCACGGGCGACATGATTCCGGTGCGCAATCTGGCTGTCGGCCACCATGATCCGGAAGCCGCGAAGGAAATCCTGCTGCGCGATCCGAAACAGCCGGATGAATTCGTGCCGGTATATGAAGACGAGCACGGCACCTACATCATGAATTCCCGCGACCTGCGCGCGGTGCAGCATGTCGGCGAGCTGATGCGCATCGGCGTGCACTCGCTGAAGATCGAGGGACGCACCAAGAGCCCTTATTACGTGGCGCGCACGGCGCAGGTGTATCGTCGCGCCATTGATGATGCCATGGCCGGAAAACCGTTCGACATGCAGTTGATGGATGAGCTGGAAGCGCTGTCGAACCGCGGCTACACCGAAGGATTTTTCCGTCGTCATCCGCCGGCGGAATACCAGCAGTACGAACAGGGCAGCTCGCTGCTGGGCACGGAACAGCTGGTGGGCGAAGTGATTGATGCCGACGACCACTGGCTGACGATTGATGTGAAAAACCGTTTTTCGCGCGGCGACCAGTTGATGCTGATGACACCGGGCGGCAATCATCATTTCGCGCTGGACACCATCGAGAATCGTGACGGCCAGGCCATGGACGTGGCGCCGGGAAACGGCCACATTGTCCGCATCCCGCGCACGGAAGGCGCTGCCGATGTGGCCTTCAGCATGATTACCCGGCAGACCTGAGCGCATCGTACCCCGAGACAAACCCGCTGCTGTGGCAACACGGCGCACCATGCACAAAACGGAAGCGACCTGATGAGACATATCGAGCGACACAAGACACACCGTATCGGCTGGTTGCGCGCCGCCGTGCTCGGCGCCAATGACGGCATCGTTTCCACAGCGAGCCTGGTCATGGGCGTGGTCGCGGCCGGGGCCAGTTCGCAGAACATCCTGATCACCGGCGTGGCCGGTCTGGTGGCTGGCGCCATGTCGATGGCGGCCGGCGAATACGTTTCGGTGAGTTCACAAGCCGATACCGAAAGCGCGGATCTGGAAAAGGAGCGCCTGGAACTGGAGGCCGATCCCGAGCACGAGCACGCGGAACTGACCGCCATCTACGTGGCCCGCGGACTCGACAAGGAACTGGCCGCTACCGTGGCCACGCAACTGACGGCACATGATGCCCTCGGCGCGCATGCGCGCGATGAACTCGGCATCTCGGAAATGCTGACGGCACGTCCGGTGCAGGCCTCACTGGCATCGGCCGCCACGTTTGCGGTGGGCGCCTTCCTGCCGCTGCTGGTGGTGCTGCTGGTGCCGGGCCCTGCACTCCTGTGGGCCGTCGCCGGAAGCTCGCTGTTTTTTCTGGCGCTGCTGGGCTCGCTCGCGGCACGTGCCGGTGGCGCAGCGGTGTTTACCGCTGCGGCGCGCGTGACGTTCTGGGGCGCGCTGGCAATGGCCATCACCGCTGGCGTCGGTGCCCTGTTCGGCGTGACGGCCGCCTGAGTTCCAGGCTGCCCCCGAAAACCGTCAGCCACTGTTCCTTGCCGGCACACCGGCAAAACAGCTAGCGATAAAACAGATTCTGATAAAAAAAGCCCGGCAAATGCCGGGCTTTTTGTTGCGTGGCCGCGTATCAAACCGCGGTCAGGTCAGGTGCTTTCCGGGTGCCGGCCTTCGGCTTCTTCGCCGCCTTGCCAAAAATGAAGTCAGCCGTTTTCAACTTGCGGGTTTCCAGCCAGAACTTCCAGGTGGAGAACGGCCAGATGGTGAAGTTCTTGCCGCCATCCTGCTGATACCAGCTCTGGCAACCGGAACTCCACACCGTGCCCTTGAGGTTTTCCTGCACGTACTCGTTGAAGGCGGCCTGTGCAGCCGGCTTCACATCCACATAATCGGCCCCCTTTTCCTGCATCAGGCGCATCTGCTCCAGGATCAGGTGCACCTGGCATTCGATCATGAAGATGATCGAGTTGTGGCCGAGTGCCGAATTCGGGCCCACGAGCTGGAACATGTTCGGGAAACCGGTGACGTTGACGCCGTAATAGGCTTCGGCACCGTTTTTCCAGTCGACATTGAGGTCATGGCCCGGCAGGCCGGTGCAGGGGAAATCCTTCATGTAGATGCGCGGATCAACCACAAAGCCGGTGCCGAGGATGATGCAGTCGGCCGGACGCTCGACGCCGTCGCGGGTAACGATGCTGTGCTCGCGCACTTCCTGGATGCCGTCGGTAACCAGTTCAACATTGCGGCGGTTGAACATCGGGTACCACTTGCTGGAAATCAGCACGCGCTTGCAGCCGATGGTGTAGTCCGGCGTCAGTTTCTTTGCCAGCGCCGGGTCTTTCACCTTGAAGCGGATGATGGCTTTCACCAGGTTCTGCAACGTTTTCGCAATGGCCGGATTGAAAATCGGCCACACACGCGATTCATTGGTCCAGTACAGGCGCAGGCGGTGCAGCTTGCGCATCGCCGGTATCGCCGCGTAGAGCTTCTTTTCGATATCCGGATAGGCACGCGTATCGCGCGGAATCACCCAGGCCGGCGTGCGCTGGAAAACGTAGAGCTGTTTCACGTCCGGCGCGATTTCCGGGCAGTACTGGATGGCGCTGCCACCGGTGCCGATCGACACCACGTTCTTGCCCTTCAGATCGTACGAATGATCCCACTGCGCGGAGTGGAACACCTTGCCCTTGAATTTTTCCATGCCCTTGATGGTCGGGATGGCTGGCACGTGCAGCGGGCCGCTGGCGAGCACGGCGTGCCGGGCGATGAGCTTGCCGCCGTCCCGGGTATCAATGGTCCAGCGCGCGGTGGTTTCATCAAAATGCGCACCGCTGACTTCCTGATTGAAACGGATGTAGGGGCGCAGGCCGTATTTTTCCGTGGTATCGAGAATGTACTGCTGGATTTCCTGCCAGCCGGCATAGCGTTGTGACCAGTCCGCCTTGCCTTCAAAGGAGTAGGAATACATGTGCGACTGCACGTCGCACTCGGCGCCGGGATAGGAGTTGTCACGCCAGGTACCGCCAACGTCGCCAGCCTTTTCCAGCACGACGAAATTGCGGTTGCCGGCTTCCAGCAGCTTGATGGCCATGCACAGGCCGCCGAAGCCGGCGCCGATAATGGCAACGTCCACTTCCTGGGTCATGGTCTTGATGGTGGCTTTACTGGTCATGCAACACCTCGGTCTGGACTTGTTGTTCTGGCTGGCAGTCTGGGGGATGCCCTCTCCGGCTGCCTTGATCCAAATCTAACGGCTCGCCGGCGCCCGGCGATATGCTAGGCTTCCCCCAGAAATTGATAATTCCGGCCACGCCATGAGCTCACGTTCCATCCTCGGCCTGATGTACACCCTGCAGGGCCTGCACGAACTGGGCGAGGACATCGCGCCGGTGCTGGCACGCTATGGCCTGGTGCGGGAAAAGCTGGATCCTGCGGCACGCCTGGACCGGGCGCTGGAACTGCGCATTTACATAGAGCTGGCCGAGCAGTTGCAGAACCCGCTGGCCGGCCTGCTGACCGGCCCCTACTTCGGCTTCACCGGCTACGGTCCGCTGACCATGCTGCTGATGACCTGTGCCAACGCCTATGAAGCCTTCCAGACCGGCATCCGTTACCAGCAGCTGACCTATCTGTTTGGCAGCCTGCGTTTCGAGCCCGGCCAGGACACCAGCGCGCTGGTACTGACGCCGCTGCAACTCCCGCCCAAGGCCTACCGTTTCCGTGTCGATGGCGAAACTTCCGGCACCTACAAGCTGATCCTCGACATGCAAAACACGCTGGGGGTGAACCTCGGTGCCGTGCGCATTGACCTGCCCTATGCCGCGCCGCCGGAAGCGGCTGCCTATGAAGAACACTTTCGCTGCCCGGTAACGTTTGGCGAATCAACAGACGTGCGCTGGTGGATACGCAACCAGGATCTGCAGATCCGCTTTCCCACCGCCGATGCCACCGCCCACGCCATGTTCCGCGCACAATGCGACCAGCAACTGGCGCTGCAGCAAAACAGTCCGCTGGAAAAACTCCAGGAAAAAGTCAGCGCGCATCTTGAGCTGTTCAGTGCCGGCTTTCCTTCCATGGCCGAAGTCGCCGCGGCCTTTGACATTTCCGAACGCACATTCCGCCGCCAGCTCGGCACGGAAAACACCTCCTTCCGTGCCCTGCTCGACCAGGTGCGTTTTGGCAAGGCGCAGCAGTTGCTGAACAACAGCACACTGTCCATGGCCGCCATCGCCCAGCAACTGGGTTATGCCGAATCCGCCGCCTTTATTCATGCCTTCCAGCGCTGGGCCGGGGCTTCTCCGGCGGCCTTCCGCAAGCGCGAAAAAACCTGAGTCGGCATTCGCCGGTTTCCTGCCGGTCATGCTTCATGACGGCACCGGCTTTTTGTGCGAGCCGTCACAAAGCAGCGGGTCATGCACCCGATACGGGCACATTCCGCCTGAATCCTGCCCGTATTCGTGGCACCAATATTGCTGTTACCTGTCAGGAACCCGGTCTTTTTGCGCAGACGGGCAAGGCACGAATCACGGCGGCAGCAATGACACGGTACTGCCACATCCAGAGACTATTTTCGCCATGACACAAGCGTTTCGTCTCCTGCCACGCGGCTATCTGCGCGAGGAAAACTCCATGAGTATCGGTGTGCTCGGCGATCTCGAACTGCAAAGTTCGTATCAGGTGATTATCAGCCCGGCGCTGTTGCGCAGTGTCGGCATGGAAGCGCAATTGCTGGTGCAGCATGCCGGTGCGCCGGAATCACTGGCATCCGTGCTGGCACGACTGCCGGACAAGGACATGGCCGATCTCGACCGTCTGGCGCTGACCGTGCACGCCCGCAACGCACCGGCGACGCCCTACGGCAATGAATGGCTGTTTCTGCCGATCCATCCGCAAACCATCCGGCAGCGCCTGTTTGCGCCGGAAAAAGTATTAAGCGAACTCGCGGCGCTGAACGTGAGCCCGGAACGCATCGTGCTGGAAATTACCGAGAGCGCGACACTGGAAGATGCTGAACTGGAGGAGTTCGTCAGCATGTATCGCGAATGCGGTTTCCGTATCGCGATTGATGATTTCGGTGCCGGCGCATCCAACTACGACCGCATACTGAGCCTGCGCCCGAACATTGTCCGCCTTGATCCTTCGCTGATCCAGAATGCCGAACACTCGGCGCGGGCGGCGCGTCTTTTTCCGCACATGGTTTCCCTGCTGCGCGAATCCGGATCACTGGTGCTGGTGGATGGCATCACAAGCGAAACCCAGGCACGCATTGCCGTGGATGCCGATGCCGAGCTGCTGCAGGGCGACTGGTTTGCCCCTGCGGCCGGCATTCTGCCACCGGCCGATGCCATCAGGGAAAAATCCGCGCTGCTGATGGGTGCCGGCAAGCTCGCACCGGACCGCACCGAACTGCGCATGCGCAGCCGCTTCATGGCGGTGTGGAATGGCTACCGCGACGGTCGCGAACTTGATGACATCGTCAGTGACATTCCCGATGCGGAAATCACCCGTGTCTATGTGATCGACAACAACGGTTACCAGATTGGTGATACCGCGCTGACGCCGCATGCCATGCGCGGACGTGGTCACCCGCTGTCCGATGCGCGCGGCGCCTGCTGGGCGCGCCGGCAATACTTCCGCAATGCGGTTGAACAGCCGGGGCGCGTGCAGATCACAAGACCTTATCTTTCGCTGACCGAACAACGCCTGTGCGTGACGTTTTCCTGCGTGGTGATGCGTCCCGGCCTGGGCCAGGTCGTGCTCTGCATGGATGCGCTGATCAACTGACGGCGGCTGCCCTAAACGGGCGGCAGCACGGGCGAGCTGCTGCACACCTGATTGCGCCCGCCCTGCTTGGCACGGTAGAGCCGCCTGTCCGCTTCCTGCATCAGCTGCTCCAGCGAATCCGCCGACGTGCGATCCACCACGCCGATACTGGCCTGCACGGCGAGGGACACCACACCGGCGCGAACGGGTTCACTGGAAAGCTGGCGGCACAGGCGCTCGGCCAGCTGGCGCGCCTGATCGAGCGATGTCTCGGGCAGGAGCAGCATGAATTCCTCGCCACCCCAGCGCACCGCCAGATCACCCTGACGACAAACCTGCTCCAGCTGCAGCGCGATTTCGCACAGGGCGTGATCGCCGACGGCGTGGCCGTAGCGGTCATTGATCGACTTGAAATAATCCAGATCCAGCATGATCAGCGCCAGCGGACGCTCGTTGCGTTGCGCCGTATTCCAGAGGCCCTGTGCAATCTCCATGAAGGCGCGGCGATTAAGCAGGCCGGTCAGTGTATCGGTGCGTGCCAGCTGCTCGGCCTGCTGGCGCGCCCCCTCAAGCTGGCGCACCCGGTACGCAACAGCGAGTGCCAGCAGCACGGCCTCGGCCAGCACGCCGAATTCGGCCGCACGGTAGGTCATGGCATTGAAGGGAATGATGCCCCACACCGTCAGCGTGGTGATGCTCAAGCCCGCCATGGCACAGCAGGCGGCGGCGAGAAAATAATAACCGGCGGCATTTTTGTGCCGGATGGCGTTCCAGCCCAGTGTCACCATGCCGGCCGCGAACAGCAGGGTAAAGCTGAACGCGAACAGCGCCACCCGGCTTTGCTGCCCGAGCGCAATGCCCAGCACCACCACGCCGATCGCGGCAAGACTGACGCCGCGCAGAAACCGGGCAAGACGGGGTTCCTGCCGGGGCAGATCCAGAAAGCCGCTGGCAAAGCGGAAACCCGCGCAGGCAAACACCACCATCATCACGAGAATCACATAGTGCTGCACGCCGGGCGAGTCGGGCCACAGCCAGGCATAGCCGTGCCCCGTATAGGCAAGGTTCAGCACAATGAAGCAGCCGAGATAAACCGAATAATCAAGATGGCTGCGCTGGCGCATGCCAATGAAGAGCATGGCGTTGTAGGCCAGCAGGGCAAACAGGAAACCGTAGACGAGGCCATAGCTGTAATGCTGCGTGCGTTCGTAATGTGCCGCCTGGCCGGGCGACAGCAGACGAAACGGAACCAGCATCGGATCCGGCGTTTCCACACGCAGGTAAATCTCGGTGAGGCCCGGTGCAAAATCGTGCTCGAAGACATAGCCGACACCCGGCAGCGGAGCCTGCAGACGGGTATCACTGTCGCCGGCTGCACGGTGTTCAGGTACAAGGCCGTCGCGCAGCAGATAAAGATCCAGGCGGTCAGTCCATGAAGTCCCCGTCAGTATCTGGCGAGGCAGGACCGATGTTCCCGGGTTATCCAGCGTGAAGTGCAGCCACACCGGCCGGGCACCGATGCCGAAGGCCGGTACGGCCCGGCCGGCCGGGCGGAACTGGCCGGCGGCGGCCATCTGCCGGACCTGCTCCAGACTCAGGGGCGCGCCCTGCTCCTGCAGCAGCATGGCGTGCCGGCCAAGCGGTGCGTTGCGGGTCTGGTCGAGGCGAATCGCCTCGGCCCGCACCGGCAGCGGCAAGCAGCACAGCCACAGCAATGACCATAGCAACAGGCAGACCCGCACAGGCGAGCGATGCCATGCGTGGCAAGACATCGGCACAGAAAAAGAAGGCTTGGCAACCATCGGGCAAATACCCACGCGAGGGAAAATTCGTCTTTGCTTATTCATGTAATTGTAACTGGCCGATAAGCAAAACGGGCAGCGGCGATGTACATCGCCTCCAGACAGAGCGGGAAGCCGACAGCCGGCATGGGTTTGCCTGAATGCATCACATGGCATCATTCACACTCAGCATGCAGCGCCGGAAAATCCTGCTTCGTGACAGGAGCCTGATTCCGGAATGTCTTTGTCGTATGGGCAAATACCCGGGCCTGCGCCATGCTGCGCGCCTCACAACCGTGGTTTTTTTCATGCAGGGAACCATCGAAAACATTTTCGTTGCCAGGGAACGTCATGGCGAGCAGGCCGGCGTCGATGCCGTGCAGGTGAAACGCGGGCGCGGCATTGTCGGCGACCGCTTTTGCGGACGCCATGACAAACCCTCGGCGCGCAATATCACGCTGATTGAGGCCGAAGCCATCGCTGCCGTGAATGCCGCGCTGGATCTCGACATTCCCCTGCACGGTCCGCGCCGCAACCTGGTCACGCACGGCATCCACCTGAACGAGCTGGTCGGCCGGATTTTCATGATCGGAAACATTCGCCTGCAGGGCCTGGAGCTTTGTGATCCCTGCATCGTGCTGGGCCGCAACCTGGCCAGCGCCGGCCATGGCCGCGATGTGCTGATACAGGCCTTTCACGGGCGCGGCGGCCTGCGTGCGGCGGTGCTGGATGACGGCATCATTCGCCTGGGCAGCTGCATTACACTGGCCGATAACCTGACGGCGGACGGCAAGGAATACTGAGCCTCACGCAATCCGGTTGGCCGCGAAGGTGCAAGCGGCGCCCCGCTCTGCCATTGTCATGAGCACGCACATCCGCCAGAGTGCCATCCCGCTTTTCTGCTCCGGTAACGAGAATGCTCATGGAAGAAAACAATACGCTTGCCGAAGAGGTGTCGCGCGTTGCCAACGCCACCTACGGTCATTCACGACGCCTCATGCCGGAGCAGCCGTGGTGGAACAATCTCGATCCGGTCTTTCACAAATACCCGGATGATTTTTATCTCGACAGCAAAACCCAGATCACTGTTTATATCCTGTCCCTGCTGGACATCGTGACACGCACCGTCCTGTCCACACTGGCCATGGTGTTTGCCCTGTTCAGCACCTTGCGCCGCCTGAAGATCGAAAACGAGGCACAGCACTTCTACAAGTCGCTGGCCGACAGCGCCGACATCGACACCGTCTTCCCGCGTCCGGCGACCTGCCCCGACGTGCAGCGCCGGCCGGTACACGTGACCGCCGCGCCCAAAGAGGCCATTACCGAAACCCTCACCTTTGCCAGCCACTACCGCACCCTCCATCCGGCGCTGCAGGAAAAGTTTGATCAGCTCGACCGCAACAATACGGTATGGGCACAATACTGGCGCCACGGCGACAGGCCGCGCCCCACCCTGTGCGTGATCCACGGTTTCATTCTCGATGCCTATTCGGTCAACAGCCGGTTTTTTCATCTCCATGATTTTTTCCGGCAGGGCTACGACATCGTGCTCTGCACCCTGCCGTTTCACGGCGCCCGCAAGCAGCGCTGGGCACCCTACAGCGGGCACGGGGTATTTTCCTATGGCGCCTGTCATCTCAACGAAGCCGTGCTGCAGGGCGTGCACGATTTCCGCCTGCTGCTGAACTGGCTGGAAAGCCAGGGCGTGGAAAAAGCCGGCGTCACCGGTATTTCTTTCGGCGGTTATACCGCGGCGCTGCTGGCCGCTACTGAAGAGCGCCTGCAGTTTTCCATTCCCATTGTGCCGGTGGCCAGCATGACCGATGTCATCCTGCAGTGGGCGCCGGTCTCCCTGCTGATCAAGCTCGGGCTGCGCATGGCCGGCATTTCCATTCCCGAAGCGCGCCACGTCATGGCCGTGCAAAGCCCCTTGAGCTGGAAGCCGAAACTGCCGCGGGAGCGGCTGATGATTATCGGCGGTGCCGGTGATCGTGTGGTGCCACCCAAACAGGCGCGCCTGTTATGGGATCACTGGGATCATCCGCGCCTGCACTGGTTTCCGGGCAATCACCTGATTCACATGGATCAGGTCGTGTACCTGAAAGACATGGCGAATTTCATTCGCAGCACCGGTTTTGCCGATGGCCTCAGCGAGACCACACTACGAACAGGACATGCCGCCGTGACTGATCTGCGGCCCTGAAACACGCCCTGTCATCCATAAAAAATCCCCGCAAGCGGGGATTTTTTATGGATGACAGCACTGCAGGTGCACGACGTCAGGCGAACACTTCACTCCTGACACAATCACGGAATTGCTCGGCAACGTCCCTGAACTCCGTCTCAAGCACCAGAAAGGCATCCAGGATATCCGGATCAAAATGTGCGCCGCGTCCTTCCTTCATCAGGGCCAGCGCCTCCTCATGACTGAACGCCCGCTTGTAAACGCGCTCGGAAATCAGGGCATCATAAACATCCGCCACGGCCATCAGGCGTGCCGACAGGGGAATCTCCTCACCCTTGAGACCTTCGGGATAGCCGGAGCCATCCCATTTCTCCTGATGCGAGTAAGCAATCTCACGCGCATAGCGTAAAAAAGCATTGCTGCCTCCCATATAGGCCTCAACCCCGATAATCGCATCCCTTCCGTAAACGGTGTGCCGCTTCATGATCTCCCACTCCGCAGCATCCAGTTTTCCCGGCTTGAGCAGGACATGGTCAGGCACTCCAATCTTGCCGATATCATGCAAAGGCGCCGACTTGTACAGAAGCTCTATCTTTTCATCGTCAAGCTCGTCACGGAAGCGCTTGTGGTACAGCAATGCCTGCGCCAGAAGGCGCACATAGGCCTGCGTGCGACGGATATGGTTGCCGGTTTCGTTGTCACGGGTCTCTGCCAGGCAGGCCATGGAGTAAATGATGGCATCGCGCGCCAGTTCGATTTCATGAGTGCGCTCAACAACCATCTCCTCCAGACAGGCGTTCTGGTCCTGCAAGAGCTTGCGCGCCTTTTGCAGGGTCAGTTGAGCCTCTACACGGGCCATCAGGATGAGGGGGAAAATGGGCTTGGTGATGTAGTCGACAGCGCCCATGGTCAGGCCGCGGTACTCGTCATCGACCTCGCTTTTTGCCGTCAGGAACATGACCGGAATATCCGCCGTCAACGGGTTTGACTTGAGTTCAGTCAACACCTCATAGCCATTCATTTCCGGCATCATGATATCCAGCAGGATCAGATCCGGCAGCGGAAAAGTGGCGGCCAGCTCCAGCGCCTTGCCTGCACTGGTAGCAAGGCGCAAACGGTACCTGCTTTTGAGAAAGCCGGTGAGCAGCGTCAGATTCGCGGGTGTGTCGTCTACCGCCAGGATCAAGGGCAACTGTGGATCAGGCAATTCTGCTCTCCTTTTTAACCAGGGCAGCAAGCGCTGCCTGTTCCATGAGGATGCGTTGAGCCGCATCAAAATCAAAAACATCAAAACAGCGCCTCAGTGCCAGGGTCACTTCCACACCGAAGTCATCCTCCAGACGCAGGATATTGTCCTCAAACAGCTCAATCGCCTCGGGATCACTGTCGCGCACATGCACAGACAATCTAGCCAGTACATCGCGCCATTGCTCGTCCGTCAGGGTAGAGGCTGCCTCCACCTGTCGGCACAACAGGGGGCGCTGCCGGACAAGATCCTGCACGGTCATGTCCATCAGTTGCTCAAGCTGCTGCAGCAATGACCCGGTATCCGGCGTATGGCCGGCAATGGCTTCTTCGAGCTTCCGGATCAGTGCCGGCAGCTCAATGGCCCCCAGATTGGCCGTGACGCCCTTGAGGCTGTGCGCCAGCATGAGTGCGCCGGCGCTATCGTTATTACGCAGGGCACGGCCGATAGCCGCCGGGACTTCAGCCTGGTCCCTGCAAAAATCCCGCAGCAGCCTGAACAGGAGCTCGTGATTCCCGTTAAGCCGCGAGAGCACCAGTGGCAGATCAAAACCTTCAAGCTGCAAGGTCAGCGGTGCATCGTGCATGGTCTTCGCCACAAGCGTGGAATGATCCTGCTTCTTGCGCAGCCACTGTGACAACAGGCGATACAACGCCACAGGATCAATCGGCTTGCCGATATGACTGTTCATGCCCTCAGCCAGACACCGCGCCCTCTCTTCAAACATGGCATGGGCTGTCAGGGCAATGATGGGCAGATGCCGGTAGCGTTCCTGTTCACGAATCAGGCGCGTTGCCTCATGGCCATCCATCACCGGCATTTGCAGATCGGTAATCACCATGTCGTAGTGATCGTCGGCATGTGCGGCAAGCTGCTCAATGAGTTCCCGTCCGTTGCCCACCACATCCACCTGAAGACCGGTGGCCTCCAGCAGCTCGCGGGCAATCTGCTGGTTGATCAGGTTATCCTCGGCCAGCAGGATGCGGCCATTGTGGAAGCGGGGCAAAACCTCATGACGTGCCGACAAGGCAACGGAGCTGCCGGCGTAAAGTGAAGCCAGCGCATCCACGATATCCGACATGGTGACCGGCTTGACCAGAAACCCCCGCACAGCCAGGGCTTCAGCCTGCTGGCGGATATCGCTGTTGTTGAACGCCGTCATCATCAGGATGTGAATATCCCGGTGCGGACTGTGGCGTATTTGCCTGATCAGCTCGAGACCATCCATTTCAGGCATTTGCCAGTCGACGAGCAACAAATCGAAGGCGGGCCCTTCGCGCTCCAGCAGGCGCAATGCCTCGACCGCAGAGGAGGCCACTTCCGGCAGGACGCGAAGCCCGGCCAGCATCTCCACCAGCATTTCACGCTCTGCCTGCCGGTCATCCACAATCAGCACCCGCATGCCTGGAACAACATCATCCAGTGACCGCTTTTTCCCCACGGGTTCTTTTGCCAGCGGAAACGTGCACTCAAAAAAGAACTGGCTGCCCTCGCCCTCCTGGCTGTCAGCCCAGATACGCCCCCCCATCATTTCCACCAGATGGTGGCAAATGCTGAGCCCGAGCCCCGTGCCGCCGAAGCGGCGTGTCGTGGAGTCGTCGGCCTGGGTGAAGGGCTGAAACAGTGTGTTCATTTGCTCAGGCGACATGCCGATACCGGAATCACTGACCGAGAAAACCAGCCTGACCTGGCCTTCCCCGCGGGAAACCGCCTGCACCGCGAGGGTCACTTTCCCGCTGGCGGTAAACTTGATGGCGTTATTGAGAAGATTGATCAGCACCTGCCCTATGCGCAAAGCATCCCCGCGCAGATTCCGGGGTACCTCTGGCGGAACCGAAAACAGGTACTCCAGATCTTTTTCATGCGCCCGGTCACTGGTGACCAGCGCCACATTCCTGAGCACCTGGTCAAAATCAAAATCAGCCTCCTCCAGACTCATCTTGCCGGCTTCAATCTTGGAAAAATCAAGAATGTCATTGATGATGCCGAGCAAGGCATCGCCACTATCATGGATTTTCTGCACATAATCTTTTTGCCTGGCATCAAGATCCGTTTTAAGCGCCAGATAAGACAAACCGATAATGGCATTCATGGGGGTACGTATTTCATGGCTCATATTGGCCAGGAAAACTGATTTTGCCCGCACCGCTTCTTCCGCGCGTTCCCTCTCAAGGATCAATTCCAGGCTGCGCTGCTTTTCATCTGTCACATCCACCCAGAAACCATTCCAGACCCAGATTACGTCCTTTTTCTCAGTAGGAAGGGAGTAGGAGTGTATCCAGCGTATCTTGCCGTCAATAACGACCGAGTGCTCAAAATCCACAGCCGTACTCAGGGCAACGGCGCGATCTATTTTTTCCTTGCAGGCCGCCCTTTCTGCGTCAGGCACATTGCGCCAGCGGGCATTGCCATCCTTGATGATGTCATCGGCAGAAACGCCCATGATTTCAAGCGCCTTGTTACTGACAAAATTGTAGGTACTTCCGCCAGACCACATCTGGAACTGGAACATGACCAATGGCAGCGAATAACTCATCTCCCTGAGATTTTCATGAGCAATCCGCACTTGCTCATGCATCCTTTCAATATCCTCCTGATGGGCCTTGCGTTGACTGATGTCCCGCAACATCAACAGGTTGTACAACGCTCCCTGCTGACTGAATCGCTTTAAAAGAATTTCAATGGAAACAACCAGTCCGTCACTTCTGCAACACTGCATCTCATGAATGCTTTTCTCATGGCCCGCATCGTTTCTGATGACATCATCAATGCCCGGCAACAAGAGATTCAGATCCCTTCTTCCGATTTCGGCAGCATCCAGACCAAACATGGCTGCAGCCGCCCTGTTGGAAAAAGCAACGCTGCCATCCGTGCGCAAGACCAGAATGCCCTCCGGGGCGGTATCAAATACCTCGCGGAGAGTTCGCTCGGCCTCACCCCGAACCAGACGCGCCCGCCGCCTGAGCCAGAGATTACGCCCCAGCAGCAATACCACGAGCATCGTGCCCGCCACTGCCAGCAACTGCTTCCACAGGGGCACCAGATCCGTTGTTTCCTGCATGACCACCACCGTCCATGGCTCAGGCATGCTGCCCCAGCGCAGTGGCAGCGAAACAAGCGCATGGGATTCCCCCGCAATGCGGGCATCGTTTCCGTTCACGGAAAAATCCGGCACGGGCAGCGCGTGTTGCGGATCAGGCAGGTCACTGAACTGCCGCTCATGCAGCTGGGCGGCACGGTGCGCAGGCGCCAGGGGACGAGCCCGCTTCATCACCCAGTCCGGATTGCTGGCGGCATACACCATGCCATCGGGTGACAACAACATGACCTTTGCCGGCGTAGCCCCCAGCATGCGATCCATGAAATCCGGCCCCATCGTGATCACGTAAACCCCCTTGATGGAGGATTTTCCGGTCAGTGCATCAACAACGTGAATGGGGGCTGAAAAATAGAGGGTGCGGCGAGAGGAATTGATACCGGTAGCACCGGCATAAACATTCGGCTGACCGGCCATGGCCGTTTTCCAGTACCAGCGATCCGCCAGGCTTTTCAGCGCCGGCGTGGCGTGCTGTCCGGAATCTGCAATGAATCTGACCTGGCCACTGGCATCAGCAATAACCACACTGGTCGCGCCGAACTCATGCAGGACGCGGATGCTGTTGTCACGCAGGGACGGCCCGGCAGCTTCTCCTGTCACCAACTCTCTGGGGCCCGGTGCTACCTGCCCCATCAGGCGGGCTGCCGCAATAATGGATCCACCACTGGTCTTGTAAACAATGTCGCGGCTGACGTCGTGCGCCGTAGCCTGTAATTGCCGGTCAAGCTGCACACGGGCCGAATGCCACTGTGCGTACAAGACGAATGCGGCCAGCAGCAATGCCAGGAAAAACCACAGCCAGTAACTTCGACTGGCCTCATGTCCCCGGTAGGCATTTGCTAGCATGACTTTCCCTGGCCGCTATTCTTTATCCTTGTGAAAGGCTTGCGCCCTTCCCGCTCCCCCAACAATAGTTGTCATAACAAGGCCGTGCCGGAAAAAAGGGGATTACCGGTATTTTTTCAGCGACCGAAAGACGATCCATCCGTCTTCCCTGAAGAGGGCTACCGTGATTTTTTGTGATTGGTGCCGGCACTGGCGTCCGGGCAGGCCACACCACAGGCGTGCATGGAGACAATTAACGGCTTGCCCTGCCATACAGGCGGGAGAAACAGGAAGGTTGATGAGTGATCCCTACAAGGAAGCACCTGGCTGCGTCACAAAACCTATTTTTCCAAGGCCGGACTTCGCCGCCTGTGACATGACATCAGCCACCACTTCATAACGGGTGTTTTTGTCGACGTGCAGATGCAGTTCCGTATCCGGCGCCCGCATCCCCTGCTCCTGCAGGCGGATGAAAACCTGCTCACGGCTGAGCAGCTGTGCATTCCAGAAAAACCGGCCCTGGCTATCCAGTGCCAGATCAATTTTCTCTGCCGGCTTCACGGCGGCCGATGCCGCCACCGGCAAATCCACTTTCACCGCATGCGTCATCAACGGTGCCGTCACCATGAAAATCACCAGCAATACCAGCATGACATCAATCAGCGGCACCATATTGATTTCTGCCATTGGCGCACTGTTGCCCTGCTGCCTGAAGCCGCCGAAAGCCATGATTAATGTCCCGTGCCGGTTTCAGTCTTGTGCAGGAGCGAGATGTTGCTGCCCTTGCCATTCAGCGAACCGGCTTGCTGGCCGGTGGTGAGAAAGGCAAAAAGATCGTGCGCAAAGCTGTCGAGACGGCCGAGCAGCACGCGATTGCTGCGCACCATCGCGTTGTAGCCCAGCACGGCCGGAATCGCGACCGCGAGCCCGAGACCGGTCATGATCAGTGCTTCACCCACGGGACCGGCGATCTGCTCCAGCGACGCCATGCCACTGGCCCCTATCGCGACCAGCGCGTGATACACGCCCCACACTGTCCCGAACAAGCCCACAAACGGCGCTGTCGCGCCAATGGATGCCAGCACCGTCAAGCCGTTTTCGAGACGGGTGGTTTCTTCATCAATCACGCGACGCATGGTGCGCGTCAGCAAATCAGCCGCGCTGCCGGCCTCTTCCAGACGGGCCGCATCCACACGGGCGTGATGGGCGCGTGCCGTCAGTGCATGCAGTGCCAGACGGGAAAAAGGATTATCCGCACCCTGTGTTTTTATTTCATGCTGCACCGCGTCCAGCGAAGGCGCATTCCAGAAAAAATCCATGAACACCTGGCTGCGCTTCCTGATGCACATCTGCTCGATGGTCTTGGTAATGATGTAGAACCAGGACAGCACCGACATCACGACCAGAAGGACAAAAAGGCTTTTGCCGATGACATCGGTCTGCCCGAGAAAATGTGCAATGCCGGTGGCTTCGTTCACGTTACGTTCCCAGATTCCAGTTGACGGGCACCAGCACCCAGGCGGCTACCGCATTTTCACCCTGACGCGCCGGCGCAAACGTCCAGTCACGTACGGCAGCGATGGCTGCCTGATCCAGCCGGGTGAAGCCGCTGGAGCGCGCAATCTCAATTTTCTGTACATGCCCATCCGCCGCCACCAGCACATGCAGACGACTGACACCCGATTCATTCAGGCGGCGCGAGACCGGCGGATAAACCGGCTTCGGATTGCTGGCATAGGCGGCAAGAACATTCGGGGGCACCACAAGCGCTGCAGCGGCAGCCGGCAGTGGCATAACATCAGCAGTAGCAGCAGCGGCAATTGCGGCAGATGATGATGGCGCCGCTGGCAAGGGCTCTGCCGACAGGGCTGGCACGGATGCGGCCACCGGCAAGGCCGGAGCCGCTTGCGCAGGAACAGCCACAACGGCAGTCGCCGGTTTTCTCGCACGCTCATGGGACGGCGATGAAACGACTGGTGCCTCCTGCGGCGAAGCCAGCAGGCTCACCATCAGGGTCGCCGATGCCGGCGTCAGCACCGGCGCCGATGACACAAGCATAAAGGCCATCAATCCCAGGTGAGCCAGTACAACAGCGACAGCAACACGCACCTCCATCGCCATACCGGCTCGCGGAGGTGATTTGCCTGATGGCTGCTTACCGGTATCAACCATGATCGCCATGGGCATCGCTCCGACACGGGGGGCAAATGATAGGAAGGTTCATTAACCGGCCTCAAGTCATTTATCCGTGGCTGATTGTCGCAGGTATGCCTGGCTGGCAGGGCACCCACATGCCAGCAGAAGACAGATGGCCCCGGCATACTGGTACCGGCAACCATGACAGACAAACCATGCAGACGACTGAGAAATGTCCAGCCCGGAGCAAGACATGGTGCCGCAACGCGCTGGCTGCACCTTTCGGCAAGCCCGTCGGGTGACGGGTCGGGGATTTTTTGAGTGCTGCCTGCCCCGTAAACAAAGCAAAACAGACAAAAGATGGAGGCCCCCCTGCCAGCCCGACCCCGGCACACGCATCACAACTACCGTTGCTTCCTTCCGGATCTGGCGGGGTTTGCTGCTTAGCGTTGCGGGGGAACCGACAGGGTTGCCATAGCGCCGCGCCATCAGCGCGGGCGCGCAGTATATGATGCGACCAGACAGAAACCCAAGCGTTTTCATCCCGCTCGCACCCTGCCTGCACCGTCAACGGATCAAATAAAAAGGCCCTGCACGAATGCAGGGCCTTTTTATTTGATCTGGCGGTGAGAGAGGGATTCGAACCCTCGGTACGCTATTAACGTACACACGCTTTCCAGGCGTGCGCCTTCAACCGCTCGGCCACCTCACCGTGGTCGTGACGGGCTACCGTCGCGAGGCGCGCATGATATATGACTGCCCCCCAAAGGCAAAGCCGCTGGCGGGCTTTTTTGCCCGGTGCCGCGCACATTGGCAGGGTCTTGCCTCCGTCCGGGGCCGGTGTAAGATGCGCCGCTCAACGTCTTACGCTGAAACCACCCACCCGGATTTCCTCCCTGCATTTCATCATGCGGCCTTTCTCCCGAAGAAAGACGGGGAGCTGTTTTGCCGGGATCGGGACTCACAGGGGATGCCCGGCTATGCAAGCGACCGATCACGGTCATAAATCATCAACGCTGGCGCTGACCTTCGGGGCACTGGGCGTCGTCTTTGGTGATATCGGTACCAGCCCGCTTTACGCCCTCAAGGAATGCTTTCACGCCAGCCACGGCATTCCCCTGACGCCGGATAATGTGCTGGGCATTCTCTCGCTGATCTTCTGGTCGATCACGATCATTGTTTCCCTCAAATACATTGCCTTCATCATGCGTGCCGACAACAACGGCGAAGGCGGCATCATGGCCCTGCTGGCCCTGACCCTGCGCAGCGAGCACCGGCATCCGCACCGGCGTGCCGTGCTGGTCATGATCGGCCTGTTTGGCGCTGCCCTGTTTTTTGGCGACGGCATCATTACCCCGGCCATCTCCGTGCTCTCGGCCGTGGAAGGCCTGAAGATCGCCACGCCCATGCTGAATCCTTATGTGCTGCCCATCACCATCGCGGTGCTGACCTTCCTGTTCATGATGCAGCGCCGTGGCACCGGCTCCATGGGCAAGCTCTTCGGCCCCATCATGGTGCTCTGGTTTGTCGTGCTGGCAGGCCTCGGCGTGATGAATATCGGCCGCTATCCGCAGGTGTTGCAGGCCGTCAATCCGCTCTGGGCCATCGAGTTTGTTGCCGAACACCGTTTCATTGCCTTCATTACCCTGGGTGCCGTGGTGCTGACCATTACCGGTGGCGAAGCACTTTATGCCGACATGGGACATTTTGGCCGCAGGCCGATACGCCTGGCCTGGTTCTACATGGTCTTCCCGGCCCTGTTGCTCAACTACTGTGGCCAGGGTGCCCTGCTGCTCACCGATCCATCCGCCATTGAAAACCCTTTCTACCGGCTGGCGCCGGACTGGGCGCTTTTTCCGCTGGTGATACTGGCGACCGTGGCCGCGGTGGTGGCTTCCCAGGCCGTGATCTCGGGCGTCTTCTCGATTGCCCGTCAGGCGGTGCAGCTCGGCTATCTGCCGCGCTTTGACATCCAGCACACCTCCACCAAGGAAATCGGCCAGATCTACATTCCGGCCATCAACTGGGCGCTGCTGGCCTGCATCATCCTGCTCGTGCTCAGCTTCAAGTCTTCCAGCAATCTGGCCTCGGCCTATGGCATCGCTGTTACGCTGACCATGATCTGCGACACGGTTCTGGCCGTGATCGTGGCGCGCAAGCTGTGGCAATGGCACCCCGCCGCCGCTGCCGCCGTTGCCGTGCCCTTCCTGATCGTGGACTTTGCCTTCTTCGGTGCCACCTCGCTGAAAATCCTGCAGGGCGGCTGGTTCCCGCTGATGATCGGCCTCATCGTGTTCACCGTCATGTCGACCTGGAAGCGTGGCCGCATCCTGTTGTTTGATCGCCTCAAAAACGAAACCATGCCACTGAACCTGTTTATCAACTCGATTGGTGGCGGCTCGATCACGACCGTACCCGGCACCGCCGTCTTCATGACCGGCAGCCACCAGTATGTGCCGCATGCCATGCTGCACAACATGAAGCACAACAAGATCCTGCATGAACGCAATGTGCTGCTGACACTCTTCACGCGCGACATCCCCTTTGTCGATGAAGCCGAGCGCATTGTGGTCTCACAGGTCTCGCATAATTTTTACCTGATCACCGGTTACTACGGCTTCAAGGAACAGCCGGACGTGCCGCTGCTGCTGGCCGACTGCGCCTCGCAAGGACTGGTCTTTGACATGATGGACACCAGCTTCTTCCTCTCGCGCGAGCGCATCATCGCCAGCGAGGTTCCGGGCATGGCGCTCTGGCGCGAAAAACTCTTTGTCGGCATGTCACGCAATGCCGCCGCCGCTACCGACTTTTTCCAGATCCCCACCAACCGCGTGGTGGAACTGGGCACGCAGGTCGAAATATAGATCGCGGGATGGCTGAAAAAGCCCGGTTATCACGCTGCTGGTCAGGGGCGGGATAACCGGGCTTTTTTATGGCTCCGTGGCAGACAGCGGCAAAGCAGGTGCTGTTAGACTCGGGACCAACCACCGCCTGCAGAAGGACTCCCTGCGCCATGCCACGCCCTCTCCATCGCTCCGTGCATGAACACCGCCATCCGCTCTCCCGCCTCCTGCTTTCCACCTGTCTTTTTTTCTTATGCGCCAGCTTCAGCAGCCTGCTGCAGGCCGATGCACTGATCTCCTACAGCCAGAGCATCCAGCCCATCTTCGAGCAGAAATGCGTGGCCTGCCATGCCTGCAACGATGCGCCCTGCCAGCTCAATCTGGGCAGTGGTGACGGCCTGCTCCGCGGTGCCAGCAAGATCAAGGTCTATGACAGCACCCGTACCAGGACGCAGGCACCGACACGACTTTTCATTGACGCACAAAGCACACCGGAATGGCGTGCCAGGGGCTTCAGCAGCGTGCTCGGAAAAAACCGTGACACCCGCAATGCCAGTACCGATGCCGGCGCGTCGCTGCTGGCACGCATGATAGACATTGGCCACGCCCAGCCCCTTGAAGCCAACAGCAAATTACCGGACAGCATTCCCATCGGCACCGACCTCGACAAGCAGTGCGCCCTTGATGAAGATGAAATTTCCCTGTTTGCACGCAACTTCCCGCTGCGTGGCATGCCACTCGGCGTCACCGGTCTCAGCACAGCCGAATACCAGACACTGAAAACCTGGCTGGCTCAGGGAGCCGCCGTTGACAGCGAGCCCGTCAAGGCCAGCAGCGACGAAGAAAAACAGGTTGCCGACTGGGAAAGCTTTCTCAACCAGCCCGGCCAGCGCGAACAGCTGGTGTCACGCTGGCTGTATGAACATCTTTTTCTTGCCCATCTTTATTTCGAAAACATCAGGGACAGCCACTTCTTTGAAGTGGTGCGTTCACGCACGGCCAGCGGCACCGCGATTGACCTGATTGCCACTGCACGCCCCAATGACCCGCCCGGCACGGCTCAGGTGTATTACCGTCTGCGCCCCGTGCAGGGCGCCATCGTGCACAAGACGCATATCACCTATCCGCTCAGCCCGGAAAAAATCAGCCGAATCAAGGCACTGTTCTTCGGCAGCAAGTGGAATACCGGCACGACAGCGCTCTACGACGAGAATGCCCGCGCCAATCCCTTTGTCAGCTTTGCCGCCATTCCCCCCCGAGCCCGTTACCAGTTCATGCTGGATAACGCCGAATACTTTATCCGCACGTTCATTCGCGGGCCGGTTTGCCGCGGCAATGTCGCCACCGATGTCATACGCGACAATTTCTGGACCTTCTTCCAGTCACCCGACAGCGATCTCTACATCACCAATGCGAAACACCGCGCTGCAGCCACCCCCCTGCTCGGCGTGCCCGGCCAGAACGTCGGCATCGGCGATTTCTTTACGGAAACGCTGCGCTACACAAAGATGCGCAATAAATACAGCGCCCTGCGCGATCAGGATTACGCACGGGCACAGCCGAAAGGTGCGGCCTTTGCCGACATCTGGAATGGCGACGGCTACAACGACAACGCCATCCTGTCCATTTACCGGCAGTTCGACAGCGCCTCCGTACGCAAAGGCCTGTGGGGAGAAATTCCGCAAACCATGTGGCTGCTCGACTACCCGCTTCTGGAGCGCATGTATTACAGCCTGGTCGTGAATTTCAATGTCTTCGACACCGTCTCGCATCAGGGACAAACGCGCATGTACTTTGACCTGATACGGCACAGTGCCGAATCCGGCTTTCTGCACCTGATGCCGCCGGGCTCACGCAAGGCACTCAATGACGACTGGTACCAGGACAGCGGAAAACTGAAAACATGGCTGTATTACCCGAAGCTGGACACCCGTCAACCCAGCGCCATCCGTTACCAGACCAATGATCCGAAAACCGAATTTGCCGGCATGCTTCTGAGCCAGTTCAACAAGATCAACGCCAGACCCGATCCGATTAATCGCTGCAACCATGATCGCACCAATGAGCATTGCTACCGTGACAATGCCCCCGCCTGGGCCCGTACTGCCGACCAGGCCTTCAGTCGCATGGCCGCACGCCCTGCCAGTGGCATGCCGTCGATTGATTTCCTGCCGGAAGCCAGCATCGTGCGCGTCTACACACCCACCGGTGCGCGCGAGATCTACACCATGCTGCGCAATCGTGCACACAGCAATGTCGCGTACATGGCCGCCGAATCGCTGCGTTACCAGCCGGAAAAAGACACCCTCACCATTTATCCGGGCGTGCTCACCAGCTACCCGAATTTCGCCTTCAACATCCCGGCAGCCGAAGTCACTGATTTTTCTGTCGCCATGCAGGCAGTGAATCGTCGTGAGGATTTTGACAATATTGTGCGGCGCTGGGGTGTGCGGCGAACGCATCCGGATTTCTGGATGCTGTTTCATGACTACACCACGTATATTCATGAACACGAGCCCGTAGAAACGGCGATCCTGGACATGAACCGCTACGAGAACCTGTAAGAGGGGAGCAGGCACAGCAAGGACAAGGCCATTCGCACCGACAAGCCGGGTGCAAGCCGCCATATCGAAGACCGCCGCGCTGCGGGATTTCCCGGTAGCGGCAGGGGCGGCATGGGCCTCGGCGTCATTTTCCGGCATTGATCCGCGTATCGTCATGCAGGCCGGCTCACAACGGCAGCGCGGTGCACCCTGCACGACACTCATCACACAAGTGCCGGTGACCGCTTGCCCGTCACCGGCTTTATGCGCAAGATTCATCGCATTACCGATAGCCAAAAAAATAAAAAAGGGCACTCCATGCCGACAAAAAATTCCCCCGTCTTCGCCCTGCTGTTAGGCGCGGGCCTTGCGCTGAGTGGCTGCAACTACGACTCGATTAGCAGCATCGCCAGCAAGGTAGCCAACAGCCCCGCCACCGCCGCCAGCGCACCGGATTACTGGCCTACCGGCGACTGGCAAACGGCCGCTCCGGAAAGCCATGGCTTCAGTGCCGGCGCGTTTGACACGCTGGCCACCGATGCCGCCACGGCACTGCCTTATTACACCAGTCTCCTCGTCATCAAGGATGGCTGGATCGTGCACGAAAGCTATCACGACACCCCCTCCGAGACCGGCAATACCGTCGACACCCTTCATCATGTCTGGTCCATCACCAAAAGCGTCACCTCCATGACGCTGGGGCGTGCCCGGACGCTGGGAGACCTCAACTCGCCGGATGCCTTGGCCACGCCTGACGTGCTTGATGTCAGCGCTGAAAAAATCTTCCCGGCCAGCGTCATCGCCACCCTGCCAGACGGCGATTTGCGCCGGAAAATAAGCCTGCGTGATGCCTTGCAGATGCGTTCGGGACTGGCCTGGAATGAAACATCATGGCTGCTGCAAAACCCGGCGAAGGATCCCTTGCTGGCCATGCTTTATGGTCTTGACCACGGCAGCTGTCCTGCCGACGGCGACCTCCTGCTGTGTTTCATCATCAACCGCCCGCTTGCCTACGCACCCGGCACCGTGTGGAACTACGACACCTATGACAGCTATCTGGTCTCGGCTTTTTTTACCGGCATAACCGGCCAGCCCCTGGCCACCTATGCCGCGACAAATCTTTTTTCACCCCTCGGCATTACGTTTAATCCCGCCAACTGGACCACGCTGGGAGGCAATTACACCTTCGGTGGCGGCCTGCTTTTAATTCGCAGCCGTGATCTTGCCAAGCTCGGCATGCTCATGCTTTACGATGGAAAATGGGAAGATACGCAACTGATTTCAAAAGACTGGATTGATCTGTCCATAGCGCCCCAGGGCGCAGGACAGCTCGCCGCCTTTGATGCAGGCGGCGAACCCGCGGCCAGCGTTGCCGGCGATATCCGTTACGGCATGCAGTGGTGGCGCAAGACCGGGCCCGGCATGGACGGGCTCGACTCCATCAGTGCGCGCGGCCTCGGCGGCCAGCAGATGCATGTTTTCAGGGACAAGGGACTGATCGTGCTGATCACCTGTGACAGCGATGATGTTGCAGGCCCGCGCAGTGCCGCCATCAATACCTTCATGCAAAACCGCATCCTGAGCCGGCTCAATCCCTGAACCGGCAATGGTCGGCAATAAAAAAAGTCCGGCGCTGCATCCGCAGTGCCGGACTTTTTTTCAACCAGGGCGCAGGGTGTGTCAGCGCGCGAAACTCGTGCCCGCCGTGTATTCCGCCTTGCGCTTGGCCATATGCCGGTCCAGCCATTTGCGCCGGCGATACCGGCTCACCTTGTCCGCCACGTTTTCCAGTCCGGGAAACTGCTTTCTCAGGGTTTCGGCCGTAAACACTACCGGCGCACTCGCCAGCGGATAAAGCCGCCACAATCCCGCCGAAGGAATACCGGCGGCCTTGCGCGTGGTCTTCGATACAAAGAAATCAACAAAACCCTGATGCACACGGTGATCGATCTGATCACGGAACTTTTCCAGCCAGGAGGCATTCTCTTTCCTGACCGGCCTGAACGCCTGGCTGAAAGAGCGGCACAGCATGACGCCATCGGCGCCGGCCTGGCCGGCACCACTGACAAAGGCCATGAAGGAAAACTTCAGGCCGTCTTTCACGGTTTCCGGATACCAGCGCGGCTCCACGCCCATGAGAAAACCGACATAGCGCCAGAAATGCATCATCGCGAGAATGTCATGCTCGGATGTGCGAAAGCCGGCGATGCGCAGGAAATAACCCGGCGCAATGCAACCCGCCATCAGCGTCACCAGCGCATCCGCCTGGCTGATCGGCACGCCCCAGTCATCCAGCCGCCATTCCGGATGCGAAAGCAAACGGCGGCGCACAAACACGTGCATGACGCGCACCCGCATCGAGGTCTTCCAGCCCTCACTGCCCTGCTCGATGCCGCCTGGCTCGGACATGTCGATCCAGAAAGCGGAGGTCTCCAGAAAACGCGACTTGGTGCTGTCGCCCGCGTAAGCGCCGGTCAGGATCAACGGCTTCACCACCGAGTTATTGGTGTAGCCCTCGAGCGTGATGGCACCAAAGAAATTGAACAGCTCGGGGCCATAACGGCGAAAAACCCGGGCGCCTTCACGCGCCAGATCAAGATCAAGCCACGCCGGTGCCACTTCGCGCCCGGCAAACAAATTACGCAGCGATTCGGGCGCATCCGGCACTGCGGACAGCCCCTGCTCCAGCGCCAGATCCAGCATGGCGCGTCCCTTGACCGGATCACCCTGCAGATAGGCTTCGTCGACAAAGGCCTCGGCAAGCGGATCAGCATCGTAATAAGAGGCGGCGTACTGCCTGACGAGATCCTCGGAGAGGTCCGGCTCGAAACCGAACATGCGGCGGAACACCATGCGCGCCCGCTTCACGCGCGGAGTGCCCATGTTTTGCCAGTAATGAAACTCCGTCGGGATTTTCAGATCCGTGTTGTTATTGCCGGCAGCCTGCATGCCCTTCCCCGTTTTCTGGTTGTTATTGCAGAGGTTGTTTACGGCGCCCGGGAAACCCTGTCCGTAACGAACGACTGTGTCGTGACCAAAAGGTCACAAAATGCATGCTAAGGGTAAAGCCCTGAAATGCAAAGCAGCACGACCGGCATTGCCCTGCAACTCATCCGGAACCCCGCACCTTGTCAGACAATGACTGCGTGCCTCCCCAAGCCGGCCAACAGGGATTCATTCTCGGGCCGCCATGAAAACAAACCGGCGTCTGTACACCTGAAAACACCCCCTTAAGCAGTGCAAGATCAACGCAGACCACAGGAGAAGGGATTTATTTTCCTCTGGTACAAAAAACACTTCGCCACAAAAAGGCAGACGACATGAACGCTGTAAATCCAAAAAAACTGCTGCTCTCGAAATGGACCGCTGTACGGGTTGTCGACAAACAGAAGCACTTCCTCGTCAGCGACGTCATCCTCCCGGAGCTGCCTGATGAAAAAGTTGAATGGGTGGAGATTGAAGCGGTCTATTCAGGACAAAAGCGTCGCATTGCCTGGGCGCAACTCCGGGACAAATCGATATGGCGGCAAGGCTGGCAATGAACATGTTTTCGCCTCCGTTCCGTGCGCAGCTGCCTGGCACACCTGTGCTCTTTATCGACGTTCATCCCTGCACTAAAAGCAGGCCCGCACGGCGAAATTGATTGCAAGCCGGTATCAATAAGCTTCGCCGGGGAAAGCCGCTGCGCTGCCTGAAAAAACTAGCCCAGAAACAGTTTACGTGCATGGGGGTTGAGAAAACGTCCATTGGCATCCACGCGCTGGCGCACCCGCAGGAAATCCTCAAAGCGCGGATACAGGGCCCGCAACTGTCTGGCTTCCAGGCGGTGCAGCTTGCCCCAGTGCGGACGGCCCTGGTATTTCCAGAAAACCGGCTCCACCAGATCAAACACCTCGCGATAATCCTGCTTGTAATACTGATGCACGGAAATGGCCGCCGTAGCGCGCTGGTAAAACGGGCTCAGCCAGCAATCATCGGCAGCGACATAACGGAATTCGATGGGAAAAAAGACATTCACGTCATTTTTCTTCAGCACATCCATGACTTCCTGCAGGCAGGCCAGACCGTGCTCAGCGGGAACGGAATATTCCATCTCGTTGAACTGAACCGTGCGCAGGGATGGAAATATCTCGAAGGAATTTCCCACGCGTTCGGAATCTGACACAAACGCCCCCAGCAGATGCTGGAACAGGGAATTCGTCCACGGCATTTTCCGGGTGGTATTGGCGGCGAAACCAAGAATAGCGTTCTCATCAATAAACGGTTTTTCCGGGACCGTGATGGCATCCGTCGTGATGTCCTGACGTTTGAGAATGGCTTTTCCGCCAAAAGGAAAGGCCCAGAGCTCGATGTGGCGATGCTTGTCCTTGTCACGATCAATCGTCGACATGGCTTCCGTGATCGGCATGATCGTCACATTCTCGCGCAAGCGGTACGCCTCACGATTCTGCACGGTAATGCGGCTCATGATGCCGATGCTGCCCACCGCCACGCGCGCGGCCTGAAAAAGATCGGCATCATGATCAGCGGAGCACGGCACCAGTGAACCGTCAGCCAGCACCAGCTGCAGGCCTTTTACCGTGCCGGAAAAGCTTTGCAGCTGCCGGCCGGTGCCATGGGTGGAGGTGCTGACCGCGCCACCCAGTGACTGGGTATTGATATCAGCCTCATTAAGCAGGCCCTGCCCCACGGCTTTCAGCAGCGGGCCGGTCATGGCAATGCGTGTGCCGGCCCAGAAGGTGGCGGTGAGTGCGGCCGCGTCATGCCCGGCCAGGCCATTCATGGCTTCAAGTGAAATCAGTGTGCCGGTTGTGGGCACCACGGGACTGAAAGAATGGCCGCCACCAACAGCCCGAATAGAACCACTGGCATCGCGTACGGCGGCAGCCAGCTCTGTCTCGTTCGCGGGATAAATAATTTTTGCCGGCGAGGCGTGCTGGCCGCCGGACCAGTTCTGCCACTCGGTGGCACGCGCCAGGCGTGGCGCCAGCATCCCCGTCATGCCGGCGCCACCCATCAGGCCGAGTGCACCCAGTGTGGCCAGAAGCTTGCGGCGCTCAAGTGAGTCCGGCTGCCCGGATGACGGTAAATTCATGAGGACTTCCCCAGTCAAAGAATGAATGTTTTTTGTTTTGCTGCAGCACTTCTTGACGACAGGCCGCCAGTCAAGCATAAAGCTGAATAACTATCAATTTAGCAATCTACAAGGAGTGGGGGCATGTCCCGCCTTACCAGGATTCCTGCCGGTGGTGGCGAACCGCCACGCCAGCGCCAGCGCGCCAAGCCCGTGCAGCAACGCTCGCTGGACAAGATCAACACGATTCTCGATGCCGCGGCAGGCCTGCTCTCACGGCACGGCGTAGAGGCCATCTCCATGCTGGCCATTGCGGAAGCGGCCGGTCTGCCGGCACCTACGGTCTATCACTACTTTGAAAACCGCCTCGGAATATTCGCCGCACTCGCCGAGCGCACCATGGCAGCAGTGGACGATGACCTGACAGAGCGCCTGACCGCCCTGATGACCGCCGAAGAGCTGGGCTCGCGCCCTTTGCTCATGGCGCTTTATCAGGCGTATCACGAAGCCCCCGGTTATGTGCAGTTGCTGGCCGCATTACGCGCGGAGCCCGCCCTGCAGGAAGTCATGCAGGCATCAACCAGGCGCATTGCCGATGTCATTGCTGCCGTACTCGTGCAGCGCACCACCCTGTCATCCGTCCGGGCCGGACGCGTGGGCTGGATACTGAGCGAAAGCTGTGACGTGGTCATTCTGGCGGCACTGACCAGCAGCCGAGAAGAAGCCGATGCCTTGCTCGAAGAAATGATTGAAATCGTCGACACCCTCGTCATGCATTACATGGCGCTGCACTGAATAAAAAATACGCAAGCGCCGGCAAGCCCCCCTCACATTCAGAGGGAGGGGGCAGAGCCGGTACTTTCATGATTGGATAATCCATGGCGGCATGGTGCCGTGCCCGCAAAAAGCGTCATGCAGCGCATGCAAAAACGCGCCCGCAGAAAACAACCACCAGAGGTCCGCATGAAGGAAACCCTGCTTCATCTCACCCTGCCTGCACTGCTGGCCTCCGCTATCGGCACGGCGGCCTTTGCTGCTGATGCCCCCGCCCTGTACCTCGGCCCCTCTTTCTATCAGCGCGAAGGCCCCTATCAGGCCGACACGGAAAAATCCCTGCTGCCCACCGGTGATTACGAGGGCGAGCGCCTGCTGATCCGTGGCGACACGCTGGGCCTTCGCCTTTTCACGCAGGACAAACTGACGTTCAACGCCATAGTGCTGAGTGATCAGCTCTCCTTCAATGCCAGCGCCGCTGACAGCGCCGCCCTGCGCCTGCTGGATGATCGCAAGGACAGTTTGAACGGGGGCATTGAAGCCGGCTGGAAAATAACGCCGCAGGATGTTTTTCGTATCGCCCTGATGGGAGATGTTGCCAACCGCCACCAGTCCACGCTGGAAAGCGTGCATGCCGAGCATGTCTTCGCGCTGGAAAAAACCTATACGCAAATCGTGCCGCGCATTAACTGGACGTATTTCCAGAAGGGTTTTGGCGATTATTACTTTGGCATCAGCCGGAGTGAATCGCAGCGCAGCGGTATCGCGCAATACCACCCCGGCGCCTCCAGCCGGCTTGATGCCGGCCTGACCCTGGCACAACCACTCTCCAGGGATCTTGTCATTTTTGTCGACGGTGTCTGGAAACGCTTCAGTAGCAACATCAGCCGCAGCCCCATGCTGGACCAGCGCGCCTACGTCGAACTCAGCGCCGGCATTCTCTACAACTTCAAGACGTTTTTCTGAGGTTTTTCACACACTATCCTGCAAAAAAACAAAAAAAGAGGGTGTCATGAATACACAGACAAGCACCGGAAAAATAACGCTTTCCGCACTCGTACTCGCCGTTACCAGCGGCATGGCCACAACCGCCATGGCGCAGGGCTACCAGATCGACGAGCTTTCCGCGCACCGCCTGGGCGATGCCTTTTCCGGAGGAGCAGCTGAAGCCCGTGATGCCAGCACCGCCCATTACAACCCGGCCGGCCTCGTTCGCCTGAAAAAAACCGAACTCACGGGCGGATTCAGCGTGCTCAGCACCCGGGTGGATTTTACCGGCGATGCCGTCACGGCCGATCCGGGCAACAGCAGCGGCAGCGGCACGGGTGTCGCGCCGGTCTCTGGCGGCCGCACGGCCGATACCTCCAGCAGCGATGTAGTGCCCCACCTGTATTTTTCCACGCCCCTCGCCGAGGGTACGGTGCTTGGCATTGCACTGAATGCGCCGTTTGCCAGCAGCACCGACTATGGATCGACTTCGCCGATCCGCTACCAGACCGTGAAATCAGAGGTCACCGGCATGCGCCTGACCGTGAGCGCCGGCCAGGCCGTCAGCACGAACTTCAGTGTCGGCGGCGGGCTCATCGTGCAACGCTTGGAGGGCTCGCTGAGCAATGCAATTGATGCGTCCAGTGTGTGTTCGCAAGTCGACTATGCGCAAAGTGGCGGTGGTGCCTACCTCTGCGGTGTCGCCGGTAGCGGCGACAATGATGGCCGGGTGAAATTCGAGGGCGATGATGTGGCTTTCGGTTATACGCTGGGTCTGCTCTACAGCCTGACTGAAAACACCCGTGCCGGTTTTGCTTATCGCAGCGCCATCAAACACAAGCTGGAAGGCACCGCCAGTGTGCAGATACCGGCAGCGGTGGAGCCCGTCACCGCTGCCGCGACCAGCCCGTCCTTTCTCTACACCCACAGCGAGAGCGCCAGCTTTAACCTGAACACACCGGAATCAGCCTCTGCGAGCCTGTTTCACCAGCTCAGCCCGATGCTCAGCCTGCAAGGCGATGTGACCTGGACACGCTGGAGCCGTTTTCAGACGCTGGATATCACCACCGCCTCCGGCTTTACCGTGAGTCAGCCGCAGAACTGGAACAACAACTGGCGCTTTGCCGTTGGTGGTGAATACCAGGCCAGTGATGTGCTCGCCATGCGTGCCGGTTTCGCACTGGATAAAAGCCCGGTGCCTTCGGGCCAGCACAATCTTTCGTTCCCCCTGAAGGACTTCAAGGCGGTTTCCGTGGGCATGACCTACGCCTTCTCATCCGCACTCGCCGTTGATGCCGGCCTGCAACGCACCCTGCCCTTCAAAACTGCTGTCAACGATGGCGATGTGGCCACCACCGGCAGCCAGGCCAACGGCACCTCGGAAACCAGCACCTGGTCTGCCGCACTCGGCTTCAACTGGAAGCCCTGATTTTTCAACCCGGATAAAAAGGGGGCATGCCCCCTTTTTTTATAAGGTTGTTGCGTGAGAGCGGCTTTAGCCGTGATGAAACAAGGAAGCATTCAAGATCAAAAGCACTCCTGAAAAAAACCTCAAAAAAGACCGGCATAAAAAAACCGCAGCTTGTGACCGCGGTTTTTTATTTTCCGTTTCCAGCCGGCAAGCCGGAAACAGGCATTATTGACTCAATACTTGAAAATATCATGAGCGCGCCGAAGAAAAGGGGGTACACAGCCGCTTTTAAACAAAGACCTCATGCGCTGGCAGCCGATCACTGCAGGGGACATTGTTTGGCGAGCAGCGCGACATCTGCGGATGACAGCTTGAACGCATTAAGACCTGTCTTGTAATACATGACGGCATCTGGCGCCTGCACATGAGCAAAACCAAGCGCATGTCCGAACTCATGGGCAAGTTTCAGCTTCAGATCCTGATCAGGCTCAAGAGCGTTTTCACCAAGGCTGTAAATATCAATCCAGCGCTTTTCACCGACAACCTTGTACACGCCCGCCTCAAACTCCGCTCCGGCATAGCGATTCCTGTTGAACTCCTTTTTCAGGGAATCCATCCTGGCGCTGGAACCATTCAGTTTATCGGCAAGCGCATTGGCCTGGCTGGCCAATGCATTCAGCTCATTGCCGCCCGCCTGAAGCCGTTCATACTCACGCTGCAGGATTTTCTGCCTGGACTGAAGCGCTTCCTGTCGGGACAAAAGCTCCCGTTTCCACGTCTCAATGGCGGCTGCCTCTTCGCGGGGCGCTCCTCCCGCAAGGTTGATGGCCGCGACCTTGTCCTTGTAGCGCCGGGCATCATTATCCAGCTCCTGCGCGGCACGCTTGATGTCCCCGACCTCCTTCTCATACTGCCTGCCATCCTCCTTGAGCCGGCCATTTTTTTCATCAAGCACTGCAAGAGCCGCCTCATATTGCTTGTGCATATCGGCATAATCCTCCTTCACCGCCGCAAAGTTTTCCGAAACACCGCGCATCTGGTGAGCAGCGACCTGCCTTTCGTCATAAACCAGATTGATCGGCAACACTCCATCGTCGCGATACAGCAACAATTTCCTGCCGGCCTTTTTGTTCCAAAGCGCAGCCGCCTCATCGACAGCCGCACGAAACTGCGCCGCCGACAAACCAAAGCGAGGATCAACACTGCCTATGCGGTAGCTCAATACCGATGGGCAGGTCAAACTGGATACCGGCTGGCGTACTGGCTCGCAAGCGCTGTGGTAATCAAGCTGGCGCATGACCAGGCCCGTGCGTTGCCGGTACGCGTTCGATGGCGGCTGGTCAAAAACAGCCTGCTGCGTCCAGTTGCCACAATCGTCAATCTTGTAGTCACCGTAATAAACGGTTTCTGCCTGCTTTCTGCTTTTGTATACCGTTGTTTTCTCGGACAAGAGACCGTCCTTGTAACGGTAAGCGGTTTCGACAGCCGCAGACCGGGAAGACAAAATACCGTCCCCTCCGAATTTCAAATCAACAAAATTCGCACAGTCGCCCGCCAGACACTGCACTTCAGACAGATTGCCGTGAGCGGAAAAATTGAAGGCAACGCTCAGCAACAGGCTGCGGTTCTTGTAAATATCATGAAGTTGCCGAGCTGGCTCATATCGCACCGTACGCACCAAAACATCAGCACCATTGAAACTTTTTTCCCGCAAAGCCGTTGCGCGTCCCTGACTATCGTATTTCAGGGGTGTCGTGGCAGGGGCATTGCCACGAGGCGAAGGCGAGTAGCGGATATCCACCAGACGCCCTTTTTTGAATTCTGCCGTGAACGGCTCGGATTCTTCCGAACCACCGACCATGTGGCTGATGAGCAGGCCGTCCTTGTCAAAGAGATCCTCAACCAGCCCTGCGCTGAGGCCGACCGTCGTTTGCACGAAAACCCGCCGGGGCTGCCCATGCAGAAAAAGGTCATATTTTGTTTTAACCAGCTCGACCGGAAAATCGCGAGCCCAGGCTTCAGCTGTCGGCATAAGCAACGCCATAACAGCTGCGCCAATTATTCTTGACAACATTGCCCCTCCTTCCCGGCATGAAAAAATCATACGTAACCAACATATCTTTGCGGGAGCGGCTTTCGCCGCGACAACATACCCATGACGCAACCAGAGTCGCTCGCGCTGCCAAAAAAGGCATTTCACGCAGATTTTGCACGAAAACAGCGGATAGATCAGATAAAAAAACCGCGGCTTGTGGCCGCGGTTTTTTATTTTCTGCCGTACTCCGGATAGGAAGCACGGCAGATTTATGAATTTTCGAGTCGACACTCACGCGCTTCAAGCGCGCGAGCAGCTTTTAACGCAGGCGCTCGATGATGGTGGCAATCCCCTGACCCAGACCGATACACATCGTGGCCAGACCGATTTCAGTGTCCTGCCACTCCATCACGTTCAGCAGTGTGGTGGTGATGCGGGCACCGGAGCAGCCGAGCGGATGGCCAAGGGCAATCGCACCGCCGTTCAGGTTGACGATGGCGTCTGCCTTTTCCGGAGAAATGTTCAGACCCTTCAATACCGACAGGCCCTGCGCGGCAAAGGCTTCGTTCAGCTCGATGGTCTGGATGTCATTGATGGACAGGCCGGCACGCTTGAGTGCCTTTTCCGTTGCCGGCACCGGGCCCCAGCCCATGATGGCGGCTTCACAACCGGCCACGGCCATGGAACGGATTTTTGCACGCGGCTTAAGGCCGAGTGCCTGCGCACGTTCAGCGCTCATCAGCAGCATGGCAGAGGCACCATCGGACAAGGCAGAAGACGTACCCGCCGTCACCGTGCCGCCCTTCGGATTGAAGGCTGGCTTCAGTGCCGCAAGCTGTTCCAGCGAGGCATCCTGACGAATCACTTCGTCAATTTCGCAGAGCACCTTGAAACCGTTGCCGTCATGGCCTTCGACACCGACGATTTCATTCCTGAAACGGCCGGCCAGTGTGGCTTCCCATGCTTTCTTGTGCGAACGCAGGGCAAACTCGTCCTGCATCTGGCGCGAAATGCCGTTCATCATGCCGAGCATTTCCGCCGTCAGGCCCATCATGTTCGATGCCTTGGCGTAGTACTTGGAAGCTGCCGGATTCAGGTCGATGCCGTGCATCATGCCGACGTGGCCCATATGCTCCACACCGCCGATCACAAACACATCACCCTGACCCGTCATGATCTGGGCAGCCGCCGTGTGAATGGCCTGCATGGAAGAGCCGCACAAACGGTTCACGGTCTGGCCGGGCACGGTACGCGGCAGTTCAGCCAGCATCGCAATATTGCGGCTGACGTTCATGCCCTGCTCCATGGTCTGGTTGACGCAACCCCAGATCACATCTTCCACTTCTTCCATGTTCGCATTCGGATTGCGCTTGAACAGCGCCTTCACGAGTTCGGCTGACAGGGAATCAGCACGCACATTACGGAACATGCCGGCCTTGGAACGGCCCATGGCGCTGCGCACGCCATCCACAATCACTACATCACGCGGATTGAGACTCATTTTTTAAACTCCAATCTCGTTGGGCCTTAGCCGAAGAATTTCTGGTTGGCAGCTGCCATGTCACGGAGCAGCTTCGGCGCTTCATAGGCCTTGCCCAGCGCGGCGTATTTTTCACACAGCGCGACATAGTTCGCGGCGCCAACCTGATCCACATAACGGCAGGCGCCGCCACGGAACGGCGGGAAACCGATACCCATGATCAGGGCCATGTCGGCTTCAGCCGGCGAGGCCACAATCTTTTCTTCCAGGCAGCGCGCCACTTCGTTGACCAGCGGAATCATGCAGCGTGCGATGATTTCGTCGGCATCGAACTCACGACGTTCGGCAACCACAGGCTTGATCAGGTCATAAACCGTTGCATCAACCTTCTTCTGCAGCTTGCCCTTCTTGTCCTGCTCGTAAACGTAATAGCCCTTGGTGTTCTTCTGGCCGTAACGCGTATTCTCGAACATGATTTCGGTGCCGGACTTGTAGTCGGGCTTCATGCGGTCAGGAAAGCCTTCGGCCATGATTTTTGCCGCATGCACGCCGGTGTCGATACCGACCACGTCGAGCAGGTAAGCCGGGCCCATGGGCCAGCCGAACTTTTCCATGACCTTGTCAACGGCCTGGAAGTCGGCGCCGTCACGCACCAGCATGTCGAAACCGCCGAAGTAGGGAAACAGCACGCGGTTCACGAAGAAGCCCGGGCAGTCGTTCACCACAATCGCGGTCTTGCCCATCTTGCCGGCCAGCTTCACGGTGGCGGCGACAGCCGCTTCCGAGGACTTCTTGCCACGGATCACTTCAACCAGCGGCATCATGTGCACCGGGTTGAAGAAATGCATGCCGACAAAGTTTTCCGGACGCTTCAGCGCTTCGCCGAGGAAGGTGATGGAGATGGTGGATGTATTGGAGGCGATGATGGTGTCTTCTTTCACCAGACCTTCCACTTCGGAAAGCACGGCGGCTTTCACTTTCGGATTTTCCACCACGGCTTCGATGATGATGTCGACTTCCTTGAAGTCGCCATAGTTCAGCGTCGGACGAATGCGCGAGAGTGTTTCGCCCATTTTCTGCGGAGTAAGACGACCCTTTTCCACCTGACGCGACAACAGCTTGGTGGCTTCACCCATGCCGAGGTCCAGCGCCTTGGAGGCGATGTCCTTCATGATGATGGGCGTGCCCTTGCTGGCAGTCTGGTAGGCGATGCCGCCACCCATGATGCCGGCACCGAGAACCGCCGCCATGTTGATGTCTTTGGTGCTGCCCTTCTCATGCTTCTTGGCGGCTTTCTTCACGGCCTGGTCGGCGAGGAAGAGACCCACCAGTGCATTGGCTTGCGGGGTGACCGCCGCCTTGGCGAAGAACTGCGCTTCAATGGCAATGGCGTCGTCGCGCCTGGAGTTGGCCTGTGCCTGCATGTTCTGGATGGCGAGCTTGGGGGCCGGATAATTCGGGCCGGCCTGGCCGGCGATCATGGCGATCGCGGTATTGAACGCCATCATCTGTTCCATGCTGTTGAGCTTGACCGGCGCCAGCTTTTCTTCGCGCTTGGCTTTCCAGTCGAGCTTGCCGTTGATGCACTGCTTCACCAGGTCAACCGCGGCTTCATGCAGTTTTTCCGGCGTTACCACCGCATCTACCGCACCGTCTTTCAGTGCCACTTCCGGACGCTTTTCGGCGCCGGCCGCAATCCACTCGGCGGCATTATCAATACCGATCACACGCGGCAGACGCACAGTGCCGCCGAAACCCGGCATGATGCCGAGCTTGGTTTCGGGCAAACCGATTTTTGCCGCTGTCGACATCACGCGGTATTCGCAGGCGAGCGTCATTTCAAAACCGCCACCGAGTGCGAAACCGTTAATGGCCGCCACCTTGGGAACATCCAGATCTTCAAAGGCCGCAAACACCTTGTTGGCATCGACCACCCACTGGGCGATCTGGGCTTCGCCACCGGAAAAAAGGGCACCGAATTCCGTGATGTCGGCGCCGACGATAAACACGCCTTTGCCGGACGTGACAATCACGCCCTTCACATTCTTGTCCGCCCTGATCGCGTCCGTTGCCGCAGCCAGCTCGAGGAGCGTGGCGCGATCAAACTTGTTGACGGATTCGTTGGCGAGATCGAACTTGAGTTCAGCGATGCCATCGCTGAGCTGCGAGACGCTGATGGCTGATCCCGAGTAAATCATGAGTGATCTCCATTGTGGGGATGGTTCAAGATGGCCTGCGAACAAGACCTCGGTACATTGAGGCAGCAAACCACCACGGTGCACTGTGGGAACCCGGATGGATCTGCACGACAGGCAGGCTGTGTCCGGGCGGGTGCACAGGGTGGCCAAGTGTATGCATCCGGGAGGCATTTGTTAACGTTAAGAGTGACCGGGGGGCCACAGAATTACAGCCGCAAGGAAAGGTGAGTCCGGCCGCAGCGCCGGGACTCCGTCAAGCGGAGCGCGGCGTCATTAGCCGGCTTGTGCGGGAGCCAGACCCGGCCCCGCCACCGGCAGCACATCATGCGGCTTCAAGGCTTCCCGGCATTCCGAGCAAACCATGGTTGGCGTGAACTTATGGCCGCAGCTCTTGTGCACATACTCCAGCGGAGCGCCCCGGCCCTCGTCCATCCATTTGTCCCCCCAGGCCGTCAGCGCCAGCAACACGGGGTAGAGATCACGGCCCATCTCGGTCAGGCGGTACTCGTACCGGGCCGGCTTGTCCTGGTAAGCCACCTTCTTCAATACGCCGGACTCCACCAGCCGACTCAGACGATCCGCCAGCACATGGCGGGTCACGCCCAGATGCGCCTGAAAATCATCAAAGCGGCGGACCGCCATAAAGGCATTGCGCAGCACCAGCATGGTCCAGCGGTCGCCGATCACGGCAAGTGATCGCGCCACCGAACAGTTCAGGCTCCCAACGTCATCCCATTTCATGGCTCTGGCTCACTCACAAGGCATGCCCAAGCTTAGCCCGACTGGATTCCAAAAAGAAACTCGGCCTCTGCCATTGTGCTTGAACCTGCCCGCAAGCCGTCGCCCGGCCGGTAATGCAGTCCCTTTGCTTCCGCCTCGCCTTGACAAGTTCCATTTTGGAACTTATAAATCCATGCCATTAGCCAATGACATCCTGCGGGGGCAGACCGGGCGCCTGCTCAAGACATCGACTGAAAAGCAGGCACCGGACACCGGCTCATCCAGAGGGACGCATCATGACCACTGAAAAAACCGCCTGCATTCTCTGCTCGCGCAACTGCGGCCTTACCGTTGAAATCGAGAACGGAAAATTCACCCGCATCCGTGGCGATGAAGATCATCCTTTGACCAGGGGTTATATCTGCCAGAAAGCGGCGCGTCTCACGCACTACCAGAGTCATGATGACCGTCTGCACTACCCGCTGAAGCGACAGGCCGATGGCAGTTTTGCACGCGTCAGCTGGGAGACGGCACTGGACGACATTGCCCGGCAACTCGTGCAGATCCGCACGGCGCACGGCGGCGATGCCTTTGCCTTTGTCGGCGGTGGTGGCCAGGGCAATCACCTCGGCGGCGCCTACAGCCGGCAATTGCTGGCGGCCATGAAAAGCCGCTACGCCTATAACGCACTAGGCCAGGAAAAAACCGGTGACTTCTGGGTGAATGGCCGCCTCTTCGGCAGCCAGACCTGCCACACCACGGAAGATGTCGAGCATGCCGACTATGTGCTGTTTATCGGCACCAATCCCTTTCAGGCACACGGCATTCCCAATGCGCGGGACACCCTGCGCGAACTGAAAAAAAATCCGGATCGCACCATGGTGGTGATTGATCCGCGCCGCTCCGAAACCGCCAGACAGGCCGACATCCATTTGCAGGTAAAGCCCGGCACCGATGCTTACCTGATGGCGGCCATGCTCGCCATCATCGTGCGAGAAGGCTTGCATGACAGGGATTTTCTGGCGCAACACTGCACCGGTTTTGCTGCCCTTGAAAAAGAACTGCTGGCGATCCCGGTGGCGGATTACGCGCAACGTTCCGACATAGCGCTGGCCGATGTCGAACGCGTGGCGCGCGGCTTTGCCACGGCCCGCAGCGCCTGTGTGCGCATTGACCTCGGCATCCAGCAAACGCTGCACACCACACTGAACGGTTATCTGGAAAAAATGCTGTACCTCGTCACCGGAAATTTCGGCAGGAAAGGCGGCAACAACCTGCATACCTTCCTACTGCCCATTCTCGGCAACACCGACGAGCGCAAAACCAGAAAAGGAAAAACACTCAAGCTGACGGCGCATCACAGGATGCACCCCATCGCCGGAATCTATCCGCCGAATATCCTGCCGGATGAAATCGAACACAAAGGCGAAGACCGCGTGCGCGCCATTTTTGTCGACAGCGCCAATCCCCTGCTGACCTATGCCGACAGCGGGGCCTATGAGCGTGCCTTCAAAAAACTGGAGCTGCTGGTCGTGGTTGATGTCGCCATGACGGAAACCGCCCGCCTCGCCCACTACATCCTGCCGGCCGCCTCACAGTTCGAGAAATGGGAAGCCACCGGGTTCAATCTGGAATTCCCGGAAAACACCTTCCATCTGCGTCACGCCCTGTTTCCGCCCACCGGCGAATGCCTGCCTGAACCGGAAATCTATACGCGGCTGCTGGAAAAAACCGGTGACATTCCGGCGGCTTTTCCGCGACTGGAGCGCATTGCCCGACTGGAGCCGAAGGCTTCAGCACACCTGCTGTACATGGGAGCACTGGGAGCCACCCTGGCGCGCCATACAAAATGGCAAAAATTTGCCGCCTCCATTGTCTATCGCACGCTGGGCAAGGCACTGCCGGAGGGCGCCGCTGCGGCAGCGCCGCTGCTGCCACTGGCCATGGTTTATGCCGGCATGCATTACCGTGCCGTGCGCCGCGCCGGCCATCAGGGCAATCGCCTGACGCTGGGTAGCGCACTGTTCCGCGCCATCATGGAAAGACGCTCCGGCACCGTGCTCAGCCGCCATGAATTCAGCGACACCTGGTCGCTGATTAAAAACCGGGACAAGCGCGTGCATCTGGCCATTCCGGAAATGTTTGAGGAATTACGTGCACTGCAATCCGAAATCATGCCGGGCGCCGGCTTCCCCTTCATCCTCATGGCCGGAGAGAGACGCAGTTACAACGCCAACCAGATTTACCGCGACCCGGCCTGGCGCAAGGTCGACCCGCATGGCGCCATGCGCATGCACCCTGACGATGCCCGCGAGCTTGAACTGGTGGAGGGCGCGCGCGCCACATGTACGTCGGCGCGCGACAGCATCAATGTCGTTATCGAAATCGACGATGGCGTGCGCCGCGGCATGGTGACGCTGCCGCATGGCTACGGCATGCGCTACGGGAACAGCGCGCCCATTGGCCCGGAATTGAACCGCCTGACCTCGGCCACGCATTGTGATGCCCTCTCGCGCACGCCTTTTCACAAGCATGTGCCCGTGCATGTCCGGAAAATCGTGGAAACGGCTCCGGAGATATCCGCATGACCTTTGTCGTCATGGAGGAATGCATTCGCTGCATGACACACCGCAGATCGTGCGCTTCATGAACATGACCGGCGGCTAGTGATCCGGCCAGGCCGCGATGAAGAGCCCGGCGACTTGTGGTGACAGTGGCCAACCGGGACAATGCCCACACTCCGCTTTCCGAGGCTCACCTCACCGTGATCACGCTATCCCGTCTTTTCCTGATGTTGCTGCTGTTCGGGCTGGCCCTGCCCGCACAGGCCGAACTGAAACGCTTTGGCCCGAGCAGCAACAGCAACACCTTCATCAGGGCCGAAGAAGCCTTCCGCGTCACGCCCAGCGAAGAAGCCACCGGCCTGCGTCTTGAGTTTCACGTCACGCCCGGCTACTACCTGTATCGCGATCGCTTTCATTTCACCGCCGAAGGCACGGGCCTCACCGTGGGCGAACCGGTGTTTTCGGCCGAAGGCGAATGGAAGGAAGATGCCAGTTTCGGCCGTGTCCGGGTGTATCACGAAAACGTCAGTGTCACCCTGCCCCTGAAAGGCAGAGGCCAGGTCAACGTGGTCTGGCAGGGCTGTGCCGACGCCGGCCTCTGCTATCCGCCGCAACACGAGGTCATGAGCTTTGGCGATGTCGCACCCGTGGCGGCTGATGCCGCCACTGACCGCGTCACGGCAACAACGGTGGCAGCACAAAGCACCACGCTCACGACAACGGCCCTGGCATCACTTGCCACAAAAAGCCGTCTCGCCCAGCTTTTCCTGATGTTTGCGCTCGGCCTCGGCCTTGCCTTCACGCCCTGTGTGCTGCCCATGCTGCCGATTCTCGCCGGCCTCATTGCACGCCAGCACACCGGCTCCGCGCTGCGAGGTTTCCTGCTCGCCCTCAGCTATGTGCTGGGCGTGGCGGCG
The DNA here is from genome assembly GCA_029945725.1 of bacterium. Classification (GTDB taxonomy): domain Bacteria; phylum Pseudomonadota; class Gammaproteobacteria; order Pseudomonadales; family Moraxellaceae; genus UBA2031. The sequence continues at coordinate 709,501 of JAQSDB010000002.1, read as the reverse complement.
GTTTATGCACTGACAGGATTTGCCGTCGGCATGTTCGGCCAGCAGGTCAGTCTGCCCACCCTCTTCCAGCATCCGCTGGTGCTCGGTATTTTTTCCCTGCTGTTCTTCACGCTCGCCCTCAGCCTGTTCGGACTGTTTGAACTGCGTCTGCCCAGCGCCCTGCACAACCACTTTGACGGCCTCAGCCGGCGCCAGAAAGGCGGCGCACTGGCCGGCAGCTTTCTGGTCGGCATGTTTTCAGCACTGGTGGTATCGCCCTGCATTTCCGCGCCGCTGTTTGGCGTGCTGCTGCATATCAGTGTGACGGGCGATGCCGTATTCGGCGCGCTCTCGCTGTTCTGGATGGCCATCGGCATGGGCGTACCGCTGCTGCTGCTCGGCGCTACCGAAGGCCGCCTGCTGCCGAAAGCCGGTGCCTGGATGAACGAGGTCAAAACCTTTTTCGGTTTCCTGCTGGTTTTTGTGGCCACTGAACTGCTGACGCGGCTGGTGCCGGCCCCCGTGGCTCTCGGCCTTTATGGCATCTGCACGGCGGCCACGGGCTTCTGGCTCTGGCGTCTTTATGCAGAGCGCAACGGTCTCGGCCTGCTGCTGCGCGGGCTGGCCTTCTGTGTTCTGGTTTACGCCGCCGCGCTGGTTGGCGGCGCCGCCAGCGGTGGCGATGATCCGCTGCGGCCGCTGGCCGGACTGGGCGGCGGGACACAAGCCGCCAAAGCCACGGCATTCATCCACATCAAAACCGGCGCCGATCTTGACCGGGAAATTGCCCTCGCCAAGTCGCAGGGCATGCCGCTGATGCTGGATTTCTATGCCGACTGGTGCGTGAGCTGCAAGGTGATGGAGCGCAATGTCTTCCGTGATGCGCACGTCGTGCCTCGCCTGCAGAAAATCCGTCTCGTGCAGGCCGACATCACGGCCAATGACGCCGATGACCGTGCCCTGCTCAAGCGTTTCTCGCTGTTCGGTCCGCCTGCCCTGGTTTTCTTTGACAGGAAAGGCGAAGAGCTGAGCAGCGCTCATCTGGTCGGTGAAACCGACCGAGCGGGTTTTATTGCCCATCTGGACAAGACCGGGATGTAGGCCATGGATCAGCCACAACAGCACGCGCGCATGCTTGGGCTTTTGCAGATGCTGGAAGATGAATTGCGCCACCAGCGCCTGTGGGCAGGCACCGCGCCGGATGCCCGCGCCCTGAGCTCGGTAGTGCCGTTCATGTATGACACGCTGCAGCTGCACGAGTGGCTGCAGTGGGTTTTTATCCCGCGCACGCGGGCCGTCATCGACGCGCGCAAGAACCTGCCCGGCAATTGCACCATTCACCCGCTGGCCGAGCACGAGTTCACCAAGCTCAAGGAGTCCGACACTCTGCGCCTGCTGGGGCTGATTCTCGACATCGACAACCTGATGAACACGCCCCCGCCAGCCTTTCAGTAAGGCCACGAAGGCCTGCGCAAAAGCGGTTGCCGGCGTGGACTTGAAACAGGCCAGCGATTAGCATTGCCGCCGTCATTGGGGAGTAGCCGCTCTCGTGCCTTCATGAATGAAGCGCACAGAAGAGGTCGTTATCAACATACTTGGTGCCTGCCTCAACAGCAGGGCCATGGTAACGACAGTAGCGAATCGACCTGGCAAGACCTTTGACCATGAAGCCCCGCCTGGCCGGAGGGGCCTCATGGTCATTGGACCCCATCCGGCCGGGAGCATCATGTGGAAGCCTTTCTCGTTTCAACCGGCATTGTCGCCCTCGCTGAAATCGGCGACAAAACCCAGCTGCTGGCGTTCATTCTCGCCGCCAAATTCCGCAAGCCGGTTCCCATCATCCTCGGCATTTTCGTTGCCACGCTGGTCAATCACGGCTTTGCCGGCGCCATCGGCACCTATGTCACCACCCTGCTCAGCCCGGAAACCTTGCGCTGGATACTGGGGGTGTCCTTCATCGCCATGGCGATATGGACACTGATTCCCGACAAGCTTGATGAAGACGATGCGAAGCTGGGCCACTACGGCGTCTTCACCACCACCGTCATCGCATTCTTTATGGCGGAAATGGGCGACAAGACACAGATCGCCACCATCGCTCTGGCCGCGCAATACCAGGCATTGTTTGCCGTCGTCGCCGGCACCACCCTCGGCATGATGATCGCGAATGTGCCCGCCGTGCTGCTCGGCCACCAGATTGCCGATCGCATGCCGGTTCGTCTGGTGCACGCCGTGGCGGCATTTATCTTTGCTGCGCTGGGTGTGGCAACGCTGCTGGGGGCCGGCAGGTCTTTCGGTTTCTAGGAAACCGCCGGCCGGATTTTCCGGATCCCGTTTTCAGGATCGCAAGGCAGGCCGCAGAATAAAGCGCATGAAAAAGGCGGCCCGCGGGCCGCCTTTTTCATGCGCAGGAAGGCTCAGCGTGCGCGACGTCGTGCCTGCTTGACCACATCCACCGCCTGCAGTTTTGCCTTCAGCTTTTCATCCTCCTCGTCTTCGTCATCCTTTTCATCGCGCTTTTCCGCGCTGTGCCAGACAGCAAGCCGGGCGGCAACTTTGCCAAACACGGAGTCCTCCGGAAAAACACCATGCTTGTCCGCCTTGCCGGCAGGCATGCCCATCAGGAGCTCAATCGCTTCTTCCACGCGGGAAACAGCGTAAATCACGAATTTTTTGGCTTTCACCGCTTCCAGCACTTCGTCACGCAACATCAGGTGGCGCACGTTCTGTACCGGAATGACAACCGACTGCGGCCCCTCAAATCCCTTGAGCTGGCAGGCTGAATAATAGCCCTCGATTTTCTCGTTCACGCCGCCGATGGGCTGCACCTCACCGAACTGGTTCATGGAACCGGTGATGGCAATATTCTGCCGCACCGGCAGCCTGGCAATCGCCGAGAGCAGGCCGCACAGCTCGCCCAGTGAGGCGGAATCCCCGTCCACACCGCCATAGGATTGTTCGAAGGCAATATTGGCGGCAAAACGCAGCGCACGCTCGGCACCAAAAAGTGTCTTGAGATAACTGGAGAGGATCAGCACGCCCTTGGAGTGGATGGCGCCCCCCAGATCAATCTCGCGTTCGATGTCGGTAATCTCGCCATGACCATAATGGGCCGTAACAGAAATGCGCGAGGGCATGCCGAACTCGGCGTCGGCATACTGCACCACCGTAAGGCCATTCACCTGACCAACCACCTCGCCTTCAATCGCGAACAGCTGCGTACCCTTGGAGATTTCCTCCATATAAAGTTTGCGCAGGCGCTCGTGGCGACGTTCCTGTCCGGTTCGTGCCAGCTGTATATGGCTGCTTTTGATGATTTTGGCATTGCCCTGCTGCGCCCAGTAATTGGCTTCACGCAACAAGTCACCCACGCTTGAGGCATGCAGGGACAGCTTTTCCTGATCCTCGGCATCGCGCGCGGCGCCTTCAACCAGACGCATCATCGCGGTCTTGTCCAGCGGCAGCAGGTCTTCCTTTTGCACAAAATCGGCGAGGAAGTGCGCGTACTTGTTTTCGTTTTCCTTGGTGCGCGGCATGCTGTTTTCAAAATCGGCACGCATCTTGAAAAACTGGCCCAGCTCCGGATCAAACTGCTGCAAGAGATAAAATGTTTCGCGGTCGCCCAGCAGCACCACCTTCACATTGAAAGGAATGCCGTCCGGCTCCAGCGAAATGGTGCCGGTCAGGGTCAGCATCTGCTCCAGCGAAGAAAGCTTCAGCGAATTGGAACGCAGCGCGCGCTTCAGGCCCTGCCAGGCGTAGGGCTGCTCCAGCACCTGCTCGGCTTCGAGCAGGAGAAAACCGCCATTGGCGCGATGCAGGGCACCGGCCCGGATCAGGGTGAAGTCGGTGGCGACGGTGCCCATATAAGTCACCTGCTCGACATGCCCCATCAGGTTGTAATGCGTGGGCAAATCCTCGAAAACCACCGGCGCACCGTCTTTCGGATCATTGCTGACAATGACATTGACCTGGTAGCGCGAAGGAATGGCGTTGTCGGTACTGGCGGTCGCCACCACATCCTGTTGCGCTTCGGGGGTATTCAGGATCACGTCAACGTTATCGATCACGTCTTTTTCAAAGGCGACCAGGTATTTCAGGAAAGCATCCTGCTTGCTGTACTTGCTGCGGATTTTTTCCAGGTGCGGCGTGATCGCACGCGAGGTCAGTTCGTCGTTGAGCTGACGCACCTTGTTGCGGTTCTGCTCTTCCGCCAGATTGAGGCCGCGCGCCACCTTGCGCAGGCGGTTTTCCATATCTGCCATCACGGCCTTCAAACGCTCCTGCTCTTTTTTGGGCAGGGCATTGAAGGCATCCACACTCATGACTTCACCCGCGTCATTCATGGGCGAAAAACCGTAGCCACCCGGCGTACGCAACACCAGTTTCACGCCTTTTTTCTCGCCCTCACTGGACAGGTTGGCAATGGCATCCTGCTGCGCCTTGGTGAGCTCGCCTTTCAGGCTTTCCATGCGTTCGAAATACTGCTCGCTCTCGAAGGAGGAAATCACGCTGAAGGACATGTCGCGCCAGAGCACGGCCATGTCGGACTTGATATCAATCCCCATGCCTGCCGGGAATTCCAGGGCAATGGGATAACGCGGTTCGGCAAAATTATTCACATAGCACCAGTCGCTGGGTGCCTTGCGCTTTTCTGCCACGCCCTTGAGAAAGCGGTTGATCATGGTGCGCTTGCCGAGGCCGCCGGTGCCCACGGCAAAAATATTGTAGCCGTCGTGGGGCAGCGCCACCGCCATATCCACGGCTTCCTTCGCACGCTCCTGGCCGAGAAAATCATTGAAAGGCTTGCAGTCTTTGGTGCTGCGAAAAGGAAAGTCAGCCGGCTTGCAGGCCTTGTAGAGCTGATTCAGCGCCAGCGGTTTTGGATTTGCCATTGTTGCGTATCTCAAGGTTTCTTTGCCGCTCCGGAAAAAGCCGGAACGGCGGTTGTTTTTTACATCATTCCCGGCCGGCAGGCGGCAGGGAATACGTGCCGGTGGCATGTGCCACCACATCCTGACTGCCTTCGGAATACATCTTTACGTCCAGCACAACGGTACGTTTACCCATTTTCAGAATCTCCGCGCAGGCCAGCAGGTCAGCCGGCAGCGGGCGCTTGAGGAAGTTGATGTTGAGATTCTGGGTGACCGCCATTTCCAGTCGGCCGAGGCGGGCCAGCACAGCGGCATACATGGCGGCATCCGCCAGTGCCATCATGGTCGGCCCGGAGAGCGTGCCTCCCGGCCGGAGCTGGCGTTCATCATAATGCGTGCGGCACACCACCATGCCGGGACTGACGGTTTCCACGCGGAAACCGCTGTCGGCGGAGGCCGGCACGCCGGCAGAAATGATGGCCGTGATATCGGCAGCCGTCAGAGTCATCGAGAGAGTTCCTTGGGCCAGAAAAAGGCAGGCACGCCGATTGCGGCGGGCGTGAACCGCGAGTGTACCCGAGCCGGCAGCCGGTGCCGAGGCCGGTCATGGCCACCTGGCGTGATGACGGGCAGATCATCGCCGGCACGGGCCATATTCCTGCACCCGCCCATGGCGAGCCGCCGGTGCCTCCCTTACAATTCCGCCCTCTCCATTTCTCAGCACACCAGGAAATCCCATGCGCGTCAGCCGTCTGCTGCTTGCCACCCAGCGCGAAACCCCCGCCGATGCCGAAGTCATCTCCCATCAGCTCATGATCCGTGCCGGCATGATCCGCAAGGTCGCCACCGGTCTCTACAACTGGCTGCCGCTGGGCACCCGCGTGCTGAAAAAAGTGGAGAAGATCATCCGCGAGGAAATGAACCGCGCCGATGCCCAGGAAGTCCTGATGCCGGTCACGCAGCCGGCCGAGCTCTGGCAGGAATCCGGTCGCTACCTGCAATACGGTCCCGAACTGCTGCGCTTTCGTGACCGTCACGGCCGCGACTTTGTGCTCGGCCCCACGCATGAAGAAGTGATTACCGATCTCGCCCGCAACGAACTGCACAGCTACAAGCAGCTGCCGGTGAACCTCTACCAGATCCAGACCAAGTTCCGTGACGAAATCCGCCCGCGTTTCGGCGTCATGCGATCGCGCGAATTCATCATGAAGGACGCCTACTCCTTCCACGTTGACCAGGCTTCGCTGCAGGAAACCTACGACGTGATGTACCAGGCCTATTGCCGCATTTTCACCCGCCTCGGCCTCGATTTCCGCCCCGTACAGGCCGACACCGGCTCCATCGGCGGCACCGGCTCGCACGAGTTCCACGTGCTGGCCAGCTCCGGTGAAGACGACATCGCGTTCTCCGACAGCTCCGACTACGCCGCCAATACCGAAATGGCCGAAGCACTGGCACCTGCGGCTCCGCGCGCAGCCGCTACAGCAGCGCTGAGCGAAGTCAGTACGCCGACGCAGACTGCCTGTGCCGATGTCGCTGCTTTTCTGAACGTCGATGTCACACGCACGGTCAAGGCAGTGGCCATCGTCACCGAAACACCCGCGGATAAGGATTCATCTGCAGAAAAGCATTTCACCCTGATGCTCCTGCGCGGCGATCACGAGCTGAACGAAATCAAGGCTGGCAAGATCGAGGGCCTGAAGGATTTCCGCCTCGCTTCCGAAGGCGAAATCATCGAGTTCCTTGACTGCAAACCCGGCTTTATCGGCCCGGCAGGCGTGCGCGCCAATGTACGCGTGATTGCCGACAGGACAGTTGCTGCCATGAGCGACTTTGTCTGCGGCGCCAACAAGGAAGGCTTCCATCTGACCGGCGTGAATTTCGGCCGTGACCTGCCGGAAGCCAGCCTGGTTGCCGACATCCGCAATGTGGTGAACGGGGATCCGTCACCGGATGGCAAAGGCACACTCAGCATCAAGCGCGGCATTGAAGTCGGCCATATTTTCCAGCTCGGCCAGAAATATTCCGAAGCCCTCAACTGCAAGGTGCTGGGTGAAGACGGCAAGCCGCTGACCGTGACCATGGGCTGCTACGGCATCGGCGTCACCCGCGTGGTCGCTTCCGCCATCGAACAGAACTTTGATGACAAGGGCATCATCTGGCCCGACGCCATCGCGCCCTTCCACATCGCCCTGATCCCCATGAACTGGGTCAAGTCCGAGCGCATCAAGGAAGAAAGCACGAAGCTGTATGAAGAGCTGCAGGCAGCCGGTTACGACGTGTATTTCGATGACCGCAACGAGCGCCCCGGCGTGAAGTTCTCCGATGTCGAACTCATCGGCATTCCGCACCGCATCGTGGTGGGCGAAAAAGGTCTCGACGCCGGCACCCTGGAATACAAGGGTCGCCGTGATGCGGAATCGCGAGACATCCAGCGCACGGAGCTGATGAGTTTTCTCGCCAGCCAGGTGAAGAAATAAGCACGCCTGGTTCCTGCCAGCACAAGCGGCACGAGCAAGCCCCCGGGGACAATAAATTCCCGAGGGCTTGCCTCCACTCGATAAATCAGTAAGATTCGCGCCTCGCCAAGCGGCGTCGGGCGGTTAGCTCAGCGGTAGAGCACTGCCTTCACACGGCAGGGGTCACAAGTTCAAGCCTTGTACCGCCCACCACATTAAAAACGGCTCACAGCAATGTGGGCCGTTTTTCTTTGGCGGGGGCTGTACGGGAGAAAAACACCTCGCCCCAACAGCCGGCTGAAAGACGGCACCGCAAACACTATCCGCCTGAAAATAAAAGGTTTTGCTTGGCAGCGGACGGAGGTCCGTGATAGTGTCCGCGCCGCTGACTTGGGGTCTATGTCCAGGCCAGCTGACAGGCCCCCGGGTTTGCTCCGCAACCCCTGCACAGCCAGTCAAATCAGGCAGTTACTGCCTTGTAGCAAGGCCTAGCCGTAAGGGGCCCTCTGCTTGGCACGGGAATGTCCCGTGCGCAGGACGACAGACAGACGGATTCGTCGTCACCCCTGCTGAAAGTCCATTGAAGCCCCAACCTACGACTGGCTTCTCAGGAACTTTCCCATCGTTTCCTGACCTGCCTACTGCCAGTCGAGTTGCTCTCAAACTCCCTATCTTGCAGTGATCTCTGGTTAGCGACGATTTCGCGCCAGCTATATCAGGGACCTTTGCGTCCTCGTTCCGGCTTGCATTTTGATTGATCACTGGGCCTATCGGGCTCTGGAGTATCGTTTTGTCTTTTTCCGAACTCGCTTTACATGAATCCCTGCACCGCGCCCTTGCTGCGGCCGGCTACACCGAACCTACTGCCGTACAGGCACAGGCCATTCCGGCTGCACTGGCCGGCAAGGACCTGATCGTTTCCGCCCAGACCGGCACCGGCAAGACCGCCGCTTTCATGCTGCCGGCCCTGACCCTGCTCGCCCAGGAAGCCCGCAAGCCTGGCCGCGGCCCGCGCGTTCTCGTGCTGACCCCGACCCGTGAACTCGCCCAGCAGGTGACTGCTGCCGCCGAGAAATACGGCACCGACCTGAAGAATGTGCGCACCGTGAGCGTGCTCGGTGGCATGCCTTTCCCGGCCCAGAACAAACTGCTGTCGCGTCCTTACGACATCATGGTCGCCACACCGGGCCGTCTGCTTGACCACATGAGCCGTGGCCGCATTGTGTTTGAGCGCCTGGAAATGCTCATTCTCGACGAAGCCGACCGCATGCTGGACATGGGCTTTATCGACGACGTCGAGCAGATTGCCGCTGCCTGCCCGGCCGAGCGCCAGACCCTGCTGTTCTCCGCCACGGTGGAAGATCGCATGGCCAAGCTCGCCGGCAGCCTGCTGAAAAACCCGGAGCGTATTGCCGTCAGCGGGCAAGCCGCCAAGCATGAATCCATCGAACAGCGCATTTATTACGCTGACGACATGGAGCACAAGAAGAAGCTGCTGCTCAACCTGCTCACCAATGTGGATGTGAACCAGGCCATCGTGTTTGCCGGCACCCGTATCGACAGCGACCGTCTCGCTGAAGAACTGGCGGAATACGGCTTCTCGGTAGATGCCCTGCATGGCGACATGAAGCAGACCGCACGCAATCGCACACTGTCCGGCCTGCGCAGCGGCCGCACCAAGATTCTGGTCGCCACCGACGTTGCCGCTCGCGGCATCGACGTCCCCGGCATCAGCCATGTGGTGAATTATGATCTGCCGAAAAATGCGGAAGATTATGTGCATCGCATCGGTCGTACCGGCCGTGCCGGCCGCACCGGCATCGCCTGTTCGCTGGTTGGCCCGCGTGATCGCGGCGTGCTGCGTCGGATCGAAAGCTTCACGCAGCAGACACTGCCGGTACTGGTCATTGAAGGACTGGAACCGCAGCGTCGCACCGACAGCAGCGGCGCCCGTCGTCCGCCTGCAGACAAATCCCGCTGGGCCGGCAAGGATCGCCAGGCTCGTGATGACCGTCCGCAGCGCAGCTTCAGCGAGCGCGGCCCGCGCACCGCTGAAAGTGGCGAGCGCCCGGCCCGTACTTTCGGTGATCGTCCTTCCTTTGCCGATCGCAAACCGCGTGAAGGCGGAGATCGTCCGGCATTTGGTGACCGCCCTGCACGCAGCTTCGGTGATCGTCCTGCCTATGGCGACCGTCCGGCGGCAGCACGCAGCTTTGGTGATCGTCCGTCTTATGCGGATCGCCAGCCACGCGAAAACAGTGATCGCCCGGCCCGCAGCTTCGGTGATCGTCCTGCCTTTGGCGACCGCAAGCCACGTGAAGGCGGTGACCGCCCTTCGTTTGGTGATCGTCCGCCACGCAGCTTCGGTGACCGTCCTGCCTTCGGTGACCGCAAGCCGCGTGAAGCCGGTGCCCGCCCTTCGTTTGGCGACCGTCCGGCAGCACGCAGCTTTGGCGACAAGCCGAGCTTCAGCGGTGACCGCAAGCCTTACACCCCGCGCGCCACTGGCCCGCGTGATGATGACTTCGGCAACCGTTAAGACGTGAGCCGTACAACAAGCCTGCCCTGCCGACGCTAAACCGGCAGGGCTACGCAGACAAAAAACCGACCGGCCAAAACCGGTCGGTTTTTTTATGGGCGGACTCAGGGGAGGAAAGTGTTTGCCGGGAAAGCGGAAGTCATGAAGCGCGGCTACGCTCCGTGAAAAAGCGAAACAGGATGGAAAAGTGCGGCGCCCCCCTCTTCCATGCTCACTGAATACTTCACATCAGCGCTGTTTTCCATTCTAGATGGAAGACCAGCTGCGTGCCCGATTACGCCCGGTATTTTTGGCGAGATACAGCGCCTGATCGGCATTGGCAATCAGTGCCGCTTCATTTTGCTTCATGCCGTCCGGTTGCAAGGACGCCACACCAATACTGACGGTAAGGCGATCGCTGATACGCGAACTTTTGTGCGGCAGGTTCTGCGCATAAATATCTGCCACTATCTCTTCCGCAATCACCATGGCGTTCTCTTCACTGGAGCCCGGCAGAATTAGGGCAAACTCCTCGCCACCATAACGTGCTGCCACATCACCCGGACGCCGGGCAAAAGTGGCCAGCGTCTGTGCCACACCAGCCAGGACCTCGTCGCCAGCCTGATGACCATAAGTATCGTTATAGGATTTGAAATAATCGACATCAATCATCAGCAAAGCCATCGGGTAGTTCGCGCGCTCAGCACGCCGGAACTCATCCGCCAGATGATTGTCGAAATGACGGCGATTGAAAATACCGGTCAAGGCGTCACTGCGCAGCAGTTTCTGCAGGTTCGAGTTACTGGCCTCAAGATCCTGCTGCCGGAACTCAAGCAGGCGCTGCTGCAAATAATCCGAGCGCACAGAGCGCTCGATCAGGTAATTGGCAACCAGACAAAGCAAGCCGGCAAAGGTAATGAGCATCAGGCCAATAAGATGATCATGAACAGAGCCGGAAAAAGGCAGCCTTAACAAGGCAAAACTCGCTCCGGCAATAATCATCAGCACCGAAGGTATGGCATAGCTGAACTGCATGCGCAGCAATACCAGACCAAAAATCTGGATCAGCATGACGGTATCAATATAAATACGCCCCAGAGAGGACGTCACAAAGAATGCCATCAGCAGGAAAGCGGTAGCACCGCCCAGCGTCGACAGCATCAGAATGGGTTGTTGCCAGCGCGCCAGCGAGGGGCGCTGTATCAGGATAAAAAGCAGGCAGACCGCCGGGAGCACAAGACCAAAACGGATAAACAGCGGAAAATTACGCTCGCCAACCGGTATGAAAAAATCCTCGAAGACCGACAGCAGCATGGCCAGGGCACCAATGCCAAGCCCCAGCGTCATATGCTCGCGATAACGCTCGGCATAGTACGCCAGAAAGTCCGACTCCATCGGCTCGCCAAAAGGCAGGCGCCAGCCGTAGCTGTTGCGGGAATTCCATGCAGCCTCATAAACGGCGCGATCATGGGTGACGCGATGCAGGAGCGCCATAAGAGCTGGTTCAGACTGAATGGAGAGTGCTCAAGAGTAGCAAAAACACCGGGCAGCTGATTGACCCTGATCACATGAGCGGCAACATAGGCTGCCATACGGACAAGCTCGTAACAGGAGCCAGGGCCACGCCGCCTGCGCGAGCTTCAGTAGCCAAGCGCCATGTTGAAGTTAAAAAACATGGTTGGTACTGCTTCCAGTCTCTTGCCGCCCGCCTCCTCCGGCTGGGCCGAGCCGATACCCACCGTAACTTCAGCACGGGTGTAGTCATCGACCCAGTGATACCCCATCTCGGCGCCGCCACCTACGCGCTGGAATGTCTTTGTCGCCAGGGTATCGCCCATGACCTGGCCCGCAAACACACCAATGTAGTAACCGCTGTCGTGGCCACTGCCACCCTCAAGCGGTTTGCGCCAGCTGATATTGGCAGCCGCTCCGGTATCAATCTCCTTGAAGCGGCCAAAGCGCAGCATAAAGTTGCCCCAGCCTGTCACTGCTTCAAGGTTGGCATTGAGCATGTCATTGAAGAGACCGACACCGACATAAAGATTGTCCGTGTCCTTTACCGGCGCCCGGCCTGCGGACGGAGCATCTGCAGCATGCGCGAACGAAGCAGCCAAACCGGCCGCCAGCAGAAGGGTCTTGAGAGCTCTGAACATGGATATTCCTGTCGCCGCCATGATGCCAGGGGCTCAACGGCTTTGTTGTTTTGGGCGGGCGCTGCTTTGCCGGTAAGCGGCCGAGTTTAAAGAGCTAGCCGCCCGCCATCAAGGCCGGACAAGTAGCCCGGCGGAGATTCAGACCTGCTGAAACCCCAGCGCCGCCAGCACTGCGGATGCCGGATGGGCAGCAGGCAAGGCTACGGCATGGGCCGTAAACTCGCGGCGTGAAGGATAGCTTTTGCGCAAGGCATCAAAAGCGGCCGCCGGATCAGGTCCCGGCACGCTGGCACGCAAGGCCGCATCGTCACGCCGCAAGGGACAGGCCTGTTGCAGGATGTCGCGCAACACCCTGCTGACCGGAGCATCACTGCTGGCCGTCAGCGGCTGCAGTAAGGCGGAGGACGGCAACAGCCCGGACAGGCTATGCCTTGGCGCCATGCCTTTCGCCGCACAAAAAGCACGATAAATCATTTCCGTGCCCCGCCACTTCCCTTCCTGGCTGTAACCCGCCACGTGCGGAGTACCAAAACGGACCCGCTCGAGAAGACCGGGCCTGACTGTCGGCTCACCCTCCCAGACATCCAGCACGACCGTCAACGCCTCCGGGCGGCGCTGCAGCAAATGCTCCAGCGCCGGATTATCGACCACCTCGCCACGGCTGCTGTTAATCAGGATGCTGCCTGAGCGCAAGGATGCCAGCTGCCCGGCCCCGAAAAGATGATGGGTAGGATGCGGACCTGTACTGGTGAGCGGTACGTGCAGGGAAACAATGTCAGCCTCGGCAAGCAGCTCGGTAAAAGTGCGCATTTCGATACCGGGCACAGACACAAAAGGATCGCAGCCGAGTACGCGAAATCCCAGCACAGCGGCAAGCCGCATCACCTGACACCCCGTATTGCCCAGTCCAATGACCCCGAGGGTGCGTTGCTGCGGCTGCCAGCCCTGCTCATCCGCCAGTGTCGCCAGCACGGTAGCCACGTACTCACCGACCGCGCGGGCATTGCAGCCAGGCGCTGACGCCACGGTAATCCCGAGGGCTGCCAGACCTGCCTTGTCAATATGATCAGTACCGATCGTGGCGGTACCCACAAAGCGCACAGCAGTCCCCTCCAGCAGCCCGCGATCAACCCGGGTGACGGAGCGCACCAGCAACGCATCGGCGGCCAGCAGGTCGGCACGTGAAATCGCACGCCCCGGCAAATGCACAATCTCACCCAGATCACCAAAGAACTCGGACAGCAGCGGCATGTTTTCATCGACAACAAAGCGCATAAAGGCTCACTGAAGGGATTGGATACGGGGCAGGCACTCTGACGACAGTGCGCCGGACTGGCAAGCGTAAGCCAGGGCAGACACGGGCATAACCGGTATTCCACCATGATATTGATGGCGGGCAAACAAGCCTCCAATGACGATTACAGGGCACTTCTACAGACCAACGGCATGATTGACGCGGCGAACGCAACTCTCGCGTCCTTGCAAAACCATCACGATACGGCAATATCCGGCGACGAGAATAAGCACCCGTCAGTGGCGGGAGCGGCTTTAAATTCCGCACGCAAAGCCCTGAAAGATCATCGTTTCAGGGCTTTGACGGACGAATGGCGTTGTGCGTTAATAGCCCGAATTGAAGGGCAAAGACCCTCTTGCAAACAGCAACTTGCAAGCGGCAAAAGACCCGATATCCGGAGCAAAGGAACCGCTCGCGCCTCTTAACTCAAATCTGTTTTCTGGATTATTCATAATGATTCGTGGACGCATGCTCGCCCTTGCATTTTTGGGCCTTACCGCTTCTGCCAGCCTCTCGATGACGGCTCATGCCGCTGATGCCCCCCTGCCCAGCGATATGCAGGGCATGAAAGGCGATCTGCTCAACCTGAATCGCGACATCACCCAGCTCGAAAACGAATTGCTCTTCCCGAGCTCCGAGGCTGCCGTGGTGGTCTCGGTAGAAGCCGGTTCCGGCGTGAAAATCGTCGATGTGAACCTGCTGATCGACGAAAAAAATGCCGGCTACCACTACTACAGCGACCAGGAGTCTGCCGCACTCGCCAAAGGCGGGATGCAACGTATTTACGCCGGCAACATCACCAGTGGCCAGCACACCCTCAAGGCCACCATTACCGGCTATGATCCCGGCGGTAAGGATTTCCAGCGTACTGCCACCTACACCTTCACCAAAGGTGCGGCACGTAAAGTGATCGAGCTCAAGGCTGCCGATAACGCCTCGCATACGCAGGGTGAATTCCGCTTCCGGGAGTGGGAAATCCAGTAATTCAGGCAGCCATCAAGGCGTCACTGCCGCATCAGGATCACTAGGGCCATGAATCAGCCGTTTCGTTTTCGACGTGTCCCGCACGTTCTCGCGCTTGCCATCACCACACTTGTCCTGCATCAGGCGGCCCATGCCGTGGACCTTCGCAAGCGCCTCAATGTGCGCCAGGAAGCCAGCGAAGTGGTGCTTGGCCAGACCATGTTTGATTACTATCAGGGCAATAACTTCTCGGCCCTGAACAATATTCTCCTCGCCAAATCCATGGGGCGAATCGACGACAGCGTCACCTCGTCAGAGGTTCTGCTCGGCGATCTTTATACGGCCTTCGGCATGCCCGACGAGGCCGATAATGTTTTCTCGCGCGTCATGACGCGCGACATGCGTACGCAAACCCGCAATGAAACCATTCTCCGCAAAGGCCGCCTGCAGTTTCACCAGGGCAATTATTTTGAAGCGGAACGCCTGCTCAATGTGCCGCTGGATACCCAGATCACTGACCTGGAGGCAGAACGTCGTGTCATGCTGGCCACGGTTCTTATGGCTCGCAACGAATACACTGAAGCCCGCAACCTGTTGAGTCCGATTCCCATTGGCACCCAGCTGGGCGCTTACGCCGCCTACAATACCGGTGTTGCACACCTGCGTGCTGATCGCTCCCCTGAGGGCATCCGCCTGCTGGAGCAGGTGATGAACCTGCCCGTCAGTGACAGCGAAACCAATGCCCTGAAAGATCGTGCCGCACTGGCTATCGGCTACAACTTTCTGCAACTGCAGGATGCTGACAAGGCGCGTGAAGCTCTGATCAATGTCCGTCTTGAAGGCCCGTTCAGCAACCCCGCCATGCTGGCGCTGGGCTACGCCAATTACGAGCGCAAGGAATACAAGCGCGCCCTGTCTTTCTGGCTGGAGCTGCTGACACGAAATCCGGCCGATCCTGCTGTTCAGGAGGCCATGCTTCTGGCGCCCCGCGCTTATGAGGCCCTTAATGCATCGCAACAGGCTTTTTATGGCTACAAGCTGGCCATAACCACGCTTAACAGCCAGCTTGAACAGCTGGACAAAATAGCCGCCACCGTCAAAAAAGATGACTGGGCCGTGAACCTGAGCCCCAGTGCAGATGGCGGCTTTGATGCAGACCCCATGGCCGTGCAGTCTGCGGTTGTACCTGGCGACCGTATCGAAACGGCCCAGCTCCATGATCTTTTTGCCGGCAATGCCTTCAACGAAGGCTTTCAGCAATTCCAGCAACTGCTGCGCCTGAAGTCCCTGATGGATGAGCGTCTTGTTGATTTACGCGCCATGCGCGACATGTCGGCGGTATTGCGTCAGCGCCAGGCACAGCTGCCCGCTGCAACAGCGCGCATTAATGCGGTTCAGCAGCGCCTGGATCGCCTCAATGATCGCTGGCCCGCGCTGGAAAAGCGTGCGCGCCAGAGTGCACGCGACAGCAAGAATGTTGGCAGCACGGTGAGCATGCAAAACCAGGAGCGTCTCTACAAACTGGGCAATATGCAGGAAACACTCGCCAGAAAGCCTGATACTGCAGCGAACAGGGCGCTGAAAGATCGCGTACGCATTGTCAAAGGCTTGCTGCTGATGGATATCGCCAGCAAGGCACCCGCATCCCAGGAACAGATTTACACCGACATTACCAGCAACGAAGCACAGTTGCGTATGACCCAGCTGCGTATGGAGGCCCTGCAGCAATTACTGGCAGACAACCAGAAAATTGCCGGTCGTGACAACGAAAGCAAAGTTCGCGCACTGGAAACCCGCCTGCAGGCCACGCAAAAAGACCTTGCAAAGGCATTGGACGAGCACCGTACCTATTTACGCCAGCTCGCTGAAAACCAGATTAGCGACACGCGCACGCGCATCAATCAGGATCTTGCCGAGGCCCACCTCAGCATTGCTCGCCTTCAGGATGCTGCGATGATCCGTGATGATCGCCAGTCCGGGGCGTCCGGGAAGCCACAGCCATGACCACACGAATGATCCTTGTATCCCGTCTGACACCCCTGGCGCTTGCCATTGCCCTGCTCGGCGGCTGCGCCAGTACCCCGAAAGAGCCTCCCGCCGCGCCACTCACCAACAAGAGCCGCTTCAACGGTGCCACGCTCGCCGATCTGGAAAGTCGTGAAATCGAGGTGCAGGCCGAAACCCTGGCTCCCCAAACCGCCGAAGACGCACTCACCAACTATCAGGCCGCACTGGGTCTGTTCCATGATCCCGCTGCCCGCCTCGACACCCTGAAGCGCATGGCCGATCTCACCATGGAATCCTCGCAAGCGCAGGACCTCGGTGAAACCAAAACAACAACGGACGCCACGGCGGTAGTTGCACCGAACGACGATGCGCTTTACGAACAGTTCATGCAGGGCATGGCCAGCGCGGGTGACCGCAAAGCGGCCGGTTCCACTGCAAAACCGGGCGCCAAGGCCAAGATCAATTACACAGAAGCCGTGCAGCTCTACACCCAGGTCCTGAAAAATGCCCAGACCGGCCCTGAACGAGCCGATGCCTATTACAATCTGGCCAAAGCCTATGACATGAACGGCCAGCGCGAAGAGTCCCTCGGCGCGCTACGCCAGCTCGTGGACCAGTTCCCTGGCAGCCAGTACATCGTTGAAGCAAAATTCCGCATCGCCGAGTATGAATTCTCTACCGGACATTACGCCGCTGCTGCCGATCACTATGGCGAAGTCGTCAAGTCAGAAGATAATCAGGAGTTCCGTGATCAGTCGCTCTACAAGCAAGGCTGGGCACTGTACAAGGCCTCTGATTACGCCACAGCGCAACCGATTTTCTTTCAGGTCGTAGAAGAACTGCAGCCGAAATCGAAAAGTCTGGATAAAAACGTCAGCCAGAATGCACTCAAGCTGATGGATGACACGTTCAACATCATCAGCCTTGGCTTCATCCAGCAGGATGGCCCCAAGTCGGTCGAGCAATACTTCAAGAAAGTCGGCCCGAAAGAATACGAATCCGACGTATACATGAACCTGGGGCAGACCTATCTGGCCAAGCGCCTGTATCGCAACGCTGCCGAAACCTTTGATTTCTTTGTCGCAAAACATCCGTTTGATGCACGCGCACCGGAGTTCAGCTCGGCCACCATCAAGGCATATCAGGATGGCGGCTTCCCGTCGGAAGTAATTCCGGCCAAAGAAAACTTCATCAAGCATTACGGCCCATCGAGCGAATTCTGGGCCAAGGCTGATGCGCCAACCCGCTCCAGCATTCTGCCTCTGCTGCAATCACACATCATCGATCTGGCCAAGTACTGGCATGCACAGGCACAGCAAAGCAAAAAACCGGATGATTACCTGAAAGCCGCCGGCTGGTATCGCCAGCATCTGGCCCTGAATCCACCCGAATCTGAAGCCATCACCATCAACCAGTTGCTGGCTGAAGCCCTGTTTGCCGCCAAGCACTTTGATGAAGCCATTGTCGAGTTTGAAAAAACCGCTTACGGCTATCCGAACAATACCAAGGGGCAGGAAGCCGCCTATTTTGCCCTGCTGGCGTATAACGAGCAGGAAGCGGACATCGCCAAGCAGACAAAAGAACAGCAGGATGTCTGGTGGGCCCGGCGCGCTGACAGTGTCTACAAATATGCGGCAACCTTCCCGGCAGACAGCAACACACCTCTCGTGCTGCAAGGCCTGACCAACGACCAGATCGCGCGCAAGGATCTGGTCGGCGCCATGAAATCTGCCAGCACGATCCTGCAACTGAAGCCGCCGGCGCCGGAAGCGGTGCAGAAAGAGGCTTGGATGGTGATGGCTGATGGCGAGTTTGATCTTGGCCGTCCCGAAGCTGCCGAATTTGCCTATGGCAAAGTACTGGCCTACACCGACATCTCGGCTGAGCAGCGCCGCAAGTATCAGGATCGCCTCACAGCATCCGTCTACAGGCAGGCAGAAAAACTGAGAGACGCCAAGGATGTTGACGGTGCTGTCGCTGCCTTCCTGCGTGCCGCCAGCGTTTCGGTTGACCCCAAATTCAAGGCATCGGCCGAGTTCGATGCGGCGACCATGTACCTCAATGCCGAGCGCTATGCCGCCGCCATTCCCATGCTGGTGGCTTTCCGTACGGCACATCCGGACAACGAGCTGAACGCCACGATTCCGGACAAGCTGGCCCTGTCCTATGAAAAAACCGGCCAGATTGATCTGGCAGCGGCGGAATATGAAAACATTTCTGCACGCAACGCCAAAAGCAATCCGGAGCTCGGCCGTGAAGCCCTCTTTACGGCGGCTGAAATGTACGACAAGGCCGCCAAGCCGGACGAATCAGCTCGTGTCTACCGCAAATACGTGGCCACCTATCCCAAGCCAGTTGATACCAATATGGAAGCGACGTATCGCCTCTATACGTATTACGACAAGCAGGGGAACGCCGCCGAAAGCCAGAACTGGCTGAAAGAACTGTCTCGCGGCTACGACCGCGCCGGAGCGGAAAACACGGCACGCACCAGCTATCTCGGTGCCATGGCAAAGTACAAACAGAACCAGCCTATCTATGATGACTTTGCCTCCATTGCCCTGCGCCAGCCGCTGAAGCAGAGCCTGGGCCGCAAGAAAGTCGCCATGCAGAAAGCCCTGGATGCCTACGCCAAGGTGGCGGCGATTGGCGTGGCTGAATTCACCACCGCCTCCAACTACCAGATCGCCGAAATCTATCGCAAGCTCGCCGCCGACCTCATGGCCAGTGAGCGCCCGAAAGGCCTGAACGACCTCGAGCTGGAACAGTACGGCATTCTGCTTGAGGAGCAGTCCACGCCCTTCGAAGACAAGGCGCTCGATCTCTATATCGCCAATGCCAATCTGGCCAAGCAGAACATCTACGACGACTCTGTGCGCAAAAGCTTTGACGCGCTCGCCAAGCTCTCCCCGGGGCGCTACAACAAGCGCGAGCAGTCTGAAACCTTTGTTGACGTGATTTACTGAGGCCGCGCGAGAAGATGAGCATTAAAAAAACCTTTACCCCCAGCGCGCTCGCCGCCGTTGCCGCACTCGTGCCGGTACTGCTGTTGTCCGCCTGTGCGACGGCGCCAAAACAGCCGTCCTCGACGGACACCACCGAGCCGGCTGCCGGGGCCGAAAGCAATGAGCCGGATCTCGTCGCACAACTCCGCGAGCGTATGGCCGCAGGCTCCCTGCAACGCCAGGAAAAAGCCGAGGATCGCAAACCGGCGGCAGCCACGGCCGATACCTCGCGCTCACCGACACTGACGGTCGACGCCGGCAAGCAGCAGGCCGCCATGTCTGTTGCCGGCGATTACGCCAAAGCACTCGGTTTGATGAGCGCCGACAAGGACGATGAGGCTCTCGCCCTGCTGCAGAAAGTCGGCAAAAAAACACCGCAGTTTTCCGGCCCCTGGGTCAACCAGGCCATCATCCTGCTCAAGCAGCAAAAGTTTGCTGACGCCGACAAGGCCTTGCAGGAAGCATTGAAAGTCAACCCGAACAATCCCTTCGCCTTCAACCTGATGGGCATTGCCCTGCGTGGCGAAGGCAAGTTTGCCGATGCCAGGGCGGCCTACGACTCGGCCCTCGCCATAGACCCGAACTACGCCAAGGCACATTTCAATTACGGCGTGCTGGCAGATCTTTACATGCAGGACCTGCCGCTTGCCCTGAGCCATTACGAGCGCTACCAGAGCCTGCAGAGCAAGCCCGATCCGGCCGTGGCAAACTGGATCATTGATTTGCAAAAGCGCACCGGCGTATACAAGGCTCCCGCCCCGACGCCGATGGCTCCGCCACCGCCGGAAGAGGACAGCACTGAAACACCTGCGGCCTCTGCTGAAACACCTGCTGCTGAAGCCACACCCGCTGCGCCGGCTGATGCCGCAGCACCGGCCGCTCCAGCAAGCACGGAAGCAGCACCGGCAGCCGCTCCGGCCAAACCGGCAGCGAACACCAAGAGAAAGAAAAAATCATGATGAAGCCATTCTGTATCGTGATGCTTTGCACCCTGACGAGCGGCGTTGCCCTGGCAGCGCCTGCACCCAAAACCGCCAAACCGGCGGCCCAGGCGACGGCCTCACCCGCCACAGCCGATGCCACACAAACAGACGTGATCGGCAGTAAAGAAGCACCCAGTGTATTTAATATCGTGCCCTGGAAGGACAAGGCTGCAGTGATTCCCAAAAAGGAAGTCAGTACCTCGATCCTGCGCGAAACCCTGCAGCCACTGGATCGGGATATTCTGCGTCGTGAAATCCAGCTGCAACAGAGTCTCTCAAAAGACTGATAACACGGCAGTGTAAAGACCCCCCGTCATTGCACTGCCTGACAAACCAGCCAAGCCGGTTTGTCATTTACAAAACATGGGTTCACCCACTCAACAACAAGGAGCTTCTTCGATGAACATTTTTCAGCAGTTTGCCCACTTCATGCAGTCCGGTGGTTTCTGGATGTACCCCATCCTGCTCACCCTCGTTACCGGAGCAGCCATCAGCATTGAGCGTTTCATTTATCTCAACAAGGTTGAGAAGGTGAACAAGCAGATCTGGGCCGACATCTTTCCGATGATTTCCAAGGGTCAGCTCAAGGCTGCCCTGGAAAAAGTAAAGACGTCTGATTCCGCGCTCGGCCTGATGCTCACCAACGGCATTACCCGCAGCCTGACTGCACGCCGCCAGGATGAAGTAGAGGGCGCACTGGACGAAGCCCTGATGGAATCCCTGCCGCGTCTGGAAAAGCGTACGCATTACCTCTCCACACTCGCCAACGTCGCCACCCTGCTCGGCCTGCTCGGTACGATTATCGGTCTGATCCACGCCTTCACTGCCGTCGCCAGTGCTGACCCTGCCGAAAAAGCCAATATGCTTTCCGCCGCAGTGGGTGAGGCCATGAACTGTACCGCTTTCGGTCTCGTTACCGCGATTCCGCTGCTGGTACTGTTCTCTGTGCTGCAGTCCAAGACCGGGCAGGCTGTTGAAAGCCTGGAAGCGGCTTCCATCAAGTTCCTGAACGTGATCCGTCAGCTCGGCGCCACCCAGCAAGGCCCGCAGTAAGCGTTGCCATCATCCAACGCTCAAGGAGTAATCCATCATGAGGCGCCGTAAACCGCGCGAGATGGAAGCCGATCTGGACATGACCACCTTCATTAACCTGATGGTGGTGCTGCTCGCCTTCCTGCTCGTTACCTCTGCCTTTACCGAACTGTCCATGCTGCAGGTCAACCTGCCTTCGGGCGGTGCCGGTGCCGGCGGAGCTGAGGCCCGTAAACCGCTGGTACTGGAAGTATCCATCTACGATGACCGTTTCATCGTGGCAGATCGCCAGTCCGGCCCGCTCAAGATCATTCCGGCCACGGCAAAGGGACAGGACTTCAAGGAACTGACCGCTTTCCTGACCACGATCAAAGAGAATTATCCTGCCATGACAGAGATCACCCTGTTGCTGGAACCCACGACCAATTACGACACGCTCATCCACACCATGGACAGCGTGCGTTACAAACCGAAGATGGTGAACGGCACCTGGGTCAAGGGTGCACTTTTCCCGGATATCGGTATTGGTGATGCACCGGAACATCCCGGAGGCAAGGTATGAGCAAGAATACAGCCCGTATCAACCGCATGGCGCGACGCCACAAGTTTCGCAAGCCGGCGACGATACAGCTCACCTCCCTGATCGACATTCTCACCGTGCTCGTGTTCTTCCTGCTGGTGAACTCGCAGAACGTGACGAACATTCCGGACAGCCAGCAGCTGACCCTGCCAAAATCCACGGCGGAAAAGCGGGCGGATGACACCGTCCTGACAGTGATGATCAACCAGAAGAGCATCGTGGTGCAGGGCAGAAAAGTGGCCGACTCTGCTGCCGCGCTGCAAATTACCGGCGACATCATTCCCGAGCTGGCCAAGGAACTGGCCTATCGCGCCAGCAAGACCGCGCCCAAGCTGAATCCGGAAGGCATTCCCGAGCGGGAAATCCTGATCCTGGGTGACAAGGCCATCTCCTACACCTTGCTGCGCAAGGTGATGGCGACCAGCAGTGCCAGCGATTACAGCAAGATTTCCTTTGCCGTCCTGCGCACCAAGGAGGCGACACAATGAGCAACACTGTCTATGTGAGCCCGATTCTGCCCTGGGATCCGCTGCCGGGTGAAAGCAACCGCCTGCGCATACTCATGGCCTTCATGCTGCTGCTGGCCTTGCTGATCAGGATCATCGTGCCGCTGGTACACATCCCTGAAATCAAGCGTTCGGAAGCAGAAGCCGTTCCCGAGCGCCTGGCCAAAATGGTCGTGCAGCAAAAGGTCGTGCCGCCTCCGCCCCCCAAACCGGTGGCAGAAGCCAAGCCCGATGAAACGCTGGCAAAAACCGAAGCCAAACCGGCTGAAGTTGAAAAAGCACCGAAAGCCGTAGCGACCGACCTGCAGAAAAGCGCGGCGAAAGCGCGCGCCAGCAAGGCGATCCAGGATGCCGGCATCAACGACGCCCTCGCCGGCTTGCGTGATATGGATGTCACGGCCATGGCTGCCCCCAAGGGCCTGCCCGGCCAGACTGGCTCCGGTACCGGTGGCAAGCTCATCACCAGCACGGAAGAGGCCGGTACCAGCCGTAACCTGCTGACCAGCCGTGCCGGCGCCGGTTCCGGTGCGGGTGCCGCCTATGCAGGTGGCGTCAGCTCCGGCTTTGGCGGCGGCAAGGCCGGTGGCAAAGGCAGTGCCGGCATGATGGGCGCTGGTGTGGCTGGCGGTAATGGCAAGCTGCAGTCCGTTGCAAGCGGCATCCAGTCGGCGAGCAACGTCAATGCCCGTGTCGGCAAGGATGGCAAGTCGCACCGTACCTCGGAGGATATTCGCAAGACCTTCGACCAGTTCGGTGGCCGCCTCAACAACCTTTACCAGCGCGCATTGCGTGATGATCCCACCATGCAGGGTACGGTCCGCCTGAAGCTTACGGTAGCGCCTGACGGCTCGGTAACGAGCTGCTCGGTAGGAACCAGCCAGCTGAACAATGCCGACCTTGAAGCCAAGATCGTCGCGATTGTGAAGGGCTTTAATTTCGGTGCGGACAACGTGGAAATCTGGTCAGGAACACACGACCTCAATTTCTTCCCGAACTGATGTCACTGCTGCAATAAAAAAGGCGCGGATTTCCGCGCCTTTTTTATTGGCTTTCCGATACGTTTTTTGCGGGGCTTGCTCCGCACATGGCCTCATCTGAATCCAGCTGCGACGGGCACACAAGGGCATCGCGCAGGATACAGATCCCCTCGCCGCCCCTGCTACAATGCGCGCCCCTCTCCGCCAGGCCCGCCATCCGTGTCCTCCTCCCGCGACGCTTTCCGCACCGAACTCAAGGCCCTCGGCCTGCTGCTGGGCCCCATCCTGCTCAGCCAGCTGTCGCAGGCGGCTTTCGGTTTTGTCGACACCGTCATGGCCGGTCAGGTGTCGCCGCTGGATCTGGCAGCCGTCGCTCTGGGCGCCAGCATCTGGCTGCCGCTGGTGTTGCTGGTTTCCGGCATCCTCATGGCAACCACGCCGCTGGTAGCTGCCGCCTGGGGCCGTCAGGACCATGCCGAAGTACCGGCGGTTGTGCAGCAGGCACTGTGGCTGGCCATCATCCTGAGTGCGTTCGGCATGGTGCTGCTCAACCATGTCACGCCGGTGTTTGAACTGCTGGATACCCCTGTCCGCCTGCGTGAACTCACCCGCCAGTATCTGTCCGCGATTGCCTGGGGCCTGCCCGCCAGCGCCGTCTTCGCCGTGCTGCGCAATGCCTGCGAAGCCATGAGCAAACCCCTGTCCGTGACCATCATCAGTGTCGGCGGCCTGCTGCTGAATATTCCGGTCAACTACCTCTTCATCCACGGCCTGAGCCTTGACGGAAAACCGGTCCTGCCCGCTTTTGGCGGCGTCGGCTGCGGCTGGGCGTCGGCCATCGTCATGTGGGCGATGATGCTTGCACTGATCGCCTATGTGCTGATCACTCCCGTGTTTGCCAGTGTGCGGCAGCAGCAACCCCGGCACGCGCCACAGTGGGCACGGATTTCGCCGTTTTTGCGCCTCGGCCTGCCCATCGGCATCGCCATATTTTTTGAAGTCAGCATCTTCGCCATGATTGCGATCCTGATCAGCCCGCTCGGCGAACTCCAGGTCGCCGGCCACCAGATTGCCCTCTCGGTCACCTCGCTGCTGTTCATGTTCCCGCTCAGTCTCGCCTTCTGCATGACAATACGTATCGGCCATGCCTATGGCCGCCGTGATGTCGCCGCCATCCTGCTCACGCGCCGGGCCGGCCTGATGGCACTGGCGGCTTTTTCCTGTCTGTCGGCGGCATTTCTGGTACTGATGCGGCATGCGCTGACGGCGCTCTACACCCCCGACACCAGAGTGCAGGATCTGGCGGCTGACCTGCTTCTGTTCTCGGCGGCCTACCAGATTGTCGATGCCTTGCAGGTTGGTGCCGCCGGCAGCCTGCGCGGGCTGCAGGACAGCCGCGGCCCCATGGTCATCACCATGATTGCCTACTGGGTCATCGCCCTGCCGCTGGGTTATACGCTCGGCATGACGTATCTGACCGGCACGCGTTACGGCCCTTACGGCTTCTGGACCGGACTGGTACTGGGATTGACTGTCGCCTGTGTGCTGCTGAACGGACGTCTCACCCGGCAATTGCGGCATATCCGCCGGAACGGCTTTGTATAAAACGATAATCAGGGTATTCAGCAGCATCAGAAAAAACGGCAAGCAGATCGTCAAACCCTGATTGCCAAACCCAACCACTCCGGCACGGATAACTCACAAGAAATGGCCTGGAATTACATTGAACAAGGCAGCGGACGTCCGCTGGTTTTGCTGCACGGCATCGGCATGTCGGCGGCAGCGTGGAAGACCGTGATGCCGCGCCTGGCACGCGAGCGTCGCGTCATCGCGGTTGATGTCGCCGGTTTTGGTCGCACGCCACCGTTAGCGAATGGCGTGCCGCCCACCGGCGCCAATCTTGCGACGGCACTGGGTGACACCCTGCGTGAACTCGGCATCGACACGCCGGTTGATATCGCCGGCAATTCCATGGGTGGCTTCATTGCGCTGGAAGCGGCAAAGCAGGGCCTGGCTCGCAGCGTCGTCGGTATTTCGCCGGGCGGACTATGGAAAGCCGAAGGCATAAGCCTGCACACGGCGACGGCACTCAGGCTCACGCGCTGGGCAGCCATCAACATTCCCGGTGTCGCACACCAGGCCATGCAGTTTGCGGCATTGCGCTCACTCATCATGGCCCTGCCGGTTTCCGTCAGCAGCTGGAAAATGCCGGCCGCCGATGCGGTGCAATGCACGAAAGTCTTTGCCGCTGCCACCGCTTTTGATGAAACGCTGCACCATGCCAGCCATTTCAGCGGCGGCACAAACCTGCGCATTCCCGTTACGGTCGCTTTTGGCAGTCGTGACTGGCTGTTGACCGCCAGCGCCCAGCATCGCGATGAGTTGCCTGCCCACACCCGCTGGATAAAACCGCGCGGCTGGGGTCATGTGCCCATGTGGGATGATCCTGCCGGCGTCGCCACACTGATTCTGGAAGGAACTGCCTGAAAGAGGAGAAAATCCTGACCATAAAAAAGGGCTGAAAATATTCAGCCCTTTTTATCGGGTATCGAGTACTCAACGAAAAACCGTGACGCCGCTTTAACCGCCCTTGCGGATCAGGTAACGGAACTGCCTTTCAGCATCGAGCGTTTCCTTCAACACCAGTTCATGCCCGAGAAAGGCACAGAATTTGGGAATATCGCGCATGGTGGAAGGATCGGTGGCGAGCACTTCCAGCAACTCGCCGGTCTGCATGTCGCGTACCTTGTTGTGCAGCATCATCACCGGTTCCGGACAATAGAGTCCGCAGGCATCGAGATGATGGGCAATCGGGTCGGGCGGTGCGTCACTCATGCTGGTTCCGGACAGGTATCAAGGCGCACATTTTCCCCTGAAACCGCGGCACTTGTCAGCCGGCTTGTCGCGCACCGGTCAGCAAGGGCAGGCGCCGGCAATACACCGCCGCCGGCCACAACAGGACCAGGGCAATCAGGCCCGAGAGCAGGAAATACCCGGTATAGCCGAGCGCCTCGGCGACAAAGCCGGCGCCGAGATAAAAGCTGCCGCCAAAAATGGCCAGCACGCTCACCTGTACCGTGAAATCTGAAGCCGCATGATGCGGTCGCGACAAATCCATCACGGCCGTCAGCAACGCCGTCATGGCCATGCCGCTGACAAAATGCTCGAAGGCATTGATCGCATAAATCAGCTCCAGATCGACAGACAGGCCCTGATCATGACGCCATGACAGACCCGCATAAGCCGCAATGCCAAGAGCCTGCAAGGCACCGAAACCGATGATGGCGCGATAACGCCCCAGCACCGTTGTCAGCCAGCCACCCAGCAGGGCACCGAGCAGTGCCGCCACCGATCCCGCCAGACTCACCATCAAACCGATCTGTTTCAGGTCCAGCCCGAGATCCACCAGCATGGGCTTCACCATGGCCGAGCCCAGCGACTCGCCGGCCTTGTAGGTCACCAGAACCACCAGCCAGCCCTTGAGTCCGGGACGATCAAAAAAGCTGGTGAAAACCTGCCAGTAGGGAAACGGCTGCCGGGCCTCATGGATGAAGGGCGCCGGCTCACGGAAATTCAGCACCGGCAAGGTCAGCAACAGCAGGAGCACGGCGAGCAGCAGGAAAGTGCCCTGCCAGCTCCAGACGCCCACCAGATACAGCAGCAAGCCACCGCCAATAATCAGGCCGATGCGATAGCCCGCCACCTGGATGCCGTTACCGAGACCGCGCTCGTGAAAATCCAGGGTGCGTACCGCCAGGCCATCAGTGGCAATGTCCTGGGTGGCGGCAAAAAGATTGATGAAAAACATCAGCACAAAAAACGCGGTCACACCGGCCGGTGTCCCCAGCCGGTGCGGATCAAAAAAGGCCATCAGCACCAGCATGACGAAGGCCGCCGCCTGCATGGGCAGAATCCAGCTGCGACGCTGGCCGACGCGTACCGAAAAATGCGCTTCGACAACAGGTGCCCAGAGAAATTTCAGCGCCCACGGCATGGCCAGAAAACCACTCAGGCCGATCACCGTCAGCGGTACATGGTAGCTGCGCAACAGTGCCGGAAGCGCCTGCGTGAAAACGCCGGTAGGCAGACCCTGACAGACATAAAGTGTCAGCAACAGCCACAGGCGGGAACGAAGGGAGGCACTGGCAGGCATGGGAATTATTTTCTGGTGAAAACGCGTCGAGCCTCGCACGGCACGCAGCAGGCGGCAAAGCACAAAGCCCTGACAAGAATGAAAAGTACGGCGGCAAACACACTAGCGCTGGCTTACGTACACGGCGGCGGTCAATCCCTTACAGCAGGCTCTCAATGGAGGCGTGAATGGCCGGATCTTCCGGCGTGGTCCGCGGCGAAAACCGTGCTTTCACTTCACCATCACGGCCGATCAGGAACTTCTCGAAATTCCAGGTGATGTCGCCGGGAAACGCCGCCGTTTCTCCGGCCAGCCAGGCATACAGCGGTGCACGCTCCGGCCCGTTCACCTCGATTTTTTCGCCCAGCGGAAACGTGATGGAATAATTCATGTCGCAAAAATTCCGGATCTCTTCTGCATCACCGGGTTCCTGGCCCGCGAACTGGTTGCAGGGAAAGCCCAGCACCGTGAAACCCCGGCCAGCGAACTCCTTCTGCAAGGCTTCAAGACCCCGGTATTGCGGCGTCAGCCCGCACTGGCTGGCAACATTCACCAGCAACACCACCTTGCCTTCCAGCATGGCAGGGTCCAGCACCTTTCCGGTCAGTGTCCCGAGCGAAAAATCCGTGAGCTTCATGACCTTCTCCTGCGTGCCGGTGGTACAAAACTGCCATCACGCCTGCTAGTTGAATACGATGGTTTTGTTGCCGTGCACAATGATGCGGTCTTCCAGATGCCACTTCACCGCGCGCGCCAGCACATTGCGTTCCACATCCTGTCCCAGGTCGCGCAGTATCTCCACATCATCGCGATGCGATACGCGGTCCACATCCTGTTCAATGATGGGGCCCTGATCCAGATCAGCCGTCACATAATGCGCGGTGGCACCAATCAGTTTCACGCCTTTATCGGAAGCCTGCTGATAGGGATTGGCACCGACAAAAGCCGGCAAAAAGGAATGATGGATATTGATGATGCGCTGCGGCCATTGCGCCACAAAATCTGCGCTGAGAATCTGCATGTAACGCGCCAGCACCACCAGATCAACGCCAGCATCGGCCAGCAGTGACTGCACCTTCGCCTCGGCCCCGGCCTTGTTGCCGCCATGCACCACTACGTGATGAAACGGCACAGCAAAGGACTCCACGTCCGCGCGCAAATCCTCGTGATTGCTGATGACCGCCACCACCTCGCAGGGCAGTGCGCCGCGCGACCAGCGCCAGAGCAGCTCCAGCATGGCGTGATCGTATTTCGATACCAGAATGGCGACCTTTTTCAGGTCGGCGGCATAACTGATGCTCCAGTTCATGTTGTAGCGCGTGGCCACGGCATCGGCGAAGGTATCGGCCAGCACCTGCCGCGAGATATCCAGATGCGGTGTCTGGAACTCCAGACGCATGAAATAGGTACCGCCCTCAGGCTCGGTGGAGTGCTGGTCGAGAGCGGTGATGTTGGCGCCGTGATTATAGAAAAAACCGGAAACTGCACTGACGATGCCGGGCTTGTCCGGGCAGGTGATGAGCAAACGGGCCGTGGTGTTTTCGTGGAGCATGGAGATTCCGGAGGCAAAAGCACAAGGGCCAGACTCTACCGCAAACTCGTGACCGGTAGAAACGGTCCGCAACCTGATCCGGCCTAACCGGCCACCCAGCCCTCGTCATCGTCGTCAATGCTTTCCTCAATCTCCGGTGGCAGACCGAGGAAGGCACGGCGCCAGGCGGCTGGTGTCTGCCCCGTCCATTTCTTGAAGGCACGATGAAAAGAGCTGGCTTCAGAGAAGCCCATCATCAAGGCAATCTCGTCAATCGAAAGCTCTTCCTTGCCCAGGTAATAACAGGCGGCATCCTGACGAATACTGTCCTTGATAGCCTGGTAACTGGTGCTTTCTTCCTTGAGACGGCGCCTCAGGGTTTGCGGCGTCATGCTGAGTTTTTCGCAGACCTGGGCAAAATCCGGAAAGGCATTACCGTAACCCTTGGAGATGATGGCGCGAATCTGTTCCGGCAAACCGATGGGCTGGCGGTTGCCGACAATGATCAGCGTCAGTGAATCCTTGAGAAACTTCGACAGCGAGAGCGGATTCTGCACCAGCGGCAAGGACAGCCAGTTGCTGGGAAAAACAATGACATTGCTGGCACTGTCATAGCTCACCCTGGCAGTGAAAATATTGCGGAACTCCGAAGCCTGCGGCGGCTCGGGAAAATCGAGCTGGATGGCGACGGGCTCCAGATTGCAGCCGGTCAGCCAGCTCCAGAAACGCAGGGAAATGAAGATAATGGCTTCAAGGATATTGCTGTGCTCAGGCGAATCGGCCTGCATGAAAAGCCGGCTCTCGGTGGCGCCGCGTTCCAGGCGCAACTCCAGCGGCATATCCACCAGCCGGTAGAACTGCGCCGAGCGCTGTATGGCTTTTTCCAGATTCGGGCAGTTGATCACGGCATGCGCCATCATCGAAAACGTACCGGGTTTGGATTTGGTGCCGCGCCCGAGACCGATGAATTCGTCTTCGGTGCGGCGCATGACAATGTGCAAAAGACGGATGAACTCGCTGGTGGAAATGCGGGCATCCGGCTGCTGCAGCAAGGCCGTGTCGAGGCCTGCCTCGCGAAAAAGCCCGGCAATCTCCACGCCTTCACGCGCCGAATCTGCCAGCAGCCGTGTCACATAGGCGATAGTGATGGTGCCTCTACTCACGCGATCCCCGTTGCAGGCCCGGATGCCTGTTCATGGCCTGCATTCTTTGTCCTTGGAAATCAGAAGGTTATCAGAAGCCCCCGGGGAGCGCATCAGGGCCGCGCAAGGACAGCGTTCATGCTGAACGTTATTGTCAGTCATTTTGGGCTAAGCCGTCATTGGCGCTCACACAGGCACAGCACAGACTCCCCGGCATCAAGCACTTGCCGGGAAAGGGCCTTGCGCTTCTGCCCGGCTCGCGACTCCGGCACAGGCCGGAATCGCTTCCTGACGAATCCATCAGTGGCACGCCAGATTCACGAACCGGGCTTCATGCCGGCAACGTAGTCGACCCAACGGGAGAATAACCATGAAAATCCGTTTTGATGATCGCGTCGTCATCGTCACTGGCGCCGGCGGCGGCCTCGGACGTTCGCATGCGCTGGCCTTTGCGGCGCGCGGTGCCAAGGTCGTGGTGAATGATGTGGGAACCTCGCACACCGGTGAAGGTGCCAGCCAGACCCCCGCACAGAAAGTCGTCGATGAAATCGTCCTGGCGGGTGGCGAGGCTGTGGCGAATTACGATTCGGTACTGGACGGTGAAAAGATCGTACAGACCGCGCTGGATAATTTCGGCCGCATCGACATCCTCGTCAACAATGCCGGCATCCTGCGTGACAAATCCTTTCACAAGATGACGGATGCCGACTGGGATCTGGTGTATCAGGTGCATGTGCAGGGCGCCTACAAGGTTACCCGCGCCGCCTGGGATCATCTGCGCAACCAGAACTACGGCCGCATCATTTTCACCGCATCCGCCGCCGGCCTGTACGGCAATTTCGGCCAGGCCAATTACGCCATGGCCAAGCTGGGCCTGCACGGTCTGGCGCAAACCCTGGCGATTGAAGGGCGTGCCAAAAACATTCTGGTGAACACGATTGCACCCGTGGCTGGCTCGCGCATGACGGAAACCATCATGCCTGCCGACATCGTTGCGCAACTGAAACCCGAATACGTCAGTCCGCTGGTACTGTGGCTGGCCTCGGAGGCCAATCAGGACAACAGCGGCAATGTTTACGAAGTGGGTGCGGGCTATATGGCCAAGCTGCGCTGGGAGCGCTCACGCGGCGTTACCTTTGATCTCGGCAACGGTATTTCGCCGGACAATGTGGCCGAGCGCTGGGGGCAGATCACGGACTTCACCGATGCATCCCATCCGGCCACGGTGCAGGAAGCCATGCTGGACATGTTTTCCAATCTGCAAAAACGCTAGGTTTTTTTCCTGCGCATGCAGGATGAGCTATCCGGAGCACCGCAAGGTGACGCTGGTTTTTGGGGCGGCCATGGGCCGCCCCTTTTTTTGTCTTCCCGCCAGCGCATCAGTACCGCCACCTGGGTACCTGCGTTGTTCATGATGCCGCACCTGGACTGCCGCGACCGCCCTGCAATGTTATAGTGCAAGGATCTTCCCTGCGCAGAATCCGCCATGTTCTCCCTGCATCCCCGCCTTGCTGCCGACACGCTGCTGCTGGGCGACTTTCCGCTCAGCCATTGCCTGCTCATGAATGACATGCATTACCCCTGGCTGGTACTGGTGCCCAGACAGGAAAACCGGCGGGAAATTTTCGAGCTGAGTACCGAGGACCAGCAACAGCTGCTGCGCGAGTCGAGCTGGGTCAGCGAGCGTCTTTCCCGGCACTTCAATGCCGACAAGATCAATATCGCCGCTCTGGGGAATATGGTGCCGCAACTGCATCTGCATCATGTTGCGCGCTATGAAAACGATGCTGCCTGGCCCGCTCCGGTATGGGGCAAGCACCCGGCACAGGCCTACACGCCGGACAATCTGGAAATGATGCAGGGACGTTTGCGCGAAGCGTTTGCCGATTCGGAAGAAATGAAATTCGTGTGGGCAGACCGCCCGGCATAAAGCGGAAAGAATATTACTGAAGGATGCACAGTGCCGCCGGCCGACTTGCAGGCGGCACTCTTTTCTTACGCCTGCAACAGGCTTTTCTCCAGATCATTACGATCCGCTTCCATGCGTGAAATGTCAGTGATATCACGCGTCATGCACATGATGCGTTGCGGCACTTCATTTTCATCACGCACCAGCCATGCCTGAATCGACACCGGCACAGGATGGCCATTCACATCATGAAACTCCTTGCGATAGGAGTCACACCAGCCCCGCATCATGATTTGTTCACGCGCCGTCGCATCAATTTCGTGTGACACCGCAGCCGTTATGTCGTGCAAGGTTCTGCCCAGCAATCCCTCTCCCGTGCCGGCATAACCCAGCAGATGACAAAAAGCCGGATTGGCCGTTTCAATATGTCCATTCAGGGAAATAAAACAGATCCCGTTGATACTGGTATCGAAAAGACTGCGATAGCGGATTTCCGATTCACGACGCGCATGTTCGGCATGCTTGGCGCGGCTGATATCGACGAGCAGACACTTGACGACCCTGTTTTCACCATCCTGCGTGGCAATCGCATTAATCAGCAGATGCATGCGCTGACCATCCGCACGCGTATAGGCAAACTCGACATCATGGATGCCACCCTCGCCCAGTACACGCTCAAGAAACTGCCGCACATTGTCAGCATGGCCTGCTGTCAGCACCAGCTCCAGCGCCCGCCCGCATATCTGCTCAGGAGTCTCCTGACCCAGCATGCGGCAGAAGGGCTCATTCACATCCAGCACGCGGCCGGAAGGGTGCAGACAGAGGTAGCCGGCATGCGTATCGGCGACCAGTGCACGGTAAACCTGCTCGGCTTCCCGCGCCTGACGTTCGCCCGTGATATCGGTGAGATGCCCGTCCACGGTCCAGCTGCCATCAAGGTGCTGCCAGACCAGTCCGTGCTCGGCAATCCAGCGCAAGCCACTACTGCCGTGGTGCAGGCGATAAATCACCTGGAAACGGCCATCACCCGCCATGGCATCGTTCAGTACCTTGACCACCTCGGGACGATCTTCGGCAAAAATCAGCCGCCCCAGCGCCTGCGGCGCATCACGATGCATGAACAGCGCATGCGTTTTTCCGGTCAGGGCCTCCACACCGTCGCTTAAAAATTCCGGCACGAGATCGTGGTGCAGCTGGTTTTGTCCGGAGGCCAGGACATAGCGGTAAACCGCACCGGACAGATTCGCAATCAGGGTGGCAAGACGACGCTCGCTTTCCATCAGGGCACGTTCGGTTTGCTTGCGCTCATGCACATCACTGATCTGCGCGAGGAAATAGGATTCCCCGGGTGCCATCTCGACCAGCACACCACGAGCATTGCCCCAGCGCGCCACACCATCGCGGCGCACATAACAGGTTTCCATCTGGTAGAGGGTTTCAGCACGCGTACGCAAGGATGCCAGTGCCGTTGCGCTGGCATGCTGGTCATCCGGATGAATCAGCTCCTGCACATTGAGGGCCACCATCTGCTCGGGGGCGTCAAAACCGAAAAACGCCGCGCACTCGCTGTTCACCATGCGCAACCGGCCTTCAGGATCAATCAGCGCCAGTGCCACCGGCACCGATTCAAACATGGTACGAAAGCGTGTTTCACTGCCGGCGAGGAGCTCAAGCACCGACTCCAGGGCCGTAACATCGTTGCCGATCAGCGAAAGATAACGGCGATTGTCACGTACATCCGTGAAATGCCGGGCCCGCCAGCACATCTGGCGCGGCGCGGCATTGCCTGTTTGCGGAGTCGCAAAGGTGAATTCAAACACCTCGTCACTACCGCGCATGGCCATGACGCGCGCCGTCAGGGCTGCACCGTCACCCGGCGGGGCATAATCCAGGAAAAATGGCTGGCCCAGTGCCTGCGTACGGGAGTGCCCATAGAGCTTTTCGAGAGAAGGATTCCAGTCAACCACATGGCAGGATTCATCAAGCACGGCCACGGCGAGATCGGCCACCACCATGAACTGGCGATATTGCGCCTCACTGGCATGACAGCGGGCGGAAACTGCAGATTGCTGCTTGCGACCCTGCCGCAGGAGCCAGAGCAACAATGCAGTCACAACGGTCATGATGACCAGAAGGCTTACCAGGAGCAGCGTAAGCGACATGAAGGAACCCCGTCAGGTCGCGGCATCCTGGCCGCAAGGTCATTGCATCCTTTTTTATTTTAATAACCTGCCAAAGGCCAAGGGCCTGGGCAAGACTTTCCCGAAGACTGACAGATCATGCGGATGAACGCGGCGGCAGCACCCCGGAATGTGACTGTCATCACGTTTTTTACCTCATGCTGCCAGAGCTCAGCGCAAATCCTTTTCTTTGGCGGCCTGCCCCGGCGTCATGTCAAACCAGCGCCGGAAAGCCCGGGAGAAAGCACTGCTGCTGGAAAAGCCCAGCAGCAGTGCCAGCTCGGTCAGTGAGCGCAAATTGCCCGCCGCACCGGACAGCCACAGCCTGGCAATCTCGCGACGGGTCTCGTCCAGTACTTCCTGGAAGCTTTTGCCTTCACTGCCGAGATGGCGCTGCAGGCTGCGCGTACTGACATGCAGACTGGCCGCTATATCCGCCAGCGTCGGCTCGGCGTCTGCCAGACGCTGGCGGATGAGCCGGGATACCTTTGAGGACCAGCTGGCATCGCTTTCCAGCAACGCCAGGCGCTGCTCGAGCAGGGGCTCGAACTGACGGGCCACTTCGGAGCCCATGGGGGCCTCACGATACCCGTTCAGGGGCAATACCAGCGTGGTCGATGACGCATCCTGCTCTACCGGGCAGGCAAAATACTGCTCGTAGGCACTCTGGCCCGCGGGATTATTGAAGGCCAGAGAAACGGACAACGGGCTGGGAGGGGGACTGAGGCGAAAGCGCAGGAGATTGATGATCAGGGCGCAGGCAAACTCCACGGCACGCCAGTGCGGATCACCATTGGTGTGGATGGTGATCGTCAGGGTGTCATCGTCCTCGCTGATCTCGTAATACATCACATCGGTGAGCAGGCGATGAAAGCGGGCAATACGATCCATCACCTGTGGCAGGCTGCCGCCGGCAATCATCACCACGCCCAGCTCGCCGAAATCGGTAAAATCAATCTGCTTGAGCATGGACAGGCCCAGCACCGGATCAGCGCTCACCGTCTCTGCCACCGTCCAGATACGACGGGTGAGATCAATGGGCAGGCGCCCCGAGCCCTTTTCCGGCAACTCCAGCCCCGCCGCCGCAAGGCCGGTCGACAACTCGTGGCCACCGGCGCGTACGGTGCGCTCCAGAATCAGCATCCAGTTCTGAAAAGTTCCCAGCATGACGTGTTCTTCTTGTTGTTGGTGCCAGGCTCTGGCGGCCTTCGGCGCCTGTTCTGGTGGCATTTCTTCTGGCGGCCTGTGCCGAACGGCGGGTTCGGTCAACAAGCTGGCGGTTTCGGCAAAGCATAAACGTCTGGCTGCCCCTAGCCTACCATCAACAAACAACAGGGCTCCCGGATGCTGACGGGAAATACGCCCGCGTCACCGAGGGAATCATCATGACCGCTCAATCCCGTCTGCCATCCGAGCAGCGCATCAATCCTGAAGATGCCCTGCGCAGCCAGCGCATTCGCCAGGGCATCATGGATGCCGGCAACGCACTGCGCGCCCGCCATCCCTGGCTGGAAAAAAACCAGAGCCTGATCGGCATGAGCATTTTCCTGCTCAGCATTGCCGCCATCATCGGCAATGCCGTCGCTTATGCCATGGGCAGCATTGCCTGGTATGTGGCGATTCCGGTGGCGGCCCTCTTCATGTCTTTTCTGCATGAACTGGAGCATGACCTCATTCACTCGATGTATTTCCGCAAGAGCAGGTTCTGGAACGATTTCATGATGGCGGGCGTATGGCTGTTCCGCCCCAGCACCATCAGCCCCTGGGTACGCCGGCGCCTGCACATCCATCACCACAAGTTTTCCGGCACCGAATCCGATCTGGAAGAGCGCGGCATTACCAATGGTGAGCCGTGGGGCATCAAGCGCCTGCTCATGACCGGCGACAACATGCTGGCCATATACCTGCGTCCCGTTGCCACCATTAAAATGCTGAAAATCTTTATCCGTTCCGAAGCCAAAACCCGTGAAGAAGCGCGCCAGATCCGCCGTGAAAACGTATGGGGTTATTTCCCGCTGGGCTTTATTCACTATGCCCTCTGGCATGGCTTTATCGTTTATCACGTCGGCCTGCTTGCCCTGACCGCCACGGGCATTGAGGTCACGGTTCCGGCACTGCTTCAGGCCACCATGCACGGCGTGAATTTTCTGGTGGTGGTGTTGTGCGCCCCCAATGCCCTGCGCACCTTCAGCCTGCACTTTGTCAGCTCGAACATGCATTACTACGGCGACGTGGAAAAAGGCAATATCGTGCAGCAGTGCCAGGTATGGACCACGCCCTGGGCAATTCCCCTGCACCTTTTCTGCTTCAACTTTGCCGGCACTCACGCCATTCACCACTTCGTCGTGCGCGATCCGTTCTACATCCGCCAGGCGATTGCATCCGGTCTTTATCCCTTGCTGCGCGAGAACGGTGTGCGCTTCAATGATTTCGGCACCTTCAAGCGCGCCAATCGCATGCATGCAGCAGCAAGCGCAACCTCCCGCGCAAGGGCAGAGGCTGGTGCGGCGATTTAACCCGGCGCGAAAACCCAGGCATAAAAAAGCCCGGCATGCCGGGCTTTTTTATGCCTGCAGAACTCAGTGCCAGCGATCGTCGTGATCGTCGTCACGATAATCATCACGGCCACGGTTATAGCCGCGATCGTGGTCTTCGTAGCTATAGGCATTTCTCCAGCCACGATGATGGTCATAACCGCGATCACCGCGATCATCAGAATAACGGTCAATCACCACGACACGGCGAGGCTCATACCGTTTTACCACCACCACACGCTGCGGCTCGTACCAGTCAGGGGCACGCTCGCGCACGACGGGTTGCTCATACACTACCGTACGCTCACGGCCACGATCTGCCGTCGCCATCGCCACTCCGGTAAAAGCGCCCAGCGCCCCCCCGATCAGGGCGCCATCCCGACCGCTGATGGAATGTCCGATCAGCGCACCGGTACCGCCCCCGATCATGGCGCCAAACACGGCATCATTGCTCCCCGCCAGCGCGGTTGCACTGAACGTAGTGGCCAGCACCAGAGCAGAAATCGTCAGCATGCGTTTCATTATCGCTTTCTCCTTGATGACTGCGCCGTGGCCGTAACACCGCCGTAAAAATAACAGGACGCAGGGCGTTTCAGGTAACGCCATTCAAGAGAACGTGGCCGGAAGACAATGGTTGACGCAGAAAACACAGTGATACACGAGAGCAACAGACGGCTTACAAGGATGGCTACGGGAATTATTCCGGCAATGTTTGCTGACTGGCCAGCTCCAGCCCCACCAGCATCTGCTTGCGCGTATCGCCCCAGCGGTAATGTCCCAGCACACCACTGCGACGGATCACCCGGTGACAGGGAATCAGCAGCGCAATCGGATTACTGCCGACCGCCGTGCCCACGGCGCGGCTGGCACGCGGATGACCTATCGCGGCAGCAATATCGCCATAGCTGGTGAGTCGTCCTTCCGGCACGCGCAGCAGAGCCTCCCAGACCTTGAGCTGGAACTGCGTTCCCTTCACAAAAAGATGCACGGCTTCCGGCTGCTGGTACGAGGAGAAAATGCGCTCGGCACACTGCCCGGCCACGTTGTCGTCACGGAAAAAGGCCGCCGCCGGCCAGGCGTTTTGCAGCTCGGCACACAAGGCCGCTTCATCATCATTGGCAAAGGCCAGCTTGACGAGGCCGCGCGGACTTTGTGCCAGCAGGGCCGGGCCAAACGGCGTGGCCGCCATGCCCCAGACAATCCGCAAACCCGCCCCGCCGCTTTTCAGCTCGCCCGGCGTCACCGCTTCGCAAGTGACAATCAGGTCATGCAGGCGGCCGGGGCCGGACAACCCGGCCGCCATGCTGGCACCCAGCATGTCTTCGCCGGCCAGCAAGGCCGCGCACGCACGTTCGCGGGAGAGATGCTGGAGAAACCGCTTGGGGCTGACTCCGGCCCAGCGCGCAAACAGCCGTTGCAGATGAAACTCGGAAAGCCCGACGCGGGCAGCCAGCTCGGCAAGACCGGGCTGGGCGCCGGCATGGGCATACAGCCACTCCAGCGCCAGGGCAATGGTCCGGTAGGACTCGGCACGCTCGGCAGGATCAGGGGAAATATCTGAAGGGGCATTCATGCCGCCATCATAGGCAGACTAGACAACGCTGCCCACCCGATTCTTGCGCAAAAAAAAGATGGAGGCTTTTCAGCACATCCATCTTTGGTGTTAAAAAAACCTAATGAGGCAACAGCCTCGATGCCCCGGAACTTGCGTTCCTGCAGGCATTGCGCGCAGTAAAGTTAATGGCCAGACCGATTAAACACCAGTGCTTTTCAGCCGTATCCGTAATGACCGCAATGGCCGGTTTTATTTTTTCACTCCTGCACCTGCTGCCACTGCCACGCCTGCCAGAGCGTCCACAGCATGAGTCCAAGCGCGAGAAGGCGCACACAGAAAGCCAGCGTGGTATCCCACGACAACAAACCCCAGTCCGCCAGAATATTGCTCCAGTCGTGATACAGCTCCGGATCAAGCCCGCCCACCAGCGGCAGCGCATGGGTGCGGGCATCCGCCATGTAACGGGCAATATTCAGCAGGTTCTCGGCAAACCAGATCACGCAGAAATAAAAACCGCCCTGCTTTTGTTCGCGCAGGGATTCAAAGGCACAGGCCGCCGGCATCAGCAACTGCATGAGGGTGCCGCCATAAACACCAAGGCCGCTGTAAATCATGCCGAACAGCGGGTGGCCCGCTTCATGAAAAGCGAGATTGGCCGAATCAAGAACCGGCACCCAGCCCCAGAGCACGTGGCAAAGCAGAAGCACACCCGCCCAAACCACCAGTCCGGCTATCAATGCCGCGATCCCCCTTGTTGATGCCTGTTTTATGGAAACTATCAGGATTGGCCGGCGCCTATCCAGCTGCCGTCCCGCCTTGACTGTCCCGCCAAAGAACCGTGCAGCAAAGCTACTGCGACAAGGGGGCAACAGGGCATACTGGGCTCCTTGTTTTCCACATGGAGCCGTGACATGTCC
Source organism: bacterium (assembly GCA_029945725.1). GTDB lineage: Bacteria > Pseudomonadota > Gammaproteobacteria > Pseudomonadales > Moraxellaceae > UBA2031. Next base: position 670,271 of record JAQSDB010000002.1, on the reverse strand, counting down.
GCTGCCTCTTCTGCCCCCGCTGCGTCCGCCCCGGCAACGGTACTCGTCACCGGCGCCACCGGCTATATCGCCGGCTGGCTGGTGAAATACCTGCTCGATGCCGGCCACAACGTGCACGCCACCGTGCGCAATCCTGCCAGGGCCACACACCTGCAAAAACTTGCCGACGGCAGCAAGGGTACACTCACCCTGTTCAAGGCCGACCTGCTCACCCCCGGCAGTTTCGACGAAGCCATGCAGGGTTGCTCGGTCGTGATGCACACCGCCTCGCCTTTCGTGCTCGACGGCTTTACCGATGCCTATGAAGCCCTCGTGCGGCCGGCCGTGGAAGGCACGCGCAATGTGCTGGAAGCCGTACAACGCACCGAGTCGGTAAAACGCGTGGTGCTGACCAGCAGTGCCGCATCCGTTCATGGTGACAACAAGGAAATCCTGCACAAGGCCGGCGGCCGCTTTGATGAAAGCGACTGGAATACCACCAGCAGTGTCGACCACAACCCCTACCAGTATTCCAAGGTTGCTGCCGAACGCGAAGCCTGGAAAATGCAGAAGGGACAAAGTCGCTGGGATCTTGTCACCATCAATCCCGTCATGGTCTACGGTCCCTCGCTCACACCGGCAAGCCACTCTGCCAGCATCGACACCCTGGTGCAGATGGGCGATGGCCGCCTGCGTACCGGCGTGCCGGATCTCAGCTTTGGCGTCGTGGATGTACGCGAAGTCGCGCGAGCGCACGTGCTCGCCGCTTTCACCCCGGCCGCCAGCGGCCGCTACATCCTCTACAACAAAACGCTGTCGATGCTGAAGATCGCCGGCATCCTGCGTACCCGTTTCGGTGGCCGCTATCCCTTCCCGCGCATGCAAATCCCCAAATTCATGGTCTGGCTGGTGGGGCCGTTGATGGGCCCGGTCACGCGCGACTTCATCACGCGCAACGTCGGTTACACGGTGCAGTTCGACAACCGCCACAGCCAGGAACTCGGCATCCGCTACCGGCCAGTGGAAGAAACCTTCGGCGAGCATTTCCAGCAGATTCTCGATGATGGGCTGGTGAAAAAACGCGGTTGAGACAGCGCGCTTTTACAGCCGGTTTGAAACGCCACGAACGTGGCGTTTTTTATGGCGCCATGGCCGGGCGTTGCCTGATTTTCTGGGCGGTGTACCCTGCACCTCCTGCGCGGCGGATGCCGTCATGCCGGGCGCCCTTTTGAAGAGGAATGGTTGTCATGAGTAAAGAACTGGAAACAGAAGATCTTGTCGTGGGAGAAGGCAAGGAAGCCGTCAAGGGCGCGCTTATCCTGACGCATTACACGGGCTGGCTGGAGGATGGCACAAAGTTCGATTCCTCCCATGATCGAGGCCGGCCGTTTGAATGCGTGATCGGTACGGGGCGCGTGATCAAGGGCTGGGATATCGGGATGATGGGTATGAAGGTAGGCGGCAAGCGCAAACTGCGGGTGCCGGCGCATCTGGCCTACGGCGAGCGGCAGATCGGCGCGCATATCAAGCCGAATTCGGATCTGCTTTTTGAGGTTGAGTTGCTGGAAGTACGGACCCGGGACGAGTGAGTTTTTGGCAGGCAATATGTTTGCGAGGTGCGGGGTGTACGGGGCCTGAGCGGTGCTTTTCCGGTTGCCCGGGAGTGCGGGGATTTGTGCACCGTAACGCCTTGCGGTGATGTGCCCTTTCGTTGCTTCAAGTTGTTTATTTTTAAGGTCGGTGCGCCCTGCGGGCGGGCCTCACTCTCTTTACTCGGCCTGCTGCCTCGCCCCTCGGGCCGTCCAGTAAAACGGACGTTCACCTCGCTGCGCGAGGATGTGCTTCGCCTAAGGAAAGCAAGCAAAGAAAGGGCCCGTAGAGTGAGCACCGCAGGACACCTCGCGCAGCGGGGCGAACGGGGCCGATAAAATAAAACGCAGGCTGGACTAAAACTGCGCACCCAGACATTTTCGATGAAGCAATGAATTTTTGACTGCAGCCCCGCCTTGTCCAACCTACGCTGGCCACTAAAAAAACTTTGGCAGTATCCGCATCACCAAGCTTCTCTGCAAACCCGTGCATGACCTCTCAAATACGCGTGAACCCACGATAACTCATTAGATAAGAAGGATACCCGTCCGCATTCAGCGTGGTAACCCCGCCAATGAACAAGCGATGCGGGGAAGCGCTTGCGTCCACGAAGAAAATCATTTTCAGCGATGAAAATGTCGAAAACGGAGGAGTGGCTCCACCAAAATAAATAAACTTGAAACCAAATGAGGTACGACGTACCGACGGCTGACCGGGCAATGAGCTCAACGCATCTTGGGCAAGTGGTGCTGCGCCATCCAGCGTTTGCGTTCCCGCCTGATCAACCCAGCCCAATGCGGCAGTAGATCCACCATCAGAAATGGAATCGTATGTGTAGTACCAGTCCCGCGTCGAAGCTCCGGTACATGCAGTGTCAATCGCATCGTGTCGGTACTGGCCAATATCAAGCGTGGTGGTGCCAAACGACCAGAGCTGCCTGAGGTATTTTCCCGAGCCGGCCTCATATACACAGGACTCCCAGCTTGAGTTTTCCAATGAGGCAACAGATGCTGGATAGGCCGGAATGGAAAGAGGATCAGAGCCAGAAGGAATGACTGGAGGGGAGCCAGAACCGGTTGTCGTTCCAGCAGAAGAACCGCCTCCACATCCAGTCAGCAGGCTGCAAGCAAGCAAAGCCTCAATTAACCCTGTTTTCAAACGTCTCATATTGCCACGCCACCTTTTTCTGATTTATCGCTGAGCATTCTGATCAACGATACGGCCCCAACCTGGATTTACCGTCATTCCGAACAGCGATGTGCTGAATTCACTGAATAAAAAGCCCCGCAATAGCGGGGCTTTTTATTATCCAAGTCAAGGACTCAACCTTACTGGAAGGTCTCGCCCTTGGCAGCCATATCCACCAGCAGCTTCGGCGGCGTGAAACGCTCACCGAGCTTGGCAGCCAGTTCGTTCGCACGCTTCACGAATTCCGGCAGGCCGATGAAGTTGATGTACTGCAGCTGGCCGCCGGTCCACGGTGCCATGCCGATACCGAAGATCGAACCGATGTTCGCATCCGGCACATTACGCAGCACGCCTTCTTCAAAGCAACGCGCGGCTTCGATGGACTGACGGAACAGCAGGCGTTCTTTCAGTTCCTCGAACTCGGCTTCCGTTGGCTGCGATTTCTCGGCCTTCATGAAGTGCCTGGCCAGTTCCGGCCACAAGTGCTTCTTGCCATCGGCCGGGTAATCGTAGAAACCGGCACCGTCTTTCTTGCCGGGACGCTTGAACTCGTTAAGCATGCGGTCGATCACGGGCACAGCGGCATCGGCCGGCAGGGTCTTGCCTTCAGCAGCAAGATCCTTTTCGGTCTGCACGCGCACTTTGCGGGTGAGTTCCAGATTCACTTCGTCGAGCACGGCGAGCGGGCCTACGGGCATGCCAGCCTGAGCGGCGGCCTGTTCGATGGACACCGGGCTCCAGCCTTCGGCGAGCATGTTCACGCCTTCCATGCAGAAGGTGCCGAACACACGGCTGGTGAAGAAACCGCGGCTGTCGTTGACGACAATCGGGGTCTTCTTGATCTGCAACACGTAATCAAACGCCTTGGCCAGTGCCGCATCGCCGGTTTCCTTGCCGACAATGATTTCCACCAGCGGCATCTTGTCGACGGGCGAGAAGAAATGCAGGCCGATGTAGTTCTTGGCGTTGCGTGAGGCTTCGGCCAGACCGGTGATCGGCAGCGTCGAGGTATTGGACGCCATGATCAGGTCCGGGCCGCAGGCGGCTTCGGCCTTGGCAGTAACGTCGGCCTTGATCTTGCGGTCTTCGAACACAGCTTCGATCACAAGATCGGCACCTGCGAGCTTGCTGTAGTCGGTGGTGGCGGTGATCAGCGCGAGCTTCTGCTCGGCGGCTTCCTTCGTCATCTGGCCCTTGGAAACACGCTTTTCCAGCAGCTTCTGCGTGTAAGCCTTGCCGCGATCCGCGGCGTCCTGGGCGGCATCGATCAGCACCACTTCAATGCCCGACATGGCGGACACATAGGCAATGCCCTGACCCATCATGCCGGCGCCGAGAATGCCGACCTTCTTGCTGGCCCAGACCGGGTAGGTTTCCTTGGAAGGACGCGAGCCACCGGCATTGATCTTCTGCAGATCAAAGAAGAACGCCTTGATCATGTTCTTGGCGTGCTTGCTGATGCCGAGCTTGGTGAAGTAACGGCCTTCGATCTTCAGCGCGTTGTCGAAATCAACCTGGGCGCCTTCAACCGCAGCACACATGATGGCCATCGGAGCCGGATAGTTTTCCTGGGCACCCTTGAGCTGCTTGCGCAGGTTGGCGGGGAAAGCCGGCAGGTTCATGGCAAGTGCCGGGGTGGATGGTGTGCCGCCCGGCATTTTGTAGCCCTTCACATCCCAGGGCTGCTGGGCAGCCGGATTGGCCTTGATCCACTCGCGGGCCTTGGCCAGCATTTCTTCCGTGGTTTCAGCCAGTTCATCAATGATGCCGGCCGAAAGTGCCTTGGCCGGCTTCATGCGCTGGCCCTGCATCAGCACGTTCATCAAACCGTTCTGGATGCCGAGCATGCGGATGATGCGGGACACGCCGCCGCCACCGGGCAGCAGGCCGAGGCTGACTTCCGGCAGGCCGAATTCGGCTTTCGGATTGTTCAGCGCAATGCGGCGATGCGTCGCGAGAGCGATTTCCAGGCCACCACCAAGAGCGGTGCCATTGAGGGCAGCCACCACGGGCTTGCCAAGGGTTTCCAGCACGCGCAGCTGGCGCTTGATTTCCGTCACACCGGCCTGGAACTGTTCGGCTTCGGCCGGCGTTACTTTCAGCAGCATGTTGAGATCACCACCGGCGAAAAAGGTTTTCTTCGCGGAGGTGATGATCACGCCCTTGATGTCGGCCTTTTCAGCGGCAAGGCGGGCAACGGTTTCTGCCATGGACTTCGTGTACAGCTCGTTCATGGTGTTGGCGGACTGGGTGGGATCGTCCAGCGTCAGGGTGACGATATTGTCAGCGTCTTTTTCCCAGCGAATTGCAGTAGTCATGTCTTAATTCCTCAAGAATTCTGTCGTGGTCGGCTTAGACGCGTTCGATGATCGTGGCGATACCCATGCCACCACCGACGCAGAGGGTGCACAGGGCGCGCTTGAGACCGCGACGCTCCAGCTCGTCCAGCGCGATCTGCACGATCATGCAGCCGGTAGCACCGAGCGGGTGACCCATGGCAATGGAGCCGCCGTTGACGTTGACGACATCGGCGGTGATGCCCATGTCCTTCATGAAACGCATGGCCACCGAAGCGAAGGCTTCGTTGATTTCCCACAGGTCGATGTCGGCAGCGGTGAGGCCGGCTTTTGCCAGTGCCTTTTTCGCAGCAGGGCCGGGGCCGGTGAGCATGATGGTGGGGTCGGCACCGCTGACGGCGGTGGCGATGATGCGGGCACGCGGCGTGAGGCCGAGTTTCTTGCCGGTTTCGGCGTTGCCGATCAGCATGAGGGCGGCACCGTCGACGATGCCGGAAGAGTTGCCCGGTGTGTGCACGTGGTTGATTTTTTCAACCCAGTTGTACTTCTGCAGGGCCACGGCATTGAAGCCACCCATTTCGCCCATGATGGCGAAAGAAGGATTGAGGCCGCCGAGGCCTTCCAGCGTGGAATTGGCCTTGATGAATTCGTCTTCGGCAAGAATGGTGAGACCGTTGAAATCCTTCACCGGCACCAGCGACTTGTTGAACCAGCCTTCGGCACGGGCCTTGGCAGCGCGCTGCTGCGAACGCAGGGCGAAATTGTCGACGTCGGTACGGGAAAAGCCTTCGATGGTGGCGATCAGGTCGGCGCCAATGCCCTGCGGCACAAAGCCGGTCTGCAGGTTGGTTTCCGGGTCCATGGCCCAGGCACCGCCGTCGGAACCCATGGGGATACGCGACATGGATTCGACGCCGCCCACCACCACGAGGTCTTCAAAGCCGGAACGGATCTTCATGGCACCGAGGTTCACGGCTTCGAGGCCGGAGGCGCAGAAACGGTTGAGCTGGACGCCGGCGGTGGTGTCATTCCACTTGGCCTTGAGAGCGGCGGTCTTGGCGATGTCGGAACCCTGGTCACCCACGGGGCCTACGCAACCCAGCACGACGTCGTCGATATAATCCTTGATGGCGCTGCCGTTGCGCTCTTCCAGCGCGTGCATCAAACCAACCACCAGATCAACAGGCTTTACCGTGTGCAGCGAGCCGTCTTTCTTGCCTTTGCCGCGCGGGGTGCGCACAGCATCGAAAATCAGCGCTTCGGTTGTCATGGACAATCCTCTTCTATGGGTGCTCATCGAGAGCCGGACGCATCCGCCCGCGGGTAAAAACCCCTGGGCTGACCGACCGGCCAGTAGTGGGCAGTACCTTGCTCCCGCCTCCGTGTCAGGACAATGACGCATGTGTTCAAAGCGATTGACCAAAGCACTCAAGCCGCCTGACACGCGCAGGCCGGCCGAAGGTGTCGTCCCGTACAGGGCGTGTCTCCTACTACACTGCCAGTGACAACCGCACTTGCACCGGCCGCCGCTCTGACGGACTACAACACAAAGAGACAGGGATGGATGCGCATACGGTATTAACGGAATGCCCGCTGTTTGCCGGCCTCAATCCGGAGGCCGTGGCGCGGCTGGCGGAAGATGCCCGGGAAATCCGGCTGTTTGGCGGAGAAACCCTGTTCGAGGCCGGTGCCCCCTCCGAAACGCTGTATATCGTCGCCACCGGGCGCCTGCGTGCCGTATTCCCCGACGGCCGTGTGGCCGGTGACATTGCCCGGCTGGAGCCGCTGGGTGAAATCGGCCTGCTAACCGGTGATGTCCGCAGCGCCAGCGTGCATGCCCTGCGCACCAGCCTGCTCTATGCCTTCAGCCGCCAGGCCTTTTACGCCTTTGCCATGGCCGAACCCGCCGCCTTCATGGCGATCACCAGAGTCATCCTGGGCCGCATGCGCGAGCCTGATCGCGAGGTCAAGCTGCGCGCGGCGCGCAAAACCCGCACCCTCGCCGTTGTCGCGGCCTCGCCGGCAGTGAATGGCTCCGCTTTTGCAGCACAGTTGAATGCCGCCCTTGGCGGCCACACCACCCTGGTGGATGTGGCTCGCGCCAGCGCGGCCACGGCAGCGGGCACCACAGCCGATGGCTTGCGTGACTGGATGGGGCAGATGGAGTTTGAGCACAAGCAGGTGGTTTACGACGCCGCCGGCCCTGCTGCCTGGACACAGGCGACGCTGCAGCACGCGGATCGCATCATTGTGGTGGCCAATGCCGCCACGGCGCCCGAGACGAATGGCGTCATGCCGGTACTGCGGGCAGCCAGGCTGCGCGCGCCGGTTGAACTGGTGCTGCTGCGCCGCGAAGGAGAAAGCGCGACGCATGCGCTGGCGTGGAAACATCTCGTCAACGCACAAAGCCATTATTTTGTGCGCCCGGACCATGCGGCGGATGTGGCCAGTCTGGCGCGCCAGCTCACGGGCTTTGGTGTCGGTCTCGTGCTCGGCGGTGGCGGTGCGCGCGGCTTTGCCCATGTCGGGCTGCTGCAAGCCATGCAGGAGTTACGGATTCCGGTAGATGTGTGTGGCGGTACCAGCATGGGCGCCTATATTGCCGCACTGCACGCCAGCGGCCGTGACATCCGCAACATTACCGAGACGCTGCAGGACACCTTCATGCGGCGCAAACTGCTCAACGATTATCGCCTGCCGCGGGTATCGATCATTGCAGGAAAAAAATTCAGGAAATATTTACACAGCGTGTTTGGTGATCTGCGTGTCGAGCATTTATCCACGCCGTTTTTTTGTGTCTCCACCAATCTCACGCGCGGTTGCGCAGAAGTTCACGATCAGGGCCTGGTCGCCGACTGGCTGGCGGCGAGCATGTGCATTCCCGGCCTCGCTCCGCCCGTGGCGTTCAAGGGCAGCCTGTTGTGTGACGGCGCCGTGGTGAACAGCCTGCCCACGGATGTCATGCAGGATCTGGCACGCGGCCTGATCGTGGCCAGCGACGTGTCGACGGAAAACGCCATTTCTGCTCCGGGCACGCAAGGCCCCGATCCCGATTTTGATGCCATCCACCGGCGCAGCCCGGAAGGCGTGAGAGTCAGCCTGATGGATGTCCTGTTCCGCACCACCTCGCTGACATCGGAAAGCAGCACCGGTCTGCGCGCAGCGCAGGCCGACCTGTATTTGCGCATGCCCGTGGAAAACATCAAAACCTTCGACTGGCCCGCCATCGACACGATCATCGGCATGGGCTACCGGCACGCCATGCAGCAGTTGCCGGCACTGCTGGGCAAGCTGTAAAACCAGCAGGGAAACACGACATAAACCCGTCGCCATGCATGAGGACGTTTCAGCCAGGCCTGCGATTTTCCGCGCGCTGGCAGCACCCATAAAAAAATCCCGCCATGGCGGGATTTTTCTTTTGCAGCCCGGGCGGTAAAGCCCGGTATTTTCAGTTCAGTCATTACGCGGGGGTTTCATAATCCTGCGGGCGCAACAACAGCACATCACAATCCACACGCGGCAGTACATCTTCAGCGGTATTGCCCAGCCAGAAAGCCGACAGGCCCTTGCGCGCAACCGTGCCCAGCAACAGGCAATCCACGGCCCCTTCCTTCACCAGCTCGGGAATCACCAGATCCGGCCGCCCCGGCGCCACGTTCAATACCCCTTCGGCCGCCAGGCCAAACTTTGCGATCTGTTCACCGAGGTTTTTGCGGTAACTGGCCTCAAGATCATTGGCGACATAGCTGGCCGCGTAGGCATCGCCCATCAGCGGTACCAGCTCGACCGGGTTGGGCAGGGCCGACAGCACACGCACATCCCCCTGAAAGCGCTGCGCCAGATCGACCAGACGCTCCAGCAATGCCTGATTCAGGAGCTGATGCGGGGCATCCTCGGCACCGGCCCCGATGGCTGCCGCGAAACGGCGCGATACGGCAGCGCGACGGATAATCAGCAAGGGGCAAGGCAGCTCGCGCATCAGGGGGCGCAAATCCGGCATGTCGTCACGCTCACCGACAATGAGCAGATCCGCCTCCAGGCGACGGGTCTCGTGCAATACCGTTTCCACACGATGCGTGGTTGCCACGATGGTTTTTCCCGTACCCGCCGGAGCCCTGGCCAGCAGCCCCTCCAGCCAGTGGCCAGCGGCCGCCTCGGCGTTCTCGCCCGCCATTGCCGCCAGCCCCGGCGCCAGCTCCAGTCCGTCCTTCACATCCGGCGTCACCGGCACCAGTACCTGCAGGCTGGCGCCCAGTGCCTGTGCCCAGGCCTGTGCCTGCAGCCATGCCGACTGCCCTTCCCTGTGTGCTTCCAGTACCACCAGCACGGTCTTGATCGGCAGCATCATGTTCTCCTTGAAAATTCAGTGTTCAGCCCGGGGGATTACCGGTGTCGTTGCGCGCCGTGGAAAAGCCGTCATGCCACAACCCGAGTACGTTCCGGTGCCACTTTCAGCATTGTCACATGGGCCAGCACAAACAGCCTCTGTTATGATTGCCGGCGCCCCGCCCGGCACCTTCCACTATTGGTAATTGCATCGTTCATGCCTGACAACCTGCTACCCGTCATCTCCATACGCTCCTTGCATGAAGTCAACTGCAGTGAATGTGCGCTGCATCCAGTGTGCCTTCCACCTGCAGTGGATGAAACTGATCTTGATCAGCTCGAAAGCATTATCGAGCGACGCCGCACGCTGCCCCGGGGCACGCCACTGTTTCGCCAGGGCGATGCCTTCCAGTCCCTTTATGCGGTGCGCTCCGGTGCCATCAAGACCTGCCTGACGCCACCGGATGGTGCCGAGCACATTACCGGCTTTTACCTGCCCGGCGAGATTGTCGGACTCGACTCACTCGGCCGAACACACCATGGCAGCAGTGCCATGGCCCTGGAAAGCTCAACCGTCTGCGCCATTCCCTTCGCCCAGCTGGAAACGCTGGCACTGAAACTGCCGGGCCTGCAGCATCACCTGTTCAAGTTGCTGAGTGCAGAAATCCACAGTGACCAGCAGTTACTGCTGCTGCTCGGCAAGCGTTCCGCCGAAGCCCGCATAACGGCATTCCTGCTGGCCGTGGCCACCCGGCACAAGCGCCGCCAGCTCTCCGAAAACCATTTCCACCTGCCGATGTCGCGTACGGACATCGGCAACCATCTGGGCCTGGCGATCGAAACCGTGAGTCGCGTCCTGACCCGCCTGCAGCAAACCGGCGTGCTGGAGGTGGATGGCAAGGACATACGGATCCTGGATCGCGAGCGCCTTTGCCAGCTGGCAGAACCAGCGGCAGAAAACACGGACGGAGCGGGCATCAACGTGCGGAAGCTGTCTTGACCCTCCCGTTTCAGGGGGCGAAGATGCCTGCACCGTCCAGTGGTGATGCCCGATGACAGCCAGCACCGGCTTCAACAGTTTTGCCGAGTTCTACCCCTACTATCTGAGTGAACATTCGGATCGCACCTGCCGTCGCCTGCACTTTGCCGGTACCTCACTGGTCATCGGTCTGGCACTTTTGTCGGCATTCACCCGTCAGCCCAGGCTGCTCTGGTTTATACCGCTGGCAGGTTACGGTTTTGCCTGGCTGGGTCATTTTGTGTTCGAAAAAAACCGGCCCGCTACCTTTCAGTACCCTTTTTACAGCCTGTGGGGGGATTTTGTGATGTACAAAGACATGCTCACAGGCAAAATCACCTTTTGATTCAAGCCCTTCGGGCACTACACAGAGACAGATCGCCGGCCCATGGCTACTGACGCACAAGAACAAGAAGACCACGCACTGGTAACCACGCAACACACCCGCATGCTCGCCTATATCGTCGGTGGCTGTGTGTTTGCAGCGGGCATTTACGCCGGTGTCTATGACACCAGTGTGATTGCCATTATTCCCCTGACCGTGATCATTCCCTGGTCACAGCGCTTCCTGCAGTCCTGGCTCAAGGAAAAACACCCCGATCAGGCGGAAGGCGCCGTGATGCTCACCGACGCGCTGGCCGTGGGAGTTGGCATTGCCGCCTCCGGCTACAGCCTCGTGCCCGCCATGACCTTCATGGGGCTGCTGCTGACAGGCACCATGGCTTTTGGCAACCTTTATCTGGTGGTACTTGCCTCCTTTATCGCCTTGATCGGCAGCCTGATCGGTGGCCTGTTTTTTGGCTTCCACATCATTCCTTACGCTGATACTCCCCCTGAAATGGCGGCCGTCGCCATCGGCGGGTTTGTTGCCTATGTCAGCCTTTCTGCCTTTTACATTCGTGAGCAGGCGCGCAACCTTCTGCGCGCCAAGAACCTCATCATGGACCAGCAGGAGCAATCCATTCAGCTTTCACGCAAGCTGGTGAAATACCTGCCTATACAGGTGTGGGAATCCATTTTCTCCGGCAAGCGCGATGCCCGTTTGCAGAATCACCGCAAAAAGCTTTCCGTCTTCTTTTCCGACATCAAGGACTTCACCGAAACCACCGATGAAATGTCGCCGGACACCCTGACGGAAATGCTGAACTACTACTTTGACCAGATGTCGAAAATTGCCCTGCGCTACGGTGGCACCATCGACAAGTTCATCGGCGATGCCATCCTGATTTTCTATGGTGATCCGTCCACCAAGGGTGCCAAGGAAGATGCCGTGGCCTGCGTTTCCATGGCCATCGACATGCGCAAGCAGATGCAGGTGATGCGCCAGAAGTGGAGCAGCATGGGCGTGGAAAAGCCGCTGCATGTGCGCATGGGCATTACCACGGGTTATTGCCATGTCGGCAATTTCGGTTCCGAAACCCGCATGGACTACACCATCATCGGGCGCGATGCCAACCTTGCCTCGCGCCTGCAGAATGCGGCCGAGCCCGATGAAATCCTGATTTCCGATGACACCTACCTGCTGGTGCGCGACAAGATCATGTGCCGCGAAAAGGGCAAGGTAACGCTGCGCGGCATCGGCAAACCCGTGCAAGTCTGGCAAGTACTGGATTTCCGTGCCGACATGGGCGCCGCCAGTACATGGATAGAGCATGAGCTGGATGGTTTTGCCATGCTCATGGATATCAACAAGGTCAAGAATTACGACAAGGAACGCATTATCAAGGCACTTGAAAGTGCCGCGCAGCGCCTCAAGGACAAACGCATTGTCTAGGCGCCCGAACAACAGGAAGGCATAAAAAAACCGGCACTGCCGGTTTTTTTATGCCTTCCAATAATCACAAACGCTCTCGCAGCAAGACAACAGCACGCTGCTGCTCCTGCTCTATCCGCAATAATGCCTCCGGCCCGGCCAGCCGCCCGGCACAGGCCGCATCCTCGATGGCCCGGCAAAGATCGGCAAGATGAACCAGGCCAAGATTGGAGCTCGAACCTTTCAGGTTATGTGCCGCCTTGCGCACAGCCTCGGCATCACCCCGGGTCATGGCCTGACGCAAATCACCCACGCGCACACCGGAGTCCTGGATATAGGTGGCAATCAGTGAAGGAAACTCCTCCTCCAGAATGCCACGCAACTCTTCGAGCAGGACCACATCCATATAAAGCTCAGTCATGATTTCGAACCCCGGTTCAGTTGTCCTGCTCACGCCAGATAAATTCCACCAGAACCTCATTGCCGGGCGCAAAGTACTCCACGCGCCGGCACAGGGACTTAAGCAGGGTCAGTCCGCGTCCATAATAGGCAGGATTCTGGTCAGCTGCTCCGTGGTGATTGAAATCAAACCCCTGGCCACTGTCCTTCATGCGCAAGCGCAGCAAACCACCCTCCGGAACCGGTACCACCTCGGCGCGAATACGCACACTCGCATCCTGCAGCGCCAGCAGTCGCTCGGCACGGAGCTTGTAATAATACCTAAAACCATCAGCACCATCCTTCATGCTCGACGACAAACCCAGCACACCATGTTCCAGCGCATTGGAGTAAAGCTCCGTGAGGATGGTGTTGATAATCCCGCTATAGGCATGCAAACCCGGCACCTGTAACAGCATATGCATGAGCAGCGGAACCGGATCAGAAGCCCTCAGGCTTTCCGATCGCAACTCATACTCCAGAGACCAGTTGCCAACACTGCGCGGCTGTCGCTGCCGCTGTTGCTGCCTGCGGGTGAGTTCCGGCTGGTCAAAATCCTGGCGCGGCCGTATTTCCACCAGCGAATAATCATCCGTCTGGATACCCTGCTGGCTGAAATCACGCAGGGTCCGGATGATGTGCGCGAACATTTCCGCTGGTTTTTCCCTGGCCGAAAAGAGCTCCAGCAAACGCTGCTCGCCAAACAGCTCCCCCTCGGGATTACTGGTTTCACTGATGCCGTCAGACCAGAGATACACCGCATCATCGGCATGCATTTCCACGATCATGGGGGAGTAACGGAATTGATCGGGGTGCAGCACCCCCAGCGGCAGATGGGTTGAAGGGATGGGAGTGATGGCGCCCGTATTGGCGTGATAAACAAGGGCATCAGGCAGCCCTCCTGCCCATATCTCGATATGGCGGTTTCTATAGTTCAGCTGTATCGCTGTCGCACAGCAAAATACCGAGGCCGGCAATACGCTTTTAAGGCGGGAGTTGACCTCACGCAGGATGGCTTCAAGACCAAAGCTTTTGGCCACCATGCCATAGAATATTTCCGCCAGGGGCATGATGCCGATGGCGGCGGGCAAGCCATGACCGGTGAAATCCCCCAGCACCACCAGCATGTCGCCTGCCGGCTGCTGCGCCGCCAGCAACACATCACCATTGAAAATGGCCATGGGCGAAAGCAGATAGCGGATATTGGAGGCATTCAGCTCCCCCAGATTCGCGATCCGGTCAAAAATCCCCTTGGCCGCCTGCTGCTCGGCAATGAGGTATTCGCGCTGGCTACGCACCTCCTTGTGCAGGCGGCTCATGCGCGAAAAAGCCTTGATCTTGGCCTGAAGAATAACGGGGTTATAGGGTTTGCTGAGAAAGTCATCACCACCGGCATCAAGGCAGGCAGCAAGATCGCGGGCATCATGCAGTGATGTCAGAAAAATGATGGGAACCAGCTCATTGCCGGCCAGCTCCCGCATCTGCCTTGCTGCGGAAATGCCGTCCACCTCAGGCATCACCACATCCATGAGCACCATATCGGGATGCCAGTCCTCAAAACGCAGCACGGCCTCAAGACCGTCCTTGACGGCCAGCACCTCATGACCCAGGCGCTTGAGCAGGGTTTCCATGATCAGGCGATCGGTCGGGCTGTCATCGGCAACCAGAATCCGAAGACGAGGCAAGCTCACACTGGCACCAGAAGTGTCCGCACGAAAAATCCTTACTGAATGGTAAAGAGCTGTTCGAAGTTGGAAATGGCCAGAATCTTTTTGACATCGGAATTGCAGTTAACAATACGTACACGGCCGCTGTCACCGCCGGCATGATCACGCAGCAAAAGCAGCATGCCGAGCGCCGAACTGTCGAGATACGTTGCCTCACGCAGATCAACCACAAAAGAATCCAGTGTGGCCGGTGCGCTTTCATAGGCACTGCGGAAATCCTGATGGGTGCTGAAATCAAACCGTCCCTTGATACGAATGGTCAGCTCTTTGCCGTCCGGTGAGCCGGAAGAAAGAATGCTCATGCTGGTCTCCTTGTTAACTACGTCCATTTTTCACCGATGACGGGCTGATGAACAGTCCTGTTTTGTACGTTCCGCATGTAAAGGCGGAGTACTCCGCTCCCCCTTTCGCTGCTGACGCACCTTTTTTAGCTTAGACCAGACAGGGCCGTCACACATACAAAAAGAGCGGTGGCGATTGCGTCTTCGGCCAAAAACGCCAAAGCTAGGCCCTGCCCCTAACCAGCCTGTGCCACCACTGATGCCTACTCCCGATATCGAGATTTATCTTCAGCACACCAGTGCAGAGTCCATCCTCACCTGGCTGGCCACCCGCTTTCCCGACAGCGCCGGGGCCCGCGCCCGGCCCGCCGGAAAAAAGCAGTGGCGTATCGTCCTGGAAGAGCAGGGGCAAAGCATTCCGGTACTCATTATCGAAGGCGCCAGTCCTGGCTTCACCTCGATCTGGTTCAATAGCGGGCACACGCCCTGGGCAGATGACATTGCCTGTGCCCGTGAAGCACATGCCCACTTCAAAACAGCGGTGCGCGCCAGCGCCGGCAGCTGGCAGGAGGGCGATGATCCCGACTCATGGTGGCACATTGATGAACACGGTGAAGGTCTTGTGCACTGGCCGGCATGACCACCCGGTAACGGTTTTGCAACGCTGGTGCATATAGTCACACTCGGCACCGGCAAGCCTGACTAGACTGAATCTGGAACGTGATGGAGTGTCGTGCATGAGCGGATGTCTCAAACATACCGGTCTCATTCTTTCAGGGGGCGGCGCGCGCGCGGCCTATCAGGTCGGCGTATTGCGTGCGATTGCCGAAGTCCTGCCCGATGAATATCCCAACCCTTTCGACATCATTTGCGGTACTTCTGCCGGCGGCCTTAATGCCGCCGGCCTCGCCACGCACGCGAGCTGCCTGCAGGACGGTGTCGACATGCTGGAGGGCGTGTGGGGCCAGTTCCGCAGCGATGCGGTCTACCGTACTGACTGGCCAGGTGTTCTCCGGCGCGCCTGGCGCTTTCTCTGGACCATGATGTTTGGTCGCTTGCGCCGTGACCTGCCCATCTCCCTGCTCGACAGCAGCCCGCTGCGCGTATTGCTCGACAAGCAACTGTCGCTTTCAAAGGTTCAGACTGCCATTGATGGCGGTCATCTGCGCGCGCTCTGCATTACCGCTTCCGGATATTCCAGCGGCCAGTCCGTGAGCTTTTTCCAGGGAGAGTCCAGCCTGGAAAACTGGCAACGCTCGCGCCGCATCGGCATCCGCTCCGACATCACACTCGATCACCTGATGGCTTCAGCCGCCATTCCGATTGTGTTTCCCGCCGTGCGGGTCAATCGGGAGTTTTTCGGCGATGGTGCAATGCGCCAGCTCTCTCCCATCAGCCCGGCGCTGCACCTCGGCGCCGAACGTGTACTGGTAATCGGAGTGGGAGGACAGTCCGAGACGCGTGTTCGTGAAAAAAGCGTGGCCTATCCCAGCATTGCACAGGTGGTCAGCCACATCATGAACAGCTCTTTCATCGACAGCCTGGAAGCCGATATCGAACGCCTGAGCCGGGTCAACAACACCCTGAAGCTGATCCCCGAGGAAGTCCGGCAGCAACAGTCCCTGCTGCGCAATGTTGACGTACTGGTGATATCACCACCGGCAGAGGTACTCGACAGGATTGCCCTGCGTCATGCGCACCTGCTGCCCAAGAGCATCCGCCTCTTTGTGCGCGGCTCGGGTGCCACGCACAAATCCGGCTCCGGCGTACTGAGCTATCTGCTGTTCGAGGCCGCTTACTGCCAGGATCTCATGACACTCGGCTATAATGACGGCTGCGGTCGCCACGAGGAGCTGAAACGCTTCCTTGGTATTGATACCCATACGGCCATGCCGGAAAAAACCGGAAACAATGTCGTGGAATTCAAGCGCCCCGAATCTTCCATGCAATAAAAAAACCGGCGAAAGCCGGTTTTTTTATTGCATGTGCAGCTCAGTATTTTTCCGGAACTTCACGCAAGCGCATCAGCCCCTCCTGCGCCGTTGTCGCTACCAGACGCCCGTCCTGGGTAAACATCCTGCCGAAGTTCATGCCGCGCGAAGAAGACGCATTGGGACCTTCCATTTCATAGAGCAGCCACTCGTCAACACGAAAATCGCGGTGAAACCACATGGCGTGATCAATACTCGCAGCCTGCATGTTGTTCTGCATGAACGACACCCCGTGTGGCAGCATCGCCGTCCCCATCAGGGCGAAGTCGGAAGCAAAGGCAAGAATGCACTGATGCAGAAAGGGATCATCCGGCAAGCGGGTCTGCGCTTTCATCCATTGAAAACGACGCGCCTCCTGCTTGACCGGCGCAAACGGGTTCACCGGATTGAGGGGGCGGATTTCCATGGGACGCTCCCGCTCGAACACCGCCCTGATTTTCTCCGGAATCATGGGCGCGATCAGCCGGCGCAGCTCGGTTTCACTGGCAATACCCTCCGGTCCCTCGACTGTCGGCATTTCAACCTGGTGATCCAGCCCCTCTTCTGCCACGGCGAACGAGGCCGACATGATGAAAATGATTTCGCCATGCTGAATGGCTTTTACATGACGGGTAGCAAAGCTCTTGCCATCACGGATGTTTTCCACCTGATACACAATCGGCGCCGTCACATCACCGGCGCGCAGAAAATAACCATGCAGGGAATGGGCAAGTCGCCCCTCAACCGTACGACCTGCCGCCATCAGTGCCTGGCCAAGCACCTGCCCGCCAAACACGTTCTTGCCAAAAAAATTCCGGCTGGGCCCGCGAAACAGGCCGGCTTCGATGGTTTCCAGATCCAGAAGATCCAGGACTTCCTGCATCACATTGCTGGCGACCTTGCTCATGGAAAAGCTCCGGATACATAAAAAAGGAGATCGAGACTAGCGCAGCGCTGGCCAGAGGGGAATCGCCGCAGAGGACAAAACAGCGGCCCCGTGTGACGACTTACAGCCACTTCCGGCTTTTCAGCCTGCGATAAAGAACGATGCAGCCGACCGCCATCACGGCAAGCACCAGCGGATAACCGTAATGCCATTTCAGCTCGGGCATGACCTCGAAATTCATGCCATAGAAACTGGCAATCATGGTCGGCAGCGCCAGAATGGCTGCCCAGGAAGCCAGGCGCTTCACCACCTCGTTCTGGCCCACCGTGACCATGGCCATATTCACATCCATGGCCACTTTCAGCATTTCACTCTGGGCATTGATGCCGTCATTGATGCGCAGGACATGGTCATTGATGTCACGCAGCCAGGGATACATGGCCTTGGGCATCATCTTCTCGTCGGCATGCATGAGATAACCGCACATGTCCTGCAGCGGCGTTGCCGCCAGACGCATGTTCACCAGCTCGCGCTTGAGCTCATAAAGATGACGCACCACCTCGCGGCGAAACGTTCCGGTAAAGATATCCTGCTCGATTTCCTTGAGATGGCTGCTCAAGCCTTCCACCACGGGATAATAATTATCCACGACAAAATCCAGTACGGCATAAAGCACATAAGCCGGCCCGTGCCGCATCATTTTCGGGTTTTGCTCACAATGCTGGCGCACGCTGGCATACGTCAGCGAAGCGCCCTGCCTCACCGTCAGCACATAACGCTGGCCGAGAAAAACATAGGTGTGCCCCATGCAGATATCATCGCCTTCCATCAGCACGGTACGCACGACGGCAAACAGGGTATCGCCATAAGACTCGATTTTCGGGCGATGCTGCATATGGCTGGCATCTTCCACCGCCAGCTCGTGCAGGCTGAACTCTTCCTTGACCAGTTTCATTTCCACGGCATCGGGCTCGTGCAGCCCCACCCAGACAAAATTGTCCTGATTTTCCGCCAATGCCTCGCTGACCTGATCAATGGGAATATCGGCCAGCTTTTGTCCGGTCTTGCGGCTGTACACCACGCAATTAATAACACTCATGCCGGAAACCCTCCTGTTCACGCCATGGCAGGGTGGCGGGCGCGGTAATAACACCGGGAAGTTGCATCCCGTAATGCCGGAACGATAGCAGAGGCGAGCCATCAAGGTCATGTTGATCCCTGACTGCCGGCACGACACACCGCGTACCGGAAAAGGCCGCCGCAACGGCTTTTTGACAAAGCCCGGCGCATCGCGTACCAATCGCTGCGCCATTATTGTTACCGCAGGACAGAACCATGAGCTGGCAAGGCCGCGTACTGAGTCAGGTGCTGCGTCGCACCATGAAACCGTTGATGTTTTCGGGACGCACCACCCGCGCACGCATGGGAATATCCGCCTGGGCGATGGAGGCATCATCCAGCCTGGTACCGGTTCCTGCCGCACGATTCACACCCCTGCGCGGCACGGTGCGGGGCGAGTGGGTTGAGGCCGGTGAGAGCAACTCCGCCAATGTCATTCTTTATCTGCACGGGGGCGCCTATATCGCCGGCTCACCGCGCACACACCGTCCGCTGACGGCAGAGCTGGCGCGCAGCACCGGCGCCCGCGTTCTCGCGCTCGAGTATCGCCAGGCACCGGAACATGCTTTCCCGGCGTGGATAGACGACGCCCTTGCCGCTTACCAGCACCTGCTGAAAGCCGGTGAGCGCCCTCAGCATATTGTGCTGGCGGGGGATTCTGCCGGCGGCAATCTGGTACTGGTGCTGCTGCTGAAGCTGCGCGAGCTCAAGCTGCCCATGCCGGCCGGCGCCGTGTGCCTGTCCCCCTGGACCGACCTCGCCTGCCGCTACCATTCGCATACCCTCAATGCCGGCTTCGAGGCCATGCTTAACCCGGAAGCGCTGCGTGCACTCGGCAAGCATCATATTGGCCAGCACGATCCCAAAAACCCCCTGCTGTCTCCCGCCTGGGCCGATCTCAGCGGCCTGCCCCCGTTAATGGTGCATGTGGGTTCCCGGGAAATCCTGCTCGACGATGCCCGCGCCATCAAGCGCAATGCCAAGAAGGCAGGCGTACGCCTGCGTTATCGGGAATGGACGGACATGCCGCATGTCTTTCCGCTTTTCCACCGCTTTCTGCCCGAGGGCCGCAAGGCCATCATCGAGATCACCGACTTTGTGAAAGACATCACCAGCCCCTGAAACGGCGCTGGCGCACAGGCCGGGCGGCTCATCTTTTGTTACATTCACCCGGCATGATGGCCTACAGGGACGCCGGCGCTTTGTTACCATTGCGCCAATTTCTCCTGATTCATCAAAGTGTTATATAAAATGCTCAACTGGCTCAGTAATCTGTTCCTCGCCTTCGCCCGCAAGCTCCTCTACATGCTGGTGCACACCACCGTCCTGCCGGAAGACCTGAAACAACTGCAGCTCGATCCCGACAAGCCGGTTTGCTATGTGCTGCAAACCCGTTTCCTTTCCAGCCTGCTGGTCATGGAAGCCGAAACCCGCAAGGCCGGCCTGCCGCGCGCCATGAAGCCCATGCTGAGTCCGCACCTGCGCGAAAACCGTTCCGTTTTTTTTCTCACCCGCAGCGACAATCCTTCAGCACTGCAGCGCAACCGTTTTGCCTATTCGCCACGCTTCATCCGCCTCGTCGAAGCCGTGCGCGCCAATCCGCAGCTCGATGTACAACTGGTTCCGGTCACCATTCTCTGGGGCCGCTCGCCGGACAAGGAAAGCTCCATCTTCAAGATCCTGTTTGCGGATTCCTGGGCAACGCCGGGTATGCTCAAGCAGTTCATCACGATCCTGCTGCACGGCCGCCAGACCTATGTAAAGTTCAGCCCGCCGGTTTCCGTGCGCGGCATTGTTGAAGAAAACCTCTCCGAAGAAATCACCCTGCGCAAACTGGCGCGGGTACTGCGCGTGCACTTTCGCCGCCAGCGTGAAATGGCCATGGGCCCCGACCTTTCCCACCGCCGCACTCTGGTAAAGAGCCTGCTCAAGGCCACACCGGTGCAGCAAGCCATCACGGATGAAGTCGCCGACAAGAAAATCACGCGGGAAAAAGCCACCGAACGGGCACACCAGTATGCCGACGAAATTGCGGCGGATTATTCCTATCCGGTCATCCGCATTTTTGACATCGTCCTCACCTGGTTGTGGACGCGGCTCTATGATGGCGTCGACGTGCACCACTTTGATGACGTGCGTGACGCGGCCCATGCGCACGAAATCGTCTACGTGCCCTGCCACCGCAGCCACATCGACTATCTCTTGCTGTCTTATGTGTTGCTGCACCGCGGCCTGATGACGCCGCATATTGCCGCTGGCGCCAACCTCAACATGCCCGTCGTGGGCTCCCTGCTGCGCCGTGCCGGTGCCTTCTTCCTGCGCCGCAGCTTCAAGGGCAACTTTCTCTATGCCGCCGTCTTCAATGAATACCTGCACCTGATTACCGCCAAGGGTTATCCGATGGAGTATTTCATCGAGGGTGGCCGCAGCCGCACCGGGCGCCTGCTTTCGCCGCGCACCGGCATGCTCGCCATGACCCTGCGCAGCTATCTGCGCGATCACAAGCGCCCCATCGTCTTCATTCCCGCCTACATCGGTTATGAAAAACTCATGGAAGGGCAAACCTATGTCGGCGAGCTTTCCGGCAAGGCCAAGAAAAAGGAAAGCATCTGGGGTGTGATCAGCACCGTGCGCCGGATCAAGAAAACCTTCGGCAAGGTACAGCTGAGTTTTGGCGAGCCGATTTATCTGGAAAACCTGCTGGATGCGGAGTTCGAAGCCTGGCGTGAAACGCCGGTGCCGGAAGACGGCAAAACGCCGTGGATCAGCAGCACAATCAACAAGCTGGCCCAGCAGATCAACACGAACATCAACAGTGCGGCGGCCGTCAATCCGGTCAACCTGCTCAGCCTGGTACTGCTGTCCACGCCCAAGCACGCCATGGATGAGGAAGGACTGGCCAAGCAGATCGATCTTTATCGCCGGCTGCTGACTGCCGTTCCCTACAGCGACCGCATCGAGCTCACCGAACTCCACGGCCAGGAAATTATTGCCTATGGCGAGCAGCTGAAAATCCTGCGCCGCATCCGCCATCCACTGGGCGACATGATCTGCCTGGATGACGAGCAGGCCCTGCAGCTCACCTATTTCCGCAACAATGTGCTGCACCTGTTTACCCTGCCCTCGCTCATTGCCTGCCTGATGCAGCAAAGCGGCGAGCTGCATCGCGCGCAGGTCGTCCAGCTGGTGCGCAATATCTATCCCTTCATACAGTCCGAACTGTTTCTGCCCTGGTGCAATGAATCCGTGGAAAAAGTGATTCTCCAGTGGCTCGATGCCCTGGCTGAGTCCGGCCTGCTGATTGCGCGCAGCAGCGAGCAGATGATCTGCCCCAGCCCCAACAGCGAGGCCTATGCCGAGCTCAGCGTGCTGGCGCAGGGCGTACAGCAAAACCTTGAGCGCTATTACATGACCGTGTCCCTGCTCAGCCAGCAAGGCTCGGGCCGCATCACGAAAAAACGTCTTGAGGATCTCTGCCATCTGCTGGCCCAGCGCCTGTCCATCCTGCATGAGTTCAGCGCGCCGGAATATTCCGACAAGTCCCTGTTCCGCAACTTTGTGGAAACCCTGATCAATACCGGACAGGTCCAGACAGACGACAAGGACTGCCTGCGTTTTGACCACAGGCTGATCAATATCGCCGGTGAATCACGCCTGATTCTGGACGCCGAAACCCGCCAGACCATTCAGCAAATCACCCGCGTCACCGATGCGGAAATCGAAGCAGCGCTGACGGAAAAGGACAGCAAGGGAAAACGCAAGGAAAAACCTGCTGCATGACATCACTGCAGTCGCACTGAAAACACCAAAGCAAACGCCCCGTTCAAGGGGCGTTTGCTTTGGCAGGGTCCGGAACACAGCAGTGGAACAGCGGCCTTCAGGAACAGTGGCGCGACCCTTGCGGCAGGCGGCTGGAAGAGCGTGCATGGCAAGTACATACTGGCCGTGTAATACGCTTCAGGACATGCTGCATGACATCAATCGCCAGCGACAAGGATAAAGCCGGACACGACCAGGCCGGCGCACCGCTCACGGAAGCAGAGGCCGTGTTCCAGGTGCACGGGGTCTCGAAGATCTACCGCATCGGCGAGGTCGAGCTCCACGCCCTGCGCGAGGTGAATCTCGACCTCTACCGTGGCGAATTTGTCGTGCTGCTCGGCGCTTCCGGCAGCGGCAAGTCGACACTGCTCAATATCCTCGGCGGCCTTGATCGCCCCACGCTGGGCGACGTGCATTACCTTGATCACGATCTCACCGCCGCCAGCGACGAAGAGCTCACGCGTTTCCGCCGCGAGCATGTCGGTTTTGTTTTCCAGTTCTACAACCTCATCCCGAGCCTGACTGCGCTGGAAAACGTCGCGCTGGTGACCGAGATTGCCGCTAATCCGCTTGCTCCTGCCGACGCACTGGCACTGGTCGGCATGGGTGAACGCTGCCATCACTTCCCCTCGCAGCTTTCCGGCGGCGAACAGCAACGCGTTGCCATTGCACGCGCGGTGGCCAAGCGCCCCGACGTGCTGCTCTGCGATGAACCCACCGGCGCACTCGACTACGCCACCGGAAAAATGGTGCTGGAAGTGCTCGAACGCGTGAATCGCGAACTCGGCACCATTACCGTTGTCATCACGCACAATGCCGCCATTGCCGCCATGGCAGATCGCGTCATCCGCATCAGCAGCGGCCGGATCGTCGAGATTCGCCGCAATACCACCAGGGCCTCACCCGCGGAGATTTCCTGGTGAGCATGCTCAACCGCATGCTGCGGCGTGACCTGTGGCACTTGCGCGGCCAGGTCATTGCCGCAGCACTGGTCGTGGCCTGCGGTATCGGCACCCTGGTCGCCACGCGCAGTACCTACCACTCGCTGGTGGTCGCGCAGGCCGACTACTACAGCACTTACCGTTTTGCCGACGTCTTCGCGCATCTGAAACGTGCGCCGGAATCACTCGCTGCCGACATCGGACAGATTCCCGGCGTGGCTGCCGTGCACACCCGCGTCGTGATGGACGTGTCGCTCGACGTGCCAGGCCTGGCGGAACCTGCCACCGGCCGCCTGGTGTCGGTTCCCGGCATCCAGACGCCCATGCTCAACGACCTGTACCTGTTGCGCGGCCGTTATGTGGATGCCACGCGCACGGATGAAGTACTGGCCAGCGAGGCCTTTGCCAACGCCAACCGGCTCGCCGTCGGTGCACACATCGGCGCGGTGCTGAACGGACGCTGGAAGCAGCTCACGGTCGTCGGCATCGCCCTGTCGCCAGAGTATGTCTACGAGGTCGGTAACGGCATGCTGTTTCCCGACAACAAGCGTTTCGGCGTGCTCTGGATGAACCGCGCCGCCCTCGCACCCGCCTTCAGCATGGAAGGCGCCTTCAACGATGTCAGCCTGTCGCTCGGCGCGGGAGCAGAGGAAGCCGAAGTCATCGCGCGGCTTGATCGCCTGCTGGAACGCTACGGCGGTCTTTCCGCCTGCGGACGCGCCGAACAGCTTTCACACCGCTTTCTCGCCGATGAACTCGGCGAGATCCGCATCATGACGACGTTCATCCCCTCGCTGTTTCTCGGCGTCGCCGCCTTCCTGCTCTACGTCGTGCTGTCGCGCCTCGTCGCCATGCAGCGCAGCGAGATCGGCCTGCTCAAGGCGTTTGGCTACGGCAATTACCGCATCGGCAGCCACTATCTGGCGTTTGCCGTGGTGACCTCGATGCTGGGTCTCGCGCTCGGCCTGCCGCTCGGACTCTACCTGGGCAGCCTGCTGGTCAATGTCTATGCCGGGTATTTCCATTTCCCGCACCTGGTTCTGATTGCCAGCCCCGGCCTGCTGCTTTTCGCCACCCTCGCCAGCCTGCTCGCGGCCGGCATCGGCGCCCTTAGCGCCGTGCGCCGTGCCGTGGCACTGCCACCGGCGGAGGCCATGCGCCCGGAACCACCGGCACGTTTTCACGCCGGGCTGCTCGAGCATGCCGGCCTCATGAAAAAACTGCCGGCATCGGTGCGCATGATCGTGCGCGGTCTTGCCCGCAAGCCCGTGAAGGTCTTGCTGTCCGTGCTCGGCATTGCCCTCGCCGTCGGCCTGATGGTGGTCGGCCGTTTTACGCTGGATGCGGTGAACCACATGATGTTCGTGCAGTTCAATGTGATGCAGCACGACGATGTCACGGTGCTGTACAACGAACCGCGCAATGCCGGCGCCACTTTCGAGATTCGCCGGCTGCCCGGCGTGATGCGCGCCGAGCCCTTCCGGCTGGTGCCGGTCTGGCTGCGCCATGAAAATTTTTCGAAGCGTGTGGAAATTACCGGTCTAGCACCGGACATGGAGTTGCGGCGCCTGGTCGACAAAAAACTGCGCCCGGTCGAACTGCCGCCGGAAGGATTGCTGCTGGGAACAAAGCTGGCACGGATTCTCGGTGTGGTGCCGGGCGACAGTGTCAGCATGGCCGTGCTGGAAGGTTCGCGGCCGACACTGAACGTGCCCGTGGCGGGCGTCGTCGATGAAATGCTCGGCCTCGGTGCCTACATGGATACGCGCGCACTGGCGCGCCTGCTGCATGAAGACCGCAGCGTCTCGGGCGCCTATGTCCAGCTGGATGCACGCCGGGAAGATGATGCCTATGCGCAACTCAAGCGCATGCCGGCGGTGGCCGGGGTGGCCGTACGCGGCGCCATGCAGCAAAGCATCCGCGATGCCATGGATCGCAGCTTTACGCTGTCCACCGGCATCCTCACCGCTTTTGCCTGCGTCATCGTTGTCGGCATGGTCTACAACAGCGTGCGCATTGCCCTCTCGGAACGCGGCAACGAACTGGCCAGCCTGCGCGTGCTGGGCTTTACCCGGCGCGAGGTCACGATGATCCTGCTCGGCGAACAGGGCGTGCTGACGGCACTCGCCATTCCACTGGGCCTGCTCATCGGTTACGGCCTGTGCGCACTGCTGGTGCCGGTGTTCGATCGCGAGATGTTCAGGCTGCCGCTTGTCGTCGGCAAATGGACCTTCCTGTATCCGGCCGTGACCGCACTGCTTGCTGCCGTGCTGTCCGGCCTGCTGGTGGCGCGTCACCTGAGGCATCTCGACCTGATTGCCGTACTGAAGACCCGCGAATGAAAAAAGAAAACGAGTGAAAAAAGAATGAAATCCATGCCGTGGAAAAAAATCCTGTACCTCATTGCGGCCCTCATCGCGGCCGGCGCGGTGGTGTTCGCCTTGTTGCCGGAACCGACCGCCGTCGATGCCGGCAAGGTCAGCATCGGGCCGATGGAAATCACCGTCGATGATCAGGGCGAGACGCGCAGCCATGACCGTTTCGTGCTGGCCGCACCGGTGTCCGGCCGGCTCATGCGCATCGAGCTGCACGATGGTGATGCCGTGGCAGAAAACCAGGTCGTGGCGGAAATTGCGCCGCTGCCCTTGTCCGCGCGCGAGCGCGAAGAACAGGACGCGCGCATTGCCGCCGCCGAGGCATTGCAACGCGAAGCGGTCGAGCATGTGCGTCATGCCGAAGACGATCTGGCGCTGGCCAGGCGCGAAGGCGCACGCATCGAGGCTCTGGTGAAAAACGGCAACCTGCCGGCACAGCAGGCCGATCAGGCGCGCAATCTGGAAGTCACCAGTGTCAATGAAGTGAAAGCCGCGCGCTTTCGTGCCGTATCCGCTGCCGCACAGGTGAAAGTGGCACGCTCCGGCCTGCAGGCAACACGGTCCGGTGGCAATGCCGCCGGGACGATGGTGAAGGTTCATGCACCGGTAGCCGGCCGCGTGCTGCGCATCACCGATCCCAGCGAGCGCGTCGTGGCGGCGGGCACGGCACTGCTGACGCTGGGCAATCTCGACCAGCTGGAAGTCGTCATCGAGCTGCTGTCCTCCGAAGCCGTGAAGATCAAGCCCGGCATGCCGGTGCGACTGGAAGGCTGGGGCGGCACGGCGCCGTTGCGCGCGCAGGTCCGCCGCGTTGAGCCGTTTGCCTTTACCAAGGTATCGGCACTCGGCGTCGAGGAAAAGCGCACCAATGTCATCGCCGGTTTCATTGATCCGCCGGGCACGCTGGGTGACGGTTTTCGCGTCACCGGCCGCATCGTGGTCTGGCAGAAGGACAATGTCCTGAAGGTGCCGGCCAGTGCCCTGTTCCGCTGTGGCGAAGCCTGGTGCACATTCACGATAGAGAATGACCGTGCCGTCCGGCGTACGGTGGACATCGGCCAGCGCAACGCACTCGAAGCCCAGGTACTGCAGGGACTCAGCGCCGGCCAGACCGTGATCCGTCACCCCGGCAACCAGATTGAAAACCATGCACGGGTACGGATTCGCGGCGCCGGAACCTGATGAGCGCGGCGCTTGAAATCACCGAGCCACAAAAGCAAACGCCCCTTGAAAGGGGCGTTTGCTTTTGTACGGAACCGTTTTCTCAGATAGAGCACAGATGCTGAAGGCGCGGCCTCCTTACTTCAGGGCAGCCATTACCGCCGCATAGTCAGGCTCATGCGTCAGCTCTTTCACCTGCTCGGTGTAAATCACCTTGCCATTGCCATCAATTACTACCACAGCACGCGACAGTAAACCGCGCAGAGGGCCGGTTGACATCACCACACCATAATCCTGGCCAAAACCGGGAGCGCGGAATACCGAGGCAACAGCAACATCAGTGATGCCTTCTGCGCCACAAAAACGGCCAAGGGCAAACGGCAGATCCGCCGACACACAGAGCACGGCGGTGTTGTCCAGCTGCGCCGCCTGCTCGTTGAACTTGCGTACCGAAGTGGCACAGGTGGCCGTATCCACGCTGGGAAAAATATTCAGGACCAGGCGGCGGCCGGCAAAATCCTTCAGGCTGATTTCGGAAAGATCCGCTTTGACCAGGGTAAAGCGCGGGGCATCACTGCCGGTTTCAGGAAGACTGTCGACCGTTTGTACGGGATCGCCATGCAGGGTAATGGTGCTCATGACCGGATTCCTCAATGCGTGATTTAAAGAAGGTCCATAAACCTAGCACAGGAATGGTTAGAAGACCGGTAGACAAAGCAGGGCATTCTTGAGGGCGAGTTGTACAACAGCATCAGGGGTGAATCAGCCGACAAGATAAATATCAAAACGTCCGCTTTTTCCCTCCATCACCAGCGATGGTTTTTTATCCGCCAGCCAGGGCGCCAGGCGTGGGCGCTTGACCACCACGCGTTTCCTTGCGGCAGCAAGCGCCGGCGCCAGCAAGGCATCGGCATCGGCATCCTCGCCCACCACGGCACGAAAAACGCGCATCTCCTTTTTCACCAGAGCAGTTTTATCGCGGTGCGGAAACATGGGGTCAAGACAGACCACATCAGGCCGGTTTTCAACGGGTGTATCTGCACTTGCCAGCGCCTGCAACTGCTGCAGGGAATCGCCGGGATGAAACTCGAGATTCGCCAGCAGGGGTCGCAGATCAAACGATTGTGCGGCTTTTTGCAAACCGTCTTCAATCAGCGCGGCAATCACCGGCGATCGCTCCGCCAGGGTAACCCGTGCGCCGGCTGCCGCCAGCACCGCAGCATCACGCAGCAAACCGGCGGTGGCATCAAACACGCGCAGGGGGTGATCGGCTTTCTTCAGGCCGCAGGCTTTCACGATCATTTCATGGCGTGCGCGCTCCTGCGCGATGCGCCAGCCGAGCGAGCCTTCTTCAAGGTTCACCCGTACCGCGCCGGAGCCCGGCATGTCCAGGGCGTACAAACCCAGACCCTCGGGCTCCAGCACCAGCGCCGCCCCTTGCGCCGGCAGCGCACCAAGGGCATCGCGCAGACGGCCTGATACCAGCTGCACCGAGTCAGCACTACCTCCCAGTCGTAGGGCCAATGCCCTCGCAGCAGCCTCTTGATCGGGAGTGGCCAGCAGAGGAGGAAGCATCATGCCGACCAGTGCACCAGGCCAGCCCAAGCGGTGAACAGGATGACGATGCCAAAGGCAATGCGGTACCAGGCAAACACCGTGAAATCATGGCGCGAGATATACCGGATCAGTCCGCGGATCACGAATAACGCTGACACAAAGGACACTACAAAGCCGACAGCAAAAACCGGCATGTCGGGCAGGACAAACTCATGGCGATGCTTGAACACATCGTAAAGTGTGGCAGCAAACATGGTCGGGATCGCCAGAAAAAACGAGAACTCGGTGGCCACCTTGCGTTCAAGGCCGAAATAAAGGCCGCCCATGATGGTGGCTCCCGAGCGCGAGGTCCCGGGAATCATGGCGAGACACTGCGCAAACCCGATCTTGAGTGCATCCGCCCAGCGAATGTCATCAATGCTGTTGATGCGCACCTCATGCTGGCGTTTTTCCAGCCAGAGAATGACGAAAGCGCCAACGATGAATGCCAGCGCCACGCTGACCGGATTGAACAGGTAAGCCTTGATGGCACTGATGGCAAAAAAACCGATCACCGCCGCCGGCAAGAACGCGACCGTGACATTGATGGCAAAGCGTTGCGCCGTGGCTTGTGTGGTCAGGCCGCGCAGCACGCTGAAAATACGCTCACGATACTCGTAACAAACGGCAAGAATGGCACCGAACTGGATGGCCACCTCGAAGACATCGCGCTTTTCCTTGGTCCAGAAATTGATCAGCTCTCCCGTGATGATGAGATGGCCGGTACTGGAGATCGGCAGGAACTCGGTAACGCCCTCGACGAGCCCCATGATCAGGGCCTTGAACAACAACATGAAATCCACGAATCACTTCTCCTCTGTTATTGGCAGCGATGACTTGTAAGCTTGCTGGAATTCCGCCGGCATGCGGCGCACGCGGCCTTCCTTTATATCCACGCAGACCCACTGGGTGCGGCCGCGGAAAACCGTCACTGCGTCAGCCGGGCGAACAAACTGGTAGGCGCGGCGAATGGACAGGCGATCAGTATGCAAAATCCAGGTTGCCAGCCAGATTTCCTCGCCAAGAAAGGTGGGCTGCAGGTAATCCAGCTCGTGACGGCGCGCCACCATGCCATGACCCAGTCTTTTGTAAGCGGCTTCATCCAGGCCCAGATGGCGCGAATGATCCCAGGCCACATCCTCCAGCCACTGCAGATACACCACATTATTGGTGTGCTGCATGATGTCGATATGCGCCGGCTGTACCTGCACCTTCAGAATATGCGGACCGGGAAAATCCCAGACTATATCGTTCATATGGATGCCTCTAAAAATCTGATCAAGCCGATGACGGCAAGGCGGGAAAGACCGACTCGTAGCACAGCGCAGAGAACAGCCGAAAGGCTGGCCCGCAGGGCGAGCGTAGCGAGTAAAAAGCGGAGTTTACTGAAGTAAATGAGCATTTTGAGGTCTTTCTCAACGCAGACGGGGCGGCTTCAGCAGATTTTTAGAGGTATCCATCATCTCCCTGGCAGCTTTTTCCATACTTCATCGCGCAGGTAAACCGGCAGCGCCAGTTCGGGGGCCTGTGCGCCCTCGCGCGCATGAAGATCCAGCGCCAGCGGAATCACATCCTCGGCCGAGGGAAAGAAATCGGCATCCATCCCGGTAAATATGCATTGCTGGCGCAGGACGGCCTCATGCACCAGGCCATTACCGGCCACAAAAAACTCGCCGCACAGCTTCTCCGGCAACGCGGATGGGGGGCACACATATTCACTGTCCAGCGGCTGCATCAGCTCGCCCTGCACGGCATAGGCACCGGCATAAATCTCGTCCATGCGGGCATCGAATACCGCCAGCACCGAGGTCGCGCCATGCACGCGGCGCACGCCCTGGGCGAGAGTCTGCAGACTGGAAACGGCAAGCACCGGAATATCCTTGGCAAACGCGAGCGCCTGTACGGCCGCCGCCGCAATGCGCACACCGGTAAAAGCGCCCGGCCCTCGGCTGTAAGCCAGCACATCCAGATCGCCAAGAGTCATACCGCTCTCGGCCAGCAGCTCCTCGATCATGGGCAGCAGCAATTCGGTTTGCAGCCGCGGCGCATGGCGAAAGCGCGCCAGCACACGGCCATCGATATAAAGGGCAGCCGAGCAGGCCTCGGTCGCGGTTTCAAGCGCTAGCAGTTTCATTGATGCTGTCTATCAGGGTGAAAAATTCCTGCACTTCACTCAGGGAGCGGGTGCGGCGCATGGGTGGCAGGCTTTGCAGAAAAAGTTTGCCATAGGGACGGCCAACCAATCTCGGATCGCAGATCATCAGCACGCCGGTATCGGTTTCATCACGGATCAGGCGGCCGGCCCCCTGCTTCATGGCAATGATGGCGCCGGGCAACTGATAACTCACAAAAGGATTACGGCCGCGTGCCTTGTAGGCATCAATGCGCGCCGCAATCACCGGCTCGCCGGGCGAGGCAAACGGCAGCTTGTCGATGATGACGCAGGACAACGCCTCGCCACGCACATCGACGCCTTCCCAGAAACTTCCGGTGCCGAGCAGGATGGCATTGCCGTGCTCGCGAAAACGCTTGAGCAATTCCCCCTTGGCCATCGAGCCCTGTATCAGCAAGGGATACTCAAGGCGGCCGCGCAACCATTCTGCCGCTTCTTTCAGGGCACGATGACTGGTGAACAACACAAAAGCACGGCCATGACTGGCGATCAGTACCGGCAGCGCTGCCTCCAGAACCGCATGGGTATAGCCCGGGTCACTGGTGTCCGGCAGGCCGCGCGGCACATAAAAAAGCGCCTGCTGTTCATAGGCAAAAGGGCTCGGCAGTTGCAGCGATTCCAGATCATTGAGTCCGATCTGGCTGGAAAAATGCCGGAAGTCTTCATTCACCGCCAGCGTGGCCGAGGTAAATATCCAGGAGGATTTTCTGGCGCTAACCATGTCGCGAAACGGCTTGGCGATATCGAGCGGTGTCCACTGGATGACAAAACCCTTTTTGAAAGTCTCGAACCAGTGCACCTGGTCCGCCGGTGTTTTACCGGTCAGCTTGTCAAAATCATTGCTCAGGTCTTCAGCGCGGCGATGGCAGTTTTCCAGGCCCTTGCTGCGTGCGCTGGCGGCACCCAGGCAGTTGGACAGATGCGCCAGTGCCTGTTTGACGGCGTCAATCGCCGGCGGCATTTTCTCCAGATGGGCAAGATCGGCCCACACGCCCTTGCGCGCATCGTCACCAAAGACAATACGCATGTCCGCCACGCGGTTTTCCAGCTGGGTGGACGCATCCAGAATGGAACGCATCTCGCCGGCGGTTTGCAGCATCTCGCCAACGGCATCCTGAGCCAGATCCAGTAATTGCCGCGACGAAATGTTTTCGCCAAAAAACATGGAGGCGACTTCCGGCAACTGGTGCGCCTCGTCAAAGATCACCGCCGTGGCGTCCGGCAACAGTTCGCCAAAACCGCCTTCCTTGATGGCGATATCGGCAAAGAAAAGATGGTGATTCACCACCACGAGATCCGCCTCGGAGGCTTTCTTGCGCGCCCGCATCAGCGGGCACTCCTCCAGCAACGGGCACTCCTGACCCAGACAGTTATCGGCGGTACTGGTAACGAGCGGCCAGACACTGGCGTCTTCCGGCAAATCCACCAGCTCGGCAATATCACCACTGCTGGTCTGGTGCGCCCATTCCGAGACGCGCTGCAGTTCATGCACGGTCTGCTTGTTGGGAAAGCGGCCGTCTTCCAGATGAATCTGCAGACGATAGGGACAAAGATAGTTGGAGCGCCCCTTGAGCAGTGCCGTGCGTACGGAAAGACCGAGCGCGCCAAGCACCGTGGGCAGGTCGCGATGAAAAAGCTGGTCCTGCAGATTGCGCGTGCCGGTAGACACAATCACCTTCTCGCCCGACATCAATGCAGGCGCGAGATAGGCAAAGGTCTTGCCGGTACCGGTACCGGCCTCCACCATGAGAATCCGGCGCTCACTCAGGGCGCTGGCCACGGCATCACTCATGGTGAGCTGCGCTTCGCGCGAACGGAAACCCGGGATATGCTGCGCGAGCCGGCCGCCCACTCCAAGAATGTCCTGGCTTTGAAAAGAAGTCGTCATTATCAGAATCAGGGCCGCCATTAATGAACGCGGATTCTATCAGCTAATGCCCCCCATTCCCTGCTCTGCCATTATCCTGGCCGGTGGCCGCGCCACCCGCCTCGGCGGCGTTGACAAGGCCCTGATCAGCCTTGCCGGTCGCCCCCTGATTGTCCATGTGCTTGAACGACTGGCACCGCAGGTCGATGACATCCTTATTAACTGCAATCGCAATCAAACGGTGCTCACCCGCCTGGGTTACCCCCTGATCAGTGATGAAAAACCGGATTACTCGGGGCCACTGGCCGGCATCATCAGTGCCCTGCCCTCGTGCCGGCATGAAACCGTTCTGGTGGTACCCTGTGACAGTCCCTTTTTGCCGAATGACCTCCATAGCCGCCTCTCTGCCCTCCTGACACCGGACAAGGATCTGGTGATTGCCCACGATGGAGAACGCCTGCAGCCATTATTCATGCTGCTGCGGCGCAAGCTGCTGCCTTCACTGCGGGATTATCTTGAGCAGGGCCATTACAGGGTGGGGCAGTGGTGCATGCAGCAGAAAGTGGCTATTGCCCGGTTTGCCGAGCCCCGGCACTTCATCAACCTGAATACACCGGAAGACCTGAAAAAAGCAGAAAGCGGAATATGAAATAAAGACAGACAAATACTTTCCGGGCGGGAACCCCGAGGGCAGAAAAGCCTGCGACCAGAATTGATCGCATAAACGTACAAAGAAAAAACCCCGCCGGAGCGGGGTTTTTCACTTAGCTTCAGGCAGCAGGTGCGGCAGCCTTGGGCGGACGACCACGACGGCTTGCAGCAGCCTTCTTGGCAGCCGGCTTTTTGGCAACAACTTTACGTGCGGCCGGTTTTTTAGCAGCGGGCTTGGCCGCGGGCTTGGCCGCGGCTGGCTTACGGGCAGCTGGCTTGCGAGCGGCTGGCTTGCGGGCAGCAGCTGGCTTGCGGGCGGCCGGCTTGCGCACAGCCTTTGGCTTTGCAGCCTTGGCAGCAGCACGAGCAGCTTTCTTGGCAGCAGCAGAAGCTTTCCTGGCAGCCGCTTTTTCAGCAGCCTTGGCACGAGCGGTTTCACGCTTGGCGATAAGGCGCAGCTTGGCAGCCGCTTTCTTGGCAGCAGCTTTCCAGCGAGCAGCGGCTTTCTTGGCAGCAGCTTTCACTTTGGCAGCATCAGCCTTGGCGATACGCTTTTCAGCAGCTTTGGTAGCACGGGCAACAGCAGCAGCGCGCTTCTTGTCGAGCGACGCAGCCAGCTTGGCAACGCGAGCATCAGCAACAGCCTTTGCCTTCTCGACAGTAGCCTGCACTTTGGCCTTGGCCAGCGCAGCTTTGGCAACACGGGCATCAACACGTGCAGTTTTCAGCTTGGCATTGGCTTTTGCCTTGGCGGCAGGGGTCTTGGCAGCTTTCGCAGCAGCAGCAGCAGCGCTCAGCGCAGCAGTTGCCTTGGCGGCGGCTTCAGTTGCCTTGGATGCAGCAGCAGTGGTTACAGCGGGAGCGCGACGTGCAGTCGTGCGACGAACCGGCTTTTTCGCAACAGCTTTCTTTGTTGTACGTGCCATTTAAGTATCTCCTCCTGGGAGTATTAAAGATGCAACTTGCATTACTACGAAAAGAAAAATAGCACAAAAAAAAAGCAGGCGGTACAAATTACAACCAGTTAATAAGGTTTTTATCCATTTTTTTTGAAAAAAATCAAAAAAAACCAATTTTCTGACCATCAAAACCATATTTTCACCAGCGCCGCTTCTGATTATCAGGATTAATCCTGTTTGAAAAACCGGATTGATTCCCTCGCTGTGTCTTTTCAAAACCGGATTCAAACCTTGAGAAGAGGGGTTATAAAACTCCTTATCAAGGTTTCTCCACCCGGAATGACAATCACGATGACGCCGCTTGAAGAGGTATCGAGTTACCACAAAGAGGGTTTATCTCAACCCGAGACCATTTCAAAACAGCCACATCACATGAGTGCCTTGCTGAAAAAAGACATTACCGCATCAGGTTTTGTCCTTAATTGTCCATCTGCCGCACTACTGCCAAACACCTTCCACAGGAAAACATGACGCCAAAAACAAAGCGGTGCGCACTTTCGAGGTGCGCACCGCTTTGTTTGAAAGTGTTACCAGACGAAACGTTTCAGGTATGCAGATGAGCCTCCAGATGCGGCCGCAACAAGGCGACAAACAGTGAAATATGATCGACCCGGGCATTGAGTGCAGGAATATACTGGTAACTCTTGCCTCCCGCATGCAGAAAACCTTCGCGATTCTCTTCCGCAAGCTCTTCCAGTGTCTCCAGGCAATCGGCTGAAAAGGCAGGAGACATCACCTGCACCGAACTCACACCGGATTGCGCCCACTCGCGCAACAATACATCGGTGTAAGGTTGCACCCACTTCTGGGCACCAAAACGCGACTGAAAACTGCAGGCCCAGGCATCGTCCGGTAACTTCAGTGCCGCTGCCACACGGGCAGCCGTTTCACGGCAACGCGAAGGATAGGGGTCACCCTTGCGTTCGTAGTCTTCCGGAATGCCGTGAAAGGAAAAAAGCAGCTTCTCGGCATCGCCATGCTCACGCCGGTGCATCTGTACGGAGGAAGCCAGTGCGGCGATATAAATGGGATGGGCAAAGTAATCCTTGAGGATGGTGATCGCCGGAAGATTGCGTTGTGCCGCCAGCCAGCGGCCGACGAGATCATAGACCGGCGCTGTCGATGTGGCAGAGAACTGCGGGAAAAGCGGCAACACCACAATCTTTTCCACGCCAGCCTGCTGCAGGGTATCCAGCGCCGACGCAATCGCAGGCTGGCCATAACTCATTGCCGGAAGCACCTGAATATCCGCCTGCGGGAATATCTGCTGCAGCTCAAGTGACAGCTTCCGGCTTTGCTCCCGCAAAATCAGCCGCATGGGGGAGTCACCGTTTTGCCAGATGGAGGCATACAGTTTCGCCACCCGGCGAGGACGAAGCGGCAGCACAAAAAGATTCAGGATCACCCACCAGAGCGGGCGCGGCAGCTCAATGACGCGCTGATCGGAAAGGAATTCGCGCAGATAGCGACGCACAGCTGAAGCCGTGGGCGCATCGGGAGTTCCCAGATTGGTCAGCACAACGCCCAGACGGGGACGAGACAAGTCGGACATGAAACCAGCTCCACATTGCAGAATGCCCGCGATTCAAACAAATCCGGGATGACGCCAGAAGGCAACAGGCGAGATATACCTTACCAGCAAGCTCCGATACAGAGCACAAGCCGAAGACGACTCTCGCCACCAGCACAAGACTGGCTTGATCAGGAGGCTGCCTGGACCGGAAGAATGGAGGCGGGACAAGAAATGCAAAACGCCGTGCAAGGCACGGCGTTTTGAGAGGGCCAAGGCTTCTTGCTTCTATATATAAGAAGCAGAAAAATCAGTCGAGAATGGCAAACAGCTTGGCGGCAATCCCGTCGACAGTGCCCACACCGTCAATCCTGGCGGACCTGGGGGCATACGGATTACCGTCAGCCGCCAGCTTCTGGTAAAAACCTACCAGCAGTTCAGTCTGGGTGTGATAGATGTCGAGGCGCTTCTTGACGGTCTCTTCCTTGTCATCCTCACGCTGCACCAGCTCTTCGCCTGTCACATCATCCTTGCCGGCTGTTTTCGGCGGGTTGTACTTGATGTGATAGACACGGCCGGAAGCAGGATGCACACGGCGACCGGAAAGACGCTCGATAATCTCGCTGTCTGCCACCTGAATCTCGATAACGTGATCAATATTCACGCCGGCGGCAATCATGGCTTCTGCCTGGGGAATCGTGCGCGGAAAACCGTCAAAAAGAAAACCATTGGCGCAATCAGGCTGCGCAATACGATCCTTGACCAGGCCAATAATCAGCTCATCCGATACCAGGCCGCCTGCATCCATGATTTTCTTGGCGGCGAGACCAAGCTCGGTACCCGCTTTAACTGCTGCACGCAGCATGTCACCGGTGGAAATCTGGGGAATGCCGTACTTCTGCATGATGAGCTGGGCCTGTGTGCCCTTGCCTGCACCGGGCGCTCCCAAGAGGATTATGCGCATAGCCTTGTCACTCCAAAATCATCAAAAAAAGAAAAGGGTATCAGCCCGAAGACAGGGCCCCTGTTCATGCAGGGCAGGAGCTCGGATGTCAGCATAGGAAAGCCCGCAACGATACACGCGCCCCCCGGTAATCACAAGCCGACCGCCCGGTCATGCCGGCACAGAAAGCCGTTCAGGGACGCACATTCCGGATCAGCAATTCCACATTCTGCGGCTTGCCATTTTGCTGCAAAGGCACCGCCACAGCCTCGATATCACCGGGCTGCACATCGGGTGAGCCGTGGCGGGAAATGCGGGCGGTAATGACAATCTCCGGCTCTGAAGAAAGCAGGCGGGACGGCATCATGCTCTGGCTGTCATCCAGATCAATGCTGAGGGGCAAGTCGGCAGCGGTACGACGCACCACCGCCAGCGGCATGGGCGGGCCCTTCAGTGAGCGGGCAAAGACATAAAGCGCATCACCCGGCTGGAACTTTCCGGCTACGGCACGATCCAGTGTGACCTTGACGTGTATCACTGCAGCGGCCTGTACTGCGGGCTGCCCCGAGGCGGCCATGCGCAGTTTTTCACGTGCTGCCGCCAGCGTTTGCTCAAGCTGCTGCATCGCCACCGGTCCGCCGCTGGCGTTACGCAGGCGCCGCTCGGTGCGCAGTTTTTCCAGGGAATCAATCGCCATTGCATAATCACCACTGCGATAGGCACCCATACCCAGCAAGAGCATGGCACCTTCGTGATTCGGCTGTTTCTGCAAGACATCAAGCAGCAGCTTGTGACTCAGCTCATCAAGCTGGCCATCGTTGCTGAAAATACGCGTTTGCGCATAGGCCAGCTCATAGCGTGGCTGCGCGGAATCCAGTCGCCAGGCACGCTCAAAAGACAGCTGTGCCGGTTGCGCCATATCCATTTGTACATAACTCATGCCCAGCATGAACCAGCCTTCGGCATTCTTCGGGTCTTTCTGCAGCCTGTCCTGTAATACGCGCACAAAATCAGCCAGCGTATGGCCTGCACTTTCCGCTTCGGTGGGAGCCTTCCCCAGCAACATGTGATCAACCACCGGCCCCATTTCCCGTTGCAGGGTCCACCAGCTGGCGAGTCCTTGCGGCGCCACCGCCTCGTAATAAAAAAACAGCGACAACAGCGGCACAAAAACCAGCGCCAGCCAGCCGGCAAGGCGCCGGGGCGATTGTACTGGTGCCGTTGCCGCACCCGCATCCAGCGTCAGCAAATTACGCTCCAGCTCGGTACGCAATTCGGCGAGAGCCGCCGCATCAATACGACCCTCTGCCTGATCCTTTTCCAGCTCGGCCAGACGCTCGCGAAACACGCGGCGGTTCAGGGCAACAAGATCTTGCTCCTGGCTCACCGGGGTGCGCCAAAAAGGAAAAACCACGACGGTCGCCGCGCAAAGCGCAAAAGCAAAGGCCAGCATCCAGAAAATAGTCATAAGCAAGAATCAGGGTTTGTTATTCGGATCAGACAGCAACTGCGCCAGCTTCTGGCGCTCTGCCTCGGACAAGGGGACGGGTGCTGCTGCGGGACGACGTACACGCCAGACCAGTATGGCAGCCACCAGCAACAGGAGCAGTGCAGGGCCGAACCAGAGCAGCGTCGTACCGGTACGCAACGGGGGGCGATAACTTATGAAGTCACCGTAGCGATCAATCAGGTAGGCGCGGATTTCATCATCCGATTTGCCTTGCTGCATCAATTGATAGGTACGGTTTTTCAGATCCTTGGCCACTTCGGCATCTGAACCGGACAGATTCGTGTTCTGGCATTTCGGACAGCGCAACTCATCAATCAGCTGACGAAAGCGCTGCTCCTGGGCCGGGGAATCAAACTTGTAGGCATCAATGGATGCCGATACCGGAAGCGCCAGAAAAAGCAGCATAAACAGCAAAAACTTCATGGCGCTCAGCTCCCCGTTTCATCGACCGGCAATGGTCGTCCATCACGCAAGGCCTCATAGCGCGGCTTCAATACCGTCTCCCATTTATCGGGATCCAGCACGCCGATAAAGCGATAACGGATGTTGCCGTCCTTATCCAGCAGATAGGTTTCCGGCGCGCCGTAGACACCAAGATCCAGACCCAGATCGCCCTTCTCGTCAAAAATGGTGAACCGGAAAGGGTCGCCATGCAGCTCCAGATACTTCAAGGCCGCTTCGCGGTAATCCTTGTAGTTCACACCGACAATGGGCACGCCCTCTTCTGCCATGTGCTTGAGCACCGGATGTTCAACCTGGCAGGAAATACACCAGGTCGCCCAGACATTGAGAATCAGGACCTGGCCTTTGACATCGGCGGCCGTCAGCATCTTTTCCGGCGACTTGAGTGAGCTCAGGCGGAACTCCGGCATGGGCTTGCCGATACGCGCGGAAGGCAGCTCTGTCGGATCCATGCCCAGACGGCTACCCAGCAATACCGCCAAACCCGCAAAAAGAATCAGAGGCGCCGCATACAGGGCAATACGCAGTGGTTTTTTCATCAGGCCTTGTCTCCCGCCGACGCAATATTTTCCGCTGCCGGTTTGCGCATGCGATAACGGCGATCGCTGGCAGAAATCACGGCGCCCAGTGCCATGACAATGGCGCCCAGCCAGATCCACCGGATAAACGGCTTGAGATACACGCGCACCGCCCAGGCGCCCTGGCCCGAGGCCGTGCCCTCACCCACCGGCTCACCCAGCGCCACATAAAGATCACGAAACAGGCCGGGGTCAATGGCGGCTTCCGTCATGGTATTTCGCTGCACATTATAAATACGCTTTTCCGGATACAGCGTACGCACCGCCTCGCCATTCTTGAAAACGCTGATCTCGCCACGACGCGCCACATAATTCGGACCTTCGTGCTCGCTGATACCCTTGAACACAAACGTGTAAGAACCTTCCTTCATGCTTTCGCCGGGCGCCAGCCGTACATCGCGCTCGATACTGTAGGTGGATGTCAGCGCCACGCCGATCACCGTCACCAGCATGCCGGCATGTGCCACCTGCATCCCGACATAGCTGCGCGACAAACGCTGCAAGCCGGCCCAGATACCGTTTTTTGCCGTTTTTACTTTTTGATAAACATCACGCGCCATCGATCCGAACACGGCAAAGGTCAGCGTGCAGGCCAGTGTCACACGCACGCTGCCCGACCCAAACCACAGCAAGGGCAACAGCACACCCAGCAACAGTGCTGCCAGCAGGATGAGCAGATAAGGGCGGAGCAATTTGCCGGCATCGTGACGCTTCCAGTTTGACTGCGGGCCCATTCCCATGAAAACCAGCAGCAGAAGCGTCAAGGGCACAAACAGCAAGTTGAAATACGGCGGCCCCACCGAAATCTTGCCGAGCTTCATGGCATCTGCCACCAGCGGAAACAGCGTCCCCAGCAAGACCACCGTGGTCGCGGTCAGCAACAGCAGGTTATTCGCCAGCAAAAACATTTCCCGCGACACCAGCTCATAACGCGACTCGCTGGAGAGCGAACCGGCGCGTACGGCAAACAGGGTCAGTGAGCCGCCCACCACCACCGTGAGAATGGCCAGAACGAAAAGACCGCGCGTGGGGTCGGAAGCGAATGCGTGCACCGAGGTCAGCACACCGGAACGAACCAGAAAGGTGCCCAGCAGGCTGAGGGCAAACGCGATAATCGCCAGCATCACCGTCCATGCCTTGAAGACGCCCCGCTTTTCCGTGACCGCCAGTGAGTGCAGCAAGGCAATACCCGCCAGCCAGGGCATGAAAGAAGCATTTTCCACCGGGTCCCAGAACCACCAGCCGCCCCAGCCCAACTCGTAATAAGCCCACCAGGAACCCAGCGCGATGCCAAGGGTCAGAAAGCCCCAGGCCGCCAGCGCCCAGGGGCGGGACCAGCGTGCCCACGCAGAATCAAGACGCCCGCCCATAAGACCGGCAAGGGCAAAGGCAAAAGGCACGGCAAAACCGACATAGCCCATGTAAAGCATGGGCGGATGAATAATGAGACCGGGATCCTGCAGCAGGGGATTGAGATCGTTGCCATCCGGAGGAAAGTCCGGCAACAGGCGCGCAAAGGGGTTGGAGGTCAGCAGGATGAATGACAGGAAGGCCGCGCTGACGCCCCCCAGAACAGCTATCACGCGCGCCGTCATGTCACGCGGCAGACTGCGACTGAAAACGGCAACCGCCGAGGTCCAGCCGGCCAGCACCAGCACCCACAGCAGCAGCGAGCCCTCGTGGCCGCCCCAGACCGCCGACACCTTGTACCAGACCGGCAGCTGGGTATTGCTCTGCCGCGCGGCGTAATCCAGGGTGAAATCATTTTGCAGGAAAGCCCATACCAGCATCGCAAAGGAAAACAGGATGAGCGCGAACTGGGTAAAGGCGGCGCTGCGGGCAACGGCCTGGGCGGCCGGATTGCGTGTCCACACGCCATATAAAGGGAGAAGCGTTTGTGCCAGCGCCACTATCAGGGCCAGCACCAGCGCGAAATGGCCTAGCTCAACGAGCATCAGGAAACTCCGGAAAAGTGTCACTTACTAAGACCGCGCCATCATACGCAGGCGCTCTCCCATGTCCAGACTGCAACGGTACAGCCGCCCCTCTTTTGCCCCCTCTGGCCGGCCCCTCCTTAAAACATTTGGAAACATGTTGCGGTTTGCCTGCCGCAAGACCGTCAAGTTCGTACTGCTACAATGCCGCGGCATCCTGAGGGATCGCAATGCCAGTCAAACGGCTCTCGATACTGAAAATAAAAGCCGTACTGCTGAGTCATCACCCCACATTCCATGTGTTCAAGGACAGTCAAACCCATGCGCAAGAACTCATTCAGCCGTGACGATCTTCTGGCCTGTGGCCATGGCGAATTGTTCGGCCCCGGTAATGCCCGTTTGCCGCTGCCCAATATGTTGATGATGGATCGCGTCGTGAAGATCACCGATGAAGGCGGCAACTTCGGCAAGGGCGAAATCATTGCCGAGCTCGATATCACGCCTGACCTGTGGTTTTTCGGCTGCCACTTTGAAAGCGATCCTGTCATGCCGGGCTGCCTTGGCGTCGATGCCATGTGGCAGTTGCTGGGCTTCTGGCTGGCCTGGCGCGGCAATCCCGGCCGCGGCCGCGCGCTCGGCGCCGGTGAAATCAAGTTTTTTGGCCAGGTGCAGCCGCATCATAAAAAGGTCACCTATCACCTGCATCTTAAGCGCGTGGTTGAACGCAAGCTGGTGGTGGGTATTGCCGATGCCTCCATGTTTGTGGATGGACGTGAAATCTACAGCGGCCATGACCTGCGCTGCGGTCTCTTTACCAGCACCGATGCCTTCTGATTTTTCCGTCATCACGGAACCCGGTCATCGGGGAAAAAACGCGAGCCACCTGGCCGCCTGAT
Organism: bacterium; assembly: GCA_029945725.1. Classification (GTDB taxonomy): domain Bacteria; phylum Pseudomonadota; class Gammaproteobacteria; order Pseudomonadales; family Moraxellaceae; genus UBA2031. The sequence goes on along the minus strand of JAQSDB010000002.1, from coordinate 628,324 downwards.
TATTTACTAGAGGTAGAGCATGCGACGTGTCGTAATTACAGGTATGGGCATTGTTTCCAGCCTGGGCAATGACAAAAAGAGCGTGAGCGAAAGCCTGCGCCTGAGCCGTTCCGGTATCCGCGCCAACCCGAAATACGCTGAAATGGGTTTCCGCAGCCAGGTCAGTGCACGTCCGGACATTGATCTGGATGCACTGATTGACCGCAAGGCCAAGCGCTTCATGGGTGATGCGGCAGCCTATGCCTACGTCGCCATGCAGGATGCCATCAAGGACGCCGGCCTCTCCCCTGAAATGGTGTCGAATCCGCGCACCGGCATCATTGCCGGCTCGGGCGGCGCTTCCACCGCCAACCTGATCGAGTCTGCCGATATTGCCCGCACCAAGGGCGTCAAGCGTATCGGGCCTTATATGGTGCCGCGCACCATGAGCAGCACGGTTTCCGCCTGCCTCTCCACGTCTTTTCAGATCAAGGGCGTGAATTACTCGATTTCTTCCGCCTGTGCCACCAGCGCCCATTGCATCGGCAACTCCGCCGAACAGATCCAGATGGGCAAGCAGGACATCATGTTTGCCGGCGGCGGCGAAGAAGAGGACTGGACGCTGTCCTGCCTGTTCGACGCCATGGGTGCCATGTCCAGCAAATACAATGCAACGCCCGAGCTCGCTTCGCGCGCCTACGATGCAGATCGTGACGGCTTCGTTATTGCCGGCGGCGCCGGCATGGTGGTGCTGGAAGAATACGAACATGCGGTCAAGCGCGGCGCCAGAATCTATGCGGAAATCATCGGCTACGGCGCCACCAGCGACGGTTATGACATGGTCGCTCCCAGTGGTGAAGGCGCTGCGCGCTGCATGCAGCTCGCGCTCACCACGGTGGACACCCCCATTGATTACATCAACGCCCACGGCACCTCGACCCCGGTCGGCGATCTCGCCGAACTGAAAGCCATCCGCGAAGTGTTTGGCGGCAAGGCACCGAAAATCAGCTCCACCAAATCGCTGTCCGGTCACTCGCTGGGCGCCGCCGGTGTTCAGGAGGCCATTTACTGCCTGCTCATGATGGAAGAGGATTTTGTCGCGGCGTCTGCCAACATCCAGAATCTGGACCCGGCGGCTGAAGGCCTGCCGATCGTGCGTGAAACCATCAGCAATGCCGGCCTGAAGACCGTAATGTCGAACAGCTTCGGCTTTGGCGGCACCAATGCCACACTGGTGATGCGCAAGCTCTGATGCTTTTTCCTGCATAAAAAAAGCCGCGAATCGCGGCTTTTTTTATGCCTTGCTGATCCTCACTTCAGGACCAGTCTCAGCCCGATGCCTGCGGCAGCGGCCGTGTTAACGGCCAGACCCGCCACTGCCAGCAAGTCGTCTCCCGCAAACACCAGCGGCACTCGCTCGCGTTCCCAGGGCGGCATTCCTGCTTCCTGCAAAAGCGTTTTCAGTGCACGGGACTGCGTCTGGCCGGCAGGGCGCAGGCGCTCGCCGCCACGGCGATAGCACACCCGGAAAGCCGGCTGCTTTTCATTTGCGGTGTTCATTTCTGCCTGCAGCACACGCCCGTCGGGCAGGGTCAGGGGCAATCTTCCATCCCATTCGCACTGCCACTCCCTGTCCACCGGAGGACGCGGCACCATCGCATACACATGCTCGCGATAACGGCGAATCTCGCAACCGGGCCAGGTCAGAAGCGGCGTGGCGTCGTCGCCTGCCGCAATCAGCTCACGGCCGATTTTATCCAGCATCTGCGCACCGGGCATGGGGAGCTGTTGCTGCTGCAACCAGTAACGCAACAACAAGCGCTGCCGTGCCGGCGTCAAAGCCCGCCACGCCGGAATCAGCAGACGCCACCCGTCATCAATGCACGTCTGCGCCATTTCCAGCGCCAGCTCATCCAGCAGGCCATCCGCTTCCTGCAAACGCAACGCTGTTGCCGCCAGTGTTGGTGTGGCAGCCGGCCACTGTGAACGCAAACGCGGGAAAATTTCCTGGCGCAGAAAGTTGCGGGCATAGCGGATATCCCGGTTGGACTCATCCTCGACCCACGACAAGGCATTATCAGTGGCGTACTGCTCCAGCGCAGACCGGGAAAGCCCGAGCAGCGGGCGCCACTGCGGCACAGAAAGATCACCGGCCAGGGCAAAGCGGCTCACGGCATGCATGGCGCCAAGCCCGGTCACCCCGGCACCACGCAACAAACGGAACAGCAGGGTTTCCGCCTGGTCATCCTGATGCTGGGCCAGCAGCAAGGCATCGCCGGCGCTCAGGCTTGCGGCAAATGCCGCATACCGGGCCTCGCGTGCGGCCGCTTCAAGACTCGCTTGCTGCGCGACGCCGACCCGATGTATTTCCAGCGGTACGCCCCTGTCAGCACAGAGGGTTTGCACATGAGCCACCCAGGCATCCGCATTCAGGCTCAGGCCGTGATGTACATGCACCGCCAGCAAGGGACGCTGAAAGCACGGGGCCACTTCCAACAGGGCATGCAGCAAGACGGTGGAATCCAGGCCGCCTGAAAAGCCCAGCACCAGCCGCTTCACCTCAGGTGAAGCACGCAGTTGCTCGGCAAGAAAAACTTTCAGGGCTTGTTCAGGCATTTTTCATCAGGCTGCTGGCGTTAACTTTTTTACTGCCAAGAAAAACGCCGGCAAATGCCGACGCTTTGGTTTCCTTTTTTACTTACTCAATACCGTAGCTCATCAAGCGCTCATAGCGGCGATTGAGCAGCACCGGCGTATCCAGCGCACGCAGTTTCTTGAGTTGCCGGATGATGGCCTTGCGCAAATTATCTGCCATGGCATCAAAGTCACGATGAGCACCACCGAGTGGCTCCTTGACCAGCTCGTCGACAAAATCCAGCGTCTTCAGGCGCTCCGCCGTAAGGCCCATGGCTTCGGCCGCTTCCGGCGCCTTGTCGGATGTCTTCCAGAGAATGGAGGCACAACCTTCGGGGGAAATCACGGAATAAGTGCTGTATTGCAGCATCATCAGGCTGTCGCAGACACCAATGGCCAGTGCACCACCGGAGCCACCCTCACCAATAACGGTAGAAATAATCGGGGTTTTCAAACGCGACATCACCGCGAGATTGCGGGCAATCGCCTCGGACTGGCCCCGCTCTTCGGCATCAATACCAGGATAGGCGCCTGGCGTGTCGATGAAGGTCAGGATCGGCATCCTGAAGCGCTCGGCCATTTCCATCATGCGCAGGGCCTTGCGATAGCCTTCCGGTTTGGGCATGCCAAAATTACGGCGCACTTTTTCTTTTACATCACGGCCTTTCTGGTGACCGATCACCATGACAGGCTCGCCCTGCAAACGGGCCGTACCACAAATGATGGCAGCATCATCACTGAACGTACGATCGCCATGCAGCTCGTCAAAATCCGTGAAGATGCGCTCAACGTAGTCCATGAAATAGGGACGCTTGGGATGGCGTGAAATCTGCGACACCTGCCAGGAAGACAGGCTGGTAAAGATTTCTTCCGTAAGCGTAATGCTCTTGTCCTGCAGGCGTTTTATTTCTTCACTGATATTCAGTCCGGTGCCGGAGCCTACCAGTTTGAGACCTTCAATCTTGGCCTCGAGTTCGGCGATCGGTTGTTCAAAATCCAGATAGTTAGGATTCATCGGTCGGTTTCCATTCTGATCCGGGTCGTCCGGGATGCCGGAACGACAGTGTCGTTGTGCCGGGTCGGCACGCAGGGAGTACGCTGGCACGATGACTGGCCGGCCCCTGCTGTCTGCCCCCAAGTCTACCTGCCGGAGCGCGCACAGGCGACCCACCCGTCAATCGGCATTTGCTGCAATTTGTTTCCTGTGCAAGCTGCAAGGCGGGCTCTTAGTACAGCACCTCAACCGAGCCCGTCCCGTACTGCTGGCGCAGGCGCTTGAGCAGCTCGTCGGAGGCCTGGACACGCCAGTTCTCGCCGAGGCGCAGGATGGCCTCGGCCTCACTGCTGCGGTAACGCACACGCACCGGGCAACCGGTACCGGCCGCCGGTTTGTGCGCCGCCAGCAAGTGCTGCAGGTCCTGATTAAAGCGCGCCCCCAGCTTCGCGCCTTCAAGACGCAACTCCAGACCCCGGCTGCGCGCCGCACGGGCTTCGGCCAGACTCATGATCTTGCGCACCACCATCTTGAGGCCGCCCGCGTAATCATCATGGCTGACCTCACCCTCGACCACGACCACCGTGTCCCTCACGATGAGATGACGGAACTGCTCGTACACATCATTGAACAGTGTGGCTTCGATACGCCCCGTCCTGTCGTCCAGCAAGACGAAGGCACGCGAACCGCGTGCGCCTTTCTGGATACGGGACGCCATGACAAGACCGGCCACCGTGGTGGTGACTCCGCGCTTGGTCGGTTGCAGATCCGAGAGCCGCTGTTCGACAAAGCGCGTCAGCTCGCTTTCATACTGGTCAATCGGGTGGCCGGTGAGATAAAGCCCCAGCGTTTCCTTTTCCGCCATCAGGCGTTCATCGTCGGTCCACTGCAGGGCATCAATAAACTCGCCACTGGGAGCCTCATCGACCACATCACCAAACAGGTCGACGATGCCGGCATCGTGATTGCGTGCCTGCTGTTCGGCGGCGGTCACTGCCTCGTCCAGCGATGCCATGATGATGCCGCGGTGCGGACCGAGGGCATCAAGTGCACCAGCGCGCACCAGTGCTTCCAGCGTGCGCTTGTTGCATTTTCGCAAATCAATACGACGGCAGAAGTCAAAAATATCCTTGAACGGGCCGCCGCTTTCGCGCGCCTGCACAATGCTTTCTACCGGGCCTTCACCGACACCCTTGATCGCGCCGAGACCATAAACAATGGCACCCGATTCACGCGTCACAAACTTGAAACAGCTGTGATTGACATCGGGCGGCTCAAGCTTGAGCTTCATGCCACGACATTCTTCAATAAAGGTCACGATCTTGTCGGTATTGCTCATTTCCGACGACAGCACCGCCGCCATGAACTGCGCGGGATAATGTGTTTTCAGCCAAGCCGTCTGATACGACACCAGGGCATAAGCAGCAGAGTGCGACTTGTTGAAGCCGTAGCCGGCAAACTTTTCCATCAGGTCAAAAATATGCCCGGCAAGCGAAGCATCAATGCCCTTGCCGTCGGCACCGGCCATGAAAATGGCACGCTGCTCCGCCATTTCCTCGGCTTTTTTCTTGCCCATGGCGCGGCGCAGCAAGTCGGCGCCACCCAGTGAGTAGCCGGCCATTTCCTGCGCAATCTGCATCACCTGTTCCTGATACACGATCACGCCATAGGTCGGCTTCAGGATCGGCTCCAGGCATTCATGCTGGTATTGCGCATCAGGATAGGCAACCGGTGCACGACCATGCTTGCGGTTGATGAAGTCATCCACCATGCCGGATTCCAGCGGCCCCGGACGATACAGGGCCACCAGTGCAATCAGGTCTTCAAAGCTGGAAGGCTTGAGCTTTTTCAGGAGCTCTTTCATGCCGCGCGATTCAAGCTGGAAGACGGCGGTGGTATGGCCCTCCTGCAGCAATTTGTAGCTTGGCCCGTCATTCAGCGGCAGCGACATGATATCGAGCGCCGCCTCACCCTTTTGCGCACGGGTACCGTTAATATCTTTCAGCGCCCAGTCAATGATGGTGAGCGTGCGCAAGCCGAGAAAATCGAATTTGACGAGGCCGACTTTTTCCACGTCGTCCTTGTCGTACTGGCTGACCCAGCGCCCTTCGTCATCGCAGAAAATGGCGGTGTAATCGGTGAGGCGTCCCGGCGCAATCAGCACACCACCGGCATGCTTGCCGACGCCACGCGTAATGCCTTCCAGACGCAGCGCCATTTCCCAGATTTCCAGCGCGTCCTCATGGTCGCGCTCCACCGTATTGGTGAGCAGGTCATTGAGTTGCGGCTCCTGCTCGCGCGCTTCTTTCAGTGAAATACCGGGCGTGAACGGAATCAGTTTGGAAATGCGGTCGGCAAGACCGTAGGACTTGCCCTGCACACGCGCCACATCGCGTACCACGGCCTTGGCGGCCATGGTGCCAAAGGTGATGATCTGGGCGACGGCTTCGCGACCGTAATGCGTGGCCACGTAATCAATGACGCGGTCGCGCCCGTCCATGCAGAAATCGACGTCAAAGTCGGGCATGGACACACGCTCGGGATTGAGAAAACGCTCGAACAGCAGATCGTAGGGCAGCGGATCAAGGTCGGTAATCTTCAGTGCATAGGCCACCAGCGACCCTGCGCCGGAGCCGCGTCCCGGCCCTACCGGCACGCCGTTGTTCTTGGCCCAGCGGATAAAGTCCATGACGATGAGGAAGTAGCCGGCAAAGCCCATCTGGTTGATGATCTTCAGCTCGAATTCCAGACGATCCGCATAGACCTTGTGCGTCTCGGCGTAGTCCGGCGCACGGCGATCAAACAGCGTATCCAGACGCTCTTCCAGGCACTCGCGCGAGTGCTGCACAAAATAGTCTTCCAGCGTCATGCCTTCCGGCACCGGATAATCCGGCAGAAAATTCTTGCCCAGTGTCAGATCCAGCGTGCAGCGCCGTGCAATCTCCACGGTGTTTTCCAGCGCTTCCGGAATATCCGAAAAAAGCTCCTGCATCTGCTCCGGCGTTTTCAGATACTGCTCGGGCGAATACTCGCGTGGGCGGCGCGGGTCGGCCAGGCCATAGCTCTGCGCAATGCACACGCGGACTTCATGGGCTTCGAAATCCTCAGGCACGAGAAAGCGTACGTCATTGCTTGCCACCACCGGGCATTGCATCTCGCCCGCCAGCGCAACGGCAGCATGGAGAAAGTCTTCTTCGCCATCACGGCTGGTACGCGTGAGTTCAAGATAAACGCGACCGGGAAAATGCTGCATCCAGCGCGCCAGTACCGGCCGGGTTTGCTCGGCATCCGCACCCAGCAGGGCCGCACCAATATCACTGCGCTTGCCCAGCAGGAGAATCAGGCCGTCACTGGCCTGCTCCAGCCACTCGCGCGTGATGGTCGACTCACCCAGTTCCTGCCCTTCGACATAGGCACGCGACACCACATTGATGAGGTTGCGATAACCCGCCTCGTTCATGATCAGCACACTGACGTCGAAACGCTGTGCGCCTTCACGCAAGACCAGATCAGCACCGAACACGGGCTTGATGCCCTTGCCTTGCGCGCCCTGATAAAACTTTACCAGGGCATACAGGTTCATCAGGTCCGTCATCCCCACGGCCGGCATTTTTGCAGCCAGGGTTGCTGCCACCAGCTCGTCAACGCGCACGATGCTGTCTTTCAGCGAAAACTCGCTGCGTACATGCAGATGCACAAAACCGGTCATGAACGGTCACCTGCAAGACGAGCTGCCAGCGCTTCACGGACAGGAGCAAACGAACGACGGTGCTCCGGAATCGGTCCGTATGACTGCAACACGGCAAAGTGTTCCGCCGTGGGATACCCCTTGTGGCGATCAAAACCGAACTGCGGATAGCGGGCATGCAGTTCATTCATCTCGCCATCTCGCTGCACCTTGGCGAGAATACTGGCGGCACTGATGGCGGCCACGCGCGCATCCCCCTTGACCACGGCCGTTGCCGGGCAGGCAAACAGCGGCGCGCGATTGCCGTCCACCAGCACATGCTGTGGCTCGACGGACAGACCCGCCACCGCGCGCTGCATGGCCAGCAACGTGGCACGCAGGATATTCAGCTCGTCGATTTCATGCGGTTCGGCACGTCCGTAGGCAAAGCACAGGGCCTTTTCACGAATTTCTTCCGCCAGATAAAGCCGTCTTTTTTCCGTCAGCACCTTGGAATCGGCCAGACCGGTAATGGGACGGGCAGGATCAAGAATCACCGCCGCCGTCACCACGGCCCCCACCAGCGGCCCGCGTCCGACTTCATCGACACCGGCGACCAGCAAGCCGGTGAAGTCAGGCAACTCCGGAAACACTTTTTCCTGCTGCTTTTCACGAGCCATATCAAACCGCTTCCACGTGTTTTTCTAATAAGTGCTGGACGGCATCAGCCGCTTTTACATCGGCATTCCGGCGCAGGCTTTCATGCAGTGCCGTAAAGCGCTGTACCCGGCTCCTGCGGTAAGGCTCATCATCAAGCCAGCGCAATGTCTCTGCTGCAATGGCCTCGGGGGTAGCCGCGCCCTGAATCAGTTCCGGGACTATTTCTTCACCGGCCAGCAGGTTGGGCAGACTGACATAGAGCGATTTCACCATGAGGCGGGCAATCAGGTAGGTCAGCCACTGCAGGCGGTAGGCCACCACCATGGGCTTTTTCAGCAGCATGGCTTCCAGGGTTGCCGTGCCCGAGGCAAGCACAACGGCATCAGCAGCACCCATCACCAGGCGGCCAACGCCAGCCCCATGCCGGTCATCAAAAATTTCTGCCGCCAGACCCGACACCGCCAGATGCGTTTCAATATCAGCACGCCGGGCTGCATTGATGGCTGGAATAATGAAACGCGCCTGCGGGTGTTTCTTCAGAATCAGTTTTGCCGCGGCAAACAGCACGGGAGCAATACGATCCACTTCACCGCCACGACTGCCAGGCAAAAGGGCGATGTACTCAGCCTCTGCTTTTAATCCCAGCTCGGCACGCGCTGCTACAGTGTCGTTTTCCAGTGGCAGGCTGTCTGCCAGTGGATGCCCCACAAATACAGCATCAACCTGATGCTCGTCGTAGAATTTTTTCTCGAAGGGAAGCAGACACAGGATCGTGTCCACACACTGGCGAATACCTTCAACACGCCCCTGTCGCCAGGCCCAGACCGAGGGACTGACATAATGCACGACCGGAATTCCGGCAGGCTTCAGTGACTCTTCAAGGCGAAGATTGAAATCGGGCGCATCAATACCGACAAAAACATCAATTTTTGCGGCAATAAACTTCTCGACCAGTTGATCACGAATACCGAAAAGTTCACGCAGACGCCCCAGCACTTCCACCAGCCCCATGACCGACAGGCGCTCCATGGGAAACAGCGACACCGCCCCCTCAGCCTGCATCTGTGGACCGCAGATGCCGATGAATTCGGCAGAGGGATAACGGGATTTTAATTCGCGGACAAGCCCTGCGCCCAGCGTATCACCGGAGACCTCACCGGCAACAATGCCGATGCAAAGGTGCTGGCGAGGGGAAGGTACTGACATGGCTGTCAGCGCACAATGCCACGAGTGGAGGCATTAAGGGAGTCAATGAAAAGCTGCACTTCCGGACACTTCACCACCAGCTTTTCCACTTCGGCAATGGCTGCATCCAGCGTCAGGCTTTCGCGGTAGACCATGCGGTAGGCACGCTTCAGGGTATTGATGGTTTCTGCCGACCAGCCACGACGGCGCATGCCCTCGAAATTCATGCCGAACGCAGAGGCCGGATTACCGCCGACCATTACATAGGTCGGCACATCCTTGACCAGCAAGGTGCAGCCAGCGGTCATGGCATAGGAGCCGATATGACAGAACTGGTGCACGCCGGTCATGCCGCCCAGGATGACATGATCCCCCATATGAACATGACCGGACACACCCGAGCCTGAGGCAATGATATTGTCATCGCCAATCACGCAGTCGTGCGCAATATGAACATTGGTCATGAACAGGTTACGGCTGCCAATTTGCGTCAGGCTTTTATCCTGCGCAGTGCCGCGGTGAATGCTGCAGAATTCGCGAATGACATTGTCATCCCCAATTTCCAGGCGCGTGGGCTCGCCTTTGTATTTCTTGTCCTGACCTTCTTCGCCGACAGAAGCAAACTGAAAGATGCGATTGCGCGCGCCAATGCTTGTTTGCCCCCTGATGACAACGTGCGGGCCAATCACGGTGCCGGCGCCGATTTCAACGCCGGCATCGATAACGGTAAAAGCCCCCACTTCCACATCAGGTGCAAGGACAGCAGCGGGATCAATAATGGCAGTGGGATGAATCACGGTGACCCCCGGGAAATCCCGAAAATTAGACTACCTGCTCGGCAACCAGAATGTCGGCGCTGGCAGCCAGCTCGCCATTCACGCTGGCGTGGCATTTGAATTTATAGATGTTACGCCGGGAAGGACCCGCTTCTGCGAACAGGTCCAGACGATCACCAGGCACTACCTGACGCTTGAAGCGGACATTGTCGGCGCCCACAAAAAGATAAATATAACCGTCAGCGGGTCGTTTTCCCGTCGTGTGAAACCCCAGAATGCCGGCTATCTGTGCCATGGCTTCCAGAATCAGCATGCCCGGCATGATGGGCTTTTCCGGAAAATGCCCGTTGAAGAAGTCTTCGTTAATGCTGACATTCTTGTAGCCGGCAATGACCTTGCCTGGCTCGACATCAACCACACGGTCCACCAGCAACATGGGATAGCGATGCGGTAGAAACTGGCGGATTTCCTGAATGTCCATCATTGTGCTGCAGCCCTCATGATTCATGACCGTACTTCTGAACCGGCCATTCATCAGCGGCCGGAAAACGCGCCCATTGTAAGGACTAGTGCTCCGTCTTGCAGCCTTGATTTTAGAGGGAAAACCGGAGTCAGTTATCCGGCTTTCCGGAATCGCGCAGCGCCACCAGCTCATTTTCCAGCCGGCGCAGGCGCCGAGCCATGTCATCCAGTTGCTTGACACGCACGGCCGTCTTTTTCCAGCTCTCGCTGGGCTCAAAGGCCGTACCGGAAGAATAACTGCCAGGGCTTGTAATGGATTTGGTCACCATCGTCATGCCGGTAATCTGCACCTTGTCGGCAATCTCGATATGGCCAACCAGCCCGACACCACCTGCGAGCACACACCCCGCACCGATTCTGGTGCTCCCGGAAATGCCGCAGCAGGCAGCAATGGCCGTATGCGCGCCTATCACCACGTTGTGGGCAATCTGCACCTGATTGTCGATAATGACGCCTTCATGGATCACGGTATCGTCGAGAGCACCACGATCAACGGTCGTGTTGGCCCCGATATCAACATCGTTGTGAATCACGACCCGGCCAATCTGGGCAATTTTTTGCCAGCGCCCCTTGTCATTGGCAAAGCCGAAGCCGTCACCCCCAATCACCGCGCCCGAATGAATATTGACGCGATCACCGATAACACAATCGTGATAGATCACGGCATTGGCACGAATACGGCAATCCCGGCCAATCGTGGTTCGGGCCTGCACCACGGCACCTGCCTCAATAACACTGCCGGCACCGACAACAACACCATCACCAATCACTGCACCCGGCCCGATAGCCGCCGCCGCATCAATACAGGCTGTCGGGCTGACTATCGCACGGGCATCAATGCCGGCATCAGGACGCGGGGTACGATCGAACAACCGGGCCAGGCGGGCATAGGCCAGATAGGGATTGGCCAGTACCAGCGCATTACCGCTGAAGTCTCCGGCATCGGCCGCACGCAACAGCACCGCGGCGGCACGCGTGGTTTTAAGCTCCGCCCTGTAGAGCGGGTTAGCCAGAAATGCGAGCTGATCCGGACCCGCCCCGGACAGCGTGTGCAAACCCCGTATCAGGCAGGCACCGTCACCGCGCAACTCGGCATCGAGTCGCGCAGCAAGCTCAGCCAGGGTAAAGCCCGTTTCTTCGGACATCGGATTACTTGGCCGCGTTCAGCTTTTCAGTGATTTTCTTGGTCAGGTCCACAGCAGGATCAGCAAAAATCACGTTTTTCTTTTCAATAATGATGTCGTACTTGTTGGCCTTCTGCATTTCATCAATCACCGCTTCCATCTTTGGAATCATGCGCTGCAGCAACTCGTTCTGTACTTCCTGGGTACGCTTTTGCACCGTCTGCGCCAGGTTGTTGAACTCCTGAATCTTGCCTTCAGCCTGCTTCTGCATGTCCTTCTTGTCCTTGTCGGTCATGACAGCACCATCTTTTTGGGCTTTGGCTTGCAGCGCATCAACTTCCGTCTTCAGCTGGGCCATGCGATCACGCTGAACCTTGAACTCGCCCTGCAGTTTTTCCACGGCCTTTTTGGCCACATCACTGGCCATCAATGCTGCCTGGGTGTCAGCAACTGCAATCTTGAGCTCCGCAGCAAACACAGGAGCAGACAGCAAACCGGCCAGGAGACCAGCCACAATAATCGAATGACGCATACATCTATCCTCGGGTTAAGGCCGTCCGGCCGTTATTGGAAATTCCGTTAACACTTTCGCACTGCAATACATCAGAAGCCCTGGCCAATGGAAAACTGGAAGGTCTGGGTTTTATCACCAGGCTTCTCGTTCAGGGGCCGTGACAAGGCAAAACTCAGGGGCCCGATGGCCGTCAGCCAGGACAGGCTTACACCGGTGGTATAACGCAAGCCGGCCAGATCAAGATTGTAGCCGGGAAGATTGGTCTGGAAGACATTCCCCGCATCCACAAAAAGCACCGTGCGTACCTGGCGGTTATCACCGGCAAAAGGTGTCGGGAAGATAATCTCGCCCCCACCCTCTATCAGAACATTGCCGCCCACCACTTCCGGGCTCGGATCTGTCAAAGCAAGATTGGTATAAATCTGGGAGGGGCTGCGCGGCCCCATTTTATTATCGTTATAACCTCGAACCGAACCAAAACCACCGGCAAAATAGTTTTTGTAGAAAGGCAGCATATCGGTAGAGCCATAGCCATCACCATAGCCCAGGTTGGTATGCAAACGACCCACCCAGCGCCCGCTGATCGGGATGTAAAGCTGGCCACCATAATTCAGTTTGTAGTAAGTAAGATCACTGCCCGGCAGTGCAAAATCGAGGCTCAGGGTCTGTGCCGCACCACGGTCGGCAAACATGCCGCGGTTCAGGCTGTTGCGGCTCCAGGACAGGCTGCCCGTATAGGTCTGGTAGCTGTCGCCGTGTGTTTTCACAAAATCAGTCACAAAGGTTGAGGTTAGGCCACCGGAACCCAGGGTGACATCCGTCTTGTCGATGCCCAGCGCAAAGTTGATGCGTTCGGTTTCATCAATAGGATAGCCAAAGCTGATATTGGCGCCCTTGGCATCCGTCGTGTACGTACTGACGTTACGGGCGTCCAGCTTGGTTTTGCGATAGTAAAAATTGTAACCGCGACTTACTTCATCCAGTGTGAAATAGGGATCGGTAAAAGAAAGGTTGTAGGAATCCGTGACCGCAGAACGGCTCAGTCCGATGGAAAAACGGTTACCGGTGCCGAGAAAATTACTCTGACTGACATTGGCACTGAAGATCATGCCGGCACCCTGCGAATAACCGATGCTGGCGCCGACAGAGCCGGAAGGCTGCTCTTTCACCGTGACATTCACATCCACCTGATCGGCAACACCGGACACGCGTGGGGTATCTACCGTGACCTCTTCAAAAAAACCGAGGCGCTGCAAACGCAACTTCGACAGGTCAATTTTCTCACTGGATGCCAGTGCGCCCTCATACTGGCGCATCTCCCGCCGCATGACACTGTCATCCGACTTCTGATTACCCTTGAAGTTGATGCGACGCACATAGGCCTGCTTGCCTGGATTCACGAAGAAAGTGACATCGGCAATACGGGTATCGTTGTGAATATCCGGAATACCGTTTACTTCAGAGAAAATATAGCCATCATTACCAAGGCGGCGGGTCATCAGTTTATTGGTATTGGTAATGCCGGCCTGTGAAAAAACATCATCCTTGCGGATCAGCAATAGACGCTTCAGCACATCTTCAGGCACCGGCAATTCACCGGCAATCTTGATTTCTCCGACCTTGAACTGCTCACCCTCAACCAGATTGACATCAACATAAACACCTTTTTTATCCGGCGTCAGTTTCACCTGGGTAGAGTTGATCGTGAAATTCACATAACCACGATCCATATACCAGGAACGCAGGCGCTCAAGATCACCGGACAATTTTTCACGGGAATACTTGTCATCATTTTTAAAAAAAGAAGTGAAATGCGAAGACTTGAGCTCAAACACCTTGCGCAGAACCTCGTCATCAAACACCTTGTTTCCGACAAAACCAATACGGCGGATTTTGGAGGAGTCGCCCTCCACAATCTTGATATCCAGTGCAACACGATTGCGGGGTTTTGGTTTCACCTCGACATTGATGGTTGCCGCATAACGCCCCTGAGAGATGTACTGACGCTCAAGCTCGCCTTTTACATGATCGAGTGTGGCGCGCTGAAAAACCTCGCCTTCCGCAAGCCCGGCTGACTTCAGCCCCTTGAGAAGATTGTCTTTCTCAATGGATTTGTTACCGCTCAGGTCAATACTGACAATGGTGGGCCGTTCTGTCAGTTGCAGCACCAGCACATCACCATCACGGCCAATCTGGATGTCTTCAAAATTACCGGTTTTGAACAGGCTGCGCACGGCATCGGCAATCTTGACTTCGTCAACCTTGTCGCCGGCACTGATGGGCAGGCTGCCATAAACACTGGCCGCAGAAAGCCGGGCCAGTCCCTCAAGGCGAATATCCCGAATGACAAAGCTGTTGTCGTCGGCCCAGGCCGTAAACGAAAAAAAGCTTAACGCCACACCGGTGGCGAAAAGACGCGGCATGCGCCGGAAAAAATTCATGGGGACTACGTACTCCGCGCTCACAGGCGGCTAAGGTCATTAAATATTGCCAGAAGCATAAGGCTCATCAGCAAGGCAACACCGATACGCAAGCCCAGCATCTGCATGCGTTCGGACACCGGGCGACCGATCACCCCCTCTATCGCGTGATAGACAAGATGACCGCCATCCAGCACGGGAATCGGTAAAAGATTGAGCACACCAAGACTGACACTGAGCAGGGCCATAAACCCCAGCAGGGCTTCCCAGCCCAGTGCTGCTGACTGGCCCGCCACTTTAGCAATGGTGATAGGGCCGCTCAAGTTATTCACGCTGATCAGGCCCTGCAGCATCTTGCCCATGGAATCCAGCGTAAACATGATCAGCTTTCCGGTCTTGGCCGCGGCCAGAGCCAGGGCATCAACCGGACCATGGTGAATGCTTTGGCGATAAGCCGCCGGGTACACTAGCTTCTGCTCTTTCAGCACAATGCCCAGTCGGCCACGCATAATGCCCTGGGCATCTTTTTCAGCAACGGGCGTCAGCTTCAGGGTCAGTATCCTGGCATCACGCTGAATGGTTGCCACCAGCGCCTGCTCCGGCTGCACGCGTACCACTTCGACAAAATCCTGCCAGCTCGTGATCGGCTTGCCATCAACCGCCAGTATCCTGTCACCCGCCTTCAGGCCCTGACGATCTCCGGCGCCACCGGCTACCACCTCGCCCAGAACCGGTTGCAGTGGCGGCTGCCAAGGCATGAAACCCACCTCGCGAAAGGGATCGACCTCCTTGCCACTCAAAAACCGGTGCAGCGGTAATGCCACATTACGGGCCGGCTCACCGGCCTGATGCCGCAGACGCAAGCGCAACTCCCCGGACTCCCCCATGCGGTCAATCAGGGCGTAATTGATGGCCTCCCAATCCCCGACCGTTTTGCCATCAATCGCCAGCACTTCATCACCGCTCTTGATGCCGGCCATGGCCGCCGGGGTTCCCGGCAACACACGGCCAATAATCGGGCGCAGGGTTTCCGTGCCCTGGAGAAAAATGATCCAGTAAAGAAAAACCGCAAAAACAAGATTGATCAGGGGGCCGGCGGCAACAATGGCCATGCGTGCCCACACCGGCTGGCGATTAAAGGCTCTGGGCAAATCTTCGGGAGCCACCTCGCCTTCACGCTCATCGGCCATGCGCACAAAGCCGCCCAGGGGAATCGCCGCAATCTGGTACTGCGTCCCCTGCCTGTCCTTCCACTTCAGAAAGGCAGGACCAAAACCGATAGAAAAAGTCATGACCTTGACGCCGACACGGCGGGCAACCCAGAAATGGCCAAACTCGTGAATGGCGATCAGGGGGCCCAGAACAATGATGGCCGCCAGCACCATGTAAATAACGTTCATCAACACCCTCGCCCCAACGCCGGCAACAGCCGAATGGCCTGCTCGCGCGCGCTACGATCTGCGGCAAGAATTGTGGACAGCTCCAGCGCCGCCATCATTGGCAATTCTGTAAGTGTGCGTTCAATCAGCACCGGTATGTCGGTGAATCTCAACTTCCCGTCGAGAAAGGCCGCCACGGCGACTTCATTGGCCGCATTCAGCATGGCGGGGACACAACCGCCGGCCTGCATGGCCTCGCGAGCCAGCCGCAGGCAGGGGAAGCGAACCTCGTCGGGCGCCTCGAAATGCAGTCCGCCGGTGGTAAAAAGATCAAGCGGCGGCACACCGGCAGGAATACGTTCCGGCCAGGCAAGACCGAGCGCTATCGGCGTGCGCATGTCCGGATTGCCGAGCTGGGCCATGGTCGAGCCATCCACGTACTGCACCAGCGAATGAATAATGCTTTCCGGATGCACCACCACCTGCACACGCTCGGGCGTCATGCCGAACAGCCAGCAGGCTTCGATCAGCTCCAGCCCCTTGTTCATCAGCGAGGCCGAATCCACGGATATCTTGCGGCCCATCGACCATTTGGGATGCTTCACGGCCTGCTCGGGAGTCGCCGCCTGCATGGCCTCATGGGTCCAGTTGCGAAACGGGCCACCCGATGCAGTCAGCAAAATGCGCTCGACATTGACGGTAGTACTACCGCAACGGAAATTACCCGGCAGGCACTGGAAAATCGCATTGTGTTCGGAGTCGATGGGCAGCAAGGTCGCACCACTGTTGTTGACCGCCTGCATGAAGAGCGCACCGGACATGACCAGCGCCTCCTTGTTGGCCAGCAGGACACGCTTGCCGGCATTGACGGCAGCCAGTGTCGGCAGCAAGCCGGCAGCCCCGACAATGGCCGCCATCACGGTATCAACACCGGCATCGGAAGCAACAGCGACCAGCGCCTCCTCGCCACAGAGAACCTCGGTGGCAAGCCGGTCGGCAGACAGCAGTGCCTGCAGTTTCAGGGCATGATCAGAAGAGGATACGACGGCATAACGCGGATGGTGTTGCCGGCAAAGTGCCGCCAGAGCGTCGACACGCTGATGTGCGGTCAGCGCAAAAATCTCGTAACGATCAGAATGACGCGCAATCACATCAAGCGTGCTTTGCCCGATAGAGCCAGTAGCACCCAGTATGGTGATGCGCTGACGTGGCATGTCAGAAGCCGCCAGCCAGCAGCCAGCCCAGAGCAAAAACCGGCGCCGCCGCCGTCAGGCTGTCGATGCGATCCAGCGCGCCACCATGTCCCGGGAAAATGGTACCGGAATCCTTGATGCCGGCATGGCGCTTGACCATGCTTTCGAACAGGTCGCCCAGTACCGAGGCCAGCACCGTCAGCAGGGACAGGCCCATGAAAGCAAAAAAACGCTGGCCGGCCAGATCACGATAAAAAGCCACCGCGACAGCAATGCCCATGGTCAGCAAAAGGCCGCCAAAAAAACCTTCCAGGGTTTTACCCGGACTGACACTGGGAGCCAGTTTGTTTTTGCCAAAGGCACGGCCCGCAAAATAGGCACCGGTATCAGCCCCCCAAACCAGAATCAGCAAGTACATCAGCCACCAGGCAGAGTGCGCATGCAGGCTGGTCAGGCCCAGCCAGGCCGGCACCAGCAACACGAAACCCAGAGGCAGGAGCACGGCCGGCGCAGACCAGCGCCCGGTATTTTCGGGATAGGCACGTACCAGCCGGTGGGCGAACAGCCAGAACAGTACAGCAACGGCATAAATCAGTTGATGCACAGGGCCCGGCACCGGCAAAAAGGCCAGCGCCGCCAGCACTGCCAGCACCGCCAGCGCATAGGCCGCACGCGGGGCCAGGGCGCGCCAGCCCATCATGGCCGTCCATTCCCAGGCCGCCACCGCCACAATGGCCGCCGCAAAAATGCGGAAAGCCCAGATACTGGGGGCGAAAAACACACACCAGAGAACGATGGGAAGAAGGATCAGTGCGGTAATAATGCGCTGCTTAAGCATGGGGAGCTGCCTCAACCTGTTCGGAAGTCCGGCCAAACCGGCGCTGACGGCCGGCGTAATCGGCGAGCGCACGATCCAGCTCGGCGCCATCGAAATCCGGCCACAGGGCCTCGGTAAAATAGAATTCAGCGTACGCCGTCTGCCAGAGCAGGAAATTACTGATGCGCATTTCCCCACCGGTACGAATCAGCAGATCAACCGGCGGCAAATCCGCCATTTGTACAAAGTGCCCCATGCGCTCCGGAGTGATTTCCTTCACCGCCAGACGACCCGCCAGGACTTCACTGGCCAGGCGCTGCGCGGCGTGCGCCATGTCCCACTGCCCACCGTAATTGACGGCAATGACCAGTGTCATGCGCACATTGCCCTGCGTCTTGTCCACCGCCGCCTGCATTCCCGCCTGAAGCGCAACGCTAAAACGGGAAAGATCACCAATAAAACGCAGACGAATGCCATTCTGATGCAACTCGTTCACTTTTTTCGTGAGCGCCTCCAGAAACAGGCCCATCAGCGCCGCCACTTCATTTTCCGGTCGCCGCCAGTTCTCGCTGGAAAAGGCAAAAACCGTGAGCACCTCGATACCGCTGCGCGCCGCATGCTCGACAATACGATGCACCGCCTGCTCACCCGCGCGATGCCCTTCCGGGCCGGGCTGGCCACGCAGCTTCGCCCAGCGGTTATTACCATCCATGATGATGGCTACATGCCGGGGCAAGCTGCCGGAAAGCGACTCGATATCCGGGGCGGAACTGGGAGGCGTGGATGGCGACATTGTCTGGAGACCTTTAGAAACCGTGACCGATGCAGATCAAACCTGCATCAGCTCGTGTTCCTTGGATGCCAGCATGCGATCTGCCTCACCGACATATTTGTCGGTGAGCTTCTGCACATCATCACTGGCCTTGTGCTCTTCATCCTCGGAGATCTCCTTCTCCTTGAGCAGCTCCTTGATGTCGGCGAGCACATCACGACGAATATTGCGAATAGCCACACGGGCATTTTCAGCCTCGCCGCGCGCCATCTTCTGCATATTGCGCCGGGTTTCTTCAGTAAGCGCCGGCAACGGCACGCGAATCACATCGCCGCTCATGGGATTGAGGCCAAGATCGGACTGGCGTATCGCCTTGTCGATGGCGCCAATCATGTTGCGCTCATAGGGCTGCACCAGCAGCGTACGCGAGTCTTCCACATTGACGTTGGCAACCTGCATCAAGGGCGTGTCGGTGCCGTAATACGGCACCATGACATCTTTCAGCATGGATGGATGGGCACGCCCCGTGCGCACCTTGGAAAAAGCATTCTCGAGCGAATCAAGGCTCTTCTTCATGCGGATTTCGGCGTCATTCTTGAGATCGTTGAGCATGAGTCCTCTCCTGTCAGTCCCGCACAATTTCTCAGCGGGGGGCCGTGCCAATAATGGTGCCTTCACTTTCTCCGACCATGAGGTTCAGGAGCGCGCCGGTCTTGTTCATGTTGAAAACGGTGAGCGGCATATTGTGATCACGGCACAGGCAAATTGCCGTGAGATCCATGACTCCCAGCTTCTTGTCCAGCACTTCATCAAAGGTGAGGTAGTCGTATTTGACGGCCGTCGGATCCTTGAACGGATCCGCATTGTAGACACCATCAACCTTGGTCGCCTTGATCACGAGATCGGCATTGATTTCAATGCCGCGCAGGCAGGCAGCCGTATCGGTCGTAAAAAAAGGATTACCGGTGCCGGCGACAAAAATCAGCACGTCGCCGCTTTGCAGGTGGCGAATGGCAGCACGCCGGTCGTAATGATCCACCACACCGCTCATGGGAATGGCCGACATCAGGCGCGTCTTGATGTTGTTGCGCTCCAGCGCATCGCGCATGGCCAGACCGTTCATGACCGTCGCCAGCATTCCCATGTGATCACCGGCCACACGATCAAGACCTGCGGCCTGCAGGGCGGCGCCGCGGAAGATATTGCCGCCGCCAACCACCAGACCCACCTGCACACCGATGCCCACCAGCTGGCCGATTTCCAGGGCAATGCGGGACAGCACTTTGGGGTCGATACCAAACTCGACCTCGCCGGCCAGCGCTTCACCAGAGAGTTTGAGCAGAATACGTTTATGCGCAGGATTGCGATCGGCCATGGCGTCCTCGGGCTTCCTTGAAGGAGCAGCACCGAAAAGGGGCTGCAGAAAGTGGCGGAATCTTACCGTAAGATGCCTCCACTTTCCCAAAAAAAAGGCCCCTGAAAGGGGCCTTTTCGTTAACTGTCAGTACTTTACTTGGCAGCAGCGGCAGCGGCAGCGGCTTCAGCCACTTCAGCGGCGAAGTCGACTTCCTTCTTCTCGATGCCTTCGCCGACTTCAAGGCGAACAAAACGCGTTACCTTGGCGGCATGCTTGGACAGCAAGGCGCCCACCTTGGTTTCGGTATCCTTCACGAAGGCCTGCTCGAGCAGGGACACTTCGGCGAGGAACTTCTTCACCGCGCCTTCCACCATCTTCTCGACGATATTGGCTGGCTTGCCGGATTCGGCGGCCTTGGCTTCAGCGATTTCACGCTCCTTGGCAACCACGGCAGCCGGCACATCTTCCGGAGCAACGGCCTCAGGCTTTGACGCGGCAATGTGCATGGCGACATCACGAGCCAGCTCTTCATGACCGCCTTCCATTGCCACCACCACACCGATCTTCAGGCCGTGGGTATAAGAAGCCAGCAGCGGGCCTTCAACCAGCTCGGCGCGACGCACCTGGATGTTCTCACCAATCTTCTGCACGAGCGCAACACGGGCCTCTTCAACCGTCCGGCCGTCGTAGTTGAGTGCGCCGATCCTGGCCACATCCGTTTCACGGGCAGCCAGCGCCACCTCGGCAACCTTGTTGGCAAAAGCAGTGAAGTTGGCATCGCGTGCCACGAAATCAGTCTGGCTGTTCACTTCCAGCAGGATGGAAGCCTTGCCATCGGTAGCGATGATGATGGCACCATCGGCGGCAATATTGCCGGCCTTTTTGGCAGCCTTGGCCTGACCGGATTTGCGCATGTTGTCGATGGCGGCTTCAACATCGCCGTTGCTCTCGACCAGCGCCTTCTTGCATTCCATCATGCCAAGGCCGGTACGATCACGCAGCTCTTTCACGAGGCTTGCAGTAACTTCTGCCATTTGATCAATCCTCTTGCAGGCTCGGGCCTTAACGCCCGTAGCCGTAAAAAATTCAGGGAAAAAAGGGGGCGGAAGCCCCCTTTTTAAAGGAATGGTCCTGCGCCGGAATTACTCGGCAGCAGCGCCTTCCACTTCCACAAAGCCGTCAGCATCGCGACCGCCAGTGGCAGCAGCAAACTCGCGACCTTCGATCACGGCATTGGCAACGGCGCCCACATAGAGCTGCAGTGCACGAATGGCGTCATCGTTGGCCGGAATCACGTAGTCAACGCCAGCAGGGCTGGAGTTGGTATCAACGATACCGATGACCGGGATGCCAAGCTTGTTGGCTTCGGTAATGGCAATCTTTTCATGGTCAACATCAACCACAAAAATCGCATCGGGCAAGCCGCCCATGTCCTTGATACCACCCAGGGACTTTTCCAGCTTTTCCATTTCGCGGGTGCGTTCCAGCGCTTCGCGCTTGGTCAGCTTGGCGAAAGTACCGTCCTGAACCTGGGCTTCCAGATCCTTGAGGCGCTTGATCGACTGGCGAATGGTCTTCCAGTTGGTGAGCATGCCACCCAGCCAGCGATGATCCACGAAAGGCATGCCGCAACGAGCAGCCTGTTCGCGAATGATGGGGGCTGCAGCACGCTTGGTACCCACGAACAGCACCTTGTTCTTGTTCGACGACAGCTTGTTGACGTAAGTCAGGGCGTCGTTCAGGGCCGGAACGGTGTGCTCGAGGTTGATGATATGAATCTTGTTGCGCGCCCCGAAGATGTACTTTGCCATCTTGGGGTTCCAGAAGCGGGTCTGGTGACCGAAATGCGCGCCAGCCTGCAACAGCTCGCGCATGGATACTTGTGCCATGTCTTATAACTCCGGTTAGGGTTAGGCCTCCATACACCCCGACTGCCAACCTCTTCATGCATTAAAGCCTGAGGAAGCACCCTGACAACCGTGACGGTATATGTGCGATTTAGGGAAATCGCCCCGCGACACCCCCTGAACAATGAGGGTTTGCCGAAAAGCGCGGCGCTTTATACCATAGGCCCCCTTTCCCCTCAACTGCCCGGCCCATGCCGGCCGGTTTGACCTGACAACCTTGTGGTACCCATGACTCAGCTGATCAAGACTGCGGAAGACATAGAAGGCATGCGCATTGCCGGCAAACTGGCAGGCGAAGTACTGGACTATATCGGCCCCTACGTTAAACCCGGCGTCTCAACCGGTGAGCTTGACCGGCTGTGTCATGACTATATTGTCGATGTACAAGGCGCCATCCCCGCCCCGCTGGGTTATGGCGGGGGCGGGGGCCGTCCGCCATTTCCGAAATCCATCTGCACCTCGGTCAACCATGTCATCTGCCATGGCATCCCCAGTGACACCAAGATCCTGAAAGACGGCGACGCCCTCAATATTGATGTCACCGTTATCAAGAACGGCTATCACGGCGACACCAGCAAGATGTATGTCGCCGGCAAACCCTCGATCCTGACCGAGCGCCTGATCCGTGTGACCCAAGAGTGCATGTACAGGGGCATTGCCGCCGTCAGGCCGGGCGCCCACCTTGGCGATATCGGTGCCGTGATCCAGAAGCACGCCGAGGCCAACCGCTATTCCGTCGTCCGTGATTTTTGCGGCCATGGTATCGGCCGTGTATTTCATGAAGAGCCACAGGTCCTGCATTACGGTCAGGCCGGTACGGGCATGGAACTCAAGGCCGGCATGATTTTCACCATAGAGCCCATGATCAACGCAGGCAGCTACCACACCAAGGTTCTGCCGGATGGCTGGACGGCAGTAACCAAGGATCACAAGCTCTCGGCGCAGTGGGAACACACCATACTGGTAACGCCAACAGGCGTGGAAGTACTGACCGCCCGGACCGAAGAGGATCTCAGCTTCCTCAACGCCTAACCTTTTCAGTGACTGGCCCTCACCTTGCATACACAAGCGCCCACCTGCCTTTACCCGAGCGAGCCAACATGAGTGTCGTACTGGATTTCGCTTTTGATACCGAACTGCTTGATACCCGCATCCTGAACGGCGATGTGAAACTGCCCGATGCGGGCTATCGCGAGATCCTGAAAAAGACCCGCGAACTCTTGTTCGAACGCTTCAAGGCGGGCGAAGACATTCGCAAGCTGGTACGGATGCGCGCCTGGGTGATTGATCAACTGCTAGCCCATGCCTGGTGCGGCCTCAAGCTGGATCAGTTCAGTGATGTAGCCCTGCTCGCTGTTGGCGGCTATGGTCGCGGTGAACTGCACCCGGGCTCAGACATTGATGTCATGGTGCTGCATAGCCAGGAAACGCTCGGCGACCACGAAAGCCAGGCGGTGTCCGGCTTCATCACCCTGCTCTGGGATCTCGGTCTGGAAGTTGGCGCCAGCGTACGCTCGCTGGCCGAGTGCATTGATGCTGCCCGTGATGACATCACCATTGCCACCAACCTGATGGAATCGCGCACCATTATCGGTGACGAAAAGCTGCGCATAGAAATGCAGGCCAGCACCGGCCCCGAGCACCTCTGGCCCGGCAAGGCGTTTTTCAAGGCGAAGTGGGACGAGCAGATCGAGCGGCACAACAAGCACAACAACACCGAATACAATCTCGAGCCTGACATCAAGAATGCCCCCGGCGGCCTGCGTGACATACAAACCGTAGGCTGGGTGGCAAAACGGCACTTCGGCGCCGCCACCGTGGAAGACCTGGTTGGCCACGGCTTTATCACCGAGGCCGAATACCGCCAGCTCAGTGAGGGCCTTGCCCTGCTGTGGCGCATCCGTTTCGCCTTGCACATGATTGCCGGTCGCAGCGAAAACCGGCTGCTTTTTGATTACCAGCGCCAGGTCGCCCTGCTTTTCGGCTATACCGACCAAAACGGGAATCGCGCCGTTGAACAGCTGATGAAGGCGTATTATCGCGCCGCCATGAACATCTCCATGCTCAACGAAATGCTGCTGCAGTATTTCGACGAAGCCATATTGCGGGCACACGAAACCGCCGTTATCACCCCCATCAACTCACGCTTCCAGCTGCGTGATGGCTATATTGAAGTCACCCACAATGAAGTCTTCAAACGCACGCCTTCCGGGCTGATCGAGATTTTCGTTCTGCTGGGCAACGATGCCGGCATTCTCGGGGTCCGTGCCAGCACCGCACGCCTGGTCATGGAAAGCGCCGACCTGATTGACGAAAAATTCCGCAACGACATTCGCAACACCTCGCTTTTTGTCGAGCTGTTGCGCTGTCAGCACGCCCTGTTCTCATCGCTGCGACGCATGAAACGTTACGGCATTCTGGGGCGCTATATACCCGCCTTCGGCAATATCATCGGGCAGATGCAATACGACCTCTTCCACATTTACACCGTGGATGCGCATACGCTGCTGGTGCTGAAAAACATGCGTCGCTTCCGCTATGCTGAAGTGCAGGAAAAATTTCCTGTTGTTGCCAAGGTTGCACAACGCCTTCCCAAGATCGAGCTGCTCTATCTGGCCGGACTGTTTCACGATATTGCCAAGGGCCGTGGCGGTGATCATTCAACCCTGGGCGCTATCGATGCCCGCGAATTCTGTCTGCATCACGGCTTTGGGAAATGGGATGCCAACCTTGTTGCCTGGCTGACCGAAAGCCACCTCATGATGTCGATGACGGCCCAGAAAAAAGACGTATCCGATCCTGATGTCATCAATGAGTTTGCGCAAAAAGTTGGCGACATTGTCCATCTGGACTACCTCTATGCACTGACGGTGGCTGATATCTGCGCCACCAATCCGAATCTGTGGAACTCCTGGCGTGCATCGCTATTGCGGCAGCTTTATACACAAACCAAACGCGCCCTGCGGCGAGGCCTCGGCAACCCCATCGACAAGCAGGAGTGGATTGCCGAAACCCGTGCCGCTGCCATGGATATCCTGGAAAGCGACAATGTGAATGATGGTGATGCCAACAGTGTCTGGGACAAGCTCGGCGATGACTATTTCCTGCGCGAAACTCCTCAGGATATCGCCTGGCACACCAAAGCCATCCTGCAACACCAGGGCAGCAATGGTCCGCTGGTTCTGGTCCGGCAAAACAACAGTGAGCAGTTTGAGGGTGCCACCCAGATATTCGTGTATACGCAGGATTTGCCCAATCTTTTTGCAGCCTCGGTAGCCGCTCTGGATCAACT
This sequence comes from bacterium, assembly GCA_029945725.1. Taxonomy (GTDB): domain Bacteria; phylum Pseudomonadota; class Gammaproteobacteria; order Pseudomonadales; family Moraxellaceae; genus UBA2031. Next base: position 603,132 of record JAQSDB010000002.1, on the reverse strand, counting down.
GCATCTCACCGTGATGGATGCACGCATTATCACCGCCTCCAGCCGTTTCTCACTCGACACCTATATTGTGCTCGATGAAAACGGGGAACCACTGAACGACGACCAGCGCCTTGACCATATCCGTGACACCCTGATTCGCACGCTGTCACATCCGGATCGTTTTCCGGAAATCGTGCAGCGCCGCATGCCGCGCCAGCTCAAGCATTTTGATGTAAAAACCCAGGTCACCATCAGTAATGACATCGCCAATCAACGCACGATTGTCGAAGTGATCACCCTGGATCGCCCCGGCCTTCTGGCCCGCGTTGGACGCCTGTTCATGGAAGCGGGCGTGGAGCTGCATAATGCCCGCATTGCCACGCTGGGCGAGCGTGCTGAAGACGTCTTCTTTATTACCGACAAACAACATCACCCCATTTCCGATCCTGCGGTCTGTGAACAACTGGCCAACAGCCTGCGCGAGCAGCTGGATCAGGCCGCCTGAAGCCGCGAACCGAATGCCTACTTATGAATCCTGAACTCAACCGCCTGCATGCCTATCCCTTTGAAAAGCTTGCCCAGCTTTTCAAAGGGATAAAACCTCCCGCCGACCTCAAGCCGATTGCCCTGTCGATTGGCGAACCCACGCATGCATCACCGGAATTTGTAAAAAAGACGCTGGTGGAGAATCTGGACAAGCTGGCGGTATATCCCGGCAGCAAAGGCATTCCTGAACTGCGCCAGACCATTGCTGGCTGGCTGGGACGGCGCTTTTCCCTGCAAGGCATTGATCCCGAAACACAGATACTGCCGGTTACAGGAACGCGTGAAGCCCTGTTTTCATTCACCCAGGCTGTCGTGGATCGCAGCCAGAAACCGCTGGTGGTGATGCCCAATCCCTTCTACCAGATCTATGAAGGAGCCGCGTTTCTGGCCGGGGCCGAGCCCTATTACCTGCCCTGTACGCAGGAGAGTGGTTTCATTCCTGACTATGATGCCGTGCCCGATGATGTCTGGGCACGTACACAGCTGTTGTTTGTCTGCAGCCCCGGCAATCCCACTGGCGCTGTCACCAGCGCAGCGACACTGGAAAAGCTGATTGCACTGGCAGACCGCTTTGATTTCGTGATTGCCTCGGACGAGTGCTACTCGGAAATCTATTTCGATGAAGCCGTGCCTCCCGTCGGGCTGCTGCAGGCCTGTGCGGCTATCGGCCGGCATGATTACGCCCGTTGTGTGGTATTTCATTCACTGTCAAAACGCTCGAATCTGCCCGGCATGCGCTCCGGTTTTGTCGCCGGCGATGCGCAACTGTTGACGCCCTATCTGCGCTACCGTACCTACCATGGTGCCGCCATGCCGGTGCAGCATCAGCTGGCTTCAGTAGCGGCCTGGAGCGATGAAGCGCATGTGGCAGAAAACCGCCGTCAGTACCGAGCCAAGTTTGCCGCCGTCAAGTCCATTCTTGACGGGGTACTGCCCTTATCCATGCCCGATGCCGGCTTCTACTTCTGGGCACGCACACCGATTGCCGATGATGATTTTGCCCGTCGTCTTTACGGCAAGACCCACGTCACCGTATTACCCGGCAGTTATCTTGGCCGCCCCGGCCGCGGCAGCAATCCCGGCGCCAGTTTCATCCGCATGGCCCTGGTGGCGTCGGAAACCGATTGCTGCGAGGCAGCAAGCCGTATTCGTCATTTCGTTTCTTCCCTTTAAATACTGTTTTAAAAAGGAGTTTTCTGGATGAGCCTGCAAAAACTGATCGAAGATGCATTCGAGCATCGTGCTGACTTCTCTCCGTCAAATGCACCGTCTGATGTACGTCAGGCGGTCACCGAAGCACTGGCTGCACTTGATGCCGGGCATGCCCGTGTTGCTGAAAAAATCAATGGCGAATGGGTCGTGCATCAGTGGCTGAAAAAGGCCGTTCTGCTGTCGTTCCGTCTTAACGACAACGAACCACAAGCCGGTGGCGGTGCCATCCAGTACTACGACAAGGTAAAAACAAAGTTTGCCGACTGGACGCCGGAACAGTTTGCCACCGCTGGCGTACGGGTTGTGCCGCCGGCTGTAGCACGCAAAGGCTCCTTCATTGCACGCAATGTGGTGCTGATGCCGTCCTACGTAAACATTGGCGCCTATGTGGATGAAGGCACCATGGTCGATACCTGGGCAACGGTTGGATCCTGCGCACAGATCGGCAAGAACGTGCATCTTTCCGGCGGTGTCGGCATTGGTGGCGTACTGGAACCCCTGCAAGCCAATCCCACCATTATCGAAGACAACTGCTTTATCGGCGCACGCTCTGAAATTGTGGAAGGCGTCATCGTCGAGGAAGGCGCCGTCATTTCCATGGGTGTGTATATCGGACAAAGCACCAAAATCTATGATCGCGAAACCGGCACCTTCAGCTATGGCCGCGTACCCGCCGGCTCCGTGGTTGTCTCCGGCAGTCTGCCTTCTGCCGACGGCAAGTACAGCCTTTACTGCGCCGTCATTGTGAAAAAAGTCGACGCCAAAACCCGCAGCAAGGTAGGCATCAACGAACTGCTGCGCGCAGACTGATCAGAAACCGGTTGAAATAAGCAAGAAAGGGTAGCCGCAGCTTTAGCACAGCAGGCTGCCCTTTTTTATGGAAATGGCGTGGCTGGAAGGAAAAACAATGCTCACCATTTATGGCATCAAAAACTGCGACACCATGAAAAAAGCCTTTGCCTGGCTACAGGCGGCAGGCATCCCCTATGAGTTTCATGATTACAAGAGGTCCGGCATCAGTGCGGAAATGCTGCAACGCTGGGAAAAAACCGTGGGCTGGGAAACCCTGCTCAATCGCCGTGGCACCACCTGGCGCAAACTGCCGGAAGCCGCACAGAGCGGCATCAACAGGGAAAATGCCTTGTTGCTCATGCAGGAGCAGCCTTCCCTGATCAAACGCCCCGTAGTGGAAAATGGCACAGCATTGCTGTGCGGCTTTGATCCCGAACGCTGGCAGGAATCCCTGCAGGCATGAGCCGGACTTTATTCATGGCCGGCGCCGGAGAACAGAAACACCGGCATGGGCTGAAACTGACCGACATCCGCATCATGTCGTGCACCTGCAGGCTCCACCGAGCCCCAGCTGACAAGGGCGCAATCTGACGACAAGACTCCGGCCCGCAGCGATGCCTTCAAGATTAAGAGTGAAGCCTGTCACAAAATCGGGTTCCACTATCCGGAAGACTGGCAAGGCCCCGGATCAGCAACGCTTGCAGCAGGCCAGCATGCTGGCGTGACACCGGCATGACAGCATGCCGGACAAGGCCGCAAAGGGCATGATTAAAGGTGAACCGGTAACATTGAACTGGGGCGCAGGAAGCCTATAATCAAGAGTCAATGGCTGATGCCAGCCGCCCAATTGGAATCCATGGAGTTAATATGCGCCGCACACTGACAGGAATGGCCTTGGGCCTTGTGTTGCCGCTGGGGATGGCACACGCCAGTATCGAATCTGATTTGAAGTCTGCCCAGCCCATGCAGGCCATTTTCACCAATGCCCTCGCCAGCAATATCTCGGCGGAAGCCGCCCTTAAGCAAATCATTGAGCGTGCTCCCGATCAGGCTTATGCCGCCATCACTGCTGCCATCCAGTTGAATCCTGACCAGGCCGCCAATATCGTCTCCGCCGCACTGGGTCGCCAGTACAACCTGAATCCGGCACAAGTCGTTGCTGCTGCCCTGCAAGGTGCACCGGACAAGGCAGGCATCATTGTGCCGACCGCGATTGTCAAATCGCCCAGCTATTACACTGTGCCGATTGTGCAGCGCGCCCTTGCAGAGGGTGTGGATGGCGCCAAGTTCGTACCCCAGGCCATGCGTACCTCTCCTCGCCAGTCAGCCACCATCCTGACACAGGCGCTGCGGGCCGCGCCCCAGCAAACCAAGGCCATCATGGAAGCCGTGATTGCAGATCAGCCGGACAAAGCTGTCGAGTATGTAAAGATTGCTCTGGATGCCAAAGCCTCCGCCCTCGATGTACTGACGGCCGCCTTCAAGGTGGCTCCGCGTCAGGCGGAGTCGATTGCTGCCGTAGCCGCCGACAAGGGGATTTCCTCCCAGCTGATTGCTGATGCCAGTGCGGCTGCCGGTATAGAAATTGCTGGCGTAACCCGATCCAAGGGCCCCGTCGCACGTCAAGGCACAATTATCCTGATGCCACTGACTCCGCCAGGAGCTGGTGGTAACGGTGGTGGTGGTTGTGATCGCAAGGTTGCCAGCTGTTCCTGATCTCCAGAGAACCTAGTGCGAAGGGCCAGATAATGTCTGGCCCTTCGCGTTTCTGATCTCTCGTCCATCGACTCTCGCAGATGAACACACTCACTCGCCAGCCTGATCACCGACTCTTCCTCGGGCTGTGTGCCCTTGTCTTCTGGGCACCTATCCCGCTGGGAAGTAATCGCATCTGGTCGAGTGCCATCCTGCAAGTGCTCACCGGTCTCATCGCTGCCGGCCTGTGCTGGCTGCTGGCCCGGCAGCGTCTGCAGCCCAGCATGGCCCTGAAAAAATCCTGGCCGGCCATTGCCCTGTTTTTTGCCATCCCGCTGTGGAGCTTCTTGCAGCTACTGCCCCTTCTGTCTCCTGACTGGCACTCTGCCAGCCTTGACCCCAATGCCACCCTGTTCAAGCTGCAAAAAAGTCTTGGTTATGCCCTGCTGTTCACCATCAGCCTGCAACTGGTTGATACCCGGGAGCGGTTGCGCTTGCTGGCCATGGTGATTCTCGCCAGCGGCCTCTTCGAGGCCAGCTACGCCGTTTTGACCGTACTGGGTGGCAGTGACTTTGACATTCTTCGAATTCGACCACCCGGCCAGTATCAGGGCGATGCCGCTGGCACCTTTGTGAACCGCAACCACTTTGCCGGCTATATCGAAATGTGTCTTGCGGTGGGCGTAGGACTGCTGATTGCCAGCTTCAAGGAAAGCCGTGGCGATACTACCTGGCGCGAACGCAGTCGTGAGCTGTTACGCGCCCTGCTGGGTGAAAAAACCCGACTGAGACTTTTTCTGGTGGCGCTGGTGATTGCGCTGGTGATGTCACACTCACGCATGGGCAATTCTGCTTTCTTTGCCAGCATGGGCATTACTGCCGGCATTGGCTATCTCTTGTACCGTCAAACATCACAATCCATGGTGATGCTGTTTGGCAGCATGATCCTGATTGATGTCTTTATTATCAGCGCCTGGTTTGGCCTCGACAAACTGGCTGCGCGCATTCAGCAAACGCAGATGAACAACGAAGTTCGTCTCAACATCAATGCCGATGCCTGGGTCTGGTTTCAGGAGCACTGGCTGACCGGGAGCGGCGCCGGCAGCTTCATCAGCATGTTTCCCCGTTACCGGTCACATGACGTCGTCGGTTTTTTCAATTTCGCCCACAATGACTACCTGCAAATTCTTGGCGAGTACGGCGTCATTGGCGGCAGCCTGTTTGCCGCCATTGCAGCCTGCACGTTATTGACGGCCGTACAGGCTCAACGTACGAGAAGTAACGCACTACTGCGAGGCATGGGCTTTGCCGCCATGATGGGCTTGATCAGCCTCCTGATCCATTCAAGCGTTGACTTCAATCTTCATATTCCCGCGAATGCAGCGCTGCTGACCCTGCTCTGTGCCTTTGCTTTTATCGCCAGATACCTTAAACAACCATCAAAAAAACCAGGCACGCGTAAAAGCCGCTTACGGCGCTCATCCGGCATGGCGGCACACTGATTGTCAGCTACTCCAGCCTGTCCGGACTACACCCAGGCATTATTGCCGCAATTTTCGTGATCCACACAACAGACTGCCTGCACTCAAAAGGAGAACTCACCATGTCACATTTCTGGCTGATCCCCTCAGCGCTACTCTTTCTTGCACTGCCTGCCTTCGCCAGCGCAGAGACGCCGCTGACATATCAGCGCGTGGACTTCTCCACGGAAGTAGCGCGGAGCATTGCCAATGACCAGATGAACGCCACCCTCAGTGTTGAACTCAACGACAAAGATGCCGGCAGGCTGGCACAACAGATTACACAGACCATCAACGATGCCATGAAAAAAGCGGCAGCCTATCCAGCCGTGAAAGCCACGTCGGGCAACCAGAATACGTGGCCGGTTTATGGCAGTAGTACGCTGACCTCGTCGAGCAAACTGGAAAGCTGGCGTGGGCACGCCGAGATTCGCCTCGAATCCCGGGACTTCAAGGCCGCAGGCGAGCTCATCAGCCGGCTGCAGGAAAAACTGCAAATGAATGGCATCAGCTTTGTGGTTTCAGCAGACACGCGCAATAAAACTGAAAATGAGCTGACCGCCGAAGCCATTGCTGCGTTCAAGACACGGGCTGAAGCCATTCGCAGTGCCTGGGCCGCCAAAAGCTACAAGCTCGTGCAAATGAGTCTGGGCTCTGCCGGCGGCCCCGTTCCTTACATGCCGGTAATGCGCGCCATGAAAGCAGCCGATGCCGAATCTGCACCAGCGCAGGATCTGGCTGGCGGAGAAACCCGCCTGGTCGTCAATGTATCGGGCAGCATTGAGTTACAGCCCTGAACACCGTACAAAAACAACGATAAAAAAATCAACCGGACGGATATCCACCATGAGCAGGTCACGTAAAAAATTCTTTACCGGCAAGACCATTCTGATTACAGGCGCCGGCAGTGGCATCGGCCGTGCTACCGCACTTCAGCTGGCCGGGTACGAAACCAGACTGATTCTCTGTGATCTCAATACCGATGCCGTGGCACAGACTGCCGTGCTGGCACGGGAACGGGGTGCTTTTGTCGAGTCCCATACGGTAGATGTTTCCGACTGGGACGATATGCAGGCACTGTCAGAAAAAGTTCACAAGACACACACCGCGCTGGATATTCTGGTGAATAATGCCGGCGTCGGACTGGGGGGGGATTTCCTGAGCACCCCGATTTCTGACTGGCAGTGGGTTATCGGCATCAATCTCATGGGTGTCGTGCACGGCTGCAAACTGTTTGCGCCTGCCATGGTTTTGCAGGGTCGTGGCCATATCGTGAACCTGGCCTCTGCTGCCGGTTATTATGCGGCTCCCGACATGACGGCTTACTCGGCGAGCAAGCATGCCGTGATGGGTCTGAGCGAATCACTGCGCGCAGAAATGTCCGGACACGGCATTGGCGTCAGTGCGATCTGCCCCGGCATCATCAACACCAACATTGTATCCACCGGACGCATGCACGGCGCTACCGGCGACGCTCAGGAAAAAATTGCCGCGCTTTATCGCCGGCGCAATTACGGGCCTGAACTGGTGGCAGATGCCATCATCGGAGCCATCGAGCACAATCGCGCCGTGACTCCGGTAAGTCCCGAGGCCTGGCTGATGTATGGAGCCAAACGCTTTACACCGGGTCTGCTGGGCTGGGCAAGCGGCAGCCCCCTGATGAAAAGATTTCGCCCCTGAAGTAAAAAAACGGAATAAAGACAAGAATAAAAAACGCCGGCTGTTGCCGGCGTTTTTTATTTGCAAAGCATCAGCGTAACGTTAACCCCGCCAGAAGAGCTTCCTGCCGTGACTGCTGCATGATGGACTTCATGTCACACACTGCCGTCGCCAGACCTGAAAAAATGGCGCGAGCCATGATGGCATGGCCAATATTCAACTCATGAATCGCCGTCAGGGCAGCGATACGCTGCACATTGTGGTAATGCAGGCCATGACCTGCATTCACCACCAGGCGTCCTGCCGCATAATCCACAGCCGCCTTTATACGCAGGAACTCCTGATCTTGCGTCTGCGCGGAATGTGCCTCGGCATAGGCTCCGGTATGTATTTCTATGGTCGGGGCGCCGGCCCTCGCCGATGCATCAATTTGCCGTTCATCAGGATCAATAAACAGCGAAACATCGATGCCAAGCCGTCCCAGGCGCTGGCAGGCAGCCTGCACCTTTTCAAACTGCCCCAGCACATCCAGCCCGCCCTCGGTCGTCAGCTCCTCGCGCTTTTCCGGCACCAGACAAACATGGGCTGGCCGGATTTCCTCGGCAAAGCACAGCATTTCTTCTGTCACGGCACACTCGAAGTTCATCCTTGTCTGCAGGACACCGGCAATCAGTCGTACATCCCGCTCCTGGATATGCCGGCGGTCTTCGCGCAGATGCAGGGTAATGCCATCGGCGCCGGCCTCTTCGGCCACAATGGCTGCCTGTACCGGATCGGGATAGCGCGTACCACGCGCCTGGCGCAACGTCGCGACATGATCAATATTCACACCCAGCAGAATCGGACTCATCATCTTCACTCCCGCAGCGCGAGAAAAAGCTCGCGGCTTTTCAATGGCTTGTTACCCAGCAATCGGGCCAGCGCCAGACGGTTAATTCGTTTTGCTGCCAAAGCGGCAGCAGGTTCGGCAAAATTCCCCGCCGCCAGCAGCTGCAACACCGCACCACTGACGGCATGCAGACCACGCGAACGGGTGAAGCCGCGCTCCGGATGAAAGTCATAGCCGCAAGACGCCGAAACAGTCTCGCCACTATCACTGTCATGCATGAAATCGATGCCATAGCCGAGACTATCCAGCAAACCGCACTCAAACGTGCGCAAGAGTGCGGCCGGATCGGCATTTTCCGCCAGCTGCCCCAGCGCATCCGCATAGGCCACAAACAAGGCCTGCTGTGGCTCCTCCCGAGGCAGCAGGCGGATCAGGATTTCATTGAGATAGAACGCACTGAACAGCGCGGTCCCCTTCAGCATCAGCGCCATACCCGCCATCTCGGCCCGGCGTATGGTTTTAAGTTCAGTCACGCCCGCGATCTCGATCACCAGCGGCTGAAACAGCTGCGCACCACCACCTTTTACCCGGCGCCCGCCTCGCATGACCGCAGACATCCGGCCTGATTCGGCGGTAAATACATCGACCAGAAGGCTGGTTTCACGATAGGGCCGCGTATGCAGGAAAAAAGCATGCAGCATGGCGGACATTCAGGCGCCCTCTGGGACTCAGTCGTCGTAACCCAGGCTCTTGAGGGCGCGTTCGTCATCCGACCAGCCGCCCTTCACTTTCACCCACAGTGACAGCATCACCTTGCCACCGAAAAACTTTTCCATGGACAGGCGGGCATCGGTGCCAATGCGCTTGAGACGCTGACCGCCATCGCCAATCACAATGGCCTTCTGGCCATCACGCTCGACCAGAATCAGGGCGCTGATGCGCTTGAGCTTGCCTTCCTGCTTGAACTCCTCGATTTCCACCGTGAGCTCATAAGGCACCTCGTCACCCAGCTGGCGCATGACCTTTTCACGCACAATCTCTGCGGCCAGAAAGCGTGGCGAGCGATCGGTAATCTGGTCTTCACGAAAAAACGGCGGCGATACCGGCAGGCGCTTCGCCACAATCTCCTGCAACTGGCTGACATTATGGCCACCCAGCGCCGACACCGGCACGACCTCGGCAAAACCATACCGCTTGGTCAGCTCCTCGATACGCGGCAGCAATACTTCCTTGTCTGCAATCTCGTCCACCTTGTTGATGACCAGCAGGACCGGGACGGAAACCGCCTTTATCTTCTGCATCACCAGCTCGTCGTCCGGCGTCCACTTCATGCCGTCAACCACAAACAGCACCAGATCCACATCGCGCAGTGCCGCCGTCGCCGCGCGGTTCATGTAGCGATTAATCGCCTTGCGCTCTTCCCCGTGAATGCCCGGGGTATCGACATAAATGGTTTGGGTACTGTTCCTGGTCACAATACCGAGAATGCGGTGACGCGTGGTCTGCGGTTTGCGGGAAGTAATGCTGAGCTTCTGCCCGAGAATATGATTGAGCAATGTCGACTTGCCGACATTGGGTCGCCCCACAATGGCCACATAGCCACAACGAAAATCGGCCGGAGAATCGGCCGTTTTTCCAAAGAACTGGTTAATCAGATTGTCGTTAGTCATCACTGTCCCGGATACCCAATTGCAAAAGAGCCTGCGCCGCTGCTTCCTGTTCCGCATAACGGCGGCTGACACCACGCCCCTGCGTCGTCTCGGCCAGACCTGGCACTTCGCAACTCACATGAAAAAACTGATTGTGTGCCTCACCCTGAATGCTGACAACGGTGTAAACCGGCAGCCCAAGGCGGCGTCCCTGCAAGAACTCCTGTAAACGGCTCTTGGAGTCCTTGAGTACCGTCTCCCGCCCGACGCCGGAGAGGCGCTCGCCAAACCAGGCCTGAACCAGCCCGGAGCACAGATGCATGTCCTGGCAATCACGATAGATGGCACCGAGAACGGCTTCCACAGTATCTGCCAGAATGGATTCCCGGCGAAAGCCGCCACTCTTGAGCTCGCCGGCACCCAGCTTCAGATAATCCCCCAGCTGAAGGTCACGAGCGACGTCTGCCAGGGTTTCCTGCTTGACCAGCCGCGCACGCAAACGCGACAGCCTTCCCTCGTTTTCTGCAGGAAAGTGCTGATAGAGAAAATCAGCCACCACGAAGTTGAGAATGGAGTCACCCAGAAATTCAAGGCGCTCATTATTGCGGGCACCACTGACGCTGCGATGAGTCAGGGCGAGGTCCAGCCAAACAGGGTCACGAAACTGGTAACCCAGCGCCTCCAGCAGGCGCCAGGTCTTGTCATTAGTAGTCGTTTTTGAGCTCACTGCCATGTATCTGCTTGAAATGCATGACAACGTCCAGATTGCCTATAAAGGGCTTGCGCACTTCATAGTCGACTTCAACCGTCAGCTTTTTATCAGCGAAGGTGTACTTGAAGTCTTCGGGAGTTTTGTCACGAATATTGTTAATCGTAAAACGATCGGAAAGACCGCGCTTGAAATCTTCAATGCTGTCGGCACGACCATCCCGAAACAGGGAGTCGATAATCTTGTTGATGGAATAGTTGTCGTAATAGGGGCCACCGACCACGGCGGCAACCTTGATAATACCGCCAAAAATCGTCACAAAAAGCAGAACGCCCATATAAGACATGCCGAGCTGCTGTCGACGCTGCATGACCATTACCTCTTGATTGTTCTTGTTATGCCCGCACAAATACGGGCTCAATGCACCTTACCATCACGCCCAAAACTCGGCAAATGCAGGCCCGGCTCCTTGTGCATCCAGACATACGAGGCCTTGCCGACAATCAGGCGGTCGGGGACAAAACCCCAGTAACGGCTGTCCCGGCTGTTGTCGCGATTGTCGCCCATCATGAAATAACTGGCCGCCGGTACCACCCACTCGCCTTGCGGACTGGCATTTTCACGCCCCTCCTCATGACGAATGAGATGATCCGTAGCGGCTGTCTTTTCCCGGAAATAAAGCTCCCATGACTCCGCTTCAGGAAAAGCCTCCTGCTGCTGCGAAAGCGCTACGTCATTCACAAACACCTTGCCGTCGCGAATACGCACATGATCTCCAGGAGTACCCACCACCCGCTTGATGAAGTTCACCCGCGGGTCTTCCGGATATTTGAATACCATCACATCTCCATGCTGCGGCTTTCCTACCGGAACCAGCTCGAGCCCCAGCACCGGCAGGCGCAGGCCATAGGCAAACTTGTTCACCAGAATGTAGTCGCCGACCTGCAGGGTCGGGAGCATGGAACCGGAAGGAATGGTAAACGGTTCAAACATGAACGAGCGCAGCACCCACACCACAAAGAGCACAGGAAAAAAGGAGTGCGCATACTCGACCAGCACCGACTCGCGCATCTCCTGTGCCGTGACATTTTCAACCACCTCGGACGCCAGGGGATCGTGGCTTTCCTGCTGCAGTTTCTTTACGGCCGCATCCGCACGGCGCTGGCGGCCGGACTTGAGCAGGAGGATGTCAGCGCCCCAGATGGCACCGGCAATCGCCACGGCCACGGTCAGTATCAATGCAAAATCCAGATCCATAAAATCCTCGCGAGCCTGTGCCCGTAATTACTTGTCGACCTTGAGTACGGCCAGGAAGGCTTCCTGCGGAATTTCCACGCGGCCTACTGTTTTCATGCGCTTCTTGCCTTCTTTCTGCTTGTCGAGCAGCTTGCGTTTACGACTGACGTCACCGCCATAACACTTGGCCAACACGTCCTTGCGCATGGCCTTCACCGTCTGGCGGGCAATCACCTGACTGCCGATGGCGGCCTGTATGGCCACGTCAAACATCTGGCGCGGAATCAGTTCCTTCATTTTTTCCGTAATGGCATTGCCACGATAACGCGCGTTGTCGACATGACAGATCATGGCGAGCGCATCGACGCGCTCGCCATTGATCAGGATGTCCACCCGCACCAGCTTGGCGGCCTCAAAACGACTGAAAGCATAATCCAGCGAGGCATAACCGCGTGACACCGACTTCAGGCGGTCAAAGAAGTCCAGCACCACCTCCCCCATGGGAATGTCATAGGTCACCGCCACCTGCTTGCCGTGAAAGAGCATGTTTTTCTGCACGCCACGCCGGTCCTGCGCCAGCTTGATGACATCGCCCAGATACTCCGGCGGCACCAGGATATGGCACTCGGCAATCGGCTCGCGGAACTCTTCCACCGAGCCGATATCCGGCAGGCGGGAGGGATTGTCCACATACCGGGTCTCACCGGTACGCGTGACGATCTCGTAAATCACGGTCGGTGCCGTAGTCAGCAGGTCCAGATTGTATTCACGCTCCAGACGCTCCTGCACGATTTCCATGTGCAGCATGCCGAGAAAGCCGCAACGGAAACCGAAGCCCAGCGCATCCGAGGATTCCGGCTCATAAAACAGCGAGGAGTCATTGAGCTTGAGCTTGGACAACGCCTCGCGGAAAGGCTCGTAGTCTTCCGAGGAAATCGGAAACAGGCCGGCATAGACCTGCGGTTTTGATTTTTTGAAACCGGGCAGCATGTCGACATTGGGCGTGGCCGACAGCGTCAGTGTGTCGCCCACGGGAGCGCCAAAAATATCCTTGATGCCGGCGATCACAAAACCCACTTCGCCGGCTTCCAGCAGACCGGTTTCCTGATGCTTGGGATTGAAGACACCGACGCTGGTGACCAGATGTGCCTGCCCCGTGCTCTTCACCAGAATCTTGTCGCCTTTTTTGACGCGACCGTTCTTGATGCGCACCAGCGATACCACGCCCAGATAATTATCAAACCAGGAGTCGATGATCAGCGCCTGCAGCGGCGCTTCGCGCTCACCGACCGGGCCGGGAATGCGTTCGATCAGTGCATCCAGCAGTTCGGGCACGCCAAAACCGGTCTTGGCCGACACCTGGCAGGCATCAGTCGCTTCCACGCCGATCACTTCCTCGATTTCCTGGCACACGGCTTCCGGGTTCGCCTGCGGCAAATCGATCTTGTTCAGCACCGGCATCACTTCGAGGCCCTGCTCCAGCGCGGTGTAGCAGTTGGCAACGGATTGCGCCTCAACGCCTTGCGCCGCATCGACCACCAGCAGCGCTCCTTCACAGGCTGCGAGCGAGCGCGAGACCTCGTAGGAAAAGTCGACGTGGCCGGGCGTATCAATAAAGTTCAGCTGGTAACGCTGACCGTCCTTGGTCGAGGTGTGATAGAGCGTGACCGAATGCGCCTTGATGGTGATGCCGCGCTCACGTTCGAGGTCCATGGAATCCAGCACCTGGGCCTGCATCTCGCGCGCTTCCAGCCCGCCGCAAATCTGGATAAAGCGGTCGGCCAGCGTGGACTTGCCATGATCGATATGGGCGATGATGGAGAAATTGCGAATATGCTTGATGTCAGTCACGGGGCTACCAGGAATAAAGCGCAGAAGGAGGGAACAAGGGCGGTGATGAAGGCGCGGATTCTACCTGAACAGGACGGGGAAGAGGACGGGGGCGAGCTGCCCCCGTCTGCTTTTCTGCTACTTCTTTTTCGGCGGGCTGGCCGGCTTTGCCGGCTCGTCCGGCACGGCATCCAGACGCAGCACCAGAATGATCGGCTGCCCCCGGCGGTTCACGGCAAGCGGCAAGGCCTTGCCAGCCGGCAGGCTTTTGGCGGTCTCGATGAACTCCCGGGCCGTACTGACCGCCTTGCCCTGCAGGCTGACGATGACATCGCCGGCACGCAAGCCGGCATCGGCGGCCGCACCTTCGCCGAGCTGCAGGATCACCACGCCAGCCTCGATCTTGAGCGCCGCCTTCTCTTCGGCAGTGAGATCGCGAATCGAGCTGATACCAAGCCGGCTGAGGTCCGGCCTGGCCGTCTTGCCCTTGCCAGTGGCGGTGGCCGGGGCCTCGTCGTCCGGCAGGGCCGCCACTTCAAAATTCAGGGTACGGGCACGGCCGTCGCGAACGACCGTCAGCGGATAACTGTTGCCGACCTTGACGCGCCCCACCATCTGCGGGAGCTCGGCCGACAGGTTGATGTCATGGCCATTGAACTGGGTAATGACATCGCCCTCCTTCAGCCCGGCCTTCTCGGCCGGAGTGCCCGGCATGACCCTGGACACCAGCGCGCCTGCCGGACGTGACAGGCCATAGGCATCGGCCAGATCACGGCTGATATCCTGGATCACCACACCGAGATAACCGCGGGAGACATGACCGCTGCTCTTGAGCTGGTCCACCGTCTCCATGGCCACATCAATGGGAATGGCGAAAGACAGCCCCATGAAGCCCCCCGAACGACTGTAGATCTGCGAATTGATGCCGATCACCTCGCCCTTCATGTTGAGCAGGGGGCCGCCGGAGTTGCCCGGATTGATGGCCACATCCGTCTGGATGAAGGGCACGTACTCGCCATTGGGCAGGGTACGTGCCTTGGCACTGACGATGCCGGCGGTGACGGAGTACTCGAAACCGAAGGGCGAACCGATCGCCAGCACCCATTCACCGACTTTCAGTTTGTCCGGATCACCGATTTTCAGCACCGGCAGATCATGGCCATCGATCTTGAGCAGGGCGACGTCGGAACGTTCATCGCTGCCAATCACTTCAGCGTCGACTTCACGACGGTCTGACAGGCGTACCGTGACCTTGTCGGCCCCCTGCACCACATGATTATTGGTCAGCACATACCCGTCTTTCGAAATAATGAAGCCTGAGCCGAACGACTGCCGCTCCTGCGGCGCCGGTGCAAAATTGAAGTCTTCACCAAAAAACTTGCGGAAAATCTCCGGCACATCCTGCTGCCCGGCGCGCTTGCTGCTCTTGGCCGAGGCGCTGATATTGACCACGGCACGGCCGGCATCTTCGGCCAGCGGAGAAAAGTCCGGCAGCTCTGCACGCACGGGGGCTGCCAGCAAAAAACCGAGCACCGCAATAAACCTGAACACAATGGGACGTGACGCTGACATCATGGTGTTTGTCTCCTGACATGACGAAGCCTGGAAAAATGCCGGGCAAAAAAGCATCCCGGTTTTTGAAAGCAGAAAAGTAGCGGGGGGCTGCAACGCTGAACAGTAGGAATTTGTAAGTCCGGGGCGCATCTGGGGATGGTTTGTAACGTTCCCGTGACCGGCCAGCCGGCTTATACTGGCGGCTCGCTTTCCACTGCTGTTGCCCTTGTCGGGCAGGCCGCCACGGCTTGTTCCACTCGCGCCATTACAGGCTTTTTCATGACCAATCCCCTGCATACCGAGCATCTGCATGATGTGCTCATCATCGGCAGCGGCGCCGCCGGCCTCACGCTGGCCCTCAAGCTCGATCCGTCCCTGCGCGTTGCCGTGCTGTCCAAGGCCACCCTCAGTGACGCCAGCACCTATTACGCGCAAGGCGGCGTTGCGGCGGTCATGGATGAAACCGACTCCACGGATGCACACATCGCCGACACCCTCATCGCGGGGGCCGGACTCTGCCATGAAGATGCCGTGAAGTTCACCGTGGAAAACGGCCCCGAGGCCATACGCTGGCTCATCGAACAGGGCGTGAGCTTCACGCTGGATGCCGATGAGCAACCGCACCTGACCCGTGAAGGCGGCCACTCGCATCGCCGCATCATTCACGCCGCCGATGCCACCGGCCGCGCCATTTCCACCACGCTGGTCCAGCGCGTCAAGGAATGCAAAAACGTGGAGCTGATGGAAAACCGGGTAGCGGTCGACCTCATCACCGCGGAGAAGACGGGACTGCCCGGCGAGAACCGCGTGCTCGGTGCCTATGTGCTCAATACCGCCAGCGGCGAAGTGGAAGTCTTCCGCGCCAAGTTCGTCGCCGTTGCCACGGGCGGCGCCAGCAAGGCCTACCTCTACACCACCAATCCCGACATCGCGACGGGCGATGGCGTGGCCATGGCCTGGCGTGCCGGCTGCCGTGTGGCGAACATGGAATTCAACCAGTTCCACCCCACCTGCCTTTACCATCCGCAAGCGAAAAATTTCCTGATTACCGAGGCCATGCGCGGCGAAGGCGCCTATCTGCGCCTGCCCAGTGGCGAACGCTTCATGCCGCGCTTTGACGAGCGCGCCGAACTCGCACCGCGCGACATCGTCGCCCGTGCCATCGACTATGAAATGAAGCGCCTTGGTATTCGTTGTGTCTATCTCGACATCTCGCACAAGCCGGCAGAGTTCATCACCAGCCACTTCCCGAACATTTACCGGAAGTGCCTGGAGTTCGGCATCGATATCACCAAAGAACCTATTCCGGTGGTGCCTGCTGCACATTTCACCTGCGGCGGCGTCATGGTCGATCATCACAGCCGCACCGACATTCCCAATCTCTACGCCATCGGCGAAACATCGTTCACCGGTCTGCACGGCGCCAACCGCATGGCCAGCAATTCGCTGCTGGAATGTTTTGTCTATGCCATGTCGGCCGCGAAGGACATCCAGGAAAAACTCGCACAACAACCCGAGCCGCCGGTGTGCAAACCCTGGGATGCCTCACAGGTGCGCAACCCGGATGAAGACGTGATGATCCTGCACAGCTGGGAAGAGCTGCGCCGTTTCATGTGGGATTATGTCGGCATTGTGCGCACCGACAAGCGCCTGGCGCGCGCCCTGCATCGCGTGGAACTGCTGCAGCGGGAAATCCAGGAGTACTACAGCAACTACATCATCTCCACCAATCTCATCGAACTGCGCAATCTCGTGCTGGTGGCAGAGCTCATCATCAAGTGCGCCCTGCTGCGCAAGGAATCCCGCGGCCTGCACTACACACTGGATTACCCGGAGCTTGCCGAAGAAGTGCATGACAGCATACTCACGCCGCCCTCAAGCCAGGAATAATTCCCCCCTTTGCTGCCGGTCATTTGACCATCCGGAAATTGACAGGCGGCATGGGGCGCGGTAAATCAGGGTGCCTGTTTTTTCACGACGAAATCTTGCATCACACTCCACTCATCACGGCCTCTTTCTAAACACCAGGGCAAGGACAGGGACTCACCCATGAGCAATCAGATTCTCATCGGCAAGGGCGATGTGCCCTGCTTTCTGGAAGGCCGTTACGCCAATCGTCACGGCCTCGTGGCCGGTGCCACCGGTACCGGTAAAACCGTCACCCTGCAGATCCTCGCCGAAGGCTTTTCTGATCTGGGGGTGCCGGTTTTCATGGCCGACATCAAGGGCGATCTCGCCGGCATTTCACAGAAAGGGGTAGAGAACCCGAAATTCGCCGAGCGTGCCGCCAGACTCGGCGTCACCGATTACGGCAACCGCGCCTATCCCGTGGTGTTCTGGGATGTGTTCGGTGAGCAGGGCCACGCCGTACGCGCCACCATTTCGGAAATGGGACCGCTGCTGCTGGCACGCCTGATGAACCTGAACGACACCCAGGAAGGCGTCCTCGCCCTGCTCTTCAAATACGCTGACGACAACGGCCTGCTCTTGCTGGACCTGAAGGACCTGCGTGCGCTGGTGTCATTTGCGGTTGATAACACCGGCGCCTTTGGCCGCGACTACGGCAATGTCAGCAAGCAGACCCTCGGCATCCTGCAACGCGAGCTGCTGACGCTGGAACAGCAAGGCGCCGACCGGTTTTTTGGCGAGCCCGCGCTCAAGCTGGAAGACTTCATGCAAACCACGCTGGAAGGTCGCGGCCACGTCAATGTGCTGGCCGCCGACAAACTCTTCCAGCAGCCTAAACTCTATTCCACCTTCCTGCTGTGGCTGCTCTCCGAGCTGTATGAAAACCTGCCGGAACAAGGCGATTCCGATCTGCCGAAAATGGTTTTCTTTTTTGACGAAGCCCACCTGCTCTTCAATGACGCGCCGAAGGCACTGCTGGAAAAGATAGAGCAGGTGGTACGCCTGATCCGCTCCAAGGGAGTCGGTGTTTATTTCGTCACGCAGAATCCGCTCGATATTCCGGACACCGTACTCGGCCAGCTGGGCAATCGTGTGCAGCACGCCTTGCGTGCCTTCACGCCGCGCGACCAGAAAGCCGTGAAAGCGGCGGCGGAAACCTTCCGTGCCAAACCCGGCCTTGATGTCGCCACCGCCATTACCGAGCTTGCCGTTGGCGAAGCGCTGATTTCCACGCTGGGCGAAGGCGGCGTTCCCAGCCCCGTCGAGCGCGCCAAAGTCATTCCGCCACGCTCCCGGCTTGGCGCCATTACGGTGGAAGAGCGCAACACCATCATGCAGCGCTCGCCGTTCAAGAGTCGTTATGACGCGGTACTGGATCGCGAATCGGCCTATGAAAAACTAACGGCGCGCAGCAAGGAGAAAGCGGCAGAAGCGGACGCAGAAATCCAGGCCAAAGCCGAGGCCAAGGTCGCGCGAACCACGACACGTGAGCCCGACTCCGTCTGGGAAACGGCGGCCAAAAGTGCCGTACGGGCCGCCAGCTCGGAGGTGGGCCGCAATATCGGCCGGCAATTGCTGCGCGGCCTGCTCGGCTCACTGCAAAAATCCATGCGCTGAGCGGTGGCGAAAAAAAGGCCTGAATCATCAGGCCTTTTTTATGCACGGTTTGTTTATAAAAGCGAAGATCAGGAAAGGTGAGCGTCCTGTACGCGCGGCCCGTAACGCAACCTCACGCGCAGGCGCCGGAAGTCATCTGCCGGTACCGAATCCGGAAACACCACCACGCGCTGGCGCCAGCACCTGCTCTCATGGCGGCAGAGAAAATCCATGACCACCAGATAGCGCCAGACCTGGCTGTGCTGCAAGGAAGCCTTTACCTGCTGCTGCGGCGTTTCCAGCCACCAGTCACCGGCCTGCTCGTGCAGCGTAACAGTGCCGGCATTTTTTTCCGGGCGCAGGGAAAGCAGGCAGGACAGCAACAGCAAACAAACGACTGGCAAGCACCCGTACCAGGGGAAGCCCGTTTGCACAAGCGCCGCCAGGGCCGCCAGATGCAGGACCAGAATCAGAGTCAAAAGAATGCGCGAAGCCTGCAGGCGAAGATCAACGCGCCAGACGTGCAAGGATGAGCTCAATCATGCGCTCCAGCTCGGGATCAGCCGGCGTGCCCTGGCGCATGAACCAGTTGAACAGGTCCACGTCCTCGTTATCGACAAGACGCATGAACAAGGCCTTGTCGAGGGGCTCCAGCTGCCGATAGTGTTCGTCCATGAACGGGCCAAGGATCATGTCCAGCTCCTTGAGACCACGACGGCAATGCCACTGCAGGCGGCGTTCTTCAGCAGTGAGATCGGTCATGGCAGCTCCGGAAAACGTGGCGGATCATCGGGTCGGCGGCGATTATACGCTTGTTTTTTCCGGCTGCGGCCTCCATAAGGCTTACCCTGTCATCCTTAATCCTTTTGTCATTGCGGCTCATCATGATCAACCCCTGGACTTCATTACTGACACCGGACCTTGCAGAGGCCCTCCCTGCACAACCGGACTCTGCCAATCCGGCGGACACCCGCGCTGCCACCGTTCTGATTCCGCTGCCGGCACTGGCCGTACTCGGTCTCACCGGCCCCGAATCGGTAAAGTTCCTGCAGGGCCAGACCACCACCGATTTCCGTGAAGTCGAAAAAGGCCGTGTCCTGCCGGGCGCCGTCTGTTCACTGAAAGGCCGTGTGCTGTTCAGTTTCATCGCCATACCGGACGGGGAAAACATCCTGCTGGTCCTTCCGGAAAACCAGATTGAAGACGCGCTCGCCCATCTGAAAAAATATGCGGTCTTTTCCAGAACCAGACTCGACCATGCCGGCATGGCGCTGGCCGGCATCAGCGGCGCTGGCGCAGAAGAGCGCGTCAAAAGCCTCGTCGGCGATGTACCGGCACAAGGTCGGGTCATTAAAGCTGCCGATGGCAAATGGGTCTCGCGCACCGGCGCCGAACCGCGCTATCTGCTGGGACTGCCGGCGGAAACACTCGCCGCAGAGTGGCCGGCACTGCAGCAGAACACTACCCTGGCCAGCGAAAACCTCTGGTGGGCCGCCGACATCCGTGACGGTCTGGCCACCGTCTTTGCCGGCAGCCGTGATCTTTTTCAGCCACAGGAGCTCAACTACCCGGCGCTGGAAGGCGTGAGCTACAACAAGGGCTGTTATACCGGCCAGGAAGTGGTGGCACGTTTGTATTTCCGCGGCAAGCTCAAGCAGCGGCTTTACCGGCTTGAAGCCCCTGACACCGAGCTTCCTGCCATTGGCAGCAAGATTGTGGCGGAAGAAAAATCCGTCGGAGAAGTAGTGATTGCTGCACGCGGCAGCGCCGGAAAAACCGAGTTGCTCGCCGTGGTCAAAAACCTGGCGGTGCATGCGGGCACGCTCAGCCTGGAAGCATCCGGCTCCCGTTTGGGCGTTCTCGTACTGCCTTACGAGCTGGCCGCCGACAAGGAAGAGTGACGCGGCCCTTCTGAAAAGCCCGTAAAAAAAGCCCGCAAGCGGGCTTTTTTTACGGGCTTTTCATGTGCCTTTTACAAAGCGGCCAGCGGGTGCGCCCCCGACCAGGGCTCGGCATAATGCCCGGCAATCCACGACTCGCTGACCTCCGCCAGAACGGCCGGCTGCCAGTGCGGCGCATTGTCCTTGTCCACCAGCAAGGCACGCACGCCTTCGATAAAATCGGGATGACGCGCACATTGTACCGACAGCGTCAGTTCCTCGCGGAACACGTCGGCCAGAGTCATATGGCTGCCTCGCTGCCACTGCCGGTGTATCAGCACGGCCGAGGTTGGCGAGCCTTTGGCCAGCGATGCAGCCGTACGGTCCAGCCAGGCATCGTCAGGCGCCGGCGCGGTCAGCGCGGCATAAAGCACGGCGAGATCATCACTGCCGGCACGCGCATTCAACAGCGCTTCACGTGCTGCAATCTCGGAGAGTTTGAGTTCCGGCTGCTGCTCGCGCGCCAGCACGGCGCTGACCTGCCGTGAACAAGCCTGCGCCTCCGTCGCCCACGGTTCGGCACACAGACTCCCGAGCACCGCCTCGCGGCGCGCACTGGCAACAGCATGATCGGCAAGACCGATATGCAGCGCATCAGCCGCGTTCAGGTGCACGCCCGTCATGCCGATAAAAAGACCCAGACGGTTTTTGACGCGCGCGAGGAAATAGCTGCCGCCCACATCCGGATACAGGCCTATGGTGATTTCCGGCATGGCCAGGCGCGAGGTCTCGGTGACAATGCGATGCGACGCCCCGCTCATCAAACCGATACCGCCGCCCATGACGATGCCCTGCCCCCACACGATGACGGGCTTGGGGAAAACATGGATCAGGTAATCCAGTTTGTATTCCTGCGTGAAAAATTCCTGCGCATAGGGATCATCAATGCCGTTTTCACGCACGGCCAGACAGATGCGACGGACATCGCCGCCGGCACAGAATGCCTTGTCGCCGGCGCCCTGCAGGAAAACCGCCACCACACGATCATCTTCCGCCCAGCGCTGCAGGGCCGGCAGCAGGACAGTGATCATGTCGAGACTGAGCGAATTCAGCGAGCGCTCGCTGTTCAGCGTGGCAATGGCCAGGACACGGCCATCCGCCGTGGCACGTTCTTCCAGCAGCACAACAGGGGATTCGGACATCACAACCTCAAACAGGCAAAGACCAGTCAATCGGCACCTTTCCATGCGCCTTCAGATACTGATTGGTTTTGGAAAAATGATGACAGCCGAACCAGCCGCCACGATTGGCTGACAGCGGTGACGGATGCACCGACTTCAGTACCAGATGTTTTTTCGCATCAATGAAACTGCCTTTGCGCTGGGCATAACCTCCCCACAGCAGAAAAACAAGATTCTCGCATTCATCGTTGAGCACGCGGATGACGGCATCCGTAAATGTTTCCCAGCCACGCTTCTGGTGCGAAGCCGCTTCGCCCGCCTGCACCGTCAGCACGCTGTTGAGCAGCAGCACGCCCTGCTCGGCCCAGTGCGTCAGCTCACCATGCTGCGGCCGTGGAATGCCGAGATCGGCCTCGATTTCCTTGTAAATATTCTGCAGGGAAGGCGGCAGCATGACGCCCCGACGCACCGAGAAGCAGAGACCGTGAGCCTGCCCGGCGCCGTGGTAGGGATCCTGTCCGAGGATCACGACTTTTACCTTCGCCAGCGGCGTGGTGTTGAGGGCATTGAATATTTCCGGCCCGGGCGGATAAACATCCTTGCCTGATTTTTTCTCGGCCGCCAGAAAGGCACGCAACTCGCGCATATACGGCGCAATGAATTCAGGCGCCAGGGCCTGCTTCCACTGTGCATCGAGCCTGACCCGCTCAAGTGCCATGCCTGTCATGCCGCCAGTACCGCTCGAATCTGGTGACGCAGGGCATCACGTATTTTTTCTTCCGTGAAATCCTCTGCGCCCAGCATGCCCTCGTATTCCAGACGGCGCACGGTGACCAGAATGGATCTGGCCCCCAGCTCCACCTCTCTGGCACCGACATACTCCAGAATCTGGATGAAGTTGACGAGAATCCGCCGGCCATGCTGCAGGGCCATGGCATGCATGCGCGGATCCGTGAGCGCGGCATACCAGAAGGCATGCTCCAGCACGAGCTGTTCGCGATGCTCGCGCACCCGCGCCAGAATGTAAGTCGCGCCCATGGCCGCCATATGATCCGTCAGCTCGGCCATCCGCACGGGATTGTGCCGGGTGTCTTCGGGATGACTGCGCACCCACTCATTGGCACGGGACCAGAAAGGGTCCACGAAGGTCTGCACGGTCTCGTTGGTAAACAAGGCAAAGGCATCGGCCAGCAGATCGTGAATATCCTTGAAGTAGTACGTAGTCGCGGAAAGCGGCACGTCTGCCTCTTTGGCGACTGCACGATGCCGCAGGCCGCGTACTCCATCGCGCACCAGCACCCGCAGTGCCGCCTGAAGAATGGCCAGCCGGCGCTGTTCGCTGCCCTGTCGGGCGGTCTTGCGCCCCTGATAAGTTGCCACGGCTTGCTGCATGAGTGTCTGGTTCCGTCTGTGCCTGGCGAGGCGGCAAGCATACCGGCGCAGCCGCGGAGCCGGCAATGACAGCCGACAGCAACAACTGCTGCCCGGCCGCCGTGCCCTGGTACACACCGGCAGTTAAGAGACCCGGCACAATCCCGCGCGGCGGACACGGGACTGTGCCCGGGGAAAACCGGTCGCCGCCTCATGCCATGGTTGCCCGTGTTTTACGAAAGCGTGCCCGCGAGATAAAAAAAACACGCCACCGATCACGGCGAGATCGGGAAATTGCAGCCGAACCACACACGATCAAGAAAACCTGCCGCCGGCTCCGTCATGTCGTCACCGGAAGCGCGAGCGGGACAGGATAGTCCTGGCCTTCGGGGATCAGGCTCACCTCGCGCTCATCCAGGCCGATCATGGCTGCCGTATGCCAGGCTGCCATCCATTCCTCGTTGGTGATTTCCACGGCGACCTGCACACGACTGGCACTGGCGGAAACCAGAGAGGCGTCGCAGGCATTGGCGTCCGCGTCGAGCTCGACGCCAAGGTAAGCCAGGTCCCGACAGATGCGGCGACGAATCTCGGCGTTGTGCTCGCCGATGCCCGCCGTGAAAACGAGCATGTCCAGGCCACCCAGCACGGCGGTCTGCGCGCCGATCTCGCGCACGATGCGGCGCACATAAAGATCCAGTGCCGCCTGAATGCGGGGATTGCCGTCCTCCTCCGCCAGCAGGACGCGCGGATCCGCTGAAACGCCCGAGACCCCCAGCAGCCCCGACTCGTAGTAGAGGACATGGCCCACCTGCTCCAGCGTGAGCTTCTCGATTTCCATCAGGTACAGCACTGCGCCCGGATCAAGCGCGCCGCAGCGCGTGCCCATCATCAGGCCGTCCAGGGCCGAGAAGCCCATGGTGGTCGCCACGCTGCGCAGATCCCGCATGGCGCACAGGCTGGCTCCGCTGCCCAGATGCGCCACGATCGTGCGCCCGCGCGCGGCATCACCATAGCGCTCGGCCAGCACAATCGACATGAACTCGTAAGACAGGCCATGAAAGCCGTAACGGCGCAGGCCGCGCTCCCAGACCGCGTAGGGCAAGGGCAGCATTTTTTCAACGTCGGGCAGCGTGTGGTGAAAGGCGGTGTCAAAGAGCGCCACATGCGGCAAGTCGGGGCGATCCGCAAGCAGCATCTCGATGGCTTCCAGCGCAAACGGCTGATGCAGCGGTGCCAGGGGAATATACGTTTTGAGGTCCGCCAGCA
The DNA here is from genome assembly GCA_029945725.1 of bacterium. Taxonomy (GTDB): domain Bacteria; phylum Pseudomonadota; class Gammaproteobacteria; order Pseudomonadales; family Moraxellaceae; genus UBA2031. Next base: position 578,717 of record JAQSDB010000002.1, on the reverse strand, counting down.
CACGGGCATCCACCCGCACCGGTTCGAAATACCGGGTGCCTCCATGCACCACGCGGTGCGCAATGGCGACAATACGATGGCTGCCCAGACGGGCCCTGACACGCCCTCGAATATGCTCAAGCGCCGCATGGTAGGGCTGCACGGCATCCAGCTCTACCGCCACGGGCGCCAGACCGGTCTCGCCCATGACCGGCCGGGAACCGGTAATGCCGTCCACCTTGCCGCTCCAGTGGGGCTTGCGTGACAACGATGTGGCACTGACATCAAAGAGTGCGAACTTGATACTGGATGAGCCGCAGTTAAGCACCAGAATAAGATCACTCATGGCGGCAGGACCTTGTAGTGCTGCACCAGCAACAGCGCGACCGCACAAGAAGCAATACGCGTCTCCCGCGTATCGGCGCGACTGGTCAGCACGATGGGCACACGGGCCCCCAGCACAATGCCCGCGCTCGCCGCTCCGCTCAGATACTCAAGCTGTTTGGCCAGCATGTTGCCGCTTTCGAGATCGGGTACCACCAGGATATCGGCACGCCCCGCCACCTCGGAGACAATCCCCTTGATGTGCGCCGCCGCCGCCGAGATGGCGTTATCGAACGCCAGAGGTCCGTCGAGCAAGGCGCCCGTAATCTGGCCGCGATCCGCCATCTTGCACAGGGCTGCCGCGTCCAGCGTTGCCGGCATGCGCGGGCTGACGGTTTCCACTGCCGCAAGGATGGCCACACGCGGCTGTTCCACGCCGATGGCATGCGCCAGGTCAATGGCATTGCGCACGATGTCCGCCTTGTCATCCAGCGAAGGCGCGATGTTGATGGCGGCATCAGTGAGAATGAAGGGGCGCGGGTAGGCGGGCGTTTGCATCAGATAGCAGTGACTGATGCGACGCTTGGTGCGCAGGCCCGTGCCGGACGCCACGACCGCACCCATCAGCTCGTCGGTGTGCAGGCTGCCCTTCATCAGCGCCTCGACCTCGCCGCGCAGCACCAGCTCGACAGCACGCGCTGCCGCCGCATGGCTGTGCGGCACATCTTCAATGGCGAGACCGGACAGATCCAGCCCCTCCTCCAGCGCCAGTGCTTCCAGTCTGGCGCGCGGGGCGACCAGCACGGGCTCGATCAGTCCCGCTGTCCGCGCCTCCAGCGCCGCCGTCAGGCTAAGCGCATCACAGGGATGCACCACTGCCATGCGGATTGCATCCAGGGGGCGGACAAGATCCAGCACATGCTGCAGCCCGCCACCTCCGCTGAGCCTGATCTCGGGCAGGGTCGTGCTGGCAAGCTCGATCTTCCCGGCCGGGGCAATCACTTCAGCCTCCCCCTCGATCACGGTGTCGCCGTGCTGGTTGATGCAGGCACAGGCCAGGCGAACCAGCTTGAGATCCACCTCGCGCGACATCACGGTGACGCGGACGGTCAGGGTATCGCCAAGCCGTATCGGCCCCAGGAAACGCAGGGTCTGGCCTTTGTAGATCGTGCCCGGACCTGGCAGGCGGGTGCCCAGTACAGCCGAGATCAGCGCACCGCCCCACATGCCTTGCGCGATGATGCCGTGGAAGCGCGTCGATGCCGCGAACCCGGCATCCAGATGCTGCGGATTATTGTCACCGGACAACACCGCGAACAGCTGGATATCCTGCTGGGTCAGCATCCGCTCCATGCAGGCGCTGTCACCGACCGCGATTTCATCGAACGGGCGATTGTGAATCAGCGGCAAACCACCGCGGTACGCCGAACCGGCCTTGTTATTCGTCATGCCCGCTCCTTCGATCGTTACTCGTACCAGCCTCTTAACCGGGAGCGCCTTGCACAAGGCTGTCCAGCCGCTGAAACCGGGTTATTCGCTTGCCTCTCCCTGCCTCAATGCAACAACGGCAAGCTTGCAGGATTTAGGTGGGTGATGGTCATCAAAATACCAGCTTTCTTAACGCAAGATATGCCACATCAATCATGCCCAGCCCCGGCCTTGCGGTGCAGCAATGAGGAATACTCCAGAGGCCCATATAGGCCAAAAGGCCAAGCACAGGAAATTTGCCAATCATTACTGTCGCGTTGCTGGACTCAAGCAATAGCGTGATGGATACCATGAAAACATAAACATGGATCCACCTGCCCCAATCCACCGCCACAACAAATAAAGGCAATAACGAGAAAAACCCGAGCATCAGGAAAATAACCCTCTTCCTGTACCAGCCGGTCAGAAAGACGGGAAAACATGCCAGAAAAAACAATAATGGATACACAACTAAATATCCGGACAGATAACTTCTTACTTCCCGCATACCGTAGCCAGAGTCAAACTGAAGCCACTCAATGGCGCCACTGCAAATACTGTCTTTCAGTCCTGCCATTAGTAGCGAGTTGCAAACTTCGCTTTTCACCACACCATTGCCGGGATTGGCCAGTGCAAACCCCACCCCGCCCACAGCCAGCAAAATATAACCGACGGCATAAGCATTGATCATGGCGTGATTGGCCGTATTTGTTTTTGCCTGCAGCAGCAGGAAAACCATAAAGAAAATGGCGAATGCCGCCAGTTCATGCGAAAAGACGGCAACGCCATATATCAAAAGCGACGCTATGACGTGCCCGTGACGGAGCTTTCCATCCAGCAAGCCACAAGCCAGTACGCAAAAGGATAAAAACAGTATTATTTCTTTTCTGAACCCACCCTGAACATCATAAAACGGGAACAAGAAAATAAATGCAGGGGAAAATATCAACAATAACCAGGAAGCTTCACGATCGACGGAGAAGAACAGCTTTAAAGTGAGGTGTGCAACCAAAAGATATATGGCCACTTGTAAAACAAATGCCGACCAGAGCAGGTTTGTCCCCAGGCGCGAAAACTCGTAAAGGACCTGGCCAACCAGCCCCCGGCGGACGGGGCCACCTTCATAATTTATGAGCCAGTCCCCCGTCTTCCAGGCATCACCGCCCCGCATTATTTCCTGGCCGTATCGAAAGCAGAAACATAAAACAAAAAAATAGGCGACTATGCTGATTACCGGTCTGTAATCATTAATCAAGCCAGTGCAGCGGCTCATGCGCCAGGACGGAACGTATCTGCTCAGGAAGCCAAGCATGCCGAACGCCTTCCAAGGGTTTATTGAATTAAATGCAATGAATGAAAGATACCTGATTACCAGCGAAGCCAGTGACTTGTTTGAAATCGCCCCCCGTAAAGCAGATATCCCTGCACCCTGGCAACAAAAAGCCCGAGAAGGGACTCAAATCCGGGAACAACGGGGCTATAAACGAGACGCGGCACGGCAACGGTTTTTCTGGAATTGCAGATAGCAAAAAGCCGGTCAACCATGACTGGTTGACCGGCTTTTTGCTTTATTTGGTGCGCTGGGAGGGATTCGAACCCCCGACCCTCTGGTTCGTAGCCAGATACTCTATCCAACTGAGCTACCAGCGCGATGAGGCGGCGAATTATCGTGAGCGCCACCCCCGCTGTCAACGAGTTTTAACGCCGCTTTTCCTTATTTCCAGGAGCATTGCCACTGATACTGCAAGTGGCCCGGTAAAATGGCGAAAAAACGAGCAAGTCCGACCAAATCTGCCTCCCGGCACCCGCCCCAAGCCTCCATCCAACCAGCCAGCCAGCAGTCAAGAAAACCGGCCGACTTAAAGGTAAAAAAGCCCGGCATCACCGGCTTTTTCATTCCTGCAGCACTCATTCTCACTGGGAAAGGCGGATGATCTCGCTGGCAATCTTGTTGAATGCCGTATCAAGATCAGAAGCATTCGCGGCATAGACATAGGTACCTGTCGGCTGATCTGCGTTGTAAGTATCAACCCCGGATGCATTGGCCACCCGTTTGAGAATATTGGAACCCCACTCGGCCTGGGTATAACTGCAACTGGTCACGCTCTCAAAGCCATTGAGTTGGGCGCCCAGGCCGAGAGTGAACACCACGACTTTCTGTCCGCGGGCATCATTGGCAATGTTTTCCAGCATATTACGTGCAGCCTTGTTCACGTTGCAGAGGTTGGCAGAGTTTGCCGCTGCCAAGGCAGGCGAAAAGGTGCGCTTGTTGTTGAAGCTGGAAAGGGGCTTGTTGTCAAACGTCGCACCTGCCGTTACCGGCAGACGATTGATATCACTGTAGCTACCACTCAATGCCGTACTGCGGGAGTTATAGCGGTACAAGGTGCATGGTGAGCTGTTGGTACAGAGCAGGGGATTGCCACTACCCGTTGTCGACGGAAATGATGCGCTCACCGTGCCAGTCTGCGTGCCGGAGCTATTGTGACGTGGCCAGATGGCGGCAGGCGTATTGGGAGCACCGTCACTGAAAAGCACAATGACGCGCAAACTCGACTGCAAGATCGCAGGAACCGCATTCAGGTCATTGAGCGCGAGCCGCATTGCCTCGCCTGTCGACGTCCAGCCGCTTGAGCTCTGTGCATTGATCTGGCTGACTATCGTGGTCTTGTTGAAGCCGCGCGCTGCGGTCTTGTTGATGGGCACTGGCAGCGTGGCACCATCGGCAAACACCACCAACCCGAGCCGGTCGGCATCATTATTGAACTTGTTGACGAAGTTCACCGCCGACGATTTTACTTGGGGAAATACCGACTGCAATGAGCCCGAAGTATCGAGCACCAGCATCATGTCCAGATCACGGCGCACAGCCTGACCCAAGGCACGGACATCAAGCTGCCTTACACCGAAAACGCGCATCAGATAAGTTGGGGTAGAGGCGGTACCTGCAACCGTTACAAACCATTTACCACCAACCTTCTCTGCAGTCACCGTGGGTGGCTGTATGGTGGCCCCCAGATAGTTTGCCGGGAAATTGGCGTAATAAAACCGTGTGCCTTCCTTGATGGCGGCCTGAGTGCGCAAATCATCCGTTGCACCTGTCGCCACTGCCCGGGCAGCAGCGATGCTCGCAGCATCAACAGCAGAGTTGAGCTTCGCCTTCACTCCGTATCCGATGCCGGCATCAACGACCAGCCCCGCAAATCCGATCAGCATGACCAGAGAAAGAGCAAACATCAGCAGTACACTGCCGCGCACTGGTGTCATGAATCTGCTACTCATCATCACTTCCTCAAAGCAGGGTCAGCGAATACAGATTGGCTTCTGTTGGCATGGCAAAACTGAAAACCGGGTCGTAACGATAGAACACTTCAACCGCATAAACTTCATCACCCTGCTTCAGCATCAGCACCGGCAAGGTAACTACTGGTGGCGTGGTGGGTACTTTGCACTCACCGCTGATCCAGGTACCGCAACCATTCCAGATATGGCTGACAACAGCCCGCCCCCCGATCCATCGCGACTGCGCCACCACGGAGGCCTGACTGGAATCGTCCGCATTGGCCGTGAGCCGGGTAATGACAATGCCACCGTAAGTACTCATGACCAAGGGTGAAGACGTGCTGGCCAGTGCCGCCATGACAAACTGTGGTGTGGCCGATGTTCGGGCGACAAGATTGCCGCCCTCCCGGCTCATGTTAATGATGATGTTGTTCGCCTGGATGGCACGCCCGTAATCGAAGACAGCCAGCATCAGCAGCAACATAATGGGCAGCACCAGTGCAAACTCAATCAGGCTTACGCCCCGTTCACGAGCATGAATTTTCATGGTGTGAAATTTTCATTGCGCATCGTCGCACTGACGGAAAAATCATAACGGCCATTCGCGAAGAAGGGTTTGAGAAAAGGCGTGATCAGCGGCCATTGGCAATCAAGACGGATAACAACGATCTGGCCGGGATCACCAAAGGACTTGCCACCAACGACATTCAGGACACCCGAATTATCGACTGTCTGCACCACAATCACCGGAGAAACCGCGTCGTACAGCCCCATCGACTGATCCCGGATTCGGGCAATTACGGCGTTGTACCGGGTGGGGTCAGTGGGTGGCGCTCCCGTGGTAAGACCTGTGATCGAAAAACGCGCACCCTCACGTACAGCATGCTGCATGCTAAGCGTGACCCAGAACATAAGACTCAACTCTGCAATGGTCAGCAGAATCGTGATAAACAACATCGCCACCAAGGCAAACTCAAGTATGGCGTTGCCGTGATGACTGCGTTGCGACGAGAACTTGATCATGGCGTGTGCAAGAGTGTGAATGGCGGCGGGCCGGATACAGGCCCGCCGTAATCACTTACTTGGCTGGCTCAACAGCCGGAGCAGCTGCGGGGGCCTGGGCAGGTGTTGCCGTTGCAGCACTACCGTTCACCTTGCGCTCTACTGAAGTAATGTGGTCGTGCAACCCCAGAACTTCAATCTGTGTACCAACTGCCAGCGCATGGTTGCGATCCAAATTAACGAACGACAACACCAGCGCCAGCAGCGCGATCACAAAAGTAGCCGCAATCCACAGCCCCTGACGTTCTTGGTCGATGATATGATTGGACATGTTGTATTTCCTCCGGTGGTTATTTCAATATAGTTTTTTCAGTTTCGCAGTGAGTGACAGCTAACGCTTTGCCTCAGGTCAATATTCCATGCTACTGACCCGACAATGTTGGAAGCAGAACGGCGTGGATGCTGATAATGGCGGGGCCAAGCAATACCACGAGTAGTGAAGGAAAAATGAAGAAGATCAACGGAAAGAGCATCTTCGTTGGAATTTTTGCGGCACTTTCTTCCGCACGCAAACGACGGCGACTGCGCAGGGAGTCTGCATGTACGCGCAAGGAGTCTGCAACGCTGGTACCAAATCGATCGGCCTGAATAAGCATGGCCACCAGCGAGTCTATTTCCTCAAGACCGGTACGCAGGGCAAGGTTCCGAAAGGCCTGCTCTCGCGAGGCTCCGGCATGCAACTCCAGTGTAACCAGATGCAGCTCATCGGCCAGCGCATTACTGTTGAGACGAATTTCCTGGCTGGCTTTAGCAATCACGGCGTCGAGTGAAAGGCCCGCCTCAACACAGACGGTCATGAGATCAAGGGCATCCGGGAAATTTTCGAAAAGCTCCCGCTCACGATGCTTGACAAGATACGAAAGAATAACCGTAGGCAGGTAATAGCCAAATGCGGCCAAGCCGACAATCCCGGCCAGTATTGACAGCGAATTGACTTCTGATTGCCAGATACCGAGATGAGTAATAAAAATCGCCGGCATCGCAAAGGTCAAAACGGTTTTTGTCGCAAAATAAATAGCCGGAGCTGATGCACCACGAAAACCCGCATTCATGAAATGAACACGCAGTGATGATCGTTCCCAGCCTTCCTTTGGCAAAGCAAGCCGGCCGATCGGACCCGCTATTTCCACAACTCGCTGATGCCACTCCGGCTCCGACTTTGTCTCAGAACGCTCTGCTTCAGAGGCAAGGCTGGCAAGACGCTTTTCCAGCGGACTGCGCATCATCAGCAGGATAATGGCATAGGCAAGACCACTGGCTACGAGAAAAAGCAGGGCAAGAAAAAGAAACTGAACAAGTGTCATATCATTGCCTCATACACGTATCTTGGTAAGTCGCCACAACCAGATAATCCCGGTTAGCATAAGTACACCGGCACCAAGAAGCAGGCGCTGTCCTAGCGGATCCGTAAAAAGGATATTAAGGAATCCGGGATTGATGATGGTCATTGCGAGCGCAAGCGCAAAGGGCAGAAGAGACAAAATCCAGGCCGAGAGTTTTCCTTCTGCAGCAAGCACGCGAACCGTACCAAGGAGCTTCATGCGGTCGCGCATCAAGCGACTGATGTTGTCGAGCAGCTCAGCGAGGTTACCGCCGGTATCCCGCTGGATCATCACCGCAATGACAAAATAGCGCAGGTCTGTACTGGGCACTCGCGTCGCCATGTTCATCAGCGCCTCTTGCACGGATACACCGAAATTTATTTCATCGAATGCCGTCTTGAACTCTTCGCAGACCGGCGCAGGCGCTTCATCAGCAACCATATGAAATGCCCCTTGGAAAGCATGACCCGCACGCAAGGCGCGGCCGATGAGATCAAGCGCGTCAGGCAACTGCTCTTCAATCTTTTTAATACGCCTCGTGCGCTGGTTCATGGCATAAACCAGTGGCAAAAAAACGAGGGGCGCGGCACTTGCTGCCGCCAGCGCCGTTGGCACCCCCGCCAGCACCAGTGCCGCGACACCAACTCCATAAAACCCGATAGACGCCAGCAGAAAGGATGCAACCGTCATGTCTATACCGGCTTGCACCAGCAAGCGATCCAGCACATGAATGCGTGGAATGGAAAGCAGTACCGATTCCAGCACGGGACTTGTGCTAAGCAAACGAGTCTTGATGATGCTCTTGTGCTCTTGCTCCATCGGTGCACCAGCGGACAGTACCCGCAAGCGCTTGGCAATGCTGCGAGCCTTCGGTCCGCGATAGCTGTTCCACGCGAGGAGGACGCCCTCCGAAAGCATCACAACAGCGAGGAATCCCAGAATAATAAAAACGTAATAGCTGGTTATCATGCCCGTCCCTCAGGAAAACCGGTTGGCTGGATTGAAAACATCCTCGTCCAGCTTGATGCCACGCGTCTGCAGGCGCTGCATGAATTTTGGCCGGATACCGGTAGCGTGAAAAAATCCCTGCACGACTCCGCTTTCGTCAACACCGGTCTGCTCGTAAATGAATATTTCCTGCATGGTCATGATATCCGCCTCCAGCCCGGTGAGCTCCTGAATGCTGACCACGCGACGCTTGCCGTCAGACTGACGCGAAATCTGGATAACCACAGTGATTGCCGAACTGATCTGCTGACGCATGACTTTGGGCGGCAAGTTTAAACCCGCCATTCCCACCATGTTTTCGAGTCGCGTCAGTGCATCGCGTGGAGTATTGGCATGAATAGTCGTCATGGAGCCTTCATGCCCGGTATTCATGGCCTGCAGCATGTCCAGAGCCTCGCCACCACGCACTTCACCGACAATAATGCGGTCCGGACGCATGCGCAGAGAGTTTCTCACCAGTGCCCGCTGCGTAACTTCGCCACGACCTTCAATATTCGGCGGCCTCGTCTCCAGTCGCACCACATGGGTCTGCTGCAGCTGTAGCTCGGCCGCATCCTCAATAGTAATGATCCGCTCACTGGAAGGAATGGAACATGACATCACATTCAGCAACGTAGTCTTGCCAGAGCCGGTGCCACCGGAAATCAGGATATTTACCTTGGCAGCAACCAGACCCTGCAGTACCTGCGCCATTCCTTCGGTCAGTGACTTGTATTGCAGTAAGTCCTGCATCGTCAAAGGTTTCACTGAAAAGCGGCGAATGGACAGCAAAGGGCCATCAATGGCGAGCGGCGGGATAATGGCATTGACACGCGAACCGTCCGGCAGGCGCGCATCCACCATCGGACTGGATTCATCCACGCGACGACCAATACGCGAGACGATCTTGTCGATAATCTTGAGCAAATGGGCATTATCCGTAAAACGGGTATCAGTCAGCTCCAGCTTGCCGCGACGCTCGACATAGACCTGGCCTGCCGTGTTTACGAGAATATCCGAAATGGTGGAATCGGCCAGAAGCGGCTCAAGCGGACCGAGGCCCAGTACCTCATTCTGGATATCACGCACTAGCTGCTGGCGTTCCTGATCATTAATGACCACGCGCTCATCCACCAGCAAACGCTGCACAATATTGCGAATCTCCTCACGCAGGCGATCACCCGACATGGCCTCCATGGCAGAAAGATCTGCACGCTTCAGCAACTCCTGATGAATGCGCAGCTTGAGAGCCTGGTATTCAGGATGTCCGCTGTTTATAGAAGGAGCGGCTACCTGCACGCTTCCGTCCGGGAGAAACTGGTCGCGAAGTGACATTTTTATTGTGTCCTGTGGTTCGACCCTGAATAAATTTATTTATTAAACATTCGATTAATCCAGCTACGTGACTCTGCTGGCTTATTACAGAATGTATCGGCAATTGCCTCAATGCCATGCACGACTGGATCATTTGGCACCAATACCGCCAGCGGCACTCCCTGATTGACCGAGCTAATAACATTGCGGTAGCTGTTCGGGATAACGTGACTTATCTTTACTTCAAGCGACTTCTCGATATCTTCTACAGAAATATCCGCTACCTTGTCATGACGGTTAACCACAAAGCGGTTTTTTTCCTGAGAATATCCAAGGCCTGAAAATATTTTCAGTAATCGGCGGGCATCACGCAGATAGGGCAGAACTGCCTGGATTACGACAAAGATTATGTTGGCGGCATCAAGAGCATGAATGCTCACGCCCCCCATAACACGGTCAACGTCCAGTATCACATAATCATAATTGTTAACCGCCACGTGCAAAATAGCTGATAGATGCTCCGGCTTGACCAGTAGAGCCGACTCCGGATCGCCAGGCGCCGCCAGCACGGAAAAACCCGGGTAAGGCGTCACTGTGCAAGCCGCAAGAAAAGAGGCATCAAGACGCTGTATCTGCCGGCATACATCGGCCAACGTAGTCTCTGGTTCCTTGTCACTGACAAACAGGGCGGCATCACCACCCTCCATGTTGAGATCAATAAGGAGCACCCGCTTTCCGGACCGCTTGCTAAGCGAGTATCCCAGTGATGTAGCCAGAAAAGTGGCGCCACACGAGAATTTGGCCGGGATAAAGGCAATAATCTTGCCAGCGGCATGACCATTTGCTGCAGCAATTCGTGCCAGCATGCGCTGCATGACATCACGCAAACTGGCTTCGTCGATATTGACGACTTCGCGAACACCACTACGCATGGCCAGCTGCAAAAGCTCGGCGCTTTGTTGCGAGGTAGCCACAACAATAGGCAGTTGCGGGCATCTGGCAACAATCCGCTCCAGCGCAGCCCATGGAGCCGCTTCCCTGCCCAGCCCCTCTATCACCATCAAGTCCGCCGGCACGGCAGCGAGTTCATCAGGCTTCTGCAATGTGCGTGTATCGACAACCGTAATCTCATGCTCAACGGCCTGCTCACCAAGAGCCGCTGTTATGCGGTCACGGGCGCGCTTGTCATCCGATATCAACAGGATCTTCACGTACTCTGCTCCGGTAACAACGGGTTATCAGTGCGCGCCAACGCCGATATTGAAGACATTCACCGGCTCTGGAGGCACGGCGTACGATTTATGGTACCGGTCAATCACCGAGTTAGCGGCCTGACCATCCATTTTTTGCGGGCCGTTCTTGGCTTCAGAGCTGATTATCTGGCGACTCATGGCCTGCCGCGACGCCTCACCGAAATGACGATCCAGATAGGGCGTAGTACTGCAGGCTGCAAGCAGGCTTGCAGCAAGACACGTCAAGAAAATGCGTTTCATGGTGGAACTCCTGCTCAGTTCTTGCCCGCTGGCGCTGCAGCGCCGCCTTTGCCCGGTGGGGTGGTCGTCGCTGCCGGCGCATTGTTCTGCTGGCTATCGCCGCTCTTTTCTTTATCTTTTCCGCTATGGAAACCTTCCAGGCGTCCGTTCAGCATGAAGTTCGTCTGACTCGGTGCCTTGAAGTTATCGGTTGGCAGCGGAACCGGTGCGGCAGCTGCCCTCACCAGATGCGGGGTAATCACGAACAACAACTCGGTCTTCTCGGACTGGAACTCACTGGAACGGAACAGCGCCCCCACCAGCGGTAAATCACCCAGCAACGGGAAGCGCTTGATGACTTCGGTCACGTTGTTTTTGAGCAGTCCGGCAATCGCAAATGATTCGCCATCCCGCAACTGAACAGTGGTGGAAGCACGGCGTGTCGTGATCGACGGGAACACGGTTGTAATGCCACCGGCTGTGAAAGCCGAGCCATCCTTGCTGAGCTCCGATACCTCAGGACTCACATGCAAGTCGATGATGCTGTCACCCAGTACGGTCGGGAGAAACTTCAAACCAACACCGTATTCCTTTTCTTCCAGCGTGATGGTGCCATCGCGGTCACGTCCTGTCGGAATGAATACCTTGCCACCAGAAAGAAAGCTGCCTTCCTGACCACTGATGGCCACAATATTCGGTTCTGCCAGTATCTTTACGAGCTCGTCTTTTTTCTGCGCATCAACTGAGATCTCCTTGGAACCAAGCACCTTCACGGCTGAAAGCAACGTGTTATTGGCAGTGCCGGTGCCTGACAGGAGCCCACTCAAAATGCCATAGGTCCAGCCCCCTGATGAGGTTGAGCCTTTGAGATCAACACCCAAGCGATCCAGGAATGATTTTGATACTTCGGCAATCTTCACTTCCAGCATCACTTGCTGCGAACCGCGCACAGTGAGCAGATTGATTACTCGATTGGCCCCAAGGCCTGACTGCGTCAGACTGACCGGGCGTGCGCCAGTACTGTCATTACCACTACGTGCGCTAACAGCTTTGCCGGGCTCATTTTCCGGCGCCTGAAAGACACGACTGTCGGTCACCAGTTCCTGAGTGGTACCGCGTACATAGGCTTCGGCCAGTGCCACTACCTGTTTCAGTCGTGTGGCATCGGAAACGGAGCCACTCAGTACGAGAGAATCCGCCATGGTACTGACATGAATGTCTTTTTCATCCGGCATAAGGCTGGCGAACTGGCTACCCAACGCACCGGTATCCATGCCCACGGTGACCTGTGCACGATACTTCTTGTGGTTGCTGGCCCACACCAGAAGGTCACTTGTACCAACCTTCTTGCCACGCAAATAGATGTCACCACTCTTGGGATCCTGGAAGACATCAATCACCGTACGATTACCGGGAAAGACCCGGCTAATGCCACCCAAGGCCGAAAAATCGAGCGGCAAGGACTGCCCAACCGCAAGATTAAGTTCGCCAAGCGATTGGGTGTCTGCCGCGCAGCTCACTGCACTGCCGTTCTTCGCCACGCAATCGGCCGCAGCCGCAAGTGATGGCGCCAGTAGGGAGGAGCCCAGCACGGCCAGTGCCAGCGCGTGACGCAGCAGAGGCCGTTTGTTTCTCTTCAGCAAGGTCATGTTGCTCACAGTGCTCTCCACGGATTATTCGCCCACCTGCACGCCTTCCACATAGGAAGGGCGTGCTGGCGGCTGCTCGGATTTTTCCGTCTTCACGGGGCTCTTGACAATGACGGCACGCGATTTGTGACGCGGCACCGGCTTTACCACAACAATCTCTGGAGCCGGCACAGTGGCAACATCAGTGGCGGCAGGGGCGGGTTGTGGCTCTAGATGAGAGCTGCCGCGGACAAGATCAGAAAGATGTGCGCCGCCAGTAGCCGCGTCAGCCATATCAACCTGATTACGCAGTGCCAGGGACAACTGCCCAATGCTGCGCGCAAGATCAAGCTGCTCTGCCTCTGCTGGCGTCACCTCTAAAGTGACCGCATTGACCAGCTTTGGTTTGGTCTCATCACGGTTAGCTTCCTGCGCAATGGCCAGTACCAGAATACGCTGCAGCACAATCCTTGAAATCGGCCTGCCGTTTTCATCCTGGGCGCTCACCAGCACATCAACGTAATTACCCGGAAGCGCAAAACCCGCAACACCAGACTCCTCCTTCACCTTGACAGAAACAGCACGCTTGCCTTCTGGAATCAATGCAGAAAGCCCGCCCTTGCTGCCAATCGGGGCAAGTCTGCTCTCCAGAACAGGCTCACCGACCTGCACGCTGGCGTTGAGCACCCGAGTGTTAACCTTTTGAATATCGTTAAACGTTCCGCTCGGCTTGGAACCGGATGGCCACGCAACAACCTTCAATTGCTCTGGCGCAAGCCTCGTTCCCAATGGAATATCGCGTGCGGCGACAACAACGCCGGTAGTGGAGAGTGCCGCCTTCTCGTTCATCCAGCGAGCCATCATTACCACGGCGATAACGCCAATGAGCAATGACAACGCCAGCATGAACAAGGCTCGATTGTTTTTCATCGCTACCCCTTGCAGAGACAGTAGGAAACCAGAAACCGCTTCTTAAGAATTTTACTAAACCAGTTGCAACACCCACCACGTCATGGTGCCTGCCAGAATGGGAACCGCATACGGAAGATGTCCGCTGACGGGAGTCTCACTGACAACTTGCGCCAATGTATTCCCCTTCCCTGGCATCATGGTGCGAAAAGCAAAAACGGATACATTATCGACTGTTTCGGATAACTTCCCCCGTAGCGCTGATACTGATAACGCAAAGACACCGCCAGCGATAAGAGTGGAAGCAATAGCGCCCAATACCGAAGGAAACCCGAGAAAAGCCCCCGTCATGGCAAGCAGCTTTACATCTCCAGCCCCCATGGCCCTCAGAAAATAAAGCGGCATAAGGGCAGTCAACCCGACTGCCCAACCTGCGGCCGCCAGTAACACACCATGAACTCCGTGCTGAAACCCACTTATGATGATACCGATCAGGGCGCCCCCCAGAGAAACGGCATTGGGAATACGAAAAGACCGGACATCACTCCATGCAGCTACCATCAGCAACGAAGCCATAAGTATCCCTGCCGCCATGTCTGCGCTGAAATTCATGAAGATTGCACTCATGACATAAAGATGTGTCACGGAAGAAAAGCAGCCGGCGGGCAACGCCCACCGGCAATACACCACTTCTCAGGCGCCCGACAGCTTGGTATGAATGGTGGTAAACGTCGTATTAAGATCCCCCCCCACACTTTTAACTGCAGCCACAATCACTACAGCAATCAGCGCTGCAATCAGGCCATATTCAATTGCAGTAACGCCATCTTCCTCACGGAAAAACTTCATGACGGAATTCATCAGCTTGTTCATCGAGAATCTCCTTACTGTTGGAAAAATTTGTGTTAAACGACTTCTTTTTCAGGCTATCAAAGTCTCAAAAGGATAAAATTGATTGGCGTCAATAAAGATTGCCATTTTCTTTATTAATTAAAAAAACATAAGAAAAGCAGGGAAAAAAACCAAAAAAAGTAAAAACACCTTATGAGTCATAGCTCCTCAGGCGCCCGTCAGCTTTGTGTGAACCAACTCGAATGCCGAATTTACATCAGCACCAACGCTCTTTACTGCCGCCACAATCACCACCGCGATCAGGGCCGCAATCAGACCGTACTCAATTGCAGTAACGCCTTCTTCCTCTCTGAAAAAACTCATGATGGGGCGCATAGACTTGCTCATTGGCATTCTCCTTTCGACTTTAAATTAATCGCCATTTTCTTTGAAAAACAAAAAGGTCCACCACATCACCCTAGTAGATAGAACTAAAGTCAGGTGATTTTTAGATGGGCGGCCACAAGTGGCACGCCACCGTCACTGGCAGGACGCAAACCAACAAGACAGCAACTCTCATCGTCTGGCACTGAGAGGTCTTTGATCATCATCAGCCAATACAACTACAAGCGTCATTGACCTGGATCAAGCCTCTCCACTCACCTGCGCTGTGCATCGAAACCAATAGCATGGCGTGGCAAGGGGTCAAATTGGCCACAGAGTCAGAATCAAACAAGAGGGAGCTGAACCAGTTCGTGGCAGGGGTATCAATCATCGAAAATGGCGCCGCGCGCCACCAGCACGTCATAGCCTGTACGACTGAGCCTGCCTAATGCCATGCGATACCCTATCGGGCACAGGACACTCGGAGTCATAAGCAAGGGGGAAAGGCCAAGAGTTGCGCGAGCCAGAAACCCAGAAACATATTGGTTTGGCGACATAAATGAAAAAGCCCAAGACCTCTCATCACTGAGTAGCCTCGGGCTTTTTTAGGAGATCTATCTATTGTTATCGGCCGGCGTAGTTATCAAACACCTGCGCATGGTAAAAACGTGTGGTAGAAATAAAAACAGCCACCCCCCCAACCTATTGATTTGGTTGAGAAAACAGCCGTCTCATTATAATGGCGGAGAAGGAGGGATTCGAACCCTCGAGGGGCTTATGACCCCTACTCCCTTAGCAGGGGAGCACCTTCGGCCACTCGGTCACCTCTCCACAGAGCGGGCAATGATACGCATGCGGGCCCAGCTTGAAAAGGCGAAACCCACAAAAAAATTCAGAAAAGCAGTGATTTAGCATCATCAGCGCACATAAGGGCACGAAGCACCCCATGGTCAATTTCCTACACGAACTCGGGTGATCACCCGCAGACGTAAAACCGGCCGATAACGATACTAATCACAAGGCGCAAGGATGCGATCAAGGATTGATCAAAGCCGCCAGGATGGGTCAGAAGGAACTGACAAAATGCAAAACCCAGACGCTTTCAGGGAGAAACGTCTGGGTTTTCTTTTGGGCGATGAACAAGCACTCGTCGTCGTTGCCCCCAGCAAATTGATAAAGAAGCTCAGTCCTCAAGCTCTTCCTGAGCATCGCCCTGCTTTTCGCGCTGAATACGTTGATAGATTTCTTCACGATGCACAGCGACCTCTTTGGGCGCGTTCACACCAATACGAACCTGATTACCCTTTACACCGAGCACCGTCACGGTGACCTCATCCCCCACCATAAGGGTTTCACCCACTCGGCGAGTCAAAATCAGCATCGCAATCTCCTTGAAAAACTATTGGGCTGGACTCATAGCAGCTCCAGCAACCATCAAAATCCCCACGGCCAGTATTGACCACGCGGCCACATAAATCAAAAACAGCTTACGTCTGCCATAAACATGGGGCAATCGTACCAAATTTCAAGAGGCACTGACCGCCGCCTCATCAAGCAGGAGGCTGATCCAGCCCAAACTCCGTATGCAGGGAGCGCACGGCCAACTCAAGATACTTCTCATCGATCACCACAGAAATCTTGATCTCGGAAGTGGAGATCATCTGGATATTGATGCCCTCTTTTGCCAGGGTGCCAAACATCTGACTGGCGACACCGGCATGTGAGCGCATCCCCACCCCCACCATCGACACCTTGCATATCTTCTCGTCACCCACCACTTCACGAGCACCGATTTCCTTACATACAGGCTCAAGTGCGGTCAGCGCTTTCTTGAGTTCGCCACGTGCCACCGTAAAGGTGAAATCAGTGGTGTTATCAGCGGCCACGTTCTGCACGATCATATCGACTTCGATATTGGCATTACCGATAGGTCCAAGGATACGGTAGGCAATACCGGGGGTGTCCGGGACACCACGCACAGTGATCTTGGCCTCGTCACGAGCGAAGGCGATACCAGAAATAACGGGCTGTTCCATGGTTTCCTCATCAACAGTAATCAGGGTGCCATCACCTTCATCTTTGAAGCTTGAAAGCACACGTAAAGGAACATTGTATTTGCCTGCAAACTCTACCGAACGTATTTGCAGGACCTTGGAGCCTAGCGATGCCATCTCCAGCATTTCTTCAAACGTGATGCGTTCCAGACGGCGCGCCTGCGGCACCACCCGCGGGTCGGTGGTATAAACACCATCAACATCCGTGTAAATCTGGCACTCATCAGCCTTCAATGCCGCCGCCAGCGCCACACCGGTAGTATCAGAACCACCACGCCCCAGCGTCGTAATATTGCCGCCAGGATCCACACCCTGAAAGCCAGCCACAATAACGACACGTCCAGCGGCCAAATCAGCACGCATCCTGGCATCGTCAATCGACTCAATACGCGCCTTGGTGTGCGAGCTGTCCGTATGAATAGCGACCTGCGCTCCGGTATAGGATCTGGCATCAACACCAATTTTCTTCAACGCCATGGCAAGCAACGCAATCGTGACCTGCTCACCCGTGGAAACCATGACATCCAGCTCACGCGGGTCCGGCTCCGGCGAAATGGCTTTGGCCAGTGCAATCAGACGATTGGTTTCGCCACTCATGGCCGAGAGCACCACTACAAGATCGTGACCCTTGTCTTTCCAGCGCTTGACGCGTTCCGCCACTGCCTCAATACGCTCAGGCGTACCTACAGACGTACCGCCGTATTTCTGAACAATTAATGCCATTTTCTGCCTGCATCCCTTGCGCCTAAGAGCGCGATTTAATTTCAGATTCTTTCGCCGACAAAACCTTGCACCGAAGCCAGAGCCTCGGACAATTTTGAAGCATCAGTACCGCCCGCCTGGGCCATATCAGGGCGACCACCACCTTTGCCCCCCACCTGCAGTGCCACAAAATTCACCAGCTCACCGGCCTTCACTTTTGCTGTCAGATCAGCACTCACGCCAACCACCAGACTGACCTTGCCATCCACTACAGCCGACAGCA
Organism: bacterium; assembly: GCA_029945725.1. GTDB lineage: Bacteria > Pseudomonadota > Gammaproteobacteria > Pseudomonadales > Moraxellaceae > UBA2031. Next base: position 560,717 of record JAQSDB010000002.1, on the reverse strand, counting down.
CCACCACACAGGAGCCCAGCTTGTTACGAAGCTGATCCATGGTATCGCGCAGGCTTTTTGGATCAGCGCCATCAAGACGTGCGGCGAGCAACTTTGCTCCACCCAAGCTGATTGCGCTATTCAACAAATCATCGCCCGCTGAAGCGGCAAGCTTCATTTTCAAACGCTCAAGCTCTTTCTCAAGCTCACGGTTACGTTCAGAAAGCTGCCGGACTTTCTCCGCAGCCTGACCAACCGGCGCGCGCACAACTGACGCCACTTCATCCAGTGTCTTTTCTTCGGCTTTCACAAAAGCCAAAGCGCCCTTGCCGGTTTTCGCCTCAATACGACGAACACCAGCCGCCACACCACTTTCACTGGTAATTTTGAACAGGCCAATATCGCCCGTACGAGACACATGCGTGCCGCCACAAAGCTCTATCGAAAACCCCGGGGTTCCCATGCTGAGTACACGTACAGTATCACCATATTTTTCACCAAAGAGTGCCATCGCTCCCTTGGCACATGCCGTCTCAATATCGGCCAGCTCGGTATGTACCGGGTTATTACCCAGCACTTCGGCGTTCACCAGCGCCTCAATGGCATCCAGCTGCTCAGCCTTGATAGCTTCCGGCTGCGAAAAATCAAAACGCAGATAGTCAGCCGACACCAGCGAGCCCTTTTGCTGTACATGTGTGCCCAGCACCTGACGCAAGGCTGCGTGCAGAAGGTGTGTTGCAGAATGATTGCGTGCCGTGTTGGCGCGCAGCGCAGCATCTACTTGAGCTGACACACTGTCGCCCACTTTCACAACACCTACCGTCACCAGTCCGTGATGCAAATGAGCCCCCCCGGCTTTGGTGGTATCGCGCACTTCAAAACGGTTACTACCCGTATCAAGATAGCCGGCATCACCGGCCTGACCGCCGCTTTCGGCGTAAAAAGGCGAAGCATCCAGAACGACAAGGCCCTGCTCGCCTTCGCTCAATACCTCAACGCTGTCGGCCCCCTTGAACAAGGCAATAACACGCCCCTGTCCCGTCGTTCCCTCGTAGCCCTGGAAACGAGTATTACCCTCAACCTTGATCAGCGTGTTGTAGTCGAGATCAAAACTGGAGGAGGCGCGTGAGCGTTCACGCTGTGCTGCCATGCATTTTTCAAAGCCAGCATCATCAACCGCAAGGCCGCGCTCACGCGCAATATCTGCCGTGAGATCAAGCGGAAAGCCATAGGTGTCGTAAAGCAGGAAAGCCGTTTCACCAGGAATCTCATTACCCTTGAGATCGGCCAAATCCTGTTCGAGAATTTTCAGCCCCTGATCCAGAGTCTTGGCAAACTGTTCTTCCTCGTTTTTCAGCGTGCGCTCAATCTGCGCCTGCTGTGCCTTCAACTCCGGGTAGGCTTCACCCATTTCCGCCGCAAGAGCCGCCACAATCCTGTAGAAAAACGGACCATTGGCGCCCAGCTTGTTGCCGTGACGGCAGGCGCGGCGAATGATGCGACGCAGCACATAACCACGACCTTCATTCGATGGCACAACCCCGTCAGCAATCAGAAAGGAGCAGGAACGAATATGGTCAGCGACAACTTTCAAGGAAGCCTGATTTTCATTCTGGCAACCAATCGCCGCCGCCGCTCCATTCAACAAACACTGAAACAGGTCAATGTCATAGTTGGCATGCACATGCTGCATCACCGCTGAAATACGCTCCAGCCCCATACCGGTATCTACGGACGGTGCCGGCAATGGATGCAGCACACCGTCAGAGGTACGGTTGAACTGCATGAAAACATTGTTCCAGATTTCAATGTAACGATCACCGTCTTCATCCGGCGAGCCCGGCGGACCACCTGCAATCCCGGCACCGTGATCGTAGAAAATTTCCGTACAGGGTCCGCAAGGACCGGTATCACCCATAGCCCAGAAATTATCAGATGCATAGGCCGCACCCTTGTTATCGCCGATACGGATAATACGTTCTGCCGGTACCCCCACGTCATTCAGCCAAAGCGCATACGCTTCATCGTCAGTGGCGTAAACCGTGACCCAAAGTTTTTCCCGGGGAATGTTCAGCCAGCCCGGCGAAGTCAGAAACTCCCACGCGTAATGAATCGCATCCTGCTTGAAGTAATCACCAAAGCTGAAATTACCCAGCATTTCAAAAAAAGTGTGGTGACGCGCGGTATAACCCACGTTTTCAAGGTCGTTATGCTTTCCACCGGCGCGTACGCATTTTTGTGAAGAGGTAGCGCGCGTATAGCTGCGCTTGTCGAGCCCAAGAAAACAATCCTTGAACTGATTCATCCCCGCATTGGTAAACAACAGGGTGGGATCATTGACTGGAATCAGCGAACTGGAGGCCACACGGGTGTGGCCCTTTTCTTCGAAAAAACGGAGAAAGGCTTCGCGGATGGCGGCGCTTTTCATGCAGGGCTCCGGGCGTGGCTGCCCGGTTCAAAAAGAGGTGGGCAGCTTGAAAAGACCGCGGATTATAGCGGCATAACCGCCTGATTCGTAGGGCAAAACGAAGGATTTCGGCGGGAAGAAAAAGGGCCGCATGAGCGGCCCAGTTCCCAGGAGTCAATAATCTTCGGGGGGATCGCAGCGCAAGGCCTTGCCGGCTTGAGCGCCACTAAAACCCCGATACTGCAAAAAGCGCAATTGTCTGGCCTTTTCCCTCATTTCTACCGGTACTGCCCTGCCAAAGCGCCTCTCGCGCAATATATTGGCCTGTTGCTGCCAGTCGTAGGGGCTTGCCTGCAGAGCAGCCTCAACCAGCTCACTGTCGACACCCCGGCTCCGCAGATCCGCCATGATTGAGCGTGGACCACAACCGCGCTCGGCGCGGCTGCGGACAAAAACCTCTGCAAAACGGATATCCGACTGCAAACCGCGCTCAACGAGCTCATCCAGCAACGCAACGACAAGATCAGCCTGCCCGCCTTGTTCAAGGAGCTTCCGGGAGATTTCCTGCCGTGAATGGTCACGGCGTGTAAGCATGGCAAGAGCCTGCCCCCACAAAGCCCCCCGGCTCGGCGCTGCAGGCGCGGAGCCATCCTGTGGATCAGCCCTGCGCCGGGCAGACTCAGACGTCCGCTTCGTCATAAGCGCCCAGATCTTCTTCTACAGCGGGGACCACATCGCCAATCAACTGTTCACGAATCTGCTTCTCGATGTCCTGGGCAATGGTCTTGTTCTCTTCAAGATACTTGCAGGCATTGCTCTTGCCCTGGCCGATCTTGCTGCCCTGATAGGCATACCAGGCACCGGACTTGTCGATAAGACCGAGCTTCACACCCAGATCAACCACTTCCCCCAAACGGTTAATGCCATGGCCATACATAATCTGGAACTCCGCCTCCTTGAAGGGAGGGGCCACCTTGTTCTTGACCACTTTGACGCGGGTTTCAGAACCCACCACTTCCTCGCCTTCCTTAACCGCGCCGATACGGCGGATATCCATGCGAACGGAGGCGTAGAACTTGAGTGCATTACCGCCCGTGGTGGTTTCAGGGTTACCGAACATCACGCCAATCTTCATACGAATCTGGTTGATGAAGATCACCAGGGTATTGGAGCGCTTGATGTTGCCGGTGATCTTGCGCAGGGCCTGGGACATCAAACGGGCCTGCAAGCCCATATGGGAGTCACCCATTTCACCCTCAATTTCGGCGCGTGGAGTCAGTGCAGCGACGGAGTCGATCACGATGACATCGACAGCCCCCGAGCGCACCAGCATGTCGGTGATTTCCAGAGCCTGCTCGCCGGTATCAGGCTGCGACACCAGCAAATCTTCAACATTTACACCAAGCTTGCCGGCATAGTTGGGATCAAGCGCGTGCTCGGCATCAACAAAAGCTGCCGTGCCACCTGCACGCTGGCAGGCCGCAATCACCTGCAAGGTCAGGGTAGTCTTGCCGGAAGACTCAGGACCGTAGATTTCCACGATGCGGCCGCGCGGCAGACCGCCAATGCCCAGAGCAATATCAAGACCGAGGGAGCCGGTAGAGATGGACGGAATGGCACCAGGAGGTGGATGGTCACCCAGACGCATGACCGAGCCCTTACCGAACTGCTTTTCGATCTGGGAAAGTGCGGCGGAAAGCGCCTTCTGCTTGTTTTCGTCCATCATTGAATCCTCATGTTTATTCAGCTTGCGTTACGTTTCAGGCATTTCGTACCGGACGTGCTGTCCATGCGTACAGTATCGTGGCACAGCCTTCAGGCAGTGGCAACACCCATCTGCTCAAGCAGGCTTTGCAATGCCCGTATTATGGTTTGGTGGCGCACTGATGCCCGGTCACCCGCGAATTGATGGCACTCGGTCTGCACCCCATCGGGGCCTGCCCAGGCCAGCCAGACAGTGCCTACCGGCTTCTCTGGCGAGCCGCCATCGGGACCGGCCACACCACTGACGGCTACTGCCCAATCCGTACCGGCGCGCTTGCGGGCCCCCTCAGCCATGGCATGAACCACGCCTTCGCTCACGGCGCCGTCCACCCGGATCACCTCCGGCAGCACGCCCAGCTCCACGCATTTGGCCTTGTTGGAGTACGTCACCCAGCCACGCTCAAACCAGGCTGAGCTGCCGGCAATACGGGTAATCGCCTCGGCAATGCCGCCCCCCGTACACGACTCCGCAGTGGCCACTGTCGCGCCGGCTGCACGCAAGGCAGCGCCGGCGCGACTCGCAAGATCAGTAATGTCTTCAGTCATGAAAGGGAAACCCCGTCGTGGAGAATGCTGAGCCAGGAAAGGGGCCACCATAAACGCTAATACGGGGAGCAGCCAGCCAACAAAGGCGCAAAAAGCCGTGCGCCATATCACACAGGCTGGTTCCCATCGCCAGCACTCCGTATCATCCGGCGCTTGATCCCGCAACGACATCGACACCAACACAGACCGTATCCATGAGCACGGACAGCCTTAGCGATCACACCCCCATGATGCATTGGTGTGTTATTTATGATTATCAATAAGTTAAATATATAACCCAGAAAACCTACACTAAAACCTACACTGATTTACTGGATTTTAACGATCATTGACGGACGACCACGGACATCTTCGCAGTGAATGCAGGATCCCCTACGAATCACTAGCAGAGTAAGCAATTCCCGTAATCACCCCTCGGAGCCCTCTAGTATCTATTGAGAGCCCCCCCCTAAAAACCGCCGCTCCATAACAGATCGGAACAGCCCCAATCCCTAGCCATACAAAATAGGACCACCTCGCTGCAGACGAGGCAGCCCTGAACCACGCCATTTATCCCCTCCTCATAAAAAACCTGCCTATAACGTTGCCCTAATCTCCGGCAATCAGGACCCCTTCACGCCAAATCTTCAGTAGCTGCTAATCGCACGGAACTGAGAATCCGCCCTCGCAATGCTCAGCAGCAGATTCATGGCTGCATTAAAGACATCTACGACCGCCTGGAGCTGCGGGAACATCTGAAGAAGGAGCTGCAGTATCTCTGACATCATGGTTGTTACCTCATAACAGTTAATGGAGTGCATGGGCCAAGCAGGAGTCTCAGCCTTGCACCAAAGGATATTGCACAATGTGCTATGTCTAGTAAAGCAATATCTGGCGTTGCAACCATCTGTAGCGGCAAAGTAAGATCCTGCACACTTCTAAACAGGGAATAGTGACCAGCCGTGATCAACGACAAGCCTGTTCGAATCTCCTATTCAGACTTAGTGGGTTCCACAATTACGTATCTGCGAGAAACGAGAGGCCGGGAGGTTGGACTGGGAACCCGAGCTGCCTTGGCTAAAAGCATAGGCATCACTCCTGGCCCCTACGGAAAACTGGAATTTGGAAAAACCGTCTGTACAGTCTCCCACCTATTCCGCATTGCCGAATCTCTTCAGCTATCACCCAGCGAAATCCTTGTTGAGGCCGACAAACATGTCGCAGCAATCAAAGCCAATCCGGGTCTTAAACTTGAAGGGCACTTCGAAGCAGAGTCTCCATCCAAGATTGACGACGATATTTCAAAGAACGGCATGCGGGTTCCACGTGGACTTGTGCTTTGGTTTGTTTTAATGGGGCATCGCTCCTGGCAGATGATTGACGCAATATTCACCCCAATCATCAATGCCTTTGAGCAGCTAGAAAGTGATCAAGATTTACAAAACAACATAGCGGATATCGTCAATAATCACGGCGGTAAAATTCGCTGGATTGATTATGAAAACTTTGTAGATGAGTACTACGAGACTTCGGATGCAAAGCGATCCTATAAGGAAATAATACAGCTCCGCTCAATACGTCCAGATGGGCTAGAAGATAGTGACGTCGACGAGCTAAAAGATTATTTCACGAACGTTGACTGGAATGAGTATCGTGAATTTTTCATGCACTCGCTTGCTGCAAACACCCTAAAAAAGAAAAGATCACAGAAGTTGGCCACTTTGGCTGGGGATGTCTTAGCTGCGGTCAATCCTCACTCCAAATAACCTCGCTTGAATCGCGCTAGCCGCCACCAGACACTGCATCCAGAGAATATAGCGACCACTTCTAACCAAAAGTGGAATTAAGCAATCAGCATCGCTCGGAAATATGGACGGAGAACATGCGAAAAGATGCTCATAAGGAATTGATAGCTCCTGTACTAGACGACCTTCTCAACGACGGGCGACTCGCCCGACTATTCTCGAACGACGCCCGCCACTGCACCGAAAGAAAGCAATAGCCCTAAGACTTATGTCCCCGATACCACTGGCGTATAGCACGCAATGTGTCAGCGTCACCGAGAAAGAAACGGTCAGCTAGTTGCTCATCAGCCATCGCTTCGTATTTATCTTCTCTCGCAATGCCAAGCCACTCTCTTGCAGCCCATGAGCCTGTAGACGCTACTTGCTCCACAAGCTCACGCCTTTCTGCCATAAGGTAGCTCTTCCATTTCGGAAATCTGTGTAGCCTGGCAATCATCGAGTGCCCCAAATTATCATAAGTGACGCTTGACCACTCGATCATCCGCATTTCTCCAAGCGACCTTTCCGCCAACAGCGCCTTGTAATTAGGTATTCCTGAAAGAATCTTCTTTTCCAACTCCCAATAGCTCTTGAGTTGAAGCTTTGCTGACTCCGTTCGGAAGCTGCCATTTTCAGCCTTATTCCTCGAAACAAAGGAGCTCAAGGCAGCACTCGCTTGAGTGTCGATGATATTGGTGAGCTGCCCTGCAGGCGAGGCTACCACTTGAGCCCATGAAACCTCGGGCAGCGTAAAGCGGGCAATCGCATGCAACTCCGTGCCGAGCCTCTGATTTCCATCATTAGTGATGGTGTTGAGCTTAGCAATGCGCCAGATCGACGAGGCGGCAAGAAGCACAAGTCGGTATGGCTCATAATCTTGGAAATAGGTAAGGCACTGGTCAAGCAGATACTTAATTGATACCTCCAGCTCTGCACCGCTCTGCTTTCCATGAGCCAACCATGCCGGAAGCCACTCCACGGTATCGCGCTTTTCAGCCAAAGCGACGAGATACGCAGCAGACTGTGACATGAAGCAGTCGTTTACAGGCCTTGGAGAATCCGGAAATATCTTATACATGACGTTGAAACTGCTTGGCACACTGAGCTCAACTAGCCGCATATTCACCGTGTGGTCGATGGGGGCAGGAAGATCAAACATCATGTAGAGCTCCGTAAGCTCTGACAGTGACGCCGTCGCGGCCATCTCCCGCTGCTCTTCAGAATCAGGCTTTATCATTCTCCTGAAGTTATCAATAACTATATTTCGCTTTCCAGAAAGCCTTCGTTGCAGCAGGTCAGAGAATTCATCTACCCTACTCATTACGAACTCTTTATCAAAGACACGATCAAGAAGACGCATAATACGTCTCTTCTGAAAGAACCAAACTTGCATTGGCTCAAGTATTACACGCACCTTGTCAAACTCATCGACAAGATTTTTTATTTCGATATGAAGAACGGGATTCTCGACACTAACCTCACGATCGAATATTTCCAGCTTCAATCCATCACACAAGACAATCAAAGCAGCATTAACAGTGGGGTGCACTGAGTACTCCAATGCCTGCGAGAAATCTTCGTAATCGAATGATGCAGCGCCAACTTGAGGTCTTTTCGCCTCCAGAAGCCAAAAGTTTTCCTTCCACAAGTGAATCTGATAGTCAGATCGACGCTTTTGCCCCAGAAACAGCAAGTGATTTTCCAGACTTGTCGAAAATGGCGTCCCCTTGTCATAACCGAGTACTCGTAATATCGGGTCAATAACGTAGGATCTCACCTCTGCTTCGTTAAATTCTTCGACACCAGAATAATCCTGTATCCTCTTCAAAATGTTAACATTATCGCCTGAGAGCAGCTCCAATCTCTTTGACAACAAAAACGTTTCTATATCGAGCTTACCCGAAAAAAATTGGTCCATATTAATTTCTCTAAATACTTAATTAACATAAAGCGAAAAACCCAACCTTCTCGTCTAAATTTCTTGTCGCGCCGCAATCCAGTCGAGTAATTGATTGCGCTCTATTTGGCGCCCCTGAATGGGAATAGACAAAAAAAATCAATGCCAATCCTAGGTATTATGCGCATAGATTTCCGTTCCCCGGCGCGGCCGCCCAACGGTTAATAAGTAGCCCTCCAGGCTCTTTACTGCGGAAAGCCACAATGCTCTTGCCGCATCTAGAGTTTTCAGCTCTCCCGTAGTAATCCATACACAGACAGTAAACCCATCAACGTCAGCCTCTATAAAATGAGCCGGCTGGAGTTCCCATAGAAATTGCACTGAATTTGAGTTGGCGAAATCTTCCACATAACGATGGAAATGAAAAAATAAGGGAAAGTATTGGACAGCATCTATAATCAGCTCCTTGTAGTTAAAGGAGAACTCAATATATCCCTTCGCCCAATATCCATCTTTGGATTTATTAAATGACTTCTCGCATCCAACAGAAAAGAATGGGGATGCCTCCTCATTTATAGACTTCAAGATCGATATGATTTCAGCAAAGCCTTTCGCCTCTGGAACTTCCTCAGCCTCAGCCATACGGCCTTTCAACGCCTTGAACCCATAATTCTCTGAGTCTTTGTGCTTCTCAGACTCGTACGGTACCGCTTTTCCACGATTCTCTATCGCTAGCAAGACTTTCATATTAGACATAATCAACCTTGATGCTGGAAATGAGGCTCAACTGTCTCATCCTGGACATTGATAACCATTTTCGTACCCACAGACTAAGTGATGATTCCCACCATGGCGATGCGTAGAACCCGCAATTAATAGCGATCTAAAAGCAAAAGCCCGCATATAGCGGACTTTCTAGCTCTTTGAGGAAGAGACCGAATTGCGCACTTCATTGCCGCACTAATACTGGTTACTTGAGCCCTTTGAACCCTGGCAAGACTCGATTTCTAATAGAGTCCTGGTTCATGCTCAAGAGGTGAAATTTCTTGCTGACAAACACTTCCCGTGCAGAAACCCTCGTCGAGTCACTTATTAAATCCGTTACCCGATACTCCTTCCGGTGATTGGGAATGGACTCGATCAATACATCACCTCTCTTAGTGGTCAAGGTAAGTATATCAAGCCCGTCCAGGGCGCTCCTCACATCGTCATGGGGATGACCATATTGATTGTCATAATCACTGGAGCATACGGCTATCGCAGGGCGGACAACCCGAAACAGACTTTTCGAGTTCACATCATTTTTCGCTCCATGATGTGCCAGCAATAGAATATCAACCTCGCTCTTGAATGTACGGCACCTTCTCAGCATTGCGCCGATGTTTGCGTGCTCAATATCACCAAGGCTGGCTACGTTGAACATCCCACTCCTGAAGAGCTTCACTGTAGAGTTATCATTGGAGCCCCCATAAAACTCTCTCGGATGATAGAAGATATCCGAGTAACCGAGGTGTTTAGCAGAGTCCAAACCATTAACGTACGGGGGATCTATCCTTCTTGCCTCCATGGCAAGCGCCATTCTCTTCCGCTCATTCTGATATCGAATAATTTCCTCTAGGCAGTTACCACAGTTATCTGAGTCATGGTCATAGCCAGGGTATTCGATCTTCTTTGGCTTTAGCACATGCAGGATTTCCTGCAGCTCCTTGAAGCTGCAGTGATCCTGGTCCCAGCTTGTAATATGAAGGGTGTCGATTGTCGATTTTCCGCATGACATTAACTCGCTCAGAAGTGATTCATAACTTCTTTCCGTGAGCCTAGCTTCGATGAGCGTGAAGTGATCACCCGCAAAGTAGGAAAAGGATGAGCCTGGCTCGCCCAGCTGATACGCCCGAAATCTTGTGGGAACAACCTTCAGCTCAATTTTCACGAACTTCTCTCTTCCATCTAATTAAAATATGGCTAGGACTCACCAGTAAGCCATGCAAGGGCCATTAGCTTATGCTCTCTCATTCTGCTGAGTCATGGCGACCTCCGCTACCGCTCCTCCTCTTGGCGGTGTACCCAAGCCTGCAAAGGGTAACGAGACCTCTCCGGTCAGACCGAACAAGCTATGGTTTTTTGCAGCCACGAGATAACCATGTGATACAAGTGCCTCAAACTCTAGCCGATTGAGGCACTTGAGGGTCGTGGGAAATTCAGCGGCATAGCCCGCAGAGGTGCATGGCGAGGTATTACTGACAGGCTCGCCGATATATAGGTAAGAGCCTCGTCCAAGATCACGCTGCAAATAGCTCACGAAGGTGCGCACACGCAACGCACGCGACTGGTCCGACATGATGTCGGCCACCCGCTTCATGCGCCACGGATTCATTCTGAAATAGGAAAACCCTCTGGATAGTGGCGCGCCGGCGTCAGAAACAATGATCGCCGTACTCGCGGCAAGAACCGCTTTAAGTTGGCCCTTTCCTGCATCAAAGAAAGGCTCAAGCCCCAAATTGTCGTAGACCCCACCATCATAAAGATGCAACTTGGCGTAAGGGAGCCGGACGGGCTTTGCCGAATCACGCGACTCCAACCAGCCGCGTTTCTGCCACTCATAATCAGACGAGTCGATGACTAGTGGCCCGACTCCCCCCGGGAAGGCAGCAGAGACAGCAATCGCTTCTGCCAAAGGAAAGTATTGCGCAGCAGCATAGCCCAACACGTAGTCGCCAAGATCATCACGTTTAAAACGAAAGCGCTTACCTGTCTCAGCGGTCGTTCCATTGATTGACCATTCGGGAATTTCAGGCAGATCCGCAAGACAACCAGCAATACCCCACTCTTCGCGCAAAGCGCCAGCCACTAGATTTGCGCGCGAGGCCAGAAAGCGCCAGTTGCGAGGGTGATATAGCTGACGAAGCATGCCCCCCATCAAACCACGCGTGCAGAGTTTTTGCTGCAATGCCGGAAGTACATCTTCCAGGTACTGTGATGATGTCGGCCACTTCATCCCGGCCTCTTGAAGCAGAAGCCCTAGTATCAAGCTGCCGCCAGACACTGTAGATACATTGCTTACTCGCTCGAGTAATCGCTGCTCTGCCAGGCATTTGAGAACACCCAGATGAAAGACCATTGCACGGATACCGCCCCCTGAAAGAGCCAATGCAATTGGCGGCGCCTTTGCTTCAGTCACAGCACCTCCCCCTGAAAGATGCGAATATCGTCTTCACTAACGATCAATGAGATGGCAGGTAGCCCGTCCTCTGCCATGCCCACGGCCAGTTGAACCAATTGCAGGATGTCATCTTTGCTGGGCGATGCCGGAACCCCAGGCGGATGGCTATGCCACTCACCGACATAGCTCACGATATTCGCCGTGAGACGCGAAACCTCATCGACTCGCTCTGAAACGCCGTCGGTGCCACGCTGGAACGTGATGGGCGTAGAGACACTGTCTGCCGGTGCCGGGCATGCGTCTACGATGACCAAAATCTTTTCTATCAGGTCGTGGTAGCCCAGCAGTATACCTCCGGTCTCATTTGGCACTTGCTGTGCCCGCATCGCGAACAGCTTTTGTTCCAGCCCCTGATCCAGAATGACCGTCAATTCTCCATAACGCAGCTGGCGTACTGGCATGGCGGGAGCCTCATGTAGCGCTATAGCTCCAGTGCTAGGATCGCGCTGCCAAACCTTGATGCAGGCCTCCGCCTGCGAACCGAGCTGTTGGATCTGCTCTGCTAGGCCGGCGGCGTGGACCAGCACGCGGGAGTACGGCAATGAGTAGGAGATGTCCCGACAGCTTGCACCACTCCAGTAAGTACCCAAGTGTCCGGTCAAATGATGCAGCCCCCAAGCTTCGTTGATGATGATCCGGTAATACTGGCCTTCCAGAGTCACCAGGCGGATTTGCCGGGCCTCGTCCTCAGCAAGCAGTACCGCACCATTCCCGTCTGGAGTAATGAAGACCGAAGTATGCCGCCCCACCCGATCCTGTCGGCTGGCGGCACGAGGAAAATCCAAGCTCGCTGAGGCATCCACCACAAGGTGCGCACCTTGCAAGACCTCCAATACCGGCGGCTCCATGGCCGAAGCATTTGCATTGATAGCTGTTATCGGCACCGCGCCTTGGGTTATCGCTTTATGAAGCTCCACCAAGACGTCAACCTTTGGGCGCCCCACCTGGTGAGCATAAGCCCTGTGACGCACCAGGTTATGCGGCTTGATGTGATCATTATCAATGACGTGCCATTGTCCCCATCCCGAACGACTCCAGATGTCTTGCAGGGCGCTACCCAGGGCGCCGGCCCCGACCAGCACTCCTTGGGGGCCTGCATCGGCGATTCCTGACTGCCGGCGTGCCTGGCTCGCGCCGTTGAAGAACAATATGTCAACGGCGTCTAAGACTTCTGCCCGCCAATAAGCTGTCACGCTGACATCCGGTTGCTGCAGCAGGCTGTCGATGTAGTAGAGATTCTCGTGTTCGATATAGGCGCCGATCAGCTTGCCCAGCTCTAGACGCTTCGAGCTAAAGATGAAGGCCTGGTACTGCTCCTTCTCAGGCGGCCCGTTCTCAAGTCGGGAAATGGCAATGCGCAGAACGAGCACAACTAGGTGATCTTTTTCTGGGCGGGCCAGGCCATCTGCCGGCATGCGGTCAATGAAAGCCTGACGAAGCTGCGTAAATAGGTCGACACCCCGTCGTGCCATGGCTTCGTCCAGCGCACCCAGCGTGGCAGGAACCCGCTCTATCGGCCCATGAACCACTGTGGCCAAGTTCAGTGCAATCACTGAAATGCCATGACCTGGCAGCACTAGGCCTGGAGAAACCGCCTGTAGCACCAGAGTTTGCTCACCGTTGGGACGCCGCTCCCATTGCGTAATGCGGAATTCCGTGTCCGGCTGCAGGCATCGGGCGGCGAAATCATGCGGCAACACCAGCTCATGCCGGGTGAAATAGAAGAGCTGCTCTACCGGCTGATCCGCAGCATGCAGCGTTTCATGTGCGGCCTCTGTGAGCCACCATTGGATACGCCGCAAGAACTTGGGAGACGTCCAAGTGCGTAGCACAGCAGAGGCTGACCCAAAGTACAGGCACAAGCTCAGGGGGTGGCCTGGTGGGGTACCGTTCATATGAAGAAGCACGGGGAAGTCTGCCCGCAGGACATAGGCCTCCACCAGACAGCGCTCGTCTGAACTAATGACGAGCGCCAAGCGTTCTCGATACCGGATGCCGGAACGGTTGAATTTGGGAACCCCGTCGCAGGCCACGTCGACGATGAGGCACTCCCGGACCACCTGGCCCTCCTCCGCAAGGAACCGCCGCTCAATCAGTTCAAAGTCTGCTTCAGCGTCCAGCGCCGCAAGTAATCCGGCTGTTCTGGAAAAAGCCGGTCGCCAGTTTTCCGGCGCCAGCTCCATATGATCAAAGGTGTGCAACGTCATGACACTCAACCCGCCCGTGCAGGCGCTGCTGCCGCCAAGCCCCCCGCCCCCACCATCGCAGACTTCTTCCAGCTCACGCCGCCATAGGTTACCTCGAAGACAAGAGGTTCAGGCTTGTTCTCGTTGGGCTCTTCCATGGTGACCAAGAATTTCCGCCCCCTCACTTCTCGAAGATACCGCTGATATGCTTTCTTCGCCTGCACATGTGGTGGCTGTGTCTGCTGGTAGGCATCCTTATTATCTGGGATCGGGCGACTGGAGCTCACCAGATAGGACTCCTCCCTACCCATCAGAAGTAGCTCTTTTACCAGCGGTTTGGGGTCGGTTTCGTCTTTCCCCTTGTTATCGCTGAGGGCGAAATAACTACAATGGTGGGGAATATTGAACAGATCCCATGCCAACCGATCATCGTTGCCATGGTAGCGGCTGATATTGACGATATCCTCGATAACGCTCCATTCAGCATCGCCAACAGCAAGATAGTCATACTCGTGGCCATTCACGCTGAAGCGAACATTGAAGATAAGGGCGGCATCATTGCGGATGATATCTCCTCCCTCACAGTGCTTGATAAAGGGGGAGTGACAAAAGAACTCGACACCATCGGCGCCAAGGGAGAATCCCGGAACTGTGGTGCCTGCATTCACAAACAAGTGATCACGGGCATTTGCTGATTCCCCCCTTTTTTCGAGCTCTGGCTTCAGCCAGTCCATGAGCGCCGGCGGCTTGGAAAATACACGGATACCATTCCCCTCAAGTAGCCGATACTTTGCCTCCCGCATCAAAATGGCGAACTCATCACTGAGCTGGTCCCGCTCTGGCCTTTCAAGCAGCATCGCAGCCGGCATCCAGAGCTCACGAATTTTTATGCGCCCTTCGCCTTGGTATTTTTGGGCATGCTGCAACTCAAAGAAGTCCGTGCTCCCGCAGATATGGTCCAAGTCTGCGTGGGTGAAAGCGACGACGTCGAAGTAGTCGCGGTTGGCCTCTTTGAGCTCCCTCTGGAGGCGTGCCTTGAGGTCGATCACAGGATAAAAGTCATCCTCGCCGGCCTTCTGGTGGCGGTAGTCCATCAGGATGCGGCGTCCGCCGGTCAGAAGGATCTGGCTGGTATCACCATTGCCGACGGGGTAGAAGGTAATGCGGTGGGTCATGATGGGCTCGTTAATAGTAGTGGGCCGAAAAACAGGGTGTTAGCTGAGCTTCCCGAGCAAGGGAATGGAGTGTGCCGTAGTGGCATCCATGGCCAGGTGGGTTAAGTAGGCCCCACCAGCGACGAGTCCGACAAAGCGCAAAAGTCGCTCCCAGTCCTCCTCCGGAGTCCACCGGTACAGCCGGTACAGGCCGTATCCCAGCCCCACAGCGAAGGTGACGCCATGGAAAAACTGCCGATGATGTGGGTGGTGAGCGGGCTCCATCAGATCAGGCAGGCTTCCCATAAAGGCTGCCAGACCAGTGCCGACATAGGGGGTCGCCGTATTTACCCCTCGAGCTTGTTCTTCAAGCCAGAGACCAATCCCCACCGTTGTTGCCGCCCCAACGGCATGAGCCCTTGCATTTGCCATGACTGCCCTCGCTTCTCTTTGATTGCCCCCTTAAAGGAGGGCTTGTCTGGGATACGAATGAAGCGGCCGGTGATAGCGTCACGCTTAACCCAATGACCAGAAGGCATCTGGCGCTGGCTGCGACTCCGGACTGCACCATTACAGTGCTCATCATTAGTGGGATGGGTTTGTGGTCGTAGCCAGCCCCCCAAAACATCCATTTAGATACTGTAACAGTATTAAAATGATATGGTCAACGTATCGTATTGCGCCGTTCGTCGCATGGTGATAGGGTGCCCCAAAAGCCCCACTGCCTTTGGAGTAACGATGCCTGTCGCGGATGATGGCCGTACTGAAGTAAGCCAAAGCCAACTTGAGCGCTTGGCTTTTATTGACTTCCGAGCCTATTTCTTGGGGGAGGTCCGAAGGACCGACATCATTGAGCAGTTTAAGGTGAAAGAAGCCGCCGCAAGCCGCGACATTTCAAAATACAAAGAGAGGGGCGGGCGCATCACCCTGGATGGAAGCACCAAGGCATACAGGCCAGATCCAAACTTCTCACCCTTGTTTCCCCATCCCGTTGAACGGGTCTTTTCCGCGCTTTGTCAGGGCTTCGGCGAAGGCTCGAATCAAAATTTCCGCCCTCTAGTTCCGTGTGAGATACCTCACCAGTTGAATACACCCTCACTTGAGGCAATCGCCATCATTTCCCGGGCAATTCATCAAAGGCGGGTTGTTTATGTCGAATACAGCTCATTTTCCAGCGGAAAAACTGAAAGAGAAATAGTGCCTCATGCACTGGCAAATACTGGTGCCCGATGGCATGTGCGTGCGTTTGATAGAAGACGAAAGCGTTTTACTGACTTTGTCCTAACACGCATTAGACATCCTGTAGAGATAGGCTCGTCTCCAGTACACGACCATGAGTTGAGCATTAATGACCACCAGTGGAATCGGATAGTTGAGCTTGAAATCGTTCCCCACCCAGGAAGTAAGCATCAAGAAATTATTGCCACTGACTATGGAATGAAAAATCGACACTTATATGTCAATGTGCGCGCCAGTCTTGCTGGCTACTTCTTAAGACAGTGGGCGGTGGACTGTTCACCTGAGCACAGCATTGGGCCAGATGCCGCAGAAGATGGCAGCAATGATGCCGTGCGCTTATGGCTAAAGAACTATCTTGCTCTGTATGGAGTAGAAACCGCAAAGTTAGCGCCTGGCTATAAAAGCCCAGCGCCTTAATGGAGGCTCATGTTTTCGGGAAATATCAACCAAGAAATAATGCCTGACTCTTGCCGACCTCAGTTCCCCCCCAAAAATCGGAGACTAGACCGCAACTATGACTCCAACTCAATTGTAACGCCATTAAAAGCAGGCAAGAGACGTATGGGATGCTCTTTCCCTTTCCACTCAATTAGCCCCTTTCGATGCAAATCCTCCAGCTGGCGGCGCGCATTCTTGCGAACAGTGTCTTTTTTATCGTTGGGTCGCTCGCTATACCAAAGATCATGATATGACGAGAGTGGAATATCTGTAAGGTGAGCGATCAGATTTCCACCACTTTCATACGCAATAGAATCCCTCAAGTCTCGCAAAACCTTGACTGCCTTAGCGAGCCATCCTGCCAACGGACGAGCCCTACCCTCCTCATCACAAGCAACTATGCAAGAGGTTATTGGCTCATCGTCCTCATCCATACGGCTGCGGGCACGCGCCTTGATCCGAGGCGCCACTCCCAAAATAGGGCTGGTCTCAACAACCTCTCGCTCGATAAGCCATTTGTATATGCGCGACAGACATATTCGCAGGCGGTTAGCTTGGTGTGGCGCGACTTCCACTACCTTGTCTAGAAGCTGCACAACATCCTTTCGCCGAATCTCTTTAATGGGGCGCTCACCCCAGACTGGCAGGGCATACTTCCTAAAAACACGCTCGGTATCTTTCCAAGACTTTTGCCGGCGTTTGGCATATAGCTCTATGTACTGATGAACACAGGAAGCAAAGCTGTTTAGGTGGCGCTCTTCCTCTTCACGCTTCCGCGTCCTGCACAGGGTCCTCGCCCCGCTGTACGGCTGCACGCACATCTCGTGCTCGCTCGCGCGCCAACTTTAAAGAAACGCCCGGATAAGAGCCTAAGGTTAGGCGACGAGGCAGACCATCCACTCGGTAGGTAAAGGACCAGCCTTTCGCACCGGAGGATGACAGCCGCAGAACCAGACCAGGCACATCAGCGTCATAAATCTCTTTGCGTCCTGTTTGCGGCGGAATCAGCTTCTCTACAGCAACAGCAGTTAATCGAATGCTGCCCATAATCTTGGCTCTTTTGGGGTGCTAGTGGGGGTGAAATTCGGGGTGAGTTTCATTGAGAGCCCCTGAAAGCCAAGGATAGGAACGACTTAATTAGATATCACGGTAAATCAATGAATTAGCATCAAGATTGATAGGCATTGAGAGCCGTTAATAGTGCTGTGAAGTGTTTTCATAATGCGGGCAATCCACATCTACTCATACAAAGCCTGCACTTGGCGCCTGCAACCGCGCCAGAACGTTCAGAACGTGATCGCTACTGGCCATATCCGTAATAGCCGCAACCCTTTCCCTTCATAGTCGTCCAATCTCGGCCACTCTCCTCCATTCCAGAATTTTTCAGATCCATATCATCGAGGTGAGTCTTCCCCACAAAGGCTCATCCAACTCGACCTGAACCTCCCCCGATGCCCTGCTGCCCTTTGGGGTGGCGGGGCTTTTTGTTTGCCTCACGACCGCTAGGAGTTCTTATGCCTATCCATCCTTCTCGTCGACATGGCCTTGCTGCCATTCTCATCGCCTACTTCAGCGGCGTCCTTTCTGCCCTCAGCTTGTCCGCCCTCCTTCGTAAAATTCGCGAAGAAGCCAAAATCTCACAGGAAGTCCCGACTGCGACACCAGCTCCCGCAAATGCAGAACCACGCAGAGAAGAATCCACGCCAACCGTACCTGATATGCCGTCAGCGCAGCCAAATCGGGACCACGCCACGGCACGCCTCATCTGCTCCGCCAGCTGGGCCTTTCTCGGTCGCCCTTCTTCCAGGATGCCTACCAGGCCCTCTTGATCCCCTTCACACATAACCACCGTTTCCGGAGACGTCATGTCCTCGTATCAATCCCCGATCGAACACCTGGCGGCCTTTGCCATTGCCTTTGTGATGGGCGCGCTTTCCGCCATGGGCCTGTCTCGTTACATCAAGCTGGTCAAAAAGGAGGCTCAAGCAGAAATGACTACAACGCGTGATCAACCACCAACCACAGAGCCCTGAAGGAGGAAGTCTCATGTTAATAAATTGCCCGGCCTGTCAGTCCGATCGCATTGGCACCCACAATTACGGCAAGAAGACCGGCTGTACGCTGGGCTCCCTTGCCGGAGCCACGGGTGGCGTTACCGGGATTTTGTCGGGTGCTGAAATCGGCTCTCTCGCAGGACTCGTTGGCGGTCCTGGTGGAGTCATTATTGGCAGCCTGGCCGGCGCCATTATCGCGGGTCTGTTGGGGGGCGTTGCTGGCGGCGCAGCCGGTGCCCGGTTCGGTGAGGTTATCGACGACAACATTCTCGACAACTATTACTGCCTGCACTGCTACCACACCTTCGGCCAACAGGATCTCTGAACACCCGTCACACCGCTGCATCACCGCACCGCTCCATCTCATTCGTTTTATCCCCTTCGCACTTGTCTTCGCTCCGGCAGTTTTCTGCTGGCGGCATTGTCACGTGCCTACCCCCTATAAAAGAGGAAAACCCCATGGCACATCTCGTAGAAACAATGGCCTTTGTTGGCGCCACCCCGTGGCACGGACTCGGTAATCAACTCACTACCCGTCAGCCGCTTGAGGTCTGGGCGAAGCAGGCCGGCATGGACTGGGACATTCGTGAAACCCCGGTTCGTTATGTCACCGAAAGCGCCGGCACTCTAGGTGCCATCATGTCCTTCCCCGATAACAAGGTGTTGTTCCGCTCGGACACCAATGCCCCGCTATCGGTCGTCAGCCAGCGTTACCGCGTAGTACAGCCTCGTGAAATCCTGGAGTTCTACCGTGACCTCACGGAAGTCTCCGGCTTTGAGCTGGAAACAGCAGGGGTATTAAAAGGAGGTCGCAAGATCTGGGCACTGGCAAAGACTGGGCAGTCCTCCGCCCTCAAGGGTAATGACGTCAGCAATGCCTACGTCCTGCTCGCCACGGCTTGTGATGGGACGCTGGCGACCACCGCGCAATTCACCAGCATCCGCGTCGTCTGCAACAACACCCTGGCCGTTGCCCTGGATAATAGTCGTGGTGTGGTGAAAGTGCCGCACAACACGAGCTTTGATGCGCAGGCTGTGAAAAAGCAGCTCGGCATCTCGGTGTCTTCCTGGGATGACTTCATGTACCGAATGAAGGCCTTGAGTGAGCGGAAGATGAAGCACTCGGAAGTGCAGAATTACTTCCTGCGAGTTTTTACCGATCACAACAACAAGGCGGCTGGCGCCACCAATGAAAGTGCCTTGACCAAAACCCTCTCGCTGTTTGAGGGTCGTGGCAAAGGCTCTGATTTGGCGTCCTCCAAGGGAACGGCGTTTGGCTTGTTGAATGCCGTGACAGAGTTTGTGGATCATGAGCGCCGTGCGCGCAGTACTGATCACCGGCTGGATTCCGCATGGTTCGGACAAGGCGCTTCCCTGAAACAAAAGGCGCTGGATCAGGCCTTGCTGATGGTGGCCTAACGACCAGGCTCACCACGACATAAAGCCCGACTGAGCCATGAACTCAGTCGGGCTTTTCAGGTTAAGGACATCCCTGCAATGAGCCATCAGCCCATCACAGCGAACGATCCCACGTTATGGAAAACTGCGAATATCCACCACGACCACGGCGTTAGCCACGCCTATGTAAAGCGTATTGCCTGATAACAAGAGATTTTCCGGATAATTCAGAAAACCCGGCAAAGCACCAAGCTCAAGCTTGCCGTCACCAGTCGCTTGATACGGCTGACCCACTACGGTGCTCACCACACCACCAGGAGTGATCTTTCGCACGGTATTATTACCGGCGTCGCCGACATATAAGTTGCCCGCACCATCAATAGCGATGCCGCTAGGGGAGTTGAATCGTGCATCAACGCCAGGACCATCGGTTGAACCAGTAGCACCGGCCGCCCCGGCAATCGTTGATATTACGCCAGCGGGTGTTATTTTCCGAATCGTATTCGCCCTATAATCTGCGAAATAAATGTCACCGTTTGCAGCAACCGCTATCTGTGCAATAGAGCTGAATTGCCCCGTAGACACATCGCCATCAACGTTGCCGTATCCATTACCTGCAACCTTAGTGACATTTAGCAGAGAATCTATTTTTTTGAGTACACTGTACGTCGCTCCGTCAGAGTCTAAGAAATAGAGGTTTTGGTTACTGTCAAATCCTAGTGGAGAACCGGCTCCTGTGTAAAACGTAGTGACATTTCCTTGCGAGTCAATTTGACGGATTTTGGGATTAGATCCTGCCTCGCTGTCTCCCACAAAGATATTACCCGATGTATTAATGGCTAATTCCAAGGGCATACCAAATCGAGCCGCCGCCCCCTGAGCATCCACATACCCACCTTGTCCTGCCAAACCTGCAAGGGTGGTAACCATTCCTGCCGGAGTAATCTTGCGAACCACGGCATTAAACTGATCGGCCACCACGAGATTCCCTTGAGCATCCAGCACCATGCCAAATGTGCGATGAAAGCCTGCAGCGGCGCCCTGCCCATCTGCCTGACCGGAAGTTAGACCTCCTGCCAAAAGCGCCAATGTAGTTTCACCCACGGTGAACTTGGCGACGTGTTTTGTGCCACTGTTAAGATAACTACTGACAGGGAATGCAACACCAGCACCCGAAATCAATGAAATGGTCAGTGAGTCGCCCGTGTTTACGATGGCACTCGTGCCTGACACAACTCCGTTGACCAACAGGGTTCCGGCCGTAACCGAAAACGTAGCTCCGTTATCAACCGCCGTGACTACATAGGGCGTAGAAGTGTAGGCGGTAGATGGCGTGACATTAGCCGCAGTGTACTTGTACTTGCCAACCACCCCATCGCCGTCTCGATCAATCCAGTTACTGATATCAGCAGCGGTGTACGTCACGCCGAGAGAAGCGTATTTGCTGGTAAGGTTTGCAGCGACCGTCGCGGGATTCAGGCCTTTTCCAGCTGCAAGCAATGCCGCTTTGGTGACTGACGAATCAATGACGCCGTTATCTGCAATATCACTTTGAAAGCTGGCAATCATCGCGCTCAACTGGCCCGACGAATTGCCATAAACAAAAAGACTGGAGACGGCTGCTAACGCCTTGTCACCATCAGTGCCCTTGCTGAGATCCAGTGCGCCGAAGCTGCCGTAATTACCAATGCCCCGAATATTAAGAGCCGCCAATACTTCGGATTCTGCCTGCACTCGTGCCGCAGAGACCGTCATATGGGAATTGAGAACCAGCGCTTTAATACGCTGATACGCCAATGTGGTGAGCAAGTTGACGTTCAGTACCGTGTCACTCGACAAATCACTCAACCCATTCAGGGTAATGGTGCTGACCGAAATGCCATTTGCTACCTCATCAAAATAATATCCGTTCGCTCTTACGTCGATATACCGGCTGCCGAATGCGGAGGTGGGTGAGAAAGTTCCCAGATCAGAGGTCACCTGATATGTGTATTGGGCACCTGTGGGTGAAAGACTGCTGTCCAGCTCCTGGGCGGTGACAGTAGAACCTTGCTTGAGCGGGCCTTTTTGGGCGACGCCGCTTGAGGCTGAATAGGTTCCGGCAGCTGGCCCTCCCGTAGCCGTCCCACCGCCGCCTCCACATGCCGACAGCAGAAGTGCCAGTGCGGCGACTCCTACATATTTTCCATAGGTTGTTTCTTTGCTCATTTTCTTCCCCTGTTGAGCTTCGTAGAGATTCAAGGCGGCATGCGCTTTCGAGACGCCACTCACCAACCACAAGTGATTTCGCAAGCCGCAGCCTCCCAAAAGGGCGCATATCGTCGACCCTGGAAATCAGGAGGTAAGCAGCCAGAGGGCCATCAGTAAGGCGGTGGTCCATGCGCAGGCGATTATGACTATAAGTATCAATGATGACTATAGGTATCTAATCGGGGAGGCACATGCTGGATGTAACGAGTGGGTCGAGACAGGGGAGGGATTCAGAAATCGATCAAGCTGCTGGCTTTGACCTTGAGGGCATGGGCAATCTTGGCAATGTTTAGCAAGGAGACATTGCGCTCTCCCCGCTCAATACCGCCAATGTAGGTACGATCAAGCTCGCAGGCGTCAGCGAGCTCTTCCTGAGACCAGCCAAACTCCTTTCGGACTTGGCGCACCTTGGCACCGAAGAGCTTCTTGGGATCGGACATGAAGAGACTTTGCACGTAATACGGGGTGCTTAATCTTTGGGGCGTGATGCCTTTAGTGCCACGGACTATAAGTATTCTTTAGGCGCCGATGCCTGGGCGTTCAGTCAGGCTGACACGCCAATCCCCCCCTGAACCTAAAGTCCGGGGCCGGCAGGGGTTCTGAAAACCAGAAGCCCGTGAAAGCGGTAACATTGGGGCCGCAAAACCAATGGGTTTCTCCATTGGCATCAACGGCCCACCATCGTGCATTGTTCGGGACATCCTTCCAGATATCCCTACGTGCATGCGCGTCACTCCTGTGCAATCTCACGCCAACGACTTACGCGCCAACAGCAACAATGCCTTTTGCAATCGGCTCCTTCTGATCCTCTTTTGCCGGCGCCAGCTCAAACTCCAGGATGAGGCTTCGGTTGGGCAGCTTGCGGGACAACTCGACGTCAGCTATTTCTCTGACGTGAAACCATGCTGATTTCATAATGTCGCGGGTGATGATCCGGGTATCTGGCATCGCCGCAAAGTATTGCAGGAAGCCAAACCCTCTCTGGGCATCAAAGTGGGAACAGTGGCCCCGGACACGAGTGCCCATCTCACCCCAGCGGGTATCTCGTCTACCAACATCCTGCGTCACCGTCGGTACCAGCTCCGGAATCATCCAGCCATTGATGTACTGATCAGCCGCTGCCTTTAACTCTGCTGACACGTTGTCAAAGCCCACGATCTCCACCCGCACCCCCCGGGTTTGCAGTGCCTTGACGACATTCACAAAATCGCCATCTCCCGTGCCAATCAATACGGAATCCAGTCGATCACTTTCGGTCAGCAGGTCCACGGCCATATCCAGATCCGCATTGGATTTTTTGGTCTCCTCGCCGTTTTCATCCTTGAAGCGCTTCACCTTCTTGATTGAGAGGCGAAAGCCCTGATCACGCAATGCGGCATAGTAGCCATGCATTTTGTTGCGATAGAACTGGTCACCCGTCGCTCTTTCTTCATCGTAGGCGACATAAGCATTCAGCCGCTGCGGATCGCCACCTGCACGGCAGGCGAGCTCTCTCAGGATGTCATAACGCATCCCATGGCCACCGTTCATGCCGATATTGCTGGCATCAACATAAATCCCGATTTTTCTCATCAACCCTCACCCACCCGTCACACCAAAATCATCGATCACAGTAGCAAAGCCACCCTGCTTTCACCACGACACAAACCCGGCCCGGCCCATCGCCCCGCCGGGTTTTTCATTTTTAATGAGGACCAAACCATGCACACCGTAGCCACGAAAGAAGAGTCAGGCATCCCCTTGCCTGCCGTTGTCGCCTCCGTGTGGGGCGGATTCATCTACGAGGGCCTGCTGGCCCCCGAAACCCAGCGTACCCGCGCCATCCTGGATAGCTGGGGCCAAGGCTGCATTGAGCTCATCATTGCCGCCTGCATTCATCTGCCGGAAGTCTGGGCCGAGATCTCCCGCAAGTGGGAAGCCGAGGACTGTGATTTTCCGGGAGTTTTTGAGTACGAGGTTATTTCGCCCCTGGGGACATACATCGGGGATTACCTGCTGGCGCACAACGGGGAAGTGCCGACACGGGAACTCATCAACGCAGAAATCCGTCGCTTGATTGATGCGTTCTTTGATCAGACGACAACGCCACAAGTCCTGCTTATGGGCAAAGCCTCCTGATCACCCTTCCTTCATCACTTCATCACCTCATCAGGCCCGACCGGGAAACCGGCCGGGCCTTTTTATTCAGGAAAACACCATGAAAGTATTTGAAGCCAAACCCAATGGTAAATACATCGCCCGCCGTCAGTTTAGTACCGATGATGTTCTGGATTTTGCGACCGAGATCATTAGCCAGCGGTTCATGCGGGGTGAAAGCATGAGCAGCCCCCACAGCACGCGGCAGTATCTTTGCCTGCAACTGGCTGACCGTCCTCACGAAGTGGTGGGTGCCCTGTTCCTGGACAGCCAGCACCGGCTTATCGGCAATGAGGAACTGTTTCAGGGAACGATCGACTCGGCCTCCGTCTACCCCCGCGTCATCGTGCAGCGCTGCATTCAGCAAAATGCCGCCGCTCTCATCCTGTATCACAACCATCCCTCCGGCATACCGGAACCCTCTTCGGCTGACCGTCAGATCACGGAACGGATCGTCAAAGCCCTGGAGCTGATTGATGTGCGCGTGCTGGATCACGTGATCGTCGCTGGCACCGCCTCCGTCAGTTTTGCAGAACGCGGATGGCTGTAAGCCACCCCACCAACCCGTCCACTCATTCACCCAGACATAAGGCCCGACCGGGAAACCGGCCGGGCCTTTTTTATCTTCCCTAAAAATGGAGTATTCAGCATGCGACCTTCCTCTGCAGCAACCTCTGCACCCCCGGCCTTGCGGCTGGTCTCCACCAAGGACATGAGCCGTGATGAATGGCTGCGTATCCGTAAACGCGGCATTGGCAGCAGTGATGCCGCTGCTGCCGTTGGCTTGAATCCCTACCAATCCGCCCTGGAACTCTGGCTGATCAAAACCGGTCGTGATGCCGAGATCCCCACGATTGATCCCAACGATGATGAATCGCCCATGTACTGGGGGACATTGCTGGAACCCATCGTGGCCGAGCACTACACCAGGCGCAGCGGCAATCGCGTGCGCCGTATCAATGCGGTCCTGCAACACCCTGATCAGGACAAGGCATGGATGCTGGCGAACATTGATCGTGAAGTAATCGGGGTCCGTGATGTGCAAATCCTAGAGTGCAAAACCGCCGGGGAGTTTGGCTCTCGTTTGTGGAAGAACGGCGTACCCGAATACGTGCAATGCCAGGTACAGCATCAGCTTGCCGTCACCGGCAAGGCGGCGGCCGATGTCTGCGTGCTGATTTGCGGTCAGGAAATCCGGATTTACCGGATTGATCGTGACGATGAGCTCATTGCCCGGTTGATCGAGCTGGAGCGGCGATTCTGGGCATACGTGGAAACCGATACCCCACCGCCAGCGGATGGGTCGGAGTCTGCAGGGCATGCCCTGCAATATCTCTATCCCAGAGATGCTGGGAACACGGTGGATCTTTCACATGACGCAGTCATGAGCGCCACCTTCACCGAGCTGCTGTCCGTGCGAGATGCCCTGGCTGCCCAACAACAGCGTGAGGCTGAGCTCAAACAGCGCATTCAGGAGCGAATGGGTGATGCCAGCCGTGCGCGCTTTGAAGCAGGTGATGTGTCCTGGAAGCGCAGCAAGGACGGGCTAGGTCTTGATGTCGCCACGCTGCTGAAAGAACAGCCGACATTGTTGAAGCAATACCCCCTTGCCAAACCCGGCAGCCGCCGGTTTCTGATCAACACGTAATTCGTTCACCCACACATACCCAACAACGCCCCAGCAGCTGCGCGCCATTTTTGGCATGCGGTAACGGGGCGTTTTTTATTTCCCTGGAGAACCACCATGATCAAAGGTCTCGCTATCACGCCGCCCATTCTGGGGCGCATCAGTATTGGCCACGTGGTCGAAAAGAACGGCAAGCGCCTGCCGGAAAAAGACGACCAGTTCACCATTACCTCACAGGTGCAAACCCGTGAAGGCTGGGTGGCACACCCTCTGGATGAAGAACTCCGAAAAGCCACCGGCAATAGCAAGCTTCGGTCCATCCCGGTCCGGATGCTGTTCAACGACACCGATCTTAACCTGCGGGCCGAGTACAGCCTGTTCGACCGGAACAGTGGCCGCCCATTGTGCGTTGGCAATGGAGATACCTGCCGTCGTTACCTGACGACAGGTGTCGAGACATTGCCCTGCCCCTCACCAGATCGCTGCGAGCTGGCCAAGGGTGGCGCCTGCAAACCCTACGGGCGCTTGAACGTGAAGATTGGCGATGACGATGAACTGGGTACGTTCATTTTCAGGACCACGGGTTTTAACAGCATTCGCACCCTCGCGGCACGGCTCAGTTATTACCAGGCGATTTCGGGGAATTTGCTTGCCTGCCTGCCGCTGGAATTGCGACTGC
The DNA here is from genome assembly GCA_029945725.1 of bacterium. Classification (GTDB taxonomy): domain Bacteria; phylum Pseudomonadota; class Gammaproteobacteria; order Pseudomonadales; family Moraxellaceae; genus UBA2031. Next base: position 533,980 of record JAQSDB010000002.1, on the reverse strand, counting down.
GTGGCAAAAGAACAACGCAAAGCCATCGAGCGCCGATCTACTACGTCGACCTGACCATTCGGGAAGGAAAGACTTTGGAAGGCGCCATTAAGGAAGCAAGAGCCACAGACGCTCGCCGTAAAGAAGTCGGCATTGACCAGATGGCGCTGGATGAAGCCAGCCGCCAGGGATTCGGGAATGCGGCCTTTGAGTTTGCTGAAGAGGAAGTTACCGAAATCCTGGAGGAGTTTTACACCGACGCCGATGAGCGCATTACCGAAGGCGAGTCCGCTGCCGATGTCACAACAACAGGTTCACCCCGAACCACAGGCCCCAGCCTGAAAGAAAAACTCGGCAAGAAAATCGTGGCCAACCCACCCCCCGCCAAGCTGAAAGCCGCCCACTGATTCAAACGCACTGCACCCCGTTACACCCACAACCCACGCCCACCGCCTCCGGCACTGCGCCCACATCACGCAGCGCAGAGGCGCGTCCAGGCATTTCACCTTTAAAGACAAATTCAGGAAGAAACCCCATGAAGACATACATTATTGCCGCCGTGATCCTGCTGGCTAGCCAGATAACCCATGCCACCGATGCCGCTCCTGCATCAGCGGCCTATCAGTTTGATGCCATGGCATGTTCGCGCATTGCGCAGAAATGGATAGACAATCCTTTTACGCTAACCATGGGCCAGCTGGATGAGCTCGCGCTGTGTGCCAAAACGTTGCAGTCGATGAAGTTAAGGGAGCAGCAGATGAACAAGGAGCTAAATGCTATCGATAGGCTCTACAAACAAAAAGTTGCTGAGTAACTAATCAACTGAAGCTCCACAATTTCTGCAATGCTTCGAAAAAGAATACGACATACTCGTGTGAGGGTCATATAACAAGCGCCCCCACTTTTTACATCTTAGTGTAAGAGACCATATCCCAACCAAGAGAACTGATGCAAAAGCAAAGACCATCAATATCGGTGAATTACAATTCACTTAGCCAAACGTCAAAACAGCAACAAGCAAAGCCAAAATACCCACTGATCTAGGCAAGGATTATCACCGCGTGATGCGGTGATAATCCTTGGGCAACTCAAGATAAAACCAGATAATTTTATGACTCAAAGAAGGCCTCTTGACTACTACCTATTCGAACCAAGTGGCGGAAAAAGTCACTATATATAAACGCGTACGCCTTGGCACTCCGTGCCACCCCACCTTGCTTCCTGCAGAAGCTCCTTCCTACCACAAAGTACTGGTCAAAGTTTAATCCCTCCGCCCCCCTTTTTTTGCAGTCAAATCGTGTTTGGTCAGTGCATCAAGCTGTTTGCTTTCCAGCTTTTGTTTAGTCGCTTCGAGTTGCGTTTTTAAGTGCGCGAGTTGCGCGGCACTCAAGCCCGGAATTAATTCACTCCGACCCCTTTATTCAAGGGTGCCCTATTAATTTTTGATTTGAATCAGGCTGCGCTTTCATTATTTAACGCCAGTGGCCGTCGGTAGTGAGCAGCTGGATCATCCCGCACTCACCAATTTCGGAATGTTTTATTTTCATCAACCGTCAATAACCAACCCAAAAAAACAAGACGAAAGTAAATATCAGAAACCCACCAATAACGAAGGCGAAAGCCTGGCTAACTGAGCTTTTCGCGTCACGAAGCTTTAGTACAGATAATCTTGGATTACCCTTGTTGACATGGATCATTGTTTTATTACTTACCAAGTCTGCACATATTTTTCGTACAATATTTTCATCCCCTGAGTCTTCAGACTCCGAAAATGCATATCTATCAGAAGAGTATGCCGCACCCATAAACTCGTAAGTATATTTTACAAATGGCCTATAAGTTTTAGTCCCATAAATTCCACTAGAGTGCAACTTCAGCCGAACATCCATTGAGCCAGGCTCAACCTCAGACCACTCAGACCTGAATGTAAGAAATAAAACTCTACCGCCAGAGACCATTAGCCACAACGATACAGCCAGCCCTATAATAAATAATAAATTCATAATCTACCCCCAAGAAGCGCAATGGAATAATTGAACTCTCTAGCGCGCTGACTTAGTGGCGGATTGCAACCATGCCCATCAATCAGGGACTCCTTAAGAGAAGAAATCATTCTATCGAGTAAAATACCGACCGCGATTGCAACAAAGAAACTCAATGACAAAGACGCCATAATAATAAGCGCCAAAAGATTCATCATTACATACGGAACAAGAATTTGAATAACGACATCCTGTCCGGCGCCAGCGCATCTTCCAACAATGTCAAAAATCCCAAGAGTAATTCCAATAAGAGCAAAGAAATTCCCGAATGACTCACCAGCAGCATTGCCAAGCAAAGCCCAAGCCTTAAAAGTGCTGTACGGACCAAAGACCATCAAAAAACTATCAAGCGCTTTTAGTATGTTTTTCGCCCCATTCTCCCCGCCACTAATCTTATAAGCCCCCGCCCCGGTCTCTTGGTCAAGAATAATATACCCAGCTCCCGTCCACCCTGCATAACTGATATTGCCCTGGCTCGTGGTCACTTGATAACCCGCGTTGACGGCGTTGGCAATCTCATTTTTGGTGGATTGATTCAGCGTTAGCTCGGGAATCGCGTTTTGCGCATTAGCTTTCGTGATGGTGTAGATGCGCTGGCCTTGCTGTGCGGCTATCTGCAAGGCTTTTACCGCAGAAACGCCTTCGGCCTTTTGGCTTTCGGTGCTGAACAACTGTTCGGGCACCAGATGTTCATTGGCGCTCATGCGGTTGCCACTGGCGAGCTGAAATGCCACGCCCTTTTGGGTGTTATTGGTTTTATCCACCAAGCCTGCCGTCAAGTGATCAATATCCATGGTCACGCCCGAGGCGCTGACGCTTTTCGGTACGCCCCAGCTGTATTTTGTGCTCAGCGTGCTGCTGAAACTGCCATAACTGGGCAGGCGATTGGTGACGGTGCTGCCGGCGCGGGCGGCGATCTGGTCTTGCACGTCGTTGGTGGCGAAATAACTTTGCACGCCGGTTTGTAAAATAGCCCCGGTCAAATCGTGCTTGGTGAGGGCATCGAGCTGCTGGCTTTCCAGCTTTTGTTTAGTCGCTTCGAGTTGCGTTTTTAAGTGCGCGAGTTGCGCGGCACTCAGGCCCTGACCATCAATCCCAATCGCATGATACTCCCCTGCCGTAATCACATTCTCGCTGGTGACCTCACTCAGGCTGGAATTGGGTGAGGTGATGCTGGCGCGGGTGATGGCGTCGCTGCCGATGGCTTGTGCGTCGCCCGTGGCAATGGTTTGTCCATCCACCGTTAATTCCGGGGTCACGTTGATTAAATAACCGGGCAAGGAGCTGGGCAATTCACTCGGGTCAATCGGTGTGCCGTCGGCATGGGGTTTGGGCAAATAACTGTTGATGGTGGCTTCGTCGTCGGCCGTGGCGGGTTTGAAGGAAAGTGCCAGGGCTTTTCCGGCGAGATACGGCAGGCTGAGTTTTTTCTGAATGGTGGGGCTGTCGGTGTCGCGACTGACGCTGTCGCTGTACACCGTGTAATTAAAATAATGCCGCATCGTACTCGGCAGTTCCTGAAAATCCCCCGCCACCGCCACCAATTTGGTCGGCAGCACAGTACTTAACAGTGCCGTGGCATTGGGCTTGATGATTTTGGTGCCGAGAATATCGCCTACTGTGGCATTCGGTTGTTGCGTGGTGAGGTAATCTTTTACCTGCGCCTGGTAGGTGGTGAGTGCCGTCTGGATTTTGCTTTGATCCAGGTTTTGCACATAACCGTTTTGCTCATCAACCGTAGCACCGGTTTTAACATCACTGACCAATGCATTCGCATCGAAGGGTACGGCAGTTTTCAGATCCAGCGCTTGTGTGTAGGTGTACTGCTTGAAGCTGGCGTCCAGCGGAACCCAGGTATCGGGCGTGATGTTTTTGGTGCCTCGACTGGGCACAAAATCCACAAAAGCTTCTACCCACGCATGCTCCATTTGAATGGCGGTGATTTTTCCGCCCTGCGTCAGACCGACCGAGGGAATGCCACCCTGCCCCATCAAATTAAGTACAGCATCAGGGCTTGTCACACCCCCGACCCAGTTCATGGCCTGATCAATCGGCACTTCGATGGTGCCGTACACATAACGTGAGGGGATATTGCTGGCGCGCAGCAAGGCAATCAGCAGACTCGCAGTATCAAAGGCATTGCCACGCCTGGTTTGCAGGGCGTAATCCGCGCCTTGAATGGAGCCGTAGGTGGGAATGTATTCGATGTTGTCGTGCACCCAGCGATAAATCTCGGCAGGGTTGTGGTGCAGCTCCAGGGCCTTGGCGCGAATGGCGGCGGTGAATTTTATGTCTTCGTTTTGGCTTAAATCGGCCGGCTGCACGACTTCACCGATATTGGGCAGCACAGGCAGCGTGGTGCCTGGCGGTACCGGTAAATGACCAGCATAGGCGACCCGAACAGGCTCAATGCCGAACATCTCCAGATGAGAGAGATACGCAAACTTGTTGTCACGTGGCGCACGCACCTTACTGCTCGGACTTCCCCAGGGCAGATGCTTGAAATCCGTTTTGGCGGACTTGGCTCCTCCCCACTGCTCAAGCTTTTTATCCAGATCGTTAAGTTTCTGCTCTCGCTGATCAGCGCTGTCTTTACCTTGAGCCTGTTGCAATTGATCCAGGGTGGAGAGCAGATCGGCACGGCGCGTGGCAATGGTTTTTACCGCCGCATCGTGACGAGCCAGAATACTGGCCGGCAAATGCTTTTTCAGTAGATCAGCCCGCGTAGCGGCAAGGGATTGATCCTGCTCGGCAGCTTCGCTCAAAAGCCGGGCTTTGGAAGCGATCAGGCTATCGGCCAGTGTGCGTTGGGCCTTTATTTTGGGGCTGTCGGTAAAAAGACTCTTCAGCTTGTCGGTGACAGTTTCCGGGGTACTGGCGGCAAGGCGTTGCTCCAGACGAAACTGGCGCATGGATTCACGCATCGTGGACAGCTCACTGGACGTGATGCTGTTTTCGGTCAAGGGTTTCGGGCGCCCAAACACCTCCTGACGTACTGCAGCAGCGGCTGGCGCGCTGAGCAGCGCCAGGTAGGAGGTCAGCACCAGAAGGGTAATGCTTCGTCTGGCAAACGAGCCAAACAACTGTGTACCCTCAATCAGCGCCTTGATGCGCTGCTGACCTTTGTGCCGCTGCTTCATGCCGTTATTTTCCTGATGTGCTTTTACCGGTGTTGTTTTGCTGAGAGCAGATTTTGTATCGCTCCCTGATCCTCTTTGCACAGTACAGAGAGAGTCGCTCCTGGAAGGGGATGTGCTCATGGCCCACACCTCCCCAGCAATGACCCGGACGGGCCGTTTGTTGTGGCGCAAGCACGCCACCACTGCCCTTCCCAATCCCGCAACAACAGATCCATATTCACACGTGCGTTGCTTGTGTCTGTCTGCGTGAACGTACCAAGTTCCTCACCCACTTCCGCCAACTCATCAATCGCGACCCAGTACTTGCCAAGGTTGTAATGCAGCATGGCAAGGTCGTATTGCATCAAGGCATGCGTCTGCCGCGTGCGATCAAGGCTCAGGAATGGAATCGGCAAAGAACTGATGCTGGTCCGCGCCTGACTGGCCCGGTTTACTGTGTCCAGAACACCCAGCGTGCTGGTATAGCTGCCGTAATCTGCAGTGCTACCCGCCACTCGCAATGTCGTTGTCACCGGGTAATTGCCTGCCGTCACCGGCACACGGAAACCCGCGTCCAGTACCTGCACGCCACTCTCTGGCAAGGTAAACGTAAAGCTCAGGCTGCCGTTTGCATTGGTAACAGATGCGGGCTGGGTATTTACCAGCACACTACCGGCCGGCAACGTCATCGTAGCCACCAGACTGGCGGCCTTGGCCTGGTTCGTTACAGTCAGGCTGTAACGCTGGTAATCGCCCGGCACCAGGGATGTGGTCATCATGTCCAGTGGCTGAGTGAAGGCGATGCTTTCGCGCAGCATCTCCGTCCAGGCAGGTGCTGCCGTGAGCGCCGGCAGACTATCGATCACATCAAAGGCGAAGGTCAGCGTTTTACCCTTGCCAAAAGTATTGGTTATCGCCGCAGGATAAGTGGCGGGTTTCTTCCATGAAAAACCAAACAACATGTCAGCAAAGTCGACCTTGGTGCACTTGTTACCGTCATAAGTGGCCGTTACACGACCACTGCCATAAGACTGCAGGAACAGGGGCTTGCCCGCTGTTTGCTGCGGGCCAAAGGGGCTCATGGCAGCACCATATACAGGGGCCTTGAACGTAGCCTTCTGGTCACTAAACGTGAGGTAGCCCCGGTACTGCACACCCAGCATCGGGTAAAAATCATGATTGTCCCAGCGCTGCAAACCACCATCGACTACCAGCGTGTCACCACGGAAAACGGCCTCGCGCACTTCCTCAAGCAAGTTATGTGGCACGGCTTCCACTGCACCCAAGAGCCAATAGTTGTTGTAACGGCCACTGCGCAGCTCGCGACGGAAATCTTCCTGTTCCGTCACAATCTGATACGGCACGCCTAGCTGATTCAGGTACTTGCTCAAGGTTGTGCTACGTGTCACGAAGCAGGGATCCTTGTGGTCGCCATACTTCCAGCCGCTGCAACTGAGCTGCCAATCCGGATGGCAGTTGAGATAAACGAGCACACGGCTCTGACCGCCCCAATGTGAGTCAACACCAAACTTGATAGGCAACGCGGCTACCTTGAAACCAGTTTCGGCAAGAAGAAGTGCAGCGCCATTCACCGTGGCCTGCAATTTCACGTCATAGACCGTTCCGGCCGCATCGGTCGGCACCCAGTTAAAGGCCTGCGTAAACACCGTTGACTGCAGCAACGAAGCAACCGTCATATCAAACTGCTTGACGACCTGCCCGGTGGCAACATTCTTGACCACGACCTGCAGGGGTAGATTTACGAGATCTGCATTGCCCTGATTACCTATATTGATACCGAGGACAGCGGTTTCGCCTTGTGGCAACTCTGCCGGCACCGCACTCACACTGCCGGTCAGACCGGCACCGGTGAGAGCCGTTGAGCGAATCTCAAAAACCGTAGTCGTTTGTGTGAGCAATACGCCCTGCTTGTCGAGCACGGACAAGGTCCCGGTGTAATTACCCGCTGCGCTGCGACCAAGTGCAACCGGGTCTTGCCGTGTCAGAGAACCCAATGCCGCTAGTAGCTGCCCCGTCTGCGTGGACTGCCACAATACTGTGCCATCGGGCCGCTTGATTTGCTGCACCACGCTCAGATCAGTGAGCGGCAGATTTACGCCACTCACCACAGCAGCCGTTAACAAGGCAGACTCGTTCACATCGTAGAGAGGCTTGTTGGAGGCATAGGTCAGTGTCAATGATGGCTTTGCTAACGAGAACACACTCTGGGCCAACGCACGGGTACCAGTAATTCCGGTCGTCAGCACGGCAACCAGATTGCGACCATAATCGCCTTGCGTCACCCAGGTATGCGAGAGATTAGCCGTACCGGCCACCGCCAACGAAGGAACCGTATCTTGCCACTGCGCCACCACCAGATTGTTAACCGGATCCACTATGCTGACCGTAACCGGCAACGCATTGATCAGAGCATTACCCTGATTATTGAGCGTCATGCTGATGGTCTGCGTCTCACCCGGAACCAGCGTCCTGCGCGCAAGCGCCAAGGTACCACCGAGGCCAGCACCATTAGCGGCTGATGAGAACACCGCGTAATTCGTGCTCGACTGCGCCTGTACCGCACCACTGCTATCAGTCACCTGCAGACTTACCGTGTAAACACCCGCTGGCGCATTTGCCACCGGCACATCAAACGCAAAGTCCTTGAGCCCACCCGCCACCAATTGACTCACGGAGTCCTGGTGACTCCACACGACCAGATTGGCAGGCGATGTAATTGTGGTCTGCAACTGAAGATTGCCGACGAGAGTATTGGTAGTGAGATTGGCGATGCGGTCTGTGACATGCACCCTGTCGAGCGCACCGTAACTGCCTTTGTCCGTCGTCACCTGGCCGCTCAATAGATGGCCGGTGGCACTGGAGGAGACAATCACCAGATCCTTGCGTGCGGTGCCCACCTGCTGGCCGTTGCTGTCATACAGCGTCGCCTGCACGTAGTAGGCATTGGGCAGCAAGGTTGCCGTATTCCACGCGCCGCTCAATGCCTGCTGAGTAGATGATGCAAGCCCCGTAAAGCTCTGAATACCAAGATCAGCAACCTGTGTACCGTCTTGTGCATATACCCACAGATGCACACTGCCATCCTGCAAAACCGCACCGGTATTGCCAACGCCAGCCGCAATAACAACCGGCGTATTTGCGCCGTAGCTGTTTTGATCCGTGTTCAGGCTGAGATTAAGACCATTACTGGCGCTGACAACAGGAATAGCCAACGGCGCAGTTACCCGGCTATTTGTGAATGAGTTGTTAAACGCCAAATGCGCCTCAGCCGCCACAGGGCGCTGCTCATTGGGCAACAGGTTATCGAGGGTCAGATCAAAATTGATATTGCGTCCGTTCGCGGTAACCCCGAGGAAATTCCAATGGTAGTTAGTGCTGCCATCGGTATTTGCAAATGAATCTGCGGGCGCCACCGAAGGATTCGCCAGATGAATACCCGACGGGAAACTCAAATGCAGATCAGTATCAATGCCGCCCACGCGATTGAGCGCAATCGGCAACCAGATCGCTACCCATGTGGTCGCTGCGACATTGGTCATCATCTGAGCGGAATGCCAGGAACCGTCTGCCGCTTGCTGAGACAATATCCACTGAATCGCTTTTTGGACGGCAGGATCATCGGGTGACGGATTGAGCTTGTCGAGCGCATAACCCACTTGCGCCGTTACTAACGGATCACTCCCCCAGCCAGGATAAATCCCCCACCCACCGTCAGTATTCTGAAGGGATCGCAATGCAGCATCCAGTTCCTGCATTCTTGTCTTGATCGCTGGGTCTGCCGCCCCTGCAAAATAATTTTCCAGTGATGCCAAGCCGATCAACGCCATGGTCTTGCGCTGTGTTCCCAGACTGGTTGGTTCAGAGTTCTGCAATAACCAGGTTTTTGCCTTGGCAAGTGAGGGGGCAATAGAAGCAGGCATTCCAAACATCGCAGGCATACCACCCTGCGAGTATTGCATCAGACTACCTGGTTCGCTGGGGGCGTAAACCAGTACGCCATCAACCATCGCCATTCCATATGACTCTTGCGCCGTCACTCTCTGAATGGTGTATGAAAAATCCTCACTCATGAGATAAATGCCAGCCATACCCGAAACCGCCCATCTACCATCCGGATACTGCAAAAGCTGATAGGGATAAGCGCCACGGGGATAGCGTCCGGCAACGGACAGAGCCTTGTTCTGGCTTACTTTGACAATAATGCCGTCGCCCCAGGTCGTGTAATACAAGTTCCCGTCATGGCCAACCGCAATATGATGGTTATTCGGGGCATTAACATAATAAACGAGCTGATCGTTAACAACGGTGTAAATGGTGCCGCTGTTATACGATGCTGCAAAAATATTGCCATTGGGAGCCTCAACAACATCTATGACACGAACATTGCCAATGACCTTTACCGATCCGTTTGCGGATCGCTTAACAAGACCATTGGCCATGCCAACGTAAATATCCCCATTGGCTCGCACCAATACATTGCGCATGTCCGGATAGCCCGACAACAATGTCTGCCGAGTACCATCAGGACTCACTCTCTCGAGGATTCCTTCATTCACATGCGTGACATACAGATTTTTATCAGCGTCCAGAGTCAGGCTGCACGGACACGTAAAAGACTGGCCGTATTGAGTAAATGGAAACGTCCAATAAAAAGAGGCCGGCTGATTCTTGTTAATAAAGTCTGTGTATCGAACAAGAGAATCAACATTTAGCGCCGTTGCAGCAAGTGAGTTGGCCCACCATTGCCCGGTATTGGGATCATCTGACCCCCACTCACCGCTCTGCTCCTGAAAGGAAAGTAGATACTTTGCTGCCGAAGCATAGGTTCCCGCCAATGACGCATTATTCTGAACATTCATCAGCCCCCAAAAGCTAAGGGTACTTTGCGATTTGAAATACGGGTCATTGTCATCGAAATAGCCATCCTCTGGATGCAAGGTAGAAACCACCTTGCCGATGACCTGACTTCTTTTCTGTGCATCGTAATTGGCGAGGCCATTATTGGTTTCACCGCCCACGATGGCCTGTGATGCAATGTGACAACCCGCACACCCGTTGTAGCTCACCCATGCAGAAGCGTTTGTGTCGTTATAAGACACGGCCTTCTGGATTGCGGCCTTGATCAACGGCGCCATCGGGTCCGTGATCTCACCCGTAACCGGGTCGACACCGGAAAGTGCCACGTAACCCTTCACGATCTGGTTGCCTGTCGGCACCACGACTTTATTGACCGTGAAAAAACCTTTGGCGGCATCGCCTATATAAACACGTGACGGACTGCCAATCGTTTCATTTGCTTCGTTCAGCAATGTCACGTGATAACTACCCGGTGCCGCTGGTGACCAGCTCCCGAAATTCACACTCGCCAGCTGACCTACGGGAAGAGCCGAGACTGTAGCTGTTAGCGTGGTGACTGGTGCTCCTGTTTTCTCATCATCAAGGCGTGCTGAAAATTGACGAGAGGACGAGGCTACATTGCCGTCGTTCTGAACCACAGCCGTAAGATGTACCGGCTGTACATTGCCAGCTTGTTGCACGGGCGGTGTAGCGGTAATAGATCCCGCAAAATGCTCTTTGGCCGTGAGTGTGAGGCTTCCAGATCGCTCAGCCAGTACAGTACCTAAAATATTGCTGCGCGAAATCGTACCTGCCGCACTGGCACGGGCGACCAATTGATAACGACCGGGCGGGAACTGACCACTATTCCAGCGGAAAAACACCGGTTTGCTCTCATTGACAGCCAGCGTAAACGTACCAAGGGGAATACTGTCCGTTGCGTTGGCATAGGCCACTGCTGCCGAGACCACCTGCCCGTTGGCATCCAGCAGTTGCAGCGTCGAAACCAGCATGGCGTCTTCGGTGCCCGTATTCTGGTAACTGGTGGTAGCAAGTACATCGGCATGCAAGCCTGCAGTGGCAGGCGCCACACCCAGAGGAGCAATCTGCACACCCTGGCTGGCCTGTGCGGCCAAAGCAAAATCGTAAGTCACCTCACCTGGAAAGCTGACACCCAAGCGGGTGGTTTCACTGTTGTACCCGGTGGCACTGACACGCACATCGAATTGTGTACCGCTCAGGTTATCGAGTACGTAATGACCGTTTTGGTCTGCGCGAGACATGACGCCATCAATGATTTGCACTGCGGCATCCGGCAAAACTTGCTGGGTTTGAGCATCGCGCACGATGCCCGACAGACGTGTCGTTGTACGCTGCGGAGTCAGAGCTACTTGTCCGATGGACACGACGGAGCCTTCGGTCACGCTGACTTGTTGCGTAAGCGTAAGAAAACCCGCCTTCTGATAATCAATTTGATAAGTGCCTGCCGAAAAGCTGAGCGAAAAATTGCCGCTGGCATTGCTACTGGCAATCACCTGCTGGTTTACCAGAATCTGTACATCGGAGATTGCCTGGCCGGAACCAAGCGTTACTACCTGTCCACTCAAGGTAGCGGGGCCGGTAGGTAAAGGGGTCGGATTGCTCTGCTTGCGCAGCTTGAAATGCAGCAAATTGCTGCCACTGGCAACGGTAACGGCATAGTTTTGTACCGTATAACCACCTGCAGTGGCCATCAGCGAAAAGGTACCGGCAGCGATATTACTGATTTGATAATGGCCTGCGGCATCAGTTTGTACAGTGATGGCAGGAACGGAGGCTACAGTTACCGTGGCTCCGGCAAGAGGTTGCTGGGAATCTACATCGTAGATATAGCCGCTTAGGATATTGGATCCTGCCATCGGAGACAGCAGCATCACGCCAAGATCAAGTGAACCTAGTGCAGGCACAGTAGCGCTGATGATGCGAGGCTGATAACCCGCCAGCAAGAAGGAGAAATTGTGGTTGCTGCTGGCAAGCCCGGTCAGAACAAATTTTCCCTGAGCATCAGTCATGATCGCAGTGGCGGTGCCATCCACTGCAATGGAAACGCCAGAAAGCGGGAGATTGCCAGAGGAAGAAAGAATCTGGCCTGTCACGGAAGTCGTGGACCCCGTGCCATCAACAGAGGTTTGTGAAAGCGCCCTCAGGATCACGGCGGTAATAAAGGGATCATTGTTCCAGTCCCCATTCACACCCTGCTGCCCTTTCAAAAAGCTGGCGGCACTCTGCTGCTGGGCACTGTCGGCTGAAACCGGTGTTAACGCCGCCAAAGCATATGCCGTTAGATAAAGATCCCCCCCCCAGGAACCATCGGCGCGTTGTAGCTGCGACAACCAGGCAGACAGCTTGTTCATTGAGTTCCGGACATCCAGACTGGCTGGTAATGCCTGCTGAGCCAAGAGCATCAGACTACTGGCTTCAATACGAGACGCATCACTCAACCCGGCAAGACCGCCATCCTGCCATTGTTGGCCGAACAGATAAGTTTCGAGTCCCGCGATGGCATTACTGTACTGAGCGGGTTGCTGTGACAACGCAGCCAGGGCCCATGCCGAATCCAGAGCACTGCTCTTGCTGCCAATACCACCATCACTGTTTTGACGTGCCACCAAGGCCGACAACTGAACGCTCACATCCGTGCCTGCCCCACCAAGACTCAATGCCTGACGCGCCAGATACTCAGTGGAGGACGTGTCTTCAGTGCCTATAACTCCCACCAAAGCAGCATTGCCAGAGGAAAGCAGTTGGAGTGTACGAAGGGCTTCATCACGGTTCTGGAGAGGTGTGGCGATGGAGGCATCTTCCCCAGCCATAGCGCCAGTAGCGGTAACCTTGGCTTCTAGCCAAACAAGCCCACGCTGTACATCAGGATTCAGTGAAAGGGCTGCGGATACCCCTGAAAAAGCCAGCAACCCCACAATGGCCCAGCGTACGCGAGCATGTTGTCCCCAAAGCGCCATCAACTGCATCCTGTCTTGGTCTGTTTTTATCATGCAGAGACTGGGGGACAGGGCCAACACGACACCAAAACCAGGCAGCCGTTGAACATCCCTGCAAAACCAACCTCCCTATATGGGCATCCCGGTGTTAAAGAGCCGCAACGGCCTTATAACCAAGAGGAACAAATAGCCCACCTTTACATCCCGGCGAGTCTAGCAAGACCAAAATAGATCAACTATCCGTATTAATACGGTAGGGCAGACTGCTTGATGAGCCGAATGGCCACCCGCAATAAAGAAATATGCTGATGACTTTATCGACAGGGATATGGACATAGCCAAGCTGCTGGTCACGAACTGACCGACTACCTTCTTAATGCGGATTGATGAGGAAAGTCTAAAAGGCTGCTGAATCAGACCCGTTTATGGGCGTAAAACCTCAATCTCTTTTTTTGGGCCTACATCCCGCCCGCATAAACGAACTGCCACTTTTGATACGAATCGGCGTGGGTGAACGCAAAGTAGATGTCGTCAAAGCCCGCCTCTTTCAACGGCTTCTTATCCAGCGTGCTGCGCACGCCCCATATCCCTCCCTGCGGTGCCATGACCTCTACAAACGCGGTGCCGGTAAGCGGGTCTGGATAAAGCTGGCGAAGGTAGCGGCGCGTGGTGAGACTGCGCGGATCCTTGAGAAGATCAGAAAGGGAGGCCGGATATTTTTTTACGCTGCCGGGAGAGCTCAGGTAAAACTGCTTGATGGCGTTGCGGTAAAGAGTGCCGACATAAAGCAGCTCGGCTTCTTTTTCACGCTGAACGGACGTGGAATACACCTCCAGCGTTTTTCCCAGCCCGAGGCTCAGCAAAAACACCAGGAAGAGCATCCAGAGGTAGACAACACCACGCTGCTGCTTCAAGGGCGTCACCATGTGTTGTAAGCCGTGCCATCCATGCCGTTACCGGGCGCATTGCTTTTCACATCGTAAACGGCCTTGTGGCCCTCCTGATCCATCATGACGGGCTGCCAGCTGCTCTGCCCTGTTATCGGGTCCAGAGGCAGCTTGCGCAGATAATGCGCTTGCACGAGTTGATCCAGCTGTTCGGGATACTGGCCCTTGTCGCCGTAATACTGGTCAAGCGCCACACGCAAACCCGAGAGATTTTCCTTGAGCACGGCTTCCCTGGCCTTGTCGGCCTGACGCATATAACGCGGCGCCACCAGACTGAGCAGCATGGCGACAACAGCCAGCACGACAAGCAGCTCGATCATGGTGAATCCGCGTTTGTTGTTTATACGCATGTCACCACTCCCGGTAAGGGCGGCCGTTGAGCCCGGTTTTTTCACTCAGGGAATACACGTCATACACGTCATCACCTTCACGGGGATCATCGGCATCACTGCGATAGGAACGCTTGCCCCAGGTGGCATCTGCCTTCAGGTTTTCATCACTGTTTAAGGGATCGCGGGGAAGACGGCGTAAAAAATAAATCTTGCGGCCTTTCGGGTCTTTCAGGTCCGGCATGCCCTCCACCAGCGCCGCCAGCGAAGGCGGATAACCTGTCGTATCCGCTGAACGATATATCCGGCCGCTATCAACGGCCTGCTTGTAGGCGTCAATACCAATGCGAATCTCGCGCAAAGCCAGCTTCAGGTCCTGCTCCTTGCTGCGCTGCATGCTGACCTGTGCCAGCGGAGCCACCACTGATGCCAGAATGGCGACCAGTGCCACAGTCACCATGAGCTCAATCAGCGTAAAGCCCCGTAACGCTTTCATGGCGTGATCTGGAGCTGACGCGGCATGGCTGTGGAAACCAGCAGTGACACATCCTCACCTTTGTGTGCCTGCGCGCTGTGCATGACGATGGTTACCGGCGCCCCCGTAATTTGAGAAGCCTTGAGTGTCAGCATGACCAGCGGACTGCTGCTGGCCGGCATTTTCCCCACGGTGACGTGAACAACCTGTTCGCTCTGCTTTGCCTCAAAGGATTCTGTTGCGGCGACCGGTGTTGACCGGACCAGCTCAATACCCGGTTGATCAAAGGCAATATCAAATTCCAGCCCGTCAAAGCCAGGACTATTGAGCATGAGCGCCAGCGTGAACTCCTTGTTCACCGGAATCTGGGCCGGTGCCACCATGTCGAGCTTGATGTTCGCGATGGCAGGATCAATGCGCTGCATCGCATCCGGCACCTCATCCACTGATGCGGGCAGGACAGGAGAAACCGGCACGGCAGTTGGCAGGCTTGCCGTTGCGGATTTGCGGACGGTTCTGGATGACACGGCGCCGTTCAGCAGCTTTTGATCTGCGTTGCTGTAACGGGCAGCGGGTGTCAGGCGCAAGGGATGCGTCGATGCCTCGGACCCGGTGCCTGATGAAAACTCAAGTATATGGGCCGCTGGCGTTGCCAGTGACCGCACCACATGCGGCGTAATCAGCAACACGATTTCCGATTTTGTCTTGGTATTGGTTTCGTTGGAAAACAACCGGCCCAAAAACGGGATTTTTCCAAGACCGGGAAAGTGCGAGGCACTGTCGTGCTGCTCATCCTTGATCAGGCCGGCCAGTACCTGCGTTTCGCCGTCACGCAGGCGAAGCGTGGTCGACGCATTACGCGTGCCTATCTGGTAAGTCAGCAGCCCTGTCGTCGATTTGACTTCCTTGACGATATTGCTGACTTCCAGATTGATGTTGATGGACACATCGTTGTTCACATGGATTTCAGGCTGCACCTCAAGCTTCAGGCCGACATCCAGATAGCTCACCGACTCTGATGAAGCACTCGATGTCTGGTTCGTGGTGGTCGTGATCACCGGCACCTTGTCGCCGACCAGCACCTTGGCTTTTTCATGGTTGCTGACCCGGATTCGCGGATTGGCCAGTGTTCTGGCCTTGCCGCTGGTTTGCTTGAGGTTCAGCACCGCCAGGGGATCGGGGAAGAAAAGCTGGAAGCTCTTGCTGTTGATGTTCTGCAGCTCATTAACCGTTAACTGCCCCGACTTGTTGGCTGCACCAAACACACCGACCTTTACCTGATCCGGATACTGGACACCCAGATTAAGAGAGCTGTCGGAACTCACCTCCAGAATCTCGACCTCCAGCGTGACTTCAGGATCAGCCAGATCGTAGGCGCCAATCAAACGCTCGACGGTTTCAATAACACTGAGACTGTCGCGCACCACCAGCATCTTCAGGTTTTCATCCACGTACATGGATTTTGGTGCGACCAGTGTGCGTACCATGTCCTGCATTTTCTTGGGATCGACATTGCCCAGATAGAACGTGCGCATCACCAGATCCTCGTACTGCTTCTCCTTGTCGCCGGTAGCCGGGTAAATCAGCAAGGTAGAATCATTCAGGACTTTCTGGTTGAGTTGGTTGGTGCGCAGGATCAGGTTCAGCGCATCTTCTATCGAAGTGTTTTTTGCAAAAAGCGTTGTCCTGGCGTCGACTTTTACATCCTTGTCGAAAATGAAACTGATCCCGGACGACTGGGAAAGCACCTCGAAGATCGCCTGAATACTGGCATTGCGAAACTCCAGTGACACCGGCTTCTTAAGCGATGCCTTGAGCACGGGTTCTGCCAGCATCTCGCGGTTACGCTGCTGTTCAATAGACTGACGGATCTGCCTCGCCTCGGGGTGATACGGATTCTCGGCAAGAATTTCACTCAGCAACTGCAGGGCGGTGGTTTGATCGCCTTTGTCGAGCGCGGCTTTCGTCTCGGCCAGTTGCAGGGTATTTCGCTGGTCACGGGTAATCACCTCAAGCCCGTGCAGGGCATCGGCATGCTGCGGGTCATACGTCAGTATTTCCTGATACACCGCCAGTGCATCGTCCGTTCTGCCCTGTGCCCGCGCCAGCTGTGCCCGCTGCATCAAATCGCGCGTGGCCTTGTCACGTGCCCCTATGTATTTCAGGCGATATTCAGTCGGGTCTTTACGGGAAAGATCCTGAAGCAGGTTCACGCCCTCGCCCGCCTGCCCCTGGGCAATCAGCTTGTCGGCCCGGCGCTCGGTCCAGTAAGTGGCACAGCCGGAAAGCTGCGCCGTCAGCAACAAACACACACAGGTCCGGATCAACAGCACGATTGAAAATCTCATTTTTTATTTATCACTCATGGCCAGCTGACGGACTTCGTTCAGCGGCAAATAACGCAGGCCGATACCGGTATCGCTCACACTTTCAAGCCGCCAGCTGCTGTCAACCGAATCACCGACAGCGACGACCTCAACATCCTCGCCACGCCCAAGAAAGACATAGACACGGTCGTCACGCATCATGCGGCCGAGATAGGTGAAGGAAGGATTGGGGGCCACCGGCTTTGGCGGCGGAGGGGGTGGCAATACGATCTGGGGAGGCGGTGGTGGTGGCGCTGGCGGCACAAAACCCTGGTTCAGGCTGGCAATGTGTTGCGGCGGCAGCGTACGCAGCCACGGCGTTGCCGATCCGCTTTCTGCCGTTGCACGGCTGTCGCGATGCTCTGCCACCAGTGCAAGATCCGGCTCGACTGCAATGTCCGTTTCCGGTTTCAGCAAGGCAATCAGCGTGAGCACGGAAGTCGCCAGCAAACCGGCCAGCAAGGGTTTTGAAACAGGGGCTTTCATAAGCGGGCACTCCGCTCTGCCGCGGGCCGGTAGTAGAGGCTGGCATCCAGCAGCGTGTTCATGCTGTCCGGAAGGCCGGCGGTTTTTTCCAGGCTGATGCGCTCCAGCGCAAGATTGGGCAAGGCCACCAGCAACTCGTGCATGAATTGCCGCTGCAGGGCATAACCGCCCTGAATGCTTAAACGCAGGGACAGTCTTTGCACTGCCAGTGCGTTAACTGTTTCGATGCGGTAATCCACTCGTGCCAGTTGCAGGCCGTGTTGATCCGCCAGCTGATGGAGCCTGGCAAGCTGCTTTTCGCGCCGAGTATCGGCGGGAAGAAAATCGGTAAACCCCTGGCTGATATCCGCACCGGTTTTACGGGCACTTCCCGGCATCACTGCGGCTGCTTGTCGCGCCTGCAATGCCTGTACTTTTGCCTTCAACAAAACCGTTTCTGCCTGCAAGGGCTGATTCACCTGCACAGACACACCAAGCCAAAGCGCCATCAAGGCCAGTGCAAACAATTCGAGCACGCCCAGCGAGGCCCACATCCGGGCAAACTGCCAGTGCAGCCACTGCCGGACTTCAGGAAAACGCAAACCCGTCAGGTTCATTCGGCTTTTCATGGCGCACCCCATTCAGCCACCAGCTGAAAACTGACGGGCTTGCTACCCTGCACAAACACGGCCGCGCCCCGCTCCTCACTCACGGGCTCCACGGAGCGCCATGCCGCATCGTCACGCAGGCGCGTGACATAAGAGAGAAAAGCCTCGTTGTCGTCGGCCTGGCCACTGATCAGCAGGCGGTTGGCATTCGATTCCGGCTGTATGCGCACGATCAGCATGTCGGGCCTGGCCGCTTTTTGCAGGGAGTTCAGCATGGCTTCCCAGGGGCGCTGCAATTCCATAACCAGCCGCCTCGTTTCTGCCACGGCCTTCGGGTTCTGCCGTGTGCTGGAAGTCCCGAAAAACTGGTGATGCGAGAGCGAACGTTCAAGGCGACGGATCTCGTCTTGCCGGGCATCACGCTGAGTCAGCAAATCATCACGCAACCAGATCGCGTACAGGCTGCCGGCAAGACCCAATGCCAGCAACACCAGCACCAGACGTGGCCACGATTCCCGTGCTGCAAAATCCATCTCAAGGCGGGCCATCAACACACCCCGCACAAGGCGCTGGCATACTCGCCGTCACGCAGCGAGGAAAAGCCCTCGGCACTCTCCAGTGCCAGCCAGCTCGCCGGCAGACTCATGGCGAGCTCGCCATGCAGGGGCGCAAAAATCCGGGCTGGCGCCGCCTCGGACAACTGTTTAAGCCGGCCGAAAAGCTCTTCATCCGCATACGGCCGCCACTGCACATCCGTGAACGCGCCATGGTCATGACGCAGCGCCAGCAAGCGTCCTGATTCGGCAATCAGCAAACTCCCCTGCTCTTTCTCCAGCTTCCGGCGAAAGCGGTTCCATACCGATACCAGCAACGGCTCCACACTGGTGAGGCGGCCGTTGAATTTCCGGGCCAGAAAATCAAGCGAGGTCAGCAGCTCTTTTTCCACAAAAGCCGCCAGTTGTGGCTGGCCATAACGCGCAGGCGAAAACCTCGCCTCATGGCGTGCCGGCTCGTCCTGAAAATTTCGCGCAAACAGGGCGTGCGCCAGTGTTTGCCGGAATTCCGTATCCACCAGCTGCGCATCCCAGGGCAGCAACAGATAACGCACGTGTGCCGCACCCAGTACACACTCGATGTCTGCCTGCAGCGGATGTGCGATCAGCCAGGCTTCCAGCGCCTCAAGCGCACGGCTGGTCTGCCCGGATTCAAACCGTATCTTTTCCTTGTGGATAACCTGCGGGCGCCAGCGTCCGCCCAGTTGGCACATGACCAGATGATCGTCCCCGACATAAACGCGCAGGCGCGGCTTATTCCACAAACGTGACACGATTGATTTCCTGCAAGGTGGTTTGTCCGTTGCGGACGGCATCAAGCGCCTGCTGACGCATAAAGCGCATGCCCTGGCTGCGCGCCAGTTCCTTCAACCGGGTTATCGGTGTTTGCTGGAGAATCAGCTCTCGCATCGGATCATTCAGGATCAAGACCTCGGCCAGTGCACGGCGTCCCTTGTAGCCGGTGCCCCGGCAATGCGGGCAGCCCCTGCCGTGCCGGAGCGCATGCCCCGCCACGGCCGAGCGCTCAATGCCGGAGAGCTGCAACAATTCATCGTCTGGCACATAAGGCTCCGCACAATGCGTGCAGATGAGGCGCACCAGACGCTGCGCCACAATGCCGTTCAGTGCGGTAACAAAGCTGTAGGGGTCCACTCCCATATGGCTGAAACGGCTGAGCACATCAAACACATTGTTGGCATGCACGCTGGTGAACACGAGGTGGCCGGTCAATGCGGCCTGCACGGCAATTTCCGCGGTTTCCTTGTCACGGATTTCACCCACCAGAATGCGGTCAGGATCATGCCTCAAAATAGAACGCAGACCGCGCGCAAACGTCAGGCCCTTTTTCTCGTTGACCGGAATCTGCAGCACGCCGGGCAGCTGGTATTCCACCGGGTCTTCGATGGTGATGATCTTGTCATCGCCATGATTGATTTCGCTGAGCGTGGCATAGAGCGAAGTGGTTTTGCCGGAACCGGTCGGCCCGGTGACCAGCAACATGCCGTAAGGCTGATTGGCCAGGCGGCGGATGATGTCGCGGGTTTCCGCATCAATGCCGAGCACATCCAGGCTGAGCTGGCTGAGCTCCGCCGTCAGGGATTGCTTGTCGAGAATACGCAGAACGGCATCCTCGCCAAACAGCCCCGGCATGATGGAGACACGGAAATCAATCTCGCGCGCGTTCATCGTGACTGAAAAGCGGCCATCCTGCGGAATGCGCTTTTCACCAATATCCAGCTCCGCCATGACCTTGATGCGGGAAATCACCTGCCCGGTCAGTGCCACATCCGGCAAATGCCGTGAGGTGGAGAGCACGCCATCAATGCGGTACTTGATCACCAGCCCCTGTGGCGTGTTTTCAAAATGAATGTCGCTGGCACCGCTCTTGTGCGCATCGTAGAGCGTGGAATTCACCAGCCGCACCACCTGGCTTTCATCCTGCGCGATGGAGGTCAGGGAGATTTCTTCGGCATCGGTGTTTTGCGCAACGGTCTGATCAAGGCGAATCAGTTGCGACAGCGCCTGCTGGTGCGCCTCCAGCCGGGACAGCAAGGCTTTGAGTTCCAGCGGATGCGTAAACGCCAGACGAAAGTAGCCGCTGATTTTATAACTGGCCCAGGTGTAGAGCGCTTCATCCAGCGGATTGGCCGTGATAAATACCCGGCGCCCTTCAGCATCCGTCAGCAAAATGCACTGGCGTTGCAGGCACTCCGTATACCCCAGCACGGAGAAATCCGGTGCCATGGCATCGAGTTCAGCCAGACTCAGCACATCAAGACTCGTGTACCGGGCCAATGCCGCCAGCATCACCTCAGGATTGCTGCCACTGATGCGCTGCAAGGCCAGCAACAAGGGCTCGCCCTGCAGGGCTGCCGAAGATTTTGCCTCTTCAATCAATGCGGCCGTCAACGTGGTCATCGCATTTAAAACCGGCGCGTTCATTTAAAGACTCCCCGCCAGCTCGAAAATCGGCAAATACAGGAGAATGACAATCCCGCCGATGATGCCGCCAATAAACAGCATCAGCAGCGGTTCGAACAGGCGCGTAAAGCGGTCAATCCAGTGACCCACTTCCTTGTCATGAAACGCCGCTATCTGCTCCAGCATGTCGGCCAGCTGGCCATTGCGCTCACCCGCGTGCAGCAGGCGCAGGGCCACCGGCGTGGTGAGCTGAAAACGCTGCAGGCTGTCGCTCAGGCTTTTGCCTTGCGTTATGTCCTGAATGGCCTGCCCGAGAGACATCTGCATGGCGCCCGACAACAGGGGCTGCGTCATGCGCAGGGCCTTGATGGCTGGAATGCCCCCGCGCAACAACAAGCCCAGCGAACGATAAAAACGCGAGAGCTGCATGAGCCGTAATTGCGCACCGATCCAGCGATTGCGCTGCAGGGCCGACATGAAGCGGCGCTGCACGCCGGGGTGGCGAACGGCACTCACCAGCAACACCACCATCAGCACCAGGCCGCCGGTTACCAGCCAGGCATGTTCTCCGGCAAACAGGCCCCACTGCATCAAGAGCCGGGAAGCCAGCGGCAGTTTGGTGTCCATGCCTTCATACACATGGCTGAAGCGCGGCACCAGAAAGCACAGCAGAAACAGGCCCACACCCGCACCCACCAGCAGGAGCATGGCGGGGTACAGGGAGGCACTGATGATTTTCTGGCGAATCACACTGACCTGATCGTGGTAGCGCAGGTAGCGCTCCAGCGCATCCACCATTTCGCCGGTCTGTTCACTCGCCGCTATTGAAGCCACAAACAATTCCGGAAAAAGCGCGGGGAAGGCTTCGAGGGAATGGGAAAACGAACGGCCCTCCTGCATGCGGCGCACCAGTTCGGTGAGCACCACATCATTCTGCTGCGCTTCCTGCTGACGTTCCGCCAGCGTTTCCAGCGTTTCGATCAGTGAAAGTCCGGCGCGCAGCAACGCAATCAATTCATGGCAAAACAGAGCGAGATCAAACCGATGGCGGGAACGGCCAAGCGGTGCATTGATGCCGGCGGCTTTTATGTCCAGCACTTCAAGGCCCGCCTGACGGGCAATGCGCCCGGCTTCTTCCTGGCTGCCGGCGCTCAGCAGGCGTTCCTGCAATTGTCCTTGTGGCGTAAGCCCCCGTACCTGAAAGCTGGCCATATGCCTTACCAGTTTCCGATATCGGCGTTTTCTTTTTCGCCACCGGCCGCCTTGTCGGGGCCGAAGGAAGAAAGATCGTAGTCAGGGCTTTTTTCACCGGGGAACTTGTACTGGTAGGGCTGGCCCCACGGGTCCAGTGGCACGGCTTTTTTGAGATAAGGCCCGTTCCAGTTGGGCTCGGTGGCAGGCTTTTGCATCAGTGCGGCCAACCCTTCCTGGCTGGCCGGGTAATGCCCGACATCCAGCCGGTACTGATCCAGCGCCTTGCCAAGGGAATCAATCTGGGCTTTGGCCGTGGTGATCTCGGATTTGCTGACATTCTTGAACAAGCGCGGCCCGACAATACCCGCCAGCAGACCGATGATGACCAGCACCACCAGCAACTCCAGCAGGGTAAAACCACGATGCCTGTTTTTGTATACCGAAAGGGACATCCCTTTAACCCCGAAAGCCCAGCAAAGCTGGCGATTCTATAGGCGCACACCGAGTACAACCAGAGAATGCTCCCGCGGGAATTACGGACGACATGACAGAACCACATCCAGAATTATACGTGCGCAGGGAGGCCACACACCTTGCCTGACTTCTTACTGCGCAGGCGTAGCCTTGTCTTTATCGTTAGCCGACTGAGGCTTCTCTGCGCAGGCCTGACCACCCGAGGCGCACTGTGGGTTTTCAGGCAAGGTTTCGGACAGGCCCACATAGCCAGAAGACGGGGGGGCGGCACTGCGCATGGACTGAGTTTTTGCGCCCGCTTGCGTGGGCTCACCATCAAAGCCCATGTCACGCCCCATGGCATCGGCATGCAATTGCATCGACGACAAACACAAACCTGCCGCCACACCAGCCATCGTTAATATTTTCAAAAGACTCTCCCCCCGTATTAGCGCGCAGGAAAATAAACGTACTGCACACCCCACGCAACATACTCTCAAAAAACATACAAGATGCAAAAAAGGTCCATACATCCTTCCCATGGCCCGCCCTAGTCTCATGCTTGCTTCGCATATGGCTCTGGCAGACACGCTCTAACTTCATCACTGGTTTTACTTTTACCTTCTAAGCGCTCTAGGCACATAGCCGCTGTCAAATTTTTTTCAACCCCAAGCAAGCTATTACCACTTTTGAATATACTCTTTATGGCTCGAATTCCATCATCGCTACCTAATACTGCTGCGTGCAAATACAACCAAAAGACATCAGAAAATCTTTCTTTTTCTGATGCATAACTCCCAAAACCTATCGAAACTAAATATGCAAGCTGGCCATATACAACAGAGTTTTTACAGTTAAATTCTCGACACTTTTTAAGCTCCCGATATGCTTCCGGATAGTCGCCCCTGTCAATTGCAGCTTGCGAAACTGATAAATCACACGGCACGTTCGCACTTGCAGCCCCAAAAAAAATAATAGCTAAAATTGGAATAACAAACATTATTTTCATTCTAGTCTCATTTAAAATGGTATGACTGAATTAAGTTGATCCAATGTTGACTTATTGGTCCTCCAATGACTGGCACCATTCTCGAGCCTGAAACGATCCATAACCATTTCAGCCTGCTCCTCCAGCCCATACTTAGAGAATGGCTTCCCTTCCGTATACACATAGTCATAGTTTGAATTAAATGCACGCTTTACGCCCATGCAGGCAACATCACACCCATCATTCAAAGATTGATACAAATGCTGACTTTCGTGCACGAAAATCGACCTATCATCAATTGACCCCATCGAGTAATCCTCAGACCAACCCAAATTCACTTCATTCTTGGTGCCCACATAGATATTACCATCAGGAGTCATAACTTGACTCTCTATTCCAAACCAACCCCCATTAGTAACCTTAACCGAATCAATCCCATTAATCTGCATTCCTTCCCTTTCCAGCATAAGTATCTCTCCAATTGCAATCGAGCGACTATCACCAATTGCGGTTTTTGAAGAGAGTAAAGAGGGGGGGGGAGATGCTTTCGTACCGCCCGAGTCGCTAGGTGCTGCAGCGGCCAAACCTACCGAAGCAGTCCCCACCACCACATTCGCACCACCACTCGAACTAGACGCTACCACAGGCTGACTAGTGGAGCCTGAAACAGTCACCTTGGCATATGAATTCGTCATTTGTGATGCATTTATTGATGCAGTGATAGTTAGATTCAGCAAGCTTTTTGTATTCAGATCCTGAACATAGTTATTACTCAATGCAGTGTCGCCCAATTCATACATAAACCCGCTCGGATCAATAAAGCTCAGCGGATTGTTATGCACATAGCTGTACCGATTAAAATCCTGCATGTTCTCCGGATAAAACACATTCGGATCGGCGCTCAGAAAGCGCCCTGTCACCGGGTCATACACACGGCCATTCATGTGCACCAGATCAATACTGTCCAGATGTTCATGCTGGGTATAGCCATGCACAGTGGTCTGGCCACGCAAGACACTGCACACATCATCAGTACTATCCGGATTGCGGCGCTTGCCCCAGGCATCGTAACTTAAACGCTCGGTGACCACGCCGGCGGCATTGCTTACCGCCATGATGGAACCCAGTTGATCCACATGGAAATAACGTACTTCCGGCACGGCTGGATTAGACGGATTTGAAGTCACCACACTGCCAATGACCTGGCCGCCAGCATAAAGGTAATGCGTGTACTCAATCACATTGCCGGGCTTGTAGGTCTTTTCAAAGGTATTGCCGAGATCAATACGCGGATTGAGATATACCGTGGTGGTGGTCAGGCCACCCTCCACGCTGGTACGGCGCACACGCTCACGCTCCGGCGTATAGAGAAAGCTTTCGGTAGTTGAGCCCTGGGTGATTTGCAGCGGGTAGTTGTAACTGGTCCAGGTGAGACTTCGGCTATCACTGCCCAGCATATTGCCGTTGGCGTCATAGCTGTTCAGGCCGGAAAAACCGGTGCTGCAAGCGCGGTGCGCACCACCGCATCCCGAGTAATTGTAATCGCCGACATCGGAGCGGTTGATGACATTGCCAATCTCGTCATAAGCCGCTGTTTTTTGCGGACCACCGAGTACGGTTGCGCTATTCAGACGGTTAAGACTGTCGTACATAAAGGTCTCGGTCAGGCTGGTGCTGCCAAAGTACTGGCTGCGCGTCACCAGATTACCGATACCATCAAAGCTGTAGGCATCGTTCTGCACACTCGCGGTGAGCGTGCCACCACTCAGGGTACCGGTCTGTACGGTATCGAGATAGCTGGTGTCGGCTTTGTACTTGTGATCGGTGACAAGACCATTGCCCAGCGTTTCACGGGTGATATGGCCTTCGGCATCACGACTGGTGGCGCTCCAGTACAGGGCATTGCTGGTTATGTGACGAACCTCAATCAGATAGCCATTGGCGTTGTACACATTTCTATAGCCAAAACCGGTGGGATACGTCGTGGTTTCCGGGCGACCGGCACTGTCATACGTCGTGCTTTGCACAAAATCACTGTCACCAACCTGCGCGTTGGGATCGATGGTTTTTTTGGTAGAAGCCTGCACGGCGCGGCCAAGAGCGTCATAGTGTTGTATTGCATCCAAAATTGACCCACTTCAGGGCCTGATTTGCATCGAAAACTGACCCACGTAACAGTCCTCCCTGTTCATTTTTTGAGCAGGGGAAATTGGAGTGATCACCGTGGGCATGTTAGCCAAAATCAGGCGGATGCATTACCGGGACCATCTGCCGCTGCGCGAGATCGCGCGGTTGACCGGTCTGTCCCGCAATACCGTGCGCGAGTGGCTGCGGCGGCCGGACGAGACCGAGCCGCAGTACCCCCAACGCACCACCCCCAGCGTGCTGGACCCCTACAAGGAGCAGCTGCTCAGCTGGCTCAAGACCGATAGCCACCGCCCCCGGCGGGACCGGCGCACCATCCGCGTCATGTTCCTGACCCTGCAGGCCCAGGGCTATAGCGGCAGTTACGACCGGGTCGTGGCCTTTATCAAGCAGTGCCGGCAGGCCGAGAACGAGGCCCCGAAGCGCCAGGCCTACGTGCCGATGCGCTTCCAGCCGGGCGAGGCCTTCCAGTTCGACTGGAGTTGCGAGTACGCCTCGATCGGCGGCCAGCGCAAGCGGCTGGAGGTGGCGCATATCAAGCTCGCCTTCAGCCGGGCCTTCCTGCTGGTGGCCTATCTGCAGCAAAGCCACGAGATGCTGTTCGATGCCCATGCGCGGGGCTTTGCCGCCTTTGGCGGCATTGCCCGGCGCGGCATTTACGACAATATGAAGACGGCCGTGGACAAGGTCGGCGCCGGCAAGCTGCGCAACGTCAATGCGCGCTTCCAGGCCATGTGCAGTCATTACCTGTTCGAGGCTGACTTCTGCAACCGGGCCGCCGGCTGGGAAAAAGGCATTGTCGAAAAGAACGTGCAGGACCGGCGCCGGCAACTCGGCCAGGAGCTGCAGCATCGGCGCTGGGGCAGCCTGGCGGAGATCAACGCCTGGTTGCTGGGCGAGTGCCAGGCGGCCTGGACGGTCATGCCCCACCCGGACTGTCCGGAGCTGATGGTGGCGGCGGCGCTGGACGACGAGCGCGCGCAACTGATGCCCTGCCCGCGTCCCTTCGATGGCTATGTGGCGCGCACCGTGCGTGTCTCCAGCACCGCCCTGATCCACTTCCAGCGCAACCACTACAGCGTGCCGGTGGAGCATGCCCATCACCTGCTGACCCTGCGCATCTACCCCGATACCCTGGTGCTGGTGGCGGACAATCGCGAGGTGGCGCGGCATGTACGCAGCTTCGAGCGCTACCAGATGTTTTACGACTGGCAGCACTACATTCCGCTCATCCAGCGCAAACCGGGCGCCTTGCGCAACGGTGCGCCCTTCGCCGGCATGCCGGCGCCCTTCCTGCAACTGCAGCAGTACCTTCTCAAGCGCGAGGGTGGCGACCGTCTCATGGCGCAGGTGCTGGCGGTTATCCCCGAGCATGGCGTGGAGACGGTGCAGGTGGCGGTGGAACTGGCGCTGAGCGCGGGGCGCCCCAGTGGCGAGCACATCCTGAATATCCTGGCGCGACTGAAGTCGCCGGGCGCGCTGCCGGTGGCGGAGACGCCACTGGCCCTGTGCGTGGAGTCGCTGCCCAACGTGCAGCGCTACGATGCGCTGAGCGATGCCGCGGAGGTGACCCATGTCGAATGAGCTGATGACCCAGTTCAAGGCGCTGAAGCTGTATGGCATGGCGCAGTGCTGGCCGGAGATGGTGGCCAAGATGCACCACAGCGATATCGAGCCGGAGCGCCTGATGGCCGAGCTGCTGGCGGCCGAGACCGCGGAGCGGGCCGTGAAGTCCCTGGCGCACCAGATGCGCCAGGCCCGCTTCCCGGTGCACCGCGACCTGGCTGGCTTCGACTTTACGCAGTCCCGGGTGGACCAGGCCCTGATCCAGAAACTGCATGGCGGCGCATTCATGGCCACCGCCCAGAACGTGGTGTTCATCGGCGGCCCCGGCAGCGGCAAGACCCACCTGGCCACTGCCATCGGCATCGAGGCGGTGCAGCGTCATGGTCGCCGGGTGCGCTTCCTGTCCACCATCGAGCTGGTCAATGCCCTGGAGCTGGAAAAGGCCAATGGCAAGCAGGGGCAGCTGGCCTATCGGCTGATGCACGTGGATCTGGTGATCCTGGATGAGCTGGGCTATCTGCCGTTCAGCCAGAGCGGCGGGGCGCTGCTGTTCCACCTGCTCTCGAAGCTGTACGAGTGCACCAGCGTCATCATCACCAGTAATCTGAACTTCGGGGAATGGGGCACGGTCTTTGGCGATGCCAAGCTGACGACGGCGCTGCTGGACCGGCTAACGCATCACTGCCATATCGTAGAAACGGGCAACGAGTCCTGGCGGTTCAAGGAGAGCGTGACGGCCCGGAAGGGGCGGTCGGCGAAGCGGAAGGAGGAGAAGGCAGAACCCGAGGCAGGGGCGGAAACGGGCGACTTATCCACAGGCGCCTAGGTATACTGAGTCGCAAAAGGGTGGGTCAATTTTAGATGCAAACCCTGGGTCAGTTTTAAGTGCAAAACAACAGCCCAGTTCGGCGTGGGATTGTAGGAAAGCCGAACGGACCAGGAATCGAACTGACGTGTTTCGATATTCCAGCGGTTCTCATCCGGCTCACGGCCATTGAAAGAGGACGCCTCCAATTTCCAAGGACCCTGGCTCGCGCCCAGCGTGACCACGCCAAAGGTGATGTGCGTGGAATCCAGCCAATGATGGGTGAGCGGCGCTTCGGGATTTCGCAGGCCGGAAAAGCGATGCATAAAGGCGGGCGGTCCCAATGCGGGTTCGCCGGGAAGGCCGGCATACACATACACCGCGCCGTTATTGCCAACGGGATGGCTGTGGGTAATGGACAGCTCCATAAACGCATCGTGGGGATGTTGCCGGTCCACCAGTGGATTCTCACCATCGGCGGTCTCACCGGTTTGGAACAACAGCGGGTAGCCGCGCTTTCCCATCGTAGGGTCCAGCGACACCATGGCACGCAGGCCCAGCATGCCGCCTAACGCAGGCCGTTGGGCCATCAGCATGCCCATGCTGTTGACGAAGGTTTTGTCGTCGCCGCGCGGACCGACCTGGTGATCGTAGATGCCGTTGGCAAAGCCATGGGCCATCAGCATCCATTCACCGGATTCCCACATGAGCCCGTGCATCGGCGTGGCTTCCGGTTGCCAGCTCGTACCCGAGCCTTCGCGTGTCATCGCATACGGGCCGAATTGACTCGGCATCATCATGTCGTGTGGCATGCCCTGATGCCCGCCGTGGTCCATCGCGCTCCTGGATGGAGTCATGTCCATGGCGTCATGGTTTTCCGCATTGGCTTGGGGACTCAACAACCCAGACGTCAACGTGGTGAGCACGAGCAGTTGCCAAGGGCGCAACCGCGCCGATCGTTTCCAGAGCGCTGGGGTAGCCATCATGCCGTCCTCGTTTAGTGGGCCGGCTGGGCTGAGGCCGAAGTGGTGGTGACTTGCAGCATCTGTTGCGTCATGCGCCGGCATTCCTCCGCGCAGCTCCGGCAGGCTTTCGCGCAGCGCTTGCAGTGCTCCATGGGGTGCTTTTCGCATTCTTCCGCGCAGGCATCGCACATGTCAGCGCACAGCGCGCACACGGCGGCAACTTGTTCGCTGCCACGCGCCATGTAGGCGGATGCGGTACGACAGATCTGTGCGCAGTCGATATCCAGCGCGATGCAGCGGGCCAGCGGTTTAGGATTGTCTTCCTCAAGGCAGGCCACCGTACAGTGGTCGCATTCAGCAGCGCAGGTGTTGCAGGCCTCGATGCAGGAGGCGAATTGTTGATGGGCCATGTCCTTTCTCCATTGATTGAGACATCAAAGCGAGGCCGCTTTGCAGCGATACGCTCCCTCGTTCAGCCACTCAGATACCTTGAATGGAAGGACCAGTATAGAAATGCACCGGATGAGGTGCCCGCACCTTGGTTGGGTAAATGTGGGTGTAATGTACTTGTTAGACTTATGTCATATTGGCGTTATCTCAAGGACCTTGGTGATGAATTACATAAGCTGTTTGAGCGCAGCATTATTTCTTTACCGCTTTAATCTTCCGCTTTTCTTATCTTGCTTCGATCTCCCGCGCATGAAGGTTTTAGCGCTCATCCACTTAGCGGCCTACGCTGACACTCTCATCGATGCGTGCGCGTGCCGAAAGTTAGCTTTGGTAGCGGGGCGGACTTTTCTTCTCAGCGAAATCAATTGGCAGGAGTGCTGCCGCGGGGTGGCTAATCGCCGGATGAGGAGGATGAGAGTGTTTTGATCAGGAGGACCGTCATGAAAGTGGCAATGCGTTCACTGTTTCTTGCGCTGACGCTGCTATCGTCAGCCTCTATCGCTCAACCCCAGGCTGAGACAACAATGCCCCTCAGCCGGGCGGAGGCTCTATTACCAGGCAATCCGCAGGACAGCAGCTACATGCAACGCCAGGCAGTGATGCCGAGTGGCGGCATGGATGGTGCCATGATGCGCATGGCGGACATGTGCGAGCAGATGATGAAGCGGAGCATGGCTGTCATGCCTTACGCACTGGCAGCCGGTATTGGATTGGGAATCCTGCTCACGCTTGCGCTCCTGCTGCTCATCGTGTTGGAGGTGCAATGGATCATCTTCTGGCGCCGGCGACTGAAAGCGCAGCGGTGAGATAAGGTTTTCTTCTTGGGTAGAGAATATGCGCTTGCCGCCAAGTGCAAGGGCCCAGGCTTGGAAAAATATTTGCTAGCGCCTTTTCGCCTCACACTCGCTAACCCGCGATTGCCTAGTGCCGATGCGCCTCTTCATTTTCGTCAGGATGAAACCCCACCGGTTCGACCTGCAGGGTTGTGCTGCTGATGTTGTAGCGGGTTCGCAGCATGTTGCTGGTCGCGTGTAGCACTGCTTTCTCGCTGCTGGTTTCGGGCGACAGCACGAGATGGGCCGTTAATACATTACGGCCACTGGTCAGTGCCCAAAGATGCAATTCGTGGACTTCAAATATGCCGGGGATGACCTTGATATCGGCTTCGATAAGGGCAAGGTCAAACGCTTCCGGCACACCTTGCAGTAGAATATTGATGCTGTCGCGCAGCAGGGTCCAGGTTCGGGGCAGCACCCAGAAGCCGATGCCAACGGCCACGACGGTATCGACCCACAACCATCCGGTGAGCCGGATAATGAGCGCGGCGCCGATTACGCCCAGCGATCCGACCATGTCCGCCCAGACCTCCAGATAAGCGCCTTTCACATTCAGGCTCTGTTGGCTGGAATCCCGCAGCATCTGCATGGCGATCAGATTCACGACCAGGCCGATGACCGCGACGGCCAGCATCGGGGCGGAAGCAATTTCAGCAGGATGGCGAAACCGCTGTACGGCTTCAAATAAAATATAGAGCGCAACCAGAAACAGAATCACCGCATTGAAAGCGGCGGCCAGAATCTCGAAGCGGTAATAGCCGAAGCTACGCTTATGGTCCGCGGCACGGCGTCCGATCCGGATGGCGGCCAGTGCAATCCCGAGGGCGGCCACGTCGGTGAGCATATGGGTGGCATCGGACAGCAAGGCCAGACTGTGGGTGAGAAAGCCGGCGGTGGCTTCCACCATCAGAAACGTGCCGGTCAGGCCCAGCGTGATCCAGAGCTTGCGTTCCGGGGCCTGTGCCCCGTGGCTGTGTGCATGTCCCATTGCGGTGTCTCCTTTTAGCCAATATGAAAAGTGGTTAACCGGAGGCGAGCTGGCAATATCGCCAGCACACCTCGGCCAGGACGCGTCAGTTGTCATCACTCATGATGAGTTTTTGGGAGAAGCGGCGGTAGAGGGCTGGCAGCACGATCAGCGTCAGCAGCGTGGACGACACCAATCCCCCTACCACCACCGTGGCGAGTGGCCGCTGAATTTCCGAGCCGATCCCATGGGAAAGCAGCATGGGAATGAGCCCCAAGGCGGCGATAAAGGCGGTCATCAACACCGGGCGCAAGCGCGAGAACGCGCCTTCCTGCACCGCGCGCAGCGCGTCCCCCGTTTCTTCTAGGCGCTGGTTGATCGCAGTGACCATGACCACGCCGTTCAGCACCGCCACCCCGAACAGCGCGATAAAGCCGATGGAGCCGGGCACGGACAGATACTGGCCGCTGATGAACAGCGCGACGATGCCGCCGATCAGGGACAAGGGCACGTTGACCATGATGAGCAGCGCCTGGCCGACGGAGCTAAAGGCGAAGTACAACAACAGGAAAATCATGGCCAGGGAGAGCGGCACCACGATCATCAGCTTTTGCTGTGCGCGCTTCTGGTTTTCAAACTGGCCGCCAAAGACCACGGAATAGCCGGGAGGCAGTTTGACGTCACGGGCAATGCGCTCGTCGAGCTCTTTCACCACGCTGCCCATGTCGCGCCCTTCGACATTGGCCTGAATCACCACGCGGCGCTGCACATCGTCACGGCGAATCTGCGGCGGACCGGATTCGATGCCCACTTGGGCCACGTCCCCCAGGCGCACCGTGGCGCCATTTTCACCTTGCAGCACCAATGCCTTGATCGCTTCCGCACTGTTGCGGAAGGGCTCATTCAGGCGAACGTAGATGTCGTAACGCTCATTGCCACGGATCACCTGTCCGGCAGTTTTCCCGCCGATGGCGTCGGACACCAGATCCATCACCTTGGCGACCGGAATGCCATAGCGTGCCAGGATTTCCCGGTTAGGGCGGACCACCAACTGCGCCTGGCCGGCAATCTGTTCCAGCGCGACATCTTTGGTGCCACTGATGCGCCGTGTCAAAGCTTCAATCTGTGCACCCTTTTGCGAGAGCACATCGAGGTCCGGACCGAACAGCTTGATCGCCAGTTGTGCGCGTACGCCTGATAGCAGTTCATCGACGCGAGTGGCAATGGGCTGGCCAAAGCCGACGGCAATGCCAGGGAAGTCGGCCAACTTCTCGCCTATCAATGCCTCCATTTCGGTGCGGTTACGGACAGTCTTCCATTCCTCCGCAGGCTTTACGCCGATATACCATTCCAGATTGGACACATCTTCCGGATCACCCCCCAGCTCGGGGCGGCCAATGCGATCAAGCGCATAAGTAATTTCAGGAATTTCCAACAGTCGGCGCTCTATTTTGTCGGAGACTTCCAGAGCAGTTTTCATATTGACGGAAGGTGCAAGCGTGACACGCATGCCGAGAGTGCCTTCCTCCAGAACCGGCACAAACTCCGAGCCCAGGAAGGGCACTAGTGCCATTGCCGCGACGAACAAGGACGCCGCCGCGATGGTCACTATCCGCTGCCGCGCGACGGCCCAATCCAGCACGCGACGGTAAAGCGTTTCCAGCGGTGGCATGACCGGGCTTTCACGATGCCTCACGCTGCTGCGGAAGAGATAGGTTGAAAGCGCCGGAATGACAGTCAGCGCCACGATGAGCGAGGCGATCATGGCCAGCACGATGGAAATGGCCATGGGCTGGAACATTTTTCCTTCCACACCCTCAAGGGCGAACAAGGGCGTGAACACCACAATGATGATGAGCACGGCAAAGAAGACCGGGCGTCCCACTTCCCGTGCCGCATTCATGATGCGAATGGCCATGCCATGTTGATCATGCTTGGAGTCAAAGGGATCGGGATCACCCGGATTCAGTGCCTTGGCGCTGGCTTCGTGCTCTTTGTCCGGCTCGGAGAGGTGCTTGAAGATGTTTTCCATCATCACCACGGAGCCGTCCACCATCATGCCGATGGCGATGGCCAGCCCGCCCAGGGACATCAGGTTGGCCGACACATCCCAATAGGCCATGGCGGCCAGTGCCAGGCCGATGGAAATGGGGATGGAGATCAGCACGAGCAGAGTGGCGCGGAGATTCATCAGGAAGAGTGCCAGCACCAGGACGATCAGCACAAACGCTTCCATCAGCGCCTTGGTGACGGTATGCACCGCCTTGCTGACCAGATCGGACTGATCGTAGAACGGCACCAGTTTCACGCCCGGGGGTAGTGCTTTCTGAATGGCGGGCAGACGGGCCTTGATGCCATCAATCGTGGACTTGGTGTTGGCGCCCATGCGCTTGAGCACAATCCCGGTCACGACCTCGCCCAGCACCTTAGGCTTGCCGTTGGCATCCCGGATACTCATGCTGGTGGCGCCCTGGCGGATTTCGGGGCCGAGCGCGACGGTGGCTACATCGCCGACCCTGACCGAGACCCCTTCTGAGCTTTTCACCGGAATGTTCGCGATATCGCGCAGGCCATCCTGGCCGCTGCGCACAAAACCTACCCCCCGCAGCACTAATTGCTCTGCCGCCCGATCCACATACCAGCCGCCGGCGTTGCGGTTGTTGTTTTCGATGGCCGTGGTCAGGTCTTCAATCATCAGTTTCTGCGCCAGCATCCGCTCCGGATTGACCTGAACCTGGTATTGCCGCACCTCGCCCCCGAAAGAGAGCACTTGGGTGACGCCCGGCACGGGGGCCAGCAGCAGCTTGACCACCCAATCGTTCAGGCTGCGCAGCGCCATCGCGTCATACTGCTGGGGATCATCGGTCTGCAGGACGTACTGAAATACCTGGCCCAGCCCTGAGGTATTCGGCCCCATTTCCGGCACGCCGACGCCTTCGGGAATCTGCTCGCGGGCCGCCTGCAGCCGCTCAAAAATCAGTTGGCGGGCGAAATATAAGTCGGTGCCGTCCTTGAAGACCACCGTCACTACCGACAGGCCGGTTTTGGACACACTGCGGACTTCGGCGATGTCGGGCAGTGCATACATCACCGATTCCACCGGGAAGGTGATGAGCTGCTCAACCTCTTCGGCCGCCAATCCGGGCGCTTGGGTATTGATGATGACCTGGATGTTGGTCACATCCGGAAAAGCATCGAGCTTTAGTTTGGGAATCAGCAAGGCACACGCCGCCAATAAGCCAACCAACCCGAGCACTACCAGTAGTCGGCTACGAACCGACCAGTTCACAATCACATCAAACATGGCGGGCTCCTTATTCTTCGCCGAAGCTGGCTTTGGCCAGTTCAGAGTTGAGATAAAATGCCCCCTGGGTTACCACTTTTGTGCCTGCAGCGATTCCTTCCACTACCGTCATCTCACCCAGCTCTTCCTTGATTTTTACGGAAATGCGTTTGTAGCGCGTGGCGCTCTCTTGCACGAAGACGGCCCAGCTCCCGTCGGTGCCTTGGTACAGGGCGGAGTTGGGTACCGCCATGGCGTTTTCTATCGTGCCGATCTGCAAACGGCACTCGACGAATTCGCCGTTGTGGATGTGATCGCCCGGCGTTTTAACTTCTATACGAACCGGAATTGTGCGAGTGGTTTCATTCAACTGGTGATGTTTCTGAATCACGACGCCATCCAGCCAACGCCCATCCACTTTCACGCGGGCCTTGCTGCCTTGCATCACCCGGCTGGCATCCGCTGGTGAGAGATTGGCCTCGACCCAGCTGGCGGATTCATCCGCAATCAGAAACAGAACCCGGCCGGGCTCGATGCGTTCGCCTTCGACAAATTCATCGCTGAGGATGGTGCCGGCCCGAGGGGCCACCAGCGTGAACTGCCCCAGGGCTTGGCCCTTCACAGCCTCGGCCGGCGACAGGCCATAGGCGGAGAGCTTGGCGTGCGCCTGCTCGGCGGCAACCTTGGCATCGAGATAGCGGCGGGCGCCGACGATGGTCTCGCCCAGCTCGCGGACGCGGTCCCACTCGCGCTCCTTGACCACGGCATCGCCTTGGGCTTCGGCCACTTCCACACTGCTGAGCGTGACCAGGGGCTGTCCCACTTTGACTGAGTCGCCCAGCTTGGCATGGCGACGCACCACCTGTGCGGCCACCCGCGGGGTGATCTGGGCCGACCGGTAGTTGTTGGATTTCACTTCGCCGGGGGCCGAGACGGTACGGGCCAGCGTGCGCAGGGAAATCGTTTCGGTCTGGATGCCGGCGATTTTGGCCGCTTCCGGCTTGAGCTCGA
The DNA here is from genome assembly GCA_029945725.1 of bacterium. GTDB lineage: Bacteria > Pseudomonadota > Gammaproteobacteria > Pseudomonadales > Moraxellaceae > UBA2031. Next base: position 498,177 of record JAQSDB010000002.1, on the reverse strand, counting down.
CGCTGTCGGCCGGCGCTGCCGCTTCGGCATTTTTGGTGGCCGGTTCGGCCGTGGACTCTCCCTTGCCGCAGGCGGTCAGGGTGGTGGTAAGAGCGGTGCTGATGACAATGACCAGCAGTAAACGGGAAAAATGAGGAATGTTCATGGTTAGCGTTCCGAAGAAAGGGGCAGCGACGTGCGGGCAGACGGAGTCGATGGAGTGAGCCAGGTGCTCCATTGGCCGGAGCTGGCCAGCCATTCGGCCCATGCACGCCAGGTTTGATATTTGAGTTCTTCGCCCGCGGCGCGGCCGTCGAGTAATTGCTTGAGCTGTACCAGGTAGTCGGAGGTGCCGATTTCCCGCACCTTCCAAACCTTATCCAGCAGCTCGATACCGTCCTCCACGCGCGTGCCCGAGGCCGAATGCCAGCGCTGCCAAGCGCCATAGGAGGCGTGGTATTGGCGTGCGCTGGCGTGCAGACGCGCCAGGCTCTGTTGATAGAAGGCATCGGCCTCGATGCGCGCGACATCGGCACTGGCAGCCGCCGCTTTCTGCTCGGCGCGATAGTTGTTGCGCACGAAGAGCGGGATGCTGACCTGCAAGCCGATCAGGCCCGTGGCGGATTCACCGGCGCTGCTCTCCCGCCCGCCGCGAATCCCAACGGTAGGGTCTGCATGGCTGTTGCTGCGGGCGACGTCCACTTCGGCCTGGGCGGCCTCGGCTCGCGCCACCGCGACGCGTACGGGCGGCAAGGCCTGGGCCAGGCCGTCAAAGTTGGCTGGCAACATGGCGGGCGATGGCGGCGCCACCGGCAGGCTGGGCGGCTCCCGCAGGGGGTTGCGCGTCACCGCGTCCAGGGCGCGACGGGCCTGTAACTGCTCCAGTTCGGCCCGACCCGAGAGGGCGACGGCTTCGGCCAGTGCCAGACTGCCCAGGTTGCGGTCCAAGAGGCCGATATCGCCGGCCTGGTACTGGCGCTCGATGATGGTGGAGAAACGGCTCAGTACGTCGAGGCGCTGCTGCGTCAGCCCCATGGCGGCCTGTTTGCCGTAGTAGTCGGCCAGCGCGGCCACGAGGTCGCTGGCCAGTTGCTGGCGCAGCGCCTCACGTTCGGCCAGGGCCTGCTCCAGCTGCTTTTGCCCGCTCAGGCGCCGTGCCCGGCGTTTGCCGGAGATGTCGATGGTCTGGTTCAGCCCGGCGGAATAGCTGTCGCTTTGCGCCTGCTGACCATCCAGGACAAGTTCGGGATTGTAGAGGGGGCGATCCAGGCTCTCGGCACGTGCCTGGGCGGCCACGATATTGGCGTCGGCCGCTTTCATGTCCGGATGGGCTTCCAGGACGGCGTCGATATAGCGTCGCAGGGACGCCGCCGCGCTGGCATCGCTCTCGGCGCTTGCAGGCGCGGCAACCGTCGACGCTGCGACAGGCGGAGCCGACCGGTGTGGCGAATCATTCAATGGGGCAGTGCTATCGGCTCGAACCGGTCCAGCCGACAAAGCAGCCAGCACGGCTGCGGATAAAACACGATGGGAAAAACGGAACATACATCCTCTCCACGCAAGACAAAGGCACAGGCCGGTGGCCTGTCATTCGGCAGTCAGCGGGAGAGCATCAAATGTGCAGAACGGTGGTGGCTCGCAGGACGGCGGGATGATGGGTCGCAGGGGGCGCGAGAATAGGCCGGAAAGCCTCGGGGGCGGCCGTCGGCAGCGGCAGCCGGGGAAAAGCCGTCACCAGGAAGAGGGCGCTGGCCTCCGGGAGCTTGGCAAAAGGATTGGGGCTGGGTTCGTGATCCTGATGCCCATCATCGTTGGGCAGGTCTACGCAGGCTTTGAGGTGAGGGTCGGTCTGGCCTGCCTCCGGGCAGGGCTTGTCGGCCAGTTCGAGCGTCATCTGCCCGTTCGCTTCCAGGCAGGTAAAGCTGGCGGAGGCCGCGCCAATGCCAAAGCCCCAATGCAGCAGAAAGACGACTACCAGCGGTAGTGTCCAGCGGCGGCGCTGCTTTTGGCTCAGGGAAAACAAAGGGGCAAATCTCCGTTGATGGCGGGCAGAGTGTACTAGCGCTGCCCGCCATGAGAGCGCTTCTCACGGCAGGGCGGGTATTTATACAGAGCTTTCGCGGCTCGGAATGGCCTCCGGGGCGCAGTGGACCGGAAATGTCGTTTACGGCCGCCAAGATGCGCCTGGCGATGGTACCAAGGTCGGCGACCTGTGCCAAGAACTCGGCATCACGACATGGTCAGCACGGATTCGAGGATGACGGCGCCCATCGCAGCATCACTTCACCTACTCGCGCCGTCGAATCAGCTTTGTTGTACTGACATTTGACGCGATGACCGCAAATTGATCGTAAAGGCCACCACAACGATGAATAATACGGCGAACTGCGCTGAGAGTGTTTGCCACGAGGGATAGATGCCCAGCAGGTCAATGCGCGGAATCCCAACCGGACTGGTATGCAACAGTCCAGCCTCTTGTAGTCCCGCAATACCCTTGCCTGCCAAGACCACGGCAAGCACGGCTACCAACAGTGAACTGGCAGCGAAAAATTGGCCGATAGGCAGGCGCGCACTGGTGCGCAGTAGCACGACTGCAAGCAAGGCTAGCATTCCCATGCCGGTGCCCAAGCCTGCCAGCAAGGGCCAGCCATTCCCCTCTGTCCAGAGTGCGGCAAAGAACAGCACGGTCTCGAACACCTCGCGGTACACGGCGACGAAGGCCAGCGAGAACAGGAACCAAGCCGTGCGCTTGTTGAGCGCCGAGGACAACTTCTCCTTGAGGTAGGCCTGCCAGCGACCGGCAACGCTCTTCTGATGCATCCACATGCCCACGCCGAGCAGGACCACGGCGGCAAAAAGTGACGAGAACCCTTCCGTCAATTCGCGGCTTGCGCCGCTGACGCCAACCAAGTAGGTCGCCACCACCCATGTGATGCCGCCCGCCGCCAGCGCGACCACCCAGCCAGCATGCACGTAGGCCACCACATCCTGCCGTTCGGCCTTCTTGAGAAATGCGAGCATGGCCACCACCACGAGCAGGGCTTCCAAACCTTCGCGCAGCAAGATGGTCAACGCACCGATGAAGGCCGCCCCGGCATCGTCTTCGGAGGGAGCAAGTACCTTGTCCGCTTCATCCAGCAGTCCCTGCAAACGCTGCTGGGCCGCCTGAACGTCAGTGGGTGTGCCTTTGGCAACCAAGGCGCGATAGGATACCATCGCAGATTCGATCTTCTCGAAAAGCGGCCGATTGCGGGTGGCCAGCGCCGGTTCGACTGGCTCGAAGCCGTCGAGGTAAGCAGACAAGGCCAGCTTGGTCGCGCCTGCACGGTCGCCAGCCAGCAATGCCGTCACACTCTCACTGAGTTTAGCTTTGGCAATTCCGGTGCCCTTCGGACTGTTGATGTTCAGCGCGCTCGGATTGGTGCGCAAATAGGCGGTCAGGGCTTTGGCGGATGGCTCATCCAACCTGTCCGCCAAGACATGCTCCGATGTTTGCGTCAGCACATCCAGACTGGCGACCGTCTGGCGAACTTGCGCGTTGGCTTGCCAGAGCTTGACCCCTTCGTCCTTGTCGCTTTGCGCATAGGGCAGCGTGCCAACAAAGAACGCCAATGCCCATCGGTCTTCGTCCGACAACGCGCCAAAGCTCTGCATGGCGGTGCCTTGGACACCGTTGCTGATGATCTGGTGCAGCGCGAATAAGCTGCGCTCACGTGCCCGAATGTGATCGGCCAACGCAGTCGGCTTGGGGGTCAGGGATGCCGCCAGAGGGCCATCACCGCGCCCTTGCTGACCGTGACAGGCCGCACACTGCGCCTGAAACAACTGTCCTCCCTTTACCAAGTCCGGCATGGCAGTCGGCGCGACCGGGAACGGGTACGCCTTTTGCACGGCACTGGACAGCGCATGCGCCAGTTTCGCCACGCTGGCCGGATCGGCCTTGGCAGCTACCGCAGCACGCAACGCGGTCGCTTGTTGCAATAAGATGCCCTTATCGGTCTGATCAGGAAGTTCTCCCAGTTGACGCTCGGCTGTCGCTGAAAATTCCTGCATTTCAGCGTACTCCGACGCTTTCAGAACGACGCCATTAGCGACCGCGCCGCCGTAATCGACGGCCACGTAGTCCAGAAGCTGCCAAATCTGTTTGGCTTTAAGTTCGGTGGTGTCGGCTGCATAGCTTGGCCCGCCAATCAACGCACAAGTCGCCAACAGCAAAGTCATCAGCCAGCGATAGGTTGCTCGGCAAGTCATGGGAGTTCTCTGGTCGTATTATTGCAAATGATTATAATTCTCAATTATGTCTGCCGCCTTGCCTTGGGTCAACATCTGCATGATGAGCAAAGCAGCGCCCGATGTGATCGCCACATCGGCGAGGTTGAAGGCGGGCCAGTGCGCGAGCCGCCAATGGAAGTCGAGGAAATCCACGACTTGTCCACGTATCGCACGATCTGCGACATTGCCGAGTGCGCCACCTAGGATCAGGCTGTAGCCCAACGCTTCGAGACGGTGGATTCGCTGCTGTAGCATGCGCCCCAGCCAAACAGAAACGACCAAACCCAGCGCAATGAAGAAGTAACGTTGCCAGCCGCCAGCGTTCGCCAAAAAGCTGAATGCCGCACCCGGATTCAGGACATGAACGAGGTTGAAAAACGGAGTGATTTCGACTTGCTCACCGCAGGCAAACGTGCGGGTGATGGCGAACTTCGTGAGCTGATCGGTCGAGACAGCACTGGCGGCCACGGTGAACCAGACCCAAGCCGATGTGCGACGGGCCGATTGCCACACAGAGGCGGCCAGCGGCATCAGCCGCCCGGCGAGTGCCATGCAGCTCCATCCCAGCGCCCACCCCGCCAGCACATCGGCTGGAAAGTGCATTCCGGCTGCGATGCGTGACCAACCGACCAATATCGCATAGAGCGCCAAACCGATGCGGCCACGGCGGCCCATCAACGGCCAGAGCGCGCCGACCACCAGCGCGGCATAGGTGGCATGCCCGCTGGGCAGGCTGTAGTGAAGCTCGATGTCCCCGATGACGCGCACCAGGTCGCCAAGTGCGGCGGGCGGGCGCGGAAAGTCGAGCCATAGCTTCAAGACGGTGGCGGCCAGTAAAGCCAGCAAGAAGGCCACGCTAAAACCAATAAGGCGCTGCAGAACGGCCGCGCCACGCGCCGGGTCGGCGGCCGACTTCGACCACCACCACAGGCCCAGCATCATCAGCGGCGCTGTCCAGTAACTTCCCACGAGGCTGAAGAACCACGCCAGCGGCCCCAGCGCGGCGGGCGTACCCGTGTTGATGGCTTGAAACAACGCGATGTTCAGGCCACCCCAGTCATAGAGAAAGAATTTCCAGCTCATCGGCGCAACAGCCTCAAGCCATTGCCAACGACGAGCAAGCTGGCCCCCATGTCCGCGAACACGGCCATCCACATGGTCGCGTGACCCGTGAAGGTGAGCACCAGAAATACTGCCTTGATGCCCAGGGCCAGCACAATGTTTTGCATCAACACCTGCGCCGTCGCACGCGACAGGCGCACGAAGGTCGGTATCTTGCGCAGGTTGTCGTCCATCAGGGCCACGTCTGCGGTCTCGATTGCGGTATCTGTGCCAGCCGCTCCCATGGCAAAGCCGATGTCCGCCCGCGCCAAGGCCGGGGCATCGTTGATGCCGTCCCCAACCATGCCAACCTTGCCGCTTCTGGCCAGTTGCTCCACTTCGCGCAGTTTGTCGTCTGGGAGCAGGTTGCCTTGCGCACGGTCGATTCCGGCTTGTGCGGCAATGGCCTGTGCCGTATGGGGGTTGTCGCCGGTCAGCATCATGGTGTTGATGCCCAGTGCATGCAGCTCGGCAATGGCCTTCCTGCTGCTGTCCTTGATGGTGTCCGCTACGGCGAATAAGGCATGTACCCCTTTTGCGCCCACCAACATCACCACCGTCTTGCCTTTAATTTCCAGCGCGGCAATACGTTGTTCCAGCTCTGGTGTGCACTGCCCCAGCTCTTCGAGCATCCGGTGGTTGCCCAGATGGTAGACCTCACCGTTGATTTGGCCTTGCACACCTCGACCGGGCAGCGCGCTGAACTCGGCTACGTCGAATAGGGCAACCGCATCAGTCTGCGCGGCCTGTGCCACCGCTTTGGATACAGGATGGTCGGAGCGGGCCGCCAGACTGGCAGCGATGCTGCGGCTGTCCGAGGCGAGTGCATTGCCCCATATGACAAAATCGGTCTGTGCAGGCTTGCCGTGCGTGATCGTGCCGGTCTTGTCCAGAGCCAGCCAGCGTAGCTTGCGGCCTTCTTCCAGATAGACACCGCCCTTGATGAGAATGCCTTGACGGGCAGCAGCGGCTAGGCCGCTGACGATGCTGACCGGCGTGGAGATCACCAAAGCGCACGGGCAGGCGACAACCAGCAGAACCAGGGCACGGTAAATCCAATCGAGCCATTCCGCACCCATGAACAGCGGTGGCAACAAGGCAATCGCGATGGCAACGCCGAATACAGCGGGTGTGTACCAGCGGGCGAACTGATCGACAAAACGCTGGGTCGGCGCGCGGCTGCCTTGCGCGGCCTCTACCGCGTGAATGATGCGGGCCAGTGTAGAGTTGCTGGCCATTGCGGTGACGCGGTATTCGAATGAACCAGATTCATTGATCGTGCCTGCGAACACCGTATCACCTGGGGCTTTCTCGATCGGGAGGCTTTCGCCGGTGATCGGGGCTTGGTTGACTGTAGATCGGCCTTCCAGCACCTCTCCCTCAAGCGCGATTCGCTCCCCCGGCTTGACCCGGACGCGGCTGCCAATGGCGATTTGCTTTGCACTCACCTCGCGCCATGTGCCGTCAGCCTGTTGTACCGTGGCCTGTTCCGGGGTCAGGTCGAGCAGGCCACGGATGGCGTTGCGTGCACGATCCAGCGACTTAGCTTCAATCACCTCGGCCAGCGCGAAGAGCACCATCACCATCGCCGCTTCGGGCCAGTGACCGATCAACATGGCCCCCGTGACGGCAATCGACATCAGGGCGTTCATGTTGAGGTTACGGTTCTTGAGCGCGAGCCACCCCTTTTTGTAGGTGGAGAGGCCGCCCGTGAAGACTGCGACGAGCGCCAAAACGACGACCGACCAATGATTGCCGCCATGGAGCCAGTAAGCCGCCTCTGCTGCCAATGCAGTGACCAGGGAGATGCCCAGCGGCCACCAGTTGGTCGGTGTGATCACAGGGGAAGCGGTTGGCGATGTGGCCTCTGCCGTATCCATCACCTGCGCCTCGAATCCAAGCGCTTGCAATGCCGCGAGCACGTCGGGCAGAACCTGGTCCGCATGGCGTACTGACAGCGTGCGCTGCAGGAGGTTGAAATCGAGACCGGCAACCCCGGCCACGGTGCCGAGCTTGTTGCGGATCAACGCCTCTTCGGTCGGGCAATCCATCTTGGCAATGGACAGCTTGGTCGTTTGCCCGGTCAATGCCTGATCCACGCGCACAGCGTTCATGCCGATGGCGGTTAGCGCCTGCTCAACGGGAGACAGCGAAGGCAGTTCGTGCCGAACGACCAAAGTACGCTGCATCAGGTTGAATTCAAGAGCAGCCACGCCCGCCAGCCCGGCCAGCTTACTTCGGATCAACGCCTCTTCCGTGGGGCAATCCATGTTCTCGATGCGGTACACCGCTTGAGCCGATTCGGTTGTCGGCGGGGCCTGTGTCGTGGGTTGAATGACCGACGCAGTCGTGCAGCCCCCCCCCTTTGAAGCGCATTCGCTCATGGATAACTCCTTCAACTCGTCTATTCAGCCTCCATTAAAATCTCTATAGTAGCTATAGAGTCAAGTGATAAATGGAGCTTAATGCATGGAAATCAGAATTGGCGACCTCGCCAAGCGCTCTGGGTGCGAGGTCGTGACCATCCGCTACTACGAGACGGAAGGACTACTGCCGAAGCCAGCGCGAAGCGGTGGCAACTTCCGGTTGTACGGCGATGTACACATCGAGCGTTTGCAGTTCATCCGTCATTGCCGTTCGCTCGATATGACATTGAACGAGATTCGGGCATTGTTAGGACTGAGAGACAACCCGACGCAGGATTGTGGCGAGGTCAATGTGCTACTGGACACCCATATTCAGCAAGTGGAAGTACGTGTGGAAGCGTTGTTGCAGTTAAGACAGCATCTAGTCGATTTGCGCGAGAAATGTTCTGGCTCTCGCCCGGTGGAGGCGTGCGGCATCCTACTTGGGTTGTCAGATTGCAATTGCCATGTTGTAAGTGCCGAACAGTCAAACATATGAGCAAGCTACGGCTTAGCGTGCTTTATTTTCTACTTTTTTCTGATGCGTCCGCAGCATCAGAGAAAGATCGTGCGGCCGACTTCTGATATTTTATTTCGTGCAGTCGCCTGCTGAAAATGACACATAAAGCACCTAGTGTTGTATTGCATCCAAAATTGACCCACTTCAGGGCCTGATTTGCATCGAAAACTGACCCACGTAACAGTCCTCCCTGTTCATTTTTTGAGCAGGGGAAATTGGAGTGATCACCGTGGGCATGTTAGCCAAAATCAGGCGGATGCATTACCGGGACCATCTGCCGCTGCGCGAGATCGCGCGGTTGACCGGTCTGTCCCGCAATACCGTGCGCGAGTGGCTGCGGCGGCCGGACGAGACCGAGCCGCAGTACCCCCAACGCACCACCCCCAGCGTGCTGGACCCCTACAAGGAGCAGCTGCTCAGCTGGCTCAAGACCGATAGCCACCGCCCCCGGCGGGACCGGCGCACCATCCGCGTCATGTTCCTGACCCTGCAGGCCCAGGGCTATAGCGGCAGTTACGACCGGGTCGTGGCCTTTATCAAGCAGTGCCGGCAGGCCGAGAACGAGGCCCCGAAGCGCCAGGCCTACGTGCCGATGCGCTTCCAGCCGGGCGAGGCCTTCCAGTTCGACTGGAGTTGCGAGTACGCCTCGATCGGCGGCCAGCGCAAGCGGCTGGAGGTGGCGCATATCAAGCTCGCCTTCAGCCGGGCCTTCCTGCTGGTGGCCTATCTGCAGCAAAGCCACGAGATGCTGTTCGATGCCCATGCGCGGGGCTTTGCCGCCTTTGGCGGCATTGCCCGGCGCGGCATTTACGACAATATGAAGACGGCCGTGGACAAGGTCGGCGCCGGCAAGCTGCGCAACGTCAATGCGCGCTTCCAGGCCATGTGCAGTCATTACCTGTTCGAGGCTGACTTCTGCAACCGGGCCGCCGGCTGGGAAAAAGGCATTGTCGAAAAGAACGTGCAGGACCGGCGCCGGCAACTCGGCCAGGAGCTGCAGCATCGGCGCTGGGGCAGCCTGGCGGAGATCAACGCCTGGTTGCTGGGCGAGTGCCAGGCGGCCTGGACGGTCATGCCCCACCCGGACTGTCCGGAGCTGATGGTGGCGGCGGCGCTGGACGACGAGCGCGCGCAACTGATGCCCTGCCCGCGTCCCTTCGATGGCTATGTGGCGCGCACCGTGCGTGTCTCCAGCACCGCCCTGATCCACTTCCAGCGCAACCACTACAGCGTGCCGGTGGAGCATGCCCATCACCTGCTGACCCTGCGCATCTACCCCGATACCCTGGTGCTGGTGGCGGACAATCGCGAGGTGGCGCGGCATGTACGCAGCTTCGAGCGCTACCAGATGTTTTACGACTGGCAGCACTACATTCCGCTCATCCAGCGCAAACCGGGCGCCTTGCGCAACGGTGCGCCCTTCGCCGGCATGCCGGCGCCCTTCCTGCAACTGCAGCAGTACCTTCTCAAGCGCGAGGGTGGCGACCGTCTCATGGCGCAGGTGCTGGCGGTTATCCCCGAGCATGGCGTGGAGACGGTGCAGGTGGCGGTGGAACTGGCGCTGAGCGCGGGGCGCCCCAGTGGCGAGCACATCCTGAATATCCTGGCGCGACTGAAGTCGCCGGGCGCGCTGCCGGTGGCGGAGACGCCACTGGCCCTGTGCGTGGAGTCGCTGCCCAACGTGCAGCGCTACGATGCGCTGAGCGATGCCGCGGAGGTGACCCATGTCGAATGAGCTGATGACCCAGTTCAAGGCGCTGAAGCTGTATGGCATGGCGCAGTGCTGGCCGGAGATGGTGGCCAAGATGCACCACAGCGATATCGAGCCGGAGCGCCTGATGGCCGAGCTGCTGGCGGCCGAGACCGCGGAGCGGGCCGTGAAGTCCCTGGCGCACCAGATGCGCCAGGCCCGCTTCCCGGTGCACCGCGACCTGGCTGGCTTCGACTTTACGCAGTCCCGGGTGGACCAGGCCCTGATCCAGAAACTGCATGGCGGCGCATTCATGGCCACCGCCCAGAACGTGGTGTTCATCGGCGGCCCCGGCAGCGGCAAGACCCACCTGGCCACTGCCATCGGCATCGAGGCGGTGCAGCGTCATGGTCGCCGGGTGCGCTTCCTGTCCACCATCGAGCTGGTCAATGCCCTGGAGCTGGAAAAGGCCAATGGCAAGCAGGGGCAGCTGGCCTATCGGCTGATGCACGTGGATCTGGTGATCCTGGATGAGCTGGGCTATCTGCCGTTCAGCCAGAGCGGCGGGGCGCTGCTGTTCCACCTGCTCTCGAAGCTGTACGAGTGCACCAGCGTCATCATCACCAGTAATCTGAACTTCGGGGAATGGGGCACGGTCTTTGGCGATGCCAAGCTGACGACGGCGCTGCTGGACCGGCTAACGCATCACTGCCATATCGTAGAAACGGGCAACGAGTCCTGGCGGTTCAAGGAGAGCGTGACGGCCCGGAAGGGGCGGTCGGCGAAGCGGAAGGAGGAGAAGGCAGAACCCGAGGCAGGGGCGGAAACGGGCGACTTATCCACAGGCGCCTAGGTATACTGAGTCGCAAAAGGGTGGGTCAATTTTAGATGCAAACCCTGGGTCAGTTTTAAGTGCAAAACAACACCTCAAGCAACTCTTTCAATAGAGTATGAATGTGTTCGCCCATTTCTCGTGCCCATACGAGCTGGTTGCTTTCATTCCAGCTGGCATAGTGACGATGCTCTGACGTCATATGGTCCGGATTGGTAACGGCTTTCCCGTCCAGGCCTTTTGCATGACTGGCAACGCGTCGGCCGCCATAGAGGATTTCAATCGTGCTTGTCGTTACTCGTACATCAACCTCCTTTCGGCAAAGCGCAGCAGGCACACTATAGGGACATCCATCCAGAGTAATGTGATAGTCCATGCCGACACGGGCTCGGTGGAATTCGGCGTACTCATAGGGACGGTCAGGCAGCGGGCGAAGCGCAGGCTTATCCAGCGACTCAAAAGTGCTTTGACGTGAGCCAGGCAGTTTCTGGAAGGGCCGGTTATTCAGGTCGATTAACAGTACGGCGATGGCTTCGTTCAATTCGTGCAGGCTGGTGAATAATCGATTTCTCAGGCGAAAGAGAATCCAGCGCTCAATGATGAGCACCGAATTTTCCACTTTTGGTTTGTCTTTCGGGCGCCGGGGCCGTGCCGGCACGATCATGGTGTCGTAATGATCCGCCATGCCCTGATAGGTTCTGTTGATAACGGGCTCTGTACGACTGGCCTTGGTGACGCCTGATTTCAGATTGTCGCAAACGACTGCCTCGGGAACTCCGCCCAGAAACTCAAAAAGGCGAACATGCGCTGCAATCCAGTTGGGCAGCCCTTGCGACCAATGGGCCTCCGCGTAGGCATAGTTAGAGCATCCCAGCACGGCCACAAAGATCTGGGCATACCGTATCTCGCCGGTGGCTATGGTTGTTACCGGCATGGTGGGGCCGGCGTAATCAACCTGCACCCGCTCGCCAGCCACCGGTGTTTGCCGCATATAGCGTTTGAGGCCGCCAGCAAACTCGCGATACCAATGACAGAACTGACTGTAGCTCAGTCCGTCTGGATGATCGCCGAGATACTCCTCGTGCAGTACACGCAGGGTTGCACCTTTACGCTTGAGCTCCTGATGAATCTGAGCCCAATCAACTTGCCGCCGTTTCTTAACCTTTTGCTTGATCTTGACGGGAAATAATTGCTCTTCCAGATCAGCATCTTCCAGTCCATCTGGTAATGGCCATGAAAGCCCAGCTGACGCAGCGCGAGTGCAGTAATCTGCCACGGCATCTCGTGATAGGCCGATGCTTTTTGATACGGATCGGTGACTCATTTTCTGGTCGTAGACCAGCCGAAGGACTCGCCTGATTTCGCGCATCCCGATTCTCCTGTTAGCCATGTCCATGACATCCATGCAGGCGGCGATCTGACAGAGGTCAGTGCAGCGCCACCATGGTTTCGATGACGACCGGGCTCGCAGGCGCATACCGCGCCATGCGCAAGCCCGGATGTGATGAAGGGGTAAACAGGGAGGCCTCCTTGACAGGTCGGCCGGGAAAATCACAGAATGCGGATGAAACCCCTGTTTCACGCTGTTCTGCCAAAAGGCCCAGAGTTACCGCTCCGGGCCTTTTGCATTTTCACGCCCTGTAATAAAAAAGGGCTATGTCATGGCAGCTCTCCTGAGCTGGAGGCCTCGGCCAGTCGCCGGCTTGAGCCCGTGGCTCTGGGCTTGAAGGTATAGCGATCCGGCCAGAGGGCTTGAACCTCGTAGCCCAGTAGCTGAGCAATATGCGCAGCCACGCCGTAGGCGGTCACCCGGTTGTGAATGACATTATTGACCACGCCACTGGCCACCCCCAGTTCGCGGGCAATCTGGGTCTGTGTTTTGCCGGCACGCCGCAGGTGGTAGGTGATTTCAATACCGTCCATAGGACTTGCCTCGTGACAGGAGAAGCCTTAGAGAGTAAAGTATCTCTAAGGCGACATTTATATCTCTTAAGGCGAAATATACGTTCTCCCGGAATGGACAATCAAGCGCAATCCCCAACCGCCCTCTTCAATGAGGAGGATTTTCGAGGCCGCCTGCTGCAGGTGATGCTCCGTGCTGGCGTGAACCAGACGGAATTTGCGCGGCGGCTCGGTATTTCCCCCGGCTTTATGAGTGACATGATGCGCGGCTTGAAACGGCCGGGGATGGATTTTTTGCTCAGTATCAAAACCGTATTCGGCGTGTCAGTGGACTGGCTATTAACGGGAGCCGGCGCGCCGGACGGCGCCAGTCGTATTGATCTTCAGTGGCTCAAAACCATCCAGCTTTTTGTCATGATCGCTCGCGCTGCCCTGATAGAGCGTCATCCTGCCGCGCAAGAAGTGTTGCATCTCCTGGCAGACAATAATCTTGAGCTGAGCAATACGGATGCCGCAGCGGGGGCTTTTGTAAGTCAGTTGCAGCCGACGCCGCAGGATATGGATTTTTCCCTTGAGCTTTATAACGGACATCTCTGGCATGCAGACGCTCTTGATCAGCGCCGCAATGTTCTGGCGGCTGCGATGTCACACTTCGAAATGACGATGGCGACAGATGGCATTGCCTTGCTGTCGCGTGCGGCGGGTCGCTCTGTGCAAGTCAATGTCGGACTGTCTCAGCGTATTTCTGGAAAAGCCCGACGCAAGCAATAGCTACCCTCTCTCGCCCCCTTTTTTCGCATGGAGCAAAAAATGTCGTTACTGCATGATGCCGATAGCTTTCAGATCAATTTTGGCCAAGAGCAGCGAATAGCCGCGGGGGATTACAATGAAATCAACATCACCACCAGTTCCCTTGCGGTTGCGCTTGCCCTTCTGCCTCCGGACACTGTGCGTGAGCTGACACTGACAAAACCGGATGTGTTCCGACATCGGTTCCATTTCGATGCACCGCGCTTGGCCCGGGCAGCCCTATTGGAATTGCAGGATGAATACGACCTTTCCGACAGGGAGATTCGCAGGCTGCGTGATGGTGGCCAATTGAAAATTGACCGGGAAAGCGTTTCCTTTACCAAGGATCGTCTGCCGCCACTCATTGGCTGGGGACAGATCCATGCCTTGAGCATTCTTTCACTGGTACTGGTGCTGCAAATTGCCTTTTCAGTTGCGCCTGCCTGGAAGCAAATGATCGGGCAGATTGTCATGGCCTCAATTTGGGTGGGCGGATTATGGATAATCCATGGGAGCTTCATCGCGCCATGGGAGTTACTGCGCAAGGTCGGTCTTGTTCAGGGTGTTGTAATGCCGACAACCAGAGGATGGATGCCTCGGCGCTAGCGCAGGTTAAAGGACACAGCTGATGCGCTAGCACAGATATGGCTTTCTTGTATATTGGCGAGACTCATTCGTACTGCCATGAGTTATGAGTGGAATGTATCAACTTGATACAGTGCCCTCAGGAAGTGAGTCCCCCTCATGCACGTTTTCTTTGATAGTGAATTCACGCAGTTATCAACCCGCGCAAAACTGATCTCCGTTGGCTTCGTTACCCAGGATGGGCGCGAGTTCTACGGCGAACTACATGAGGGCTGGTCTCTGGACGATTGCAGCGACTTCGTTCATCGGGAGGTTATTCCCCATCTTGGCAGCGTAAGAACCATGTCGCTGCTGGAGCTGCGGTCTTGCTTGAAGGAGTGGCTAGAGTCTCTGGCAGATAGTGTAGAAATTCTGACGGACTCTCCAGAGTGGGACTGGCCATGGATCAGTTTCATTTTCCCGGAAGAAAGGGATTGGCCCTGCAATTTGGCTAGCCAACCCGTTCGCTACTTCATCGATGAAGTAGCGCTTCAGAAAGAGAAGCGATTTCGGCAATTCCGTGCTCATCATGCGTTGGACGATGCGCGGCTCATGTATCGGGTCTGGAGGCGTGTGGATTGGAAGTAAGGCGGCTCGAACTTACTTTTCGATATTGATCAAAATTTTCGGTCCCGCTCCTCTCCTCTTTCGTCTTTTGCATATTCTTACTGTGCCTGACCACTTGCGCTCACCATGGTTGATCAGCGCGCTCAAGCAGCAGCCTGACCATTAGAATCGGGATGACCGGCGGACTCATTTCCTGACCACTTAAGCCGCATCAGTTGATAGGCTGCCGGGATCAGAAAGAGCGATAACAATGGAGCTGTGATCATTCCGCCCACCATGGGTGCTGCAATTCGACTCATCACCTCTGATCCTGTACCACTGCCCAGTAAAATGGGCAGCAATCCGGCCAAGATGACGGCCACCGTCATGGCCTTGGGGCGTACCCGTAGCACAGCCCCTTCTCGCAGCGAGTCGTCCAGCACGCCTGCGGTCAATATGAGCCCCGCATGCTCTCGTTCATGAATTGCCTGCTTCAAGTAGAGCAACATGATGACGCCGAACTCGGCAGAGACCCCCGCAAGGGCAATAAAGCCGATGCCGGTGGCCACCGAGAGATTGTAGCCCAACAGGTAAATGAACCAGATGCCGCCCGTGAGTGCGAACGGCAGCGTTGCCATAATTAACAGCGCCTCATCGGCTCGGCGGAAGATCAGGTAGAGCAGAATAAAGATGATGATCAGAGTCGCCGGCACCACGATTTTTAGTCGGGCATTGGCACGCTCCAGGAATTCGAACTGGCCGGAATAACTCAAGCTCATGCCAGCACCAAGTTTCACGTCTTTTGTCACCGCCGCCTGCAGATCCTTCACGACGGACGCGAGATCTCGGCCACGCACATCCACGTAAACCCAGCCCGAGGGCCGACCATTTTCACTTTTTAGCATGGGCGGTCCATCACTGATCTGGATGCTCGCCACGGTGCCGAGGGTGATCTGCTGTCCCATGTCGGTGAGTATTGGCAGTTGCCGGAGATTCTCCAGTGAATCGCGCAGCTCTCGCGGGTAACGCACATTGATGGGATAACGGGCCAATCCTTCGACCGTCTCGCCAATGTTTTCTCCACCAATGGCCGAAGTCACTATCGACTGAACATCGGCGATATTGAGGCCATAACGAGAAGCTGTAGCGCGATTGATATCCACATCCACATAACGCCCACCGGTGAGCCTCTCCGCCAGAGCGGAACTGACACCCGGAACGGTTTTCGCCACGCGTTCCACGTCTTGTGCAATGCGGTCGATCTCTGCAAGATTACTGCCTGAAATTTTGACGCCAATAGGGCTTTTGATACCGGTTGCCAACATGTCGATGCGGTTGCGAATGGGCGGCACCCAGATATTGCTGAGTCCCGGTACTTTGACGGCTTTATCCAATTCTTCGACCAATTTGTCCGGCGTCATGCCCGGCCGCCACTGATCACGTGGCTTGAACTGGATAGTGGTCTCGAACATTTCCAGTGGTGCGGGATCGGTAGCGGTATCCGCACGCCCGGCCTTGCCAAAGACCGATTTTACCTCCGGCACCGTGCGTATCATGCGGTCGGTCTGCTGCAAGAGCTGCGAAGCTTTGGCGGCGGACAGTCCTGGTAATGCCGAGGGCATATAGAGCAAATCTCCTTCATCCAGCGCCGGCATGAATTCCCCTCCCATACGTGACAGGGGAAAGACCACCGTTGCTGAAATCAACAACGCCACCAGCAGCGTGGCCTTGGGGCGTGCCAGCACTTTGTCCAGCAATGGCTGGTAGATGGCGATCAAAAAGCGGTTGAGGGGATTGCGCTGCTCCTCCGGAATTCGACCGCGAATCCAGAAGCCCATCAGCACGGGAACCAGTGTGATGGACAGGCCGGCGGCAGCGGCCATTGCATAGGTTTTGGTAAAGGCGAGCGGGCCGAACAGACGGCCTTCCTGTGCCTGCAAAGTAAATACGGGAATAAATGACAGCGTGATGATGAGCAGACTGAAGAAAAGTGCGGGGCCAACCTCGGCGGCGGCGTCGGCAATGACGCGCCAATGCGCCTCGCCTTGCAGGGTTTGGCCGGGATGCTCGTGCTGCCAGGCCTCGATGCGTTTATGTGCGTTCTCGATCATGACGACGGCCGCATCGACCATGGCACCAATGGCAATGGCGATGCCCCCGAGTGACATGATGTTGGCATTGATGCCCTGATGCTGCATGACGATAAAGGCGGTGAGCACGCCAAGCGGCAGTGAGATGATGGCGACCAGCGCAGAACGCAGATGCCCGAGAAAAACAACGCAGACCAGCGCCACCACCAGAAACTCTTCCAGCAGCTTGTGTGTCAGATTTTCCACCGCACGATCTATCAATGCTGAACGGTCATATGTAGGCACGATCTCCACACCGGCAGGCAGGCTCGCCTTAAGTTCATTCAGCCTGGCTTTGACGGCGGTGATGGTTGCCTGTGCATTTTTACCGGAGCGCAAGATCACCACGCCGCCGACGGCCTCGCCTTCACCATTCAGTTCAGAAATGCCACGACGCATGTCCGGCCCAAGCTGTATCGTGGCCACATCGCCCAGTCGCACTGGAATGCCGCCGGCGGCGAGACCCAAGGGAATGATTCTGAAATCTTCCAGAGATTTCAGGTAGCCACTGCTGCGTACCATGTATTCGGCTTCGGCCATTTCCAGCACCGAGCCGCCGTTCTCCTGATTGGCACGCCGGATGGCCTCAATCACTTTTCCTTGCGGGATGCCGTAGCTGACCAGTTTTGCGGGATCGATCACCACCTGATATTGCTTGACCATGCCGCCGACGGTTGCCACCTCAGCGACATTTGGAAGTGCCTTCAACTCGAATTTTAAAAACCAGTCCTGCAGCGTGCGCAGCTGCGACAGATCATGTTGCCCCGTGCGATCAACCAGCGCGTACTCATAGACCCAACCAACTCCGGTGGCATCCGGGCCGAGTGCAGTTTTCACCGTCGCCGGCAAACGCCCCTGCACCTGGTTCAGATATTCCAGCACCCGTGAGCGCGCCCAGTAGGGATCGGTGCCGTCCTCAAACAGGACATACACAAAGGAATCACCGAAGAAGGAATAAGCGCGCACGGTCTTCGCACCGGGCACCGACAACATGGTGGTGCTGAGTGGATAGGTGACCTGGTTCTCGACAATTTGTGGTGCCTGTCCGGGATAGCTGGTGCGAATGATGACCTGCACATCGGAGAGATCCGGCAAGGCATCGACGGGCGTCATCTTGACCGACCAGATGCCCCAGGCCGTGACAAAGACCGTGGCCAGAATAACGAGAAAACGATTGGCAATAGACCAGTGAATCAGGCGAGCAATCATCACATGCCCTCCATGGTGCGGAGGCGGACAATCACCAGATCATCCCCGCGCTTTTCCAGCGCGAACTCGACGCGCTGGCCTTTTTTCAGGCCCTGCGTGGAAGTCGCCTTGTCGAGAGCAAAGGACATGGTCATGGCGGGCCACTCCAGCGCGGGGATGGCGTCGTGCGAAAGCGTCATTTCCTGAGCACTGATGGCTTCAATAATGCCGCGTGCCTTGATCATCGCGTCAGCCGGCGATTCCGTTGCCGTCTTCATTTGTGCCAGCACGCCTTTGAGGCTGGCTTCGGAATCAATCAGGAACTGGCCCGAGACCACCACGTTTTCACCGGCTTTCAGGCCCGCCAAAATCGCAGTTTTTCCTTCAGCCTGTGCGCCGGGCGCGACTTCAACCGGGCGGAAGCTCCCTTTGTCTTCAGCCACGATGACGATGTTACGTTTGCCGGTACTGATCAGGGCCTCGGTGGGAATCAGCAGGGTTTCCGCTTGCTTGCCGCCGTCCAGTTTTACTTGTGCAAACATGCCAGGCCTTAACTGCTGACCGCGATTGGGAAACTCCATGCGCACGCGCACCGTCCGCGTCTGAATGTTCACTTCGGGCAACACGGCAATGACATGCCCCACAAAGGTTTTGCCTGGATAAGCCGCCAACTGCGCTGCCACGGATTCACCTGGTGTGACTAAGCTGCCTTCCGCTTCCGGTACGGCGGCCTCCATCCACACGGTAGACAAACCGTTAAGGCGAGCGATGGTCATGCCACTGCTGACCGTCATGCCCTGGCGAATATCCAGCGATTGAATAACGCCTGCGATAGGAGCGGTCACGGTGAAAAGCGTTTGTGCCTCGCCACTTTTCTCAATGCGCTGAATAGTTGTCTCTGGCATTCCCAGCAGACGCAGCCGTTCGCGCGCGGCACGGACAAGATCGGCATCGCCACTGCGGGCAATAGCTAGAAACTCTGCTTGAGCCCCAGCCCATTCGGGCACCAACAAATCAAGCAGGGGTGCGCCTTGTGCAACCACATCGCCCGGCGCGCGCGCGTAAACGCGCTCGACAAAACCAGTGGTCCGCGTTTGCACCACCGCCACATCGCGTTCGTTAAAGACCACACTGGCCGGCGCTGCTAGCGGCTGGCTTAATGTGCCGCTCTCGACTTTTGCTAAACGCACGCCCAGGTTTTGGGTCAATGCACTGTCGATCGTGACGCCACCTGCCTCCCCTGCAGCATTGCCGGACTCGTCGGCATAACGCGGCACGAGTTCCATATCCATAAACGGGGACTTGCCGGGCTTGTCAAAATGCTGATCAGGTTTCATCGGGTCATACCAGTACATGATCTTGCGCTCCGTACTGGTCGTCATGCCGGTGGTGGACATCACGGGCTGGCGATGAGCTATCCAGTAGCCTGCTCCTCCACTCATGCCGGCCACGACAATCAACAGCAGTCCCATGCTCAGATGTTGCCGATTCATGGCGCGGTCTCCTCAGTATTTTCAAACAGGAAGTGCAGGCGAGCGGCCAGCACCTGTTGTTGGTTTTCGAGTGCAATGGCCTGGAGGCGGATATCGCGGAGTTCGCGACGTGCCTGCAAAACCTGCGTCAGATCAGCACGACCACTGCGATAGGCCGCCATTTGCAGGTCAACCCTGTCTTGAGCCAAGGAAAGGGCCTCATGTCGCTGCCGATCAAGTTGCTGCGTGAGTGCGGCGTAATCCGCCACCTCTGCTTCCAGGATGGCACGATGCTCGCGAGTCATGGATTCACGTTCGGCTTCAATGCCGAGAAGTGCCTGTTGTTTGGAGCGAATGACGGGATTTTGTCGGGTACCGGCGAAGAGAGGCAGATCCATTGATACCTGGAAGGACATCATATTGCTGTAGGCGGAGCCGCGATCCTGATAAGCGAGCTCTATGCCCCAGCCCGGCCGACGTGAGGCTTCAGCCTCATGCAGCTCTGCACTGGCCTGTGCCGATAGGGGCTGAAGTAACAGCAGTTCAGGATGGTGTGCTATGTGCTGACGCAGGGTTGCTGCATCGACTACAAACCGTGGGGGCTCACCCGTCAAATCCCGTTGCGCGTCGTCACCCAACCAGCGCTGTAACACTGCATTGGCCTTGGCAATGTCTCGCTGTAACTCATCGCGCCGGTTATTCAGTGCAATGCTTTCCTGGCGAGGCAAGAGCGCGTCTGTCGCCATGCCACGGCCAGTAGCAAGCTGCGCCTTCACGACCGCCCCCAACAAACGATTGTCCTGATCAAATTCGGAGAACAATCCCTGCTGCCGACTCAGGTAGTAACGATTGAGCCAGGCCGTGGCTGTTTCGATACGCACATTAATGCGCGCCAGTTGGAGTTGTGCCTGAGCCAGACTGACTTGGGCCTGTGCACCCTCGGCCCGTGCCTGGCGTTTGCCCGCGCCAGGAAAGTCCTGCATGACCCCAATTTTTTGCATGGTCATGAAGTCGTGGGTCGTGCTGAAACGATCCGCACCATCGATCGGCAGGTTGTCGATGCCGATGAATATCTTGGGGTCTGGCAATGCATCGGCGGATGATGCTGCATCTTCGGCGCCTGTTACGGTCGCGCGTCGTGCCTGAAGTTGTGGCGCTGTCGCCTCGGCGGCTTGTAAAGCCGCTGCAAAGCTCAGTCCTTCAGCGGCATGCGCCGTGGACAATGCCAATAGCAGTGCCGCTCCCAGCACGGCAGATGGCGGGCGAGTGCTCATGATGAAACTCCTGACTCACACATTGATTGATGAAAATCAAAACGACATCAGCCATTACGCCGATGGAATTACGTGCGTTGACCAGCCGTGAGCTGGCTCAGGAGATAGCTATTCGCGGAAGCGGTGAAAGCGGAGTGTGGCGGGGGGATCTGGGTCGGGGGGAATAAACGCAAGAGAGGTCAGCCGAATGGCCCCAACATCCGCTGCGGACAAAGGCAGCATGAAGGCGATGATGGGGACAACGTGATCCAGCGCTGCCAATGAGGCTGACGCGGAGCCCGTAGCTTTGTCCAGATGCTGGCAGCCGGAGGGGCACTCAGGCGAGCTCTTGGCCATATCTGCCGGTTTGGCTTCATGACAGCTCATGGTCATATTGGCCGGCTGATGCTGACCCGCAGGCATGGCCGTGCCCACAAGAGCCGCCTGCGCCATGCCCTGACACGCCAGAAAGGCGGTCATAAGCAGACTCAGGAACAGAGCAACGTGGCGGTGGTGGGTGCGGGTCATGGCATCAGTATACTCAGTTCTGTTCTGCAGGGCGGACAGAGGCTTCTTGTGACCCCGGGAGGTGGATATGGAAGCTGGTTCTTGCCTCTCCGGAGGAAACGGTCACCTCTCCTCGGTGCGCCCTGATGATGGAGCGTGTGATGGCAAGACCAAGTCCGGCCCCTTCGTCACTGCGTTGCCGAGAGGCATCGGCGCGGTAGAAGCGATCAAAAACGCGTCCCAGCTGCTCAGGCGCAATGATATCCCCGGTATTTTCCACGGTCAGCCCAATGGCTTGCGGATCAGAGACCAGTCTGACATTCACTGTAGTGTTTGGCTGACTGTGGCGAACGGCATTTGACACCAGATTGCTGATGGCCCGCCGTAGCATCAAGGGGTCGCCCATGGTGACCGCCTCTCCCTGCAATTTCAGTGACACAGACTTTTCAGAGGCGAGCGCCTCATAAAACTCGATTACAGCCTCTACTTCACACCGCAAATTCACTGACTCACGATGTGGAATAATCAAGCCGTTGTCCGCTTTGGCCAGAAAAAGCATATCGGCAATCATGCGCGCCAGGCGTTCGAACTCTTCCAAGTTGGAATACATCACTTCACGATACTCATCGGCCGTTCGTGGCTTGGCCAGTGAGACTTGCGTCTGGGTCATCAAATTGTTGACTGGGGTGCGTAGCTCATGGGCGAGATCCGAGGAAAACTCCGAGAGACGACTCAAAGAGTCGCCCAAGCGATCCAGCATTTCGTTGAAAGCACGTGCTAGCGGCTGGAGCTCAACAGGCACATCGTCTGTTGGTAGGCGCTCTTGAAGACGCTGTGCGGAAATCCCCTCGGCCACCCGCGCCATACTTTGTACCGGACGCAAACCCCGACGGGTTGCCAGCCACCCGAGGCTGGCCATCAGGAATAATCCTCCGGCCCCGATCAGCAAAAGCTCATGCTCAAAGGCTGTCAGAAACTCCGCATGATGGCGTGTATCAATGGCAATACTAATTACCCAGTCTTGCTGCGGGGTATCAGCAGCAGAAATACGCACGGACAAGGCACGATAAGCCACACCCCCATCCATCCAGGCCAGAAGAGGTAAGGCTCCCTTAGGCACCAGCGGGCGTGCGTCTTGCAAAACACGATCAGGAATCGGGGTATGGCCGGAGGAAAAAACATCTTCGCCCGCCATGCTTTGTACTCGCACGGAAAGATCATGATGCCCCACCATGGCATCACCCAATTGCCGACGAATTCGGACGTCATCATCAGGTGTGGTCGTCGTCAACAAGATATGCCGGATCAGCTCGAGCTTGCCTTCAAGGGCGCTACGATCCTGCTCACTGAAGTGATGATTCACGGAAGCGCGAATTACCAAGCCCATGACGACGAAAACGATAGCTGCCAGCAGCGTGAACAGAAGGCTGGTGCGTACCGTGATGGATTTACGAGACAGGTGCTTCATTGCTTGGTGCTTCCAGAATATAGCCCATGCCTCGCACGGTATTAATGAGCTTGGTATCAAAGCCGGTATCGACTTTGGCTCGCAGGCGCTTTATGGCGACTTCTACCACATTGGTATCGCTGTCGAAATTCATGTCCCACACTTGAGAGGCAATAAGGGAGCGCGGGAGCACCTCGCCCTGGCGCCGCATCAACAGCTCCAGCAGGGCAAACTCCTTGGCGGTGAGATCAATACGTTTGCCGCCGCGAAGAGCCCGGCGCCGCCGGACGTCCAGTTCGAGGTCTGCTACTTGAATCAGTTCCGGCTCGCGGTTGCGGCCACGTCGTAACAGGGTGCGGACGCGGGCCAGCAATTCAGCAAAGGCAAACGGCTTGACCAGGTAATCATCGGCGCCCAACTCCAGCCCCTTGACTCGGTCTTCGACTTGGTCGCGGGCGGTCAGGAACAACACAGGCATGGACTTCCCGGCACGGCGAATGGCTGCCAACACCTGCCAGCCGCTGATCTCGGGCAGCATGACGTCCAGGATGACCAGGTCGTAGTCATCCGAAAGGGCTTGGTGGTGACCGGCCAAGCCGTCTTTGACCCAGTCGGTGGTGTACCCCGCCTCGGTCAGACCCTGTTTCAGGTACTCCCCGGTCTTGGTCTCGTCTTCCACCAGCAGGATTTTCACGGGACGGCTGCCTCATGTCGGGATCTATGCCGGCCACGATACCGGCTTTTCCAAAGATTAAGTGAAGCTGACAGGAATGTAATTTTCGCGTCAGGCTGGCGTCCGGCGCCGCGCCGCATGATCGCCCCATCGGAAATCCCCGATGGAGCCTGTGATGCGCTTTCTTCTCGTCGTTATCCCCTTGCTGATGCCCGTCGCCACTCTGGCGGTCGAGCCCGCATCACCATCGACTCCTGCCAGTTACGTCAGTCCCTTCAGCACTTACCAAGGCTGGACGGAACCAGCTGTCCGTGACTGGCAGGAGACCCATGCCTTAGTCACCGAGCCCTCCGGGGAAACCAGCCACTCCATGAGTGACATGCCGGCCGCGCCGGCCAGCCCCGAGGCGGCTCCCTCCGCAACACCGGCCGGCCATATGATGCATGGAGACCGGAAATGAAGATGTCTCTCCGTCCTCTCGTCCGTGCCGTCATCATCGCCACGCTGGTAGGTAGCCTCGGAGCCTGTGCCAGCCTCTCCCGAGACGGCAGTGAGGGCGAGGTTCGCGCCAATGCCAGCAAGATTCTGGGGCAGCCCATGGATGACTCTGGCCTCTTTACCACCGAGAGCCGCCAGAAATTCCAGGAGGCCTTGCTGGCCCAACCCTTGACCGTCAATGAAGCCGTTGCCTTGGCGCTGATCAGCAATCCCGGCCTGCAGCGAACCTTTGCCGACCTGCGTCTGACCGAGGCAGAGGTCGTGGCCGCCACCCGATTGCGCAATCCCGGCATTTCTCTGGCTCGCTTGTCTCAGGGAGGGGAGCGTGAAATTGATCGGGCCATCAGCTTTGACCTGATCGGCTTGTTGACCCTGCCGGCTCGTGGTCCTGTGGAAAAACAGCGCTTTGAAAGTGCCAAGCTGGATGCCACGCGCAGCATTCTGATGCTCGCACGCGATACCCGGCGCGCCTATTTCACCGCGATTGCTAGTGCACAACTGGCTCGTTATGCCGCGGATGTGCAGGATGCCGCAGAGGCAGGTCGTGAACTCGCTCGCGGCCTGGCTCAGGCGGGCAATATCAGTCGTCTTGATGCTGCTCGTGAGCAGGCTTTTTATGCCGAAGCCACTGCGCAGCGGGCACGGGCAGACGCAGAAGCGCTGGCCAGTCGCGAGCAATTGATTCGTCTTCTGGGGCTAGCTGACGCCTCCACGCTCAAATTGCCGGATACCTTGCCGGAGCTGCCGGCTTCTCCGCGTGCGCTGGGGAATGTTGAACAGCAGGCCATGGACCAGCGCATGGATGTGCAAATGGCCAAGCGCAATGCAGAGAACACGGCGCGCGCACTCAAGCTCAGCAAGGTCACGCGCTTCGTCAACGTTCTGGACGTAGGTTATCAGTACAACACCTACAAAGAAGCGCCCAAGCAAACCGGCTTCGATATCAGCCTTGAGCTGCCGATTTTTGATTTTGGCAGTACACGTGTTGCCCAGGCCGAGGCCATTTACCGGCGTGCACTGGCTGAAGTAGCCGAGACGGCTATCGGCGCTCGCAGTGAGGCGCGCGAGTCTTACGCGCGCTATCGCACTACCTACGATCTGGCGAAGCACTACCGCGACGAAGTCGTTCCCCTGCAGAAGCAAATCTCCGATGAAGTCCTACTGCGCTACAACGGCATGTTGATCAGCACGTTTGAATTGCTCGCACAGTCTCGCGAGCAGATCACCAGCACCGATGCCTACTTATCGGCACTGCAGGATTTCTGGGCCGCTGATGCAGATCTTGCCAGCGTGTTGCAGGGCTCTGGGGGTGGCGATAACGCTGCCATGATGAAAACCGGCACCGGCAACGCTGCCATCAGCCAATGAGTGAAAGGCCCATGAATAGTCGACGTGATTTCCTCCGAGGCGCAGGCGCCGCCATTCTCAGTGCTGGCTTGGTGTCACGCGTACAGGCCGCCGGCATTCCGGAGGCAAAAATACAGGACAAGCCGGGCACAGAGGGGCCTCTCGTCCCTCAAGGCGGGCCTGCGTATAACCCTGTCGTGACGCTGAACGGGTGGACGCTGCCCTACCGCATGAAAAACGGGGTGAAAGAATTCCACCTGGTGGCGGAGCCCGTGGTGCGCGAATTTGCCCCCGGCATGGTGGCGCATATGTGGGGTTACAACGGACAGAGCCCAGGACCCACCATTGAGTGCGTTGAAGGCGACCGCATTCGTGTTTTTGTCACCAACAAGCTTCCCGAACACACCACGATTCACTGGCACGGCATTTTGCTGCCATCGGGCATGGATGGCGTTGGCGGTTTGAATCAGCCGCAGATCAAGACCGGACAAACCTTTGTCTATGAATTCACGATGAAGAAATCCGGCACCTTCATGTACCACCCTCATGCCGATGAAATGGTGCAGATGGCCATGGGCATGATGGGATTCATCGTGGTCCATCCCAAGAACCTCAATTCCATGCGTGTGGATCGTGATTATGTTTTCCTGCTCAGCGCCTATGACATTGATCCGGGCAGCTATACGCCACGCACCTCGGAAATGACGGATTTCAATTTGTGGACATTCAACAGTCGTGTTTTCCCCGGCATTGATCCCATGGTGGCACGCACGGGTGAAAAGGTACGCGTGCGTGTCGGCAATCTGACCATGACCAATCACCCCATCCATTTGCATGGCCATGATTTTGAGGTGACGTGCACAGATGGGGGATGGGTGCCAAAAACAGCACGCTGGCCTGAAGTCACTACAGATGTCGCGGTAGGCCAGATGCGGGCGGTGGAATTTACCGCCGTGGCGGGTGACTGGGCGCTGCACTGCCACAAGTCACATCACACCATGAATGCCATGGGGCATCAGACGCCCAATTTGATTGGTGTGCCGCAAAAAGATATCGCGGCCAAGGTTCGCAAGCTGGTACCGGAATACATGCCCATGGGCGAGAAGGGTATGGCCGATATGAGTGAAATGGGTGAGGCCATGCCACTGCCCGATAACACCCTGCCTATGATGACCGGACAAGGTCCCTTCGGGCCCGTCGAAATGGGCGGCATGTTCACCATCCTCAAAGTTCGTGATCAGCAAAAGCGTGGTGATTACACCGATCCGGGTTGGTTCGACAACCCGCCCGGTACGGTGGCCTGGCTCTACGAAGGTGAAGAACCCAACACCAATCGTGCCCCCGCCACACCAACCAGCAGCAATGACCTGAAAGTACGCAAACCCACCGGCCATGAAGGCCACTGAAACTCCGAACCATCTTCGGTTAACGGAACCTTTACCAGGAGAGCAACGATGAAAAAATTCAAGCTGAGCACCCTCGGCCTGCTTGCCGCATTGTCTAGCATCACTGTAGTGCCCACTGTTTGGGCTAGCGGAAATCATACGCACAGTCCGATAGACACTAATATGAAAGTGGATCATCCAATCGAGGCAGAGGAATCAGCATTTGGTCGCCAGGGTATGACCAAAGAAGTGACACGCACGATTGATATCAGCATGAGCGACATGATGCGCTTCACCCCGGACAGCTTGAACGTCAAACTAGGTGAAACGGTACGTCTGCGTATCAAGAACAACGGCAAGATTCCGCATGAGTTCGTGCTCGGCACCAAGGCTGAAATTAGCGAGCATGCCGAGTTAATGAAGCAGAATCCGGAGATGGAACATGCCGATGCCAACTCCGCGCGCGTGGCCCCGGGTAAAACAGGTGAAGTCATTTGGCAGTTCACCAAGCCGGGTAAGTTCCTCTATGCCTGCCTGATTCCGGGCCATTGGGATGCCGGTATGCAGGGCAGCGTCACTGTCACCGGGACCCAGACTGCTTCCGCTGTTGTTCCCGTCGTCGTGGCTGACCAGTCCATGAAGAGCATGACCGCCGATGACAAGTACACCTCGGGTGAGATCAAGAAGGTGGATGCAGCCCAAGGCAAGCTCACAATCAAGCACGGTGACATCAAGAATCTGGGCATGCCGGGCATGACCATGATATTCAAGACCAAAGATCCGGCCATGCTGAATGGCGTGAAAGCCGGTGATGCTGTGCAGTTCGTGGTAGAGCGGAAGGACGGTGCCTTGATCATCACGGAACTCAAAAAGGCTCCTTGACGTGCCCTGTGATTGTGGCGGGCTTTATGCCCGCCATTTTTTTGAGGGCGAGAAAACGGAAACATGGTTGGAGGGATTCGCAATGCAGCATTCACAGGGTCATGACGGGCATGAGCATCATGCCCCGGCCGCCGAGACCGACCTCAAAGATCCGGTCTGTGGCATGGCCGTGACGCCAGCATCACCTCATCAGCAAGTGCATGAAGGCGCGACCTATTTTTTCTGCAGCGCCAGTTGTCACGACAAGTTCCGGAATGAACCGTTGCGATATCTCCGCCCCATACCGCTCTCAGCCGCAGCACCGCCGGAGGAGGCTGCGGAAGGCACGGAATATACCTGTCCCATGCATCCTGATATCAGTAAAAACGGACCGGGCATCTGCCCTAAATGCGGGATGGCACTAGAGCCCGTCATGCCCTCTCTGGACGAAGGGGAGAATCCCGAACTGAAAGATTTCAGCCGCCGTTTCTGGTGGACGCTGCCGCTGACTGTGGTCGTCACGGCCCTCGCCATGGTGGGGCATTACCTGCCCGTTCTTTCTGCCACGCAACGTAGCTGGACAGAGCTCCTTTTATCATTACCGGTCGTGCTTTGGGCCGCGGCCCCCTTCTTTGTACGCGGCATTCAATCAGTACGGCATCGCAGTCCGAACATGTGGACATTGATCGCAACCGGTGTGGCAGCCGCATTCGGCTACAGCATTGTGGCAACCGTGGCGCCGGACTTGTTTCCGGCCTCGTTCATGGCACACGGACGAGTCGGCGTTTATTTCGAAGCGGCGGTGGTGATTGTGTCACTGACGTTACTCGGCCAGATACTGGAGCTCCGCGCGCGCTCACAAACATCGGCTGCCATCAAATCCTTGCTGGGCCTACAGGCTAAAACAGCACGTCGCTTGCGTGATGATGGCGAGGAGGAGGATGTTCCGCTGACGCATGTGCACATCGGAGATCGCTTGCGGGTGCGCCCTGGGGAAAAGGTTCCTGTCGATGGGATTGTTCTGGAAGGGATCTCACACCTGGATGAATCCATGCTGACGGGTGAGCCTGTTCCTGTCTCAAAAAAAGCGGGAGACAAGGTGGTTGGCGCCACCATCAACGGTGGCGGCAGCCTCGTCATTCAGGCGGAAAAAGTCGGATCACAAACCATGCTGGCGCAGATTGTTCAGATGGTGTCGCAGGCGCAGCGCTCACGTGCACCTATGCAGCGCATTGCGGACCGCGTGGCTGCCGTTTTTGTCCTGGCCGTCTTGGGCGTAGCTGTGGCTACGTTTATTGTCTGGTGGACTTTCGGGCCGGAGTCACGTGGTGCCTATGCCATCCTCAATGCTGTGGCGGTCCTCATTATTGCCTGCCCCTGCGCTCTGGGATTGGCTACACCGATGTCCGTGATGGCCGCCACTGGCCGTGCCGCAAAGGCCGGCATACTGTTCCGGGATGCCGAGGCCATCGAACTGCTGCGCAAAATCGATACGGTGGTGATCGACAAGACCGGCACCCTTACACAGGGCAAGCCGACTTTTGATAGCGTGCGTAGTGTCGGGGCACTGGCTGATCACGAAGTGCTGCGATTGGCAGCCAGTCTGGATCAGGGTAGTGAGCATCCATTGGCTGCGGCCATCGTGGCCGCTGCGAAAGAGCGAAAGCTGGAGCTTTCGGTACCCGAAGCCTTTGAGTCAGGCTCTGGTATTGGCGTGCAAGGTGTGGTGGATGGCAAAGCGATTGCGATTGGCAACACGGTTCTGATGGAGCGGCTAGGCATTGATACGGCAGCTACGTCGAATGAGGCAGAAGTGCTACGCCTGACGGGCACCAGTGTGATGTACGTAGCGATAGCTGGCCGGATAGAGGGCTTGATCACGGTCTCCGATTCCATCAAAGCCTCTACACCAGAGGCGATTCAGGCCTTGCATGATGCGGGGATTCGCATTGTGATGGCGACTGGTGACGGAGCGACCAGTGCCAAGTACGTAGGCCTACGCCTCAAGATTGATGAGATTCACGGCGAGGTCACACCCAAGGACAAGGCGGATCTGGTGGCGCGCCTGAAAGCCCAAGGACGCACAGTTGCCAT
This sequence comes from bacterium, assembly GCA_029945725.1. GTDB lineage: Bacteria > Pseudomonadota > Gammaproteobacteria > Pseudomonadales > Moraxellaceae > UBA2031. The sequence goes on along the minus strand of JAQSDB010000002.1, from coordinate 468,663 downwards.
GGCCGGTGACGGCATCAACGATGCCCCAGCCTTGGCTCTGGCCGATGTCGGAATCGCGATGGGAACGGGAACAGACGTAGCTATCAATAGCGCACAGGTCACGCTGGTCAAAGGGGATTTGCGCGGTATCGTTCGGGCTCGTGAGCTGTCGCAACTGACCGTGGCTAATATGCGGCAAAACCTGTTGTTTTCCTTTGCCTATAACGGACTGGGAGTGCCTATTGCGGCGGGGGTTCTGTACCCCGCATTTGGCATATTGTTGTCGCCCATGATTGCGGCGCTGGCCATGTCCCTGAGCTCGGTTTCGGTAGTGCTCAATGCCTTGCGCCTTCGGCACGTACAGTTGGAGCCCACCCCAACCCGCTTGGCGGCCCCCATGAATAAGGCCTCTTCATCGGTCTACCACTAAGTCGGCTGCTAAATGGTCAAGCCCTGCCCAGATGCACCATTTACAGCATCTGGGCAGGGCAGGTATTCCTGCCGATGACAACCATGAATAGGGACAACGCCGCCAGTGGATAATACGAATACCCTTTTGATCAATGTCTTGCTCAATCGCTGGCGCACAGACCCCAGCGGAACCTATCAGACTTGGTTCCTATGGGAAGAGCGCCTCAAGAACTTCCGATCCATCCGCCGTGGCCTGCAGGCCGTGATTGCCGAGATCGAGTCAGGCACTTTTGGCAATCTGTATCGGGGGTCCTCTCTGGAGACGGTGGTGCACTCCATTGCAGAGCAGCGCCAGATTTTCAGGGGGGCAGACCATGCCTTTTTGTGGAAACCCAAGTTACGCATTCCGGACATCTATGAAAACCCGGAGAACCAGCGTGCCTTCGGACACTTCCTGAACACCTGCTTGTGCTGTAACAGTGATCAGGCACTGATTGAAGCCATTCACGCGCTGGATCGTCACCAGATAAAGGGACTTGGGCCCGCTGCCGCCAACTTACTATATTTCCTTCACCCCACGAGGGTTCCACCGTTCAACACCGCCATTGTCAACGGTTACAACGCCATCACCGGCAGCAAGGTCAAACTGGGACGTTGGGCTGATTACTTGGCTATGCGTCGTGGCATGCAAGAGTTGATGACTCGTCATCAGCAAACGCTCTCGAATGACTTTGGCGCCTTAGCGGGATTTTTGTTTGATGTTGGCAGCGGTCGTTATCCCACCCCGCCTCATGATCACTCTGAGGCGGCCAGGCTGCGGTTTGATGTTGACCTTGCCGCGGTGCGTGAAGAAAGCACTCAATCCGCCAAGGCATTGCAAGCTGCGCGGGAGTCAGATTACACGCATACGGAAATTCAAGGCTGGCTGCGTGACTTAGGCAAGGCGCTGGGATTCTCGGTATGGATTGCCAGTAATGACCGCAATCGCTCTTATGCAAATGGCAGGCTCTGCGATGGATGCATGACGCAGCTCCCTGGTAACTTGGAAACATCCACGGCCATCGACATGATCCGACTGATTGATGTGCTGTGGCTGGAGCCATCCGGAAAAGTGGCTGCTGCCTTTGAGGTGGAGCACAGCACCAGCATCTATTCAGGCATCGTGCGCATGTTGGATCTAGCCTTGAGTGCTCCCGAGCACCTTAGCAGTACCTATTTCTTGGTGGCACCAGACAATCGTGCAGCAGATGTGCAAGGGCAGTTTTCTAGGCCCGCATTTTCACGAGTTCGGGAGCTGAGTCTCAAGTTTCTGCCATACAGCGAACTACGCCAGCATCGGGAGTCTATTGCCCGTTTTGGTAGCGGCTTGAAGGGAGTGGAGTCGATTTCAATACCGCTTTAGCCGCATTACCTCAGGAATTTTTAGAACGAGATACTTCGATCTTAACTGCTCGAAGTTGATCCCTGCTTTTCTGTGCAATATAAGATCGCCTCATTGAGGCAGGTTTTTTCCTTTGCTAAAAACCAACGTTTGAAGCCCAAACAGCATCACCCTCCCTTTTGAGCTTGGCCCTCTCCCCCACGCAACAAGCGCAGGCCGTTGAATACAACAATCAGACTGGCGCCCATGTCAGCAAAGACAGCCATCCAGAGTGTGGCCGCTCCCGCCAATGCCAGGGCAAAAAAAACAAGCTTGATTGCCAACGCCACGGTGATGTTTTGCCACAGCACCCGCGATGCCCGACGGCTCAGGGCGATGAAGGCTGGCAGTTTGCGCAGATCATCTTTCATCAGTGCCACATCAGCCGTTTCCAGTGCCGTGTCGGTGCCTGCTGCTCCCATTGCAAAACCGATAAAGGATTTTGCCAGCGCCGGCGCATCATTAACGCCATCTTCCACCATGCCGACGACTTCGCCTGCGGCCTGCAATTCGGACACAATCGTCAGCTTGTCCTCTGGTAGCAGATTGCCACGAGCATCCTGGATACCGGCACGGCTGAGATAACTTTCGATCATTGCCATGATTCGATGAGAGGGGCCTTCCCCGGCAGGTTCTGTTATTGACTATGCCGCTTGTAGTACTGGAGCGTGCCCACGTCGCTTTCCGCCGCATTAGGCCTTTATTCACGGCGCTTGCCTCCAGGCTTGGTTGACATGGATTGTAGTCATCAACGTCCTAACGACTCTTCTTGCAGCTTCTGACTTTTTCCCAGCGTCATCACAGCCCCTTTTGCTCAAGGTTTGAGCACTCACTGTCCTTGATCACAAAACTCTCTGCCTACTTATGCTGGCGGAGACACGACCAGAGCGGGTGGCGGCTTTGTCCCCAGAATGGGTGGCGGATTTGACGCAAGAATCAGTGGCGGATTTCAGGCCAGAATCGATGGCGGAATTCACCGGAATACGCAGAAATCGCAGCGACACCAAATGAGCCCGCCTAGTGCGGGCTTTTTATTGCGTGCAAAGCGTCCATCCCGGATACCCGTTTAGAACTCCTGCTCATCCTCACCCGGCATCACGCCATGCGACATCGGAGGTCGACCACGTCGATGCTCTTCAATTTTTGGAAGCTGCCCTCTCCAGAAAGTACGTCGCCCTTCCGGCTTCATACGAAGGTACTGGTCGTCCTTATCCGGCTCTGAGAGGTACTGCATCGCTGTAACCACATGGGCTCGCTTTACCGCATCGTTACGATCGACCACTCCCAATCCACAGCAGTTTCGACGTTCATACTCTGCCTTGTTGGCATTGCAGTTGAACACCGTGCCCATCCCGCCCGTACAGGTCGCCCACGCCTCCCCTACCATCTCCCCTCGATAGCGGTCGCTTAGGATTTCAGAACCGTTGTAGATGAGCCCCAGATGCGCGTGAAAACCCCGGTCGACTCCTTGCTCGAGATTAAGCAGATGTCCCGTGAGGTGATCAAACAGGGGATGCCCCTGCTTTCGCATGGCATTGAACCGGTCAACTGCCTCATACAGCGCATCAATCGTGACGTACGGCTGTACGTCTTTCCGAAAACCCACGTCCACTCTAACCACCAGCGGCCTTGAGTAAACATCTAGCACTGCCTGGGTATAACGCTCTATACCCTGTCTTTTCACATGAGCCTCATACCGACGATCAGCTGCACGTCTCTGGCATTCATCACTCATCACTATCCCAGGCAACATCCGGATTAACTCATCTACAGCCGCATGCGGAGAGCTCGTGGCCATCCACGTCATTCCATGATCATTCAGCAGCCCTACGTGTCGACAGGCAACCCAGAAAGCCTCAATCAGCTCGCTGTAGACATATCCACGCCGATACAGATCCAGAAGGTTACGCAAATTGCCTAATATCCTGTCTCGATACACCCGCTCTTGAGAGTCCACATCCCTCCGACTACCTGGCGCTGACATTAGCTCCATTTGACGACGCGTGATGTTATTCACCAGAAACTCAATACTGATCAGCCCAAGGGCGTCACTTGTGAAATCCCATTGCGGTTCTAAACTTTTCATAACGGTTGTCTCTCACGGTTAATTTCATAAGAAGACACATCGCCAGTTATTTTCTACTTACCGCTTTCACTAATCATGCATTTCAGCTTGTTGTCTTACTGAAGATGGTGATAGTTGTTATCTTGTGTGATCAAGCATCATGTGCTTGGGGTTTAAACACATTACCTTAACCAAGATAAATGTAATGAATACATACTCTGTGTAATGTGTTTTATGTATGGATTAATACTAGTTGGCACTAGTGATAATATTAAAACCCGAATTATTTCCTCGTAAAATTCGGTCGCAACGCCCGCCCTACATGGGACTTCCGCGTATTGAATACAAAATCAATTGCCTGAGATTGGGCATTGGAGGATGGCATCTTGTAATGCCATCCTCCAACACCTCGCAAGGCATGAGAGCCTCAGCACCTGGCTGAGGCTCTCATGCCTGTGGCTGCATTGGTTAGAGTTAACCGGACACTCACTGCGCCTGCAAAGAACTCAGGCTGGTTATTCTAGTTACGCCAAGAATTGAAGCGCTTAACGGCTAACTTATTCAGATCCCGCCTACGCCAACGTATGGCTCCCATTCATCAGGCTCAGGAGCAGGTTTACTGTGATCAGTGAACTTATCCACCTGAATCCGTTGCGTCCCTTGGCCACTTCGGGGCTTGAAGAAGCCACTCCCGCGCCCCTTCAGATCCAGTAGATCCTGCGGCGAGACCTGCATATCTGGCGCGTTCTTCTTGGCCTGATTGCTGTCCATGGGCTTCAACACCAGCCGAGTGGCCACACTCGCTTTAACCTCCGCCCCAAAGTGCTCGCTCATCTGGGATGCCATGATCAGGCCAATGCCAAACTTGCGACCTTCGGTAATCAGAAGATTCAGAATCAAACGAGAATCGTTCGGATGGCCTGTTGCTGCGCTCAATATTTTGGCCTCATCGATCATAATGAATAGCCTGAACCGCTCCAGATCATCGACAGGGCTTACGGGAATGGGCCCCTTTAGCAGCAGCGCCCTGAATATTTTCCGGAGCAAGGTATCTGCAGCGATATAACGTATCCCATCTGGCACCTTGCTGAGGTCAACACGGGCGCCTGCAGACAATATCTCGTCAACTGACAAGCTACAGTCACGCCGGAATATCGGATGACCGAAAATAGATTTGACTACCGCGATGCACCCCCGGATTGTCGGACGGCGGCTCTTCATATTTTCATCGTCAGCCCACGCTTCCAGAAGCTCCAATACCGTGGCAAAGGTGGGAGGGGGATTCCACCAGGTCCGTGGATCGTCATCAAAGATGCCTGCATGCTGGTATGCACACGCGATGGCCTCTGTCAGCGTCACTTTTTGATTATGACTAATGTCCGGAATGACCCGGCTTATCATTTCTACCAGCGCCATTCGCTGATCATAAAGTCCGACATCATGCGCCTGCTGAGAATCCAGCTCCATTGGATTCACTCCCACCGTGCTGCCAAAACCTGAAGACATCATTACAGAGCTTAGCCCCGGAAAAATGACATCACCATGGAAGTCCAGCACCAGCACAGGAATGGCATGTTCAACCAGCTGATTTCCAATCAACTTCAGGGCTTCCGTCTTGCCTGAACCGGAAGCGCCTAGAATCAAAAAGAATCCATTGTCTTCTTTGCCGGGGCACCAGCGCATAGCATCAATGGTATCTGGCTCATGGCCCAGCGATATATCTATTGGCATGAAGGACTTGGCATACTTACGATATTCGGGTGACCCTGGAAATATTTCACAGGCTGCCGTCAGTTGCATACGAAGCATGGCTTTTCTAAAAGAGGAATTGTTCATAGGCATCACCTTTTTTTGTTTAGTGGAGAGGGTTGTTGTAGAATGAGCTGTCGCTGTTCATAACAGTTACGACGTCTGTTTTTTATCCCGCGCCTCAATCCGATTCTTGATCCAGTTTTCCACCTCGCTAGACACCCAGCCAACCGCCCTATCCCCCAAAGACACCGATTTTGGAAAGGTTCCTTCAGCGATGGACTTGTATATGGAAGAGCGGCCAAGGCCAGTTGAGTTAATAACAGCTTTCAATCGCATGATTTGCATGGGTAGTTCCTCGGATTCACTCATCCGATAACGGAACTCCGTGAGGATTTACTGCAGGCCGCTCATGTACAGACAAGTCCACTCAGGCCCAAGTACACCCGAAATTATATGAACAATCGCCGAAATACTTGGCATCTGACGATGGTATCGGCCTCAGGCCATGAATAGCGAATATGCAGATTCAACCAAATGATACTGACTCAGGAGTAATCCACTAAAACAAGGATTAGCATTTCCATAAATCGTAAAACATAATTTATAACCAGAGGACAACACTGGATCTAAACAGATAATCAGCGAGCAACCGCTCTTCCCAGATTGTAAGTTTTTTTCCCCTTATGGCTCGCCAAGCCAAGTGCCTCAGGCATTCTCGCTGTATAGCAAATTTCCCGAACCAATTCTTGAAAGAGCTGCTTATCATTTAGCGAGATCAACCCCCGTCCCTCTTTTCGCAAGGAAGATCCATTTTCACGACAATTAATACAAACTCCAGTTTTGCCACTATTTTTGGCTACGACCTGCCGCCAACATTGAGTAACTGCACTTACTATCATGTACTCCCTTGTAGCAAACCCTTCATCAAAGAAGAACAGGATATGCCCATAAGGCCCCTTGTATGGACCGTACTCCAGACTACAGATATGACCAACAAGATACTGAAAGGGTTGGAGTCTTTTAGAAATTCTATTAATGAACTTACTTAAATCGGCCTGTAATAGCGCCAAGGATGCTGCATCCTCCGCTACCCAAGTATCAACATAGTGCCCAAAATCCATTCGTATCACATAAAGTCGTTGATTCTGAGAAAAAAGTTTTCTGATATAAGTTAAAGAGTCCTTGATTCTCCGATCGGATCGTTCTTTTCGGGCCTTTTCCATTTTCAAGAAGCTTGGCTGATGACTTCGCTCCCTTAGGAAGTTTACCAACAAGTTATAACGGTGATAATTCAACTCCGGGGGCTGCCAGTTCGCATCCACCCGAAGGTCTTGATTTATGTACAACCCCATGTGGTCCGCCCCTTCGAAGAACAGCTGCAGCTTCTCGCTAAGCCTTGCGAACTGCCTTCTGGAAGAAATGAAGTCACCCATTTTTTGCATCATCATGCCAATGGATGTAGCACGATAGTCACGGTGCCGCTCCTGATACTCTTCAAAGAAGGCTGGTCCATTTCCAGAGGTTATCCTGTCCATCAATAAACTTAGGCTACAATAGCTTTCAAAGTCAGGCGCCATTTCAGGAGGAGCAACCGGCCACTTCTCCTGATCCCACTTGATGAAGAAGTCCGTGCCGAGGGCATCATAAATTTCATGATCCTGCACCCCAGAGATCATTTTTTTACTGGTTTTCATTACAGCCCCCATCCAAGTCCCACGATGACCCGGCATCGTCAAGCATGTGCCAGTAGTCTCCATGGCCTGGGACTGCCCCCATGCACCGAAAACCCGAGAGCATATTCATCTGAGACCACGATCCTTCTTTTTTCGTTCCATCCACTCTTCTATCTCACCCTCGTCATACAAAATACGACCTGCAATAGAGATTTTCTGTGGAAAAAAGGGGTCGAAGTTCGGATGGGATTTTCTAGTCATGTTGTTGATACTCGACTTGGACAGGCCAATCTTTTCTGCCATCTGCAGAACTGAAAGGAAGCGTGATGGCCTGCCTATGGGCCTGAGCCCTTTCTTTGCTGAAGCTGATTCCCAGACTTTAGGAGAAGCACTAGAGCCATCGGTATTACCCCCTGACACTTCAGAAGAAAGACCAATGAGACTGTCTCCCGTCACCCAAAGAACTTCAGGGGTTACTTCTACTGATATTGGGTACACGGGAGCTAGCTGATACGGCCTATCCGGTGGTAGGGGGGGCTTGCCGTCAGGGAAGACTACAAAGCAGAACTGACTACCTTTCAAGTCGTGCTCACCAGGCAGCACGTCTTGAGGCGCAACCCTTTCAACTATTACTCCAGAGCCAACATCTTCTTTATCCAAAGATTTGAAAGCGCTGGAGAATACTTTATTGGCAAATTTAGCTTGCGAGCCTTCCTCTGCAGAAAGATCGAGGCATAGAAACCGAATCGAGCTCTTCGGGGCGGCCAATCTGAAGACAGGCGGTTTATCCCACGCACCCATGAGCACGACATCTGGAGGCCGATCCTCTTTAGCGACCCATTCTGGCTGGGATATCAACACCATAAGCGCGTTAGGCACCTCCACACACCCCTCCAGATCCCCTTTCATAATCAGCGCCATAAGGGATTTGTTTGTATGCCCCACAAGTTTTGCGGCATAAGCCAAACGGTAAAGCCGACCAGACTGGGCCTTTTTCTCATTATTCACTGCCATCTCCCATGGAACATCTCTTCGATGGGCTATCGTCGAAAATTCTCATTAACAACTCACCCTATTGAGATTAAATAATTTTATATCGCTATTAAATCTGTATTAACGCCCATGAAACTTAGCTTAGAGCATATCAGTGATGCACAATAATCAATCCATATTGGTGCATCAATCTAATATTTATTTGCCTATCAATGCTCTAGATATGGCCATAAAAGTGTACATATGGCCATATATGGTCTTATTTTGATAAATATGAGTAATTTTTGACTGCTTGAGTCAGTTCTGACTGGATGGATAGAACAGAATGGCTGTCTAAGACAATGGAATTACCTTAGCTCTCTGACGTATGAAGACCTCAAAAGTAGGGCTCGACAGTCAACCCTCCTTACCTGGAACCAGTGCTTGTTCAAGGAGAGAGCAACCGGAGGACATACAGCCCCCCCCATCAGCACCGAACTAAAACTCAAGCTGCTCGCCGGCAAAGCCCTCAAGAGCAATCGCTGGAGTAGCTACATAGTGGAGGGAGCGAATTTGAGGAAGAGGTGGGGCTGGGCGAAGCGAAGTCCGCAGGTCTCCAATCACATTAGCGTGTCTAGGTGATCCGCCCACCTCTGGAGCCATTCACGGCACTCATCTTCGTAGTTGTGGAGATCATAGGTACCCTCGATACCCTTTCGGGAGTGCCCCAACACTGCTTCTGCCACCTCACTACGGCAGCCCAAACGGGACAACCCCGTACGGACGGTGCGCCGCAGGTCATGGGGGGACCAGTCTGCAATGCTGTCTAGCCAGAGCTGCTGAGGTCTGTAGCTGCTTCCATTTTTGACTTTATCTGGGTTCTTGAGGTGCCACTTGGTTTCAGTCAACGACTTCTGCTGAAGAGGCTGACCCGTCTTCGTTGAGGGAAACAGATAGGTTTCTGTGCCCAGCCTGAGCTGACGTAAAAACGCCACTGCCTGACGGGGCAGTTGCACGTGACGCTCTGCCCCATTCTTCGAGTCGCGCATATGCCAAGTAGACTTTTCAAGGTCCACGTCAACCCACTCGGCCAGACAAACCTCACCGGACCGGCAGCCAGTCCACAAAGTTAGACGAATAATGCTCTTCTGAGTGGCTGAGAAGCCCGAGCCAGGCAACCAGGCCAGAAGCAGCGTCAACTCCTTGTCAGAAAGAACACGCTTGCCTTTAACCGACGTCAAACGGACTCTTGCAGCCTTCAGGCTAGCCTTTGCCAAAAGCGCCGGATTGGCAAAATCATCATCAAATCGTCCCAAGCCAATCGCATATTCATAGGCCGCAGAAAGCTCTCTCAATACTGACCCGGCCTGCACATTCGCCCCTCGATCAAGGATGCCCTTCACCATATCAACGACATCTCTCCGGGTAGTTTCGGCGGCCGGCTTCTTACCAAGCACCCGAACAGCGTCCCCGTAGAGAATCCTGCGCGTCTCCGCCTGCCCCTTAGGCTTACGGGCACCAGCCACTCGTTTTCTGGTGTCCGAGTTGGGGGTAGTGATCATCCGATCCTCGATGACCTCGGTCAGGTAGATATCCACCAGATCATTAACAGTGAACGATGCCACGGCCTTTTGACGCTGCTCAAAGGCAACCCTGTCACGCTCACGCTGCTGCAGCCGGAGGGACTCAGCCTTGGGGCATAAACCAGACTTTCTGAGCAGCTTGAGACGCACCAGCTCCAGACGAGCTTGAGCCAAGCTCATCTCCGGATAGCTCCCAATCTTCATCTGGGTCAGTTTTTCAGTCTCGGGACTGATGTAACGGTAAAAGAAAGTACGAGCACCAGTAGAGCCACAACTAACCCTGAGCCCTGTGTTTTCCTCCGTATCAGCACGATCCTTTTCCCCGGGGCGCATTGTCTCAATGGCTCTTGCAGATAGAGGCTTACCGGCCAGTTTGTTATTCTCCATGCCTCGCTCCCAAGTGCGTAAATTGTTGTGTCAAGCAATATGCCTCAAAGCCTTGTGGCGTAAGGGTTTCAGAGGAATCAGTGTAGGTTTTCGAAAAATAGCATAAATCAGGCTCCCCGCGTCTGAAAACCTACACTAAAACCTACACTAACCTACACCACAACCTACACTTTTTGGACGATTTGCAATGGACACTAGCGGAAGCTGGCGAACAACAACGAATTCCTAATAAAAGCATAACATTATGTTTTTATTGAAGAAATAATAAGGAAAACCGCTTAAATGTCTGCAATATCAACGGAAGACCTAAGCGACCACACACCCATGATGCAGCAATACTTGCGCATCAAAGCCGAATACCCGCATCAGTTGGTGTTCTACCGCATGGGCGATTTTTACGAGCTGTTCTTTGATGACGCCATCAAGGCCGCACGCCTGCTCGACATCACGCAAACGGCACGCGGCAAGTCCGGTGGCAAACCCATCGCCATGGCCGGTGTGCCTTATCATGCCGCTGAGTCCTATATCGGCAAGCTCACCCGCATGGGCGAATCTGTCGTTATCTGTGAGCAGATTGGCGATCCGGCCACCAGCAAAGGTCCTGTCGAGCGCGCCGTGGCCCGCATCGTCACACCAGGCACCGTCAGCGATGAAGCCTTTCTGAATGAGCGCCAGGACACCCTGCTGTGTGCAATCCACCGCCAGGGTGACACCATGGGCATTGCCAGCATGGACATGTCCAGCGGACGTTTCAGCGTGCAGGAAGTCAACACCGAAGAAGCGCTGGCGGCCGAGCTTGCGCGCTTCAACCCCGCCGAACTGCTGATCGCCGAAGACAGCATCTTGCTCGGCCTGCTGGGGGAGACGCGCGGCCTGCGCAAACGCCTGCCATGGGAATTCGATAGCGAGGCGGCTGAGCGCGCCCTTTGCCAGCAATTCCAGATCAAGGATTTGCAGGGCTTTGGCTGTGCCGATTTGCCCGTGGGTATTGCAGCGGCCGGCGCCCTGCTCTCCTATGCGAGGGAGACGCAGCGCACCGCACTTCCGCATTTGCGCGGCCTGCACGTGGAATCAACCAAAACCAGTCTGCAACTGGATCCGGCGACGCGGCGCAATCTGGAGCTCACGCAGAACCTGAACGGCGAGTTTGAACACACCCTCGCCTGGGTGCTCGACAATGCGGTCAGTGCCATGGGCAGCCGCATGCTGCGGCGCTGGCTGCATCAGCCGCTACGCGACCGCGCTGTGCTGCTGAGCCGTCAGGAAGTGGTGCAGGAACTGAAAGAGAATTATCGCTTTGAACCGCTGCGGGAAATCCTGCGCGATGTCGGCGATGTAGAACGCATTCTCGGGCGTGTTGCCCTGAAATCGGCACGCCCGCGCGATTTGTCGCGCCTGCGCGATACGCTGGCCTTGCTGCCGCAATTGCAGGCGGACCTGCGCAGTTTCCAGACGCTGCATCTGCAGCAACTGGCACGCGGCATCAGCGAATATCCAGAACTCTCTGACTTATTGAAGCGCGCCATTATCGACATACCGCCAGTCGTCATGCGTGAAGGCGGGGTGATTGCCGATGGCTTTGATGCCGAGCTGGACGAGTTGCGCTCGCTCAGTGCCAATGCCGGCGACTACCTGCTGCAACTGGAACAGCGCGAGCGCGATGCTTCCGGCATCAGTACACTGAAAGTCGGCTATAACCGCGTCAGCGGCTATTATATAGAACTCAGCCGCGCGCAGGCTGAAAACGCACCGGCACATTTTATTCGCAGGCAAACACTGAAAAATGCCGAGCGCTTTATCACACCGGAATTAAAAGCCTTTGAAGACAAGGCGCTGTCCGCCTCTTCACGCGCGCTGGCACGGGAAAAGGCGCTGTATGAAGAATTGCTGGAGCGTTTGCTGGGCGAAATAACGGCACTGCAAATCACGGGAGAAAACCTTGCCGAGCTTGATGTGCTCGCCAATTTTTCCGAGCGGGCCTGCGCGCTGAATCTGGCCTGCCCCGAACTGGTGGAAACACCGGGCATTCATATCGAGGCAGGACGCCATCCTGTCGTGGAAAAAGTGCTGGATGCACCGTTCACCCCCAATTCCGTCACCCTGAATCCGGAGCGTCGGATGCTGGTGATTACCGGCCCGAACATGGGCGGTAAATCCACCTTCATGCGCCAGACTGCGCTGATTGTCCTGCTCGCCCACGTGGGCTCCTTCGTGCCGGCCAGCAGTGCCCGCATCGGGCCTGTCGACCGGATATTTACGCGCATTGGCTCCTCTGATGATCTGGCCGGCGGCCGCTCCACCTTCATGGTGGAAATGACCGAAACCGCCAACATCCTGCACAACGCCACCCCCGAAAGTCTGGTATTGATGGACGAAGTGGGTCGTGGCACCAGCACCTTTGACGGCCTGTCTCTGGCATGGGCAGCAGCAGACTACCTGGCACGGGAAATTCGTGCTCTCACATTGTTTGCCACGCACTATTTCGAGCTCACCATGCTGCCGGAGCAGGATGATGGCGTGGTGAATGTGCATCTGGCCGCCGCCGAGCATGGCGAACGCATTCTTTTTCTGCACAGCGTGCAGGAGGGGGCTGCCAGTCAAAGCTACGGCCTGCAGGTCGCACAGCTGGCCGGCATTCCAGCCGCTGTCATCCAGCAAGCGCGGGACAAGCTGGCACAACTGGAAAATCAGGAAGTCAGAACCCAGCTCAGCCAGCCGGCGTCCAGCAAACCGCTGCAAAATGATCTGTTTGCCAGTGGGCCCAGTGCTGCCGAGCGAAAACTGGCCAGCATCAACCCAGACAGCCTGTCACCGCGAGAGGCACTGGATCTTCTATATACCCTGAAAAAGCTGATGTGATTCAGCAGAATTATCGATGACCGCAGCCCCGCCCCCAGATTGCCAGTCACAAGGTCAGGCAGTTAGACTAGCGGCCGCTTTTTGTGCCCCGCTCCATTCGATTTCAGGTAGGTCAGCATGACGTTCGTAGTCACCGAAAACTGTATCAAGTGCAAGTATCAGGACTGCGTTGAAGTCTGTCCGGTGGACTGCTTTTACGAAGGCCCGAACTTTCTCGTGATCCACCCGGACGAGTGCATCGACTGTGCCCTCTGCGAGCCGGAGTGCCCCGCGAACGCCATTTTCTCTGAAGATGAGGTCCCGGCCAGCCAGAAGGAATTCACCAAACTCAATGCCGATCTGGCTGAAATCTGGCCCAACATCACCGAAAAAGGTGCTGAGCCTGCCGATGCCAAGGAATGGGATGGCAAACCCGGTAAACTCGCTTTACTGGAGCGCTGAGCTCCGGCCAGCAAGGCTTTATCGAATAAAAAAGGCAGCCGATGGCTGCCTTTTTTGTTTTCCATCTCTCGTGACTCCCGCTACCTTCACAAAAGACGGGCAATAAAAAGGGGCGGATAACCGCCCCTCGCAGAATCACAAGCTCCCTGCCCGATGATTCCATACCTCCGTGTTCTCGTCCCTTAGCATGCCATCCTGGCAAGTATCCTTTTCCTGTCGCTTCCTGCGATGGAGGAATACTAGCCCAACAAGCCTCTCGCTCAAGGCAGGTCTGATCAGGAGAAACTGGCCCGCACCTTCAGTAAAACAAAAAAACAAACAAAATCAATAACCTAACAATAACTGTCGTGACCATTTCCAGACTATTTACGCAATTGCTCACATGCCATGTGAGATATATCGCACACGGAAACGGGCGATATCGCCAACGGCGCCATTAGCCCTACCCGGCCCACTGGAAACACGCGCAAAAAAAAGCCCACATCATGTGGGCTTAACAGGGGTACAACGCTTGCTACCAATTTGAGGAGTCCACCAGTCTTGGCGGGGGATGCCTCGACTGACAAGGCTCATGGTGCCGAAGGCAAGTAAAGGGGTCTGTTGAGACGCTGTTCGCGTCCTGTTACAGCGTGTTATCCCCATTTTTCTTCAAAACACGGGCATTACGCAGGGCCTGTCGCACCGGCCAGCGAAAAGTGAAGCTCGCTCCCCCAAGGTCGGTACTCTGCCCCACCTCCATGCTGCCGCCATGCCAGAAGGCAATGCGCTGAACAATGGAAAGACCAAGCCCATAACCACCTGATGCACGGGTGCGGCTGTCATCAAGACGCGCGAAGGGCTCAAAGATGCGCTCGCGGTCCTTTTCAGGAATGCCGGGCCCGTCATCCTCAACCCGGATCCAGGCCGAATTACCATGAACACCGCCTGAGAGACGCACTCGTGACTTCGCATAACGCACGGCATTGCCCGCCAGATTCTGCAGGACACGATGCAGGTAGCGCAGCTCTGCCTCTATACGGACATCAGAGCCCTCATCAACCACCTGAATCTGATGCCCGGTATTGAGAGCCACCGTTTCATTCTCGACCCTGTGCAGGAGCGAACGCAGATCCATGATTTCGAATTTCAGCGAAGGCGTACCCTGCTCCAGCTTGGCATAGGTAAGAATTTCATCGATAAGCTGATTCAGCTGCTCCACATCCTGATCCAGTAATTGCAACTGATCAAAGCGCTGCTCGGCATCATCCGTATCAGCCATCATTTCCATGCCGAAACGCAAGCGCGCCACTGGCGTGCGCAACTCATGCGAGACTGCACGTGTCATTTCACGCTGTGAATCCAGCAAACGCTGCGTGTGTTCCGCCATGCCATTGAAGGCATGAGCCAACTGGCTGATTTCATCCGAGCCCTGTACCTGTGCACGGGCACTGAGATCACCGCCACGAATGCGACGCACAGCCAGCTCCATTTTCTTCAGCTTGCTCTCAAGGGGATGAATAATGAAATAAGCGGCCACCGTGATGATCGACAACACGGCCAGAGCCACCATGATGACGAGCTGCATGGGCATCCAGTCAAAAATATGCAGCGGCCCCATCACCAGCACGCGCTCCTGCGCCGGCAAGGGAGCCACGATGCGCAGGGATGAATTCCGTGTACCCGACCCTTCTTTCAGCACCAGCACCACTTCATTGCGACGAATACGGGCCTGCTGATCCTTGTCCAGACCAGCCTTGTACAGCGGCATCAACAGTACGGGATAGGGAAAATAACGCTGCAGCTCCTGAATACGCTGGTCTTCGTGTCCGGCGTAGTGCTCCAGCTCTTCGATAAAAAACACCGCCATGGCCTTGGCCTGCTGCTCCGACACCTTGGCCATACGGGTTTTGATGTAAAGCTCGGGCGAACCGGGAATGCGGGAATAGATATCCGCAAAATTCTTTTCTTCGTAAGAACGGAACACCGCGCGCCCATCCGCCAGATGCGCAAGCTCCTCCTCACTGAACTGCTCGCGCGTGGGGGGAACCACGGCAATGGGGCTGTCCATCAACTGCGCTGCTTCGGCGAGCCATGCCGTACGGGCATCACCCTGCTGGCGAGAAACACCCAGGGCAATCAGGCGAAAAATACCGGTCGCCATATTCTCCCGATAGGTGTCGGCACGATGGGCATTCACTGCCTGGATAAAGAAATAGGCACACACCGCCACCGCCGCAATAACCAGCAGGATACCGCCGTAAATTCGTACAAATATGCTGCTGGGCATTGCAACCGGACTCCAGGACTACCTACGCGCGCTCAGGCGGATTCCTTCACAAAGAGATAACCCTTGCTGCGCACGGTCTTGATACGACGGGGATTTTCCGGGTCATCGCCGATCTTGGGACGGATACGGGAAATGCGTACATCAATCGAGCGGTCCTGACCGTCGTATTCAATGCCGCGCAGACGCTCGAAAATATCCTCACGGGAAAGAATGCGGCCGGCACTGGAAGCCAGCAGCCAGAGCAGGTCGTACTCGGCACTGGTGAATTCCACCGTCTCGCCGTTGAGAATGACGGCGCGTGCGCCGTTGTCGATAACCAGTTCGCCAAAGTCCAGGCGGCTCGGCACGTCTTCGGCAACCTTGTCCGAGCGGCGCATCAGGGCGCGGATACGTGCCAGCAGTACACGCGGCTGTACCGGCTTGGCGACATAGTCGTCGGCGCCCATCTCCAGACCCAGCACCTGATCCATGTCTTCGGCACGGGCGGTCAGCATCAGAATGGGATGCTGGTACCCCTGGGTACGCACTTCACGGCAGACGGTCAGGCCGTCGGCACCCGGCAGCATGATGTCCAGCACCACCATATCGGGCTGCTCGTCAATGATGCGGCGGATAGCCCTGGCACCGTCAGACTCAATCCCTACCTCGAGGCCGTTACGAATCAGGTATTCCTGGGTCAGGCCGGCCAGACGCTCGTCGTCTTCCACAATAAGCACCCGCGGCAGCTTTTCGGTAGTCTGGGTCATGGTCAATTCCTTTAGTCAGATCAAGTAGATAACAATGTAACTGGCGCTTGGCGAGAAATGTAACTGGGGCGATCATACGAATTGTAACTGCGCATCACGAGTGGAAATAACAAATCCCTACAAGACAACGGTCAGGCGTTCACACGCCGGCACATCATCTTTGGTCCGGCCTCAAAGCAGCCAGGGCCAAACACCATATATAGTGTTCACACCCGCAAGGCCCGCAGCCCCCGCATTGCCCCGTTTTTGCCGGTAATTGTCCACGCCCGGCCCACAGCTTATCCACAGACTTATACCGCATACTTTCACTTGCAGGCCCCAAAAAAACCGCTTATGTTGTGCCCAACAGAGACACCGACACCATATGTTGCGTTAGAGCCTGGCAGAAGTCTTTCACCCGCACTCCAGAATTCTCATAAAAATACTGGGTGAAAGCACAGGATTATTCACAAAACAGCATGGCTTACAGGAAGTTCTGTGGTGCGCCACGCACCACTCGCAACGGATGCGCCACCCCAAGATATAGTGTCTGGCCCTTCGTTCCCGAACTCCCCTGCCAGGCGTGACGCAGGTCGGTGACTTTTTTCCAGCGCCCTCACTTGTCCCTTTTACTTTGCTTATGGGAAGCATCATGCATACGGAAACCACCCCCCAGGGCAGCCACCCCGCTGCAGCCCCGATTCCCGCCCCCGCCTCGGATATAAACGCCACCACGCCAGGCACGCTGCGCCTGATCAAGCGCAACGGCACCGTGGTGCCTTATGACGACGGCAAGATTGCCGTTGCCATCACCAAGGCCTTTCTCGCCGTGGAGGGCGGCGTCGCCGCCGCCAGCTCGCGCATCCATGAAACGGTGGCCCAGCTCACCGCCATGGTCAGCAGCACCTTCAAGCGCCGCATGCCCACCGGTGGCACCGTGCATATCGAGGAAATCCAGGACCAGGTCGAACTGGCCCTGATGCGTTCCGGTGAGCAAAAGATCGCCCGTGCCTACGTGCTCTACCGCGACGAACGTTCACGTGCCCGCGATGCCGAGCAGAAAACCACGCCGCGTGCCCAGACCACACTCACCGTCATCGCCGACGACGGCACGCGTCGCCCGCTCAATATCGGCCGCCTCGAAGCACTCGTGAGCAATGCCTGCGAAGACCTGCAGGGCGTGGATGCCGCCCTCATCGTCGAGGAAACGCTGAAGAACCTGTACGACGGCGTCAAAGAGTCCGACATCAACACCACCATGGTGATGTGCGCCCGCGTCATGATCGAGCAGGAGCCCAATTACACCTACGTCACCGCGCGCCTGCTCATGGATCACCTGCGCAGCGAAGCCCTCGGCTTCCTCGGCATCGCCAGCATCGCCACCCAGGGCGACATGACCCTGCATTACCCCAAAGCCCTGACTGCCTACATCAAGAAAGGCATCGAGCTTGAGCTGCTGTCACCGGAACTCGCCAGCTTCGATCTCGCCCGCCTCGGCGCCGCGCTGAAACCCGATCGTGATTTCCAGTTCACTTATCTCGGCCTGCAGACACTCTACGACCGTTATTTCATTCATTCGAATGACGTGCGTTTCGAACTGCCGCAGGTGTTTTTCATGCGCGTCGCCATGGGGCTGGCCATTCAGGAAAAGGACCGCGAAGGCCGTGCCATCGAGTTCTACAACCTGATGTCGAGCTTCGACTACATGGCCTCCACGCCGACGCTGTTCAACGCCGGCACACTGCGCCCGCAGCTTTCCAGCTGCTACCTGACCACCGTGCCCGATGACCTTTCCGGTATTTTCGGCGCCATCCACGACAACGCCATGCTCTCCAAATGGGCCGGCGGCCTCGGCAACGACTGGACGCCCGTGCGCGCCCTCGGCACCTACATCAAGGGCACCAACGGCAAGTCACAGGGCGTCGTGCCCTTCCTGAAAGTCGCCAACGACACCGCCGTTGCCGTCAACCAGGGTGGCAAGCGCAAGGGTGCGGTCTGCGCCTATCTCGAAACCTGGCATCTCGACATCGAGGAATTCGTCGAGCTGCGCAAGAATACCGGTGACGACCGTCGTCGCACGCACGACATGAACACCGCCAACTGGGTGCCCGATCTTTTCATGAAGCGCGTGTTCGACGACGCCGAGTGGACCCTGTTCTCGCCCGCCGACGCACCCGACCTGCACGACCTCTACGGTATGGCGTTTGAAAAGCGCTACAACGAATACGAAGCCATGACCCGCGCCGGCACGCTGCCGCTGTTCAAGCGCGTGCGTGCGCAGGACCTGTGGCGCAAGATGCTGAGCATGCTGTTTGAAACCGGCCATCCCTGGATCACCTTCAAGGATGTCTGCAACCTGCGCTCGCCGCAGCAGCACGTCGGTGTCGTGCATTCGTCCAATCTCTGCACGGAAATCACGCTCAACACCTCGGCCGAAGAAATTGCCGTGTGCAATCTCGGCTCCATCAATCTGGTGAATCACGTCACGGCCGAAGGCCTGGATGTCGCGCGCATCAAGAGCACGGTGAAGACGGCGTTGCGCATGCTCGACAACGTCATCGACATCAACTATTACGCCGTCCCGCAGGCGCGCAAGTCCAACCTGCGCCACCGTCCGGTCGGCATGGGCATCATGGGTTTCCAGGATGCGCTCTACATCCAGAAAATCTCCTACAGCTCGAATGCCGCCGTGGCCTTTGCCGACACTTCCATGGAAGTCATCAGCTACTACGCCATCGAAGCGTCCAGCGAGCTCGCCGTGGAGCGCGGCTCCTACTCCACCTATGAAGGCTCGCTGTGGAGCAAGGGCGTGTTGCCGATTGATTCCATCAAGCTGATTGCCGAGCACCGTGGCGCCGGTTATGTGGACGTCGACATGTCGACCACCATGGACTGGAACTCGCTGCGTACCCGCGTGCAAACGCAGGGCATGCGCAACTCCAACGTCATGGCGATTGCGCCGACCGCCACGATTTCCAATATCTGCGGCGTCGCCCAGTCCATCGAGCCGACTTACCAGAACCTGTACGTGAAATCGAACCTGTCCGGCGAGTTCACCGTCGTGAATCCGTATCTGGTGAACGAGCTGAAAGCACGCGGGCTCTGGGACAACGTGATGGTCAACGACCTCAAGTACTACGACGGCTCCATGCAGAAGCTCGATCGCGTGCCGGCCGATCTCAAGGCGCTGTTTGCCACCGCCTTCGAAATCGAGCCACGCTGGCTGGTCGATGCTGCTTCGCGCCGGCAGAAATGGATTGACCAGGCACAGTCGCTGAACCTGTACATCAACCAGGCCTCCGGCAAAAAGCTCGATGTCACCTACCGCATGGCCTGGTATCGCGGCCTCAAGACGACCTACTACCTCCGCGCCATGGGAGCCACCGCCGCCGAGAAATCCACGATTTCCGATGGCGCGCTCAATGCCGTGAAGCACACCGTCACGGAAACGGTGGAAGCGGCTCCGGTCGCCGCGCCCGTGCCGCTGGCGTGCTCGATCGATAACCCGGATTGCGAAGCCTGCCAATAAGGGTTCGACTGATCCGGAGCGCGCCTGGCGGCGTTGCCGATTGGCTGACCGGTCCTCACATACTGTCTGTATGCTGCGGCCGTCCAGCCAATCGGCGCCTTGCCAAACACACTCGGGATCAGCCTCACAGTGGAGCTGATCGAGTCCACAGAAAAACTGATACAAACACCTGACAAAAAATCGGGTGAAAAATAAAGACCCAAACGAAAAACTGAAACAAGAAACACGGTATTTGTCAGCACGCGACTGGTTCACGAAACGCCAATGTCAGCCTGCCGTGACACGTGACACATAATGAATATGCAGAGGAAGACACATGATTTCCTGGGATGACTTTGATGGCGACGAGACGACACCGGTTGCGCCGGCAAGAACTGCGCAAGCACCTGCACGCACAGAAACTCCGCCGGCACCAGCAGTGGCACATGCTGTGCCAGCACCAGCTGCAGCTGCTGCTGCTGCCGCCGATCTGGCCGGAAGCCGCCACGCCACCGCACACCCCGCCGCCGTCGTCGACGCCGCCCTGCAACAGCTGAATGCCGAAGACGCGCTCAACAGCGACGACGTGAAGGCACGCGCTGCTGCCGCGCTGGCCAAGCTTGATGCCCTGCCGGCTCTGGAAGAGCTGGAGATGGGCGCCGGCCGTGTGCAGGTTGACGACAAGCGCATGATCAACTGCCGCGCCGACGTCAACCAGCTGGTGCCGTTCAAGTACGAATGGGCCTGGCAGAAATACCTCGACGGTTGCGCCAACCACTGGATGCCGCAGGAAGTGAACATGTCGAAAGACGTGTCCATGTGGAAAGCCAACGACGGCCAGATCTCCGATGACGAGCGCCGCATCGTCATGCGCAGCCTCGGCTTTTTCTCCACCGCCGATTCGCTGGTGGCAAACAATCTGGTGCTAGCCATCTACCGCCACATCACCAATCCCGAATGCCGCCAGTACCTGCTGCGCCAGGCGTTTGAAGAAGCCATTCACACGCATGCCTACCAGTATTGCATCCAGTCGCTCGGCATCAATGAAGGTGAAATCTTCAACATGTACCGCGAAGTCCCGAGCGTTGCCCGCAAGGCAGCTTGGGGCCTCAAGTACACGCAGAGCATGAACGATCCGACCTTTGTCACCGGCACACCGGAAACCGACCAGGACCTGCTGCGCAACCTGATCGGCTTCTATGCCGTGCTCGAAGGCATCTTCTTCTACTGCGGTTTTACCCAGATTCTTTCCATGGGACGCCGCAACAAGATGACGGGCGTTGCAGAGCAGTTCCAGTACATCCTGCGTGATGAATCCATGCACGTGAATTTCGGCATCGATGTGATCAACCAGATCAAGATCGAGAATCCGCACCTGTGGAGCGTGGCATTCCAGCAGGAAGCCATCCAGATGATTCTGGAAGGCACGCAGCTGGAAGTGGAATACGCACGCGACACCATGCCGCGCGGGGTTCTTGGGATGAATGCGGCGATGATGGAGGAGTATCTCCAGTTCATTGCGAATCGTCGGCTGGCGCAGCTCGGGCTGCCGGAGCAGTTCCCGGGAGTGAAGAATCCGTTTCCGTGGATGTCGGAGATCATGGATTTGCGCAAAGAGAAGAACTTCTTTGAGACGCGAGTGACGGAGTATCAGACTGGGGGCGCCCTCAGCTGGTAATTCGTTAAACGAAAAAAGGGCCGGCAGCGGCCCTTTTTTCATTATTATTGAGCGCCCTACATATCTCGCCATCCGTTACAAAGCAATCGCTATGATCATTGACGAAACCACACTAATCCTTGGCGCCGGCGCAAGCCACAATTACGGCCTCCCAACGGGCATAGGCCTTCGAGACTACTTAATTCACGGAACAAAAAGAAAAGAAGAGTCTCGCCATCCCTACCACTCATGGATAAGAAAAGACCTTCTTAATCTCGGATTCCACCAAGATAATATCGATGCGTTTTCAGAAGCCTTTCACAGCTCACAGTTAACATCAATTGATGAGTTTCTCTCAAGAAGAGCAGAATTCTCAAGAATAGGAAAGCACGCAATATCTCTCATAATAAAAAGAACAGAGAATCCTGGGCGCCTCACAAACCCAATAAATGAGAACGAACACTGGTATCACTATTTATGGAATAAACTCGCATCAGGAACAAACTGGGAAAGCATAAAAGAAAACAAGATCTCTATAATTACATTTAACTATGACAGATCACTTGAGACATACTTATCGAACGCCATGTCTCATGCATTTGCAAAAAGCATTGAGGAATGCAAAGAGGCAATAGCCACGTGCATTAAAATAATACACGTTTATGGGCAAGTTTATGGGGAGTACGGACTTCAGCGCCAACCAGATGAAGACGAAAACAAATGGTACGATCGATCATTCCCAGAAGAGATTATTTCTAAATCAGCGGACTGCATTCAAATTATACCGGAAGGCAGAGACGACTCTTTAACACTATCCCAATGCCACGATATTTTAGAAAAATCCGATAAAATATGCTTTCTCGGATTCGGATTTGATCCTACGAACATGAGAAGACTCAACCTACCAACAAAAGGAATAGCTGAATCTGTCACAGGATTAGCACTTCGAGAAGTATATGGAACCGCAATGGGAATTCAGCCCAGAAGAGCGCAGGCATTAAAAAAGTCATTTTATCTTAATGATATTAGCGATCCGGGTTACAGCCCAAAACACCCACCTGAATTTATTGATTATGGGTGCCGTACATTACTGGAAGACTGGCTCGTTTTAGGCTAAAAAAACCAACTAAGCACGAACAAACCCCGCACAGGTTGGGCTGACGCAGGAAGCCCAACACTCCTCGCGCACCACCATCGTTGGGGTGCGGCGTTGCCTTACCCCAACCTACTCCCCCTTAAATCGCCTTCCCCATCCAAATCATTGCCAGGGTATACGCGGCCTGTACATTTGCCTGCCATTTGCCCGGGAGCGCGGGATTCACGCACCGTCGGGGATTCGGTGAGGTGCTCCGACGAGGTTGCTTCGGTTGTTTCTCTGCAAGAGGGATTGCGGCTGCACCGGGCCTCACTTTCTTTGCTTCGCCTAAAGAAAGTAAGCAAAGAAAGGCGAGCCCTGCGGGCAGCCCTTCATTTTATGGCTACTGCTCTTGTAACTAAATCCGCATGGTCATGCTCGCGCCGTGCGGCGACTCGCAACCAGCTTCGGTGATTTTAATGTGCTCGGGGCCGTAGGTTGGGGTAAGCCTGCGCACCCCAACATTCCTGGCTTCAACGAAAATACTTTTTTCTTCAAAAAAATCGCGGCCGAAAAAACGTTGGGCCGACGCAGGAATCTCAACACACATGGCTGCACCACCATCGTTGGGGTGCGGCGCTGCCTTACCCCAACCTACCGCTACCGCCCGGCTCCCGATTTAAATCACCGCTGCTCGTTTAATGGGGCGCGCTTACCAGTCAATCCCAAAGGACCGATCCCGTCTTTTCTTAACCTACGACCCAAGCGGAATTAAAAGAACCGAAGCCGGTTGCGAGTCGCCGCACGGCGCGAGCATGACCACGTTGCCGTGGCTCCGGGAACAAAAGTCATAATGCGCGAGCCCTCCGCAGGAGGCGCCTTTCTTTGCTTACTTTCTTTAGGCGAAGCAAAGAAAGTGAGGCCCGGTGCAGCCGCAATCCCTCACGCAAAGTAACAACCAAAACAACCCCGTCGGAGCACCTCACCAAATCCCCGACGGTGCATGAATCCCCGCACTCCCGGGTCCCGCGGGACTTCCTTCGGTCGCAAGCGGCAAGCAAATGTCCAGGCCCCGCACACCCCGCCCCCTGCAAAAGCACCCGCGTATTCTTCACCAACACCATAAAAACGTTGCCGCACCACCATCATTGAGGCGCGGCGTTGCCTTACCTCAACCTACAGCCCAACCAAAATTAAAAAAGCAGAAGCCGGTTGCGAGACGCCGCACGGCGCGAGCATGCCCATGCGGAGTCAGCGACGAGAGCTGAAGTCATCACCTGCGGGCTCTCCGCAGGAGGCGCCTTTCTTTGCTTACTTTCTTTAGGCGCAGCAAAGAAAGTAAGGCCCGGTGCAGCCGCAATCCCTCTTGCAGAGAAACAACCAAAGCAACCCCGTCGGAGCACATCACCAAATCCCCGACGGTGCCAAAATCACCGCACACCCGGGAAAACGGCAAGCAAGCGTAGGTTGGGCTGACGCAGGAAGCCCAACCTTCTCTGCCGCACCACCATCGTTGGGGTGCGCAGGCTTACCCCAACCTACGGCCCAAGCGGAATTAAAAGAGCCGAAGCCGATTGCGAGTCGCCGCACGGCGCGAGCATGCCCATGCGGAGTCAGCGACGAGAGCTGAAGTCATCACCTGCGGGCTCTCCGCAGGAGGCGCCTTTCTTTGCTTACTTTCTTTAGGCGCAGCAAAGAAAGTAAGGCCCGGTGCAGCCGCAATCCCTCTTGCAGAGAAACAACCAAAGCAACCCCGTCGGAGCACATCACCAAATCCCCGACGGTGCCAAAATCCCAGCACACCATGCTCTATCCACCCCTTGCGTTTACCCGCCAAGGCATGATCCGTAAAATCCACAATTGCCCATACCTGCCGACTCCGGCAAAGTGCCGCCACATATTCCGGAGTGGTGACCAGACTCACCACATCAACTCCCCCCAAGGAAATCATGATGCATCACGTTCAACCGCTAATCATTGCCGCCGCCCTTGCCGGCATCACCTTCTGCGGCTCGGCCATGGCCGAAGAAAGCCCGTTCGCCGGCAGCATCGCGGCGGCCCCCATCGTGACGGAGGCCGATGAAACAGTGGCCACCACCAAACAGCCGGTAATCACGGTCAAATACGAGCGTCTTTTGCACCTGGTCGGCACTGTCGGCTACAGCCTCGGCGGCGACACCATTGCCACCGTGAAGTTCAACAACGGCCATGAAGAGAAAATCACCGCCGGCGGCATCATGTATGTCGCTGGCGGCCTCGGCATCGACATCCCGCACAGCAACTGGTCAGCGCAGGTACTGGCGGGCTATCACGTCAACAGCAGCACGGCGAGTAACGGCGAGATGACGTTTGACCGCCACACCCTGGATGAACAGGTCTTCTACCGCTTTGGTGGTGGCAATCACCGGATTGGTGGCGGCCTTGTCCAGCATTCTTCACCGGTGTTCTCCGCGCATATTGACGGCCAGCCCGACCTCAACGTGAGATTTGACGATGCCCGCGGCTACGCCATTGAATACAACTGGCTGCCCGGAAAAATCGACCTCCCCTTCAAGGGAAGCCGGGTCGGTTTTGCCCTGCGCGCCGTCTCCATCGACTATGACGCGAAGACCGTGAACGGCCTGCCGGCGCAAAAGAAAACCCTTTCCGGCAACCATGTGGCTGCTGCGGTTTATGTCTATCTCTAGGTCCGCCTGCCGCGCGCCACGCCGCATGGCCTGCATAAAAAAAGCCCCGGGTTCGGGGCTTTTTTATGCAGGCCGGCAAAGGCCGCTCCTGATCACTGCGGCACCTGCCGCTCAACCGGCCTGCCTGATTTTTCCCAGCCGGGATAATCACCCTGCAGGTGCTCCAGCTTCATGTAGCCCTGCTTTTTCAGCACTTTGGCGGCGATGCCCGAGCGCCGCCCCGAGTGGCAATACAGAACCACGGCCTCGTTTGTCCAGCCGGACAATACCGGCTCGCGGCCCGTGATGGTGTCATGCGCCAGATTGATCGCGCCGGGCACATGCCCTTTCGCAAAATCCTCCGCGGAGCGCACATCAATCACCAGCAGTTTTTCACTCGTCGCCTGACGCCGTACCAGCGCATCCGCCGTCACTTCGGGGATCGCGGCGGCCGGGTCGTCATACGCCGTGCCTGCATAAACGGTTGCGTGGGCCAGCCCCAGACAAAGGGCCGCGCAAAGCGAAGCAACACCAATGAGCTTTTTCATGACCACACCCTCAAGAAAATCCGGAAAAACAACCGTTCCCAGCATGCGCCGCCAGCACCGGGGCAGCAACCGGCAGCCGCCTTAACGCAGGCCGCAGTGCGCCACGGTTTCGCGGCCTCAGTTTGCGCTGATGTCTTCCATCACATAAAACCGCGCCAGCAAAATCCCCGGCAGCTGCGCAAACAGCATGGCCACCAGATCAAGGGCGCTCATGGCCACCACACGAATGATGTCCGGCGTGTCGTTGAGCAGCTGCTCCAGTGCGCCGAGGCCGCTGAAAATGATCAGCAAGCAGGGCACCAGCAGCAGGACATCGGCCCCCAGTGCCCAGGCCTGCCCGCGATACCGCGCCCACGATGCCTTCAGCGCGGCGACCGGTGCCTGCCTTTCATGCACGGCAATCACATAGGCCGGCAACAAGGCCCCCATGAGATAAATCCCCGGCAGGATCAGCAGCAACAGGCCGCCAAGAATGGCGGCGCCTGCCAGCAGCTGCACCGCCAGCAGGGAGGGAAAGCCCCAGGCGGCCTCGCGCCAGAGCGTGGCCAGACCCGGTGACGGGTCTTTGCCGACCTGAAGCTTGCGCAAGGTATAGACGATGGTCAGCGCGGTGGCGGCCACACCGGCCAGCATTTGCGGCAGCAGTGTCAGCGGATCGGACATGGCTTTTTCCGTGTCGCCGGCATGGATCATCACGAAACGGTAATTGCCAAAGAGCAGGAAGGGCAGCGCCACGGGCGCCAGGCGCCAGAGCAGCTCCGTCAGGTGCAGCCAGAAGAATTGCAGGGTGTCGCGCAGACGCCGTAAAAACATCCGAAAGCCTCACAAAGGGCGAAATCAAAAATTGACAGAAGGCAGGCCGGCTCAGCACCATTGCAGGTCATCGCCTGGGCCGGCCGCGAGTGTCGACTGCTGCCGGGACAGATGCAACAAGGAGAATCTGATGGAAAAGCGGCAAACAATTCTGGCGGCGCTGGCGGGCCTGGTCATTCTGGCCGGAGCCGGTTTCTGGTGGTTTACACAGGATGCCGGTGAAGCCCCGGCGACTGCCCCGGCACCTGCGACGCCTGCCGTCATGCACACCACGGTATCCGAACCGCTGTCGCCTCCAGCACCCGCACCGGTCATTGCAAATCCGGCGGCAGAAAGCGCCAACAGTGAAGCCGACAAGGAGTTCAAGTCCGCCCTTGAATCCGATGCCATTGCCCTGGATGACGAAGTGGTCGACAAGAATGTGGCGGAGAAAAACGAGCTGGCCTCGCGTGCCGCCGAGCTGACGGCACAGGTCAACGATGGCGCCGCGCTGATCGCCCTCAAGGAAAAGCAGATCAGGGAGCTGGAAGCACAGCTGCAGAAATCCGCCGCCCAGAAAACGTCGGCCCCCAAAGCCCCGCAACCGCAAGCTTCCGCCGCTAAAATCCCGGCCGATAAAAAGCCGGCAGCCGCCAAGCCCTGATGCATCAGAAAGTCCGGTAAAAAAGGCCCGCATCCTGCGGGCCTTTTTTATGTGCACGCGCGCTGTCCTGGCGCGGGGCAGACGCTCTTTCTGCCCCGTTGCTGCGCGCCATGGCACTCCTGTTGCGCCGCAGTACGGCTGCGGATGCACCATTTTTTCTGCCCGTGCCCTGGCAAGGAGGCGACAACCGGCTGGCGCGGGGACAAAGCCCCCGAAAATTCTGACTACCGGAAATTACTACCGGCAAGCAGCGGCATGGCATGGCACTTGCTCTTCATGGAAAGGCTGGAGCCGTTCACGACCACCACCGCACTCACTGATGGTTAGCAAACCCATGACCGCATTACTGAACATCACCGAGAAAAAAATCCTCATCGAGAAAGCCCTTTCCCCGTTTTTAAGCGGCGAGGAACTGGGCGACGCCCTCATCATCTGGGAGCTGCGTTATTCACGCCAGACCACGGTCGCCTTTCAGGGCTTTCTCAGCGACATCTGCACCACGCCGGCGCTGTCGGCACAGCGCACGCGGATTCTGCAGAGCCTGATTCGCGCCATGACCAGCGAGGACGGCAAACCGCTCGCCATCGTGCGGGCGAGCGAGCCCGTTGCAGCGGAGCCTCCCCGGCCGGCGACAAGCCCGGCCGCGGTAGCGTCCGTGCCGGTTCCGGTGATCCGCGAGCGCCTGTCGGCGCAGGAAGCCGATGCCCTGCTGGGCTGCATGCAACTGGTCAACACCGTTTTCTCGCGCACTCCCGGCGACATGAATGCGCGCATGCGCGAGCTCCTGCTGGAAAAGCTGCCGGCGCTGGATCTCTCCTGGCAGGCTGAAGCCGCTGTCAGGTCCTGGCTGGCCGAAGGCGCCAGCGCACCGGAGGGCG
This sequence comes from bacterium, assembly GCA_029945725.1. Lineage (GTDB taxonomy): Bacteria > Pseudomonadota > Gammaproteobacteria > Pseudomonadales > Moraxellaceae > UBA2031. The sequence goes on along the minus strand of JAQSDB010000002.1, from coordinate 440,342 downwards.
TGTTTATCGCCGAGGGCTCCCTGCGCGAGATCGTGCGTCTGGTGCACGCGGCGCTGTGCGAATCCGTCAGCCGTGCGCGCGCCGACCAGTTGCTGAAAGAGGCACTGCAACAAACCGAAAGCTATTACCGCGGCAGCTTTCCCCTGCGCAAACTCTGGGCGGCCTGAGCCGAAAGACTCAACACAAGGCAGCGTTGTCGAATTGCTTTGTCGCCATGCCCCACTAGCATGGCGACAAAGGACGGATGCCATGCCCAGACACCTCACTGCCTTCTGCATTTCCATGCTGCTCAGTTCCGTGCTCGCGCCCGTGGTGCAGGCCGGCAACCCACTGCCACCCCCCGATGCGCGCCTTGATAACGCAGCCTGCAAGGCCGTGCCGACGGCGCCCGGTCCGCACAGCCTGCTGGCGCTGTCCGGCAGCAGCCGCCTGCTGGTGTCCAGCCATGACCGTCGCCACTTCGAACGCGCCGGCACCATTGAAGACTATGACACCGCCACCCGCCTGCTGCGGCAATTGCCGCGCACCGGCGAGCCGGCGGATCTTGTCCTGCGCCCGCATCACATGGACAGCCTCACGAAAAACGGCGAAACCCTGCTCTATGTCATCAACCATGATGACGACAATCCCAACGGTACCCGCCACAGCATCCTCATCTACAAGGTGGAGCCCGACAGGCTGGTCTGGCGCCAGCGTTTGCGTGATCCGCTGCTGAGCTCGCCCAACCACATTTCCATCGCACCGGATGGTGATGTGTACGTGAGCAATGACCGTCGCGACGGCAGCAGTGTCATGGAACTGGCCCTGCGCATGAGCCGGGCCAATATCGTGCTCTACCGCGAAGACAGGCCCGAAGGACAGCGCTGGCGCATCGTGGCCGACGGCCTGAGTTTTCCCAACGGCGTAAAAGCCGATGCCCGGCAGGTGCTGGTGGCGATGACGTTCGGCAATGCGCTGCTGACCTTTCCGCGCAACCGTGATGGCAGCCTCGGTGCGGCGCGCACCGTCATCCACCTGCCTGCACTCGACGGCATCAATCCCGGGCCTGATGCCGGCACGTATCTCGTGGTCTCGCACGGACCCTTGCTGGATTTCCTGCGCCACCAGAATGACAGCCGCAAACGCTCATCCGGCATCCTTTATCTGGTCAATGCCGTCACCGGCAAAGCCTCGGCGTTTTTCAGCGACGACGGCAGCCGCATCAGCGCCATGTCGAATGCGGTGTTCAGCCAGAACGCACTGTATATCGGCCAGTCTTTTGACAGCTTCCTGCTGCGCTGCCCGCTGCAGAAAACATGACTCCTGCCGTCGTGCCGCAAGCGCGGTGCGGGTGATTCCGCTGCCCCCGAAAATCTGCCACCCTGCATCGTCTGCCTTTTCACCCACCTCACGCCGCGAGCCTTTTCATGCGTCAGCGCCCTACCCTGGCTTTCATTCTCGTCACCGTTTTTCTTGATGTGCTGGGCATAGGCCTGATGATTCCGGTGCTGCCCGGACTGATCGGCACCATGACGCAATCGCCGGACCAGCAGGCTTACTGGTATGGCGCACTGGCCGCATCCTACGGCGTCATGCAGTTTTTCCTGACGCCGCTGCTGGGTGCGCTCAGTGACCAGTACGGGCGGCGTCCGGTCCTGCTGCTGTCCATTTTCGGACTTGGCTTCAGTTATGTCGTGATGGCGCTGACGCATTCGCTGCCGCTGCTGCTGCTCGCGCGCATGGTCAGTGGCGCCACCGGTGCCAGCTTTTCCGTGGCCAATGCCTATGTCGCCGACATCACCCCCGCTGAAAAGCGCGGCAAGAGTTTTGGTGCCGTCGGTGCCGCCTTTGGCCTTGGCTTTATTGTCGGCCCCGTGCTCGGCGGCTTGCTCGGTGCCCAGGACATGCGCCTGCCGTTCTGGGTCGCTGCCGGACTCTCGCTGACCAACTGGCTGTACGGTTTTTTTGTGCTGCCGGAATCACTGCCGGGCGCAAACCGCACGCGCGTCACGGCGGCACGCGCCAATCCTTTCGGAGCCTTTTCCCATCTCGCCCGGCTCCGTGGTGTCGGCAGCCTGATCGTGGTGTTTGCCTTCACCATGCTGGCGCAATCCATGCTGCAGAGCACCTGGGTGCTGTACACGCAATTCCGTTTTGGCTGGGGTCCGAAGGACAACGGCTTCGCCCTGTTTGTCGTCGGCCTCACTGCGGTCATCGCGCAGGGTTTGCTGCTCGGGCGCTTGCTGAAACGCTTTGGTGAAGTGCGTCTGGCCATCATCGGCATGAGCATCGCCACGCCGGTTTACCTCGCTTACGGACTGGCCACGGCAGCCTGGCTGATGTACGCGCTGATTGTCACCAACCTGCTCTCCTTCACCGTGGTGCCGGCCCTGCAAAGCCTGATCTCGCGCGCTGCCAGCGCCGGCGACCAGGGCCTGACGCAAGGCTCGCTGAATGCCATCAGCAGCATCATGATGGTGATCGCGCCGCTGCTTGGCACCGCCCTGCTCGCCCGTGTCGGCCACCTCCCGCACACGGACTGGCGCATCGGCATCACCTTTTTTCTGTGCAGTGCCATCCAGCTGCTCGCGCTCATCGTGGCGATAAAACATTTCCGGCATGTGCCTGCGCAGGCGGCATGAAAAAGCCCCGCAGTGCGGGGCTTTTTTACGAGCGTATATTTTCTGCCGGCACTTAACGGATAAACGCCAGGCTCAGCCACGGCACATAGGTGATGACCAGCACCACGGCAAACAGCACGGCCATGAACGGCAGTGACGCCCGCGCCAGTTCCATGATCGGTTTCCTGAAACGGAAACTGCCGATGACGAGATTCATGCCTACCGGCGGCGCGCAGTAACCGATTTCCATGGTGGCAAGGAAAATGATGCCGAGGTGCACGGGATGCACGCCATAACCAACGGCCATGGGCAGCAGCAGCGGCACCACAATCACCAGCGCCGAAAAAATATCCAGCATCATGCCAAGCAGCAGCAGGAAAATCGTCAGCATGAACAGGAACACGTATTTGCTGTGGATATGCTCGCGCACCACATCAAACAGCTTGTTGGGCACTTCCGCATCGATCATCCAGCTGGTGAAGGACATCGCCACGCCGACAATCAGCAGCACACTGCCCACCATCATCATGGCTTCACGCATGATGCGCGGCAGTTCCCTGAAGGGGATTTCACGGTAGATCAGCATCTGCGTGACCAGCACATAAAGCGCGGTGACCGCCGCCGCTTCCGAGACGGCAAAAAAACCGCCGTAAATGCCACCCAGTACAAACAGCGGCAGCGGTAATTCCCATTTGGCATCCAGTGCCGCCGCACGCAGCTCGCCCCAGGAAAACTTCTGCAGCGGAATCTCGTTCTGCCGCGTCACGCGCAGGCCGTAAACCGACAGTGCCACGATCATCAGCAGGCAGGGCAGCAGGCCGGCCATGAAGACCTGCTGGATGGTGACGCCGGCACCGGCCGGCAATTGCTGCGCAATCACGGCAAACAGGATCAGTGGCAAGGAAGGCGGCAGCAAGAGGCCGAGCGCCCCCGAGGTGGTGACGAGGCCCAGTGAAAAGCGGTCCGGATAACCCGACATTTTCAGCGCGGGATAGAGCATGGCACCGAGTGCCACGATGGTGACGCCGCTGGCGCCGGTAAACGCGGTGAGAAACGCACAGGTGAGAAAGGACACCACGGGCAGACCGCCCGGCATCCAGCCAAGACCGGCCTTGGCCAGCCGCACCAGGCGCTCGGAGGTGCGCGATTCACCGAGCAGATAACCGGCAAAGGTGAACAGGGGCAGCGCCAGCAGCAGCGGCGTATCCACCAGCTGATAGAGATTGACGCCAAGCACGGCAAGGGGCGTGTCGCCGCTGTAAAAACCCAGCATGGCGGCCGCCACAATCACGGCAAAAATCGGCGAGCCCATGAGGGCGGCAAAAAGGATGAGGGCAACACACAGGGCAATCACGGGGCCGCATCCTCCGGCGGCAGCGCAATGCCGTGCGCTGCCAGCGGCTCCAGCTTGTGCCAGGGCGTCATGATGGCCAGCACCAGGTAGCGCAGGGCAATCACGCCAAAGGCAAACGGCATGATGCTTTCGCACACCCAGGTCGGCACAAAGGCAAAGGCGACAGTGGGGGATTCATATTCGACGCGCACAAAGGCCAGCGTGTACCAGGCCAGCGTAGCGGTGACTGCTGCCGTGAACAGCGCATTGAATACGGCGGCGGCCTTGGCCGCATGCGGCGGCAGAAAACGGCCGACGATGTCGATATTGATGTGGCGATGCTCGCGACTGGCAGCCATGGCGCCGGCCAGACCTATCCACAGCACCAGCACGCGCAGAAAACTTTCGGCCCAGAGAAAGCCGCCGTCAAAACCGTTGCGCAGGACAATCTGTGTCACCGCCACACCGATCATGGACAGCAGCAATACCACCAGCACGCCGTCTTCGAGCCAGTACAAGGCGCGCAAGCTGCGCGCAAGCCACGACTTCATTTATTTTTTTCCACTGCGAAAGGCGGCCAGCGCGGTGCTCATCTGCGTCGCCGCCGGCTGGCTGACAATGCCGTCCCTGATCATCGCTGTGCTGGCCAGCTCGGCGTATTTTTCCCACTCGGCTGTTTCGGCAACGTTCGGCTTCACCGGCTTGATGCCCTGCTTCAGCAAGGCGTTGTAGGCAGCCACATTGTCCTTGCGGTTCTGCGTGTTGACCTCGACAAACACCTTGTTCATCACCTCGCGCACCACTGCCTGGTCGGCCGGTGAAATCCTGGCGAAGGATTTCTTGTCGATGGCGAGTGTGCCGACAAAATAACTCAGCGGTATTTCGGTGATGTATTTCACCTGGGTGTGCCACTGCAGGGCGACCGTGGCTATCGGCGAGGAGGCCACCGTATCGATAATACCGGTCTGCAGGCTGGGCAGCACATCGGCCAGCGACAACGGCACCGGCGTCACCTGGAATATTTTCATGGCTTCTTCGGACTGGTGATCATTGTCCGGAATCCACACGCGCTGTTTGCGCAACACCGTAATGGACGGAACCGGTGTGCTTTTCGACATGGCATAGGCAAAGCCACCTTCGGCAAAACCGAAGTTCACAAAGCCGCCGTCTTCCAGTGCCTTCGACAGGCCCGCATCCATCTTGCTGCGTACATAATCCACTTCGTCAAAGTTGTGGAATTTCAGCGGCAACGAATACACCTGGATGTCACGTGCCGCATCGGCCAGGCTGCCGCCGGTGATGGCACCCCCCTGCAACTGGCCGATCTTGATCTTGTTGAGCACGGCTTTGTCATTGCCCATGGTGCCGCCGGTGTAGAACTTGAACTCTACCCGGCCCTCGGTGCGCGTCTTGATGTCGGCAGCACCGGCACGCATTTTTGTCATCCAGCCGGAACCATCGGGCGAGAGCGTGGCGATTTTCAGGATTTGGGCGTCTGCGGCAGAAACCAGCAGGCTGAGGCCGAGAGCCAGAACGGCCAGGCAATTCCTCTTCATGGGATACTCCAGGTCAACAATGCGGTGTGTTCGAAACCGATGCCAAAAGAAAAAGCGGCATCAAAAACCAGTGCGGACCTTCAGAAAAAGTCATCCGCCGACTTCAGCAGGGCCGCAGCTTCCTGCCGGGCAAGCATGTTGCCGAGGGTCCAGCCGGGCCAGTGCGGATCAGCCGCCAGCACTTCATTGAGCAGGCGGTCATGCAGCTCGCGATCATACACGCCGCGGGCATAGTTTTTGGCGTAATAGACGCGGGCCATGAGGTTATGGCCTGCGGACAAGGCGATGGCCTTTTCAAAATGCATCTTGCCGGCTTCCGGCCGCCCGCCCAGCGCCGGCGGAATGGCCGTGGCCATCACGCCAAGGTAAAGATGTGCGGCACCGCCCTGATACGCTTCGTCCAGTTCCACCACGCGTTGCATCAGGGCTTCCACCCGCGGCATGTCGGCCACGGCATTGAAGTCATCGCTGTGCGCCTGTATCCAGCCGGCCCAGGCCGAGCCTGCGGTATAGAGCGAGGGCACATCATCCGTTTTCAGCACGGCCAGCTTTTGCCGCAGCTCTTCCACCGGCATCTCGCGCAGCTTGCAGAGCTTTTCCTGCTGCAGGCACAGCGCCTCAAGGCCGTAGGCAAGCGCCTTGTCGGTCAGCGCGGCGGCCCGCTTCGGGTCTTTGACGAAGGCACCGGCATAGGCACTGTTGAGCGCCGCAGCAGCCTGACGGAAAACCGGATTGCCCGGCTCCTGCCGCACCAGCGCATCGAGCAGCAGCAAATAGGTTGCCGACCCGGCCTCGACAATTGCCGGATCATCGTTATCCGTCATGGCAGAGGTGAGATTGCCGGCAAAACGCCGGCCGGCTTCCTTGTACAGACCACCGCAGCCATCAAGGCCGACAGCCAGCAACACGACAAGCAAAACCCGTAGGGAGCGCTGGCGGGCAAGGCCCAGAAGATGAGACATGCGTGCATCCTGACCGGAATAGGGAAGGGGCCGACCGGCATATGTTTTTCGGGCAGGCACTTATAACAAACCGGTGTGCATCAACTCAACCAGACGGTCGACAGAAGGGCCTGAATAACGGCCACTTGCATGGCGAGCGGCGTCAAAGCCATCTACGCTTTTCCCCGTATACCCAACAAATGATGCCTGCCGTAGTGACCCCTTATATGGATGCCGGACCGCTGCACTCCCTGCCCTCACCCCTCAGCCGCATCCTGCCATCGCTACTGGCGTGCATCGCTGAAAAAAATGCGCGTACCGGTAGCGGGATTCTTGACCGGATACTGGAGGCAACGGGGGCCGTGGCAGGAGTATTGAGCTGGCCGGCACATTTCGGCCAGCCGCAGGCGGTCTGCTGCGATGGTCTTGGCAGTACAGAAACGGAATGGCTGTACGAGCGCAAGGCCACGGGCGAGCTGGAACAAAAAGCCTCTGCCGCAGGCGAACCGGCTCCGCATGAAACCCTGTGGGCCGCCTGCTGGTCTCCCGCCACTGACTGCAGCCTGACCCTGAGCTGGCGCAATCCACCCCATCCCGGCCTGATCCTGGCCCTGGGCTGCGATCAGGCCGCCCTGCACAGTATTTGTCTCCTGCTGGCACAGACCCAAGACATTGCAGCGGCGCAGAAAGCCATGCGGCGTACCTCGCAGTATCAGGCCATTCTGGCCGAGAGCCTGGAGTGGCTGCACCAGCTGGAGCAGCAATCACAGCTTCACTTCAGCGATCCGAGTATTCATCTCGGCCTGCTCACGCGCGTACGCATTGTCTGCAATCTGGAAAGCGCCGGCATACGGCTCTACCGTAAAAGCGGCGAGGCCTTTCAGTGGCTGCACCAGAATTTTCCCGAGGCGGAGCTGACCCGGGCACTGGCATGGCACCCGCAGGAGGATGAAGCCGTTTCGCGCTGGGAAATTCCCGGCAGGGACGGCCCGATCTCCCTGCTGGAACTGAAGATTCGTACCCATCAGGGTTTACGCGCACGGCTTTACCTGCGCAGCTCAACGCCCACCGAAAGCGCCCCCCGCCAGCGCTTCAGCGAGCAGGACATCGCCAACAGTCACCAGTTGGCCACCCTCACTTTCAAGGCGCTGGAAAACATGGAAATCCGGGAGGATCTCCGGCTCAGCAACCAGTTTCTCGCCATGGAGCGCGAGGACCACACCCGTCTTATTGCCGAATTACGCGATACCCGCCAGCAACTGCAGCACACCGACAAGCTTGCCTCACTGGGCCAGTTGGCCGCGGGTGTCGCTCATGAAATCAATAATCCCGTCAGCTTTCTCGGCAGTAATATCAATGCACTGAAACGACATTTTTACAGCCTGCAGGAGGTGATTGCCCGCGGCGAAGCCCTGGCCGCCAGCCACGGCGCCGGGCCCTTGTTACCGGCAGCCGAAGCAGAGGAGCAAACCCGGGAAATCAGTGAAATTCTCGAGGAATCACGCGAAGGACTGGAGCGGGTACGGCAGATTGTGCAGGACCTGCGCAACTTTTCACGCAGTGGCGACGCCACCATGCAGATGACGGATCTGCACCAGTGCCTGGACAGCACCCTCAACATCCTGCGCAATGAATTCCGGCACAAGGCCGAGCTCGTAAAAGTCTACGGCGAACTTCCGCTGGTGGAGTGTGTGGCCGGACAGATCAATCAGGTCTTCATGAACCTGCTGGTGAATGCCGCGCAGGCCATAGAAAAAGAAGGCCGCATCAGCATTCATACCGGCCGCGTTGATGATCTGGTTTTTGTGCGCATCGAAGATAACGGCAGCGGCATTCCCGAGTCCTGCCTGCATCGCATCTTTGATCCCTTTTTCACCACCAAGCCCATAGGCTCCGGCACCGGTCTCGGGCTCTCTCTTTCCTACGGCATTATCCAGCGCCACCATGGCCGCATCGACGTTACCAGCACTCCCGGTACAGGCACCTGCTTCACGATATGGCTGCCGGTCACGCCGCCAGCGGACGCCTGTATTCCGTAATGACCGCAATCTGAAAATGCAGGTACCACTGTTAGGATTTGATCATCGCACAAGAGAAAAGGAACACTCACCATGACACGATTGCTGCTGCTGGATGATGAGCCCAGCATTCTCAAGGCACTGAAAAGAACCATCAAGATTCCGGACTGCACCGTGGATATTTTTGAACGCCCGGAAGATGCCGTGGCGGCACTGGACACCCACTCCTACAGCCTGATCGTGTCCGACTACCGCATGCCGAGAATGGATGGTGTCAGTTTCCTGAAAATAGCCAGAGAGCGGCAGCCAGAGGCCATCCGCATTATCCTGAGCGGTTATACCGATGTCGGCGGCTTGCTCGCCGCCATCAACGAGGCAGAAATCTACCGCTTTATTCCCAAACCCTGGGATGACATTGATCTCGTCATGACCCTGAGAAAAACCCTGGAATACGCAGAGCTGCTGAAAACCAATCATCGCCTGCTGGCTCAGGTGAATGAGCAACAGAAAATAATCATGCGCCAGAAAATGGAGCTGCAGCGTCTGGAAGAAGAAAGCCCTGGCATCACCCACGTCAATCGCTCTGATGACGGCTATATCATCATCGACGACATTGATCACGAAATGTGAGTGACAGGCAAAGTAAAAACCCGCGAAATGCCACCCTTGACCCGGTCAGGAACCCGGTGGCTGCAGATAATCCCTGAACAGGTAACGTACTTCATCCACACTGTCGGCAATCACTGCCGGCAGCGCCTTGGCATACAAATCCAGCAGAATAATGGCATTCACTGCCGCATCGCCTTCCTGCGAGGCAGCACGCAAGCGCCTTGCCGTAGCGGCATTGACTATCTGCAGATTCCTGTAAATCGACGTCAGCCCCTCCAGACGTGCATCCAGCCTGTCGCTGTCACCCTTCTGAAAATACCGCGCCAGCAAATACATGGTAACGGCGCGATAAATCGTTTCTTCTTCGCTGGCAAAAGGAAGATGGAAGCGCGCCATGGGTTTGAGATACACCGTATACGGACAAGCACTGGTGGCAGAAATAAGCCCGAGCAATGCACTGGTTGCGCGCTGAGCCGTGGTAGTGACGCGCACTTCGCGCTCATCGGTCAGCACCACGACCTCGACCTTGTCATGCGACAACACATCCTCGAAGACATCGACCGCCTGTGAAATGCGCGCCGCCAGGGGACACAACGGCGTCTTTGCCACATCCAGCGGACAATGTACGCACTGTTCAAAACCGAGTGCCGTCCATGCCGGCAGGTTCGCCGGCAGCGGATCAACCGACTCCAGAGATACCGGATCCAGTGTCAGGGTAAACCGTTTTTCCTGGCCATTATCAAAGTGGAACTGGTAAGCCACCTGCATCAAATATCACTCCTGCGTCAGCCGCGACCACCGTGCCCCCGCCAATGAGCCGTCACCAGAAAGCTTAGAGGAGTCGCGGGAATTAGCCATTGCTCATGTCTTGTCAGGCGAATGCAGGCATCAGCCCGGAATTCTCAGGGCGTATTGATGGTGGCATTAATGGCGGCATCCGGTCCGGATGCATCATGCCGTCAGCACAGCCCCTCACACCAATGCCTTTCGCACCGGATAACCGGCCTTCGGTCGCCAGCCATCCTGATTGTGCAGTGATGCACACAGACAGGGAGCGCGGACAGATGAAGAGCCAGGCCCGAGTCGCTATGATGGCCGGCATGCCTTGCCCACCAGACAACCAAAAAAATCATGTTCCTGACGCCTGCTGATTATCACTTCAACTGGAAACAACCACCCCGGCTGGTGCTGGGCATTGCCCTCGTACTCGGCGCCGTGTTTCTGCTCTGGCATCCCGCCGACAGGCAACGCCAGGAGGCGCTGCGCGAACAATACAGCCAGGAGTTGCTGGCCATTGAGTGGCCGCTGTATGAAACGCACATGCTCAAGTCGGGGCAGCGCAGCACCCTGGACCAGCTCAGGGCAGCCAAGACTGCGGGCAATACCGCCTTGCTGGCCGACCATATGGGTAGCGACGAAAAATTTGCCGACGGCATACGCCTGAATGGCAAGGATTACCTGCAGAACGACGTGTTCGACAAGTGGCAGCCAGCCCGTGACCGCTTCGATGCTGAACACAAAAAGCTGGCGACCGAGATACTCGGCGTCGATCCTGAACACTTCCGCCCCATCACCCTGCTGACCTTCAATCTGGTGCAGCCTGATACCGTGCAGTTCGCTGGCGTGCTCTTGCTGCTGCTGACGGCAGGCATGGCCGTGGAAGTTGCGCTCGGCAGTGGCGCAGTGCTCACCGGCTTTCTCGGCGGCGGCATTATCGGTGCGCTGGCTTATCTGCTCGTCAATGGCGGAGGCGTCTTGCCACTGGCCGGTGCGGGCGCTGCGGTAGCTGGCGTGGTCGGCGTGTTTCTCATGCACTTCCGTGCACAGCCGCTGAAGTATTTTGCCGCCGTGCAATTCACGGCGCTGCTGATTCCCGTGCTCTGGCTGGGCTTTTTGCTGGCGCAACATTTTCTGGCGGAGTTGCGCCCTGCCGAGTTCGCCGCCCAGATTGCCGGCTTTGCCACCGGGCTGCTGCTCTATCCCTTGCACCAGCGCTGGTTCGCGCACGAAGCGGCAATCATGGTGGAGACGCCGGCGGAAACCGAAGCCGACCTTGATCAAAGTTATCGCGAACAACTGCAACTCGCGCTGGATGCCATCGGCCGCATGGAGTTTGCAGAGGCGCAAAAGCGCCTGCGCGAACTGGTCAAAGCCTATCCGCAAGACCTGCGCGTGCTGGTGCAGCTTTATCACATCGAAAAGCTGAATCCCGACAGCACCACCTATGATGCTGTCAGTCGCCGTCTTTTCCTGCTCAGTACGCACAGCGAGACGGGTGCCCGCATAGCCCTGCCGGTTTATCGTGATTACGACAAGCTTTCACTGGAAAAGCGCGCGCTGGATACCGAGGTCTGCCTCAAGCTGGTCATGCGCTTTGCCCGCGCAGGCGAGGTCAAGGATGCGGAGAAAATCATGAAGACCGTGCTCGCACGCAAAGCCAGCCACGCCCTGCTGGCCAAGGCAGCGCACTCGCTTTCGCAAGCCTTTGAAGAGCTGCATGATCCCTCCCGCGCTGAAACCTACCGGGAGCTGGCGAAGTCCCCACACTAGAAAATCCCGTGCGTTGCCTCGGGGCGAACGCACGTCAGGACCGCCAGCAGCAACAGCCATAAAAAAGCCCGGACAGTTCACCGTCCGGGCTTTTTTATGGCCCCAGCAATCTCAGGCCGGTTTCACCTGGGCGGAAAGGACACGCATGGCTTTCTGGATGTCCGGATAACTCTTGTGGGTCTTGAAGCGCCCATCGAGAAACTGCACCAGCGCCAGGCCTTTCTGTGGCAGGCCGAGCTTCTCCGCCAGTATTCGTGCCGCCAGCAAATAGGCCTCGATCAGGCGAGGATAATGCGGAGAGTCCTTGTGCATGCCATTCAGCACATGCACCGCGAGCTTGTAATCGCCCATGCGCTCAAAGGCCACCGAGAGGTCATAACAGACATCCGGATCATCCGGCCGGTAACCCTCAAAGCGCTGTATATACGCACGCAGCAGAGAAGCCGCCTGGGTATCCCGCCCGCTTTCCAGCAGCGCCTTGAAATAGACATTGGCATGCTGCCGCAATGCCTGTTCGTCATTCATGGCCCAGATCAGCTTGTGATAGCGTTCATGGCTGGTTAGGTTGGCGCCTTTTTTATTCGTTTCGCTTTTCAGGATTGCCGTGGCCTTGGCGTAGTTCCCCTCTTTCAGGAACATTTCCACGCTGACCATCACCGGATCACCCCGCTTGTGGTTCTTGCGGGCTTTGGCAGCCGCTCCCAGAGGCGTAAAGCCCAGTGCTTCCTGATACTGGAACAGCACATAGCCACAGAGTGCGAACAGGACGATGGTGAAGTAGCTGTAGGCTGTCAGTGCCATGGCACGCCCCCAGGCGACCGGCAGGATGTCGGCAAAAATACTGACAAAGGATTGCAGGGCGGCAAAGAGCAGGACCGACAGCAATACCAGGGCGACATAGACCGGCCCTACGCCAGCCACTGCAGCTTTCAGGCCTTCTGCATTCATGGCCGAGTTGAAACTGCGATTGGTGGCAGCGGCGATCAGCATGGAGGGGACCAGCGCCAGAAACAGTACCGCCAGCACCGTGCCGTAAAATGCCGATTTCAGGAACACATAAGCCGTCGCGGCACACAGCCCCACCAGCAATACACCCACACCGATGGCCAGCTCGTTATTCTCGGCCTTGGCCAGCCTGTCAGGTCCGACAGGAACGAGATCTCCGCCGGAGACCTGCTCCAGTGCGGTCCACGCATACTTGATGACCAGCAGCAGGACTACCGCCCCCGAGGCATAGGCAACAACCGCCGTATCCCCGAGAAAAACCGGCACCAGAAAGGCCAGCAGCAGCAACACCAGCCCTGCAGGCGAGAAGGGGTAACGCAGGAAATCAGTCAGGCGCTGCCAGAATGGCGAGGCCGAATGTGCGGCCCCCAGCGGACGCAGTTCACCGTTGCAGAGCGGGCAATAATGCACCGTAACCTCGTCTCCGGGCAGATCGGGTGAACAGGTGGAACAAAAATCGACGAGGCAACTGTGGCAATGCCAGTCAGCAGGTTCCAGAGCGTGGTATTTGCAATAAAGCGTCATGTTCTTTTTCTCGGGAGTACAGCACATCACCATCAGGGCCGTTGAGGGGCAAAAAGGCTTCAAGGCCCCGCAGACAGTAATCCTGTGCGGCAAACATAACGGTTTGCTGCGGCAGCGCCAAGGTAAACACTTGTAGCAAACCGACGACTCCCTGAAACTGCGCGCTGACCTGCATTACCGACCTCCCGCCGCACCCGCCGTGCCCTTGCCGGCAGCGCCCGGCCCGGGACGTCCTGCCGCTTTTTACGGAGTTTTCATGGCCCTGCTGTCTCGTCGTTTTCTGGCCCGGCGCCCGCGCCCGCAGGTCGTGGTGCTGGGCGCCAGTTTTGCCGGCCTCAATGCCTCGCGCGCGCTGGATGCGAAAAAATTCAGGGTCACCGTGATTGATGCCGCGCCGGCGGCGCAGTGGCTGCCCAATGTGCATGAGTTGCTGTCGCAGATTAAAAAGCCGGCGCAGCTGCTGCATGACCGGCGCAGCATTGTCAGTGCACACGGCCATGATTTTATCTGTGCCAGCGCCAGTCGCATCGACCGCGAACAGCAACGGCTGTACCTTGATGATGGCCGCTGGCTGGATTACGACGCGCTGATTCTGGCCACCGGCAGCACCGCCAATGACTTCGGCATTCCCGGCGTTGCCACGCATGCGGTTTATCCGCGCTCGGTGGAGGCCGCCGCGCGCGCCGCCCATCTTCTCAGCCGCCTGGCCGCCCTGCCTTCCGGGCGCGATGTCGTGCTGGTCGGAGGCGGCATTGAGGGACTGGAAATGCTCGGCGAAATCCTGCGCCGCCATGGCCAGGATCAGCGCTTCACGATTCATCTGGTGGAAGTCGCACCGCGCTTGCTGCCGCAGTTTCCCGGCCTGCACGAACGCCTGCTGGAGTCCATGCAGGGACAGGTGCAACTGCACTTCGGCCGCCGCGTCAGCGCCGTGCACGCCGACAGCGTGGAGCTGGATAACGGCGAGCGTCTGGCCAGCCGCCTGACCCTGTGGAGCGGCGGTCGCCGCGGCAGCGCCTTTACCGGCAACAGCGGACTCAGCCAGCCCGGTGCCGACGTCGCCGTAGACGACACCCTGCAATCGCAGCTGGATGCGCGCATCTTTGTCGCCGGTGATGCGGCCCTGCTAGCGCAAGCGCTGAAAAAACAGGTGCCCTACGCACAGGCAATGGGCACTCATGCTGCACTGAACGTGGAGCTGTGGCTGCAGCACAAACCCCTGCAGACCTTCCGGCCGCTGCATCTGCCCTCGGTGCTGACCTTTGGTGATCGTGACGGCATCATGCTCTATGGCAATCAGGCGCTGGCGAGCCCCGCGCTGCTGGCGCTCAAGGAAGCCACTTACCAGTACGGTTTTCATCAGTGGTCACCGCCCCGCTCCGGGCGCGATGTCGTACGACTGGCGCGCGATCTTCGTCACGGCATCAATGCGCTGGACGTGTGGCGCCTGCTGGCAAAATCCGCTGATACCCGCATTTTCCAGGCGAGCTGACCGTTGCCGGCGCGGAATGTTTCCGGTGAAAAATACGTTCTCGCCCCACCAGTACTGCGCAAGAGGCGGCATTACTTCTGCGCCGCAAGCCGGACACTCGTGATGAACGCCATCATGCCGGACTCAGCGCAAGGGTTCCGTGACAAAACCCAGCTTTTCAATACCGGCGCCCTGCATCATCGCCATGACCTGGATAATATGGTCGTACTCTGTTTTCCTGTCGCCGCGCAGACGCAACACCGGTTGCGGTTTGCGGGCGGCACTACCGGCAAGGCGCTGCCGTAATTCGCTCTCGCTCACGGACACCTCATTCCAGAACAGCCCGCCATCGGCGGCCACGGAAATGATGACGGTGTCCGGCTTGGCCTGCTCCGCCACCGCAGAAGCACTGGGCACATCCAGCTTGATGGAATGCGTCAGCACGGGCACGGTGAGCATGAAAATAATCAGCAGCACCAGCATGACGTCCACCAGCGGTGTCATGTTGATTTCACTGATGACCTCGCCTTGATCATCGAAGGGAGCATGAAAACTCATCTCGACAGCTCCGCGGATATTGTCGCCGCCGCATCAGCAGCAACGGCCTGCGGACGCGCCAGCGTGCCCTTGTTAAGTGGAGCACCTGTCACGTAAAACGCGTGCAGGTCGTGGGCGAAACGGTTGAGCCTGCCGATCACCGCGCGATTGCCCCGGGTCAGCGCGTTGTAGGCAAGCACCGCCGGAATCGCCACGGCAAGACCGCAGGCCGTCATGATCAGCGCTTCACCCACCGGCCCCGCTATCTTGTCGATGCCGGCCTGCCCTGACACGCCAATGCTCACCAGCGCGTGATAAATCCCCCACACCGTGCCAAAGAGCCCCACGAACGGTGCCGTGCTGCCTACGGATGCCAGAACCGGCAAGCCGCGCTGCATGCTTTCGGTACCTTCATCAACGGCACCGCGCAAGCAACTGATCAGCCAGTCGGAAAGACTCAGCTGGCCGTGCAGGTCGGCCTGATTGCTGTGGTGATGATCCACCGCAGCCCGGCTTTCTTCCGCCAGCAAACGAAACGGATTGTCTCGGGAGTTGCCAAGACACTGCATGCCGGCACTGACACTTTGCGCATGCCAGAAGGCCATGGCGGCAACAGCGCGTCGACGGTTCTGTACCAGCTGCCAGGTGCGCGTAACGATCACGTACCAGCTCAGTACCGACATCAGCAGCAAGGTGACGGCGATGCCGCGCGTAATGAAGTCACCCTGCAGCCAGAGGGTGGCGATTCCGTAGGGATTGGTGTCCATGACATTTCCTCAATAAAAAACTCAGTGTCTGTCGTGCAGGGAAAACGACAGCGCTTGCAGATAGGTGGCGGTAACCGCCACACCGTTTTGCCGTGCCGGCAGGAATGTCCAGGTTCTGACCGCCGCCATGGCGGCATCGTCAAGACGGCGATAACCACTCGACTGCTTCAGCCGCACCTGCCCCAGAGCGCCATCCGCCAGAACCTGAAGACTCAGCAGCACGTGCCCCTGCTCGCCCAGCCGGCGTGACAGCAGCGGATAAACCGGCGGGTTGTTGCCAAGACGCGAGGCATCGGCACGGGGAGGAACCGATTCCGTCATCGCCGCCGCTTCAGGCTCGGCAGATGCCGGTTGTGATGGCGCTGCTGCGTTTACGGCAGCTGTCGAACCTGAAGCGGCGGACAGCACCGGAACAACCGTTGCCGCAGGCACGCTGCTGGCTGGCAAGGTGGAAGTGGCCGCCGGTTTTGCAGAGGACTGATGCGGTGAGGGCGAAGCTAAATGACGTCGAGGCTGGGGCGGTGCCGACAACGACGGCAGCAGCGAGACCTCCATTGCTACCGGCAAGACCGCCGGTGCAGCAGACGCGGCACCACGAAACAGCGCCGTCAGCAGCAGGACATGTACCAGCGCCACGAGAGCCAGAGAAAGGAAGCGGCCAGGAATTATTGATAGCGGTGCCATGAAAGCGCTTGCCAAATCAGAATGACGAAATAATAATGCGAATCATTCTCATTATCAACAGAAGCGTAATCAAAAAGGAAACCCGCCGTGTCATTCAAGCTCACACCAGCCGCCGCTCTCGTCGCCGGGGCATTCTCCGTCACCTCCGCCGCCCATGCAGATGAACCCGCCGCCCTGCCCGTCGTGCATGTTTCAGCCAGCGCCGATCAACCCGATACCGCCCGGGACGTCCAGCCTGCGGTAAGCACCGTGGGCGGTAAAACAGCAACAGCCGTCATTGATCTCCCGCAGACCGTTACCGTGGTCAACAAGGCGCTGATGCTGGCGCAGGGTGCCACCTCGCTGGCGGATGCCCTGCGCAATGTGCCGGGTATCACGCTGGGTGGTGCCGAAGGCGGACAGATCGGCAACAACATCAACCTGCGCGGCTTTACTGCCCGCACCGATATTTATATCGACGGTTTCCGTGACCGCGGCCAGTACTACCGTGACACCTTCGATCTGGAACAGGTGGAGGTGCTGCAAGGCCCCTCGTCCATGCTGTTCGGGCGCGGCTCTACCGGTGGTGTGATCAACCAGGTCACCAAGCAGGCACAGCTGGACCGCTTCACGGAAATATCCGGCACCGTCGGCAGCGATGGCCGCCTGCGCACGACCTACGACAGCAACAGCCAGCTGTCCGCTACGGCCGCCCTGCGCGTGAACGTATTCGCGCAGAACCTGCAGACAACACGCGACACCATGCAGAACCGGGACATCGGTTTTGCCCCCACCGTGCGCTTTGGTATCGGCCAGCCAACGGAAGTCTCCATATCCGTGCTGCTGCAGCAGAACAGGGACATGCCGGACTATGGCGTGCAGTCACTGAACGGACGCCCCGTCACCCCCTCGCGCAAGACTTTTTACGGCGAGAGCACCGATCACACGGATCAGGATATCGCCATGCTGAATGCGGGCATCAAGCACCGCTTCAATGACACCCTGACCCTGCGCAACCAGACCCAGCTTAACCGCTACACCACCAGTGCCGTGGAAACCGCACCACGGGCACTTGGCACCTGCAACACTGGCGCCGGCAACGGCTGTGTCATCGCCAACTCACCACCGGCTTTCGGCAATTACGATCCCGCTCTCCTTTATGTGCAGATGCAGAGCCATGACCGCAATATTGTCGACACCAGCATTGATAACCAGACTGATTTGATCAGCCGCTTCAACACCGGTTTTATTCATCACGAACTGATTCTCGGACTGGAAGTCGGGCACGATACCTACCGCAACCAGGCCATCTCGCGTAACGGCACCGGCCTCAGCTATGTGAACTGGGTGTCACTGCAAAATCCGGACAGCTCCGCACCTGCCTCAGTGACCGTCAGCCTGGGCAACCGCGCCAGCTCCAGCGCCAATGCAATCGGTGTCTATGCCAATGACACCCTGAGCCTTGGCGAGCAGTGGAAACTGGTGACCGGCATCCGTCACGACAACTTCCGGGGCCAGATCGACAACAGCACCAGCCTGCCCACCCACGGCAGCCAGAGCAGCCGCTTCACCAGCTACCGTGAAGGCCTGCTGTATCAACCCGATCAGGGCCAGACCTATTACCTGTCCTACGGCACCTCGTTCAATCCCTTGCTGGAGCAGATGACGCTGACCAACGGCACCCAGAACATGCCGCCGCCCGAAACCCGCTCCTATGAAACCGGCGGGAAATGGGCGCTACTTGACGAGAAAATGTCACTGGCCGCTGCCGCTTTTGATGTCCTGCAGAACAACCTTTACACCAAAGATGGCAGCGGCAATTACCAGCCCGCCGGCAGCTGGCGCATCAAGGGCTACACCCTGAGTGCGGCCGGCCGCCTCACCGACAAACTGCAAATCAGCAGCGGCTACATGCATCTGATGCCGCGCGTGCTGAATCCGCTGGATGCCACCAACGGCAGCATTCCGGCCAATACGCCGGCCGATACCCTGACCCTGTGGGCCTCGTACGACATCACGCGGCGCTGGGAAATCGGCGGCGGCCCCAACGTCATGTCCAAACGCTTTGTTGCCAACACCGCCACCAATGTCAACAGGGTTTCCGTCCCCGCCTACACGCGCTGGGATGCCACCGTGGCGTATCACCCGGCTGACTATGAAGTGCGGCTCAACCTGCTGAATCTCGGCAACACATTTTATTACGACGCGCTCATTGCCTCCGACGGCGGCCGTGCCGTCCCCGGCATCGGGCGTACGGCGTTGCTGACGGCCACTTACCGTTTTCGCTAAGGACAAGGCCATGCTGCTTCATGTCAGGAATGTGCTAACGACCGCGCAAGTGCACCTTGTCCGGCAGCGTCTGGACGAGGCGGGCGAAGCCTGGGTGGATGGTCGCGTTACGGCGGGTTATCAGGGTGCGCCGGTGAAACAGAACCAGCAGATCGACGAGCGTTCTGCCGTGGCGCAAGAGCTTGGCGATCTCGTGCTCGGGGCACTCGAACAACATCCGGTGTTCATCAGCGCCGCACTGCCGCGAGAAGTGTATCCCCCCATGTTCAACCGTTACAGCGGCGGCATGCAGTTTGGCAGTCATGTTGATGGCGCCATCCGCCTCTCGCCGCACAACGGCCTGAAAATGCGCACCGATGTATCCGCCACCCTGTTTCTGGCAGACCCTGAGAGCTACGACGGCGGCGAACTGCAGATTGAGGATGCCTATGGCGTGCAGTCGGTGAAACTGCCCGCCGGCGACATGGTGATTTATCCCGCCACCAGTCTGCATCGCGTCACCGCTGTCACACGCGGCACACGCGTCGCCAGTTTTTTCTGGGTGCAGAGCATGGTGCGCGACGACGGCCAGCGTGCGCTGCTTTACGACATGGACAACGCCATCCAGCAACTCAACAACACCGGCGCCGACATCATGGCGCGCACGCGTCTGGTCGGCTGCTACCACAATCTGCTGCGCCAGTGGGCTGATGCCTGAGGACGGGAAATCCATGACTGTTTCTGCAATAAAACCGGCTTCATCCACGAGAGCACGGCGCCCTTCGCGCCGCTCTGCCACCCTGAAGTGGTTGCGCAATACACACAGCTGGCTGGGCCTCTGGGGCGCCGCACTGGGCCTGCTATTCGGCATTACCGGTATCGTGATGGATCACCGCAGCATCATGAAAATACCGCTACCACACCCGCAGGAATCGACCGTACAGCTGCCGTTGCCGGAACAGGCCCCCGTAAATGCCGACGCCATGGCGCGCTGGCTGCAGGCAACGCTGGCACTGGAGCACAAGGCCACACGCGTGAAAACTGAAGCGGTCCGTGCCGTCGCCTGGGGTGACAAAAAAGTCATGCAACCGGAACACTGGAACGCCATGTTCAGCACACCGCGCGTCAACGTGCAGGGTGATTACTGGGTCGGCAATAATTTCGTGACGGTCAAACGCAGCGACAACGGTCTGCTGGCCGTGCTGCTCAACCTGCACAAGGGCGTGGGTGTCGGGCCGGGCTGGATACTGCTGGCCGACAGTGTTGCCGGCAGCCTGATCATGCTCTCGCTCACCGGCATTGCCATGTGGGTATTGACCAACCGCCGTCGCACCATCGGACTGGTGGTGGGCGGCGCATCGGTGGCGGCAGCACTCGGCCTTGCACTGATCGCGATGTAGGCCTGCGAAAAATACCGGTGCTGCAGCGCGTATTTTTTCAGGCCCGCGCTGCACGGGATATTTTTGCGACGGCTCAAACGCCGGCGGTTTTCAGACGCTCGATGGTGCGCTCATAGAGCGCCGCCATTTCCGGCGAATAACAGGCGAAGATGATTTTCTCGAGCTGCCCGTAATGCCGGAGTGCATGCATGGCCTCCGACACCGCCACGCCCACGGCCGCCGGCCAGGGATAGCCGTAGGCACCACAGCTGATGGCGGGAAAGGCCAGCGAGCTCAACGCGTTTTCATGCGCCAGCGCATAACAGCGGCGATAACAGCTTTGCAGCAGGAAGGGTTCACGCAGCCGCCCGCCCGACCAGACCGGCCCGACCGTGTGAATGACATGACGCGCCGGCAGCCGGTAGGCGCCGGTCAGCCTGGCATCGCCGGTCGCACAGCCCTGCAGGCGGCGACACTCCTCCAGCAGGGCAGGACCGGCAGCCTGATGAATGGCTCCATCAACGCCGCCACCGCCCAGCAGCGAATTGGTAGCGGCATTGACGATGGCATCCACCGCCAGTGTGGTGATGTCCGCCTGCACGACGTCGATTTTTTCCCACATGATGCAGCACCCGGTTAACGCGCGCGGATTTTTATCGCCAGCGGGCAATTCGGTTTGAAACTTGCCGCACATTCTGCCGGCTGCCCTGCCGGCGTCAGGCAGACACGAACCTCGCCCAGCAAAGGCGGCCGCTCGCGGCCCTCGCAGCGCAACACCACCCCGCGCTCCGGAAAGCCAGGATTCAGTCGGCGGAATTCACGCAGGACCACGTCCCGCTCGATCAGCACATCACGCCCCTGCGGCTGCATTTGCGCCGGCCATTTCAGCTGCTGGAAGGTGCGCTCCAGCAGGGAAAAATACGCCCCGGACTCAAGGCCGCTGCAACGGCCGTGTTTTTTCCATTCATGCTGGCGCAAGCCGGCATCGGGCATGACGCCGTGCAGTTTCTTTTCCACGGCAGCATCAAGCAGCAAGCCGGGGCCGGCGCAATCAGCGGGTGAACGGCCCTGGTTTTTTTCCGGCCACAGTCCATGCACCGTAAACGGCAGCCGGTCACGGCATTGCAGGCTGTCGCGCCATTTCGGATTCTGGTCGCAATAGGCCGGCGTCAGGCTCACGGCCAGCGTGTAGTAATCAAAAGACCCGGCCAGCGCGTGCAGCGAGCCGGTCAGCAATAAAAATGCCAGCAAGGCACGTGCAGGAATCATGGCACCAGCTCCGGATATTTCACCCTCGCCAGCTGTTTCAGCAGCCGCGGCTCCTGACTCAAATTGCTGGTGCTGTAGGGCTGCTTCTGCAACAGGGTGCGTAAATTCCGCAGGGTGTTTTTCGGCATGCTGACAACCACCAGATTGGCTATCCACAGCGGAATATGGCCGCCGGGATCGGCATTGCCGTCAAGACGCACCTCGGTTTCATGCAGGGAAACCGGCGTCACCACCCAGCCCGACTTCATGCGGGGAATACGCACGCGTTCGCGCATCAGCGGATAGCTGGCCGGCATGGCCGTGCCCTGCATGCTCAACGCCAGCGTCTGCGGATTCTGTTGCACACTCATGCTGATCACGGCATCGCGGTCACTGACCGGCCAGATCCCCTTGATCACGAAATACACCAGATTATTGCCCTTGCCGTCATCCAGCAGGCGGGCTTCTTTCATATTGAAAAACCATTGCGGCATTGTCTCTACATCCATCAGCGCCGCCACCACCTCGCGCATGCTCGCCTGCACGCGCAGGACACCGCGAAAATCCTTGAGATCCTGGCCCGGCACCGCGCGCGTATAAATGGTCAGGCCGGGCTCATGCGAAGCCACTTCCCATTCGGCGGCCTGCGCCATTCCCGCCAGCACGCACCAGCAAAGTCCCAGCCAGAAAATCCGCATCATGACGCCTCGTCATCAAGGGGACCGATACGCAGCGCCGCCGTCGCCAGATAAATTTCGCGCAGGAAAATCAGCAAGCCGATAATGAAAGCGCTCATGCCGATAATGAACAGCACGGGCACCACGCCGCGCAGATGCCAGTCCATCAGCGCCTCCACAAACAGCGTGACGATAATGAGGGAAACCGACAGGGAAGAACTGGTGCAGAAACTGATGGACCAGCTCACCAGCCGTGCCCGGCGCGACAGCAGGCGCATGTCCGCATGCAGGCGCAGGCGCTCACCCGCCTGCGAAGACTGCTGGTGGCGCAGCTCAAGCTGGCGCGCACGGTCAATGATGCGTGCAAGACGGTTGGTGAGTACGCCCAGCATGGTGCCAACACCGGTGAGCAGGAAAACCGGGGCAACCGAGAGCTGGATAAACGCAACAATATTGCCAACGGCTTCGGGCGCGGTCAGGGGAGTCATGGCAGGCAGGGGCATGGAGCAGGCACAGTGAAAGTGGTTTTGTCCGAATATAACAGGCTGGCCCCTCATTGTTGGATTCTCTTGTACAGCCTGTGGCAGGTTTCACAGCCACCGTGCAAGGCACGCTATAATTCGCCGCCCCCACCTTGCCAGCCCCGTCATGACCAGCCGCACACCCGAACCCGACAACGTTGACGACGAGTACGAGCGCCGCTTTACCGGCACCGCCCGCCTCTACGGCAACGACAGCTTTGCCCTGTTCCAGCAGGCCCATGTGCTGGTAGCCGGTGCCGGCGGTGTCGGCTCCTGGGCCATCGAGGCGCTGGCGCGCACCGGCATTGGCCACCTCACCCTCATCGACATGGATGTGCTCGTCGCCTCCAACGTCAATCGCCAGTTGCCGGCGCTGAGTGATACTTTCGGGCGTGGCAAGATCGAGGTGCTGGCCGAGCGTGCACGCGGCATCAATCCGCGCATAAAGCTCACACTGGTGGATGATTTCCTGACCCGGGAAAACATTGGCGACCTGCTCGCCGACACGCCGGATCTTGTGCTCGACTGCACCGATGATGTCGATGCCAAGATTTCGCTGATTGTCTGGTGCCGGCGCCGGCGCATTCCGATCGTCATCGCCGGTGCCGCCGGTGGCAAAACCGATCCGACCGAATTGCGCGTGGATGATCTCACCCGCACGCACCGTGACCCCCTGCTCGCGAAGATCCGCCGCCAGTTGCGCCGCGACTGCGGCTTCCCGAAAAATCCGGAAGAAAAATTCGGCATTCCCTGCGTCTATTCCAACCAGGCCGTCGTCACTCCGGAAGGCGACAGCTGTGACAGCGGCAATTTAAGCTGCACCGGCTACGGCTCCAGCACCGTGGTCACGGCCACCATGGGCATGCTGGCCACGGGCGAAGGCCTGCGCCACATGCTGCGACGCATGCGATTGCGGCTGGCACGACAGAAAGCCGCGACCTGAGCGGCCCGGGCAACAAGCCGGCCAAGAAAACAGCGCCGGCAAGCATCAGTCGCGATAAAAAAACGGCACGGCAAAAAGCGCCGTGCCGATGAGGATGGAGAGCGTGAGGTTATCGACAAAATAGGGGTAAACCATGAGCGCAACGCCGGTCCACAACATGCCTTTTTTGTGTCTTTTCTTGCCGTAAGCCCAGTAGGCCATGCCGACCGAGCCGAACACGAGACCCGTTACCAGCGACGAGGTATCAATCACCATTTTTCGTGTCCGTCATGCCAGGAAAGGCCAGCCGCCCTGTTTTTTCAGCACCGCCGGAAATCCCTTTAACCCCATTCCGACTGCCCGGCACAGCAACGATCACTCCGCATAACCCGGATTTTTCCTGTCCAGCTTGCGCAGCAGGCCGGGCCAGGCCAGCGCGCCGCCCATGCCGCGCAGCACCATCTGCGCCAGCATCCTGTTGTCGGCCTGCACCTGCTCGCTGACATGAATCAGCTCGCCGCCACCGGACTGTGCGCGCACCTGTATCATGCAGGCGGACTCGAACAGGTACATGGCGAGAAAAGCATCTGCCGGGCTGCCACCCACGGTAAGCAGGCCGTGATTGCGCAACATGAGAAACATCCTGTCGCCCAGATCCTGCACCAGACGGGGCTTCTCATCATCGCGCAAGGCAATGCCTTCGTAATCGTGATAAGCCAGTGCCGACATCACAATCGAGGACTGCTGGGAAACCGGCAGCAGACCGTTTTTCTGCGCCGACACCGCCACACCGTTCAGGGAATGCGTGTGCATCACACACTGCGCATCTTCGCGCGAGGCATGAATGGCACTGTGAATCGTGAAGCCGGCAGGATTGATCTGATAGTCGGAGGGCATCACCTTCTGCCCCTGCATGTCGACTTTCACCAGCGAGGAAGCGGTGATCTCCTCGAACATCATGCCGTAGGGATTGATCAGGAAATGATGCTCAGAGCCGGGAACGCGTGCGGAAATATGCGTAAAGATCAGGTCATCCCAGCCATAAAGCGCCACCAGCCGGTAGGCCGCCGCAAGATTGACGCGTGCCTGCCACTCTTCCGGCGACACCTGAAGCTGCACGGCAGGAATTTCTGTACTCATGAAGGTGCTCCGCCACTGTTTATTGTTTGAGTCAATGCACCGGTCAATGCCTGGATCAGCACGCGCCCGTGCAGGGCGATGCACACGGTGGCACGGCACCGGCTACCGAGTTAAGCAGAGCCATCCTAGCGTGTCTTGTTTTTGAAAAAATCCCAGGCGAAGTCGGCAGACTCGAATACCGAGCTTTGTGCCCCCACCACCTGCAGGTAAAGACTGCGATAGCGGTGCAGGATGCTGGGCTCGACATGCCCGCCACCCACGATCTCCACCAGTGTCACCGGAGAGCTTGCCGGCGTGCTGCCAAAATAGGAAATGCGGGCACGGGTTTTGTCATTGCGAAACTGCGGCGGCAGTTCCCTGACCTGGGCTTTGCGGGCATCCAGCTCGTGTGCTGCCGCCCACGCCGAAAAACTCGTGAGCACCGGCATCACCCCGCCGCGTGCGGCGCTGCGGCCAAACCTCACCTGCCCGCCGCTCCAGGGCAGCAGCGGATCGGAGTCACCGCTGATAAGCAACAGACCGGTGTGGTCGGGGATTTTTTCACGGCACAGTGAATCCGCCGCCATTGAGGCCGATATGGCGGCGACCGCCGTCAGCTCCGGCATTTGCTGGCCCAGGCGAAACGCCATCATGCCGCCATTGCTCATGCCCATGGCATAAACGCGGTGGCTGTCGGCCAGGCCACTGTCGACGAGCTTCTTCACCACGGCACGGGCAAAGGCAACATCATCGGTTCGGGGATTATTCAGCGCATCGGCACGGCAATCATTCCAGCCCTGCTCGTTGTCAGCACCGCGGGCACCATCAAGTGATGCCACCAGAATGTCCTCGCGCTCGGCAATGCCGACCCACTGCGACAGCGGCGAGGGCTCGGCATGCAGGAGGCCGAGCGCCTGCGCGGCGCTGGCCGTGTGACCGTGCAGGATCAGCACCAGAGGCCGAGGCGTCTTGCGCGGCGAGTCGGCCTGCGCCAGCAGCACATGCCGCCAGCCTCCCGGCGTGGCCACCGGGATGTCACGGGTCAGCGCCAGCACAGAGCCGGAGCACAGGCCCAGCAACAGCAGACCAATCCTGAGAACGCTATTCTCCATAAAACCCATATCCTTATGAGCCCGACACGATAAAACCGGCACAAGGCGGCCATGAACCGCCCTTGTTCAGAGGGGCACCAGAACGCTCAAAGCCTAGCCGGCCTTGCGCGCATTTTCATGCAACAGGCCGGTGATGGTCGGCAGAAGCTCGGCCGGCAAATCATGGCCCATGCCCGGCAGCATGTGCAGACGCGCATCCTGAATGGCCCAGGCCACCGCACGGCCGCAGAACGGACGCACCAGCGGATCCTTGTCACCATGAATCACGACGGTGGAGGCGCGGATTTTCTTCGCCACCTGGCGCAGGCTGCCCGAACTGAGCACTGCCATGAACTGGCGCTTTACACCGGCCGGGTGATAGCTGCGCCGGTACATGCGCCGCGCGAAAGCTTCACGCTCGGCATGCGGTGCCGGATATGCCGGGCTGCCGATGAGGCCAAAAAGCTTGACGCTGTGCGCCACCTGCTCATCTTCGGTCGCGTCCTTGCCCGGGCCTTTCATCAGGGGCGCAATCGCGGCCGGTCGGGGCGGCGGCAGCAAGGGCTGGTTGGTGCTGGAGAAAATCACGGCCAGCGAGCGCACGCGCTGCGGATACTGGCCCGCCAGAATCTGCGCAATCATGCCGCCCATGCTGGCGCCGGCGATGTGGGCCTTGCTGATGCCGAGATAATCCAGCAGGCCGATGGCATCCGCCGCCATGTCGTAGAGCGTGTAGGGCGACGGACTCTTGAGACCGAGACTGAAACGGCCCATGCGCACCAGATCATGCATCGGGGCACTCTTGATCCTGATCTTGGAAGAAAGTCCGATATCGCGATTATCAAAGCGGATGACGCGATAGCCTTTCTGCACAAGCTGGCGGCACAAGTCATCGGGCCACAGCAGCATCTGGGCGCCGAGCCCCATGATCAGCAGAAAAGCCGGGGCGCTCTCGTCACCCCAGTCTTCGTAGCAAAGCTCGATGTCACGGACCTTTGCCATGCCGGAACGGATGGCGATGTCAGGGTGTGCAATATTTTCAGAAGAAGTCATGTCCAGCTCCGGGGTCTTGCCGATGGTGCACAGCATAACCCGCCATGCTAACCAATACCGAGCCTGGAAGGTCAGCGCGGCGGGACAGGCTGCTGTCATTACAGGCCAGCTGTTTCCCGGACAGCCAACAAGCGTCGCGACTATCCGGCTCACCCGCGCATGGCGCTTGAGCCGCCCCGCCTTCACACCGATAATCACGGCCCCGCCAGCCAGCGCACCGTCATGTCCCTCCCCAGTCCGCGCATTCCCCTTGTTGACCAGATCGAGGCGCTCCTGCCCCAGACGCAGTGCGGCAAATGCCTGCATCCGGGTTGCCGGCCCTATGCCGAAGCCATGGCGCAGGGTGACGGCAGGGGCGAGGCCATCAATCACTGCGTGCCGGGCGGCGCCGACACCATTGCCGCGCTGGCCGCCCTGCTGCACACGCCGGTACTGCCGCTGGATCCGGCCTACGGGGTTGAGCCTTCCACTCGCCGCATCGCCTTCATTCGCGAGGCCGAATGCATCGGCTGCACCAAGTGCATACAGGCCTGCCCGGTGGATGCCATCCTCGGCGCCGCCAAACTCATGCACACCGTTATCGTTGACGAGTGTACCGGCTGCGATCTTTGCGTGGCGCCCTGCCCGGTCGACTGCATCGACATGCTGGATCTGCCCAAAGTCACCGACAAAGCCGAAAAAAAGCGGCAGGCCGATCACGCCCGCGCCCGTTATGAATTCCGCAATACCCGCCTGGCCCGCGAGAAAGCCGAACTGGCTGCACCGGAAAAAACGCTTGTGGTCGCTACCGACACCGTCGCCGGCACGCAAGCGCCGGCAAAACCTGCCGGGCCGGCATTGATGATTGCGGCCGCGATGGCGCGCACCAGCCTCAAAAAAGCAGAACGAAAGTTATTGCTGGCGCAGGAAAACGGCGAGGATGTGAGCGCGCTGCAAAACGAGATCACCAGCTTGCAGGCAGAAGTGCTGCGGCTGGAGGCGGCACAAAAAAACTGAAAGCCTGTCCCGACCCGGGCTGATGCGTGGCAACACGGCGTTCAGTTAAAAAACTCCGACACGCCAAAGCCCACCTGATAATTGCCGCGCTGCGACGCCAGGCCCCAGTCTGCAGAAAAATCCAGCTGGGTGGCCGGCGTCACCATCCAGCTGACACCGGCACCAGCCACACTGTTTCTGCCCGCATGCCCGGTTTGTGTGGTCGCCGCTTCGACATAGGCGCCCACCGTCTCCGTCAGCGCCACATTGAAATTCGGCGAAACGGTATAGCTGTTTTGCCCGCTCAAGTGCGTGGCGTTCAGGTAAAGCCCTGCCGACATCGCCTCACTCAGGCTCCATGCCAGCGCCGTGCCCAGGCCATACTGTCTGTCACCTGCCGTAAAAGCATCGTCACCGGTGGCAAAGGAAACCCGGGCCAGCACCGCCGAAGAAAAATCCTGCGCTGTCGCTGGAACCCGCACTTTCAGCGCCAGACTGGAATCCCCCGCGCCATTCGTATGTTCATGGCCGGCAGGCGTTTGTGTATCGAGCCGGTTGAACAGGGCCGTGCCCAGCTGGATTTCCAGGTTGCTGGCCAGTCCGGCCCGCAACAGGGTGTCGGCACTGTAAAGCGTGCTGTGCATGCCGGGGCTGTTGTCATGACTGACATCCGGCAGGCCCTGCTCCCAGGTAAAGGTGCCTGCGCCCAGCGTGGCCGGCGAAAAGGCAATGCCCGGGCGATCAAACGCAGGCGCATCGGCATGGACATAGCCGCCCAGCGCCAGCCACAGGCAGCCCCAGCATTGAACCTGTTTCATCTTCGTCATGACCATCACCCCGTTTTTCCCGTCATTGCAGAAACGACCTTAAAAATCCCTTTAAAAATTTCCTTCATGCCAGCACCGCCCTACTCCACCATTTTTCCTGCCTTTCCCATCACGTAACGCAGGCGCTCCGGAAACAGGCGCGAGGTAAACGCCACCGTCTTGTTGAACGCCCCCGGCACACACACCGGCCGACCCGCCATCACGGCAGCAAGACCCAGACGCGCCACCGTGGCGGCGTCGTGCCACATAAAGCCCGGCAATTTGCTGGTGAGCGCGCGCGTGCCCTGCACATCGTGAAACTCCGACCAGGTAAAACCCGGACACAGTGCCGTGACGTGCACGCCAAACGGTTTCAGCTCCATGTCCACGGCCTGCGACACATTGAGCACATAGGACTTGATGCCGGTGTAAAGCATGCTGGGGGCGGTGGGAGCAAAGGCGGCCAGCGAAGCGAGATTGATGATGCGCCCGAATCCGCGCGCCTTCATGCCGGGCGAAAAACGGAACATGAGTTCGGTCACCGCCGTCATCATCACCTGGATTTCGGCATTGAGCGCCGACCATTCACTGTTGAGAAAACCGGTCGCCGCCGCAAAGCCGGCGTTGTTGACCAGCACATCAATGGTGAGATGCATGCGGGTGGCAGCAGCCACAATGTCGGACGCGGCTTCCGGGCGGGACAGATCGACGGCGAAGACCTCGGCGCGAATACCGTGGGCCTGCTCAAGCTCGTTGGCGAGCGCGAGCAGACGGTCTTCACGGCGCGCCACCAGCAGCAGGCTGGCGCCCTCGGCCGCCAGCAGGCGCGCGAAAGCCTCGCCAATACCTGCGGAGGCACCGGTAATCAGGGCGGTACGGCCGGCAAGCGCGCCGCCCGGGTGCGAGGAAAAAGCGTTCATGGCATCACTCCCTGGACAAGACGCCGCATCTTGCACGAGTGCCACGTGACCGGCCATTCTCGCCTCCGGTATTTGCCTGTTTTGCGGCAAGATAGGCAGCGCGGCCGCTGCCACCGGATATTCACGCCGGACACGGCATTAACCGGCCGGCAGGCACACGCGTCATTCCGTAAAAGGCAAAGCAGACCCCCATGAACCCGCAGAAACGCCAGCAGATCTTTGCCCGCCTCCAGGCCGCCGATCCGCACCCGACCACCGAGCTCAATTACTCGACGCCTTTCGAGCTGCTGGTTGCCGTGATGCTTTCGGCACAGGCCACCGATGTCAGCGTCAACAAGGCCACCGACGTGCTTTACCCGAAAGCCAATACGCCGGAAGAAATCCTCAGGCTCGGTGTCGACGGGCTCAAGACCTGTATAAAAACCATCGGCCTGTTCAACACCAAGGCAGAAAATGTCATCAAGACCTGCCGCATCCTGATCGAGGAACACGGCAGCACCGTGCCGGATTCGCGCGAGGCGCTGGAACGGCTGCCGGGTGTTGGTCGCAAAACGGCGAATGTGGTGCTGAACACGGCGTTCGGTCATCCCGTGATTGCCGTGGATACACATATCTTCCGCGTGTCCAATCGCACCCGACTGGCACCGGGCAAGGATGTGGTGGAAGTGGAAAGAAAACTGGAGAAATTCACACCCGCCGAATACAAACAGGATGCGCATCACTGGCTGATCCTGCACGGCCGCTACACCTGCATCGCGCGCAAGCCGCGTTGCGGCTCCTGTCTGATCGAGGATCTGTGCGAGTACCGGGACAAGCTGCTCGATTAACCGGTCCGCTTTTGGCGGCGCCACCCGCACATCAAAACCAGCACATCCAACTTTTTAATGCCTGGCGCCCGCAAACGCCGACACCGGAAAAAACGCGGCCGCAGTGGCAGGGTCACGCTGCAGGCCGCCGCTTAACCCGTCGCCAACGCGGGCAGAAAGCGGCCAAAACCCTGCTCCTTGCCAAGCGCCGCCACGACTTCTTCGTTGTCGACGGCCAGCCGGCCATTGATCAGCACATGCGTCACCACGCCGGGATTGCGGTTAACCATGCGCTGCAAGCCGAAGTTTTCCATGTCGGCCCAGGTCTCTTTCTCCAGATCCTGATCCAGTCTGGCCGGATCAAGGATCACCACATCGGCACGGTCACCGACGCGGATTTTCCCCGCGTCCACGCCAAACCAGTCCGCCTGCTCACCAGTCAGCCGCCACACGGCTTTCTCGATCGACATGACAGGCTGGCCCTGATCATGGGTTTCCTGCACCAGCTTCAGCAAACGCAGGGGCAGGTTATAGAACGCCATGTTGCGAAGATGGGCCCCGGCATCCGAAAACGTGATCAGCGTGTTCTCGTTGCAGATCATTTCCAGCAAATGTCCCCTGTGATGATTACCAATCACGGTGAACCAGCGCAGCGAACGACCAAACTGCACAACAAGATCGAGAAAAAGATCAACGACATGAATGCCTCTTTCACGGGCAACCTCGTCAAAATTCCTGCCGATGATGGAAGCATCCGGACATTGCAGGATCACGGCATCGGCAAAATCCCGCTGCCAGACCCTGGGGGATAATTTCTGCGCATAGAACTTGCGGAAATTGCGCCGGTAGCTTTCGTCTTTCAGCAGCGCGTTGCGCTCCAGCTGGTCCTTGAGATCCAGCGCCATCTCGCCGGCACCAAACTCTTCAAAAATAACGACATCCATGCCATCGGCATAAATGGAAAAAGGCGTCGGCAATAACTGCCAGCGGAAATCCCCGCCCAGGCGATTGGTCAGCCAGGCAGAGACCGTCGCCATCGGCTTGATGGTCGCATTGCCCTTCAGGTCGAGCATGGAGATCAGGGTGGTCTTCAGCGGCTTGCCCAGCACGCCAAGGGCTTCAAACAGGTACTGGAAAATCTGCAGGGGATTGGCCGCGTTCGGCGCGCCCTGATGTACCCGCCCCTGCCGGCGCAGGATCTTGTTCAGGCGGCGCAGCTCGCGCCACCTTGCATAGGTACTGGGCAGGCTTTTTGACCACTCGCGGTCACCGTCAATCTTGTCCCACTTCAGGCACATGGTGGAAAGCCCGAGAAAGCCGGCATCGAGTGCCTCCTGCAGGATGCTCTCCATTTTTTGCATCTCGGCCTCTGTCGGCTGCACGGCACGATCGGTGGCACGATGCAGGCCCATCACCGCCGTGCGCAGGTCACTGTGGCCGAGCATGGACACCAGATTGGGACCGAGCGGCTGTTGCCGGACAAAATCCACCCACTGCCGCGGCGTGTTCCAGGTCTTGTATTGCTGCAGGATCGGCAGCACTTTTTCGCGCGGCACGGTTTCCACGCGGGTAAACAGGTCCGATGCATCCAGCGCGTTTGAGCAGACCATGCTCAGCGAACAGCTGCCGACCAGTACCGTGGTGACGCCGTGGCGAACCGATTCGGAAAGGGCCGGTGCAACCACCAGCTCGGCATCGTAGTGGGTATGCGTATCGAGAAAGCCGGGCGTGACCCACTTGCCTTCTGCGGCAATAAGCCGGGGCGCCAGGGCCGGGTCAATGGGCTGCTCGCTGACCAGCGCGATCCGGCCCTGGCTGATGCCGATATGGCGAATGGCAGAAGGTGCACCGGTGCCGTCAATATAGTGGCCGCCCCTGATGATGATGTCGTACGTGTGCATGCCGGGCCTCACTGTTTGTTTTTATTGTTCTTCAGGGCCTTGCAGCCGGCCCCGGGCGAATGGTCACTTCACGGCAGCGTGGCGATGGCGCGAACGTCGCCTCCCGCCACCCTGAAAAAAAATGCCGTCGATGTTGATGTGGCGGAACACGGAAATCCGTGCACCCGAAAAAAGTTCAGCGCCAGAAAACCAGCAGCTGCGACAGCAGCAGGGCCAGCCCCACCAGCGCCAGCAGGCGGAACACCAGCACGCGGAATCTGGCTTCATCAATGCGGTGGTGCAGATGATTCCCCAGCCATACGCTGAGCGCCACCACCGGCAGATACCCGGCAACCTCGGGAAGATGAGCCGCAATCCTGCCCTGCAGCAGGAAAATGGCGCAGAGCACCCCGTTCAGGATCAGCCACAGGCTGATCAGCGTGGCGCGAAAAGCGGCCTTGCCGAGCTGGCGGCCGGCCAGCGCATACACCAGCAAGGGGCCGCCGGAGGCAAACAGCCCGTGCGTAATGCCGGCCGCCGCCACCAGCAGCTGCGTTTGCCCGACCGGATGCGCTGCTGCCGCTTTCTGCCGGCGCATGGCCCACAACTCTTTCAGCGCAAACCAGAGAATCAGCAGGGCAAACGCCACTTTCAGGGCCGGCCCCGGCAACACGTCGCGCAGGTAAATGCCCAGCAGCGTGGCCGGCAACATGCCCGGCAAAATCGTGCGCAGCAGCAAGCGCCTGTCAACATGCGCGCGGTGCTGCCACATCAGCCAGCCCGATGTCAGCACATTGAGTGTGACCAGCACCGGCAGCATGGCCTCGATCGGCAACAGCAGCGCACCAAGGGAAAGCGCAATGACGATGCTGCCAAAACCGGACATGGCTTCAATCGTCCAGGCCAGCATGATGCACAGCCCGAACCACAGTGCGGTCATCATGCCGGCGACTCGGCAGCAAAGCGCCGCCGCATCAGGCGGTGATAAAGCCGCGGCAACATGCGATAGAGCAAGGCGGCAAAGGCACTGAAGCGATCCGGGAAAATGCGCTGCTCGCCGTTTTCCAGCCCCGCCACAATGCGCATCGCCATCCACTCGGCGGAACGCACCTGGCCGACGGTGCTGCGCGCATGCGCGGCGGGTTTGCCATCGCCACCGAGCGCATTTTTTTCAATCGGCGTATCGAGAAAGGACGGGTAGACCATCAGCACGCGCACGCCACGGTCCGCCACTTCGGCACGGAAAGTTTCAAAAAACTGGTGCAGCGCCGATTTGGCCGCGCAATAAGCCGCGCGCCCCAGCACCGGCATCCAGCCCGCCATGGAACCGATATTGATGATGGTGCCGCCGGCAGCTTCTATCGGCGGATAAAGCGCCAGGGTGAGATTGACCACCGCGTGGTAATCCACCTCCATGACTTTTCGCAACACGGCCGCCTGCGTATGAATGGCCGGACTGCGATGGGTAATGCCGGCATTGTTGATCAGCACATCAATACGCGGAAAATCCTTGCAGGACTGTTCCGCAAAGGTGGTCAGCGCGTCAGTGTCGGTGAGATCCAGTACGACGCACTGTACGCGCTCGCGGCACGCCAGCTGGCTCTCACGCTCGCGCAAGAGGCCGGCATCACGATCCAGCAGAAGCAGCTGATCGCCGCGCCTGAAAAAAACCTGTGCCATGGCCCAGCCCAGGCCACTGGCAGCTCCGGTGATCACAACCACACTCATGAACGCACCCTCACAGCGGAGCACCAAGGGCATGGCGGGCAAAAAAACGGAAGGTATCTTCCGAGGTTTTTGACGGCCGGTAACCGAACTCTTCCTTGAGACGACGGTTCGACAGCACCGGCCGGTAGCGCAGGAAATTCACCTGCTCCGGCCCGTAACGCGTCAGCTTGAGAAAATTTCCGAGTGCAAGGCCTGCTGCAATCAAGCCTGCCGGCACATGCAGCACCGGCTTGTGCAGGATGGCACCGATCTCGTCCATGCTGAGCGCACCATCGCCCGCCATATTGAAAATGCCGATGCTGTCGCGCTCGATGCCGAGCTCGATCGCATTCAGCACATCCTGATCCCAGATAAAGACAAAGGGAGACGCCGAACCGCGCACGGCCAGCAGCTGATTTTTTTTGAAAAGATTGGTGATGAGGTTATCGGTATTGGCGCCAAGGATGGTGCCGGGGCGGAAAACCAGCTGCTGCAGTGAAGGATGCTGCCGGCGATAAGCCGCCAGCATTTCCTCGATCTGGCGCTTGTGATCGGAGTAGGAAAATTCGGGATTGCCGCGCAGGGCATCAGTCTCGTCAATCCAGTCCGGGTTATCCGCGTAATAACCGTAAGCTGCACCGCTGCTGGTGTAGGTCAGGTGTTTGACGCCGGCTTTGACACACGCTTCCAGGACATTGCGGGTGCCGTTCACGTCAATGTCGTAATCGCGCTGGCGATCAGGGCCGGGCTGCAGGATCGAGGCCAGATGCACCACGTGGGTAATGCCTTTTTGCTGCATGAGGTCGGCCAGGGCCGGATCACGCACATCCATCACCTCCAGCGGAAAAACGTTTTTCCCGGCGCGGATATCCACGCCGGAAACCTCGTTCTCGCGCGCCAGACGCTCGCCCAGAAGACCGCCGATATAACCGGCGGCACCGGTAATCAGGATTCGTTTTTGCATCTCATGCCTCCTGGATCGCTGTCGTTGCTGATGCATCAGCCGGCTTGCGGCGCGACCACCACCAGCCCAGCAAGGTGCCACTGACCATATGCCACACGCCCCAGAAAGCGGCGACCAGCGTCATCGCTCCGGCCTGCGGATAAAACGTGAAGAGAATGACCAGCGCCAGCGACGCATTCTGTACGGCGACCTCGATGGTGATCGCGCGGCGGTCGGCTTCCGGCAGCAACAAACGCGAGGCAATGAAATAACCCAGCCCCAGCGCCAGTACATTCTGTGCAATCACCAGCCAGACGAACTGCTGAAAGTTGTCGAGAAAAATCTGCAGGTTGTTGGCAAAGGCAGCCACGATAAAAACCAGGAATACCGCCAGCGCACCGATACGCAGGGGCTTGTCGATACGCTTCGACAAATCCGGATAACGCTTGCCAACCAGCATGCCCAGCATCAATGGCAGCGCCAGCACCAGCGCCACCAGCAGGAGCACATGCAGGCTGTCGATCTGGATGCCTTTCAGGTGTTCGCGCGTGAGCGGATTCAGCCAGCTGTAGAACGCAAAATTGAGCGGTGTGGCAACCGTGGCAATCAGGCTGGAAGCCGCTGTCATGCTGACGGAAAGCGCCACGTTGCCGCGCGCCATGAAGGTCAGCACATTGGAAAAGCTGCCGCTCGGACAGGACGCCACCAGCTGCATGCCCAGCGCCAGCCAGGGATCCACCTTGAAGACCCAGCAAAACAGGCAATTGCTGGCCGGCAGGACAAAAAACTGTACCGCCAGCCCCGTCAGCGGCGCCCGTGGCGCCTTGATGATGCGGGTGAAATCCTCGACCCGCAGCGACAGCGACACACCGAAAAGCACCAGCGCGAGTACGGCATCAAGAAAAATGATGCTGCTGGTGCTGAAGGCAATATGGACATCATTCAGCATGTGCGTGCTCCCGGCTCATGGTGTGACCGCCATGTCTTTCAGATGCCGCTGCACTTTGCCGCGATACACGTCCTTGTTGACGTAATAGGCCATGCGATCCAGCTTGAGGTAGCGGTATCCGCCATCAAGACTGGTGCCTGAGGCCTGCGATTTAAGCGCCTGCAGCGCCAGTGCTGCCGGCTGCTGCTGCTGCAGGCCCTTGATGTACAGCGCCACCATTTCCGCCTGCTCGGCACGACCCTGCCAGCCAAGACCGGTCGCCTCCACCATGCCCATCATGAACAGGTTGTCGAAGTGCGGATGGAAGGCATTCAGGTACATGTCGGGAGCTGCGTCTTTCCAGTTCAGCAATTCGCGCGCAATGAACGGGTAATGCAGTTTGTAGCCCGTCGCCATCAGCACCAGATCGTAATCCGCGCTTTTGCCATCCTTGAAGGTGATGGTTTTTCCATCGGCCTTTTCGATATCCGCACGGGCATGGATATCGCCATGCCCCAGGTGATAGAGCACCAGCGAATTCACCACCGGATGTGATTCGTAGAGCTTGTAATCCGGATCGGGCAGGCCGTAATCACTGGGCTTGCCCATAAAGAGGCGAATCATCAGGCCATCGACAAACTGCTTGAGCCGGCGCGGCAGTTTGAGGCCGCCAAAGGTGTCGGCCGCACGGCCCATGATGAATTTCGGAATGAAGTAATAACCACGACGCACACTCATGTCGACAGCACTGGCATGATGCACGGCATCCACGGCGATATCGCAGGCGCTGTTGCCGCAGCCGACAATCAATACGCGTTTGCCGTGAAACTGCTCCGGGCTTTTGTAGTCTGCCGAATGCATCAGCTCGCCGGTGTAATTACCGGGAATGCGCGGAAGCAACGGATGATGCAGGGTGCCATTGGCAATCAGCACGCCGGCAACATCCCGACGCGTCGTCATGCCGTCTTTTTCCGTGATCAGAGTCCAGTGCTCGCCCGAGGGTTCGATACGCACTGCCCGTGTCGAGAACTCGTAGTGGTCGTAGAGACCAAAATGTGCGGCATAGTCATGAAAATAGCGGCACAGCTCGCTGTGATGCGGATAGGTGGCCACCTCGGCACGCATGGGGAATTCGGTGAATTCCGTGGTGTGCTTGGAAGAAATCAGGTGCGCCGTGCTGTATACAGTGGAGTGCGGGTTGCTGATATCCCAGAGACCGCCGACATCGCTGTGCTGTTCGATGCCGATAAACGGGATACCGTGTTTTTTCAGCTGGCGTGCCGTGCACAGCCCCATGGGGCCCGCACCGATCACGGCATAGGGAAGGTTCATCGCATTGCTCCGGTACAGGTCGTGGGGACGTGAAGCGGACAGCTCTTGAGGAGTGGCTGTCTCGATAATCAGGCACTCACTATAATCAGCAGGAGCAGCGGTCTCCCGAGCCGGACGGGACAGGCTTACGGTCAAAACAGGACATCCCGGAACACGCGTCCCCGAACAGCATCTGCCTCACAAAAAACAAAGGACACCTGAAAACCCGTGCCGCAACTTTCGCCCAGTGTCAGCCTCCACTTCCTCAAAGCCATGCTGGCCGCCTGCCCGCGCCTCGGCATTACCCTGCCGGCCACGGCGGGCGCGTGGCTGCAGGAGCATCCCGAGGCCACGCGGGTGCCGCTCGAGGTACAGGACAGCATCTGGGAGGAGTTTTGTGCGGCCAGTGCGGATCCGCTGATCGGCCTGCATCTCGGCCGGGATACCCAGCCCGGCAATCTCGATATCGTCGGCCTGCTGCTGATGAGCTGCGACGATCTGGCCCAGGCGCTGGAGATGCTGGTGGACTACCAGCAGATTATTGGCGAGGGCGG
This sequence comes from bacterium, assembly GCA_029945725.1. GTDB lineage: Bacteria > Pseudomonadota > Gammaproteobacteria > Pseudomonadales > Moraxellaceae > UBA2031. The sequence continues at coordinate 402,659 of JAQSDB010000002.1, read as the reverse complement.
CGAGTTTTTTCTGCTGCGTGGCGAGAGTATCTGGCGCCTGCGCTATGAATCACATTTTCATTGCCGTGCGCGGGAACGCGTGGAAGCGGTCTTCTCCACGCTGCTCCACCTCGGGCGCTGGGTCAGCGGCGGTGCTTTCACGCCCGACAGCATTCACTTCCAGCATCGCGCTGCCGCCGGTACCGCGGCCTACCACGAACTACTGGGATGCCGGACGGATTTTGAAGCGCGCGAAAATGAAATCGTTTTTCCGGCGGCACAGGCGGGCCTGCCACTGATACAAAGCAATCCATCGGTGACCCGGCATCTGCGCCTGCTGGCCGACCAGATGCTGGCCGGCCTTGGCAGCCAGAGTCTGGCCAGCCAGGTACAAACACTGCTGCAGAAAAAGCCGGCGGCGGCAAAAGAGGAGGTTGCCCTTCAGCTGCACATGAGCGGCCGCCACCTCAATCGCCTGCTGGCCGACGAGAACACCTCCTTCAAGCTGCTGCAGGACATCACCCGGCGCCAGCTGGCCGAAAAAGCCCTGCGCCAGGCCGACAGCCGCATGGCCGATATTGCGGCACTGCTGGGATTTTCTGACGAGAGCGCGTTTGCCAAGGCGTTCCGGCGCTGGACCGGTATTTCACCGGGGCAATTCCGCGAAGGCAGCTGAGTCACTGTGGCGCGGCCGTGAAAAAACCTTTCCGGCCTTACCCTGCCGGGGAGACAGGTCTGGCGAGCAGCACGCTCCGGACTTTCTTTTCATTGCCCTGCAGGCGATCAAGACGTGCCTGGCGTTCACGCCGACGCTCGCTTTCCACTACCGCCTGCGTCTTTTCCACACTCACCGGCGTTTTGATTTTCAGGAGTTTCTGGACTTTATTCTCGTTGCGCAGCATGCGCTCACGACGGCTCTTTTCCAGCGCCTTGTCAGCGGCTGAAACCTGCGGCGCAGAAACCGTGGCCACGGCCACCGCTGCTGCCGTCACCGGAGCGGCTTTTTTCACCGCGGCATTTTTGCCGGACGCTTTTTTTACCGCTCCGCTTTTCACCGGCAAAGGCAACGCTGCCGGCAGGGAAGCGGCCGCCAGCGGCGCAGCCGGCAGGGCGACGAGTACGGGAACACTGGTCAGCGCTGCCGGCGTTGCTGCACCGGCGAGTATCGGCAATGCTGCCTCACCGCTCGTGCCTGCCTCACTGACGGAGGCCGGTGCGGCCAGAACATTCAGATCCGCCGTTGTATTGTCGACGGGTTCGGCATGAACCGGCTCATGCGCGGCCGATGCGGCACTGCCGCCACCGAAAACGCCGCGACTGTCATTCCATATCTGCTGCAGGCTGTCCTGATCCACCTTCAGGCGCATTTTCAGGTACACACCCTTGGCACTGTATTCGGCGCCCGTGAAATCGCCATCATTGACGCCTTCAAAGTTGTAGCCAAGGCTGACCCAGGCATTGCGCATCGGTGTCACACCCACGGAAATGCCGTAGGAATAATCCATCACGGCCGGGCCCCATGAGTGCAGCGCACTGCTGCGCACACCAACGTCCCAGCGCTCGGTGATGTTGTGACGCCACTCCAGCCCCATGAGATCGGTGTAGCCATTGACGCGGGAACTGTCGATGGTGGCAAACACAAACTTGGCACCGTACTGCACACTGAGCTGGTCAGCATCCCAGCGTTTGCTGGCATTCAGGTTATTCACCAGGCGGTGACCTTCAATCGCATTGCTGATGGCAGAAGCGTGACGATCAAAACCGTAATCCAGCTGCTCCAGCAGCATCCAGCGCTGCGGGTCCTGACGCCAGGCCAGTGAACCACGCAGCAGGCTGCGATCATCAATCGCGCCAGCCTGCGTTTCGGCCAGCGTCACCGTAAGACCTGCGGCAAGCGCCATTTCATCATTCAGTTCACGATAGGCGCCGCCCACTACATTCCACTGCGCGCTGTCGCTGGCTTCACGACGCTCGATACGGCCCACGCCCTTGAAATCACCACGCTGATAATTGGCACCGGTGTAGGCGGCCCAGAAATCGCTTGTGGTTGCCGCGCCAAACACCGGTGGCTGGGCGGGATTGAAGGCCGGAGCCTGATTGTCTTTCAGGGTGTCGGCGCGGTCATAACCCAGATCCACATTCCACTCAGGGCTCAGTACCAGACGCTGGCCAAGACCGAGGCCGGAGCGCAGGCGTTCGCCGGATTCACTGGTTTGACGATCAACACTGGTGTTGAAGCTGGCCCCTTTCCAGGGCTGGTATTTCACACCGGCGCGCGTGCTCTGCGTACTGCGGCTGTCGCTGAACGCCCACTCTTCTTCACCGGTCAGCTGCAGATTGCGCAGCAACTGGTAATCCGCGCCCACCAGCAGGCGATCCGGAAAGCTTTGCGCCGTACTCTGGCCGGCCAGACCGATTTCCGCATTGGCACGCAGCTTGAGTTCACGGTTGATGTTGTAGCGGCCACCCAGTGTCAGCTGATCCGCTGAGGTATCCGTACGGGTGCTCGGGGAAATGATGTTTTCCTGGGCATGACGCAGGCCGGCACTGATCGAGTACGCATCATGCAGATATTCACTGCGCACATCGGCGATTTCACGATGCGAACCGGTGTTCAGCATTTCCTGCTGGAACACATCGGCGGTGACGAAAAGATCATGGCGCAACTGGTAACGGCCTTCCGCGCCCATCTTGCGCATGCCGCCCTCACTGGCGTTCTGCTGCCCGAGACCGAAACCCGCGTCCGTCTCGCGGTAATACACCCGGCTCTTTATCTTCTGGCTGTCACGCTTCCACTCCAGCAGCGAGGCGTTGCCGGACACCGCACCGCTGGTGATACTGGTCGTCGATGAAGAGGCCACTTCGGCGCGGATGAGATTGGCAAGATCAATACGGTATTCGGCATCAAGGCCCCGCAGGTCGCTCTTGTTGATACCGGCATTCTGCTGCACCGCTGTTACGCCGATAACAGCGCGGCCATCCTGCAGTTTCACGGCAGCACGGCCACCGGCATTGAGCGCAGCACCACCGGAGACCGGCACTTCATATTCAGCCACAATCCAGATCGGATTGAAGTTTTCGTCCTGGCTGGCGATGGGAGTCTTGAAGAAAATCTCGCCGCGATCGTAATCAATGCTGTAGTCGCCATAACGGGCCAGCTGCTGCGACTGCAGAATGATTTCAGACTTGTAGCGATCACGCGTTTCGATACGGATCTTGTCGGAGCCGGCAAGAATCCCGTTACTGCGCAGCTTGTAGAGCCCCGACGTCCCGTTACCGCGCTGCTCGTCACGGATATAGCCCTGGCTGGTGTCCGCCGCAAACACGTTCACGTCAAAATGCTTGTCGTGATACTCGGACTTGAAGCCGGTCAGGCTGCGGTTGTAGCGGCCCAGTTCGGTGACGGTCATGCCGGCATCAAGATCACCAAAGAGCGCATAAAAAGCATCTTTTTCGATACGCAGATACAGTCTTTTCTTGCTGGCGGCGTCGTAGCGCGGATCGCTGGCATCGGCATAAAGGGTGTAGTACTGCGTGGGGTTGATGACACCACCAAAGGCATTCGTGCCTTCCTTGTGGCTGTCATAGGCCATCGTCAGCAGCCAGTCACCACGCACCTGGCCCTTGGCAAAGAAAGCGACACGGCCATCCTGCCAGAGATCATCACTGGAACCGGCGGCAGCTGCACTCTGCATATTGCCGGCAAGCTGCTTTTCCATCACCGAGCCTTCCGCGAGACCGACCAGAATCCAGTCGCGCTTTTCCGGGCGCACGTACACGGGAATTTTTTCCAGGATGTTTCCGTAGGCAAGCTCGATGGTGTAGAGGCCGGAGCGGGTGACCGGGGCAAAATGCACCATGCCATCGGCACTCACCGGCACCTTGCCGCTGCTTTCAGAGATCGTGCGCTGCGCATCGCCTGTCACCAGTGGCCGCAACTCGCCGCTCACCAGACGCAAATCAACGGCGGCCGGAACCACCTGCCCCGAACCGTCAATCAGTTCAACCTTGAGCTGCACCGGCGTGCGGCCATCGGACACGTTTTCCTGGCCGGCCGCAACGCGCAGCCGGGTAATCTCGCCGGCCACGGTCACCTTGATGGTCTGGTTCATGCGCAGATTGCCGAAAGCATCTTTTCCCTGAATGGTAATCGCGTGCACGCCCGGCTCGCCCAGATCAACACCGATAAAGCTCATCAGCGAGGTCTTGCCTTCATTCTTTTTGAAACCAAGGCGATCATTCGGAATCGGATTGCCATCGAGCAGGATGTCCGCCGTCAACCGCGAATCCACGCGCACACGCAGTGCCTGGATACGGTTGGCGACCACATCACCGTCATGATGCGAGAGCAGGCCCATGCCGGCATCAACCGGCTCTTCTGCATCCGTCTCGGCGCTGCCGGTGTCAGCCGTTGCGGCCTCACTCTGGCCGCTGGCGGCGGCCGTTTTGTCAGCATCCGCCTCGCCGGCAGAATCGCCGGATTCGTCTGCCACCGACCAGTGCGTCCACTCCGCGCTTTTCTCGCCGGAGTCAGCGCTTTTTATTTCAATACGGGGTGCTTCTGTTTTGGCAACGGCATAGACCTTGAGCTCGACGCGGCGATTGGTATCGCGCCCCTTGGCGGTCTTGTTGTCAACCATGGGTTCGTCAGGGCCTTTCCCGCTCGCAACAATACGGTCCGCCGGCAGATCCAGCTTGCTGCGCAGATAATCCGCCACTGACTTCGCCCGTGCCGCCGACAAGGCAATATTGTCATTGATAGCACGGCCGGCACGCGGCACCACGCGCACATTGTCGGTATGGCCGACCACATCCAGACGGATATCACCGGCATCGGCCAGATCGTCGGCAATATCATCCAGCCACTTCTGGTCGGCGGCTGTCATGGTGGTCGAGAAACTGCCAAAGTGCGGACGGAAAATAATGACGCGGCCGAGCTTTTCCGGCAGCACCACACTGACTTCATTCTCCACAACAGACAGCTCCAGCGGCTGGCCATTCACGGTCGCCTTTACTACCGCACGCACATAATGATTGCCGACACGGGCCTGCGGATCGAGCGTCATGTCCCAGCTGATCGCATTGCCGCTGCTGCTCTTCACCATGTCGCCCAGCGCGATCTGGCGTTCGAAAACATCCGCTGTTGCCGGCAGCTTCTCGAGCGACACGAAACCGTCCTGATCGGCACGGGCAACGCCATTCACGCTGAAAGAGCCGGACACATAATGCAGGGCGGCGGGTAATTCCAGTTGCAGTCGGGTGCTGCCCAGATCAGCGGTGCTGTTATTCACTTTCAGGGTGAAGCGCAGGCCGTGGCTGGTAGCCTCGCTGGACAGGCGCAGGGAGACCTTTTCCTGCTGCTCTGCCATCACATAATGCAGCGGCTTGTTCTTGCGGATATAAAAATCCGCCTGCCAGAGCGTACCGCCCTGCACATCCACGAACTGCGACTGCGCATTACCGGCGGCACGGGTATTACGCTCGCAGGCAAGGATCTCGCTATTGGCGGGCAGACCGTTTTTATCGAGCTGCACCACATGCGTGCCGGGGCGAACATCGTCAAAGTGCCAGCGGCCACGGATATCGGTAATCACATAGCGGCCGTTTTCCATGTAAATGCGCGCACTCTGTACCGGTTTTGCCCTGGCCATGTCGGCAGCATCGCAACTGTCGGTGGACAACACGCGTCCGGCGAGCAGCGCACGCGAGCGCATCAGGTCTTCACGGATGGCGATGGTGGCGCGCGCCGCATTGGAGCGGGCCGTGCCGCTGTAGGCCTGCGCCAGATTCACCGCGTCACCGGGGCGTGTCGCCGCTGTGACTTCGGTAATGTAGGTAATGCGGGCGCTGGCACTGGCGGCCAGATTGCCCAGGGTGACATCCAGATCAAGGCCGTCGCCACTGAGCGCGGGATCCGGCACGGTAACGCCATTCAGTTTCAGCGTGCCCGGCTTGTAACGGAACCCGGCCGGTAAACGATCATGCAAATGCACACTGGTAAACGTCGACGCCGGCTGGGTATTGGTGACCTGCACGGTGTAAGGCACGAAATCGCCAACAGCGGCGAGTGTTACCCCCGGCGTTTTAACCACAAACAATCCTGTCGCTGAAGAGTCCAGCGGAATATCAATGCGTGCCGGTGGGCCGGCAACAACATCGAAATTTCCCTGACGCGAGCCGGCGCCGGAAACATGGTAAGGACCGGAAGCAAAAAATGCGTCGTTGAGAATCGTGGGAGCTGCGTAACCTGCGGGCAATTGATCCACTTCAAGACGGTAGGTACCGGGAGCAATCAGTGGGAAGCGGAATTCACCGGGACCAAAGTTATACGTCAGTGTGCCGGTAACAACCGGCTGCCCGGTGATGATTTCATTCGGATAGGCTTCGCCGCCATCACCGAGCACCACTGCGGCAGAACCATCGGCGTTGACAAGACGCACACGCACACCATCCAGCGTCGTATTGCTGGTGGAATCAAACACGACACCGTAAGGATCAAGCAGCGTGGCCGTTGCCATTTCGGCATCAGCGTAGGTGGCACGCACCTGATCATTTTTTTGTTCGTTGAGCTGGCAATCGCCACTGACCGAAGGCTGGGAGGTGGTGTTGATAAAACCGGAAAACTCACCGGAGTTCACACTGGTTTCTGTCAGGGTGAGGGTTTCGTTATCACCACGACCATTGCTGACCACAATGCTCAGCGTATCCAGCGCGGCCGGATTGAGATTGCGCGAGGCATCGCTGACCTGCACAAACACCGGTTCGCCCACCTGATACTCGACCGTGCCGTGATCAAGCAGATACGTGGAAGGCAAGGGCACCAGATTGCCGGTCACATGGCTCTGGAAGGCGGGCTGGCTCAGGCTCTGGGCCTGACACACAACGGGATAAAGCGGCGTAGCCACCGCCGTGGCGGATGGCGTCTGCGCGTATTTGAGCAAGCTGATGCCGGAAGCCACATGCACCGACACGGTCGCCGTCACGTTCTGGGTGGGCGTCACCAGGCGGGCGGTGTTGACAATCGAGGAGCCGGGCGCAATGGCAAAGGCCGGCAAGGAGGCTCCGGCAGCGAGTGCAAAGCACACGCTGCGGAAGACTCCCGCCAGCCTTTTTTCCTTGCACACCATCATGGTGGCTTTATTCCGGAATTGACGAGGGCTTACTGCACGGTAACCTGGAAGATCACCGTGGCCGTTTCACCCGGCAGAATGTCGCCGGCAGTGACCGCACCCGGGCTCTTGACCAGCAGACCCGAGCCACTCAGGGGCAAGGTGCCGGGCGTGGCTTCCGTCACGGCCGAACCATTCAGCGTGGTCGTCCCGGCCACATAGGCGGTATAGGCCGGCACATCATCCTGCAGGTTGGCAGCGGTCAGGAGCGGCTGCCCCGTAGCCACAGAAGCTTTCAGGCAGTATTCCAGCACTTCGGTCGGCTTGGACACCACACCAGCGGCGTAGTAGGTAGCCGCGCCGTTGCAGACAACCGCACCGGTAGCCGCACTGTTGCCGGCAAGCCGGGTCACATTGCGCACAAACTTGCTGAGCGTGGTGTTGGCCACAATCACCGTGGTGATCGTGTTGGTGCCGCTGGAGGCGGAGCTGTAAACCACGGCAGAGCCGGTCAGGTCAGTCGCGGCAGAAGTCGCGGTGAAGCTGACGGTATGGGTCGCCGCACTGCTAACCGTAACCGGAGCACTGGCCACCACATGCTGGGTCAGCGTGACCTGCTGACCGATCTGCACACCGGCAACCACGGAGCCTGCGGTAATGGCAGGAGCCGCGCCAACCGGCGTCAGGGTCAGGCTGCTGGCCACTTCCGGCGTATGCACACCGGTGCTGGTATTGGTTGAAGCCGGGGTTCCCGGCGTCACGGCGGCGATGGTGTAAAGATTGCTGCCGACCTTGATCACGGAGTTAACCGACAGGTTGGCTTCCGATCCGGCCGGAATATAAATGACACCGGCACCGGAAGGCTGGCTGGTGACCGAGCCACCGAGCACCAGCGTGCTGACCGGATTGCCATTGAGCAAAAAGCTGACGCCAGGAGCGCCGGCGGTGTTCACATCAGCGGCAAGCAGTGCCAGCGCGAAGGAATCCGAACCATTAGAGGTGCTGGCCACGGTAAAGGTGTAGTTAGCCGAACCGTAGGAAGGGACCGTCTGATCCGCCGTGGACTTCACCACGACAGGCGCGGCCGCAACCGTCTGTACGCCAACGTTGACGGCAGCCTTGATGGAACCGCCGCCACCATAGGTCAGGGTGGCATAGTTGTGAATGGTGGCGCCGCCGGCCGTATTGGCAAGGGCCTGATTGGCTGCAAAAAGACCGGAAACCAGCGCAAGCGTTCCCAGACCCTGCACGAGAGCATTTGATTTTTTCATGATTATTCTCTTAAGGGGTTATCCGGACCCGTGACAAAAGAGGGCGTCCCTGCCCTCATGTCATTGGCTATTACTGGATCTTGACCTGGAACTTCATCAGGCTGGTTGTGCTCGTGGCCATGCTGCCGCCCGTGCCACCACCAAACCCGCCAGCTGCGCCACCGCGACCCGCACCCGGGTAGAAGTAGACCGAGGTAGCGCCATCGGTTTCACCGGCATCCGCATCGGCTGCATCGGTCGCTGCCGTGAAGCTCGTGCCCACACCCGTGGTATCCACAAACAGGGTACCGGCCTGATACAGCGTAAATACCGGGATGGGATCACTGACTTTCACAAACTTCGCAATGCTGGCACTGGAGCCCTTGCTGACCACAATCAGGTATTCCAGCACTTCACCCGGATTACCTGTCACGCCACCGGTGTAATAAACAACGGAGTTGTAGGTGGTTGAGCCGGTACCCGCCGTATTGCCGCCCACACCAGCGGCATAGTTGGTGTTGCGCACGAGCTTGGTCACTGTCAAGCCAACCGCGGCTACCGTGGTGGTCGAGGAGTCCGTAGACACATTGGTGCCATCGGTTACCGAGAGCGTCACATCAACGGTGGCGTCCAGAGTCGACGTCATCGTGCCTGGCGTCACGCTCACGGTGAAGGTCTTGCGCTCGGCAATCAGCGTACCTGCCGTCACCGCCTGCAACGTACCGTTACCGTTCAGGGTAATGGTGGTGGTCACGAGCGTGGAAGGCGAAGCCGGAACCTGCACATCGGAAACCGCCGACACGGTGTAAACGGCGCCACCGATAACCACGGTGTCACCGGCCGCAATACCGTTAACAGACGTATCAGCGAGGTTGTCGCGCGGCACGGTAATAGCCGTCGTGCCGGCAGCAGCAATCGTGACGCCGGTGGTCACGGTGGTCGCACCCAGCACGATGGCTGCCGGTGTTGATACCGTGGAACCTGCGATATTGGCTTGCGCCGTAATGCTGGTGGACGGTGTGTAGGTGGAAAGACCATTGGCACCATTGGTGATGGTGTAGCTGTAAACCGCTGCTGTTGCAGGATCGGTCGTGATGTCGACGGGCGCGCTCAGCGTTGCGGCAGCCTTGACCAGATTGACGGTGACATCCACCGCTGCGGTCAGCGGAGTCTGTGCCGTACCGGCGGAGTTTTTGTAGTCCACGGTCACGATGTTACGGACGGTGGAAGTTGCAGCCGTAGTAGTAGCCCAGACCTGGCTAGCGCCGGTCAGGGCGCCTGCGGCGAAGAGGGCCGCGGTCAGCGGACTGACTCCCGGGCGTTTCAGTATCTTCAGCATTTTGGCGTCCCCTGTATCAGGTAGTTTTTACAAACAGGCCTCGTGGTGATGGGCGACATACCCTCTTCTACCAGTTCAGCCTGTCAGGATTTTCAAAACAACATTCAGCACCGGCCTTCAACGCACGAAGGCCAAGACCACATCCGGTTTATCGGGGCGCTTTCAACGGCGCAAAAAATCCCGCGGCAAGAGCGAACTCTTGTCGAAAACCATATCCATCCTGGATGCACAGCAGAACTCCGAACTTCTTCAGCCGGTGGTTTGCCTTGCGATCGCCCGGCACCACCTGTTGCAGCACCCGCTTATTGCGGTTTTTGCTTGTTTTTATTGCCCCGTTTACTGAACAACGGAACGGAATCCCAGTTGCCCGGCCTGGCCGGGCAGCACTTCACCAATCACCCAGCGGATCGTGGTGTAATCCGCCACATCGGCCTTGATCTTTTCCTTCTTGCCAGCCTTAACTTTTTCCACCATCAGCTGCTCTGGCCTGGCAAAGGTCTTGCCGCCGTCAACCGAGAAACTGATCTGTGTATTGGCGCCGCTGGCAGAGTCTGCCAGGTACTTCATGCCGGCTGGCAAAGGGTTATCCACATTCACTGCCGTGGCTTTTTCATCACCGACATTCTTGTAGCTCAGGGTGTAGATCACCACATCCCCTGGAGCCGATGACTGGGCAGAAACCCGCTTGACGATCTTCTTCCCGGCCTCGGTAACGGTCACTTCCTTTTCCGCCACCATATTCATCTGTAGCTCGGGCTTGGCATGGGCCGCCGCACTGAGCAAAGGCAACAGAAGAAGACCAAGAACAGCAAATTGTTGTGCGCGCATGAGTGGATCGACCTCAATTTTTTGTGATTCGTGAACAAACCCGGCGCCAGAAATCCGGTTCAGCAAACAGGCGGAAATGGAACTCTCGCAGGGTGATGAGCAAGTTCCAGGCCAAACATCGTACCGAAGCCCTTTTTTCAGTTATTTTCGGCATAAATGGCCGGAGTCAACCGAACAAAGGTTCCACGCAACTAATGAGAACTGGATCACACTCCTAGCCCTCACGATTCTTGTGCCTATAGCTGATACGGTATCAGTAATAACCGCAATCCGTCCGCCACGAGAGGTCGAAAAGTGACGAAAATCGTCACATAACAGATGAAAGAACCGTGAGGTCTTCGCTGCAAGCACTTATACCCGCAAGAAAAAGAGCCTGGGTCTCCATTCCCGCAGGTGCCCCTTCGGCTAGTACCTGCCATCCCAGGCGGCCACCCAGATCGGCCAGCGCAGAGACCACGGCACCGGCACGGTCAGGCGGAAGACGGGAAAGATAATCCTGCCCCAGCACCATTGCCTGCCAGGGACCGGAGGCAAAGGCATCCAGCGCCGAGCCCTGACCACTCAAGTAAAGGGCCAGCTTCACACCTTCTGCCGCCAGCTCCGGCAGGCGCCGGCGCAGTACCGCCGCCTCATCCTCCCGCCAGGGAATCAACAGCAGGACCTGGGCCGGGTTAATGGCGTGACGATTGATCCAGGCCCGCAGGCGCTGAACCACAAAGGGATCAAGGATCTGCGGGGATGAGACGGCAAACGCCAGGCTCTGGCCGGCCGGCAGTGGCAGGGTCAGGTCTGTGCTGCTGGCAGCCTGCCGGAACAGCCAGTCGCCGAGCTCGCGACTCAACCCGCACTCTTCGGCCAGCAGCCGCAAATCCCCCGCACCCGCCGGGGCGGCAGGCCAGACGGCGCGCGGTTGTATCGCCACCACGGCACCCGCCGCATTGCGCCACAACCGCCAGGCCAGCTGCAGCGCGCCATCCTTGATGGCCTGATGAAAAGCGGCCTCGCGCTCCAGCCTCTCAATGCTGAAACGGTTCAGCTCCGCCGAATCAAACTGGATAACGTTGCGCCCCACCATCTTGGCCCGCACCAGCGCACGCTCGGCTCCCTGCAGAAGCTGCTCGGCGTCATCACCGGAAGCAGGATAAAGGGCAATACCCACGCTGATGCTGCAGAACACCTCATGACCCGCCAGCAAGAACGGCAGACGGAACTGTGCCTGCAGGCGCTGGGCAATGCGCCCGGCAACGCGGTAATCCGCGGCATCGTCGACCAGAAAGGCAAACCGTCCGCCACCCATGGACGCCAGCAGACCGGACTCGCGAGCCCCGCGCAGGCGCGCCGCTACCGCCTGCAGAAGGTGATCGCCAAAGCCGTAACCCAGGGTTTCATTCACATGCCGCAGATGATCAATATCGAGCAGCATCAGCACCGGTTTTTGCCCCTCGCGCAGCAAGGACAACATAGCCTCATCCAGATGCGCACGCGCCGGCAGGCCGGTGAGCATGTCCACACGCACCAGCTGCTCCAGCCCCTGAGCCTGAGCCTGAACGGCATCTGCATCAGCCCTGCGAAAGGCAAACAGCAGCGGATACGGTGAGCCCGCCAGGGGCGCCAGCGCCGCATCCGTCAGCAGGGTGCCGCCGTCAGCCCGCCACAAGGGCAAGTGCCTCATTTCCAGGACCGCCTGCCCCGCCAGCGCCGTGGCAGGCGCGGATGACGACCAGGCAGCGTCCAGGCCCGTCACCGGGGTCTGCAGCAAACTCAGCAGGTTCAGTTCGCACAATGCCAGCGGCGACAGTTTGAGCCAGAGCGCCGCCTGACGATTGGCGTAACGGATATTGCCCCCGGCATCCAGCGCCAGCAGGCCTTCACGCAAGGTCTGGTCCCAGTCGGCACTACTGATACAGGATTCGATGGCGCGCCTGGCATCGTCCTGCGCCAGACAAGCCGCTGCACGCGCACGCAACGCCGCTTCCGCCACCGGTTTCGCCAGACACTCGAGGCCATGCAAAAGTCCGGCATAAAAACGCCGGCTGCTGTCGGCCAGATTTTCGGTCAGCAGCAAGACCGGCAGGCGGGCCCCGGCCGGATCACCCTGCAGGCGGTTGATGAGGGGGTAACTGTCTTCTGCCGGATGGCCATCCAGAACCAGAAGCGCCGGCGGCGTCAGCTTGTCCTGCCTGAGCCGTGCCCACAGGGCATCGGCATCCGCCAGCGGCACACACTCCCGGTCCGGCAGCGCCAGCCAGGCACACAGGCGCTCACGGTTTTCAGCCAGGGCAGACAAGACAAGAATGGGAGCGGCGGGCATGGCAGCAGTAACTCCAGGCGGAGTCCGAGTATAGACAGGACGATTTGCCGTTTACCCACGCGACCGTCGCCATTCGTCACCACAATGGCCTTGGCACCGGATTATTGCCGGCCATGCCGCCATCGGGCGATGAACCATCACGACGGCCCGCTCCGCGCAGGAAAAAACACCGCCCACAAAAAAGGGCGGTAAAAACCGCCCCTTTTTATTTTCCCGGGATCACTTCAACAACTTGCGTCCGCTATTGGCCGCAATACGCATGCGCAACGCATTGAGCTTGATAAAGCCTTCCGCATCTTTCTGGTTGTAGGCGCCACCATCATCTTCAAACGTGGAAATGCGTGTATCAAACAGCGAGTCTTTTTCAGACTTGCGGCCCACTACAATCACATTGCCCTTGTAGAGCTTGAGACGCACCACACCATTCACGTTCACCTGCGACTCATCAATCATTTTCTGCAGCAGCAAACGCTCCGGGCTCCACCAGTAGCCGTTATAAATCAGCGATGCATAACGCGGCATCAGCTCATCCTTCAGATGCGCCACTTCACGGTCCAGCGTAATGGATTCAATCGCACGATGCGCACGCAGCATGATGGTGCCGCCTGGCGTTTCATAACAGCCACGTGATTTCATGCCGACATAGCGGTTTTCCACCAGATCAAGACGACCAATACCGTTGGCGCCGCCAATCCTGTTCAGCGTTTCCAGCACCGTCGCCGCGCTCATGGTCTTGCCATCAATCGCAACGATATCGCCATTGGCAAAGGTCAGGTCAATGTAGGTAGCGGTGTCCGGGGCTTTTTCCGGGCTCACGCTCCAGCGCCACATTTCTTCTTCACATTCCGTCCACGGATCTTCCAGCACACCACCTTCATAGGAGATGTGCAGCAGATTGGCGTCCATGGAATAAGGCGATTTTTTGCCGGCCTTGGCGTAATCAATCGGAATCTGGCGCTCTTTTGCATACGCCATCAAGGTTTCGCGCGAGGTCAGATCCCACTCGCGCCATGGTGCAATCACCTTGATGCCGGGCTTGAGGGCATAGGCGCCAAGTTCAAAACGCACCTGGTCATTGCCCTTGCCGGTGGCTCCATGGGAAATCGCATCGGCACCCACTTCATTGGCAATTTCAATCAGGCGCTTGGCAATCAGCGGCCGCGCAATCGAGGTGCCGAGCAGGTATTCGCCCTCGTAAATCGTGTTGGCGCGGAACATGGGGAAGACAAAGTCACGCACGAACTCTTCGCGCAGGTCCTCGATATAAATATCCTTGACGCCCATGGCCTGGGCCTTGGCGCGGGCCGGCTCGACCTCTTCGCCCTGGCCGATATCGGCAGTGAAGGTGACGATTTCACACTGGTAGTTGTCCTGCAGCCATTTGACGATGACAGAGGTATCGAGGCCGCCTGAATAGGCAAGCACAACTTTCTTGATGGCGGACATTAAGACTCTCGCGCGCGAAGCAGTGGGTAAGCAGAAGAGGAAAAGCGGCGCGTATTCTACGACAAGGGTCCGGGAGGGGATAGGGACTGCCACGCGATGCATCAGACCAGAATGGGTGCAGAGGTCCGGTGTGACATGTCGGCCACCACAATGCAGTTACGGCCGGCCGCCTTGGCGGCATAGAGTGCCTCGTCGGCACAGGCAATCAACTGGCTGCTGCGCATCTCCGGCTCGGGCATCAGGGTCGCCACCCCGACACTGGCCGTCACCCATTTCGCCACCAGCGAAGCGCTGTGCGGGATATCCATGGCCTCGATAGCCTCGTGAACCTGTACGGCCACCTCCAGCGCACCGCCCTCCGGCGTCGCCGGCAACAGCACCACAAACTCCTCACCGCCGTAGCGCGCGGCCACGTCGCCCGGACGCCGAAGCACGCTTTTCATGGCCAGGCCAACCTCGGAGAGCACCCGGTCACCTTCCAGATGACCGTGGCTGTCATTGAAGAGCTTGAAATAATCAATGTCGACAAAGAGCAGTGACAACGACTGCCGTTCGCGCTTGGCACGATCCCACTCCATCTGGAAGACCTCATTGAACTGGCGGCGATTAGCCAGCCCCGTGAGTACATCCTCACGCGAGAGCCGGTTCAGTTCGAGGGAGAAGCGGTTCAGCTTGCTCTTTTCCAGCTCCAGCAAACGTGCCTGCAGAAACACGATGCGGTCACGGTGCTCCTGGATATAGCAAAGCAGCATGCCAACAACATTGGCGAGCAGCACGTACTGGCAGAAAAACCCCCAGTCGAGCCAGAGGTCAAAGGCACTGATCAGCACGTAGGAAACCAGCACCCCGGCAGAGCAGCCAATGACGGCGGGCCGAAAGCGCAAGCCCCCCAGACCGTAGATCAGGGCAATAATGAAAATGACGATGTAGCTGGAATGCTGATTGAAGTAGGGATCGGGAAAGGCCGATGTGGCCACGATAATGGAGGACTCGGCCAGCAGGGCGATAAAGCCGGTGTATATCCAGTAGCGCGAGTGCAGCCCAGGCAGCCAGGGCAGGGAAAGCAGCCCGGCGATGACCACACCCTCCACCAGAAACACCGTACACCAGACATGCAGGTTGCCGTCGCGAAAAAGCGGGTAGGACAGCAGGTGAACCTCGGCGAAAGTGCTGACACCAATGGCCACGTATAACAGCACAATGGTCCACCAGCCGTGCTTCAGGGTATCAATGGCGCGGTTGCGCAAATACAGGTGAAAGTCGGATTCAAGACGCGGGGAAAACCGCATGCGCCGGGTACGGGCGTCAAGAAGCCCTTGTATCTCCTGGAGATCAAGTTCAAACGCTTCCTGCGTGATAATAGGTGCATCCGCCACTACAACCCCTGACCCGCTCCGGCCATCAAGCCGGATACTTATCCCTGTCTGAAAAACCCGTTAATGGCTGACGGGTTCTTTGAAGGGGGCGAATTTGCCAGCGTAACCCGCCCGTCACAATCCTGTTCCGACCAGTGGCTGACGCCGCCAGCACCGCACCGTTCCCTGTGCGCGCCATCCCACTATCCAGTAGCATTGGCAGCCCTGACAAACAGCCAAAGGCGATGGGATGACCACCACCCTGACAATTACCCGCCCGGATGACTGGCATGTGCATTTGCGTGATGGTGCCGCCCTTCTCCATACCGTGCCCGCCACCGCCCGTTATTTCGGCCGCGCCATCGTCATGCCCAATTTGCTGCCACCTGCACGCAGCACCATGGAGGCTGGCGCCTACCGTGAACGCATTCTCGCCGCGCGCCCCGAGGGCTCTTCTTTCCAGCCGCTGATGGTGCTCTATCTCACCGACAACACCGATCCGGCTGAAATCGAAAAGGCGGCGGCCAGCGGCTTCATTCATGCCGTGAAGCTCTACCCTGCCGGCGCCACCACCAACTCCGATTCCGGTGTCACCGGCATGGACAAGGTCATGGCCGTGCTGGAGAAAATGGCCGAGGTCGGACTGCCGCTGCTGATACACGGTGAAGTCACCCACGGCAGCATCGACATCTTCGATCGTGAAAAAGCGTTTCTGGACACCGTGCTGGCACCACTGGTGCAACGCCTGCCGACCCTGAAAATCGTGCTGGAACACATTACTACGGCGGATGCTGCCACCTTTGTGCTGGCCGCGCCCGCCAGCGTCGGCGCCACCGTCACCGCCCATCACCTGTTGTTCAACCGCAATCACATGCTGGCCGGCGGCATTCGTCCGCATTACTACTGCCTGCCGATCCTGAAGCGGCGTACGCATCAGGAGGCGCTGATCACGGCCGCCACCTCGGGCTCGCCGAAATTCTTTCTCGGCACCGACTCGGCACCGCACGCCATCGGCGCCAAGGAAGCCGCCTGCGGCTGTGCCGGCTGCTACACCGCCCATGCCGCGATTGAACTTTATGCCGAGGCGTTTGAAGAAGCCGGAGCTCTCGACAAGCTGGAAGGTTTTGCCAGTTTTCACGGCGCCGATTTTTACGGCCTGCCACGGCATGTCGATCACATCACCCTGACAAAGGAATCCTGGCAAGTGCCTGACAGTTACGCTTTCGGCGACAGCATCGTGGTACCGGTTCGCGCCGGCGCCGGCATGGCATGGCGCGTCAAATGAGTGATCATCCCGTACGCCCGCTTGCTGACCGTTTTCGCGGATTTTTCCCGGTTGTCGTCGATGTGGAAACCGGCGGCTTTAATTGTGCTACCGATGCCCTGCTGGAAATTGCCGCCATCACCCTGCGCCAGGACGAGAACGGTTTACTCCATGTCGATGAGCGCCTGCATGCGCATATCGCGCCCTTCCCCGGCGCCAATCTGGAAAAAGCCGCGCTCGAATTCACCGGCATTGACCCCTTTCACCCGCTGCGTCCGAGCGAGGAAGAAGGCGTTGCCCTGCGCCGGATTTTCGAGGTCATCCGGAAAGCGCAGAAAGCGGCTGGCTGCAAACGCACGGTTCTGGTCGGGCATAACGCCCATTTCGACCTGGATTTCCTCAATGCCGCCATTACCCGCAACCACCTGAAAAACGCCTCGCCCTTCCATCCCTTTTCCGTCTTCGACACGGTAACGCTGGCGGGCCTCGCCTATGGCCAGACGGTGCTCGCCCGGGCCTGCGCTGCCGCCGGGATTGATTTTGACAACCGCGAGGCGCATTCGGCCCTCTATGATGCGCATCGTACCGCCGATCTTTATTGCGCCATCGTCAACCAGTGGTGGGAAAAAATCGGCCCGCCGCCGGGGAACGACGAAAGCAGCGAAGAAGTCAGCCCGTAAGCATGCCGCCCGCCACGCAGGCGGGAACCCGGAGCGGGATCTACTGCATCCACTCCGGATCAGGCAGGCGCGCAAAGGTATCGCGCAGCCCCTGTGACCAGGCTTCGCGAATACCCTGGAAATAGGCATCCGTCTCCAGCACACGGTGCTTTTCCCTTACCATCAGCGCATCCGTGCGATAACAAAGCAGGTCAATCGGCAAGCCCACCGACACATTGCTGCGTATCGTCGAGTCAAAGGAAATCAGCACGCACTTTGCCGCCTCGTTCAGTGAGGTGTCATAACGGATCACCCGATCCAGAATGGGTTTTCCGTATTTGCTTTCACCGATCTGGAAGTACGGAGTATCACTGCTGGCTTCAATGAAATTTCCCTGCGGGTAGATGTTGAACAGCCGCGGCTCCTCACCCCGGATCTGTCCGCCGAGCAAGAAAGACGTACCAAAATCCACGCCCTGCTGGTGCTGCATGCGGGCGCTGTCACGCTCGACAATTTCACGAATCGTGGCTCCCACCAGACAAGCCACGTCATAGAGCGACTTCTGGTTGAATAGATGCGCACCATCACTCCACATGCGCTGGCGCAGCAAGCTGAGCGTACTCTGCGTGGTGGCAAGATTGCCTGCTGACAGCAGCACAATCACGGCCACACCCGGCTCTTCAAAAACGGCCATCTTGCAGAAGGTGGCAATATGGTCGATACCCGCATTGGTGCGTGAATCCGAGGCCATCACCAGACCTCCCGCCAGTTTCATGGCCACACAATAAGTCATTGCTTCCCGTTCTCTCTATGCCGCGATGACGGCCTCATGCCAGCCATCGCAGTGTTTGCCTGTAATTTATTGTTGCTGTTGCTGTTGCTGTTTTTGCTGCTGAACAAAAAATTCAACATCCTCAGCCGTCATGCCTGATTGCTCCTGCATCACCTGCACCTGGGCATGCATCAGTTCACCACCGCCACCGCGACGCACACCCCGTACAGGGCAGGCGTCCATATAGTCCATGCCCACCGCCAGCTTCAGGTGTGAGCTGCCGGCACGGCAGCGGTTAACCACATCAAAGTTCCACCAGCGATCCTCTATCCAGACTTCCGCCCAGGCATGGGTCGCCAGGTGATCCTGCACATGGCCTGGCGAATAGACATATCCACTGACATAACGCGCCGGCACGCCCAGATAACGGCAGCAAGCCAGAAATACATGTGTGTGGTCCTGGCATACACCACGCGCCTGCGCAAACGCCTCGGCCGCGGTGCTGTCTGCCTGCGTAATGCCAGGCTCGAATACCAGATACGCCAGCACCGCATGTGCCAGTGCATCAAGCGCCTGCAGGTTCATCACGGGCTGGCGGAACTTTTCGGCAAATTCCATCATGGCCGGACTCATGGCCGTGAGCCGCGTCTGGCGCAGGTAGGGGCGTGGATCACCGCCGCCAAAACTCATGCGTTCACCAGCATCGGTTTCAACAATGCCGGTGGCACGAATACGAATCTCGCTGTGCGGCATGTCCAGTGTCAGCACATGCAGGATATTGCCAAAGCTGTCTTCGGCCGAGGTTGCCGGGTACGGCAACTCGAGCTTCCACTCCAGCACTTTCTGGCCATCGCCGCTTTGCGGCGTGAGCCGCAGATATTGCGTGCTGTGTGCAACGGCCGCATCGTAGCGATACACAGTTTCATGATTGACGGTGAGAATCACGCTACCTCCAGATAGGCACGCTGGATGCGTGCCCCTATTTCATAAGCATCCGCAATAAAGTCCTGCAAATATTTCTGGAGGCCATCCTCGATAACCTCGTCTATCTGCGCATAATGCAGGCGCGCATGTACTTTTGCCGCCAGCAGCTTGCTTTCTTTGCCACTGTTTCCCTCAATGCTTTCCAGGGTCTGCGTGATTTCATTCATGCAGGCATGCAGGGAACGCGGCAAGTCGTCACGCAGCAGCAGCATTTCCGCCACCTGTTTTGGCACGATGCTGTCGCGGTAGATGTCGCGGTATGCCTCAAAGGCCGAGAGCGAGCGCAACAGTGATGCCCACTGGTAGTAATCAACGGCAGCCGCGTCACTGTCTGCGGCAAAGAATGTCGGCGCCTTCACCAGAAGGATGCGCGCCGTATTGTCCGAGCGTTCCAGAAAAGTCCCCAACCGGGAAAAATGAAAGGCATCATTTCTCTGCAGGGTGCCAAACGTGGCGCCGCGAAAAAGATGCGAGCGCTCCTTCACCCATTCCAGAAAACGCGAGAACCCCATGCGCTTGAGCTTTTCGCGCGTCATGCCGCTGATTTCAAGCCAGGTGGCATTCAGCGTTTCCCACATTTCAGCCGTGATCTTGCCGCGCACCACATGACCGTTCTCGCGCGCCTGGCGCAGACAGGAATAAATACTGAAGGGGTTATTGGGGTTGAGGGCAAAAAACAGCAGGATCTCGTCCGACGTGGCTTTCACTCCCGACGCCTCGAAGGCTTCACGCATGCCGGTAATATCCAGCGGCGCCATCATCTGCTCGCGCGCAAGGCCACCCGGCATCAGGGCCATCTGTGAGCTGACATCCAGCACACGGGCAATATTTTCGGCACGCTCCATCTGGCGTGACATCCAGTAAATGCAGGATGCAGTACGACTCAGCATCAGACCAGCCCTCCGTCTTCCAGCACCCAGGTATCCTTGGTGCCACCGCCCTGTGAAGAATTGACCACCAGGGAACCCTCCTTGAGCGCCACCCGGGTCAAACCACCGGGCACCATGCGCACCTCGCGTCCGGACAGGACAAAAGGCCGCAAATCGATATGGCGTGGCGCAATGCCGGCCTCGACAAACGTCGGGCAGGTCGAGAGTGCCAGCGTGGGCTGCGCAATGAACCCGGAAGGATTGGCCAGAATGCGTTCACGATAAGCCGCAATTTCCACCGTGCTCGCCGCCGGCCCCACCAGCATGCCGTAGCCACCGGAGCCATTCACTTCCTTCACCACGAGTTCGGGCAAATGCGCCAGCACATGTGCGCACTCGTCAGGCCGGCGCAACTGCCAGGTCGGGACGTTGTTGAGAATCGGCTCTTCCGTGAGATAGAAACGGATCATGTCGGGGACATAGGGATAAATGGATTTGTCATCGGCAACACCGGTACCGACCGCATTGGTGATGGCCACGCGGCCAGCCCGGTACACGGAAAGCAGGCCGGGAACGCCGAGCACCGAATCGGCATTGAAAGCCAGCGGGTCGAGATAGGCATCGTCAATCCGGCGATAAATCACGTCCACACGTTGCGGCCCTGCGGTAGTGCGCAGGTTCACAAAGCCGTCCTTGACGAAAAGATCCGGGCCCTCGACCAGCTCCACGCCCATTTGCTGGGCCAGAAAAGCGTGCTCGAAATAGGCCGAGTTGTAGCGGCCCGGCGTCAGCACCACGACCACCGGATCATGCACACCGGCGGGAGCGGCATCACGCAGGGTTTCCAGCAACAGATCCGGATAATGCTCGACCGGCGCCACCGCGTGTGCGGCAAACAGCTCGGGATAAAGCCGCATCATCATCTTGCGGTTTTCCAGCATGTAGGACACGCCGCTCGGCGTGCGCAGATTGTCTTCCAGTACAAAATATTCACCGGCATCATCACGCACGAGATCAATGCCGGAGATATGCGAATACACATTGTTGGGCAGGGTCAGCCCCTGCATGGCGAGCTGGTATTCCTGGTTGGTCAGCACCTGGCTGGCCGGAATCACACCGGCATTCAGAATGTGCTGCTCGTGATAGATGTCGTGCAAAAACATGTTCAGCGCCAGCGCACGCTGCCGCAGGCCGCGCGAAACCACTTCCCACTCGCTCGCCGGAATAATGCGCGGCACCGTATCAAACGGAATCAGGCGCTCGCTGCCTTCCTTGTCACCATAAACGGCAAAAGTGATACCGACGCGGCGGAACAGCCAGTCGGCCTCGGCGCGCTTTTGCGCCAGCTCCTCTTCGGGGCGGCGATGCAGCCAGTCGGAAAAAGCCTTGTAGGCGGGCCGGATCTGGCCGGGGGCCGCAAACATTTCGTCATAAAACCGTGCAGTAGCACTCATGGGATCGCGCTCAAACATCCTGGCGTTCAGTGCCTGAAGGGTTCAACGCAAGCTCCATGCCAGCCGCTCCGGCACCGCCAGCATCAGGGTTTTACCGGCGCGGCACGGTAGCAAGGCACAATTGTGGTGCGAAAAAACGGCGGCGCGCACCACGCCATGGAAACGGGCAGCAGCTCCGCCCGCCGTGAAGGCAACTGCCGCCCGCAAATGAACGGCATAAAAAAACGGCGCACCAGGCGCCGTTTTTTTACACAGGAAACGCTCAGAGTTTGGCAGCGTTTTCTGCCAGGTAGCTGGCGACGCCGGCAGGCGATGCATCCATGCCCTTGTCACCCTTCTTCCAGTTGGCCGGGCAGACTTCACCGTGCTCTTCAGTGAACTGCAGGGCATCAAACAGACGCAGGATTTCATCCATGCTGCGGCCCAGCGGCAGATCGTTGACGATCTGGGCACGCACAATGCCGTTCGTGTCGATAATGAAGGCACCGCGGAAAGCCACGCCACCGGCCGACTCCACGTCGTAATCCTTGGCGATGCTGTGGGTGATGTCAGCCGCCAGCACGTATTTCACCGGGCCGATGCCGCCATCGTTGATCGCGGTGTTGCGCCAGGCGTTATGCGTGAAATGGGAATCGATGGACACGCCCACCACTTCCACATTGCGCGCCTTGAAGTCGGGAATGCGGTGATCCAGGGCAATCAGCTCGGACGGGCAGACAAAGGTGAAATCGAGGGGGTAAAAGAATACCAGACCGTATTTGCCCTTGATGGCCTTGGACAGGCTGAAGCTGTCAACAATTTCGCCATTGGCGAGGACGGCGGGAACGGTAAAGTCCGGTGCGGGTTTGCCTACGAGTACGGCCATGAGCTTTCTCCTTGCTTGAAAGTGATCGGTTGAAACGGTTCGGTTAAAAAATCATTGCCTGCAAAGCAGGCGCGCGGTCCGCAGCGACGGGGACAACCCTGCCATGAAGGCGGTCATGAAGACGGCGTGAGGTCTGGCATGAGCCGGTGCGGCGCCGGTGAAAGATGGCGCTGTCAGTCACTGATTGCAAGGCCGGCCACACAGTTTTCGGCCGCTGTCGCGCGCGCCGCGCCACCCGGCCTGAGCCCTGCCAGCACGCCACTGAAAAGCCCGGACAAGTCCGGGCTTTTCAGTGCAGGGCACACCGCCAGGGCTCATGCCCTAGGTACAGCTTCCTTGATGAGGGGAGCCAGTTCACCCTTCTGCATCATTTCCATGACGATGTCACAGCCACCAATGAGCTCGCCCTTCACCCAGAGCTGGGGGAAGGTCGGCCAGTTGGCAATGCGCGGCAGGGTGGCACGGATGTCCGGGTTTTCCAGGATATTCACGTAGGCAAAGGGCTCACCCACCTGCGAGAGCGCCTCGACGGTACGGGCGGAAAAGCCGCACTGCGGGAACTGGGGGGTGCCCTTCATGTAAAGGAGCACGGGGCTTTCAGCAATCTGCTGCTTGATAAGGGCTTCGATATCCATGGGTTTGACTGCACCTGTGGCTGGAGATGGGGCAAATTCTACTGATTTACTCGGGTATTGGCGATGGGGACGTTAGCCCGGCGACAGGACGCACTCATTCCAGTCAGCCTGAGGGCGCAGGAACGCCCCCTATCGCCGTCAACCGGTGCCCGCATCAGGCCTCCGGCCCGGCGGCCCGCGCTGCCCGGCAAATTGCCGCCCTGCTGCAATCCCGGTTACCATCGGCCCTTGGCAGCCAGGCTGCCTTTTTTATTTTCCGATACCGTAGTGAGTTACCGAAATGACCAGCGCCCTTATGCCGACCTATGCCCGGCAGCCCATAGGATTTGTTCGTGGTGAGGGAGTCTGGCTTTACGACACCGAGGGTCGTCGCTATCTCGATACCACCGCCGGTATTGCGGTCTGCGGCCTCGGCCACGCCAACCCCGTGATCGCCGAGGCGATTGCCGACCAGGCACGCACCCTCGTGCACACCTCCAACCTTTATCAGGTGCCGCTGCAGGAAAAGCTGGGCGAAGCCCTGCGCGCCGTCTCCGGCATGGACCTCTGCTTTTTCGGCAACTCCGGTGCCGAAGCCAATGAAGCCGCGATCAAGCTGGCGCGCCTCTTTGGCCACCGGAAAAACATCGCCGAGCCCGCCATCATCGTGATGGAAAACTCCTTTCATGGCCGCACGCTGGCCACCCTCTCGGCCACCGGCAACGCGAAAATACAGGCCGGCTTCGGGCCACTGGTACAGGGTTTTGTGCGCGTGCCGCATGACGACATCGCCGCCATTGAAAAAGCCGCTGCCGAAAACCCGAATATCGTCGCCATTCTGGTCGAGCCGATCCAGGGCGAGAGCGGCGTGCGCATGCCGAAAAACGGTTTCCGTTATCTCGATGACCTGCGTGCCATCTGTGACAGGCACGACTGGCTGCTGATGCTGGACGAAATCCAGACCGGCAACGGCCGTACCGGAAAATACTTTGCCTACCAGCACAGCCACAGCCTGCCCGATGTGGTGACCACTGCCAAAGGCCTTGGCAACGGTTTCCCGATTGGCGCCTGCCTCGTGCGCGCGAAGGCGCGTGACCTTTTCGGCCCTGGCATGCACGGCACCACCTACGGTGGCACACCGCTGGGTTCACGCGTGGCGCTCACCACGATTGCCGAACTGCAGAAAGGCCCGATTGCCAACGCCGCGCGCATGGGTGAGCGCATCAGCCATGCATTCCGCAAGAACCTCGGCGATCTCGGCGTCACCGTGGAAGGCGCCGGCCTCATGATCGGCGTCGTGCTGCCAAAGCCCTGCACCGAGCTGATCGCACGGGCGCGCGAAGACGGCGTATTGCTCATTGTCAGTGCCGAAAACCGCATCCGCCTGCTGCCGCCGCTGATCATCAACGAAGAAGAAGCCGACCTGCTGGTGGAAAAAATTTCCGCCCTGGTGCGCACCTTCCTGAGCGAAGGGGCATCCGCATGAACACACGCCATTTCCTGACCCTGCTGGATCTCACGCCGCAGGAGCTGCAGGGCGTACTGGATCGCGCCCTCGTGCTGAAAAAAATGCATTACGACGGCGAGATTTACGAGCCCCTGAAAAACAAGGTGCTGGGGATGATTTTTGAAAAATCCTCGACCCGCACCCGTGTCTCGTTTGAATCCGGCATGGCGCAATTCGGTGGTTCGGCCATCTTCCTGTCGCCGCGCGATACCCAGCTCGGTCGTGGTGAGCCTATTGAGGATTCGGCGCGCGTGATTTCGCGCATGGTCGATGTGGTGATGATCCGCACCTTTGCCCACGAGATCATCGAGCGCTTTGCCAGATTCTCGCGCGTGCCGGTGATCAATGCCCTGACCGATGCGCATCACCCCTGCCAGCTGCTGGCCGACCTGCAGACGTTTGTGGAGCACCGCGGCCCGCTCAAAGGCAAGACCTTTGCGTGGATCGGCGACGGCAACAACATGTGCAATTCCTATATCCATGCCGCGCACCAGCTCGACTTCCAGCTCAAGATCGCCTGCCCCTACGGCTTCGAGCCCGACCCCGAGCTGCTGGAAACCTACAGCCGCAATGTCGAGCTGGTGAAAACTGCCGACGATGCCGCCAGGGACGCCCACCTCATTGCCACCGACGTCTGGACCAGCATGGGCCAGGAATCGGAGCAGAGCATTCGCAAGCGCCGCTTCTCCATGTACCAGATCAACCCGCGCCTGATGGATCTTGCCGATCCCGAAGCGCTGTTCATGCACTGCCTGCCCGCGCACCGTGGCGAGGAAATTTCCGAAGACATGCTCGATGATCCGCGCGCCGTGGTCTGGGATGAAGCAGAAAACCGCCTGCATGCACAGAAGGCGCTGCTGGAGTTTCTGGTAACGGGTGCAAAGTCATAAGCACTTTTCATCAGCCATAAAAAAACGCCGCAATAGCGGCGTTTTTTTATGGCTGATGCCGGCATTCACGAAGCCGTGGCAACACGCCGCACCGCATCCAGCCAGCCGTCATACAGCGCATCGCGGCGCTCCCTGGTCATGGTCGGGGTGAATTCGCGTTCGCAATGCCAGAGCACGGAAATTTCTTCCAGTGATTTGAACAGGCCCACCTGCAGGCCGGCGAGATAGACCACGCCGAGCGCGGTGGTTTCGGTTACGGAAGGCCGGTCCACCGGCACACCGAGAATGTCGGAAAGACGCTGTGCCACCCAGCTGTTCACCACCATGCCGCCATCAATGCGCAAGGTGTTGACGCTGGTGGCGCCATCACGGCTCATGGCTTCCATCAGGTCGCGCGTCTGGAAACACACGGCCTGCAAACCGGCCGTGACGATTTCACCAATGCCGGTATCGCGCGTGAGACCAAGAATGGCCCCACGCGCATGCGGATCCCAGTACGGCGCACCGAGGCCGGTAAACGCCGGCACCAGATACACGCCACGGGCATCCCCGGTACGCTCGGCAATGGCCTCGGTTTCGGACGCCTGGCCAATGAACTTGAGGCCGTCGCGCAACCACTGGATGGCCGCACCGGCGACAAAAATGCTGCCCTCAATGGCATAGGTCGCCTTGCCGTTCAGGCGGTAGGCCACCGTGCTCAGCAAACGGTTTTGCGAACGCACAATAGTGTCGCCCGTATTCATCACCATGAAGCAGCCGGTGCCATAAGTGCTTTTCACCATGCCGGGACTGAAGCAGGCCTGACCGATAAGCGCGGCCTGCTGATCGCCCGCCATGCCGCCAATGGGCACTGCGGCACCGATAAAATCCGCCGTGGTGCGGCCGAAATCGGCACTGGAATCTTTTACTTCCGGCAACAGCGATGCGGGAATCGTAAAAAGCGCCAGCAGCTCATCATCCCAGGTTTGCGTTTTGATATTGAACAGCAGCGTGCGCGAAGCATTGGTGGCATCGGTGGCATGCGCTTTACCGCCGGTGAGTTTCCACAGCAGCCAGCTATCAATGGTACCAAAAGCCAGTTCGCCCTTTTCGGCACGGGCACGCGCGCCTTCAACATGATCAAGCAGCCAGGCCAGCTTGGTGGCGGAGAAATACGGATCCAGCAGCAGGCCGGTTTTTTCCTGCACCAGTGCTTCGTGATTTTCCTTTTTCAGTTTTTCGCAAAAGCCGGCGGTACGCCGGTCCTGCCAGACAATGGCGTTATGCAGCGGTGTACCGGTGGCACGATCCCACAGCACCGTGGTTTCACGCTGGTTGGTAATGCCGATGGCGGCAATATCCGTGGCCCTCAGGTCGGCCTTGCGCAGGACTTCACGACAAACACTTTCCACCGTCCACCAGATTTCCAGGGCGTCATGCTCCACCCAGCCATCTGCCGGAAAATACTGTTTGAATTCGAGCTGATGCGATGCCAGCGGGCGACCCGCCGCATCAAAAACAATGGCACGGGTACTCGTGGTGCCCTGATCAATGGCGAGAAGATGCGTGGCGGTCATGAAGTTCCCTTGTTGTTTTCCTCAAGGCGCAAGAGTGAGTCTGGCAGCGGCGGCCGGCAAGGACAATTCATGTCAGGCAGGGAGCCGATCGGGCACCCCGGGCCGGGGAGCCCTCAGGCATGCTGATCCGGCAGGTAACGCGCCAGCAGTGGTCGCACAAAAAGCATGACGCAAACCGCCAGCGCCAGACCAACGCCATCGGCCATCACGTCAAATACCGAGGCATCACGGCCGACAAAATACTGGACCACCT
The DNA here is from genome assembly GCA_029945725.1 of bacterium. GTDB lineage: Bacteria > Pseudomonadota > Gammaproteobacteria > Pseudomonadales > Moraxellaceae > UBA2031. The sequence continues at coordinate 375,355 of JAQSDB010000002.1, read as the reverse complement.
CGATGAGAATGCCGAACAGCAGCAGAAGGCCCGGCACGCGGGATGCCCCGGCCCGGGGCCAGGCCATGCGCGCCAGCACCCCCAGCACCAGAAAGGCAAAAGCATGATTGGCCTTGTCGTAGCTCGAGCCAATGGCGGGCGGAGCCGGCATGATCGCCAGCACCCAGATGCCCAGAAGAGCGCAAAAAAAAGCCGCCCTGAATATCCATCGCAGACGCAGCATCAAGACAACATCCTCATGATCAGAGCCCGCCGCCCGGGCGGCGAAAACCTTGCCGAAACCCTTACTGATCCTTACCGAAACCCTTACACATAGCCTTGCGGATTCTGTGACTGCCACCGCCAGGCATCGCGGCACATGTCAGCAATGCCGCGCTGCGCTTTCCAGCCCAGCAGTTTTTCCGCCAGCGCCGTATCGGCATAACAGCTGGCCGCATCACCGGGGCGGCGCGGCACGATGTCACAGGGAATGGCGCGCGCGGACGCTGCCTCAAACGCCGCCACCATCTCCAGCACGGAATGGCCCTGACCGGTGCCCAGATTGATCGCCGTGGCACCGCCCTGTGTCGCCTGCGCCAGCCAGTCCAGTGCCCTGACATGGCCGAGGGCCAGATCAACGACATGAAGGTAGTCACGCACGCCGGTGCCGTCCGGCGTGTCGTAATCACCGCCGAAAATGCGCAGCCGGGGCAGCCGGCCCACGGCCACCTGCGAAATAAAAGGCATCAGGTTATTGGGAATCCCGTTCGGGTCTTCACCGATGCGGCCGCTTTCATGCGCCCCCACCGGATTGAAATAACGCAGCAGGGCAATGCGCCACGAAGGCTCGGCCTGCACCAGATCGCGCAGCATATCTTCAATCATGAGTTTGCTGCGGCCATAGGGATTGATCGCACGCAGCGGTGCCGATTCATGCAGCGGAACCTGATCGGGCATGCCGTAGACGGTGGCCGATGAACTGAATACCAGCTGCCGGCAACCGGCCTCCTGCATGACCTCGACTAGCACCAGTGTGCTGACCAGATTGTTGTCGTAATAGCGCCAGGGCTGGGCGACGGATTCGCCCACCGCTTTCAGGCCGGCAAAATGAATCACTGCCTCGGGTTTTTCCTGAAGGAATATTTTTCTCAGGCCCTCGCGATCCCGCACATCCAGATCATGCACGGGAAAATCCTGGCCGCTGAGCTCCCGCACGCGGCGCAGTGCTTCCGGTTTGCTGTTGCAGAAATTATCCACCACCACCGGAACATGCCCATCCTTCAGCAGCTCGATACAGGTATGCGAGCCGATATAACCGGCACCCCCGGTGACGAGCACACGCATCAGATGCTTTCCCCGCGACCGATACCAAAGTAACGGAAACCATGCGCCTGCATCTGCTCGGGCTCGTAGAGGTTGCGACCGTCAAAAAACACGGGCGACACCATGCTCGCCGCCAGCGCATCAAAATCAGGGCTCCAGAATTCATCCCAGGCCGTCACCAGGGCAATCGCATCGGCACCTTTTGCGGCGTCCTGCGCCGATGCCGCGAAGGTGAGCAGCACCTCGGCGGGATACATTTTCTGCAGCGCGTCCATGGCCAGCGGATCATAAACCCGCGTCCGGCAGCCCTGTGCCCACAGCGCCAGCAACAAGGGATGCACGACCGAATTATTGACGCTGGAGGTTCCCGGCTTGAAGGCAGCGCCCCAGATGGCCACCGTCTTGCCGGCCAGATCGCCGCGAAAAAAACGCCAGATCTTGCGGAAGAGGATTTCAGACTGGGATTCATTGATGGCCAGCACGGCATCAATCAGGCCTTCGGTATCCAGCTCCTCCTTGATGGTGCGGGCAAAACTCAGCAAGTCACCGGCAAAGCTCGGGCCGCCAAAACCGCAGCCGGCCTGCAGATAATCGCGCCCCACACGCGGATCAGCGCCCATGCCCTGACGCACCAGCTCGATATCGACACCGATTTTTTCCGACAAGGCTGCCATTTCATTCATGAAACTGATGCGCGTGGCGAGCATGGCGTTGATGCCGAACTTGATCAGCTCGGCTGCCGCCACCGGCACCACCATCACTTCGGCGGCCTGGCGCATGAACGGGCGCATGAATTCCTTGACGCAATCAATCACCGGCTTTTCTTCCGAGCCCAGCAGGAAAAGCTGCGGATGCTCGAAATCGGCCAGTGCGGAACCTTCCCGGATAAACAGCGGCAGTGCTGCCAGATAAACGTGGCCCGCCGCATTTTTCCCCGCAAGGCGTTCATCCATTTCGAGCTGGACTTTCTTCAACTCGCCCACCGGCAGCTGCGTCAGCACCAGTACAAACGTATCACCCTGCAAAGCATCCAGAACGGGTTGCAGCTCCATACGCAGCGAGGCCGGCGTGTAATCCTCTGCCAGCAAATGCACCTGTCCCTCGCCAGAGCAGCTATCCTGAATCAGCAGATGACCCGATGCCTGCTGCTCGCTGAGCAACTCGGGCAGCATCCATTCGCGCGCCGCATCGAATCCCGTACCGCGCACGCCCTGGCCGTCGCGCACGCCGGTGCAGAGCACAACCTGATTGCCTTTCTCGGCAAGCTTGGCCGCCGCCACCCACGCGTAATGGGTATTGCCGTAAACACATATTTTCATGATGGCTTCCTGCCGGCTTTTTTGATGCGTGCCAGCAAGGCCGCCGTAGATCCGTCAAAAGCAGCAGCGTCGCCGCTGCCGGAAAACTTCATGGCCAGGAAGGTGGCATCGGCAATCTGCTTGCCAAGCTCGACCCCCCACTGATCGAAAGGATTGATGTCCCAGATCACCGACATCACAAAAACCTTGTGCTCATACAGCGCCACCAGCGCGCCCAGCGTGTAGGGCGTCAGCTCGTCAATCAGCAGGGTGGTCGATGGCTGGTTGCCGCGGTAACGCCGGAATTCCGGTGCAGAATCACCGTTCTCCACACAGGCATCGCCCAGCATGAGCACGCGCGATTGCGCCAGACAGTTGGCCAGCGCGAGCTGATGCTGCACCTGCAAATCCGTGCTGCTGTGATGATCACCGTAACGCTTGAGCGGCGCGATGAAATCGCTGGAGACCGCCTGCGTGCCCTGATGCAGCAACTGGTAAAACGCATGCTGGGCATTCGGACCGACATCACCCCAGAGCACCGGGCAGGTGGAATAATCCAGTGTCTCGCCGGCACGGCTGACTGATTTTCCGTTGCTCTCCATTTCCAGCTGCGTCAGGTAGGACGGAAACACTTTCAGGCGGCCGTCATACGGCAGCACGGCGTGCGCGCGGATATCGAGAAAGGTGGCATTCCACACGCCGATCAGGCCGAGCAGGACCGGCAGGTTGTCGGCCAGCGGCGTATGGCGGAAATGCTGGTCCATGAAGCGCGCGCCCGCGAGCATGTCGCGAAAACCTTTCATGCCGATCTGCAGGGCCACGGGCAAACCGATGCCGGACCACAGCGAAAACCGCCCGCCCACCCACTCCCAGAATTCGATCTGGTTGGCGGCCGGAATGCCCCACTCACTCATGCGGTCCGCGCGCGTGGAAACGCCGATGAAATGATGATTCAGCGTCATGGCGTGATCGCCGGTTTCTTCCAGCATCCATTGCAGGGCCGTACGCGCATTCGAGAGGGTGTCGACTGTCGTGAAGGATTTTGAGGAAATGATGAACAGCGTGGTTTCGGGTTTGAGCGAACCCAGCAGATCCGCGATCTGGGTACCGTCAATGGAGCTGACAAAATGCAGCTTCAGTTCGTGTGCTTCCGGCGGCGTGAATTCGCCGAGGGCATTGCAGACCATGACCGGCCCGAGATCAGAGCCGCCCACGCCAATGTTCACCACATCACGAATGGGCTTGCCGGAATAACCGCGCCACTGCCGCGAGTGAATGCGCGTCACCATGGTGTCCATGCGCTCAAGGCTGGCATGCACTGCCGGCACCACATTGCGGCCATCGACAAAAACCTGCTCATGCGCATCGGCGCGCAAGGCCGTGTGCAGTGCCGCCCTCTCTTCCGTGTTGTTGACGGCAACGCCCGCCATCAAATCCCCGATGGCCTGTTCCAGCCCGCAGGCACGCGCCAGCGCCAGCAGCCCGTCGCGGTCTGCGCCTGTCAGCCGCTGCTTGCTGAAATCCATGAAAAACGGCCCCGCCTGCCGGGAAAATTCGGCAGCGCGATCACCCGATTGCCACATGTCGCGCAGATGACGGGAACGCGCCCTGAGCGCGCACTGTTGCAGATGCTGCCATTCGGGCAGCGCGGAGCGTTGGGACATCAGGACGGCCTCATCACAGCAGATGCTCGTGCATCCAGGCCAGCAGCGCCGTTGCCAGCACCGGGTCCTTGAAGGCATAAGCCAGATTGGCCTGAAGATGGCCAAGCTTGGTGCCACAGTCGTAGCGAGTGCCACGGAAACGGTGGGGACGGAATTCAATATCGGCCAGCAAGGCCGCAATGCCGTCGGTGAGCTGGATCTCGCCACCGGAGCCCGGCTGCACGTGCTGCAGCGCGGCAAAAACCTGCGGCGGCAGAATATAGCGGCCCACCACCGCCAGGGTGCTCGGCGCCACAGCGGGTAACGGCTTTTCCACCAGGCCGGAAATGCGCTCGCCCAGCAGGGAAACGATGCCATAGCGATCGGTGTGATCACGATGCACTTCCTCTACCGCCAGCGAGCAGGCACCGCTGCTTTCATACAGCGCCACCATGTCCGCCAGGCAACCGGCGCCGGGGCCGTCGATCAGGTCATCGGGCAACATCACCGCAAAAGGGCGATTACCCACCACGTCCTTCGCGCAAAGCACGGCGTGGCCGAGACCCAGCGGCTGCGGCTGCCGCACCACCACGATCGACACATCCTCGGGCAGTACGGCCTGTACCTGTGCCAGCTGCTCGTGCTTGCCGCGGTTGGCCAGCTGGGTTTCCAGTTCCCAGAAGTGATCGAAGTGATCCTCGATGGCGCGCTTGCTGCCACTGGTGACCAGCACCACCTGGCGCACGCCCGCGCGGGCCGCTTCGTGCACCGCCAGCTGGATCAGCGGCACATCCACGATCGGCAGCATTTCCTTGGGAATGACCTTGGTGGCCGGCAGAAAGCGGCTGCCAAGACCGGCAACGGGAAGAACAACAACATCAATGGTCACCGCAAAAACTCCTTGGACAGGGCCGGCGCAGATTGTACTGACAGGCGAGCGCCGTTGTCGCGCCAGCCTCCGTACCGCCCATCACGCCTGATCCCTCAACAATACTGACGCAGCCCTGAGCGCAGCGCTGCCAGGCCCGGCAGGGCTGAACCGGCTTGCACCGGATGCTTGCTGCTTACTGGCGCCCATAACGATCCTCCAGCCGGACGATATCATCCTCGCCCAGATAACTGCCCGACTGCACCTCGATCATTTCCAGGGGAATGGCACCGGTGTTTTCAAGGCAGTGAACCGTTCCCGGCGGAATATAGGTCGACTCGTTCTCGGCCAGCGTGAACGTTTCTTCGCCCCGGGTGACCAGAGCGATCCCCCGGACAACAATCCAGTGCTCCGCGCGATGCTGGTGCTTTTGCAGCGAAAGGCGTGCGCCCGGGCGCAACACAATGCGCTTGGCCTGATGCCGTTCGCCCTGGTCAATGAAATCGTAATAACCCCAGGGGCGGTACACCTTGCGATGGGTTTCCGTCTGCGCACGCTGCCCGGCCTTCAGTTGCCCGACCAGCGTCTTCACTTCCTGAACACGGTGCCTGCTGGCCACGAGCAGGGCATCGTCGGTATCGACAATGACCAGATCATCCACGCCCAGCGCGGTAATCAGGCGCTTGCCGGTGGCGTGCACATAACAGCCGTGTACATCCAGCGCGAGCACATCACCCCTGAGCACATTCTCCTGTTCATCCCGGGCAGACACGTCCCACAGGGCTGACCACGAGCCCACATCACTCCAGCCGGCATCCAGGGGAATCACGACAGCATCAGCGGTTTTTTCCATCACCGCATAATCAATGGAGTCTGACGGGCAGGAATGAAAAGCGGCGGCATCCACACGAATGAAATCAAGATCAGCGGTGGCCGCCGCAACCGCTGCACGGCAGGCCTGCACAATGGCCGGAGAAAAACGCTCCAGCTCCGCCAGATAGCGCGAAGCCCGGAACATGAAGATGCCGCTGTTCCAGTAATACCGGCCCGACGCAACCCAGGCCTGGGCCCTTGCCAGATCCGGCTTTTCCACAAAAGACTCAACCGGGAAAACCTGCGGCATTCCCTCCAGCGCCTGCGGCCGGCGGGAAATATAACCAAAGCCCGTTTCCGGCGTTCTTGCCACGATGCCGAAGGTCACCAGCCTGCCTTGCGCCGCCGCCTGCATGCCCGCCTGTATGGCGGCATGCAGTGCCGCTTCGTTTTCAATCATCTGGTCAGCCGGCAACACCAGCAAAACAGGATCGGCCCCGTCCGCCATCGCCTGCACGGCGGCCAGCGCCGCTGCCGGCGCGGTATTGCGGCCCGCCGGCTCCAGCAGGATGACGGCCTGCTGCACGCCGATTTCACGCAGCTGCTCTGCCACCAGAAAACGGTGCTCCTGGTTGCAGACCACCATCGGAGCGGCCAGCGCCAGGCCGTCAAGCCGTCTCAGCGTTTGCTGCAGCAAGGTGTGCTCGCCCGAGAGGCAGTGAAACTGTTTGGGAAAAAGCGCACGGGAAAGGGGCCACAAACGCGTACCCGCTCCGCCCGACATGATGACAGGAATCACTCGACATCCCCTTGCAACAGCCGGCATCCCGCCAGCAGAAATCCGATCATGGAAAAGCTCCCTGAAGAGGCTTTTATCCCGGGAATGTTTTCACGGGGTGGCTTGATAACCACGCTTGTTTTCACTGGCATGCCTGGCCGGCTGAAGGAAAATTCCGCTCCGGCAAACCTGACCCTCCGCCCGCCGTTGCCACGGGCAAAGGGCTGCCGCGACTTTACCCCAGGCAGCCCCGGAGAGACCTCTAAAAAGCGGGGCAAGCGGGCAACTAAAAAGCAGAAAAAGACGGTTTGCAGAAAAAACAGAGGGAAAAGCCTGCCCGGGAATGAGGCGCGGGCGTGGGGATTAAACCTGATGCAGGGGGTAACGGAGGCTTTATGCGCCTTGCCCGGCTCGCCGGAGCCGTATCAAGGCGCGCTCAGGATGCTTGCTCAAACACCGCGCTTCAGCGGAACGACGTTGCTGTCGGCCGGGGCATCGCCCACAAGAGCATCGCCCGTCACCTCGGCACTGATCCTGCTGCCCTCATCCATGTCGGCATCGGCGCGCAGGTCCATCAGGCCGGAAGTCGTCATGTCCGGGACATAACCTTCCACACAGGACTGCAGCAACTGCTTCAGGCCCGGCACGTCGTAGCGGCGGGCCAGCTCGTAGACCTTCTCCATCAGTTGCTCAAGCTCGGCATAAGGCAGCGTGGCTTCCGTGGCGCGCATGATGCGGGGATTATCGGTTCCGGTGACGTTCGAGCCGATCAGCAGCTCCTCATAAAGTTTTTCGCCCGGACGCAATCCCGAATAAACAATCTCGATATCGCCATCCGCATCGGGAGTACCCGCCTCCTTCACCGACATGCCGCTGAGACGAATCATTTTTCGGGCAAGATCAACAATCTTTACGGACTCGCCCATGTCCAGCACAAACACGTCACCGCCGGCACCCATGGCACCCGCCTGAATCACCAGCTGCGCGGCTTCGGGAATGGTCATGAAGAAACGCGTGACCTCCGGATGCGTCACCGTGAGCGGGCCGCCGCGAGCAATCTGGGTACGGAACAGCGGCACCACAGAACCGGAGGAGCCCAGCACATTGCCAAAGCGCACCATGCAGAAACGTGTTTTAACGCCGGCTTGCAGCGCCATGGCCTGCAACAGCATTTCAGCCAGACGCTTGGAAGCGCCCATGACATTGGTCGGGCGCACCGCCTTGTCCGTGGAGATCAGCACAAACGTGGAAACGCCGGCAGCAACCGCTGCACGCGCCGCATTCCAGGTGCCGGCCGCGTTATTGAGCAGGCCTTCAAACGGATTCCATTCCACAATCGGCACATGCTTGTAAGCGGCCGCGTGATACACCGTGTCCACACGGTAATGCTGCATCAGGTGCGTCATGCGCTCCTGATGCAGCACCGAACCCAGCACCGGAATGATTTGCACGTTCACCGCCAGGGCCTGCACTTCCTGCTCAATGCGGTAGAGGGCAAATTCGCTCAGCTCGCACAGCAGCAGCACCGAAGGCTGCGCAGCCAGAATCTGCCGGCACAGCTCGCTGCCAATGGAGCCCCCGGCACCCGTCACCATCACGCGCTTGCCATTGATGTCCTTGCCCAGCAACTGTACCGAAGGCGGCACCGCATCACGCCCGAGCAGATCGGTGATGTCGACTTCACGGATATCGGAAATGGATACCTGCCCGTTCATCAGCTGGCTGAACGCCGGCAGCGTACGCACACGCACCTTGAAAGGTTCCAGCCGCTCAATGACTTCACGCCGGCGCGCCCGCGAGGAGGAAGGCAGGGCAATCAGCACTTCGTCGATGGCAATACGGGAAAATACCTCGGCAAAACTCTTGCCCGCGTAAACGCGAAGGCCCTGCACCATGGCGCCGGCCATGCCGGGGCCATCATCAAAAAAAGCCACCGGAAAATATTCCGGCGATGCGCGCAGGCCCAGCAGGATCTGCCGCCCCGCCGCACCCGCACCGTAAATGGCGACACGCACTGCCGGCTGCTGCATCTGCACCAGCATGCGCACAAGCGCACGGATGCTGGAGCGGCTGGCCCACACCCAGATGAACACAAAAAACCCAAAAACAAAGGACGTGCTGCGCGGCATCGGCAGCCAGTGCAACACTGTCGCCGTAAAAAGCACCGCCACAATCAGCGCAACCGCGAGCAGGATATCCTGCAGGAACTTCTCGTCGAAGGCGCGCACCACCGCGCGGTAAACGCCGCACAGGAACAACACCAGCACGGCAAAAGCGCCAACCAGAAGCAGGCCAAAGGGAATACCGGGCAGGGTGGGGGGCGTCGCACTGTCATAGCGCAGGGCCAGGGCCGCCCAGAGCAGGAACGGCAGGGCCACAAGATCAGCGGCCACCAGCACCAGCTGCTTGGTGTGGCGCGGCAGCGCCAGCAGGGTCTTGAGAAAAGCCTTCATAAAAACAGGTTATCCATCCATGTGGAAAAAACAGTGACCAGGGCCACAAGCCAGCAGGGAGGCGAAACATAGTCGCTTGGAGGAGTCAGGGAAAGCCCCGGTAAACCGCAACGATGCCATTCTGTGACGCAGCACCCCATTGCTCCTGAAGGCACGAGCCATCAGCGTAGACGACAACGGCCCCGGGTGCGCACAAGGTGACCTGCTATGCCGGGCGTTGTGCTTGCTGCATGACCTGACGAATCACGTCGCAGGTTTTGCCCACTTCAGCGGGTGTCAGGGTGGGATGCACCAGGAACATCAGGCTGGTCTCGCCCAGCTCACGGGCCACGGGCAGGCGCTCGTTCGGGCGCCATGGAGTACCGTCGAAGGCCTTCTCCAGATACACCTCGGAGCAGGAGCCGGAATAACAGGGCACCCCTGCCGCCGTGATCTCCGCCATGATGCGGTCGCGGCTCCAGCCGGCCGCCAGCGCCTCCGGCCTGACAAAGGCATAGGCGCGGTAGAAGGCATGCTCGATATGCGCCGGCAGTTCCGGCACGCGCAATGCTGCCGATTCAGCGCAGGCCGCCAGGATCGCCAGGGCATTGTCCTTGCGCGCCGCATGCCAGGCCGGCATACGGCCGAGCTGGATGCGCCCCACCACCGCCTGCATTTCCAGCATGCGCCAGTTGGTACCAAAGGATTCATGCACCCAGCGGAATCCGGGCGGGTGCTGGCGACGGTAAACGGCATCAAAGCTTTTGCCATGATCCTTGTAGGCCCAGGCACGCTCCCACAGGGCCGGATCGGCCGTGGTCAGCATGCCGCCCTCACCGCCCGTGCTCATGATCTTGTCCTGGCAGAACGACCAGGCCGCTGCATCCGCCAGACCGCCCACCGGCTTGCCGTGATACAGCGCCCCGTGCGCCTGCGCGCAATCTTCAATCAGCAGCAGCCTGTGTTCGCGTGCCAGTGCCGCCAGCCCGTCCATCTCGCAGGGCCAGCCGGCCAGGTGCACGGCAATAATGGCCCGCGTGCGCGGCGTGATCACGCGCGCCACCGTTTCTGCAGTGATGTTCTGCGAATCGGCATCCACATCGGCAAACACCGGCGCGGCGCCCACGGAAACAATGCTGCTGGCGGAAGCCAGAAACGTGCGCGAGGTCACGATCACTTCATCGCCGGCACCGATGCCCAGGCCCTTCAGCGCCAGATCAATCGCCACCGTGCCATTGGTCAGGGCTATCGCATGCGGCACCGCACACCACGAGGCAAATTCCTTTTCGAATTCACGGCACTCCTGGCCCGTCCAGTAATTCACCTTGTTGGAAAGCAGTACCCGCGAAACGGCATCGGCTTCTTCTTGCGTGAAGCTGGGCCAGGGAGAAAACGGCGTATTGAGCATGATGGTTTGACTATTCTGGTCTTGTTTGTGGGAGCGGCCCAAACTGCGAATAAACTGCTTACAGCCTGACTAAGGACCGGAATGATTACCTACAGAGGGCATGCCATGCGTCGAATGGCCATCATATGATTCAGCCAGGTCTTCGAATACCCGACGAAACATTGGAATCAAGAGGCCTCCTCCGCGCTCATTCAGATGATCATCGTCAGAGTAAACGGGCAAACCATTTATATCACCCCAGCAGCGACCATCACGGCACAAATAGGGCAAGGGATCGAGGATCTTCACACCACAACGCTTCGCTGCCATATCCTGGGTTTCCCAGGCAAATGCCTCACGCTCGCGATATTCTGCCAAAGAAACAGAAACCTCTCGTGGCGTGCCCAATATAAGCCCGCGCCCCATGAATGTCGGGACATTAATCTTCAGCTCAGGGATCGGACGCACCATATATACCGGTCTTGTTGCGGCAAACTCGCAAGCAGTCCTGATAACTCCCTCGCGCATTTCCTGCAAGAACGCAGCATTTCGGTGCCGGTAGGGAGAGCTCACATAAAAGCTGGGGGGAAGTTCATCAATATTGTTCTTTTCATTTGGACCAGAAGTATATCTGGACATTCGACTGACAATGATTACAGGTATATTGCCTGGAATTTTCTTTTGTTTGCTCAGAGCCTGCTTTACAAACTCACCACAGCCTCGGTTCGAATTATAAGTTCTCTTTACTCCGGCAATGGTTGGGCAATCAATAACCGTCCAGCCAAGGATGTACAAATTCCGATCCGGGAGTGCTTTTTCAACTGATCGAATTACCGCTGCGGCATGGCTGTCACCAATTACGATGGCGCCTAGTTTATTACCTCCATAAGTACACTCAGGAACATGCCTGCTCTCATCAACAAGGCACTCACCACGACGCGGATCGACATTCATGCTCTCATTAAAAACCGCTTCAATCTGTGCCGGAAGCCGCCCAGGAACACCCTGATCCAAGAAAATCAGCACCATTGGTAGCGCCACTACCAAAGTGGCAACCAGCAATACACCTGCACCGCGCCACTTGGGCATCGCGCCCAGAGCAGTACGGGCCGGAGTCTCAACAAACCGGTAAGACAGCCCGCCTAATAATGCTGTCAGTGCCAAGCCAACAACAATAGCCACTGCATTATCTTGCCGTTGCAGATAACCCAGACCAACCACCAAAGGCCAGTGCCACAAGTAAAGCGAATAGGAGCAGTCGCCAAGCCACTGGGCAGGACGAGTGCCACTCCATAACGAGCCTTGGCGGGCAGCAACAAGCACCAGCATGGACCCGACGACAGGCACCAATGCCCGCCAGCCAGGCCAGCTACTGTCGGCATTGAACAACATGACAGCGGCAATAATCAGGGCAAAACCGCTGACTTCAAAGACTGCTTTCACTCGCGCAGAAAGCGGCAGAGGGTTGGCAAGAAAATAAACCAGACCCCCAGAAAGCATTTCCCAGGCCCTGGTTGGCAACAGATAAAAAGCAGCAACCGGCATGATTGGAGAAAGAGTGATAGAAAGCAGCAGCGACAACATCAGAGCCAGCGTGATCATGATGATCAGGGGGGCTCGGCCAGGTCGAAGCCTCCATGCAACAAGCAGAAACAGCGGAAGAATCAGATAGAACTGCCACTCAACGGAAAGGGACCACGTATGCAGCAGCAACCTGTCGTGGGATGACGTTTCAAAATAATCAACCCCATGCCAGAAATTGATATTGGAAAAAAATCCCAGCGCACTGATGGCATCAGCACTAAGAGTCTTGTATTCCTCAACGGACAAGAAAAACCATCCGGAAATCATCACGGCGAGACACAGGACCAGCAAAGCGGGAATTATTCGGCGCGCGCGCGACAGATAAAAATCAATCACAGAAAAAGGCTTCGCCATCTCGACCCGGGAATATTTTTCCAGCCCGCTGCCAATAATTCCCGTCATAAGGAAGCCGGAAATAACAAAAAAAACATCAACCCCGACGAAGCCGCCGGAAAATCCCGTGATCCCGAAGTGATAAAGAATGACTGCCACAACAGCCCAAGCTCGCAGGCCATTGATGTCCTGCCTGAAGCTTTTATTCTTCGCTGTCATTAACTTCCACCCAATATCCAAGTAACACAAAATAATCCAGAAAAGTCACGACTTGACCAAGGGACGCGCCGGATTGCCTACCACCGTCACGCCGGGTGGCACATCCTTCGTGACAACAGCTCCCATGCCAATCACGGCACCACGGCCTATGGCCAGAGGTTTGCCCGGGCTGCCTTGCCTGAGAATCGCACCGGTGCCGATATAGGCATGATCTTCAATGACGGTATTGCCGTTGATGCATGCGCGCGGCGCCAGCGTGACGAAATCCCCGATCACACAATCGTGCTCCACATAACTGTAGAGATTGGCCTGAAAGTGCTTGCCGATACGGATATTGGAGGTCAGCGTCACAAACGGACTCAATGCTGCACCCTCACCCACCTGAACATCATCCATGATGACCACATTTGCAGCCTGCACCGACCATGCTCGCACGCCATCCTCCCGCAACCTGTCAGCCAGCTTTGCGCGGATACCGCTATTGGCAATACCGATCACTGCATAACGGGCAGATGCATCCATGGCCAGAAACTCGGCATAACGACAAACGAGCTGGCCATTAACTTTTTCAGCCGCTGGATTATCGTCAATAAAAACCAGCCGATCCGCAGAAACACCTTGCGAGCGCAGCATCTCACGCGCCAAAGGCATGATGCCCCTGCCGCAGCCACTCCCGCCATATACCGCATAAAGAGGCAGGCTCATGCTGATTTCGATCCGGTAAATTTTGACATCGTGGCCTCACCTTCGGCACTGATGCCATCTCGCACCAGAACCTTTTTCACGGTCATGAACAGGATTTTTATATCCAGCCACAAGGACTGGTTATCCACGTACCACACATCAAGCCTGAATTTTTCTTCCCAGCTGATGGCATTGCGGCCATTCACCTGCGCCCAGCCCGTAATGCCCGGCCTGGCTTCATGACGACGCGCCTGCTCCGGCGAATACAACGGCAGATATTCCATCAGCAAGGGGCGCGGGCCGACCAGGCTCATGTCTCCCGTGAACACATTCCACAGCTCCGGCAACTCATCCAGACTTGCCGAGCGCAGGAACTGGCCAAAGCGGGTCAGCCGCTGCTCATCCGGCAATGCATGGCCGCGGGCATCCACCGCATCGCGCATGGTACGGAACTTCACCATGCGGAAAGGTTTGCCATGCAGGCCGGGGCGTATCTGCCGGAATAATACCGGCGCGCCCAGATTCACCCGCACCAGCAGTGCCACACTGGCCAGTACCGGCGAAAGCAGTACCAGTGCCGTGCCTGCCGCCACACCATCGAAAAAACGTTTCAGCATCGTTATCTGCCCAGTATCAAGTACAACCCAGGATCATTACCGTGATGGGGCCCGGGAACGCATGACTGCGCCCGCAAAACCGGCCCCGGAAACTCACGCCGTAATACCCATTTCCCGCAACATCACTGCATTGACCGCATTTACATCATATTTTTCTTCTGCAATCCGGCGAGAACGCTGCCCCATGCGGGCAATCAATTCAGGCTCGTTTATCAAGCGCTCCATTGCCGCCACCAGCGCATCCACTGATTTTACCGGAACCAGAAACCCGTTATCACCCTGCACCACGGTTTCACGGCAACCCGGTGCATCGGTCGTGATAATGGCGCGGCCCATGGCCATGGCCTCCAGCACCGTGCGCGGCGTTCCTTCACGGTAAGAAGGCAATACATACACCGAGCAATCCGCAATGGCAGCGCGCACATCACTCAACCGCCCCAGATACTCAAGCACTCCCTCCGCCACCCAGGTGTCCAGCTCTTGCTGCCGGATTGCATCGGGATTTTCATCAATCCATCCCACCAGGCGAAACACGGCCTGCGGATAACGGGCTTTGATTCGCCGTGCAGCAGTGGCGTATTCACGCACGCCCTTGCCACCCAGCAAGCGTGCAATCAGCAGAAAATGCGGGCCTGATTCCGCCGTGACCGGCGGCAAGGCCGATACCGCGTATTCGGAAACATCCACACCGGAGCCGTTCACCACAACACTGGCGGCGCTGGCGCGAAGAATGCCCTGCTGGCGAAACAAGGCTTCGTCATCCGGGTTCTGGAAAAAAACTTTCAGCGCGCCGCGAAGCGCCAGCGCATAAAGCCCCTGCACCAGGGCACGCAATAGCCCGCGCTGGTCTTTTCCTGCCGGTTCCGCACCATCATCCTGGCCCTGGAAGGCATAGCCCAGCCCCGTAATCAGGGCAAAACGATGCGGCACACGAGCCAGCGTGGCCACCAGGGTTCCGTAAATCACCGGCTTGATGGTGTAACCCAGTACATAGTCCGGCTGAATGCGGCGCATCAAACGCCACAAGTCCAGAAGGCTGGCTACATCGGCCAGCGGGTTCATGCCGGTACGGTGCAGGGAAATCTCATGCACCGTGATGCCTCTGGATTCGAGACGCAGACGCATGGCGCTGCCCACCGGCAAATCCGGAGCAGCCACATGCACGGAAAGCCCTTGCGCAAGCAGCGCCTGCAGCAGGGGACCGCGAAAGTTCAGGAGGGAATCGGGGAACCCGGCCAGCAGCAGAAAGGTCATGGCTTGCGCAGTGGCGAACGGGAAAAAGAAATTGCACGCGGAGCAATGCCGCCAGCAGGCAAATTCCGCGATGCAACCGGTTGAACCCGGGCCGTGCCCATCGCCGAAATGAACAGGAGGATCAGCATGGGGGCAAACATCCATTTCTGGCGCATGGCAATGCCGAGGTTGGCGCTGGTCACAGACAGCGCCAGCCAGGCAACCAGCGAGTATATCCAGAGGAAAGTACGCCCCCCGCGTTGGATCTGGTCACCCGCGCCGATCAATGCCCGCCAGCCCATCGCAAACAGATAGAGCAGGACCAGATTATCAATGGCGGCCGCCAGCCCGAAGATACTCTGGGCCTCAAAAATTAAAGGACGGAACATATAGGTAAACAGTTTCATGGGCAGGCTCATGGACTGCAGGTCCACGCCACCACCTCCCTCCATGTTGTACGCCTGACGCGTTTCAACATAACTCACCAGCGCCTCCGCATTGCTGGCTTCGCCCAGGCCCGCGTAATCAAGGGCAAACGGGACCATCGGAATGGCAACCGCCACCGCCATGGCGCCCAGTAAAAGCTTTTTCGGCAATGAAAACCTGCGCTCCACCAGCAAGGCCCCGGTCAGTCCGGCAAGCATCATGCCGGCCATATGCGGACGCACCAGCACCATCAAAACCACGGCAACGACTATCAGGGGAGTACGGCGATTCAGATCCAGGACAGCCCACAAGGCCAGACCAGCCGACATGAACGAGATTGCATCCTTGCCAATCGCCGAAGACCAGAAGCTGACCGAGGGCAGGAAGATGATCAGCGTAGCCAGGCGACGGGTGTTTCGCGTCTTGTCGCGAGTCGCAATACGCAGGCAGCCATCGACCGCTAACAGCCCAATCGAGCCGAAAATATTGAACACCAGGAACGCGCCCAGAAGGGACAAGCCCAGGAACTGGACAAGCAACGACGTAAGAAAGCTGACGGCGGCAGTACCCACGTAGAGGTCGACATTACCCCGCAACGCAGCCTGATAATAATCAAGGGCATCACCACCATACTCCTGCACATACCAGTAGTAGCTCAGGCACAGCAACGTGTGCCAGCCATAGAGGGCAATGCTGCGCCCTCTGCCGACGGCAAACCCCCTGCCGGCAGCAAGTGAAACTGCAGCGCCGATCAAGAAAACCAGCAAGGCACTAATGAAGCCCCAGGGAGAAGAAAGCAGTTCCATGATGTCGAGAAGACCGTTTTATCAGAAGAAAATAGGAGCTGGATTATGAACGCAACCACGCCTGAAACATCAGCACATCCCATAAATGATGCTGCCGGTTATACCGGCCACTCAGATGCTCTGCCCACATCTGCCGGACCGGTTCAGGCCGGAAATATCCCTCCTGACGCAAACGGCTTTCATCCAGCAGGTCTTCGGCCCAGGCCCGCAGCGGCCCCCGCAACCAGCTGTCCAGCGGAATGCCGAAACCCATTTTCGGACGCTCGATAAGCGCCTGCGGCACATGGCGGTACAGTACCTGCCGCAGCAGCCATTTGCCCTGACCGTTACGGATTTTCATGCCCAGCGGCATGCGCCAGGCCAGCTCCACCACCCGATGATCCAGCAGGGGAACGCGGGTTTCCAGACTGGCAGCCATGGCAGCGCGATCCACCTTCACCAGAATGTCGTCGGCCATATAGGTCTGTGCATCCATGGCCATCATCCAGTGCTCGAAACCGTCGGTTCCGGGCCAGGCCGCCGGATTGGTCAGCAGGGTTTGCGGTTCATGGCCGCCAATGACAATGCTGGCCGGATCACTCCAGTGACTGGTGAGCTGATGATAAAACTCGTGGCCATCGGATAGGGCCAGCACGGCTGCCAGCTTGTGCGCCTTGTCACCCGGTGTCGCAAGGTGAAACCTGCGAGGCAGCAGCGGTTTGAACATTTCAAACAAGCGATCCCATGTGGCCGGTGGCAGGGCGCGCAGCATGGCCGCCATCGAGTGGCGGGCAACCAGCGGCAAGCCCTGCATTTTCCCCCACACCTTGCGCGCACTGAGGTAACGGTTGTAGCCCCCGAACAGCTCATCGCCACCATCACCACTCAAGGCTACGGTGACATGCTGGCGCGCCATCTGGCTCACCAGAAACGTGGGGATCTGCGAGCTGTCACTGAACGGCTCGCAATACATGGAAGGCAGGCGGGGAATGACATCCAGCGCATCCTGCGGGCGTACATACAACTCGGTGTGCTCGGTGCCGAGATGGCGGGCAACCTCCCTGGCATGTACCGCCTCGTCGTAGCCGCCCTCGTCAAAACCGATGGTAAAGGTACGTACAGGCTGCCGGCTCTGTGCCTGCATCAAGGCCACAATGGTGCTGCTGTCGACCCCCCCGCTGAGAAAAGCCCCCAGCGGAACATCGGCCAGCATCTGGTCGCCAATGCTTTTGCCGAGTTGCGCCTGCAAGAGGTCAACGGCCTCGCCGGCACTCCCCGTGAACGGATTGGCCAGCCCCTGTTCCACGGCATCGTTCATGCGCCAGTACGCCTGCGGCCGCGTCAGCCTGGCGGCCGCCGAATCGAGCACGGGAATATTCAGGTAATGGCCGGGCATCAGTTTGGCTATGCCCTTGTAAATGCTGTAAGGCGCCGGAATACAGTTATGCCGCAACAACAGGGTCAGGGCATTGCGATCCACCTCACCCCTGAAATCCGGGTGCGCCTTGAGCGCCTTGAGCTCGGAGCCGAATAAAAACAGGCTGTTTTGCCAGCCGTAATACAGCGGCTTTTCGCCCATGCGGTCACGCGCCAGCGTGAGCATTTTTTGCTCACGATCCCACAGCGCAAGGGCAAACATGCCCACCGTGGCTTGCAGGGTTTTTTCAATTCCCCATGCAGCAAAACAGGCCAGCAGGGTTTCGGTATCTGCGTGTCCGCGCCAGGCAGGCGCCTTGCTCTCGGCGCTCAGGCGGCTACGCAACTCCAGGTGATTGTAAATCTCGCCGTTAAAGACAATGACATAACGGTTGCAAGCCGAATGCATCGGCTGATGGCCCGCAGGAGAAAGATCAAGAATCGACAGGCGACGATGACCCAGCGCCAGACCCGCTGCCTCGTCAACCCAGATACCCGCATCATCCGGCCCCCGATGCGAGATCGCCGCCGTCATGCCGGAAACCACACGGGATGCATCCGCAGACTGACTGCTGCCAATAAATCCTGCAAAACCACACATCAGACAGCCCCCTTGCCCGAGAAAAGGCCATCGTAAACCTGTGCAAACCGCTCGCTGGTTCGCTGCATGGTAAAAAAAGAGTGGATACGGTCTTGTGCTTTCTGCCCTAACTCCGCCCGTTCTGTCTTGCTCAACATGATCATTTTTTCCAATCCTCCGGCCAGCGCCAAAAGATTCAGGGGCGGAACAAGGATACCGGCTTCATCCAGCAAATAACCGGCATCGCCGACATCCGTTGCTACGCAGGGCAACCCCATAGTCATGGCTTCACCCAGTACATTGGGAAAGCCTTCCGTACGAGAATGCAGACAGAAAATATCCATGGCCTTCAGGCAGGCAGGAATATCCTGGCGTTCGCCCACAAGAATAAAACGCTCGGGGCAGCCGCTTGCAGCAACCAAATCCATCAAAGGCCGGTTACCGGCATCAAGATCGCGACCGACAAGCATGAATTTTACAGGTGAAAACCTGGCCGCAAGCAGGCCTGCCGCCCGTATAAAGCTGCCATGATCCTTGTCCGGGTTGAACCGGCCCACGCTCCCGACAACCAGCTCATCCGGTGCAATGCCATGCTGCAAACGAATAGCGGCCCGCTGCTCATCCGTTGCCACGAGAACAGCAGGATCAAACCCGTTAGGTATGACAATCATTCGTTCCTCATCGTAACCAATGGCCACATGGGAACGACGTGACGCTTCCGCCGCGCAGATGATGACACTGGGAACAACACGGGAAAGCAATGCGCACAGTTTCCGGATAACAATGGTGACCTTGCTGCCCCCGGCACTGACATCGGTAGTACGAATGCCCCATATGATGCTCCTGCAACCGCACAGCCGGGCCGCCAGGCCGCCCAGAAGATCTGCGTGATACATCCATGTCTGCACAATATCCGGTTTTTTTATCCGAATGATATTGACCAGTCTGTACAAAATGACTGGAGCATCAAGGCCGCTACGCATGCCAAGCATGGTGACCTCAATGCCGCTCTCCTGCAGTAAAGGGCCGATTTTCCCAAGATCCGTCAATGAAACAACCGAGTGCTCATAACCCGAATTTTTCCTATGGGACTCAATCAGTCGTTTGAGCATTAATTCGGCGCCACCGACATTAAGACCAATAATGATGTGCAAAATCTTCACTGGAGCTGCTCCATCAGTCGTGTCTCAAAAAACAGGGCGCAGCCGGAATCGCGCGACAAAAAAACACAGCCTTGAACAGGCACGTAAACAGGGGGAACCCGGAGCACGCTCACAATCAACAAGACTGATCCAGCCCCATTGCCCGCAAATACCCATCCACGGCCTGCGCAACACCAAACTCAGCGGCCCGGAGTGAAACCGCAGGATGCGCGGCATCATCAAGCGTCATGCGCATTGCACTCGCCAGTGCTGTCGCATCACCAACCGGCACCAGCCGCCCCCAACGACCCTGCGCCAGAATCTCAGCGGGGCCGCCGGGGCAATCCGTACTGACCACAGGCGTACCACAGGCCATGGCCTCCACGAGCACATTTCCAAATCCTTCCCACGCAGAGGAAAGAACAAACAATGATGACGAACGCATCCATGAGTACGGATTCTCAAGAAATCCAGGCAGTTGAACATCATTCTCAAGACGCAGCTCTGCTACCAATTTCTCAAGCTCAGGCCTGAGCTCACCGTCCCCCAGAATAACGAGCCTTGCAGAACGGTTTTTTTTCAAAATTCCAAAAGCAGAAATCAGCGTCGGAAAATCCTTTGCGGCGGTCAGGCGCCCCACACCGATAATGACGGGTGGTTGTCCGGGCAAAAACCAGGGGTGCGCAACAGGCTGGGCAGCAAGGTCATAAAGCCGGTCCGTGATAACCGGGTTATGGACTACGCTGACACGATGCCGTGGAATACCGATCTCCTGCGCCAAATCATCAGCGACCCCCGAGGAAACAGCCACAATCCCGTCAGCCCAGGGGTATGTTTTTCGCATCAACCATTTAACAGGACTTGCTCGTTTCAGGCGTGCGGCAGATAGCGAACTGGAAAGCATGCTGTGGTCAGACACAATCACTCGCGTTTTCACCCTGGCCAATTTACAGGCCAAGACCGCAATGACATTGGCATAGTTAAGCGCAGAGAGCAGCACACCCGGTCGCTCCTGCCACAGATACTTCATGAGTGGAAACAGGCTCAAGCTGACTCGTGATGCGTGGAGATCAACCAGCCTTACTGCGGGAGAAACATCCTTTCGATAAGTACCAACGGCATCAGCCACTACCAAATCGACAAAATAGCCGCGATCAGCAAGGCCATTGGCAACATTCACCATAACCCTCTCCGCTCCGCCACCGCGAAGCGAAGGGACAAACAAGGCCATACGCTGCTCAGACATGCTTCTTCACCGCTTGTTGACCCTGTAACACCGGGTTATGCCGAAAAGCCGAGAACCCGGTAAAAAGATGAATACTTCACACATGGCAGGTAAAAACCTGTTGGCAGCCCCCCCAGACAAAAGCAGGAAGGGAAAAACAAGTCAGTTCACCACGCCTGGAGCACCGGCAACCTTGGCAGCAAAAAAGCCCGCCAAAGCACGGCCAGCACATGAAAACCAGCTTCGGCACCATGCGTACAAACAATAAAAGTCCGTTCTTTCAAGAAGAAATAACGCAATTTAAAAATATCCGGACGACGTGGGAGACTCTTTTTTCAGGCCGCATACAGGAGCCAGGAGCACTGCGCATTTATTCCCTCAAAACCTGATCCGCCACCATGAATAGCGCAGATACCATCATGACACTCAGCACCCACTGAATTTCCAGCAAGAACAATCATGCACGAATCGACTCCGCCACAATAAAATGATGCAATAAAATAAATAAAAGCGCCTGATCCCGCATCAATACTTCCATTAAAAGCTCCCTGCCAACCACACAAGATCGCAGATAAAAAACTACGCGTACCGGCGATCAGGCCCCACAACTTACCCAGCAATATCATCTCTTTTTTAGGGCGCTTTTTTCCTGAACCAGCTTGACACCAAGGGCCTTATAGTTTTCCTGTACACCATTACAATCGCGAAGAAAACCCGCTCAGGAATCATTATATTGATAGTAGAAAATATCAACCGCCTTGAAAAAGGATTAATTTTTCCTTTTACAGCAAGCTCTACAGCGTATTTCTTTCGATAAACTGCGGCAGCCTTATAGGCTCTCTCGTTATTGTCGGCCAACGCTCCTGCCAACTCACTCGCATCCCGGGAAAAGATGACAAGGATTTTTTCTACCGAAGCATGCATTTCCTGTATTTTTTTATAGGTATTATTTCCATGGTCCCTGTATTTTGCATAGTACGTGTCAGTAGCTAAAACAGTGTAGCCAAGCTTTGAAAGCGCAAGCCACATAAAATAATCTTCCGTTATTACCTCTGCGTTATATCCACCTGTTTTTCTTATAGCCTCCATTTTTATCATCGCTGTGGGGGCGGTTATTCTCGCCTCGCGGTGATAAATTTTATCAAAATCATATATTGACTCTACAGGAGGGCGATAAGATGCGGCAGGCTGGACAACGCCCTCATGGGTGATTGTTAACATTTCACCCGCAACAACACCAATATTGAGAGCCGCCCTGCCTGAGTCCAGGAAAATATCAACTTGCTGTCTGGTTTTATCTGGCAACCAGACATCATCGGACGCTATGGCACAAAAAAAATCGCCACGACACCAATCCAATGCTTCATTTAATGTATTGCAAAGCCCTTTATTGGGCCGGCTTCTGAATTCAAAGCGATTGAAGCGGGATTTGCACTGAGGCAATAGCTCTTCAATTTTTTGTTTTGATCCATCTGGTGACCCATCATCAATGATGATTAACTCAATATTCCTGTAAGTCTGGTTAATGACACTTTCAATGCATTCTTTTACGTAGTCTTCGTGACCGTAAACAGGGATGCAAACACTTACCAGTGGCTCAGAATTATTAGTCATTTTTACTTTTTGTCTCTAGTGACCAAAGGGTGTTACACCCGGAAATTCCAAGTGGGTTTGCATAGAGAGTATTTTTAAATAAAGCCCTACGTACCAACGGTGCAATCCATCAACAAGCTTTACCAGCAGACTTACTCACGCCACACCCCTGCCCTTATCATCCACGTCTTGCCAAGCACCGCCACTCGACCTAAAGGCCCCGCTAAATTCGTCTTGTGTGCCAATCGGCTAAAGCTGTAAAGCCCAAAAGCAGCACTCAAGATCAGCCCCGCCGCAGCCCCGGCGAGAATGCTCCACTCAGCAATAATCAATACTGCAAATGCGGCAAGCATTAAACCAGCAAGCTGGTACCAGACTCTTGATGCCCAGCAAAAGCCCGTTTTACGCTTTGCAAGCCAGTACACCATTGGCAATAAAACAATATACATCCCGAAAAATGCCATGCCAGTTGCCGTTATTCCCAGCAAAGGAAGCCCCAGCCAAGTCAGCAACACGAACACACTAATCGCCATGGTTTCGGTAAATATGAATGTGCGCCCGGCGCCAGACGCCAGAATAATGAAGCCCAGCGGCCAGCTCGCCACCTTCAGTAAATCGCCCAGTATCTGCCAGCGCAGCACATCCGCTGCAACATGAAAGCTGCCGGAGTACAGCAGCTTGATCACCCATGGAGCCAGCCCCATCATGGCCAGAAAAACAGGGCCCGCCAGCAGCAACGCAACTTCGGTTTGCTCGTTCACCATACGATTGGCGGCCGAGTGATCGTGGATGGCCGCCGTGAGGCGCGGATAGTAGTCAGTACCCATCGCCGTCAGCACAAAACCGATATAGGTCATTGAGATGGCAGAGGCGGCCTGAAAATAACCCAGAGAATCCACCCCTAACTGCCGCTGCACCAGGGTGCGTACCAGTAACTGGCCCAATGTACCCGCAAGGCCAGCGACCATAAAGGCCGCTCCCAGCCTGGCCAATATTCGCCATTGCCCGGCCAATACGGGCAATGGCGTACGCTGGGCCTCTATTTTTGGCAGTCGAGCCACATAGATATGGCCCAGCAAAAAACTGGCCAGCGGGGCCGCGATAACGAAGGCCATCAAACCGCCCTGTCCCCACAACACCAGTGCGCCGACACCCAGTACGGTAGAAAGCAGCGCGGACAACACACTCACCCGAGCCAGATCGCCAATATGGCGCATCCCGTTTAACAGCGCCGTTTGAGAAGACGCTGCCACCATGAGTGTTACAACCAGGGCAAGCCACCCCACATTGACCGACTGTGTCGCGTCACCCAGCACACGTACCGCCAGTACTCCGCGCAACAACCAAAATACGGCACCGCCCAGTAATGCCAGCAGCAGTGAGCCCCAGAAAAGCGCCCGCCGCGCTGCTGCCAAGCTTGCAACATCATTGCGCGCGGCCGCTTCCGCTATCTGGCGCGTCCCCACGTTGCCAACCCCCAAGCCGGCAACCGCCGATGCCGTACCGGCAAGGCTGGTCAGCAGCCCGATCAGGCCGACACCCGCAGGCCCCAGCAGTACTGCCGCCACCTTGAGGCGCAGCAACCCAACGGCAATATTAATCACCGACGCTCCGCCAATGATCGATGAGCTACGGAGAATCTGGCGATATGAGCCATCCTTGCTCATGCCGCTTTAGCCGCCCTATTTTCCAGAAGCTGCATAACCTGCAGGGTAGTGAGCCAATCCATGCATTCAGGTTTCTTTTTCAAGGAGATAACGCTCATCATTATGGCTCCGCAACACACGAGCAAGCCCAAGCTAACGACCTTTCAGACAGCAGCAAGAGCTATTACAAAGCTACCGGGACCACTCCATCTGGGCTTTTATAACCTTTGCTGGCACCCCAGCAATAAGAGACTTTTCAGCTTCGAAAACATTTGCAACCAGGCTTTTAGCTCCGACAATACAACCCGAAGGGATCACCGCCCCCTTCAAAATGGAAACACCGTGCGAAATCCAAACATGATCACCGATCAATACGGGGGAGCATCGATCAACTCCAGATATGTTATGCCAATCCGAATCGGTAATATAAACGTTCCACGCAATGATGCAGTCATAACCAATATCCAATGAGCGCTCGACCATAATTCGAGAATCACACGTCACACCACTACCACTTGAATATTTTTTTCCACCCAACGAAAGTTTTGCACCATCAGAAACACTAATATGCACATTCGGTCCAATTTGAAAATCACCCATTGTGATAAAAGCAGATCCGGTTCCACAAACTATCGAACTACTTGCACAACTACCACCCCAGGCATCAACCGAAAATATTCCATCAATCTTTATAGAGGCATCATTTTCAACAGAAACCTTTAGACTTTGACCAGCCCCAATTCGCACCTTAACAGGATAGTATCGCCCCGTTAATTTTTTTGTGGCAATTACGCTTTTAATGACTGCAAAAATGAATAGCCATGGATGCCAATAAAAACCGACAGCCAACCATCTAGCCAAAGACCCAGCCTTCAGATGCCGACGCAAAAAATCCTTCATCCCATATTCCTCATACCTGCATGACAAAGACCGTCACTTCCACAATAACGCATTAAAATTCATAGCCTTGAAAATTTGCCAAAAAGACTTTTCCATCTTGAAAAAAAGGCGAGCCAAATTACCGCACTCATTATCGGCTTAGCCATCAACTGAATAACTATTGCAAGCATCTACGACAACTGCGATATCTTCGGGTCTCATTAACGGCCCCATTGGCAGGCTCAGCACCTCCTCATGAATCTGCTCGGTCAGCGGATAACTCTGTGTACCCCATTGTGTATATGCTTGCTGCTTATGTGGTGGCACCGGATAGTGGATAAGCGTTTGCACGCCACACCCGGTCAGATGCTTTTGCAGCGCTGCACGCTGTTTGCAGCGAACAACAAACAAGTGCCAGACGTGCCGCCCCTCGCTGCCCGGCTGCGGCAGGCCAATCGCCGGATTATTGATGCCATTGAGGTAAAGATCCGCGATCTGTCGACGCCGGGCCGTATGCTCGTCAAGATATTTGAGCTTCACGCTCAACATGGCGGCCTGAATTTCATCAAGGCGGCTGTTCACACCCTGGTAGATATTTTTGTATTTCTCGTGCGAACCATAGTTGCGCAGTGCGCGCAGGGTTTGCGCCAGCTCGTCATCGCTGGTGGTAATGGCGCCGGCATCGCCCAGCGCGCCAAGATTTTTTCCCGGATAGAAGCTGAAGCCGGAAGCATGCCCCCAGTTGCCGGCTTTTTGACCATTGGTACTGGCACCATGTGCCTGTGCCGAATCTTCCAGCACCAGCAGGTTATGGCGATCGGCAAGACCAATCAGTGCCGGCATGTCTGCCAGGCGACCATACAAATGCACCGGCAGAATGGCCCTGGTTTTCGGCGTAATGGCCGCTGCGGTCTTGTGCGGGCAAAGGTTAAAGCTGGCCTCATCAGGTTCAACCAGCACTGGCGTCAGCTTGTTTTCCGTTATGGCGAGAATACTGGCGATATAGGTATTGGCTGGGACAATGACTTCGTCACCCTCCCTGAGTTTTCCAAGTTCTTTCCAGGCGCGTAGCGTTAGCGTCAGGGCATCGAGGCCATTAGCCACACCGATACAATGCTTGCTGCCACAGTAATTGGCGAACTCCGCCTCGAAACGTGACAACTCATTACCAGTGACATACCAGCCTGAATCAATCACGCGCGCACAGGCATCAACAAGCTCATCACGGCAAGTTTCATTAATGCTTTTCAAATCCAGGAAATCTATCATTACTCTACATGCCTGATAATTCTGGCCAGCCCACTAGCTACTACTTCACGATGCGGCACATCTTTTGTAATGCTGTACTGCCAGGCCCACGAGCTCTTTCTGACCCCGGCGTGTTCTGTATCAGCAAGAAAATGCATTTTAAGAATTTCTTGCCTGCCCTGTGAAATCCTCATAGCTTCTAATGTAATCACTCTCATCGTAGTGTTCGCTGGCCAAAACAAGCAGAACACAATCATCGCTAAAGTCATGCATCTCTCGCCAGACCATGCTCTCGATCAATAGACCTTTGGTTGGGCTGTCCATCCATGCCTCTTCGCGAGAAGTTCCGTTGTCCAATACCATCCGGCACCTGCCTGCCACACAAATGGCAACCTGCCTCAGATCACGATGAGCGTGATATCCACGACTTACCGATTTCGCCGTATGGTATATGTAGTACACGCGCTTGATTACAAAGGGCACGGCTTTTTCCATGCCAATTTCAAGCGCAACCAGACTCCCCCGCTCATCACCCAGACTCTGGAAATCGATCCACTTTATCAAGCTCACTATGCAATCCCCGCTTCTTGCACAAGCAACCGTGCTTCACGACAAATTTTTATTTCAGAAACCCGACATACCAGGGCATTGCTCTGGCAATACCATTCTTGATGTCATACGCAGGGGAATACCCCAGCATGTTTTTTATCTTGCTGATATCCGCTTGTGAGTGCCGCACATCGCCGGCCCGGAAATCCCGGTACACCGGGCTTTTTTCATACCCGATGCCGTTGCTGGCCAGTGCCAGCTTGATCTGCTCGAACAAGGTATTGAGCGTGGTGCGGCCACTGACGGCTACGTTG
The DNA here is from genome assembly GCA_029945725.1 of bacterium. Lineage (GTDB taxonomy): Bacteria > Pseudomonadota > Gammaproteobacteria > Pseudomonadales > Moraxellaceae > UBA2031. Next base: position 348,361 of record JAQSDB010000002.1, on the reverse strand, counting down.
TACACCTGGTTGCGGGCAGACTCGTCTGTTGCCGTGGCCGCGAGCAGGTTGGCCTGCACGGTATTTTCTATGAAACAGAAATCGCGGCTGGTTTCGCCATCGCCATTAATGAATACGTCTTCGCCCTTGATCATGCCGGCGGTCCATTTGGGAATAACGGCCGCATAGGCGCCATCCGGGTCCTGGCGCTTGCCGAATACATTGAAGTAACGCAGGCCGATGGTGTTGAAGCCGTAGCAGCGCGCGAACGCATCCGCATAAAGCTCGTTCACGTATTTGGTGACGGCATAGGGCGAAAGCGGCTTGCCGATAATGTCTTCCACTTTGGGCAGGCCGGGATGATCGCCGTAGGTGGAGCTGCTGGCGGCATAGGTAAAACTTTTCACCCCGGCATCACGCGCGGCCACCAGCATGTTGAGAAAGCCGTCGATATTGGTGGCATTGCTGGTGATAGGGTCATTGATGGAGCGGGGAACGGAGCCAAGGGCAGCCTGATGCAAGACATAGTCAACGGGGGCAGATTCGGAAAAGCGCATGGCGGCGCGGCAGTCTTCAAGATGGCGGATATCGCCCTTGATGAAATGGAAGCTGGCCCACTGTTCCGGGCTTACCATTGACTGCACTTCATCCAGATTGCGCTGATGCCCCGTCGCAAAGTTATCAAGGCCCACCACTTTCTGGCCGAGCTGCAATAGGGTTTCGAGTAAATTGGAGCCGATAAAGCCAGCGACACCGGTGATTAGCCATACGTGTGGCTGCTGCTTGAGTTGCTCCAGTCGCTCTTGATACACACTCATCTTTTATATCCATTTGAAATTCAGCCAGACACGCTGGTCACGCACTAAAAAGGTCCGACTGATTCGTATTTTTTCTCACAAAAATACGCGAACCACATCAAGGCGCTGGATCCCCGCTTTCGCGGGGATGACAAATATGGAATGGGCGATCACAGCCGCCAGAGATTGAAGCCTTTTTGTGTGACGGCCTGGCGATCAAAGACCGATTTCACATCCATGAAAGGCGCGCCTGGCTGGCAGCGACTGGCGAGCGCATCGAGATCAAGCCCCAGAATCTGCTTGTGGCTGACCGCGGCCACCACGCCGGCAATATCTTTTTCGCCTTGCCAGTCGGACAGCGTAACGCCGTATTCATGCAGTGCTTCTTCGGCATCGACCACCGGGTCCCACACCACCACCTTGGCGCCGTAATCCTGCAGTTCGCGAATGATGTCGATGACCTTGCTGTTGCGCACATCGGCGCAGTTTTCCTTGAAGGTCAACCCCATCACCAGCACCGTGGCACCTTTTACGAGCGCGCCATTCCTGACCATGAGCTTGATGGTCTTCTGGGCAATATAGGCGCCCATGCCATCGTTGATGCGGCGGCCGGCGAGAATCACTTCAGGGTGATAACCCAGCTCAACGGCTTTGTGCGTGAGGTAGTAGGGATCGACACCAATGCAATGGCCGCCGACAAGACCGGGCGAAAATTTAAGAAAGTTCCACTTGGTGCCGGCCGCTTCCAGCACTTCGCGGGTATCAATACCCATGCGGTGAAAAATCAGGGCGAGCTCGTTGATGAGGGCAATATTCACATCGCGCTGGGTGTTCTCGATCACCTTGGCGGCTTCGGCCACCTTGATGCTGGAGGCGCGGTACACGCCCGCCTCTACCACGGTGCCGTAGAGCGCGGCGACCTGCTCCAGGGTTTCGGCATCCTCACCGGCCACAATCTTGGTGATGTTTTCCAGGCGGTGTTCCTTGTCGCCGGGATTGATGCGCTCCGGCGAATAACCGAGTTTGAAATCGACACCGCGCTTTTTGCCGGAAACCTTTTCCAGCAGGGGGCCGCACACATCGTCGGTAACGCCGGGATAAACCGTGGATTCATAAACAATGATGGCGCCGGGCTTGAGGTAAGGCGCGATGGCGCGGGTGGCACCTTCCACCGGCGAAAGATCAGGAATCTTGGCGCTATCAATCGGCGTGGGCACGGCCACCACAATGAAATCTGCCTGAGCCAGGTCGGCGGCATTGCTGGTAAAGCGGATGCGGCTGGCCTGCTGAAACCGCTCGGCCTCCATTTCTCCGGTGGGGTCAACGCCCGAGCGGTAGGCGCCGAGCTTGGCTTCGCTGATGTCAAAACCGATGGTGTTGAGCTTGCGGCCAAAGGCCAGTGCCAGGGGCAAACCGACATAACCAAGGCCCACTACGGCCACGGTCCTGGTGGAGATATCAGACATTGTAAAAGCGTCCCTTGGGATGAAGTGGCTGCTGCCGATCAGGCGGCGGACTATAGCAAAATCAGGGGGTTTTCGTTACCGCAGCGCAGGGGGAAGACTGAACGACAAGCCCCTGGGCGCACCATGAACGCAGGCCGGACGGGCATTCAGGCCCGGGCACTGGGAGGAAGAATACCGCGCTGGCAGAGGAAATCGATGATGCGGTTCACGCCGTCGGCATAGCTGCTGGACTCGGTGTCGACCACCAGCTCGGGGGCAAGCGGTGGCTCATACGGGGAAGAGATGCCGGTGAAGGCGGTGATTTCGCCCGCCCTCGCCTTCTTGTAGAGCCCCTTCACATCACGCCGCTCGCACTCTTCCAGTGAGCACTGGACAAAAATCTCGATGAAGTCGCCTTCCGGCATGGAAGCACGCACCAGATCGCGGTCTTTGCGGAAGGGCGAAATGAAGGCGGTCAGCGCGATCACGCCGGCCTGGTTGGTCAGCTTGGCCACCTCGCCGATGCGGCGGATGTTCTCTGTGCGGTCGGTGTCGGAAAAACCCAGATCCCGGCACAGGCCGTGACGGATATTGTCGCCGTCAAAGACATAGGTGTTGCAGCCCATGGCAAAGAGACGCTCTTCCACCGCATAAGACAGGGTGGACTTGCCGGAACCGGAGAAGCCGGTAAACCAGAGGGTGGCGGCGCGATAGCCGTTGCGCTGCTCGCGCTGCGCCTTGGTAACGGCCACTGGTTGCCACACTACATTGCTGGACTTCATCCCTGTGCTCCACTCGCCGACAGTCTCGGGCCGCCCGGGCCTCTGGCGGGAAAACTATCATAAAAAGCGGCAGCGACGCCTGTGCCTTGTCACACGGCCAGCACATCTTCACCTGCCGTGCACCGCGCCAGCAGTACTGGCGGCCGGTAACCGATGGGCTTTTTCACCACCACGGCCATTTGCCCGGGACAACGGATCACGCACTCGGCATCGCTCTGCTTGACTATGGCCGGGCGGAAAGCCTGATCCGTGGCCAGCCAGCGGTCTTCAATATCCTGCGACAAGCCTTCGGCACGGATGGCATTACGCAGCAGGATCTCGCGTATATCCGCCTGCTCATCGGTGACCATCATGTGCATGTGCGCCAGCGCAGGACTCTCCCAGCGGTATTCGTCCGGGCCGCCAAAGGCGGCGACCATGAAGCGGGTTTGCTTGAGTACAAGCGACTGCTGGCTCTTGGTGGCAAAAAAACCGCCCAGCCATGCCTCGGCAAAGATGCTGTCGTAAAAACGCTGGTGCACCCGCTCGACAACGTCATAACCGCCCACTTCGGCAAACAGCGTGTGCGTGCCGGCCGGCAATACCGGGGCAAGCAGCTCACTGAGCAGCACAGGCGGCAACTTCGGCGTGGTCAGGCGCTCGGTCATGGTGGCAATCACCAGCGCCAGCAGTGTTTGCCAGGCAGGAAAACTGTGACGAGACTGCTCGGCGTCCACCGCTTCCACCGCAGCCAGAAAAGCCTCTTTCAGACTCGGATAATGCTCGACCTGCACGCCATAACCGACATGACGTTCACCCAGCTTGCGTATGGCCGGCTCGATCTTTTCCCAGTCACGAATATGCGACAGCGTGGCCAGCATGGCGCCTAGCTTGCGGCGCTCCAGCTCGGGGCTGGTGAACAAGCGACGCAAATCCGGCGCTTTTTCATAGAGTGTCTGATAGAAAGTACCGGCAAAGCGGTCGATGTTCTTGCGTATGCGTTCGACCGACTCCCTGATCACATTATCTGTCTGCGTCATGTCCACTCTCCCTGATCAACTGGTTCAATCTGAAACTGCCTGGCAATGAATTCGGGAAAGCCGTGCTGCACTATGGCCATACCCAGGGGTTTCCTGTCGTAGTCGACCCGTTTGAATTCAACGCTGTTTTTTCGTTTGTCGTAGATGGCGTACTGTGCCGCGAGGCAGCCGTCACGCGGCTGACCCACGGAACCGGGACAAATGAGATAGCGTGACTTGCTGTCAATGCTGATGGTGGTCGTGCTCAGCCGCTCATCCATGCCGGTGCGGTTACGGTGAAAGCACCCGGCCATGTGACTGTGGCCGTGAAAACACAGGAACATGTTTTTTTCCACCATGGCATCCAGATTGCGTTCCGATGTGCCGGCGTACACATAGCCGTTGAAAAAAGTGGGATCGACGGGAGCACCATGCACCGCACACAAGCCGTCTTCACGCCAGATCAGCGGCAACTGGCCCAGCCATTGACGCTGGCCGGCCGACAGCACACTCACCGTCCATGGCGTCGACCAGCGCGCTGCAAAACTGAAACCGGGGCCGGCCTCGCCCATGGCGGCGGCATGATCATGATTTCCGCGCAAGAATATCCACGGACGCGTGCTGAGCAAATCCACGCACTCTCCGGGAAAGGGGCCGTAACCAACGATGTCACCCAGCACAATGGCATGCTCAAGCCCCTGCTCCTTCATGCTGGCCAGGACTGCCTGCAGCGCCGGCAGGTTGCCGTGAATATCAGCAAGGATGGCAACCCGGTCATGGCAACCGGCATGCGAGCGCTCGCCGGACTGCTCCAGCACACTGATGATTTCATGCCGCAGCACCGCGCCATCGGGCGGCAGAAAGACATCGCGTAATTGTTCCGCCAGCACAGCCGGCATCATGCTGCCAATGACAAGCAACTCGGCACGCAGATGTTGCGCGATGGCCGCTACCTGGGCTTTATCCAGATAATCAAGACGCCGCAATATGCCGCAGAGTGAATGTGCAAACGAGAGCATATTGTCGTGGGAATAAATGTCGTCATCGATGTAATAGATATGGCCAGATTCAACAATGTAATTGGTGAGTCCTTCGTCCTGGCGCAAACCGTGTCGCTTCCAGAACGTGAAATAACAGGCAAAGAACCCTGACATCAGCGCTGTCACAACTTCAGTATCAGTGCTGATCCCGGGCTCGGTTAGCGTAGCCTCAAGGGTAATACCCCTGAGCGATATATTGGCCACGGCACAGCCTTCGGGCTGCACGAGCACAACCCAGTGACGGTGGGGCGGATAGATGCCAAACAGGCGCTCCCGCTCAAGCTGGATCTGGCACCAGCGTTGTGCGCTTTTTTCAGCCAGGGCAAATCCTGATTTCAGCTTAAGAACATGCCGGTCATTGGCAAAAAGACGTGTGGATACCTTGCCTCGGAACTCGCTGTCCTGTCCGATAACAATCGGGCAGGACAGAACGGCATCAACGTCGGCTTCGGTAATACATACTGCAGGGCCGATCGTGCCGGCAATCCGGGTTTCCATAAAAAGTGCGTGCGCCTGCGCGCACGCAGCCTTTTATATTACGGGCACATCGGCGCGGCAGTGACCATGGCGCGGCGCAGAGCGGCCCAGCCCATACCGAGATTGGCCTTGCGCGTGGTGATGAGCACCATCAGGCTGTCCGTCTTGCCTGGCACCACCGACATGAAGTGATAGGTACCAGCCGTGGTCATCTGGACTTCTTGCATGGATTTTTCAACCGCATGGCCTCGCTGGGCAGCCAGCAGCTTTTCCACGGCCGAAATATTCTTGCCACGAAACATTTCAACCGCCGCTGCCGCCACGGCATCAATGTAGGTTTGCGAGAAATACGGCACATTGTGGGCGCTGGCCAGCATGAGGCCGTTATTAAGATCAACCACTGCACAACCCACAGCGCCGTCAACTTCAGACAAGACTTCCTTGCAGACATCATTAAGATTTGCCATTTTTTTAATCTCCGGTTTTTTTAAACAGTGTTTTGGTTTTTTATATCCTGAATGATGCTACCGATGCAGTTTCGACTGGAGCTGAGAAGAAGCCCGAGGCCACCGCGCGATGATGTCAGCGACACCATGACAAGATTCTTTGTGATATGCATGAACACCACGATTCCGTCTTCGTTTTCAGAAATGATGTTCTTGCACGATCCCATCTGAAGCTCCTTGGTAATGGTGTCTCCAAGAGACATCAAGGTGCTGCCCATGGCAGCGAGCCGCTTGAGGGAATATTCCTTGCGCTGGGCACTTGCCACCATGTGACCATCCGTGGTTACCGCCAGCGCTGCTTCAACCTGACCACCCTCATTCACGAGTTCTTCCAGGCGGGTCTGGAGTACGAGCTTTATTCTTTCTATGGACATGTTATTTCTCAGCCATTCATCATGGCGGCCATAGCCTCAATCATGACTTTCACGTCTGACGGGCTACGCGCATCAATGGGGAAAATCGGATAACTCAAACCTTGATTAATCATGTAGTCGTGGTATTTCTCCATTCCACACTGCTCTTCATCCACATGGGTGACGCCCACCACCACTGTTGATTCCTTGATATAAATCTCAAAGTTCTCCAGATACATGGCAAGGTCATCCAGTGGACTGCTGCGCTGGTTATTTACCAGAATCACGAAACCGAGCGCGCCTTCTGCCAGAATTTCCCACATGAACGAAAAACGCTTTTGTCCTGGCGTGCCGTATATTTTCAGGACATTGCCGTCATCCAGCGACAGTTCGCCGTAATCCATGGCAACGGTAGTGGTTTCCTTTTGTTCACGAACCTCGTCCGAGGCATCCACTTCGGTCGCAATGACGGGAATTTCTGAAATAGCCTGAATGGCGGTCGTCTTGCCGGAACCAACGGCTCCGGTTATCACTATTTTTATTTCTGCCATGGCTTATTTCTTGAGCCTCTGCAAAATCCTCTGGAAAACACCTTTCTTTTCACTCCGGGAGCCTGGGTTCGTTGCAGCCGCTACCGTGATGCCAACATCAACCATGACCAGGCCACCGACCACACAGGCGTTGTAGAATTTGGCGGCATCAATCATGTCGTCCACTACGCCCAGCGTCAGATTACTCATGCTGCTAGCGGTCTTGACCAGCCGCCCCGCCCACTGCATGTGAACAGGCTTGTAACGAAGCCGCGTGAAGCTGGGCCAGCGCGTAAGCATGAATGCCAGATTGGCAATCGATTCGGGAATGGGGAGTTGCGGCTCAACGTGGTGGCAGGCCACCCACGTGAACTGCTCCAGCGGAAGGGATGACATCTGCGCATGCTCCAGCAAGCGCGCAAGCTCGCCATCACTGAGCTCGACATAGTCGGATGCCCTGAACATGACGAGCACATCAAGCAGCGTTTGCTGCATTTCCATATAGCGCGACGGCACGAAGACTGTTTTCTTTTTGCCATCAATAACCAGATAGCTGTTCATATCGAGCTGAACAGAAAGAACACGGCCGGTTTCCAGACAAACCTTCAATCTTTCCAGCAAGGACTGCCCGGTAATGGTTGGCACGATGGGCGTTGCCGCCAGCATTTTTTCTGCAGGCAGCGGCTGCACGCTTGCCACCCCTGACACATTATCCACTGGCAGGAGAGCCTGCGAAGGCAAGGCACCAACCGCCGCCTGTAATGACTTGAGCAGAGGAATCAGATCCGTACTGGTGGCAGGCCGGCGCAAAAACCAGGCGTGATTATCCTTCTCATCACCATAAAGCACGGCGATTGGCCGTTTTCCCTGCCTGCCCGGCTGCAGAAATACCGATGCCCCCGGCTCATCATGCCTGATGAAAATAACGTCTGCCGTGGCGGCCGGAACAGAAAGCACGGATACCTCACTGCGCTTGCTGGACATGGACAGAATCTGGCTGAGATGCTTTTGCTCCCGGCCATCAAATATCCTTATCGCGACCCGCAATTCCGTTTGAAATACATCGGCCAACACACACCTCTTTTTTTGGCCAAAAAAAAAGACCCACAAGCCTGCCGTTTATAAAAACGACAGGCTTGTGGATCTTCGACTTTCTTGCGCGACCAACTTCGTCCGCAGACCGACAAGACCACTCGGAATAATCCGAAAAAATCAGGCCCCGACCATACCGTCAGAGCATACAAAACTGCAACAACCACCGCCGGCATGACGACCGTCGGTAAAAAAAATGACCCCAGTGGCGGATCAGGGCGAATCAATCACCGTCATCAATACGTCCAGCTTGCGCCGCAACTCTGCAAGCTCTCGTGACTTGAACGCTGTTTTGGTCGACTCAAGCACGGCAATGGTTTCGCGAATGGCCTCGCGAAACACAACCGAATCCGGATGTTGCGCCAGACGACGCACCGGAACATCGGCCGCCGGCATGTCGACCAGCGCCATCACATCAAGGGCGTCCAGCATGGACTCGGAGACATTGGCCATGACAACCTTGATGTACTGACGGGCCGTCAGACTGAGTCCACCCGACGCCCCTCCGGTATCCAGTGCCGCCAATAGCTCGCGCAAGCGTTGCGCAATGGCCTCGCCTCGAATCACCTCATGACGCATGCCGCGCTGCAGACGGGAACGCTTGACCGCAAGCCCCAGCGTGCTGATGAAGTCGTCCAGATCGAAAGGCTTGATCTTGTAGGCAAAGGCGCCTTTATCGAGGGATTTCACGGCAGTTTCCACGGAGGGAAAGCCCGTCACCAGAATAATCTGCATATCCGGAAAGCGTTGTCGTGCCGTGGAGAGCAAATCGTGTTGCGCACTGCCGGGCATCATGATGTCGGCCACCAATACGTCGTAACGGGTTTCCTCCAGCCGTGCCAGTGCACCGTCAACGCACACGACGACGTCGCAATGATAGCCCGCCCGCCGTATCAGCTCTGCCGTGGTCTGTCCGAAGACCTCTTCGTCATCCGCCAATAGTATTGAGGCTTCACTCAACGTTTTTGCACTCCGCTAGCGATACTTGATTATTGAGAATGCTATGCTGGCCTCTACCGCTTATCCAGCAGGATATGCGCCTGCACATCAAAATGACGGCAATTTCATTGCGCGAAATCCGGAATATTGCCGATTAATTCAGATACTGGCTGCGATGCAGTGAGCCACTGCCTGCAACCTGATAACGCAAGCCATTGATTTTTATAAATCGATGGCATATTTGAAGGATTATCGCCTGATCATGAATAACAACAATGATATCTATTCCTCCTTCTTCGCGGAAATGAAGTGGGGACTCGGCCTGTTCGACAGCTCCGGCATGCTGCAGTTTATCAACCCGCTCTTGCAGGAATACCTGCAGGACTCCTCCCTGACATTGCTGATGCCGATACTGGAAAAGCTGCTGGGCAAGGAGGGGGGGCACCATGTATTCGCCTGTCTGCGCCAGGGCAAGACTCATCACCTGATGCGCTCAGCGGATGGTGCCATCCACCGCGTAATCCTCAGGCATCTGGACAAGCGCATGGCGCTTATCGTGTCCCCCCTGGAACAGGAAGGTGAGCGCCTGGTGATCAATGAAATTCTGGCCGAACTGGTAGAGAGCTCTTCCGAGCCTGTTGGTATCGCCAGTGACACCCATCATGTCATCTACCTGAACCCTAGCGCGCGCAGAATGGCCGGACTGGCCGAACAGACTGATCTTCACACACTGACGGTGGCCGGTCTGCAGCCTGACGGCATTGGCGGCATGGACACCAAAGAAGCACTGCTGCTGGCCAGTGAATCCGGCCCGATCAATGTCATTTCCCACATCAGGAACATGAGCACGAATCTGGCACATACGGTTGAACAGACCGTCATGGCGCATACCCAGGCATTGCTGGGTCATACTTATTTCAGCTCAATCTCGCGGGAAGTCGCCGACACCGCCACAGGCAGTGCGAATGCACATCCCTCCGAACAATTACTCACCCTGCTTGGCGAGCAATCACGCGTTATCCGCGAAAACAAGGACCAGCTTTATTACAGCCAGGAAATCTGGCGCTCACTGGTAGAGTACAACAAGAGTCTGGTGCTGGTTACTGACAACGAAGGCATTGTTCATTATTGCAATCGCGGCTTTCTGGAAAACAGCACACTCCCCCTGATCGGATTGAGCCTTCCTGATGCGCTGACACCCCCTCAGCTGAAGGAAAAAATGCGCTCCCTTGCCAACAGGGTAGCCTCTGGCGAACGCATGCATGACTCGATCGAGGCCGAGCTCATTCTTCCAAACGGGTCTCGCTATTATTGCTTCTGGCTGGCCAGCCACCTGAGAAGACAGGATGAATCACAGGGCATTACCTGGGTAATTACCGATATCAGTCGCGAACACGCCATCCGTCAGCGCTCCGATGCGATGGAAAAATTTGCGACAACAGGACGCATGGCTGCACGCATTGCACATGAGTTCAACAATCCCCTGGCCGGTATCAAGGGGGCTATCGCGCTGGTAAAAATGGATACCCCAGCCGACGATGATAATTATAAATACCTGTGCATGATTGAAAAAGAAATTGACCGGCTTTCGGGCATCATTCGCCAGATGTACGGTCTCTACAAACCAGGGACTCCGTCAACAACGGCGGTTGATTTCGCATCCCTGATCAATGAGTGCTGCTTTCTGATGCAACCACTGGGAGGAGAACGTGGTGTGCGTGTGGAAGTCAGTGCCATGTCGGCCGTCACTGCACACCTGCCGGAGCAGTATGTACGGGAGATCCTCTACAACCTGCTGCGCAATGCCATTGAGGCGAGCTATGACAATGGCGTGGTGTATGTACACACCGAGCTTGTTGATGATTGCCTGCACATCCTGATTGACGACGAAGGCCATGGCTTGCCCACGCATATTGATGCGAATATTTTCGAGCCGTTCTACACCACCAAAAAAACTTTTCAGGGAGCCGGCCTTGGCCTGGGACTCTCCGTGTGTCGCAGTCTGGCCGAAACGATGGGCGGCAGTGTGCAACTCAAGCCTCGCCAGCCTGCGGGCGTCAGTGCGCTGGTCTGCCTGCCACTGAAGCCGGGCAGCAGTGAAAAAACCGACTGCCTGAATGAGTAAGGTGGACGCAGGTTGCCGGTTTACGATGCCGGCGTAGCCGCCTCGCCCTGATCCTGCAACGGCAGCAGGAGCGCGATGGCATTGAACAGGCTTTCAATACTCCAGGGCTTGCTGATGAATGCCGTGTTGCCCGATGCCGGAATGCGGCGCATGACTTCGGCGTGGTCATAACCACTTGCCAGCAGGACGGGCAACGCCGGGTGGCGTTCGCGCAGGAAGCGGAACACCTCGCCACCATCAATGCCGGGCATGGTCAGATCAAGAATGACGCAGTCAAAACTCGGGGCGCCGTCACTCAACAGGGCGATGGCCTCCGCACCTCCTGCGGCGCAGGTCACGCTGAAACCGCGCCGCCTGAGTAACTCCTGGCAGACCATGCGGATGGATGCATCATCATCAACCAGCAACACCCGGCCGACACGCCAGGATTCCTGCCGGCCTGTCTGCTGCACCTGAATAACCTCAAGCCTCGTGGCGGTCATGGGCAGCAGGATGCGCACCGTTGTTCCGTGTCCAGGTTCACTGACGACTTCATGCGCTCCGTCGTGAGCACGAACGATGCCAAGCACAGAAGCCATGCCAAGCCCGCGACCATGCGCCTTGCTGGTAAAGAAAGGATCAAACAGGCGCGCCAGTGTGTCGCGGTCCATGCCCTGACCGTTATCCTGAACTTCAAGCCAGGCCACATCAGCCGTGCTGGTCCGGGTCGCCATCAACGACGTCAGCCGGTACGGCACCGTACTACCCGCCAGCAGACAGCCACAGGAAACGGTAATTGCACCTTTGCCATCACTGATCGCTTCGGCCGCATTGCTGACAAGATTCATCAGCACCTGCTGGAGCTGACCAGGCACGGCGTCAACGGTTAACGCGCCCGGCGGCGGAATGATGTGCAGGTGAACGCGTTTGTCGATCACCGTTCGCATCAGGCTGGCTGACTCTTCAATGATCTGGCCAAGATCGACAGGCTGGCGGGGCTGCAGGTCGCGACCGGCAAATGTCAGCAGCTGACGGGTGATGTCCACTGCACGGACGGCGGCCTGGCGTGCGCACGCCAGGGCATCGTGGCTGTGCCGGTCATCGGCGCGCGCCGGGCTGACCAGATCCAGACTTCCGATGATGACCTGCAGGATGTTGTTGAAATCGTGGGCGATGCCGCCGGCCATGATGCCGAGGCTTTCCAGCTTCTGCACATGCAGCAACTGGTGCTGTAGCGCTGCCTTTTCCTGTTCGGCGGCCTTGCGTTCCGTCATGTCGATGGAAACATTTGCCAGATAGGCAGGCGCACCGGTCTTGCGATCAAGAATAAGGAAGCAGGTGGCGCGGACATCGCGCAACTCGCCAGTGTCAAGATGCCGGTACTGGAGATCGCCTTCCCAGTAGCCATCGCCTTTCAGTGTCGGCAGCAACTCCTGTTCAACCAGAGGCAGGAGGTGGGGCGGCACAACCTCGGTAATCAGGTGGCGCGTCGCGTGAGCAGGTTCGATCCCCGTCATCCTGCCACCTGCCTCATTGAGAAACACCATGCGCCCGTCAAGATCGGCGACATTAACGAACTCCCGGCTGTGACGTACCACCTCGGCCAGAATGTCACGCTCACGCGTGGCCTCCTTGCTGACCGTGATGTCCTGTGTGGTACCGATTGAAAGCAGAGGCGTGCCGTCGTCCGCATAGCGGGTAACAGCGCACTCGATGACCCACTTGATGCGGCCATCCGGCATGACGAGGCGATGCTCGAAATGGTAATCCGTTCGCCCTGCAATGGAACCGGCATAGGCCGCATCAAGTGCGTCGCGCTCGTCAGGATGAACGAGCTGCAAAAAGGTCTCGTAGCTGGCGGGAAACCGCTGCGGGTCGATCTCGAAAATGCGAAACAATTCGTCAGACCAGGCGAGCTCATTGGTCAGCAGATCGCGCTGCCAGTGGCCGATCTGCGCCAGGGACTGTGCCGTACGGTGCAGCGCCTCACTCTCGCGCAATGCGCACTCGACCTCTTTGCGGATAGTGATGTCCTGTGTGGTTCCGGCCGAAGACAGCGGGATGCCGCTGGCATCGTAATGCGTCACGGCCTGCGCATTCATCCACTTGATGCGACCGTCCTTCATCAGCAAACGGTAATCAAACAGGAAATCCTTGCGTTCCATTATCGAATGGCTGAAGGCGGCATCGAGCGCCAGCCGGTCATCCGGATGAACAAGGTCGAGAAAGGCCGCGTAGGAGGCGGGAAAGCGCGTCTTGTCTATTTCGTAGATCCGGAACAGTTCGTCAGACCAGATCAGCTCGCCGGAGACCAGATCGTGAAACCAGTGCCCGAGCCTGGCAATCCTTTGCGCCTCCTCGTGCAGAGCCTCGCTGGCGCGCAATGCACGTGTTGTTGCTTCGTGCGCAGCAATCTCGCGTTGCAGGCACAGGTTTTCTTCATGCGCCACCAGCTCGGTTTCCATGGCACGGCGAACCCGCGCCATGAGAGCCCGTGCATTCCCGGAAAACTCATTCGGTTTTCCATCCAGCGCACAGAGCGCTCCGAACACCGAACCATCAGGGCGGTGCAGCGGAAAACCGATAAGGCTGACCGGCCCGTTGATGCCCGACAGGGAGCCCGGGTGCGTGTCGGCCACATGCCAGACATCGGCACAACTGAAAACCGGATCGAGGTAGTGCACATCTTCCATCGGAAGCAGGTCGCCCTCGGACAGTGGGGCCGTGCTGGAACTATTGCTGACGACAATAGCGATGTGCCGGTCTTCCCGCCGGCAAACCAGCACCGTCGGAATGTCGCCAACACCGGCAATGGCATCAAGGCTGTCCTGCCAGCGGGCCGGCCATCCCGCGGGAAGATCAGACGGACGTGCCCCGCTGTCTTTCATGGTCCTTGCTCCTGAGCGGCGGTTTTTGTCGCGCCAGCCTCGTTCAGAGTGCAGATTCGTTTCCTGCATTAGTCATTCGACACTGGCAGAATGCAAGCGTCCGACTGCTACATGCAATATTGATCTGCAGGCCAACCGCCGGATCAGGAATGCGTCTGGCGCGCATAACCACTGCCATGCGACATGGCCGGCGCCCCTGCACAGGACAGAAAAAGTTAAAGATACTGGATGCTGATGGGCAAACGGACACAGCGGGCAGTCCCGGCTTGTCCGCTGTGTGAATGCGTCGCCCTGTCCGCCTCTGGAGCCCGGGCCTGTGAACCGCCGGACTGAGATGGAAAGCAGCCGGACACAGGCCGCAAAAAAATTTCCCCGCAAGGACTTTCCTTCCGGTCGCGGGAGGAGAAGGCTCAGGCGAGCAGCTTCACACCGCTTGTTTCACGCCGCTTATTTCACGCCCCAGTGCGGGTAATGCGCCACGACGAAGGCGCGCAGCTCCTGCTCGGAAATTTCCCTGAGCAGGGCTTCGGTGCGGGCACGCTCCAGCACCATGTCGGCCTGGGCGGCGCTGGCGATCATGCCGGCGCCGGCGGTGGCGTTGCTGAGGCGGTCAATGATGATGAAGCTGCCGGTGCCGCGACAATCGCGGTAGGTATCAAAGGCCACCGGGGCGTTGACCACGACACGGCAGAGCCCCATTTCGTTCAGGGCCAGCTCGGTGGAATCGACATGCTCAAGCGAATTGATGTCGATGCGGTGCAGGACTTTTTCGACACGACCGAACACGGTCTTGCCACCGAGCTTGAAACTGTATTCCTTGCCGGCTTTCAGCGGCGCTTCATTCATCCACACCACATGCGCATCAAAGGCCTGTGAAATGCAGGGCGTCTGTTCGTTGCTGCGCACGATCATGTCGCCACGGGAAATATCGATCTCGTTTTCCAGCGTCAGCGTGATGGCCTGGCCGACAAAAGCCTGCGCGGCATCGCCATCGGCGGTCAGGATCTGCTTGACCCGGCTCTGGCGACCGGACGGCATGGCGGTTACGGCATCACCGACATTGATCACGCCTGCCGCGACGGTGCCGCAGAAACCACGGAAATCGAGGTTCGGGCGATTCACGTACTGCACCGGCAGGCGGAAGGCATCGAGCGGGACATCGTTGGTGATCTGTATGCCTTCCAGCAACTGCATCAACGTTTCGCCCGTGTACCACGGCATTTTTTCGCTGGGCGTGACCACATTGTCGCCGCGCAGGGCTGACATCGGCACAAAGTGCACGTCGGTAATCTGCAGTTCGCTGGCGAAGCGCTGGTAATCATCGCGAATGCGCTGATAGGTGGCTTCGCTGAAATCGACGATGTCCATCTTGTTGATGGCGACGATGACGTGACGAATGCCGAGCTGGCTGACGATATAGCTGTGCCGGCGCGTTTGTGTCTGCACGCCGTAACGGGCATCGATCAGGATGATAGCGAGATTGCAGGTGGACGCACCTGTCGCCATGTTGCGCGTGTACTGCTCGTGGCCCGGGCAATCGGCAATGATGAACTTGCGTTTTTCCGTGGAGAAATAACGGTAGGCCACATCAATGGTAATGCCCTGCTCGCGCTCGGCCTGCAGGCCGTCCACCAGCAACGCCAGGTCGATTTCCTGGTCGGTGGTGTTGTACTTCTGCGAATCCTTCTGAATGGCCGCCAGCTGGTCTTCAAAAATCAGCTTGGAATCGTGCAGCAGGCGGCCGATCAGCGTGGATTTTCCGTCGTCGACATTGCCGCAGGTGATGAAGCGCAGCATGTCCTTGTTCTCGTGCTGCTTGAGGTAGCCGAGAATGTCGCTTTCGATCAGATCGGATTGATGAGACATATTTTTTACCTTTGCCTTGCTACTGTCATCCCCGCGAAGGCGGGGATCCAGTGCCTTTGATTTGTGCCACTAAAGTCGCCAGGTCCCCGCATGCGCCCCGCAGGAAGTGCCCTTGGGGTGCGCGGGGACGACAGTTGTTTTAGAAATAGCCTTCCATCTTTTTCTTTTCCATGGAGCCGGAGGAATCGTGATCAATCACGCGCCCCTGGCGCTCGGAAGTGCGCGTCAGCAGCATTTCCTGGATCACTTCCGGCAGTGTTGCCGCTTTTGATTCCACGGCACCGGTCAGCGGGTAGCAGCCCAGCGTTCGGAAACGCACAAATTTTTTCTGGATCTGCTTTTTCTCGTCGTCACTGAGGTAGGTGAGGATGCGCTCGTCATCAATCATGATCAGGGTGCCGTCACGCTCGATCACTTCACGCTCGGCGGCAAAATACAGCGGCACGATCTCGATGTTTTCCAGATAGATGTACTGCCAGATATCCAGCTCGGTCCAGTTGGACAGCGGGAACACGCGGATGCTCTCGCCCTTGTCGATTTTCGAGTTGTAGATATTCCAGAGCTCCGGGCGCTGGTTCTTAGGGTCCCAGCGATGGTTCTTGTCGCGGAAGGAATACACGCGCTCTTTCGCACGGGATTTTTCTTCGTCGCGGCGGGCGCCACCAAACGCGGCATCAAACTTGTACTTGTTCAGCGCCTGCTTGAGCCCTTCGGTCTTCATCACGTCGGTGTGTTTGGCGGAACCGGAGGTGAAGGGATTCACGCCGGCAGCCACACCTTCTTCATTGATGTGAACGATGAGATTCCAGTTGTGCTTTTTCACCATGTAATCGCGGAAAGCGATCATTTCCTGGAATTTCCAGGTGGTGTCCACATGCATCAGCGGGAACGGCGGCTTGCCGGGGGCAAAGGCCTTCAGTGCCAGATGCAGCATGACGGCGGAATCCTTGCCGATGGAATACAGCATGACCGGGTTTTCAAACTCGGCGGCCACTTCACGAATGATGTGGATGGACTCGGCCTCGAGCTGCTTGAGATGGGTGAGGCGGTGCTCGGAAAGATTCATCAATAAATCCCGTAGGAGCGGCTTTCGCCGCGAACGTCAGGGCAGGGCTGGGTAAGGTTCGCGGCGAAAGCCGCTCCTGCAAACGCGTAGCCCGCTGGGAGGTCGCCACTCTAGGCATTTTCTGTCATTTATGAAAATATGTATTTCATATAAGACCTATAGGTTTTCATCTATGCACCGCCAGGCTGTCATCCGTGCCACCAACCAGCAGTTGCTGGCTTTCGAGACCACGGCCCGCCTGCTCTCGATGACGCAGGCTGCCCGGGAGCTGCACAGCTCCCAGCCCACCATCTCCATCCAGCTGCGTGATCTGGCGGAAAGCGTGGGCATGCCGCTGTTCGAGCAGCAGGGCAAGCGCCTGCGCCTGACCGAGGCCGGCCTGGAGCTGCAGGAAACCGTGCGCGAGATCTTCAGCCACTGGGCGCGCTTTGAATCACGCATCTCGGAGCTGCGTGGCGTGCAGCGCGGCCGGCTCAGGCTGGCGGCCGTGACCACGGCGGAATACCTGCTGCCGCAGCTGCTCGGCCCCTTCTGCGAGGCTTACCCCGGCGTGGAGGTGGAGCTGGCGGTGGAAAACCGCAGCACAATACTGCAGCGCCTGGAACGCGATGCGGATGACCTGACCGTGATCATGATTCCGCCCGACGACAAGCGCCTGCGCGTGCTGCCCTTTGCCGAAAACCCGCTGGTGGTGATTGCCGCCGCAGGGCATCGTCTGGCCGGAAAAAAATGCACGCTGAAACAGTTGCAGGAAGAGCGCTGGCTGCTGCGCGAACCGGGCTCGGGCGGCCGCCTGATTGTGGAGGCGCATTTCAAGCAGGAAAACTTTTCACCACGTATCGCCATGGCACTGGGCAGTAACGAGGCCATCAAGCATGCCGTCGCCGGCGGCCTCGGCATTACCGTGCTGTCGCGGCATGCCCTGCGTCAGGATGCGGGGGAACTCGGGCTGGTGGAGCTGAAGGTGGCCGGCTTTCCGCTGCCGGGCCGCTTCAGTTTTGTGATGCGCGAAGGCCGCCGGCTGTCACCGGCGGCTGAAGCATTTTTGCAGTTTGCGCAGGCTCATACCGCCTGAACGAGCCGATATCGCGGGCATGGCCTGCTCCTACGTGTGGAGACAAGACCGTTGGGGGGATGGCGCCGCTGTCTCGTAGGAGCGGGCCATGCCCGCGATGTATTGCCTGCATGAAAGCCGGGTTAATCCTGGTTAATGTCCGAGATACGCCGCGCGCACGCGTTCGTCAGCGGCCAGCTCGGTGGCGGGGCCGGACAGCGTGATGCGGCCGGTTTCCATGACATAGGCACGGCGCGCGGCGGCCAGCGCCAGACGCGCATTCTGCTCGATCAGCAAAATGGCGACGCCTTCGGCGTTGATCATGCGGATGATCTCGAACACCTTCTCGACCATGATCGGTGCCAGCCCCATGGACGGCTCATCAAGCAAGAGCAGGCGCGGCCGGCTCATCAGTGCGCGCCCCATCGCCAGCATTTGCTGCTCGCCGCCGGACAGCGTGCCGGCGAGCTGGTGTTCGCGCTCGCGCAGACGCGGAAAAAGTTCGTAGGATTTTTCAAGATCACTGGCGATGCCTGCCTTGTCGTGGCGATGAAAAGCGCCCATCAGCAAATTCTCGCCGACACTGAGGCGGCCGAAAATACCGCGCCCTTCCGGCACCAGCGCCAGACCGTGACGCACCCGGTCATGCGCCGGCAGGCTGGCAAGATCCTGACCGGCATAGCGGATACTGCCTGCCGCCGGTTTGATCAAACCGCCAAGCGTATTCAGCGTGGTGGTTTTACCGGCGCCATTGGCACCGATCAGCGTCACCAGCTCGCCTTCTTCCACGCTCAGGCTGATGCCTTTCACGGCCTGAATGCCGCCGTAACTGATGCTGAGGTTTTCAATCGCGAGCAGGCTCATGTGGCACCACTCCCGAGATAGGCTTCGATCACGCGCGGGTCGGACTGCACGTCGGCGGGTACGCCTTCCGCAATTTTTTCACCGAAATCCAGCACCGCGACGCGGTCGCACAGGCCCATCACCAGCTTCACATCGTGCTCGATCAGCAGCACGGTAATGCCATCGGCCTTGATGCGTGTGATCAGCTCGCGCAGGCCTTCGGTTTCCGTGGGATTCATGCCGGCAGCCGGCTCATCCAGCGCCAGCAGTTTCGGTTCGGTTGCCAGCGCGCGGGCAATTTCCAGGCGGCGCTGGTCGCCGTAGGAAAGTTCCTTTGCCAGCTTGTTGGCCGATGCGGCAATGCCGACATAGGCCAGCAGGGCTTGCGCCTTGACGCGAACGGCTTTTTCTTCGGCACGGGCAGAAGGCGGCATGAAGATGGCGCCCAGCACACCGGTCCGGGTTTTGCAGTGGCGCGCCACCATCACGTTTTCCAGTGCCGTCATGTGATTGAAGAGACGGATGTTCTGGAAGGTGCGGGCAATGCCGCGCGTGACAATCGCATGCGGTTTTATTTTCAGCGGCAACACTTCGCCGGCAAAAATGCGTGCGCCGCTTTCCGCCTGGTAAAGGCCGGTGATGACATTGAAGAGCGTGGTCTTGCCGGCGCCGTTGGGACCGATCAGGCCGTAGATGCAGCCCTGCGGAATGCTGAGGCTGACATTGTTCAGCGCCTTGAGGCCGCCAAAACGCTTCTCGATGTTTTCCAGTTTCAGCAACTCAGTCATGGGCCGACTCCAGCTCTTCACGACGTCGCTTCGACGGCCAGAGGCCCGCCGGGCGGAACAGCATGACGACAATCAGCGCCAGGCCGAACAACAGCATGCGCAGGTTTTCCGGGTCCACCACCATGCGGCCGAACAGGTGGCGCTGCAGGGGATTGATGATGTCGCGCAGGAATTCCGGGGCAATGGTGAGCAGCACCGCACCGAGAATGACGCCGGGAATATTGCCCATGCCGCCCAGCACCACCATGCACACCACCATCACCGATTCCATCAGGGTGAAGGATTCGGGGCTGACAAAACCCTGGAAGGAAGCAAACAGGCCGCCGGCGACACCGCCGAAACTGGCGCCCATGGCAAAGGCCAGCAGCTTCACGTTGCGCGTGTTGATGCCCATGGCCTGCGCCGCAATTTCATCTTCGCGTATCGCCACCCAGGCGCGACCGATGCGGGAATTTTCCAGCCGCACACAGACAAAAATGGCGAGCAGCGCGAGGGCAAGAAAAAGATAGTAGTAGGCGTAATCACCGCTGAAACGGTGACCAAACAAGCTGAAGCCGCTTTCGAGGCGATAACCGAACAGCGAGACACTGTCGATCAGGTTGATGCCTTGCGGACCGTTGGTGATGTTGACCGGCTGATCCAGATTATTCATGAACAGGCGCACGATCTCGCCAAAACCCAGCGTGACAATGGCGAGGTAATCACCGCGCAAACGCAGCGTCGGTGCGCCGAGGGTGGCGCCGGCAATGCAGGCCAGCGTCGCGCCCAGCGGCAGAATGATCCAGGCAGACACATGCCAGTCGAAATGCGGCGAGGCAAGGATGGCGAAGAGATAGGCGCCGACGGCATAGAAAGCGATATAGCCCAGATCGAGCAGGCCGGCATAACCCACCACGATATTGAGGCCGAGCGCGAGAATCGTGTAGAGCAGCACGAAATCGAGAATGCGCACCCAGGAATTGCCAAAACCGGCACCCATGGCAAAGGGAGCGATGAACAGGGCCAGTGCAATGCCAAAAACACTCATCCAGATTTTGACGGGAGTTTTCGTCATATCACTTGTTCCTGTCGTCCCCGCGCACCCCAAGGGCACTTCCTGGGGTGCGCGGGGATGACAGTAGAAAAAAATTTGTTGGCGATAAACATCATGGACGCTCCGCCACACGTTCACCCATCAGCCCCGAAGGCCTGAACACCAGCACCAGGATCAGCACCATGAAGGCAAACACGTCCTGATACTGGCTGCCGAGAAAACCGCCGGTGAAATCGCTGATGTAACCCGCACCGAGCGATTCGATGATGCCGAGCAGGAGTCCGCCGATAACCGCACCGCCGAGATTGCCGATGCCCCCCAGCACGGCGGCTGAAAACGCCTTCAAACCAAGCAGAAAACCCATATAGGCATGAGCCTGGCCGTAATTGGCCGACACCATGACACCGGCCGTGGCGCCGAGGCAGGAGCCGAGAATGAACGTCATGGAAATCACGTGATTCACGTTCACACCCATCAGTTGTGCCACCTGAGGGCTTTGCGCGGTGGCACGCATGGCGCGGCCGAGTTTGGTGCGGTTCACCAGCAGCATGAGGCCGCCCATGATGGCAGCGGCGAGCACGATGATGAGGATTTGCAGCGAGGTAATGGACGCACCGAGAAATTCGTGCGGCGCACCGGGCAGCACGGCGGGAAAGGCCACGTATTGCCGGCCCCAGATGATCATGGCGAGATTCTGCAGGACGATGGACACGCCGATGGCGGTAATCAGCGGCGCCAGCCGTGGCGCATTGCGCAGGGGGCGATAGGCCACGCGCTCGACGGTGTAACCGAGCAGCGCACAGGCCGGTATCGCCATGAGCAGACTGATCGCCACCAGCACCAGCCCCGGCAGATGCACGCCATGGCCCACGAGGATATTGAGGCAGGTGATGGTGATCATGGCGCCGATCATGACGATTTCGCCGTGGGCGAAATTGATGAGGCCGAGAATGCCGTACACCATGGTGTAACCCAGCGCGATCAGGGCATAGATGCTGCCGAGGATCAGTCCGTTGATGAGTTGCTGTACCAGAGTGTCCAAACGCGATTCCTGAAATCAAGGACCCGGCCTTGCGGCTGGGCCTGTAGTGCGGGCAAAAGTACGGACAAACAAAGCAGCGCAGCATGCTTCCGGGGCCGCGCGAAGTGTGGCGAAGGTTACGCAGGATTCATGCCGGACTCAACGGGGTGGGGAACGCGCGGGTTCGCGGCTGAAGCCGCTCCTACAAAATCCCGCGCTTCTCGTAGGAGCGGCTTTACCGAAGGGTATGCTTTAGTGCAGCCGCGAACCGTTCCTGATCTGGCGTTGGCCGCACAATGCACAAGGCCCGCATCCGCGGGCCTTGTTGCGAGTGAGTCCGGCTTACCTGGCCGCAGGCACTGCCGCTGCTTCCGCAGCAGCCGGCACCACAGGCGCGCCAGCAATCGTCTTGATCACTTTCCAGTCACCATCAACGATGCGGTAAACCGTGATGGCACCGCCGGTGAGATCGCCTTTGGCATCAAAGCCGATGCTGGCGGTGACGCCATCATGATGGGTCTTCATCATTTCCGGCAGGTATCTGGCCGGTTCGATGGAGCCGGCACGCTGCATGGCTTCGGCCACCACCATCATGGCGTCGTAGCAATACGGCGCATAAAGCTGGATGACGCCGTATTTGGCTTCAAAGCGTTTTTTGAAATCCGGTCCCTTGGGCATGTCCTGCAGTGGCACGCCCGGCAGAGACGCCGTGGTGCCTTCGGCGGCGGCACCGGCCAGCTTGATGAACTCGGCGGTATGGATACCGTCGCCGCCGAGGAACCTTGAGGTCAGGCCCAGCGTCTTCATCTGCTTGGCCATGGGTGCGCCCTGCCCGTCCATGCCGCCGTAGAACAGGAGGTCGGGCTTCTTGCCCTTGATGCGGGTGAGGATGGCGGTGAAGTCCGAGGCCTTGTCGTTGGTGTACTCATGCACAACGATCACACCGCCACTGGCGATGACAGCTTTTTCAAACTCGGCGGCAAGACCGGCACCGTAAGCGGTTTTGTCATCAATGATGGCGACGTTTTTAGCGCCCATTTCCTTCACGGCAAACTCGCCCAGTACCGCACCCTGCTGCACGTCATTGGCCATCACACGGAAAGCATTGGCATAGCCCTGCTGCGTGTATTTGGGGTTGGTGGCCGAAGGCGACACTTCGACAATGCCGGCTTCGTTGTAAATGCGCGAGGCCGGAATGGTGGTGCCGGAATTGAGATGTCCGATGATGGCGTTGACGCCGTCGTCCACGAATTTCTTGGCGACCGTGGTGGCCACGCGCGGGTCGGCCTGGTCGTCTTCCGAGAGCAGCTCGAACTGCACTTTCTTGCCGCCGATTTCAAAGCCTTTGGCATTGAGCTCGTCGATGGCCAGACGCACGCCGTTTTCATTGTCCTTGCCAAGATGCGCCTGCGGCCCGGTGAGCGGCGCGGCATGGCCAATCTTCACGACAAGGGCACCGGCCGCTGCTGCCGGAGCAGCGGCGCCTTCGTTTTCCTTTTTGCTGCAAGCCGCGAGGCCAATGGCAGCGGCCAGCACAGCCAGCGTCAGTACCTTTTTCATGGGGCGTCCCTGTTCTGATCAAGCGGATAAAGTGACGCATGCCGGGGCTGGCCCGGCATGGAGCTGGGCCGGATTATTGCCCGGCAATCGGCGCCTGCATAGCGGCACTGCACTGACGTCCGGACGCAAGCCCGTTACACTAGCGGCCATTCCGTTCGCGGCAGCCGCCGCGAAACCCACTTTTATAAATCCGAACCCTCATGACCACTCTCTCCCCCACCCTGGATCTCACGCTGGCCCTGATGCGCGAGCCCTCTGTCACGCCTTTCGATGCCAACTGCCAGACCCTGATGATCGGGCGCCTGGAAAAAATCGGCTTTCGCATCGAGCGCCTGCGCTTTGGCGATGTCGACAATTTCTGGGCACGGCGTGGCGACAGCGGTCCGGTGCTGGCCTTTGCCGGCCATACCGATGTGGTGCCGACCGGGCCGGTGGAAAACTGGAGCGTGCAGCCTTTTGCCCCGGAAATCCGTGACGGCATGCTGATCGGCCGCGGCGCTGCCGACATGAAGGGCTCGCTCGCGGCCATGGTCGTGGCCTGCGAACGCTTTGTGGCGCGCCATGACGATCACCGCGGCTCGATTGCCTTTCTCATCACCAGCGACGAAGAAGGCATTGCCATCAACGGCACGGTGAAAGTGATCGAGCATCTGGAAGCGCGCGGCGAGAAAATGACCTGGGCACTGGTTGGCGAGCCTTCCTCCAGCCAGCAGCTTGGCGATGTCATCAAGAACGGTCGTCGCGGTTCACTGAATGCCGTGCTGACGGTGCTCGGCACGCAGGGCCATGTGGCGTATCCGCAGCTGGCCGACAATCCGGTTCACCGCGCCGTGCCGGCACTGACCGAACTCACGGCAGAGCTATGGGATAACGGCAATGAATTTTTCCCGGCAACCACTTTCCAGATTTCCAATATCAGTGCCGGCGCGGGCGCCACCAACGTCATCCCGGGCGACATGAAAGTGCTGTTCAACTTCCGTTTCTCGACGGAAGTCACCGAGCAGCAACTGCGCGAACGCACCGAGGCCATCCTCGACAAGCACGGCCTGCGTTACGAGATCAGCTGGAGCCTTTCCGGCCAGCCTTTTCTCACCGCAAAAGGCGAGCTGGTGGCCGCTGCCGTGGCCAGCATTCGCGAGATTTGCGGCATAGACACCGAGCTTTCCACTTCCGGCGGCACCTCGGATGGCCGCTTTATTGCCCCCACCGGCGCCCAGGTGCTGGAACTGGGGCCGCTCAACGCCACCATTCATAAAGTGAATGAAGAAGTGCGCGCCGCCGATCTGGATACGCTCACCGATGTCTACGAGCGCATTCTGGAAAAGCTGCTGGCCTGACTTTTTATCTGTTTTTCGTCCCACTGGGATTTCCTTTGGTCGCACCCCAAGGGTACTTCCTTCGGGGCGTAGGAGCGGCTTTAGCCGCGAACATCTGCTTGTTATGAAAGGCATTCGCGGCTGCACTAAAGCATACCCTTCGGTAAAGCCGCTCCTACGGGATCTGACACCATGAGCCTGCGCTGCCCCCTCTGCCATAACGCGCTGCAAGCCGGTGAAAAAACCGCCGTCTGCGCGCAGGGCCACAGCTTTGATCGCGCCCGCGAAGGCTATTTCAACCTGCTGCCGGTACAGAACAAGAACAGCCTGAATCCCGGCGACGATGCCGCCATGGTCGCCGCGCGCACGAGCTTTCTCGAGGCCGGTTTTTACACACCGTTTCGCGACACCCTGCGGGGATTGTTTGCCCCGCTGCAAGCCACGCACCTGCTGGACAGCGGCTGCGGCGAAGGCTGGTACAGCACCGAGCTGGGCAAGACGGCGCAAAAAACAACGGCCTTTGACATCAGCAAAGAAACCGTCAAGCGTGCCGCAAAGCGCAGCCGCGACATCACCTGGCTGGTCGCCAGCAGCCAGGACATTCCGCTGCAGGATGCCTGCGTGGACGTGATGACGGCGATCTTCAGCCCGCTGCCCACCGCAGAAGCGGCGCGCGTGCTCAAGCCGGGCGGCCACTTGTTCATTGCGGCGCCGGGTGAAAAGCATTTGTGGGAATTGCGCGAAGCGCTGTATGAGGAAGTCCGCCCGCACCAGGCCGAGAAATGGCAGGAAGAACTGGCACCGGCTTTCCGCTTTCACAGCGAAGCAGAAATCAGTTTCCGCATTGAGCTGGCGGACAATGCCATGCTGAAAAACCTGCTGCAGATGACACCGCACTACTGGCGCGCGCCGCGCGAACGGCGCACGGCAGTGGAAGCCTTGCCGGCGTTTTCAACACAGGTCAACTTCCGGATTTTGCAGTTCTGCAAAAAAACGGCCTCGTAAAAAACCGCTGCTTTTTTCATCAAGAAACGATGCCGAAAGTTATTACTTCGCTTGCAACGTATTGAGCGGATCAGCGCGATCCAGCCGGTCAAAGCTGCGCTCGGTGAAATTCGCCGCGCGCTTCTGCATGCCGGCCATCACGGCCTCTTTCTGGTTGGGGCTCATCAACAGGGTGGCCTGAAGCTTTTCTTCCACTTCCAGTCCGCGCGCATCATCGCCGTGCCAGACCGATTCCAGCAGCAACTTGCCGAGGGCGATGGCCTGCGGATTCTTCTGCGCCATCTCGCGAGCCATGGCCAGTGCTGCCTCGCGCGGATTCTCGTCAAGCCGCGTGACAAGACCGATGTCCCTGGCTTCCGGTGCCTCAACAATACGGCCCGTGAAAGCCAGCTCCTTGGCAACATCCAGACGCACGAGATCACGCAGTGTCTGCGAGCCGCTCATGTCGGGCACCAGGCCCCACTTTATTTCCATCAGTGACAGCCGCGTTTGCGGATGCGCAATGCGGATGTCCGCACCCAGGGCAATCTGCAGGCCACCGCCAAACACAACACCGTGCAGGGCGCAGATCACGGGCACCGGCACGTCTTTCCACAGATAACCCGGCTTCTGGTAAAAATTCGGCCAGTAGCCGCCGCGGCCACCGCCGAAGGCATCGCCGCCAATGGTTTCCGTATCACTGAAGTTGGCCAGATCAAGTCCGGCACAAAAAGCACGGCCCTCACCGGAGAGCACGACGGCGCGGATGCTGCGATCCCGCATGATGCTTTCAGCGGCCGCGTTGATCGCCTCGAACATGGGCATGCTCAGGGCATTCATTTTTTCGGGGCGGTTGAGGCGCACATCGGCGACATGGTCACTGACGGTGATGGTGACAAGCTCGGTCATGACAACTCCTGCGGGCGGCAATTGATGAACTGATCGATCAGGATGTCGCCAGTACACCGGGGTACAGCCCCGTAGCGCATCCTCAGGTGATCCGCCTGCGGTTTCGACTATGCCGCCCGATGGCGGCCATTACAGCGCATAAAAAATCCGGACCCCTGTGCAGGGGCCCGGACTCAGGCATTCATGGTGCCCTGGAGACGATTCGAACGTCCGACCTGCCCCTTAGGAGGGGGCTGCTCTATCCATCTGAGCTACCAAGGCATGGGCGCGGATTCTCGCCGCAGGAGCCGGCCACAGCAAGCCCCCAAAGCGCCGGAGCCGGGGAAAGCAGGGATTTCCGGCATAAAAAAACAGGGCCCGGAAACCGGACCCTGTTTTCCCGCACAACACGACGCCAGAGCTCAGTTGAAGATCGCTTCGCTGGAAAGGCCCTGGCCTTCCAGCACCTCGCGCAGGCGTTTCAAACCATCCACCTGGATCTGCCGCACCCGTTCGCGCGTCAGACCAATTTCTTCGCCGACGGCCTCAAGCGTGGCCACGTCATGACCGCGCAGGCCGAAACGCCTGGCCAGCACCTCGCGCTGCTTGTCCGGCAGCTCGTCCAGCCAGTGATCCAGACTCACGCGCATGTCATCGTCCTGCACCTTGTCGGCCGGATCGGAAGCATTGACATCGGCAAGAGTGTCGCCCAGCGTCCTTTCCGTATCGCCCCCCCATCGGAGCATCAATCGAGCTGACACGCTCATTCAGGCCCAGCATGCGCTGCACGTCTTCTACCGGGCGATCCAGCAGACGGGCAATCTCGTCGGCACTGGGCTCGTGATCCAGCTTGTGACTGAGCTCGCGCGCCGCCCGCAGGTAAAGATTCAGTTCCTTCACCACATGAATAGGCAGACGCACCGTACGCGTCTGGTTCATCAGGCCGCGCTCCATGGTCTGGCGTATCCACCAGGTGGCGTAGGTCGAAAACCGGAAACCGCGCTCCGGATCGAATTTCTCCACGGCATGGATCAGGCCGAGATTGCCCTCCTCGATAAGGTCAAGCAGGGTCAGGCCGCGATTGATGTAACGCCGGGCAATTTTCACCACCAGACGCAGATTGCTTTCGATCATGCGCTTGCGCGCCGTTTCTATGCCCTGCCGGGCGCGGCGCGCATAAAAGACTTCTTCTTCTGCGGAGAGCAGGGGAGAAAAACCGATTTCATTGAGATAAAGCTGGGTGGCATCCAGACTGGACTGGAGCGCGCTGACCCGGGTGCGAACCGGCTTTGCAACAGCCGCTTTTTTTACGGCAATGGGGGCGGGTTTTACGGGCTTTTTGCTATCAATCGCCACGGCAATGCTGGCAACTTTCTTGCTGCGGGATGCAACTCCCGGTTTGTTGTCCATGATCAATCCCTCGTTCTGGTCAATGCATGACGCTGATCACCCAGTCGTCATGGCATGCGTTCCTCGCATGCTCTCCTTTTCTATCTGTCTTTTTTAATTCCTTATCGGCTTGCGGGAAGAAACCGCAAGGGGTCTACCGGTTTGCCGCGCTCACGAATCTCGAAGTGCAGCTTTTCGCGATCCGTACCCGTGGAGCCCATCACCGCCACCGTCTGGCCTGCGGTTACACGATCCCCTTCCTTGACCAGAAAACGGTCATTGTGGGCATACGCGCTGATGTAGTTGTCATCATGGCGCACGATGAGCATCTTTCCGTAACCCACCAGTCCCGAACCCGCATAAACAACGGTGCCGGAAGCAGCAGCCAGAACAGAATCCCCCCGCTTTCCACTGATGTCCAGCCCCTTTCCAGTCACGCCCTGCGAGCCAAAACTGCCGATGAGCGCGCCTTTGGCAGGCCAAACCCAAGCTAATGAAGCACTTGGGCGTGACGCCTCGGTGACAGGCGGAATATTTGCCGGGATGGGGACGGGGTTTTTTACGACGAACGTTTTGTTTTCACCCGGCATCGCCCCCCCAGCCGCCCTCTTTGCCGGCCTGGGTCCGGGGCTGGCAGGGGAGACTTTGCCGGTTTTCACCGGAGGCGTGGCGGCTGCGGCCCGGAGGCGCAGACGCTGCCCGGGATGAATCGTGAAGTTTTGATCGAGGGCGTTGAGCTGGGCCAGCTCGCGATAATCCTTGTCGTAACGCAGGGCAATGGCATACAGCGTCTCGCCGGCCACCACCTTGTGTTCAGTGGCGCTGGCGCCGCTCAGCGAGCGCTCAACCACCACCGGCGAGTGCCTGCTGGCGCAGCCTGCCAGCAGCATCAGTGCCAGCAGCATCAGTGCCAGCAGCATCAGCGTACGGCGGAAAAACCGCACTCAGAGTACCCCGCCCAGCATGGGTACAAAGCGGACTTTCTCCAGCACCTGCGTTTCGTGGCTGTCGCCGCGCCGGATGATGAGCAGGAGATCCTGCACTTCACCACCGCCGACCGGGATGACCAGACGCCCGCCTTCACTCAGCTGCGCGATCAGCGCCTTGGGAATTCCCAGGGGAGCCGCACAGGCAATGATGCCGTCAAAGCCGGCCTCTTCCGGCCAGCCCATGCCGCCATCGGTATGACGCAGACGGACGTTGTGCAGCTTGAGCAATTGCAGGCGCGTCCGCGCTTTTTCCTGCAGCGCCCTGATGCGCTCCACGGAAAAAACCTGGCCGCAAAGCTGCGCCAGAATGGATGTCTGATAGCCCGACCCCGTACCGATCTCCAGCACGCGATTCAGCGGGCCTTCCGCCAGCAATACCTCGGTCATGCGCGCCACGATATAGGGCTGCGACAAGGTCTGGGCATGGCCGATCGGCAGGGAAGTGTCTTCGTAGGCACGATGCGCCAGCGCCTCATCGAGAAAAATGTGGCGGGGGGTGCGGCGCATGATGTCGATCACGTTGAGATCGCTGATGCCTTGCTCCATCAGGCGGATAATCATGCGTTCGCGCGTACGCGATGACGTCATGCCGGAACCAAGAAGATCAAGTGAAGTCATTTTTCAGAAAATCTGTTTTCTTGTTGCATGGATACATACCGGAAGCATTCGGCGCCGGCAATCAGGATCGCGCCGCGTACCTCCGGTGACACAACAGCGCAGCCGTGTGTGCGGCAGCGCTGAACGGATAAAAACTTAAACCTCATCCAGCCAGCTCGACACATCCTCCAGCGCATCATGGCGCGTGAGATCCGTGAGCAGGGGAGTGACACTGACGCAGGCATCGGCGACAGCATGAAAATCGGTGCCCTCGCCTGCATCCGCCGGATTGCCGGCAATACCAATCCAGTAAACCTTGCGACCGCGCGGATCATCCAGCGCCAGCACATCCCTGGCGCGCCCGCGATGGCCAAGACGGCTGACCTGGAAACCGCGAATCGCCTCCAGCGGAAGATCCGGCACATTGACGTTCAGGATCGTGCGTGCCGGCAGATTGAGCCGGGGCCAGCTGCGGATCAGGCGGGAAACCATCTGTGCGGCCGGACGATAGGCCTCGATACCGTAACCCTTGCCATGCGCACCGGCCAGCGAAACGGCGATGCCGGTCTTGCCAAGGAAGCGGGCCTCCAGAGCGGCCGCCACCGTCCCGGAATACAGCGTGTCATCGCCGAGATTGGCGCCGGCATTGATGCCGGAGACGACGATGTCCGGTTCAAAATCAAGAAAGCCGTTCAGGGCCAGATGCACGCAGTCCGCCGGCGTGCCATTCACGGCCCAGAAACCATTGGGCTGCTGTACAGGACGCAAGGGGCGATCCAGCGTCAGGGCGCTGGAAAAGGCGCTGCGCTCGCTGTCGGGCGCCACCACGGTGACTTCGCCCAGCTCCGCCAGCGCTTCCGCCAGCGCCACCAGGCCGGGTGACTGCACACCGTCATCGTTGCTTACCAGAAACCGCATTTTTTCATCCTGTCACTGTGGGGTGTGATCGCCGGAAAACAGCGACACAAGACACTTCTTCCCGAGTCCAAAGCCTCAGGCGCAACTACTTTACTCAACCGGGATGGCGTCAAGCCCGGTCTGGCGAAGCGTTGCCAGCTCGCGCAACACACTGGTGGCGAAGGCTCCTGATGGTAATGCAAATGCCAGCCTCAGGCTGCTTTCGTCCAGCCACTCCCAGCCAAGATCAGCGGCACGCAAACGCAGGGCCCGGCGCTGTGCATCCACCCCGAAAGCCTCGAGTGCCCGCAGCAGATCGGCACAGTCACTCAACACGCCCTGCTCCAGCGCGGCCACATCGGCGCTCACCACCGGAGTGCCCTTGCCCGGCATCGGGCCGGTGAGGTGCAGCTCCATGTTTTCAAGGCGCTGGCCAATGGCCGTGTCATCGGCCTCCGGCCGGAAAAAGCTGCCGCGACCGTCCAGCATCAGGACGTCACCCGGCAATGCCGTATTCCAGTTTTTCTGGCGGATACGCTCTCCGAGGACGCCATTGAACAGTGCCGAACGCAGCGCCGACAAGGCAATGCTTTCCCGGTAATTCAGCCGGCGCCTCGGCTTTTGCTGGAGCAGGGCTTCGCCGGCCTGCAGATTGCCATTGTCATGTCCGAAACGCTGCGGGCCAAAATAGTTGGGCACGCCCTGCGCCGCTATTTGCTCCAGACGCGATTCAACGGCCGCGTGGTCGCCTTCGACATCGCGCAGCGTAATCACGAAGCGGTTGCCCTGATGGGCACCGCGCTTGAGCTTGCGCTGATTGAAGGTTTGCGTGACGAGCTGGATGTCTTCGCTCCAGAACGCCGACAAATCCGGCAGGCTCTTGCCCGGCAGATGCAGGCTGAACCATTGCGTGGTCACGGCGCGCCGGTCCTTGAGACCGGCATAGCTCACCGCATCAGGCTTGAGCCCGGCTGCTTTGGCCAGCTGCTCCGCCACCCAGGCCGTATTCTGGTTGCGTTTGCGAATCTGCAAAAACACATGCTCGCCTTCGCCACTGGGGGGAAAGCCGAGAATCTCGTCCACCTGGAAATCTTCGGGCTCCGCGCGCAGCACGGCGGAACACACGGGCTCGCCATGCACAAAAGGCAGATTGGTCAGCAAAAAAGGGGACCAGTTCATTGAGGTCTTTTCAAAATAGAGTGGGACTGCAAAAAGGTTCGCGGCTAAAGCCGCTCCTACGCAAAACAGGACGTCTGTAAAACAGGGTTTTCGCAGGAGCGGCTTTAGCCGCGAACAGAATTATTGTTGCGTTAAACAGGCAGCAACATCACCACCGCATGTGCCTCAATACCTTCGCTGCGCCCGACAAAGCCGAGCTTCTCTGTCGTCGTGGCTTTCACGCTGACATCATCCACGCCAAGCTGCAGGTCGGCGGCGATGCATTCACGCATGGCCGCAATATGCACGGCCAGCTTCGGACGCTCGGCCAGCACCGTGATATCGGCATTGCCGACACGATAACCGCGCGCCGTCATCAGCGTGATCACATGGCGCAGCAGCACACGACTGTCGGCACCGCGGTAATCCGCATCCGTATCCGGAAAGTGCTTGCCGATATCGCCCAGCGCCAGCGCACCGAGAATGGCATCACACAGTGCGTGCAGCGCCACATCGCCATCGGAATGGGCCACCAGCCCCTGCTCATGCGGAATTTTTACGCCAGCGAGCGTGACATGATCGCCCTCGCCAAACCGATGCACATCAATGCCATGACCGATGCGCGGGCTTTTTGTGCTCATAGGCCGGACTCGACTTGCAGCTTGAGAAACGCTTCGGCCATTTGCAGGTCTTCCGGCCAGGTGATTTTCAGGTTGTCGCGTGCGCCCTCGATGAGCAGCGGCTTTTCACCACGCAACTCAATGGCCTGAGACTCGTCTGTCACCACAATGCCCTGCTCTCTTGCGGCCAGCAGCGCATCACGCAGGAGAGCAAAACGGAATACCTGAGGCGTCAGGGCATGCCAGAGATTGTCTCGCGAAAGGGTTTCGGCCACTTCGTCTCCCATGCCGCGCTTCATGGTGTCGCGCACGCGATTGGCCAGCAAGCCGCCCACGGGGTGATCGGCAATCGCGGCCAGCAACAGCTCGATATCCTCGATACGCACACAGGGGCGCGCCACATCGTGTACCAGCACCCAGTCTTCGTCCGATGCCTGATTGGCAATGGCCTCAAGCCCCGCCAGTACCGAATCGGCACGCTCGGCACCACCGGTGACAAACCGGATCAGGCTGGCATCGCGATAGTCGAGGACACCGGCACGAGCATCATCTGCCGCCACCGGCACAATAATGGCTTCGACCGGCAGCATGCTGAGGCGATCCAGCGTGCACTGGATCACCGTGCGGTCATTCAAATGCAGGTACTGCTTCGGGAGATCGCCCCCTACGCGCAGGCCGCGGCCGGCGGCGGGTACCACGCACCAGAGCGCCATGTCAGCGTTTTCCCTGTGGCGCCGGAACCGGAGCCGGCTCCGGCGCTTTTTTGGCGTCCGGATTGCCGGTGACGAGATAAAACGTTTCGTTCTGCTTGATCATGCCGAGATCAAGGCGGCCATGTTCTTCCACTGCCTCAAGACCGACCTTGAGATCCTTGACCTCAGCCTCAAGCACACGATTACGCTCAGCCAGCTTTTCATTGGCCTGGACTTGCTCGGCCACCGCAGCCTTCAGTGCGCGCACATCGCGCACCCCACCCTCGCCGAACCAGAGACTGAACTGCAAAAAGCCGAACGCCACGAGGGCGATGACCAGCAGCAGTTTGCCGAAGAGGGTTTTTTGCATGGCGGTGTTTAAACCTTCATTTCAGGCCGCGAAACTCTGCCTTGCCACGGTACGGCGCCAGACCATCCAGTGCCTGCTCGATGCGCAGCAACTGGTTGTACTTGGCAACGCGATCAGAGCGGCAGAGCGAACCTGTCTTGATCTGGCCGGCGGCCGTTGCCACGGCAAGATCGGCAATCGTCGCGTCTTCGGTTTCACCCGAGCGATGGGAAATCACGGTGGCAAAGCCTGCGGCTTTTGCCATGTAGATGGCGTCCAGGGTTTCCGTCAGCGAACCGATCTGGTTGTACTTGATGAGGATGGCGTTGGCCACGCCTTCATCAATGCCGCGCTTGAGAATGGCAGGATTGGTCACGAACAGGTCGTCGCCCACCAGCTGCACCTTGTGACCGATCTTGTCGGTCAGCAGCTTCCAGCCGGCCCAGTCGGATTCATCCAGACCGTCTTCAATGGAAATGATCGGATACTTGTCGGCAAGGCCGGCAAGGTAATCGACAAACTCAGCAGACGTGAAGGACTTGCCTTCGCCGGCCAGCACGTACTTGCCGTCCTTGTAGAACTCGCTGGCGGCACAGTCGAGTGCCAGCATGACGTTCTCGCCCGCCTTGTATCCGGCCCTGGCAATCGCCTCCATGATGACGGTCAGTGCTTCTTCATTGGTCGCGAGGTTCGGGGCAAAGCCGCCCTCGTCGCCCACCGACGTGCTGAGACCGCGCGCCTTCAGTACGGCTTTCAAGGCATGAAAAATTTCGGCGCCGCAACGCAGGGCATCCGCGAAAGACGTGAAGCCCACCGGCTCAATCATGAATTCCTGGATGTCGACGGTATTATCCGCATGCTCGCCACCATTGATGATGTTCATCATCGGCACCGGCATGGTGAAGTTCGTCTGGCCGCGCAGTTCGGCAATGTACTGGTACAGGGGAAGCTGTTTTTCAAGCGCGGCCGCTTTGGCGCAGGCCAGCGACACCGCCAGAATGGCATTGGCACCGAGCTTGCTTTTGCTTTCGGTACCATCGAGATCAATCATGGCCTTGTCGAGGCCGGCCTGATCAAACACGCTGCGGCCAACCAGAAGCTCGCGAATATCCACATTCACATTGCCGACTGCCGTCAGCACGCCCTTGCCCAGATAACGGCTCTTGTCGCCATCACGCAGCTCCAGCGCCTCGCGTGAGCCGGTGGAAGCACCACTCGGGGCACAGGCACGGCCCAGCACACCAGACTCAAGAATCACATCGGCTTCAATGGTGGGATTACCACGGGAGTCCAGGATTTCACGCGCACGGATGTCAGCAATCTGGGACATGGTTCAACTCCTCAAAAAATAAAATCTTCTGCGCCGTCGTTACGCCTTCGCGGGAAGGACAGCGCCGGAAATCAATGTGTATCCAGTACCGGGAAACCCTTTACCAGATCATCAATGGCCTTCACCTGCGTCAGGAAAGCTTCGAGCTGGGAAAGGCGCAAGGCACAAGGGCCGTCACAGCGGGCAACATCGGGATCGGGATGCGCTTCCAGAAAAAGTCCGGCAATTTTCTGCGACATGCCGGCCAGTGCCAGCTCAGTCACCTGGGCACGACGGCCGCCGGCGGCGCTGGGCAGACCACCCGGCATCTGCAGGCTGTGTGTCACGTCAAAGAACACCGGATAACCGAATTCCTTCATCACGCCAAAACCCAGCATGTCGACCACCAGGTTGTTGTAACCAAAACTGGAGCCGCGCTCGCACAGGATCAGCCGGTCATTGCCGGCTTCTTCGCACTTGGCGAGGATGTGCTTCATTTCTTTTGGCGCGAGGAATTGCGCCTTCTTGATATTGATGATGGCGCCGGTTTGGGCCATGGCCACCACGAGATCGGTCTGGCGCGAGAGAAAAGCCGGCAGCTGGATAATATCCGCCACCTTCGCCACCGGCACGGCCTGATACGGCTCATGCACATCGGTAATCACCGGAACACCGAAGGTCTTCTTGATTTCCTCGAAAATCTTCATGCCCTCTTCCATACCGGGGCCACGATAGGAAGAGACCGAGGAGCGATTGGCCTTGTCGAAGGAAGCCTTGAAGACATAGGGAATCTTCAGCTTGTCGGTGACACGCACATATTCTTCACAAACGCGCATGGCCAGATCACGCGACTCCAGCACATTCATGCCGCCAAAAAGCACAAAGGGCTTGTCGTTGCCGATCTCGATAGTGCCGAGGGTGATTACTTTCTGTTCCATGCCAACGCACTCATCATGAACATGTTTCGTAGGTTGGGCTGACGCAGCAAGCCCAACATTTATGCAAGAACCAGCGCTGCTTGCCGGGCTTCGCCCTGCTCAACGCCAACCTGCCAAATCATTCCTTGCCCGCGTGCTTGAGGGCCGCCTTGATGAAGCCGGTAAACAAGGGATGTCCGCCGCGGGGCGAGCTGGTGAATTCCGGATGGAACTGGCAGGCGACAAACCAGGGATGATCAGGAATTTCGATCATTTCCACGAGATTGCTGTCGGCACTGCGCCCCGAGATGCAAAGCCCTGCAGCTTCCAGCTGCGGCAGGTAATTATTGTTCACTTCATAACGATGACGATGACGCTCGACAATCACGTCCTGGCCATAGAGTTCGCGCGCCAGCGATCCCGGCTCCAGACGGCATTCCTGGGCGCCGAGACGCATGCTGCCGCCGAGATCGGATTTTTCATCGCGACGCTGCACATCACCCGACTCCGTGCGCCACTCGGTAATCAAACCGATCACCGGGTCTGCCGGATTCTTTTTCAGCTCGGTGGAGTGCGCGCCGGCAAGTCCGGCCTTGTGCCGCGCAAACTCGATCACGGCTACCTGCATGCCAAGACAAATGCCCAGATAAGGCACCCGGTGCTCGCGGGCATATTGCACCGCCATGATCTTGCCTTCGGTTCCACGATCACCAAAACCGCCCGGCACCAGAATGGCATCAACGTTTTCAAGCGCAGCGGTACCGTTTTCCTCAATGGACTCGGCATCAATGTAATTGATCCTGACCTTGCTGCGATTCTGGATGCCGGCATGCAGGAGGGCTTCATTGAGCGACTTGTACGCATCCAGCAGCTCGATGTATTTGCCGACCATGGCAATGGTGACTTCTTTTTCAGGATGCATCAGGGCATCCACCACACCCTGCCAGTCGGACAGATCCGCAGCCGGGCGCACACCCAGCCCCAGACGCTCGATCACCAGATCATCCATGCCCTGCTCATGGAAGGTGAGCGGAATCATGTAAATGGTGGGCGCATCAATGCAGAGGATGACCGCCTTCTCGTCGACGTTGGTGAAGAGGGAAATCTTGCGGCGCGACTCTTCCGGAATTTCGTGGTCGGAGCGGCAAATCAGGATATCCGGCTGCAGGCCAATGGAACGCAGTTCTTTCACCGAGTGCTGGGTCGGCTTGGTCTTGGTTTCGCCGGCAGAGGCAATATAAGGCACCAGCGTGAGGTGCATCAGCATGGAGCCCTGATAGCCCAGCTCGACGCGCATCTGGCGCACGGCCTCCATGAACGGCAGCGACTCGATGTCACCGGCGGTGCCGCCGATTTCCACGATGGCCACATCGTAGCCACGGCCGCCATCGCGCACGCGCTGCTTGATCTCGTCGGTGATATGCGGAATGACCTGAACCGTCGCGCCCAGATAATCGCCACGACGCTCTTTCTGGATGACGTCCAGATAGATCCGGCCGGAGGTGAAGTTATTGGCCTTGGTCATGCGGCCATGGCGCAGGAAGCGCTCGTAATAACCGAGGTCGAGATCGGTTTCGGCGCCATCACCGGTCACAAACACTTCACCGTGCTGGTAAGGGCTCATGGTGCCGGGGTCGACGTTGATATAGGGGTCCATCTTGATCATCGTGACCTTGAGGCCGCGCGCTTCCAGCAGCGCAGCCAGCGAGGCGGCAGAAATCCCTTTGCCCAATGAGGAAACAACACCGCCGGTAACGAAGATGTACTTTGTCATGAAAGGTCCAGACAGCTTGAAAATACGGGTGCAGAGCCAGTTGGCCCGAGGCCGGGGAACTGGTCCGAAAGACGGGCGGGAATGTTAGCACGGCGCCTTAATCGGCCACAACGAAGGCCCGGCAGGATGACGTTAAATCAAGGACTTAGGTGGACAAAGGACGCGCTCGCCCGTCGCTGTCCGGCGCCATCCGGCACAAGGGCAAGTCCGGCACAGCGTTCTTGCCGGCAAAGCCCGGGAGCCGCCATAAAAAAAGCCCGCTGGTGCGGGCTGAAATCAAATCCGTTTGCAAAAACTCCATGCACACACAGGTAAAACATCACCACAGAGCCGGCCTTCCCTGGCCAGACTCCTTTTTCCAGAGGATCAGAACTTGTGTTCGAGGCCAACAGCCAGAACCTGGATGTCGCTGTCCGCATTGACGGCCAGCTTGTCTTCGTTCTTGGCGGTGTACCAGACGAAAGCCTTGGTCTTGGAGCTGAAGTTGTGGTCAACACCGACCGACCACTGGGTATGTTCCTGAATCGTGGCCTTCGAACCGTCAGCCTTGGCAGCACCGTACTGGCCCTTGAGGGTTTCATCACCCAGCTTGTAGGAAACACCCAGCTGCCAGCCGGTTTCCTTGTCATTGGTGCCAGACGCAGCAGCAGCAGCCGAAACCGGAACCGTAGCGCTGCTGGTCTGGTAGATGCCGTTCACGCCGAAACCGGCAATGGTGTAGGCGGCAACCAGGCGCAGGTTGTCGCTTTCACGCGTGCCGCTGACAGCGGTAGCGCCTTCGATGCCAAGATCGGCAGCAACGGCAAGGTAAAGACCCAGCTCTTCATTGTTGTACACGATGGAAGCAGAAGAACCGTTCTTGTTGCTCGGAGTGGAACCGGAAGTCCTGCCGGCATCCTGGGTCTGCGTCAGGACATTGAAGGTCAGCGCATCAAAGAACTTCGGGCTTTCGTAGCCAACCACGTTGTTCAGACGGTTTTCACCGGCGATCACATACTTCATGTCGCCTTCAAAATCGTTGAACAGATCAATTTCGCCCTGGGCGAGCTTGGTGTAGGAGTCATACTTGCCGAGCTTGACCGTACCGAAGTCAGTGCTCTTGATACCGAGGTAACGGTTACGCTGGGTCAGGTCAGACTTGGTCGAGGCGGTAGCGCCTGTAGCGTCTTCACCGTCGGCAGCCACTTCCCATTCGATCTGGTAGACGGCGCTCAAGGTCGCGGTCAGCTCGTCTTCGCCTTTCACGCCAAAACGCGAGGCATTGCTCTGCAGGCGCGTGGTGTCGGTGTCCACAGTGGCGGGGTTTTCGTTATCAAGCTTGTACTGCTCGACAGAAAGGTTGATCTTGCCATAAACCTTGGGGGCAGCTTGGGCAGCGACAGGCAGGGCCACGGTTGCCGCAATACCCAGGGCGATCAGCGTACGTTTCATTCTCGGAGTCTCCTCAGACACTTGCTTGGATTTTTTGGCGTCGTGGCTAATCCACAACTGGCCGCAAGTATCCGGAGACAAAATGACAACACCGTGTCTGAAAGATGACAGTTCGATGACTGCCCTATACTTTGTTTATATAAGCTTATTTTCTTATTTCTGCCGGACAAGAACTGGATGCATCAGGCAAGAAAAAGCCCGCCGGAAGGCGGGCTTTTTTATGCGCAGAACCGATCAGAACTTGGTTTCGATACCCAGACCAAGATTGAAGTTGCTGTCTTTCGGAGCGCCGGCGCCAGAAGGCTTGACGTCCTGATAGGCCAGCAAGCCATACACCTTGGTCGCGGCGGTGAAGCTGTGATCAAGACCAGCCCCTACGAAAGTGATCTTGGCATCACCGCCAGTAAAATCGTACTTGTTGTAGCCAAGCTCGCCCTTCAGGGTGTTGCTCTTGTCCATCTTGTAGGCAGCACTCACCAGGAAGGCCATTTCGTCCTGCTTGTTGTTGCCTGGACCGCCGATATCGTCATTGGTCGACTGCGTTGACTGCACCAGTCCGCCCACCTGCAGGTCACCTGCAGTGACAACACCCACCAGGCGGATACCGCTACGGGCATCCACGTCCGAACCCACAATATTGAGACCGGGCGTACCATAGCTGGCCGGGCCGATATATTGATCACCAATAGTGCCGCCATTTGCAGCGCCATCATTCACACCCTTCTCCAGCCCGAGAGCCAGGTACAGGTTGTCAGCCTTGTAAACACCCGAGGCAGCAAAACCGTCGCTGCTGTGTTCATGCTTTCCCGATGCATCAGTCGACGTATTGTTGCCCTGCTGGATATCAAAATTGAGGGTTATGTTATTGGCAATCAGCGGGCTGCTGTAGCCTACAACACGAGACAGGCGACCCTGACCCGAAACACCGACACCATTCTCCATGTCGGCATACTTCTGGTCATTGAATACGTCAACGGCACCTTCAGTGGCCTTGAACGCGCTGTCAAAACGACCCAGACGCACCGTACCCAGATCATTGTGCTTCAGGCCGACAAAACGGTTACGCGAACTCAGCGAGGCATCGCCATTGGCAAGCTCCAGGCCCATTTCCACCTGATACAGCGCGCTCAGGCTGCTCGTCAGGCTTTCATCGCCCTTGATGCCAAAGCGGGACACATTGCTGTTGATCTCCCACACGTTTTTGTAACTGTCGCCGGACAGATAGTCGACAGAGGCATTCACTTTGCCATAAACCGTCGGCGCCGCCTGAGCTGCCAACGGCAACGAAAGAGCAGCACCTACAGCCAGAGCGAGTAATTTGCGATTCATGCTTGGTATCTCCTTGACACACTTTTATTGGATTGGACATCCGGCCGGGTTTTGCCCTGTAAGGAAGCGCACGCCTGTGTTCGTGCACTACCTTGGCTCGGAGGCTTAGCCGAATCTAAACCGCACTTTAAGAAAAAGCTACAAGCCCATGACAAATATATGAATTTTTGATTACACAAAAGAGAGGGAGAAAAAGACAACCCGGCTAAAAGACTGGCTTCCGGGGGCAGGATCGTGGCTGTTCGCGGTCAGATGGCCGCAAAGATGAACCACTATGTGACAAGTACGCGAGAAACGCCGATGGCGTCAAGGCTGGTATAGCGTGGAAAACGGCAAAAAGGGAATGGCTTGACCTGCCTCAAACGAAGCGCCCGCTTCCAGCAGCGCCAGGCCGTCGGCCCAGACAGACGACATCAGCGCCCCGCTCGATTGCTGCGGGTGCAGCTGCAACACCGGGCCCGAGGCAGAGGACCGGATTTGTACACGTACATACTCGCGCCGGTCCGCCGCTTTTTCCCGCGAAAAACCTGCCGGCAGTGCAAACGCATGAGGCCGGATATTTTGCTGTCCCTGTCGCGCCAGTAAAAACGGCCGCGCCAGTAAAAGCGCCGTGATGAAAACGGATTGCGGATTACCCGGCAGCCCCATAAACGGAATGCCGCCGATGTCTCCCATCGCCACCGGCTTGCCCGGCTTGATGGCAATTTTCCAGAAGTCGAGACGACCGAGCCTCTGCAATGCCGCTTTCACATGATCTTCCTCGCCAACAGAAACACCGCCGGAAGAAATGATCACATCAACTTTTTCTGCGACTGCTTTCTGCAGCGCGGCCTCTGTGGCCGCCAGTGAATCGGCAACACGGCCAAGATCCACCACCTCACAACCCCAGCCAGAGAGCAGTGCAGCCAGCAGCGGCCGGTTGCTGTTGTAGATGCAGCCGGAACGCCATGCCTCACCGGGCTCCAGCAACTCATCGCCGGTTGCCAGCACGGCCACGCGCAAGCGTTTATAAACAGGAACATCAGCGAGGCCGGTTGATGCCAGCAAACCCGCAGCCGCCGCATCAATACGGGCCCCTGCCTGCACTATCGTTGTGCCCTTCTGCACATCCTGTCCGGCCGGGCGCACATTGGCGGCGACCGCGGGAATGTCTTTCAGGCGCACCGAGTCTGCGAAAAATTCGCAGTTTTCCTGCATCGCCACCGTGTCGGCGCCGGCAGGCAATATCGCGCCGGTGAATATTCGGGCGGCGGTATTTTTCTGCAGGGGTGCTGGCACATGGCCGGCCGCAATGCGCTGGCTGATGCGCAACTCACCGGAGGCTGGAAGATCAGCATGACAAAAGGCGATGCCATCCATGGCGCTGTTGGCCTGCGGCGGCACGTCCATCGCGGACTGCACATCGGCGGCCAGCACGCGCCCCGTCGCCGCATTCAGCGCCACGCGTTCGCTGTCCGGCAACTGTTGCCGGGCAATCCCGACAAGGCGCGCTATCGCCGCATCCACACCGAGCAGTCCGGGCACATCACAGGGCTCAGTCACGGGTGGTGTCGCACAAGGTTTTTTTCAGATGCGGCACGAAATTACAGGGGCGATGCCGGTTATCGAGTTGTTCGCCAATGATTTTATCCCAGGCCGTGCGGCAGGCATTGGTGGAACCCGGCATGCAGAAAATCACGGTGCCGTTGGCAAAGCCCGCCAGGGCGCGCGACTGCAGGGTGCTGGTACCGATTTCCGCCAGCGAGAAATGCCGGAAGACCTCGCCAAAACCCTCGACCTGCTTATCAAGGAGTACGGACACGGCTTCCGGTGTGGAGTCACGCCCGGAAAACCCGGTGCCGCCCGTTACCAGCACGGCCTGCACGGCAGCATCGGCAATCCATTGCGAGAGTGCCGCACGAATCTGGTAGATATCATCGATGACGATGCGCTTTTCATGCAGCTGATGCCCCGCCGCCGTGAGCCGTTCAAACAAAAGCTGGCCGGAGGTGTCCGTGCTTTCGTCACGGGTATCAGAAACCGTCAGCACCGCAATGGCCAGCGGCACAAAGGGCTTGGGAGTGTTGTCCTTGCTCATCGGGGTATCTCCGGATAACCGCAGGGGGCGCGCATGAAAGGCTAGCCCCCCGTCATGCTCATGAAACGCACGATCTGCGGTGGTTCACTCAAATCAAAATGGTGGCGCTCGGGCTTTAACTGCATGGCATTGATGATGGCGGCCTGCAGGCCGGCATCGTCCACGCCCACTTCGCGCATCAGGTGACGCAAATCCAGACTGTCTTCATTGCCGAGGCAAAGCAGCAAACGCCCTTCCACTGTCACACGCACGCGGTTACAGGCCGAACAGAAATTATGGCTGTGCGGGGAAATAAAGCCGACACGAACATCACTGTCGGCAAAGCGATAGTAACGTGATGGCCCGCCGGTACTTTCCGTGCTGGGAATGACCCCGAATTTTTCTGCAATCCTCGCCAGAATCTCATCACTGGAGACAAAAGCAGCCCGGCGATCATGTTCATCAATCACGCCCAGCGGCATCTCCTCGATAAAGCTGATATCGCAGCCCTGGTCGCGCGCAAAGCCGACCAGATCCAGCACCTCGTCATCATTACGGTCGCGCAGGATGACGCTGTTGATTTTTATGCGCTGAAAGCCGGCAGTTTTGGCCGCGCGCAAACCGGCAAGCACCGCCTCAAGATCGCCGACACGGGTGATCTCGCGAAAGCGCTCCGGCCGGAGGCTGTCGATGCTGATATTGAGTCGCTGCAAACCGGCTGTGCGCAATTCATCTGCCAGCGGCGCCAGACGCATGCCGTTGCTGGTCATGGCCAGTTCACGCAGGCCCGGCAGTCCGGCAATTTCATGCACCAGCCAGGACACATTCTTGCGCACCAGCGGCTCGCCACCGGTCAGGCGAATCTTCTGCACGCCGAGACTGACAAAGACACGGGCAATGCGTGCCAGTTCTTCCAGGGTGAGCACCTCGGCGCGCGGCAAAAACTGCATGTCTTCGCTCATGCAATACACGCAGCGCATGTCGCAGCGGTCTGTCACGGACAGGCGCAGGTAACTGATGCGGCGGGCAAAGGAATCAACAAGCGTGGTCATGGCAACATTCTGGGCAGTGTGACGGGCCGTGCCAAGCGAATACGGCAAGCGTGCGGGAAAATCAGCCGGGCAGCTATTTGATCTCCAGCTGCTTGGCCTCAATCCACAGGGCTTCCATGTCGGCCAGGCTGGCCTCGGTAAACTGCAAGCCCCGTGCCGCCAGACTGTCTTCAATATGGGCAAAGCGGCGTTCGAACTTGGCATTGGCCTTCTTCAGGGCCATTTCACTGTCCAGCTCAAGATGACGGGCCAGATTGACCACACAGAACAAGAGGTCACCCAGCTCCTCTTCCTGGGCCGCCTTCTCGCCGCAATCAAGCTCGGCCTCAACCTCGGCCAGCTCCTCGCGAATCTTGGCAATCACTGCGCGCGGATCATTCCAGTCAAAGCCGACCGTGCCGGCTTTTTTCTGCAGCTTCAAGGCCCGCGTCAGTCCCGGCTGGCCGTTGCCGATTCCATCCAGCAGGCGCACAGGCTGCTCGCCGCGCGCCGCTTTTTCCGCCGCCTTGATGCGTTCCCAGTCATCCGAGACACGGACACTGTCTGTCTCGGCACGCTGCCCATCAAGCTGACCACCGGGAAACACATGCGGGTGCCGGCGAATCATTTTCTCGTTGATGCCGCGCGCCACATCCTCGAAATCAAAGCGCTGTTCCTCGCTCGCCATCTGCGCATGAAACACCACCTGCAGGAGCAGATCGCCCAGCTCCTCTTCCAGATTGCGGTAATCCTTGCGCGCAATGGCATCGGCAACTTCATGTGCCTCTTCCAGCGTATAGGGCGCAATGGTCGAAAAATCCTGCTCAAGATCCCAGGGGCAGCCGCGCTCCGGATCGCGCAAGCGCGCCATGATGGCCAGTAACCGGTTTATTTCGCTCATTACCGTTTCCACAAGTCATGCATTCACGGGCGAAGGAAGTCTCCGCACGCCAGAAGTCTTCACGCGCTACAGAGCCTGCGCACGCCGCGCCGCAAAACCGCCGGCAGCGCAACAGGTCTAATGTGCCGAGCGCCGTACCTCGATGATATTGGGCTGCTGTTCAATCTTGGCGAGCAGGCGCCCCAGTGCCTCCAGGCTGCCAACCTCCACCGTGATCAGCATGCTGGCGGTGCCATCCTGCTTGTCCGAGCGCGTCTGCACACCGGTGACATTCACGTGCTCGTTGGCCAGCACACCCGTGATGTCGCGCAGCAAACCGGTACGGTCCCAGGCGCGGATATTGATATCGACCGGGTAGACCGTGCTCTCGGACTGGTTCCATTGCACATCCACCACGCGCGCCGGCTCGTCTTCCGCCAGACGCATGAATTCGGGACAGCCGCGGCTGTGCACCGACACACCGCGTCCCTGCGTGATGTAGCCAACAATGGGTTCGCCCGGAATCGGCCGGCAGCAGCCGGCAATCTGGGTCAGCAGATTGCCCACGCCTTCGATGATGATGGGCGAATTGCTTTCACGGTGACGCGAGCGGCTGATGATTTCCTGCGGCAACAACTCCTGCTGCGCACCGGAAGCCTCGACACGCACCCCCATCAGGTTGATGACCTGGCTGACCCGGATATCACCCGCACCAATGCCGGCCAGCACGTCTTCGCCGGTTTTCACATTCAGTTTTGGCGCCACCGTATCCAGCTCATGGCGCGGCAGCGCCAGCGCGAGCCGGGCAAACTCGCGCTCGAGCTGTTCGCGACCGTCACTGATGTTCTTGTCGCGGTCCTGCAGCTTGAACCAG
Organism: bacterium; assembly: GCA_029945725.1. Lineage (GTDB taxonomy): Bacteria > Pseudomonadota > Gammaproteobacteria > Pseudomonadales > Moraxellaceae > UBA2031. Next base: position 303,720 of record JAQSDB010000002.1, on the reverse strand, counting down.
TGCCGGACCTTGGCCTGCGCACGCGAGGTATTGAGAAAGCCGAGCGAGGACGACAGCCAGTCACGACTGGGCCGGCCGCCCTTGGTGGTCATGATCTCGACCTGCTCACCCGTTTGCAGCTTGTAATTGAGCGGCACAATGCGGCCGTTGACCTTGGCACCGCGACAGGCATTACCGATTTCGGTATGCACGTGATAGGCAAAATCCAGCGGCGTGGCGCCCGACTGCATGTCGATGACATGGCCGTCACGCGTGAACACATAAATGCGCTCGTCGTGAATGGCATGATTGAGCTGCTCGGCAAAGTCCTCGATCTGCGACTCGCCCATGTCTTCATGCCATTCCAGCACCTGGCGCAGCCAGGCAATCTTGCCTTCATAGCCGGCATTCTTGCCGCCCGTAGCACCTTCCTTGTAAACCCAGTGCGCACAGACGCCGAGCTCGGCCTCTTCGTGCATGGCGAAGGTACGAATCTGTACTTCCAGCGGCTTTCCGGCCGGGCCGATCACGGCCGTGTGCAGGGAGCGGTAACCGTTTTCCTTTGGCGTCGCGATGTAATCATCAAACTCGCGCGGAATATGCTTCCAGAGCGAATGCACCACGCCGAGGGCGGCATAGCAGTCGCGCACTTCACGCACCAGGATGCGCACCGCGCGCACATCGTAGACTTCGTTAAAGGAAATCTTCTTGCGCTGCATTTTTCGCCAGATCGAATAAATGTGTTTGGCGCGACCGGTAACATCAGATTCCATGCCCATGCGGTCCAGCATGTTCTTCAGGGACTTGATGACCTCCTGGATATACTCGTCACGCTGCAGGCGTTTTTCATCGAGCAAGCCGGCAATCTGCTTGTAGGCTTCCGGCTCAAGATAGCGGAAGGACAAATCCTCCAGCTCCCACTTGATATGACCAATGCCAAGGCGATGCGCCAGCGGCGCATAAATATCAAAGATTTCACGCGCCACGCGACGGCGCCGTTCGGGCTCGGCATCCTTGATCTCGCGAATCGCAAACGTTCGTTCGGCCAGCTTGATCAGCGCCACACGCACATCGTCAATCATGGCAACGAGCATGCGACGCATGTTTTCGAGCTGCTGCTGGCTCTGGCCGAACTGGATTTTCTTGTCGGGATTGATGACCTGACTGATGGCTGCCATGCGCAGCACGCCGTCAATCAGGTGCGCGATATCCGGACCGAATTCCTTCTCGATCACCAGCTGCGTGGTTTTGCCTTCGCGCACCGCGCGATACAGCACGGCCGCTGTCAGGGACTCCTGATCCAGTTTCAGGTCGGCGAGAATATCGGCCATGGCAAGGCCGGTGATAAAGCAGGAGGCACGTGAAGACCACGCATTGACCTGGGCGGAATTCTCCCGGTCGATTTTCTCGGCAAACTCGCAGGCACGCTTGAGGGCGGCAGGATCATGCAACTCCACGCTGGCCGCCAGCCGTGCCAGCCAGGCATCGAGATCAACTGAGCCATCGGCCTTGACCGGATAATCTTCGCGAACCTTGACCATAGGTATTCCTGACTACAAACCTGCGTGTCGGCACGCAAAAAGCGCGCCGCCAGAAAACCCGGGATACACACCTGCAACCGCAATCCGCCCCGCACATGCAGTGCAGAAGGCGGTCACGCCGGCGTCCATCAATTTTTTTCAAACACCGCGATCGACTCCACATGCGTGGTGTGGGTAAACATGTCCATCACCCCCGCCCTGGTGAGGCGATAACCCGCTGCCTTCATCAGCCCGGCATCACGTGCCAGCGTGGCCGGATTGCAGGACACATAAACCACGCGCTTTGCCCCGAATTTCGGCAGGTATTGCACGATTTCCTGTGCGCCACTGCGCGGCGGGTCAATAAGAATGCGGTCAAAGCCCTGCCGGGCCCAGGGCTGCTGTGAAAAGTCAGCCGTCAAATCCTGCGCATAAAACGACACATTCGTCAGCTTGTTGCGTCTGGCGTTTTCCATACCGCGATCCGCCATGGCCTGCACGCCTTCCACGCCAATCACCTCCTTCGCCCTTGTTGCCAAAGGCAGGGTGAAGTTACCAAGGCCGCAGAACAGGTCCAGCGCCCGGTCCTCTGGCTGGGGATCGAGCAATTCCAGTGCCAGATCAAGCATGCGGCGATTGATGCCGGCATTGACCTGGGTGAAATCCATGGGATGAAAGGCCAGCTCCAGACCAAAATCCGGCAGGGCGTAATGCAGCCGGTTCTCGCGCGGCTCCTCGTTGCGCGGCGGCCAGACCCGGTGCACCGAATCCGGGCCCGCCGGCTGCAGGTAAAGCTGCCAGCTACGCCCGGCGCAGAAGGCGATCAGGGCCGCCGTGTCGGACTCCGGCAAGGCCTCCATGTGGCGAAACACCAGCGCCACCTCTTCATCACCTGCCGCCACTTCTATCTGGGGAATGGACGCGCGTGTTTCGAGGCCGCTGATCACGGCGCGCAGGGCCATCAGCTCATTGCCGATGCGTTCGTCCAGCACCACGCAGCGCTCGATATCCGCGAGAAAATTCGACTGCTTCTCGCGAAACCCCACCAGCAGCGCATCCTTCTTGATCACGAACTTCACGCCCAGGCGCGCCTTGCGGCGATAGCCCAGCTCCGCATCCAGCAAGGGCGGCAACCACTGCTCAGGCTCGATGCCGCCAAAATGCCTGAGCTGCTCCTCCAGCACGCCCTGCTTGAAGGCAATCTGTGCCGCGCGTGACAGGTGCTGCAGCGAACAGCCGCCGCAAATACTGAAATGCGCACAGGGCGGCTCAACACGATCCGCCGAAGCCGACAACACTTCCTGCGTGCGCGCTTCGTCGTATTTCTTGTGCGTAAAAGTGTACGTGGCGCGCACGGTTTCGCCGGGCAGGGCGCCCTGGACAAAAATCAGCTTGCCATCCAGACGGGCAATGCCGCGGCCTTCATGGCTCAGGCGTTCAATGACCAGATCCACTGGCGGGCGGGCTTGCAGTTTTTCGCGTCGTTTCATGGGCAGGGAATGACCTTGTAGCGGCGAAGCAGTTCGCCGGTTTGCTGCAGGCGGCGCGCATCCACTGGCGCCTGCAGCGTGATAAAAAATTACACCGAGGCGTTTTTATCCCACGCATTGAGAAACTCGATGAAGTGCGGTTTTGCTTCTTTTTTCAGGAGCTGGCGCGTCTGCTCCAGCTCGGCTTCATAGGACGCGGCATCAAGCTGTCCACGCATCAGCTGAAAGCGCAGGTACACCAGCCAGGTATTGAGCACATCGGTTTCGCAGTAATTGCGAATACCCGCAATGTCGCCATCCAGCCAGGCATCCCAGACCTTGGCGCCACTCATGCCCATCTTGCCGGGAAAACCCAGCAAGGCCGCAATCTGGTCCAGCGGCTGCACGGCACGCGCCTGATAACCGGCCAGCACATCCATGAGGTCGGTATGGCGCAGATGGAAACGGCTGATGTAATTGTTGAACTTGAAATCGCGGTCGTCTTCACCCAGATCCCAGTAGCGCGGCGCGCTGACGCTGTGTTTGAGGGCCCGGTAATGCAGTACCGGCAAATCAAAACCGCCACCATTCCATGACACCAGCGTTGGCATATAACGCTCGATGCCGTTGAAAAATCGCGTAATCAGTTCTTTTTCATCGGCGTTTTCATCGCCCAGCGACCATACCTTGATGCCTTCACGCGTGCGCAGCACGGCAGAAATGCAGACGATGCGCTGCAAATGATGTCGCAGGAAATCCGAGCCACCGGTTTCCTGGCGACGGATCGTGAAGAGGGCATTGGCCGTATCCCTCTCATCCAGCCCCTCAAGACCGTAAATGCGCTGGGCGCCCTCGATATCCGGCACGGTTTCTATGTCAAAAACAAAAATATTGTTCATAGGCATTCCGGCTTTTCCTTATGCCATTAGCGTAGGTTGGGTCAGGCGCCTGCGCCGTAACCCAGCATTGGTGGTTATGCAAAGAGCGTTGGGCTCTCCCGCAGGGACTTGCTGCGGTCGCGCTGCGTTCAGCCCAAGCTACCAAACACACCGGTCGAGAGATAACGGTCTCCACGATCGCAAACAATCGCGACAATCACGGCATTTTCCACCCGCCGCGACAGCTCCAGTGCGGCCCACACCGAACCGCCGGACGAGACCCCGCAGAAAATGCCTTCCTCGCGCGCCAGCTGGCGGGTGGTGGCTTCGGCATCCTGCTGACGCACATCCATCACCTCGTCAACCCGCAGCGGATCGAAGATGGCAGGCAGATACGCCTCCGGCCAGCGCCGGATACCGGCAATCTGGGAACCCTCCGAGGGTTGCAGGCCGATAATGCGCACCCCGGGATTCTTTTCCTTGAGAAACCGCGAGCAGCCCATGATGGTGCCGGTGGTGCCCATGGAGCTGATGAAATGGGTGATGGTGCCTTCCGTCTGTTGCCAGATTTCCGGCCCGGTGCTGCGGTAATGCGCCAGCGGATTATCGCTGTTGCCAAACTGGTTGAGGACACGGCCCCGGCCCTGTTCCTGCAGCCTGAGCGCCAGATCGCGCGCGCCTTCCATGCCCTCGGCCTGCGTCACGGAAACCAGCTCGGCACCGTAAGCCGCCATGGCATCACGGCGTTCCTGGCTCTGGTTGTCCGGCATGATCAGGATCATGCGGTAGCCCTTCATGGCCGCGACCATGGCCAGGGCAATGCCGGTATTGCCGCTGGTGGCCTCGATCAGGGTATCGCCGGGGTGAATCTCACCGCGGCGCTCGGCTTCGACAATCATGCTGAGCGCCGGCCGGTCTTTCACCGACCCCGCCGGGTTATTGCCTTCCAGCTTGACCAGCACCGTATTGCTGGTGCTGCCGGGCAAGCGCTGCAGGCGCACCAGCGGAGTGTGGCCGATGGTATCGGCGATCGTGGGATAAACGGGCATCGTGAAAAAAGCCTCGGGACCGGTTCTGGAGCAAGCGCGGCATTGTAAGTGATGCCCCGCCCCTGCGGTACCGGCATGCGTCCGGCAGCAGCACCCGGCCGGAATCAACGGCCCCGTGACGGCGGTGGCGCCGCCGCAACGGTGTCTTCCGGGCCTGCAACAGCCCGGTACCGGGAGACCACACGCCCGGTTATAGTTCAGCCATCATTTTCTGCGGATCGGCCGATGAAACCCTGGAGCCTGCAAACCCGTCTCATCACGCTGGTACTGATTCCCGCCGCGATCCTCGTTCTGGGTCTCGGCATCTCGGTGGTGCTGGCCCGCTTTCATGACATTGACTCCGTGCAGGACGAGCGCGGCCATATCCTGCTCGCCAAATACCGTTTTGCCTTCGACCAGATCCGCAATGTCACACCCGCCAGCCTGCAGGATCTGGCCGGTGCCGCACTGGAAGAGCAGGGTTTGCGCTCACTTACCCTGATGGACTCTGAGGGCAAGGCCCTGCTGCATAGCGGCCCGCTTCCCCACGCCATTACCGGCGCCCAGACACTGCACCTCGACAACACCCTGAAACGCTACGTCACGGATGACAGCTGGCTGTACGTGCAGGCGCTGGGCAGTCCGGTTCCCTCGGAAAGCGGGCGCCTGCACCCCGCCTGGGTGATGCTGGAGTTCAGCACCAGTGAGATCACCCTGCGCAAGTACGAAGCCCTGTTTGTGGTTTCCCTGCTCTGCCTGCTCGCGCTCGGCCTCATGACCACCCTGCTGATCACCCTGCTGCGGCGCTGGCTGGCGCCCATTGCAGAAATGACCGGCACCCTGCAGCAGGTGGACAGCGAGCATCTGGACCGGCGCCTTTATACCGAGGCCAGTGGCGACCTGCTGGACCTTGAAAACGAGATCAACGCCCTGCTTGAGCGCCTGGCCGCTGACACCGAAGAGCTGCAAAGCTCCATGGTGCAGGCCAATGCCGATCTGAGCGAAACCATGGAAGCCATGGAAGTGCAGAACATCGAGCTGGCACTGGCGCGAAAAGAGGCCGTGGAAGGCAATCGCATCAAGTCCGAATTTCTGGCCAATATTTCCCATGAAATCCGCACCCCGCTGAACGGCATCATGGGCTTTGCCAAGCTGCTGCGGAAAACCCAGCTTTCGCCGCGCCAGCTCGACTATATAAGTACCATCCAGAAATCATCCGACAGCCTTCTCGCCATCATCAATGACGTGCTCGACCTGTCAAAAATCGAGGCCGGAAAACTGGTGCTGGATCATGTCCCGCTCGATATAGAAGAAGTGATCTTCGATGTGCTGGGCATGCTGGCGCCACTGGCCGAAGAAAAAAACCTGGAGCAGATTGCCTTCATTTACGACGACGTACCGCGCCATCTCATGGGCGACCCGCTGCGTCTGAAACAGATCATTACCAATCTGGTGAACAACGCCATCAAGTTCACACCGAAAGGCGAAATCACCATACGCTGCATGCTGGAAAACCAGACCGAGCGTCATGTCAGCCTGCGCATCAGCGTTACCGACACCGGCATCGGTCTCACCGACTCCTCCAGAGCAGACCTGTTTCGCGCCTTCAGTCAGGGCGATACCTCCACCACCCGCAAATTTGGTGGCACCGGCCTCGGTCTGGTTATTTCAAAACATCTCGTCGAGCAGATGCATGGCGAGATCAATGTTGACAGCCGGGATGGTGAAGGTTCCACTTTCTGGTTCACCTTCCGTGTCGAGCTCGACAATTACACGCAATCGGATTTTTACGGCGAGCATCTGGTGCAGCGCCACCTTATCGTCGCCGAGCCGCACGCAACAACGCGCCAGCTTATCGCCAACACACTGGATCACTGGGGGGCAAAAAGCACCACCGTCGACAGTATGCCGGCACTGGAAACTGCTCTCTGCAAAGGCGACCCCGTTGATGCGGTGATTATCAACCTGTCCCTGCTCGACGCACGCCATGTCATGGGCAGCCGGCAGATTGAAGCGCTGCGGCAACAGATGAGCGGACCGATCCTGCTGCTCTCGCGCAGCTCGGATTCATCCCAGGAACAGGCCAACTATCAGGACAGTCATGTTGCCGTCCTGAGCAAGCCGGTAGCACCGCGTGAACTTTACGCGCGGCTGACGCACATGCTTTCCGCACAGATGATGCAACCGGCGCAACTCGCCTTGTTGCCCGCACGCAAACCAGCTCCCCTTCACGTACTGGCCGTGGATGACAATCCGGCCAATCTCAAGCTGGTCTGCACCCTGCTCGGTGACCTGCAGGTGGAAACCACCGCCGCCAGTGACGGCTACGAGGCCATACGCCTGTGCAAGGAACACCGTTACGACCTTGTCTTCATGGACATCCAGATGCCAGGCATCAGTGGCCTCGAAGCCACCCATGCCATTCGTGCCCATGAAAGCGAAAGCGGGCGCCAGAAACGCCTGCCGATTATTGCGCTCACCGCCCACGCCATGGCCAATGAACGCGAAACCCTGCTGAAGTCCGGAATGGACGACTATCTCACCAAGCCGGTGCAGGAGTCACAGCTGATCCATACGCTGGCAAAATGGACCGGCGTTGACCTGCGCCTGCCGGTGGCGCGCCTTCCGGATGCCCGCCAGGAAGCCATGCGCCCGGACAGCGACTCCGGCACCATCGTGAACTGGCAGGAGGGTGTACGCCTGGCGGCCGGCAAGAAAGACCTGGCCAGCGACATGCTCATCATGCTGTTCAACAGCCTTGAGCAGGAAAAACGGAAAATCGAGGAAGCCTGCAGCAGTGATGATCTTGAAGCACTGCTCGGCCACGTCCATTACCTGCACGGTGCCACGCGCTATTGTGGCGTACCCGCCTTGCGTGACGCTGCACAGGTTCTGGAAACCGGCATCAAGGTGATGCTGAATCTTTATCAAACCCGGCGTGCCGAAGACAGCAACGCCGAGCGTCCGCATACGGCGCAGTGTCGCGAAGCCGTGCAGGTGCTCATCACCAGCATCGACCAGTTGATCCACTGGCGCGAAAACAATTCCCTGCCGGTGTAGTCGCCTTGCTACCAGGCCAACCTCAGGGGCTTACGCGCAAATGCTGCGTAATGCTGAACGAAAGCAGGTTCACACCAATACCGGCTGACACGAGAGGCAAAAGATAGAAAGCCATCGACGATGCCGAGAGGAAAAGCACATCATCCAGCAAGCTTTGCGACTGCTTTGCAGCCACGACCACCATCTTCAGTAAAACGACATCCACACCAGAAAGGAAAAGCAGCGCCAAGGCATAGCCCACCAACACGCCACGGCTAATCGCCTCCACACGCAGAAGATGAAGCTCGACAACTCCCGGCAAAGCCAGGGAGGTCAGTACCAGTAACCAGAACTCAAGTCACAGCCAGGCCGCATCCATCCAACCCTTTCTCCTGTTTTTTTCTGCAATACCCACATAACGTGAAACCCCCAATCCCGTTGACCCTCTCCCATGAAACTGGCCTAAGGGCCGACAGGAGCGGCATTCCGGTCAATCCAGCGGAGACAACACATGACATAGTCAGTGCCGTCATCGAACGGCAGTTCTGAAGGAGGGTAACAATGAATGCCAATGAAATGCAGGGTTTTGGCCTCAACATGCTGAACCGTTTCGCCAGCTCGCACTGGCCCGATACCCTGAAAGTGCGCAAGTCTTTCGAAAAACTGCTCTACACCGGCAGCCGTACCGGCTTCCAGCTGGCCGGTGCTGTCGCGCGCCAGTTCAGCAAGAGCAGCACGAAACTCGACGCCACACAGCGTCTGCCGGCGGCCGCAAAGGGGCTGTTTGATCTCGGCCTCAGCGATGAGCAGCAGATGATGCGCGACACCCTGCAACGCTTTGCCCGTGACGTCTTGCGTCCCGCCGCACACGCCGCCGATCACGACGCCGTCTTTCCTGCCGCCATTCGCACCCAGGCGCTCGAACTCGGCCTCAATTTTTATGCCGTGCCGGAAGCACTGGGCGGCATGGCAGCTGAGCAGTCCGTGGTCAGCAACGTGCTGATGGCAGAAGACCTGGCCTATGGTGATTTCACACTGGCCGCCAGCATTCTCGCGCCCATGGGCGTTGCCAATGCACTGACGCGCTGGGGCACACAGGCACAGCAGGAAAAATACCTGCCGGCGTTTGCCGAGGAAATACCACCGGCAGCCACTTTTGCCCTCAGTGAAGCCACACCGGCCTTCAATCCCCTGCAGCTGAAAACTACTGCCAGAAGTGAAGGCAGCGGCTATGTGCTGAATGGCGAAAAAACCCTGGTGCTGATCGCGCGCGCAGCCGAGCTTTTCCTGGTCGCCGCGCAACTGGATGGAAAGGCTGCCGTCTTTATTGTCGAAGGTGGCAGCCCCGGTCTCAGTTTTCTCGAAGACCCCGCCATGGGGCTCAAGGCGGCCGAGACCATGAAACTGCGCCTTGAAAATGTGCGCGCCGAAAAGCTCGGGGATGCGGATTTTGATTATCAGGCCTTTCTCGATCTGGGCGCGCTCGGCTGGTGTGCGCTGGCCGTCGGCACCTGCCAGTCCGTGCTCGATTATGTTGCTACCTATGCCAACGACCGTATTGCTTTTGGCGAACCGATTTCACATCGCCAGAGCGTGGCTTTCATGATTGCCGACATGGCGATTGAAACCGATGCCATGCGCATCATGGTCTGGCGCGCCGCCGCACTGGCCGAAGCCGGCAAGCCTTTCCATCGTGAAGCCTATCTGGCGCGCCTGCTGTGCGGCGAAAAGGCCATGAAAACCGGCAATGACGGCGTACAGATTCTGGGCGGCCACGGCTTTACCAAGGAGCATCCGGCAGAACGCTGGTATCGCGATCTGCGCTCGGTCGCCGTCATGCACTCCGGCCTGCATGTCTGATTGACCCCATGAAAAGTCTTCCCGGCTTTTCATGGGGCGCAAGGTCCGGCACAGGGCCGGATCGGGCTCACGCTGAAACGGCAAAACCCACCGTTTCACGGGTAGCACACCCCTGTGCCGCTGATAAAAAATTCATGAGGAAATGACAATGAATCTTGAGAATCCGAAAAAATTCAGCATGCTGGTCAATCAGGCGCATGAAGTTGCGCTCAATTTTTTCCGCCCCATCTCGCGCAAATACGACAAGGCCGAGCATGCCTACCCGAAAGAGCTGGACATGCTGGCCTCCCTGCTCGACGGCTTTAACGATGGCGCTGCCGATGCACCCAATTCCACCTCGCTGGGCAAGCGTGGCGCCAGCAATGATGACAGCAATAAAAACGGCACCAATATGTCGGCCGCCCTCGGCGTCTTCGAGCTTTGCTACGGTGACACCGGCTTTCTGCTGGCCATGCCGCGCCAGGGCCTCGGCAATTCCGCCATCGGTGCCGTTGCCAATGATGAACAGCTGGCACGCTTCAAGGGCAAATGGGCCGCCATGGCCATTACCGAGCCCGGCTGCGGTTCGGATTCTGCGGCCATCCGTACTACGGCGATAAAAGATGGTGACGACTACATTCTCAATGGCGAAAAAATATTCGTGACCTGCGGTGAGCGCGCGGACTGCGTCGTGGTGTGGGCAACCCTCGACAAGCATCTCGGCCGCGCCGCCATCAAGTCCTTTGTGGTGGAGCAGGGTACGCCGGGCATGACGATTGCGCGCCTCGAGCACAAGCTTGGTATCAAGTCCTCTGATACCGCCGCCATCAACTTCACCGATTGCCGTGTTCCCGCTGCCAACCTGCTGGGCAATCCGGAGATTGATGTACAGAAGGGCTTCGCCGGCGTCATGGAAACCTTCGACAATACCCGCCCGCTGGTGGCAGCCATGGCCGTTGGCTGTGCCCGGGCATCGCTCGAGCGCATCAAGGAACTGCTCAAGGAGCATCTTGATCCGGACTACGCCACACCCCCGCTGAATGCCTCGCATATCGCGGCCAGCATTTACCGCATGGAAGCCGAGTGGGAAGCCGCCCGCCTGCTCACACTGAAAGCCTGCTGGATGGCCGACAACAAGAAGCCCAACTCCAAGGAAGCCTCGATTGCCAAAGCCAAGGCCGGCCGTATTGGCAGCGAGATCACACTGAAGTGTGTGGAGCTGGCCGCCAGTGTCGGCTACGGCGAAGACGAGCTGCTGGAGAAGTGGGCGCGCGACTCCAAGATTCTCGACATCTTCGAAGGCACCCAGCAGATCCAGCAACTGATTATTGCCCGGCGCATCCTCGGCAAGAGCTCAAGCGAGCTGAAGTAATCCCCCGTAGCGCCAGGAATCGGCAGATGCCCGGCATCTGCCTGTTTTTTTTTGCAGACCCGCGCTAGAGCACGCCGCAAGCGCATGCTAAGTTCCGGGCATCGCGCCGCTTCATAACGCCTGCAAAACCCGATAAAAAAGAGGGCATCATGGCCGCCTCACCCCACGACGATCTCGTCAGCCTGCTTGACGTAAACCCGCAGCTCATCAACAAGCTGGCAGCTGCCGACCAGCAGAAGCTGCTGGACCTTATTAACCAGGCACGCCACACCCAGAATACCGACTACAGCACCGCTACCGACAAGGCCCTGCAACATGCTCCCGCCTTGCTGCGCAGCACCATGCGCAAAATAATCGCAGGCTGATGCCACCATGAATGATTTTCGCCACCAGGCAGAAAGCGTAAAGCTCGCGCGCCTGCTGCACACCCCCGTAGCAAACCTCGACTTCCTTGATGCACTGAATGCCACAGAGCTGTACACCTTGCGCGAGGCTGCGGCCCGCCACCTGCTGGATGAACACCGGGCTTTTTTCAGGCGCATTGCCACCGCCAGTAAATTGCTGCCCAGCGCACTTAATGCCTTTATCAGTGAACGCACCATAGGCCCGCTGCTCTGTGCCCGCATCGCGGGCGAGATGAGCCCGCCACGCGCCATGGAAATTGCCAGGCATCTTTCGCCGTTATTCATGGCAGCAACGGCCATTCATCTCGAAATAGAAAAAGCCACGGCACTGACCGCCGCCCTGCCCTTGCCGAGCATTCTGGCGGTGGCACGCGAGCTGATTGCACAAAAAGAGTTCATCACGCTGGGCAGTCTGGTTGACCGCCTGCCCATCACCATTATTGAAAAAGTCATGCGCGAGATACATGACGGTGAAGCGCTGCTGCGCATTGCATTTTTCATTGAAGACGCGCAACGGCTGAACCAGTTGCTGGATGTACTGCCTGACGGCCGCCTGCCCGCCATCATGCAGGCAGCCGCCAATGAAAGCACCGACCTGTGGCCGCACGCACTGGCCCTGATGTCCGTGGTAGAGCCGCAATGGAAGCAGCAACTGGTCACCATGGCCGTTGATAATGATGCCGACATGCTCTCCAGCATGATACGCGGCGTCATCAAACATGATCTCTGGTCCACCGTGTTGCCACTGATGGACCTGATGGATGAGAGCCATCGCCGCCGGGTGATCAACATGCCCGTGCTGCAGGACGATGCCGTGCTGCGACGCCTCTTGCAGGCCGCCGAAAGGGACAATCTCTGGCATTTCCTCATGCCGCTGGTTCCGCTCATGAATCCTGATTTACTCGTGCGCACCGCCAGAATTACCGATGAGCTGAGCGAGAACACCCTGCATCATCTGGTACAGGTTTCTCACGAAAAATTACTGTGGAAGTCACTGCTGCCCCTTATCGAAGTCATGGGCAGTGCACGCCGCAGCACCCTGACCCTGCATGTGGCCGAACAAAGTGATGTCATCCTGAATCACCTGCTGCGCTCTGTGCATGAGGCCGGACACTGGACGCTGCTGCTGGCCCTGATCGTCGAGCAGACCCCGGAGGCTCAATACCGGTTGCTGGATCGCGCCAAAAACCTGGAGCCGGATTTGTGCGCGCATCTGCTGGTGGCTGCCGTAGCAGCAGACCTGAGTGATCTCATGCTGCAACGCATGGCCGAACTGCCGCTGGCGGAGCAAATCCTGCATCGCGGCACTCTCCTGAGCCTGCCCACAGACACGCTGGAGCGCCTGCGCCAGCGCAGCCGCGAGCTCGGGGCAGCCCGGCTGCTTGATCCGGATTAACGGTTTTTTGTCTTCATGTGCGCCGGACGGCTTGATGGCAACGCGATGACAGCGCCTGAAACGGCACCTGGTGCCGCTCAGTTTTGCAGTTGTTTGCGCTTGCGGTATTCCACTGGCGTTTCATTGGTCCAGCGCTTGAAAGCACGGTAAAACGTGCTGGGCTCGGAAAAGCCGGTGAGATAAACAATCTGTTCGATAGGTTCGCCCGTGCGCGCCAGCAGGCGTCGTGCCAGGCGTGAACGATAGTCGGCAAGAATCTGGTTAAAGCTGGTATCGGCTTCTGCCAGCTGGCTGCGCAAACGCCGCGGCGGAATCCCCAGACGACTGGCTATCGCATCAAGACTGGTGTCGCCACTTTCCAGCATTTCACCGATTGCGCGCTTGACCTCTGACACCAGATCAAAACGCTGCAGCTCGGCGAGCTGCTCCTGCGCCATCTGCTCATGCAGGCGCAGCAGGCGCGGCTCGGACTGCCAGATACGGAAATCCAGCACGTCCTTGTTGAAATAGAGGCGGTATTCGCCGCAACCCAGCGTCACATTGCAACCATAAATGCGCATGTATTCCGCCGGTGATGCGCCCTCGGCATGCTCGGTATGAATTGCCAGCGGCTTGAAATTATCGTCGGTGACAAAACGGAAAAAACGGATCATGCCGGCAGCAAAGCATTCGGTGAAATGCCGTGAAGCCTTGTGATCCGTCAGGGTAGACAGGTAGCAGACATCCTCCTCGATCACCAGCTCACCAGTGATGGCATCACTGAGCAGGCGATGGAAATTCATCGCACGCTTGAGGCCTTCACCGAAGGTGGGACTGGAAGTGAAAAGATATTCAAGCACCTGCCCGCGATAGAGCGGCAGATGTTCTCCCAGATGCAGGCCGATATGCGGATCACGGGTTATTTCCTCGGCAGCCTGCCAGAAGAACGCCTGGGCAGCATTGGGCGTGCGCGCATGGGAATCATTAAGACGGCTCAATGCCACGCCCGCCTTGGCGAGAATGGCCTCTGCCGGCATGCCGGCATTGAGCATGGCCTGATAAATCAGCCGCAGAAAAATATGGGAGTCGGTATGTTCAGCCATTGTGACTTGCTGCTCTGCAGTTGCCCGGGATGCAGCCCGGAAAGCGGGCCGGACAAAACTGCCGTGACAATAACCCAAGCCTGTCGCCCGTCACAACCAGCGAATCAGAAGTGCTCAAGCCGGACCACATCACAGGCAGGCACTTCGTACGGGTGTGCCTGCTTCAGCGCCGCCATGGCCGCATGAATCCGCTCCTCCGCACACACCAGTTCAACCCTGTACTCCTCAAGCGTTTCCAGCATGTCAGAAGCACCGATAAACGGGCGGCTGCCGGGCAACGGGCGAAACTGCCCCTGCCCCTTTACCTGCCAGGCACAGGAGTCGTAATGACCGATGCGACCGGCGCCAGCGGCAAACAACGCCGCTTTCACCGACTCCAGATGTGATTCCGGAACATAGAAAGTGATTTTGTACATGAGCACCCGACCATTCTTACCCTGCAAAAACACGGGCATTGCGGAACAGGCGCATCCAGGAACCGTCTTCCTGCCACTCCTGCGGATACCAGGCATGCTGCACGGCACGGAACACACGCTCCGGATGCGGCATGAGAATCGTCGCGCGGCCATCCACCGAGGTGACACCGGCAATCCCGTCCGGCGAGCCATTGGGATTGAGGGGGTAGGTTTGCGTGCTGATACCGTTATTGTCGATATAACCGAGCCCCACCAGACCGCTCGAAGACAGCGCCGCCACACGCGCGGCACTGTCACTGACACGGCCTTCACCATGGGCGACCGCAATCGGCATGCGTGAACCTGCCATGCCCGCCAGCAATACTGACGGCGATTTTTTCACTTCCACCATCACCGTACGCGCCTCGAACTGCTCGCTCATATTGCGCGCAAACCGTGGCCAGCCTTCGGCACCGGGAATCAGGTCCTTCAGCTGCGACAACATCTGGCAGCCATTGCAGATACCCAGCGTAAAGCTGTCGTCGCGTACAAAAAAGCTGGCAAAGTTTTCACGGGCACGCGCATTGAAGAGCACGGATTTGGCCCAGCCACCGCCTGCGCCCAGCACATCGCCATAGGAGAAACCGCCACAGGCGACCAGCCCCTTGAAGTCCTGCAGGGAAGTGCGGCCCGCGATGATGTCACTCATGTGCACGTCGACCGACTGGAAGCCGGCACGATCAAAAGCAGCAGCCATTTCAATCTGGCCATTCACACCCTGTTCACGCAGCACCGCCACGCGGGGGCGCACGCCCTTGTTGATAAAAGGTGCGGCGATGTTGTCATTCACGTCATAGCTGAGTGCCACACTGAGGCCACGATCGGCGCTGTCATCCAGACGTGCAAATTCCTGGGCGGCGCAATCCGCGTTGTCACGCAGGGACTGGATGCGGAAACTGGTTTCACTCCAGGCCTTTTGCAGCTCGACACGGCTGGCGCTGAATACCTGGCGACCCTGCGCCGTAATCGTGATGTTGTCGTCCACCGCCGGGGCGGCAACCACATACACGCCTGCTGCCAGCGCCGAACCGGAAAAAGCAGCACGCACCGCATCCACATCCGCCGCACGCACCTGCACTACCGCGCCCAGTTCCTCATTGAACAGTGCCGGCAATACCTCACCGCTGACATCCACGGCAAGACCGGTGCGGCCGGCAAACGCCATTTCCACCAGTGTGGCAAACAGGCCGCCATCACTGCGGTCGTGATAGGCCAGCAACACGCCTTTCTGGTTCAGCGCCTGCACGCCGTCAAAGAACTTTTTCAGGACAGCCGCATCATCGACATCCGGTGCCTCGTTGCCGATGGCGCCATAGACCTGGGCCAGCGCCGAAGCCCCCAGACGATTCTTGCCAAGGCCCAGATCAATCAGCATGAGCACGGTATCACCCTTGTCGCTGCGCAATTGCGGGGTCAGGGTTTTACGGATATCCGTAACCGGCGCAAACGCTGTCACCACCAGCGACAGCGGTGAGGTCACGGCTTTCTTTTCACCGTTTTCCTCCCACACCGTGCGCATCGACAGGGAATCCTTGCCAACCGGAATGGCAATGCCGAGCTGCGGACAGATTTCCATGCCGACCGCGGCCACGGCATCAAACAGGTTTTCATCTTCACGACCGTAACCCGCGGCCGCCATCCAGTTGGCCGAGAGCTTGATGTCAGAGATTCGGGCAATCGGCGTGGCGGCAATATTGGTGAGGGACTCCCCCACGGCCATGCGCGCCGAAGCGGCGGCATCGATCAGGGCCAGCGGTGTGCGCTCGCCCATGGCCATGGCTTCGCCCACACAGGTATTGAAACCAGTCGCCGTGACGGCGCAATCCGCCACTGGAACCTGCCAGGGGCCCACCATCTGCTCGCGCGCCACCAGACCGGTAATCGAACGGTCGCCGATGGTGATGAGAAAGGATTTGCTGGCCACCACAGGCAGACGCAGCACCCGGAAAGCCGCTTCCTGCAAATCGATCGCCGACACATCAAAGGCTTTCTGCGTCAGTGTCTTGCGTTCAATGCTGCGCAACATGCGCGGCGCCTTGCCGAGCAGGACCTGCATGGGCATGTCGACCGGATCGTTGCCGAAATGCGGGTCCGTCACCGTCAACTGCCGCAGTTCGGTGGCCGTCCCCAGCACCGCATACAGACAGCGCTCGCGGGCACATATCGCTTCAAACTCGGCCAGACGTGAAGGCGAGACCGCGAGCACATAGCGCTCCTGCGATTCATTGCACCAGACTTCCACCGGGCGCATGCCGGGCTCAAGATTGGGAATCGCGCGCAGATTCAGGGTAGCGCCCATTTCATGGTCATTGACCAGCTCGGGCATGGCGTTGGACAGGCCGCCGGCGCCGACGTCATGCAGGGAAACAATCGGGTTGTCATCGCCCATGGCCCAGCAGACATCAATCACTTCCTGGCAGCGCCGTTCCATTTCCGGGTTGTCACGCTGTACCGAGGCAAAATCGAGATTTTCCGCGCTGCTGCCACTGGCGACCGAAGAAGCAGCGCTGCCGCCGAGTCCAATCAGCATGGCCGGGCCGCCCAGCACAATGAGGTGATCTCCGGGCTGGATGGGATTTTTCTGCACATGCCCGGCGCGGATATTGCCGTAGCCACCGGCAATCATGATGGGCTTGTGATAACCGCGGACTTCCTCGCCGTTAAGGCCGTTCACCGTCATTTCAAAACTGCGGAAATAACCGCAGAGCGCCGGACGTCCGAACTCATTATTGAAGGCTGCGCCACCGAGCGGCCCCTCGATCATGATGTCGAGTGCCGTGACAATGCGTTCGGGTTTGCCGTAGTCGGCTTCCCAGGGCTGCACGAAACCAGGGATTTTCAGGTTGGAAACGGTAAAGCCGGTGAGCCCGGCCTTGGGCTTGCCACCGCGACCGGTGGCACCTTCATCACGGATTTCACCACCGGAGCCAGTGGAGGCGCCCGGAAAGGGAGAAATGGCGGTCGGGTGATTGTGCGTCTCCACCTTCATCAGGATGTGCACGTCTTCTTCGCTGTAACCGTAACTGTGTGTGGCCGGTGTCGGGAAAAAACGCGCGGCATGATGGCCGCTGATCACGGCAGCATTGTCATGATAGGCGGAGAGGATATTGTCCGGCGCACAGGCGTAGGTGTTCTTGATCATCTGGAACAGGGAACGGTCCTGCTTCTTGCCGTCGATGGTCCATTCGGCATTGAAGATCTTGTGCCGGCAATGCTCGGAGTTGGCCTGGGCAAACATCATCAATTCCACGTCCGTGGGATTGCGCTTCAGGCTCTGGAAGTTTTCAACGAGGTAATCGATCTCGTCTGCCGACAAGGCAAAACCCTGCTCGATATTGGCCTTTGCCAGCGCCGCACTGCCACCGCCCAGAATATCCACCGTCGACAACGGGCGTGGCTGCTCGGCACGGAACAATACCGAGGCGGCATTAACGTCAGCGAGCACGGACTGGGTCATGCGGTCGTGCAGCCTGGCGGCCAGCAGGCTTCTGCCTTCGGCAGAAAACGGACCACCTTCTATATAGAAGGCTGTGGCCCGCTCAATACGTCGAACCTGACTCAAACCGCAGTTATGCGCGATGTCCGTCGCCTTCGAAGACCAGGGAGAAATCGTGCCGGGTCGCGGTACCACCAGAAACAACTCGCCGCTTTCACGCGCCGTAAAGGCATCGCCGTAATCCAGCAGGGATTCCAGCCGGCCCTTTGCCTCGGCACCCAGCTCGCCGGCACTCCCGCCGCCGCTTTCTGTCTCTAGCAAATGCAGAAACCGTGCGTGCACCGCCGTCACGGCTGGCACAAGGATTTGCAGTTCCCGCAACAAACGGGTCTGTCGGAAAGCAGAAAGCGCCAGGGAACCAGGCAGGATGAGCATGTCGGTCTCTCGGGTGGGGCGGATTTGAAGGTGACCGGCGACCAGCAGCCGCTGAATGGCAAGCCAGACGACGACC
This sequence comes from bacterium, assembly GCA_029945725.1. Lineage (GTDB taxonomy): Bacteria > Pseudomonadota > Gammaproteobacteria > Pseudomonadales > Moraxellaceae > UBA2031. The sequence continues at coordinate 285,312 of JAQSDB010000002.1, read as the reverse complement.
GGTTTCAGGGCGCCGGAAAAGGCCGCAATCATACTGGAATAGCGGGTTTCGGGACACTGGATTGGCTCCGCAGCCGGTCAGGCCGCCCAATTTCTGTCGGACAATTACAGGCAGTTTTGAGAATACAAGGCTAGACATAGTGTGAACTGGTCGATACATTCCGTTCGAACTTGCGATTCATGCCTGTACGTATGGGCAGTAACACGCGTGTTGGTGAGCCCACTGGCTGCCGAAACACCCCCAAGGGTAAACGCTAAAACGATTAACGATGCAGCAGATGCAGCGGTCGTTGGTTGATAAACGGTAAACCGAAAGAGGTACTCAGGATGTCTGGCGGCTTCAATGCGCTGAAAGCGCGGCTACAGCGCGCACAACCCAAACGACTTCAGGCCCGCATCATTTTTCGCGGCGCCCTGCTCAGTCTCATGCTGCTGGGATTCTTCCAGCTGCAGCCGCAAACGACAGCCCTCCAGCAAGTGCATGAGCGCGGCGAACTCGTTGTTACCGGCATCAGCGGCCCCACGACTTTCTATCAAACCACCGCCGGCTCACGTGGCCTCCAGTATGAACTGGCCCGCCTGTTTGCCGAGGAACTGGGCGTAAAACTCGTCCTGCGCGACGCGGGTACAACCGAAGCCGTTCTGGACGGCATCCGTAGCAACAACACCGATATTGCCATTACCGGCCTGTCCTCGGATGACCAGCGCCTCTCGCGCCTGCGTACGGCCACCCCCTATATGGAAGTCAGCGAGCAGCTGATCCAGCGCCTTGACCGCCCCCTGCCCGCCAGCTTTGACGGTCTTGAAAGTGCGCGTATCGGCGTGATCGCCAGCTCCACCGAAGCCCGGCGCCTGAAAACGCTGGCACGCTGGCGCTCCGACCTGCAGATCATCGAGTTCGACAATGCTGATCCGCTGGCCCTGATGGAGCGCGTGGACAATGGCGAGCTGGACTATATCGCCCTCAACTCCAATGAATTCGATGCCCGTCGCACCCTGTTCCCGAATATCGGTGTAGCCCTCAACCTGCAGGACAACAGCGAACTGGCCTGGGCCCTGCTGAAAACACGTGACCAGAGCCTCTTTGGCGCCGCCCAGGCTTTCCTGGCACGCAAACAATCCGATGGCACGCTCAATCGTCTGGTGGCTTTCTACAGCCAGGGCGACACCTTCGACTCCGACTCGGTGCACAGCTTCCAGCGCGATATTGCCCAGAAGCTGCCGCGCTACCAGGCGCTCTTTGAAAAGAATGCCGTGAAGCACGGCATGGACTGGCGCCTGCTCGCCGCCATTGCCTATCAGGAATCCAAATGGCAGCCCGTCTCGACATCACCGACCGGTGTGCAGGGCATGATGATGCTGACCAATGACACCGCCAGCTTTATGGGTGTTGCCGACCGCAACAATGTGCCGCAGAGCATTCGTGGTGGCGCCGCCTACTACCAGATGATTCTCGACAACCTCCCCGACACGGTTCAGGAGCCTGATCGCACCTGGATGGCACTGGCCGCCTACAATATGGGCCCGACCCATATCGACCGAGCCCGTGCACTGGCTTTCAAGGCCGGTGATGATGGCAACAAGTGGCCGGTGGTCAGCCGCCACCTGCGCACCCTGGCGCAGCAGGCCCGTACTCATGGCCGCACGATTCCGGTCGGTCAGGCCCTGGCCTATGTGCAACAGGTAAGGCGCTACTACGACGCCCTCCTGCTCGCCACCTCGGCCAGCAATGAACAGCGTGTTGCCATGAACAGCAGCTCAAGCGCCACCGCTCATTAAAAGTGGCCCATAAAAAAGCCCCGTATACCGGGGCTTTTTTATGGGCCACGCTCCGGCCCTCGTGAAAAAACTTCAGCCCGCAGACAGCCTCACGCATAATTCCCGCGACCTGTTCGGCACCCCGCTATTTTCAGAGACAGCTCCCATGGCGACTGCGGCATTGTTGTACCCATCCCGGAAGCATCCCGATGCCGGCTGAAGCAGTGCGCCAGATCCAGTTGTGGATTGATGCCGACGCCTGCCCCAGGGTCATCAAGGACATCCTGTTGCGGGCCGCCGAACGCAAACAGATTCTCTGCACGCTCGTGGCCAATCAGTATATTCCGGTCGGTAATGTGCCCTGGCTGAAATCCATCCAGGTGCCGGCCGGCTTTGATGTGGCGGATGATCGCATCGTGGAGTTGATCCAGCCCGGCGACCTCGCCATCACGGCGGATATTCCGCTGGCCGCCAAGGTCGTGGAGAAAGGTGCCTTTGCACTGAATCCCCGGGGCACCTTCTACACCACGGAAAACATCAAACAACGCCTCAGCATGCGCAACCTGATGGAAGAGCTGCGCGCCAATGGTGTACAAACCGGCGGCCCCGCCACCTTCAGTCCGCAGGATTGCACCGCCTTTGCCAATGCCCTGGACCGCTTTATTGCCCAGCACCTGACGCACCGTCATTCGAAATGAGCCGAGACCCTTCATGAAAAAAAGCGCAGCAATAAAACGCTATCTGCAGCCCCTGCTGCACACTCCGCTGCATCCACAATGGCTTACATCAACAGGCGGGCATCACCTTCTCGAGGCACTGGGGAAAATCTCCCCCGGGGCACTGGTGCTTGATATCGGATGCGCTACGCAGTGGCCCCGGAAACATCTGCATAAGGATGTCAGTTATATCGGGCTCGACTATTACCAGACGGCTACCGGCTGGTACCGGACCCAGCCCGATATTTTCGGAAGCGCGCTGCAGTTGCCTCTGGATGCGGACTCGGCAGATGTGGTTCTGCTGCTGGATGTCATGGAGCATCTGGAAAACCCGGACACTGTCATGTCGGAAATACACCGGGTCTTGCGTGCGAATGGAAAACTGTTGTTACAGGTCCCCTTCCTGTACCCGCTGCATGATGAACCGCGGGACTTCTGGCGCCTGACCATTCACGGGCTGAACGAGCTCGGTAGTCGCCATGGACTGAAGCCTGAGGTCATCTACCCGCGCGGAACGCCCGCTGAAACATCAGGATTGCTGCGCAACCTTGCGCTTGGCCATCTCGCGCTCACCCTGTTGCGAAACCGCAGTCCTTTCATGTTGATGCTGCCGTTCCTTGCGGCGGGCATCGTTGCCAACAACATTGGCTCCTGGCTGCTATCGTGGCTGGAGAAGGATTCCGGCTTCATGCCTTACAGCTACTTTGTCATATTCCGCAAAGCCTGAGAGGCATCAACGTCGCGACAGGAACAAGGGCCTTTCTTTTTTGTAGTTCGCCTGCACGGCAATCTTCTGGTTCTTTCCCAGCAACAGCCCGAGCTGGATCCGGCGTTCGCGAGAAAAGGCTCGACGCACACTCGCCAGCCAGGTTTCCTGAAACAACTGCTTGGTAGACGCCACGCTGTCCGGAGAGCGCGTCTTGATCTCGGCCGCCACCCTTTCCGCCTCGGCCAGCGGATCAGCACTCACACCCGTCACCAGATTAAGGGCCAGCGCTTCGGCGCCCGTGAACATGCGGCCGGTCATGGTCAGCAGCTTGGCCTGATCCATAGGCAGCAATTCGCGCAACGAGACGGTGCCCGTCATGTCCGGCACCAGCCCCCATTTGGCTTCCAGAATGGAGAACTCGCAGTCCGGCGTGGTGAAGCGGAAATCGGCACCCAGCGCAATCTGCACGCCACCGCCGTAGCAATAGCCATGCAGCACGGCAATCACCGGCACCGGCAGGCGGCGCCAGCACCAGGCGACTTCCTGGAACAGATTGGTGCTCCCGATGCCGAGCTTGAGAAAGCCGCGCACCATGAGCGTCGGCCTTTTGGTAAACGAAGGAAAATCGAGGCCACTGCAGAAAGCCTTGCCGTCTCCCTGCAAAATCACCGCCCGTACGGCTTTGTCGCGGCCGATTTTTCTGGCGGCTGCCACCAGCGCCGTCAGCATTTCCCAATCGAGCGCATTGTATTTTTCCATGCGCACCATGGTGACATAGGCCACCGCATCGCGGACTTCCAGACGTACGCGTTCACTCATCGCTCTCGCTCCTGTTGATTCCGCTTTTTTGTGCGGCGCGACGGCGCCGGAAAAAATCCGACAGCATCATGCCCGCCTCATCGGCCAGCAGTCCGCCCGCAAAGACAAAGACATGATTGTAATATCCGTTTTCCAGCTGCCGGCGGGCACTGACCAGAGAGCCCGCCTTGGGCTCGGCGGCGGCAAAAACGACACGGGCAATACGCGCATGCACCAGCGCCCCCACACACATGGTGCAGGGCTCAAGCGTGACATAGAGAGTCGCGTTCTCGAGACGGTAATTTCCTGTTTTTCCGGCGGCAGCGCGCAGGGCCACTACCTCGGCATGAGCCGTAGGATCATGGCTGCTGATGGGCTGATTGAAGCCTTCACCGATAATCACGTCATTGACCACGACCACCGCACCCACCGGCACTTCACCCAGTACTTCGCCTTCACGCGCGAGCATGAGTGCACGCTGCATGAAGGCGTGATCCTGCGGCGTGAAAACAGGGGGCATAAGGACTGGCATTACAGGGCGGTGTCGGGGTGGATATCGACCAGGGATTTATTGACGCCGGAACGCAGATAAAAACGCAGGTTATTCATGGTATCCAGCGTCTGCTGCAGCAGACGCTCAAAATGCTGCTGTTCGGCATTCATGTCCGGCACGCGATAACCGCCATCATGGCTGATCCGGGTCTGCATGAGGCCGTACTCGCCAAGAAGCGCCATACGCCCCCAGACCTCCAGTGCGCGCGTGCCGTCACTGGCACGCAAGGCCTGCAATACCGGCGCCATTTGTGCAGGCCAGTGCGGCAGGGAGTGGCGCACAAAAAACATGCTGAGCTCGAGTACCGCAGCCTCGGCATTCCGGATTTTTTCATGCGCACTCATGGCAGGCTCCCACGGTCATTGGCCGTACGGCAGAAAAACCTACTCCCACTCAATCGTCGCAGGCGGCTTGCTTGATACGTCATAGGCCACGCGCGATACGCCGGAGATTTCATTGATGATGCGGTTGCTGACTTTTTCCAGCAGCTCGTAGGGCAGATGCGCCCAGCGTGCCGTCATGAAATCGATGGTTTCCACCGCACGCAGGGCAATCACCCATTCGTAGCGACGACCATCACCGACCACACCCACGGATTTCACCGGCAGGAACACGGCGAAGGCCTGCGAGGTCTTGTGGTACCAGTCGGCGCGATGCAGTTCCTCCAGGAAAATCGCATCAGCCTCACGCAGGATGTCGGCGTATTCCTTTTTCACTTCACCAAGGATGCGCACACCCAGACCCGGGCCCGGGAAGGGATGACGATAAACCATGTCATACGGCAGCCCGAGCTCGAGGCCGAGTTTGCGCACTTCATCCTTGAACAGCTCACGCAGCGGCTCCACCAGCTTGAACTGCATGTCTTCCGGCAGGCCACCGACATTGTGATGCGACTTGATCACATGCGCCTTGCCGGTCTTGCTGGCAGCAGACTCGATGACATCCGGGTAAATCGTGCCCTGCGCCAGCCACTTGATACCCTTCAGCGTGGTGGCTTCGCGATCAAACACGTCAATAAAGGTTTTACCGATAATTTTCCGCTTGGCTTCCGGATCATTCACGCCGGCAAGCGCACCGAGAAATTCATCAACGGCATCGGCACGAATCACGTTGACGCCCATGTTTTTGGCAAACATGGCCATGACCTGATCGCCTTCGTTCTTGCGCAGCAAACCATTATCAACAAATACGCAGGTCAGCTTGTCGCCAATCGCCTTGTGCAGGAGCGCCGCCACCACGGAAGAGTCGACACCTCCGGAAAGACCAAGCAGCACCTTGTCCTCGCCCACCTGGGCGCGGATTTTTCGAATGCTGTCGTCGACAATATTGGCCGACGTCCACAGTGCCGCACAGCCGCATATATCGAGGATAAAACGCTCGAGCAAACGACCGCCCTGATGCGTATGCGTCACCTCGGGATGAAACTGCACTCCGTAGAATTTCTTTTCCTCCCAGCTCATCGCCGCCACCGGACAGCTCGGTGTTGCCGCGCTCACCGTGAAGCCCGGGGGAATGACCGTAACCTTGTCACCATGGCTCATCCAGACATCGAGAATGGTGCGGCCGTCGTTATCAACACGGTCTTCAATGCCGTTGAAGAGCGAAGACTTTTCTGACAAGGCCACTTCGGCATAACCGAACTCGCGCAGATCCGACGACTCGACACGACCACCCAGCTGCTGCGCCATGGTCTGCATGCCGTAACAAATACCGAAGACCGGCACACCGAGCGAGAACACGGCCTCCGGTGCACGCGGGGTATTTTCCATCGTCACGGTTTCCGGACCGCCGGAGAGAATGATGCCGCGCGGATTAAAGGCGCGGATTTCCTCGTCCGTCATGTCGAACGCACGCAGCTCGCAATACACGCCGATTTCACGCACCCGGCGGGCAATCAGCTGCGAGTACTGGGAACCGAAATCCAGAATCAGGATGCGGTGGGCATGGATGTCTTGCGTCATGGTGCTCTCTTGAATGAGAAGCGGGGCTTAAAGCCCCGTTTGATAAAAACCCGCGATCCCCTGAGGCCGCCATCACGTCATGATGGCGGCCTCAACTCAGCCGATACGGTAGTTGGGCGCTTCCTTGGTGATGGTCACATCATGCACATGCGATTCCTTCATCCCGGCCGACGTGATCTTCACGAACTTCGGGCGCGTGCGCATGGTTTCGATATCCGGCGAACCGGTATAGCCCATGGAAGAGCGCAGGCCACCCACCAGCTGGTGCACGATGCCGCTCATGGGGCCCTTGTAGGGCACACGGCCTTCGATGCCTTCCGGCACCAGCTTTTCCACACCGGCGGCGGCATCCTGGAAATAACGATCCGACGACCCTGTGCTGCCCGACATGGCGCCCAGCGAGCCCATGCCGCGATAAGCCTTGTAATAACGGCCCTGGAAAAGCTCGACCTCACCGGGCGCTTCTTCCGTACCTGCCAGCAGGGAACCCACCATGATGACATTGGCACCGGCCGCAATTGCCTTGGCAATGTCACCCGAGAAACGGATGCCGCCGTCGGCAATAATCGGAATGCGGCCCTTGAGGGCCCTGGCGACGTTGTCGATGGCCGAAATCTGCGGCACACCGATACCGGCGACAATACGCGTGGTGCAGATGGAACCGGGGCCAATGCCCACTTTCACGGCATCGGCACCGGCGTCGAGCAGCGCGAGGGCCGCATCGGCGGTGGCGATGTTGCCGCCAATCACCTGCATATGCGGATAGGTCTTCTTGATCCAGGCGACGCGATCAATCACGCCACGACTGTGGCCATGGGCGGTATCCACCACCAGCACGTCCACCCCGGCTTCAATCAGCGCCTCGACACGAGCCGTCGTTTCCGCGCCCGTCCCCACCGCCGCACCAACACGCAGGCTGCCCTGGGCATCCTTGCAGGCATTGGGATAAAGCTCGGCCTTGCGGAAATCGTTGACGGTAATCAGGCCCTTGAGCTGGAAGTTGTCATCCACGACCAGCACTTTTTCGATGCGGTGCTTATGCAGCAGCTCCTTGATGCGCTCATGGCTCTCGCCTTCCTTCACCGTCACCAGTGCCGATTTCGGCGTCATGATGTTGGACACCGGCTGGGCCAGATTGGTTTCAAAACGCAGGTCACGACTGGTGACGATGCCGACCAGGTCATTGCCTACCACCACCGGCACGCCGGAGATGCGATTGGCACGGGTCAGCTCGATAAGCGCCCCCACGGTGGTGTCCGGACCGACCGTAATCGGGTCCTTGACCATGCCCGCCTCATACTTCTTCACCCGGCGCACTTCGGCGGCCTGGGCGGCGATATCCATGTTCTTGTGCAGGATGCCGATACCGCCTTCCTGGGCAATGGCAATCGCCATCCGTGCCTCGGTGACGGTATCCATGGCAGCGGACATCAGGGGAATATTCAGTGCGATGCTGCGTGTCAGGCTGGTTTTCAGGCTGACGTCCTTGGGCAGAACCTCGGAATAGGCCGGCAGCAGGAGAACATCATCAAAGGTGAGTGCTTCCTGAACGATATCAAGCATGGGGGACACCCTGGCGGGCCAAAAAAAGGAAGGGCGCGATTATAGAGGAAAGCCCTCCCGGGTTGAACCCGAGAGGCATGGAAGCCGGGATTAATTCAAGGGCATGCGTTCGCGCCCGCAGAGGCCATTTTCGGCATCAGTGGGCGGCGGCCTCACCGTTCTCCATATGTGAAAGCGCTTCCGCCTGCTGCGCAAACTGGTCCTGAACCTGACCATCGACCGCCGCCGCCCTGGCCTCAGCACGCTGGTAAGGCGCCTGCGCGGCAGGCGCCTTACCGCCCCCCAGCTGGGCATAGACCATGTAAGCCACGATCAGGAGTGTCACGAGAAGGGAGAGCATACGCATAAACCGGAACCCCAAAGATCGCCTGCCCAGCCGGCACGCGACAAAAAATACTGACTCTCAAGCCAACCGGGTCCGCATCACAGATCGCCGCCCTGCCCCTGCGGCACCGGCTGCTTGCGCTGCAGGTCATTGCGCAACTCATGCAGCGTCTGGCTGCCTTTGGGCTTTGCCGCTTCCGCCGCCGCCTCGGCCCTGGCGATCACTTCGGGCGGCACCGGCTCCATGCGGGTAATACGGCTGCCATCGTAGATGATGCGCGTGCCCTTGCCGGCATCCTGCTCATAATGCGTCACGCCGGCCTTGTCGACCCATGAATACAGTACATCCGGCTGTTCAGCGGGATGATCGGCCGAAGGGGGCGGATTGATCCACGCCAGCATACGGCCCTTGTAGTGCCAGCCCGCAAACGCGGCGCCCGCCAGTACCAGTAACAACACCAGAATTCGCATCACCCCTTCCCTTGCATTTTTCTGCTGCTCACATGAGCGCTGCCAAGAATATCGCACGTCAACATCAACAGTATCGAAAATTACGGATGTCGCTAGAATGCGGACACTCCCCGGCCGAGCCATTTCATGACCCTCACCCGCCATATTCTGAGCGTCAGCCTGCTGAACGAGCAGGTACGCGACCTGCTGGAAAACAGCTTCGTCAACCTCTGGGTGGAAGGCGAGATCTCCAATCTGTCACAGCCCTCCTCCGGCCATCTTTATTTCACCCTGAAAGATGCCGGCGCACAGATTCGTGCCGCCATGTTTCGTGGCAATAACCGCTTCCTGAAATTCACCCCGAAAAACGGCCAGCAAGTGCTGCTGAAAGCACGCATCAGCCTGTACGCGCCGCGGGGGGATTATCAGCTGATTGTGGAGCACATCGAGGAAGCCGGACTTGGCGCCCTGCGTCGCGCCTATGATGAATTGCGTTTGCGTCTGCAGGCGGAAGGCCTGTTCGAGGCGGCACGCAAACGTCCGCTGCCAGGCACACCCCAGCACATCGCCGTCATCACCTCGGCTACCGGTGCCGCCGTGCGCGACATCATTTCCGTACTGGGACGACGCTTTCCCGGCCTTCCGGTTACCGTCATTCCGGTACCGGTGCAGGGACGGGAAGCCGCGCCGGCCATTGTGCGCGCCATTGCGCTGGCTAATGCCCAGAAAGATTTTGATGTCATCCTTCTCGCCCGCGGCGGTGGCTCGCTGGAAGACCTGTGGGCCTTCAATGAGGAAATCGTGGCGCGAGCCATTGCCGGCAGCCGCCTGGTCGTCGTCAGCGGAGTCGGCCATGAAACCGATTTCACCATTGCCGATTTTGTTGCGGACCTGCGTGCTCCGACTCCCTCTGCTGCCGCCGAATTGCTCAGCCCGGATGGCGAAGACCTGCTCGACAGTTTTGAAGGTTTTGAAATCCTGCTGGTACGCGCGCTGCGTACACGGCTGGCACGCCTTACCCAGCAAGTCGTGCACCTGCGCATGCGCCTGCGTCACCCTGGACAACGCCTGCAGGATCTGGCTCAAAAACTCGATGACCTTGAATCAAGACTGCAGCGGGCACAGCAGCACATCCTGCGTGAGCGTCTGGTAAAGTGGCAAAATCTGGTGGCCCGCCTGCGCGGCAGGCAACCAGGACAACAACTGCCGGCCCTGCAACAACGCATTGCTGCCCTGGACCTGCGTCTGGGGCGTGCCATGAGCCAGCAAATACGCGAGCAGCAAACACAGCTGCAACACCTGGCCGAGCGCGCCCAACTGGCCAGCCCGCTGGCCATTCTCGCGCGCGGCTACGCTGTCGTGGAAACCGGAGGCAGCATCCTGCGCTCGGTCGCCGCCGTAAAACCGGGCGACAATATCCGCGTTCGCCTCAGCGACGGCATCCTTGCCGCCAGCGTCACGCGCACGGTTACCGCCACGGAGAAAACCTGATGCGTTGTCTTGCTGCACTCATGATGGCGCTGTCCTGCGGCAGCGCTTTTGCCTTGCCACAGCAATCGGCGGTACCCGGTGGCATTGTCATCCTGCCGCTGCCGGCCGGGCTGCCGGAAACCGTCACCGCCCGTTTTGGTGAAGACCCGGTTTTCATCGACAAGGACAGCAAGGGTGAGCGCCGGCTGATTCTCGGCATTCCGCTCAACGCCGAGCCCGGCCCCGCGCAAGTGGTCATTGATGGCAGCAAGGAAAAGCAGACGCTGGATTTCAGCATTGGCACAAAGCAATACACCGAGCAGCACATCACCCTGCCGGCCGGGGACAAGCACATCAATCCAGGCCCCGAAGAGCTGGCGCGCTATGCGCGTGAAGCCAAAGAGCAGCAAGCCATCTACAAGACCTTCTCAGAAAACGGTGCGGGCTGGCCCGGCTTTGTTACGCCCACTCGCGGCGAGCTGACTGAAACGTTCGGACTGAAGCGTTTTTTCAATGACGAGGCACGAGCCCCGCATCTGGGCATGGATATTCCGGCTCCGGAAGGCCAGGCGGTTATTGCCCCGGCCAGCGGCGTGGTAGTGCAAACCGGCGATTATTTTTTCAATGGCCGCACGGTAATGATTGATCACGGCCATGGCCTCATTTCCATGCTCTGTCATCTGAGCAAAATCACGGCCAAAGCCGGTGACAGGGTCAGGCAGGGCGACATCATTGGTCGCGTTGGCCATACCGGTCGTGCCACCGGCCCACACCTGCACTGGACGGTGAGCCTGAATAATGCGCGCATAGATCCGCTGCTCGTTTTGCCCGCCGCCAGCAAACCTGTCAGCAAGCCGTGAGCCATCATCATGAGCAGCGCTGAGATCATCTGGCTCAGGGATGACCCGGCATCTGCGCTGGATGATTTTGCCTCTGCACTTGATGCTGCCGAGCAAGCCACACTCGCCGGTTTCCAGCACCCGCAGCGGCAACGCAGTTTCATCCTGTCGCGCACCCTCCTGCGCCACATACTGGCGCCGAAACTCGACGTCGCCAAAAGCACGATCGTTTTTTCCCGCCGCGAAAATGGCCGCCTTGCCCTGGCCAGTGACAGCCCCTGGCAGTTCAGCCTGAGTCATGCCGCCGGCCTGGTTGCCGTGATGGTGGCCCGGGCTGACTGTGGTGTGGACATTGAAGTGCAGCGCCCGGTTCCTTTTGAAAAAATTGCCCGACGCTATTTTTCCGCTGCTGAAAACGCGTGGCTGGCGCAATGCGATGCCGCCTCCCGTGAGCACCACTTTTTCAGGCTGTGGACCCTGAAGGAGGCCTCGGTAAAAGCCCTCCATGAAGGGCTGGCCAACAATCTCTCGCGGCTGGCGTTTGATGTTTCTGCGGAACCGGCACGGCTGATCGATCCCGGATACGGAGTGCAGGTTTTCCAGCAGGTTGACGCGGGTGTTTACCTGGCAGGGGCTACCGTCGCGACCGGGCCCGTTTCCTGGAAAGTATGCCCGGCCAACGTTGAAGATTTATAAAACCGGCTTCTTGCCAGGCCTGTCTTTTATCGCCAGCCCCTGCTGCTTTCCGCGAGAACGGTTTTACTGGCCGGCCGCTCAGCACGTCATTGCACCGGCGCCGCCCCATGCAGCAAGCTGCTTTACCCATAAAAAAGCCCGGAGCAAAGTCCGGGCTTTTTCATGCAAAGGCAAAACCCTGCATCAGTGCTCAAAGCCCGACATCAGCTGCAGCCAGCCGCAGACAAAGCCGAGCACGGCGCCCATGGCAATCACAATCCACTCGTCTTCCTGGAAGGCCGGGCGCAACAGGTCCTGGAATTCCTTGGAGCTCATTGCCCTCATGCGCGTCGCAAAAATCGACGCAATAACCTTGGCGCGATCCTTGTTGAACTGCGGATTGGACAGCGGCGCCAGTGACAACAACGCGGCTTTTTCCACGATGGTGCGCTTGAGCGAGGCATAGCCGGTGGGGCCCACGGTGAGCTGGATGGCGGTGCGGATCACACCGCCTTCGAGCAGCGGGCTGATATGGCGACGCACCAGCGCACGGGTACGCTCGGAGTAAGTCCCCGTAAGCATTTCATTGACCAGATGCTTGAGCGAGACCATTTCCTGCGTGGCGAGCTCGGCAAACTTGTCGGAAATTTCCGGCTGCCGCTTGAGAAACAGTCCCTGCATGCGCCACGGACCGATCTTCACGGGATTGAGCGGACGGAACACCATGGCCAGTGCCAGCCAGTTGGTGGCGTAGCCCAGCACGGCGCCATAGAGCGGCAAGCCCCAGTGCCACGGAAAGAAATACCACACCACCATCTGCACCAGACCCAGCGTAAAGCCGATCCAGAAACTGGAGGCGACAATGAAATTGACTTCCGGGCTGCCCACTTCCTGAAACACGCGCACGACCAGCGCACGATCGCCTTCCATCTGGCGCACGACCATGGCCTTGAGATCGATCAGGTCTTCAATGTTTTCGCCAAGATCGCGCACCAGGCCTTCCATGAGGATCGGCGTCTGGCGGCGCACGCGGGCATACACGCGCTTCTTGAAACTGACCGGGAGGTTTTCCCAGAACACGCGGTTCTTGTCGTTCATGATCTCGTCGACCATGTCCTCGATGCGCTCCATCAAGCCTTCACTGACATGCCGCGCAATTTTCTCCGGATCCATTTCCCGGAAAATTTCCGACAGGGAGCCCAGCTTGGCGAGCGTGTTGTCGACCACGATGCCGGCCATCTTGCCGGCCTTGCGCGGCACAATCCCCTGCCAGCCCAGCCACGGCTTCATGAAGCCGACAAACTCGATCGGGTAGAAAACCATCTTCATGGCGAGCCAGACATGCGCCCAGGTCACCACGGCGGCCACCACGGGAATGGTGACAAAGCCCCAGAAATTGGGCAATGCGCGCAAATGCGCCCAGAATTCAAAAAGGGAATCAATCATGACGAATTGCATACTTCTTATGTTTATAGGGTGGCGGGAGCCTCATCGCTACTGAGCACGATGCCCGCCGGACGCACGAGAAACGCGAGCATATCAGTTGAGGGGGGGCTTCTCCCACTCCCGCACCAGCTTATCCGGCGCCAGCCATTGCCGCAGCATATCGGCCAGCTCCTGGCGCCGGAAGGGTTTGGTCAGCACCGCATCCATTCCCGCTGCCAGACACGCCTCCACTGTGCCTTCAAGGGCATGCGCCGTCAGCGCGACAACCGGCAGGCGGCGACCGGTTTCACGCGCGCGCCACTGGCGGGTAGCCTCAAAACCATCCATACCGGGCATCTGGCAATCCATCAGCACAAGATCATAACCGCCTGCTGCCTGCTCCAGCCGCTGCAAGGCAGCCTCTCCATCGCTGGCGATATCCACCTGATAGCCCAGATGACGCAGCATGCCTTCCGCCACCATCTGGTTCACGGGATTGTCCTCAACGACCAGTATCCGGGTGCGGGCGACCGGCGGCTGCACCTCCTCCGGTTTTTGCCGCGACATCTCCTCCTGCCAGGGCAACAGTATTTCAAACCTGAAACAGGAGCCGGCGCCAGGCTCACTGTCGACGGTCAGACTTCCCTGCATCAGGTCAGTGAGACGACGGGCAATGGCCAGACCCAGACCGCTGCCACCGAAGCGCCGGCTGGGCAGGGACTCGCACTGCACAAAAGGCTCAAAAATGTGTTTGCGTAAATCCGGCGCAATGCCAATACCGGTATCGGAGACTTCACAGGTAAACAGCAGTTGCTGATCGGGCCGCTCCGTATACAGCACGTTCACTGTCACACTGCCCGCAGGAGTGAACTTGATGGCATTGTCGATCAACTGGAACAGGATCTGGTGCAGGCGCAAGGTATCCGCCACCAGCAGGCGGCCTGACGGCAACACTTCCTGCTCCAGCGTCAGCGTCAGCTGCTCGCGCTCGGCCTCGGGCCGGAAACTGGCCACGAGTCGCTCCATCATCGGTACCGGATCGAAGCGGCGCGGATCCAGCAGCAGCTTGCCCTGCTCAAGACGGGAAAAATCAAGAATATCATCCACCAAAGACAGCAGGTCGGCACCGGCCTGCTCGGCATAAAGCACGTATTCACGCTGCTCTGCGTCAAGAGACGTTGTTTCCAGCAACTGCAACATGCCGGAAACCCCGTTCAACGGCGTGCGTAACTCATGGCTCATCACGGAAAGGAACTGGCTCTTGGCGCGGTTGGCGCGGTCGGCCTGTGCCCGCGCCACGACCAGTTCTTGCGTATAACGCGTCTGTGCCCGGCGTGCGTCATCCAGGGTGGCGGCAAGATTATTGAGACGCTGCCCCAGAGCACCGATCTCGCCACCATCATTCACCTCGACACGCGCATCAAACTGCCGTTTCTCGAGTTGCTCAACCTGGCTGGCCACCGCCTCAAGCGGGCGTCGCAGCAGCCCGGACATCCGGTTTGCCAGCAGCACGCTGATAACGAGTGCCAGCGTGCCCAGCACAAGGCCGGTCATGAGAATCTCGTGCTCACGCGCCAGCGCCAGCTCCCGGCTGATACTGATTTCCACTCGCCCCAGCAGAGGCGGCGCCACCCTTGCCGGCGCCAGCCAGTCTTCGGCGGCCGTGCCCAGCTGGGCTGGCCGAATGTCGCTGCTGAAGCGGCGCACCGCCAGCTGTGGCTGAAACTGCGCAGAACGCTGCTGCAATAGCACCGTATTGCCGGCTCCCAGTACGCGCACCTGCACCACGCCAGGCTGGTGCACAAGGGCATCAACCTGGCCACGCAAACTGTCGGCATTGCCGGAAATCACCGCGTAATCAGCACTGGCCGCGAGCTGCCGCGCCATCAGTTCACCATTTCCCGCGAGCTCGCGCTCGGTATCGGTCAGGCGTGCCTGCAAGAGGTAACCGAGCAGCAACACCAGCATGAAAAGTGCCGGAGCAACCCCCAGGAAAAGTGCGCGATGGCGCAGGCTCCAGTTCCGCATCAGGGCCATGAGACGGCCTCCTCGGACTGCAGCAGCCGGGTCAGGGAAGCGGCATCGGGCAGGCTGAGCCCCAGGGCGCGTGCCACCTGGGGATTGGTAATGACGTCAAAACGGCTGACCAGCGAGGGCGGTGGCCAGTGGCCATGGCGCTGATGCTCGCGGATGGCTTCGGCCACATCTGCCGCCAGGGTTTCCGGGGTGGCGTAGAGACTGGCGAGGGCGCCGGCACGCACGTAGGCCGGACTGGGGCCTATAAACACACGGTTCTGTCGATACGCCGCCAACAGCACCGCCTTCAGGCTGTCATGATTAAAGAGGTCACTGTTCACGGGAGCCAGCAGTACATCCGTCAACGCCGCCAGCTCGGCTACCTGACGCACGAGCAGACCCGCTTCCACTTGCCGCACGACCAGCTCGGTACGCGGTGACGTGGCTGCCGCACGCAGGGCCTGGACCCGGGCCATATCCTGAGCCCCCGCCAGCAGTCCCACACGGCGCAAACCCGGCATGATTGTCCGGGCCAGCCGCAGCTGGTCCGTCAGGGACGGCGCCCAGTAAACCGCCGTTTCACCGTCACGCAGCTCAGCGCTGGCGGCAGCTGGCAACAGCAGCAACAGGGGCTTTTTCACTGCGCGAGCGGCGGGCAGTACGCCCGCATGCAGCGCCACCACCATGTCGGCCTCGGCAGTGGCGTCCGTGACAACCCGGAAGGGCTCACCGAGCCGTGCTGCCAGCGCCGTCACAAAACTCTCGCTACCGGCGGCGGCTCCCAGCACCTGCACCGTCAGCGCCTGCACGGACGAAACACAGAGCAGGCTGGCCAGCAACAGCCACAACCCCGGCACCCTGCGAAGGGGGAAGGGCAAGGCTGGCTTCACGGCCTGTGACATGCATCGTCCTTGTATGGTTGATCGTGTTCAGTAGCGCCAGTTGAGGCTGAACCAGCCGCGATGACGACTCCCCCCGTTCTCGCTGCGCAGCTCCGGATCATCGCTCAGGCGCAGCTGCGTAACGGCGGCAAGCTCGAGTTGCTGGTGGCGTGGCAGGTTCAGTTTTTTGGCCAGACGCAGCTCCAGACGGTCAAAATAGAACTGGTTTGCACGCAGGTCGTTATAAAACGCATAGGTTGTGCCGAATTGCCAGCCATTGCTGTAGTCCTGCCACCAGGCGGCACTACCGGAGTGTTGCGGCACAAAGCTGGTGTTGTCGTTGTCCCAGCGGCCGTTCATGTCGAGGTAAGCATAGTTGAGCTGGAAGCGCTGGCTGGGCAGGGGCCGCCAGTCCAGACCGACCTCGACGCCCTGCTGCCGGAAATCTTCCGTGGGACGAATGATGAAACCCTGACTCCCCTCGATGGCGAGATGGTGCTCGCTCAGCGCCATAAGGTCGTAAAACCACCGGACATCCAGCGCCAGCCTCACGGCATCAAAACGCCCGTAGTAGCCCAGCTCACGCGAGGCAATCTTTTCAGTGGGCGCCGTGCCGTTAGCCTGGCCGGACTGGAAGAAGGTGCCTGCATACTGGTTATCCGCGGGATGTATGGCCACAGCGATGTAACTCCAGTCCGCCTGGTTCTCCAGAATATCCGGTGTTCGTACCGCCGTTGAGTACACGGCGCGCAGCACCTGATTATCCGCGAACTGCCAGTTAAGGGCGGCGCGGGGCGAGAAATAATCGCCGGCACCCGCGTCATTCTCCTGATTGCCGCCCACATTCAGCAGCCACTGTGGTGCAAAGCGCCACTCGCCGTGAACAAACGCCCGCCACACCGTATTTTCGCCATGCCCCTTGAGATAAACCAGCGAGTCCACCTGCGAATCATCATAGGTAAGGCCGAACACGGTGCGAAAATCAGGCGTCACTATCCAGGTGTCCTGCACATCGACTTGCCTGCGCTCTTCATGTGAATCCAGTCCGGAGAGAAAATCGGCCTTGCCCAGCAAGGCCGGATCATTGCCAATCGCGGTGGTCACGGAACTGATCAGCGGCATATCCGCTGCCGTGCAGGCGCTAGTGTTTCCCGCAAGCAGTCCCAGCGCACATGCCCGGTTCTGCTTGTAGAGTGAGCCCAGCGCCGGATTAAAGGCGATACGCTCCACACTCACGCTCCACGGCTCATCGCGCTTGAAGCGTGAATCGCTGGCCTGTACGCGCAGATGATTACTGGGCCCGAGATCCTGATCCCAGGCCAGGCTCAGGTAGCTGTTTTCCTGATCGGCCACAGGCGTGCTGGTGAAGTAATTCGCACGGTACTGCTGCTCGGCCGTCATGCGCGCCAGCCCGAAGGACACATCCAGGCTGGCCTCCGGATTCACCGTCCATACGCCACGACCATGCAGTGAATCCACGTCCTTGCTGTCGGTGAACGGCCCATTGTTCTTGCGCCGGTTTTCCTGGAAACCATCGTCATTGCGTCCGCTCACCGACAGGCGCCAGTCCACCGGACCGCTGCGCTGGGCGATACGCGCCATGAAATCCTCCACACCGTCTTCACCCCGGGTATAGGAGACACGGGCGCGGTCCACGTCGGCAGGATGGCGGGTGATGATATTGACCACGGCAAAGAAACTGTTGGCGCCATAAGCGGCGGAGTTGGGGCCGCGGATGACTTCGATGCGCTCGATATCGGCCAGCTCCACGGGCAGTCCGACCCAGTCCACCGATGCCAGCAAGGGCTGGTAGATGGAGCGGCCATCAATCAGCACCTGCATGCGCCGGGCAAGATCCGCCGAGGTGCCATGAAAGCTGACAAAAGCCTCGGAACCGCTTTCATAGCCCACCACCATGCCGGGCACCAGACGCAGCAACTCGGGAATCTCGCGCATCCCGCTCTGCTCGATCATCTGGCGATCAATCACGGTCACTGCCGCCGGCACCTCGAACAGCGACTGTTGCAGCCGCGTGGCGGAAAGTATGGAGGGGAGGTTCTCGTCGCCCGCAAAGGACGGGATGGCATCATCAGATGCGAAAGCCAGGCAAACCTGAAGCAAACCCAATACGCCGGGCAGAATGAAGCGGTAAAACATGATGACCCCTTGCGATACAGCACATCCCGGTGCACGACAATGACACTGGTCGCCTCGCCCGGGGTGATCTTGCCGGCAAGGCGTTAGCGCTTTTCTCTTTTCTTGTGAGATTGCACATAGCGCCGGCGATTTTCAAGCTGCTGTGGCGTCAACACGTTCTGTTTATCCTTGAACGGGTTGTCACCCGTCTTAAACTCAATGGCGATCGGCGTACCTTCAATCTTCAGCACCTTGCGGAAGATATTTTCGAGGTAGCGCTTGTAGGTATGCGGCACCTCCGCCGTCTGGTTGCCGTGAATCACTATGATCGGCGGATTCTGCCCGCCCATGTGGGCATAGCGCAGCTTGATGCGACGTCCGCTCACCAGCGGTGGCTGATGCTGCTCAATCGCGCCTTCCAGAATCTGGGTAAGACGGTTGGTAGGAACCTTGATGGTGGCAGAGGCATAGGCACGCTCGATGGAGGGGTAGAGATCGCCCACTCCCGTACCGTGCTTGGCAGAAATCAGGTGCACGCGCGCCCACGGCACGAAATCGAGACGGCGATCCATTTCCTTCTTCACCATCTCGCGCTCGTAATCACTCATGCCATCCCACTTGTTGATGGCCAGCACCAGGGCACGTCCGCTTTGCAGCACAAAGCCCAGCATGTGCAGGTCCTGATCCACAATGTTCTCGCGTGCATCCAGCACCACCACGACCACATGCGCATCCTTGATGGCTTGCAGGGTCTTGATCACGGAGAATTTTTCCACGCCCTCCTCAAGGCGGCCACGACGACGCACGCCCGCTGTATCAATCAGGGTGTAGCGCTTTTCGCGTCGCTCAAACGGAATATAAATCGAGTCGCGCGTGGTGCCTGGCATGTCGAAAACCACGACACGATCTTCGCCCAGCATACGGTTCACCAGCGTCGACTTGCCGACATTGGGACGACCGACAATCGCAATCTTGATACCGGTTTCTTCCAGCGGCGCATCCGGCTCATCCGGCGGAAAGTCAGCCAGCACCTGAAGCATCATGGCGGCAATATTGCGGCCATGGCTGGCGGCAATACCGAAAATCTCGCCCATGCCAAGCTGATGGAATTCGGCCAGTGCCGCCTCCTCCTGAATGCCGTCAATCTTGTTGACCACCAGATGCACACGCTTGCTCAGCGAGCGCAGCTCCTTGGCAATCTCCTGGTCGGCACCGGTCAGGCCGGCACGGGCATCCACCAGAAAAAAAACAATATTGGCTTCAGCAATGGCATGACGTGATTGTTCGGCCATATAGGCATCAATGCCCTGCTCGCCTTCACCAATGCCGCCGGTATCAATGACGATAAAGGACTTGTCTTCGATACGCGCATCGCCGTACTTGCGATCGCGCGTCAGCCCGGGCAAGTCGGCAACAAGGGCATCACGACTTTTGGTCAGCTGATTGAAGAGCGTGGACTTGCCTACATTGGGTCGGCCCACCAGCGCGATCACGGGTTTCATTAAAGCCATCTCGATATATTAAAAAAATCATCCCCGTGGAAACGGGGATGATGGGGTAGCTGCGGCATGCAAAACTCCTGCAGGAGCCTGCACGCCACATGCCCGGTCCTGCCTTACGGTCGCGGCTTGATGACTTTCCAGGCCGCCAGCCTGCCATTCGCAGACCAGGCATACAGCACATCATCACGTCCCTGCAGCGATACCAGTGCAGAGCCCGCACTGATGCGGCCGAGCACGCGACCATCACTTTGTGCCAGCAAATGCACACGGCCCTCGCCATCACCCACCGCCACCATCCCCGCAAGGATGGTGGGTGCCGTCAGGGCACGGTAGGCATAGTCCGGCTGTTTCCACACCACTTTGCCGCTGGCACGATCGACAGCAAACACATTGCCCGAGGTGTCCGCGACATAAATATTGCCGAGGCCCTCGGCCAGGTCCAGCACACTGGATACATCGAACTGCCAGCGCCGGCGTCCCGACTCCGCATCCGTCGCCGTCAGCTGGGACTGGTAGCCAACGCTGTACAGGTCGCGGCCATCCAGCAAGAGCAGGTTGCCGACAATATCCGTCATGCGTTCAAGCTCGGAGCGGCCATTATTGGTGGCCACACGGACCTCCATGCCCGCCACACCGGTGGCCAGATCCAGCCCCAGCAGCTTGCCTGCCGATGTCGCCACATACACACGATTATCGACAATCAGGGGAGCGGCATTCGCGTGCAAACTCAGTGGCGGCACCATGGTGTTGTAAGTCCAGTGCGTCTCCCCGCTTTCACGCGCCAGCGCATGAATGACCCCATCGGCGCTCAGCACCACCACCATGTCGGCACTCACTGCCGGTGCTGCGTTTACGGCAGCGCCCACAGACACCGACCACTTCTGTGTCCCGCCTTCTTCCGCAAAGGCAACGACCTCACCCTTGGCGGTGCCCACGACGATCACGCCATAGCCTGCCGCCGGGCCGGCCGTAACCGGCAGAGTGGTTTTCTTTTTCCACAACACCTTGCCGCTTTCGCGATCCGCCAGCAGCAGCACACCATCACGACTGGCAGCGGCTATATGCTGCTCTCCCAGTGCCGGCACAAGACGGACATTATCCCCGGCCAGCCCACCGCCCACCCGCACCTCCCACAGGCGCGCGAGTCTCACGCGCTCAGAAGGCAGTGCAGGATAAGCCCTGGCTTCCGGCGCGGGCGGAGCACTACTGCAGGCAGCAAGCGTAAAAAGCACGCCAGGCAACAACAGAAGACGAAGAAAACCAGACATGCTCACGAGGATTTTGACTCCTCATCCAGCGCCTTTTTCGCTCCGGTCTTTTTAGACTCGGGCACCGCCAGCCCCACATCCGCCATTTTCATTTCCAGCAAGGGACGACGCTCATCACGCGCCTGCAGCGCGGCGGCCGCAGCCTGATAAGCCTTTTGTGCCTCGGGGATTTTTCCCTGAGCCTGATAGATGTCGCCCTTCAGCTCTTCAATGGTCGGCCTGAAGCCGGCGTCCGTTTCCTTGCCCAGCAGTGCCAGTGCCGCCTCGTACTGTTTCTCCCCGGCCAGGACACGCGCCAGACGTGTCACCGTCAGCACGCGTTCGCCTTCACCCGGCTTTTGCTCCAGCACCCAGTGCAGCTGCTTTTCAGCTTCCTTGAAATCATTACGATCAGAAGCCTGACGCGCCAGCAAAAGACCGGCGCTCAGGGCGTACGGTGTTTTTGCATAATCCTCTTTCAGGGTTTTGGCATAACGCTGCACATCCGTATTGCCGGCCTTGTCTTGCGGATTGACATGACTGCGCTCTACCGCAGACAACATGTCCTGATAGATCGTGGCCGCCCTGGTGGCCTGATCCAGCTTGTCGTTCTGCCAGTAGCGCCAGCCCGCGAATACGGCCAGCGCCAGAACAACGCCCACCACGATCGGCGTGCCATAGTCCTTCACAAAACGCTTCAGATTCTCAACCTGTTCTTCTTCGTGCTGATTCACTTGCCTCTCCCTATCTGCCGGCGTGCCGGACTTAAAGCGTATGTTGTTCTTTCAGGAATCCGGCCACGGCATTTTGTGCCAGTGACAACTGCTCATGCTCTTCGCGCAACCATTTCAGACTAACCGTACCGTTTTTCACTTCATCCTCACCCAGCACCAGCGCAAACCGGGCGCCGGACTTGTCGGCTTTCTTGAACTGGGACTTGAAACTGCCGCCACCACAATTCACCAGCACACGCAGGTCCGGCAAGGTAGTACGCAGCGTTTCTGCCAGCAGCAACGCCACTCTGGAGGTGCCTTCACCAACGGCCGCCAGGAAAACATCAGCCTCGGAAGTGGCCGTCTTTTCATGCACAACCGCGTGCAAAAGCAGCAGGCGCTCGAGTCCGATAGCAAAACCCACGGCAGAACTCGCTTGCCCGCCCAGCTGCTCAATGAGTCCGTCATAGCGGCCACCGGCACACACGGCGCCCTGCGAACCCAGCTCATCGGTTACCCACTCAAAGACGGTCTTGTTGTAGTAATCCAGTCCGCGCACCAGGCGCGGATTCACGGTATAGGCCACACCAGCGGCATCCAGAACCGCACACACTTCGGCAAAATGCTGGCACGACTCCGCATCAAGGAAGTCCGGCAGCTGTGGCGCATCCCGCAACACCGCCTGGGTTCCTGCATCCTTGCTGTCGAGAATGCGCAGCGGATTTGTCGCCAGACGACGCTGCGAGTCCTCATCCAGCTCCGCGCGGCGCTGCTCAAGATAAGCCGTCAGCGCCTCCTTGAAGCGGGCACGCTCGGCAAGCTCACCGAGGGAATTCATTTCCAGCCGCACAACATGCTGCAGACCCAGATCACGCCAGAGACGAGCCGTCAGCAGAATCAGCTCGGCATCAATATCCGGGCCCTGCATGCCAAACGCTTCCACGCCGAACTGGTGAAACTGGCGATAACGGCCTTTCTGCGGCTTCTCGTAGCGGAACATGGGGCCGGTATACCAGAGCCGCTGCGTCTGGTTATAGGTCAGGCTGTTTTCCAGACAGGCGCGTACACAACCTGCCGTCCCCTCGGGACGCAGGGTCAGCGACTCCGGCCGCTCCCCCTGATCGCTGAAGGTATACATTTCCTTTTCAACAATATCCGTCACTTCACCGATAGCACGCTTGAACAGCGAGGTACTTTCCACAATGGGCAAACGGATTTCGTGATAACCATAACTACGCATCAGGTCGCGCAACACGGCTTCCACTTCCGCCCAGCGCCCGGTATCGGCGGGCAAAATATCGTTAAAGCCACGAATGGCGTTTATTTTCTGGCTCATTGTTTTCACTCGCCCCGAACAAAAACGCCGCGGGCGGCATCATCAGCTTTCTTCGCAGCCGCATCGGTTTCATGCTGCTGCACTTTCTCACGCACCATTTTTTCGATTTCATCCACCAGACTCGCGGTGGGAATCAGGTGGCTTTTCTCGCCATGGCGATAGACCAGACTGTTGGGCAAGGCACCGACCACACCGATATCGGCTTCCTTGGCTTCGCCGGGACCATTGACCTTGCAACCGATCACGGACACATCCATCGGGACGCGCACACCTTCCAGTCGTGCCTCCAGTTCATTCATGACACGGATGACATCAAACTCCTGACGCGAGCAGCTCGGGCAGGCAATGAAATTGATACCGTTGGAACGAATGGCCAGCGACTTCAGGACATCAAAACCGACTTTCACCTCATCTTCCGGCTCGGCCGCCAGGGAAACACGCAAGGTGTCGCCAATGCCATCCAGCAGCAAGCCGCCAAGGGCAATAGCCGACTTCACCGTACCGGCGCGAAAAACACCCGCCTCGGTCAGGCCAAGATGCAGGGGATTATCGATTTGCGCCGACAGCAAACGATAGGCATCCAGTGTCAGGAAAACATTGGACGCTTTCACGCTGACCTTGAACTCGTGAAAATTCAGGCGATCCAGAATATCGACATGACGCATGGCCGATTCCAGCAGGGCAGCGCCGGTAGGCTCCGTGTATTTTTTCTGGATATCCTTTTCCAGCGAACCGGCATTCACGCCGATACGGATGGACAAACCCTTGTCACGAGCTGCCGCCACGACTTCACGGATCTTGTCCTCAGAGCCGATATTGCCCGGATTGATGCGCAGGCAATCCGCACCGTTTTCTGCAACCGCCAGCGCAATGCGATGATCAAAATGAATATCCGCCACCAGTGGCACACCAGGCACGAGCAGGCGGATTTTTCCAAACGCCTCGGCCGCCTCCATGGAAGGCACCGACACACGCACGATATCGGCACCCGCGTTCACGCAGCGCTGTATCTGTGCCACCGTGGCCGCCACATCACAGGTTTCGGTATTGGTCATGGTCTGAACGGTAATGGGGGCATCCCCACCGACAAAAATGTTGCCAACGCGAATCTTGCGGGTAAGGCGGCGCTTGATGGGTGATTCGATCATGATTTTTTCAGCGCTTCAGGGTGAACGAAGCGACCGCTCCCTGCGTATACGGCTTCAAATCCACCGGCTTGCCATTCAGGCTCAGTGTCACTGCCGGTGCATTGCCAAAACTGACCGTGAACGGCGCCTCGCCCTTTAACGTCAGGGTCTGGCCACCGCGCTTGAGTTCGCTCACCAGCATCTGCCGGGCATCGCGCACGCTGACCCAGCTTTCTGCCACCAGCGTGATCACCAGCGTATCGGAAGCAGCCGGCAGCGCCGATGGCGCAACCGAAGGCGGCGCCACGGATGCAACCGGAGCGGGCAACATGGCCGGCCCCGCCGGCGAGGGCAATACATTCATCTCGGCGCTGGGCGCAGACGCGGGTACCGCAGGAACTGCTGCAACGGTTGTTGTCGTCACCGGCAAGGGTGCATCGACAGCCACAGTGGCCACGGGAACGGCAGGCTCATGCGCCACTTCCTGGCGGCGTGAACCGATACCGTTCCAGAACAGGAAGCCCAGCACCAGCATCACGATGAGCCCGACCGAGGCCAACGACAGCAAACGGCCTACGCGCAAACGCGGCCGCGCAATATCCCCCAGCAACTGGATCGGATTACGCGGACGGGAATCCGGCTCCGGCGTTTCTCCATCGGCGGCATAGCACTGGTCAAACTTCCCTGCGATATCATCCGCCGACAGTTTGACCAGCTGCGCATAACGGCGCATATAGCCGCGCACAAAAGCCGGCTCCGGCAACTGCTTGTAATCATCGGCCTCCATGGCCGTGACAAAGCGCAGCGAAAGATGCAGCTCCTTTGCCACTTGCTCCACACTCAACCCGCGCAATTCACGCGCTTTTTTCAGGCGCTGACCGGGCTTGAAGGAGAGATAGTCCGCCTCGCTGGCGCCCTCCTCTTTGGTATCACGGGTGTTGCTGATGTCGTCAGTCACAATTCACTCCACAAGCCCCTTCGATAAACAGGCTATTACTTTCCCGTCTGCAGGGACTCTGCATACAACTTGTACTCAGGGCTGGACGGGTACAGCTTTTTCAGCGCCAGCTCATAACTTGCCAGGGCATTGGCATCACCCTGGCGGCGCTCAAGACGAATACCCAGCCACAGGCTTTGCGCGGTCTGTGCCGAATCATTGGTCATCTTGAGATAACGCTTGTAGGAAATGCGCGCCTCGGGGTAATCACCACTGGCATATTGCACCTCGCCCATGCCAAGGGTGGATGCCGCCAGATTCGGGTCCAGCTTGAGAGCGCGCACAAACGCATGTTTGGCGGTTTCCATGTCGCCTGTTTTCAGGGCGCTACGCCCCAGCCCTTCAAATGCCTGGGCACGGTTTTCATAGCCAAGATCTTCAGCAGAGGCCTGAAACTGCGGCATGGCATCCTTGTAGCGGCCATTCTTGAAGAGAAATATTCCGTAATTGTTATGTGCCTGCGAATACCCGTCGCGCAGGCGCAGTGCCTTCCTGTACTCCTTGTCAGCCCCCTTGATGTTGCCATCACGCTCCAGCACCACCGCCATCATGTGGTGTGCTTCGGGCGAACTGGAATCGAGCTCAAGGGCACGTTTCAACTGCACCTGGGCCTTTTCGTTATCACCCTGGCGCAGATACTCGCTCGCCAGTGCCACACGATCACGGGCACTGGCCACCGGATCCATCTTGTGCTGGCCGGCAACCGGTTCCTGTACACAGGCCGCCAGCAACATGCCCAACAGGCAAACCGCCCAAGCTTTCATGACGCACTCCTGAAGATTTCACGGGGGTTTTTCCCGTCATGCTTTGACTGCCAGCGCTCGGCACGCCGCGTCCTGTCCTGCACCTGACCCACCAGCTGGCCACAGGCCGCATCAATATCGTCGCCACGGGTGGAGCGAACCGTACAGATATAATCCGCCTCACTAAGGATCTTCTGGAAAGCCAGGATATCTTCGCGTTTCGAACGCTCATAACCGGCATGTGGAAACGGGTTGAAAGGAATCAGGTTGATCTTGCTGGGCGTATCCTTCAGCAAGCGCACCAGTTCGCGCGCATGCGCCGGTGTATCGTTCACCCCTGCCAGCATCACGTATTCCATGGTGATCCTGCGCCGGCCGCCCTCAACGCTCTGGAAACGTCCAAGATAACGGCGTGCGGCGGCCAGCAGCTCCTGCAGGGGATACTTGCGGTTGATGGGCACCAGCACATCACGCAACTCATCGTTCGGCGCGTGCAGGGAGATGGCGAGCGCCACATCAATCTCTTCGCCCAGCTTGTCCAGCATCGGCACCACACCAGACGTCGACAGCGTCACCCGGCGCTTGGAAAGGCCGTAGGCAAAATCATCCAGCATGAGCTTCATGGCCGGCACGACATTGTCAAAGTTCAGCAGGGGTTCGCCCATGCCCATCATCACCACATTGGTGAGGGCGCGGTGACGGTTTTCCATGAGCGGCTCGTCTTCAAAGTACGAGCGATTGGCCACCCAGACCTGACCGATGATTTCGGCCGTCGTGAGATCGCGCTGGAAGCCCTGCTTGCCGGTAGAACAGAAACTGCAGTCAAGCGCACAACCCACCTGCGAAGACACGCACAGTGTCTTGCGCTCCTTGTCCGGAATCATCACTGTCTCGACCATGGAATTCTCGCCAACCTTGAGCACCCATTTACGGGTGCCGTCAGCGGAGTATTCACGGTAGATCACCTCAGGCGCACGGATCTCGGCCACTTCCACCAGTTTCTGGCGCAGTGCCTTGGAGACATTGCTCATCTGCTCGAAATCATCGACCCCGAGCTGGTGTATCCACTTGATCACCTGCTGGGCACGAAACTTCTTTTCGCCGATCGAGACAAAAAAGTCTTCCATCTGCTCACGGGTAAGACCGAGCAGATTGGTTTTCTGAAGAGGGAACGGACTGGGGGAGGTATTCATAAGTATCGACCGGTTGCTACACCAATTATGTCGAGGACACGGGGTCCTAATCTGTTGGCCTTTGTTTGCCGGGGCCGCCGGCTGCTAAAGCTAACAATGTAATTACGGCAAAACCCGGGAAGCGCACCCGGCAGATGCAGAGCAAGGCGCGGAGTGGGCGGACAAGCGGAGTTTACAAGGAGTAAATGAGCCCTGCCCATCCGCGAATTGTCCGCCCGCTTCGCAACGCCGCTATGCGCTGCCCGGTGCGGTTCGTCTTAACGGGTACGCGGGCAAAGCTCGATTTCAGCGAAAAAATAGCCGATCTCACGGGCCGCCGAGGTGGTGCTGTCGGAACCGTGGGCGGCATTTTCATCGATGCTGACCGCAAAATCAGCGCGAATGGTGCCGGGAGCCGCGTCTTTCGGATTGGTCGCACCGAGAATGTCGCGGTGTGCCAGTACGGCGTTTTCACCTTCGAGCACGGAAACCACCACCGGGCCGGAAGTCATGAAGGCCACCAGATCACCGAAGAAACCACGGGCGCTGTGCTCGGCATAAAAACCTTCGGCTTCCGCCCTGGAGAGATGCTTCATCTTGGCAGCAACGACCTTGAGACCGGCCTTTTCGAAGCGGGCATAGATCTCGCCGATCACGTTCTTGCTCACGGCGTCCGGCTTGATGATGGACAGGGTGCGTTCGATAGCCATGTTACTCTCCACAAATATTATATAAATCAACAAGTTGGAGCAATCCGCAAGGGAGGCTCCGAAACAGAGTCGCGATTATACGCACCTTTGCGGTCAATACCATGGCAACCGTGGGGTCAGAGGCACACCGAGCCCCCAAGAGCAGATAGAGATGGCGTCTTCGGCGGATGCAATGCGAGGCGCGAGTGGGGCAGACAAGCGGAGTGTACAAATTAGTACATGAGCATTGGCTGCCCCACTCGCAACAAAGCAGAGCGCCGCCCAAGACGCCAGCTCTCATGCCTCTTCCATCCAGGCAAGCTGGATGGCTTCAAGAATTTTCTCGCCGCAATGCGCAGGATCATCATCGAATACGGGCAGGTCCAGCACCCATTGCCGCAGCTCCGTAAAACGGATGGCTTTCGGATCAATGTCCGGATGCGCATCAATCAGCTCGATGGCGATATCGCGCGAATCGGTCCATTTCAGTGACATGATTTTTCTCCTGCTGGCCGCCCGATACCGGCACCGGCCGAGACTGCGATCAATCGCGTCAGGCAAGGCGCCGGACTTTCGGGCAGCGGAGTTTACGTACAGGTAAATGAGCAGCGCAGAAAGCCCTGCAACGCCGCATGGCGTGATTCAGCGCAGTCGTTAATTCTTCTCAGAAGCGTGGTTGATGGTGTAGCGCGGTATCTCCACCACCAGATCCTCGTCATCGACAATGGCCTGACAGGAAAGGCGTGAATCCGGCTCCAGGCCCCAGGCCTTGTCGAGCAGGTCGTCTTCCAGCTCGTCCGCCACATTCAGCGAAGCACCGCCTTCGCGCACGATCACATGACAGGTGGTGCAGGCAGCCGACATTTCACAGGCATGCTCGATGCGCACGCCATTGCGCAAGGCTGCCTCGCAGATGGACTCGCCTTTTTTTGCTTCTATTACCGCACCTTCAGGGCAGATGTCCTGATGCGGCAGAAAAATAATCCGGGCCATGACTTTAGTCTCTCTCAATCTCGTCCAGACGACGCCCCGACAGGGCCTGTTGCACTCCGGCATTCATGCGCCGGGCCGCGTAGGGCTCGCTGACGGCATTCAGGGCCTTGACGCTGGCACGAACCAGGATCACATCATTACCCGTCATGGCCTCGCGCAACTCCTGCATGGCCGCATCAATCTGTGCCTTTTCCTGCACATCCAGCAATTCCGCACCATCACTGGCCAGCGCCGCCTCCAGCGCCACCAGCAGGCGCTCACCATCCACTTTCTCTTCCGTCAGCGCACGTACATTCTTGTCGGCCTCGGCCTGCTGGAAAGACTCACGCAGCATGCGAGCCACATCGTCATCCGCCAGACCATAAGAGGGCTTGACGGTAATGTCGCTTCTGACACCGGAATTGGTTTCTTCGGCACTGACATTCAGCAGGCCATCGGCATCCACCTGGAAACTGACGCGGATGCGCGCTGCTCCCGCCACCATCGGCGGAATGCCGCACAACTCGAAGCGCGCCAGTGAACGACAATCGGCAACCAGCTCGCGTTCGCCCTGCAGCACATGAATGCTCATGGCGGTCTGGCCGTCCTTGAACGTGGTGAATTCCTGCGCCATCGCCACCGGAATGGTGGTGTTGCGCGGAATGATCTTCTCCACCAGCCCGCCCATGGTTTCCAGACCCAGTGACAGCGGAATCACATCCAGCAGCAGCATGTCGGACTCAGGCTTGTTGCCCGCCAGCACATCGGCCTGGATCGCCGCACCGATCGCAACGACTTTATCCGGATCAATGCTGGTCAGCGGCGCACGCCCGAAAAAGGCAGCCACTTTTTCCCGCACCAGAGGAACGCGCGTGGAGCCGCCTACCAGCACCACATCCTGAATCTCTGCGGTTTTTACGCCGGCATCACGCAGGGCGCGACGGCAGGCTTTCAGGGCGCGCTCAATCAGGGGAGTAATCAGGGGTTCAAATTCTTTTTTGCCAAGACTGAATTCGCGCTGCCTGAACACCAGCACGGCACTCTCGTCAGTCGTCAGCTTTTCCTTGGCCACGCAGGCGGCATCCAGCAACTCGCGCTGCTGCTGTGCATCCGGATTGGCCTCGCCGGTTTGCGCCAGCACCCAGTGCGCAATCGCATGATCAAAATCATCGCCGCCGAGCGCAGAATCACCACCCGTGGCCAGCACTTCGAACACACCCTTGTGCAAACGCAGCACGGAAATATCAAAGGTACCGCCGCCAAGATCAAAAATGGCGTGCACTCCTTCCGCCGCCTGATCAAGCCCGTAAGCCACGGCTGCCGCCGTCGGCTCATTAAGCAGGCGCAACAAATGCAGACCGGCCAGACGCGCTGCATCCTTGGTCGCCTGGCGCTGCGCTTCATCAAAATAGGCAGGCACGGTAATCACGACACCCGTGAGCTCGCCACCCAGCGCTGCCTCGGCACGCGAACGCAGCACCGAGAGAATATCGGCAGACACCTGCACCGGGCTTTTCTGGCCGGCCGCCGTAACCAGATACGGCATGCCGGCATCGCCACCGGCAAAGCGGTAAGGCAGCTCGCTGCCCAGACGCTTAACATCGGCAAGGCCGCGTCCCATCAGGCGCTTTACCGAAACAATGGTGTTCAGGGGGTCGCTGCTGGCCGCCAGTTTGGCGGCATAACCCACACGCCGCTCACCATCCGGAAAATAGCGAACCACCGAGGGCAGCAAATCACGGCCGGCACTGTCCGGCAGCGTGCGCGACATGCCGCTTTGCACCGTCGCCACAAGAGAGTTGGTGGTGCCAAGATCAATGCCCACCGCGAGGCGGCGCTGATGCGGGGCCGTACTCTGGCCAGGCTCGGCGATCTGCAGAAGTGCCATTAATCCTCATCCTCAAAGTCTTCATCTTCAAGACGCGCTTCCTGCTCACGCACTTCCTCTATGAAACGCAGTATAAACTGCATCTTGCGCACGGTATCCGCGGCTTCACTCCAGTCCACTTCGCGATAATCAATGGCAAACTCGCGCCCGAGATTATCCAGCCACTCCTGTGCCTCTTCACGCAAACCTGCGAGGAGCTCCTGCGTACCGGCCTCTTCCAGCTGCTCGCGCATCTCCATCTGCGCCATCAGGAAATCCGTATCGGAAACCGTTGCCGACTCAATATTGACGGGATGGCCGGCCAGCATGAGCAGATAGCGGGCACGCGCCACCGGCTCTTTCAGCGCCGCAAAGGCCGCATTGATATCCGCCGCCTGCTGCACCGCCACACGCTGCACATCGGCAGACTCCGCTGCAGAGCGGTCAGGATGAAACTGCCGCTGCAATTCGCGGTAACGCGGCAACAGCTCCGCCACATCAAGCTCAAAGGCCCGCGGCAGACTGAACAGCTGGAAGTAATCGGGAATCTGGCTCACGGAAAACTCAATCTGGAGGTTTTTCTGTCTGATCACGGCACCCGCGCCAGCACTGACACCCGTGCTGGAGGGAATACTACTGTCTTGCGCTGAAGTGGTTCGCGACCTTTTCTGGCAAGGCGCAGAGGGTGCAAGCCGCGGAGTTTACACAGAGTAAATGAGCAGCGGAGTACCCTCTGCAACGCCGTCAGGGAAGGTCCCGGACCACTTCAGATGGTGAAAGATTCGCCGCA
Organism: bacterium; assembly: GCA_029945725.1. Lineage (GTDB taxonomy): Bacteria > Pseudomonadota > Gammaproteobacteria > Pseudomonadales > Moraxellaceae > UBA2031. Next base: position 253,884 of record JAQSDB010000002.1, on the reverse strand, counting down.
GCCGCACTCACCCTTCTGGTTCGGATTCGTGAACTTGAAGCCTTCGTTCAGGCCCTCCTTCACAAAGTCCATTTCCGTGCCGTCGATATAGGCCAGGCTTTTCGGATCGACAATCACATTGACGCCATGAGAGTTGAAAACGATATCTTCCGCCTGGGTTTCATCGACAAACTCAAGCACGTAGGCAAGCCCCGAGCAGCCAGAGGTTTTCACACCCACACGCACGCCCACACCACGGCCGCGATTGGCGAGAAAATCACCGACGTGTCTGGCGGCAGCTTCGGAAAGTGTCACAGCCATTTTCAGGCTCCGTGTTTTTTGCGGTAATCGGCCACAGCGGCCTTGATCGCATCTTCCGCCAGCACCGAACAGTGGATCTTCACCGGCGGCAGCGCCAGCTCTTCGGCAATGTGCGTGTTACGGATTTCCATGGCCTGATCCAGCGTCTTGCCCTTCACCCATTCGGTGACAAGGGAACTGGAGGCAATGGCAGAGCCACAACCGTAGGTCTTGAAACGCGCATCCTGAATAATGCCGTCGTCGCCAACCTTGATCTGCAACTGCATCACGTCACCACAGGCAGGCGCACCGACCATGCCGGTACCCACGCTTTCATCGTTCTTGTCGAGCTTGCCCACATTGCGGGGATGCTCGTAGTGCTCAATGACTTTTTCGCTGTAGGCCATGTTAATTCACCTCAAAACTCGATTCTTTCACGCAGGCAAGCCAGGAGGGTTTGCCTGCAAACCATCATCACGTGATGGTCTTTTCGCTGGCGATGCGGACAAGTACCGGATCGCGGTGTGAATGCACTGCCGACCGGCACTGCATTCACATGGGTAAAATATCAGTGCGCAGCCCATTCCACCGTATTGAGGTCAATACCCTCTTTAAACATGTCCCAGAGCGGTGACAGATCACGCAGGCGATTGACCGCGTTCTGCGCATGCTCAATCACAAAGTCGATTTCCGCCTCGGTGGTAAAACGACCAATGGTGAAGCGAATGGAACTGTGTGCCATTTCATCATTAAGCCCGAGTGCACGCAGCACATAGGAGGGCTCGAGGCTGGCGGAGGTACAGGCAGAGCCCGAAGACACGGCCATGTCTTTCAGCGCCATGATCAGCGACTCGCCTTCCACATAATTGAAGCTGACATTCAGGTTGTGCGGCACGCGCTGCAACACATCACCATTCACAAACACCTGCTCCATGGACTCAAGCCCCTTCCAGAGACGATCACGCAGCGCCGCAATGCGCTTGTTTTCTTCGTGCATTTCTTCTTTGGCAATCCGGAAGGCTTCGCCCATTCCGACGATCTGGTGCGTGGCCAGCGTGCCGGAACGAAAACCGCGTTCATGGCCACCGCCGTGCATCTGTGCCTCCAGACGTACGCGCGGCTTGCGACTGACAAACAGTGCGCCTATGCCCTTGGGGCCATACGTCTTGTGCGCCGAGAAGCTCATCAAGTCGACTTTCATCGCCTGCAGGTCAATATCAACCTTGCCGGTGCTTTGTGCCGCATCCACATGGAAGAGGATGCCGCGCGCACGCGTGATTTCGCCAATGGCCGCAATGTCGGTAATCGTGCCGATTTCATTGTTGACGTGCATCAGCGACACCAGAATCGTGTCAGGCCGCAGCGCCGCTTCCACGGCTTCAGGCCGGATCAGTCCCGTGCCTTTTTCCGGATCGAGATAGGTCACTTCAAAACCTTCACGTTCCAGCTGGCGACAGGTATCGAGCACCGCCTTGTGTTCAATCTTGGAGGTAACGATGTGCCGGCCCTTGCCCTGATAAAAATGGGCAGCCCCCTTGATGGCCAGGTTGTCGGATTCGGTAGCACCCGACGTCCAGACAATTTCACGCGGATCGGCATTGACGAGGTCGGCAACCTGACGCCGCGCCGTTTCCACAGCCTCTTCTGCCTGCCAGCCATAGACGTGCGAGCGAGATGCGGGATTGCCGAAATTCCCTTCCTGGGTCAGGCATTCCATCATTTTTGCGGCAACGCGCGGATCAAGCGGCGTGGTTGCGGAATAGTCGAGATAAATTGGTCGTTTCATTACTTCACCTGGCAATGAGCGGGGCCGGAAACCCGGGCTCCTAATTAACAGCGGAAAGATCAAGGCCCGAGTTCTTTTCGTCCTTGCGCTGTTTCTGCATATCACTCTGGCGCAGGGCGATGGCCTGCACCTCACGACGATCCACCAGCTCCTGCAGGCTGATGCCGGCCAGAAAACCGTGCAGCTGCTCGCTGAGATCGCTCCACAAGGCATGCGTCAGGCAGGTTGCTCCCTGCTGGCAATCGCCCAGCCCGCCGCAGCGCGTGGCATCCACCGACTCGTCCACCGCATCAATAATCTCGGCCATATAGATGCTGCTGCCGGCCCGTGCCAGCTGATAGCCGCCACCTGGACCGCGCACACTGGTCACCAGCTCCCGCTTGCGCAGCTTGGCAAACAGCTGCTCCAGATAGGACACCGAAATGGACTGGCGCTCGGAGATATCCGCCAGGCTGACCGGGTCGTGAAGGGCATGCAGCGCCAGATCCAGCATGGCGGTCACGGCGTAGCGTCCTTTTGTGGTCAAGCGCATAGGGTAATCCCCGGCCGGCAGTTCGGTAGGCGCCAGTATCCCAAATCCCGAGTAAAACAGTCAACCATTAAGCCTGGTAAAAGACCCGGGCCCGCAGCCGCGCGCACCACCAAAACCCGTCATCACGCCTGTTTCTGCTGGCTCTCATCCTGCAGGGCCAGCAGATCCTCGGCCTTGAGCTCATCCGGCTTCTGGTCGCAAAAGCCGGGATTGAGCCGACCAAAGGCCTCGCACATGCGATCCATGCGGGTATCGGCCTGCTGCATGTGATCCAGCAGATGGCGAATGGCCTCCACCACCGGGTCGGGCAGATCCGGACTGGCGGCATAGGCCTGGAAGCCGATTTTCTCGGCAAAGGCACGCCGCGCCTGCTCGGCAGGGTCATCCTGGAGAATGATGCGGGCGGGGTTGCCGACCGCTGTCGCCCCCGCCGGCAGCGGCTTGGTGACCACGGCATTGGAACCAATCTTGGCGCCTGCACCAATGAGAATGGGGCCGATGACCTTGGCACCCGCCCCCACCACCACACCATTACCGAGCGTGGGATGACGCTTGCCCTTGTTCCAGCTGGTGCCGCCAAGGGTGACGCCGTGATACAGCGTGACGTCATCGCCAATCTCGGCCGTCTCGCCAATCACCACGCCCATGCCGTGATCAATAAAAAAGCGCCGGCCTATTTTCGCACCGGGGTGTATCTCGATGCCGGTGAGAAACCGCGCCAGCGACGACAGCCAGCGCGCCAGGCCCTTGTAGCCGGCCAGCCAGAGGCCGTGCGCCATGCGATGAAAAATCATGGCATGAATGCCCGGGTAATTGAGCAGCACCTCCAGGGTGGTGCGTGCTGCCGGGTCGCGGTCAAATACCGAAGCGATGTCTTCTCGTAGCCGGTCAAACATAATCAGCCCTTTGCTTTCTTTAATTCCGCCGCCACTTCCTGCAGGCGCGTGAAAATGCCGCGCCACATATTGTATTCAATACGATCGAGCCTGACGCGGCCAAACAGGCGGCGTGCCCGCGCCAGCAACTGGCGGGGGTTGTCTTCCGCCAGAAAGCCGGTCTCGATCAGCATCTGCTCAAAATGCGAGTAAAAGCGCTCCATGTCGCCATGCGGCACGATTTCCTCATCCCAGCGGATGAACTGCACGGGCATGGCCTGATCATCCGGCCGCACCTGCTGCCCGGCCAGCAGGTGCGCCATGCGTACTTCATAAGCCAGCACCTGCACCGCCGCCGCAATATTCAGCACGCCATACTCCTCATCGGTCGGAATACTCACATGGTAGTTGCAGCGCTGCAGCTCTTCGTTGGTCAGGCCGCGGTCCTCGCGGCCAAACACAATCGCCACCGCATGCGTTTCCGATTCAATGCGCACCGCCTCACCGGCCTGCCGCGCATCCATCAGCGGCCAGGGAATGGTGCGGCTGCGTGCACTGGTGCCGATCACCAGCGAACAATCTGCCACAGCCTCTTCCAGCGTGCCGACAATACGGGCACGGGCCAGGATGTCGGAGGCGCCGGACGCCAGTGCCGTGGCCTCGGCACTGGGGAAAATCTTCGGATCGACCAGGTACAAGTCAGCAAGACCCATGGTTTTCATGGCGCGCGCTGCCGATCCGATATTGGCCGGCAGGGTGGTATTGACGAGAACGATACGGATATTGGCAAACATGATGACGGCGCTGGCGAGCTCTGGGCAGGGCCGCGCATGGTAACAAATACCGGGCTGGCTATCTCCCGTCCGGATGCAGGACCCGGATTCCTGTCGCCGCCGTCAAATTAGGGTTAACAGCCACCCTGCCCAGCGGCTACAATCCGCGCCCTCACCGTTCTTTCACAGAGTCTGTCCATGCAACCCATGCTCAACATGGCGGTGCGCGCCGCCCGTGCCGCCGGCGACATCATTTCCCAGTCCGCCGAACGCGTGGATCTGGTCGACGTTGAGGCCAAGGGCCTGAACGATTTCGTCACCAAGGTCGATCGCGCCGCCGAAAAAGCCATCCTCAATGTGTTGCAGAAGACCTATCCCAACCACAGCTTTCTCGGCGAAGAAACCGGCCTGAGCGAAGGCAAGGGAGAAGGCGCGGACTGGCTCTGGATCATTGACCCCCTCGACGGCACCACCAACTTCATCCATGGTTTCCCGCAGTTTGCCGTGTCCATCGCCGTGCAATACAAGGGCGTGACCGAACATGGCGTGGTGCTGGACCCGATGCGTCGCGAGGAATTCACCGGCAGCCGCGGTCGCGGCGCCTCCATGAATGGCAAACGCCTGCGCGTCACCAGCCGCAAGAACCTGGAAGGCGGCCTCATTGGTACCGGCTTTCCTTTCCGCCCGGATCAGCAGGCACATATGGACAACTATCTCGGCATGTTCAAGGACGTGGCCAGGCAAACCGCCGGCATCCGCCGTGCCGGCGCCGCCTCGCTTGATCTCGCCTATGTGGCGGCCGGTCGCCTTGATGGCTTCTTTGAATTCGGCCTGCAGTCCTGGGATGTCGCCGCAGGCGACCTGCTGATTCGCGAAGCCGGCGGCCTCGTCAGTGACTTTTCCGGCGGCCACAACTATCTCGACTCCGGCAATGTGGTTGCCGGCAACCCCAAGTTGCTGAAGTCATTGCTGACCACACTGTCACCCCACCTGAACGACAGTCTGCGCAAGTAAACCGCTGACCTGCAGCCCGGCCGGCATCTGCCCCGTGGCCGGGCTGTTATGATCGACAATCCCCTTACGGATCGAGGGCTTGGCGTGCATTACCGGAACTTTCTCAAGCTGCCCAAAGAAGGCAGGCTGTTTCTCCTTGCCCTGCTGTGGCTGTGCGGGCTGCAGGCACACGCCGCCGGGACCACACCCCTGCTGCTGGGCCCCCACTTCACTGCCGTCAGACTGGAGCCGCATGTTGCCTATTTTTGCGACCAGACCGGCCGGCTGACACTGGAAGGCGCCGAAAAGACGCCCTTCGAGCCTCTTGCCCACCCCACCATCGTTTTCGGTTTTCACCAGGGTGCGTGCTGGTTCCGTTTCCGTCTTGAAAACAACAGTGCTGCTGCACTGCCCCTGATATTCCAGATCAACTACCCCGCGCTTGACCGCATTGAACTGTATGCCCCGGGCAACACGGCACAGACCTACTGGGGGCTCGGCGATACCCAGGCCTTCAATAAACGCCCCCTCGGAACCCGCGCCTACACCATCCCGCTCACACTTGCGGCGGGGCTGCAGCAGGACTATTTCCTGCGCGTTGCCAGCACCAGCTCAATCAATGTGCCCATGCTGTTGATGAGCCCGGAAACCTATGCCAATCAGCATGAAGTAGAGGAATGGCTGCACGGCGCCGGCTTTGGCATCACCTTCGGCCTTATCATTTATCACCTTTTCCTCTGGCTGGCCGTGCGCGAAAAAGTCTACCGCTTTTACGTTATCTATATCGCTGCCACCTTTTCCTATCTGCTTTGCTTTGAGGGCATGGCCTATCGCCTCTGGCCCGATTCCCCGCAATGGAATAACCACGCGCAACTGCTGTTTGTATTCCTCGTACTGGGCTCAGCGGCGTTATTTACTCGCGACTATCTCTCCACGCACACATGGAAAGCAGCGAACAAACTACTGCTTGCGATCGCTGTCACCGGCTTCAGCCTCAGCGCCTTGCAGTTCATCCTGCCGCTTGGTCTTGCCTACCAGCTGCAGCCCGTAGTCGCCATTGCCACACTGATCGCCATTACCTGTATCGCCGTCATGCGCCTGCATGAGGGCATGAGGGAAGCACGGCTTTTCCTCCTCGCGTGGGGATTACTGATCCTCATGGCATCGATGCTGTCACTGCAAAGCTTCGGGCTCTTCCCCGGCCTGCCCGTTCTGCTCACCCTGAACGGCATGGAGGTCACCTTCATCCTGCAACAGCTTCTACTGGCACTGGCTCTGGCCAGCCGCATGAACAAACTGAAGGACGAACGACTGAAGCAGGAGCAGGCCACCCTGCGCGCCGAAGCCGAAAATGCAGCCAAGACCGAGTTTCTGGCCAAGATGAGCCATGAAATCCGCACGCCCATGAATGCCCTGCTGGGCATTACGCAGTTGCTGCAAGACACCACCATGGATGAGACGCAAAAAAACTATGTGGATACGCTCTACAGCTCCGGTCACGCGCTGCTGAATGTCATCAATGACATCCTCGATTATTCGAAAATTGCGTCCGGAAAAACCGAGCTGGAGATGGTGGACTTCAATCTTCCGGATCTGCTGGATGAATGCATTCAGGTTTTCAGCCTCAGCGCCCGGGAAAAATCGCTCTCCCTGGTTTGCGAGCGCTCACAGGACTTGCCAACTTACGTATGTGGTGATGCCGGGAGGCTGCGCCAGATCCTGCTGAACCTGCTCAGCAATGCCATAAAATTCACCGAATACGGCAATGTTTTCCTGCGCACCAGCGTGGAGGAAAACACCAGTACCCGCGTGCGCCTGCGCTTTGAAGTGGAAGACTCCGGCATTGGTATTGCCCCGGAAAAAATTCCCGGACTGTTTGAGTCATTTGTGCAGGCAGACTCGTCAACCTCGCGCGAATACGGCGGCTCCGGCCTGGGGCTGGCGATCAGCAGACAGCTCGTGGAGCTCATGCACGGCCACATCATCGCCAGCAGCCAGCCTGGCAAGGGCACTGTTTTCCGTTTTAATGTGTTGCTGAAAACGGCAACGGCCAACCCCGCCCTGCCTGATGCCCGCCAAGTTCCCTCACCCGCCATGTTTGTCGGCGTACGCGCACTGGTCGTGGAAGACAATCCCATCAATCAGCTCGTCATTCGCGGTTTCCTGCAAAAAGTCGGCATCAGGGCGCGCATGGCCAGCAGCGGGCAGGAAGCACTGGATATCCTCGACAATGACGAGGAAATATTTGATCTGGTTTTCATGGACTGCGAAATGCCGTTCATGGACGGCTTTGAAACCACTCGCCGCCTGCGCATCTGGGAGCAGCAGCACAAGCGCAAACCCCTGCACATCATTGCCCTCACGGCGCATGCACTGCCGCAGCATCGCCAGCAGTGCCTCATGGCCGGCATGGATGACTATCTTTCCAAGCCGTTGCTGCTCTCGAAACTGGTCGAAAAACTGAACAGCGTGCTGGGCTGACCCCTTCCCCGCACGCCACGGCCGCCGCCAGCCTTTCGCCAGGACCAGGCATCACGAATACCCGTGCAATCCATCGCAGGCAGCAGCCCCTAATCCGGCAATGGCCAGGCTTGGCCGGCACAGAAACAACAAAGCCGGGCACAGGCCCGGCTTTGTTTTCACACTCATCAATACTCAGGGGCGATCGTCTTCTTCCGTCTTCACGGGGATGACGAAATCCTCCTTGGAGAGCCCCATGGCCAGTGCATAGCTGGTGGCGATATAGATGGAGGAGTAGGTACCCACCAGCAAACCGATCAGCAGTGCCACCGAGAACCACTTCAGGGCAGGTCCGCCGAGGAAGAGCAGCGCCAGCACCACCAGAATCACCGTAGACACCGTCATCACGGTACGACGCAGTGTTTCCGTGAGGGACAGATCAACAACTTCCTCGGCCGTGTACTTGCGCAGCTTGCGGAAGTTTTCACGAATACGGTCGAACACCACAATCGTGTCGTTCAGCGAGTAGCCGATCAGCGCCAGCACGGCGGCCAGCACCGTCAGGTCAAACGGCCAGCCGAAAATCGAGAAAATACCCACGGTGATGATCACGTCATGCGCCAGCGAAACCACCGCCCCCACCGCAAACTTGAAGCGGAAACGGAAGGCCACGTACACCATCATCAGGAACAGCGAAATCACCACGGCCAGCACAGACTGCTGGTAGAGCTCGTCACCGACTTGCGAGCCGACACTGTCGACCTGCTTGACCACTGCCGGGTTGGCCGCATCAAAATTGACCGCTTTCAGCAGATCGGCACTGATGCTGGTCTCATGGCCTTTCTGTACCGGCATGCGTACCAGCACATCGGAAGCACGATCCAGATGCTGCACAATGGCATCGTGAAAACCGGCCTTGTGCAGCGCCGCAAGGACCGCATCCTGGTCAACTGACTTGAGGTAATTGATTTCAGCCGATGTACCGCCCGTGAAATCCTGCCCCAGATTCAGTCCGCGCGTGAAAAATGAGCCCAGCGCAACCAGCACAAACACCAGAGACACAATGGCAATCGGTTTGCGCAAGCGCATGAAACGAATGATGCGTTCTTCAAACATGATCCGCTCCTCCTCAAATACTTAGTTTGGTCACGCCACGGCGACCGTAGATCAGATCCACAATCGCGCGCGTTGCCGTAATCGACGTAAACAGCGAAGAGAGAATGCCGATAAAAAGCGTGACGGCAAAACCCTTGACCGGGCCCGCCCCCACCGCAAACAGGATGACGGCAACCACCAGTGTGGTGACATGCGAATCGATAATCGTGGTGAAGGCACGGTCATAACCGGCAACAATGGCAGAGTACGGCGAAAGCCCGCGCTGCAGCTCCTCACGAATACGCTCGTAAATCAGCACATTCGCATCCACCGCCATGCCCACGGTCAGCACGATACCGGCAATACCGGGCAGCGACAGTGCCGCTCCAACCCAGCCCATCACCGCCACGACAATCGCAACATTGATCATCAAGGCAATATTCGCGACCACACCAAACACGTGGTAGAAAATCACCATGAAGATGGCAACAAGCGCAAAGCCCACCACCGTCGACTGCACACCCTTGGTGATGTTTTCCTGACCCAGTGTCGGGCCAATGGTGCGCTCCTCCACAAAGTACATGGGCGCAGCAAGGGCACCCGCACGCAGCAGCAGCGCCAGTTCTGCCGCTTCTGCCGGCGAATCCAGACCGGTGATGCGGAACTGTGAACCCAGCATGGACTGGATGGTGGCGCGGTTAATCACGTTCTTTTCCACCACCTGCTCGCGCATTTCAATCTGCTTGCCGCTGGCGTCGGTGACGTAGCGCGACTTCTGTTTGGTTTCCACAAACAGCACGGCCATCTGCTTGCCGACGTTTTCACGGGTGGCATCGGCCATCAGCTTGCCACCGCGGGAATCGAGGGAAATATTGACCTGGGAATTGGAATTCTCGTCAAACCCGGACTGTGCACCCACCACACGATCGCCGGTGACAATCTTGCGTTTTTGCAGCAATACCGGAGGCTGGCGGTTTTCCTTGAAAGGAAACAGCTCGGTACCGGGCGGCGCCACGCCATTCACGGTTTCGCCGTTATGCTCCGAATCCACAAACCGGAATTCCAGGCTGGCGGTACGACCCAGAATACGTTTGGCTTCTGCCGTGTCCTGCAGGCCCGGCAGCTCCACCACAATGCGGTTGGAGCCCTGACGCTGCACTACGGATTCCGCCACACCGAGTTCATTCACACGATTACGGATAGTCGTGAGATTCTGGCTGACAGCGTAGTCAGACAGCTCGCGCAATTTCTGCGGCGTGAAATCAAGATCAGTATAAAAGCCGTCGGCAGCATCGCGACGCGCAAAGGTGAACTCGTTGAACTCGCTTTTCAGCAGTGCTTCTGCAGTGTCACGGTCAGCGGCCTTTTCAAACTTCAGCGCCAGCCCCTGATCGCGCTCGGCAACACTGCGATAGGCGACTTTCTTCTCGCGCAGCTTGGACTTGATGTCGGTGACATAGGTTTCCTGACGCTGTTCCAGTGCCTTGCTCATGTCGACTTCAAGCAGGAAGTGCACACCACCGCGCAGATCCAGACCCAGCTTCATTGGCGCCGCGCCCAGGGCTTTCAGCCACTTCGGTGTGGTCGCCGCCAGATTGAGGGCCACCACATAGCGGTCACCCAGTTCACGGCGCACCGCATCCTGGGCACGCAACTGGTCATTGCTGCTGTTGACGCGCAGCAAAATTCCCTTGGGCTGGATTTCGGCACCATGAAAGGCAATGCCCGCCACATTCAGCGCGCGCGTCGCACTTTCCAGCACCGCCTGATCCGCCGGTACCGTGACGCTGGAACCGGAAATCTGGATGGCGGGCTCATCGGGATAAAGATTGGGCAGGGAGTAAACCAGACTGATCAGCATGACGACGGCGATCAGCAGGTATTTCCACGGAGCAGAACGCATGAAGAACCTCGACAGTGCCGGATGCAATCAGGTGATCAGCATCCGGCTTCAGACATTTTTATTCGGATAAATTGCCAGCGTGCATCAGATGTTCTTGAGCGTGCCCTTGGGCAGGGTCGCCACTACACAAGCGCGCTGAACCTTTACTTCCACATTGGTGGTCAGCTCGATCACGGCAAAATCATCTTCCACCTTGCGGATGGTGCCGATAAGGCCGCCGGCAAAGACCACTTCATCACCCTTCTGCAGGCTTTCCATCAACACCTTCTGCTCTTTCTGGCGCTTCATCTGCGGACGCAGCAGCAGGAAGTAAAACACCACGGCAAAAATGCCGAGCATGATGAGCTGCCCCCACATGGAAGGACCGGCGGAAGGAACGCCGGCATCGGCATAGGCGTCAGCAATGAAAAAGCTCATGGGAATCTCCTGGAATGAAAAAGCGGCGGGTTGTTACAGTCTGCTAACAAAACCCTTTAAATAGAAGGAGTTGGCAAGCCCCTGCGGGCATAGAAGCCGTCCACAAAGCGCTGCAATGTACCCTGTTCAATTGCCCCGCGCAAACCAGCCATAAGGGTCTGGTAGTACTGCAGGTTATGGATGGTATTAAGCTGGGCACTGAGGATTTCACCGCATTTATCAAGGTGATAGAGATAGGCGCGGGAGAAATTCCGGCAGGTATAGCAGGGGCACTCGGCATCCAGCGGACCGGTGTCGGTCTTGTACTGGCTGTTGCGGATTCGCACGACGCCAGCGCTGGTGAAAAGATGACCATTGCGGGCATTGCGGGTCGGCATGACGCAGTCGAACATGTCGATGCCGCGGCGCACGGCCTCCACCAGATCCTCCGGCTTGCCCACGCCCATGAGGTAACGCGGGTACTCGGGAGGCATCTTCGGCGGCAGGAAATCAAGGATGCGCAGCATGTCTTCCTTGGGCTCACCCACCGACAGGCCGCCAATGGCATAGCCGTCGAAACCGATATCGGTGAGCCCGGCCAGGGATTCCTCGCGCAGGTTCTCGTGCATGCCGCCCTGAACAATGCCGAAGAGCGCATTGGGGTTGTCGCCATGCGCGGCTTTCGAGCGCTTTGCCCAGCGCATGGAGAGCTCCATGGAGACTTTCGCCTCGGCCTCGGTGGCCGGATAGGGCGTGCATTCGTCAAAAATCATGACGATGTCGGAGCCCAGGTCACGCTGCACCTGCATGGACACTTCCGGACTGAGAAAGACCTTCGAGCCGGTGATGGGCGAGGCAAAGGTGACGCCCTCCTCCGTGATCTTGCGCAGCTTGCCCAGCGAGAAGACCTGAAAGCCGCCGGAATCGGTGAGAATCGGTTTGTCCCAGCCGACAAAATCATGGAGGTCACCGTGCAGCTTGATGACCTCCATGCCGGGGCGCAGCCAGAGATGAAAGGTGTTGCCGAGAATGATCTCGGCGCCAATCTCGTGGATGTCGCGCGGCAGCATGGCCTTCACCGTGCCGTAGGTACCCACCGGCATGAAGGCCGGGGTCTGCACGGTGCCACGCCCGAACTGCAGCTCGCCGCGACGGGCGCGGCCATCGGTTTTCATCAGCTTGAATTTCATTTCATCCCTCTCGCGGCGCGTGTGACGGCTTGCGCGTCAAAAACATGGCATCGCCATAGCTGAAAAAACGGTAACGCTGCGCCACGGCTTCCGCGTAGGCCGCCATCACTTCACACTGGCCGGCAAAAGCCGACACCAGCATCAGCAGGGTGGATTCCGGCAAATGGAAATTGGTGACGAGCGCATCAACCACTCGCCACTCATAGCCGGGGTAAATAAAAATATCGGTCTCGCCTTCATGGGGATTCAGCCATTCGCCGGGTGCGGCATTTCTGGCCGCACTCTCCAGCGCACGGACGGACGTGGTGCCGACCGCCACCACACGCCCGCCACGGGATTTTGTTTCGCGGATGGCGGCCACCGTCTCGGGCGGCACACTCAGCCACTCGGCATGCATCCGGTGCGACACCACATTATCCACCCGCACCGGCTGAAACGTGCCGGCGCCTACATGCAGGGTGACAAAGGCACGCTGCACGCCGCGATCGGCCAGTGCGGCAAACATGGCCTCGTCAAAATGCAGGCCTGCGGTGGGTGCCGCTGCCGATGCGCTCTTTTCCGGATGCGCATACACCGTCTGGTAGCGCTCGCTGTCCGAAGCATCCGGGCTGCGGCTCATATAAGGCGGCAAGGGAATCTCGCCCTGCGCCTGCAGCACGGCGAGCACCGGCGCCGAGAAGCGCAAATGGAAGAGATCGTCCGCACGCCCCAGCATCTCGGCGCTGACGCCGTCGGCAAATCCCAGCATGGAGCCCGCCTTGGGGGATTTGCTGGCGCGCAGGTGCGTCAGCACTTCATGCGTGCCGATGACCCGTTCCACCAGCATCTCGATACGGCCCCCACTGCCCTTGTGGCCAAAGAGGCGGGCCGGCAAGACGCGGGTGTCATTCACCACCAGCAGGTCGCCCGGCTGCAACAACCCCGGCAGGTCGGTAAAACGGCCATGGTGCAGCGCCCCTGTCACCCCGTCGACCTGCAACAGGCGAGAGGCCGAACGTACCGGCTCGGGATGGCGGGCAATCAGCTCGTTGGGCAGATCAAAGTGGAAATCACTGAGTTTCATACAGGGCTTCGTACAGGGCTTGAGGAGCGAAAGCAGGCCCAGCATCAGGCACGGCAGGCAAAACAGGCGGCGGAGTATACCAAGGGAAGCAATTACCGTTGCAGGAATCCGGACGCTCCGTATAATCGCCGGCTCCAGAGTCTGGCGCAGACAGTGCGCCTGGCCATGGACCCTGTGCCGGGGTGGTGGAACTGGTAGACGCGGCGGACTCAAAATCCGTTGCCCGCGAGGGCGTGTCGGTTCGATTCCGACCCTCGGCACCAAGATACAGCTTCAGGACATCCACCATGTCCTGAACGAAAACAAAAAGCCCCGCCAATGCGGGGCTTTTTGTTTTCAGGTTTCCTGCCACCGTCTGCTGCAATCCATCGCCGACAAGAGCAGGCAGTTTTATTACCCGGCAATAACATCAAGCCATAATCCATGAGGCCATGGAGTAGTGACCGGCATTACCTCAGTAATCACCGAAGTGGACGCCCCAGCAAAGGCTCATATAGATTCTCGTCACATAAATATTCAGTGAAAGTATTGTGCACCCAAGGAAACGCTTCCAGGCCGTTGAACAAAAACCATGCCCGGCGCCAAGCACACTCCTAACCGGCTGAAAACAAGCATCTCCCGCTCCCAAGCCCATAAAACCTGCTGACCACCGGCTTTCCACCCATTTAAATGTCAGACCACAAAAAAATGAAAATATTCCATAGCCACATACTGACCGCATTCCTCACTCTTATTCTGGCCAGTAGTGGGCACTGCTTTGAGCCCCAAAAAAAGTCCGGCCAAAATCCGCACCAGAATTTGTGTCATGGCCAATTCTCACGCCCCCGGCATGACTCCGCCTCACACCCCTGCAATGATCCTCCCCCTCAGCCCATCACGGATGTTTATGCTGGCGGGTACGAATTTGGGGGCGCAAACAGAGTCGCCACCCTGTGGAAAAATGGCGCGGCATTATCCTTATCTGATGGAACTTCGGATGCCGTAATTTACTCCGTAGCCACAAATGGCAACGATGTATATGCGCTAGGCGAGGTTTACGACACAAACAACTACATTGTCACAGTATGGAAGAACGGGGTTGCAACAAAACTGACAGCCCCCGGCGAAGGGGCATCTGCCTACTCCATTTTCGTATCGGGAAATGATGTATATATTGCGGGCCAGAAAATAGACAACATACACCATCAGTTTGTAGCCACTCTTTGGAAAAATGGAATCCCAACCGCCCTGACCGATGGATCCGAATATTCTCAGGCCAACTCCGTATTTGTTTCCGGTACTGATGTTTATGTGGCAGGAATTGGATTCAAAGGCTCAAATGGAACCTCAAAAGTATGGAAGAACGGGGTTATTACCAATCTGACGGATGGAACAAAAAACTCACAGGTTTTTTCTGTTTCCGTATACAACAAAGATGTTTACGTAGCCGGCTTTGAATCAAATGGGTTCAATAATATTGCAAAAATATGGAGAAATGGCTTCGCGTCAGACTTAACCGATGGATCGAAGTTTTCCGGCGCAAACTCTGTATTTGTTTCTAATGGTGGCGTGTATGTTGCAGGCTACGAAGGAAACACGGCAATGGTCTGGAAAAACAATGCAGGCTCCTTCATGCAGTACACGACAATGGGCAGCGGGGCTGAATCGATCTCCGTCTCAGGAGGAAATGTTTATGCTGGCGGCCATGAATTCAACAATATAAATGACATAGCTGTAATCTGGAAAAACGGAATTGAAGCTGCACTGACAGACGGCACTCATGACGCAAAAGTACTTTCAATCAGTGCAATAACGCACCAGGAGTAAATCAATTTTTGAAAGGCAGCTATCACGCCGATTAAAAAGCAAAGCCAGCAATAACCTGTAAAAAAGTTACGCCAGATAAAAATACCGGCATAGGCCGGTATTTTTCTGGACCCCACCACGGTATAAAAAATGCCGTCTACGCCGCGCATTCTGCCCCAGCAAAGATTACCAGCCAGCACCTGCTGCGCCATCTTTTAAAAAATACGGGCAATTCTCTGGAATCATAAAAAAATCGGTGAAAATAGCTGGTAATATTTTAATTCGTAATTAACACCGTCATGACCGGCACCACCACAAAGCACAAACTACAGGCTCACGCACGGCCGGAAATTCAACGCAGACACGTTGCCTGCCGAAGCACGAACCCCACGGAGAATGCGCGATGAACCCCTCAAAAGTTGTTCGCGATAATGTTCACCGGCTGACCGACCTGCCCAATGTCGGCCCCGCCATGGCGAGGGACCTCGAATTACTGGGCATCACCACTCCACGTCAGCTGGCCGGGAAAGATCCCGTCGAGCTGTATGAGGCCCTGTGCCGGAAGACTGGTCTCAGACAGGACCCCTGTGTGCTGGATGTGTTTATTTCCGTGCTGCGCTTTGTTGACGGCGAAGATGCAAAACCCTGGTGGTTCTACACGGAGGAACGCAAGAACATGCTCGCGAAAACAGCCCGGCTGGCGCCGAATGCGCACAGGGAATTGTGAAGCGAATCCAGACGTACTCCGCTCCCGTCATCACCGTCACCTTCAATCCGGATATCTGCCTTCATCCGGCTGTTTACCTGGTGTCACTGCCTGCCGTGTTTGATGTACGGCCAAGAAAACGGGTGCAGCGGGACGCCGCGACAGCCACCCGCCACCGGATTTTCAATCCAGCCCGGCTTAAGCGCTTTCCTGCAACACTCCCGGTTTCTCCGCCGCAGGGCCGCCTATATTTCGACCTGCGTACCCAGCTCCACCACACGATTGGTAGGAATCTGGAAGAAGTCGGTAGCATCTGCCGCATTGCGTGCCATGCCGACAAACAGCTTCTCACGCCAAAGCGCCATCCCCGGAGCCACACTGGCAATAATCCGTTCACGCGAGAGAAAAAAGCTGGTATCCATCATGTCAAAAACCAGTCCCCGTGAGGCACAGCTTTCCAGCAGTAACGGTACGTCAGGCTGCTCCTTGAAGCCGTAATAACCGGTGATCAGATAAAAACCATGCGAAATCTTTGACACCACCATGCGCTCGGCTTCATCCACAAAGGGGATGTCGCGAGTGACCAGCGTCAGCAGCACATTTCGCTCATGCAGGATCTTGTTGTGCTTCATGTTGTGCAACATGGCGTGTGGCACATAGGTATGACTGCCGGTCATGAATACAGCCGTGCCGGGCACTGTGGTGACCGAAGCGCCGCCAATAGAGTTGATGAACAGGTTCAGTGGCATGGTTTCCTTGCTGAGGCGTTCGAACAACAGGATACGGCCACGCTTCCAGGTCAGCATGAGCATGAAGATGACCAGGCCAATGGCCAGCGGCACCCAGCCGCCCTGCAGAAGCTTCATGACATTGGCAGCAAAGAAAAGGCTGTCAATCACCAAGAAGCTGCCTATACACAGCACCGTGACCGGAATGTTCCAGTGCCACAGTTTTCTGAATACCGGAATGGCCAGCAGGGCGGTGGTGACCATGGTTCCGGTAACGGCAATGCCGTAGGCCGATGCAAGATTGCTGGAAGACTTGAACGAGAGCACGAGCAGGATGATGGCGATGAGCAGCGCCCAGTTAACCGCTGGAATATAAATCTGGCCGATTTCCTTGCTGGAGGTGTGCTGGATGTCAATGCGCGGAGAGTAGCCCAGCTGCATGGCCTGGCGCGTGATGGAAAACACTCCGGAAATGACGGCCTGAGAGGCAATCACTGTAGCCAGGGTGGATAGTCCTACCAGCGGGTACAGAGCCCATGCAGGGGCCAGCAAATAGAACGGGTTTTCGATGGCGGCCGGGTTTTGCAGTACCAGTGCCGCTTGTCCGGCATAGTTCAGCAGCAGCGCCGGAAAGACCAGAACGATCCAGGCAATGCGTATGGGCTGTCGCCCGAAATGCCCCATGTCGGCATAAAGCGCCTCTGCGCCGGTAACGGTCAGCACCACGGCACCTAGCGTTACAAAGGCCTGCCATTCATGCGCCAGTACAAACCTGATGGCAAAAACGGGATTGATCGCGCCCAGTACAGCCGGATAATGCCGCGCATTTTCGACACCCAGTACTGCCAGCAAAATGAACCAGACCAGCATGACGGGACCGAATACCGAGCCCACGCTGCTGGTACCATGGCGCTGGATTAAAAACAGCGCGATCAGCACCATGATCGTGACGGGAATGATGTAGGGCTCAAGTCCTGGCGCTGCGATTTCCAGCCCCTCCACGGCAGAAAGTACCGAAATGGCAGGAGTGATGATGGCGTCTCCGTAAAACAGGGAGGCGCCAAATATGCCGATCATGATCAGCATGCGGCGATTCAATGTATCGGTCGGTGCCGTGCGCAAGGTCAGCGCCAGCAGGGCCATGATGCCGCCTTCGCCATTGTTGTCGGCACGCATGATGAAGGTCACGTATTTGATCGATACCACCACGATCAGTGACCAGAAGATGAGCGAGAGTATGCCCAGTACATTGTCGGGCGTGATCGCAATGCCATGGCTGACATGAAAGCACTCCTTGAATGCGTAGAGCGGGCTGGTACCGATATCGCCGAAAACGACGCCCAGTGCCCCGAAGGTAAGCGCCATTGTTGAAGACTTATGACCCTGATCGGGCGCTTGCATGCCTGCCTCCTGTTGAGTCCGTATCCCGTAAAAAACTCACCCGTCCTTCTTCTGGAGCAAGGACGCATCATTAAATGCAGGAAGGAAATCCCGGCGAGCGCTTCCAGCGCAAGGCGCTTGAACCATTAATGTTACCCCCGCCCGGGTCAAGACAGGAATCCTTCACCATGTCATGGGCAGAAAGACCGATAGCCGCTTTTTTATTAAACCTGAACGATTGATTTGCGCCGCCGCGCGGCCACTGCCGCCCAGCGATAGAAAGACTGCTTGGCGATCTCAACCATGAAAAGATAAACCAGCACCATGGCACCGATCATGAAATAAAAGCGCGGGGGCAGTGGCACAAAACCGAAGTGCGCGCCCATTGCAGTGAACGGCAAGCCCAGTGCGATGAGCACCACGGCGAGCGACATTCCGGCCAGCAGGGGGTGGGCACGGCTTTTCAGGGGATTGCCGCGGGTACGGATGATGAAAATCACCAGCACCTGGGTGCAGAGCGATTCCACGAACCACCCGGTCTGGAACAGTTTTTCATCTGCCTGCAATACCACGAGCAGGATGTAGAAGGTCAGAAAATCAAAGACCGAACTGATCGGCCCGATGACCAGCATGAAATTCCGAATAAAATTCATGTCCAGCACGCGCGGGCCGGCGATTTCAGCCGCATCCACCTTATCCAGCGGGATCGCCATTTCGGATACGTCATAGAGAATGTTGTTGAGCAGGATCTGGGTCGGCAACATCGGCAAAAAAGGCAGAAACAGGGCGGCGCCCGCCATGCTGAACATATTGCCGAAGTTGGAGCTGCTGCCCATCATGATGTACTTCATGATGTTGCCAAAGGTGCGCCGTCCTTCCAGAACACCGGCATGCACGACATGCAGGTCGTGTTTCAGCAGGATCATGTCGGCCGCCTCCTTGGCGACATCCACCGCCGAATCCACCGACAAGCCCACATCCGCCGAGTGCAGGGACGGCGCATCGTTAATGCCGTCACCGAGATAACCAACGACGTGGCCGCGCGCCTTGAGCGCCAGGATCACGCGCTCCTTTTGTGCCGGATTGACGCGACAAAACAGGTTCGCCGCCTCCACCCTGGCCTGCAGGGCATGGTCATCCAGCAGGGCAATCTCCTTGCCGCTCAAAAGCCCCGTGACCGGAATGTTCAACTGGGCACAGACATGCCGGGTCACCAGATCGCTGTCGCCGGTCACGATCTTGATGGCAACGCCGGCCCGCGTGAGGGCCGCCAGCGCAGAAGCAGCACTTTCCTTGGGCGGATCAAGAAAGGCGGCAAAGCCGGCAAACACGAGTTCCGTTTCGTCACTCACCACGGCATCGGGATGATCCAGCGGCACCGTGCGCCAGGCGATGGCCAGTACCCGCAGACCCTCTGCCTCCAGCTCATGGCACTGGCCGTTGATTTTTGCCAGCGCGGCGGCGTCCACCGCCGCCGGTGCATCACGATTCCCTGCCTCCGCATCCTCCGCTTCGTAGTGCGTGCACAAGCCAATGATGTCGTCGGGCGCGCCCTTTACGACCAGCCAGCGGGTATCGCCTTTATCAATCAATACGGAAACGCGACGGCGCTCAAAATCGAAAGGCACCTCGTCGATTTTTTTCCAGGCATCGGTCTCGATATGCTCGTGCGCAAGAATGGCTTCGTCGAGCGGACTTTTCAGGCCGGCCTCGAAAAAACTGTTCAGGTAGGCCAGCTCAAGCACCCGCTCACTGGGTCGGCCCTGCGCATCCACATGCTGCTCCATGCGGATTTTTGCCTCGGTCAGCGTGCCCGTCTTGTCCGTGCAGAGCACATCCATGGAGCCCAGATCCTGAATGGCCGACAGGCGCTTGACGATCATGTGCTTGCCGGCCATGCGCTGCGCACCACGTGCCAGCGTGACCGAAATCACCATCGGCAACAGCTCCGGTGTCAGGCCGACAGCAAGCGCCACGGCAAACAGGAAAGACTCCAGCCAGGGCTTGTGGAAAAAACCGTTCACGAGCAGAACGAACATCACCAGCAAAAAGGTCAGGCGCATGATCAGGATGCCGAAGCGACGCGTACCGGTTTCAAACGAAGTGGGTGGCGACGGCCGCACCAGACTCTCGGCGATGGCACCAATGGCGGTGCCCGCGGCGGTTTTAACCACCAGCATGCGTGCACTGCCGCTGATCACGGTGGTGCCCATGAATGCCGCATTGCTGGCGTCCTGAAGATCCGTGGCCGTGGCCGGCAGCACACCCGGGCGCTTTTCCACGGGATAGGATTCGCCGGTGAGCAAGGCCTGCTTGACGAAGAAATCACAGGACTCCAGCACCCTGCCATCCGCCGGAATCAGGTTGCCGGCCGACAGCAGCACGATGTCACCGGGCACTACCTGCGCCACCGGCAGTTCCAGCGGCCTGCCGTCACGCAGAACCGTCGTACGCAGGGAAACCGATTGCCGCAATTTTTCAGCGGTGGCGTTGGCCCGGTACTCCTGGACAAAATCCAGCGTAACGCTGAGCAGAACCATGAGGCTGATGATGAGAAAGTTGGTGACCTCGCCCGTGAGCGCGGACACAACGCTGGCCACGAGAAGAATAATGACCAGCGGATTCCGGAAGCGGGAGAGAAACTGCAGCAGCAGTGGCTTTTCTTGCCGGTCGCGAAACAGGTTGGGACCGCACAGGGCAAGCTGCGATTTTGCCTCGGCACCCGACAGGCCTGCCGTCGCGTGCTCGGTCGTCTTCAGCACGGGCGTATCAAGCCACCAAGGTTGGCGAATCGGGTCAGTAGACATGGCATCCCCTCAAGGCATTGATCAGCAGCAACAACAATAATGCCGGTACCTTACAGCGGAACCGGCAAGCCGGCCCGGGATTTTGCCGGACGTGCACGGGAACGCTCCTGCCAGCATACGCCTGCAAAATCTTCTGCGAATTGTCATGACACAGCCACCTCTTCATTATGGTATTTTCGGATGCATACAAGGACGCAGGGTAAACACCGTGATGGATGTGACAACGCTTGAATCCGCGGCCTTATTGTCAGTCGTGGTGCCGGTGTACAACGAGGAAGCCGTCGTGACGGCTTTCTACCAGCGCCTGCGCAGTGTTCTGGACACACTGGATGTGCGCACGGAGATTGTCTTCGTCAATGATGGCAGTGCTGATGGCACACACGCCCTGATCAGGGAGCTGCAACGCGGCGACTCCCGCGTGGCCGTGCTCGATCTGAGTCGCAACTTCGGCAAGGAGGCGGCACTGACGGCAGGGCTGGATCATGCCCGGGGCGACGCCATCGTTGTGATCGACGCCGACCTGCAGGATCCGCCCGAGCTGATCCCTCTGCTGCTGCAAAAGTGGCGTGAGGGCTACGACGTGGTCTATGCCGTGCGCAGTTCCCGCAACGGCGAGTCCTGGCTGAAAAAACTCACCGCATACACCTTCTACCGGGTGATGAGTCATACCGGCCCCGTCGCCATCCCCCAGGACACCGGGGACTTCCGCCTGCTCAGCCGGCGCGCCGTCCTCGCCCTGGGCAAGCTGCGCGAGCGGCACCGCTTCATGAAGGGACTGTTCGCCTGGATCGGCTACCGGCAAACCGGTGTCAGCTACGAGCGCGATCCGCGTCATTCCGGCTACTCCAAGTGGAGCTACTGGAAACTGTGGAACCTGGCACTGGAGGGCGTCAGCTCGTTCACCACCCTGCCCTTGCGGCTGTCTACCTACATCGGCTTCCTCACCGCCGCCGGTGCCTTCGTCTACGGGCTGTCCATCATCTGGAAAACCCTGCTTCACTCCAATCCGGTTCCCGGCTACCCCTCGCTGCTGGTGGTCATCCTGTTTCTGGGTGGTATCCAGCTCATGTCACTGGGTGTCATTGGCGAATATCTCGGACGCATGTTCGACGAGGCAAAACAGCGACCGCTCTATCTGGTCGCTGACTACGAACCCGCCCGGGAAGCACGCGGCACTGAAGTGACAGCAAATCCTGCCAGCGAAAACACGCCGCAACACGACATGACAAATGCCTGAATGATCAAAAACACGCTGCAGCTTCTCGATTTTCGCCGCCTTGGCTTTGTTGCCATCTTCCTGTCCCTGCTGACGCTCACCCCGCTCATTGATCCGGACTATTTCTGGCATCTCAGGACAGGGCAGTACCTGTTCGAGCAGGGCGCCCTTCCCGCGAGCGACATCTTTTCCTACACCCGCAGCGGAACGCCCTGGGTTCTGCACGAGTGGCTGTTCGAATTGCTGCTGTACGGCATTTACTCCCTGCTCGGCGGGTTCGGAATATCATTGCTGGTGTCTGTGCTGGCGACAGCAACGCTGGTCATTAGCTGTTCGACGGCGAACAAAATTCTGGGCAAGCCTTACACTGCATTTTTTCTCACCCTGACCGGCTTCATTCTTCTCAAGGCCGGTATTGCACCACGGCCACAGCTGGTGACTTTTCTGCTGCTCGCGGTATTCCTGCGGGTACTGACCGGATTCAAATACTTTGGGGAAACGCGGGGGCTGCGGGTGCTGCCTGTGTTGATGGCCGTATGGGTCAACTTCCACGCCGGCTATGCCATTGGCCTGGCCCTGCTGCTTTTATTCACCGC
Source organism: bacterium (assembly GCA_029945725.1). Lineage (GTDB taxonomy): Bacteria > Pseudomonadota > Gammaproteobacteria > Pseudomonadales > Moraxellaceae > UBA2031. The sequence continues at coordinate 231,321 of JAQSDB010000002.1, read as the reverse complement.
CTGTGAATGGGTGATCTTTCTTGCCAGCGATGACCGACCCGCAACACAGCGGCGCAATCTGCAATGGCTTAGTCTCGTGGCGGCGGCAACCGTACTGGCCAGCCTCGCCAATCCCTATTTTATCGGGCACTGGCTCTATCCATTCCAGGTCATGGACATGGAAGCTTCCCGTTCCTATATCTCGGAATGGCGAAGCCCCGGTTTCCACAATCTGCGCGACCGGGTTTATCTGGCGCTGGTATTCGCCTTCTTCATCGCGACCATTTACCGGAAAAGAAAAGCGGATCTCAGCGAACTGGCGATACCGCTGTGCTTTTTCATGATGGGTTTCGTCGCCGTCCGGCATATTACGGTGGCCGCGATCACGACCCTCCCTTTCATGGCAGCGGCGCTTGCCCAGCAACCACTGACGCAGATGATGCCGGCGCGCTGGCGGCAAGGATTTTTTTCCTGGTATTCCGGGCGGGCGCGAAAAGGCCAGGATATGGGTGACAAGGAATATCTTCTCAACTGGCTGCTGCTGGCATTCATCCTTGCCGGCTTTCTGCTTTATTACCCGATCCAGCAGGCGCGCAACACTGAAGCACTCGAAAAAACGATGCCCGTGGCAGCCACCGAATTCATTCTCAGGGAAGGCATCAGGGGGCGGATGTTCAACGCCTATCATTACGGCGGCTACCTGATCTACCGGCTTTACCCGGCACAACCGGTATTCATTGACGGGCGGGCGGACATGTACGGCGATGCCTTCGTCAGGGAATACATGGAAATCAGCGGCGGCCTGGAAAACTGGGAAAGCCTGTTCAACCAATACCGGATTGATTACGTGCTCATCCCGCGCGGCGGGCCATTGCAGCAACTGCTTGTGGGGCGCGGCGACTTCAAGCTGGTGTACGAAGACAAGGAGAACGTTGTACTGCTCAGGAACAATGAAAAATATGCGGCGATCATTGCCAGGCATCCCCATTAAGGGCGGAGCCAGTCCTGCTCCCGCACAAGGCAGGCTCACCTCATTCAATCGGCGGCCGTATCTTCCGGCACCTGTTTGCCACTCACTGCATTTTCACGCGCCACAATACCCGGCTCATGCGGGATTTTTCTGGCCGCAGCCGGGCGCTTGAAGGTGCTTGCATAGCCCTCTTCAAGCTGCTTTCTCGCCCACGGTGTTTTGCGCAGAAACGCCAGGCTGGACTTGATGCTGGGGTTGACGGTAAAGCAGCGCACCGGAATAACCCGGCCCATCTCTTCCCATCCGAAACGGCCAACCATGTCGGTCAGCATCTTCTCCAGCGTGATGCCATGGAGCGGGTCTTTGTTTGCGTCTGACATGTGAAAACCTGTTCCTGAAAATCGGCGGCGGGTGCCGTTGCCTGCTGTGGCCGGCGACTGCCGGTGCACAGGGTAACCGAGGCGGATACGGGAAGCAGCCGGCCCCGGCCCGTCATCTGCACAGCCGTTGTAAAAAGCCCGACGCATCCTTCATGAAAAGCATCCGTCACGCAGGCCGTCAGCTCTTCTTGCAAATGCAAATCGTTATCATTAGCATGCATGCCCATCAAAGACTCACCACCCGGATCCTTCACCCCATGGCCCTTTCTGCCCGGACCCTGCGTAACGTCGCCCCTGTCAGCCTGGCAGCGGTCATCACTCTTGGGCTGCTGACCGGCTGCGGCAATGACAGCACGACAAAACCCGCCGCCACGGGACTCAGCCCGGTCGCCCAACTGGGATCGCAGATCTTCAATGACACTTCCCTGTCAGCCTCGGGCAGCCTGTCCTGCGCCAGCTGCCATGATCCTGCCGCTGGCGGCGCTGCGGGCAATAATCTGCCGGCGCAACTGGGCGGACCTCATCTCGATCTCCAGGGCACACGACAGGCGCCCTCCATCCGCTACCTGAGCAGCAACACAGCGTTCTTTTTTGATGCACAAGGCACACCCACCGGCGGCTTTTTCTGGGATGGCCGCGCCGCCAGCCTGCAGGAGCAGGCCGGCAAGCCTTTTCTGAATCCTGTGGAAATGGCCATGCCCTCACCGGAGGCGGTGGTTGATCGCCTGAAGCTGGCCAGCTATGCACCGGCTTTTCTGCAAACCTTCGGCGCACATGTTTTTGACAATCCCGTCATGGCATTTGAGCGCATGACGTATGCGCTGCAGCAATACCAGAAAGAAGACGCGGGCCTGCACAGCTTCACCAGCAAATACGATGCGGTGCTGAACGGCAAGGCCGTGCTGGGCGAGCAGGAAATGCGCGGCCTTGCGCTTTTCAACAATCCGCAAAAAGGCAACTGTCAGGGCTGTCACCCCAGTGGCCGCAATGCCAATGGCACGCTGCCGCTTTTTACCGACTTCACCTATGACAACCTCGGCGTGCCACGCAATCCTGCGCTGCTGGCCAATACCGATCCGGGCTATTTTGATCTCGGCTTGTGTGCACGTTCCCCCGGCGATCTGCTGGCACGCACGGATCTTTGCGGTGCCTTCAAGGTGCCGTCGTTGCGCAATGTTGCCCTGCGCCAGTCTTTTTTCCACAACGGCTACTTTCATGACCTGAAAACCGCCCTGCAGTTTTATGTGCAGCGCGATACCCATCCTGAAAAGTGGTATCCGGTGGTCAGTGGCGTTGTGCAGAAATTTGATGATTTACCGCCGCAATACCACGCCAACGTCAATACGACGGAAGCCCCCTACAACCGCAAGCCCGGTGACGCGCCCGCACTCAGTGATGCCGAAATCGATGATGTCATCGTTTTCCTGCAAACCCTGAATGACGGCTACGCCCCGTGATGAAAATTTCCACTCCGACCGAGGAACGCATCATGTCTTTCCGATACACAGGACTTCGTCTTGCCATCGCCTGCGCACTGGCCACCACGGCATTTACGCTGCCCGCTGCCGCTTTTGCCGATGAAGCCGCGCTGCAGGCACGCCTGCAACAACTGGAAAGCGAACTCGGCAGCATGAAAGCGGAGCTGGCCGGCATCCGGCAGGGCGATGCAAAATCCGGTGCCAGCGACAGCACCACCTTGTTCAGCTACGGCGAAATCAATTACAACCGCCCCACGCATGACAGCAATGCAGCACAGGCCGATGCACGCCGTGTCGTGCTCGGTCTGGAGCACCGCATGGACGAGCGCAACAAGGCCATCGTCGAAATCGAGTTTGAACATGCCGTCACCGCCGCACCGGATGATCCCGGTGAAGTCGCCATTGAACAGGCCTATGTCGAACACCAGATCAATGCAGCGCTGAGTGCGCGTGGCGGTCTTTTCCTGATCCCCATGGGCCTGCTGAACGAAAACCATGAGCCGCCGGCTTTTTATGGCGTGGAGCGTAACTACGTGGAAACCGCGATCATTCCCAGCACCTGGCGCGAAGGCGGTTTTGCCCTGATCGGCACGCTCGACAACGGCCTCACGCTCGAAGGCGGCATCAGCACCGGCTTTGCGCTGGGCAAGTGGGACGCCAGCAGCAGCGATGGCCAGGAATCCCCGCTTGGCTCGGTGCATCAGGAACTGGCGCAGGCCAAGGCCAAAGACCTGTCACTTTTTGCCGCCGCCAACTGGCGCGGCATTCCGGGCCTGCAACTTGGTGCCGCGGTCTTCACCGGTGCCGTGGGGCAGGACACGCCAACCCTGGACAATTCACGCCTGCTGCTGTGGGATGTGCATGCACGCTGGACGCCCGGCAAATGGGATCTGTCTGCCCTTTATGCCCGCGGCACACTCAGCAACACCACCGCCTTCAACCAGACCATTGTCGGCAATCCCGCGCTGGTCCCTGAGCTGTTTGAGGGCCGCTATGCGCAAGTCGCGTATCGGCTATGGGCAAACGACAACTACTCGCTGTCGCCGTTTGCCCGGCTGGAGACTTACAATACCGGCGCCCGCTATGCCGATATCGGCGCCGGCCTGACCCCTGATGACCTGCCCGCACAGCATGTGGCAACACTGGGGGCCAATATCGGCATCGGCAAAAACGTGGTGGTGAAAGTGGACGGACAGCGCTCGCGTTCCAACTCCGCCCTGGATCGTATTGATCTGGGGATTGGCTGGTCTTTCTGAGAAGAGAAAAAACATGCGCCTGACTGTCACGGCCCTTGCCGCCATGTGCCCCATTGCCGCGTTTGCAACTGATTACCTGAGCGTGGAGCAGGCGCAGAAAGTCATGTTTCCGGATGCCACCGGCTTTCAGGTGCAGCAACTCGCTTTTGATGACACCGGCATCAAGGCCATGGAAAAACTCAGCGGGCTGCCCGCCCGTTCCAACCATTGGCAGGTGCAGGTGGCACACAAGGGCGAGCAGGTACTGGGCTACCTGGTGGTCGACAATGTGGTGGGGAAATTCGAACTGATCAGTTACGCCGTTGCCCTCGGCAGTGACGGCACGGTGCGTCAGGTGGAAATCCTTTCCTATCGCGAAAGCCACGGCTATGAAGTACGCCTGCCGGCGTGGCGCAAACAGTTTGTCGGCAAGGGCATCCAGTCGCCGCTGCGCATCGGCAGCGACATTGCCAACATCAGCGGCGCCACGCTCTCGTGCACACACCTCACCGATGGCATACGGCGCATTGTGTCCCTGATAAAAATCGCCCGGCAAAGTGGTCAGCTGTCGTGACGGCATCTGTAGTCAATGGCGCGAGTGCGGCACCCGTACTGCATAAGCGCGCCCAACCCTGGCTCGGGACACTGGTGGAGGCCGGTTTTCATCTGCCCGTAAAAACCGGGGACAACTGCCATCATGACGAGGCTGTGACAATGGCTTTCAATGCCGCTTTTTCGGCGTGTCGTCGTGTTCACCTCGCCATGTCACCCGCACTGCCTGACAGTGATCTCAGCCGTTTCAACCGTGCGCCGGCCGGCGCCATCATTGCCTGCGACCCCTGGACTGTTCGTGTACTGGAAATGGCCGCCGCCTTGCAGCAAGCCAGTACCGGCCTCTTCGATATTGCGCAGGGCAGTGGCGGCTTCCGCTGCGAGGACGCGCGGCATGTCGTCAAGGAAACCGGCGCGGCGCAGCTGAATGCCGGCGGCATTGCCAAGGGTTTTGCCGTGGATCGCATGATTGCCACCCTGCGCGCCCGTGGCATTAAAAGCGGCTACGTGAATGCCGGCGGGGACCTGCGTGTTTTCGGTGATCTCGACTGGCCCGTTCATCTGCGCCAGCAAAACCACCAGCCCGTCGCCGCCAGCCTCACGCTGCGCCAGGGCAGTTTTGCCAGCTCGGAATTTGCGGCCGGTCGCAGTCCCTTTCACGGCGATACCCTGATCAATCCGTCAACGCAGGGTATTTGCCGGAAAAACATCCGTGTCAGTGTCGCGGCACCGCGTTGTGTGTTCGCCGATGCCCTGACCAAAGTAGTGGCGCTGACGGGAAATATTCATCACCCTGCCCTGCAGCAATTTCACGCATCGGCATGGATACACTGATGACAAGACCTCACGGCTATCACAACCGGCTGCCGGCCTGGCAAAAGCGCTTGCTCGACATGACGCTGCTGGTTCTCCTGCTGTCGGGTATTGCCTGGCTGGTGATTCACTACCTGTGGGGTGCCGGCTCCGCCGGCATGCTGCCGCATCCCGCCGAGCTCTGGCTGATCCGCGCGCATGGTCTGGCCGGTTTTCTGGCGCTGTTTGTGCTTGGCAGCATCTCGACCCTGCACATCCCGCGCGGCTGGCGGCACGGCGTGCGCCTGCCCAGCGCCATCACCGTCCTCGGCGCATGGATGGTCACGCTGCTCACCGCCTATCTGCTCTACTATTTTTCCGGTGAAAGCTCGCGCGCCGTCATTGGCTGGCTGCATGCCGGCATTGCCTCACTCCTGTGGGTCGCCATTCTTGTGCACCGGCGCCAGACCCCGCCCAGCAACACGGGCACATGACAAGAGCGGCAAAAGCCGGGAGAATCCGCGACCACCGAAAGACTGCAGCAATCAGGCGCTCCTGATTAACCCGAGCCCGCCGTCATCCGCACTGGCAGCATGAATGATTCCGCTGCAGGCCCCCTTGAAGACTGACACGATGCCCGCAAAACCCCGACGCAAACGCCACTCCCGTCCAGCCTCTGCGCAGGCAGACACGACGGTGACGGAAACAGGCACTACCGGCGCACCCGCCGATCCCGCGGCCACCGCCACACAGGCCGGCATCATGCTGCGGCTTTTTGCCATGATGTATGACGGACTCCTGCTGGTGGCCTTCTGGATGATCATCAGCGCCATTCTGGTGCCTTTTGGTACCAGCGAGCAGTCCGCCAGAACCCATGAACTCGCGCTGGTCTCGCCACTGTTCCGGCAATTCGTGCTGGTTCCGGCGCTGGTGATGGTGACCTGGCTTTTTTACGGCTATTTCTGGACGCGCGTCGGCCAGACCCTGGGCATGCAAACCTGGCGCCTGAAGGTATTGCGTCACAACAACGAGCCGCTGCGCTGGAGTGATGCCATCGGCCGTTGCGCCGCCGCCTGCCTGCTGCCACTGGTGTGCGGCCTGATCTCTCAATTCGCCTGGCATGACGACCGCGCCCTGCTGATCAGCGTGACGCTGGGATTTTTCGGCAATTATTTCTGGATACTGTGGAGCTCAAGCCACAGCGCCTGGCACGACCAGCTCTCGGGCACGGTAGTCTGGCAACTGCCACCAGAGCCCAAGGCCACGAAACGGAAATTCCTGGGCTGGTTTGCCGAAAAGAATGATTAAAATTTCAGGGGCGGCGTTAAGCCACCCCTGAGCAAAGCACAGAAAAAATCCCGCCTCACACCGCTGGCGAGCGCGTAAATCCTGTTTTCCCGCGCAGTCTGGCCATGTACTCCGCGATCTTTGCCGAGGCATCCTGCTCGCGCGTATCGCTCGTCTTCTCCACCACCTGCGTACCCAGCAATGCCGGTGCAGCTGTGATGGCACGGTAGCGCGTAATCGTGGACTCGATGCTTTTGCCCAGCAGCCCCTTGCGCAAGGGCTTGGGCAGGTAACGAAAAACCTGGGCCTGATTGATCAGGTCGGCAAGGCGCGAAGTATCCTTGAAGCAGGTCAGGATGATCGTCAGCATTTCCGGATGCTCCTGCTTCAGTGTCTTGATCATGGCACTCAGGTCTTCATCCCCCAGACTGAGCTCGGTCACCAGAATTGCCACCGCCTTGCTGGACAGTGTCTGCAGCGCCCCCTGTATCGACTGCCGCCAGACCACATCGTGATGGCTGCCGAGGATTTCCTGCACCGCCCTGAACGTGGATTCATCGCGATCAAGCACCAGACAGGTGAGCCTGCACGGAATCTCCGCCACGGTGGTGACTGCGACGCTGGCGCCCTCCATTTTCACGGCAATTTCCGCCGCCTGCGCGATAGTGTCGCGCAACTCCTTGGGCCCCCAGGGTTTGGTGATGTAGCGGAAAATCTCGCCCTCATTGACCGCCTCCAGTGCCGCATCGGCATCGGCATAGCCGGTGAGCAGGATACGCACCGTATCCGGCGCAATATCACGCGCTCGCCGCAACAACTCGGAGCCCATCATGACGGGCATGCGCTGATCGGAAATCAGCACATGAATTTTTTCACGCTTGATGATCTCCAGTGCCTCATGGCCATCACTGGTGGCAAACACCTGATACTGCATGCGCAGCAGCAGGCCAAGGGAGCGCAGGATTCTTTCCTCATCATCGACCAGCAGGACTTTCGGCTTGATTTGCATGAGGTTCTCCTTAGTGGGCTTCCATGGCAGTGTCTTTCGCCGGAGCAGAAACTGCGGCCACCGGCATCTTCAAGGGCAGCACAATGACAAAGCGCGTACCGCGCCCGACTTCCGATGCCACCCGGATGCGTCCGCCATGCTGCTGGATGATCTGCCAGGAAATGGACAAGCCAAGCCCGGTACCTTCGCCCACCGGCTTGGTGGTAAAGAAAGGATCAAATATTTTTTTCAGATGTTCGGGTGCAATACCCTTGCCCGTGTCCTGCACCGACACATACACATTGCCGGTGTCCGCCCAGGTTTTGATGGCAAGCTTGCCGCTGCCCTTGATGGACTGCGCGGCATTGGTCACCAGATTGAGCAGGACCTGATTGATTTGCGAAGGCGCACAGGCAATCTTCGGAATATCACCCAGCTGGCGGATGATCTCGACCTTGCTCTTGATGGCATTCCTGGCAATCAGCAGGGCATTGTTGACACAATCATTGAGCGACACATTGTCGGTATGCGACTGGTCCAGCCGGCTGAAATCCTTGAGCCCCAGCACCAGCTCGCCAATCTGGGCCAAACCAAAGGACGTATCACCAAACAGGGTCTGCATGTCGGAAAAAAGCAGTTCCGGATCCACCAGTACGCGTAAATCCTCAATCGCGGAAAGGTGTCTCGCCACATCCACATCAGTGCCGTCCGGATCCAGCAGCGCCTGTACCAGCGCATTATTGAGCGTCAGCAGTTCACGCAGTTGCGCACTGAATTCCTGCATCAACTCGACGTTATTGCGTACATAGCCGAGTGGCGTATTGATCTCGTGGGCAACACCCGCGACCATCTGGCCGAGCGAGGCCATTTTCTCCGACTGCACCAGCTGTGCCTGTGATGACTTCAGCGTGCGATAGGCCTGACTCAACTCGACGGCGCCACGACTCATCTGCTGTTCCATTGCCGCCAGCAGGCTCAGTACGGCACCCACCCCCAGATAACGCCCGTTTTCGCAGACAATGAAATCCTCACTGAGCGGAAAGCGCATATGCGTGGTGATGTACTGTGCCGCTTCCGCCACCGGCACTCCCACTTCCACACGCAAACAGTCCGTGGTCATGAAATCGGAAACCGGACGCGCGCCATAGAGATCACGGCCGAATTTTTTCAGATAGATATCATTGAGCTGATAACGGCTGATGGTGCCCAGTACCACACCATCGGCATCAACGACCGGCGCCGAAAGCGCTGGTTGCAGGTCAGTTCCGAGAAAGCGCTCAGCTACCTCGCCGAGCCTGTCATCAGGAGAAAAGAAGGGAATGTCGCGCGCCAGCGCCCGGATATCGGCCTGCATACTGCCCTCGTGTCATTAACCCTGGAATCCGGGACACAAGCTGTGCCCTGAAATCTTTCGCTGTGCAAAAGCCCATCCCTGGGGCACGAAGACTAGGAATTTTTGATGACAGAGAGGTTAAAGCCGGAGAGGAAACCTGAAAAAAACCGGAAACCGCGCAGCAGAAATGAAACAGCCCGCGCAATGGCGGGCTGTCATTTCATTGTCAGGCCAGCGTCATGAAGCACCGGCCAGCCACCTGCTAGCGGCGACGATCAAACGCCACAAAATCTTCAGGTCCGGGGGATTTTCCGCCGACATAATGATTCAGGCGCGAACGACCCTGACAATAATCGCCACGTGCGATGCCGGGAATATAGTGGTCCGTCAGCATATGTCCGCGCTTTTCCGGCCGAACAAAGACGGCGCCCGATGTGGCGTAATAATGGGAAAGCACACCGATGCGCGCGAAGAAATCCTGGCCATTGGCAAAATGCTCGACATAGGGCACCGGATGGCCATGCTCCGCCGTCAGCGGATAGTCCACATGCATGCTGTCGGCGACGCCGGCAAGGCAGTATATCTCCAGCTTGTGTGCATGCAGGCGCAACTCGGGATCTTTCAGGATCTTGCGCACGATATAGCTGGCGATGATGGTGCCCTGCGAATAACACAGCAGGACTACATGTTCATGCGAGAGCAGCGCATTGCGCACAATGGTGAAGGCGGGCTTGGCCAGCTTGCCATCCTTGCGCAGGGTGCGTGCCGTGATGGCATCCCACAAATCCCAGACCGCGCCAAAGGTGGGGGTATGGATAAGATGAATGGGCCGCCGGAAGGTTTTCGCCAGCTCCTCGGTTTCCAGCAGCGCCATGGCCGGCGCCGTGGCGATGCCATTAAGGAAAAACCATTTGGATTGCTTGCTGGTTTCGGTCCACTGGAAATTCGGCGGCATCACCACGCGCGTGCCTTCGGAAGAGGACTGGCGCTCTACCGGCAGGATCATCTGCCCGAGCACGCTGAGGTACTCAAGGCGGCTCTGGTAGCTGTCGGGATGGAATTCCGGACGCACACCGGGCTCTGACTTCACGGGAAAAACAATCCACGGCAAGGCGGAAGCATTGCGTGCCACCAGCCCGAGATCACGCACCAGCGAGCGCCGGTTGCGCACAATACGCCCGGCAAACTTGCGCAGGCGGGGAAACGGCAGATGCGGGCTGGAATCAGGTTGCAGTGAAGAGGTCATGTACAGCCATTACTCATGCGTGATGAGGGAGCAAGCGTATCCATGCCAGCAGGGAAAAACTGAAAATCAGGCAAACCGTCAGAGCACAAACACGTAGACCAGGGCCACGATGGCAATCAGCAAGGCGACGCCCAGTACGCTGGCAAGAATTTGCGTATGACTGTCCCACGTCGCCACTTCCTCCGCGCGCGGCACAGCCTCCGCTGCCGAGGACACCGGAGCCGAGGGCGGCATGGTCTTGTAAAAAACCGCGGAATCATCGGGCAGGTGCAGGTCGGTCGCCGCAAACACGGAAGGCTCGGTGATCCCTTCGGGAGCATCCGGAGCCGGCGCTGCCTGAAGCACACCGGCCTCAAGCGCTGTCAGTATTTCCCGGCGGGCATCGCGATAATCATCAAAACCAAGCTGGCCTTCTGCATAGCGCCGCGAGAGCTGGCGCAGACGTGAGTTTTCGGCAAGGTACTCGGCCATCAGTTGCTCCCTGCCACTTGCACAATCACCAGCGAAATATTGTCGCGGCCACCATTATCCAGCGCTTCATCAACCAGCTTGCTGATGGCTTCTTCGGCCGGCAGGGACAGTTTGCGCCGGATACTGTCTTCAGCCACTTCATTGTAAAGGCCATCACTGCACAGCAGATAGGTATCGCCGGCTTCCGGAGAAAACACGGAGGCATCCACACACAACGTTTCTGCACCGCCAACGGCACGCGTGATGACATTGGATTTGGGGTGACGATCCGCTTCGGCCTGCGTAATCGCACCCGCTTCCACCATTTCCTGTACCGCCGAATGATCACGCGACAAACGCGTGAGCTGCCCGTTGCGCAAACGATAGAGACGCGAATCGCCGGCCCACAGGCACACACCCACACGCTGGGAAAGGATCAGGGAAACCACGGTACTGCCCACCGTACGACCACCCAGTTCATCACGGGCGTAATCACGCAGCTGCTGGTTGACCGTCATGAAGGCCGTTTCAACGGCATCGACAAAATCAGGCAGGCCGGTATCGCGTTCGATTTGCTGCAGGGGATGGATCACGGCATTGCTGGCGACGTCACCGGCGGCATGACCGCCCATGCCGTCGGCCACCACCCAGAGTCCGAGCTCCGGACGAGCCAGCAGCGCATCTTCATTGATCTTGCGTTTGGCACCAACATCGGTGGCCGAAGCCGAAGTCCATGTGATCAAAATGCGGTACCTGTGCCGACTGTATTTCTTGTAATGGCCTGAACTTTAACGCGGAGCTGTTTGTTTTCACAAGCAAAACGGGAAACTTGCCGCCCCGGCCTATTTGACCCGGGCAATGGCAACACCACCGATCAGCAAACAGGCGAGGATGGGCAGCCCGGCCGCCGCCACGGGCGAGAAGTCATAGACCAGGCTGGCGTAGCCGAGAAAGTCCTGCCCGTAACGGAACAGCAGACCCGCCATGACACCCGCCAGAATGCGCAGCCCCATGCTGACCGAGCGCAGACCGCCAAAAATAAAGGAGCAGGCAATCAGCACCATGGAGATGGTGGCCAGCGGTGCCAGTGCCTTTTTCCAGAACTCCAGAAAAAAGGCACCCGAATCCAGACCCTGCTGCTTCATGTAACGGGCATAGTGATAAAGATTGCTGAGCGAAAGGTATTCAGGCTCCAGTGTCGCCAGGCGCAGAAACTCCGGCGTAAGCTGGCTGTTCCAGCGCTGCTCCGGGGTGACTGCTATCGTGGACGTGCCATCCGGCAAGAGCCGGGTTTCACGCACATTGAACAGGGTCCACTGCCCTTGCTGATAGCGGGCCGTCTCGACATGGCTGTTTTCCAGCAAGCGACCGTCAGCCGAAAAACGGAAAAAAACCAGATCATGCAGGGGCCCTTCGGGCTCTACCGTACCAATCCGGATCAGCCTGTCACCCTCACGATGCCAATAGCTGTTGAGCCAGCCGGCCATATTGTTCTGACCCAGGACAATCCCCTTCCTCGCCTCGGCCATCTGCTCCGTATACGGCACCACGAACTGGCCCAGCAGCAGACCCGCCACCACCATCACCATGGCCGGGCGCAGTACCCACCAGACGATGCGGCCGATACTCACGCCAGACGCCCGCATCACGGTCAGCTCGGAGGCGCCGGCCATCATGCCAAGACCGGCAATCCCGCCAATCAGGGCGGCAATCGGCAGCATGCTGTAGGCCCGGCGGGGTCCGGTGGACAGGATGTAAACCAGTGCCTCGTAGGCGGTATAACCGCCTTTCACATCCTGCAACTCGCCAATATAGGAAAATACCAGTTCCAGCCCGAGCAGCAGTACCAGCACCATCATCATGGCGGCCAGCACCGTACGTGACACATAGGAAGACAGCAGTCTCATGCCACGACCCTCCGCCGGGCCTGCCAGCGCTGCAACTGCAACTTCATTTGTTCAAAACCGAGCAGCGCCAGCGCCAGCAGGAAGTAGGCAACATGCACGGCCCACAACGCCGACTCGCCGGCCTTGCCTTTTTCAATGGTGTTGCGGGCGGCACCCACTGCCACCACATAGGACATATAGAGCAGGATGGCCGGCAGTAATTTGGCGTAACGTCCCTGTCGCGGATTCACGCGCGACAGCGAAAACGCCAGCAACATGGCGGTTGGCACAAACAGCGGCAAGGACACACGCCACAGCCACTCGGCCTTGGCATGCACATTGGTGCGGCTTTCCTGCAGCAGTTTCGGCGTGCTGTAGCTACTGATCCGGCTCAATTTGTCGGGCGCATCTGGTTCCGGCAAGCGGATGCGATAACTGGCAAAGCGCAGCTCGCGATAAGCCGCCTCTCCCGGTGCCACCTCATAGCGGGCACCGTTCGTCAGCACGAGATAACGCTCGCCCGTGGCAGGGTCACGATCACTGCGTCCCGAGGCGGCATGCACCAGCAACTGCCGTGTTTCCTTGCCGGCAACAGGTCGTTGCTCGAACAGGTGCACTTCCAGCAGCTCCTTGCGATCCGGCGACAAGGCCTCGGCATAAAGCATGCGCTTGCCCACGGCCTGAAAACGGCCCGGACGGATCAGGTCAAAAGTATTGCTCTCGGCCTGCCTCGCAAACAGGCGCTCTGAAGCCGCATTGCCGGCCGGGGTGACGTAAAGGCTGGTGAACGCCACCAGGGCCATGACCACGATGGTCGGCAAAACCAGATGCCCCATGATCTGGGCACGGCTGACGCCGCTGGCATAGAGCACCGACATTTCATTGTCGAGATAAAGACGGCCGAAGGTGAGCAGGATGGCAATGAAAAAGCCGAGCGGCACGATGAGATCCAGAAAGCCGGGGATGCGGTACACCAGCACGGCGACCAGCAGCTTTACGTCCATGCGCCCGTCGGCAGCCATGCCGAAATACTTGATGATGCGTCCGCTCATGAGAATGACGGTCAGCACCAGCGCCATCGCTGCCGCGGAGCCGAGAACCTGAAGCGAAATATAACGGCGAATAATCACAAGCGGGACAATCCCTGGGGTATCGGTAGTGCTAACAAGCGCTCTGCTGGTGGCGCTGGAAGAAGGACAGACAGTAGACTCAACGCCCTGACCGGCTGTCTGCTGAAAACCCCCGACGTTATGGCAGTTTTCAGCGGGCGCCCGAATTATCAGCCAATCATCCGTGTTTGTCTTGCGAGGTCGCAATGGAATTCCAGCTCAAGCAGTCTGTTCCCGCCACTGAAAAAACCGGCGTCATCATTGTCGCGGTCAGTGCCGGCGATTTCTCGCCCTCCGCCCTGGCGGTGGATGCCGCCAGCGGCGGGCAGCTTGCCAAAGCACTCAAGCACGCCGGCTTTGAAGGCAAGCCGGGCCAGACCCAGTCCCTGTTCAACCTGCACGGGATTGCCGCTGATCAGGTCCTGGTCGTGGGCACAGGCCCGCTGAAAGACCTGGATATCCGTGGTCTGCAACGTGCCGCCGCAGACGCCGTCAAAGCCCTCGCCAGGGGCCGGAAAAAAGCCGTGAGCTTTCTCACCGAGCTGGAGATCAAGGGCTTCTCGCTGAACGACCGCATTGCCAGCATCGTGCGCGCGAGCCTCGAAGCGGCTTACCGCTTTGATGAATTCAAGAGCAAAAAAGGCGACGGGCACGGGCTGCATCATTTGACACTGGCTGTCGCCGAAAAAGCCGGGATCAGCGCCGGCAAAAAAGCCATGGCCTGGGGCGAAGCCCTCGGCTCCGGCATCAACTCCGCCCGCGATCTCGGCAACCAGCCACCCAATATCTGCCACCCGAGCTATATCGCCGACCAGTCCAGGGCCCTCGGCCACGCCCACCAGAAACACCTGTCCGTGAAAGTGCTGGGCGAAGCCGAAATGAAGAAACTCGGCATGGGCGCCTTCCTTGCCGTATCGCAGGGCTCGGCCCAGGAAGGCAAGCTCGTCATCATCGAATACACCGGCGGCAAGAAAACCGAGGCGCCCGTGGTGCTGGTGGGCAAGGGCGTGAGCTTTGATACCGGCGGCATATCCATCAAGCCGGCCGCCGCCATGGACGAGATGAAATACGACATGTGTGGCGCCGCCAGTGTCTTTGGCGTCATGAAGGCACTGGCGGAATCCGGCCTCGCCATCAATGTGGTGGGCGTACTGGCCTGTGCCGAAAACATGCCCTCCGGCAACGCCACCCGCCCCGGCGACATCGTCACCTCGATGTCAGGCCAGACCATCGAAATCCTCAATACCGATGCCGAGGGCCGCCTTGTGCTGTGCGACGCACTGACCTATATCAGCCGCTACAAGCCGGCCGTGGTCATTGATGTCGCCACCCTCACCGGCGCCTGCATCGTGGCGCTGGGCAAAGTGGTGTCCGGCCTGTTCTCGCCTTCGGACGAACTGGCCGATGCCCTGCTCGACGCCGGCCAGCGCAGCGGTGACCGTGCCTGGCGCATGCCGGTCTGGAACGATTATCAGGAAATGCTGGAATCCCCCTTCGCCGACATCGCCAATATCGGCTCCGCTCCCAATGGCGGCGCCATCACGGCCGCCTGCTTCCTGGCGCGCTTCACCAAGGATTACACCTGGGCGCATCTGGATATTGCCGGCGTTGCCTGGATTTCCGGCGCGCAGAAAAATGCCACCGGCCGCCCGGTGCCCTTGCTGATGCAATACCTGAAGAGCCGTGTCAGCTAAGACCTGACTGCACCAGCCACTGCCCGCATGAAGCTGACGTCATGCGGGCAGTGGCCACCCCAGCGTTCCCACCTGGCGACTAGAAAGCACCATGGAAATCACATTTTACGCACTGGCAGACACCGATCCCGGCAAACGGCTCCACACCGCCTGCCGCATCATCGAGAAAGCCTTCCAGCAAAAGCACAGTATTTATGTGCATGCCGCGAACAGGGCCGAAGCCGAACAGCTCGATGAGCTGCTGTGGAATTTCCGCCCCGACAGTTTCATTCCGCATCACCTGGTGGGTGACGGCCCGACGCCGCCGCCGCCGGTACGCATCGGCTGGCAGCAGATTCCGCCCGAGGCCAGCGACGTGCTGATCAACCTGCATGCCGAGGCGCCGGCGCAACCGCAGCGCTTTCGCCGCATCGTGGAGATTGTCGGTGGTGACGAGGCCATGCGTGAAGCCGCTCGTAACCATTGGCGCCTGTACAAGCAGCAGGGTTACGCGGTTACATCACACAATGTTTAAGCACGTCTTCCTGCAACCACAGAGTTCACAATGACGGCCATGGCACGCCACTTCGACAATCTGGGATCAGACTTTGACCAGCGCTGGAAACGCAGCTCCCGCGGTGCAAAACGCGAACTGATCGGCGAGCTCCGCGAGCTTTACATCTTCCTGGAAGACGACGATATGCCGCTGCTGGCCGGCACACCCGCCAGCCCTGTCGCGAACAGCGCCAAACCCGCGCCGGCTGCCGTCAAAAAAACCGGCACGGAGCAGGGCTCGCTGTTTCAGGAGGGTATCGCCGCCGGCAACTCCCCAAGCGAAAACAGCCCCCGCAAAAGCCCGGTGGCAAACACCCAACCGGCCGGAGCACCACGCCAGGACAATCCTTTCCTGCCCAAAAGCGTGCTGGATCGACTCCATGACAGCCAGAGCCAGGCCTCGGCCGGCCTGCGTGAACTCATGCAAACGGATGCCGCCGTTCCTGTCAGCCATGAAAAACTGGATCTGGAGCGCGAACTGCGCCTGAAGCTCGGGCCCGTAATCGAAACCCTTATTGAAGCGCAGATGGAACAACTGAAAAGCGAACTGCGCGTGCGCATGCGCGCCGAAATGGACCGGCTGATTGCCGAGCAAACCCGCAAGGCCTGACACTTTTTTCACGCTCCGCCGGCAGGTCCTGTCACACACCAACACATTGCTGCCGGCGCCGTGCCGGCTAATCAAGAGTGGTTCAAATGCAGGACGCATTGCTCCATCACCACCCCGTCATGCCGACTCCCCGCTCTTTTCCAGAAAAACCGGCGGCCCTGCTGACGGCAGGTTTCTGCTTGTCCCAATCCATCCCTCAACGTTTCTCCCCAGGACGGCTTTCATGACTATTGCATTCGCACTGGCTTTTGCGGCGATGGTATTGCTGGCCGGATGGCTGGGCGCCAAGGGCCTGTGGGCCGCCCTCATTGTCGGCGCCGGTTTTGGTGTCTGGATGAAGACGCTGATCGATAAACGCATCCATGACCTGTCGGCAGAAAGTGCACGGACAGCGTCAGGGGAAAAAGAGGATGTCTATGCGGCGCTGGAAGATATCCACTGGCGCCTGAAACGGCTGGAGAGCGAGAAAAATCTCGGTGCATCACCACTGGAAGCTGCGGCCGAAAAAGCAGACAGCGCGAAAAACATCGCGGCAGCGGAAACCGTTTTCGATCTGGATCCCGGGCTGATGGCCGATACCGCACCCGCCATTTCCGGGGTGCAGCCACCGTCTTCGGAAGCAGCGACCGTCGCCGCACAGGCCTTGCCTGCCGACAACAACTCCGGCGTCGCCAGCACGACCACTGCAAACGCCACAGAAGCAGCGGCAGAAAGCCTGCGCGCAAACCGGCCTGCCGATGCAGCAGAAAACACCCTGATTGATCGCGCCCGCGCCTGGCTGCTGGGTGGCAATACGGTGGTGCGCACAGGCATCGTGATCCTGTTTTTCGGTGTGGCTTTCCTGCTCAGGTTTGCCGCCGAACACGCCGTCGTGCCGCTGGAAGTACGCGTAAGCGCTGTCGCACTCGGTGCAGTGGTGCTGCTCGTTATCGGCTGGCGTTTGCGTGCGCAGCGCGAGGATTATGCACTCGCCCTGCAGGGTGCCGGTGTGGGCCTGCTTTACCTGACCCTGTTTGGCGCCTTTCGTCTCTACGCGCTGCTGCCACCGCTGATGGCGCTGGCCGCCATGGTCGCCGTTTCCGCCCTGTCGGCACTGCTCGCCGTTTTGCAAAACTCGCGCGCGCTCATCTCGATTGCTGTTAGCGGCGGCTTTCTCGCGCCCGTACTGGCGTCTACCGGCGGCGGCAGTCATGTCGCACTGTTTTCCTATTACGCCATTCTCAATCTCGGCATTTTTGCCGTCGCCTGGTTCAAGGCCTGGCGGCCGCTGAACCTGCTCGGCTTTTTCTTCACCTTTGGCATCGGCATGAGCTGGGGAAGCCGGTTTTACCAGCCGGAGTTTTTCACCAGCACCGAAGCTTTCCTCCTGCTTTTTTTCGCCATGTTTCTCGGCATTGCCATTCTCTTTGCCCACCGTCAGGCGACAACGGTCGGCTCCTGGCTGCAGGATGCCGGCACGGGCCGGATCACCCTTTCCGCCCGCATCGTCGACAGCACGCTGGTGTTCGGCCTGCCGCTGGTGGCGTTCGGTTTTCAGGCCGGTCTCACCCGGAACATGCCGTTTGCACTGGCCTGGTCAGCCATGGCACTGGCGGCGCTTTATCTCGGGCTGGCGCGCTGGCTGCAGCGGCGGGCACATCCCGACCTGCATTTACTGACAGAAAGTTTTCTCGCTCTCGGCGTGATTTTTGCCACGCTGGCGATTCCGCTGGCGCTGGATGCACGCTGGACATCGGCGTCCTGGGCACTGGAAGGCGCGGCGCTGGTATGGGTCGGTCTGCGCCAGCAACGCAAACTGGCACGGGCCTTCGGCCTGCTGCTGCAACTGGCCGCAGCGGTGGCGTATTTCAATCGCGCCCCACTCGCCGAAAACAGCATTCCCCTGCTCAACGCCGCCTGTACCGGCGGAGCACTGATTGCCATCGCCGCTTTCTTTTCTGCCTGGCAATTGCAGAAAAATGCCGCAAAAAATCTGGCGGCCTGGGAGCGCGACAGCACTGTTCTGGTGTTTTTCTGGGGTCTGGCGTGGTGGCTGCAGACCGGCTTTGCCGAAGCCGGCCGCTTGCTGGAAGGCAACTCCGTAAAATCGTTCGCGCTGGTTTTTCCGGCACTGACGGCGGTGCTGCTGAGCCGCTTGCAGCGTCGCCTGGACTGGGCCCATGCAAAGCTGCCCGCCGCCGGGCTCATGCTGTTCCTGCTGGCCGTTTTTGCCGTCTCGCTGGTCGACGACAAGCACCCGCTGAGCGATGGTGGCTGGCTGGCATGGCCACTGGCCCTGCTCATGCATTACTCACTGCTGCTCCGCTACGACCGGGATTGTTTTCCCGACTGGTTTGCCTGGGTGCATGCCTTCGGTTTCTGGCTGCTGGCCGCCATCGGCGCTCTGGAACTGCACTGGCTGGCACACGAGAACGGCCTGCTGCATGACAGCTGGTCGGCTGCTGCCGTCATCGTCGTTCCCGGTCTGCTCCTGCTGTGGGCCAGTCGCCCCTCGGCGCCGGACTCATGGCCGCTGGATCGTTATGCGCCGAGTTATCTCGGCTGGGGCGCCTGGCCACTGCTGACCGGACTGGCCTCATGGTGTGTGTTTACGGACATCGGCAATGACGGCAACGCCTCGCCACTGCCCTATTTCCCGCTGCTGAATCCGGTCGATCTCGGCCATGCCTTTATTGCGCTGGTCAGCCTCAAGTGGGCCCTGCAAGTGCGCCGGCATCCGGAGCACTTGCCGCAGCAGGACATGAGGCAAATGTGCATGGTTGCCGGCGCACTGGTGTTCATCTGGCTCAACGCCATGCTGCTGCGCTCGATTCACCAATGGCTGGATATTCCCTATACCGGCAGTGCCCTGTTCAATTCCGTACTGGTGCAGGCGGCACTTTCCCTGTTCTGGAGTCTTCTCGCACTGGCCCTCATGCTCACCGGCACCCGCAAGAGCTGGCGCCGCCTGTGGATGCTGGGAGCCGCACTGATGGCCGTGGTCGTCGCCAAGCTTTTGTTTGTGGATCTGGGCACTATTGCCTCGGTCGCCCGCATCGTTTCGTTTATCGGCGTAGGCCTCCTGATGTTGCTGATCGGCTATGTCGCACCGGTACCACCGGAGCAGAAAAAAACGGAAGCACAGGCGCCCGAGCAGGAAATAAAGTGATGCGTGCATTATTGCTGGGTTTTTCTTTCGGCTTTCTGGCAGCGGTATGCAATGCCGAAACACCTGCCGACTTCGCGACAGGAATAACGCTGGAAACCACCGGCAAGGAAGCATTTTACCGCGTGGAGTTGCCGCTGGCTGTGCATGCGCAGGCACGCACCGATCTCGCCGATGTACGTATTTTCAATGGCAAGGGTGAAGCAGTGCCTTATGCACTGGGAGCATGGCGTGACGCCGATACCGCTGCGCCCGCACCGGTACGTCATGACGTCGCGCGTTTCCCCCTGAAGGGCGCGAGTGTAGCCGCACTGGCAGGACTGGATATCACCGTCGAACAAAACAGAAGCGGCAAGGTCATCGCCCTGAAAAGTTCGAATGCCACCGCCGCAACAGCGGCCACCTCCATCATCGCTTTTGTTTTTGATGCCGCGTCGCTTGATCAGGACAGTCAGGCACTGTTGCTGGACTGGCCCGCCACGGCCGACGGCTACAGTGCCGAGACCACACTGGAAACCAGCGATGATCTCAAGACCTGGCATTACCTGGCCTCGGCTCCTCTGCTGGACATGCGCTACGGTGGCCAGCAACTGGCGCAAAAACGTATTGCCTTCACCCGGGGCCGCTACAGGTATCTGCGTCTTTCTGCCGATCAGCCCCTGCCGGTATTTTCCCTGGCACAAATCGAATCGGTGACCGATCCCGCACCCGCAGCGCCGCCCCTGCGCTGGCAGAACATCACCGCCAGCGCCGGCGAAAAAACCGGTGACTATGTTTTTGACAGCGGCGCCTGGCTGCCGGTCAGCCGCATTGGCCTGCAGTTGGCGCAAACCAATACGGTGGCACCGGTCGAGCTGCTGGTGCGTAATCGCCCTGACGCACCCTGGCGCCACGTCCTGAACACGGTCAGCTACCGGCTGACGCGCAACGGCCGTGACATCACCAGCCCGCTTCAGGACATCAATCCGCACTCCGGCCGCTACTGGCTGCTGCATGTAGACCCGCGTGCCGGCGGACTGGGGAGCGGCATGCCACGGCTCACGCTGGGCTGGTCGCCGCGCCAGCTGGTTTTTGTGGCGCGCGGTGACGGCCCTTTCACGCTGGCCTTTGGCAAGCGTGATGCGCGGCCCGCGCAATTGCCGCTGGCCAGCCTGCTTCCCGGCTATGTCGCCGGCGCCGAAACCGCCCTGCCTGCGGCCACCCTCGGGGCCAGCCGTGTCCTGGGAGGACGCGACGCCGGCCCGGAAAGCGCGGTCATGAACTGGAAAAAATTGATTCTGTGGAGCGTGCTGGTTCTTGGCACGGGGTTTCTGGCCTGGATGGCCCGGAGCCTGATACGGCAGATGAATGCAAAAGAATGAGCACGGAGGTAATGGCCCTCAGCAAACCAGCACCCCTGCGAAAAGCCGTGTGGCAAAAAGCTCCCCGGCCACTGCCGGCCCCGATATAATCGCCGGTCTGCGTCCTGATTATTCGCCCCTTTTACCGAGTCTGCTGTCCCATGAGCATGGAACCCACCTTCAATCCCGCCGATATCGAAAACCAGTGGTATGACACCTGGGAGCAAGCCGGCTACTTCAAGCCCTCGGGAGAAGGCGACCCTTACTGCATCATGATTCCGCCGCCCAATGTCACGGGCTCCCTGCACATGGGTCACGGTTTCAACAACACCATCATGGATGCGCTGATCCGCTACCGCCGCATGCAGGGCCGCAACACGCTCTGGCAGCCCGGCACCGATCACGCCGGCATCGCCACGCAGATGGTGGTGGAACGCCAGCTCGGCGCCGACAACATCACCCGCCATGATCTTGGCCGCGAAAAATTCCTGGATAAAGTCTGGGAATGGAAAGAAAAAAGCGGCGGCACCATCACGCGCCAGATCCGTCGCCTCGGCTCTTCCGTGGACTGGTCACGCGAACGCTTCACCATGGACGACGGCCTCTCCAATGCAGTGAAAGAAGCCTTTGTGCGCCTGCATGAAGACGGCCTGATTTATCGCGGCAAACGCCTCGTCAACTGGGACCCGAAACTGCACACGGCGATTTCTGATCTGGAAGTACTGAGCGAAGAAGAAAAAGGCTCGATGTGGTATTTCCGCTACGCGCTGGAAGACGCCGTGCAGGGAGGCACTGATTACCTCGTGGTGGCCACCACCCGCCCGGAAACCCTGCTCGGTGACAGTGCCGTGGCCGTCAATCCGGATGACGAACGCTATAAACACCTCATCGGCAAACGCATCAGGTTGCCGGTCACCGGCCGCCTCGTGCCGGTTATTGCCGACAGCTATGTCGACAAGGAATTCGGTACCGGCTGCGTCAAAATCACGCCGGCGCATGACTTCAATGACTATGAAGTAGGCAAACGCCACAACCTGCCGCTGATCAATATCTTTGACAAGAATGCACAGGTCAAAAGTGATTTTGATGTAGTGAGCTACACTAACGAGATTCGCGCTGATGAAAAGGGTGCCGCGGCCTATGCCGGTCTTGACCGTTTTGTCGCGCGCAAGAAAATCGTGGCGCAGGCAGAGAGTGAAGGCTGGCTGGAGAAAATCGAACCGCACACGCTGAAGGTGCCGCGCGGTGATCGCAGCGGTGTGGTAATCGAGCCCTTGCTCACGGACCAGTGGTACGTCAAGGCACAGCAGCTGGCACAGCCTGCCATTCGTGCCGTCGAGGATGGCCGCATCAGGTTTGTGCCCGAGCAATACCAGAACATGTATTTCTCCTGGATGCGCGACATCCAGGACTGGTGCATTTCACGCCAGCTCTGGTGGGGCCACCGCATTCCCGCCTGGTATGACGAAGCCGGCAAGGTTTATGTAGGGCGCAGCGAAGCCGAAGTCCGCGCGCAAAACAAATTCGATGCTTCCGTCATCCTGCGTCAGGACGAAGACGTACTCGACACCTGGTTTTCTTCCGGACTGTGGACCTTCTCGACGCTGGGCTGGCCGGAAAACACGCCGGATCTGCAAACCTTTCACCCCACCGATGTGCTGGTCACCGGCTTCGACATCATTTTCTTCTGGGTCGCACGCATGATCATGATGACCATGCACTTCGTGAAAGATGATACCGGGCGTGCCGAAGTGCCGTTCAGGACCGTGTATGTGCACGGACTGGTGCGCGATGCCGAAGGCCAGAAAATGTCCAAGTCCAAGGGCAATGTGCTGGACCCGCTCGACCTGATTGACGGCATTGATCTGGAGACGCTGGTGGCCAAACGCACCACCGGCCTGATGAATCCCAAAGACGCCGGCAAGATCGAAAAAGCCACACGCAAGGAGTTTCCGGACGGCATCAAGGCCTTCGGTACCGATGCCATGCGCTTCACCTTTGCCGCTCTCGCCAGCACCGGTCGCGACATCAAGTTCGACATGAACCGTGTCGAGGGCTATCGCAATTTCTGCAACAAATTGTGGAATGCCAGCCGGTACGTCATCACCAACTGCGAAGGCCAGGATGTCGGCCTGAAAGGCGAAGCGGTGGAATTGTCCGTGGTGGACCGCTGGATCATTTCGCGCCTGCAGGAAACCGAGCAGACCGTGATCAACGCGCTGGATAATTTCCGTTTTGATCACGCCGCGCAGGCCATCTACGAATTTTTCTGGAACGAATACTGCGACTGGTATCTTGAGCTGACCAAACCGGTGCTCACCGGTGAAGGCACCAGCGCCGATGCCAAGCGCGGCACCCGTCGCACCCTGGTGCGCGTGCTCGAAGCCATGCTGCGCCTGACACATCCCATCATGCCCTTCATTACCGAAGCCATCTGGCAGCGCGTGAAGCCGCTGGCCGGCAAGGGGGGTGCCAGCCTGATGATGGAGAAATACCCGACGCCCGACAGTACGAAGCTTGATCCCGAAGCAGAAGCCGATGTGGCCTGGATCAAGGAGGTGATCATGGGCTTGCGCAATATCCGCGGCGAACTGGGCGTCAGCCCGGGCAAGCCGATCACGGTCTGGCTGCAAAACGGCGGCCTGGAAGACCGCGAGCGTATCGGCCGTTTTGACGGCTTTTTGCGTGCACTGGCCCGCATCGAGTCAATCGGCTGGCTGAACGCCGGTGAGGAAGCGCCGCTGGCCGCTACCGCACTGGTCGGCGACATGCTTATTCTTGTACCGTTGAAAGGTCTGGTGGATGTGCAGGCTGAAGTGAACCGCCTGGCCAAGGAGCTGGACAAGCTGCAGGCCGACATAGCGCGCGTTGAAGCCAAACTCGGCAACGAAGCCTTTGTCGCCAGGGCCCCGGTCGAGGTGGTCGCCAAGGAAAACGAAAGACTGGTGGAAGCGCGCCAGGCCATCAGGCAACTCAGTGAGCAGATGCAGCGTATTCAAACGCTCTGACAGGACAGTACTCACCATGGAAACCAGCACCCAGCAATTTCACGCCATCCTGTTTGCGGACGTCGCCGGCAGCACACGCCTGTATGAAAAGCTGGGCGACCGGGCCGCGCGGGAAGCCATCGGCAGCCTGCTCGGCAGCATGACCGAAGTGGCCAGACGCCATGACGGGGTACTGGTAAAAACCATTGGTGATGAAATCCTCTGCCGCTTCCCGAGCGCCGAACGCGGCATCAGAGCCGCCATCACCATGCAGGAAGAGCTGACCGCCGATACCACCCGGCCCGTGCGCCTGCAAATGCGCATGGGGCTGCAGTGGGGACCGGTGATTCTTGAGCAGGGCGATGTCTTCGGTGATGCCGTCAATGTAGCGGCACGCATGAGCGCCATTGCCCGCGCCGGGCAGATCATCACGACCCGCGAAACCATCACCGCCCTGCCGGAGGCACTGGCCGGAAAAGCCCGTCTTATCGATACCACCCAGGTCAAGGGCAAGCAGGACAGCCTGGTGATTTATGAAGTGGTGTGGGAAGAAGAAAACGTCACTCGTTTTGTCGCCAGCACTGGTCCGGGACTCAGTATCGGCAGTCAGCCCACCAGGCTGTCCATTCGCTATCAGGATCAGGAGCAGCAACTGGAGCTCGGCACCAGCCTCGGCATCGGCCGCGCCGAAACCTGCGAGCTCGTGGTCGAGAGCCCGCTGGCCTCACGCCATCACGCCCGCATCGAAAGTCGTCGCGGCAAGTTTGTCTTTATGGACCAGAGCACCAACGGCAGTTACGTTCGCACCGAAGACGGCAAGATCAGCTATTTGCGCCGGGAGGAGCTGCCCCTGTGGGGCTCAGGCACCATTTCACTGGGAGAAGAACTGAGGGACGACGATACCCATCTGCTGCATTTCCACATTCAGGCAAACCCTGGCGCCCTGACCGCCAAGTAAACACCAGGAGCCTGACTCGTCCTCGGTGAGATGAATCAGACCGTCTTTTTCAGAATCCAGATATAACCGGGGCTCAGCCAGCAAAGCCATCGTGCAACAAACCCTGCCACGACGGACTTCATGCTACCCGGGCGCACCATGTACTCGACATGATACCGCTCCGGATCAACCACCATTCGGTGCGTGAAGTCGTCCACAGCAAACTCCCGCACCAGATACCGTAACCCCCAGTAACTGTAATGGTGCTCGTAATAGCTTTCCGCACGTCCCGCCAGCCTGATGTAGATATGGGCCAGTGGCCGCGGGATGACGGACAACAAAGGCAGGTTGTAATGCGGCTCATTCCACATGAGGCGATTGCTGGCCGCAAAATAGCAAATCCCGGCAGGCTTCAGCACCCGGCGGATTTCACTCATCATTTTAGCGGCATCCGGAACATGCTCATAAACCTGTGAGCAGACCACGACATCAAAGCTTGCATCCGGAAACTGCAGATCAAGTGCATCTCCGACCTGAAACTCCAGATTTTCGCGCTGAAAGGTGGCCTTGGCATGCGCCACCGCAGGCTCATCAATATCCACGCCGATCACCCTTGCAAAGTGATCGGCCAGGTAATGGTCGATGATGCCGGCAGAGCCACCGACATTGATCACGCTGTAATGATCGAGAGACTCCGGCAGGCACTCCTGCAGAACCGCTACCATGGTGCGCGCCTTCTTCTCGCGTACATCAATATCAAACATGGCTCTGCCCTTGCCCTTGCCCGAGAAGCCGTATTGATAGTCTCGCGTCATGATATCCACTCCCCCATGTTTGACCCGGAGACTAGCAAGCACGCAAGAATCTTGCAGCTCGCCAGGCCCTATATGTCACCAGCCGGAGACCAGGCAAGCAAAAAGACCCGGTTTTCCTGTATTAATGAAAAATGCCCGTGACGGCAGCACCGGACAGGGGAACAAAGACAGAGCTAAATGGTGCCGCAAAGAGGAATCGAACCTCCGACCTACTGATTACGAATCAGTTGCTCTACCGACTGAGCTATTGCGGCGCTGAAAAATACGGGAATCTGCCGGACCGGCAGCGGGCGCGATTGTAGCCGCCCACCCAAAGCCAGACAAGAAGCAAAGCACCGGCACCTTCATCTATCCGGCAACGACAGCAACATGCACAAACTGACAAATTTTGTCAGTTGACTCGCCATCAGTCTGCAGACAAAGCGGCCGTAAACCACCCTCTCTTTACATCAAAGCTCAGGAACCAAGGCTTTTCAGGGCATGAAGGGTGACTTGCTTGTATTGGCATCGAACGTGCATTAGCCTTACACAGCGATTTTGCCACCGGCATAAATCACGCTCGAGCGTAACAACAAAATTTTCTCTTTGAGGAGAGACACCATGAATAAGATGCAAAAGGGCTTCACCCTGATCGAACTGATGATCGTGGTTGCGATCATCGGCATTCTGGCCGCTGTGGCCATCCCTGCTTATCAGGATTACACCATCCGTACCAAGGTAGCTGAAGGTCTGAGCCTGGCTGCTGGCGCCAAGACTGGCGTTGCTGAAACCCGTCTGTCTGTTGGCAAATGGCTCACCGCCGCCAACCCCAGCTATGGCATGCCTGTTCCAGCGTCCATCACTGGCAACAACGTGAAGTCTGTTGGCATTGGCGCCAACGGCCTGATCACCATCACCTACTCCAAGGACGTTGCCATCACCGGCAAGACCTTGCTGCTCCGCCCGACCGTCACCGCTGGTGGCATCAAGTGGTCCTGCACCGCTGCGATTGCTACAGCAACACTGCCGATGAAGTATCGCCCGGCCAACTGCCGCGCATAATCGGTACTGCATAAAAATGGCCCGCAAAAGCGGGCCATTTTTTTATCTACGTCAATAACCAACGAAGCCCATTATTTTGCTGTCACTTCCCTCCTGCGACACTAAAAAAAAGATGCTTGAGACCGGTACCGGTCTTTTGTTTATTGGCCTTCTGCTACTGACCTATTATCTGTACATCCCTGGCCTTGGCGGAACGTTCATTTTTGACGACGTCCCCAACTTCAAGCCATGGGCCGACATGGGTGACATCACCAGCACCCAGGACATTATTCGCTTCTGCCTGTCCAGCGCACATTTCCCTGGCCGACCGCTCAGCCTCGCCAGCTTTTTGATTAACGACCAAAGCTGGCCCGCCGACATCCATGCCCTCAAGAGCACCAACCTGCTCCTGCATTTGCTCAATACCTGCCTGTGCTTCTGGCTGCTT
This sequence comes from bacterium, assembly GCA_029945725.1. GTDB lineage: Bacteria > Pseudomonadota > Gammaproteobacteria > Pseudomonadales > Moraxellaceae > UBA2031. The sequence continues at coordinate 204,106 of JAQSDB010000002.1, read as the reverse complement.
TTGAAGCTGCTTTGCCCCTCTCCGGGAAGCAAAGGAACCGTAATGGCATTGCTGATAGCTGCCGTATGGGCGCTACACCCACTGCAAGTATCCAATGTTTCTTACATTATTCAGCGCATGAATCTGCTGAGCACTGCGACGACGCTCATCGGCCTGATCCTGTATGTCTCGGGGAGAGCGCGGCTGAGTACGGCGCCGGCTGCCGCATTGGCTTATTGCACTGGAGGCATTGGTGTTTTTTTAATTATCGGCATTTTATGCAAGGAAAATGGCTTGCTGCTGTGTGCCTATGCGCTTCTGATTGAGTATTTTTTCTTCAGCATTAACAAAGCTCCAGACACACCGGAATGGTGGCCATACTGGAAAGCATGCTTTCTCTGGGCGCCCTTGCTGTTATTCGTCGTGTACAGCCTTTACTCGTACAAGGGATTCACTACCGGCTTTGAAAACCGCGATTACACTGCCGCCGAAAGGCTTTTTACCCAGGGCCCGGTACTGGTCAGCTACCTCGACAAGCTGCTGATTCCCCACACCGGAGGCACCGGGCTTTATTTTGACAATTTCCCCATATCCAGATCCTTGTGGAGCCCGATAAATACCCTCTACTCATGGATATTCATCCTTGGCTTGCTGTCCGCTTCATTCATGTTGCGCAAGAAAGCCCCCCTGTTTGCTTTCGGAGTATTTTTCTACTTCGCCGGCCATAGCATGGAATCGACAGTCATCCCCCTGGAACTCTATTTTGAGCATCGCAACTATTTGCCACAGCTTGGCATCTGGATAAGCATTGCCTCATTGCTCACCCTGTTTTTTACACAGGCATCAACTCAAAAAATAAAACCCGCTGCCGCTGCGGGGGGCTTTATTTTTCTTGTGTTTATATCGTTCCTGACGCGACAAAATGCCGAGCTATGGGGCGATTATCCCGCGCAGGCGGCCACCTGGTACCATGACAACCCAACCTCGCTGCGGACAGCGCAAGAATATGCAAGTGTGCTTTATCAGATTCCCGGACTGGAAGGGGAGGCCGCACTTGTTCTCCAGAAAGCCGGGAGAGACCACCCCAACATTCTCGCGCCCGTCATGTCCGAGCGTTTCGCTCAATGTGTACACACCGGCACGCCGCCGGACTTTGATGATCTTGTAGCAAGAGCATCACGCGCCGACTATGAGTCAACAGCCGTCAGCGTGTTGGCGCGGCTTACCGGCTTCAAAACGGGAGAGGCAAGGAATCCTTGTCCGGGATTTTCCGAACAGGGACTTGAAAGGTTGATGCTGACACTGGCAAAGAATCCGAAATTCAAAGGAAGCACGCAGTCGGATCTATACATGAGCCTGGCTGAGCTTGCAGTGTCGAATCAGGATCTTGAAAAAACCATCGCTTATTATGATGCAGCATTTGCGGCAAGCCCGAACCCGGTCTTCCCCTACCGTCAGGCACTTTATCTCGGCTCTGCCGGTCTCTACAGCGATGCCGGACGCTATCTTGATCTGGCAGAAAAAAGTCTGGACTGGCGCAAAAAACTGTTCTATCCGACATTGGCCAACGATATAAAAAAGCTGCGCGCCAGCCTGCCGCCGTAAAACATGGATAAATTCAAGGACTCTGTCATACGGGCAAAAGATACGGAATTTTAACCATGATTTTGAGTGGCCATACCGTGGCTTGCCGGTACAGCCAGATCATTACTGAATACACGGAACCCCAGGTGCTCGCCGCATAAAGTACATAACTTGCAGAGGCGGGAAATGAGCGTTTTATTCACCCTGCCCAGCTTCACGGCCAGTAAAATGCGTGCTCAATGTCCTTTGGGGTGCTGTGATACCTTATCCTGCGCGCCTCTGGCCCTGCCCCAGAAAACACTCAGGAATCCCCTTCCGGTGATGCTGACAACGCCACAGAAAAGCAGCCCCCATACCAGCGCCGGATTCCGGCAGCCCATGATTGAGCGGCAAAGCCAGATGTCGAGACATAGCCATGAGTGAGCCGCACCCGGCAGAGCTGCCCGTGCAAAACCATCGCCTGCCATGGCTGATCCTGCTGACCGGTCTGCTCTTGAGCGCTGCCATCTATCTACCCGGATTGTCTGGTCCCTGGCTGGTGGATGATGAAAGCAACCTCGGCATGTTCAGCCATTACGCGCCAGGCCAGGCACCTTACGCCGACATCATTTTCTCCAATCCTTCCGGCCCCCTGGGGCGGGCCGTCTCCATGGCGAGCTTCGCCGGCAATCATGCCCTCGGCCTGTTTTCCACACCCGCCCTCAAGGCCACCAATCTCGTCATTCACCTGCTCAACGGGCTTCTGCTTTTTTTTCTGCTCCGCCGCCTTTTTCGCCGGCGTACTCCTGCAGCCGTTTCAGCGCCGGACCTTTTCGCCGCCAGCCTCGCGGCCTGGTGGCTCCTGCTGCCGATACATATCAGCACGGTGCTTTATATCGTCCAGCGCATGACCGAGATCAGCACTTTCTTCTCGCTGGCGGCCTGCCTTGCCTATGTGGCCGGTCGTGACGCTCTCGATGCCCGACCCGTGCGCAGCAAACTCATCCTTGCCTGCAGCCTCTTGCTGTTGCTGCCCCTTGCTGTCTTTGCCAAAGAGTCCGGCGTCAGCACCCTGGCCTTTATCGTCCTGATTGAACTCTTTTTCTTCGCGGCCACCGCCAAAACACCGAAACGCCTGCTGCCCCTGCTGACCGGCATTGTGATTGTCATTGCTTTCGCCGGCGCTGCCCTCTCCCTTGCGCCACCGCGATTCATCACTGACGGCTATCTCGGACGTGACTTCTCGCTCGATGAACGGCTCCTGACGCAGCCCCGGGTTCTTTTCTCCTATATCCGGGACATCCTCCTGCCCAACAGTGCCCACATGGGCCTGTATCAGGATGACTTTGTCATTTCGCACAGCCTGATCTCGCCCCTGACGACACTTGCGGCAATATCAGGACTGCTGCTGGTCCTCTGCATCGCACTGCGCTGTGCCGACTCACCGCGCTGGTGGCCCGTTTCCTTCGGTCTTTTGTTCTATTTTTCCGGGCATCTGGTCGAATCCACGATGATTGCCCTGGAGCTCTATTTCGAGCATCGCAACTATCTGCCGTCAGCAGGTCTACTGGTTGCAGCTGCCGCCCTGATCATCACGCTCTGGCCATGGCGCCCGCGACTGCTCATCGTGGCGCTTGCCTGCTATCTCGCGCTTTTGGCGTTCTCCACCGCACAGCGCACCGCTATCTGGGGCAGTCAGGGTCTCCTTCTGCAAACCAGCGCCATCAACCACCCGCTCTCAACCCGCGCAGGTACCGACTACGCTGAATACCTGCTCGCGCATCATGAGAGGCAGATGGCACTGGCGGTAACACTGCGCGGCGCAGAAAAAAATCCTGATTTCGCGGCAATTTATTATCTGCAGGCGATATCCATCTATTGCCGCATTGGTACCCCGCCGCCGGCGGTACTTATCCGAAGTACGGCTGGCGCCATGAGCACACTGGGAAGTTATGCAACCTCCCTTAGCATAGGATTGAGTGATGTACTGGAAAGAAAGCAGGGAGGCCGTTGCGGTCATGCCGATTTCCGGCCGCTGGTTGATGTGCTGCCTGCTGTCGACATGAAGCTTCGGAGACAATACGGGGAGGCCCGTCGCAGTATCTGGCTGACACGTTTTACTATCAGTCAGTGGCTCAGCGACAATGGGCGCGACGCAGAGGCGAGGGACATACTCAGTGACATCTGGGCACAGGACAACAAGGCCATCATGCCAACAGTCGGGCTTATCCTTGCCAAAGCACTGGCCAGGGAAAATGATCGTGCAAAGCTGCAACAAGTGCTCAACGAACTCGACCAAGTGACTGGCGATGCGCCTCCCGAATTCCGCCAGGAAATGAATGCATTACGGAAGCCTGCCACAGGAAAGCCATGAATATCACCAGCCAACGCCCCAACTTTGCCGATGTTTCCATCGTAATGCCTGCCAAGAACGAGTCCGGCGGGCTGCACAAAGTGCTTCCTGATCTGCACAAGTACTGCCCCGGCGCAGAAATCATCGTGGTTGATGATGGCTCAACGGATGATACGGCGGCCGTGTGCACGTCACTGGGAGCACGGGTCGTCAGCCACCCCTACAGTAAAGGCAATGGTGCCGCCATCAAGACCGGAGCACGGGCAGCGACACGCAGCATCCTGGTATTCATGGATGCTGACGGCCAGCACAAGCCGGAAGATATCGAAAGACTGCTGCTACGCATGAGCGAAGGCTATGACATGGTGGTGGGTGCCCGCGGCCTGTCTTCGCAGGCAGGCACTCACAGGGCTGCTGTCAATACGCTTTATAATGCCCTTTCCAGCTGGATGGTTGAGCAGAAAATTGAAGACCTGACGTCCGGGTTTCGTGCGGTTAAGGCGGAAAAGTTCCGTGAATTCCTTTATTTGCTGCCCAACGGATTCTCCTACCCCACCACGATCACGATGAGCTTTTTCCGGGCCGGCTACTCTGTCGCCTACGAACCCATCATGGCTCCTAAACGTATTGGTAAAAGCCATATTCGTCTGGTCAGGGACGGGCTGCGTTTTTTTCTCATCATTTTCAAAATAGGCACGCTTTACTCGCCCCTGAAGATATTTGTTCCGATCAGCCTTTTCTTTTTCCTGACTGCATCGACGTATTATGGCTACACTTTTACATCAAGTCACAGATTCACCAATATGAGTGCGCTGCTCTATATCAACGCAATTGTTATCTTTCTGATCGGGCTGGTTTCCGAGCAGATTACCGCCCTCACCTTCAAAGATGACCAATAACCGGGAGAACCCATGAGCAACTCCAGCGAAACTCCATTTCTGGTTTTTGGCGCGCCCCTGATCGGCGAGGAAGAAATCAATGAGGTCATCGAAACACTGCGCTCCGGCTGGCTTGGTACCGGGCCGAAAACCAGAAAATTCGAAGCGGACTTTGCCGACTACAAGGGAGTTGATCCTGAAAATGTCGTCGCCGTGTCTTCGTGCACTTCAGCCCTTTATCTGAGTCTGCATGCACTTAACCTTCAACCCGACGACGAAGTCATCACGACGCCACTGACATTCTGCGCAACCATCAACTCGATTATTCATGCCGGCGGCAAACCCGTCCTCGCCGACATTGATCCGCATACCAACAACATTGATCCCGATGCTGTTGCCCGTGCAATCACACCCAGGACCCGCGCCATTCTTCCGGTACACCTGTACGGCCGCCCCTGTGACATGCAGGCGCTGCGTACGGTAATCCGGAACAGCGGGCATGATATAGCCATCATTGAAGACTGCGCACACGCCATAGAAACGATCTGCGGTGGCGAGAAAGCAGGCACCATGGGTGACTTCGGCTGCTTCAGCTTTTACCCCACCAAGAATCTCGTCACTGGTGAAGGCGGCATGATTATCGGCAAAAACAAGGAGCATGTAGCGCGGGCCCGAATGCTGTCAGGTCACGGGCTGAGCCGTGACGCCTGGAAGCGTTTTGGCAGCAGCGGTTATTCGCATTACAGCGTGGAAGAGCCGGGCTTCAAGATGAACTTTACAGACATCCAGGCATCACTGGGCATTCACCAGTTGGCAAAACTTGAAAAGCACTGGATACGACGCGCACAAATATGGGAGCAGTACCAGTCGGGACTGAAGGGGCTGCCAATCACATTGCCGGAGGACTTTGTCAACACGGCGCAGGATCGGCATGCCTATCATCTGTACACTGTAAAAATTGGCTCCGCTTCGGGACGCATGCGTGACGACATCCTCAATGAACTGACTACCCGGAAAATTGGCACTGGAGTGCACTACCAGTCCATGTGCGAGCACAAATACTACCAGGACACCTACGGATGGACCCCGGAGAGCCAGCCGCATGCATCTGCAGCGGGACGGGAAACACTCAGCATGCCACTGTCGTTACGAATGACGGATGCTGATGTCGATCGCGTCATCACTGCCATGCACGATATATTTCGCTAAAAACCGGGCAAATACTGCATGAAAGAAGCACTCATCAAACGATGCTTTATCCTCTACGAGCTCATCCTGCATGCCGTAGTAGAGCCGAGACTGCGTGCATTGCTGCTGCGTCTGGGTGGTGCCCGTATCGGGAAAAACGTACGCGTCTACAGCATACGCATCATCAACCCCGTCAGTGGCTTCAGAAATCTGCATATTGACGACAATGCCCATGTCGGCACCGACTGCTTGCTGGACTTGAGTGGCGAAATCCATATCGGCAAAGGGGCAACGCTGGCGCCCCGGGTCATCATCCTGACGCATGCCGATGCGGGTGAGTTTCACCACAACCCTGTGTGTCAGGCTTTTCCGAGCAAAACAGAAGGCGTGGTCATTGGCGCCTACAGCTGGATAGGTGCAGGCAGCACACTCCTGGCGGGCAGCGGCACAGGTGAGAAGTGTGTCATCGGCGCCATGAGCCTTGTCACCAAAGTCCTTCCCGGAAAATCCGTGCATGCCGGCATTCCCACACGACAAATACGCTGTCTGGAAGGAATTTAGCCTCGCGCCGCCTGCGTCAACAGCTCGACAACAACACCATCAAGGTCAAAGCGCTCATGCAATCGCTTCAAGGCCGGAGCAAAAACATCCGGTCGAGAAGAAACAGCTGTCGCAATTGCCCTGGCAAAGTCAGGCGCCGTAACACTCCGGGCCAGCACGCCAAACTCATGCAGGCGATGCAATGCAGGCAAGTCACCCACAGGGGTAGCGATCAACGGAGTACCCGCCTGCAAGGCATCCGAGAAAATGACGGGAATGCTCTCAACCCGTGACGGCAGCAGCAGGTAATCGGCCCATCCAATAAGGGCCGCCGCCTCATCAGCATTCATGTAACCCTCAAGCTGAACGGGCCGGCCCTGGGCCTGCAGCCTGGCAACTGCCGCCCTTACAGCAGGCTCCAGCGCTCCACCGCCCGCAAAATGCACGGACTCAATACGAGACCACTCCTGATCGGTCAGCAAGGACAACGCCTCCAGCAGCAGGTCAGGGCCCTTGTTGGGATGCCAGCGCCCCAGAAACGCAAGCCGGTATGGCGGCTCCGTGCGCTTGACCCCGCGCTCAAGAGGAACCGGAAGGAGACGCGAGCTGGGCAAAAAGGCGACACTTCCACCGCCAATTTGTCGAACCATGTCTGCCAGCTCCATCCCGTCCGCATAGTTTTTCCGGGCTGATCGAAGAACGCGCCGTAATATTTGGCGCACGACAGGCAAACGCCCCAGAGTCCAGATATCGCTGCCTAACGCCCAGGTCACATAAGGAGTGCCCGCCCCGGCACTTTTTGCCCAATAACCGCAGGGCAAAACCCACAAGGCGACAATCAGATCCAGCGGAGCACTTGCAACTGCAGCTGCAACCTCCGCCCTGCCTGCTCGCAAGGCTCTTGCGATGGGCAACCAGTCTCGGGGGCTCAAGGGGCTTAGCAAAGAAAGAGGCAGACGTGCGACAGGGAAATAACGAACCCGATAAGAGGGCTGTTGCAAGATACCAGGCTGCAGAGAGGGCGCGATCACGGTAACATCAGCCCGTTCAGCAAGCTTGAGCACAAAGTCACGCACGAAACCACCTGCTGCCTCTTGCCCGGTCGAATCATGTGAAAATGAGGTGGACACCACCAGAACTCGTGGTCGAGCTGCCGACATGATCCATTATCCCGTTACGGCCCTTTGCCCGCCTGATACGGCAAGGGAATACTTGTTCGTCTTTGCTGCCGGTATTATGGTTAGGCACTTGGTTTAAAAGAACAAAAATTTGAAGGATTTTTTATGACAAACGGGGTTAGCAACCTTTCAGGTTTGGCGAAGCGCCTTGTTCAGGACGGTCTTTTATCCGAGCAGTCGGCCCAGCAGGCTGTACTGAACTCCCAAAAAGAACAACAACCCCTGATCGCACACCTGCTCCTGAACAAGCTGCTAAAGCCCGCCATAGCTGCCATGGTGGTAGCGCAGGAGTTCGGCGACTCGCTGTTTGACCTTGACGCCCTGGATCCCGATGCGATTCCACAAGGCAGCCTTGATGAAAAACTGATCCGCAAATACAACTGCCTGCCCATCTTCAAGCGCGGCAATCGCCTCTTTCTGGCTGTCAGTGACCCCAGCCGGTTTGATGCCATCGACGCCATCCGTTTCAACACCGGTCTTAATGTCGAAACCATCATTGTCGAGGAAGACAAGCTTCTCAAGCTGATTGATCGCATTCTCGAGGGCAAAAACAACTCCTCGATGCAGGGTCTTGATGAGGACCTTGATGATATTGATATTGCCGGCGGCGATGACAAGGTCAGCGAAGAAAGTGGCAACACGGGCAATGCAGAAGATGACGCCCCCATCGTCCGCTACATCAACAAGATACTTCTGGACGGCATTAAATCGGGTGCCTCCGACCTTCACTTTGAACCCTATGAAAAGTCCTATCGCATACGCTTCCGCATTGACGGGGTGCTGCGCGAGATCGCCAAACCCCCGGTAACCATGGCGGGGAAAATGGCCGCACGCCTGAAAGTCATGTCGCAGATGGATATCTCCGAGCGCCGCATCCCGCAGGATGGCCGCATCAAGCTCAAGCTTTCCAAGACCCGTGCCATCGACTTTCGTGTGAACTCCCTGCCAACCCTGTTTGGCGAGAAAATCTGCTTGCGTATCCTTGACCCCTCAAGCGCCATGCTGGGTATTGACGCGCTAGGTTATGAAGCCGACCAAAAGGCGCTTTTCATGGCGGCTCTCGATAAGCCCCAGGGCATGCTGCTGATTACCGGACCCACAGGCTCCGGTAAAACCGTTTCTCTTTATACCGGGCTCAATATCCTCAACACCGAGGAAACCAATATTTCCACGGCGGAAGACCCCGTGGAAATCAATCTCGAAGGGATTAACCAGGTCAACGTCAACGTCAAGGTCGGCCTGAGCTTCCCGGTCGCCCTCAAGGCGTTCCTGCGCCAGGATCCTGACATCATCATGGTCGGCGAAATCCGCGACCTGGAAACCGCTGAAATTGCCGTGAAAGCCGCCCAAACCGGTCATATGGTGCTTTCCACGCTGCACACCAACAGCGCACCTGAAACGCTAACCCGTTTGCGGAATATGGGGGTGCCTTCCTTTAATATCGCCACATCCGTGAACCTGGTGATTGCGCAACGCCTGGCACGGCGCCTTTGTACGACCTGCAAGCGCCCGGTGGACATCCCGAAACAGAGCTTGCAGGAAATGGGCTTTACCGAGGCTGACCTGACCACTGGATTTCAGGTCTATGAGCCCGTAGGCTGCGACCAGTGTCGAGACGGTTATAAAGGACGACTGGGGATCTATGAGGTAATGAAAGTCACCCCGGCAATTGCCCGTATAATCATGGAAGATGGCAATGCCATCCTGATTGCCGACCAGTCGCGCAAGGAAGGCTACCCTGACCTGCGCCGCTCGGGCCTGGTCAAGGTCATGAGTGGAATGACCAGCTTGCAGGAAATCAATCGCGTCACCAGCGGTGATTAACGGATACTTCAAGAAGAAGAACGATCATGGCGACCAAAGCAGAAGCAATATTGACCTTCATTTACGAAGGTACTGACCGACGCGGGCAAAAGGTCAAAGGGGAAATCAGCGGCAAGAACCTTGCGCTAGCCAAGGCTCAACTGCGCAAGCAAGGCATTAATGCGCAAAAGGTTTACAAGAAGCGCGCCAATCTTCTGGCAGGCTTCAGCAAGAAAAAAGTCAGTCCCATGGATATTGCCATTTTCTCTCGACAAATGGCGACCATGATGAAGGCGGGTGTACCGCTGGTACAATCCTTCGAGATTGTGGCGGATGGTCTGGATAACCCGACCATGAAAGAAGTCGTCATGGGCATCAAGGTGGATGTAGAGGGCGGTAACAGCCTTGCCAGTGCCCTGCGCAAGTACCCCCAGTATTTTGATGAATTGTTCTGCAGCCTGGTGCACTCCGGTGAGCAATCCGGTTCTCTTGAAACCATGCTGGATCGTGTTGCGGTCTATAAAGAAAAAAGCGAACAACTCAAGCAGAAAATCAACAAGGCCATGAAATACCCATTGACCGTTGTGGTTGTGGCCTTGATTGTGACCGTTATCCTGCTGCTCAAAGTGGTACCGGTGTTTCAGGATCTTTTTGCCGGCTTTGGTGCAGAACTGCCCGCCTTCACACTCTTTGTGATTGGCCTGTCGAAATGGATGCAAGCCTGGTGGTTTGTCTTCATAGCCGGAATCATGGGCGTTGTCATGAGTCTCACTGAAGCCAAAAAGCGCAGTACGGCATTTGCCAACTGGCTTGATCGGCTGGTGTTGAAGTTACCCATTGTTGGCGACCTCGCCTACAAGTCCACGGTGGCCCGTTACTGCCGTACGTTGTCGACCACCTTTGCTGCCGGCGTGCCGCTCATTGATGCTCTGGTTTCCTGCGCAGGCGCGGCAGGTAATGTGGTTTATCGTGATGCCATCCTGAGAATCCGTGATGACGTTGCCACCGGCCAGCAACTCGGCTTCGCCATGCGCCAGACCGGCATATTCCCGTCCATGGCCCTGCAGATGGTATCGATCGGCGAGGAGTCCGGCGCCCTTGATGCCATGCTGGAAAAGGTCGCGACCTACTTTGAAAATGAAGTGGATAATGCCGTCGATGGCCTCACTTCGATGATGGAACCCCTGATCATGGCCGTACTTGGCGTCCTGATCGGTGGCCTCATCATTGCGATGTATCTCCCCATCTTCCAGTTGGGCTCTGTGGTCTGATGCTCGAATTGCTGCAACAAAGCCCCCTCCTCGCAGGGGGTTATGTTTTTTTTGCCGCCCTGTGTGTCGGCAGCTTCCTTAATGTGGTGATTCATCGCCTGCCGCTCATGCTGGAGCGCCGCTGGCTGGCCGAAGCTGCCGAAATTCGCGGCGAAGCAATCCCGGCAAGCACACGCTTCGACCTGATGGTGCCGCGCTCGCGCTGCCCGCACTGTGGCCATCAGATTACCGCCCTGGAAAACATTCCCGTCATCAGCTGGCTCGTCCTGCGCGGCCGTTGCAGCTCCTGCAAAGCCGGTATCAGCCCGCGCTACCCTCTGGTTGAACTGGCTACGGCACTGCTCTCCCTGCTGGTCTTCATGCTGCTGGGACCGAGCATGAAAATGCTGGCGGCGCTCGGTCTGACCTGGGCGCTGATTGCCCTGGCCATGATTGATTTCGATACCCAGCTGCTGCCCGATGACATCACGCTGCCCCTGCTCTGGGCTGGCTTGCTGATCAATCTTTCCGGCGTGTTTGTGCCGCTGCATGCTGCTGTACTGGGCGCCATCTTTGGCTACTTGTCGCTGTGGTCGGTGTACTGGCTGTTCAAGCTGACGACCGGGCGGGAAGGCATGGGTTATGGCGACTTCAAACTGCTGGCGGCGCTTGGCGCCTGGATGGGCTGGCTGAGCATTCCACTGGTTCTGCTGATGTCCTCTGTGGTGGGCTCGATCATAGGGCTCGGCTATCTGGTCATCCGCCGGGAAAGTGCACCCTTCGCCTTTGGCCCCTATATCGCCATCGCGGGCTTTATCACACTACTCTGGGGACAACCCCTCATGAGCTGGTATCTGGGTATTTAAGGTGCGCTTATGCTGGTGATAGGCCTGACAGGCGGCATAGGCAGTGGCAAAACACTGGCTACCGATCATTTCGAGCGCCTTGGCATCACCATCGTTGATGCCGACAAGGCCGCCCGCGTGATTGTTGAGCCAGGCAAGCCGGCGCTGCGTGAAATAGGCCAGAAGTTCGGGCCGCAGGTCATCAATCCTGACGGCACCCTCAATCGTGCCACGTTGCGTGAAATGGTTTTTTCCGATCCGGCACAACGAAAAAGCCTGGAAGAGATCACGCATCCGCGCATCGCCGAAGAAATCCGGCAGCAGTTGTCTGCCAGCACGTCTCCCTACACCATTCTCGTCTCGCCCCTGCTGTTTGAAAGCGGCCAATATCGTTATACCCAGCGCACCCTGCTGATTGATACGCATGAGGCGCTGCAGCGTACGCGTGCCGCCGCCCGCGACAGTGTCAGTGAAGACCAGATAGCCGCTATCATGGCGGTACAGATGAGCCGGGAAGAGCGTCTCAGGCTGGCGGACGACGTCGTGCTGAATGATGGTGACATCGGGCATCTGCATGAAATGCTGGAGCGGCTGCATAAGCGCTATCTGGAGCTGGCACATGCCCAGGCATCCTGAAGCCGCCATGCCGGCAACAAAATCCGCCGCAACCGTCCCCTGCCCGCATTGCGGCAAGGCCGTGCCGTGGACGGCGGCCTCACTGTTTCGCCCGTTCTGCAGTGAGCGCTGCCGACTGATTGATCTCGGCGCCTGGGCCAGCGAGTCGCATCGCATCCCCGGAGAAAACCTGCCCCCCGACGATGAAGATAATTACTAGGATCGCTCAGAAACCGCGAATGCCTGCCACGCCCTGCCCGCCTGATTGCCACGCTTCCTGCACATCCGCTTCACCCACTCCCCCGAGGGCATAAACGGGAACATGTGCCGCTTGTGCGATCTCCGAGAACTTCTCCCAGCCCAGCCCTGCAGCATCGGGATGTGAAAGTGTCGGCCTGACAGGCGACAGCGTTACAAAGTCGACGCCTGCAGTCTCGGCATGCTGCAGCTCTGCCGCATTGTGCACAGAGGCTCCCAGCCAGAATCGACCAGCAACCGGACGTTGTGAAAAACGCCGCAGCATTTGCGCGGGCAGATGTACGCCATCCGCCGGCAGCTCACGCAGAAAATCCGGATCGCCATGCAGAATCAGCTTCGCCCCCGCACGATGACAACGCATCAGCATGCGTGCTGCCTGCTGCAGGTAGGCATCCACAGCCAGCGCCGGAGCACGAAACAATAACAGCGACACACCCCTTTCCAGTCGTTCGTCCAGCCAGTGCAGGTATTCCGCAGGGCCCAGAGCATCGGGGGTAATCACGTATCGTGCCGGCAGGCGCGCGGCCGTGATGATGGGGTGATTGGCCGCCGGAAACGCATAATCCGGCAGCTCTCCCGGTACAACCCAGCGCACCGGCTGGCCTTCACGTCCGTGCGCCTGGCCACTGAAAGCCGATACCTCCCACACATCCAGGCAAACCGACTTGTCCGGATAATCATGCGTAATCCGGATCAGGGGACGATAGGAGGTCGCGATGATTCCCAGCTCTTCTTCCAGCTCGCGCCGCAAAGCAGCAACAACTGTCTCGCCCGCTTCAACCTTGCCACCAGGAAACTCCCAGAGCCCGCCCTGATGCGCATCGGAAGCACGCTGTGCAATCAGGATTTTTCCTTCGCTCCGTATGACGGCAGCAACCACGAGAATACGTTTCATGCCTTGACGCTCACGATGAACCACTCAAGAAAAAGCCCCTGACGGGGCCTTTTCTGCAGCAACAACAGTGCCCGGACAAACCCCGTGCAAACACCATCCTAGGAACGGTAATCCGCATTGATCTTTACATAGTCATAGGAGAAATCGCAGGTATAGACCGTATCCCTGGCCTGACCGCGACCAAGACAAACCCGGATAAGGATTTCATCCTGCTTCATCACCGCAGAGCCCTGCTCCTCGGTATATGCCGGCGCACGACCACCACTCTCAACAATGCAGACCGTATCCAGATAGACCCGCACGCGGCTGACATCCAGCTGCCGCAATCCGGCATTGCCGATGGCCGCGACAATACGCCCCCAGTTGGGATCAGAGGCAAAAAAAGCGGTTTTCACCAGGGGGGAATGCGCAATGCTGTAGGCAACATCACAGCATTCATCGGTGCTCTCGCCCTCCTCAACCTGCACTGTCATGAACTTGGTAGCACCCTCACCGTCACGCACGATGAGCTGCGCGAGACGGGCAAACACACGGTGCACCGCTGCTTCCAGTTTTTCAAAAAGCTCACCGGCAGCCCTCGTGATCTCGGCATTTCCAGCCGTTCCCGTGGCAATCAATACACAAGAGTCATTGGTCGAGGTATCGCCATCAATCGTGATGCGGTTGAAGCTCTGGTTCACGGCAGACTTCAACAAGGCATCCAGTACAGACTGAGCCATGGCAACATCGGTTGCCACATAGCCCAGCATGGTCGCCATATTCGGCCGTATCATGCCGGCGCCTTTGGAGATGCCGGTCACGGTATAGCGCTGACCGGCCACCTCAAAGGTTTCGCTGGCGCCTTTCGGGCGGGTATCCGTTGTCATGATGGCGCTGGCGGCATCTGCCCAGGCATTTTCATTCAGGGCCGCCAGGGCAACGGGCAAGCCGGCAACGAGACGGTCGACTGGAAGGTGCTCGCCAATCACGCCCGTCGAAAAAGGCAGCACCTGCTCCGCTGCCACCTGTGTCAGCTTTGCCAGCGCCGCACAGGAGGCTTGCGCATTCTCCATGCCGACGCTGCCGGTACCGGCATTGGCATTACCGGTATTGATGACAAGGTAGCGCGGGGTTGCCTTGGTCAGATGCTGGCGACACAGCAATACCGGGGCGGCGCAATAACTGTTCTGGGTAAATACCGCACTGACGGTCGCGCCATGGATAATTTCAAGCACCGCAAGATCGCGACGATTCTTGTAGCGGATGGCTGCCTCGGCAATACCGATGCGCACCCCTTTCACCGGATGCATAAGGGGCAGATCAAGATTGCCTACGGGCATGGCCGCGCTCCCTGAAAATAATGTTTCTCGTTGTTTATAAAAAAGGAGAGGTTTCCCTCTCCTTTTTTCTTCAGTCTGTCTTCGCTACTGCTGTTATGAAAGCTGGCCGTGACAATGTTTGTATTTCTTTCCGGAGCCACAAGGACAAGGATCATTACGACCCACCTTGCCGCCATCACGCACAAAGGGCTCAGGTGCTGCCAGAGGCTCATCGCCATTGGCAATCGCCGCCAGCTCCTGCTGCTCCTCGGCAATCACGGCATCCGCATCGGCATGCTGGAATTGCAGGGAAATCGCCTCTGCCTCAGCCAGTCGCTGGGCCTCCATGGCCGCCACTTCTTCCTGCGACTGCACCTGGATACGTGCCAGCGTCTGCACCAGCTCCAGCTTCACCGCGCCCAGCAACTGCTCGAAAAGCTGGAAGGCTTCGCGCTTGTATTCCTGTTCCGGATTCTTCTGCGCATAACCACGCAAATGAATGCCCTGGCGCAGGTAATCCATGGAGGCAAGATGCTCTTTCCAGTGCCGATCGAGAATCTGCAGCATCAGCTGCTTCTCGAGCTGATCAGCCACCTCTTCCCCGATCTGGGTACGCTTGGCCTTGTAAGCATCAAGCACCGCAGCGGCTACACGCTCACGAACACCGTCTTCATGCAGCTTGTCATCTGCATCCAGCCACTGGCGAATCGTGAGTTCTGCCCCGAAATCCATGGCCAGGGCCTTTTCCAGCCCCTCGATGTTCCACTGGTCATCAATACTTTGCGGCGGAATGAACTCGCTGACCACGGTATTGATGACATCGGCGTGAATCAGTTCAACATTTCCGGTAATGCTCGATGACTCGAGAATGGAATCACGCTGCGAATAAATGGCACGGCGCTGGTCATTGGCAACATCGTCATACTTGAGCAGATTCTTGCGAATATCAAAATTGCGCGCTTCCACCTTGCGCTGCGCATTCTCGATGGAACGCGTGACCCAGCGATGCTCGATCGCTTCGCCGCGCTGCATACCCAGCGAGCGCATCATGTTTTTCACACGATCACTGGCAAAAATACGCATGAGGTCATCTTCCAGCGACAGGTAGAAACGGGTCACACCCGGATCACCCTGGCGTCCGGAACGACCGCGCAACTGGTTATCGATACGACGCGACTCGTGACGCTCGGAACCAATAATGTGCAAGCCGCCTGAGGCAATCACGGCATCATGCTTTTTCTGCCACTCGGCCTTGAGGGCCTCTGCCTGCTCCGGCGTCGGATTCTCCAGCTTGGCAAGCTCCACCTTCCAGCTGCCACCGAGCAAAATATCCGTCCCGCGTCCCGCCATGTTGGTGGCAATGGTCACCGCACCGGGCGCGCCAGCCTGGGCAATAATCTCGGCCTCGCGCTCATGAAACTTGGCATTCAGTACGGCATGCGGAATTTTTTCGCGCTGCAGCATGTTGGCCAGATATTCACTGGTCTCGATGGTGGCTGTACCCACCAGCACCGGCGCCTGCTTTTCACGCAACGCCCTGATTTCGGTAATGATGGCTTCAAACTTTTCTTCACGGCTGAGAAACACCAGATCGTCGAGATCCTTGCGCACCATGGGCATGTGTGTGGGAATCACGACAACATCAAGACCATAAATCTGGCTGAATTCCGGTGCCTCGGTATCGGCCGTACCGGTCATGCCGGACAGTTTATTGTAAAGACGGAAGTAGTTCTGGAACGTGGTCGTTGCGAGGGTCTGGTTTTCACTCTGGATATCAACCTTTTCCTTCGCTTCTACCGCCTGATGAATACCATCAGACCAGCGCCGGCCCGGCATGGTGCGGCCGGTATGCTCATCAACAATGATGACCTCACCGTTTTGCACGATGTACTGCACGTCACGCTGAAACAGCAGATGCGCCTTCAAGCCCGCATGCACATGGTGCAGCAGGCTCAGATTGGCTGCGGAATAAAGACTGTCACCTTCAACCAGCAGGCCGAGCTGTGTCAGCAGTTGCTCGACGTACTCATGGCCTTCTTCGGTCAGCTCAACCTGGCGCTGCTTTTCATCCATCCAGAAATGGCCGCCATCAACCTGATCTTCCTCAGCCTGCTTTTTCAGTTTTGGAATCAGGGTGTTGATTTGCTCATAAAGACGGGATGAGTCTTCGCTGGCACCGGAAATAATCAACGGGGTACGCGCTTCGTCGATGAGAATGGAATCAACCTCATCAATCAGTGCATAGGTCAATCCGCGCTGATACTTGTCTTCCAGGCGGAAGGCCATGTTGTCGCGCAGATAGTCAAAGCCGAACTCGTTATTGGTGCCGTAGGTAATGTCGGCACGATAGGCTTCGCGCTTTTCGTCTGAAGGCTGCATGGAGCGGATAACGCCCACTTTCAGGCCGAGAAACTCCAGCAAGGGACGATTCCATTCCGCATCACGGGCGGCGAGGTAATCATTGACCGTCACCACGTGTACGCCATTACCCGAAAGGGCGTTCAGATAGGCTGGCAAGGTCGCCGTCAGGGTCTTGCCTTCACCGGTACGCATTTCCGCAATACGACCTTCATGCAGGGTGATGCCACCGATCATCTGCACATCGTAATGGCGCATGCCAAGCACACGTTGCGCAGCCTCGCGGCATACGGCGAAAGCCTCCGGCAACAGCTGGTCCAGCGACTCACCCTTTGCAAAACGGGTTTTGAATTCGGCAGTCCTGGCAGTCAGCGCGGCATCATCCAGCGCCTTCATGGCGGCTTCTTGCGCATTGATCGCGTCTACCAGCTTGCGCATGCGCTTGAGTTCGCGCTCGTTCTTGGTACCAAAAATACTGCTGACCAGACTTGCAAGTCCCGACATAACCGCCACTCATGAAAATGAATTCGTGCGACAGCCCGGGTGGGTTATCGCGTCCTGCCAACCTCGCCAACCTGCAGCGTCCGGCTGAAATGGGGCCGGATGAGAATGAACTCAAGCCCCCCGCCGCAAAGCGGGCCATTCTACCCCTATTCCCGCGAGGGCAAAACATGTGGAACCCACTGATTCTGTAATGAAAAAACCCGGCAATTGCCGGGTTTTTCGGAAGCGCGGAAGCCTCAGCGCTTGGCGTGGGCGATGTAACTGGCCGGATCAACCTGATTACCACCCCGCAGCACTTCGTAATGCAGATGTGAACCCGTGGAGCGGCCGGTAGAGCCCATATAAGCCACCAGCTGATCCTTGGCGACAAGATCCCCCACCTTCACCGCAACACGGCTGGCATGGGCATAACGCGTGCTCACCCCGTCGCCGTGATTGATTTCCACCATATTGCCGTAACCCGTCTTCTCCCCGGCCCAGCTCACAATACCTGGCGCCACGGCAAATACATGCGTGCCTTCCGGACCGGCAAAGTCGATACCACCATGAAACGCGGTGCGGCCCGTAAAGGGATCGGGACGGTAGCCGTAAGTGGAAGTGATATAGCCGTTTTGTACCGGCATATTGGCAAGATAGCTTTTCGGCTGGGTACGCTGCCCACTGAGCAAGCTGTCCAGTGCCTGCAGCTGCGCTTCTTTTTGCTCGATTTCAGCGCCCAGCTGCTGCAAACGCAACATCACGTTGGGGCGGTCACCGAGAATGGTCATCTCCGAGGTCAGCGGACCGCCCATGGGGGGCTTTTTTTTGAAATCGAACTCCTCGCTGTTGATTTTCGCCGACTCGGCAAGGTGCTCACCGAGGGCATCCAGACGAATCAGGCGGGCCTGCATCTCCACCATGCGCTCGGTCACGGCCTTGAGCTGATCCCGTGAGTCCGCCATACCACCCAGATTGATTTCCGGCGAGGAATAAAAACGCGAGGCCACCCAGTAGCCGGCACTGCCAAGCGCCACACAAAGCAGAATCAGCACGCCAGCCGCTGCCATCAAGGCACGCGGCGGCAACTGCAAGGTACGTGGTCGCCCATGCTTGCGGCTGAGAAAAATAATGTTCATGACTAATACATCCTGCTTCTTGTTTTGGCGCGGGTATACTGGCAATACCCGGGTACCAGCAGAACAGCCTTCTCATCCGGAACCGGTGTTCGGGAAAAGGCCAACGTAAGTACGGACATGCGCCTAGAAAAAACCTCCACGCTGACCGAAATTCTTGCCCAGGGGAATCTGAACGCCCTGAAAAAGCGCTCATGCCTGCTCAGCCAGCTCGACATCCTTCTGGGGCTCTATCTTGATGAGCGCTTGCGCCAGTGGGTGCAAGTTGCGTCTTATCATGAAGGAACCCTGACACTGGCCTGTTCCAATAGCACCATCGCAGGCCAGCTTCGCTATCTTAGTCGCATCTACATGCAGCAGTTGCGCCAACATGGCGAACTTTGTGAACTCAAGCGCATTAACGCCGTGATCAAACCGGCAACGCTGACATCCCGATCGAAAATGCTGAGCCACCCTCCATTACGCAAGCTCAGTCCAGCGACGGCCGAACTGTTGTCCACCCTGTCTCATGACTTGGGGAGGGGGGAGGTTAGCGAAGCCTTGCGCCGTCTGGCAAGACATGTGGATGCCGCCGGGGATAATGAAAAGGGCCGTCCGTCGTAGGCTGCAAAAACACATATCCCAATGATTTATATGGAGTTCCCCAGGCGACCCGGCTTGACATAGGAGATCGGGGCCAGCGCCTCGTCATCAAATGTGACAATTTCAAAGGCATCCGGCTGCTCCAGAAGGGCACGCAGCAACTGGTTATTAAGCGCATGACCCGACTTGTGGCCCTGATATTCTCCCAGAATGCCGCAGCCCAGCAGATAAAGATCGCCGATGGCATCCAGCATCTTGTGACGCACGAACTCATCCTTGTAACGCAGCCCTTCTTCGTTCATTACCCCGTGGTCATCAACCACAATGGCATTTTCCATGCTGCCGCCCAGCGCCAGATTTTTTGAGCGCAGGTATTCAATGTCGCGCATGAAACCAAAGGTACGAGCGCGGCTGACTTCTTTTACATAGGCCGTGGTAGAAAAATCCACTTCGGCATATTTATGCTCATCAAGAAAAGCCGGGTGATCAAAATCAATGGTGAAGCAAAGCCTGAAACCGTTATAGGGCTCAAAAGCCGCTATCTTGTCGCCTTCACGGACTTCAACACGTCGCTTGATGCGGGCAAAGCGCTTGGGTGCATCCTGCTCGATAATGCCTGCCGCCTGTATCAGGAACACAAAGGGACCCGCGCTGCCATCCATGATGGGAACTTCAGCAGCCGTGACTTCAACCACCGCATTATCGATACCGAGACCAGCCAGGGCCGACATCAGGTGCTCTACCGTGGAAAGCTTGACGTCGCCTTGCACCAGCGTGGTGGCCATGGAGGTATCGCGAACCAGCAAGGCCCTGGCCGGCAGGTCGACAGGAGGATCAAGATCAGTGCGACAAAAAACAATACCGCTGTCTACCGGACCCGGCTTGAGGGTGAGATAGATTTTGGAACCTGTATGGAGGCCGATACCGCTGGCGCGGATGGCATTCTTGACGGTGCGTTGTCGCAACATGTGACAAATTATTTCAGGCGGCGGGAGGGCGATGGTAGCAGACGAAGCTGACCATGCAAGCCGGAACCGCTCGCGGGGAAAGGAGCCGGACCGACCGGGAGAGTAGCGGTCGGTCCGGGCTTGAGCGAATAAACCCTTAGTCTGCCTGGCGGCGCAGGAAGGCCGGGATATTCAGCAGGTCAGGGTTGCTGCGGGGAGCGGTCCCGCCATTCGCCACTTTCTGGTTACGCAGGTACGCAGGCGTGTCGTAATCACCGCCAGTCTGGCCATTCGTACCCGTTGCAGCCGCCGGGATACCGGCAGGTGCTGCCATGGGCTGGGCCACCAGCTTCATGCCCGGGGCGCGTGCCGCCTTGGGCAAGCCTGTCGCCACAACCGTCACACGCAGCTCTTCACCCAGCTCGGGATCGAGGATCGTACCAATCACCACGGTCGCTTCCGGCGAAGCAAACTGAGCCACGATGTCACCCACGGTGGTGAACTCATCAATACCCAGCTCCGGACCGGCAGCAATCGAAACCAGCACCCCGCGGGCACCTTCAAGACGCACATCATCCAGCAGCGGACTGTGGATGGCCATTTCGGTGGCAATACGGGCACGATCCTCGCCCTTCGCCGAACCGGTGCCCATCAGCGCCAGGCCCTGCTCCGACATCACGGTACGCACGTCAGCAAAATCGAGATTGATTTCGCCCGGACGCAGGATCATGTCGGCGATACCCTGCACGGCATTCTTCAGCACATTATTGGCAGCGCGGAAAGCTTCAATCATCGAGACCTTGCCAAGCACTGCCTGCAGGCGGTGATTGGGAATCGTGATCAGCGAGTCCACATACTGCGACAGGTTGTCGATGCCGGCTTCGGCAACGTCCATGCGACGCTTGCCTTCAAACAGGAAAGGCTTGGTTACCACACCAACCGTGAGGATGCCCATTTCCCGAGCCACTTCCGCCACCACCGGTGCGCCGCCGGTGCCGGTACCGCCGCCCATGCCGGCCGCGATAAACACCATGTCAGCACCTTCCAGCACTTCACGGATACGCTCGCGATCTTCCACCGCCGCCTGACGACCCACTTCAGGATTGGCACCGGCACCGAGACCGCGCGTTACCGCCTGGCCTAGTTGCAGATGCGTGCGCGCCTGCATCTTGAACAACGCCTGCATATCGGTGTTGGCGCAAATAAACTCGACGCCTTCCACCTGGCTGTTCACCATGTGTTCAACAGCATTACCACCGCCACCGCCCACACCGATGACCTTGATCACCGCCTTGCCGTGCTGTGGTGCATTATCCGCCAGCTCAAAAATATTCATCTCTCTCTCCTTCGCTCAAAAGCTCACTAATCACTCAGTTTCAAATCCGGGCGTTCCGCTCACCCGGCAATACGCGCTCAGAAATTCCGTGCCAGCCAGCCGCGCAATTTCTGTACTACCTCGCCCACACCAGCCCCTGTGTTCTTGCGTACAGGTTGACCGTTCTGGTTCTCTTCCCACTGTTTCTTGCCATAGAGCAGCAAGCCAACACCGGTGGAATAAATCGGGTTACGCAATATTTCGCCCATGCCACCCACCTTCAGCGACTGCGGCATACCAATCCGTACCGGCATGTGAAAAATTGATTCCGCCAGCGCAGTGGCGCCTTCAATCTTGGCGGAGCCACCGGTCAGCACCACACCAGCAGCCAGCTTGCCCTGATAACCACTGCGCTCGATTTCAGCCTGCACCAGCGCAAACAGTTCGTCGTATCGTGGCTCCACCACCTCAGCCAGCGTCTGCCGCGACAGCTTGCGCGCCGGCCTGTCGCCCATGCCAGGGACATTGATGGTCTCCTCGGGCGGAACCAGTTGCGCTACCGCACTGGCATACTTGATCTTGATCTCGTCCGCATCCTGCGTCGGCGTATAAAGTGCCGTCGCAATGTCATTGGTGACCTGATCGCCCGCGACCGGAATCACCGCCGTATGACGAATCGCTCCGCGGGAGAACACCGCCACATCCGTGGTACCGCCACCGATGTCGACCAGACAGACGCCATGCTCCTTTTCATCCGCTGTCAGCACTGCATAACTCGAGGCCAGCTGCTCCAGAATGATGGCGTCCATCTCGATACCGCAGCTGCGCACGCATTTTTCCAGGTTCTGCATGGCGTTTACCGAGCAGGTCACCAGATGCACATGCCCTTCCAGACGCACGCCCGACATGCCAAGGGGATCACGTACATCGGCTTGATCATCGACCAGATACTCCTGCGGCAGGATGTGCAGAATGCGCTGGTCGGTTGGAATGGAACCGGACTTCGCCGCATCAACCACCCGGTCAATATCGCTTTGCTGCACTTCGCCTTCGCGAATAGCCACCACTGCCTGGGAATTACGGCCACCCGCATGCGCACCCGCGATACCGATATAGGCAGAATGAATCTTGCAGTCGGCCATCAACTCGGCCTCGGCCACAGCCCCCTGAATCGACTGCACCGTCTGCTCAATATTGACGACAACTCCTTTTTTCATGCCGAGTGACGGCTTCATGCCGACACCGACAATTTCAAGGGCGCCTTCGGCATTGATCTGGCCCACCAGCGCCACCACTTTCGCAGTGCCGACATCGATGCCCACGATCATCGGATTGTTTGTTGGGCTTGCCATTTCTTCCTTACCTGCTCTTCCGAGCTCTGCACAATATCCGGGTTTTTCCAACAACGCTTTTCATCAAGAAAAAGCGCCTCGCATAATAGATTTATTATCGTCGCAACTACACACGTTAAGCGCCTGCTTTCATGTTTTTTTGCACACGCCAACCCACTGCCACACCATTGCGATAACGCAAATCAATAGTGGTGATATTGTCGGCATCCGGCTTTAGCTGACGCTCATACAGATAGGCAAAGCGTTGCAGCTTTTCGATGGTGTCAACCTGGTCAACCACCAGATGAATGCCGTTATCCATACGCAAAAACCAGCTCATGCGATCAGTCAGCTGCAACTCGACAATATGCATGCCGAGGCCGCGCAAAATACTGTTCATGGCGCGGTACTGCTCCATGACATAGGTGCCTTTATTACCCGGGCCAAAAAGAATCGGCAGGTCGGTGGTATTCACCGCCGTAGTCGGCACAAACAGGTCGCCGCGCGAACTGATCAGGCCGCCGGCACCCCACAGTGCCACGGGCTGTTTCTCCCGCACCTGTATACGCACACCATCCGGCCAGCGCCGGCTCACCAGTGCCTCGTCCACCCAGGGGGCCGACTGCGCGGCCGCCTGGATGGCCGCCAGATCAATCGAGAAGTAATTACCCTTTGCCACCCGGGCAACACGATCAGCAATCACCTGGCTTTCGGCATGGCGCAAATCGCCTTCAATCTGTACCGAAGCAATCAGCGTGCGCGTCTTCAGCACACTCACCATGCGCATCATGCCGGCAGCAAATGCCACGGCAGCCACCACCATCAGCAACAGGATCGCCACATTGCCCAGCTTGTCGGCACCGAATTTCGGCAGACTGGCGGCTTTGGCAACGGTATCCATGGGGCGGCGCGTGGCTTGCAACATCAGGGGGTAACCTCCAGCGTTTGCGCCAGAATCGCGAGCACCAGATCGGTAAAACTCAGGCCCGCCGCTTTTGCCGCCATCGGCACCAGCGAGTGATCGGTCATGCCCGGCACGGTATTAATTTCCAGCAGCCAGAAATTCCCTGCCTCATCGAGCATGGCATCAATGCGCCCCCAGCCCGTGGCGCCCACAGCGGTAAAGGCTTCCAGTGCCAGGGCCTGCAACTGCTTTTCTTTTTCCGGCGACAGGCCGCAGGGACAAAGATACTGCGTGTCGTGCGCCTGGTACTTGGCCTCGAAATCGTAAAAATCACGATCGGTTTTCATGCGAATCACCGGCAGCGCCCGATCACCCAGAATCACCACCGTGTATTCATGACCACCACCAATCCAGGTCTCGGCAATCACTTCGCTGTCATAGGCAGCGGCGCTGGCATAACCCTGCGGCAGCTCTTCAGCCTTCATGACCTTGCACATGCCGATGCTGGAGCCTTCATGCGAAGGCTTGATCATCAGCGGCAGTCCGAGATCGGCCACCACTTTGGCAAAATCCGTATCGACATGCAGACGACGGTATTTCGGCGTCGGCAATCCCGAGGCAATCCAGACCTGTTTGGTACGTTCCTTGTCCATGCCCAGCGCGGAGGCCAGTACGCCACTGCCGGTATAGGGAATTTTCAGCAGTTCCAGCAGGCCCTGCATGGTGCCGTCTTCACCACCACGGCCATGCAGGACAATAAAGGCGCGATCAAATGCGGCGAGCTCAGCCACCGGACGCTCGGCCGGATCAAACGCGACCGCATCCACACCAGCCGCCTGCAAGGCATCCAGCACGGCTTTACCGCTGATGAGCGAAATCTGGCGCTCGGCCGAGGTACCGCCAAACAGCACGGCCACTCTTCCGAAACGTCGCACATCCATCACCGTTTTCATGTTCGTCTCTCAGCTCTTCAATTCGTTTTCAGGTACAAGTGATGCAGCGCAAGCTCCTGCGCAATCGCACCAACATTACCGGCACCCTGCGTCAGCAGGACATCGCCGGGGCGCAGCACGTTCCGCAACAGCCCGCCAAGCTCTTCCGTCTTTTCCACAAACACCGGATCAATGGTGCCGCGCGTACGAATGCTGCGTGACAGGGAGCGGCTGTCGGCACCCGCCACCGGCTTTTCACCGGCGCTGTAAACATCCAGCAACAGCAGGGCATCGACGCTGGACAGCACCTGCACAAAATCCTCGAAACAATCACGGGTACGCGAATAACGATGCGGCTGGAACAGCATCACCAGTCGACGATCAGGGAAGCTCTGGCGGGCAGCCTTGATGGTGGCATCCACTTCCCGCGGGTGATGACCGTAGTCATCCACCAGACACACCGTGCCATCACCCAGGGAAAACTCGCCCAACTGCTGAAAGCGCCGACCCACGCCCTGGAATTTTTCCAGCGCGCGCACAATGGCGGCATCACTGACTTTTTCATCCGTCGCCAGTGCAATCGCCGCCAGCGCATTCTGCACATTGTGCAAACCGGGCAGGTTCAGGGTGACGGCCAGCGGTTCCAGACCGGCACGCAACACCGAGAAATGCGTCTGCAAGCCGTCCTGGCGCACATCAACCGCACGCACGTCATTGCCTTCCTGCAATCCATACGTAATTACCGGCCGCGCTACTTGCGGCAGAATCTCCTGAATCACCGGATCATCGCCACAGACCACGGCAAGACCGTAGAACGGCAGGTTGTGCAGAAACTCAACAAAGGTCTGCTTGAGCCTGTCGAAAGAGCCGCCATAGGTGTCCATATGGTCGGCATCGATATTGGTCACGATCGATGACATCGGCTGCAGGTGCAGGAAGGACGCATCGCTTTCATCCGCTTCCGCCACGAAATAACGGCTGGCGCCAAGCTTGGCATTGGTGCCTGCACTATTGAGCAGGCCACCGATCACAAACGTCGGATCACGACCGTCTTCGCCCATGATGGATGCCAGCAGACTGGTCGTCGTGGTTTTGCCGTGGGTACCGGCCACGGCAATACCGTGGCGATAACGCATCAGCTCCGCGAGCATTTCAGCGCGCCGCACAACCGGCAGGCGCAGCTCGCGTGCGGCGGCAATTTCCGGATTTTCGTGATCAATCGCCGTGGACACCACGATGACGTCGGCCCCCTGAATATTGGCGGCCTGATGCCCGATAAACACGGTGGCGCCAAAGGACTGCAGGCGCTCCGTCGTCTTGCCGGCCTTTTGATCAGAACCGGAAATCTCGTAACCCTGATTCAGCAATACCTCGGCAATACCGCACATGCCGGCACCACCGATACCGATAAAGTGAATGCGACGAATACGACGCATCTCGGGAATTTCAATCAGTCGTGAGCGTTTTGTGCTCATCACTTGCCACCTCGAAGACAGGCCGCCACCACAGTGCCTGTGGCTTCAGGCTTGGCCAATGCACGCGCGGCACTGGCCATTTGCAAAAGTTTTTCGCGCGACAGCAGCGGCTGCAGCTCGGCCGCCAGCGTTTCAGCCGTAAGATCCTGCTGGCGAAACAGCCTGGCCGCCCCCGCCTCGCTGAGGAATTTCCCGTTTTCCGTCTGGTGGTCATCCACTGCATGCGGATAGGGAATCAGCACGGAAGCCACACCGGCTGCCGCAATTTCCGACACCGTCAGGGCGCCGGCACGGCATACCACCAGATCGGCCCAGTCATAGGTCGCGGCCATATCGTTAATAAAGGGCAGCACTTCGGCCTCGACGCCCAGGGCGCGATATTTTGCCGTCGCCTTTTCCAGATTCTTCTTTCCTGCCTGATGGCGAATCAGCAGCGCCTGCGTTTTCACCAGCGTGGCTAGCGCTTCCGGTACCAGTTCATTCAAGGCCACAGCGCCCTGACTGCCGCCCAGCACCAGTATGCGCAGAGCGCCCTCGTGGCCGGCATAACGCAGGGCCGGCACTGGCAAGGCCGCAATTTCCTGACGCACCGGATTGCCCACGTACGTCACTTTCCGGGCCGGAGCAAAAGCGCCCGGAAAAGCTTCGAGGACGCGATTGGCAAGATGCGAAAGCATGCGGTTGGTGAAACCGGCAGTCGCATTCTGTTCATGAATCAGCAAAGGCTTGCCCAGCAGGCGTGCGGCCACACCACCTGGCCCGGTCACATAACCGCCGAGACCGATGACCACATCGGCATGCACGCTGTTCAGCAGCTTCATGGCAGCAACCACCGCCACCACCAGCTTGAAAGGTGCCAGCAGCAAACGCCTGAGGCCCTGGCCACGGACACCGCTGACGTCGAGGTAGGTAATCGGAAAGCCGCGCGCCGGTACCAGCTCGGCCTCTATACCGGCACGTGTACCCAGCCAGTGAATGCTGACGCCGCGCGCACGCAGGCCTTCCGCCACAGCAAGCGCCGGGAAAACATGCCCGCCGGTGCCACCCGCCATGACCACCACGGTTTTGACCTCGCTCACGGGCATGTTCATGGACGCACCCCCTTGCGAGGTACCGGCGTATTGTCTTCTGCGCTCGTATTTTCACTGTCAATTCGCAGCAGGACACCGAGCATGAGAAAAACAATGAGCAGGCTGGTGCCGCCATAACTCACCAGCGGCAGGGTCAGGCCCTTGGTCGGGAACAAACCCATATTCACGCCAATATTCACCAGAGCCTGCACGGCGATGATCAGGGCGATGCCATAGGCGAGATAAGCCGGATAAATCTGATTACGCAGCTCTGCCTGCTGACCAATACGCACGGCCGAGCGCACCAGCAACCAGAACAGACCAATCACAAAAAGCACACCAACGAGGCCAAACTCTTCCGCATAAACGGCAAACACAAAATCGGTATGCGCCTCCGGCAGGTAGAAAAGTTTCTGCACACTTTTACCAAGACCAACACCTGTCCATTCGCCGCGACCAAAAGCAATCAGGCTCTGCGCCAGCTGATAACCGGAGTTGAACTGATCGGCCCAGGGATCGGTAAACGCCAGCAGCCGTTTCATGCGATACGGCTCAAAAATCACCGCCATCGATCCCATGACCAGCACGCCGCTGATCAGCACGGCAAACTGCAGCAGGGGTGTGCCTGCCAGAAACAGCATGCCCAGTACGGCAGACACGGTGACCATGCTGGCGCCGAAATCCGGCTCCAGCAGCAGGAGCAGCACGGCAATACCCACCACGGCCATGGGCTTGATAAAACCGGACCAGCTGCTGCGCACCTCTTCCTGCCGGCGCAGCAGATAAGCGCTCATATACGTAACCACCGCGAACTTCGCCAACTCCGAAGGCTGCAGGGTCAGCGGCCCCACACCAATCCAGCGCATGCTGCCGTTGATACGGCGACCGACACCGGGGATCAGCACAAGCACCAGCAAAATAAAAGCCGTCAACAACAAGATGCCACTGAAACGCTGCCAGGTAGCAATCGGGACGCGCAGGGCAAACAGGCCGACGCCCATACCCAGCATCATGTAGATGAGGTGGCGGATGAGAAAATAGAAGGGATTGCCGAATGTCGCCTCGGCCACGCTCATGGAAGCTGATGCCACCATGATCAAACCGATGCTGAACAAAATGCCGGCCGACAGCATGAGCAGATGCCTCGGCGTTACACCGTCCATCAACCCGGGAAATGTCGGCAAGGCCAGTGCTTTCATTGCGCATTCACCACAGCATTGACGGTGGCCACAAATTGCTGGCCGCGATCTTCGTAACCCTTGAACATGTCGAAACTGGCACAAGCCGGCGACAACAACACCGCATCACCTCGGCCTGCCAGTGCCCTGGCCTTTTCCACGGCATCACGCAGTGTCGTGGCGTTGACTCTGGTAACACTGTCCGCTACGGCAGCATCAATTTTTGGCGCATCTTCTCCGATCAGCACCAGTGCCCTCGCGTATTTCACCAGCGGCGCCGACAAGGGCGAAAAATCCTGGCCCTTGCCCACGCCACCGGCGATTAACACCAGCTTGCCGCTGATTGCTGCCCCCAGACCATTAAGCGCCGCCAGCGTCGAGCCCACATTGGTGCCCTTGGAGTCGTTGTACCAGGCCACGCCATCACGTTCGGCCACCAGCTCGCAGCGATGCGGCAGACCCGCAAACTCGCGCACGGTTTTCAGCATCACCGCCATGGGCAGGTTAACTGCCTCACCGAGTGCCAGTGCCGCCAGCACATTTGCCACGTTGTGCTCGCCACGAATCTTCATGTCACGCACCGGCATCAGTTTCTCCCTGCCCCGGGCCAGATATTTTTCGCCCGCTTCCACCAGAACGCCAAACTGGTTCAAGTCCGGTGCGCTCAAACCGAAACTGGTTTTTGGCAAACTGTCGTCAATCAGTGGCACGGTCAGCGCATCATCCCGATTGATCACATAACGCTGGCAGTTTCTGAAAATGCGATGCTTGGCCTGGTGGTACTCCTGCATGGATGCATAACGGTCCATATGGTCTTCGCTGATATTCAGCACCACCGCCACGGCTGCCTTCAGTGCATGCGTGGTTTCCAGCTGAAAACTGGACAGCTCCAGCACGTAAAGGGCCTGCTCCCCGTGCATGCGCAACATATCCAGCACCGGCAGACCCAGATTGCCGCCGACGCCGACATCAATACCGGCATTGGCCGCCATCAGCCCGACCAGTGTGGTCACGGTACTTTTGGCATTGGCACCGGTGATGGCAACGATGGGCGCCGTTACTTCACGACAGAAAACATCGACATCGCCCACCACCGGAATGCCAGCCTGTCGCGCCGTCACCAGCTCCGGCTCTTTCACCGAAATTCCGGGGCTGGTCACAATTTCTTTTGCAGCCAGCAGCAGGTCTTTATCAAGCTTGCCAAGACTGGCTTGCACATCCGGAAACTCGGCGCGCAACTCAGCCAGACCTGGTGGATTCTCACGCGTGTCGTTAACCGCTACCGGATAACCACGGGCTTTCAAAAAGCGCACGCAGGAGAGCCCGGTCTTGCCCAGACCGACCACCACCCGCAAACCACCGCGCTGTATCAATGACATTTTTTCTTACCGGATTTTCAGGGAAGCGAGGCCCAGCAACACGAGCATGAAACTGATGATCCAGAAACGAACCACCACCTTGGTCTCGGGCCAGCCCTTGAGTTCGTAATGATGATGAATGGGCGCCATGCGGAAGATGCGTTTGCCGGTCAGCTTGAAGGAACCTACCTGCAACATGACCGACACGGTCTCCATCACAAACACACCCCCCATGATGAAGAGGACAATTTCCTGACGCACGATGACCGCAATCACACCCAGTACCGCACCCAGTGCCAGCGCACCGACGTCACCCATGAAGACCTGCGCGGGATAGGCGTTAAACCAGAGGAACCCGAGACCGGAACCTATAATGGATCCGCAAATCACAATCAGCTCGCCGGAGCCCGCCACATAAGGAATATGCAGGTACATCGCGAATTTTATATTGCCGGAGAGATAGGCAAATATGGCAAGAGCCGCTGCCACCATCACGGTAGGCATGATGGCCAGGCCATCAAGGCCATCAGTCAGATTGACCGCATTACTGGCGCCGACAATCACAAAATAAGTCAGCACCATGTAAAACGCGCCAAGCGGAATAATCACGCTTTTGAAAAAAGGCAGGATCAGGCTGGTTTCAACCGGCGTTTTTGCATACTGATAAAGAAAAACTGCCGCGCCCATACCGGCAATGGATTGCCACAGATATTTCCAGCGCCCGGGCAGGCCTCGGGGATTTTTCTCCACTACTTTGCGATAGTCGTCTACCCAGCCCACCAGACCGAATACCAGCATTACCGCCAGAACCACCCAGATATATGGATTGGAAAGATTGGACCAGAGCAGCGTGCTGACACAGATGGCAACCAGAATCAACGCACCGCCCATGGTTGGCGTTCCGGTCTTGGCAAGATGCGACTGTGGTCCATCCGTGCGAATGGCCTGGCCAAATTTCAGCGATCGCAGCTTTTCAATCATCCACGGCCCCCACCACAATGACAGCGCGAGCGCCGTCGACACGCTCAAAATGGCGCGCAAGGTCAGGTAATGAAAGACTAAAAAGCCTTTGTTGTACTGCGCGAGAAATTCCGCCAGCCAGAGCAGCATTAATCAGGACTCCTTCTTGTCCAGCAAACCGTTCACTACATTCTCCATGTGCGCACTGCGCGACCCTTTAACCAGCAGCGTCACTACACTTTCCAGTTCTTTTTCAAGCTCTTCGATCAGCGACTGCTGATTACCAAAAGTACGGGCTGACGAACCAAAAGCGGAGGCCGTAAAATTTCCGTATTGTCCTACTGCGTAAAGTGCGTCTATTTTTTTCATTTTCGCGTACTCCCCCACCTCAGAATGGCCAGCTTCCGTGGCCCTGCCCAATTCACCCATGTCACCAATGACCAGTACACGTCGACCCGGCATTTCTGCCAGCACGTCTATCGCCGCCTTCATCGAGGAAGGATTGGCGTTGTAGGTATCATCAATAATGCGACGGCTGCTCCCGTCCGCAGAGCTCAGAAGATGCACATTAAGACGCCCGGGGACAGGCCGCGTTTTGGCCAGACCCAGCGCAATTTTTTCCAGCGGGATATGACAGGCATGTGCGAGTGTGGCGGCGGCAAGGGCGTTGGCAACGTTATGAACGCCCACCAGCTGCAGCTCTATGTCGGCAGTACGTGCGCCGATATGCAACGAAAAGGCTGGGCAGCCGGAATCCGCCTGATGAATATCGTCAGCCCAGACATCCGCCTTCCGTTTTGTGGAAAAACTCAATTGTTGGCGATTCTTGCAAAGCACTTGCCAGTAGGAAGCAAACTCGTCATCGGCATTAATGCAGGCGATACCACCCGGCACCAGCCCCGAATATATTTCACCCTTGGCCGTGGCAATGCCTTCGCGACTACCGAAACCTTCAAGATGCGCAGATCCAACATTGGTAATGACAGCTGCTTGCGGCGAGACCAGGTGACTGGTACAGGAAATTTCTCCAACATGATTGGCGCCCAGCTCGAACACGCCGTATTTATACGTAGCATCCAGACGAAACAGTGTCAGCGGCACACCAATCTCGTTGTTTTTATTACCCAGCGTTGCCAGCGTCGGGCCGGTTTCAGAAAAAATACTGGCGGCCAATTCCTTGGTCGTGGTTTTACCCGAGCTCCCAGTAATGGCCACACTGACAATATCGAACTGCTCTCGCCAGGCATGGGCGATCTTGCGCAGCGCATCATGGGTGTCTTCCACCAGTAACTGCGGCACAGCGAGACCTGCAATCTCCTCACTCACCACCACCGCTATCGCGCCCTTTGCCGCCGCGTCTGCAGCAAAACGATTACCATTGAAGTGCGCACCGCTCAGCGCAATAAACAGCTCGCCGCCCTGCAGGGCACGTGTATCTGTAGAGAAACGGGTGATATCCCGATCATCACCGATCAAGCGGGCATGCAGCAAAAAAGCCATATGCGAGAGCTTCATACCGCCCTCCAGTCAGCAATTGCTGCGCGAACTTCCTGGGCGTCACTGAACAAATGACGCAGACCGGCAATCTCCTGATAGTCCTCATGACCTTTGCCGGCAACCAGCACGATGTCATTGCGCCCTGCCATTGTGATCGCCTTCCGGATGGCTCGATGCCTGTCCATTTCCACGATTACCGGCACGGTACCGCTACCGGACTGAATATCACGGATAATGGACTCAGGATCTTCCGAGCGCGGGTTATCACTGGTGATAACAACAATGTCGGCAAGACGCGCAGCGATAGCACCCATTTCCGGACGCTTGCCGCGATCCCTGTCACCACCACAGCCAAAGACACAAATCAGCTTCGCCTCGGCATGCTCGCGCAAACTGCTTAATGCTTTTTCGAGGGCATCCGGTGTATGTGCATAATCCACAACCACTGCCGGATGCTCACCCAGAAAACTCTCCATGCGCCCCGGCACGGGCGTGGCATGGCGCAGGGCACCAGCAATATCACCCAGCGGAATATCCAGCGCCAGCAAACCTCCGATCACGGCCAGCACATTGCTGACATTGAAACGCCCGAGCAAGGGCAGCTGCAAAGCACAATCACCAGCGGGGGTCGCAATCAGCAGCGACAAACCCGTCAGCGTAGGATTTATTTCAAGGGCGAAAATATCGGCACCGCAATTGTCATGCTGGCTATAGCTCAGCAAGCGCACATCGCTGGCCAGCACGGCACGGTAGCGCGCCGCAGCAGGATCATCGGCATTCAGCACAGCGGCCTTGAGATGCGGCCAGCGGAATAGCAGTTCCTTGGCCGCACCATAGGCATTCATGTCACCATGGTAATCAAGGTGATCACGAGTCAGGTTGGTAAAAAGCGCCACCTCGATACGGGTACCGTTAAGACGCCCCTGCACCAGGCCATGCGAGCTGGCTTCAAGCGCAGTGCATTCAGCACCCTCCGCCAGAACCTGCGCCAGCAGTGCCTGCAAGCGCCCTGCATCAAGCGTGGTGTGTGTGGACTTTTCCAGCGCACCATACATGCCGTTACCCAGCGTACCCAGTACCGCTGATTTTTTTCCAAGATAGCTCAACGCACCGGCCAGCAAATTGGCGACGCTGGTTTTCCCGTTGGTACCGGTTACTGCCAGTACATGCATTTTTGCCGAGGGTTCACCAAAGAAACGTGAAGCAATAACGCCAACCTGTTCTGCCAGCTGCGGAATGACAATAACGGGAATACCGCTGACAACCGTTTCCTGTGGCCACTTCTCGTCCTGCTCAGCGAATACTGCCGCCGCACCAGCGGCAATCACTTCAGCAATAAAGTCCCGCGCGTCACGTTGCTGTCCCTTGAGCGCAATGAAAAGCGAGCCATGACGCACTTCACGGCTGTCAAGTACAAGGGCGGAAACAGAAATTGCCGCATGTGCGGTACCAATGTCAGGCCAGAGCTCCAGCAAACGCCTCATGCGCCAGCCCTCCTGACAGCAACGACAGCATTTGCAGCAACCGGGACACGGGCCACCTCAGGCAAAGTGCCCTGTCGCGCCAGATGTTCCGCACTCTTGTCGGGCTCAACATTCATCAGGCGCAGGGTCTCCGCCATGATGCGGGAAAAAACCGGTGCTGAAACCAGGCCGCCGTAGTACTGCCCCTCAGGCGAATCAATCACCACTACCAGCACCACCTTGGGTTTGCTGGCCGGCGCCATGCCAATGAATATCGACATGTACTGGTCCGCCGAATAACCGCCATTCATGGCCTTGTGCGCGGTGCCGGTCTTGCCGGCAATGCGATAGCCGGGAACCGCCGCGCGCAGTGCCGTGCCATCCGATGTCACCACTGACTCCATCATTGGGATGATCTTGTCGGTAACATTCGCCGCCAATACCCGCTCGCCTTTGACAGGCCCTTCCACTTTCAGAAAACTCACCGGGCGCTCAATACCGCCACTGGCAATGGTTGCGTAAGCACGTGCCAGCTGCAGGGCCGTTACCGTCACGCCATAGCCATACGACATCGTGGCTATTTCCACCGGCCGCCAGTGATCCGGTGGCTGCAGAATACCGGCGCTTTCCCCGGGAAACCCGGAGCCAGTGACCTTGCCAAAACCGACACGGGAAAAAATGTGTGGCAGCGCCTCACGCGGCAGCGAAAGCGCAATCTGTGCAGCCCCCACATTGCTGGATTTGGTAATAATGGTTCCGAGGTCAATCACGCCATAATTTTCGTGATCACGAATAAGCTTGTTGTAAACCTGCAGCGTGCCGGGCGCCGTATTAAACAGGCTGCGTGTTGTATATTTTCCGCTTTCAAGCCCAGCCGCTATCGTGAATGGCTTCATGGTAGAGCCCGGCTCGAACATGTCGGTGACGGCGCGATTGCGCAATTCATCAAGCTTGAGATGAGTACGATTATTCGGATTGAATGAAGGCTGGTTCACCATGGCCAGCACTTCGCCGGTTTCCACGTCCAGCGCCACGGCGGTGCCGGCTCGCGCACCGTGCTGCTCAACCGCCTGCGCCAGCTCGCGATAAGCCAGATACTGCGTACGCGAATCAAAACTCAGATAAACATCCTGACCCGGACGCGCCGGACGCACCAGTGCCACATCCTTGACCTTGGCACCCTTGAGATCGCGCAATACCCGTTTTGCACCGGGCACACCGCGCAGGGTGTCATTCAGCTCAAGCTCCAGACCTTCCTGCCCCTGATCATCCAGATTGGTAAACCCGAGAATGTGTGAAGCCACCTCACCCTCAGGATAGAAGCGGCGATATTCCGTCATGCCGTAAAGACCCGGAAACTCCTGCGCCAGGATCAGGGCGGCGGATTCAGGAGCCAGATGACGCTTTATATAGAGAAATTCCCGTTCCTGATTTTTTTTCAGGCGCGTACGCAAACCTGCAGCATCCATGTCAAGCACTTGCGCAAGCCGGTCTATGTCCAGCTTGCCGCTGACAGCTTCTTTGGGATTAAGCCAGAGCGATACCACTGGCGTACTGACCCCCAGGGGCAAGCCATTGCGGTCACGCAAGATGCCCCGATGAGCTGCAATCGGCTCCAGACGCAACATGCGGGCATCGCCCTGCTTGCGCAGAAACTCCTGATCAATCACATGCAAATACGCTGCGCGCGCTGCCATGCTGCCAAACAGGCCGAGCAGCAGCACACCAACAAGACGATGACGTCCTGCGAAGGCCAGCTGCTTTTCATTACTCATTGCCTCACCATGATGATTTCCGTTGGCGAGGGATTGCGCATCTGCAGCTGTTGTGTAGCCAGCGTACCCACTCGCCCGTAAGCGCCCCAGGTGTGCTGTTCAAGGAGCAGCTGGCCCCACTCGGTTTCAAGACGATCGCGCTGCGTCTCCAGCTTCTGCAGCTGATTCAGATACAGGCGAGACTTGTGCACGCTATAAGCAACCGCGACCGCCGAGCTCACCAGGGTGAAAATAATGATCAGAGCCATCAGCATGCCCTGCATGCGCAGAAACAGGCTTCCGGCTTTCGCACTTACGGCACCGATACTCATACGGCCTCCGCAATTTTTTCGGCAACACGAAGCCTGGCACTGCGCGAACGCGGATTAGCCTCAACCTCTTCCGCCGAAGGCTCTATCGCTTTGCCGATTATTTTCAGGCGCGGTTTCAGCATATCAACCGTGATGGGCAATCCGCGCGGAAAATCATCACCTTTGGCTTCTTTCTGGAAATACTGCTTGACCAGTCTGTCTTCCAGGGAATGAAAACTTATCACCGCAAGACGACCACCGGGCTTGAGCACGGCCAGAGCAGCGCGCAGGAAGGTTTCGATATCACCCAGCTCATTATTGATGGCGATACGAATAGCCTGGAAAGAGCGCGTTGCGGGATGTTTATGCTTCTCCCAGGATGGATGGGCAGCGGCAACTATCTCGGCCAGCTCCCGAGTCCGGGTAATCGGATTCTCGGCGCGCGCCTTTACAATGGCTCGAGCAATGCGCCGTGAGTGACGCTCCTCTCCATATTGAAAAAGCACCCGGGCCAGTTCCTCCTCGGCGACATCCACGAGCCATTGCGCAGCACTTTCGCCGCGCGTGACATCCATGCGCATATCCAGAGGACCATCATTCTGAAAGCTGAAGCCGCGCTCGGCATCATCAAGCTGGGGCGATGAAACACCGAGATCAGCCAGCACTCCATCCACCCGGCCACTGAGACCGCGAGCACCCAGCACCATCTGAATATCGGCAAAAGACTCGTGCACAATGGTAAAACGCGGGTCTTCTGCTGCCAGCGCCTCACCGCAGGCAATGGCCTGCATATCCTTGTCAAAACCCAGCACCTGTGCAGCAGCACCAAGGTGCGCCAGCAGATGCCGTGTATGCCCGCCACGACCAAAAGTGGCATCAACATAAACGCCATCCTGCGCGCCCAATACCGACACGACCGCCTCATCAAGGAGCACGGTCTGGTGGGAGAAAGTCGTCATGTTATAAGGCCAGGTGGTCGATCGCTGAGGCGAGATCAGGAGCCGAGAAATCAGCAGCCATGGCCTTGGCCTGCATGGCATCCCAGGCCGGCTTGCTCCACACTTCGCACTTCTTGCCTTGGCCAGCGAGGACAACTGATTTTTCAAGACCGGCGAAGGCGCGCAGTTCAGGACTCAGAAGCAGACGGCCCGTGGCATCTGTATTGATTTCGGTGGCATAACCGATCAGGCGGCGCTTGAGCATGGCGGAGGCGGGCAGCGAGCTGGGCAGTTGATCCAGCTTGGCCTCAATGGCCTCCCACTCAGGCAGGGGGTAGAGGACAAGGCAATGTTCACGAATATCAACGGTAACGACAAACTGGCCCTCGCATTCGGCGAGCACACGCTCGTGGTAACGCGTCGGCAGGCCGATGCGTCCCTTGGCGTCCATATTCAGCTCGTCAAATCCTCGAAACACGATGTGCCATCCACTTTATTGGAGTTTTCTTCCAGAAATCACCACAAAATCACACTTTTCCCCACTAACGAACTATAGAGAACCCCCTTCGGCAGCGTCAAGGAAGCCCCGGATAGTTATAAGGAGCCATAAACTCCATAATTATCAATTAGTTAAAAACTACTGCTCAAAATACCAGCAACCATCAAAGCCATAAAAAACAATAAGTTACAGCTCGCACTTAATCCAAAAAATTAGATAAGAGTGCGATAAGATTTTTTGGTTATATGGGCTGAGGCTCAGGGAGCAGACTGGCTTATAGCGATGTAAGCATTCACTGCGGCGCAATGGCAGTGACAGCAAGAACCAGGGAACACCCCCGCTCAAGCAGGCGCTGCCGGCACTCCAGGAACCAAAGCAAACCAGCAAGCAAAACGGCCACCCAGGGGTGGCCGTTTTTGTCCGGGTGAATACACCAGCGTGCATCCAGACCCTGATCGATAGGTGGAGTCGGCCTGTAAGCCGGGTTCTGTCGAGGACGATCATTCCTCTAGGCCCACCGTCGCCAGTGGGCTCAAGCAACCTACCCGGTTCCTGCGCGGGCCGCGCAAATGGAACCCTATTTGGTCTTGCTCCGAGTGGGGTTTACCGTACCGGTCTGTTACCAGACTCGTGGTGCGCTCTTACCGCACCGTTTCACCCTTGCCTGATCCCTTGCGGGCCATCGGCGGTCTGCTCTCTGTTGCACTGTCCGTCGGCTCACGCCGCCCAGGCGTTACCTGGCACTCTGCCCTGTGGAGCCCGGACTTTCCTCCCCTAACGCAAGCGCTAGCGGCGATCGCCCGGCCGACTCCGGCGCGCAGAGTAAGGGCGCACCCCAAGCAATACAAGCGGTAATCAGGTCTTCATTGCCCATGACTTTCCCGGCACTGGTTCAATGCCCCTCTTTCAGGGTCAAAGCCCTTTCATACAGGGCATTTTTCTTGAGGCCGGTAATCCCTGCGGCCAGGGAAGAGGCCTGCTTTACCGGCAAATCCGCCAGAAGAATGGCCAATACACGATCAGCCTCACTCCAGTCCTCAGCCGAGGTCACTTCTGGTGCGCCCTCCAGCACCAGCACAATTTCGCCACGCTGCTGATCCGGGTCTGCAGCTACCCAGTCGCGCATTTCCGCCAAAGGCAGCTGCCGTATGGTTTCAAAGGTTTTGGTCAGCTCCCTCGCCAGCGCAACACGCCGCTCATCGCCAAACACCGCAGCCATATCAACCAGGCACTCGGCGATACGATGCGGCGCTTCATAGAACATCAAGGTACGCGGCTCCATGGCAAGGGCCTGTAATCGCTCTCGGCGACCCACGGTTTTTGCCGGCAGAAAGCCTTCAAATATAAAACGGTCAGAGGCCAGGCCCGCCGCAGAAAGAGCCGCAATCGCTGCACAAGCTCCCGGAATCGGTACCACGCGCAAGCCCGCCTGTTGTGCCGCTGCCACCAGACGATAGCCGGGATCGCTGATTAGCGGCGTTCCCGCATCGGAAATAAGCGCAATATCAGCCCCCTCCTCAAGCCTCTCGATCAGACTATCGACTCGTGCCGATTCGTTGTGATCATGCACCGCCACCAGACGTGTCGTGATATTGAAATACTGCAACAGCCGCCCCGAATGCCGCGTATCTTCCGCTGCCACCACGCTGACCGCCTTGAGGGTTGCCACGGCACGCGGGCTCCAGTCTTCAAGATTGCCAATCGGTGTGGCGACCACATAAAGTACGCCTTTCATAATCTCTCCTGCACGGCGGTCATGGCCCATGCGTTTATTCAGTACGGCACGCATGGGCGTTATCGCAGCAACATTGCTGCTGGGCAGCTCGGGTGCGGTGGCTGCCATTACACAGATTGCGTTGCTGCTACCGCAGTCCGGGCGCATGGCCAAGGCAGCTGAAAGTATCCGTGATGGTTTTCTGGCCGCGTATTATCAGGACACGGCCGGGGCTTCTGATAGCCCCTCTTTGCGTTTTTACGACAGTGACAGCGGCGATATCTCCACTCTGGTGAAAACAGCACAAGCGAATGGCGCCAGTATTATTGTCGGCCCTCTGGATCGCGAGCACGTTGAGCAGTTAATCGAAAGCGGCCCGATGAGCATACCGCTACTGGCACTCAACCAGACCGAAGGGCACCACAATAACCTTTTCCAGTTCGCACTCTCTCCCGATGACGACGTACAACGCCTGGTGGAATGGCTGGAGCAACAGAAGATTCGCCAGCCGCTGATACTCGGTAGCGGCGATGAATCCGGGCAACGACAACAAAACCTGTTTCAGACCGCCTGGCAAATGCACCATACAAACGCGCTTCGAGTAATAACGCTTGATGCAGCACACAAGGGTGGCATTACGGCAGCCATACGTGATCTCACTCACCCACCCCAGGGATACGATGCCATTTTCCTGACCAGCCCGGCACTGGCCAGGCAAGTGCAGCCCGCATTAACCTATTATCACAACCAGTCTCTTCTTTACTCCCTTGCCAGCGCATGGGATCCCACTGCTGACGCCAGTGGCCAGAAGGATCTGGATGGACTGCGCTTCTGCGACCTGCCCTGGATGCTGGCAGAGCCCCGCCCCGAACAAAATACACTCTACGAGGTCTTTTCTCGCCCCGACAGCGGCCACGACAGGCTGTATGCCTTTGGTGCCGATGCCTGGACACTGGTGCGGCAATGGCATGCCGTGCAGGCTGGCGAAGCCTTTTCACTGCGCAGCGGCCAGGTACGACCGGACGCCAATGGTCGTCTGCGCCGCACGCCAACTTGCGCCGAGGTCAGCAATGGAATTGCCACCCCACTCTGGCTCCCTGAAAGCAAAGCAACGGGGGCTCGCACAACAGGACGGGCAGGCGGCTGAAAACGCAGCCCGTGACTTTCTGCAAGCGCAAGGCTTTCACCTTGTCAGCGCCAACTATCATTGCCGCCAAGGCGAGATAGATCTCATCATGCAGCAGCCATCACTGCTGGTGTTTGCCGAAGTGCGATTTCGCAGCCGCCCTGATTTTGGCGGTGCAGCCGCCAGCGTCACTACACGCAAGCAACAAAAAATCATTGCAAGCGCCGGGGCTTTTCTCCACCATCATCCCGAATTCGCCAGCTACAACTGCCGTTTCGACGTGCTTGCCCTGCAAAAAACTGCGGGACAATGGCATGTAGAATGGCTGCCTGCAGCTTTCACGACCTGATCCAAAAAGCACATTATCTGACCCGCATGCAAGACCGTATCGTAGCCCTCGCCGCTGACAGCCTGAACACACTGTCCCAGCTTGCCGAATTTCATGCCGCCAATATCGAACAGATGGCGCAACTGCTGGTACAAACCCTGATGCATGACCAACGGCTTTTTTGCTGCGGGAACGGGGCATCAGCCGGCAACATACAAAGCTTTGCCAGCAAGCTTGGCAATCGTTACGAGCGTGAACGGCCCGCACTTCCATTGATTGTACTGGGCGAGATGGCAGTAAGCACGGCCATCGCCGCTGACGGCTGCTTCCAGGATGTTTTTGCACGTCCACTGCAAGCACTGGCACGCCATGATGATGTTCTACTGGTACTGAGCGCCAGCGGCAATGCCACCAATATTGTGCAGGCTGCACGCGTCATGCAAAGCAGTGGCGGTCGTGTGATTGCACTGACCGGAGAGGAAGGCGGGGAATTGAGGCGCATGCTCCGCACCGACGATGATTTTCATCTGCGCCTGCCGGGTAACACCGCTGCCCGCGTCCATGAGGCACAGCTGTTTGTCCTGAACTGTTGCTGCGATCTGATTGATCGCGAGTTTTTCGGAGCCAATGATGTTTAAGAATATTTTTGTATTTTCTGTTATCGCCACGCTTGCTGGCTGCACCAGCCTGATGGCCTCGGTTAGCGGACCAGATCCTGTGGGCAAACCTGCGGGCGAACGCACACTCAGCATGAGCATTGAGGACAGCAGTATAGAAAGAACGGCCAATATCAACATCTACAAAGCCGACACCCGGTTCCATGATGCCAATGTCAATGTTGTGAGCTTTTACGGCAGCGTGCTATTGGCTGGACAAGTGCAAACTGAAGAATTAAAGACGCAAGCTGAAAAAGTGATTCGACAGATCGCCGAGGTCAAACAGGTACACAATGAGCTGACCGTTGCTGACGCCAGTTACTACCTTGAGCGCAGCAGTGACGGCATCATCAGCACCCGGATTCGCACCGCACTGGCTCTTGAGAAAGACTACCCCTCATCCCGCACAAAAATATTTACTGTCGGTGGCACCGTATATTTGCTGGGCAAGCTGACCGCCGCCGAGGCCGACCAGGCTGTGACCATCATCAAACAGATTGCCGGCGTAAAGAAAATCGTAAAGCTGGTGGATTATCTGTCGCCACCAGCGAGTACCGAGGCCATCAGTGGCGCTTGAATCGGGACATGAAAAAGGCCGCTGATAGCGGCCTTTTTCATGTCCTCATCTTAATACCGGTAAAGAGCTACTT
The DNA here is from genome assembly GCA_029945725.1 of bacterium. Lineage (GTDB taxonomy): Bacteria > Pseudomonadota > Gammaproteobacteria > Pseudomonadales > Moraxellaceae > UBA2031. The sequence continues at coordinate 162,501 of JAQSDB010000002.1, read as the reverse complement.
CACCACACGCAGCGCGGGACGTTTGCCACCCGAAGGCGGCTCGGGCACAGGTGGTGTCTCGTCATCAGAAACCGTCTCTACCGGAAACTCTTCGTCTGCCTCGAAAAACATGCCCTCGCCATTCTCCCGCGCATAAATACCCAGCACTGATGCCATCGGCGCCATGATGTGCATGGGGGCACCGCCAAAGCGGGCAGAAAAACTCAAGGCATCGTTATGAATAAACAAATCACGCACAGCACCGGGTGCAATGCTCAGCACAATACGGCCATCCTGCACAAAGGCAGCCGGCACCGATACGCCAGGCTTGGTCGCGTCAATCAGCACATGTGCCGTGAGATTATTGTCATTCAACCACTCATAAATGGCACGGACCATATAGGGACGACTGGGTGTCATATCCATTCTCCTTTATGCTTTAACTATCAATACTCGCAAGGCAGACAGAAAAAAGGATGGCGTTGCCATCCTTTTTTCATTGTTACTTGATCACTCGGTCAGTCAGGAGCGCACATCACGTTCAATGTCTGAGAGACTGGCCTGAAAAGCCTCACGGGCAAAAATCCTGTCCATGTACTTGAGCATGTGCTTGCACTGCTTTTCCGGCAGCTCAATTTCCATCAACGGCAAACGCCAGAGAATGGGGGCAGCAATGCAATCCACCAGAGTGAACTCATCGCTCATGAAATACGGCTTTTCAGCAAAAATCGGGGCAATGGTGATCAGGCTGTCACGCAATTCCTTGCGTGACTTGAGCACCGCCGCCTCCTTGCTTTTGCCAGACAGCAGCGTGTCCACATGCGGACACCAGTCCCGCTCAATGCGATAAGCGAGCAAGCGGTTCTGCGCGCGCGCTACCGGATACACTGGCAACAGCGGCGGATGTGGAAAACGCTCGTCCAGATACTCCATCATGATCTTGGACTCATAGAGCGCGAGTTCACGATCCACGAGCGTGGGCAGGGAGTTATAGGGATTGAGATCAGCAAGATCTTCGGGTTTGTTGGCAGAGGTGACATTCACCACATCTACCGATACGCCTTTTTCCGCCAGCACAATACGCACGCGGTGGCTGTAGTGATCGGCTCCATCCGAATAAAAGGTCATTGAAGACCGGCGAGTTACTACGCCCATGCTTTCACTCCAGTAAAACTCTTACAAACACAAAAAGGGCAGCGAAAATTCGCGCCCTTGAGACGATGCGCCCGGGCAAGCCCGGGCGCTCGTTACCTTTTGACCCGGTAATCGTTTACTTGACGTCCTTCCAGTATTCCTTGTTCAGGAACCAGACCGGGATCATCAAGATGGCCAGGAAAATCAGAACAAACACGCCAAGCCGCTCGCGTTCCGTCTTGATCGGCTCAGCCATGTATGCCATGAAATTCACCAGATCCCCAACCGACTGCTTGAACGCCTCCGGTGTCTGCTCCTTTTCAAGATCAGCCAGCACATGCGGCATGGCGACATCCGGGAAAACATGGTTATTCACACCGAAAGGACGCTTTTCATCCGGATAGAACCCAAGCAGATAGGAATAAACCCAATCCGGCGAACGCAGGCGCGTCTCCAGAGTCAGATCCGGAGGAGCCGCACCAAACCACTTGGCCTGGTCCTTCGGATCAACCTTGGTATTCATCTGGTCACCGAGCTTGTCGCCGGTAAACATCATGTATTCCTGTACCAGCTTGGGCTCGATCTGAAGATCACTGGCGATCCGCTCGTAACGCATGTACTTCGCGGCATGGCAACCCAGGCAATAGCTGATGTAAAGCTTGGCACCATTCTGCAGGGACACCTTGTCCTGTGCATTCACGGGAGCGTGCAGCAGCACGGGGCCATGCTCAGCGGCTTGCACGGCCAGTGGCGACAGGGCGAGAAGGACGAAAAGAATGAGCTTTTTCATCAGTGGCTCCCTCCCGTCACACGATCCGGTACGGGTTTGCATTTTTCAAGTGACGTATAGAACGGCATCAGGATGAAGTAGGCGAAATACAAAACGGTCAGGATTCGCGCCAGCGTTGTATTACCCAGACCAAAAGTCTGTCCATCCGAAGGCTGCACACCAAGGTAGCCCAGAACAACAAAGCTGAACACCAGAATGGCCAGCCAGACCTTGCTCATCCAGCCCTTGTAGCGGATGGACTTGACCGGGCTGCGATCCAGCCATGGCAGCACAAACAGGATGGCAATCGCTGCCCCCATCACAACCACACCCGGGAAGGCGGATGCAAACATGGAGGGCACGGCGCGCAACATCGCGTAGAACGGCGTGTAGTACCAGACCGGAGCAATATGCGGAGGCGTTTTCAGCGGATTAGCCGGCTCGAAGTTGGGGCGCTCAAGGAAGTAACCACCACCATCCGGGAAAAAGAAGATCACGGTGCAAAACACCGCCAGGAACACAACAATACCGACGAGATCATGCACGGTGTAGTAAGGATGGAAAGGAATGCCATCCAGCGGCACACCATCCGGACCCTTGTTTTTCTTGATCTCGATACCATCCGGATTGTTCGACCCGACATGATGCAATGCCACCAGATGCAGGAAGACCAACGCCACCAGCACCAGTGGAATTGCCACCACATGCAGCGCGAAGAAGCGGTTCAGGGTGGCGCCAGAAATAAGGAAGTCGCCACGCACCCACTGTACGAGATCCGGGCCAACAAACGGCACAGCGCCCGCAAGATTGAGAATCACCTGGGCACCCCAGTAGGACATATTGCCCCACGGCAGCAGGTAGCCGAAGAAACCCTCCGCCATCAGGCAAAGGTATATGCCCATACCAAACAGCCAGATCAGCTCGCGCGGCTTTTTATAGGAGCCGTAGAGCAGACCACGGAACATGTGCAGATACACCACCACGAAGAAGGCCGAAGCCCCGGTGGAGTGCAGATAACGCAGCAGCCAGCCATATTCCACGTCGCGCATGATGTATTCGACGGAATCGAAGGCACCTTCGCCACTGGGGTTGTAGGACATGGTCAGCCAGATGCCGGTGACAAGCTGGTTAACCAGCACCACCATGGACAACACGCCGAAGAAGTACCAGAAGTTGAAGTTCTTCGGGGCGTAGTACTTCGACATATGATATTCGAAGGTCTCGGTAGCCGGGAAACGCGCATCCACCCAGCCCATGAGATTAGTAAAGAGCTTGTTCATTACGCATGCTCCTTGTCGACACCAATCACCAGCACCTTGTCGGAGGTGTAGCTATGGAAAGGCACTTCAAGATTTTTAGGTGCAGGCACGCCCTTGTAGACGCGGCCGGCAAGATCAAACTTTGAGCCATGGCATGGGCAGAAAAAACCACCCTCCCACGTTGACTCAATCTTGGCTTTTTCCGGCTCAAACATTGGCGAGCAACCAAGGTGAGTGCAGATACCGGTCAATACCAGATATTCGGCTTTAATGGAGCGGAACTCATTCCGGGCATAAGCCGGCTGCTGAGCCTCATTTTCAGAGGCCGGGTCCAGCAGGCTGGGCTCAATCCTCTTCAAGCCAGCCAGCATTTCCGGGGTACGTCGTACCACCCAGACTGGCTTGCCTCGCCACTCAACCGTCATCTTCTGACCCGGTTCAAGCTGGCTGATATCCGCAGTCACCGGAGCACCAGCGGCCTTCGCCCTCGCACTCGGATTCCAGGACTTCACAAACGGAACGGCCACATATCCGACACCGACAGCACCCACCGCTGCGGTGGCGCCAATCAGTAGACGTCGGCGACCTGCATTCACGCCGTCAGTACTCATTAACGTACTCTCCAAGCAAGTACAAAGACGTCCGGCAGCTCCCGCAGGAGCCCCGAACGCGCAAAAAAAAAGCCTGCGGATGATAATGAAATCCCCCACGGCTTACAAGGATGAAACTCCTGCGTATCCAGCGAAACATGCAGGATTTCCCGGAGATTTTTCAGCTTTTCCAGCGACAAAAAAAAGCGCCCCCATTAACTGGAGGCGCCTTTTTTGAAGTGGCTGGGGAACAAGGATTCGAACCTTGACAGACGGTGTCAGAGACCGTAGTCCTACCGTTAGACGATTCCCCAACATTCCTTGACCAGCGCCAGAAGACGCGCAAAGGCGCCTTCTGTATTAACGCTTGGAGTACTGAGGACGCTTGCGCGCCTTGCGCAAACCGAGCTTCTTACGCTCGACTTCGCGGGCATCACGAGTCACAAAACCGGCTTTACGCAGCGGGGAACGCAGGTCTTCGCTGTACTGAATCAGGGCACGGGTAATGCCATGACGAATGGCACCGGCTTGACCGCCGATCCCACCACCAGCCACTGTCACCTTGACGTTGAACTTGCCCAGCAGCTCTACCAGCTCGAGCGGCTGGCGCACGATCATGCAGGCGGTTTCACGACCAAAATAGGTGTCGATAGGACGATCATTGATGGTGATCGTGCCGTTGCCTGCGCTAAGGAAAACGCGGGCGGTTGCCGTCTTGCGACGACCAGTACCGTAATTTACTTGTGTAGTCATGGTTTCCGACTCAGACCTTCAGTTCTTGCGGCTGCTGTGCAGCATGCGGATGTTCGGCACCGGCATACACCTTGAGCTTGGCGAACATGGCGCGGCCCAACGGACCCTTTGGCAGCATGCCCTTTACGGCGATCTCAAGCGGACGCTCAGGCTTGGCGACAATCAGCTTCGCAAAGTTGATGCTCTTGAGGCCACCTGGATAACCGGTGTGGTGATAATACTGCTTGGCCTCGGCCTTGTTGCCTGTAACCACAATCTTGTCAGCATTAACGACAACAAGGTAGTCACCGGTATCAACATGCGGGGTGTATTCCGGCTTGTGCTTGCCGCGCAGACGGCGGGCGAGCTCGGTCGCCAGGCGACCCAAGGTCTTGCCATTGGCATCGACCACAAACCAGTCACGCTTTACCGTCTCCGGTTTGGCACTGAAAGTCTTCATTGCATTAACGCCTAATAAACAAAAGGGCAGCAGACGGGAGTCCCGTCAAAGAGGACGCGCATATTACCCAAGTGCCCGCGCTTTGACAACAGATTATCCAGCCGGAAATGCAAGCCGCCCAATAGCGCCAAAATGCCAGCCCCACCTATGATGACACCGGCTTTCTTACCACCCAGGAGATCTGCATGGAAAAGCGCCGTCTTGGCCGTAGTGACCTTTATGTCAGCAAGCTTTGCCTTGGCACCATGACATGGGGAGAACAGAACTCGCAGGAAGAGGGCTTTGCCCAGATGAATGCTGCCCTGGAGGCCGGCATCAACTTCTTCGACACCGCCGAAATGTACGCCGTACCGCCCACCGCCAAAAGCTATGGCAGCACCGAAACCATCATCGGCAACTGGTTTCGCGCCCACCCCGGCCACCGCGAGCACGTCATACTGGCCTCCAAGATCACTGGCCGCTCAAGCAGCATGCCCTATATCCGTGGCAATCCCGATCTGAGCCGCGCCCATATAGAAGAAGCCATCAACCACTCCCTGCAACGCCTGCAGACCGACTACCTCGACCTCTACCAGCTGCATTGGCCTGACCGCCAGACCAACTACTTTGGCAAGCTGGGCTATCAGGTCCAGAACGACAGCGATGCCGTGCCCATCCTGGAAACCCTAGAAGCGCTGGGCGACCAGGTCAAGGCCGGCAAAATCCGCCATATCGGCCTCTCCAACGAAACGCCCTGGGGTGCCATGAAATTCCTGCAACTGGCCGAGCAGCACGACCTGCCGCGCGCCGTAAGCATCCAGAACCCCTACAACCTGCTCAACCGCAGCTATGAAATCGGCCTTGCCGAAGTCTCTCATCGCGAAGACATCGGCCTGCTGGCCTATTCACCCCTGGCCTTTGGCGTACTCACCGGCAAATACCTGAGTGACCAATGGCCGGAAGGAGCACGCATTACCCTCTTCAAACGTTTCGCCCGCTACCTGAACCCGCAAGCCGATGCGGCAACCGCCGCCTACGTAAACCTGGCCCGCGACAATGGGCTATCTCCCGCACAGATGGCACTGGCATTCATCAACCAGCAGCCTTTCGTGACGAGCAATATCATCGGCGCAACCTCACTGGCACAACTGGAAGAGAACATCAGCGCGATCCGAGTGAAGCTTGACGATGACGTATTAAAGGCTATTGAAGCCATTCATGTGCAACACCCGAATCCCTCACCATAAAGAAATACGGGCAATAAAAAAGCCGGCAGATGCCGGCTTTTTTATTGCAGCGAGAAATCCTGCGGATTACGCCAGAACAGCACGCGAAATCACGGTCTTCATGATTTCGTTGGTGCCGCCATAAATGCGCTGTACGCGCGCATCAGCCCACATACGGGCAATCGGGTACTCCCACATATAACCGTAACCACCGAAGAGCTGCACGCACTCATCAATGATCTCGCACTGCAGATCCGTGATGAGGTATTTGGCAGCGGCAGCCGTCGGCACATCCAGCTTCTTGTTCATATGCAGCTCCAGGCAGCGATCCACAAACACGCGCCCCTGCAATACCTTGGAGTGAAGCTCGGCGAGCTTGAACTGCGTATTCTGGAAGTCCGAGATATGCTTGCCGAAAGCCTTGCGCTCCTTCACATAGTCAATCGTGAGCTTGAGCGCACCCTCAGCCATGGCGATGCCATTGATGGCGATACCCAGACGCTCCTGCGGCAACTCCTGCATCAGGTAAATGAAACCCTTGTTTTCTTCGCCCAGGCAGTTCCCCACGGGCACGCGCACATCCTGAAAGAACAACTCGGAGGTATCCTGCGCCTTCATGCCGACCTTGTGCAGGTTACGACCCTTGGTGAAGCCAGGAGTGCCAGCCTCAACCACGATCAGCGAAGTACCCTTGGCGCCAGCACTGGGGTCGGTTTTGGCAACGACAATAACGATATCGGCATGCTGACCGTTGGTGATGAAGGTCTTGGAACCGTTGATGATGTAATGATCACCATCACGCACAGCGCTAGTACGCACACCCTGAAGATCGGAGCCCGCACCAGGCTCGGTCATGGCGATGGCGCCAACGAGCTCACCGGTCACCATCTTGGGCAGGTATTTCTGCTTCATCTCGGCAGTACCGTAATGCTCGATATACGGTGCCACGATGTCGGTATGCAGACCGAAACCAATACCGGTCAGCCCCATGCGGGATATCTCTTCCATGACGATGGCCGAATACAGGTAGTCGGCACCCACGCCGCCGAATTCTTCGGGCAGACAAGGACAAAGCATGCCCTGCTCACCCGCCTTGATCCAGAGATCACGGGCGATCTGGCCGTCTTCTTCCCATTGCGCATGAAAAGGCACCGCTTCTTTTTCCAGAAACTTCACCACCATGTCACGAAAGGCGACGTGGTCAGAGTTAAACAAGGTACGTGGGATCATGGGGCTAGCCTCCTCGGCGGGTTTTGGGTGTCGCTACAGAATCAGCAGGCACACGTGGCATCTGTCAGGGCAAATGCTCGCGGCACAAATATTCTTTTGACTGCATTTCCTGCAGCCGAGACTTCGTACGCTCGAATTCAAACTTTAAACGCGTACCCGTATAAATACTCTCGATAGGCGCATCGGCTGACACAATCAGCTTGACGCCACGATCATAAAATTCATCAACCAGATTGATAAAGCGCCGAACCGCATCGTTAATCAAATCACTCATGACCGGAATGCGTGCCAACAACACCGTGTGATATTCCCGTGACAGCTCGATGTAGTCCTGAGCCGAACGCGGCGCCACGCAAAGTTCAGCAAAGGTGACCCACAGCACATCATCGGTACAGGCAATCACATGAACATCACGATCATTGACCACAATATGGTTGGCCTCCACATGCAGGCCGTTAGTCAGTTCGGCAAAGCTTTTTTTCAGGCCAGCCTCAGCCACCGCATCCAGCGGCGAATGATAAAGCTCAGCCCTCTCCAGCACGCGCAGGCGATAATCCACGCCAGAGTCTACATTCACCACTTCGCAATACCGCTTCAAAACGGCAATAGCCGGCAGAAAGCGTTCACGCTGCAAGCCGTTCTCATACAAACGATCAGGGACAATATTGCTGGTGGCAACCAGGGTAACGCCGCGCTCAAACAGTTTCTCGAACAAACCACCCAGCAACATGGCATCGGTAATATCCGAGACAAAGAACTCGTCAAAACAAATCACCACCGCTTCTGCCCGCAATTTGTCGGCAACCAGCTCCAGCGGATCCTTCGTTCCGCGCAGCGCATTCAGTTCTTTATGCACGCGCTGCATAAAACGGTGAAAATGGATGCGCATCTTGCGGCGAAATGGCAGTGACTCGAAAAACAGGTCCATGAGATAGGTCTTGCCCCGTCCCACCCCGCCCCACATATACACCCCGCGCACCGGCTCCCGCTGCTGCTTCTGCACTTTCAGGCGAGACAGGCCGCGTGCGCCCCTGGCAGCGTCATGGCGCGCCACGAGCTCGTCCCTTACGCGCTGCAAATGCCGGACAGCATTGGCCTGCGCGGCATCTTCGAGGAAGTCGGGGCGGCTAAGATCGTGCTGGTAACGGCTCAAGGGCATGACATGTGACTTTCCGGAAAACGGCCTTCCATGCCAAGGGACTAATCAGTCAGGGGCGGCAGTTTACCGGCTTGAACCGATAGCGCAACACCTGACAAAGGTGGGTCAGAGACGTGCCGCCAATTCTGCCTTCAGCCCCCCCAGACGGCCATGAAAGAAATGCCCGGCATCGGGAAAGCGCACCAGCTCCGGCACCCTGGTACGCGAGGCAACCCAGGAAAATACGGCGGCCGGATCCACTACCTCGTCCGCATCACCCTGCATGACCAGTGTCTGCGGCGGCAGCTGCAGGGCCTCAAAACCGGCATACTGAACCGGCGGAGCCACCAGCACCAGTCGCCGCAAGAGCAAGCCCTGAGGAATCCGTGCTGAAGCGGCTGCACTCACCCAGGCTCCAAAGGAGAAACCGGCCAGATCCAGCGTTTTCATTCCTTGCTCCACCAGAAGCCAGCGCAACACCGCCAGTAAATCATCTATTTCTCCCACGCCCTGATCGTGCACGCCCTCACTGTTGCCTGTGCCACGAAAATTGAAACGCAGCGTCGCCACCCCCTTGTCACGCCAGGCACGCATCAGCGTCGTCACCACTTTATTGCCCATGGTCCCGCCGTGCAGCGGATGCGGGTGGCAAATTACCGCTACAACCGTGTTTTTCGGCGTCGATGGGCACCAGATAGCCTCAAGGCGACCTGCCGGACCTGCAATATAAAGTGGCTGCTCGACACTAAAGGACATAGAGAATTTCCTTGTAAACGGAAGGCCCAAGCCTTCTTAGACCCGCAACAAACGCATAGACTAATGACGAACGCAGAAATGTCCGTCACGTTAGCAGGCGGAATCCAAGGAGACAGGCATGAGCTGGTTGTTTTATCTCATCATGTTCGTGGCAGGCGGGTTTGGTGGCTATATGCTCGCCAAGTCACGCAACCCCGACACCCGGGTACGTGAGCTTGAAGAACACCTCACCTCACTGCAAAGCAAATATGACCACTATCAGGATTCTGTAACGCAGCATTTTGTGTCCACTGCGCAACTGGTCAACACGCTCACCAACAGCTATCGCGAAGTGCATGAGCATCTGCAGCGCGGCGCAGAAAGCCTCTCGGCCGACAATCGTCGCCATGGCAGCAGCAATCCCGGCAAGGCATTCGAGCCTCTGGAGGCGCCGCGCAATACCGTCACCCAGATGACGGATGGCCACTATCTGGTGGAGCCGCCGCGTGATTACGCCACTAAAAAGCCCACCGAAAAGGGCACACTGGACGAGGATTACGGTTTTCGCGACTGAATCACGCCAGCGCACTGCAAGCCCGCTTCTGCGGGCTTTCTTTTGTCTGGAGGAACGCCGCCATGCAGGGCCCGCCAGCACATCATGCCCACCCTGTTACTGCTCCCGCATTGCCAGCACAGTCTTTGAAACCCTGCCGCGGCCACAAAGGACTTGCTGATGGCCAGCATCGTAAACCCGCCATATGCAAACCCGGGCTTCGTGATAACGCCACCCGGAAGCCCTGTGCTTCGCCCGTCCGCCCGCCCCCTGACGGCAGACCGGCCAGTTCCATGACAAGGAATACTGGTAGTATAAACAAAGAGCAAATGTCCCGATCTGACAGGCAAAGCAGCTTTTTCCGCACCCGTCATTTCAGGTACTCTTGCAGGCTTGCTCCGGGCTGCCCGCCTGAAGCAGGCGATTAATGGCGGCTGAACACGCCCCGCTTTTTACACATCAGAAAATAACGACTGCCACAAGGCACCGTAAAACAACAACCGGGTATTTCAACATGAGCCAACAAGGCAATCCCTCGGGGAAGGCAGGCCCACAGTTTCTGGGTCGCACCCCCACCGAATGGCTGCTCAGCCTGCCGGTTTTCTCACTGCTGCTGCTGACACTGATTATTGGCACCGGGGAAATGTTCCATGGCCAGTTGCTGCGCATGGGCGAAACCCTGTTCGGCGATACCAAATCGGGTGTGCAGTATTTCATGCTGCGTGCCGACCCGACCGTACCCGACTGCAATCCCAATCCCGACATTGATGCTGCCGTCAGTGCCCAGATGAGCAAGGCACCCGCCAGTGCCGATGCCATTGACGCCCTGTTCGCCGATGAAATACAGGACCCGGCCGCCATCAAGGCCTCCATGCAGAAAGCCGCCGTGCTCTGCCAGGAAAAGCAGCTGATGTATAAAAACATCAGCTCGCACCTGACGCCGACAGTAAAAGCCTATCGCGCCGTGGAAACGGCCTTCTTCGGCATTTTCCATTTCGGCATGGATAACCGTTCGCTGGTATTGCTGCTGATGGTACTGATCGCCTCGATCAACACCACACTGGGCGAACATCATATTGCGCTGCGGCCGCCGAAAACCCGTACCGACTTCCGCATATATGCCTTCATGCTGACGCTGGCCAATGCCGTACTGACCTTCTCGTCGGTGCAATACCTCATGATGGAGCACGCCTCGGGTATCGCACTCGACAAGCCTTGGCTCTATTACGTGTGGATAGGCATGTTCGGCATTCTCACGCTGATCAGCCTGAAACAGCTGATCTTCATGCCGCGCCGCGCCACCGAAGGAGGCACCATTGGTCTCGCCATGCTGTCCATTCCGCTTTATGCCTGGATGGCGCTGATTGGCGGCTTCTACTTCATTTCGCACGGACATTTTTCTGCGCAGGCGATTTACCTGAACCAGATGGTAGAGCTCTCGGGCATCTTCCTGAATCTCGCGCTGTTCATCTGGGCCGGCATGCTGCTCAAGCAAACTCAGGTGGTCGACCGCTTCCTGGACATTCTGCGTCCCTGGAAATTCTCGCCGGAAATGCTCACCTATTTCATTTTGCTGGGTGCAGCCCTGCCAACAGCCTACACCGGTGCCTCCGGTATTTTCGTGATCGCCGCCGGCGCGCTGATTTATAACGAAGTGCGCCACGCTGGTGGCACGCGCCAGTTTGCACTCGCGGCATCGGCCATGTCCGGCTCCCTGGGCGTAGTGCTGCGGCCCTGCCTGCTCATCGTGCTGATTGCTGCACTGAACAAGCAGGTCCGTACCGTTGATCTTTATCACTGGGGCATCTGGGTATTCTTCCTGACCTCCACGCTCTTCCTCATCGCCGCACAAATGTCACGCACCCAGAAGGTAAAGATCGAAAGCCCGAAAGTGGCCATTCCCGGCATGCTGCGCGCACTCGGTCCGGTACTGCCCTACGCCATCATTACCATGGTGATCGTGCTGGGCTACCGCTATCTGCTTGACACCAAGCTGGATGAGTTCACTGCCCCGGTGATCATGCCGGTGATCATGATTGTGCTGGTGATCTTTGACCGCCTGCGCCGCGACACCAAGCCTGCGCCTATTTCCGAAGTGGCTGACACCAGCCCGGAGGACCACATAGCTCCGGCGCCCGGTCTTGCTGCAGTGGAAAAATCCATACGCTTTGCCACCAATGAAACCATTGGCCATATCGGCGCACTGATCCTGCTGATGGCGCTGTCACTGAGCATGGGTGGCGTGGTGGAACGTTCCGGCGTCATGGAACACTTCCCGCATACCTTCCCCAATGTCTGGGTTGCCATGACGTTCCTCATGGTCTCCAAGGTCATCCTCGGCATGATCATGGATCCTTTCGGTGCCGTGATCCTGGTATCGGCAACGCTGGCTCCGATCGCCTACAACAGCGGCATTGATCCCGTGCATTTCTGGATGATGGTGCTGGTGGCATTCGAGCTTGGCTACCTGATGCCGCCTGTTGCCCTGAACCAGCTGCTGCTGCGTCAGGTGGTGGGTGAAAAGGAAATCGATATTGCCACTGAGGAAGTGCGGCATCTCGGCTTCTACCGTCGTTACGAGCGCTGGATTCTGCCCATTATCGTACTCAGCGTAAGCCTGATCATCGTGGCCTACGGGCCGCTGCTGACCTTCGGCAAATAAGCGACACCCCATAAAAAAGCCGGCGCAAGCCGGCTTTTTTATGCCTGGAATATCCCCGGAAAAATCATGCCGTCACGGCACCAGCAGTACCCTGCCATCCGGTTCAGACCGGATTATCGATATCCACAAACTCCACCGGCACACCCAGCTTTTCCTGCACAAAGTCACCCAGCGCCTTGATGCCATAACGCTCCGTCGCGTGATGACCGCAGGCCAGATAATGAATGCCGGCTTCACGGGCCGCATGCACGGTCGGTTCGGAAATTTCACCGGAGAGAAAAGCATCCAGTCCCAACGCAATGGCCTTGTCGATGTAATCCTGCGCCGCTCCCGTACACCAGCCGATACGGCGAACCTGCAGGGGCCCGCCAGCAATGACCTGCGGTGTGCGGCCCAGCATTTTTTCAATATGCAGGGCAAACTCCTCTACGCTCACCGGCGTCGCCAGTGTCGCGGTATTGCCCAGGCTTTTGGGATTGCCGGGCTCCAGCCTGCCGTCAATCGTAAGTCCGAGCAACTTCGCCAGCTGCGCGTTGTTGCCCAGCTCGGCATGAGCATCCAGCGGCAGGTGATAGGCGATCAGGGAAATATCATGCGCCAGCAGCTTATTCAGGCGCGTGCGCTTCATGCCGGTGATACGTGGATCTTCCCCCTTCCAGAAATAACCGTGATGCACCAGCAAGGCATCGGCCTTGCGTGCAATCGCCGCATCAATCAGGGCGGCTGACGCCGTGACCCCGGTGACAATGCGGTGCACATGCTGCGCCCCCTCCACCTGCAGGCCATTCGGGCAGTAATCCTGAAAGCGGCCCGGTTCCAGCGTGCCCTCCAGCAAGGAAAGAACTTCACGCAGCGTGGCCTTGCTCTTGGTCATGGGCATACACAGACACTCTTGAATGGGAAAAACCGGTCACCATATTCTAGCCAGCCTTAACGGGAGATACCGCATGCGCCTGAAAACCCTTTTGCCCTGGATACTGCTGGCCGCCGTGCTGGCCTATGTCTACACGCAACAGCACGGATGGCCTGACATGGCCACCCGCAGCAGCCCGACCTTTGCGCATGAACGCCCGCTCATCACGACTCCCGCTCCGGCGGTGGTCGCCGGCAATGCCGCCGTGTCCTATGCCGGCGCGGTGAAAGCAGCTGCCCCCGCAGTGGTGAACATCTACACCACGCAGAAAGTGCGCGAGCACAATCCCTTCATGAATGATCCATTTTTCCGTCATTTCTTTGGCGAAGGGCAACCGCAGGAACGGTTGCAGACCAGCCTGGGCTCGGGCGTGATTGCCAGCCCGGAGGGCTATGTGCTGACCAACAACCATGTCGTCGAGCAGGCCGATGAAATTATCGTGGCACTGCAGGATGGCCGCGAAATCAAGGCCCGGGTTATCGGCACCGATCCCGGCACCGATCTCGCCGTGCTGAAAATTGATCTGGACCATCTGCCGGTACTGCCCTTTCGCGAGTCGCCCGTGCAGGTGGGCGACGTCGTCCTCGCCATAGGCAACCCCTTCGGCGTCGGCCAGACCGTCACCCAGGGCATCATTTCCGCCATTGGCCGGCACGGCATGGGCATCAACACCTTCGAGGACTTTATCCAGACCGACGCCGCCATCAACCCCGGCAACTCCGGCGGCGCCCTGATTGATGTCAGCGGCAATATGGTCGGCATCAATTCCGCCATTTTTTCGCAAAGCGGCGGCAGCCTCGGCATCGGCTTTGCCATTCCCGGTGCACTCGTCAAAACCGTCATGCAGGCCATCATCCGGGATGGCAAGGTCGTGCGCGGCTGGCTGGGTATAGAGGTGCAAACCCTCGACCCGCAACTCGCCGCACATATCGGCAGTACCACGACAAAAGGGGCGGCCATTGCCGGCATCGTGCGCGGCGGCCCTGCCCATGCAGCCGGCATGAAGGCCGGCGACATCCTGCTTCGCCTCAATGACACCGAGGTCAGCAATGCCAGTCAGGCCATCAACCTGATCGCCGGATTCAAACCGGGCAGCACCCAGCAGGCACTGCTGTTGCGCGACAAGAGCAGGATCACCGTCAAGGTAAAGGTCGGTGAGCGCCCGGCCCAGATCAGGGACCGGAGAATTGATGAGGGTGCAGAATGAGCCGGTGGCTGCGGGAAACCACAATTAACCCGAAGCCCGCCTGAGGCCAGTCTGTGATGCGGCCAACGCATTATCATGGCAAAAGATGCCATGATAATTTTCCGACCCGGAGCTTGTATGAAAATGTTTACTGTCCGCACGCTGACCATACTGACCGCCATCAGCAGCATGGTAGCCAGTGTGCCGGCAACCGCGCTGAGCCTCGGCATACATACGAAAGATCCGGATCGGGCTGAAGGCGACATCATCCAGATTGTCCTGCCCGCCCTTGCACTCGGCACGGCCTTTTACCGGGATGACAACGAAGGCATGAAGGAATGGGCCTACAGCTTTGGCAGCACCATGCTGGCCACGGCCGCGCTGAAAAGGGCCGTCAATCCGACCTCATGGGGAGAGCGCCCCAACGGTGGGCAGTATTCATTTCCTTCGGGACATACCGCCAGTGCGTGTTCAGGCGCCGCGTTTATCGGCCAGCGTTATGGCTGGACCTATGGCAGCGTGGCCATGCTGCCGGCCGCCTACGTTGGCTACACCCGTGTCGACGAAGACCTGCATCACTGGCGCGATGTGATTGCCGGCTGCGCACTGGGGATCGGCTTTTCCTACTACTTTGTCCAGCCCGAACACCCGAACCCGGTAGCGATCATTCCCGAAATCGGTGAACACTCCTGGGCGCTCGGTTTCCAGATGAACTACTAGCGAAACCATAAAAGCACTACGGCATATCCGGCGCCGCCGGGAGAATGTCTTTCAGCGCCTGCAGCAGCGCCGCATTCTGCTCCGGCGCACCGATGGAGATACGCAGGAACTGCTCAATACGCGGCAGGCGGAAATGCCGGACAATGATGCCGCGCTCGCGCAGGCCGAGCGCAAGCCGTGCGGCATCGTGACAGGCATGACGCGCAAAAATGAAATTAGCCGCTGACGGCAGCACCTCAAAACCGAGCACACCCAGCTCGCGCGCCAGTTGTTCACGGCTGGCGATCACAGCATCGCAACTACGGGAAAAATAGTCCCTGTCGGCAAAAGCGGCCGCCGCCCCGGCAATCGCCACGCGCCCGAGCGGATAGGAATTAAAGCTGTTCTTGATCCGTTCCAGCGCCTCGACCAGATCCGGATGTCCCACGGCCAGACCGACACGCAAACCGGCCAGTGAGCGCGATTTTGACAAGGTCTGCGTAACGAGAAGATTCGGATATTTCTTCACCAGACTTATCGCTGTCTCACCGCCGAAATCGATATAGGCCTCGTCCACCACCACCACCGACTCCGTATTGCGCTGCAACAAGGCTTCGATAGCTACCAGGGGTGTCAGCACGCCCGTGGGGGCATTCGGATTCGGAAAAATGATGCCGCCATTCTTTTGCAAGGTACCTTGTCCGTAGGCAGCCAGATCAATTTCAAACGTTTCGTTCAGTGGCAGCTGCGTAAAAGGCACGCCATAAAGACCGCAATACACCGGATAAAAGCTGTAGGTGATATCAGGGAAAAGCACCGGGCTCTCATGCTTGAGCAAACCGTGAAACACATGCGCCAGCACTTCATCGGAACCGTTGCCCACAAACACAAAAGACTTTTCGATGCCGTAATAGTCGGCAATGGCAGTCTTCAGAAGATCGGCATTAGGGTCCGGATACAGGCGCAGGTCATCGCTGACCTCGGCCTGCATGGCCGCTATGGCTTTTGGCGAGGGGCCGTAGGGGTTTTCATTGGTATTGAGCTTGACCAGATTCGCGATCTTCGGCTGCTCACCCGGCACATAGGGCACGAGATCGTGAACAAAAGTGCTCCAGAATTTACTCATGAAGAATCTCGGAAAATGCAGAGGGGCGGGAGCAACCAGGCGGGCCTGAAGCTGCTCCCGCAACCGTAAGGGAAGCCAGTAGTCTTCAGGGTTTGATGATGCGGTATTCAGCCGAACGCGCATGCGCTTCCAGGCTTTCTCCGCGCGCCAGCACCGACGCAACCTTTGCCAGCATCGAGGCACCCTGCACAGAGCAGCCAATCAGGCTGGAGCGCTTCTGGAAATCGTAAACACCGAGCGGCGAGGAAAAGCGCGCGGTGCCTGAAGTCGGCAACACGTGATTGGGGCCGGCGCAGTAATCACCCAGCGCTTCCGGCGTGAAACGCCCCATGAAAATGGCACCGGCATGCCGGATATCCGGCAACAGGGACTCGGCATCATCCATGGACAGCTCAAGATGCTCGGGGGCGATCTGGTTGATCAGACCCAGGGCCTCTTCACGATCACGCACAAGGATCAGCGCGCCGCGCGTCGACAGCGAGGTGCGTACGATGTCCTGCCGCGCCAGTGTCGGCAGCAGTCGCTCGATGCTGTGATAAACCTGATCGAGAAAGTTTTCATCCTCTGACAGGAGGATGGCCTGGGCCTGCTCGTCATGCTCTGCCTGCGAGAAAAGATCCATGGCAATCCAGTCCGGATCGGTCAGGCCATCGCAATACACGAGAATCTCGGAAGGCCCGGCAATCATGTCGATGCCGACCTGCCCGAAAACCATGCGCTTGGCAGTGGCCACATAAATATTGCCAGGGCCGACAATCTTGTCGACCCGCGGTACCGTTGCCGTGCCGTACGCCAGCGCCGCAACCGCCTGTGCGCCACCAATCGTAAAGACGCGGTCAACACCGGCAAGATGCGCCGCTGCCAGCACCAGCTCATTGCTTTCGCCACCCGGTGTCGGCACCACCATGATGATTTCACGCACGCCGGCGACCCTGGCCGGCAGTGCATTCATCAATACCGAGGAAGGATAGGAGGCCTTGCCGCCCGGCACATAAATACCGACACGATCCAGCGGCGTGATTTTCTGCCCGAGCACCGTGCCGTCGGCTTCGCTGTACTGCCAGGAATCCTGTTTCTGTTTTTCGTGATACGCGCGCACGCGATCACGCGCGGCGGTCAGGGCATCGCGTTGTGCCTCGGGAAGATTCTTGTAAGCCGCCTCAAGCCGTGCGGCATGAATTTCCAGTGCCGACGCTTCCGTGGCACCCAGGCCATCAAAACGGTTGCTGTACTCCAGCAGTGCGGCATCACCTTCACGACGCACGCGCGTGACGATTTCCGTGACGGCCTGCTGAACGCCTGCATCACTGACAGCCTCCCAGGCCAGCAGGGCCTGCAGGCGCTTGTCGAAGCCAGCAACACTGGTATCAAGACGGGGAATTAATTCAGTCATGGCAATGTCTCATCACTACTCAACACAAGTTTAGAGCGGATTCCCTGGAACAGCGTTCAACTTTAAAAGCCCGATCAAGTCGATGATGGCAAGGCGGGAAAGCTCCAAAAAAGCAGAGTTTACATACAGTAAATGAACATTTTTTGGAGCTTTCCCAACGCCGCCAGCGCGGCTTCAGCGGATCTTTTAAGCCGCCGCCTGTTCGCGACGCGCCACTGCCTCAGCCAGCTGCGCAATAATCGGCTGTATGACCGCATGCTTCATTTTCATGGCAGCCTTGTTGACGATCAGGCGCGAGCTCACATGAGCGATCAGCTCGGTGGCTTCAAGCCCGTTTTCTTTCAGTGTCTTGCCGGTATCGACCACATCAACAATGCGATCCGCGAGCCCCATCAGCGGCGCCAGCTCCATGGAACCGTAGAGCTTGATCAATTCGACCTGCTCACCTTTCTCGGCGTAATAGCGCTGCGTCAGGCTGACAAACTTGGTCGCCACGCGCAGGCGCCCCTGCACGGCCGGTGCGTTCACCGGGCCGGCCACCATCAGGCGGCAACGCGCTATTTTCAGGTCCAGCGGCTCGTAAATGCCGTTGCCGCCGTGCTCCATCAGCACATCCTTGCCGGCCACACCAATATCGGCGGCACCGTTTTCCACGTAGGTCGGCACATCGGTAGCACGGATAATCACGATGCGCACATCGGGATGGGTGGTCGGAAAAATCAGCTTGCGGCTTTTTTCCGGATCATCCAGCAAGTCAATGCCGGCCTCGCGCAGCAACGGCAAGGTATCGTTAAGAATGCGGCCCTTGGACAGGGCGATGATGATCTGCTTCATTGGCTTTCTTCCCGTCCGGTGACGCGGCGGATATTCGCGCCCAGGCTTTGCAGTTTCTCTTCCACGCGCTCGTAACCACGGTCGATGTGATAAATGCGGTCAACCAGGGTGTCGCCCTTTGCCGCCAGTGCCGCGATCACCAGCGACATGGAAGCGCGCAGATCCGTTGCCATCACCGGTGCCGCCTGCAACTCGCTGACGCCACTGACAATGGCGGTATGGCCATCAACCGCGATCTTTGCACCAAGGCGGTTAAGCTCCGGCACGTGCATATAGCGGTTTTCAAAAATCGTTTCGATAATCGTGCTGGTTCCTTCCGACACTGCACTCACGGCCATGAACTGGGCCTGCATGTCGGTGGGGAAGCCGGGATGCGGCGCGGTACGGAAATTCACCGCCAGCGGACGCCGGCCCTGCATGTCGAGTTCAATCCAGTCCGGGCCGGTTGTCACCAGCGCGCCCACATCCCTGAATTTCAGCAGCACGGCATCCAGCAGGAAGGGGTCGGTATCCAGCGTTTTCACGCGGCCACCGGTAACGGCAGCTGCCGCCAGATAGGAGCCGGTTTCAATACGGTCGGCAATGACGCGATAGGTACAGCCCTGCAATGCCTTCACGCCCTGCACGGTAATCGTGTCGGTACCGGCACCGCTGATCTGTGCCCCCATGGCGCTCAGCAGGCCGGCCAGGTTGATGATCTCGGGTTCACGCGCCGCATTTTCAATCACGGTGGTGCCCTCGGCCAGCGTCGCGGCCATCAGCAGGTTTTCCGTGCCGCCCACCGTCACCATGTCAAAAACAAAACGCGCCCCCTTCAGGCGGCCCTTGGTTCTGGCATGCACATAACCGTTTTCCACCTGGATATCCGCACCCAGTGCCGCCAGCGCCTTGAGATGCTGATCCACAGGACGCGAGCCGATGGCACAGCCACCCGGCAGGGAAACGGTGGCCTCGCCAAAACGGGCCAGCAAGGGGCCGAGCACAAAAATGGACGCCCGCATGGTGCGCACCAGTTCATAAGGCGCCACCGCCGTAGTCAGGGTATTGGCGTTCACCTCGACCTGGCATTTTTCATCAATCACCACCGACACGCCCATATTGCCGAGGATCTGGATCATGGTGGTGATGTCTTTCAGCTGCGGCACATTGGTCAGCGTGACGGGCGTTTCACCCAGCAGCGTTGCCGCCAGCAAAGGCAGGGCCGCATTCTTGGCGCCGGAAATCCTCACTTCACCATCGAGACGGATGCCGCCGCTAATCAGTAATTTATCCATCACAACACCCGGGAAAATCGGTATACAAAAACGAAATGTCCGACATGATGTCGGACGTTAACTACAGCCATACACAAAACGATATCCAGGTTGCAGGGCAAGGCGGCGGATTGGCGGGACACCGGAGTTTACGAGCGGGTAAATGAGGATGGCCCGCCAACTCTCCAACGCAGCCATGCGGCTTGCAGATCGTTTTCTCAGGCAAACAGCCTGGCCTTGCGCCACTCTTCACACGTCAGGGTGCGCATGCTCAGTGCATGAATTTCACCGCTGGCGATATGGGCATTGAGCGGACCATAAACCAGCTGCTGTTTCGCCACCGGGCGCATGCCGGCAAAGCGATCAGTGACCACGGTCACGGTATATTTGCTGCCTTCGCCTTCCACCAGCACTTCAGCATCGGGGATCGCGGCCAGCAGCAGGGCTTTCACTTCATCAACTGTCATTACATCAGCACTCGCAACTTATTTTATTTCCGGCAGCGCACCGGCCAGACCGCTGACCTGCACAATGGCACGGCACTTTTCCGGCACATTGGCCAGGCGCAGCGTCCCACCGGCAGCTGCCACCCGGCGCGCCCAGCGCAACAGTACCGCGACCGTCAGGCTGCTGGCCGACATCACGCCGGCCAGATCAACCACGACATCACCCGTCATCTGCGCCAGCAGGGCAAGCCCCTCATCACAGCAGGCATCGGCATCGTCCACGGCAATGTCGCCATTAACCTGCAGTGTCTGACCGGTGCTTTTGAGAATGGCCGCCATTTATTTCTTTGCCGTCTTTTCATCAAGCGCCTTGGTATCCGGCGTCCAGCCCGTAATGGCCTTGTCGATACTGCCGCTGTTGGCTTCCACGGCCGAACCGAACTGGTTACGGAAGGTCAGCCCCAGATTGATGCCGTTAAGCAGGATATTGTTCACCTTCCAGGCACCGGCATTGTCCAGGCGCATCTGGAATGTCACCGGATAAATCTGGCCGGTATTGCCCTGCACTTCCAGATCAACCTGCGCCTTTTTCGGGTCGGCGCCTGGCTTGTACGGTTTGAAAATGACTTTCTGGTTGTCGTAGGCAGTGAGGCCCTTGGCATAGGTGCGCACCAGGCTCTGCTTGAACACGGTAGTAAACTGCGTGCGCTGTGCCGGTGAGGCCTGGCGGTAGTACTGCCCCATCACGCCACGCGCGATGCCATCAATGTCCATGTAGGGCGTGATGTTTTCGTCCACCAGGCGGTACAGCGCCTGCGGATCTTTTTTCAGCGTTTCCTTTTCCTTGAGGATGCGGGCGAGCAGGACATTGGTCGCCTCCTGCAAGGCTGTTTGCGGGCTGTCAGCCGCCGCAGCCAGCATGGGCAGGGCACACAACAGGACTGCCGCCATACGTTGCCAGAATTTCATGCTTCACTCCTTGCAGTAACGGCTGTTTATTTGGCCGTTTTATCCGGCTCATTCGCCTTGTTGAAGAGGAACTTGCCAATCAGATCTTCCAGCACCAGCGCCGACTGGGTCTGTTCGATTTCGTCACCGTTCTTGAGATATGTGTCATCGGCGCCAGGCACAATGCCGATGTATTTTTCACCCAGAAGCCCCGCCGTCAGGATGGACGCCACGCTGTCGGTGGTGATTTCCTTCACTTCGTTATAGATGTCCAGAGTGACCTTGGCCTTCAGTGTCTTGGGATCCAGGGCGATATTGGTGACGCGGCCGATCACCACACCGGCCATGGTGACCTTGGCGCGCACGGTCAGGCCACCGGCATTCTGGAAGCTGGCATAGACCTGATAACTGGGCTTGCTGGTTTCATCCGAGAGGCCGCTGACCTTGATGGCGAGGAAAAACAGCGCCACCAGACCGGCCACCAGAAACAAACCCACTGCAATTTCCACCAAACGCGTGCGCATCAAAAGCCTCCAAACATGACAGCGGTCAGCACAAAGTCCAGACCCAGTACCGCGAGCGAGCCGTATACAACCGTACGGGTAGTCGCACGCGAAATTCCTTCCGAGGTGGGTTCGCAGTCATAACCCTGAAAAACGGCAATCCAGGTCACCACGGCACCAAACACCACGCTTTTGGTAATGCCGTTGCCGACATCGTCCCAGAACTCCACCGAGTTCTGCATATTCATCCAGTAAGAGCCGTCGTAAATGCCCAGCCAGTTAACACCGATCAGATGACCGCCAAGAATGCCGACCGCCGAGAAAATCAGCGCCAGCACCGGCATGGAATAAAAACCGGCCCAGAAGCGCGGCGACACAATACGGCGCAGCGGATCGACACCGATCATCTCCATGCTGGAGAGCTGTTCGGTAGCCTTCATCAAGCCGATCTCGGCGGTGAGTGCCGAGCCGGCGCGACCGGCAAACAGCAGCGCTGTCACGACCGGACCGAGCTCACGCACCAGCGTCAGCGACACCAGCGTGCCCAGCGCCTGCTCACTGCCATAGGTCGTGAGGATGTTGTAGCCCTGCAGCCCCAGCACCATGCCGATAAAAAGACCGGCGACCACGATGATGGCCAGCGACAGCACACCCACGCTGTACATCTGCTGGACCAGCAGCGGAAAACCCTTGCGCAGATTGGGCACCGCCACCACGGACTGGAACAGGAAGATGCCGGCCGCACCGAGGGTGCGCAGGGACTCAAGCGCCTGCTCGCCAAGACGTCGAATGGCCTCCATCACGTGCGTCCTCCGGCCCTGAGTTTTTCTGCTGCCAGTTCCTCGGCAAAGCCCTGTGCCGGGTACCGGAAATGCACCGGCCCGTCCGGGTGGCCATTGAGGAACTGCTGGATAAAGGGCGACTCCGACGCACGCAAGGTATCGGGCGTGCCTTCACCAATGATCTTGCCGCTCGCCAGTACGTAGATGTAGTCGGCAATGGACAAGGTATCTTCAATATCGTGCGAGACAATCACCGAGGTCAGGCCCAGGGCCTCGCTCAGGGTACGGATCAGCGTCACCAGCACGCCCTTGACGATCGGGTCCTGCCCGGCAAAGGGCTCGTCATACATGATCAGGGCCGGATCAAGAGCGATGGCACGGGCCAGCGCGGCGCGACGGTTCATGCCGCCGGAAAGCTCCGCCGGCATCAGGCTCTCGGCTCCGCGCAGACCCACTGACTCCAGCTTCATCAGCACCAGCTCGCGAATCAGTGCCTCGGACAGCTGGGTATGCTCGCGCAGCGGAAATGCCACGTTTTCATAGACGGAAAGATCCGTGAACAGCGCGCCCGACTGGAACAGCATGCCCATCTTCGAGCGCATGACGAAAAGTTCGTCACGCTTGAGGTCAGGAACACTCTGCCCGTCGACCAGAACCTGACCGGCATCCGGCCGCAACTGGCCGCCAATAAAGCGCAGCAGCGTAGTCTTGCCACAGCCGGACGGCCCCATGATGGCCGTGACTTTGCCGCGGGCAATATTCACGCTGACACCATCGAAAATGGTGCGTTTGCCGCGGTGAAATACCAGATTATGAATCTCAGCCAGATTGGATGGCTGATTTGAAAGGCTTTCCGTCATGCGTCCATCATTCCCGGTAGGCCGGGCGGGCAGGAAAAAGTGGCCGCACTATACCATTCTTGCTGTTTGGTAACGACGCCAGCGGGAGTGTCGGTGTGATAGTCCTTCGTGATGATCCTGTAACGCCCTGCCTTGCATGTTCTGTAGGTTTTTATCCGGCTCGTGGTAGATAATGCGCGCCTTCTTATCGCTGAAGTCCCCCGGGAGACATTCATGGCTGACTTCGATTTTATCCGTGCCGGCCAGCGCGTGGTCCAGGTCGAACAGACCGCGCTCGAGCACCTCAAGCCGCATATCAATGCCAGCTTCCAGCGGGCATGCGCGCTCATGCTGGCAGCCAGTGGCCGTGTCGTCGTCACCGGCATGGGCAAGTCAGGGCATATCGGCAACAAGATTGCCGCCACGCTGGCCTCCACCGGCACCCCGGCCTTTTATGTGCACCCGGGCGAAGCCAGCCACGGGGATCTTGGCATGATCACCCCGCAGGACGTGGTCATCGCCATTTCCAACTCGGGCGAGACGGGCGAAATCCTGACCATCGTGCCCCTGATCAAGCGCATGCAGGCCCGCCTGATTGCCATTACCGCCAACGGCGAATCCACACTGGCACAAGCGGCCGATGTCAGCCTGGAGATCGGCAAGGCGGAAGAGGCCTGCCCTCTCGGCCTCGCGCCCACTTCATCCACCACCGCCACGCTGGTACTGGGTGACGCGCTCGCCGTCGCCATCCTCGAAGCACGCGGCTTTACCGCCGAGGATTTTGCCCTGTCCCATCCCGGCGGAGCACTGGGCCGCAAGCTGCTGATGCGCGTGGAAGACGTGATGCACAAGGGTGACCAGGTGCCCGCCGTGAAAGCCGGGACCCTGATCGTGGATGCGCTGATGGAGATTACCAACAAGGGCCTGGGCATGACCGCCGTCACCGACGACAACGGCGTACTCAAGGGCCTCTATACCGATGGCGACTTGCGCCGCAATCTCGATCAGCGCATTGATATCCACCACACCACGCTGGAAAAGGTCATCAGCACGAAATGCACGACCGTCGCCCCGAATATCCTTGCCGCCGAAGCACTGGCCATCATGCAGGAAAAGAAAATCAACGGTGTCATCGTGGTCGACAAGGAAAACCGGCCGGTGGGCGCACTCAATATGCACGACCTGCTACGCGCCGGCGTGATGTGAAAGGAGCCCGGTAATGGACGAGATCATGCAGAAAGCCGCCAGAATCAAGCTGCTCGCGCTTGATGTCGATGGCGTGCTCACGGACGGGCGCCTTTACTTCGCCGAAGACGGCGGAGAGATCAAGACCTTTGACACCCAGGACGGTCACGGCATCAAGATGCTGCAGCAGTCCGGCGTGGTCTGCGCCATCATCACCGGCCGCACCACGACACTGGTGGAACGTCGCAGCAGAAATCTCGGTATTGCGCACTTGCTGCAAGGCCGCGAAGACAAGCTCGTCGCCCTGAAAGAACTCACCACGCAACTGGGCGTGAGCCTTGAAGAGACCGCCTATGTCGGCGATGACTGGCCGGATCTTCCCGCCATTCGTGCGGCCGGCCTCGGCATTGCCGTGGCCAATGCGCATGGCGAGCTGCATACCCACGCCGACTACGTGACAACGCTGCGGGGCGGCCGCGGTGCCGTACGCGAGGTTTGCGACTTGCTGCTGCGGGCACAAGACCATTACGACGCGGCGCTGGCGCCCTACCTGAATCACGAATGAGTGTGTATTGATGGATGCGCGCAATCTCCTCAGTGTTTCCGGTGCGCTGCTCCTGCTGGGCGCGACCGGCTATTACTGGGGCATGGGTCATCATCAGGACATCCTGATGGCGCCCGATGAAAATCGTCGTCCGGATTATGTGGTGACCGACATCCACAGCCAGGAAACCGATGAGGCCGGTCGCCTGTTGCGTCGCCTTGAGGCACCGATCATTCGTCATTACGACAAGCCGCAGGATGTAGCGGAAATGGATGCGCCCGTTATCACCCTTTACAGCAAGGGACAGGAAGCCTGGCAAATCACGGCGCAACACGGCAGCAGCCTGGCACAGAATACCGAAGTACAGCTGAGCGGCCATGTGCACGCCGAGCGCCGCGATCCCGCCGCCGTGGCGGTAACGCTTGATACCGAGTCGCTGCATATTTTTCCCAGGGAAGAACGCCTGTCCAGCACCAGTGTGGTCAGCATCAAAAGCCCGCAGGGCCATCTTTCCAGCAAGGGCATTAAAGCCAACATGAAAAGCGGCGAGTTGCTGCTTAACGAGAATGTGACAGGAAGCTATGCACCCGCACCGCGCTGATTTTTCCCGTATTGTTTTTTCCTGCGTGGCTTTTTCCAGCTTGCTGCTGGGTGGCGGCAGTGTTTGCGCCCTGCCCTCGGATCGTGACCAGCCCGTGCAAGTCAGTGCCAACAGCGCGCGCTTCAATGAAAAAACCGGCATCGCCACCTACAGCGGTGCCGTCCAGATAAAACAGGGCACGCTGGAAATTCGTGCCGATGAAATCGTCATCACCACCGACAAGAAAGGGGCGATTCTCACCACTGTCGCCAAAGGCCAGCCGGCACACTACCAGCAGCAGATTGATCCGAAAAAAGGGCTGGTAACGGCCGAAGCACTGCGTATTGATTACGATGCCAAAAATGAAATCATCACGCTCACCACCAATGCCCGGCTGAAACAGGATGGCTCAAGCTTTCAGGGCAATATCATTACCTACAACAGCCTGCGGCAGCAGGTTGATGCCAAGGGCGACAGCAGCAATCGGGTACAGCTCGTCTTCCCGCCGCAGGTACGCGACAGCAAAAATGACAGCAAGGCGAAGGACGGTAAGAAATGAGTCATCTGGTGGTTGAAGGCCTGGCCAAAAGCTACAAAAGCCGTCATGTCGTGAAGAATGTCTCCCTGTCCGTTGAAAGTGCGCAGATCGTCGGCCTGCTGGGCCCCAATGGCGCCGGCAAAACCACCAGCTTTTACATGATTGTCGGCCTGATCCCGATGGATGAAGGCAAGATCAGCATTGATGGTGAAGACATTTCCCATCTGCCCATGCACGGACGGGCGCGCCGCGGCATTGGCTATCTGCCGCAGGAAGCCTCGATTTTCCGCAAGCTCTCGGTGGAAGACAACATCATGGCCATCCTGGAAACGCGCAAGGATCTGGACAAGAAAGGCCGTCAGGCAAAGCTGGAGTCCCTGCTGGAAGAATTCCATATCACGCATATTCGCAAGAACCTCGGCATGAGCCTGTCGGGTGGCGAACGTCGCCGCGCCGAAATTGCCCGCGCCCTCGCCGCGGAGCCGCACTTCATCCTGCTGGATGAACCCTTTGCCGGTGTTGATCCGATTTCGGTGGCCGACATCAAAAGCATCATCACCCACC
The DNA here is from genome assembly GCA_029945725.1 of bacterium. GTDB lineage: Bacteria > Pseudomonadota > Gammaproteobacteria > Pseudomonadales > Moraxellaceae > UBA2031. Next base: position 135,722 of record JAQSDB010000002.1, on the reverse strand, counting down.
TGAAAGCCCGCGGCATTGGTGTACTCATCACCGACCACAATGTGCGCGACACCCTCGATATCTGCGAAAAAGCCTATATCGTCAGTGACGGCCAGATGATTGCCGAAGGCACGGCCGCCGACATCATGGCCAATGAAACCGTGCGCAGGGTTTACCTGGGGGACAAGTTCAGCCTCTGAAGCCCCCCTGCCTGGTACGGGTAGGCTTTTTGTATCAGAGATTCCTGCCTCCCGGCTTTTCCAATGGAAACGGCCTGCTTTTTGCAAATACGGCGCGCTATACTGCAGCCATCTCGCCAGAGACCTCCCTGACCTGGCGCGGGAGCACAGCAGTCCATGAAAGCCACCCTTCAGTTACAGTTTGGTCAGCACCTGACCATGACACCGCAGTTGCAACAGGCGATACGCCTTCTGCAACTGTCGACACAGGAACTGCAAACCGAAATTCAGGAAGCGCTGGACTCCAACCCCATGCTCGAAGCCGCCGATGATGACGGTGAGCCTGCCGAAAAAATTGACGACACCCCGATTGATTACGCCGCTGCAGAGGAATTGCTCTCGCGGGAAGCCGGCGATGGCACGGATGGCGCCGAAGGCCCCGCCGCCCTCGATATCAATACCAATGAATCCATACCGGACGAGCTGCCGGTAGACTCCCTATGGGAAGACGTTTTCACCAGTGGCAGTGCCAATACCAGCAGTTCCGGCAGTGGCGGCGAAGACGACGACAATCCCCTGGAAGCACGCAGTGCCGCCCCGGAAACCCTGGCCGCCCTGCTTGCCTGGCAGCTTAACCTGACGCCGTTTTCCGATCTTGATCGCGCCATTGGCATGGCCATTCTCGATGCCATTGATGAGCGCGGCTACCTGATCGCCACGCTCGACGACATTATGGCAGCCGTTGCAGACCCTGAAGATCCCGATGCCGTGGAAATGGACGAGATCGAGGCGGTCCTGCATCGCATCCAGCAGTTCGACCCCCCCGGTGTCGCCGGCCGCGACCTGCGGGAATGCCTGCTCATCCAGCTCAAACAGCTGCCGGAGAACACACCCAGCCGCAGCGATGCCATTGCCATGGTGCGTGACCATATCGCCCTGCTCGGCGCCCGTGATTTCGCCAGCCTGATGCGCAAGCTCAAGCTCACCGAGACCGGCCTGAAAGCCGCCATAGCGCTGATCCACACCCTGAATCCCAACCCGGGTGGCCGTATCGGCAGTGTCAGCGAAACCGAATATGTAACGCCTGACGTGATTGTGCGCCGCAAGCATGATCGCTGGACTGTGGAGCTGAACCCCGATACCGCCCCCAAGCTGCGCGTCAACACCGGCTATGCCTCTCTCGTGCGCCGTGCCGACTCCAGTGCCGACAACTCCTATCTGCGCAATCACCTGCAGGAGGCACGCTGGTTTATCAAAAGCCTGCAGAGCCGCAATGAAACCCTGCTGAAAGTCTCCACCTGCATCATCGAGCACCAGCGCGCCTTTCTTGAGCTTGGCCCCGAAGCCATGAAGCCCATGGTCCTGCGCGACATTGCCGAAGAAGTCGGCATGCATGAGTCCACCATTTCGCGCGTCACCACGCAGAAGTTCATGCACACACCGCGCGGTATTTTCGAGCTGAAGTATTTCTTTTCCAGCCACGTCAGCACCACCGGTGGCGGTGAAGCCTCCAGCACGGCCATCCGCGCCATGATCCGCAAGCTGGTAAGCCAGGAAGAAGCGAAAAAGCCTCTGTCCGACAACAAGATTGCGGATCTGCTGCTGGCACAGGGCATAGAGGTCGCCCGCCGAACCATCGCGAAATACCGCGAATCCCTGAATATTCCGCCCTCCAACGAACGCAAGCGCCTGCTGTAGACCGGAAAAATCGCCGCATCAGGCAACCATCCTGACGCGGCGTGCCCTCACCTGATCATGCGACTCACGGTAAATCAATCACTTGCCCCATCCCGGGCAAGCGCTGCTTACATGACACTGCAAATTCCCTCTCATCACTGACAAATGGTGCTTGCCGGGGCGCGTCAGCCCTGTGCTACAGTCAAGGCCAAGGTTCGACGTTTCTTGTACAGATGAGCAGGTTCCGGAGTCATTCTGATTCCACCAAAAGATTTTGCTCTGCCCTGATAAGGGGGAGCGTGGCGGTACAACATCGCACGATGTTGCGCGCCGAATCGGGGCCTTTGCGCAAATCCTGCTGACCGTCCGGACACTCCGGGACGCATTCGCGCCACCGCTGTTGCCCGCCCTTCCTCCGGGTTTGAACAAGGCTCCGCCGTTTGTCCATCAACAAAGAGGAAGTGCCTTATGCAAATGGTAATCAGCGGTCATCACGTTGAAGTCACCGCAGCCCTCAAGGACTACGTGAACAGCAAGCTCGAGAAGGTCGAGCGACATTTCGATCACATCACCAGCATGAAAGTCATACTCAGCATCGACAAGCTGGTGCAAAAGGCTGAAGCCACCATTCATATTGCCGGCGCCGAACTCTTCGCCAATGCCGAATCCCCCGATATGTATGCCGCCATCGACCTGCTGACGGACAAGCTTGATCGCCAGATCGTCAAGCACAAGGAAAAGATCCAGCGCCGCCATTGAGGAGCAGTGCTGCAGCAAAAGACCCGGCTTGCCGGGTCTTTTTTTGTCTGCCGCAGCGTGCCTGCGTCATATCCCTGCAGCCATAATTACTGAAAATCGTTCGTTAAATGACGGCACCGAGGTTGCAAGTTCCGCCCCGCACCCCGACCATTGATGCACGCGCGAAAGGAATACAACGATGCAGCTCCTTATCATCAGCGGCCGTTCCGGCTCCGGCAAAACCACTGCCCTGCATGTCCTTGAGGACATGGGTTATTACTGCGTGGACAACCTGCCCCTGGCCCTGCTGCCGCAGCTGGCCGACTCGGTCAGAACCCGGCCCGACGGTGAAATCACCCGTCTTGCCATCGGCGTTGATGCGCGCAATGTGCCGGATGACCTGCAGCGTTTTGCCAGCATCCTGCGCGCCGTGGAAACCCGCAATGTGCACGTCACCACAGTCTATCTTGATGCCCGTGATGATGTGCTGCTGGCGCGCTTCAGTGCCACGCGCCGTCGTCACCCGCTGAGCACGCATTCACGCTCCCTGATAGAGGCCATCGAGCTGGAGCGCACGATGCTGGATCCGGTCTCCACCCTGGCCACCCTGCACATCGATACCAGCGCCCTCAATGTTCACGAACTGCGCGAGCAGTTGCGCCAGCGCCTTGATGGCCATGCCGATACCGGCCTCACCGTACTCTTCCAGTCCTTTGCCTTTAAAAGCGGCGTGCCTCTGGATGCCGATCTCGTCTTTGATGTGCGCTGCCTGCCCAATCCGCACTGGCAGCCCGAGCTGCGCCCGAAAACCGGCCAGGACAACGAGGTAAAGGACTTTCTGGACGGCAATGCCCTGGTGGAAAGCCTCTATATGGACATATCCGGCTTCCTGCTAAAGTGGCTGCCGGAGTTCCGCGAGAATGACCGCAGCTATGTCACAGTCGCCATTGGCTGCACGGGAGGCCAGCACCGCTCGGTGTACATGGTGGAACGCATAGCCAACCGCTTCCGCGACGAGCTCCCGCGCGTACAAGTGAGGCACCGCGACATCGACCGCCGTGAACCGGCCTGAGACTGGAAAGACCAGGAACATGATCGAAACGGAGATCGAAATCATCAACAAGCTGGGCCTGCATGCACGTGCAGCCGCCAAGCTCGTCGGCGTCACTGCGCAATTCCAGTCAAGCATACAGCTCGGCCTCGGCAGCCGTGTCATTGATGCCAAAAGCATCATGGCACTGCTCATGCTGGGCGCGGGCAAAGGCACCACCCTGCGCCTTGTCGTGGATGGCAGCGATGCCGAAGCGGCCCATGCTGCTGTGGTCGCCCTGTTCAACAACCGTTTCGACGAAGCCGAATAACGCCGCCCGCTTTCACCCGCCACAGCCCGCACCATGACTCGATCAGAACGAGCCGGCCCGGGGCGAAGCCGTTATACTGACCGCTAATCCGCTCTTACTGCCAGGTCTGCCTCATGCCCCGCTACAACATCCACGACGAAATTGACGACTTCGAAGATCACGGCCTCAGCAAAACCGAACAGAAAAAGGCCATGGACAGGCTGCAGGCACTGGGCGAGCGCCTGGCCGAGCTGCGCATCGAGCGCCTGAAAAAAATGCCGGTCAGCGAAAACCTGATCAACGCCGTCACTGACCTCAAGAAACTGAAAAACATGGAGGCCATACGCCGCCAGAAACAGTTCATCGGCAAGATCATGCGTGACGAAGACGAGGCTGCCATTCTGGAAGTGCTGAATCCGCTGGCCAATCCAACCATGAACCGGCAACTGGATGTGCTGCTGGAAAAAATGCTGGAACAGGGCGACTCCGCCATCAATGATGTGGCGCGGCGTTACCCGACCGCCGAGCGTCACACCCTGCGTCAGCATGTGCGCTCGACCCTGAAGGAAAAACAGCTGATTGAAGAAAAACCCGAAGCAACATGGGCCGAAGCGCCACGCCCGGCCCGGCAAAAACTGATGGTCTATCTGCGCGAAGTCGCTGCGCTCAAGGATTAATCCCGGCCATAAAAAATCCGCCAGAATACCGGCGGATTTTTTATGGCTGCCGCGACAGCCTATTTAAACGCGGCCGGAATCCTCGCTTTCATCTCAAGCGAAATACGCTGAAAAACCTCATGCGGAGAGTCCGCCAGCGAATCCGCCAAACCACCCAGCACGGAAGGCAGCGCCGTCTTCATCGCTTCGCGCAACCAGAGCGCCGAGGCATCGATATCACCCTGCTCCGCCAGCACTGCCGCATAACTGATCTGTCCGCGAAAATCCCCGCCCTCTGCCGAGCGCCGGTACCACTCGATGGCGGTGAGTTCATTCACCTCCACCGCCCAGCCTTCATGATAAAAACGCCCGACCATGTTCATGGCCGCGGCATGGCCCTGGGCAGCAGCGGCATTGTAAAACGTGAAGGCCTGTTCCAGATCGCGCGCCAGACCCTTGCCGGTACGCAACAGACTGGCGTAGTGATACTGCCCCTCATCAAGACCGGCCTCTGCCGCCAGCCGATAGTTGGTAGCCGCTGCCGGAAAATCAGGTGGCGTCCCCCAGCCGTGTTCCAGGCAGGCCCCCACCCCGTTGATAGCCATGACATGGCCCTGCGCCGCCGCAAGACGAAACCAGTTCAGCGCCTGCGTGGTATCGCGTGCCACACCCTGACCATCGATATACATCCGGCCGAGCAGGGCCTGCGCCGCAGCATTACCTTCATTAGCCAGAGTCGTGAGCTGCGCTGCCGCCGCTTCATCACTGTCGGCGGAAATATCGAGCGTATGGAGGGCCGCAGAAAAAGCTGCAGATCCGGACCGGAGAACAGTACTCATGAAAAAAATCCTGCCGTGAAAACGGCGCTGGGGCGGACGTGAAACCGGAAGCCGATTGTAGCGGGAGATGGTTTTTTATGGCTGTTTTTCGTGACCAGGCAATCCGCATTTTTTACCGGAGCGGCAAGTAGCCGCTCCTGCGTCATCCCCTGAAAATTTTCAGGGACGATTGCGCCCCAGCTTGTCGTGGCTGGATACCCATTGATCCGAGACGATGGCGGAAGCCAGCGATATCTCGCCGCACAGTACCGTTGCCGCAACAATTTCAGCGAATTTCTGCACCTTGCCCTGGCCATAACACCCCAGCACATTCAGGCATTCTTTCTGCGTGGGCAGCCCGGTGCCGCCGCCATAGGTGGCAACGATCAGCGCCGGAATGGTGGCGGAAAAATAATAATCGCCATTGTCTTTCAGTTCACCGTGTACAAAGCCGGCTGACGACTCCGCCACATTCGCCACGTCCTGGCCGCAGGCAATGAACATGGCGGTTATGCCGTTGGCAAAATGCGCGCCGTTATTCACCGAGCCGGCCATCAGCGCCCCCATATTGGATAGCTGGCGCTGCCTGAACAGGGCCTCGCCAGTCGTGTGCATGACATCCCTGATCAGCGCCGCCGGCAGCGTGATTTCTGCGACAACGCGCTTGCCGCGGGTATGCAGGCTGTTCACATGCGAGTGTTTTTTATCGGTATCAAAATTGGCCGCCAGCGAAAAATGCTCAAGCCCGGGCAGCTTTTGCGCCAGCATCCACTGGCAGGCATGGTGGGTGGCCTTGGACACCATGTTCTGGCCGGCAGCATCGCCGGTGGTGAAACAGAAACGCAGCCAGCGCATCTTGCCCATGGCGTACTGCTCAATGTTGCGCAGCTTGCCCGAACGGGTGGTTTCCTCGGCAGCGGCTTTTATCTGTGCAAAACTGGCCTCGACCCAGAAGCCGAAATCGCGGGCATGGCGCGCATCACTGAACACGAAAACCGGTGCCCGCTGCATGGCATCATCAATCACCGTAGTGCGTACCCCGCCGGCTTCGCGGGTCAGGCGCATGCCGCGGTTATAACTGGCCAGCAGGGTGCCTTCGGTAGTGGCCATGGGCACGTAAAACTCGCCCTTCGCGTATTCACCGTCCACCAGCAAGGGGCCGGCAAAACCCATGGGCACCTGCACCACACCAGCAAAGGATTCGATGTTGCCGGGCAAGGCTTCGGGATCAATCGAAAAACTGCCGGTATGCGTGAGATCCGCCGTGGTTTCAGTGCTCACAATGCGGCGACGCGCAGCAGCCATCTCACGGGTGTAATCGTTTTCTTTGTCGCGGGGGAGTTTTTGCATGGCGGGCTCCTTTTCTGGAAGCCCGTGTTGTGCCGCAGCTGGCGCGAGATGGCAAGGTCCAAATAACTGCGGGCGCAGGCGCCGGGGTCAATCCGGCAGGGCTCAGGTGAGGGGCGGCATGAATTCGGCGAGCTTGTCCGAGGTCTTGCGCAAATTGATGGAGAGCAGGGAAGCCACCCCCTTGAGTATCTTGATGCCGATTTCCGGGTGCAGCTTGAGGATGAGATCAAAGCCCTTGCGCGTCAGCACGATCAGGCTGGTCGGCGTGCAGGCACGCACACTGGCAGAACGGGTGAGCTTGTCGATCAGCGCCATTTCACCGATCGAGCCCCCCTTGGCCAGCGTCGTGATGACGACCGGCTTGGCATGCTGGTTCAGCTTGATGACATCCAGAGCCCCCGAAGCGACAAAGCAGACGTAGTCGCCCTTCTCACCTTCCTTGAAGACGAATTCACCCGGTTCAATCTTGTTGAAGAACATGTACTTCTCGATGGACTGCATTTCTTCGGGCTGCAGCGCCGAGAAAATCGGGATCAGGCTGAGATAATCGGCCAGACGTTCACTCATGGGTGTTCCTCAACAAGAGCCGCTCAATCAAAGCGCTCATCAGGTCATGGCGCATGATGCGCCAAGACGGCGATTAAACCAGATTTGGTGTTTTAGCCGAAAGCACCGGACTTGTCAGTGAACCCGTCGATGCTTCCTTACCGGCATGCGTTTTTGCAAGCTGACCTGCTCGTCGACATCGCGCTCCGCCACAATTACGCCGGGGCCGTCCGCCTCGCGCTCCGCCAGCACCCGCCCCCAGGGATCAATAATCTGGCTGTGGCCAAAGGTGATGCGGGTCGCCGAGTGTACGCCTCCCTGCGCCGCGCCGATGACATGAAACTGGTTCTCGATGGCACGGGCACGCAGCAGGACCTGCCAGTGTGCCGCCCCGGTGACCTGGGTAAAGGCCGCCGGAACACTGACCAGCTCCGCGCCCTGATCCGCCAGGGCGCGGAAAAGTTCGGGAAAGCGCAGGTCGTAACACACCGTCAGGCCGAGCCGGCCCACCGGGGTATCCACACACACCGGATCACTGCCCGGCTCAAACGTGGCGGACTCGTGATAGCTGCCCTGGGCATCATTCACCTCCACGTCAAAGAGATGGATCTTGTCGTAGCGCGCGACCACCTCACCATCCGAATCAATGACATGACAGGCCGCACGGACGCGTCCATCCGGCACCGGTACCCCGTCGGGGCGATGCGCTGCCGGCAGGGTGCCCGCCACGATCCAGAGATCAAGCGCGCGGGCGAGAGCACCCAGACGCGCCAGCCATTCCGGCAGGCGCGTGGCAACCTGGTGATACCGGGTCGCATCAAAAACCACAAAATTCTCGGGCAGTACGGCCAGTTGCGCTCCGGCAGCGGCCGCCTCGCGCAGGCGCCGCTCCGTTTCGGCCCAGTTGCGCTCCGGATCACTGCCCGAGCACAACTGGATGGCGGCAATGACGGGCTTCATGGCTTGCTTCCGTTAGTAGTGGCGGCAGGAACCGGGCTGGCGCCGGAGGCCGGCGACTTCACATCCAGCACCTTGACGGTAGTGCGCTCCACCTTCGGATCGGACCAGTCGCCGCTCACGTGATAACGCAGCTGCGTGACCTTGTCGATCTGCTTCTGGAAAGCCATCTGGGCGGCGGCCACGGCACCCCCGATCAGCGGGCCCGCGATCACCACAGCCGCTATCGGCACGGCGCTGGTCATCGGCACCAGCACCGTAAACTCCTGATCCATCTGCTGCCGGCCCAGATCAAGGCGACCGTGACCCTCGGCCTTGAGGGTGGGCCCGTCCACCATCAAGGCCGCTGGCTGCATGACACCCGCCTGCAGCGGGCCGGACAGGCTGGCCTTGTCAAACGACAGGCCGCGACGCAGCACATCAGAGAAATCCCCCTTGAAGCGGCGCCGGATATTCTCGACATCAAACCAGCCGAACACACGGCTGGCGGTGGCGGTATTGCTGATATTGAGCAGCCGTCCCTGCTCCACCGTCAGCGCCAGCCGGCCATCAAGTCCCGTCACGACCAGCGCCTCCGGCCCGCCGGGCCAGGCCAGATCAAACTCGGCACTGGCCTTGGGACTGACCAGATTGGGAGCATAGCCAAAGGCACTCAGGAGACCGGCGACATTGTCAGAAGCCGCTTTACCGCGCAGACGGGTACTGGTGCCGCCCCGCCACTGCCAGTCCAGACGCCCCTTTAAATCCAGCACATTGTTACTGACCGCCAGACCTTCAACACGCAGGCCGTAAGGACTGGGCAGCACCAGGGCGCTGACCGAAAGCGCGCCAAGACCGGGCCACTCACCAAGGCGAAGGCCTTCGCCATTGATCAGTAACGGCCGGTTACCGAGGCCCGCCAGCGGACCCGGTACAACGGGTTTGCCGCCCTCCGTTGACAACACGATGGGGAGCGGCCACTGCAGGCGGGTGAAGCCCAGACGAATCTGGCTGCCCGGTGCATCCGGCAGCAGTACGCCGCCGGCCAGCTCATCGGAACTCATGTCCAGTTTCCAGGCAGCGCCCTGGCGCACCAGCGTGGCATCGGCATTCTGCAAACGCATGCCGTCGGCAACGATCTCCTTCACCTTCAGGTCAAGCCGGGTCAATGCCGGCAAGGCTGACGGCGGGCGCCCTGCAACGGCGGTCACAGGCGCGCGCAAACGCTCGATCACGGGGGCCCACTCGCGCCAGTCAAGGCGCGCCAGAGCCCCCTCGATCTCGATACCCGGATGCTGCGGCCAGGCCACGGCACTACCCTGCAAACGCAGCAGGGCACGATCAAGCCGGGCACCCTGCCAGACCAGACCGGCATTGAGGCGCGCGCCGTATTGCAGGCGCGCCATCTGCTCGCCGGAGCCAAGGCTGCCCTGGTAACGCAAGGGCAGGGCTTCGGCCGCGGTCTTGCCGAAAGGCGCCGGCAGGGCAATCTGCACCCCCGTCAATGGCGATGTCAGTTGCAGCTTCACGGGAGCAGAGCCGGAAGCAATGGTGACGCGCGCCTGATAGGGTGCAGCGCCACTGGCCACATCAAGCAGGCCCGCTCCCTGCCAGCGGCGCAGGGCCGGCATCCCGACCTTGCCGTCCACCGTCACATTGACCTCACCCAGCTCGCCATTGCGCATCGTGCTGCTGATCGCGGCGGTCACCGGTGACTCCAGCAAGCGGGCCTTCAGCAGTGCCGATGCAAGCCCGCTGCGGCTGCGGTAACTCACCTCGCCCTCCAGGGCGGAAGCCACAAGGTCAGCCTGTTTCAGCCGCAAACGGTTGTCCCTGAGGCGGGCACTGACATTGATATCGGGCAGACCCAGCCCCTCGTGCAAGGGGATCGCCAGATCCAGCGTTCCACTCAAGGGGCCTTCCAGGGCCAGAACATCGTCCAGCCCCGGCAGGTGGTGACGCAACGGGCTTTCGCGGAACAGGCGCATGAGATCAGGGCCGCTGCTGCTGACATCACCGCGCACCTCCAGCACCGGACGGGCAAGATCAGGAATGGCCGCCGTCAGCGCCTGACCCTGACTGGCATCCAGCAGACTGGCGTGACGCCCCTCGACCACAAGACTGTGGCCATCCAGCGTCACGGTGGCATCAAGATCACGCAGCTCCGGCCAGTCCTGCTCATAGTCGAGACGGGCAGCCTTGAGGTCAAAGCGCATCAGCAGCCGATGCGGGTCCAGATCCGCCCGTGTATGCAGCGGTCCTTCATAGAGAAAATCCCCCCGGCTGACCGTGCCGGCCAGAATACTGCGGCGCAGCCAGTCCAGGGTTTTGTCGCCGGCCGCCGTCCACGGCACATAGCGCCAGGTGCTCGCCGCGCGGGCCTCCTGAATACCCGCCAGCAGTGACAGGCGGGCTGCCGCAGGATCAGCGCGCGGAATGACCAGACTCAGCACGGCCGCGCCTCGCGCATCGGGGTTAACGAGCTGCAGCCGGTCCGATTGCAGCCGCCACTCTTCGGCATCGGCCTGCCAGCCAAGATGGCCCTGCAGCGTGCTGACCAGCACCGGTTCACGCAAATACTGGCGCAGGTCAAGCTGGGCGCCGTGGCTGTCCAGTCCCAGCCAGCCCGCCTGCGGCGTCCAGCGCAACCAGCCCGCCAGACCCTGTACGCCCGGAAAAGCCGTGGTCGCACGCACGCGCAGGTGCCGGGTTTCGGCTTCGACCAGAGCCGGCTGCCAGCTGCCCTCGCCATCCTTCTGCAAATCCACGCGCAGGGCTGACAGCTCCCCCGTTGGCGCCGCTTCGCGCAGCCATGCCGAAACCGCCGCCGGCAAGGAGGCCCCTGACAGCGCCGCCGCCATGCCGCCGGTATTGACCCTGGCCGCGGCCACCGTCAGGCCCGCGGGCGTGGTGCGTATGGCCAGTACCGGCAAGGGCCAGGGCAGGGCATCCACCCGCCCCTGCAATTGCCGTGTATCCAGCTCCCAGCCATCCGCCCGCTGCGACCATGACAGCTGCCCGCGCATGCCCTGCACATGGTGCCGCGCATGCGGCCCCTCCAGCACCATGTCACGCCAGTCCAGCTGTGCCTGCACCGCAGCGAGGTGGCCCTGGCGGAAGTGCAGCCAGTAATCACCGCCACCATCCAGACGCGCCAGGCGCAAACCGGCGGCATCCACGGCCGGCAGCCACGGGTCAAGCGTCATGACCGGCAAATGCAGCCAGACAGTGAGCAGCGAACGCTGCCAGTCCAGAGGGTCACCCTGCAAATCAATCTGCAACCCCAGTGCAACGGCCGATGCCGGCACGCGCAGGCGTCCCGACAGCTGATGACGGTCGCCATCATTGCGGTTGATGAGATCAATGCCGAAAAGCTGCACGGCGGGATAGCCTTTCAGGGCCAGTGCCACACGGCTTTCCTGCAGCGCCAGCGCCGGCTGGCGCAGGACAAAACGCAGGGCCTTGGCGGCAGCTTCCGGATCATGCTGCTTCAAACCCGCCAGCTCGCGCAGCTGCAGTCGGCCGTCGGCCAGCTGATCCAGATGAATATCCAGACCGCGCACGCGCACATCCACGCGTGGCTCCAGATGACGCAGGCTTTGCCAGAGCGAGGGCCGCAGTTCGATTTCAGGAATCGTCAGCAGCAACAGCCGGGGCTGCTGCGGATCACGCAGCTCCATGCCGAGCAGGCTGAAGTGCGGCCCCAGCCCCTCCCACTCGCCCTGCAAGGCGCCCAGCTGCACACGCAGGCCCATCTGTTGCGACAGCCTGAGCTCGACATCATGGCGGTAATTGGCCACTGCCGGCAGCAGTTGCCGGCCGACGCCAACGATCACCGCCACCAGCACCAGCACTACCAGGCCGAGCGTCAGCAACTGATGCCAGCACCAGAGCGCACTGAGTCGAAAGGCTTGCCATTTCATGGAAGGAAAAATCCGGGAGCGTGCAAAGTGATGATGATAGCGCCTGCCGCCAGGCCGCCTGTGGCGGGTTTGTTATGGGCGCGGCTCAGGGTTTTATATTTTTCAGACAGATAATTCATGCCCGCGATCCGGCGCGTCTGGCAGCGTTGCGCGGCCGTCACAAGAGGACAATGTCGTATTGTTCCTGGCTATAGAGCGCCTCCACCAAAACCTTGATCGGCTTGCCGATAAACAGTTCCAGATCCGCCACTGCCGCCGACTCCTCGCCCAGCAAGCGGTCGATGACTTTCTGGCTCCCCACCACGCGATAACCATTGGCCGCATCATAGGCACGTGCCTCGCGCAGGATTTCCCGGAATATTTCATAGCACACGGTTTCAGCCGTTTTCACCGTGCCGCGTCCCTGACAGACTGAACAGGTTTCGCAAAGCAGGTGCTCCAGCGACTCGCGTGTGCGCTTGCGTGTCATCTCCACCAGACCCAGCTCGGAGACTTGCGTGATCTTGGTCTTGGCATGATCGCGCGCCAGCATTTTTTCCAGCGCACGCAACACCTGCTGCCGGTGCTCGATTTCTTCCATGTCGATGAAATCGAGAATGATGATGCCGCCGAGATTGCGCAGGCGCAGTTGCCGGGCAATCACATGAGTCGCTTCAAGATTGGTTTTGAAGACCGTGTCTTCCAGTGTGCGTGTACCGACAAAAGAGCCAGTATTCACATCAACCGTGGTCATGGCTTCGGTCTGGTCGATAATGAGATAGCCACCGGACTTCAGTTGCACTTTGCGTTGCAGGGCTTTCTGCAAGTCATCTTCGATATTGTAAAGTTCAAAGAGCGGACGGCCACCGGGGTAATGATCAATCTGGCCCACGGCACCCGGCACAAATTCGCGCACAAACTCCTCCACCTTGCCAAAGGTTTCACGCGAGTCCACCAGTACTTTTTCCACATTGGTCGTCAGCAGGTCGCGGATCGTGCGCAAATAAAGCGGCAGCTCTTCATAAATCAGGGACGGCGTGGGTGCCACCGGAATGCGCTCCTGCAGCCAGCCCCAGAGCTTGGCCAGAAAAGCCATGTCGCCACGCAACTCATCCTCACTGACACCTTCCGCCACCGTACGCACAATAAAACCACCGGCCGCCGTCACCGGGCACTCTGCCTGCAACTGGCGCACAAGATTTTTCAGGCGCTCGCGCTCGATCTCATCCTCGATGCGTTGCGACACACCGATATGCTCACCTTTCGGCATGTACACGAGATAGCGCGAAGGAATGGAAAGATCGGTGGTAAGACGGGCTCCTTTCGTGCCCATCATGTCCTTCATGACCTGCACGATCACCGACTGGCCATCGTGCAGCAACTCGGAAATGACCGGTGCCCGCTCACGGTCACCCTCGACTTTCGGCGCGACAATGTCGTTGGCATGAATAAACGCCGTGCGCTCATGGCCGATATCCAGAAAGGCCGCCTGCATACCGGGCAACACCCGCACGACCTTGCCCTTGTAGATATTGCCCACCATGCCAAGCTTGCTGCTGCGCTCGACGTAGAGCTCCTGCACGATGCCGTTTTCCACCAGGGCAACACGACATTCCATGGGGGTGACGTTAATCAGGATTTCTTCAGACATTTTTATTTCCAGACCGGAATATCAAAACGGGCCAGCAATGCCGCCGTTTCCATCAACGGCAAACCGACGACATTGCTGTAGCTGCCGTCTATGCGGCTGACGAATACCGCGCCCCTGCCCTGAATCGCGTAAGCACCGGCTTTGTCGACGGGCTCGCCAGACAGCCAGTAGGCATGCATTTCTTCAGCAGAAATCCCGCGAAACCGCACCGTGGTTGTCACTACCTCGACCAGCATTTCGCACCGGTTCGCCACAGCCACACCGGTCAGCACACGGTGCTCGCGCCCGGACAACTGCTGCCACATGGCAATGGCCTCGGCGCAGGAGCCCGGCTTGCCCAGCACGACGTCACCCAGCGCCACGGTAGTATCCGCTGCAATCACCACGCCCTCGGCAATGCGTGCCAGTCCGGCCCCGGCTTTTTCCCGGGCCAGCCTTGCCACATAGGCCTCCGGTGTTTCACTCCCCAGGCGCGACTCGTCAACATCCACCTGCAAAATGGAAAACTCCAGACCCAGCTGCTGCAGTAACTCACGGCGGCGTGGCGAGGTAGAAGCGAGATAAAGGGGAATTGGCATAAGAAAGACTGCGCGAAGATCAGGCAGAGAATATAACCGCGCCGCCAAGAAAAAGTCGCGGGCTTGTAACGCGAAATCATCACGATACAGAGGGTCGCGATCCAGTCGTCAGGGCAAGGCGGCGGGTTGGCCGGCACCCGGAGTTTACACACAGTAAATGAGGAGTGACGGCCAATTCGCCAACGCCGCCATGGCGGCTGCAGCGCAGCCCGGATTAACGTTGAGTGAAGCGGCGCAGGGTAACCATGACGCTCGGCCACACCAGGGCACTGGTCAGCGCCGGCAGCCAGTACAGCACCGAGGAATCCGGCCCCACGGCAACAATGCCGAGCAGAATCCGCTTGATGATCAGGCCGGTGAGCACCAGCGCAAACACCAGCCCGCTGGTTTGCCAGACGGAAAATACCGGCACCCAGCGATAGGAAAGACGGGTCAGATAAGCCAGCACCGGCAACACCAGCGCATGCACACCGAAAGGCGTGGCAAACAACACGTCCAGCAGGATCCCGAGAAAAAACGCGGTCCAGATACCGACGATACCGGGGGCGTTCAATACCCAGAACACCAGCACCATGGTGACGAATTCGGGGCGCCAGTAGCTCAGTGCCTGCGGCAGCGGCAGCATCGCCAGCACAAAGGCAGCAAACAGGCTGAGCGGCAGTGCCATCAGGGGATTACTGCGTCTTGCCATGCTGGCCTCCCTGCTCGGCACGCAACGGACGATTGAAAAGCAGCAGCACATGCCGGCTGCGGTCCAGCTCGGCCACCGGCTTGACCTGGATGCTGGCAAATTCGTTGGTACCCGCCTTGTCCACTTTCGTCACCGTCCCCACCGGATACCCTGCCGGAAACCGCAAGCCCAGACCCGAGCTCAGCAGGGTATCACCCACTTTCACATCAGCCGATTCCGGCACGAACTGCAGATTGAGGCGATCCAGATCGCCGGTACCGGCCAGCACGGCACGAATGCCGTTGCGCGCAACGCGCACCGGTATCGCGTGCTCGCGATCGGCAATCAGCATGGCCCGGGAATTCTCCGGCCCGACTTCAATGACCTGCCCCATGATGCCGCGGGCATCAAGCACCGGCTGCCCGATATAAACGCCCTCGTCACGCCCCTTGTTCACCAGGATGATGTGGCGGAAGGGGTCGGCATCAACGCCGATGATTTCGGCAATGAGCACGCGGCCATCGACTACCAGTGAAGAATCGATAAGGCCGCGCAAGCGTGCATTTTCAGCGGCGAGCTCGGAGAATTTCTGCAGGCGCCCCGACATCACCAGCAACTGGCTTTTCAGATAGGAATTTTCCTGGCGCAGCTCTTCGTCACCCATGCTGCTGTCTGCCAGCAAATCGGTGAAGCGGCCCGGCCAGCTCATCATGGCGTACACCGGGGAAAAGAGGCCATTGATCTGGTAACGCACCGGATCGGTCACATCCTTGAAGCGCGCATCAGCAAACAGCAAACCAATGGCGAGCAACACCGCAAACAGCAGGCTGTAGCCGCCATTGGAGGTTTTGCTGAAAAGCGTGGTTTCGATGATGGCTCTCCCAAATTTCCGCTCGGAGCTTCACTGGGCGGCGCAAAGCTACTGCGAGTGCCGGGAGCGGCGTCATAAACAGGCTCAAAATCCTCATTTACTATTTGTAAACTCCGGTTTTTCGCCTGTTTATTCCTTGCTCGCGACTCTCTCGTAACGCTTTTCACCATCCTGTTTCAAACAAAAAGCCGGCAACAGCCGGCTCGTCGTCACACAACAAGATTAATCCACAAAAAGCATGTCGTAGGCAGGGTTATCCATGAATTCCAGGGCGCGTCCGCCGCCACGGGCCACACAGGTCAGCGGATCTTCCGCCACGATAACCGGCAGGCCGGTTTCCTTGCTGAGCAGTTTATCGAGATCACGCAACAGCGCGCCGCCACCGGTGAGCACCATGCCTCGCTCGGCGATGTCGGCGGAGAGTTCGGCAGGAGTCTGCTCCAGCGCACTTTTCACCGCTGCCACGATGCTGGCCAGCGGATCCTGCAGTGCACCCAGAATCTCGTCCGAATTCAGGGTGAAGGAGCGCGGCACGCCTTCGGCGAGGTTGCGACCGCGCACTTCGATTTCACGCAACTCGCCGCCGGTGAAGGCCGTACCGATTTCCTGCTTGATACGTTCGGCGGTCGCCTCACCGATCAGGCAGCCATGCTGGCGCCGCACGTAGGAGATGATGCAGTCATCAAAGAGGTCGCCACCGATACGCACCGAGTTGGAGTACACCGAACCGGACAGGGAGATAACCGCGATTTCCGTGGTACCGCCGCCGATATCCACCACCATGGAGCCGCAGGCCTGTTCGACCGGCAGGCCGGCACCAATGGCCGCCGCCATGGGCTCCTCAATCAGGCGTACTTCACGGGCACCGGCACCAATCACGGACTCGCGAATGGCACGACGCTCCACCAGGGTGGATTTGCAGGGTACACAGACCAGCACGCGGGGACGCGGCGGCAGCATGCCCTTTTCATGCACCTTCTTGATGAAGTACTGCAGCATCTTCTCGGTCACTTCAAAGTCGGCGATGACGCCGTCCTTGAGCGGACGAATGGCGGAAATATTGCCCGGCGTACGGCCCAGCATGCGTTTGGCATCCACACCGACGGCAGCCACGGTCTTGGTCGCGCCGTTCTGGCGAATGGCGACCACCGAAGGCTCGTTCAGGACGATGCCGCGGTCAGGGACATAAATAAGCGTATTGGCGGTACCGAGGTCGATGGCGAGATCGGAGGAGAACAAACCGAGAAAGCTTTTGAGAATAGGAAGCATGGGAGCGGGAAACCTGATTCAGTCGCGTGCGTGCGAGGCCGGTGCCAACAAGCAAAGGCAGCCGGGAAGTCCTGGAGGCCCCGAAGCCCGCTCCGCCTGAGGCGCAGCAGGAATCAGATGCCCTAAAAATGCGGCTAACTGTAAACAAACGGGGTTCTTTGGACAAGCCGCGAACTGTGCTAATTTGCGCGGTCTTACGCGTTTCCAACAAATTCCCTTGCGAGAGTTCCCATGGCTCTGACCGCCGCCGATGTGGCCAAAATCGCCCATCTCGCCCGCCTTCAGCTCAGCGCCGAAGAAGAAGGCCGGGTCACCGACCGCCTTAACGACATCCTCGGGATGATCGACCAGCTTCAGGCCGCCGACACCAGCGGCATCGAACCCATGGCTCACCCCATGGACGCGACCCAGCCCCTGCGTGAAGACGTGGTCAGCGAAGTCAATCAGCGCGATGCCTATCAGGCAATTGCCCCGGCCACCGAAGCCGGCCTCTACCTTGTGCCCAAAGTCATCGAGTAAGCAGCCGCCATCATGCACAACAAGACTCTCGCCGAGCTGGCCGCTGGCCTCGCTCGCAAGGAATTTTCCAGCCGCGAACTGACGCAGCATTTTCTCGATCGCATTCAGCGTTTTGATGGTGAGCTGAACAGCTTTGTCACCGTTTGCGCGGCGCAGGCACTGCAACAAGCCGATGCCGCCGATGCCATGCGTACCGCCGGAAATGCATCTGCCCTGACCGGCGTTCCCTTCGCACAAAAAGACATTTTCTGCACGCAAGGCGTAAAAACCGCCTGCGGCTCGAAGATGCTGGATAATTTCATTGCGCCGTACAACGCAGCCGTTATCGAAAAGTTCAATGCCGCAGGCGCCGTCATGCTGGGTAAAACCAATATGGACGAGTTCGCCATGGGCTCATCGAATGAAACCAGTTTTTACGGCCCGGTAAAAAATCCCTGGGATAAAACAAAAGTTCCCGGCGGCTCATCCGGTGGTTCGGCTGCCGCGGTTGCTGCACGACTTGCACCGGCGGCTACCGGCACTGATACCGGCGGCTCGATTCGTCAACCCGCCGCACTGTGCAACCTTACCGGCCTGAAGCCCACGTATGGTCGTGTTTCACGCTGGGGCATGATTGCTTTTGCATCCAGTCTTGATCAGGCCGGCCCCATGGCACAAACCGCTGAAGATGCGGCACTCATGCTGAATGCCATGTCCGGCCACGATGCGCGCGATTCCACCAGCATTGTGCATCCGGTACCGGATTACACCGCCACGCTCGGCGCATCGATTGCCGGACTGCGCATCGGCCTGCCAAAACAGTATTTCGGCGAAGGCCTTGATGCCGGCGTCGCAAAAATCATTGCCGCTGCAATTTCCGAACTTGAAAAACTGGGCGCCACTGTCGTCGATATTGACCTGCCGGCATCGGATCTCGCCGTACCGGCTTATTACGTGATTGCGCCCGCCGAATGCTCGTCCAATCTTTCGCGTTTTGACGGCGTCCGCTTCGGTCATCGCTGTGACAACCCGAAAGATCTCACCGATCTTTACAAGCGTTCGCGCGCCGAAGGTTTTGGTGCCGAAGTCAAACGCCGCATCATGGTCGGCACCTATGCGCTCTCGGCCGGTTATTACGACGCCTATTACCTGCAGGCACAAAAAGTGCGCCGCCTGATCAAGAGTGATTTTGAGCGTGCCTTTGAAAAATGCGATGTCATCGCCGGCCCGACCTCGCCCTCGGTCGCGTTCGGACTCGGTGAAAAGCAGGCCAATCCGATTGCCATGTACCTGTCGGACATCTACACCATCGCCACCAATCTCGCCGGCCTGCCCGGCATGAGCCTGCCCGCCGGCTTTGAAAAAAACCTGCCCGTAGGCCTGCAGCTGATCGGCAATTACTGGAGCGAAGCCCGCCTGCTCAATGTCGCGCACCGCTACCAGCAAGTGACCGACTGGCACCGCCGTGTACCGGCAGAGTTTGCGTAATACGTTAACCCCGCCATTCCCGCAAAGCCGGGAATGGCGATCAAGAGTTTATTTTTTCCTTTGCCGCGCAAAGAGAAAAGCAAGAGGAAAACCCCATGTCCTGGGAAGTGGTTATCGGCCTGGAAGTTCACGTCCAGCTCAACACAAAATCAAAAATATTTTCAGGCAGCGCCACCACCTTCGGCGCCGAACCGAACACACAGGCCAGCCTGATTGATCTTGGCATGCCCGGCGTACTGCCGGTACTGAACAAGGGCGCCGTCAGAAACGCCATCAAGTTCGGCCTCGGCATTGATGCCGAGCTTGGCCGAAAATCAGTGTTTGCGCGCAAGAATTATTTCTATCCGGATCTGCCCAAAGGCTACCAGATCTCGCAGATGGACCTGCCGATTGTCGGCAAGGGGCATCTTGACATCACTCTGGAAGACGGCACGGTAAAGCGCATCGGCATCACACGCGCGCATCTGGAAGAAGATGCCGGCAAATCCCTGCACGAGGATTTCTCCGGCATGACCGGCATTGATCTCAACCGTGCCGGCACGCCCCTGCTGGAAATCGTCTCCGAACCCGACATGCGCTCCGCCAAGGAAGCGGTGGCCTACGCCAGGGCCATTCATGCCCTGATCCGCTACCTGGATATTTCCGACGGCAACATGGCGGAAGGTTCCATGCGCTGCGACTGCAACGTTTCCGTGCGCAAGAAAGGCACCGAGACCTTCGGCACGCGTCGTGAAATCAAGAACGTGAACTCCTTCAAGTTCATTGAAAAAGCCATCAATGTCGAAATCGAGTGGCAGATTGACGAGCTCGAATCCGGGCGCAGCATCCGTCAGGACACTGTGCTTTACGATGTGAACAAGAACGAAACCCGCAGCATGCGCAGCAAGGAGGAAGCCAACGATTACCGCTACTTCCCTGATCCCGACCTGCTGCCAGTAATTCTTGATGAAGCGATGATCGAGGAGATCCGGGCGACTCTGCCGGAATTACCCGCCGCCAAGCGCGAGCGCTTCATCGCGCAGTTCGGCCTGCCCGACTACGATGCCGGCGTGCTCGTCTCCAGCCGTGATCTTGCCGACTTCTTTGAAGCCACGGTGAACGCCGCCAGCGGCGCCGCCAAACAGGCCGCCAACTGGGTCATGGGCGATCTGCTTGGCGCCCTCAACAAGGCCGAGAAAGACATCAGTGCATCACCGATCAGTGCGCAGCAACTGGGCGGCATGATCATGCGCATCACGGACAACACCATTTCCGGAAAAATCGCCAAGCAGGTGTTTCAGGCATTGATGGACGGCGAAGGTGACAGTGCCGATGCCATCATCGAGAAAAAAGGCCTGAAACAGGAAACCGACAGCGGCGCCATCGAAGCCCTCATTGATGCCGTCATCGCCGACAACACCGACAATGTTGCCGCCTACCGCAGCGGCAAGGACAAACTCTTCGGTTTCTTTGTCGGTGAAGTCATGAAGCGCTCCAAGGGCAAGGCCAACCCTGGCCAGGTCAACGAGCTGCTGAAAAGCAAACTGGCCGGCTGAAGATCTGGCCACAATGTCCGGCAAGACCGAATAAAAAAGGGAGCGCGAGCTCCCTTTTTTATTCGCTGCACGGAATCACCCATAGCATCCCAGGCGCCCGACATGACTCTCAGTGCAGCAAACTCTGGCTGCCGCCCCCGCTGATGAAGGCGATGCGGTCATCGGCAAAGACATTCATGTCCGGCGCCAGGATTTTCACATAACGGTCGAAATAGAGGATCTGCTTCAGCAGCAGCGCAAAGGCACGCGGGAAGCGGATGCCGTGACGCTCGCCGACGGCGACGATATCCAGCATCAGACGATTGATTTCGCCATCGTTGATGGCGCCATTCAGTACATGCTCCGGATTCACCGTGGTGACGGCGCCATAAATGGATTGCAGATCACGCGTCAGGTCCGCCACATTAACCACACGCTTGGTCATGCCGATTTTCGTCATGCTTTCTGCCATCTTGTGAAAATCGCCATCCGTCAGCGACTCCACAAAAGCCATGGTGGCTTCCCAGGTTTCCGGCTTGATGCGGCCGACAATGCCGAAGTCGATAAAACCAAGACGGCCATCCGTCAGCACCATCAGGTTGCCGGCGTGCAGATCCGCATGAAAACTTTCGCAGAGCATGAGGCTGGAAAACCAGGTATTCATTGCCGTGATCAGCGTACCGGCCGGATCACGCGTGTATTTCTTGATGGTTTCAAGATCGGTCAGCGGCACGCCATAGAAGCGCTCCATGGTCAGCACGCGCAGGGTGGAGGCATGTTCATACACTTTCGGTGCAATGGCGGCTTCATTGCCGGTGCGCTGCAGGAACTCGTTGAACTCCTGGATATTGCGCGCCTCTTTGTAGAAATCGATTTCCTCCATCATGCAGCCCTGGATTTCCGAAACGATGGCGGAAAGCGAGGCAAACCTGAGCTTGGGAAAGGCAGTTTCGAAAACCCTGGCGGCAAAATAAAGAAAATTGAGATCGGTCAGCAGGATATTGCCGACACCGGGCTTCTGGATCTTGATGACCACGGAATCGCCGTTAAGCAGCTTTGCCGCATGCACCTGCGCAATCGAGGCCGAGGCCAGAGGCACCTCGTCAATCTCGGCAAAAATTTCCCCGAGCGGGCGCTTCAGTTCGCTTTCGAGCACCTGACGCATGATGGCAAACGGCAGCGGCGTGGTCTTGTCCAGGCAATGCTGGAACTCGGTGACATAGGCTTCGGGAAACAGCGACGGCGAGCTGGCCACAAACTGCCCGAGCTTCACATAGGTGGCCCCCAGCTTTTCAAACGTCTGCCGCAACAGCTGTGGCGTTGGCAGGCGTTCGCCGCGCAACCAGTCTATCCCCGTACTGCCCAGCACCATGCCGGTCTGGGCCAAACGCAACAATCCCTTGAGCGCATTGCCGAAATTTGCATAACGGTTCATGCCGATACTCCCTTCATGTGGCTGATGCTTCCTGATTCATTCTGCCGATTGACGACACACCGGGCAGGCCGGATCACGGCTGACCGAGAGGGTGCGCATAATCCCGGTGTCCGCCTCCCAGAGCCAGAGACGACCGACCAGCGGCTGCCCCGTTCCCGTCAGTATTTTCAGCGCCTCCGTGGCGGCCAGTGTCCCCGTCACGCCCACCACTGGCGCCAGCACGCCGGATTCGGCGCAGGCAGCCGCCTCGGCATCCGCTTGCGGATATAGACAGCGATAGCAGGGAGAGTGCGGCTGCCGGCTGTCAAACACCGCCAGCTGCGCACTGAAGCCGATGGCAGCGGCGCTGACCAGCGGCGTTGCCGCTGCCACGCAGGCGACATTGACGAGATCGCGGGTGGCAAAGTTGTCACAGCCATCAATCACGAGATCAACACCCGCCAGCAGCCCCGGAAGATTGTCTGCATCAAGGGTGAGATCAAGTTCGCGCACCCTGATATGGGGATTTTGCAGGCGCAGTTTTTCGGCGGCTGCCGTGACTTTTTTGCGGCCGATATCGGCCGGCGTAAAAAGGATCTGGCGTTGCAGGTTGCTGGCATCGACGCTGTCGAAATCAGCCAGCAAGAGCTCGCCGACACCGGCCGCAGCAAGATACATGGCCACCGGGCAGCCAATACCGCCCATACCAACGACCAGCACCCGCGCTGCTTTCAGCTTTTCCTGCGCGGCAATGTCAAATTTCGGCAGCATGATCTGGCGCGAATAACGCAGCAGCTCGGCATCATCCAGCATGGCTTTCGCTCCCGGCCGCCGCCAAAAGACAGCCGAAGGTGATGCGTTCATGGCCGCCCAGATCACGGCGCGACTCAATCCCGGAAAAACCGTTCTGCAGCAGAATGCTCCGCACCGCCGCGCCCTGATCATGACCATGCTCGAAAGCCAGCCACGCACCGGCGCCAGCATGCTGCGGGGCATCCGCCGCAATGCGCGTAATGTCCTGCAAGCCATGCGCCGCCGAGACGAGCGCACTCAGGGGCTCAAACCGCACATCGCCCTGGCCCAGATGTGCGTCATCAGCATCAATATACGGCGGGTTGGCCAGCAGAAGATCGAAGCGCCTTCCCGGCAGCGCAGAAAACCAGTCGCTGTGCAGAAACGTGACCGGCAGCTGCAGCCGTTCGGCATTACCCGCTGCTACGGCCAGGGCATCACGCGATGCATCAACCGCGCTTACCACACACTCCGGCCGCTCTTTTTTTATCGCCAGCGCAATAGCCCCGCTCCCCGTCCCCAGATCAAGCACATGCCTTGCCTTGCCGGCCGGAATTTTTTCCAGCGCAAACTCCACCAGCATCTCGGTTTCAGGTCGCGGAATCAGGGTGTGGCGATTGACGGCCAGATCCAGCGTCCAGAAACCGCGCGAACCGGTTAGATACGCTACCGGTTCGCCTCGCTCGCGGCGGGCCAGCAAGGCGTCAAAATTTTCATGCTGGGCAGCCGAAACACGAACCTCTTCATGCAGACGCAACCAGGTTCGTTCTTTTTTCAGGACATGCATCAGCAGATAATGCGCATCAACCGCTGGACTCGCGCTGCGCATTTGCAGGCGCGTACTGGCTTCCTGCAACAGCTCACGGATGCTGGCCGCCATGTCAGGCCTCGCTTTCCGCAAGTTGCGCCAGCTGATCTGCCTGGTACTCACGCGCCAGTGCATCCAGCACTTCATCAAGATCGCCTTCGATGATTTTATCGAGGCTGTACAAGGTCAGATTGATACGGTGATCGGTGAGACGGCCCTGCGGAAAATTATAGGTACGAATGCGTTCAGAACGATCACCGGAGCCGACCAGATCGCGGCGCATGGAAGCCTGTGCCTCATGACGCTCGGCCTGGCGGCTGGCGAGGATTTTTGCACTCAGCAGGCTCATCGCACGCGCCTTGTTCTTGTGCTGCGAGCGCTCGTCCTGACACTCCACCACAATGCCGGTAGGCAGATGTACGATGCGAATGGCAGAGTCGGTGGTATTCACATGCTGGCCGCCGGCGCCGCTGGAACGGAAAGTATCAACACGGATATCTTCCTTGCGCAGCTCCACCCCCTCCACTTCCGCCGCTTCCGGCAAAATAGCCACGGTACAGGCCGAGGTATGAATGCGGCCCTGCGATTCCGTGGCCGGCACGCGCTGCACGCGATGTACGCCCGACTCGAATTTCAGTTTCGCGTAAATATTCTCGCCCTCGATACGCGCAATGACTTCCTTGTAGCCGCCATGCTCGCCGGCACTGGACGACACCACCTCCACCCGCCAGCGCTGCTTTTCGGCAAAGCGCGAATACATGCGAAAAAGATCACCGGCAAAAATGGCGGCCTCATCCCCCCCCGTACCGGCTCGGACTTCTAGATAAACATTGCAACTGTCGTTGGGATCCTGCGGCAGCATGGCGCGCTCAAGCTCGGCTTCCAGCTGCGTAATGCGTACTGCCGCTTCCTTTATTTCCTGCTCGGCCAGTTCGTGAAAATCCGGGTCTTTCAGCAGGACGCGTGCCTCCTGCTCGCCACGTTCGGCTGCCTGAAAAGCAGCAAACGCTGCTACCACCGGCGTCAGCTCGGCATGTTCCTTGGAGAGCTTGCGAAACCGGTCATTATCGGAAAGTACGGAGGCATCGGAGAGCAAGGCACTGACTTCTTCCGCCCGCTCCCCCAGATTTTCCAGCTTTTGGCGCAGGGAAGCCTTCATGCCGCGTCACCGCCATCCTGTTTTTTGATGGCGCGGGAAGCACCTCGTTTGATCGGCACTGCGTTGTCGTGATTGACGCCGAGGATTTCAGCCGCCCAGCCCAGCTTGTCCATGGCGCCTTCGGCGGCGGCTTTTTTCAGCGCCACACTGGGGGCATGCAGAACCTTGTTGGTGAGGTTATGACTCAGCCGCTGCAACACCTCGGCGGCATCGCCACCTTTTTCAAGATGAGCAAGAGCACGCTCGACTTCATGGGCACGCATGGCCTCCACACCCTGCCGATAGGCGATCAGCGTGGAAAGCGCGCCCTGCTCGCGCTTTTTCGACAAGAACTGCGCAGCGCACTGCGCCACTATTTTTTCGGCAGCCAGTGCCGCGTCCTGACGTGAACGCATGTTTTCCTCAATCACCGACTGCAAATCATCAACGGTGTAGAGATAAACATCAGACAGTTCCGCCACTTCCGGTTCGACATCGCGAGGCACCGCAATATCAACCATGAAAATAGGCCTGTGCCGGCGTTTTTTCAGCGCGCTCCCCACCATTCCCTTGCCCAGCAGGGGCAAAGGCGAGGCGGTGGAGGAGATCACGATGTCGGCATGCACCAGCGCCTCCGGAATTTCTTCCAGCGTTATGGCGCGGCCATTGAATTGCCGGGCCAGCTCCATCCCTCGCGACAGCGTACGATTGGCAACGGTGATTTTTGTCACGCCCTGCTCGAACAGGTGCTTGCCCACAAGCTCAATGGTTTCACCCGCACCGATCAGCAGTGCCTCGCTTTCATGCAGATCAGAAAAAATCTGTTTGGCCAGCATCACCGCCGCAAAACCGACCGACACCGGATTGGCACCAATGGCCGTTTCGGTACGCACCTGCTTGGCCGCCGCAAACGTGGTTTGAAAAAGGCGTTCAAGCTCGGGGCCGAGCGTGCCGGCTTCAGCCGCCTGGCTATAGGCTGTTTTCATTTGCCCGAGAATCTGCGGTTCACCCAGCACCATGGAATCGAGTCCCGAGGCCACGCGCATCATGTGGCGCACGGCCTCTTCGTTTTCATACTGGTAAATGCTGGAGGAAATTTCATTCAGTGCAATGTGATGGTGCCGGCCCAGCCAGGCCAGCAGCGCATCGCCGTTCTGCTCCGGCAGATGGCCATAGAATTCGGTGCGATTACAGGTCGAGAGAATGGCCAGCTCGGACACCCCGGCTTCGCGCACCCCCTCGCGCAGTGCCTCGATCAGGAGCTCGGGCGTGAAGGCAACTTTCTCGCGCAGATCGAGCGAGGCCGTCTTGTGATTTATGCCGAGCGCCAAAAGCCTCATGAAGAACCTGTGCGGTAAAGAAGCGGAATAATCAGGGCACTATCCCCTGCGGCGGGTAACCGGAATGCCTCACGCCCGGACAAGCCGGACCTGAATGGTGTCACAGGCATTCAGCAGAATTGCCATCGGCCATAAAAGGAGGCGAATTTTGCGGGATAGGCCCGGCAAAGACAAACCCCGGCGCAAGCCGCCTCCATACCGGCAAAGCTACCCATTGCACACAAGAGGTGGCTGGCTGTACTCCGGCTTTTTTGCCAAGATGGCGCGATCCCTGCTGACCAGATGCCCGGCTTATATGTCTTACCGCGTCCTCCCTTTTTTACTGCTTTCCCTGCCCGCCCTGCTGGCAGGCTGCGCCCTGCAGCCTGCCATGAAACCCGCGACGGCGGTCAATGGCAGTGTCGCCGCGCCGATACCGGCCAACAAAAACGATGAGGCTTCTGCCCCCTCGCGCCCGTTCTCCGGGGCGACGCTGGAGTCGCTGCTGACGGCAGAACTGGCCGCACAGCGGCAGCGCCCGGACATCACCCTCTCCAACTATATCGAGCAAGCCCGGGAAACACGTGACGTCGGTGTTGTGGCACGTGCCACCACTATCGCCCAGGTACTGAACCAGCCGCAAAGCCTTGAAATGGCACAGCTCTGGGCCGAAGTAGCCCCGGAAAGCGCTGATGCCTGGTATCTGGTGACGCTCAACAGCCTGCGCCAGTTGCGCTTCGACACGGCCATTCCGGCACTGGACAGGCTCATTGTCCTGCAGCCGGAGGCTGATCTGGAACAGCTTTTCCTCGCGGCCATCCCGGTATCACAAACCGCACGCGACGACCTTTTCAATAAACTGGGTGAACTGGCCAGGACGCATCCCGGCAACGCTCACCTGCTCTTTGGCCAGGCCCTCCTGAAAGCACAGAGCGGAAAGCCCGCAGAGGCCATGGAAATTGCCCGCAGGGCACGCCTCTTGCGCCCGCAAAGCACCCAGATCACCCTGCTTGAAGCCAAGATGCTGACCGAGCTGAACCGCAATCGTGAAGCCGCCGACCTCCTGCAGGAGGCCCTCAAGTCGCAACCGGAAAGCCACAATCTGCGCCTCAACTATGCCCGTGCCCTCATCCGGGCGGGAGACATGAATGGTGCGGAGCGCGAATTCCAGACCCTGGTCGGCAAGCTGCCCCAGGACGACGGCCTCCGTCTCAGCCTTGCCCTGATTGCCTTCGACAACCACCATGACGAGACCG
Organism: bacterium; assembly: GCA_029945725.1. Taxonomy (GTDB): domain Bacteria; phylum Pseudomonadota; class Gammaproteobacteria; order Pseudomonadales; family Moraxellaceae; genus UBA2031. The sequence continues at coordinate 108,335 of JAQSDB010000002.1, read as the reverse complement.
CTGCACGCGAACTGGGGCAGTTGCGCAACAGCGAAGGCCATGGCGATGAGGCGCGTTATTACCTCGGCATGCTGGCCCTGCGTCAGGACAAAAAAGACGAAGCGCTGGCCGCCTTTGAGGATGTGCCGCCCGGTACGCAATACCTGCCTGCCCTGGCAGAAATCTCGCGCCTGCTGGTCGCTGGCGGGCACGTCGATGAAGCCCGCAACCGGCTCGCCCAGGCCCGCAGCCAGACCCCGGAGTTGCGCTCCCCTCTTTACCAGCTGGAAGCCGAACTGCTGAACGAGGCCGGCAATCCGCAAGCCGCCTGGGATCTGCTGGATGCCGCCCTCAAGGAGCAGCCTGAGGACACGCAATTACTGCTGAGCCGCGCCATGGCCGCCGAGCAGCTGAACCGTCTCGATGACTTTGAGTCGGACATGCGTGAAGTACTGCGCTATGAACCGAACAATCCCAGCGCCCTCAATGGTCTGGGCTATACGCTGATTGACCGCACCAGCCGCCTTGATGAAGGCGAAGGCTACATTCTGCGTGCGCAGGCCCTGAAGCCGGATGATCCTGCCATCATCGACAGCGTGGGCTGGCTCAAGTTCATGCGCGGTGATCGCAGCGGCGCGCTCCTCGAACTCCGCCGCGCCTATGCGCTCTACCCTGATGACGAGATCGCCGCCCATCTCGGCGAAGTACTCTGGGCCTCGGGCCAGCATGACGAAGCCCGGCGCATCTGGTCCGACGCCCTGCGCCAGCATCCCAAAAGCACCCATATTCCAAAGACCCGGCAACGGCTTGATCCGTCGCGATGATGTCTCCCCTGCTGCGCACACTGTCGCTATGCCTGATCGCCGGCTTGTCCCTGCTGCTCAGTGCCTGCGCCCACCAGCCGGTCCGGTCCGTCTACACCAACAGCAGCCTGCCCGAGTACTGGGAAGCCGAAGGCAAGGCCGCCATACGCAGCGAAGAGCATGGCGGCAACATCTACTTCACCTGGACCCAGCAAGGGCCTGACTACCACATCATTGTGCGCGGGCCCCTCGGCCTCGGCCGTGCCGAGCTGAACGGAACGCCCGGGCAAGTCACACTGGTCGCAGACAACATCCCGGAAGTAAGTGCCGGCTCACTTGAGGAGCTTCTGGAAGCAACGACCCATCATCACGCCCCCATCTCGCATGCGCTGCACTGGCTGAAAGCCGAGCCGGGCGGAAGCGCCGCCGAAGTCACCCGCGGCCCGGACGGCAAGCTCACGCAAATAAAAGAAGATGGCTGGACCATCAACTATCTGGAATGGAGCGAAGAAGCCCCGATGCTCCCGCGCAAGCTCACCCTCGCCGGCCCTGAAGGCCAGGCAACGGTGGTCATAGGCCTGTGGCGCCTGCATCTTTCTGCCGAAAATCCATGAATCAGCCCTCCCCCCAGCCCGGCTTCTCCCTGCCGGCTCCGGCCAAACTCAACCTGTTCCTGCATATCACCGGACGCCGTCCTGACGGCTATCACCTGCTGCAAACGGTTTTCCAGTTCCTGAACATTGCCGACACCCTGCACTTCAAGGCCCGCCCTGACAGCCTGATCACGCTCCGGCCGGAGCTTCCCGGCGTGCCCGCCGAGAGCAACCTGATAATCAGGGCCGCCCGCCTGCTGCAGGCTGAAAGCGGCTGCGCACTGGGCGCCGACATCGTGCTGGAAAAGCGGCTGCCCATGGGCGGGGGGGTGGGCGGCGGCTCATCGGATGCCGCCACTGCCCTGCTGGGACTGAACAAACTCTGGAAGCTGGATCTGGATACGGAACGGCTGGCTGCGCTGGGACTGCAACTGGGGGCTGATGTCCCGGTCTTTGTGCATGGCCACGCCGCCTGGGCCGAAGGCGTCGGTGAGCACCTGATTCCCGTGGAAATACCCGAGCCCTGGTATCTGGTGCTGACACCAAATGCCCATGTCAGCACCGCCGAAGTCTTTAGCCACGCGGATTTGACACGCCATACCCCCGCCATTACATTAGCCGCCTTTCTCGGGGGGGGCCTCGCCCGGAGCCCGGGTAACGACTGTGAAAGTGTCGTGCGTCAGCTCTCTGCCGAGGTGGATGCCGCCCTGCGCTGGCTGGCCCGGTTTGGAGCCGCGCGGATGACCGGCACCGGTGCCTGCTGCTTTCTGGCATGTGCCGATCAGACCGAGGCCGAAGCATTACTGGCACAAAGTCCGGTACCCGGTTTTGTCGCGCACGGCATGAATCTGTCACCGGCTCACACCGCACTGGCAGCCGTAGCAGACTGACCTCCCGGCAAGAGTAAAAAAACAAAGCGTCACCTTGATCCGCCCGTCGGCGGGTCAAGGTGACGGCATCAAATCACGCAGGGTTTCGCGTGAGACTGAAGTCAGGATGGCATCGGTCAAATAAATAGGGGCGTCGCCAAGCGGTAAGGCAACGGGTTTTGATCCCGTCATGCGTTGGTTCGAATCCAGCCGCCCCTGCCACCATTCATGATCAGCATGCACTTTGACCGCAGTGCTGATCACGCAGAATCACCACTTAGCCAGTTGTTGATTCGCAAGCAGCACACTGCTGTGCCGCAGGTTTTATTAACGGTAGCCACCATGCCAAATCTGGTTCTGTTCTCCGGTAACGCCAATCCCGAACTCGCCCGCAAGGTCGCTGATCATTTGCACGTACCCTTGGGCGATGCCCTTGTCGGTACCTTCTCTGACGGCGAAATCGCCATCGAGATCAATGACAATGTGCGCGGCAAGGACGTATTTGTGTTGCAGTCCACCTGTGCGCCCACCAATGACAACCTGATGGAACTGATTGTCATGGCCGATGCATTGCGTCGCGCTTCGGCCGGCCGAATTACTGCCGTGATTCCCTACTTCGGTTATGCGCGGCAGGACCGGCGTGTGCGTTCGGCGCGCGTGCCCATCACCGCAAAAATTGTCGCCGACATGCTGACCACCGTAGGGATTGACCGCGTACTCACGGTTGACCTGCACGCAGACCAGATTCAGGGTTTTTTCGATATTCCCGTCGACAATATTTATGCCTCTCCCGTGCTGCTCGCCGACCTGGAAAAACAGGGCTACGAAAATGTGATGGTGGTGTCCCCCGATGTGGGTGGCGTGGTGCGTGCGCGTGCCGTTGCCAAGCAACTTGATGATGCCGATCTTGCCATCATCGACAAGCGTCGCCCGAAAGCCAATGAATCGCAGGTGATGCACATTATCGGTGAAGTGAAAGGCCGCGACTGCGTGATTGTCGATGACATGGTCGATACCGCCGGCACCCTGTGCAAGGCCGCCGCCGCCCTGAAAGAGCACGGCGCTCGTCGCGTCATGGCGTATTGCACACACGCCGTACTCTCCGGCCCGGCCATCAAGAATATCAGCGCCTCCCAGCTCGACGAACTGGTGATCACCGACACCATTCCGCTCACGGAAGAAGCGCTCGCCAGCGGACGTATCCGTCAGGTGTCGCTGTCGGCACTGCTGGCCGAAACCGTACGCCGCATTAATAACGAAGAATCCATCAGCGCGATGTTCGAATAACCCTCGTTATCCGGATTTCCGCGATGTACTAACCGGGCAATTTCGCCCGGTATAAACCCCGCAAACGCCTGGTCGCAGGGCCTTGTGGAATAACTGGAGACATTATTATGTCCACCGTGAGCTTTACGCTGAACGCCAAGATCCGGACCGACGAAGGGAAAGGTGCGAGCCGCCGCCTGCGTCGTCTGGAAGCCAAACTGCCTGCCGTCATTTATGGTGGCAGCACGCCCGCCCAATCCATCACTCTCGAGCTGAAGGAACTGGTAAAGGCGCTGGAAAACGAAGCTTTTTACTCGCACGTGCTCACCATCAATGTTGATGGCACGCCGGAAAAGGCCGTGATCAAGTCGCTGCAGCGTCACCCGGCCAAAGGCACGCCCATGCACGCCGACTTCCTGCGTGTGGATGCCACACACAAGCTGACCATGCATGTTCCCCTTCACTTCCTCAACCAGGACACCTGCGTTGGCGTGAAGACCGAGGGCGGCGAGCTGTCCATCATGGCAGCCGACCTGGAAGTGGCTTGCTTGCCGGCCGATCTGCCCGAGTTCATCGAAGTGGACCTGCTGAACGTTCACATCGGTACAACCTTGCACATCACCGACATCAAGCTGCCAAAGGGCGTGGAAGTTCCGGCACTTGCGCTGGGCCACGACCACGACCAGCCGATTGCCAACGTGCACAAGTCGCGTGTGGAAGAAGCCAAGCCGGCCGAGTAATGACTCTCGGTCAGCACTAAAAAGCGGGGCTCAGGCCCCGTTTTTTATTAGTAGAAACGGCTTTTGTCCCGAGGGACGAGAAGCAAATGTAATGAGTGGACTAAAGCTGATTGTCGGTCTTGGCAATCCAGGGCCTGAATATGCAGCCACCCGGCACAATGCCGGCCAGTGGTTTGTGGAAGCCCTTGCCCACAAATACGGTATTCGCCTGAACCATGAGCCAAAATACTCGGGGCTTGTCGGGCGCGGTACTGTGCAAGGCGAAGACATTCGCCTGCTGATTCCCACCACTTTCATGAATCTTTCCGGCAACTCCGTTGGCGCCCTCGCCCTGTTCTTCAAAATCATGCCGGACGAAATCCTGGTTGCGCATGATGAACTGGATTTGTTGCCCGGCACGGTGCGCCTGAAGACCGGAGGCGGCCACGGCGGGCATAACGGTCTGCGTGACATTGTGCGCGCCCTCGCCAGCAACACCGGCTTTCATCGTCTGCGCATCGGTATTGGTCATCCCGGCACAGCAAAGGATGTGTCGAATTTTGTGCTGGGCAAAGCGCCTTCCAGTGAACAGGCGCTGATTGAACGTGCCGTTGATGAAGCCGTGTCATTAAGTGATGACATCATTACCGGAAAGATTGCACTGGCAATGAACAAACTGAACGGTTTCAAAGCGTAATTTTTTCACCGTCACTCCGCCCGCGGGGTGACGGTTAGGCACCCATGCAGGTCGGGTTGGGCTGCACCCACCCCGACCCATGCAAAAAAGGTAAAACATCATGGCTATTAATTGCGGCATCGTCGGCCTTCCCAACGTCGGCAAGTCCACCCTCTTCAATGCGCTCACCAAGGCAGGCATTGCCGCAGAAAACTTTCCCTTCTGCACCATCGAGCCCAATACCGGCATCGTGCCCGTTCCCGATCCGCGCCAGGATGCCCTGTCGGCTATCGTGAAGCCCGAGCGCATACAGCCCGCCACCATCGAATTCGTGGACATTGCCGGGCTGGTTGCCGGCGCCTCGAAAGGTGAAGGCCTCGGCAACCAGTTTCTCGCCAATATCCGAGAGACGGATGCCATCGCCCATGTTGTGCGCTGCTTTGAAGATGACAATGTGATTCACGTCATCAATCGCATCAATCCGGTTGATGACATTGAAATCATCAACATGGAGCTTGCCCTCGCCGATCTCGATACCGCCGAAAAGGGTCTGAAGCGCTGTGAAAAGCTCGCCAAGGGCGGCGACAAGGATGCCGTGGCGCTGAAAGCCGTGATTGAAAAAGTCCTGCCGGCACTGAGTGAGGGCAAGCGTGCGCGCACACTCGATCTCTCGCCTGAGGAGCTCGCCATCCTCAAACCCCTGTGCCTGATCACCACCAAGCCGGTCATGTATATTGCCAACGTCGCCGAAGACGGCTTCAGCAATAATCCGCATCTGGATGCCGTGATGAAATATGCGTCATCAGAAAATGCGATTGTGGTTCCCATCTGCAACAAGATAGAAGCGGAAATTGCCGAGCTCGATGAAGCCGACAAGGCCGAATTCCTGGAAACACTCGGCATGGAAGAACCCGGCCTCAATCGCGTGATTCGTGCCGGCTACCAGCTGCTCGGACTGCAGACCTATTTCACCGCCGGCGTGAAGGAAGTGCGCGCCTGGACAATCAAGGTCGGCGCCACCGGCCCGCAGGCGGCTGGCGTCATTCACACCGACTTTGAAAAGGGCTTTATCCGCGCCGAAGTCATCGCCTATGAAGACTTCGTGAAATACAACGGTGAAGCCGGCGCAAAGGAAGCGGGCAAATGGCGCCTTGAAGGCAAGGAGTACGTCGTCAAGGACGGCGACGTCATGCACTTCAGATTTAACGTATAACGGCCTTGCTGCGCGGCACATAGCGGCGTTGCGGAGCGGCCGGTCCATCCTCATTTACTATCTGTAAACTGCGGTGGCCCGGCCACTCTGCGCCTTGCCCTGCACCACGGATCAAGGCCTTCTACAGTGAAGTGCTTTTATTAAGCTCGTCCTGAATAGCCCAGAAATTAAATAGTTCACTGTCACCCCCGCGAAGGCGGGGATCTAGCGCCTTTATTACCCACAGGTCACAATTCAAGAGCACGCTTTTCCGTCTCGCCCCAGCTAAAGGCTATACTCACCGCTTCCTTCTGCCGGAGCGGCCCTGTGAGCCTGTCGCAAGAATTCCTCGCCCTGCTGGTACTGATTGCGCTGAGCGCCTTTCTTTCCATTGCAGAAATATCGCTGTCCTCCGCACGCCGGATCAAGCTGCAAGTCCTGCTCGACAATGGTGATGAGCGCGCCCACCAGGTGCTGATGCTGCAAAACCAGCCCGGCCATTTCTTTACCGTGGTACAGATCGGCCTTAATGCCATCGCGATTCTCGCGGGTATTTTTGGTGAAGCCTCCCTGACGCCCTACTTCAGATCGTTGTTGAGTCTGGTCTATACGGGCACAGCCCTGGATACGCTGAGCTTCGTCTGCTCCTTCCTGACCATCACCAGTATTTTCATCCTGTTTGCCGATCTGCTGCCCAAGCGCCTGGCCATCATCAGTCCGGAGCAACTGGCCCTGCGCGTGGTGGGCCCGATGCGCTTCTGCATCATGCTGTTCAAACCCGCAGTGTGGTTTTTCACCACCCTTTCCGACTGGATGCTGACCCTGCTGGGCCAGCCCGGCCAGCGCGTCAACGACATCACCTCCGACGACATCCACGCCATGATGGATGCCGGTGCCGAGGCCGGAGTGCTGCATCAGGCCGAGCACAACGTCATCGGCAATGTCTTCGAGCTGGAATACCGGCTGGTGCCCTCGGCCATGACCACGCGCGAAAGCATCATTTACTTCACCCTGCAGGACAGCGAGGAGGAACTGCGCCAGCAGATCGCCACCTACTCGCACTCCAAGTTTCTGGTCTGCGATGGCGGCATCGACCGCATGGTGGGCTATGCCGACTCCAAGGACCTGCTGATGCGCATCATCAGCAACCAGCCCCTGACCCTGAAGGATGCTCCCTGGCTGAAGCCGGTACTGACCATTCCGGACAGCCTGACCCTTTCCGAGCTGCTGACGCAGTTCCGCGCCAGCCGTGAAGACTTTGCCGTGGTCATTAATGAGTATGCGCTGGTAGTCGGCCTGATCACCCTCAATGACGTCATGAACACCGTCATGGGCGATATGGTGCAGCCTCAGCAACAGCAGATCGTCAAGCGAGACGATGCCAGCTGGCTGGTGGATGGCCTGACCGCCGTGGAGGACGTGATGCGGGTTCTGGAGGTGGAAGGCTTCCCCGATGACAGCAACTACGAAACCATTGCCGGCTTCGTGATGTACAGGCTGCGCAAGGTGCCCAAACTGACCGACTCGGTCACGTGGGCCGGCTACAAATTCGAAGTAGTGGATATTGAAAACCACCGCATCGACCAGTTGCTGGTCACCCGCCTGCCGCTGGCAGGAGAGGCAGACGCCAAGGCTTGACAAGTTTCGCCCCCATGGACAAAATGCGCGCCTCGCGAAAAATGGCTATGTAGCTCAGTTGGTTAGAGCGCAGCATTCATAATGCTGATGTCGCAGGTTCAAGTCCCGCCATAGCCACCAGTTCGCGAAACAACAACATACAAAGAAGCCCGGCAAGCCCAGCAAAATCAAGGTTTCCGGGCTTTTTTGTGTCCGCAGTAATCCATTCTTATCCATTGGCAACAGAAATAATCAGGGGTATACGTAGGGGTATGGTGAAATAACCAACTTTGAGACACCCCCAGAATGGCCCTGACAGATACCAGCGTCCGAACCGCCAAACCCAAGGAAAAGCCCTACAAGCTAGCCGATGAGCGCGGAATGTTCCTTTTGGTGACCCCAGCCGGGGGAAAGCTATGGCGACTCAAGTACCGCATGGACGGCAAGGAACGGCTGCTGGCCATTGGCTCCTACCCCGAGATACCCCTGGCTCAAGCCCGGGAAAAGCGAGAGGAAGCCCGCCGGCTGGTAGCAAATGGCATTGATCCGAGCCAGCGCAAGCAAGCTGAAAAGGAAGCCCGCAAGCAGCAGGGGGCCAACACCTTTGAAGCCCTCGCAGCCGAGTGGCTAGGCAAGGCGACCCGTGCTCCCACCTATGGCCCCAAGCTGACCCGCCGCCTTGAAATGTACGTTTTCCCATTTATCGGCCAGCACCCCATTGCCGAGGTTACCAAGACTGACATGGTGGCCTTGCTGGACAGGATAGAGGCCACAGGCAAGGCAGAAACCGCCCGCCGCATTCGCTGGCTGTGCGCCCAGATCTTTGACCATGCCGTAGAAACTGACCGAGCCCCGCGCAACCCCTGCCCTCCCGCCAAAACCATCGCCAAGCCTGACAGCCAGCACCGCGCCGCCATGACCGACCCGCAAAAGGTGGCCGGGCTGCTGCGCGCCATCGACGATTACACGGGAACCTTCGTAACCAAGATGGCTCTACAGCTTGCCCCTCTGGTCTTTGTACGCCCTGGCGAGCTGCGCGCAGCGGAGTGGTCAGAAATGAATCTGGACGCCGCGCAATGGGAGATCCCCGCTGCGCGCATGAAAATGAAACAGCCGCACCTTGTCCCGTTATCAACTCAGGCTGTGGCCATCCTGCGCGCCCTGCACTCTTTCACTGGTCATGGCCGCTATGTTTTCCCGAGTGCGCGTACCAGCACCCGCCCCATGAGTGATAACGCCATTTTGTCTGCACTTCGCCGCATGGGCTTTGCAAAGGATGAAATGAGCGGCCACGGCTTCCGCGCCATGGCACGCACCATCCTTGATGAAGTACTGCAGGTGCGCCCTGACTTTATCGAGCACCAACTGGCGCATGCGGTAAAAGATGCGAACGGCCGAGCCTATAACCGCACCAGTCATCTAGCCGAGCGCCGCATGATGATGCAGGCGTGGGCCGATTATCTTGATGGCTTGAAGGCCGGCGCTGTTGTCGTTCCGATCAAAAAACCCGCTTAACCACAAGGAGAACATCAAATGAGCACCAAGAACCCAACGATAAATGAACTTAGCGAAACCCTCCGCAATGTTGATGCGCTGTCACAAGAAGGCTTCGATCAGATCGCCAGCATTGCCAGTCTTATTTTGTCTGCCATGGATGGGCCGGACACTTTCGCCCGCACCGAGAATATCGTTAACGCACTAAAGGTGATCCGAGGAAAGGCACAAACAGTCAGAGAATGCATTAACGGCGAAGCCAGTGATCTTGGTTGCGGCTACATTGATGAGGAAATGATAAAGCGATACACCGCGCCACCTGTATCCACCCAGCAACCTTCCCACTAATTGTCATCACAAGAATTTCCCGGCATAGCGCGACGGCGCGAAAACCTGTTTCCCTGACAGGCTGGCCGGGAATCTTAATTTCAGGGTGCGCATAGGGGTGTGCAATGAGCAAGAAAGAAGAGTTAGATGACCCATGGCATTCGGCAATAGAGATAGCTTTAAAAAATCTACGTCGTGATCTTTCTAATTATTTCGAAGATAAAGTTATGACGAACTCTAATATATGGGCTGCCAAGGAGCATGGGGAACTAAGCGCTATAAGCGCATCGAAACTTACACCAGAATACCAATTTGTATTCCATTACCCCGAGCCAAATAATCTGGCGTGTCATAAAATTACATTGGACTTTATAAGCCCTGCGTTAATGGCTTATGCCGCAGGCATGGAATATAAGCGTACAAGTGATGAGCGGCTCTTTAATGCCTGCCTGAATAAATTTACAGAATGGGATGCCCGTAAGAAAACCGTTGATCTGGCAAACAAATTGAAGGGATCAAAAAACGGACGGAAGCCAAGGACCGATGCGCGGCGAAAGATAGAAACAGCCATGGCAGACCGCATGATGGCGGCCGGGAAAAATAACTCTGAGATTGGCCGCACCCTTGGCGTAAGCAGGGAGGCCATTCGAAAGTACCGAAATGAAAAAGTGGCAACCTGAGTTAGATAGGTTGCCGTATCCAAAAGTAGCCTTGTTTCCATCAGCAGACAGACACCTCTGTATGCGAATGGAGACAAGCAAGTATGAACATCACCTTTCTTCGCAAACCCGCTGCAATGTCCGCCCTTGGCATCAAGGCGGCGTCCACTTTCTACCTGCGCATTCAACAGGGCTTGATGACCTCGCCGGTTCACTTGGGGCCAAGGACTGTTGGCTTTCCCAAGCATGAAATTGAGGCCATCAATTCAGCCCGCTTGGCCGGCAAGCCCGAGGATGAAATCCGCCAGCTTGTCGCTTCTCTGGAAGCTGCTCGCAAGCTGGCTGCCTGATCATGAAGGCGCCACTCGGTCCATTCGGTAGAGACACTCGACAGCAAGGCGGGGCCATCAAGCTTCACATGGGGGGCGATGCATGGGACCGAGCCAAGAAGGAGCGCCGCCTTGGCTGGCGCAATGTGACGCTATTACCAGTCGGGACACAGCCGTCTGACTTTGATTGGTCGTTTGTGGCTGGCGCCAGCGTTTTAGTGATCGAGCTGGAAGACACCAGCCCCGAGCTGCGCCACGCCATTGTGCACACACTCGCCGTTTACGGTGCCCGTGATGCCTACCTGATCCCCGCGTCTCGCGCGTCTGCTGACTGCGTGCTCTGGAATTGTGGCCCTGCTCGCAAGGAGGCCGCATGACAGTCCCCGGAGTCTTCATCACTCGCGAGAGCGTTGATGAGCAGCGCCAGAGTATTGGAGGATCACTTGATGTGGTTTGCGCCGCTGACATACAGCCAGAGAGTATTTCATGGTTGTGGCCATACTGGTTGGCACTTGGAAAGCTGGCCATCCTGGCAGGTGCTCCTGGTACAGGCAAAACCACCCTTGCGCTATCAATCGCTGCAGTCATAACCACGGCCGGCCGGTGGCCTGATAAAACCCCCTGTCATGAGATCGGGAGCGTCCTCATTTGGTCGGGTGAAGATGACCCAGCCGACACTCTGGTGCCGCGACTGATAGCTGCCGGAGCTGATCTGTACCGCGCGCACTTTCTGCGCGGAGTAAATGAAGATGGGGAATCCCGGTCTTTTGATCCGTCCAAAGACATCCCCCTTATTGCGGCGGCACTGGAAGCCATTGGTGATGTTCGGCTACTGATTATTGATCCGATTGTCTCAGCGGTATCTGGAGACAGCCACAAGGCTGCTGAGGTCCGTCGTAGCCTGCAGCCCATCGTTGATTACGCCATGAAGCACCGTTGCGCAGTGCTGGGCATTACTCACTTTGCCAAAGGCACAAGCGGGGGTAATCCACTGGAGCGCGTGATTGGCTCTCAGGCATTCGGAGCGCTTGCACGCCTGGTCCTGGTGGCCGCGAAGGATGAAAACAGTGAGGCCGACCGTGTACTGGCCCGCGCCAAAAGCAATATTGGCCCCGACGATGGGGGAGTCAGCTACACGCTGGAATCAGTGACCCTTGATGGCGGCATTGTTACCAGTCGCACGCGGTGGGGCGAAATCATCGCAGGATCTGCGCGCGAAATTCTTGGGGATGTTGAATCGACCAGCGAGGCTGGTGGCAATCCCGTTGATGATGCCGCCGAGTTTCTTCGTGAAGCCTTGGCGAATGGCTCTGTCACCGTCAAAAACTTGAAGATTGATGCAGACGGGTCAGGCCACTCATGGGCAACCGTCCGCCGCGCAAAAACAAAGCTTGGCGTTATCTCCCTGAGAGAAGGATACGGCGAAGACGGGGGGTGGTCATGGAAACTCCAAAACACCATACATGCTCACCAAAACACCAAAGGTGCTCACTCCAAGAGTGTGAGCATGTATGGAAATGGTGAGCACCTATGCCCTGCCGACGATGATCGCGAGGGCTTCTCCGTATGATGCCCCAGGAACTTCTGGCAACGCTGGCCGACCTTGGGGCATCCGTTCGCGCTGATGGCCAGCAACTAAAAATTGATGCGCCACGCGGTGCAATACACCCCGATCTTCTCGCCGAAATCAGGCGCCATAAAGCGGACCTGCTTAACCTTCTCACCGCCAATGATCCGCCCGCCAATCCAGCACCAACCGAACCAACCACCGCACCGCTGACCTTCTGGGATCGCATGGCCGCCTGCCGGCCAGATCACGAGCTGTACCTGAATCACATCCTAGCCTGCAAAGACTGCAACGCCAGATTTGGCAGGTATTGCCAGCAAGGCCAGATCTTGCACGCCACCTATGAATCACACCTGCAGTAACCCAACCAACGGAGAAGCACCCATGAGCATCGAAGCAATCAAAAAACTGAGCAACACCTACAAAAGCAAGGAGGCCGAAAAAGCCAAGCTGCAGGAAGAGGTCAACCGCTGCCAGGCGGCATCCGATACTCGCGACCGGCACAAGGGCGAGATAGACGCCCTGTTTAGCCAGAAGGCCGACGCAGAGGCCCGCGCATTCATCGCCAAGATCAAGGCGAACACGGCAGGGCTTGAGGCAGCCATCAAGAAGGCCGGGGACGCGCACGGCGACGCCATACGGGACGGAGAGGCCGCCGCCAACGCAATCCCCATCCTGCAGGAGCAGATAGCCGCCATTGATGCGGAGCTGGCCGTGATCAAGGCGCTACGCATGGATGAGGCGGAGAAGATGGCCCGCGATGAATTCGCTGCCGGAGAGAATCTTTACAAGGAGGCCCTGGCGAAAATTGAAGAGGCACTTCAAAAAATCGTCGGCGCAGGAAAGGTTCACGGAGTCCTCACGAACAGCGTGAGATTTTCCAATCTTGCCAGCCTCTACATTACCAGCAACCAGAAGCACCTTTCGGATTGCATGGAAAACAACTTTCGAGCCCTGCCGGTCTTGAATAGCACTGATGTTGGATCCCCATACTTATTGCGGATGCGTGCCGAGCTTTCCAGTGTCGGCTTTGAAATCTACCCGACTGAGTGAGGCGGCTATGAATATGCGCGTATCCCATTTGCTGGGACTGCTCAGCAAGCCAAAGGCTAAGCAGCCAGCAGTCGCACCTGCTGTGCCGAAGGTTAAGACAGCAAAAGCCCCGGCGCCGCGGCAGATGGCTGATGCCCGTGAAGCCCCTGGCGCAATCGACGAGGTATCAAACAGTAAGGCTGCCTTGGAGGAGCGCGACCGCTGCGCTGCCATCGTGAGATACGGCCAGAAGACCGGCCGCTTTCATCAGGCGGTGTCCCTGGCGTTTAAAACGACGATGCCAACAGAAAAGTGCATTGATCTTCTGAAGAGTCTGCAAGCAGTAGAGACAGCATTCAAATTACAACATTCGCCCGGCTACGGCCGGGCAAACAAACTGGAGTAATAAATCATGACAGATACATTCGACCCAACCGAGTTATTGCATAGCATTGGAGTGGTCACACCCGATGACATTATTTTCAGAAATGATCTTTCGATTAAGATTGGAAACACTGTTTTGCGTGGCTGGACCAGCATTCGCATCACTCGCGGCATTGAACGATGCCCGCCAGACTTTGAAGTCAGCATGACGGAGCGCTATCCGGGTGAGTTCAACGAGCTGCTTATGACGCCCCGAGCAGGCCAATATAGCGGCCTGCTTATGAAGCCAGGGGCTGACTGTGAAGTAATGTCAGGCAAGGACCTGATCATGACTGGATATGTTGACCGCTACATGCCCAGCCTTGATGCCGGCTCGCACTCAATAACGGTTACTGGGCGCGGCAAGTGCCAAGATCTTGTTGACTGCTCTACCTTGGTGAAGGGCGGCCAGATCATTGACGGCGACGCCCTCACTGTGGCTCAGACGCTGGCGAATCCCTTCAAAGTAACCGTTAAGCAGCAGGCGGGCTGTAAGACCAAAGTCGATTACCAGCAATTTAACGTCATCCCTGGTGAAACCCCGTGGACCATCATTGAGCGAGTCTGCCGCAATGCCGCCGTGCTGTGCTATGAAACCCCGGACGGAAATATTCTTCTTGCGCACGCCAGCGATGAATATGCCGGCAGCGGATTTGAAGAAGGCGTGAATATCGAGCGCGCCACTGCCATTTTCTCGATGGACCAGCGCTATTCGGAGTATCACGCACAACTCCTGTCGTTCAATCCGCTGTGGGACATTTATGCCCCTGATGCCAGGCAGCCTGATGCCAATAAGGTTTTCACCGTCACTGACCCGTACGTGCTCAGGCATCGCCCTCTGGTTGTAGTCGCAGAGATTGGTGTGGGGTATCTGGATATGCTCATGAGACGCACCGCATGGGAGAGTGCCCGCCGTAAGGGTAGATCCTCAGAGGTTCGCATTACCACTGACGGCTGGCGCGATGTGAACCGCAACCTGTATAGACCCAACACCCGCGTCCATCTTTCTATTCCATCACTCAAGATCAAGGGCGGGGAATGGCTGATCAGTGAGGTGACATACCGGCTTGATGAGAGCGGCACCCATGCTGATCTGGTCATCATGCCACCTGCAGCCTTCCTGCCAGAGCCGGTGATTCTTCAACCATTGCTGGGTGATGTGATCGCGGATCTTAATCGCCCACCGGCATCACTGTAGAGATGATCACGATGTGTAATTACAAAGTGAGTGGCGCGAAAGTGGCGGGATGCATAGCCGCAAGCCGCATGAATGCTGAATAGCTGGATGAATAATGCTCATCCGTAAATGAGGCCCGGTGCGCCTGGTACAAGCGCACCACAGTGGTGAATGCGGAGTGCCTATGGTGGCCTTAATCCATAGGTGCTCACCAAAACACCATACATGCTCACTCCCAGAACGTGAGCACCTTTGGAGAATGTGAGCACCTATGGTCACTCGGGGTGAAGAACAACAGGATGCCGGCACCGGTGTGGAAAAGCTTGGGCCGGAAGGTATAGGCATCAATATTCGAGCGGGTCCCTCCCTGTTATGTGAGGACCGAGGGCAATTGCGCACCGCATCTTTTTCCCAGCTAAAGACTCACAAATTTAGGTAAGGTTTTAGGAGACAAGCACATGGCAACAATGATGAAGCAGGCTGCATTTGCGCGCCGCCACGGCGTCAGCGAAAAGACAGTGACGATGTGGAAAAAGCGAGGATGGGTAGTAACTTGCGAGGGAAAGGTAAACGTCGATGAGTCCGAAGCCAACCTGAAAAAATACCGGGCGGCTGGAGTCAGAAAAAACCTTACCCGCGCGGATGCGGGTAAGGAAATGCCCGAAGGTAAGGAAGTCACGCCGATGGCACAGCTGCTGTCATTGGACTGGCAGCACCCTGTCACGGACTGGTCTGTATCCGCTCAGGAGGCCCGGGCCCGGCTCGCCTGTCAGTGCGTTGGGGAAGTGGCCATGGTTCGGGCCAGCAAGCCTTATGGGGATGGCAACTGGGGCGGCTGGCAACTGCGCGACCTCAATGTAGAGCATGGCCCGCTTGATAGCCTGGAGCAGGTATGGACCGGCTATGGTTACGAGTTGCAGCCATTCGAAATACTGCGCTTCCTGCGGAAGATTCTGGCCGATGAACAGGTGTTTCCGGATGTGGAGCGTCCTGACCTGCTACACACTCTGGCGTTTCCGCTGGCTGAGTGGGAATGCCGGCAGGAGCTCGGACAGGCTGCAGCTTAGGTTGCGGGTTTCAGGGAAATAGATTTCCTGCCGTAGCCCAGTGATCCTCCGTTACGATAGCTAGCGGAGCACCTTGGCTGCGGTAGGTCATCGCCTTTTCAATTTTTCGGCCAAATGATTCATGAGCCCAGCTATCAGTAACGTAGGTACCCAAAATTAAATAGCTAAGGTCCTTTGTGACATTTTTTGCGTTAATGCCGCCAAGCGACTCAATAGCTTCTTCGCATTGTTTGCGGCTTCCGTATGCGCAGGTGCCCGTAAAAAGAAAGATCCTCCCTTCAAATACTATCGATGGCGCCGGTACATTTATAGGAAGAGAGCTTGTCTTTGCCAATTCACCAATTTCTGATGAATCTCCAGATATTTTTCGCAGTATTGCGAGCAGTTCCTGCGACTCTTCTTTATCAAGAACCCCGTCCGCAAGGAATGCCTCAACTTTAGCGAGTAGGTTTATAATTACCGGATTTTCATTTGACTGAATGCTCTGTATAAGCCACGTCAGCAGAAACTCGGCTTCACCTTGATTAACGACGCCATCAGAAACTATTCCCTTACTGATTCCAATCAGGGTATCTATTTGCCGATCATCAATATTTTTCCGATTGAACTTAGAGAATATATTCATCGCCGCCCCTCTCAATTAGCCAGCTTTTCTTGGGTCTATAGGGTGCACAATGACCAAGCTGAAGGGGTGAAAGCTAGCGCGCGCTCGGACGATTGCCAATCCGTAAAGACCGCAGCGCCTTGATGGCAAAGCCATTGCACCCAGCGCGCCCACCTCCTGCCGCGGGAGCAGGGCGCGCCGCCTGTCGCTTTTACAGCGACCATGAAGCCGGACAGAGGGCATCAGTAAAGCCGCCATCTTATCCTGTGGGTTAGATCTAGCCACAACAAGGAAAGGTGGTCTTTTTGGGGGTATCTCGACAAGATAAAACCCTAAGACCCTTGCCACCAAAGGATTGCAGGCCATTGTTCGGTGGACGCCATAGCCACCATATATTTTCTGCAGAAAGGGCCGCTCATGTGGCCCTTTCTGTTTTCCGGCCAGGCGCACACTCACCGCCAAAGACCAGACACAACAGGCTCGCCATATGGCGCCCAGACCAGCCTCTTGCAGACATAAAAAAGCCCGGCATTTTCCGGGCTTTTTTATGTCTTGCGCCGCTACTCTTCATCCAGGATGCATTCGGCATCTTCCGGACTGTAGCGGCAACGCACGCGCTTGAGAAAGTGCATCATGTCAGGGTCGTATTCACCATCCTTGGTAAGCTGAACGCGGGCTTCCCGCATCATCCGAAAATAACCGGCCTTCTCGACCTGTGGTACCTGGGACCAGTACTGCGCCGGAATATCGTCCTCCGACCGCTTGATCAGCGCGAAAGCCGGATCAATGCGTTTGGCAGCAATATTACGCAGCTTTTGTCCGTCACCTGGCTGAAAGCGCTCATGACGGATCAGAACCACGGCCGTGATTTGCATAAAGGGCATGTTTACAATCGCGCCGCTGGTACCGAGACCGCGCTGCAACTCCAGCGGACGAAATGCGAGTGCCGGAGAGGCAATAATATCGACCTGGTTATTATTGAACTTGCCGGCAAAGGTAATGATGTCGGCAGACACGGGCTGAGCGCCGATTTTCTGTACCAGACTCGCCTGTGTCTTGTCCCAGTCAAACACGGCAATGCGCTTACCCGCCGCCTTGGCCAGGGTATTGATCCTGCGATCATTCACAAACGGATAGACAGGCCCCAGCGGAATAATGCCCACTACCTCATAAGGACCACTCACCATGCGCTTGCTGCTCTTGGGACTCATCAGCAACTCGATCACGGCACGCAGCTCCTCACCCGTACGCACTGCGCCGATCGCATCAACGCTACCGACAAACTTGTTGAGTTGTCGTGCACGCAGATTGGTCATCATGACCGCATCGCATTGGCCTGCCTTGAAATCCTCATAGGCCACCGCCTCGCTCATATAGGGCTTGAGCGTCATGTTAATGCCGGCACGCCTGGCCTCCAGCGTGAAATCCCGGGCCATCGCGTAGGTCTCGCCCTGAGACCCCATAAAATCGAATACACAGGCTGTTTGTGCTTGCGCCGAAGTAGCCAGCAGTAACCCGGAAAAAACACCGGCAAGGCACTTCCAGGATGCACGGAATTGAATATTCATCAACCAACCTCGAAAACTCGTTTTTTGCTGGCACCCATGCACCAGCGGTTTATCGACAGCATCCGGGCTTTCGTACTTATTCATCCTTGAGCGAGCATTCCGCTGCTACAGGCTCATATTTGCAACGCACACGCTTGAGCACCGCCATCATGCGCTTGTCGTAGGTGCCATCCTGGGTCAACTGCAAGCGCGCTTCACGCATCAGTTTGGTGTAATTTATTTTTTCTTTTTCGGGAATATCAAGCCAGTACTTCTCATCAATTTCAGATTCGGTTTTCTTGATGATGCTGAAGGCACGATCCAGTTGAGTCGCAATATAGTCACGACATTTCTGGCCAAACCCGGGGGGAAATTTCTCGTGACGAATGATCAGGTTGGCCGTGATCTGCACCAGAGGAAAACGATAAATGGCTCCCGTTGTACCAAGCCCCTTATAAAGCTCAAAAGGCTTATAGATAATGGCCGGCGCCGCAATAATATCAACTTGGCCATTATTGAATTTAGGGGCGAAATTGGTGATGTCCGAGGCCACGGGCTGAGCGCCAAGCTGCTGCACCATCTTCGCCTGCGACTTGTCCCATTCCAGCACAGCAATTTTTTTGCCAGCGGCTTTTTCAATCGAGTTGATGTTGCGATCACGCACAAAGACATAGGCAGCCCCGAGCGGCACGATACCCGCAACTTCATAAGGGCCATTAACCATCAGTGGCGCCGATTTCGGCGACGACAGCAACTCAACCACGCTACGCATGTGCTTGTAGGTTGGAATTGCCCCAACGGAGTCGATGCTGCCCGTAAACTGGTTGAACTGACGGCCACGCAGGCCGGTCATGATGGCGCCATCACACTGGCCAGCCTTGAAATCCTCGGCAGCCACACGCTCATCGGTATAGGCCCGAAGCTCGATATTCGCGCCCCACTTCTGGGCCGTGAGCTTGAAATCTTTCATCATGCTGTAGGCGTCGCCCTGTGTGCCTACAGGGTCAAATACACAGATTGTCTGTGTCGCTGCCGCTGCCGCTGAAGCCCCCATCACCAACAAAACCGCCGCACTGATCCCCGCAAAAAAGCGACGAGAAAAGGCCGTCGCTGCCATCATTCCTGTTGTCATAACACCGTCCACTGCATGGATTATCAAAAAAGCAAAAGGGCCCTCAAGGCCCCATCAGAAATGCCACAGTTCGCGCCAGACCGCATTGGCCACCTGGCCCGCAATACCTGCAAAACACGCCATGCGGGATATTACGCAACCAGGCAAGCGGAGGGTGTGCTTTACTCGTCCTTCAAGGCGCACTCGGCCTGATCCGGTTCGCGCTTGCAGCGTATGCGCTTGAGCATGGTCATCATCCGGGGGTCGTAATAGCCGGACTTGGTCAGATGTATGCGCATCTCGCGCATGACCCCCTCATAGCCATCGCGATCAGCGAGCGCTATATGCATCCAGTGTTTGGGATCCACTTCACGCTCGGTATTACGAATAATCCCGAAAAAACGCGGCACCTGATCAGCCATGTATTGACGACTCTTGAGGCCATAGCCGGCCGGGAACTTATCCTGACGAATCAGCATCTGCAACGTGATCTGGAGGACAGGGAAACGGGCAATGCCGCCCTTGGTGCCAAGCCCCTTGTAAAGCTCCATGGGCTTGTAAAGGGCAATCGGAGCAAAAAGGATGTCTACCTGGCCGTTGTTGAACTTGCCGCCATACGTGGTGAGATCAGCAGCAACCGGCTGCGCACCAACAATTTTCACCATTTCGGCCTGCGACTTGTCCCAATCGAGCACCGCTATTTTCTTGCCCGCCGCCTTGGCCAGGGTATTGATACTGCGATCATTCACGTAAGCATAGGCAGCACCGATCGGCACCACCCCGGCAATTTCATAAGAGCCACTGACCAGTCGTGGCGCCAGCTTGGGATTGGCCAGCAGATCAATCACATCACGCATATGCGTATAACTGGGAATGGACCCCACGGAATCAATGCTGCCGGTGAACTGATTGAACTGGCGGGCACGCAGCCCCGTGATCAGCGCCGCATCGCACTGACCAGCCTTGAAATCATCCGTGGCAATGCCTTCATTGGTATAGGACTTGAGGGTGATGTTTGCGCCCCAGCTTTTAGCCGCAAGCGCATAATCCTTCATCATGTTCATGGCATCACCCTGCTCACCCAGAATATCCCAGACACAAAAGGTCTGGGCATGAGCGGCGGATGAGCAAGCGATTAGACCGGCAAAAGCATGGCCGCAAAAACGGCGGGCAACTGCAAACTTCATGACCACTCCCTAATTTTTCTTATATGGTGGTTTTTGTTGATTTATTCGACTGTACCCGACTCTCTGGTCGGCACCAACTGCCTGTGCGCAGTTTGAGCAGCCGTAACAATATGAACCGCTTCTCATTTTAACCACAGATTGGCGGCAAAGGCATGAGGCAAGGCTTGCATTCACCCCTCAATTGATGACATCCGTCGGTACGCAAGCCCCACCGAATGACCTGGCCAGCCAGCGCATGGCTCATGGAGGCCGGATTATTCGTGGCTTTCCTCAAAACTCCGGCTACCGCCCTGCCCCAATCGGAACCGGCATCACACATCACCGGGAGAAGATTAAGCCTGGCGACCGAAAAGCGTCACTGGCTGATAGCATTGGTTACAAACAGCAAGGATCAGCCGCTGGAAGCACAAAATACCGGTGGGCCGGCCAAACAGCGCCCATAAAAAAAGGGATGGCCAGAGGGGGCCATCCCCAAAAGTGTTACCACAACAACAAAAGCATTCAGCGTTACTTCAGCCTACTCAGGCGGCTTTACGCTTTTCACCCGCAGCCACGAGCTCATCAAACAGCTTCTGGCCATCTTCCTTCAGCTTGATCCCGGTGAGGCGAACCTTTATGGCATCAGCCTGTGCCTTGAAGCCATCACCCTTCAGCTTCTCGGCTTCGGTCTTCAGAACCTCAACCAGACCCACAGCCACAAGCACAGCCTTGTAGGTAGCCGCTGCCTGCTCACCACGGGTTTCCGCACCAGCAGCAATCAGCTTGTCGTACTGCTTCCTGCCTTCTTCTTCAACCTTGGTGGCCAGACCAAGATTGGCGAGATAAATCTGCTGACCAATGCTTTTTACGCGCTCGACCAGATTCTGCTGGGTTTCAGACAGCTGCTTAAGTTCGCCCATGACACACTTCCTTGAAAGTTGAAAAACCAATGAGGGGACCCGGCAATTACTGGAGGAGGCTCGGGTCTGCGTGGGCGATTATAGAAAGCGGCAAATCCGGCGACGCCACTATTGTCTAACAGTAAGACCATTAAATACAAAACTTCGATATTGTCCGACGACCATGCAGCCACAAGATGCGCCAAGCCTGTCAGCTCACGCCCCCATGAATGAACGCGCGCGAAAAACCCCGAACCGGGCGGGTAGCCGCCAGCAGGCCCGTCAGGAAATCCAGGCACAAAAAAAAGCCCGCAATCGCGGGCTTTTCATGCAGCAGAAGGCACCTTATTTCTTGGCAGCCTCGATGGACTTCAAGACGTCGGCACGGGCTGCATCGGCACCTTCCCATCCGGTCAGCTTGACCCACTTGCCGGGTTCCAGCGCCTTGTAGTGCTCAAAGAAATGCTTGATCTGGGCCAGCAGCAGCTCCGGCAGGTCCGTGTACTCCTGCACATGCTTGTAAAGCGGCGTCAGCTTGTCGTGAGGCACGGCAATAAGTTTGGTGTCGATACCCGCCTCATCCTCCATGTTCAGCTTGCCTACCACGCGTGAACGGATCACGGAGCCGGCCTGTACGGGATAGGGCGTCACGACCAGCACATCCAGTGGATCGCCATCTTCCGACAGCGTGTGCGGGATATAGCCATAGTTCACGGGATAGGACATGCCGGTACCGATAAAGCGGTCCACGAACAGCTCTTCGGACTCCTTGTCGATCTCATACTTGATGGGAGCGGCGTTGGCCGGAATTTCGATAACGACGTAAATATCGTTCGGCACATCCTTGCCGACCGGAATTTTGCTGTAGCTCATGGCTTGCTCTCGGGAGGGAATAGAAAACGGGGCGCATTATAGCGCCCCGCCGTGACTTGCCAAACGCCTATCAGGCCGCAACGACAAACAAAGCCACCACGCAACCCAGACCGGCCGCCCACACCAGTGAACGCAGCCTGGCCTGGTCGGTGATGTAAAGAATGCCGTAGAGCAGACGCAGCACGACATAAGCGATGGCGATGGCATCAATCTTCCCCTGCGGGGCCGCTGCCAGATGGGCAATAATCACGGCAGCCATGAAGCCGGGGATCGACTCGAAAGTATTGAGCTGCGCCCAGTGGGCGCGCTTGGCCGGCCCCTGCAGCCTGTCGAGATACTCGCGCGGATTGTGATTGTCTTGCGGGCGGAAGCCGGAGGTGAACTTGGCCACACCCGTCCAGATATAGGGCAGCAGAATCGCCGCCAGTACACACCAGTAGGCGATCGTCATTACTGCACCATTTCCTGATCCGTGAACAAGCCATCGAAAAGTGCCGTAGACAGGTAACGCTCACCCGAATCCGGCAGGATCACCACAATCATCTTGCCCTTGTTTTCCGGCCGGGCTGCAATTCGCGCTGCAGCACAGGCGGCCGCTCCGCAGGAAATGCCGGCAAGAACCCCCTCTTCACGCATCAGCCGGCGCGCAAACTCGATGGCCTCTTCATTGCTGACCGTTTCAACCCCGTCCAGCAGGGAAAGATCCAGATTCTTCGGCACAAAATTGGCGCCGATACCCTGAATCTTGTGGCCCGCCGGGACCAGAGTCTCGCCATGACGGGTTT
Organism: bacterium; assembly: GCA_029945725.1. Lineage (GTDB taxonomy): Bacteria > Pseudomonadota > Gammaproteobacteria > Pseudomonadales > Moraxellaceae > UBA2031. Next base: position 85,561 of record JAQSDB010000002.1, on the reverse strand, counting down.
GCGTAATCAACGGGGAAGCAGAGGGCTCCACGGCAATCGACTGGATGGCTTTGCCTTGCGTGTTCTTGATGTAACGGGAAATGCCGGTGATGGTGCCACCAGTACCCACACCCGCCACCAGAATATCAATCTTGCCATCCGTATCTCGCCAGATTTCCGGACCCGTCGTGCTTTCATGGATATCCGGATTGGCAGGATTTTCAAACTGCTGCGGCAGGAAATATTTATCGGGATTGCCGGCACGAATTTCTTCGGCTTTTTCAACGGCGCCCTTCATGCCTCTGGCAGGATCCGTCAGCACCAGCGTGGCGCCCAGCCCCTTCAGTACCTTGCGCCGCTCGAGACTCATGGAGGACGGCATGGTGAGCGTCAGCGGATACCCGCGGGCGGCGGCAACAAAAGCCAGCGCAATGCCGGTGTTCCCCGAGGTGGCCTCGACAATCTCCATTCCGTGCCTGAGCACACCGCGCTTTTCCGCATCCCAGATCATGCTGGCACCAATGCGGCACTTTACCGAATACGCCGGATTACGGCCTTCGATCTTGGCGTAAACCGTTGCATTGCTGCCGCACACCCGGTTGAGCCTTACCAGCGGCGTATTGCCGATGGAAAGGGAATTGTCGTCATAAACATGTGCCATGATAGGCGCTCCCTGAAGGACACTGAACCCGCATAGAATATGGTGATTACGCATCAGAATTGCGGAAATTGCGCGCCACTATTCATCGTTTGCGGCAATGATGCAAGTCACCCCAGGCCGGAGAAATGATGAGCCCGCTTCAGACTACTGCACTTTTTCTCGGGGCCACACTCATCATGGTGCCCTTGCTCAAGCGCTTCGGACTGGCCTCTGTCATCGGTTACCTGGCAACAGGCGTATTGCTGGGACCGCACGGGTTCGGCCTGATCAGCGACGCCAGCGACGTACTCAGTTTCGCCGAATACGGCGTGGTCCTGCTGCTGTTCCTGATCGGCATTGAGCTCGAGCCGTCACGCCTGTGGGTATTGCGACGCTCCGTATTCGGCCTCGGTGGCTTACAGGTCGCCAGTACCGGCCTTGTCTTCATGGGCATTACCCGTGCACTCGGTTATTCACTACCCGTCAGTTTTGTTGTCGGCTTTGGTCTCGCCCTGTCTTCCACGGCTTTTGTACTGCAGTTACTGAGCGAAAAAAAACAGCTCACCACACAGCATGGCCGCAAGGCATTCTCGATTTTGCTGTTTCAGGATATCGCCGTCATTCCGCTGCTCGCCGTGATTCCCTGGCTGGGTGGAAAAAGTGCGCATTACGGCTGGATTGATCTCGGCAAGCTGGTGCTGGTCGCCGGCATTTTCATCATTTCCAGTCGCACCCTGATACGCCCGGCCCTGCGCTTTGTCGCCAGCGCCGGCACACCGGAAGTCTTCACCGCCGCCGCCCTTTTCCTGGTCTGTGGTGCCGGCGTGCTTACCGAGTCACTGGGAATCTCCATGTCCCTCGGCGCCTTTGCCGCAGGCGTGCTGCTGGCCGACAGCGAGTACCGCCATGAAATAGAAGCCAGCCTGCAGCCCATCAAAGCGCTGTTACTCGGCCTGTTCTTTATTGCCGTGGGCATGACGGCAGATATCGAACTGCTGCACACCGAAGCCGGCCTGATTATCGGCGCCGTGATGGGCCTGATGCTGATCAAGTTCATCCTGCTGGTCATTATCGGACGCATCACCGGTACCAATCTGCACGGCAGCGTGCAGCTCGGTGTGCCGCTGGCCCAGGGCGGCGAGTTTGCGTTTGTCCTGTTCTCGGCAGCAGCAGCTGAAAACATATTTCCCGAAGACATGGCCAACCGCCTGATTCTCATCGTCACGGTTTCCATGGCGCTGACGCCGTTTGCCTTCATGCTGCTGGAGCGCGTACTGGAGCCCTGGCTGCGCCCCGAGGAAACACGGGCATTTGATGACGTGCCCGAGCACGACAACCCGGTTGTGATTGCCGGCTTTGGCCGTTTCGGCCAGATCGTGGCGCGCGTACTGCGCATGCACCGCATCGGCTTTACGGCACTGGAGGGGGATGTGCGTCAGGTCGACTTCGTGCGCCGCTTCGGTAATCAGGTGTTTTACGGCAACCCGGCAAACATGGATTTCCTGCGCGCCGCAGGAGCAGGCCGGGCCAGGATATTTGTGCTGGCCCTGGACGACGTACAGGACTCGGTAAGAACAGCCGCCGCCATGCACCGGCTCTTCCCGAAAGTCGCCATCTATGCCCGTGCCCGTGATCGCGCCCATGCCTATCAGCTGATGGATATCGGCGGCGTCACCGTGATCAATCGTGAAACCTATCTGTCCAGCCTGGATCTTGCGCAAAAAGTACTGACAGGGCTCGGCATGGATGCTGAACGCGCTGAACGCGACATCGCCACGTTCAAGGAATACGACGACAAGCTCATCGTGCGCCAGCACGCCATCTACAAGGATGAGGCCAAGCTGATTGAAAGCGTGAAAGAGTCGATGCAGGAACTGGAAGAGCTGTTCGAAAGCGATGCGCGCGCGGCTGAAAGGCAGAATGCGGCAGGCACAGAAGACCAGCCCCTTTCCTGAAAAGCGTACGCTCCGTCATAAAAAAACCGGCATCAAGCCGGTTTTTTTATGACGTGCCGTCAGCGCTGCTGCCGTGAATTACTTCACGTAAAACGTTTCCAGCGGCGGAAAGCCGTTGAATTCCACCGAACTGTAGGAGTTGGTGTAAGCGCCTGTTGTCATCCAGTACAGCCTGTCACCCACCGCCAGATTCAGCGGCAGCTGGTAACCGGAGTTCTCGTACATGATGTCCGTGGAATCGCAGGTCGGACCCGCCAGCACCACGGTACCCGTGGGCGGATTGCCTTCCAGTTTTTCCATATAGATCGGGTATTTGATGGCTTCGCCCATGGTTTCCATCAGCCCCTGGAAAAGGCCGACATCGACATACACCCAGCGATTGAGATCGGTACGCGACTTGCGCGAAATCAGCACTACTTCCGACACCAGCACGCCGGATTCACCCACCAGCGAACGGCCTGGCTCCAGAATGATTTCCGGCAGGTTGTCGCCATAGTCATCGTGCAGATAACGCAGGATTTCTTCGGCATACACATTGATCGGGTTCACTTCCGAAATGTAGTTGGCCGGGAAGCCGCCGCCCATATTGATCATCTTGAGCTCGATGTCTTCCTCGAACTTCATCCAGTCGAACATGTATTTCACTTTCGACAGCGCCGCATCCCACACCGCAATGTCTTTCTGCTGGGAGCCGACGTGAAAGGAAATACCGTAAGGTACCAGACCCAGATGCTTGGCCTGCACCAGCAGGTCAATGGCCATGTCGGGATGACAACCGAACTTGCGCGACAGCGGCCACTCGGCCGTTTCACCGCCTTCCACGAGGATACGCACGAACACCTTTGAGCCCGGCGCATTGTCCGCAATGCTCTGCAGATCCGCTTTGGAATCCGTTGCATAAAGGCGAATGCCTTTTTCAAAGGCGTACTTGATGTGCGCGGCTTTCTTGATGGTGTTGCCGTAGGAAATACGGTCCGGCGTGACACCGGCATCCAGCACCTTGTTCAGCTCGAAAATCGAGGCCGTATCAAAGCTGGACCCGAGATCACGCAAGAGCTCGATTACCGGCAGGCCCGGATTGGCCTTGAGTGCGTAATGCACCTTGGCCATGGGGAAGCAGCCGGTGAGCTCTTCGTATTTCTGGCGAATGATATCCAGATCCACCACCAGAAAAGGGGTTTCCTTGGTATCCGCGATGTCCCTTATTTTCTTCCATTCAGCATCAGTGCAGTAATCCGCAAGGCGCATGGCAATTCACCCGTTTGAAGCAGAGAGAATGTAAAGAGCCCCTTGAAACCAACACACAAACGGAAAAAGCATGTGGCGATTTCAAGAGGCTCTTCGACCTGCGTCAGGTTGCGGCGCTAAACCCCTCGGGCGCGCCCTGGCACTGACAGCGCGAAGGGTAAAGGCAAAGGCAGAGGCAATCAAGACAACGAAGGCAAGGACGTGCGGATAACAGCGGTCATGGTCGGCGTCCGATACGAACCGGCAACGGCCAGGCAAGCTCGCGGCTTTCCTCACCCCAGAGTGGCGCCAGACGCGCGCGCAGCGCCGGCAGGGGGTCATCGCCGCATTCCTGGCGATAGCGCGCCGTGGCGGACCAGGTGCCGAGATAGCCCATGAGCTGATCCAGCGTCCACTGCGCCGTCATGGTCTGGGCCGGAAACGGAATTTCCGGCCAGGGAAACGGCAGGTCGCGGTAATCATTTTCAACATGGGCGCGCTCGGCCGGCCAGTACGGCCCCATCGTGACCTGATGGAACTCGCGCAGCACCCGGTTGATGCCCTCATCCGGGGTATGCACACCGCTATAGGTCAGCAACGCCAGCACACCACCCGGGCGCAGCACACGCTCCGCTTCGGCATAGAAAGCCGGCAAATCAAACCAGTGTGCCGCCTGGGCGACCAGCAGCAGGTCAACCGAGGCATCCGGCAAGCCACTGGCTTCTGCCGGGGCAACACTGAACTGTACATTCGACGGGCCCTTTGCCGCGGCTATCTGGGCGCTGCTGGCGTCCGTCGCAACCACCCAGGTGAAATAAGGGGCGAGTCCGGCCGCCGCCTGACCATTGCCGGTCGCGCAATCCCAGGCGCACTCGTGTCCGGGCGCAACTCCCGCCAGCGCGGCAAACAGGGTGTCCGGGTAACGCGGGCGATAGTGGGCGTAGTCCTCGGCCAGGGCAGAAAAGTGATCCTTGAAATCCGCTGCTGCCGCCGGCGCCGCGCGCAACTCATCCAGCATGCGGATCAGGCGGTGCTCATTCCACAAGGCCAGCGAGGTCATGGCAATCAGTGAAAAAATAAAAAGGCCGCAGCCGATAAAGGCCAGATTACCCAGTGCCGCCAGGGTTGCCAGTTGGTCCATGCCCAGCTTTTTGGCCGTCAGCTGTGCCACGAACTCCGTCGGGTCCACATAAACAGGCTTCTTCAGCAACAGGTAGGCATAAGCCGCCACCAGAATGGCGAGCAAAACTGCCGCCATGAAAGGCCAGTAACGGATTTGCCGGCGACGCCGTTCGATATACGCCAGTTGCTCGGGAGTCATGCCTGTTTCCTGCCCTGAAGAGATGAGGGCACGCTAGCAGACAGCGGCCCCGGCACTCAATGCCGTGACGAATCGCCGGCAAAAAAAGCCGGCGACTGCCGGCTTTTCCGGGAAAGGATCAGAGATTGGTTTCCGCATATTCCGCGAGGATCGAGCGCGGCACGCCATGCAGCTGCAGATGCCCGCCGTACTGAAATCCCTTGAAGCGCTCACACATATAGGTGAGTCCAGAACTCGTGGGTGACAGGTAGGGCGTATCTATCTGCGCCAGATTGCCAAGGCAGACCACCTTGGAGCCCTCGCCGGCACGCGTGATGATGGCTTTCATCTGGTGCGGTGTCAGGTTCTGGCATTCATCAATAAGAATCAGCGAGCGCTGGAAGCTGCGACCACGAATATAGTTCAGTGCCTTGAACTGGATATTCGCCTTTTCCTTCACGTATTCGATGGAGCCGGAAGGACTGGCATCATTAAGGTGAAGCGCCTCGATATTATCGCTGATGGCACCCAGCCACGGATCCATCTTTTCCTCTTCCGTCCCCGGCAGGAAGCCGTGCTCCTCTGCCAGCGGCGGCGTCGAGCGCGTTGCAATGATTTTATTGAAGCGGCGCTCGACAATCGTCATTTCAATCGCAGCCGCCAGAGCCAGAATGGTTTTGCCGGAACCGGCCGGCCCCGTCAGCGACACCATATGCACGTTCGGATCCAGCAGCAGATTCAGTGCCAGCGCCTGATGGATATTTCTCGGTGTCAGCCCCCACGCCTGCTGGTTCATCAACTGCTCGCGCGGCAGGTCCACCAGCACCACCTTCTCGCTGTCGACTTCACGCACACGACCGACAAAGCCTTCGGCATCAATAATGAACTGGTTTGCAAACAATGACTCGCCCAGACTTTCACGCGGAATGAAATGCAGGGTTTCGCCCATGCCCTGCACCGTTTCCACACGCGAGACCCGGTCCCAGATCGAGCCTTCAAGTTCGTGATAGCCCCTGGCCAGCTGTTTGATGTCCGAGACCAGCTGATCATTCTGGTAATCCTCGGACGACAGGCCACAGGCACGCGCCTTCAGGCGCATATTGATGTCCTTCGTCACCAGTACAACCCTGGTGTTGATATCGGCCGTCTGCAGGTTCACCAGCTGGTTGATGATCTTGTTGTCATTAAGCTCGGGCGAGAGGTAATCCTTGGCACCATCCTGCATATCCATGAGCACCGACAAGGTGCCCTGATGGCTACGGGTGATGTCGCGCCAGATCGGCACGCCCTGACGGATTTTATCCGGCTCGGCGTCGCCCAGGATTTTATCGATAAGACGGATGGCAGCGCGACATTCGGCAGAAACAGAGGCTTTTCCGGATTTGAGCTTGTCCAGCTCCTCCAGCACCGTCATCGGAATGATGACGCGGTGTTCTTCAAAGTTCAGGACGGAATCAGGATCGTGAATGAGGACGTTGGTATCAATGACGTAGGCTTTTTTACGCAGACTGGTCTGGTCTTCCATGTTTTCTGCACCTGAACAACATGAGTGAATAAAAGCGCGAGCGCGGCCCGGAACTGAACACAATCCGTTTCTTCGTCCGCCCTCCCGGTGGCTTGGCCACTCACTGTCAGGTTGACCTTAAGCTAGCGCATTTCCTGTCGCCTTTAAAAGGCTTTATACATTTTTTTTGTGCCGCTGATCGCACATTGACGAAAAGACAGAAAAACAATTCAGGGCATCAGCAGATGAGCGGGCGAGAGATGCCCGCGCAAGAGACAAAGCGGGGATTCGGGGCCAAAATCACGCGGCACATAGTCAATCGAGCGCTTGTCCGCCGGCAGCAACTGCAGGTGCTTGTAAACCTCCGCCACAAACTCGCTGCAGAAACCGCCACGCTGCCAGTGCGCCGCCTCCAGCCCGTGCCACCAGGCCAGAAACTGCTTGAGCACAAAGTTGCAGTACGGGTGCGCACGCCATTGCCGCAGCAAGGGCTTGAGCAGGCGGCCACGCGTACGCACGGCACCGGCGCCCGTCAGGCGACGTACAAAAACCTCGCCCGGATAACCGGCAAGCTTTTCAGACAGCGGCACCAGCTGCACACCATCGAGAATTTCACTGTGACGAATATCCGCCAGCTTGCTGGCGCGGGTCGCCTCCCACAACAGGGGGATATCTCCGTACTCCGGCAGACGCACCACAATACCGACATGCGACCAGTAACTGCCGGTAAAGCCCTGCACGAGGCGGGCCGCAAAAGTACGTCCGGAGAAGAGAATGAGGTCGCCTGTCTTCAGCTCATCCAGACGGGCTGTAGCGGAGGCGTTGAGGCATGTCGGGCGGCGGAAGGCGCTCAGCATGACCATGTGCTCGGGCTTGTGGCATCCATGCCCGGCATCATCCCGGCGCAAGATGACAAGCCCCTGATGATGCCGTCTCCGTGCCGTTACCGTTTGATGAAGATTTGGTGTCGGCAGCGAACCATCAGGCTTTGCGACAGACGGGCAAACGCCTAGAATCCGCCCGTCATTTTTCTCATCCTGCGGAGCTCACCATGAGCCAGTTCGACAATGTCAGCGTCGTCAAGAAAGCCAATGTCTATTTTGATGGCAAGTGCGTGAGCCATAACGTGCTGTTTGCCGACGGCACGAAGAAAAGTGTCGGCGTGATCTTTCCCTCCACCCTGGTTTTCAATACCGGCGCACCGGAAATCATGGAACTGAATGCCGGCCGTTGCCGCGTTCGCCTCAAGGGCGAAAGCGCGTGGAAGGAGTATCAGGGCGGCGAGTCCTTCAAGGTTCCCGGCAACTCCTCGTTTGATATCGAGACCCTGGAGCTGGTGGACTACGTCTGCCATTTCGCCTGACCGGCACAAGCCCGCCTGCGCATGAAGCAGCCCCATGACCGTGACGATGCCCGCACCGTCACGGTCATGGCAGAACATGAAAAACCCTGCCCGCGGCAAAGCAGGCGTCGAACACCGGGGGCGTTAACCAATCACGGTTTGACAGTCTCCCCGCCTGTCCCCAAGATTCGCGCGATTATTCCGGAGCACGCTCATGTTTGAATGGATCGCCGACCCGCAGGCCTGGATCACCCTGGCCACCCTGACCTTCCTCGAGATTGTCCTCGGCATCGACAACATCATTTTCCTGACCATTCTGGTGAACAAGGTCGAGGAAAAAAAGCGCCAGCATGCGCGCCTCTTCGGCCTTGCCCTGGCCATGGTGACCCGCATCATGCTGCTGCTCTCGCTGGCCTGGGTCATGCGGCTGACCAAGCCCTTCTTCATCCTCTTTGAGCATGGCGTCAGCGGGCGCGATCTCATCCTGATTGGCGGTGGCCTCTTCCTGCTGTGGAAAGCGGCGACGGAAATCTTCGAAAGCGTGGAAGCCGAGGAGCAGGGCGAGGAGACCATGGCCAAGGGCATGGCTCATGCCGGCTTCCTTTCCATCATCCTGCAAATTGCTGTTATCGATATTGTCTTCTCGCTGGACTCGGTGATTACCGCCGTCGGCCTGTCGCAACACCTGCCGGTGATGGTGATTGCCATCATGCTTTCCGTTCTCGTCATGATGTTTGCGGCCAGGGCCATCGGTGACTTTGTGGATGCGCACCCGTCGATCAAGATCCTGGCCCTGTCTTTCCTTGTACTGGTCGGCACCATCCTGATTGTGGATGGCATGGGCATGCATGTACCCAAGGGCTATATCTACTTCGCCATGGCGTTTTCACTGGCGGTGGAAACCCTCAATATCCGCATGCGCAAGAAGAGCAAGACACCGGTGCACCTGAAGCGGCCGACGCATATCGAGTAAGCACTTTGCAGACATGAAAAAGCCCGGCACTGCCGGGCTTTTTCATGTCTCACTCTTGGCATGCGGTTTTTATACCGCCAGCGCCTGCACCAGTTTCTGGTGAATGCCGCCAAAGCCGCCATTGCTCATGATCACCACCTGATCACCTGGCTTTGCCGTCGCCACCACCTTTTCAATGATGGCATCAATGCTGTTCAGCACTTCTGCCGCCACCGGGCTGGCGCTGACCACCGGCCCCAGATCCCAGTTCAGTCCCTCCGGCTGATACCACAGGACAAGATCGGCAGCAGCGACCGATGGCGCCAGATTGTCCTTGTGGGCACCGAGCCGCATGGTGTTGGAGCGTGGCTCGATCACGGCAATGATTTTTGCCTTGCCGACTTTTTTGCGCAGGCCCTGCAGTGTCGTGGCAATCGCAGTCGGGTGATGGGCAAAGTCGTCATAGACCGTGATGCCGTTAACCTCGCCAACGATTTCCATACGGCGCTTGACGCCGGGAAAATCCGACAGGGCGCGGCAGGAAACCGCCGCGGCCACACCGGCATGCTCTGCCGCAATAATTGCCGCCAGACCGTTGCTCACGCTGTGGCGCCCGGTCATGGTCCAGTGCACCTCGCCCACCTTGTCCCGGCCCAGGAATACCGCAAACGCAGAACCGTCCTCACGCAGGCTTTCGGCATGCCAGCCGACGCCGGCCACAACATGATCAATCGAGAACCGCTCCACCGGCGTCCATGCGCCTTTTTTCAGCACATCGGCAAGATTCTCGTCATCGGCCGGCACGATAATGCGGCCACGTCCCGGGATCGTACGCACCAGATGATGAAACTGTTTTTTGATGGCATCGAGGTCATCAAAAATATCAGCGTGATCAAATTCCAGATTATTCAGGATCGCCGTCAGCGGTGCGTAATGGATGAACTTGGAGCGCTTGTCAAAAAAAGCCGAATCATATTCATCGGCCTCCACCACAAAAAACTTGCTGCCGCCCAGACGCGCACTCGCCGAAAAACCCTTGGGCACACCACCAATCAGGAAGCCCGGCGCCAAGCCCGCCTGCTCCAGGATCCAGGCCAGCATGGTGGTCGTCGTGGTTTTGCCATGGGTACCGGCAACAGCAAGGACATGACGGCCGCGCAACACATGCTCGGCCAACCAGGCCGGACCCGATGTATAGGGAATACCGTTATTCAGCACGTATTCCACCGCCGCATTGCCACGACTCATGGCATTGCCGATCACCACCAGATCAGGACGCGGCGTGAGATGCGCAGGGTCATAGCCCTGCATCAGGGTGATGCCCTGCGCCTCCAGCTGCGTACTCATGGGCGGGTAGACACTGGCATCGGAACCGGTGACGTGATAGCCCAGTTCTTTGGCGAGCACGGCCAGCGACCCCATGAAGGTGCCGCAGATGCCGAGAATGTGGATATGCATGAACAGAGTCCTGTTATTACGAATCAATAGTGACGGGTCAAAAGCCGACCCGACGGGCACAGGCAGAAAGCGGTAAGCGGGAAATGCCGGCGAAAGACACGGCTATTGCCGCACGAGCAGTTCCGGAAACAACTTTGCCACCATGAAAATATTCAGGAAGAACAGGGTCAGCGACAGCATATTGCCCTGAAAAATTCCGACGTCCAGCGCACGATGGTAAACAAAGCCGCGCACCCCGAGCCCCCACCCCACCACCAGCATTTGCGCAAACACCACGAGGGCAAGCCAGCCGCCTGGCTCCGGCAACAGCAGGCTGATGCCCAGCAAGGGCAGCACCAGCAAACCCAGCAGAAAATCAGTGCCGTAAATGGCGGTAAGGCTTTGCACATAACGTGCATCACGCTGCTTGAAACGCAGCAATCCCCACAGCACCAGCGCATCACTGCCCGCCGCCAGCAGGGTAATTGCCAGCGCCACCGGCAAGGGCGCGGAGTGCCCCGGCAACTGGCTGCCCACCCCCAGCGCCATATCCAGCAACAGCACCAGACACAACACACTGACAGAGTACGGCAGCTCTTCCGGACCCCGGCGCATCCGGCACAACAACCAGAGCCGGACCCATAACGCTTTCATGTGCATCTCCACGACAAGACGGCATTCTCGCAAAGTCAGCCGCTGACGTCACCGCAGCAGATTGGCTACCATGAGGCGCCGTCCATTAGCGATAGCGATGGCGCCATGACAACACCTGTCGGCAGCCGTCTGCATGTTCGCACCTGCCTGCAGCAACCCTGAACTGCCGCCCACCCTGTTCCGGATACCCGAAGCCCATGCCCACCCTCCCCGTGATGATGCAAACTGCCCTGCTGCTGGTGTGCTCGAACATCTTCATGACCTTCGCCTGGTACTCGCACCTCAAGCACCTGCAACACCGCCCCCTGATCCAGGCCGTGTTGTTCAGCTGGGGCGTCGCCTTTTTTGAATACCTGCTGATGGTGCCGGCCAATCGCATTGGCCACAGCACGCTCACCATCAGCCAACTGAAAATCATGCAGGAGGTGATTACGCTTTCCGTGTTTGTGCCCTTCGTGGTGTTTTACATGAAGGAGCCCTTTAAACTCGACTATGTATGGGCGGCACTGTGCATGACCGGCGCCGTCTACTTCATGTTCCGTACCTGAAAACATCCGCACCCGAGGCCACTATGCAAGAGCTCCCCCGCGAACCTGTCCCGAAAAGCTTTCGCCCGGCCTGGATTTTCATGGGGCTGATGCTGCTCGTCGTTATCGTGATGGGCCTGGCCGCCGCCGCCATCACCCTGATGGTGGCGCAATAAACGTCCGCACACGGCTCGCAACCTGTCCGCTGCCATTAAATCAATAGGGCGCCTTGATCAGGGCCTTCACCACGGTGCCAGTGGCAATCAGGCGCTCGCCCTCCGGCGTCAGCAGAAAAGCCTCGGCACGCATGTTCGCCAGCGTGCGCCCCACCCTGTCCACTCGCCCCCGTACCGACACGGTGTCACCCACTTTTGCCGCGCGCAGCACGCTGACCTGGATATCGGCGGTGACGCCGTGCAGGCCATCGGGGATCACCGACAGCAAGGCCATGAAGGCCGCCACATCCACCATGGCGTAGAGAATGCCGCCATGCAGCGTGCCGATCACGTTGCCGGTAAAGTCATTGACGGCAAACGTGATCTCGCTTTTACCCTCTGCCGATTTCTGTATGGCCAAGGCACTGGCCGCATGCAGGGGATGCAGCAGAATGCGCTGCGTGGCAATGGCGCGGGGGTCGGATGCGTTCATGAAAGACTCCAGTCGTGACGATACGGTCGCGCGGCACCTTACCGGTCGTGCGCAGGCCTGACAACCGGGTTTGACAGGCGCCCGTGGAAGCGGACAATAGCCCGCTTTTCCCAACGGGGCTGGCCGGTCAATGGCGGCCCGAGAGAACGGCAATGACAGCACTGATCGGCATCATCATGGGCTCCCAGTCGGACTGGGCCACGATGCAGCATGCCGCTGACACCCTTACCGCACTCGGTGTGCCTTTCGAAGCCGAAGTCGTGTCTGCGCACCGCACCCCCGACAAACTGTTCAGCTATGCCGAAAGCGCCCGTTCCCGCGGCATTGAAGTCATCATTGCCGGTGCCGGCGGTGCGGCGCACCTGCCCGGCATGTGTGCTGCCAAAACCTCCCTGCCCGTGCTCGGCGTCCCCGTGCAGTCTCAGGCCCTGAACGGCCTCGATTCCCTGCTCTCGATCGTGCAGATGCCTGGTGGCGTGCCCGTCGGCACCCTGGCCATCGGCAAGGCCGGTGCCATCAATGCCGCCCTGCTGGCCACGCAGATCCTTATCGGCAAGCACCCGGAGTTTCTCGCCGTGATCGAGAAATTCCGCAGCGAACAGACCGACAAGGTCCTGGCCAATCCCGTTCCCGGAATCACGGTATGAGTCGTTTGCGCATCGGCGTGCTCGGCGGCGGCCAGCTCGGCCGCATGATGGCACTGGCCGGTTACCCGCTGGACCTGCTCTTTTCTTTTTACGAAAGCACACCGGACTGCCCGGCGGCAGCGCTCGGCAAGGTCTTTGGTGATGCCGGCAACTCGATGGCCAGCCTTGATGCGTTTATCGATAGCGCCGATGTCTTCACTTACGAATTTGAAAACATTCCGGCGGCATGGGTAGAACGTATTGCCGCCAGAAAACCCGTCCACCCCGGTGTGAAATCGCTGGCCACTTCGCAAAACCGCCTGAACGAAAAAAAACTTTTTGCGCACCTGGATATTCCGTCAGCCCGTTTTTCAGAAATCAATTCGGAAGCCGACCTGCGCGCTGCCACACAGAAACTGGGCCTGCCCCTGGTGATCAAAACCGTCACCATGGGCTATGACGGCAAGGGCCAGTTCCTGCTGAAAGAGGAAGCACAGATCAGCGCGGCGTGGGCACAGCTCGGTGCACAGGCACCCTTGATTGCCGAAGAGTTTGTACGCTTCCAGCGCGAACTCTCCATTATTGCCGTGCGTGCCCGCGATGGCAGCAGCGTCTGTTACCCGCTCACCGAAAACACGCATCACAAAGGCATCCTTAGCCACTCGATAGCACCGGCGCCCGACATTGACGCCGCAACACAGCGCTGCGCCGAGCGCTATGTCACGTCGATCCTGCAGGAACTGGATCACGTCGGCGCCTTTACCGTGGAGCTGTTTGATACGCACGAAGGCCTGCGCGTGAATGAAACGGCTCCGCGCGTGCACAACTCCGGGCACTGGAGCATAGAAGGGGCGCACTGCTCGCAGTTTGAAAACCATGTACGTGCCGTCGCCGGCCTGCCGCTGGGCTCGACCGCCTGCGAAAAGCCCACGGCCATGATCAATATCATCGGCCGGCATCCGTCTACTGCCGTCGTGCTGCAACAGACCGATGCACATCTGCATCTCTACGGCAAAAGTGAACGTGAAGGCCGCAAGCTTGGCCATATCACCCTCACGGCAAACAGCTACGATGAGCTGATGGCCCGCATCCGTCATATTGCCGATGCCCTGCCTAACCCGATGGCACTGCCACGGGACTAGCCACACAAAATAAAGCCATGAAAAAGCCCGCCTGATGCGGGCTTTTTCATGGCGAGGGATCAAGGGGCCGTCTTTGCACTGCCGGTGAAACGCCAGAGCACAGTGACCCCCAGCTCGCGCCGCATCGAGGCCGGTTGATAAGCCAGCGTACTTTGTGGCACACCGTTGCGCGTCAGCACCACACTGCGGCTCTGCTGCATGCCCTGCTGCTGGTAATAGGGCTCGACAGAAAAACCGGCATGATCACCCCGCTCCTGCAAGGGCAAGGCAAGGCGCCAATAGATACCGCTGCCGGGCTCCAGCGAGAAACCATCGTAAAAAGCCGCGTAGACTTTCTGGTAGCTGTCGACGGGCTTGCCGATATTCACGGCCAGCGCCATTTGCCAGCGCTGCAAAAAATCCACCTGATATTCCCCGCCCAGCGTCAGCAGTCGCCAGCGGTAGCGCTCTTCGGCAGATGAAACACCCACACTGCCTTCGATATGACGACGCCAGTCGCGCTGCATGAAGCCGGCATGCACGCTATCGCCAGCGTCCTGCCAGCCCACCCTCCACTCTCCTTCCGTGATTTCTTCCTGCGCATCCGCAGCATACGCAGGTCCGCTTTGCAGATGACCATCGTAGCGGGCAAGACCGCCGCCACCCTGAGCATCCAAACGGGTAAACACCGGGCCGTACTGCAGCTGCACCTGTCCGGCAAGCGCGCCCAGCGGTCCGGTTTCCATCAGCAACTGTTTGTCATCCTGATGCTCTCGCCAGTCAAACCAGCGCACATCCCCACCCACAGCGGCGAACCATGTCAGCTCGCGGCCAGGCTCATCATCCGCCTGCGCCAGCGTCATTGCCGACATGCCAGCCACCAGCAAAAGCATGTGCCATCCTGTTCTTTTGTTTTTCCGGAACATTTCCTTTTCTCCGTCTGTATCCATGAGCAGATCCGCCACCGCCATCAAAACGTCATCATCGCGCTACCAAAACGCCATAAACCCTGCGTAAGGTGTATTCCCCGGTGCGGAAAACTGCCTTGGAGTTTTCCGTTTATTCCCGGCCCTGTTTTATCCATTTTCACCAAGGAGACTGCCCGATGCCCCTGCTCGCCGGCGAACTGCACCGACTGCTGCTACAGCGCGACCTGCACATGCTGTTTCAGCCCATCGTCAACACCCGTGAACGCATCGTACTGGGTTATGAAGCCCTGGTGCGAGGCCCTGATGACTCCGCACTGCATGGTGCCAACGAACTTTTTGAAACAGCCCAGAAGGAAGGAGTCCTCGCACCACTGGAACGGCTCTGCCGCGAACTGGCCTGCGCCCGCTTTGTCGAACTCAACCTGCCCGGCAAGCTCTTCCTCAATGTCAGCCCCATGACACTGACCGACCCCCATCATCCGCAAGGCGAAACCCTGCGCATTCTCGAACGCACCGGCCTTGATCCTTCACGCGTTGTCATTGAGCTTTCCGAGCATTATCCAACACAGGATTTTGAGCTGCTGGCAAGGGCGACGCGGCACTATGCGGGAATGGGTTTTGAAATTGCCATTGATGACCTGGGCTCGGGTTACTCCGGCCTGCGTCTGTGGTCAGAAATCCGTCCTGCGTATGTGAAGATAGACAGGCATTTTGTCGCCAATATTCATGACGACCGCATCAAGCGCGAATTTGTGCGCTTTATTCGCGACATCTCCAGCCGCATTGGTTGCCGCGTCATTGCCGAAGGCATAGAAACGGCTAACGAATACCTGACCCTGCACGGCCTCGGCATTGATAACCTGCAGGGCTATTACCTTGGCTACCCGCAGAAAAATCCGTTGCCGGTGATCAGTTCAACGCCTTTTCTGCAAATGGCCTGCACGGAGAAATCACTGCAGCAAGCCGCCTGCGCCTGAAAAAACACGCCTCAGGATGATCTGAACTTGATGATGAGATCATCCAGCACCGGCATCATCGACAACAGCATCAGGAGCAGGGCCAGCGGAATCGTGGCCTGAAAGCCGACATGCTTGAAGCCGAACGCACCCAGCACGGCGCCAATGAAGAACAGCAGCACCAGTGTCGCATGCAGGCGCAGGCGCTGGCTGTTGTCGGCGGCCGTCTCGGGGGACACGTCACGCCTGGCCCAGTAGAGCAGGCGCCCAAGCTCAATGCCGATATCCGTAATCAGCCCGGTGACATGCGTCGTACGGATTTCGGCTTTTGACACTTTGGTAATGATGGCGTTCTGCAAACCCATGATGAAACAGAGCAGGAGCACCGTCACCGACACGTAAACCGTCACATGCTCGTTGATCCGCGTCCCCAGCACACCAAACACCATCAGCAATGCTGCCTCCAGCAACAGCGGCAAGGCAAACTCGCTGCGAAGGTGCCGCCCCCGGGCCCAGTTCACCAGCCATGACGACAGCATGGCGCCGCCGGCAAAACAGATCACCGCCGCCAGCCCCGCCAGCACCAGCGTGAACTGGCCGAGCACGATATTGTCGGCCATGGCGGAGACGATACCGGTCATGTGCGAGGTGTATTGCTGCACAGCCAGAAAACCGCCGGCATTGGTGGCACCTGCCACAAAAGCCAGGGCGGCACCCAGCTGCCGGTTTGAGGCCGACGTTCGTTTCTTGCCGGAAATATTCCGCAAATACCTGACGGGCATTATCGCATCACCAAAAAAATACTGTTCACTGCACAAAAACCTTCTTTAAAAGCAGGGCGTCACTTACTCGAACCAGGGGTGCTCGTTCATGCGCTCACCGAGAAAATCAAGAAAGGCACGCAAGGCCACGGGCATGTGCTCACGACTCGGGTACATGGCATAAAGACCGCCATTGCATACCCGGTATTCCGGCAGCACCGGCAGAAGCAAACCGGCCGCCAGCGCATCGGCACAAAGAAAAGCCGGCATCAGCGCAATGCCCATGCCGCTGATGGCGGCATCACAGGCCATGCTGCTGTTGTTGACCGTGAGGCGTCCGCTCACAGTCAGCTTGCAGCCCTCGCCCTGACTGCCCGTGCGTGCAGAGCTCCTGAATACCTGAAAGGTGTTTTCCTTCGGCTGCATGAACAGAATGACCTCGTGCGCGGCAATATCCTCCGGCTTTTTCGGGGCGCCATGACGGCCGATATACGACGGGCTCGCATAAAAGTGTGCCGACAGGTTTCCGAGCCGGCGCGCCACCAGTGAAGAATCCTGAAACTCGCCGATACGCAGGGCCAGATCAAAACCCTCCTCCACCAGATTCACCATGCGTCCGGACAACTCGACCTCGATGCTGACCTCCGGATAGCGCTGCATGAACTCCGCCACCACACGCCCCATGAACTTCATGCCCAGCTCCACCGGCATGGTGATGCGCAGGTTGCCGCGCGGGCTGTCCTGCATGTGCGTCACTGCCTGCTCGGCATCACGCAGCTCGGCCAGAACCCGGCGCGCGCGCTCAAAAAAGACCTGGCCAACCTCGGTGAGGTGCAGCTTGCGCGTGGTGCGCTGCAGCAAGCGCACGCCAAGATCAGCCTCCAGCCGGCTGAGCGCGCGGCTCACCGAGGATTTGGGCTGTCCCAGACGGGCCGCCGCCGCCGTCAGGCTGCCCTCGCTCACCACCTTTTCAAATACGGCCACATCGTTGAGATCCATAGCACCCCCGCCCTTCCATTGGCGAACTATTATCTCGCCTGCAGGAACAGTCTATTCCCAAGAGACCGACTAATCATCCCCAGGGAACAATACTAGTCTTGCTTCATCGAACGGGTCATCCCCCGGCACCGGAGAAAACCATGATCAAGCTGCGCAAAAGCGAAGACCGCGGCCACGCCAGTTTCGGCTGGCTGGATACCTGGCACACGTTTTCCTTCTCCTCCTACCACGACCCGCGCCACATGGGCGCCTCGGTGCTGCGCGTGATCAACCAGGACATCGTGGCGCCGCGTACCGGGTTTCCGGCACACCCCCACGACAACATGGAAATCCTGACCTATGTCCTGCGCGGCGCCGTCAGCCACCGCGACAGCATGGGCAACGAAGCCCGCGTGCCGGCCGGCGACTTCCAGCTCATGAGTGCAGGCACCGGCGTCACGCACAGTGAGTACAACCGTGATGGCGACGCGCTGGAGCTGTTGCAGATCTGGCTGCATCCGAACGTGAAAAACACCGAACCCGGCTACCAGCAGAAAACCTTTGCCGAGGTGGACGGCCTGCAACTGGTGGTCTCGCCCGACGGCGCCCGTGGCTCGCTGCTGATCCGCCAGGATGCCCGCATCTGGCGCGGCCGCCTTGCAGCCGGCGCAGAAGTTCAGCACATGGTGCTCGGCGCAACCGTCTGGCTGCAGCAGGTCCGCGGAGAAGCGATTATCAACGACACCATTGTGCAGGCCGGTGACGGCGTCGACATCACGCAGGAAAAAATCCTGTCGATACGCGCGCATACCGACAGCGAGTTCCTGCTGTTTGATTTGCCCTGAGTTTTTAAAAAGCTTTACCGATCATTTTCAGCAACACCTGATACCTCACTGAACACACGGAGATTCATCATGAACACGGCCCTTAACGATAACGCCCTGAACCAGCTTTTTCTCGAAGCCCGCACGCATAACGGCTGGCTGGACAAACCCGTCACGGATGCACAACTGAAGCAGCTGTATGAACTGGCTGTCATGGGCCCGACCGCTGTCAACGCACAGCCTGCCCGCTTTGTTTTTGTCAAAAGCGCCGAAGCCAAGGAACGCCTGCGCCCGCATCTGGCCCCCGGCAATGTCGACAAGACCATGGCCGCTCCGGCAACGGTGATTGTCGCCGCCGACTATGAGTTCTATGAAAAGCTGCCGACCTTTTTTCCGCATGCCGATGCCCGCGCCTGGTATGTGGGCAACGAGGAACTGATCAACATCACGGCACTGCGCAATGGAACGCTGCAGGGGGCTTACCTGATCATGGCGGCACGCGCCCTCGGACTCGACACCGGCCCCATGTCCGGCTTTGACAATGCCGGCGTCGACCAGGAGTTCTTTGCCGGCACGGCGGTCAAATCCAACTTCCTCGTGAATCTTGGCTATGGCGATGCCAGCAAACTGTTCCCGCGCAGCCCGCGCCCTGCCTTTGCGGATTACTCCCGCATTCTGTGAGGCGACGGATAACTGGTCCGCACAACCCTGATGTCATCACTCCCGTGCAGGCGGGAGTCACACCCGAGCAAGGAGATACACCATGGAATTTTTCCGCAACATCAATCAGAAAGTCGCCGACATTGTCGCCACTCCCTCCATCAACAGCGTGCTGATTCTGGCAGCGCGTGCATGCGCATCCGCCATTTTCATCATCGCCGGTTACGGCAAGATCACCGGCTATGCCGGCACCGCAGGATACATGCAGTCCATGGGAGTGCCGGCGGCCTTGCTGCCGCTGGTCATCCTGCTTGAGCTGGGTGGCGGCCTTGCCTTGCTGGCCGGCTTTCAGGTTCGCCTGGTGGCACTGGCGCTGGCGGTGTTCAGCATTGCGTCCGCCTTCATTTTTCACGCCGGGGCCGACCAGATGACACAGATCATGTTCATGAAGAACTTCGCCATGGCCGGCGGCCTGCTCGCCTTTACCGTGTTCGGTGCCGGCCGCCTCAGCCTGGATGCAGAAAACCGCCAGGCCTGAGGGCAGCAATGCCACTCACACCAGGACTTTATGGTGTCTCTCCCCGAGAGATTTTGGCCCGGCTCACGCCGGGCTTTTTTTGTCCGCCATGTGGCTCCGGAAAACCCTTGCGGCAGACGCCTCCTGCCCCACCCGCCACAGAGAACAAACGATTACCCCCTTGCTGCGCACGCGCCACGGGTTGACACTGCATCAAGGAAAAAGGGCCTGCCCGTCCGGAGGACATGTTAAAACGCCCGCATCAGCACTGACCGCCGCCCTTTCCGGGCGCAACGCCATTTCCAACGAGGCACCGCGATGAGCGACGACAATCATAAAAAATTCGGCGCCACCACCCCCGGCAAACGCTTCATGAAACTGGCCGGCATGTCGGCCAGCATTGCCGGTAATTTTGCCAAAAACCGCATCAAGGGGGCGCTCGGCACACTGAGTGAAGAAGAACGCCTGCGCGAGCGCGAGCTGCTCTTCACCCAGGTCGGTGAACAAATCGCCAATACCCTCGGCGAAATGAAAGGCGCCGTGATGAAGGTTGGCCAGATCGCCTCGCAGTTCAAGGATGTCTTTCCCAAGGAAATTGCCGACGCCCTTGCCAAGCTGCAGAAAGAATCCCCCCCCATGCCGTTTGCCGTCATTGAGCGCCAGATCAGGATGGAGCTCGGCCGTGAAGCCGCGGATATTTTTGCCCATATCGACAGCCAGCCTTTTGCGGCTGCCTCCATTGGACAGGTACACCGGGCCCGCACCCATGACGGCGAAGAAGTCGTCATCAAGGTGCAATACCCCGGCATTGATCAATGTGTGGAGTCCGACCTCAAGCATTTGCGCATGGCACTGAAACTGGCCGGCGTGCTGCGTGTTGATAAAAACATGCTGGACGACATCTTCGGCGAAATACGCCGCAGCCTGCACGACGAGCTCGACTATGTAAAAGAAGCGGAGAATGTGCGCAAGTTTGCAGCCTTTCATGCGACTGACCCGAAAATAGTCGTGCCCCGCGTGTTCGAGGAATACACCAGCCGCCGTGTACTGACCATGGCTTACGAACCGGGCGATGACATCCGTCAGGTGCAGGCACCGGCTTACTCGCAAGACAGCATCAACGAGATCGGCCATCGCCTTTTCAATGCCATCGGCGCACAAATCTACGGCCTGCATGCCGTGCATTGCGATCCCCACCCGGGAAACTTTGCCTTCCGTACCGATGGCTCGCTGATTATTTATGACTACGGTTGCGTAAAACACATCAAACCGGAAATTGTGGAAGCGTTGCGTAAAACCACTCGCGCCGCGCTGGATAACGATTTGCCGGCACTGGAGCTGGCACTGATTGCCATGGGCGTGCGCAATACCGAGAATGCCCCGCAGCTCCCGGGTGATTTCTATGCGCCCTGGATCGACCTTATCCTGCAGCCTTTTTCCGAGTCATCCTTTGATTTCGGGCTCACTACCCTGCATGAGGATTTCGTCAGGCAGGCACGCCATTCCTTTAAATACTGGACCGCGTTCCAGCCCTCGGCTGACAGCATGCTGGTCAACCGCGCCGTTGCCGGCCATTACTGGACGCTGAAGCAACTGGGCGTCAACACCGCGTTCCGTGATGCCCTGAACAAGACGCTGGACAGGCAATACGCGGGCTGATTTTTTATGGCAGAGCCTGCCACTGCAAACTGTAACGACCGGCGAGAAAACCACATGAATGTTTTCCATCTGCCCGACACCGGCGAAACGCCGGCAGAGGTCCGCCTGGTGCAATGGCATGTTGGCGCCGGTGACGAAGTCCGCGCCGGGCAGCGACTGGCCTCCATAAAAACCGCTACGGTTCTTGTCGACATTTCTTCGCCGCAATCAGGACATATTTCGGCGCTGCTGGCCGCAGAGGGAGAGGCTCTCGCCCCGCAGGCTCCCTTGCTGGAATTTTCCGGCGCCGCCGCGACAGGGCAAAACGGCGCCGAGGCTCCTCAGGGTTTCAGCATCGGCCGTCATCGCCATACCGAAGCACGCCTGCAGCAAAGCACGCAGCGCCGCCGTGCACGCAGCAACAGCAAGCCGTCCCCGTGAAGTGCCCCTAGCTGCCGGATATTTCAGGATAACAAGCACCGGTGGATTTCAGCAGGGCAGGCGGCCTAAAGGTTCTGCGCCAGCAACTTCTGCGACTAGAATAGCAGCACGCTCTCTCGCCAAGGAACCGCAATGCCGGATGCCGCCGCCGCTTCTTTTTTTCAGCATCTTCTCACCGCCTGGCATCCGTCCTATGTGAATGCCTTGCTGGCCACCGCGGTGTTGCTGCCCGTGCTGCTGCGCGCCCGTGCCGAAACCAGCCTGCTGCGCAATACCCTGATCTTTATCGTCGTTGTCTTGCTGCTGATATTCGGCTCCGGCATGGCCGCGTGGCTGGGCTATGCGCAAAGCGCCGGCGCCATGGATGAAATCGCCAGTCTGGTGCTCGGCGTACTGCTTATCCGCCTCAGCGGGCTCCTGCTCTTTCGCGTCCTGCTGCCTGCCTCAGGCCTGACGCCACCACGCATTCTCGAAGACATCCTGATCGTGCTGGCCTATATCGGCTGGGGTCTCGTGCGCCTGCGCTATGCCGGCCTCGATCTCGGCAGCCTGGTGGCCACCTCGGCGGTGATCACCGGCATCATCGCCTTCGCCATGCAGGACACGCTCGGCAACATTCTTGGCGGCATCGCGCTGCAGCTCGACAACTCCATTCATATCGGCGACTGGATCAGGGTTGATGACGTCAGCGGCCGCGTGACTGAAGTGCACTGGCGCCATACCGCCGTGCGCACTCGCAATGGCGAAATCGTGGTGCTGCCCAACAGCCTGTTGATGAAAGCCAAATTCACGGTCGTCGGTCGCGACGACACACCGCAATGGCGGCGCTGGATTCATTTTTCGGTGAGCTATCAGGTCGCCCCGCAAAAAGTCATCAACGCCGTGGAAAAAGCCCTGATTGATGCCGACATCCTTCATGTCAGCCACCAGCCCGCCCCGCAATGCATCGTCATGGATTACAAGGAAGGCGCCACCCAGTATGCCGTGCGCTACTGGCTGACCAATCCGCAGTTCGACGATCCCACCGACTCCGCCATTCGTGTGCATATCTACGCGGCATTGCAGCGTCAGGGTTATGTGCTCGCGCACCCCTGCCTTGACGTGAACCTCACCAGTGAAAATGACGAACGTGACAGCCGGACGCGGGAAAAAGAACTCTCCCTGCGCCAGAAGACCCTGCGCCGCATCGGGCTGTTCGCCGGGCTGAGCGACGAGGAAATCACGCACCTCGCCAGTTCCCTCACCTACGCCCAGTTTGCCCGTGGCGATGTCATGACACGCCAGGGTGCCGTCGCGCACTGGCTCTATATCCTGATCAGTGGCGAGGCCGATGTGTGGTTTGAAAACGAGGGCCAGCCACGGCGCTTCCTGACGACGCTGCCAACCGGACACGTCTTTGGTGAAATGGGATTGATGACAGGCGAACCGCGGCGCGCAACGGTATCGGCACGTACGGATGCCGAGTGTTACCGCATCGACAAGAAAAGCTTCGAGCACATCATGCAGTCACGGCCGGAACTGGCCGAAGTCTTTGCCAACATCCTGACCGAGCGCAACCGGCAGCTGGTGGCCGTGCAGCAGGAAAAACAACCGGTCGACCAGGCGCAGCAGCATGCCCGCCTGCTGGCCAGCATCCGCAATTTCTTCAGACTGGAAAACAGCTGAGGCTGCGGTACGCCACCCGGCGACTCCACCGGAGCGACCCGAGAAAGCCCCATCTCCTCTTTATTCCGTAGCGCTCACCCGCTCATGAGCCCGGGCACAGGGGAGTTGCGGGTTCTACGCATTGCGGCTCTTCCCCGCCTTCCTTACCATCCGGCCGCCAACCTCCGCCTCGTTCGCGTATTCCCCAAAAAAGGATCACCCATGCATCTTGTTCCAGCGCGCGCCGCCATCCGGTCCGGCGCCCTTGTCCTTGTATTGGCCAGTGCCCTGAGCGCTTGTGGCGGTGGCAGCGGGAGTGGCAACACAGTCACGACCGCCACTTACCCCTCGACGGGATACTACGTGCCCGTATACCGCTGGGCAGGCCTCAACAGGGTCGGACTTTCCCTGGTGCATGCCTCCACACCCACGGTGGAGTATGTGGTTTCCGCGCCCGGCAGCTCCATCGACGCAAACTGGACGCTTTATGGGGCGCAACAGAATGGCAGCAGCGTCAATGTGATACCCGGCTATCTGCTCTACGTGCAGGCCGGCACGCTCTACGAACTGCCGCTACTGGCCAACGGCAGCAAGCCCGGCGCAACCACCGTACCGACCGGGCTTGTTGCCTGCGCCATCAGCAACTCGCACACCCCGAACAGCGCGCCGGAAACGGCACAGGTCATTATCCGTACCGCAGGCACTGATGGCAGCTGCGGCACGGCAGACGATGGCGAGGCCAGAGTCAACCTCGCCACCCCGTTATCGGCCACTACAGTCCAGAATTCCGGCTACACGTACAAGGGTTATGTCTACTCCGGCATTCAAGCCCAGCCCAACATCTGGGTGGAGGCAAGCAGCTCGGGAGCCCTCTACAGGGATGACGGCAGTACGCTGCAACTACTGAGAGCAAGCAACGGCAACATGCCCACACGACTGGCAGGCTATAACACTTCACTGCTATTGCAGGATGGCAGCCAGTTATCCATGGTGTCGTACTCTGCAGGCGCGTGGCAGGTTGTGCCGGTGGCAGGAACCACAGGCAGCTGGACCCTGGCAGGAAGTGACAACAGCAATTACTACGTTTACACCACCGCAGGAGGACCCGGCTCCTCCTGGCAGTTACTGGCAATACCCATGAGCGGCAACAGCGCCACCACTCTGGCATCCGGCTCGGGCTCGGTCGCCTATGCCTCCGTTGGCAGTAGCCAGGTATTTGTCTCAGTGCTGGGCGCAAGCTACAACTACCTTTCCATGGTGGCCAAGAATGGCAGCGCCGCCACCGCCGTAGATACGAACGACACTACTGTGCGGGATCTGGTGGTTATCCTCGGCGGCGGCAGGCATGTTCTGTACAAGGCAAAATACAGCGGCAGCTCATTTGTCGGAGGCCAGGTCAGCAGCATTGATGAAGCCGGCGCGACAGTTGCGCTTGCTGCAAATGCGCAATTGGCAAGTTTCGTTATTCCGGGCAGTTTTGCAGCAAGCACTGCCGGACTTCCCATGCAGTTGAGCTTTGTCAGTAACTCGTCCTACATGACGGACTTCTCCGGCAGCCAACTGAAAACCTTTGACAGCAGCACCGGCAGCCTCACGATTAACGGCACTCTCCCGACCTCCAGCGCACTGGGCACGGCAAATGTTTTCTGGAGGGGCGGTGATGCCTATGCGGCAACCGGTGGCATTCTGGTGACGGCCACAAATGCGAGTGGTTTTCTCGAGCCCCCAGCCCGTGTCTATTTTTACAATCCGTCCCAGGCCAACAGCCTGACGCAAACTACAAGCCAGCAATAGGAAAAGCGGTTAAGTCAGCTCCAATAACGGTTGAAGGCACTCACACTTTCAACCGGAGGGCTGGCGGGATTTTTTCATGCAGTGCAGAAGTAAAACCGGCTGACATTCCGGTCAGCCCTCTGATGCCATCTCGATATTCATCCCGGATACGCATCCGGAGTCTGAAGGTCAGTCTTTGCTGATGTAAAAAACGGGGCCTTGCGGCCCCGTTTTTTATGGTGCGGATTTCTTTGCGGTTTATTTGAAAATAAAGAATCCGGCAACCGCCGCCAGCACCACCAGCACAATCAGCACCAGCGGACCCAGTCCGCCACCGCTTTTGGCGGGAGCAGCCGCTGCGGGAGCAGGAGCAGAAGCGGGAGCAGGAACCTGCCGCGGAGCCACAGGGGCCTGCGCGGGGATGACAGGGGCCGGTGCCGGCTGGGGCGCAGCCACGGCGGCTGGCGCCGGTTTTGGCGCAGGCGCCGGAGGCGGTGCAACGGGTTTTGCCGCTACCGCAGGGCGGAACTGCGTCATGTCCGCTTCATCAAAGCTTTCTTCTGCTGCGGCGCCGGCCGGGCCGACCACCTTGAAGGTCATGGCATCGAACTTCACTTCATCGCCGTTCTTCAGCGCCACTTCATCGTTGCGCTTGCCATTCACAAACGAGCCGTTCGACGACCCCAGATCCTTGACCCAGAGCTGGCCACTGCGCAGCGACAGCTCGGCATGACGGCGCGACACATGCGCACCCGTCACCATGATGTCGCAGCCAGGGTCACGGCCAATCACCTTGGTGCCATCAACCAGATACATCTTGCCGGAGGTGGTGCCGGTCATGGCCTTGATCTGCCACTGCGGCTGCGCCGGCTTGTCCACTTCGCGCTTCACTGCTGCCGGCAGCACGGCCGGCCCCTTGGAGGGGTCAACAATCTGCACATCAATCAGGTGAAAGCGGATGACATCACCGGCATGCACTTCGCGCTTGCCGGTGATTTTCTCGCCATTGAGGAAGGTGCCGTTAACACTGCCGGAATCCCAGATATACAGCTTGCCGTCTTCCTGGCGCAGCTCGGCATGAAATACGCTTACGCCTTCATCGTTGATCACCAGCGAATTGGTTTTATCGCGGCCGATGGAAAGACGCTGATCAACCAGCCACATGGAAGGCTGGCGGTTATCCAGGAATTGCAGTTTCAGCATGATGACGACCTTCCATTTGTCTCAAAAATAACACTGAACATCAGGGGCTGACCGGCGTCGCTGTCTTGGCATCCGGCACAGGCACCGGTGCCGCGGGTGTTACCGGCGGCTGGTAGCCCTGATAAATTGCCTCCACCCTTTCGGGGAGACGGGAAATTGTACCCTTCTTGCTGACCGACATATCCAGCGTGCGCATGGCATCGTACTGACGCTGGCTCAGCGCAACCGTGCTTGAACTGTCACGCAGCAGCGTCGGCTGCAGGAAAACCAGCAGATTCTGCTTGGTCTTGCTCTCGCTGGTCGAGCGGAAAAGATAACCGAGAAGCGGGATGTCGCCCAAGAGGGGAACCTTGCTGATGATCTTTTTATAGTCGTCCTGGATCAGGCCTCCCAGCACGATGGTCTGGCCATCGTCGGCAAGCACCACGGTTTTGATGGAACGCTTGCTGGTGATGAGGTCGGCCGACTTGATGCCACTCGTGCTCGGCAGTACCGCCGACACTTCCTGCTCGATTTCCAGGCGCATGGTGCCGCCCTCGCCAATATGCGGAATCACTTTCAGCGTAATGCCCACATCCTGACGCTCGATGGTCTGGAAGGGATTGGCCGTCGTGGAGCTGGAACTGGTACTGGTGCCGGTAATGAAGGGCACATTCTGGCCGACCACGATTTTGGCTTCCTGATTATCCAGGGTCATGATGCTGGGTGTGGACAGCAGGTTGGCATTGCTCACCGTGGACAGCGCCTGAATCAGGGCACCATAAAAAGTCTTGTCGCCGTTGCTGTCGGTTCCGGTTTTGCCGATACCGATACTGGCGCCATCACCGATCGTCACGGCGGCCGGGTTACTCGCCGCCGCTGCCACGGCAATACTGGCAATGCTGGCACCTGCCGTGGAGAAGTTGATCAGGCCCACGCCCTTGGTGGCATCGCCCGCCGCCCACTGCACACCGAGCTGCTTGGCGTTGTCGCCCGAGACTTCGACGATCGCCGCCTGGATCAGCACCTGTGAGCGACGCTGGTCCAGTTGATCGATGACACTGGCGACTTCTTTCATCATGGCAGGATCGGCACGCACGACGAGCGCATTCAGCGAATCGTCGGCAATCAGGCTGACGCCATTGGCATTGACAGAGGTTGGACTGGAACTGGTGGCCGATGCTGCTGCACCGGACGCCGGCATGATCGGAGAGCTGCCACTGCGCGAACTGCTGTCGCCCGTCACCAGCCCCCGCAATACCTCGGCCACCTGTTTGGCAGAAGCATGCTTGAGCCGGAACACCCTGACGCCGCCCAGACGTTCACTGGGCGTATCCAGTGTGGTGATGAGCTCGCGCAGACGCTTGCGCCCTGCCGCATCGCCCTTGAGCAGAAGACGATTGCTGCGGGCATCCGCGACCACACGGACACGGTTGAACTGCTTGCCTTCCTTGCCACCACCACCGCTGCCCGCACCGGCACCGCTGATACTGGTCAGGCTTTCCAGCATGGCGACGACGTCATCGACGCGCGACTCCTTGAGCACCAGCACCTCGACTTCACCACCATCACCATCGGTGCCATCGAGCTGCGCCACCAGTCTGGCGATCACTTCAATATTGTTGGCATGATCCGAGATCACCAGCGAGTTGGCACTGGGAACGGCGGCCAGATGGGCAAATTGCGGCATCATCGGACGCAGTACCGGCACCAGATCAACCGCATTGGTGTTATCGAGCTGGATCACCCGCGTCACCAGCGCATCGCCTTTCTGGCTGAAATTCACATCAACCGGCACCGCAAACTGCTTGGCATTCACATCCGGCACAATCTTGATCGCATTCTGGCCGGGCACGGCGGCAAAACCGTTCACACTGAGCACACCGAGAAACAGCTCGTAGAGCTCACTGGAGCTCAATGACTTGCTGGAAATCACCGTGATGGTGCCTTTCACGCGCGGATCAACAATGAAGTTCTTTCCGGTCACTTCGGCAACTTCACTCACCAGCGCAGTGATATCGGCATCCTTGAGATTGACCTTCCAGGTCTTGGCCCTGGCGGCGTGAGCCGGCAGGGAAAACACCAGTAAAAGGCCCAGTACCGCACAGGATTTCAGGACACTGGTTTTCAGGTCGCGCGATTTCATGACGCTGCTTTTCCGTACACAAGGCATTGCTTAGAATTTCCGTTCAAGAGTCACAATCTGGCCGCCGCGCTGGATTTCCACCTTGGCCGCACCACTGCTTTTCAGCGTTGCCAACACATCACGATCACGCGCGGGATCACCCAGTCGCCGACCATTAATACTGAGAAGATGATCACCGGCCTGCAGGCCCGCCGCATTGCGCAGATTCTCCGGCGTATCTGCCGTAATTTCATAGCCCGCCGAGCTGCGCTTCAATCCCATCTGCTGCAGGAACTGTTCAGGGGCCGTGGCCATGGCCTGCACGGCATTGTCGAGCATGCTGCGCACGCCGGCACCGCCCTCACTGCCCGCCGGGATGCCGGCCACAGGAGGCGTTCCACCGTCCAGCAAACCGGTCTTTTCAAAGCGCAGCACTTCACCGGCACCATCACCGCGCTTGATCAGGATGCGATCGTCATAGACTTCCGCCAGCGTGGCGCCACCCGGCAAGGCGTCATTGAGGCGGTAAACCCTGGCCGCAGCCGCGGGATTATTACGCTCGGCCACGATGGCACTGGATCGGGATGCATCGCTGTTAACGAGAACGCCGGTCAGGCGCAATTGCAAACTGGTATCCGGCGCACTGGCCGCTTCGCCCCTGGCGGTCGCCACCGGCGGCTGGCCGAACAGATTCAGGCCCGCCAGACGCGACACATCGACCGCCGGTGCCGCCCGACGCACAATCTTCGGTGCCGGCAAAGGCACACCGCTATGGCCACTGGCGAGCCAGGCCAGTCCTGCCAGCACCCATGCCATCCACGCAACGGCGGCAACGCGCACGACCCTGCCGGCAATCGCCACCAGCTGCGTCTGTCCTGCCATGCCCCCCGAAACTGTCAACACCACTCTCCACGCTGTTCATGTTTTTTCGCGATGATGCCACAGCAGGTCATCATCGCCGATGACGATTTACGTATCTGCGCATCCCGAATCACGCCATATGATTCGTCCTGAATGACCGGCAGACGGCCGCAACAAGACATGACAGGAATGCCTAAAGCACCTGCCGGCTCGTCACCACCACGGCATCAGGGGCAGCGCCACTGCCATGGTATCCCGGTGAATAATGCAGCAAGCGTTCGCGCAGCTGTGTTTCAACCTGGCCACCGGCGCCGAGATGCACGGTAGCAAGCCCCAGATTGCCGGCCTTTTCACTCAGCGTCAGCACCAGTGCATCACCGTCCAGACGCAGATTCACCACCAGTGGCGGCAATGTCGCGCCCTGCGGCTGACCGTTCATGTTGTACTGCATGGGGCCGCCGGCCCACAGCAACTGTCCGCTCGCGGCGGTCCACGCCCCCGCGCGGCGGCCATCACGCGCCACGGTCAGCGCTTCGGCACGAACATTACCGGGCAACTCCCAGCCGGGAGGCAACAGTGAGCGCAACAAGGCCGAAGGCAGTTCTCCACGCAGGCCCTCCACGCGGAAAGCCTGACGCCCCAGCTCCAGCGTACCGGACAGGTCAACCGCCCCCTGCGCCTGCACGTCAGCCGCGAGGCGACCCGCCAGTAAACGCCGGGGCTGCAGCGTCCAGTGCAAATAACCCGCGTCTTGCGCAAGACTGAATGCGGCCTGGCCATTCCACACGCTGCCGCCCCAGGCACTGACCGTCAGCGGCAGGCTGGCAGGCAGGGCTTTTTGCAAAAGGCTGGCCGGCGCACGCACCAGCAATGCCAGCACCAGCAGGAAAAGTCCCAGGATAAAGTAAGGGGTCAGCGCAGCGGCTTTTACCTCACGCCCTACAGCGTCAGTCATCGGAGCCTCGAAACAAAAGAAAACGGCCTGGCGGTGGCTTTTTCAGAAAACCCCTGAAGGTTTTCATCAGCTCTTGATCAGCAGGAGTACAAATAAGTGCCTCGCTGCCGGCCGCGCTTCTTTATAATGCCAGCGGTCTTAAAAGGCGAGCCCGGGCCACGTGCTACCTTCACCAATCCTGAGGAGATTACTGATCCATGGCTTTTTCACGTTTTGTACTCTGCCTTACCCTGGCGCTGCCGGTAACGGCCCTTGCGTTTCAAAGCATCGAGACAGAAACCATCAACACCCCGGAGCAGGGCGCCAATGGCAATGTCCGTGCAGCCCTTGATGGCCGCAGCGGCAATACCGAACGCCAGGACTACACCGTCGGCGGCCGCATCAACTACCGTGCACGTGAAACCGACATGTTCGTACTGGTCGAGCACAGCCGCGCCAAGGCCGGCAGTCAGGAAATCGAAAACAACAGCTGGGCGCATGCAGGCTTTATCGACGAATTCCAGCGCGGCCTTGCCGCCGAAGCCTTTATTGATGGCAAGCAGGATGATTTCCAGACTCTGGATTCACGCACCCAGCTCGGTGCCGGCATGCGCTTCACCCTGGATTACACGCCCAATGTACGTGCCGTGTATGCCGGCATAGGCGTGCTGCATGAATGGGAAAACCAGGCGGGTCATGATGATCACTACTCGCGACTGAACAGCTATGTCGCCTACAAGCGCCAGATCAACGAGCAGGTGCGCGGTCTCTTCAATATTTACTACCAGCCCAGCTTTGAAAAGGGATCTGATTATCTGTTGTCGGCCGAAGCCGCCGTACTGGTCAAGCTCGCGACGCAGCTTGATCTCAAGGTGGGGGCAAAGTATGAATACGACGGTAATGCCCCGCTCGGCATAAAGCCTGACGACACCCGCTATGTCACCGCCATCAACTTTCATTTCTGAAACGTCACAAACATAAAAAAGGCCGCTCATTGAGCGGCCTTTTTTATGTGACAGACTGAAGCGGCGATTACTTGATCAGAAAGTTTTCCAGCTTGCCGCCCTTGTCCAGAATTTCCTGCAGCCAGCGCGGACGCTTGCCACGGCCGGACCAGGTCTGGGTGTGATCCTTGGGGTTGCGGTACTTGTCCGCCACCGGTTTTTTCACGCCACCAGCCTTCTTCGCCTTGCCCGTGCCGAGGCCCAGCAGCTCCTCGACACTGACGCCGGCATCCGCCGCGATCTTCTCGATTTCGGCCTTGGCGTTCACGCGCGCTTCAGCACGCTTGGTTTCGATCAGCGCATTGGCGCTCTCGATCAGGACTTCCAGTTCCCGAATGGACAGGTGGTTCAGATCAATGCTCATGGTTCTTTAATCCGCTAACGGCTAACAGGTATGACAGAAGGATAACTGAAAATAAGGTGCCGGACTTTACGGCACTCCCTCGGGCCAGGCAACGCCAAACGGCTTTTTTTCAAGCAGAAGTCACGGCAGAGTAAGCCTCCACTTACCACACCAGCCTCCATGAACACGCCACAAGCACCGTACAGCCCTGCCAATAACACCCGGCCTCGCACTGCGGCCAAGGCATCCGCCCGGCCCCAGCGGTGGCTGCTGTTCGCCCTGATCCTGGTGGCCCTCAATCTGCGGCCGGCACTGACCAGCCTGGCGCCGCTGCTGCGGGCCGTGCAGGGCGCCATGGGACTCTCGGCCAGCACCGCCGGCCTGCTCACCACCCTGCCGATTTTATGTCTCGGCCTGTTTGCCCCGCTGGCGCCGCGACTGGCACAGCGCTTTGGCAGTGAAAAAACCGTACTGGGCGTGCTTCTGCTGCTGGCAGCCGGCATCGTGCTGCGTTCGCTGGGCGGAGCGTCCGGGCTTTTTGCCGGCACCCTCGTCGCGGGCGCCGCTATCGGCATCATCGGCGTGCTGTTGCCCGGCATGGTGAAACGTGACTTTCCGGAAAAAGCCGGCATGGTCACCGGCATCTACTCCATGGCGCTTTGCACCGGCGCTGCCGCAGCGGCTGGCCTGACGGTTCCGCTGCGTGACTTTTTCTACGACTGGCGACCTGCGCTGGCCTTCTGGGCCCTGCCTGCCCTCATCGCGGCGCTGGTCTGGTGGCCACAGCAACGGCACGCCACAACGCACCTCGTGGCCACGGCTCATGCCGATGCCTCGCTGTGGCATGACCGGCTGGCATGGCAGGTGACCCTGTTCATGGGGCTGCAGTCTGCACTGGCCTACTGCGTGTTTGGCTGGCTTCCAGCGATCCTGCAGGATCGCGGCGTCACCCCTCTGCTTTCAGGGCTGTATCTTTCCGTCTCGGTCATGATGCAGGTACTGTCATCGCTCGCGGCTCCCTGGCTGGCCTCGCGCCAGCGCGACCAAAGCGCCATGGCCATGGCCATGCTGCTGCTGACCTTCAGCGGCCTCATGGGTTGCCTGTTCGCGCCGGTGACCACGCTGTGGTGGTGGGTCGTGATTCTGGGTCTGGGCCAGGGCGGCGGCTTCGGCATGGCGCTGGCCTTTATCGTGCTGCGCTCACCGGATGCCGTCACTGCAGCACGGCTCTCAGGCATGGTGCAGGGCATCGGCTACAGCGTTGCATCGCTGGGGCCCTTGCTGGTCGGAGTGGTGCATGAGGCCACCGGCAACTGGAATGCGCTCGGGGTTTTATTTGCGCTGATCATTGCTGGCGCCCTGATCGCCGGCAGGGCTGCCGGGCGCAATCGTTTTGTTCTAGGCAAGGAACCAAACGATTGCACGATCCCTCCCTGAAAACAAACCAGCCATGACAAAATCAGGCCCCCGCCAATGTCCGCGCGGGCGTGATTATTTTTAACGAGACAACACCGTGACGGGATTAAAAGCACTTCTCAACGACTGGTTCCTGCGCGGCATGATAACGGCCGTGATCATCGCTTCCTTTTTTCCCGACATCGGCAAGAGCGGTGGCATGCTGCATATTGATCACTTCCTCAATGCCGGCGTGGCGCTTGTTTTCTTCCTGCACGGCATGGGCATTCCCACCGGGCAGCTGCGCGCCGGCCTGAAAAACTGGCGCCTGCATATCGTGGTGCAGCTGTTCACCTTCGTCCTCTTTCCGCTGCTCTTCATTGTTTTCAGATTCACCCTCGGGCACTGGCTGCCACCCATGCTGCTGCTGGGCTTTTTCTATCTCTGCGTTTTGCCCTCGACCATTACCTCATCCGTGGCCATGACCGGCCTGGCGCGCGGAAATGTACCCGCCGCCATTTTCAACGCCACGCTTTCCAGCCTGATCGGCATCGTGCTGACGCCGCTGCTGGTCAGCCTGATGGCAACCACGAGCGGCGCCGCGCTGCCTTTTGGCCAGGCCGTGACCAGTATCGCCACCCTCTTGCTGCTGCCCTTTGTGCTGGGGCAGTTGCTGCACCCCGTTCTCGGAAAATGGCTGGCCCGCCACAAGAAAACCACCAGCCTGATGGACCGCAGCATCATCCTGCTGCTGGTCTTCAGTTCCTTTTGTGATTCGGTAGCCGCCGGACTGTGGAGCAATTACGGCGTCAGCATCCTGCTGCTGACACTGGCCGGTGCTGCCAGCATCCTCACCGTCGTGCTGTTCCTCACCTGGCAAACAGCACGTGCGCTGAAGTTCACCACCGAAGATGAAATTGTGGCTGTTTTCTGTGGCTCGAAAAAAACCCTGGCAGCCGGCATCCCCATGGCGAAAGTATTATTCGGCGCACATCCCGGCCTCGGTCTGATCGTGCTGCCCGTCATGTTTTATCACCAGCTGCAGCTCATTGCCTGCTCGGCGCTGGCGCAGCGTTATGCCAGACGACCGGATATTTTACCGGTGGCGACAGGCGCCCATGAAAAAGCCGCCTGAGGGCGGCTTTTTCATGACGGGCATCCCCTATTTTCTGTCCGGCCCCAGCATGTCCTGCGGACGCACCCAGGCGTCAAACTCCGCCTCGCTCACATAAGCCAGCGCCAGTGCAGCGGCTTTCAGCGAGCTGTTGTCGCGATAGGCCTTGAGGGCAATTTCGGCGGACTTCTCATAGCCGATATGCGGATTCAGTGCTGTCACCAGCATCAGGGAATCATCCAGATGCGCCTTGATGCGCGGCAGGTTCGGTTCAATGCCTTGCGCACAATGTTCATCAAAGGCAGCACAGGCATCGCTGAGCAGGCGAATGGATTCGAGCACGTTATGCAGCATAACCGGCTTGAACACATTGAGCTGGAAATTTCCCTGCGAGCCCGCAAACGCCACCGCATGATCATTGCCGAATACCTGCACGGCGACCATGGTCATGGCTTCGCACTGCGTGGGGTTGATCTTGCCCGGCATGATGGAGGAACCCGGCTCGTTTTCCGGAATCGTGATCTCACCAATGCCGGCTCGCGGGCCGCTGGCGTACCAGCGCACGTCATTGGCAATTTTCATCAGAGCCCCGGCAAGCGTGCGCAAAGCGGCGCTCACATTCACCATGCCGTCATGCGCCGACAGTGCCGCAAACTTGTTGGGAGCCGAAACAAACACATGACCGGTGCAATGCGAAACCTGCGCAGCAATGGCACCACCAAACCCTGGATGCGAATTCAGGCCGGTGCCCACTGCCGTGCCTCCCGTGGCCAGCTCGCACACATCCGGCAACACGCGATGAATACCGGCAAGACACAGCTCCAGCTGCGCTACCCAGCCCGACATGACCTGTCCCAGCGTGATCGGCGTCGCGTCCTGCAGATGCGTACGCCCGACCATGACCACGTTTTTATACGCGCGGGATTTTTTCGCGAAGGTATCGCGCAGGCGACTGACTGCCGGCAGCAGGGCCTCGACCAGCAAGGTCGCCGTGGCGATATGCATGACCGCCGGAAAGGCATCATTGGAGGACTGGCCGCAGTTCACATCGTCATTGGGATGTACGGGATTCTTTGTGCCGATCACACCGCCCGCCAGCTGGATGGCACGATTCGCAATGACTTCATTCGCATTCATGTTGCTTTGCGTGCCGGAGCCGGTCTGGAACACCACCAGCGGAAATTCGTCGTCCCAGCGCCCGTCGATCACTTCCTGCGCCGCCGCCACAATCAGCTGCACTTTCTCGGGAGCTAACTCGCCAAGTTCGCCATTGGCCAGCGCCGCGCATTTTTTCAGAATGCCGAAAGCGCGGATCACCGGCCGCTCCCAGCGGAAACGGCTCACGCCAATCGGAAAGAAATGCAGGGAGCGCTGCGTTTGCGCGCCCCAGAGATGGTCAGCCGGCACTTCCACCGGTCCCATTGCATCCTTTTCAGTACGGGTCGGCCCGGACATGACATTCTCCTTTGCGGATTGTTGCTCAGGCCACAGATTCTGCCTGCTGCATATGCGCCAGCATGCCACGGGCAATTTCGCGCTCACCCATGATCACAAGATCAGCACCATGCTGGCGAAGATAGTCCACTTCCGCGTCCGAGTGTGCGCGCGCAATGATTCTCAGGCTGGTATTTTTACGGCGCGCATGCCCGATGATCTGGCCCGCTTCAATGGCATCGGGAATGGCAATCAGCAGGCAGCTCGCCGCAGCCACACAGGTCAGTGCCAGCACCTCCTTGCCGGCCGCATTGCCGAGAACGGCATGCAGGCCCTGTCGCTGCAACTCATGCACGCGATCACGGCTGTACTCAACCACCAGCAACGGCACACCGGCTTCGATCAGGCCGGCGCCAACCCGGCTGCCGACACGGCCATAGCCGACCAGAATCACATGTCCCTGCAATGTCACCGGCTCACTGGCGGCTTCATGCAGGGTCGCATCCTTGCTGCCCTCGCGCCGGTCCAGCCAGGGCTGCAAGCGGTCTATCGCCATAAACAGCAACGGATTGACGAGAATGGAAAGAATGGCACCGGCCAGCACCAGATCATGCCCCTGCGGCGGCAACAGCCCCAGCGTGAGACCCAGCCCGGCCAGAATGAAAGAGAACTCGCCTATCTGTGCCAGGCTGGCAGAAATCGTCAGGGCCGTACTGAGCGGATGCCGGAAGGCGAGCACGATGACAAAAGCAGCCAGCGACTTTCCCGCAACGATCACGAGGAAAACACCAAGCACCGGCAGCGGATCACTGAGCAGGATCGCGGGATTGAACAGCATGCCGACCGAGACAAAAAACAGCACGGCAAAGGCATCACGCATGGGCAGGGAATCTTCCGCCGCCTTGTGACTGAATTCGGATTCATTCAGCACCATGCCCGCAAAAAAAGCCCCCAGCGCAAAGGACACGCCGAACAGGGCCGCCGAACCAAAGGCTACGCCCATGGCGATGGCCAGCACCGCCAGCGTAAACAGCTCGCGCGAGCCTGAACCCGCCACGCGTTCCAGCATCCAGGGAATAAAGCGCGTGCCGCCGTAAATCATCAGCACGACAAACGCCGCCACCTTGCCCAGCGTCAGCAGCAAATCCATCCAGAACGTTTCGCTGTGCCCGGCAGCGGCATTCCCGCCCAGCGGCCCGGCCAGTGCAGGCAACAACACCAGCGCCAGCACCATGACCAGATCCTCGACAATCAGCCAGCCAACCGCAATGCGCCCGCGCCGGCTTTCCACCAGATTGCGCTGCTCCAGCGCGCGCAACAGCACCACCGTACTGGCCACCGACAAGGCCAGGCCAAACACAAGGCCACTGCCAGCGGGCCAGCCCATGGCTGCTGCCAGCCCCATGCCCAGCAGAGTGGCAACTGCAATCTGCACGAGGGCGCCCGGAATCGCGATGTGCTTTACCGACAACAGGTCCTTGAATGAAAAATGCAGGCCGACACCGAACATCAGCAGGATCACGCCGATCTCCGAAAGCTCCTGGGCAAGACGGGCATCTGCGACAAAGCCCGGCGTAAACGGTCCCACAAAAACGCCGGCCAGCAGATATCCCACCAGCGGCGACATGCGCAGGCGCAAGGCCAGGGCACCAAAAACCAGAGCCAGCACAAAGCCGATGGAAATGGCGGCAATCAGGGGATAGTGATGGGGCATTCACGCATACTCTTCAGGAAAGCAGGGTGAGTGTAACCCGTAAGAAAGCCGGTGTTTGTCGGACTCATGCATCTGCCCGGGAGCAGCCGTGAAGAGGATCCATCTCCACTTTTAAAATCAGATTTACTCCATAAAAAAACCGGAGCAGAGGCTCCGGTTTTTTTATGGCTGACGTACCCGCATCAGATGGAACGTGAAATCAGTTCCTTCATGATTTCATTGGTGCCGCCGTAGATGCGGTTGGCACGGGTATCGATATACGCACGCGCAATCGGATACTCCATCATGTAGCCATAGCCGCCGTGCAGCTGCACGCACTCGTCCACGACCTTGCTGAGCAGATCGGACACCCAGTATTTGGCGGCACAGGCGGCTTCGATGCTGAGCTCGCCCTTGATGACCTGCTCAATGCAGCGATCGACAAAGACACGGGCAATCTGGATTTCCGAACGCATTTCCGCCAGCTTGAAACGGGTGTTCTGGTAAGCCGACACGGGCTTGCCGAATACCTTGCGCAGCTTCACGTAATCCACGGTGGTGGCCAGCGCGAATTCGGCACCGGATACACACATGATGCCGATCATCATGCGTTCCCAGGCCAGTTCCTTCATCAGCATGATGAAGCCCATGCCTTCCATGCCGAGCAGATTGGCTTTCGGCACACGCACATTGTCAAAAAACAGCTCGCAGGTGTCCTGTCCACGCATGCCGACTTTCTTCAGCGGACGGCCCTTGGTGAAACCGGGCATCTTGGCATCCATGATCAGCAGCGAAACATTCTGCGAGCCTTTTTCGGCATCACCGGTTTTCACGACCACCACGGCAACATCGCAAAGATAGCCATTGGTGATGAAAATCTTGGAGCCGTTGACGATGTAATCATCGCCATCAAGCTTTGCCGTGGCCTTGATGCTCTGCAAGTCGGAGCCGGTACCCGGCTCGGTCATGGCGATGGCGCCAATGGCTTCGCCAGTGGCCATTTTGGGCAGCCACTCCAGCTTCTGCGCTTCGGTACCGAAATTATTGATGTAATTGGCAACGATGTCGGAATGCAGGGCAAAACCCGACGCCGAATCACCGGCGCGGGCCTGCTCTTCCATCAGGATGACGCTGTAGAGACGATCAACACCGGCTCCGCCGTATTCTTCCGGCATGGTGGCGCACAGCATGCCGAGCTCGCCGGCCTTGTTCCAGAGATGGCGATCAATGTGCTGCTGCTCTTCCCAGCGCTCGTGGTGAGGAGCGATTTCTTCTTCAAAAAAGCGGCGCACGGTCTTGCGGAAGGCTTCGTGGTCTTCATTGAACAGGGTGCGGGGCATCATCGGGGCGACGGGTGTGGGGGCGCTCATCTACTTCTCTCCGGCTACGGGTGTGGGGCTTGTTGGGACAGCTTGCTCGCCGCCGCAACTTACAATATGGTCGTACGGCATGTTAGATACCAGCGAGTCAGGGCAAGTGCAAGCCGGCAAGGCCGGCAATTCCGGCAACAGGGACTGACCGGTCCCGGGAAAGTAACGGCAAGGCATTGATAAAAAAGAAAAAAGCCCTGTACAGACGATGCCCGAACCCGGCATAAAAAATTACCCTTCAGACCCTGGGCCCGGCACCCCCGCCAGCCCCGGGCCTGAAGCCACCATGAGTCCACCTGAAATGAGTGAACCCGTCACGCATCCGAACAGCAGCCGCCGCACCCAGACCGAGCGCAGCGAAGCCATGCGTTTGCGCCTCGTCGAAGCCACGCTGGACTGCCTGGCCAGTGACGGTTATGCCGCCACCACCATCAGCAAGATCGTGGAAAAAGCACAAGTCTCGCGCGGGGCTCCGGTGCACCACTTTCCGTCCAAGGATGCCCTGATCGCGGCGGCGGCCGAGCAACTCATCCGACAGCTTTATGTCCGTCTTGGCCATGCCATCAAAAGCGTGGACGAATCCGAAGACCGGTTGCGCGACATCATCATGATCAGCTGGAAGGAAGTCTTCGGGACGCGCGAAAGCACCGTGCTGCTGGAGCTGATGATTGCCAGTACGCATGACGAACAACTGACAGCGGCGATGCACAAACTCTGGACCACCGGCTACGGCACCCTCTCGGTAGCGGCAGAACATTATTTCGAACCGCTTTCTGCGGACGACAATGTGCGCCAGCTCATGACACTGACGCAGTGGCTGCTGCGCGGCATGTCGATGGACCGGCACCTGGTGGACGGAGAACATGTGTTCGAACATTTTCTCGGCCTGTGGAGCCGCCTGCTGGCCCTGCACATGCGCGCCAGGCCCGGCGTCACCACGCTGCCGCCGAAACCGGCCTACTGGGACAGTACGCTGATGACAGAAACGCCAGTGCACAAGGCATAAGGCGTAAGGCGTAAGGGATCGTGCTTCAGTCATCAGTCCGCCAGTGCTCTTCACGGCATAAAAAAAGCCCGCATGATGCGGGCTTTTTTTATGTATTTTTTAAACACGCGGAAGCCAGTGGCCACACAACAGAAGCGCCAGCATGAGCTCGCCCGCCCCGGATCTACGACTTCATTTCATCCAGAAGCTCGCGCGGCACATCATGCTTGAGCATCAGGCGGCATTGCTCGCTGAGGGGATCAAACACGATCACGGCCTCGCCCTTATCCAGCGCACGGCGCACCCTCAATACCCGGCGATCGAGCGGAGTGTCATCGCCATTGTCGGTGCCATCACGGGTGACAAAGTCTTCAATCAGCCGGTTCAGCGTCGCGGCTTCCAGCAAGTCGGGCGGGATAATCACGAATACTCACTCCGCCTGAAAACAATCACCGTGGAAAACAACCGCATCACAGCCACTCAAGCCCTTTGCGCAAGGTCTCGCGCGCATTGCTGCGGATGATGTCGCCGTGCGCAATGATGATGCGCTCAAACGGCAAGGCCAGAATGCGCTCGATGTCTGTGCGAGCCGCACGACGATTCACATACACGATGCGCATCACCGGTGGCCAGGTGATCTTGCCGAGCATGCCGTTCAAGCGAAGGTAAGTGCGCGTCAGCCAGTGCGGATGCTGTTTGAAATTTTCCACAAGATCGGAGGTAACCAGTGTTTGCGACGGCACATGATAAAGCACGGTTTCATTCAGCAAGCTGCCCGCAATGGTGACGGGCAGCAGATCGCCCTGCCAGTCGCGATCAGGCACATCCGAGAGCACCGCATCAAAGCGTAAATCCTGGCGTTTTTTCTGCAGCTTCTTAGGTCCGTGCAGTTTTGCCTGCGGCCAGGCAGCAAGCGCCTCGCCTGCATAAATATGATGAAAAAGGTTGGGGCAGACAATGTGCTTCACCGTGCCCAGCGCATTGATCTCGGCGCTCAGCGCAGCATTCAGGGGCACCGGTGAGTGCAAGAGCATCGCACCGGACGAGAGACGTATGACGGTCATTCTTGTGCCCACATGCAGGCCCATAAAACTGTGGGGGGCCGCCGCCACCCAGATATTTTCGGCAATTTTTTCAAGCTGGCTCATGAGTTCCTTCCGTTTCAGACAAGCGCGTGCAATAGAGGCAACCCACCCATCATAACAGCGGGGGCCTCCCTGAAAGACGGTCCCGCCTAAATATCCGGATGGTTGCGCAAGGTGCTCGGCGGCCGCCCCTTGACGCGCTTGAAGGCCCGGGAAAAAGTGGAAAGATCGCTATAGCCGACTTGCCGCGCAATTCTGGCAAGCGCCATGTCACTGCCGATCAGGAGCATTTCAGCGCGCTCAATGCGCACATCTTCCATCAGTGCCGGCAGGCTGCTGCCTTCTTCGCTGAGCCGGCGACTGAGTGTGCGCGAGGACATGGCCAGATTGGCGGCAAGCTCGGCGGCCCCCGGCAACTTTCCCTGCGCCATGGAAACACTGAGCTGGCGTCGCACACGCTGCGTCAAGGCATTCTG
Source organism: bacterium (assembly GCA_029945725.1). Lineage (GTDB taxonomy): Bacteria > Pseudomonadota > Gammaproteobacteria > Pseudomonadales > Moraxellaceae > UBA2031. The sequence goes on along the minus strand of JAQSDB010000002.1, from coordinate 44,527 downwards.
CTGTGGCAGGGCATGCAGGCGCTGCTCCAGCAGGGCCTCAATGGCGATGCGTGTGGCGCGATTTCGCGTCAACAAGGGCTGGCTCAGGGTTTCACGGGAAAAAACAAACTGGTTTTCGGCGCAGCCAAACTGCACGGGCATGTGAAAGTAGGCACGAAAGGCTTCGGCGTCCTCGCTGCTTTCATGCGTCAGCTGCACCTCCATGCCGCCCGGCCAGGAGCGGGTTCGGGCATCCTCTGTACCACGGGCAAAAAACTCCATCTTGGCAAAACCGCCAACCAGAACCTCCATGATGATTTCGTTATAGGGCGAACCAAAATCATGATGGCTGCGGACATGCACATGCGTGCGGTTGCCCACGTTTTCTCGATACAACTCGATAAAGGGAAGAATCAGCGAAAAATAACGCAAGCCGATATCCAGCGCATCGCCCAGCGTGTCGGCCGTCATCGCCGCCATTCCGACCAGGCCCTGCGCCGTTACCGGCATATGGCGCAATACCTGTATCGAGCGCGGCTCTCCGGGCAGCAGATAGTCCTGCATGAGATGCATCAGGGCTTCGAATTGCGCCAGGCTGATACTGGCATCGGTCCGCTGCAGGTCTTCCTGCGTAATGCCGATGCGCGCATAAACCTGCGCCACATCACCCTGCCGCGCGCGCGCCAGCGACTCGGCCAGTTCCACAAGCTGGATCGGAAACGTCATCACGGCGGCAGCGGGTTTCGGCATGTGGTTTTCCTTGTTCATGCCTGCATGATGCAGGCTCAGGCGGGCACTTTTGCGCGCGTGGCACTGCCATAGGCGCTGTAGCCAAAGCCCAGCAGCAAGGCAATGCTGCCGCTGCTTGCTGCCAGCATATAGCCATGACCGGCCGCCACATACACCGCCGGAATCCCGACCAGCTTGAGCATGACCAGCGAACTGTAAAAGGATGGTGTGGCCATCGCCGCCAGTGCCGTGAAAATCACCCACTCGCGCAGCAGTGCGTGCCGGCCGGTCAGTGCCGCCCAGCCCGAGGCGATGGCAAAGGGCAGCAGAATCAGGCCATTCAGCACATAGAAGGTTCCACCGGAAAGCCGGGCATGGCTGGGAGCTCCCAGTGCGTACCCCCAGTGCAGTTGCACCAGCGCATTGATCACGCCCGCCAGCGCCATGACCAGCCCCAGTGTTTTCATACGGGCCAGCTGACGCGCATCCGTGTGCTCCGTGCGAAAGGCAGTAAACAGGAAGCCGGCGGCAGCGGCAAAAACCAGCAAGGCTGAAAGCGTGAACAAGGCCCTCGCCACCACAGCCGGCGCCAGCAGTTGCGTATCAAGCGCCACCACGCCGGCCGGCACCAGCGCCTGCGCCAGCGCTGAAGCCGCCATGCCGGGCGTCAGCCAGAAATACCGGACCGTGCTCACGGCGGCACCCAGCAACATCAGCAGCACTACCGGACTCCACAAGGGAAACCATTGACGCATGCGCGCCGTTACGGGAAGCGTCTGCGCTTCGCGCCTGTCCTTCTGCAACCAGCGGTTCATGCACAGCAATCCGTAGCCCACCAGAAAGGACTGCGGAATCAGGAACACCATCACCGAAAGATTGACCTCGCCCTGGCTGAGCGCGGGAAACGCCATGCCCATCAGGATCCAGTCATAACGCAGCAAGGGGGCGGTGAGCAAAAAACCAAAGTTCATCGCCATCCAGACCTGATGCTGGGCAATTTCACGACGCAGGATGTGGTAGATCGACATCCACAGGGAAACGGTCACGCTGATCGCCAGAATCCACAAGCCCACGGCAAAAACCAGCGTGGAATAAATACTGGCGACCGGCGTCAGCAGCAAATAACCGAAGGCAAACAGCATGGACACCTGCGCACTGACGGCATACACCATGCCCATGCGCCGATGCAGCAGGGGCCGCCTGCGGCGGAATGCCGGCCAGAACTGGAACACGCCGAGCGCCATGCAAAGCCCGCCAAGCGCCATATGCGCCGAGAGGATGATCCTGTGACTGGACGGCATGGACACGTAATACATTTCCGTATCCCAGACCGAATCGCGGCCATAGGTATAACGACCGGACGTGGCCGAGGCCATGAGCGTCATCCAGGCCGGGCTGACCGTAGTTGCCGGTATTTTATCCAGCGCCACGCCGGCCTCTGCCATCTCCCGCACGCGAATGGAGTCGGCCATTACGCGATCGCTTCCTATTGAAGACAGCAGCGTCCTGCTCACGTCCATGGCCAGAAATCCGTAGAAGACAAAGACGGAGATCATCAGGGTGGCAAGCAGGGCTTTGATCCTGCCCCGCCACAGTCCCTGGGGTGCAAGGCGTGAAAGGGATCGGGCTGGCTGTTTCATGACGGGCTCCTCAATGCATGCGCTTTTCTGTGGAGCCGATTACACCGTATTGCTCATGGCCCTGGCCGCCAATGCTTGGCACTTTCCGCCAATCTTGCCACCCTGCCATCGCCGTACCGACCCCGTCACTTCGGCGGCACCGCAAGAGCATGAGGGATGCCCCCGTGCATGGCTCGCCCCTCCGGAGACATAACCGTGAAACTCGCCCGAAAGCAGGCTACAGTTCGCGCGCAAGTCCTGTTCAGGACCTGAAAATCGCAAGGAGAGCAGCATGACACTTTGTCCCGTAGCACTCGCCGTTGGCTGCCAGAAATGCCCGGTGTTCAAGGTCTGCCCTGCCAAAAGCATCATTGGTGACCAGCCCAAACCGGATACGAAACCAGCCGACAAGAAGCCGGACTGACTTGACCGACCATAAAAAAGGCCCGCATCAAGCGGGCCTTTTTTATGGTCGAACTCAGAACGGGATGTCGTCATCAAAATCATCAGCCGGAGCCTGCTGCTGTGGCCGCTGCTGGCCACCGGCCGGCGCGCTGCCCTGCGGGCGCTGGGTGCGCTGAGGCTGGGGAGCTGCGCCCTGATCAAAGTCTTCATACGCCGGGAAACTGCCACCGGCCGCAAAATCATTGCCGGCATCAAAGCCGCCGCCACCTTGCGCGCCCTGACCACCGCCAAAGCCACCACCCGACGCACCGCCGCCGCCCTGACGGCTGTCCAGCATCTGCATGGTATTGGCTTTAATCTCGGTGCTGTATTTGTCCTGACCGGTCTGCTTGTCCTGCCACTTGCGCGTGTGCAGCGAGCCTTCCACGTAGACCTTGCTGCCCTTCTTCAGGTACTCGCCTGCGATTTCCGCGAGCTTGCCGTAGAACACCACACGGTGCCATTCGGTCTGTTCCTGCTGCTGGCCGGTATTCTTGTCTTTCCATGCTTCCGAAGTGGCCACCGTGATATTGGCCACGGCCCCGCCGGAAGGCAGGTAACGCACTTCAGGATCTTTGCCGAGATTACCGACCAGAATGACTTTGTTGACGCCGCGCATGATATTGAACCTCTCGTGAGTAGCGGAGAGCCTGCTCAGCGATGCTGGCAAGGCCGCCCTATATGCTTCGTGTGTTGGTGACGGGTGACTGCGTCGACAGCGCATGCAGCGCCGTTGATGCCGGTGACTTTACCCGAGGGCCCCGTTCCCGCCAATGGCAAACCGGGCGTTTTGGCCTGCGCCCTGTCTCAAAAAATGCTCAGGCCGCCACCGCCGTCGCCGGAAAGGATTGCAGGGCCGCTTCATCCAGATGCTGCTTGTCGACCTTGAGATAGGCCACGCCTTCCTCGACCAGCACCACCACGTCCTCGACCCCGGCAACTTCACGCAAACGCTGCGCGAGTGCCGGCGCCTCGGCCGCCGTAATCTGCGCAAAGCTGAGCATGATGCTGCTCAGGAACGGCGGCGGCGCCATGCGCGAGGCGACCAGCAGCCAGACGCCCGCCAGCACCGCCAGTACCGCAAACAGGAAGCCGTAACTGAAATGCCCGCTCAGTACGCCACCCAGCGGGCTGCCGATAAAGGCACCGAGAAACTGGCTGGTGGAATAAATCCCCATGGCCGTGCCCTTGCTTCCAGGCGGGCAGATCTTGCTCACCAGCGAGGGCAGCAGGGCCTCCAGCAGGTTGAAGCCGATAAAAAAAAGCGCCAGCCCCGTCACCAGTTGCACCAGCGTGCCGTGCATGAGCGACAGCCAGATCATGCTCAGCACCAGCATGGCGATGGCGCTGACAAACACGCCTTTCATGCGGCGCTTTTTCTCGGCAATGATGATGGCCGGCACAATAGTAAGAAAGGACAGGAACAGCACGGGCAGATAGACCCAGCCATGCAGGCGGGCTTCCAGTCCGCCATTGTTTTTGAGCAGGACCGGCACGGTCATGAAGAAGGCGGCCATGATCAGGTGCAGGGAAAAAATCCCCCAGTTCAGGCGCACCAGCTCACGGTGACCGAGCGCATCACGGAACTGCTCCCAGTAGGTGGAGGGCACCAGCTTGACCGAGGTTACCGGGTCGGGCACCAGCCAGTAGCACACCGCCATGCCGCCGAGCCCCATGATGCTGGTCGTCCAGAACAGGCCGGACAGTCCGAAGTGGCCCGCCAGCAACGGCCCGGCCACAAAAGCGAGGCCGAAGGACACGCCGATGCTCATGCCGATGGCGGCCATGGCCTTGGTGCGCTGTTCAACGCGGGTCAGGTCGGCCAGCAGCGCCATTACCACGCCGGAAATCGCGCCCGAGCCCTGGATGGCACGGCCGATGATCACGCCCCAGATATTGGTCGACAGGGCCGCCACCGCACCGCCAATGGCAAACAGCAACATGCCGGCCAGCACCAGACGCTTGCGGCCGATACGGTCGGAAAGCTGCGACAGCGGGATCTGCAGCAGGGCCTGCGCCAGTGCATAGATACCCACCGCCAGACCAATCAGGAACGGGGTGGAGTCCGCCAGGCTGCGGCCGTAAATGGCAAACACCGGCATGATCATGAACAAGCCGATCATGCGCAGCGAAAACAGGCTGGCCAGGGTGATGACGGCGCGACGTTCGCCGGAAGTCATGGCATTCATGCAGTACTCGAAAAAGAAGGCTCGCCCGGAACGGCGATCGCCATGCGCAGCGATTTGCCGGCGGCGTATTCTAGCAGCAGAGCAGCCTACATAAACGCACCGTCTGCGGATATGCGGGCCCGTATCCGCGACCCGTCAGTGACCAACAGCACACGTTTTGTGGCATGGGGTGGCAAGGCTTTTCCCGTATAATCCCCGGTTCGCTTTCCGTCCGCCGCGCCTTTTCCATCGGGCCCGGCCAGAGGTCTTCATGGACAAAATCAGCATCCGCGGCGCCCGCACCCACAATCTCAAGAACATTGATCTTGACCTGCCGCGCGACAAGTTTGTCGTGATCACGGGCCTGTCGGGCTCGGGAAAATCCTCACTGGCGTTCGATACGCTGTATGCCGAAGGCCAGCGCCGCTACGTGGAATCCCTGTCGGCCTATGCGCGGCAATTCCTGTCGCTTATGGAAAAACCGGATGTGGACCATATCGAAGGCCTGTCGCCGGCCATTTCCATCGAACAGAAATCAACCTCGCACAACCCCCGCTCCACCGTCGGCACCATCACGGAAATCTACGATTACCTGCGCCTGCTCTATGCACGAGCCGGCATTCCGCGCTGCCCGGACCACGACGTCCCGCTGGCCGCACAAACCGTTTCGCAAATGGTGGATCTGGTCATGGCTTTGCCGGAAGGCACTGCCATCATGCTGCTGGCACCGGTCATCCAGGAGCGCAAGGGTGAGCACCTGCATGTCTTCGAACAGCTGAAAGCCGATGGCTTTGTGCGCGCACGCATCGACGGCATCGTCGTTGACCTCGACGAAGCACCAACACTGGACAAGCTGAAAAAACACACCATTGAAGTTGTCGTTGATCGCCTGAAAGTGCGTGATGACATCGGCATCCGCCTTGCCGAGTCCTTTGAAACCGCACTGCGCCAGGCCAACGGTATTGCCCTGCTCGCCTTCATGGAAGAGAAAAAGCCTGACCAGATTTTCTCGGCGCGTTACGCCTGCTCGCACTGCGGTTACTCATTGTCGGAACTCGAGCCGCGTCTCTTTTCCTTCAACAATCCGGCCGGCGCCTGCCCCACGTGCGATGGTCTTGGCGTCAAACAATACTTCGATGCGGACCGGCTGATTACCGACAAGGACCTGTCACTGTCCGAGGGTGCCATTCGCGGCTGGGACAAGCGCAATATCTATTACTTCGGCCTGCTGGAAGCGCTCTCGGCGCATTACGATTTCGATGTCGATTCGCCCTGGAAAAAACTCGGCAAGAAAATACAGAACGCCATTCTCAACGGCTCGGGCAAGGAAGAAATCGCCTTTTATTACTATAACGACCGCGGCAAAAAGGTCGTGCGCGAGCATGCCTTTGAAGGCGTGTTGCCGAACATGGAAAGACGCTACCGCGAAACCGAATCAAACAATGTGCGCGAAGATCTTGCGCAGTACCTCAATCACACCGCCTGTGCCGACTGCCAGGGATCCCGTCTCAAGCGCGAAGCCCGCTTTGTCTTTATTGAAGACAAGGCGCTGCCCGACATTGTCAAAATGTCGATACGCCACTCCTGCGAATATTTCGGCACCCTCAAGCTTCCCGGGAAGCAGGGCGAGATTGCCGACAGAATTCTCAAGGAAATTCACGAGCGCCTGCAGTTTCTCGTCAATGTCGGCCTCGACTATCTGTCACTGGATCGCTCCGCTGAAACCCTTTCCGGTGGCGAGGCACAACGCATCCGCCTGGCTTCGCAGATTGGCGCAGGACTTGTTGGCGTCATGTATGTGCTGGATGAACCCTCAATCGGCCTGCATCAGCGCGACAATGCCCGCCTGCTGGCCACGCTGATTCGCCTGCGCGATCTTGGCAATACCGTACTGGTTGTCGAGCACGATGAAGACGCCATTCGTGCCGCCGATTACGTTGTTGATATCGGCCCCGGCGCCGGCGTGCATGGCGGCAGGGTGGTTGCCCGCGGCCAGGTTGAAGACATCATCAACAACAAGGAATCGCTCACCGGCGATTATCTTTCCGGCCGCAAACGCATAGAAATTCCGAAAACGCGTACGCCCGTCGACAAGAAAAAAATGATGGTCTTGCGGGGAGCCAGCGGCAACAACCTGAAAAATGTCACGGCTGAATTCCCGCTCGGCCTCATGACCTGTATCACTGGGGTTTCCGGTTCCGGAAAATCCACGCTGATCAATGCCACGCTTTATCCGATTGCCGCCAAGGCACTGAATGGCGCAACGGTACTCGACGAAGATGACTACGAAGGTATTGACGGCCTTGAGCAACTCGACAAGGTAGTCGACATCGACCAGAGCCCGATTGGCCGCACCCCCCGCTCCAATCCCGCCACCTACACCGGCATCTTCACGCCGATTCGTGAACTGTTTGCAGCAACACAGGAGGCACGTTCACGCGGCTACGGCCCGGGCCGCTTTTCCTTCAACGTCAAAGGTGGTCGCTGTGAAGCCTGCCAGGGCGATGGCATGATCAAGGTGGAAATGCACTTCCTGCCCGACATTTATGTGCCCTGCGATATCTGCAAGGGAAAACGCTATAACCGTGAAACCCTGGACATCCGCTACAAGGGCAAGAGCATTACGGAAGTACTGGGCATGACGGTGGAAGATGCGCGGGTTTACTTCGATGCCATTCCGGCATTGTCGCGCAAGCTGCAAACACTGATTGATGTGGGTCTTTCCTACATCACGCTCGGTCAGGCGGCGACCACGCTTTCGGGCGGTGAAGCGCAGCGCGTCAAGCTGGCCAGGGAACTGTCCAAGCGTGATACCGGGCAGACGCTCTATATTCTCGATGAGCCCACCACTGGCCTGCATTTTCACGACATTCAGCAATTGCTGACCGTTCTCCACCGTCTGCGTGATCACGGCAACACTATCGTCGTCATTGAACACAATCTTGATGTGATCAAAACCGCTGACTGGGTGATCGACATGGGCCCGGAGGGGGGCGATGGGGGCGGCCAGATTATTGCTGTCGGCACACCGGAAGAAGTAGCCCGCAACAAGGCATCGCACACCGGCCACTTTTTGAAAGCACTGCTCAAGCAGGCATGAGCCGTCAAGCCAGCACGGGAAACCAGGGGGCAAAGACTTGAATCGCCGATGCGACGGGAGGATGCTGGCCGCTCATGCACAGCCACATGGAGACGCTGTTATGTCACTGACCAAGAAACTGTCCCTTGCCGCACTGGTTATTGTCGTGGGTGCCGGCGTTAGTGCCTGCGACAAAAAACCACCCATCAGTACCGGCCCCTCCACCGCCGAGCAGATTGGCGCTGAAGCCGGCTCTGCCCAGAAAAAGATCGAGCAGGGCTGGGACAACAGCAAGCAAGCCGTCGGCAATGCCAGCGAAACCGCCACTGCCAAGGTTGATGCCGCCGCCGACGAAGCCAAGGCAAAAGCGGCTGCGACGGTTGCTACCGCCAAACAAACTGCCGAAGAGACAGCTTCCGCCGCCAAGGCATCGGCAGAAAAGACCAAAGAGGATCTCAAAAAGGGCTATAACTCCACCAAACCCTGAGCGGGGTGGCATAAAAAAACCGGACTCATGCCCGGTTTTTTTATGCCTGCAGGTTTTTTATCGTCGTCCCGTGACAAAATGCAGCCAACCCTTTCTTTGCGAAGCTGCACCCATGGAAATCATCCGTTCACGACAAAATCCCTTGATCAAACAGTTGATCAAACTGGCTGAAAGTCGACGCGAGCGCCAGAAGCAGCATCAAACCGTGCTCATCGGTACACATCTGGTGGAAAGTGCATTACATGCAGGCTGGGCACTCGAAAAACTGCTGGTCTGTGAAGGCGAGGAACAGCGCGATGAAATTGCCACACTGCTGCAAAGCCGTGCCGCCCCCACCTTGATGCTTGAACGCGCCCTCTTCGCTGAAATAGAGCAAACGCCGAGCACGACCGGCTTGCTGGCACTGGTCGCCATACCCGTTACTCCTGCCATCAGCCGCAAGGGCTTCTGCCTTTTACTGGAGGGCGTGCAAGACCCGGGCAATGTCGGCTCCATTCTGCGCACGGCTGCCGCTGCGGGCGTTGATCAAGTCTGGCTGACCAGCGGTTGCGCCGATGTCTGGTCGCCCAAAGTATTGCGTGCCGGCATGGGGGCACACTTCCTGCTGCCGCTGATCGAACACATCAACCTGCAGGACGCGCTGGCGGAATTTTCGGGGAACATTGCGGTGACAACTCTGGAAGCGGCCAACTCGCTTTATGCGGCCGATTTGCGTGGCGACCTGGTGCTGGCACTGGGCAGCGAAGGAGGGGGCGTCAGTGATTCACTGCTGCACCAGGCAACGCAACGCCTGCAGATTCCCATGCGCCAGGAAGTGGAATCCTTGAATGTGGCGGCAGCCGCTGCCATCTGCCTGTTTGAGCGCGTTCGCCAGCTACAGGCCTGAAAAAATCCGGGCACAAAAAAGCCGGGCATAGCCCGGCTTTTTTACAGCAACCCATGCTTACTCGGCAGAGGCAACTTCCGTCTTGGCACCGATTTCACGATCCACGAGCTCGACATAAGCCATGGGTGCCGCATCACCAGCACGAAAACCAGCCTTCAGAACGCGCAGATAACCACCGCTGCGGTTCTTGTAGCGCGGGCCGAGCACCGTAAACAGCTTGCCAACGATGGCAGCGTTACGCGTACGGGCAAACGCCAGACGACGATTGGCAACACTGTCAATCTTGGCCAGAGTCAGCAGCGGCTCAGCAACACGACGCAGTTCCTTTGCCTTCGGCAAGGTTGTGCGGATCAATTCGTGCTCGAACAGGGAAATCGCCATGTTCTGGAACATGGCTTTACGATGGCTGCTGGTGCGGCCCAGTTTCACACCACTATTACGATGACGCATGGCTCAACTTCCTAAAAGCGGCAGCGAATTAACGGCTGCGGTAATTCAGACGATCGTCATTGCGCAGGCTGGCTGGTGGCCAGTTCTCCAGACGCATGCCGAGCGAGAGGCCACGAGAGGCCAGCACATCTTTGATCTCGGTGAGCGACTTCTTACCCAGATTAGGGGTCTTCAGCAGCTCAACTTCGGTGCGCTGCACCAGATCGCCGATGTAATAAATGTTTTCAGCCTTGAGGCAGTTGGCCGAACGCACAGTCAGTTCCAGATCATCAACCGGACGCAGGAGCAGCGGATCAACTTCTTCACGCGCTTCAACGACTTCCGGTGTCTTGTCTTTCTGCAGATCCACGAACACAGCGATCTGCTGTTGCAGAATCGTTGCAGCACGACGGATCGCTTCTTCCGGATCAATCGTACCGTTGGTTTCCAGATCGATGACCAGCTTGTCGAGGTTGGTGCGCTGCTCAACACGCGCCGCTTCGACAACATAGGCCACCTTGCGCACCGGGCTGTAAGAAGCATCCAGCTGCAGGCGGCCAATGGGGCGGCCTTCTTCTTCGGAGTAACGGCCATCAGCCGGCTCATAACCACGACCACGAGTAACCTTCAGCTTCATCTTGAGATGGCCGTTGGCACCCAGATTGGCAATGACGTGGCCCTTGTTCACGAGCTCAACGCTGTGCGGCAGGCCAAGATCGGCAGCCGTAACAACGCAGGGGCCCTTCTTGTCGAGAGTCAGGAAGGCTTCGTTCTGCTCATACAACTTGATGGACAGACCTTTCAGGTTGAGCATGATTTCGATGACGTCTTCCTGTACGCCTTCGATAGCACTGTACTCGTGCTCAACACCTTCGATTTCCACTTCGGCAACAGCAGCACCTGGCATGGAGGACAGCAGGATGCGGCGCAATGCGTTACCAAGCGTGTGACCAAAACCACGCTCAAGCGGCTCCAGCGTCACCTTTGCATGGGTGGAGCTGATAGCCTGTACAGCGATGCTACGGGGAGTCAAAAACTCGTTGATAGCTTGTGACATGTGCAAAACCTCAGGCGATTCCTTACTTGGAGTACAACTCGACGATCAGATTTTCATTGATCTCGGAGGACAGATCGGAACGCTCGGGAAGTGACTTGAACGTACCTTCCCACTTGGTGGCATCCACTTCCAGCCAAGCCGGCACACCACGCTGTGAAGAAAGCTCAAGAGCATTTTTCACACGCAACTGGTTGCGGGATTTTTCATGCACAGCCACAACATCACCAGGGCTCACCTGCATGGAAGCGATATTGACACGCTTGCCATTGAGCAGGATGGCGCGATGGCTCACCAACTGACGAGCTTCGGAGCGAGTAGCGCCAAAACCCATGCGATAAACAACATTATCCAGACGGCCTTCCAGCAACTGCAGCAGGTTTTCGCCAGTAGCGCCCTTCAGGCGTGCGGCTTCCTTGTAGTAGTTGCTGAACTGACGCTCAAGCACACCGTAAGTACGACGCACTTTCATCTTTTCACGCAACTGCAGGCCATAGTCGGACATGCGACCCTTGCGGGAAGCGCCGTGCTGGCCAGGAGGAACATCCGCCTTGCACTTGCTTTCGAGGGTGCGCACACCGCTCTTCAGAAACAGATCAGTACCTTCGCGACGAGCGAGTTTGCACTTCGGACCAATATAACGAGCCATTCTTCAAACCCTCTCTTACACGCGACGCTTCTTGGACGGACGGCAACCGTTGTGCGGAATCGGCGTAATATCAGTAATGCTGTTGATCTTGTAACCAACCGCATTCAACGCGCGCACAGCAGATTCACGACCCGGACCCGGGCCCTTCACCAGCACATCAAGATTCTTGAGACCGTATTCCTGCGCAGCCTTGCCAGCAACTTCTGCGGCAACCTGGGCGGCAAACGGGGTGGACTTGCGAGAGCCACGGAAACCCTGGCCGCCGGAAGTTGCCCATGACAGGGCGTTACCCTGACGATCAGTAATCGTCACGATAGTGTTATTAAAGGATGCGTGAATATGCGCAATACCTTCGGCAACCTGACGGGTTACCTTCTTGCGACCGCGAGTTGAGTCTTTAGCCATGATTCTTCAGCGTCCAGTTATTTCTTGATGGCCTTACGCGGACCCTTGCGGGTGCGGGCATTGGTCTTGGTGCGCTGACCGTGTACTGGCAGACCACGGCGATGACGCAAGCCACGGTAGCAACCCAGATCCATCAGACGCTTGATGTTCATGGAGACTTCGCGACGCAGGTCACCTTCGGTCGAAACCTTGGCAACTTCGGCACGCACCTGATCGAGCTGAACATCGCTCAGGTCTTTGATCTTGGTGGTCGGAACGATACCGACGGAACCGAGAATCTTGGCAGCAGTCGTCCGACCAACACCAAAAATGTAGGTCAGAGAGATAACTGCATGCTTGTTATCAGGGATGTTAACGCCGGCTATACGAGCCATTCAAACTCACTCCACTTATAAACCATTGCCGTTGATATCGGCGGTCTTGCGCAATAGCAGTCGCGAAAGGCGCGAGAGTTTATCTGCAAGTACACCAAAAATCAACAACTTGCCGAGGGCTTAGCCCTGGCGCTGCTTGTGACGGGGTTCCGCGCTACAAATCACGCGGATGCTGCCGTTGCGACGCACGATCTTGCAGTTGGCACAGATCTTTTTTACGGAAGCACGGACTTTCATGATGCACCACCTTACTTGGTAAAACGTTCAACTAACGTCGGTCAACAGACTCAGCGGATCAGGCCTGAGGGGCCGTATCCTTTGAGGTTTGCCTTCTTCATCAGGGACTCATACTGATGGGACATCATGTGCGACTGCACCTGGGACATAAAGTCCATGACGACCACCACTACGATCAGCAACGAAGTTCCGCCCAGATGAAACGGAACCTTGAATGCCACCTGCAAAATCATCGGCAGCAGACACACTCCGGTTATGTAGAGGGCGCCGATCAGGGTCAGGCGACCCAGTACAGAGTCCACATAACGAGCGGTCTGATCGCCCGGCCGAATGCCTGGAATGTAGGCACCCGACTTTTTCAGGTTGTCCGCCACATCTTTCGGGTTGAACATCAACGCCGTGTAGAAGTAGCAGAAGAAAATAATCAGCAGGGCAAACAGCAAAAGATACAGCGGCTGCCCCGGCGAAAGCGTCAAAGACATATCCTGGAGCAAACGCTGGCTCCAGCTTGGATTGGCAGAATTACCGCCGAACCAGTGACCCAGTGATGCCGGAAACAGCAGCAGCGAGCTGGCAAAAATCGCCGGAATGACGCCTGCCATATTAATCTTCAGGGGCAAATGGCTTTGCTGAGCCGCATAAAGGCGGCGTCCCTGCTGGCGTTGTGCGTAGTTAACGGTAATACGGCGCTGGCCACGCTCCATGAAAACCACAGCACCAACGACAGCAACACCAAGGACCAGCAGCACCAGCAGTCCCAGCATGCTCAGCTCGCCCTGGCGCGCTGATTCCAGAGACATGCCAATGGCATTCGGAATGCCCGCGACAATACCGGCAAAAATAATCATCGAAATGCCGTTACCAATACCGCGCTCAGTAATCTGCTCACCCAGCCACATCAAAAACACTGTACCGGCAACAAGACTGGTCACGGCCGGAACCATAAACGACAGCCCGGTGGTGAGCGTAAGGCCTGCCTGACTCGACAAACCTACACACATCCCCGTTGCCTGCACCAGACCCAGCACCACGGTGCCGTAGCGGGTGTACTGATTGATCTTGCGACGACCTGACTCACCTTCCTTTTTCAGTGCTTCCAGCGAAGGAACCACAGTCGCCATCAACTGCATGATGATGGACGAGGAAATGTACGGCATGATGCCCAGCGCAAGGATCGACATCCGCTCAAGCGCGCCGCCCGAGAACATGTTGAAAAGACTAAGGATGGTGTCCTTGTTCTGCTCAAACAGTTGCGCCAGACGATCGGGATTGATTCCCGGTACCGGGATGTGCACGCCAAGGCGAAACACCACCAGTGCCAGCAACAGAAAGCCGATACGGTGCCAAAGCTCTGACATACCCTGCTTCATCCCAGGGCTTTGCATCATGTCTTTGGCCTGCTGCGTACGGGTGTTGGCCATCAGGGCTTATTCCTCAACCTTGCCGCCGGCTGCTTCAATAGCAGCACGAGCACCCTTGGTGACTTTAAGGCCCTTGATGGTCAGCGCACGCGTCACTTCACCCGAGAGGATGAGGCGAGCAGACGTCTTGTCCTTTCGCACCACGTTGGCGGCCTTCAGTGTCTCAAGCGAGACCAGATCACCTTCAACGTAGGCAATTTCCGACAGTCGAACTTCAGCAACCTTGAGCGAAGCAAGGTTGGTGAAGCCGAATTTTGGCAGACGACGATACAGCGGCATCTGGCCGCCTTCGAAGCCAGGACGGACCTTGCCCTTACCGCGCGAAGTCTGACCCTTTACACCGCCACCACCGGTCTTTCCAAGGCCGGAACCAATACCACGGCCCGGACGGCGAGGATTCTTTTTGGAGCCATCTGCTGGGCTCAGCTCATTCAGTTTCATGGTGCTTACCCTTCAACCTTCACGAGGTAGTAAACCTTGTTGATCATGCCGCGGTTGGATGGCGTATCCAGCACTTCCACGGTATGACCGATACGGCGAAGACCCAGGCCCTTGAGGCAGAGCTTGTGATTCTTCAGCTTGTGTGCGCCGGAACGCACTTGAGTCACTTTAACGGTCTTGGCAGACATGACTTACCCCAGAATTTCTTCAACAGTCTTGCCACGCTTGGCCGCCACTTGTTCTGGCGAGGTCATCAGCGCGAGACCGTTGAACGTGGCATGTACCACGTTATTGGCATTGGTAGAGCCGTAGCATTTGGCAAGCACGTTGTGCACGCCAGCCACTTCCAGCACGGCACGCATGGCGCCACCAGCGATAACGCCGGTACCTTCGGATGCGGGCTGCATGTATACGCGAGAAGCGCCATGCTGGCCAGTCACCGGGTGCTGCAAAGTAGTACCGTTAAGGTCCACCTGAATCATGTTGCGGCGAGCGGCCTCAAGTGCCTTCTGGATTGCAGCCGGCACTTCACGTGCCTTGCCACGACCGAAGCCGACACGGCCCTTGCCATCCCCCACCACCGTCAATGCGGTGAAGGAGAAAATACGACCACCCTTCACGACCTTGGCAACGCGGTTAACTTTAACCAGCTTCTCTACCAGGCCTTCGTTCTGCTCAAGCTTTGCCATGATTCAACCCTTAGAATTCCAGACCGGCTTCACGCGCGGCATCAGCCAAAGCCTTGATACGGCCGTGGTACTTGAAGCCGGAGCGGTCAAAGGCAACTGCAGTCACGCCCGCGGCTTTCGCACGCTCAGCGACCAGAGCGCCAACCTTCTTTGCAGCATCTGTATTACCGGTTGCACCATCGCGCAGGCCGGAATCCAGCGTGGAGGCCTGAGCCAGCACGGTAGCGCCATCTGCTGCAATAACCTGAGCATAGATATGGCGCGGAGTGCGGTTGATGCACAGACGAACTGCACGCAGTTCACGAATTTTCAGACGCGTGCTGCGCGCACGGCGCAGTCGAGCCACTTTCTTATCGCTCATGACATCAACCCTTATTTCTTCTTGGCTTCTTTACGCAGAACAGTTTCGTCTGAGTAGCGAACACCCTTGCCCTTGTAAGGCTCTGGCGGACGGAAACCGCGCACATTGGCGGCAACCTGACCCAGCAACTGCTTGTCGTTGGACTTCAGGATAATTTCCGTGGGTGTTGGCGTTTCCGCCGTGACACCTTCCGGCAGTGCGAAATCAATCGGGTGCGAGTAACCCAGCGCAAGATTCAATACCTTGCCCCTGGCCGCAGCCTTGTAACCCACACCGATCAGCTGCAGCTTGCGCTCGAAGCCGGCAGACACACCGATCACGAGGTTGTTCAGCAGCGAACGTGCAGTGCCGGTCTGCATCCAGCCAGCTTGCGTGGTTTCACGCGGAGCCAGATTCAGCACGCCATTATCATTCTTGACTTCTACCAGCGCATTAAGCGTCAGACCGAGCGTGCCCTTGGCACCCTTGACCTGAACTTCCTGGCCGCTGATGGTCACTTCCACGCCTTTCGGCAGAGTAACCGGAGATTTAGCTACGCGAGACATATTCGGTCACCTTAAGAAACGAGGGCGAGCACTTCGCCGCCCACACCAGCAGCGCGTGCGCCACGGTCGGTCAGGATGCCCTTGTTGGTGGACAGAATCAGGATGCCAAGACCCTGTTTCACGCGCGGCAGATCATCCTTGCCCTTGTAAATACGCAGACCCGGACGGCTGACGCGTTTGATCTCTTCGATCACGGCTTTGCCTTCGTAATACTTGAGACCAATGTTCAGCACCGGCTTTTTGTCACCATCCACTTCTGCAGAGGTGATATAGCCTTCATCAAGCAGCAGCTTTGCAATCGAAATCTTCAGCTTTGACGACGGCATGGACACCGCAGACTTGTTCGCCTGTTGCGCATTGCGAATGCGCGTCAACATGTCGGCGACAGTATCTTGCATGCTCATTTCAATACTTCTCCTGAATTACAAGCGGGTGATTACCAGCTTGCCTTTACCACACCCGGAACATCACCACGCATAACCGCTTCGCGCAGCTTGATACGACCCAAGCCGAACTTGCGGAAAAAACCATGCGGGCGGCCGGTAATGGCGCAACGATTACGCTGACGCACCGGGCTAGCATCACGCGGAAGGCTTTGCAGCTTCAGCGTGGCGGCCCAACGCTCTTCGTCAGTGGCCTTCGGGTTCTTGATGGTCGCCTTCAGATCAGCGCGAACCTTGGCATACTTAGCCACAGTCTTGGTGCGCTTTTCTTCGCGATTCAGCATGCTTTTCTTAGCCATAACTCACGCTCTCACTTGAACGGGAAACCGAAGGCACGCAGCAGAGCGCGACCCTGGTCATCGTTGGCTGCCGTGGTGGTGATGGTGATATCCATGCCACGCAGCTTGTCGATCTTGTCGTACTCGATTTCCGGGAACACGATCTGTTCCTTCAGTCCCATCGAGTAGTTGCCACGACCATCAAAGGCCTTGGCACTGAATCCGCGGAAGTCACGAATACGGGGAATCGTGATCCCGATCAGGCGATCCAGAAATTCGTACATCATGTCGCCACGCAGGGTGACCTTGACGCCAATCGGCCAGCCTTCACGAATCTTGAAGCCCGCAATAGACTTGCGAGCAACCGTCACGATCGGCTTCTGACCAGCAATCAGCTGCATATCCGCAAACGCACCATCGATAAGCTTCTTATCCTGGCTCGCAGCACCCACACCCATATTCAGGGTGATCTTGGTGATACGCGGAACCTGCATCACATTCTCAAGACCAAGCTCTTCCTTCAGCTTCGGGGCGAGCTCGGTCTTGTACACACTTCTCAGTCTGGCCATGTCAACCAACCTTCTTACTTGACGTCAACAACATCGCCGCTTGACTTGTAGACACGCACTTTCGTGCCATCCGTCAGCAGCTTGTAGCCGATACGATCTGCTTTCTGCGTTGCCGCATTGAACAGGGCCACATTGGAAATATGCAGTGCAGCTTCCTGATCCACGATACCACCCTGGGTACCGCGATTCGGATTAGCCTTCACATGCTTCTTTACCAGGTTGACACCTGCAACCACGACACGGTCTTCGAGCACTGTCACGACTTTGCCGCGCTTGCCCTTGTCCTTGCCGCTAATCACGATGATTTCGTCATCACGCTTGATCTTTGCCATCACATAATCCTCAGAGGACTTCCGGCGCCAGCGAGATGATCTTCATGAACTGCTCGTTACGCAGCTCACGTGTCACCGGCCCAAAAATACGGGTGCCGATCGGGGCCTTCTGGTTGTTAAGAAGCACGGCGGCGTTATCGTCAAAACGAATGAGGGAGCCATCCGGACGGCGCACACCCTTCTTGGTACGCACCACGACAGCATTCATTACGTCGCCTTTCTTTACCTTGCCGCGAGGAATTGCTTCCTTCACGGTGACCTTGATGACGTCACCCACACCAGCGTAACGACGGTGTGAGCCGCCCAGTACCTTAATGCACTGGACGCGGCGCGCGCCGCTGTTATCCGCCACTTCGAGCATCGTTTCGGTCTGAATCATCGCTCTTCTCCGAACCTTCGTACGCCCCCAAAAAAGGGGCGCAAATGCTAACGTATGAACACCTGTCGCTGCAACCGCAAACTTAGTTTGCTGCTGAAGTTTCCACTACCGCAACCAAAGCCCAGGCCTTGGTTTTGGAGATCGGACGGGTTTCCGCAATCGTCACCACATCGCCTTCCTTGCACACATTGTTTTCATCGTGAGCATGGAGCTTGGTGGAGCGTGTAATGTACTTGCCGTACACGGGGTGCTTCACACGGCGTTCGATCAGCACGGTAATGGACTTGTCCATCTTGTTGCTGACGACTTTGCCCGTCAGCGTGCGCTTGAGACTCTGTTCGCTCATGTTAATTACCCTGCTTTTCAGTCAGTACGGTCTTGATGCGGGCGATATCCTTACGGACTACGTCCACCTGATGGCTCTTTGTGAGCTGACCGGTGGCCTTTGCCATCCGCAGGGTGAACTGCTGACGCTGCAAGGCATCGAGCTCTTTGGCGAGCTCTTCCACACTTTTCTGGCGTAATTCAGTCGCTTTCATCACATCACCGTACGCGTTACGATAGTCGTCTTGAGTGGAAGTTTGGCCGCACCGAGCGCAAACGCTTCGCGTGCCATTTCTTCGGATACACCCTCGATTTCGTAAAGAATCCTGCCCGGCTGAATCTGGGCTACCCAGTACTCAACATTGCCCTTGCCCTTACCCATACGCACTTCGAGAGGCTTTTGGGTAATGGGCTTGTCCGGAAACACACGAATCCAGATTTTTCCGCCACGCTTCACACGGCGCGTGATGGCACGGCGGGCTGCCTCAATCTGGCGCGCCGTCAGACGACCACGCTCGAGAGATTTGAGGGCGATAGTACCAAATGACACTGTGCTGCCACGCAGCGCCAGACCACGGTTACGCCCTTTATGCAGTTTACGAAACTTGGTGCGCTTAGGCTGTAACATCTCTTAACCCCTCGCTTCCTGGCTCTTGCCAGTACGCTTGCGCGCCGGCTTTGCCACAGGCTCTTCAACTGCGGCAGGCTGATTAGCTGCTGCCGCACCCTCGAGCACTTCACCCTTGAAAATCCAGACCTTCACGCCGATGCAACCATAAGTGGTTTCAGCACGCATGATGGAATAATCGATATCGGCACGCAGCGTATGCAGTGGAACGCGACCTTCGCGGTACCATTCGGTACGTGCGATTTCAGCGCCACCCAGACGACCGGACACTTCAACCTTGATACCCTTGGCGCCGGCACGCATGGTGTTTTGTACGGCGCGCTTCATGGCACGGCGAAACATCACACGACGCTCAAGCTGCGAGGCAATACCTTCAGCAACCAGACGCGCATCAAGATCCGGCTTGCGGATTTCATCAATATTGATCTGGACGGGCATCTTCATCAGACGCGCCACTTCCTTACGCAGACGCTCGACGTCTTCGCCTTTCTTGCCGATCACAATCCCTGGACGAGCCGTGGAAATCGTGATGCGTGCATTCTCGGACGGACGCTCAATCAGAATGCGGCTAATCGACGCATTCTTCAGCTTCTTGTAGAGGTAATCGCGAACCTGAAGATCCGCAATCAGAAAACCAGCATAGTTCTTCGGGCTGGCGTACCAGTTCGAGTTATGCTTTTTGACGATGCCGAGGCGTATGCCTATCGGATGAACTTTCTGACCCATTTTTAGTCTGGCCTCACTTCTTTTCCGATACTTTCACGGTGATGTGACACGTACGCTTGGTGATGCGATCAGCACGGCCTTTCGCCCGTGGCATGATGCGCTTCAGCGAAGTGCCTTCATCAACGTAAATCGTAGAAACCTTAAGCTCATCAACATCAGCGCCTTCGTTATGCTCGGCGTTGGCAATAGCCGACTCCAGCACTTTCTTTACAAAGGTCGCTGCTTTCTTGTTGCTGAACGCAAGCGTATTCAGTGCGTTGCCTACGGCAAGACCGCGAATCTGGTCGGCAACAAGGCGAACCTTCTGAGCCGAGATCGACGCGCCGCGCAATTTAGCGATAGCTTCCATCACTCACCCCTTACTTCTTGGCTTTCTTATCGGTGGCATGGCCACGATAAGTACGTGTAGGGGCAAACTCGCCAAGCTTATGACCCACCATATGCTCAGTAACGAACACGGGGATATGCTGTTTGCCGTTATGCACAGCAATGGTCAAACCAACCATTTCCGGCAGGATGATTGAGCGGCGCGACCAGGTCTTGATCGGCTTCTTTGAGCTGGCAGAGACCGCCGCTTCCACCTTAACCCACAGGTGGTTATCTACGAACGGGCCTTTTTTAAGCGAACGAGGCACTTTTAATCTCCCTCAACCCTTACTTGCGACGATCGCGAACGATCATATTGGTTGTACGTTTATTGCTACGGGTCTTGTAACCCTTAGACGGCGTACCCCATGGCGAAACCGGATGCATGCCCTTGTTGCGGCCTTCACCACCACCATGCGGGTGATCGACCGGATTCATGGCCATACCACGAACCGTCGGACGGATACCGCGCCAGCGTGTTGCACCGGCCTTACCGAGGCTACGCAAATTGTTTTCGGCATTGGATACTTCACCGAAAGTTGCGCGGCAATCGACATGAATCTTGCGCATTTCGCCAGAGCGCAGACGCACAATGGCGTAAGCACCATCACGACCAAGCAACTGGGCGGAAGCGCCAGCAGAGCGGGCAACCTGAGCCCCCTTGCCTGGCTTCAGTTCGAGACAGCAAAGTGTCGAACCGAGCGGCATGTTACGCAGCGGCAGAACGTTACCGTTCTTGATCGGAGCGTCATCGCCGGACTGCACGCTGTCACCAACCACCAGATTCTTCGGGGCGATAATATAGCGGCGCTCGCCATCAGCATACTTCAGCAGAGCAATATGAGCCGTACGGTTAGGGTCGTACTCAACGCGCTCAACTACAGCAGGAATGCCGTCCTTGTTGCGCTTGAAATCGATCACACGGTACTGCTGCTTATGACCACCACCAATGTGACGCATGGTGATGTGGCCATTGTTATTACGGCCACCGGTCTTCTTCTTTGACTCGGTCAAGGAAGGCAACGGACCGCCCTTGTGGAGATGCGGATGAACCACTTTCTCGACAAATCGGCGACCCGGAGACGTCGGTTTACACTTCACGATAGGCATGGCTAATCCCCTTATTCAGCAGCAGCGCTGTTGAAATCAAGATCGAAGCCTTCTTTCAAGGAAACATACGCTTTCTTGAAATCGGAACGGCGACCCATGCTGCTGCCAAAGCGCTTGTTCTTGCCCTTGGTGAGCGTGGTGTTGACCGACGCCACCTTGACATTGAACAGCGTTTCAATGGCCTTCTTGATCTCGAGCTTGTTGCTGTCTACGCGAACGCGAAACACAAACTGCTTGTGCTTCTCGGCGAGGACAGTTGCCTTCTCGGAGATGTGTGGTCCAAGCAGGACCTGATAAATACGTTCCTGGCTCATCCCAGTTCTACCTCAAGCTTCTTCGCAGCCGGCACCGACATGATCACCTTGTCGAAACCGATGAGACTCACCGGATCGAGGGCGGCAGTGTCGATAACCTCAACATGCGGCAGGTTACGGGCTGCGAGATACAGATTCTCGTCAACAGCCTCGGTGATGATGAGCACATTGCTCACACCCAGACCGTTAAGCTTTGCGAGCAGATCCTTTGTCTTCGGGGCGGCAACGGAAATTTCTTCCACCAGCACCAGACGACCCTGACGCACCAGCTCGGACAGAATGCACTGCATGGCACCACGATACATCTTGCGGTTAACCTTCTGCTCCCAGTCCTGAGGACGCGCAGCAAAGGTCTTGCCGCCGCCACGCCAGATCGGGCTGCGCGAAGAACCAGCACGAGCACGACCGGTGCCCTTCTGCTTCCACGGCTTCTTGCCACCGCCACTCACATCGGCACGACTCTTCTGAGCACGGCTACCCTGACGGCCGCCGGACAGATAAGCAGTAACGACCTGATGCACCAGGGCTTCGTTAAATTCCTTGCCGAAGGCAACCTCGGACAGCTCTATGGCTGCTCCGGAAACGGTCTTCAGATTCATGGTTTACTCCCCTCAGGCCTTAACGGTCGGACGCACAATGACGTCGTAACCGGTAGCACCCGGCACAGCACCCTTAACCAGCAGCACGTTGCGTTCGGTATCCACGGAGACCACTTCAAGGCCCTGTACGGTGATACGCTCATCACCCCAGTGACCCGCCATTTTCTTACCCTTGAACACTTTACCCGGGCTCTGGTTCTGACCCGTGGAACCGTGTACGCGATGCGACACCGAGTTACCGTGAGTAGCATCCTGGGTGCTGAAGTTCCAGCGGCGCACTGCGCCCTGGAAGCCGTGACCCTTGGAGGTACCGGTAACATCAACCACCTGACCAACCGCAAAGGTATCAACACCAATGCTGCCGCCAACGGCGAGGCTTGCAGCCTCATCACCTTCGACACGGAATTCCCACACGCCACGACCGGCAGCAACATTCGCCTTGGCGAAGTGACCAGCCTGCGCCTTGGTCACACGCGAAGCACGACGCTCGCCCGTGGTAACCTGCACAGCCTGATAGCCGTCAGTATCGACAGTCTTGATCTGGGTAATGCGATTCGGATCGATCTCGATCACGGTCACGGGCACGGACACACCGGCCTCAGTAAACACGCGAGTCATCCCGCATTTGCGCCCGACTAATCCAATAGCCATTTGCCTTAAAACCTCTTTGCTCAAATTTCGTAAGAGGAAACTATTTGCGACACAATCAGCCGAGGCTGATCTGCACATCCACACCAGCAGCAAGATCCAGCTTCATCAGTGCGTCAACGGTCTTGTCCGTTGGCTGCACAATATCAACCAGACGCTTGTGGGTACGGATTTCGTACTGGTCACGGGCATCCTTGTTCACGTGCGGGGAACTCAGCACATTGAAACGTTCGATGCGGGTAGGCATCGGGATGGGACCGCAAACCTGAGCACCTGTGCGCTTGGCAGTCTCAACGATCTCGACAGCAGACTGATCGATCAGACGATGATCGAAAGCCTTCAGCCGGATACGGATTCTCTGGCTAGCCATACCAGTAACTCCAAAAAATGAGTGAAACAAAATCCTCCTCACCATGCATTGCAGGGAAGGAGGATTTCAAAAAACCGGTCCGAGAACGATGCCCCGGCTGTATCACCACCCAGAAAACCGTAACGGCCTAACTGGAGGGCGCGCACTATATCGCGGTTTATCACCAGCGACAAGTAAAAATGACTCCTAAATCACTTCAGGAGCCATTTTTTATCACTTTAAGCGATGATTTTAGCAACCACGCCGGCGCCGACGGTACGGCCACCCTCACGAATGGCAAAACGCAGGCCTTCTTCCATCGCGATCGGGGCAATCAGCACCACGTTGATCTTGATGTTGTCACCCGGCATCACCATCTCAACGCCTTCCGGCAGCTCGATAGCGCCCGTCACGTCCGTCGTACGGAAGTAGAACTGGGGGCGATAGCCCTTGAAGAACGGAGTATGACGACCGCCTTCTTCCTTCGACAGAACGTAGATTTCCGATTCAAAGGTGGTATGCGGCTTGATGGTGCCCGGCTTGGCCAGCACCTGGCCGCGCTGCACGTCTTCGCGCTTGGTACCGCGCAACAGCACGCCACAGTTTTCGCCGGCACGACCTTCGTCGAGCAGCTTGCGGAACATTTCCACGCCGGTGCAGGTCGTCTTCACGGTGTCTTTCAGACCCACGATTTCGATTTCTTCGCCAACCTTTACAATGCCACGCTCAACACGGCCGGTAACCACGGTGCCACGACCGGAGATGGAGAACACATCTTCGATAGGCATCAGGAAGGGCTTGTCAATCGCACGCACCGGCTCCGGGATGTAGCTGTCGAGAGTCTCGACCAGCTTCAGCACAGAGGCCACGCCGTAAGGGCCTTCTTTGCCGCTGAGGGCCTCAGTGGCAGAACCACGGATGATCGGGGTGTCGTCGCCCGGGAACTTGTAGGTGGAGAGCAGCTCGCGCAGCTCCATTTCCACGAGCTCGAGCAGCTCTTCATCATCAACCATGTCGCACTTGTTCAGGAACACGACGATGTAAGGCACGCCAACCTGACGCGACAGCAGGATGTGCTCACGGGTCTGCGGCATGGGGCCGTCAGCAGCAGAGCACACCAGGATCGCGCCATCCATCTGGGCAGCACCGGTGATCATGTTCTTCACATAGTCAGCGTGACCCGGGCAATCGACGTGAGCGTAATGACGGATCGGGCTGTCATACTCGACGTGCGAGGTATTGATAGTAATACCGCGGGCCTTTTCTTCCGGGGAGTTGTCAATCTGGTCGTAGGTCTTTGCATCACCGCCATAGGTCTTGGCGCAGATGGTTGCAATCGCTGCCGTCAGTGTGGTCTTGCCATGGTCAACGTGACCAATTGTGCCCACGTTTACGTGCGGCTTGTTACGTTCAAACTTTGCTTTTGCCACGATGAAATCCTCGTCAAAAATCAAATTCGTTGCGGGACAGCATCATGCCGCCCCGACGGAAGCCTTATTCGCCGGAGGCGCGCTTGGCTGTGTACTTGCTGATGATGGCCTCGGCCACATTCTTCGGGGTTTCCGCATACTTGGCGAATTCCATCGAGAAAGTAGCACGCCCCTGCGACATGGAGCGCATGTCAGTGGCATAACCAAACATGTCCGAGAGCGGAACTTCAGCGCGAATCGCTTTACCACCGCCAGGCAGATCATCCATGCCTTGCAGGGTGCCGCGACGACGGCTCAAGTCGCCCATGATGTCGCCCATGTAATCTTCCGGCGTCTCCACCTCGATTTTCATGATGGGTTCGAGCAGCACAGGGCTGGCATCCATAAAGCCTTTCTTGAAGCCCATGGAACCGGCGACCTTGAACGCCATTTCGTTGGAGTCCACATCATGGTAGGAGCCGTCATACAGCACAGCCTTGATACCCACGATAGGATAACCAGCGAGCACACCGTTCTTCATTTGCTCCTGAATACCCTTGTCAACAGCGCCGAAGTATTCCTTGGGCACGGTACCACCAACAACTTCCACGGCGTATTCGTACTCTACCGTGGCATCTTCTGGCAGCGGCGACAAACGCAGCAGCACATGACCGTACTGGCCGCGCCCACCGGACTGGCGCACAAACTTGCCTTCCGCTTCAACCGACTTGCGGATGGTTTCGCGATAAGCAACCTGCGGCTTGCCGATATTGGCTTCAACACTGAACTCGCGACGCATACGGTCAACGATGATATCCAGATGCAATTCGCCCATGCCGGCAATAATTGTCTGGCCGGATTCTTCATCCGTGTGCACACGGAAAGATGGATCTTCCTTGGCCAGACGGCCGAGGGCAATAGACATCTTTTCCTGGTCAGCCTTGGTCTTGGGCTCTACGGCCACAGAGATCACAGGCTCAGGGAACTCCATGCGCTCCAGGGTGATGACGTGATCTTCATCACACAGGGTGTCACCAGTGGTGACATCCTTCATGCCGACGAGTGCTGCGATATCACCGGTACGTACTTCCTTGATTTCTTCACGCTGGTTGGCATGCATCTGCAGCATGCGACCGACGCGCTCCTTCTTGTGCTTGACCGGGTTCCAGACAGCGCTACCGCTCTCCAGCACACCGGAATACACACGAACGAAGGTCAGCGAACCAACGTACGGGTCGTTCATGATCTTGAACGCAAGAGCAGAGAAGGACTCGTCATCAGAGGGCTTGCGCTCACCAATGGATTCGGCCTTGTCGTCGAGAATACCCTTGACCGGCTCGATATCCACCGGAGCAGGCAGATACTGAATCACGGCGTCCAGCATCTTCTGCACGCCCTTGTTCTTGAACGCGGAACCGCAAAGCACCGGGACAATTTCAGACGCCAAGGTGCGAATACGAATCGCCGCATGAATATCCTCTTCAGAGAGCGCGCCCTCTTCCAGATACTTGTTCATCAGGTCTTCAGAGGCTTCAGCAGCCGACTCCACCAGCTTCTCATGGTATTCCTGCGCCTGCTCAAGCAGGTTGGCCGGAATATCACGCAGCTCGAACTTCATCCCCTGGGAAGCTTCATCCCAATAGATGGCTTTCATGGTGATGAGATCAATCACGCCTTCGAAATTTTCTTCGGCACCGATCGGCAGAACCAGCGGTACAGGATTGGCACCCAGACGCGTCTTCATCTGCTCAACGGCACGCAGGAAGTTGGCGCCGGTACGATCCATCTTGTTGACAAAGGCGATACGCGGAACCTTGTACTTGTTGGCCTGACGCCACACCGTTTCAGACTGCGGCTGCACGCCACCCACAGCGCAATACACCATGCAGGCGCCATCAAGCACGCGCATGGAACGTTCTACTTCAATAGTGAAGTCAACGTGGCCGGGGGTATCGATGATGTTGATCTGGTGTTCCTGAAACTGCTTGTCCATACCGGACCAGAAGCAGGTAGTCGCAGCAGAGGTAATCGTGATGCCACGCTCCTGCTCCTGCTCCATCCAGTCCATGGTGGCAGCGCCATCATGGACTTCACCGATCTTGTGCGACTTGCCGGTATAAAACAGGACGCGCTCTGTCGTCGTGGTCTTGCCGGCATCAATGTGCGCGCTGATACCAATATTGCGGTAGCGCGCAAGCGGGGTAGTTCTTGCCATGATAAATCTCTCCGGCGATTAGAAGCGGTAGTGTGCGAAAGCTTTGTTGGCTTCAGCCATGCGGTGCACGTCTTCACGCTTCTTGATCGCTGCGCCCTTGCCTTCTGCGGCATCCAGCAGTTCGCCGGCAAGACGGAGCGCCATGCTCTTTTCTGAACGCTTGCGCGCGCAGTCCACCAGCCAGCGCATGGCCAGGGCAGTACGACGGGAGGGACGTACTTCCATGGGTACCTGGTAGGTGGCGCCGCCAACACGGCGAGCCTTTACTTCAACAGCCGGACGCACCTTGTCGAGCGTGGCTTCGAAAAACTCCACGGGATCACCCTTGGTCTTTTCAGCAACACGGGCGAGCGCACCGTACACAACGGCTTCGGCGATCGATTTTTTGCCGCGTTCCATTACATGATTGATGAACTTGGCGATGGTCTGGCTACCGAACTTCGGATCCGGAAGGATTTCACGAGCGGCTACTACACGACGTCTTGGCATTTTCTCTAAACCTTTGATTACGCTTCAGGGTTTTCCGGGACTTGAACAGGATTGAACCGCCCGGGCCTTACTGGAATGCAGGAATAACTCCCGCACGCCTTACTTATTTCTTGGGACGCTTGGTGCCGTACTTGGAACGGCTCTGGTTGCGACCCTTCACGCCGGCGCAATCCAGGCTGCCGCGCACGGTGTGATACCGCACACCTGGCAAATCCTTGACACGACCGCCGCGAATCAGCACAACAGAATGCTCCTGCAGGTTATGACCTTCGCCACCGATATAGGACGAAACCTCAAAACCCGTAGTGAGGCGAACACGACACACCTTGCGAAGTGCTGAGTTCGGCTTCTTTGGAGTAGTGGTATAGACACGAGTACAGACGCCGCGGCGCTGCGGGCTGCCCTTCAATGCCGGCACGTCGGACTTCTCGACGAGCGCGGTGCGACCCTTGCGGATCAACTGGTTAGTGGTTGCCATCTGGCAATATTCTCCCGTAGTGAAATGTTCCCCAGAAAAGGCAAAGCCAATTTTGAGGGATGCGAATTCTAGGTAGCAAAAAGCCAGCCGTCAACACATATGGTCAACGGCCGGCTTTTTGGTGAAGCGGGCAAACCGCCGGTTATTCGCCGGAGTTGAGCGCCTCGGACAGGGCCTGTTCTACATCAATGGTCGTCGGCGCAGCTGCAGCCGGAGCTGCTTTAGCCGCTGCACGGACGCGCCGGCGCTCGGCATGGTAGGCAAAACCGGTACCGGCCGGGATAAGACGACCGACCACCACGTTTTCCTTGAGGCCACGAAGATCATCTTCCTTGCCGGTAACCGCTGCTTCCGTGAGGACGCGAGTGGTTTCCTGGAAAGAAGCCGCCGAGATAAAGGACTCGGTGGACAACGATGCCTTGGTGATACCCATCAGGATACGCTCGATCTTGGCCGGGAACTTGTCCGCTGCACGCAGCGCCTCGTTCTCTTCCATGATGCGGTTGTACTCAGCCGACTCGCCCTTGAGGAAGGAAGAATCCCCGCTCTCGGTGATTTCGGCCTTGCGCAGCATCTGACGGATGATCACTTCAATGTGCTTGTCGTTGATCTTCACGCCCTGCAGACGGTAAACGTCCTGCACTTCATTGACGATATACGAAGCCAAGGCGGTTTCGCCCTTGAGGCGCAGGATGTCGTGCGGGTTCTGCGGGCCATCCGAGATGGTTTCACCGCGGGACACACGCTCGCCTTCGAACACATTGATCTGGCGCCATTTCGGGATCAGCTCTTCGTAGATCTCGGCACCGTCATCCGGCGTGATGATCAGGCGATGCTTGCCCTTGGTTTCCTTGCCAAAGGACACGACACCGCTGATCTCGGCCAGAATCGCCGGCTCCTTCGGCTTGCGGGCCTCAAACAGGTCGGCCACACGTGGCAGGCCACCGGTGATGTCACGGGTCTTGGAAGACTCCATCGGGATACGACCGATAACGTCACCCACGCCCACCAGCGAGTCATCCTGCAATGCCGTAATGGCCAGTGGTGGCAGGAAGTAGTTCACTGCCTGATCCGTGCCTTCGACCTTGACCGGATTACCCTTGGCATCAAACAAGCGCACGGCAGGACGCAGATCCTTGCCGGCTGCCGGACGATCCTTGGGATCCATGATTTCAATATTGGTGAGGCCGGTGAGCTCGTCAGTCTGGTGACGCACGGTGACGCCGTCTTCCATATCGACAAACTTCGCACGACCCGCCATCTCGGTGATGATCGGATGGGTATGCGGGTCCCAGTTAGCCACAATCTGGCCGCCCTTCACTGCCGCACCGTCCTTCACCGTAATCACGGCACCGTAAGGCAGCTTGTAACGCTCACGCTCACGACCACGATCATCGGCCACGCCGATTTCGCCGGAGCGCGACACGGCCACGAAATTGCCGTTGGCCTGCTGCACCGTCTTCATGTTGTGGAAGCGCGCCGTACCGTCGTTACGCACCTGCACATTGGAGACTGCCGACTGCCGCGAAGCCGCACCACCGATATGGAAGGTACGCATGGTGAGCTGAGTACCCGGCTCACCAATCGACTGCGCTGCCATGACGCCAACCGCTTCACCGATATTCACCTGGTGACCGCGAGCCAGATCACGGCCGTAGCACTTGGAGCACACGCCCTGACGCGACTCGCAGGTGATCACCGAACGCACCATGACTTCGTCAACACCAGCGAGCTCGAGCTTGCCCATCCACTTTTCATCAAGCAGCGTGCCGACCGGAGCCATGACTTCATCCGTACCAGGGCGCACCACATCACGCACCACCACACGACCCAGTACACGCTCGCGCAACGGCTCTACCACGTCACCGCCTTCAATCAGCGGAGTCATCAGCAGGCCATTGGTCGTGCCGCAATCAACAAAGTTGATCACGAGATCCTGTGCCACATCGACGAGGCGGCGCGTCAGGTAACCGGAGTTAGCCGTTTTCAGCGCGGTATCAGCGAGACCCTTACGGGCGCCGTGAGTCGAGATGAAGTACTGCAACACAGTCAAGCCTTCGCGGAAGTTGGCTTTAATTGGCGTTTCAATAATCGAGCCATCAGGCTTGGCCATCAGGCCGCGCATACCGGCCAACTGACGAATCTGCGCAGCGCTACCACGAGCACCGGAATCGGCCATGATGAAAATCGAGTTAAACGACTTCTGATCCTGGATCGTGCCGTCTTTAGCCGTCACCTTCTCAGTGGACAGATTGTCCATCATGGCTTTCGCCACGAGCTCATTGGTACGCGACCAGATATCAACAACCTTGTTATAGCGCTCGCCCTTGGTTACGAGACCGGAACCGAACTGCGCCTCGATCTCTCGCACCTCTTCTTCGGCCGCGCCGATGATCTTTGCCTTCTCGGCCGGGATCACCATGTCTTCCATACCAACCGACACACCGGAGTAGGTGGCCTGCTGGAAGCCCAGATACATGAGCTGGTCAGCAAAAATCACCGTGTCTTTCTGGCCCAGC
This sequence comes from bacterium, assembly GCA_029945725.1. Classification (GTDB taxonomy): domain Bacteria; phylum Pseudomonadota; class Gammaproteobacteria; order Pseudomonadales; family Moraxellaceae; genus UBA2031. Next base: position 14,356 of record JAQSDB010000002.1, on the reverse strand, counting down.
GTGCGATAGCAGCTGTTCAGAAGTTTCGACACGTTTTTCTTGGTCATCGCCTGGTTGACCTGCTCGAAAGGCAGGCCGGCCGGTACGATATTCCAGAGCATGCAACGGCCAGGCGTTGTGTCCGCCAGGAAAGTGCGCTTGGTGCGATTGCCGTCCTCATCCACGGTGGTTTCGTGAATACGTACTTTCACGCGGGCATGCAGATCCACCGACTTGGTACCGAGCGCACGTGTCACTTCGGGATAGTCGGCAAACACCATGCCTTCACCCTTGGCATTCACCTTGTCACGCGTGATGTAGTAAAGACCGAGCACCACGTCCTGCGACGGAACGATGATAGGTTCGCCGTTGGCAGGAGACAGGATGTTGTTGGTCGACATCATCAGCGCACGAGCTTCGAGCTGGGCTTCGATAGTCAGCGGAATGTGCACAGCCATCTGGTCACCGTCGAAGTCGGCATTGAATGCCGTACACACGAGCGGATGCAGCTGGATGGCCTTGCCTTCAATCAGCACGGGCTCAAAAGCCTGCAGACCGAGACGATGCAGTGTCGGTGCGCGGTTGAGCAGCACCGGATGTTCACGAATCACTTCGGCGAGGATATCCCACACCTCGGCGGTTTCGCGCTCCACCATTTTCTTGGCGGCCTTGATCGTTGTCGCCAGACCACGGCCTTCGAGCTTGCCGAAAATGAAGGGCTTGAATAGTTCCAGCGCCATCTTCTTGGGCAGACCGCACTGGTGCAGACGCAGCGTCGGGCCTACCACGATCACGGAACGACCGGAGTAATCAACGCGTTTGCCGAGCAGATTCTGGCGGAAACGCCCCTGCTTGCCCTTGATCATGTCAGCAAGCGACTTCAGCGGACGCTTGTTGGAGCCGGTAATGGCACGACCGCGACGACCGTTGTCGAGCAATGCATCAACCGCTTCCTGCAGCATGCGCTTTTCATTGCGCACGATGATGTCAGGTGCGCTCAGATCCAGCAGGCGCTTGAGACGGTTGTTACGGTTGATGACGCGGCGATACAGGTCATTGAGATCGGAAGTCGCGAAGCGGCCACCATCCAGCGGCACCAGCGGACGCAGATCCGGTGGCAACACGGGCAGCACTGTCAGGATCATCCACTCCGGCTTGTTGCCGGACACAATGAACGACTCCATGAGCTTGAGGCGCTTGGACAGCTTCTTGAGCTTGGTTTCACTGGTGGTGTTCGGAATTTCTTCGCGCAGCTTGATAACTTCGGATTCAAGATCAATGTCTTTCAGCAGTGCACGAATCGCTTCAGCACCCATCTTGGCATCGAACTCGTCGCCGTATTCTTCCAGTGCGGCGAAATAATCTTCGTCGTTCAGCAGTTGGCCTTTTTCCAGCGTGGAGGTCATGCCGGCGTCGATCACGACAAAGCTTTCAAAATAAAGCACGCGCTCGATATCACGCAGGGTCATGTCCAGCAGCAGACCGATACGCGACGGCAGCGACTTCAGGAACCAGATATGCGCCGTCGGCGAGGCCAGCTCGATATGACCCATGCGATCACGGCGAACTTTGGTCAGCGTCACTTCAACGCCACACTTCTCGCAGATCACGCCACGGAACTTCATGCGCTTGTACTTGCCGCACAGGCACTCGTAGTCCTTGATCGGGCCAAAGATCTTGGCACAGAAAAGACCATCGCGCTCAGGCTTGAACGTACGATAGTTGATGGTTTCCGGCTTCTTCACTTCACCGAAGGACCACGAGCGAATCATGTCGGGCGAGGCAAGACCGATACGGATACGGTCAAATTCTTCTTCCTGGCCCTGGTTTTTCAGGAGATTCAGCAAGTCTTTCAAGGTACTTCCTCCACAAGGAGTTAATTCACTGGTGCGCTGAGGGCATTGCCTCCCAGCGCACAACCCGGTCTTGTCGCTCAGTCCGCATCAAGTTCCATATTGATAGCGAGCGAACGAATCTCCTTGATCAGCACATTGAAGGATTCGGGCATGCCCGGATCCATGCGGTGATCACCATCAACAATGTTCTTGTAGATGCGCGTACGACCATTCACATCGTCCGACTTCACAGTGAGCATTTCCTGCAGCGTGTAGGCGGCACCGTAAGCTTCCAGTGCCCACACTTCCATCTCACCGAAACGCTGACCACCAAACTGCGCCTTGCCGCCCAGCGGTTGCTGCGTAACCAGCGAGTAGGAGCCAGTGGAACGCGCATGCATCTTGTCATCAACCAGATGATTCAGCTTCAGCACATACATGTAGCCGACGGTGACCTGGCGATCGAAACGCTCGCCCGTGCGGCCATCGAACAGCCACTGCTGACCGGATTCATTAAGTCCTGCAAGCTTCAGCAGCGCCTTGATTTCCGCCTCATGCGCACCATCGAATACGGGCGTTGCCATCGGCACGCCTGCCTTCAGGTTGGTGGACAGCGCAATGATTTCACTGTCCGTCAGCGACTTCAGATCTTCCTGCTGCCCGCCCACACCGTTGTAAATCTCGTCGAGGAACTTGCGCAGTTCGGAGACCTTCTTCTGCTGCTCAAGCATTTCGCCGATGCGCTGGCCCAGGCCCTTGGCAGCCATGCCAAGGTGAGTCTCAAGAATCTGGCCGACGTTCATACGCGAAGGCACGCCGAGCGGATTCAGTACGATGTCGACCGGCTCGCCGAACTCGTCATGCGGCATGTCTTCCACCGGCATGATGACGGAAACCACACCCTTGTTACCGTGACGACCGGCCATCTTGTCGCCGGGCTGAATGCGGCGCTTCACGGCCAGATAAACCTTCACAACTTTCAGCACACCATGGGCAAGATCATCGCCCGTAGTGATCTTGATCTTCTTGTCTTCGAACTTGGCTTCGATCTCTGCCTCGCGATCCTTGAGGTAGGCCTGGGCCTTCTCAAGCTGCTCGGCAATAGCCTCATCGGCCGGACGAATTTCATACCACTGGGCAAGCGTCAGGGCATTCAAGTCTTCAGCGGAGACAATCGCACCCTTCTTGAAACCGGCACCGCCATTTACCTTCTGACCAGTCAAGGCAGCACGCAGACGCGCCGTCGTGGCTTCCTCAAAGATCCGGTACTCTTCTTTCAGATCCTTGCGATAGGCGTTGAGCTCTTCTTTCTCGATAGCCAGTGCACGCGCATCTTTTTCGATGCCGTCACGAGTAAACACCTGCACGTCGATCACAGTGCCCTTGGTGCCGGACGGCACACGCAGACCTGTGTCTTTCACATCAGAGGCTTTCTCGCCAAAGATGGCACGCAGCAACTTCTCTTCCGGTGACAACTGTGTCTCGCCCTTCGGCGTGACCTTGCCCACAAGAATGTCGCCGGCATTCACTTCAGCACCGATATAGACAATGCCGGACTCATCGAGTTTGGCCAGTGCAGCCTCGCCCACGTTTGGAATGTCGGCGGTAATTTCCTCAGGACCCAGCTTCGTGTCACGCGCGATACAGGACAGCTCCTGAATATGAATCGACGTAAAGCGGTCTTCCTGCACGACACGTTCGGAGATAAGAATCGAATCTTCGAAGTTATAGCCATTCCAAGGCATGAAGGCGACGCGCATGTTCTGGCCGAGCGCAAGCTCGCCCAGATCCACAGACGGACCATCGGCCAGAGTATCGCCCCGCGCAATTACGTCACCCACATTGACCAGCGACTGCTGATTGATACAGGTGTTCTGATTGGAACGGGTGTATTTGGTCAGTGTGTAGATATCAACACCGGCTTCACCCGTGACGATTTCCTTGTCGCTTACACGCACCACGATACGACCGGCATCAACGTAATCGATCACGCCGCCACGAGTCGCCACCACGCACACACCGGAGTCACGCGCGACATAACGCTCCATGCCGGTACCGACCAGAGGCTTCTCCGAACGCAGTGTCGGCACTGCCTGACGCTGCATGTTCGAACCCATGAGGGCGCGGTTTGCGTCATCGTGCTCAAGGAACGGGATCAGCGACGCTGCAACGGACACCACCTGACGCGGCGAAATATCCATGTACTGGACCTTGTCCGGCGCCGTCACGGTGAACTCGTTCTTGTGACGCACAGCCACAAGGTCGTCCACCAGACGGTTATTCTTGTCCATCTTGGAATCAGCCTGGGCAACCACATACTCGGCTTCTTCAATGGCGGACAGGTACTTGTATTCATCCGTTACCTTGCCATCGATGACACGGCGATACGGCGACTCAAGAAAGCCGTAACTGTTGGTGCGCGCGAATGAAGCCAGCGAGTTGATCAGGCCGATGTTCGGACCTTCCGGCGTTTCAATAGGACAAACACGGCCGTAATGCGTCGGATGCACGTCACGAACTTCAAAGCCGGCACGCTCACGCGTCAGGCCGCCGGGGCCAAGCGCAGAAACACGGCGCTTGTGAGTCACTTCCGACAGCGGATTGTTCTGATCCATAAACTGCGAGAGCTGCGAGGAACCGAAAAATTCCTTGATGGCAGCAGACACAGGCTTGGCGTTGATCAGATCCTGCGGCATGAGGTTTTCGGATTCAGCCAGCGACAGGCGCTCTTTCACGGCGCGCTCAACACGCACCAGACCGACGCGGAACTGGTTTTCCGTCATTTCACCAACGGAACGCACACGACGATTGCCCAAATTGTCGATGTCATCGACCTCGCCCTTGCCGTTACGGATATCAATCAACGTCTTCAGAACCGCAACGATATCTTCACGCGACAAAACGCCTTCGCCGGTATCGATATCACGCAGCAGGCGACGGTTGAACTTCATGCGACCAACGCCGGAAAGATCGTAACGCTCGGCAGAGAAGAACAGATTCTTGAAGAGGTTTTCGGCAGCATCCTTGGTGGGGGGCTCGCCGGGACGCATCATGCGATAGATTTCCACCAGCGCATCAAGCTCGGTGCGGGCAGGATCGGCACGCAAGGTGTCGGAAATAAACGGGCCGCGATCAAGCTCATTGGTATAGAGCAGTTCCAGCACACTAATGGACGTTTTTGGCAGCTTGGCCAGCAACTCGGCATCAATAATGCTGTTGCCCTCGGCAATAATCTCGCCGGTTTCCTTGTTGATCAGCGTCTTCGCGATCACCTTGCCAATCAGGTACTCGGGCGGCACATCAAGATGGGTAATGCCGGCTTTTTCGATTTCGCGAATATGACGCGCGGTAATACGACGGCCACTTTCGACCAGAACCTTGCCTTTGGCAACAATATCAAACATGGCGGTTTCGCCACGCAGACGCTCAGGAATGAGCTCGAGACGGAAAGCGCCATCCTTGTCGATATTGACTGTATTGTTCTCAAAAAACATCGCCAGCATTTCATCGACGCTATAGCCGATGGCGCGCAGCAGAATCGTCGCCGGCAATTTGCGACGACGATCGATACGCACAAACACGAGATCCTTGGGATCAAACTCGAAATCGAGCCAGGAGCCACGGTAAGGAATGATGCGTGCGTTATAAAGCAGTTTTCCGGAGCTGTGCGTCTTGCCCTTGTCGTGATCAAAGAACACGCCCGGCGAACGGTGCAGCTGGGAAACGATAACGCGCTCGGTGCCATTGATGACAAAGGTGCCGTTTTCGGTCATGAGCGGCATTTCGCCCATGTAAACTTCCTGTTCGCGAATATCCTTGATGGCTTTGACAGAGGATTCCTTGTCATAAATCATCAAGCGGATTTTCACGCGCAGGGGGGCCGCGTAAGTCACGCCACGTGACACGCACTCGCGCACATCAAACTTGGGCGTGCCGAGTGAGTACTCGACAAACTCAAGAGCGGCATTGCCGGAATAGCTGACAATCGGAAACACCGACTTGAACGCGGCTTGAAGGCCGAGATCTTCGCGCTGCTTCGGCTTTTTGCCGTCCTGGAGGAAGGTGCGGTAAGAATCCACCTGGATCGCCAGAAGATAAGGGACATCCATCAGCGCCGGCAATTTGCCGAAGTTCTTCCGGATACGTTTCTTCTCGGTGTATGAATATGCCATCTGGGGGTCCTCAGCGTGACTTGGGCCGTTGATGTGGCGACGGTATTAAAAAGCAGCGGCCACAGATGTCTGCAACAGTAAAAACATCTGTGGCAGCCGCTTTAGCTATCGCTTCTTTATGCCTGTGTCGCATCCATGCAATATCAGACGCTTGCGCGTCCGGAAAATTTAAAACTAACTACCTAAACCACTGCATGCCAAACCGGAAAACGGAAAAAGGCCGGTGACTTCAATGACGAAGCCACCAGCCGCTTTCTAGCGTCCGGAAAGACCGCAGAGCACGTGCTTGACCAAGTACGATTACTTGACTTCAGCAGTGGCGCCAGCGTCTTCCAGTTTCTTCTTGAGCTCAGCAGCTTCGTCCTTGGTAACGCCTTCCTTGACGGCCTTCGGAGCAGCTTCAACGAGGTCTTTGGCTTCTTTCAGGCCAAGGCCGGTCGCTTCGCGAACAACCTTGATCACGGAAACCTTGTTGGCGCCGAAGCTGGCAAGGATTACGTTGAACTCAGTCTGCTCTTCAGCAACAGCAGCAGCGGCGCCAGGCGCAGCAGCCACGGTAGCGGCAGCAGCCGATACGTTGAACTTCTCTTCAAAAGCGGAAATCAGCTCAACCAGTTCCAGCACGGTCAGATCAGCAACGGCATTCAGGATATCGTCTTTGGACAGGGCCATTTTAATTACTCCAAATCTTGTTCAGGGTGTGATTCAGGCAGCGATCAGGCAGCCTGCGGTTCTTTCTGCTCGCGAAGTGCCGTCAGCAGACGAGCAAGCTTCGAAACAGGGGCTTGCAGAACCGACGCCAGCATGGTGAGAGCCTGTTCGCGGTTTGGCAGCTTGGCCAGCACGTCGATGTCGGCAGGGCCGAACAGCTTGCCGTCATAAGCTGCCGTCTTCACTTCCAGCTTTGCATTGTCCTTGGCGAAGTCTTTGAACAAACGGGCAGCAGCGCCCATATCGTTTTCAGACATCGACAGGCCGATGATGGACGGACCGATCAGCGAATCGTTCAGAATGGCGAATTCGGTGCCTTCGAAGGCACGGCGCGCCAGCGTGTTACGAACCACACGCAGGTATACGCCCTGTTCGCGAGCCTGGCTGCGGAGCTTGGTAAGCTGCACCACAGTAAGACCGCGATAATCGGCGACCACAGCGGAGAAAGCGCTAGAAGCGGCCTTGTTCACCGCAACGACAATCTCTTTCTTGTCTTCTAGTCTCAGAGTCACTGTAACCTCCTCTTGTTTGATACGGCCGGCAGTGATGCCAGCCACCCATTCATGTCTTCCCGAGAGAAAACATGCGCGGAGGGTTGCAGTGAAACCTGAACCACACCGCGTCTACGCAGGCTGATGTTTTAAGCGGTAGTCGTCATATGGACCGTTACCGCGCCTGTGGTCTTTGACGCCTGCCCTGCCCGAAGGCAGAACAACTCAAAGTCCTTTTGCAGGGCACTGTCAATCAGCGCCCTGCAAACTCCGTCTGCAGGCCCCCGCTTACGCGGTGAGGCTTGCCAAATCAATGCTCAGGCCAGGACCCATGGTCGTGGAGAGTGTAACTTTCTGCAGATAAACGCCCTTGGACGTTGCCGGCTTTGCCTTCTTCAGGTCAGACAGCAGTGCTTCCACGTTCTGCTTGATGGCGTCAGCGGTAAAATCAATCTGGCCAATACCGGCATGAATGATGCCGCCCTTGTCGACGCGATAACGCACCTGACCAGCCTTGGCATTTTTCACAGCTGTGGCCACATCAGCCGTTACGGTGCCGACCTTGGGGTTGGGCATCAGGCCACGCGGGCCGAGTATCGTACCGAGCTTGCCAACCACGCGCATGGCATCAGGCGATGCAATAACCACGTCGAAATCAAGGTTGCCGGCCTGAATGCTTTCAGCCAGATCATCAAAACCAACGATGTCGGCTCCAGCGGCTTTCGCCGCCTCCGCATTGGCGCCCTGTGCGAACACAGCAACGCGAACGGTTTTACCCGTGCCCGCCGGAAGCGTAGTAGCGCCACGCACCACCTGATCAGACTTCTTGGGGTCGACGCCGAGGTTCACGGAAACATCCAGGGATTCCTTGAACTTTGCTGGTGGCAGCGAAGCCAACAAGGCAACAGCCTCGTCGATGGTGTACTGCTTGCCGGCAACCAGTTTTTCAGCAATAGCTTTTTGACGCTTGGAGAGCTTGGCCATGATTACTTCACCCCTTCCACATCGAGACCCATGGAGCGCGCAGAGCCCGCAATGGTACGTACAGCGGCATCCATATCAGAAGCCGTCAGATCAGGGCGCTTCAGCGTGGCGATTTCTTCCAGCTGGGCACGCGTAACCTTGCCAACCTTCTGGGTGTTCGGACGGGGTGAGCCGCTCTTCAGGCCAGCAGCCTTCTTCAGCAGAATGGACGCCGGAGGCGTCTTCATGATGAAGGTGAAGGAGCGATCAGAGTAAACCGTGATCACGACAGGAATGGGCAGACCCACTTCCTGCTTCTGCGTAGCCGCATTGAAGGCCTTGCAGAATTCCATGATGTTCACACCCTTCTGACCCAGGGCAGGGCCGATTGGTGGCGACGGGTTCGCCTTTCCCGCAGGAACCTGCAGCTTGATATAGGCATCTATCTTCTTGGCCATTTTCTACTCCGTGGGTGCAAGCGCCGTAAGGCTCCCCGATTAGCGCACCGAATAAATGGTTACGCGATGACTGCCAGAGGCAGCGATTCTTTTACCTGCCGCAGTGCGTCAGGCCTTTTCTACCTGGGTGAACTCGAGATCAACTGGTGTTGAGCGGCCAAAAATCATTACCGCCACACGCATACGGCTCTTCTCGTAATTCACTTCCTCGACCACACCATTGAAATCCGCGAACGGACCGTCAGCAACACGAATGACTTCGCCCGGCTCAAAGAGTGTCTTCGGACGTGGAGACTCGGCATTCGTGTGAATGCGATTCAGAATGGCATCGGCTTCTTTATCAGAGATAGGAGCCGGCTTGTCAGCCTTGCCGCCAATAAAGCCCATAACCTTGGGACACTCCTTGACCAGGTGCCAGGTAGCGTCATTCATTTCCATATTCACAAGAACGTAGCCCGGGAAGAATTTGCGCTCGCTTTTACGCTTTACGCCATTCTTCATCTCCACCACTTCTTCAGTGGGAACCAGAATCTCGCCGAACATGTCTTCCATGCCTGCAAGCTTCACGCGATCCGTCAGGGAGCGCATGACATGCTTTTCATAGCCCGAGTAGGCATGCACGACGTACCAACGCTTGCTCATGTCGTCCCCGTTAACTAATGATGGCCGAAATAATCCGACCGAAGAGGGAGTCAATTCCCCACAACAACAATGAAGTCACCAGCACAACCACCATTACAATCAGTGTGGTTTGCCAGGTCTCTTGCCCTGTTGGCCAGACAATCTTGCGCGCCTCAACACGAGCCTCCTTCAGCAACTCGAGAAAGCCACGCCCTTTCGCCGTCGTCAGCGCAATACCAAAGGCAAGCAGCGCCAGCAGCACGACACCGCCAACACGCAGAAAAGGGGACACGGTGACACCGTAATGATTGCCCAGCGTCGCACCCACCAGCAAAACCACCACCACCAGCCATTTCAGGGCATCTAGGCCACTGCTTACGGAGGTTTCTACTTGTGTCGTCATAAAGCCGGCCTGCAGACATGACAAAAACGCGTTACCGCGCTTTCCTGAAAATGGCAGGCCAGGAGGGACTCGAACCCCCAACACCCGGTTTTGGAGACCGGTGCTCTACCAATTGAACTACTGGCCTGTAACCCTTTTCGACAACAAGGCCCGGGAGCGACCCAGGCCTGTGTCTTACCCCCAATAAGCGAGGGATTTTTGCATTACTTTAAGCGATGATTTTAGCAACCACGCCGGCGCCGACGGTACGGCCACCCTCACGAATGGCAAAACGCAGGCCTTCTTCCATCGCGATCGGGGCAATCAGCACCACGTTGATCTTGATGTTGTCACCCGGCATCACCATCTCAACGCCTTCCGGCAGCTCGATAGCGCCCGTCACGTCCGTCGTACGGAAGTAGAACTGGGGGCGATAGCCCTTGAAGAACGGAGTATGACGACCGCCTTCTTCCTTCGACAGAACGTAGATTTCCGATTCAAAGGTGGTATGCGGCTTGATGGTGCCCGGCTTGGCCAGCACCTGGCCGCGCTGCACGTCTTCGCGCTTGGTACCGCGCAACAGCACGCCACAGTTTTCGCCGGCACGACCTTCGTCGAGCAGCTTGCGGAACATTTCCACGCCGGTGCAGGTCGTCTTCACGGTGTCTTTCAGACCCACGATTTCGATTTCTTCGCCAACCTTTACAATGCCACGCTCAACACGGCCGGTAACCACGGTGCCACGACCGGAGATGGAGAACACATCTTCGATAGGCATCAGGAAGGGCTTGTCAATCGCACGCACCGGCTCCGGGATGTAGCTGTCGAGAGTCTCGACCAGCTTCAGCACAGAGGCCACGCCGTAAGGGCCTTCTTTGCCGCTGAGGGCCTCAGTGGCAGAACCACGGATGATCGGGGTGTCGTCGCCCGGGAACTTGTAGGTGGAGAGCAGCTCGCGCAGCTCCATTTCCACGAGCTCGAGCAGCTCTTCATCATCAACCATGTCGCACTTGTTCAGGAACACGACGATGTAAGGCACGCCAACCTGACGCGACAGCAGGATGTGCTCACGGGTCTGCGGCATGGGGCCGTCAGCAGCAGAGCACACCAGGATCGCGCCATCCATCTGGGCAGCACCGGTGATCATGTTCTTCACATAGTCAGCGTGACCCGGGCAATCGACGTGAGCGTAATGACGGATCGGGCTGTCATACTCGACGTGCGAGGTATTGATAGTAATACCGCGGGCCTTTTCTTCCGGGGAGTTGTCAATCTGGTCGTAGGTCTTTGCATCACCGCCATAGGTCTTGGCGCAGATGGTTGCAATCGCTGCCGTCAGTGTGGTCTTGCCATGGTCAACGTGACCAATTGTGCCCACGTTTACGTGCGGCTTGTTACGTTCAAACTTTGCCTTGGCCATCGTAACTACTCCCTCGCAGCCGAGCTGCCCGGTTATTCGGAAACATCGGAAACAAACAAAGGCAGACGCAAATGCGCCCACCCAAAATATGGAGCTCATAACCGGATTTGAACCGGTGACCTCTTCCTTACCAAGGAAGTGCTCTACCGACTGAGCTATATGAGCCTGAATCACCCACAAGCACCTGACAAACAAGCACTTTCTGGAGCGGGTAGCGGGAATCGAACCCGCACCATCAGCTTGGAAGGCTGAGGTTCTACCACTAAACCATACCCGCGTTCGCTAAGGCTCCACTCGCAAAATCCGAATGGTGGTGGGGGAAGGATTCGAACCTTCGAAGGCTGAGCCGTCAGATTTACAGTCTGATCCCTTTGACCGCTCGGGAACCCCACCCACGCGAGGGTGCACATTCTCAACACCGTCACCCTGCTTGTCAACAACCAGCAGAGCTAAATTCCCTTAAAATTCCAACCAGTTGCAAGAGCATGCCGGCAGTTTGCGGGCCCAAGGCGCCATGCACCCAAGCCCGGCAAAAAGCCAGCCTCCACTCGCATCAGAAGATGAGGAACAACAAGCCCTGAAGAACCTGCGCGTCAAGATTGCAAGCCATGGGCCTGTCAAAAGGGAATTTGGTGCCGGCACCAGGAGTCGAACCCGGGACCTACTGATTACAAGTCAGTTGCTCTACCAACTGAGCTATACCGGCATGAGGCGCGGCATTGTATGCAATCTACCGCACAACAACAATCGGATTATTCCTCGCAAGAGGCGTTTTCTCGCCTAAGTCCGTCTGATTTTGCTATCTGGGCATCAATCAGGCTGCGGACATTCGCCCTGGACTGACCGGGAGACAGATAAACCCACTGTTCACTTCCTCCCTGCGCAATCTCCCGGTACTCAACAACCACCCCGGCAGCCCGCACTTTCTCGAGATAGGCCTGGGCCAACTCCTTGCGCGAAAAATGATTCAGGGAAATGGCATTAACAAAAACCCCTTCCTTCACCACAAAACCATCAATTCCGCGCCCCCTGAGATCCCGCAAGCGCTCATCCGCCTTCTCGCGATTCGTAAAGGCCGGCACAAAAACCCAGTAATCCTTTCCCGCCACCTTGCGCTGATCCACTCGCACAAAAAGCCGCTTACCGCGCATTTGCTCAACAAAGTGCGAAAGCCCCGCTCCCGGGGAAAAAGGGCCGACACTGAAGCACTGGGCAGCCGATACAATAACAGGAGCCGTGACAGCCGACTGCTTGTCATCAGGGGGAGCGGGGGCTGGAGCAGGAATAAGGTCTGGGCGCTCGCTTAGTAGCTGCAGCCGCGCACCAAGCTGCACCGACTCTACCGCCAAGGGTCGCGCCTGAGGCTGCGCACCCTCCATAAACTTCCAGCCGAAATAAACGGCATTTGTCAGCATAAGACAAAGAAATATCCAGGGCATGCGCTGTTCCTCAGCACGAAAGGCGCCACAGGCGCGTTCGGGTCTACCTTATACCAGCATCCGCAAAGTAACGCTGCAAGCCATGCAGCAAAAGCTCAGGCTCAACGACATGCGGAATACTCAAGAGGTGCGAGACACTGTCTGCATCGCCGCCCGTTAATATGAGTTGTGTGCAGTGCTCCCGGGCCACACGCTCAATCATTGATACAACAGCCATCATGACCCCATTAGTTACGGCCTCAGACGTGCTTCTTCCCAGCGCCAGCGTAGCCGGCATTGAGACCGTGAATCGCACTCGATCGGTCTCTCGCATCAATGCATCTGACATTAAACCAAGGCCCGGGAGGATATATCCACCGAGATGCAGGCCATCACGACGCAAGACATCCATGGTAACTGCGGTCCCGCAGTCGACCACACAAACATCTCCGGATATCGCCCGGGCCGCTAACAGGCCCAGCCAGCGGTCAACCCCGAGGCTTGTCGATCCCTCGCCATATGCATTGGTGACGCCGGCCTGCCGCGCCGAGCTACGGGCATAACACGGCGATCGTAACCACATCTTTTCACAAGCGCGCGTAAACATAATCATCGCCTGCTCTCCCATAACGCTCCCGCCCAGAATCGCATCCGGCTTTTCTGCAAACAAAGCAGGTAACATTATGATCGCGGCTTCCGGGCTACCGCCATGAGCAACACTCGCACGCGCCTCAATGTGCTCATTGCGGCAACGCCAGAACTTCACCCGCGTATTGCCGACATCAAAATAGTAAACAAGGCTCATTCGGTTTTTTTCCTTAACGACACCTCACCGCCATGAAGCGAAACCATCCCCTGGCTTGTCTCTATCTGAAGCGCTCCCTGAGCATCAACACCACGAGCAATGCCGCTTAATTCTTTATCAAGCCCACTCACCACAACGTCCATATCGCGCAACGCATCATGAAGTATCCACTCCTCTTGGACACCCGCAAATCCGTGCCTAGGATAGTCATGCAGGAGAAGCAGCAGCTCATCAAGCAACAAAGAACCCAGCTCATTTCTTCGCAAGGGAAAACCCGTCTGCGCACAAACATCTGTAACGCTTCTACCCAATACCTCAGACGCTCCAGCAGGGAGATGGAAGTTCAAACCCACACCGATCACAACCAGACAAGGCCCCTCCGTCTCAGCTTGCAACTCAATCAGAACGCCACCCAATTTGGCATCCTCTACCACAACATCGTTAGGCCATTTGAGCTGAGCATTCAACACCCCATAACGCTTGAGAGCACGCACCACAGCGACGCCAACAGCAAGACTCAAACCCTCAACATGCGTAATTTCGCGAAACACCCAACCAATGGATCCGTAGAAGTTCACACCAAATGGTGACAACCACTGCCTGCCACGCCGGCCTCTACCAGCGGTTTGCTCCTCTGTCAGGCAGACAACTCCCGATATTTTATTTGCGCGCAGGCACTCAAGCACAACATCATTGGTAGAGGCTACGCGCTCCTCAATGATCAATTCGCGAATAGAGCTCGCGGCTATCGGGCCCAGTCCAGCCAAAAGCGCGTCCTTCATCCACCACTCCAATGGAGCAGACAGGCAATAACCCTTGCCAGGAACCACATCAATCTCAAGCCCCCGCTTTCGCCATACTGCCAACTGCTTCCAGACTGCCGTACGGCTCACCCCAAGCATGGCGCCCAGCTCTTCACCCGAGTGCAGGTTTCCATCTGCCAGAAGTTTTAATAACCGCATATGCCACCCCCCACTTGGGCCGCACCATCGCATGAAGCCCGGCACGGAACAAGAGAATGAATATAGTGCTCACTTTATTTCAGGCAATAAAAAGCCCGTCACAAGGACGGGCTTTTTATTCAACGTTAAGAGCTTGGCG
>JAQSDB010000001.1 GCA_029945725.1 bacterium | reverse complement strand
TATGGCGCAGCGGACGGGACTCGAACCCGCGACCCCCGGCGTGACAGGCCGGTATTCTAACCGACTGAACTACCGCTGCTCGGTCTTTACGCTGGTGGGTGCTGACGGGCTCGAACCGCCGACCCGCTCCGTGTAAGGGAGCTGCTCTACCAACTGAGCTAAGCACCCTAAGGCATCCAGCGTGGCGCGCATTATAGGGAGTAAAAAGACTCTGTCAAAGCAAAAATCCGGCTTTTTTTATAGATTTTTCAGATGCTTATTTTTCACACAGTTTTTGGACCCGCACGGCGGCACTGGCGGCATGACCAAAAGCCGGCCCCACCCGCCATCGGCAAGCACCACGTTACCGGCCACCCCATGTGCCCTTGTCTCCGGGGCTTGCTGCAGCGCCCCCTGGAAAAGCACTGGGCCGTGACACCTCAATCACAGGCCGTCTGGCCGTGAAATTAATCCAGACCTGAAACGGGTGGCCGCAGCCACTCCTGCTCTTCAATCAGGACCGGCGTATAGACCGGTGTACGCTCAAACAAATCCACGACATCGCTGTTACGCATACGGATACAACCGTGCGAGCGCGGCTCCCCCATGGCTTCCGTATCCGGTGTGCCATGGATATAGATGTAACGCCGCATGCTGTCGCAGCCGGACAGGCGATTGCGGCCCACTTCGGTGCCGGACAGCCAGAGGATGCGCGTGAGTATCCAGTCCCGTTCCGGGTGCTGCAGGCCCAGCTCGGGCGTCCAGATCTCGCCTGTCGGACGCCGGCCACGGAATACGGTTCCCGGGGCCGCGCCCGTACCGATTTTTGCACGCACGATATGGGCACCGCGCGGCGTCTGCTCACTGCCGGAGATCTCGCCCGCCCCCTTGAGCGCGGTAGAAACAAGATAGTAAGCCAGCGGCTGCCCATCCTCGATCAGGGTCAGCTTCTGCTCGGCAATGGAAACGTGAATACGCTTCATCGGGCTTTCATCCGGGGAAAATCAGACGTCAACATCAACAGCAACATGCTTGCGGTAATGCGCGATGATGATACGGGCCGCTTCCTCCTCGTCATCCACCACCGTAAACAACTCCATGTCCTTCTGGCCGATACAGCCATGAGGCAGCATGGTATTGCGCATCCAGTCGACCAGACCGGACCAGTATTCGCGACCGATCAGCACCACCGGAAACGGTTCGGTCTTTTCGGTCTGGATCAGGGTCAGTGCTTCGAAGGTTTCATCCAGCGTGCCAAAACCGCCAGGCAAAATGGCAAAGGCAATCGAGTGTTTGATAAACATGAATTTACGCACGAAAAAATAGCGGAAACTCAGACTGATGTCCTGATAGGCATTCGGCGCCTGTTCCTGCGGCAAGGTGATATTGAGTCCGATGGAGAGTGCACCTTCGTGAAAAGCACCCTTGTTGACGCCCTCCATGATGCCGGGGCCGCCTCCGGTCACCACATTGATGCCTGCACGAGAGAGCAGCTGGCCGAGTCTCAAGCCCTGATGGTAATACGGGGACTCCGGCCCCAGGCGGGCGCTGCCAAAAACATTGACGACGTAACCGATCTTGATGAGATGTTCTATACCGTCGACGATTTCCGACTGTATGCGCAGCACGCGCCACGCTTCCGGCATTTTCTTGTCAAACATGAAGAGCCCCGGTTGCTTGTTTGTCCCGAGTCTAACAGCTTGTCCGGAGGGCGCCATGTGCAGCACGCACAGATCAGTTCGTCGTGAATCGAGACTCAGTGCAGCAGACGGGGCTCATCGTCGCCCGCCACGCCCTTGCCGGCAAAAAGCTGCCCGGTCATCTGCACGCCGGCACCAATCATGCTGCGGGCAATCTCGCCCAGATGATCACCCAGCATGGCACGGGCTTCAGGAGAAAAATGAATGGCCACCAAAGGCTCGGCGCTGCCAGGGCTGGAGTCGCTACGGCGCAGCACCATATCACCGTCTTCGGTTTCAACAATTTCAAGAAAGGCAGCAACGGACATGAAACATCTCAACAAGAAAAATCAAAAACGGAAACCGGCTTACCATTCTGCCATTTCACCGCGAAACTCACGGATAATGGTAGTGAGCTCACGATGCCAGGACTGGATATTTTGCAAATCCAGTCCCGACAAAGGCTCATCCCGGACAATGGCCACCAGGCCTATCGCACGACCAGGAGACTCCGGCTCATCTTCCGGTGCATCCAGCGGGGCAGGATCGGGAGCCACCAGACAATACTGGTGGGCACGCAGCAACCCGGCCAGCCAGGACTCACTGTTTTGTTCCAGGTTCTGGAATACCGCAATCTCTGGCGACACCTGGCCTTTGGCACTCATGGCCAGGCGCAAGGCCTCACTGCTCAGCAAGGGACCACTGAGTTTGTAGAAACGCACCAGTTCCTGCAAAAAAGAAATATAAGCGCCATACAAATGCAGAATGGCGGCCTCACGAGAGGACAATGCTTCTGCCTCCCACGAATACGCTGATTTTTCAGCCAGCAAAGGCCCGATACGATCCAGCTGCAGTCTGGCGAAATACAGCTTCTGGTTAGTGCGTCCCTGATTGGGACGCAGCTTTCCAGTATCAATCGCACCTTTCATTGTCTTAATCCGTCACTTTTTCAGCTTTGGCTTTGGCTGGCGTCACCACCCATTTGCCATTGGTGAAGAAGGCCTGCCAGCCCGTTGGCTTGCCTTCAACTTCCGTCACGACATATTGCTCTTTCGTCTTGCGACTGAAACGCAACAGGGTTTTGTTGCCTTCCTTGTCCTTGACCGGCGCATCCAGCAAGAACCTGTATTTTTCATCCAGCTTGTCACCGACACTTTTCAGCTCTTCCACCGTCGGTGCGCGTGTTTCACGATGCTTGGGGAACTGGCTGGCGGCAAGAAAAAGGCCGGCAGCACCATCACGCAGCAAAAAGAAATCATCCGACTTGCTGCACTTCAGATCTGGCATGGGAATCGGATCGGCCTTGGGGGGCGCCGCCTCACCACTGCGCAACAGTTTCCGGGTATTGCCACACTCACTATTGGTGCAACCGAAATACTTGCCAAAGCGCCCTGTCTTCAGCTGCATGTCCGAACCGCATTTGTCGCATTCGATCAACGGGCCCTCATAGCCCTTGATGCGGTAGCTGCCTGTTTCAATCTCGTGACCATCGCAATCCGGGTTATTCCCGCAGACATGCAGTTTGCGATGCTCGTCGATGAGATAGCTGTCCATGGCGGTGCCGCATTTCTGGCAACGATGGCGCGACAGCAACTGCTTCGATTCGCTTTCTTCATCATTTTCATCCAGTGCTACCACATCACCGCCCGGCACCAGATTGATGGTGCCCTTGCAGCGCTCTTTCGGCGGCAATGCGTAACCGGAACAGCCAAGGAAGACACCGGTACTGGCCGTACGGATCTGCATGGGCCGCCCACACAGCAAGCAGGGAATTTCGGGCGTGGTCACCGGCTGATTACGGCGCATACCATCATCCTGGGCGGCGTGCTCCAGCTTCTTCTTGAAGCCCTTATAAAAATCGTTAAGAACCTTTTTCCAGTCCAGATCACCCTCAGCCACTTTATCGAGCTCCTGCTCAAGCTCGGCGGTAAAGGCGTAATCCATAAGATCATCAAAGTTTTCAGTCAAACGGTCGGTGACAATATCACCCATTTTCTCGGCATAGAGGCGACGGTTTTCCAGCTTCACATAACCGCGATCCTGAATCGTGGAAATAATCGCGGCATAGGTAGACGGTCGGCCAATACCGCGCTTTTCCAGTTCACGCACCAGCGTCGCTTCCGAAAAACGTGCCGTGGGCTTGGTGAAATGCTGGCTGGGGTCAAGCCTGGCAAGGCTCAGGGCTTCACCGACCTTCACATCGGGCAGCACGGTGTCTTCCTTGTCCTTCTGTGGCGGCACCATCACCCTGGTGAAACCATCAAACTTGAGAATGCGGCCGCGCGTGCGTAACTCGAACTCGGCGGCGGAGACCGTCAAGCCCGTGCTCAGGTATTCGGCATCCGGCATCTGGCAAGCAACAAACTGACGCCAGATCAGTTCGTACAAACGCTCGGCATCACGCTCAAGGGCCGGGACATCACCAGGCCTGGCATTTACATCGGAAGGACGAATCGCTTCGTGGGCCTCCTGCGCTCCATTCTTGCTGGAATACACAATCGGCGCTTCCGGCAGGTATTTCTTGCCGTAACTAGCTTCAATAAAATCTCGCGCCATGGCCACCGCATCCTGACTCAGATTGGTGGAGTCAGTACGCATGTAGGTGATATGACCCGCCTCATACAGACGCTGCGCCAGCGTCATGGTTTTCTTTACTGAAAAACCAAGACGCGTACTCGCAGCCTGCTGCAAGGTAGAGGTAATGAACGGCGCATTGGGGCGTGTACGAGTGGGTTTGTCTTCACGCTTGGACACCACATAGCTGGCGGCATTCAATATGGCCAGCGCCGCATCGGCCTCAGCCTTGTTTCCGGGGCGAAAAGCTGCATCTTTTTGTCGTGTGACCTCCAGACGCAGGGAATCCTTCCTGGCGGTCACGGTATCGGCATGAATTTCCCAGAACTCTTCGGGAATGAAGGCGCGTATTTCGCGCTCACGCTCCACGACCAGCCGCACGGCAACGGATTGCACACGGCCGGCAGAAAGACCACGGGCAATCTTTTCCCAGAGCAGCGGTGACACCATGTAGCCAACCACGCGGTCGAGAAAACGACGCGCCTGCTGTGCATTCACGCGATTGATATTGAGCACGCCGGGCTTTTTAAACGCTTCGGTAATCGCGTTCTTGGTAATTTCGTTAAACACCACGCGCTTGAAGCGGGAGTCGTCACCGCCGATGACTTCGCGCAAGTGCCAGGCAATGGCCTCTCCCTCGCGATCCAAGTCGGTGGCGAGGTAGATGGTATCGGCTTCCCTGGCGAGCTTTTGCAGCTCATCCACCACCTTCTCCTTACCCGGCAGAATCTCGTAATGTGCCGCCCAGTTTTTCTCCGGGTCCACGCCCATGCGCGCCACCAGCGCCGTCTTGCCTTTGCTTTCCTTTTGCAGGGCTTTGGCTTCCGGTGACAATTTACGTGTAGCAGCCGCTGCCTTGGCGCGCGCCACCGAATCCACCGGCTTGCCGGAACCACTCACCGGCAAATCGCGGACATGGCCCACACTGGATTTCACAATGAAATCCTTGCCCAGGTATTTGTTGATGGTCTTGGCCTTGGCCGGGGACTCAACGATGACCAGCGATTTACCCATGAATGTCCGCTACCGAAAGGATATGGAGATGGCCGAGCCGGCCAAAGAGTGGGCATATATAAGAGGCAAGTCGGGCGGGGTCAAGCAATGCATTTCCCGCCCTGCCTCCGGAACCCCGGTAGAAACCACCATCAACATCTTGTTTTTACTTGTTTTTTTCAGTTACTTCGCGCATCAAAGAAAGCAGTGGCGACAAGGCCGCCGGCCCCAGGCTTTCCATCCACCACAGGCTGGTCGCGTTGGCCTGGGCCTCAATGGCAATCAGGGACTCCGCCTCGGGGGGCAGGACAAGCTGTGTGAGCAGAGTCTTGCTTCCCGCCCTCACCATCCACTCTCCGTCCGACAGGCGCTCAGCCCGGAAGTAGGGCAAGCCCTTGCGACCCTCCTCGACCAGAATGGAGTAACACGCCAGCAGTCCGCCGGAAGGTCGCTCACCGCGATACCACTCAGGTGGCGCCAACAGGCGCGGATGCATACCCAGCTTGCGGGCTTCGGCACGAAGAGCAATCAGAAAGAGGTCTCGCCTGCTGGGCCGAAGCATGGAGGCCTGCCCGACCACAAACGCCACCACCAGGAACAGGGCAACCAGAAACGCTGTCACGAAACGGCCGCTTCCTCGCTACCGTTCGGAAAGAAGATCGGCTTGATCTTGCCGAGCTGGGCGTCGAGCGACGACGAGACACTGGAGGACATGGTGAAAAAGCTGAGCAGGGCCTTGGAGTTGGAGTCATTCTGGAACGCACTGACAGTGCGCTGCCAGAAAGCGTGATTCACCAGCTGCAATTGCTCATTGGTCTTCACCAGCCCCTTGAGCTCCCAGTCCGGCGTACCACCTTCACGGGCGACAAAGTACTGACGCATGAGATACATGGAGGCAGAGCGCAGAATGAACTCATCACGACTGGCAAACGGCAGATGATTGCGCGCATTGGCCTTGAGTTCACCGAAAACCGGACAGGCACTGGTGGCCATGATCAGCCCCATGAGGGCACGTACACCCTCCTCCAGCCCCACGCGCTTCACATACTCGCGATCAGGTGTAACCACGCGCACATTGGCCTTGGTATTGGCCGGCAGCTTCTGGAAATCAAGCGCCATCTTGTTGAGGTCAACCGCCGCGGGGCAATGCGTGTATTCCGTCTTGCTCAACGGGCAGTTACTGCACTGGTTATTGCCAAGTCGCGTCCATTCGGGCGTGTTGGCGGGAATTTTTTTCGGATCAAAAGTGCGTTCGAGGTCAACTGCAAACTTGAGCTCGAGGCCGTCATCAAAAGTAAAGTAGTACTGAATGCTGGTCGTCATGATCTTTTTTCTTTGAACTGCCTGAATGGCAAAGGTCTTCCTGTGGCCTGCGGCATGCCGGACAGCCTCAGGCCATTCCGCGCACACCAATAAGCGTCCTACGGTAATGCAATTGCAAGTGACAGGCCAGAGCAACGAAAACGACGGCATTGCCACGGTGAAATGCCAGCAGTTTCACAAAACCGCACCTCCCGCTCAAAAAACATACAGCCTTGACGCCTATTCCAGCACCTCCACGGCATCACCTGCACGCAAACAGGCTGATGCCGACATTTTCGTCACAATCACATTCTGACCGAAGTAGGTTTTGCCATCTTCGCGGGCACGATAGCGTCGCAAAACCGTCAGAATATGACCATTCCTGACGCCGCTATCCGGATCGATCGACGGAATCACGCAACGCGAACAGGGCTTCACCACCGCCAGCTCCACCGCCCCTATGCGCAGGCGACGCCAGCCATCTTCAGCATGTGGCAGCATGGCGCCGGCCAGCACGATATTCGGGCGGAAACGGCGCCAGTCCACCGGGGACTCCAGCTGAGCATTGAGATGATCCAGCGAAGGCTGTGTCACCAGCAAAAGGGGAAAGCCATCCGAAAATCCCGTGCGCTGATCGGCCCCGGCAAAGGCAGGACTGACGAAGCGTTGTGTCGTCTCGGGCATGAAGACGAGCCGTACCGGCATACCCATAAAGTCTGAGCACCAGGCATCGGCTTCGGGACTCTGCGCCTCGGCCACAACGATATCACCCCACACCGTCACCACCAGAGGCTCAGGACAGGCCTGTGGCCGCACCAGAAGCGCAATACAACCTGGAGCGTCGAGCTGCAGTACATTGCCCTCAACGGTGGCAGAAAGCAGGCAGAGACGCGCATGGGTGCGCTGTGTGACAAACTTGCCGTGCGCATCCACCAGCATCCAGCGCCGGTCCCAGACCGGCCCCAAGACACCCAGCGCCATTTCGCTGACACGCACCTGCCGGGCTGATTTGAGCGGATACACCGCCAGCTCACTGATACGCACGAAACCCCCATACATCGCTACTTACCGGCCAGTCTCACACAGCGGCTGGTAGCGCAGCCAGCCGGCAACTCCGGCCGGCGCACCCGCCATGCTGAACATAATAACAGGACTGTACACAAGAACAGTATCCATGCTAGCGTCTGCCCATTAGTGCCACACACCCCCAAGCTGCCGTTTCCGGCCTGCTCCGAGGAGACAAGACAATGGAAGGTTTGACAACGCGCCAAGCAGAAATTCTCGATTTTATTCGCGAAAGCATCGGGCGCAACGGCATGGCCCCCACGCGCGCTGAAGTCGCCCTGCGCTTTGGCTTCAAGTCCAAGAATGCGGCGGCAGACCATCTGCGTGCGCTGGAGCAGAAAGGCCATATCAAGTTGCACCCCGAACTTTCACGCGGCATACAGCTCCTGGATGAGCGTGATCCCGACCTGATTCCCGTCATCGGCTCTGTCGCTGCCGGCCTGCCGATTGAAGCCATCGAGAATTACGACGAAGCCCTGCCCGTACCCAAGGGGCTTTTTGCAAAACGTCCCACGTACCTGTTGCGCGTCAAAGGCGACTCCATGAAGGATGCGGGCATTCTTGAAGGTGACCTGATTGCCGTCTACAAAACCAGCATCGCACGCAAGGGCCAGATTGTGGTGGCACGCATCAACAATGAAGTGACGGTGAAATACCTGGACTCGGAAGGCGCCAAGATGAAGCTCGTGCCCGCCAATCCGGATTATCAGCCCATGCTGATTGCCCCCGAAGACATGGTCATTGAAGGTGTGTTTGTGGGACTGATCCGGGACTCGTTCGGGTTCTGATAAACCAGGTCGTTCCGGTGACGGCCACTCGGTGCCGGCATAGTCATAAAAAAGCCCCGCTATGGCCGGGGCTTTTTTATGACTATGCCAACCAAACCATGGCCGTCAGGACACCTCTTTCCTTGTCTGCCACTTTTGCCTTGTCTTTCTGGCTTTCCACCAGACCAGCAAGGCCGCCAGCGCCAGCAAGCCAAGGAAAATCGTATTGAACACAGGAAAAGGGGTTGTCGTGGTTTCCCAGGCATCCACATTCACGGCATTCGGGAACAGGCCGAACATGGGAATGCGCCAGCCATAATAGGTAACCAGTGCCAGCTGCGCATCACTGCGCGCAAGCAGCTGTGAACGGCCCTGTACTTCGGCAGAATCAAACTTGAGATACCACGGAAACCCGAAACCGGTATCTTCATTGCGAAAGACATACACCTCCTGCTGACCAACATCGGTGGTGTATATAAAAAAAACATCACGGGTGGCGCCACTGGCCGGATTCTGTGCGTCCACCACACGCCCTTGCTGATCCACACGTTTTACTTCATGACCATTGATGTGCACGACCTGATGACGCGGCAGTACATAGGCAAGAAAGCCGCCGCAAACAGCCAGCAACAACAGCACAAGAATCATCATCGCCACACGCATCTTTTTCATCATGCTCTCCCTGTATTTTTTCTGTGCAGCAGTAAAGCCGGTTTATACACCTGTATTTTCACCGGGAAACGCTACAAGACCTTACGCTTCCATATTTCATGAACTGATGCCAGCGGAGCTTTTCTTGCAACAGCCGCCAGGCAAGCCGCATCAGCCAAGAACGGCCGCCTGGCTCAGCGACGCCATGTCGATGACAAAACGGTATTTCACATCGCTTTTTTCCAGGCGCTCATAGGCTTCGTTGATTCTCTGTATGGGTACCAGCTCAATATCGCACACGATGCCGTGTTCACCGCAAAAATCCAGCATTTCCTGGGTCTGGGCAATACCACCGATAAAGGAGCCGGCAAACTGGCGGCGCTGGCTGGTGAGACTGAACACACTCACTGACAGGGGCTGGGCTGGCAGGCCGACCTGACAAAGCGTGCCATCGCGCCTGAGCAGCCCCAGCAAGGCATTGATGTCATGGGGAGCCGACACGGTATCAAGAATGAAATGAAAGCTGTTGCGCTGTGCCTTCATTTCATCACGATTCGTCGAGATCACCACTTCGTGCGCCCCCAGTCTCAAGGCATCGGCTTTCTTTTTTTCCGAGGTGGTAAACAGCACCACGTGCGCACCAAAAGCCCGTGCCAGTTTCACGCCCATATGCCCCAGGCCACCGAGCCCGACCACACCGACTTTCTGGCCGGCACCGACCTTCCAGTGCTTGAGTGGTGAATACGTGGTGATCCCGGCACAAAGCAGCGGCGCAGCCGCAGCGAGATCAAGATTAGCCGGCACTTTCAGGGTAAAGGCTTCGTCGACCACGATATTGCTGGAGTAGCCACCATAGGTAATGCCTCCGGTGTGTTTTTCCACCCCACCGTAAGTCATGACAGGGCCTTTCTCGCAGAACTGCTCTTCGCCCTCCATGCAATTGCTGCAGACGCGGCAGGAATCCACCATGCAGCCCACCGCCGCAACATCCCCCACCCTGAATTTCTTGACGGCACTGCCAACGCGCGTGACACGACCGACAATTTCATGGCCGGGGACACAGGGATATTTGCTCGGCCCCCAGTCGCTGCGGACCACGTGCAGATCCGAATGGCAAACCCCGCAAAAGAGAATGTCCATCTGCACATCGTGAGGCAAGGGTTCACGACGCTCGAAATGAAACGGCACCAGCGGCGATTGCTTGTCGGTCGCGGCATAGGCAATAGCTTTGATCATGAGAACCCTCACTAGTTTACCGATACGGCTCATCGCGGCGAAAAAACCAGCACGTGAACAAACCGGCAAGAAACAGGATGGAATAACGGCCTTGAGAGTAGCGTTTGCAGCGCCGCAGGCAACTTAAATAAAATCACCCGGTGTGGGAGTCAACACCCGCAAATACACCCCAAACACATCGCAAGCGTCCTGAAGGGGCAATACGGCTTATCCGCAACCCTGGCCGCGAAGTCCGTACCGATGGCGACGTAAAAGAAAAAGCCCGGACACTTGCGTGACCGGGCTTTTCTTTGTGTGGTGACCCCACGGGGATTTGAACCCCGGTTACCGCCGTGAAAGGGCGATGTCCTAACCGTTAGACGATGGGGCCGGAACCTCTTTTGCCAATCAGGTTTTAACAACCCGACTTTTACACATCAGGCTTTTCAGCCTGACTTTACAAACTTGGTGGAGCTAAGCGGGATCGAACCGCTGACCTCTACAATGCCATTGTAGCGCTCTCCCAGCTGAGCTATAGCCCCGGGACTACACGTTCCTTACTGCGAACGAGGCGCGCATTCTATGCACCACTTACCAACGTGTCAACGGCCGAAACAGCATTCTGTGCTTTCCAGGCTTTTTCCCAATCTTTGGCCTCCTGCTTGGACACACCACCCAATACGGCAATGGCCTGACGCAGGCGTGCTCGCGTCATATCCGGCCCGAGAATATTCATGGCCTCCATCACGGGCGTACTGGATGCCGAGCCGGCAATGGCGACAAAAAACGGGAACATGAAATCACGCAGCTTGAAGCCCAGCGCCTCACTGATACGCCCCAGCAAGGCCGCAATTTCTTCGTGATTCCACTGCCGCAGGACCTCCAGCTCCCAGAGGGAAATCTGCAGGATGCGGCGCACATCGTCAGCAAGCAGCTTCTTGTGCACAAAACTGTCAGGGGTGAGGCTGACCGAGCCGGCAAAGAAAAATCCGGCCCAGTTGGCGGCATCCGACAAGGTCTGGATGCGCGGCTGGATCTGCGCCACGACCTTTGCCAGATAGTCCGGATTTACCGCCCATTTCTGGAAGGCCTGCATGAGTGCCGGCACAGACAGTTCACGCAGCCACACGCTGTTCAGCCAGGACAGCTTCTCCACATCAAAGATCGGCCCGCCCAGCGATACACGGGTGATATCGAAGTGCTCAACCATTTCATCCAGGGTGAATTTTTCACGCTCATCCGGCATGGACCAGCCCATGCGGCCGAGGTAGTTGAGCATCGCACCCGGCAAAAAGCCCATACGCTCGTAATACGTGATACTGGTGGGGTTCTTGCGCTTGCTGAGCTTGGATTTATCCGGATTACGCAAGAGCGGCATATGGCAGAACACCGGCTGCTGCCAGCCAAAATACTGGTACAGCAGAATGTGCTTGGGTGCCGAGTTGATCCACTCTTCACCACGGATCACATGGGTGATTTCCATCAGGTGATCATCGACCACATTGGCCAGATGATAGGTGGGCAGTCCATCGGCCTTCATCAAGACCTGCAGGTCCACCTGCTCCCAGGCAATCTCGATATCGCCACGCAGCATGTCAGGTACGTTACACACGCCTTCACGCGGTACCTTCATGCGAATGACGGCAGGCTCTCCGGCCGCCAGGCGCCTTTGCACCTCATCCTGGGCCAGACCGATACAGTGGCCGTCATAGCCCAGCGTTGCCTTGGCAGCGGTTTGCTCGGCGCGCAGGACATCAAGCCGCCCGGAGGAGCAGAAGCAATGAAAGGCATGCCCCTTGTCGACCAGTTCCTGTGCATGCTTTTTATAAATATCGCCGCGCTCGCTCTGCCGGTACGGCGCATGCGGACCACCAACATCCGGGCCTTCATGCCACTCCAGGCCGATCCACTTCATCGCACTCAGAATCTGCGCCTCGGACTCGGGAGTGGAGCGCACCTGATCCGTGTCTTCAATGCGCAGAATGAACTGGCCCTGATGCTGGCGGGCAAAGCAGAGATTGAAGAGGGCTATGTAGGCAGTGCCGACATGGGGATCGCCCGTGGGCGAAGGTGCAATACGGGTACGGACTGTAGTCATGGCGCGATCCGGCAGGAAACGAAAACGAGGCAAAATTATACACGGGCGGCGGCGGCTATTTGCGGAACAACACCGCTTCCACAGGCTTTTAGTGGCGAAGCCCGGAAAGCAGGCAATAAAAAGCCCCGCTACCGGCGGGGCTTTTTATATTCTGGCGGAGAGAGAGGGATTCGAACCCTCGGTAGGCTTGCACCTACGCCTGATTTCGAGTCAGGTACATTCAACCACTCTGCCACCTCTCCGACGGGGCGCAAAAGATACCGGCTCAGCCCCGCCATAACAAGAGCAATTACAGAGGAATGTCGTCCACGGTGTTGGCAGCAGTCTGAATCGCCGAGTTGGCGGTATTACCAGCTACCGGGATGATGGAAACCACGGCACCCACAACACGCATGGGCACCGTCACGATCTTGGTCAGAAAGCAGCCGCTCAAAGAAGTGGCCAGAGCCGCCACAGCCACGAGACGCAGAATATTCTTGTTCATTTTTCAGACTCCATGAGGATGGGCAGACAGCGCGGCTGGCCGCGTCCGTCGTCGTTCGAGTGTGACAGGCTGGAATAAAGCCGGCAATCCGGTCTCAATCGAACGTTATGCCGAGGCGCTGGCCTACTTCTTCATAGGCTTCAACCACATTGCCAAGGTTCTGGCGGAAGCGATCCTTGTCCAGCTTCTTGCGCGTGTCCTTGTCCCAAAGGCGACAGCCATCCGGGGAAAATTCGTCACCCAGCATGATCTCGCCATGAAAAGTACCGAACTCAAGCTTGAAATCAACCAGCAGCATATTGCCGGCATCAAACAGCTTGCTGAGCACATCATTTACCTGAAAAGACAGCACTTTCATGCGGTTGAGCTGCTCATCTGTCGCCCAGCCAAAGGAGCGCACGTGGTACTCGTTGACCATGGGATCACCGAGGGCATCGTTCTTCAGAAACAGCTCGAAGGTCGGAGGATTCAGCGCCAGCCCTTCCTCGACCCCGAGACGGCGCACCAGGCTGCCGGCGGCGAAGTTGCGTACTACGCACTCGACCGGAATCATGTCCAGACGCTTGACCAGCGACTCGGTATCCGAGAGCAGCTTTTCATGGTGCACAGGAATGCCGGCCGCCGCCAGCTTGTCCATGATGAAGGCATTGAACTTGTTGTTCACCATGCCCTTGCGGTCGAGCTGTTCAATACGCTTGCCGTCAAGGGCTGAGGTATCGTTGCGATACAGGATCACCACCTGATCGGCATTATCCGTCGCATAAACAGACTTGGCCTTACCTGTGTAGAGGAGTTCGCGCTTTTCCATTTATTTCTCCGGATTCAGGGGGCCAGTGGCTGACAATCGACTCAAACAGGGTACGGGTCATGGCTTCTGGCGCCAGGGTGTCATCATCTTTTTGCAGGGCGAGGATGTAGGAGCTCTGGCTGCGTGTCACTCGCAACTGGTAAATCGTCTTCTTGCCATCGGGACCTGGCATATCAAGGTAATAAAGCCCGGTGCGCTGATCGCGGTCATCCACCTTCACATTGCCCGTGCGCAGCGCAATATCCAGACGATCCCAAACGGAGTTGAAATCACCGGTAATGCTGAGTACGGGATAGGCGTTGCCATCCTGCGTCAATACGGGCTTTTCGGGGACAGCCGTAGTAGCGTCCGGCTGGGCTGCCGTATTTGCCGCTTCAGCGGAGAGCATCAGCGGTTTGGGCTGGGGGGCTTCGAATTTCTTCGGCCACTCGGCCTTGGTACTGGCACCGCCAGCTGGAATGGGATACAGCGGCTTGATCGGACGGCTTTCATGACCCTGCGGCAGGGTCAGGGGCGGCAACTCCTGAGCCATGCGGTAATCACTG
Source organism: bacterium (assembly GCA_029945725.1). GTDB lineage: Bacteria > Pseudomonadota > Gammaproteobacteria > Pseudomonadales > Moraxellaceae > UBA2031. Next base: position 238,020 of record JAQSDB010000001.1, on the reverse strand, counting down.
GCACGGTCACGAAATAAGCTGCTGCAACCCGCCAATGCCACTACCAGCCCCAGACAGGGAGCCAGACAAAACACGCGACGCAAAATCATCAGGACAATACTCCGGCCTGGCGCAATGCGGCTCGCACGGGCTCGCGACAAGACTCGGACAATACGGTAAGTGGCAGGCGTATGCCCGTATCAATGCGCCCCATTTCATGCAGGGCCCACTTCACCGGAATGGGGTTGGACTCGATAAACAAATCCCGGTGCAGGGCGACCAGTGGCGCATTCAGGGCACGGGCCGTTTCGGCATCCCCCTTGAGGGCAGCAGCACAAACCCTGGCCATGATGCCCGGCGCCACATTGGCGGTGACCGAGATATTACCCTTGGCACCCAGCAGAATAAGCTCATGGGCAGTGGCATCATCACCCGAATAGACCGCCATCCTGCCATCGACCAGAGCGATCAACTCGCGACCACGCTCAAGATCACCGGTGGCATCCTTGATCGCCACGATATTGGGCGTGCCGGCCAGCCTGGCGACCGTAGCATTCTGCATGTCCACACCCGTACGACCGGGCACGTTGTAGAGAATCTGGGGAATGGCGACTGCTTCCGCAATTGCCTTGTAATGCTGGAACAGGCCTTCCTGGGTCGGCTTGTTGTAATAGGGAGTGACGAGCAGGCAGGCATCCGCGCCAATCTCGGCCGCTGCACGAGTCAGTGCAATCGCTTCCGAGGTGGAGTTGGCACCGGTGCCGGCAATCACTGCCAGGCGGCCGGCAGCGGTCTTGATAACAGCCTTGATCACGGCCAGATGCTCGTCCACATTCAGCGTGGCCGATTCACCGGTGGTACCAACGGCGACGATGGCATTTGTGCCTTCGGCGACGTGCCACTCAACCAAACGCTGCAAGGCATCCCAGTCCACCGCGCCATCGCGATGCATAGGGGTCACCAGGGCAACGAGACTGCCGCTAATCATGCTGATCTCCGCCGTTCTCAGAAGGCTGACAATGGTAAAGGCCGGCGCCAGCCTTGAACAGGCCGGCTGCCCTCACCGCACAAAATCCGCACAAAACAAAAAGCCGGCAGCAGCCGGCTTTTTGATGTTTTTAATCTGGAGCGGGAAACGAGACTCGAACTCGCGACCCCGACCTTGGCAAGGTCGTGCTCTACCAACTGAGCTATTCCCGCAAGCCACTTTGCCTTCAGACGCCTTCTTCAAGAACATGCCTGCAGAGTGGAGGCCGCATTGTACTGATGAGACTCGGCCTGTCAACGCACTGCAAAAAAGAAAAATCAGGGCTGACGCAAATACGGCCAAGCCGCCTTCAGATAAATGCACATAGACCACAGCGTGAGCGCTGCCGCCACAATAAGCAGGACAAAGCCCGCCTGATCCAGCACTGGATGATGCAACAATAGAACCGTGATTGCCGTCATCTGCATGGTCGTCTTGAGCTTGCCAATATAGGAAACCGCGACGCTGGCACGCTTGCCCAGCTCGGCCATCCATTCACGCAACGCAGAAATGGTGATTTCCCGGGACACAATCACGATGGCAGAAACCACCATCAGGACATTATTGGAATGCCACTGCACCAGGATGATCAGCGCTGCCGCCACCATGAGCTTGTCCGCCACAGGATCCAGAAACCGGCCAAAGGCAGAGGTCTGGTTCAGCGTGCGGGCAAGATAGCCATCAAACCAGTCAGTCAGTGCGGCTATCAGGAAAACGATGGCTGCCGTGAGATAGCGCCACTCGAAAGGAAGCTCGGCGGCAACCGAGCCGCCAACAAACGGAATATAGGCCAGCGCTACCAGCACCGGAATAAGGACTATACGCAACAAGGTAAGCGCGTTCGGGATATTCCACACAGAAGAAGCGCTCAATACAGTCTCCAGTAACAGCTACAACGGCAGAGCCGTTGCCTGCGATCCTGCTCAATGGCTGTGCATGGCATCGTAGATGGCTTCGGCCAATCTTAAACTAATCCCCGGCGCCGTCGCGAGGTCCTTGATGCTGGCACGGGCCACCTCCTGTAAACCGCCAAAATGGAGGATGAGATCCCGGCGCTTTTTGGGACCAACGCCAGGAATATCTTCCAGTGACGAACGATTACGCTGCTTGCCACGACGGGCTCGATGCCCGGTAATGGCGAAGCGATGTGCTTCGTCGCGAATATGCTGGGTCAGGTGCGCACCGGGGGAGTCTGCCGGGAGCTGCAAATCAGCGCCATCTGCAAAATGCAGGGTTTCAAGGCCAGGTTTACGCCCCTCCCCCTTGGCGATACCAATTAACGTCACCCCGTTAATGTCGAGCTCGGACAGTACAGCAATCGCCTGGGCAAGCTGTCCCTTACCGCCATCAATGAAAAGAATATCGGGCAAGCGAGCCTCACTACTCTTTAAACGCTGATAACGCCGCCTCAGGGCCTGCTGCATGGCGGCATAGTCATCACCAGGGGTAATGCCTTCAATATTGAAGAGACGGTAATCCTGCTTGCGCGGCCCGTTCTCATCAAACACCACACAGGAAGCCACTGTGGCTTCGCCCATGGTGTGGCTGATATCAAAACACTCCATGCGGGTAATCGGGGCATCACGGCCCAGTGCCTGTTGCAGGGCTACAAACCGCGCCCCGAGATTCATGCGGTTGGCAAGGCTGGCCGCAAGACCCTGCTCGGCATTCATCCTGGCCATTTGCATCCATGCCTGACGGGTTTCGCGCACACGATGCTTGATCTGTACGTCGCGGCCGTGCAGGGTTCGAATCGCCTCGCGCAAGACCTCCGCATCAGGCAAGGCTTCACTCAGGATGATTTCATCCGGAACATCCCTGCCACTCTCCGTCTGCAAATAAAAAGAGGGCAGAAATTCCGCCAGAATATCCGCCACCGATGTTTCACCAAACATATTAGGGTAAAACGCCTTGCTACCCAGTACCCGCCCCTCTCGCACAAACAATATATGCACACAGACCCCGCCAGGCTGGGCGGCGACACCGATCACATCAGCCTGTCCGGCATCGCGAGTCACAAATTGCTGCTCCTGGACTCGCCGCAATGTCGTGAGCTGATCGCGATAAACAACGGCAGTTTCAAAATCAAGCTTCTCTGATGCCTCGCTCATACGTCCGACAAGATCCAACATGACCTCCTCGTTCCGTCCCTCCAGAAAAAGTACGGTATGCCCGACATCATTAGCATAATCTTCCGGACTGACCAGCTTTACGCAGGGAGCGCGACAGCGCTTGATCTGGTATTGCAGGCAGGGGCGCTCACGATTACGAAAAAAACTGTCGTCACATTGCCTTACCTGAAAGAGCTTTTGCATCAACTGCAGACTTTCACGCACCGCCTGTGAGCTGGGATAGGGTCCGAAATACCGGCCTTTTTCTTTTTTTGTGCCCCGATGAAATGCCAAGCGAGGATATTCATCCGCATCTGAAAGAAACAGATAGGGATAGGATTTATCGTCGCGTAGAAGAATATTGTATGGGGGCTTCAGCTCCTTGATCAGCGTCTGCTCAAGAAGCAGAGCCTCGGTTTCAGAGGCTGTAATGGTGATTTCAATATGCGCAATACGCTCAACCAGAGCACGCGTCTTGGGACTGGGAATGTTCTTCTGGAAATACGAGTTAACGCGGTTTTTCAGATTGCGTGCCTTGCCCACATACAAAATAGCGCCATCGCGCCCGAGCATGCGATAAATACCCGGCAAAGCGGGCAAGGTATTGAGAATGGCAGAAAGATGCTCGGCTGGATCAGCCGGGGCAGAGGTCATGCAGAAGTCCGGAGGGTCAGACGAGATCAGAACTCAGCAAGCCATGGCGAACAGCAAGCAGGGTCAGCTCGACATCACTGTCTATGGCCAGTTTTTCGAAGATACGGTAGCGATAACTATTCACCGTTTTCGGACTAAGGAAAAGCCGGTCCGATATTTCCTGCACTTTCTGGCAGCCCACGACCATCATGGCGATCTGCATTTCACGTTCGGTGAGCGCCTCAAAGGGAGATGCCTTTTCCTTGTCAAGATTCTTGATAGCCAACTGCTGGGCAATCTCCGGGCTGATATAACGCTGCCCACTGGCCACAACACGAATGGCACGCACCATTTCATCAAGTGCCGCCCCCTTGGTCAGATAGCCTGCAGCCCCAGCCTTGAGGAGTCGCGAAGGAAAGGGCTCCTCATCACACACTGTCACGGCCACCACCCGTATATCCGGATCCTGGCGCAGCAGCTTGCGGGTAGCCTCCAGCCCACCAATGCCGGGCATCTTGACATCCATCAGCACCACCTGGGGAGAAAGCTCGCGAGCCAGACGCAAGGCATCCTCGCCGCTGGCAGCCTCACCAACCACTTTGAGGCCGGAGATATCCGCCAGCATGCGGGTAATACCCATGCGCACCAGATCGTGGTCATCGACCACCAGAACCTTGATCACACTTTAACTCCCAGATGCGTAGCGGCCCGGGAATCGAGCCAACCCGGACAGGTTAATACGGGCAGCCTCCACAGAGAAGCAGCGGCAATTACTGAAGGCCCGGGGCGGCCCCTCCGCCAGCTCCATCGCCCACTTATTGACACAAAAAATAAAAACAATGAAAATCATACAGTTACAATAAATTCACCAGGTTTTTATCTAAATGTCAATTTTGTTAAGAGCCGCACAGGAAGCGTTAACAAACACTTGATATACTGTTACCTTGATAATCATATATTTCAATGGATTGTGTTTGTGTATTGAAGCGCCGCACTAGCTGCGGCGCCAGCAAACCGAGACCCCAGCTTATGCGACAGATTCTGAATTATACCTTGCGCTCCCTGCTCATCGGCTTCATTGCCTTGGGGCTCAGCCTGCCTGTAGCTGCGACTGCCAAAAGCACTGCCGACACACCTGGCAAAAGCAGCCTGCAGAAGAAAAAGTCCGATGCTCGCAAAAACAGCGCGAAAGCACACAGCTATGCCAGCCACAAACAGGCCAGCCGAAAGGTGTCGCGGTACGGCAAGCATCGTGCCCCGATTGCACACCTGAGCGCGACAGAACAGCAGCGGCTTGCTGTTCTGGCCAACTTGCCGCATCGTATTGGCCCTACCGAGATTTTCCAGAGCTCTAACGCCCAGTCAGCTCTCATGCTTGAGTCGCGCGCCGCCGTTGTCATGAATGCGGAAACAGGCGAACTGCTCTACAGCAAGAATCCCGGCCGCACCATGCCAATCGCTTCCATCACCAAGCTGATGACCGCCATGGTGGTGCTTGATGCCCGACTGCCCATGGATGAAAGCATCACCATTACGGAAGCTGATGTCGATAATCTTCGCCACACCAGCTCACGACTTGCTGTTGGCACAACACTCCCCCGCAGTGAAATGATGCTGGTGGCCTTGATGGCCTCCGAGAATCGCGCCGCTGCGGCACTGGCACGCACCTATCCCGGCGGTACTCCAGCGGCTGTGGCCGCAATGAACCGCAAAGCCCGCGAACTGGGCATGGCACACACACAGTTTCTGGACAGCACCGGCCTGCATAGTGAAAACAGCGCCTCGCCCAGTGATCTGGTACGCATGGTCAAGGCCGCACGCTCTTACCCCGAGATTCATCAGGATACGACAACAACCGAGCATATGGTTTCCAGTCGTGGCCGCAGTATTCAGTATCGCAACACCAATGCACTGGTAAAAAATGACACCTGGAACATTGAGGTCTCAAAAACCGGATTCATTAACGAGGCCGGCAAGTGCCTCGTGATGCAGGCTCGCATCAAGTCGATACCGGTTGTCATTGTGCTGATGGACTCTGCTGGCCGTTACACTCGTATTGGTGATGCTAACCGTGTGAAAAAATGGCTGGAGTCCGCCATGAATGGCCCCGAAGCCACGCTGTAAAACATTGCAGGCGGCAACCATCAGACAAAGCAGGGCATTGCCCTGCTTTGTTTTTTTGAATCAATGCAAGCCAAGGAGGATAGACATTTGCTGCTCGCTGCGCTTGTCCTTGCCGCCCTCGAAAGCATCATCATCCTTATTCTCTTGCGTAATCGGCGCCGGCGCAGACAAGCGCTGCATTCCCTCCGCGCCACACTGGAACTTCTTGAGAAACGCCTCAGTTCGCGCACCGAATCATGGCGCCAGGCCAGTGACACACTGGAGCAAGCGGAACAACGCCATCGCATCACCACAGCCCTGCTGAACGAAACCAAGGAGTATCTCAACAGCATCATCAACTCGATGCCATCCATCATGATCGGGGTTACCCCAAGCGGCCATGTGACGCACTGGAACGCTGCTGCCGAGCTTGCCACCGGCATACGCGAAAAGCAGGCCCTCGGTTTTCGTCTGCATGAAATTCATCCGGATCTTCCCGTTACGACAGCAATGATTGATGAGGCGATTGCCAACAGCGAACCGCGCATGCAGGAAAACGTGAAAGTCGAGCACATGAACAGCACGCGATACGTCGATATCACGGTATATCCGCTGCACTCGCTGGAGCTCACTGGCGCCGTCATTCGGGTAGACGATGTCACCCTCAGGCAAAAACTCGACAGCATGATGCTGCAGAATGAAAAACTTAAATCGCTGGGCGAGCTGGCAGCCGGCATGGCGCACGAGATCAACAATCCCCTCGCCGCCATATTGCAAAGCCTGCAAAACGTGCAGCGCCGTCTGAGCCCGCAACAACCCGGCAATCAGGCGGCAGCAAGTGCCCTCGGCCTTGACATGAAGCTGCTGCACAATTATCTGGAAGCACGCGACATCAACCGCTTTCTGGCCGGCATGGAAACTGCCGGACATCGCGCCGCCGAAATCGTGCGGCATATGCTTGAGTTCTCGCGCAGCTCCAGCAGGCAACTGGAACCCACCAACCTCAATACCGTTGCGCATGCCAGCGTTGAGTTCATGCGCAATGCCATTGAACTCTCCATGCCCGCACTGCATGCAAAACTGGTCATTGAGGAAGATTACGATAATCGCCTGCCACTCTTCCCGGCGTCCGGCATAGAGTTGCAGCAAGTACTGGTGAATCTTCTGAAGAATGCTGCACAAGCCATTCAGGAAGCAAAACGGGAAAAGCCATTAATCCAGATCAGCACACGGCACATTCCTCCTTACGCGGAAATTCGTGTTGAAGACAATGGCATTGGCATGAACATCAACACCAGCCGGCAGATCTTTGACCCCTTCTTCACCACCAAAACGGTTGGACAAGGCACCGGACTGGGGCTGTCAATCTCCCACTTCATCATCAGCCAGCGCCATCACGGCCGTATTGAAGTCAGCAGTACACCCGAAGTAGGCACAACTTTCATTCTGACACTGCCGCTGCAACAGCCCGGCCATGCCAGTGAAAAACCTGAATAGCTCACAAGCCATATTGTTGGCGCGCCAACAATTCAAGAGACTGTCGACGTACTTTCCAGTCAGGAATATAGCGCGACTGCAGCTCATAGAATCGCGCACTGTGATTAAACTCGACAAGATGGCAAAGCTCGTGCGTCACCACGTAATCAATGCACTCCAGCGGCATTTTTATCAACTCCAGATTGAGGGTGATAACGCCATCTTTTGCACAACTGCCCCAGCGCGAGCGCATCTTGCGAATCTTTAATGCCGGAAAAGGCCGCTGCAAATCCCGCATCAGCTCGTAGCAGGCCGCCAGGCGCAAGGGGAAAATCCGTTTTGCCTCACGTCGCTGCCAGAGCACGACAACACCCTGAATACCCCCGGGTTGCACCATACATTCAGGTGTAATGCTCACCAGCAGCTCATTATCGACAAGGCGGGCATGATTGCGGGCAGCAACATCAATCCGGAGCAGCAAGTGCTCGCCCATATGCAGGAAAACCTCGCCATCCTTGTATTCAAAAGGCGTGGCTGCAGGCTCCTCCAGGAACCGGGATCGCTGCGTCTCAAGCCATGCCCAGCGCTCCCGTATAAACAGAAAAACATAGGAGAGAGATACGCGCAGAGGCGCCCGCACCAGCACAGAACCATCGCGATGCACATGCAGCGCCAGCGTTTTCCGGGCGCTGCGAATAAAGCGGAAGCTCAGTATCTCCCCGTTATCGTGCCGGTATTCCCGCCACTCCTCGGGGCTTGTCTTGCGCTTAGGCATATTCGGTGACTACTGCGAGAAAGTCCTCGCCATAACGCTCAAGCTTGCTTTCACCAATACCGGCAATATGCCGCATTTCATGCAGACTGACGGGATGTGCCTCAAGAATGGCCAATAGCGTCGTGTCATGGAAAATCACATAGGGCGGCACACCCTGCTCCTGGGCAAGCTGGCGGCGCTTGGCGCGTAACGCCTCCCAGAGCACGCGATCCTCAGCAGCAATATCCAGCGCCGGTTTGCCGCCGGTTTTGCGCGACGCAGCAGTTTTGCTTTGTTCGCGCCGCAGCATCAGCGTTTCTTCCCCCCGCAAGAGCGGGCGGCAGCTGTCATCAAGACGCAGCGCGCCAAAACCCTCGATATCCGGCAAGAGAAGACCGCGCGCCAACAATTGCCGAAAGATCGAGCGCCACTCTTTTTCACTGACATCAGCGCCCTTGCCAAAAACCGCCAGAGTGTCATGCCCCTTGGCAACCACGCGCTCTGAGCGCTCGCCACGCAGAACCTCAACCAGATACTCGACACCATAACGGCTGCCGGTGCGATACACCGCCGACAGTGCCAGGCGCGAAGGCTCCGTGGCCTCCCAGGTCGGCGCCGGCTCGACACAGTTATCACAGTGCCCGCACGGCTCCGGCATATGCTCGCCAAAGTGCGTCAGCAGAAGCTGGCGCCGGCATTGCACGCTTTCGCACAGCGACAGAATGGCGTCGACCTTGTTCTTTTCCTCACGCTTGAACTCGCCCGCCGCCTCGGACTGATCCATCATGGATTTGAGCTTGATGACATCGGCAATGCCGTAAACCATCCAGGCATTGGCAGCGAGGCCGTCACGGCCGGCACGGCCGGTTTCCTGATAGTAGGATTCAATGCTTTTCGGCAAATCGAGATGCGCCACAAAACGCACATTGGGTTTGTCGATGCCCATGCCAAAGGCAATCGTCGCCACCATGACCATGCCTTCCTCACGCAGAAAACGCGTCTGGTTTTCTTCGCGCACATGTCCCGGCAGACCGGCATGGTAAGGCAGGGCCTTGATACCGCGCTGATTCAGACTCTCGGCGGTTTTCTCCACCTTGTTGCGCGAAAGACAATAGACAATGCCGGCATCACCGGAGTGCTCGCGACGGATAAAGGCTTCCAGCTGATCCATTGCTTTCTGTTTCTGGGCAATGCGATAAAAAATATTGGGGCGGTCAAAGCTGCTGAGAAAAACCTCGGCTTTTTCCAGCCCCAGACGCACCGCGATATCTGCCCGCGTGCGCGGGTCTGCCGTGGCCGTCAGGGCAATGCGGGGCACTGAAGGAAACTGGTTCTGCAGAACCGACAAGCCGAGATAGTCGACACGGAAATCATGACCCCAGTGCGACACACAATGCGCCTCGTCAATCGCAAACAGGGCGATTTGCACGCGCGACAGCTGATCCAGCATGCGCGACGTCACCAGGCGTTCTGGCGCGATATAAAGCAGGTCGAGACGACCGTCCAGCAGCTGCGACTCGATCGCCTGGGTTTGCTGCCAGTCCAGTGTCGAACTGAGATAGGCGGCACGCACACCCGACTGCACCAGGGCGGCCACCTGGTTCTGCATCAGCGCGATCAGCGGTGAAATCACCACGGCCGTACCCGGGCGAACCAGTGCCGGAATCTGGAAACAGAGGGATTTACCACCACCGGTGGGCATCAGCACCAGCGCATCATTACCGGCAATGACCGTATCAACGATGGCTTCCTGCGGCCCGCGAAAGGATTCGTAACCAAAAACACTTTGCAGGATGTCGCGGGCGGGAGAGGGGGTTGCTGGCGCAGCCGTGGTCGTAACTGAAGGGGTCATGGCAGGTATGGTCATAGCGGGCGATTATGGGGGAAGGCCCCGGAGCTGTCAGCCTGCATCAGCCCGCCAGCTGATATGACATTAAGGCCCGGGTTTGCATATTCCGGTTCAGCCCCATCCGCAGGTCGACTACAATCCCTGCATTCAGGAGCACATCCATGCACGAACTTCACGCCCTTCCCGCCGAAACCCGCCTGTTACTCGAAGACTTTCTCGATAACGAGAGCAATACCGACGGCCTCGACTCCATTGCCACCCACGGTTTTCTGACCGCGCTCACGGTGGGACCTGAGGTACCGCCATCCTCCGTCTGGCTGCCGGCACTGTTTGATAACCAGCCCGTCTCTGCCGATGCCGCCCTGGCCGCGCAAATCCAGAACGCTCTGGAAGGCTGGCAAAAGGAAATCCATGCCACGCTCTATCATGGCCAGCCGCTTGCCCTGCCCTGCACGCTCGCCCTCAAGGCCAATGAATCCACCGAGCTCAACGACTGGTGCATGGGATTCATGGAAGGCATGTTCCTGAAAGAATCCAGCTGGTACAGCGATGATGAAGACCTGATCGCCGACCTCACCCTGCCCATGATGGTGTTGTCCGATCTCATTGATGACCCCGATCTGCAGCAGCTGCGTCGTGATGCCAAGCTGTCGAAGGATCTCGCCCAGCAGATTCCCGATGTGCTGACCGAAATCTATCTGCACTTTCACGCACCGAAAACCATCTGAGCCGGCTGCATTTGCCGGCGAGTCACACTGATGACAACGCCGTCAGTGTGACTCGCCGCGCGCATGGGCCAGGTTGATCTGGCGCATGCGTTCGCGCAGGCGATCACGCTTGTCATCCGTCAGTACATCAATACAAAGCGGACAGCTGACGCCGTACTCGTAAGCCGGTGATTCCCGATCCGGCGCCGTCACCGGATGACCGCAGCCAAAACACATCTCGGCATCACCTTCGCCAAGACCGTGCGTAATGCCGACGCGGTGATCAAACACAAAGCACTCGCCCTGCCACAGACTTTCCTCCGGTTGCACCCTTTCCAGATACTTGAGAATGCCGCCCTTGAGGTGGTAGACCTCGGCAAAACCTTCGGCACGCATGAAGCTGGAGGCTTTTTCGCAGCGAATGCCGCCGGTGCAGAACATCGCGACCTTCTTGTGCTTTTCCGGATTGAAATGCTCGCGCACATAGTCCGGAAATTCACGGAAGGTTTGTGTTTTGGGGTCAATCGCATTCCTGAACGTACCCAGCACCACTTCATAATCGTTACGGGTGTCGATGAGCACTACCTCCGGATCGCTGATGAGGGCATTCCAGTCTTCGGGCTCAACATAGGTGCCGACCACCTTGTTCGGATCAACACCCTCCACTCCCAGCGTGACGATCTCTTTTTTCAGTTTCACCTTGAGACGGCGAAACGGGTGCGTAGCGCTGAACGATTCCTTGTGCTCAAGCGCAGCCAGACGCTCATCACTGCGAATAAACGCCAGAATGGCATCAATGCCCTGCCGCGAACCGGAGATGGTGCCGTTAATGCCCTCTTCTGCCAGCAACAGGGTGCCGCGTATGCCAAGCTCGAGGCAGCGCTCGCGCAAGGGCCCCTGCTTTTCACGAAAATCCGGCAAGGCTGCAAACAGATACAAAGCGGCAACCACCATTGGCCCGCCCCCCTTTTCTGTCGCAACGGTACTCATCATTTCTGTCACTGTACTAGTCATGCTTGCTGCCTCCCCGGCAGGCCGGGCTGTCAGGCGCGGCGGCCGTCACGGCCCACTCTTCCGGACTGTAGAGATGCAGGGCCAGGGCATGCAGGCCACGGGACATCTCATCCTGCAGCAGGGCATAGACTTTCTGGTGGCGGGCCACCGGGCGCAGCCCGGCAAAAACCTCACTCACCACGACCAGCTTGAAATGGGTGTCCTGCCCGGCACTGTGCCTGTGGGATTCATTGAGCACCTCCAGATGCTGCAGCGGAAAAGCCTCACGCAGGCGGCTTTCAATGAGTTGCTGGCGCGACATGGCAACCTCGGCAGACGATGGGGCGGCGATTATACGCCCTCATGCGGGCTAATCGCAGGCTGTCGGCTGATGACCGGCGCTGGAATGGCCTGATCACGACTTGCCTTGGCGCAAACCAGAGTATTTATTCTAACTTCTGCACCAGACGTTGATGCCCCAGCCTCATCCCCTATAAAAACCCGGGAGACCTGCATTATGTCCATCAAGTTCATTGAGAAAACGCCCACCGCCATCCAGTACTTTCCGGAAGCGGGAGAGCCCGCAGCAGGCATGACGGCAAAAGATATCGAGGATGTGGCCGAGGTCTTCCAGACGCCGCTCACTGGCAGCTACAACTGGGACTACAGCAGCAGCGACGGCCGTATCCGCAAGCTCTACCAGCTGGGCAAGGAACTGAACTGGAATCAGGAAATGGATCTGGACTGGAACCAGACCTACCCCAAAACCGAACCGCCCGTGGATCAGGGCTTCAATCCCTTTGTCGGTTATGAACCGTTTGAAAAACTGAGTGACGAGGAAAAGCTGCGCTTCAGCTGGCATAACCAGTCATGGACGCTGTCGCAATTTCTGCATGGCGAGCAGGGAGCGCTGCTGGTGGCCTCCCAACTGGCATCCTGTGCCCCTACCTTCGATGCCAAGCTCTATGCCGCCTCGCAAACCTTTGATGAGGCCCGCCATGTCGAAACCTTCAACCGTTATCTGCAGGAAAAAGTCGGCTTCACCTACCCGGTGAACCCCAACCTGAAACTGTTGCTGGACAAGATCCTGACCGACCCGCGCTGGGACCTGAAATTCATCGGCATGCAGATCATCATTGAAGGGCTGGCGCTGGCTGCCTTCAATACCATGCAAATGGTGTCGCTGGATCCGCTGCTGAAAAAACTGATTTATCTGGTGGTTCGTGACGAAGCCCGTCATGTCACGTTTGGTGTTAACTATCTTGAGTACATCGTCAAGCAACTGTCTCCCGAGGAAATTGAAGAGCGCGCCCAGTTTGCCTATGAAGCCTGTGTAGTGATGCGTGAGCGCCTGATTGCCACGGAAGTCTTTGAGGAGTTTGGCTGGGACGTTGCGGCAGCACGCGAGCGCGTGCTGAGTGCCTCTATCATGGAGTATTTCCGCAAGTTCCTGTTTTCGCGCATCATCCCCAATCTGGCCCGCATCGGCCTGCTGACCGATACCGTGCGCCCCAAGTTTGAAGCGCTGGGAATTCTGGAATACGAAAATGCGGTGAGCGATGGCGACATCGACTGGGTGGAACTGTCCAAGCCGCTTTATGCGGCCTGAAAACCCGGCAGACAACAGGAAATAAAAAAGCCGGCAGGAATGCCGGCTTTTTTATTGATTCAGGTGCGTGGTACCACACGTGCAGGCGTTTTAGACAGCCCGGATTTTGCCTGTTCGTAGAGCGGCATCACACTCGGCAACTTTGACTGAATGCCGCTGATGCGCTGCGGTCCGGATGGATGGGTACTGAGAAAAGCCGGTCCGCCCGCACCCGATGCCTGCCCCATTTTCTCCCAGAGTGAAACCGCAGCGCGCGGGTCATAACCGGCACGTGCCATCAGCTCCAGCCCGAGAATATCGGCCTCGGCCTCCTGTTCGCGGCTGTGCGGCAAACTGATGGCAACCGTGGCAACCTGCTGGATCAGCTGCGCCTGATTGCTGTCGATACCGAGCAGGCTGCCACCAATCTGCAAGCCCATCTGCTGGGCGTAGGCTTGCGACATGCGCTCGCGGCCGTGCTCACGCAAGGCGTGCGCAATTTCATGGCCCATGATGGCCGCGATCTCGTCATCTGTGAGCTTGAGCTGGGAAATGATGCCGGAGAAAAACATGATCTTGCCGCCCGGGGCACAATAGGCATTCAGTTCGTTTTTCGACTCCAGATTCACTTCCCATTGCCACTGCAGGGCATCCGGGCGAAAAGCTGATGTCTGCGGAATCAGGCGATCACCAATGACACGGATACGCTCGAGCGTGACCTTGTCCTTGTTCAGCGTGCCAGCCTTGCCAGCGTCACCGAGAGCGCTCTGATAGGACTGCAGGGCCATGCTGTCCACTTCAGAGCTGGACAGCAGCATGAACTGCTTGCGCTTGATGCCGGTCGCGCCCTCCTGGGTGGTGCTGGCACAGGCGGTCAGGAGAAGGCACAGCGGAAGCAGAAAGCGAAGACGTCGCGTCAGAATCATGGGGGGCATCCTTTGAAGCGCAAAGAGCGGTAACAGGCTGGCGCGAATTCTAGCGTGGATAGCCGGTAATACTACGAATCTCTTTATAGAGCGGCTGTAACTGCGCGTAGAGGGGACGATAGACACGGGTAAACAACTTCTCGTAAAGCACCTGATGCTCGCGATCCGGACGCACCGTGCTGGCAACACGCGTCATGCGTGCCACCGCGGTCGGAAAATCAGGCTGCAAGCCGAGGCCCACGGCGGCGCAAATGGCAGCGCCCAGACCAGACGTTTCCGTGGTATGCGGCCGCTCCACCGGCAGACCGAAAACGTCGGCAGCAATCTGCACTACGCCATCAGACTGGGCACCCCCACCGGAGACGCGCAGGCTTTTCAGCTTCACCCTGGCGCGCTTTTCAATGCGCTCGCCACCCTCACGCAGGGCATACATCTGGCCTTCGACAATGGCGCGATACACATGCTCGCGCTGATGCACATCGCCAAAGCCGATCAAGGCGCCCTTGGCCTCACGACCGGGCTCACGGACACCGGGCGACCAGTAGGGCTGCAGCATCAAACCCATGTTCCCCGCCGGAGTGTTGTGCAAATGCCGTTCGAAAACGGCTTCCACGGGCACGCCTTCGACCCTGGCTCGCGCCACGTCATCGGCACCAAACTGGTCACGAAACCAGTTCACCATCCAGAACCCGCGCAGGGTCTGCACTTCGGTGCAGTAATGCCCGGGCACGGGTGCCGGATACGGCGGCAACAGGGGCGTGACCTCGACGTAACGGCGGCTGATGGTATTGATGGTGGCGGTCGTGCCGAAGCTGAGCGCACCGATGCCTGGCGTGAGGCTGCCCGAACCCAGCACTTCACAGGCCTTGTCGGCACCAGCGGCAAACAGGGGCAGACCTTCCGGAATACCGGTCACGGCAGACGCCGCTGCTGTGATCACCCCCAGCTTCCCCCCCGCCGGTACCAGATCAGGCAAATGCTCACGCCTGAGTTTTATCGCCTGCCATTTCCAGTCCCAAGAGCGCGCCCACTCCTGACGCCGGAAATCAAAGGGCACATAGCCCACCTGGGAGGCCACCGCATCACGAAACTGCCCGGTAAGGCGATGCGTGAGATAACCCGAGAGCAGCAAAAACTTGTGCATGCGCTGCCAGGTTTCTTTTTCGTTTTCAGCCAGCCAGTTGGCCTCGGCCTGGCGACAAAGATGCATCAGCGTATCGGTGGCATTGATGGCACGAAAGACCGCCTGCCAGTGCAGGGAAAGCACGGGAATGTTTTTGGCTTCACGCTGGTCCAGCCAGGTGATGGCCGGCCTGAGCGCGACGCCCTCGCGATCGACCGGCACCACGGTGCCGCGCTGTGTGGTCAGGGAAACACCGACCACCTCTGAAGGCTTTGCCCCCTGCAACCACAAACCGCGCACTGCACGGACCAGGCACTCCCAGTAATAGTCGGCCGATTGCTCGGCATAGCCCGGCTCTGGCGCGTGGTAGGCCGGATCAAACTTGACCTGCGAACGCGCCAGCAGCTGGCCGTCGCGATCAAACAGCAGGGCCCGCACGCTTTGTGTTCCGTTATCAATGGCCAGCAGGGTTTCCATCGCACACTCACCCGTTCCTGTTGTTTTTCCGGCAGGCTTCTGGATGCCGGTTCAGGCAGGCAGACTGTAATGGCGCTGCCAGATATCACGGTAACGCACTACCTCTTCTTCCCAGCGGGCATCACTCCATCCCAGTTCTTGCTGGCAGACCGGACGAATGCCCGGCAGCTGCTGCAGACCCCCTTCGGGCAAGAGCAAGCCAAGACGTGTGCGACGCAGCAAAAGGTCATCCAGATGCTCGACCTGCTCATAACGTGCGGCCCAGCGCAACTCAGCCCACAGGGTTTTCACCTCGGCAATGGCGCTCAGTTCGGCGCTGTCCGCCTCACCCAGGAACTGCGCCACATGAAAACCGAAACGGCCTTTCAGGCGCTGCAAATCAGCTGTTGGGTAGGTGGTCTTGATAATGTCGACGGCGCGAAAAACACGTCCCTTTTTATCGCCGGCATCAAGACCGGGGAAATATTTTTCCGCGGCTTTTAAAACATCCAGCGCAATCAGGCGGAACGTAGTGAGCTTGCCGCCGGTAACCGTAATCAGGCCTGAATTATCCCAGACGCTGTGATCGCGGCGTTCGGCAGAAGGATTGACGCCACCACCGGAAGCGACGATGGGACGCACGCCACTCCAGCTGGAAATAATATCGTCTCGTGTAATTTTCTCAGCCGGGAACTGTGTATTGACGCCGCTCAGCAGGTAATCAAACTCGCGCCGGGTAATGGCTGCTTCGACATCCAGATCATCTTGATGATCAATATCGGTAGTACCGACGATGGTTCGACCTTCCCACGGGTAAATAAACAGGGGGCGGCCGTCTTCTGCATGCATGAAAATGACGGCTTCGGAAATCGGCAGACGTCCCGGCGCCAGCACAATATGGCTGCCACGCTGCGGACGTACTTTTTTCTCGCCAGCGAGTTTCTCGCGCAGTCGATCCGCCCACGCACCAGTCGCATTCACCACCACCGTCGCACGCACCGCGGCGGCAGCATCCGCAACTTCATCGTGCAGATTGACGCCAGCCACCCTGCCCTCTTCCATCAGCAGGGATTCCACCTTCACGTAATTCAGCGCCAGGGCACCATCCGCCTGCGCTTCGTCCAGCACGCGCATCACCAGACGTGAGTCGTCCACCAGTGCATCGGTATAGCGGGAAGCACCTTTCAGATCCCTGGCACGATAACCCGGCATATGCTTGAGAAAAGCGGCCCCGGGGAAATAACGATGATCACGCACACCAGCGAGAATGTCGTAGAGCGTGAGCAGAATACCGAAGACAATCCGGCCGGGGAAAACATGCTGATAGTGCACAAACCAGTAGCCCATGCGCGACACCAGTCCCGGCGCCTCGATCAGCAGACGCTCGCGCTCGGTCAGTGAGTGCCAGGTGAGCCTGATATCACCCTGGGCAATATAACGCAGGCCGCCATGCACCATTTTCGAAGAGCGGCTGGACGTACCCCAGGCATAGTCACGCTGCTCCACCAATAGTGTTTTCAACCCCTTGCGAACGGCCTCGCGGGCAACACCGGCACCGGTAATGCCACCGCCAATCACGATCAGATCCCAGTTTTCCTGCGTGATGCGGCTCCACGCCTGCGCACGCGACTGGTGTTCACGCTTCATCAATGATTTTCCTTGTCTTGCACAGGTTCCAGCAAAAGCTTGCCCGGATTGAGACGGCCATCCGGATCAAAATGGTGGCACAGCGCACGCAAGGCGCTCATGCCCAGCTCGCCTTTCTCAGCCGGCAGATACGGCGCGTGGTCACGACCGACGCCATGCTGGTGACTGATCGTGCCGCCCATGCGGACAATCACGTCCGAAGCAGCACGCTTCAGCTTTTCCCAGTGCGCCAGCGTTCGCGCGTAGTCAGGGCCGGCACGATAGGCATAGGTCGTATAAATACTGGAGCCCTGGGCATAAAGATGCGAGAGATGGGTAAAAACCAGCACCTTTTCACCCTCAGCCTGCAGGCCTTCACGCAAGGCCGCCTCTATCGCATTGATGGTCGGCGTTACCTTCGGCCAGTCCACCGCCGTTTCCAGCGTGTCTATAGCGTAACCAAGCTGCCATAACGATTCGCGCAAATACGGTGCCTTGAAACGATTCGCGGCCCACTTCCGGCCAAGCAATTGCCCGGTGCCCACGGCACCGTAGGGCTTGATCGCTTTTTTCAGTTCGCGCAAGGCAAACTTCACCGTCGCTTTTGAACCCGTGAGGCCGACCGTCATCATGCAGCGGCCATCACCGGCACCACGTATACGCAACATGCGGTCCAGCAGCGCCAGTGATTTTGCGTGACCGGCAAGAATCAATTGCGTACGCGTTTCTTCGGCATTGCTGAGACGCAGCATGGAAAACGGCAGCTTGCGTTGTGCCAGCTCGCGAATGGCAGAGCTGGCGGCATCCCAGCCCGGCATAAAAAACACATGAAACTCTTCATGCTCCGGCAAGCGGGTAATGCGTACTTTCACTTCCGTGAGCACACCAATACGGCCTTCAGAACCCAACACGATTTCGCGCAGGTCAGGGCCGGCACTGGAGGCCGGGAAAGTGGGAATATCCAGTGTGCCTTGCAAGGTCTCCAGCGTGCCGCCGGCAAAAATCTGTTCGATGCGACCATAGCGCATGGACTGCTGGCCACTGGAGCGCGTCACTACCCAGCCACCCAGTGTGGAAAGCTCAAAGGACTGCGGGAAATGGCCGAGCGTGTAACCTTCCGCGTTAAGCAGTGCCTCAACCTGGGGGCCATTGGCACCCGCACCTATCGTGGCAATTTGTGACTCGACATCCAGCGCCAGCAGCTTGTTCATTTTCGCCAGCGACAGTGTCAGTACCGGACGGCGGTCGGCCAGCGGGGTGATGTGTCCAGCCACCGAGGTGCCGCCACCGTAGGGAATAACCACCAGATCATGGGTATGGGCAAAATCCAGCAAGGTGCGAACGTCTGCACCTGACTCAGGCTCGGCAACCCCGTCCGGAAAAAGACCGATTGCCCCCGAACGCAGGGCGAGCCAGTCCGGCAAGCTCTGGCCACGCGCATGCAAAAGCCGGATATCGGCACGGGTACTGACAAGGGGATGGGCCGGCAGGCGTGAAACCGGAACAGATGCCAGCACCGATTCATAAGTGGCATCCGGCAAGGGGCGCGACTCGCCCATAACCTGCTTTAAAAAAGACTGCACGCCAGGGTTCGCAGGGAAGTCCGTAGACTCATCCCCCCAGCCGTTCCATTTCCGCATGACACACCTCGTCTGTTCAGGCGCATAGGCTAGCAGGGAAAGTGGCAGACACGATGACACAGCGCGACGGCTGCATCACAAAAAAAGACAGGTGCATCGGTGAACTGGCCAGACAGCCGCTCAGGACAGGCAAAAACCAGCGAGGTTCATGCGGGGCGAGCCGCTGTAGTCCGTCGCACCGTCATTAGTGCGGCCAGATGCTGCTCGCCGGCGGCGGTCAACTGCCACCAGGTGCGATTGTCGTCCGGGCGTGGCGCACGACGGATCAGTCCCAGCGTACGGAACTGTATCTTGATGGTATTGAAGCCAAGGGGAGCAAGCACAATGTCGGTGACGGCATGTGTCTTCGGACGATGCGTCTGTACGTCCTTGAGTGCGGTTTCCTGCACGCGTTCGGCAATTTTTGCCGCCATTAAGTCTTCATGCTGAGGCTGACTCAGATAAGGCGCAAAGCTCATGAAGATCGCGTTCCAGCTCAACGATGAACGCACAGGCACATCTTCGCAATTACCCGCCGCATAAGCCTTGCAGCGATACATGATCTCGAAGTCATCCTGGCCCATCGACAAGGGTCCCAGACTGGCGGCCTGCTGGTTCAGCCACTGCTCGCGCTCCTGCTCCAACCCTTGCAGCCGCAGCTTGAGCGTTTCAATTTCACGAGTCAGTTCAGGGTTGCTGACGCCGTTGGCTCGTACCCAGCCTGGCATGGCGCGCGCCCTGATAAGCTGGGGCAGATACTGGCGCACGGCGGTATCAAGATCACGGGTATCGCTCCAGCGCGCCACAAAACCTTTTTGCAGCAATTGCCGGAAATCATTGAGCTGGCGCCGGCCTTCCGGTGTTTTCTCCTGAAGCTCGACTGGACGGGTTTCTGGCGCCTCATGCATCAGCACCAGAATGGGCTTTTGCTTGGTCGCGGCATACACGTATTCCATATGCGTGTAGCTGACACCCGAGGGGGAGAGCGTACCGTAACGGCTGCCACTCAGAAGGATGTAGTAATCAGACTCGTCAATCAGCTTCTTGATGGAGGTCCAGGCGCTGGCAGTTTCCACGGGATTCGACTCGAGCCCGCACGGCAGGCAGCCAAGCGTCGGCAGCACCTGTGTCAACACGGCACGCTCTTCCTGAAGGTCGGCATAAGTCGAACTGACAAAAACCTGATAACGCTTTTCGCTCACTGCAGCCCCATCTTAAAACAGCCAGCCTGGCACCCTGACACCTGCAGTCAGAGCACCCGGGATTCAGGGACAGACCCCAAAGGTTTATGGACTTTTCTTGGATTGACAATAACCGAGACCAACCCGCCACGCCAAGCCTTGCGGCCTTGAAACTACCAGCGTACCTGCTCCAGATGTGTCAGCTCACGCCCGAGAAAGCGGCTGCCTATGGTCTGAAAGCGTAACGGTACATCGGTCACATAGTACTGATAATGCGGTGCCACACGCTGCGGGTTGTGCAAGCCCAGCCTGTCGAGTGCTGCTGCCGTCTGTTCGGCGACGGTAATGGCCGAATCAACCAGCTGTATGCCGGGGCCGACTACTTCCTGCAGCAGCGGCTTCAGCAAGGGATAATGGGTACAGCCCAATACCAGCGTATCAATCTGCTCCTCAAGAACCGGCTTCAAATACTCACGAGCCGTGAGACGAGCCACTTCATTGTCCAGCCACCCCTCCTCCACCAGCGGCACAAAGAGCGGGCAGGCCTGCGAGTAGACATGCACCGCCGGGTTCAGCGCATGAATGCTGCGGGCATAGGCATTGGAATTAATCGTGGTCGGCGTGCCAATCACACCCACCCCCTTGCGGGTGATCTCAACAGCGGCACGGGCACCGGCATCAATCACGTCCAGCACGGGTACCGTGGACAACGCCCTGACCTCATCAATAGCCACAGCTGCCATGGTATTGCAGGCAACAATCAGCAGCTTCACGTCCCGGGCCAGCAAAAACTCGGTGATCTGGCGCGTAAAGGCCCGAATGGTATCGCGCGACTTCACGCCATAGGGCACGCGAGCCGTATCACCAAAGTAAATGATGTCCTCAAAAGGCAGGCGCTCCATCAGCGTCCGCACCACGGTCAGGCCGCCGATGCCGGAATCGAAAACACCAATGGGACTTCTGGCCTGTGCAGCCATCGGATATCCGCCTGTTTGATGCGAGTACTGGGAGCACCCACTCACGCTAACAAAAAAGGCCGGCTTGCGCCGGCCTTTTAAGAGACTAACCATCATAATCTGGAGCGGGAAACGAGACTCGAACTCGCGACCCCGACCTTGGCAAGGTCGTGCTCTACCAACTGAGCTATTCCCGCAAAAGTGGGCGCATTCTAGGGAGGGTACGGGGGCGTGTCAACGGCGCCAGCGCAGAGTCATGCCAAGCGCTCAAAATTACAGCAAAAGCCGCAATAGTGCGGCAGGAAGCAATAAAAAGGCCGGCATAAAGCCGGCCTTTTTATCAGCACCGCCCGCTCAGGCAGCCAACTGCACCTTGGCAGGATCAATGCCAAAGGAGCCCGGCAGCAAACTGGTAATAATCCGCAACGGCTCACCCGCACTGTCATGAGTAGCCGTCAGCATATCCACATAACGTGGCCTGGCGACGGGTTTCTTGTCCCCATCCAGCAGCACCAGAAGCTTGGGCCTGAGACGACGCTCCGGATTCTGTGCGATCACCACACCGACTTCGCGATTGCTCATATGCACGAGCGTTCCTGTCGGATAAACACCGATAGCCTGGATAAACTCTTCAACCAGCTGTGACTGGAACTCGGTATTACGCAGGTCATAAAGCTTTGACACTGCCTCTACGGAAGTCAGAGCCCGCGCATAAGGACGCTCGGACGTCATGGCATCGTAGGTATCAACGAGCCCTGCCATCTTGCCCAAAGGGGAGATAGCCTTGCCAGCAATCCTGTTGGGATAACCGGAGCCGTCATAGCGCTCATGATGCTCAGCCACCATCTGCATGACCTGGGAAGGAATACCCGGCATGGCCGAGAGAATTTCCAGGCTGTAACCCACATGATTACGCAACTCGATGCGCTCATGGGCAGTCAGCAAACCATTCTTGTTGAGCAGGCCATCAGGCAAACGAGCCTTGCCGACGTCCATCATGGTGAGGCCAAACGCAAGGTTCTCAAGCGCCGCCCGGGAAATCCCCAAGTGACGACCAAGTACCGTACCCCAGATCGCACAACGGAAAGCATGATGATAGCTGTAGGAGTCCTTGTCCCGCACACGCGACAACCAGACCATGGCATCCGGATTGCGGATCACACTCTCAACAACCTTGCTGGCCACTTCACGGGTAGCATCGACATCAAAGCTCAGGCCTTTTGCCAACCGCTGATAAACATCCAGTACCGACTGTGAAAACTGCTTGTGCAGCTCTCTTGACGCCATCACTTCCTGCGGCATCGAAATAGTCGTCTGATAGGCGGGGCGCCTGACTTTGGTCGTTGCGGTCGCGGCCACCTTGCAGGCAGCTGCCTGCTCCTGACGGCGTGCAGGCGCACCAAGATCATGGTGGACCGGATCGATTTGCGCACGGCTGCGCAGGACATCAATCGTCACGTTGCGGCAATAGCGGCGCAACTGATCAATATCGCTCAGTTCCTTAAGGTAAAAGCCTTGCAGGGGGAAAGGGGTCTCAATCCAAGGGCGATCAAGCTTCGCCACATACATCCCGACCTGCAGCTCATCCACCAGCATTGTTTTTTGTTCTATGGCCATGTCGCTGCTCCCGGCTAACGCCGTGTAAGCTGACAAACTTTGTCACTTAGTAACTTTGTACACCCGCCCCAGACAAGAGAGAACCCCATACTCCGGATTTCGCCACGCTTTACGACAGGCATCACAGTTTTAAAGCACCAACGGCTGCCGGCCTACTTTCCAGAGGTCTTTTTGTCCACTCGCAGCTCCTGATGCAGCTCCTGAATAATCTCGGTGAGCAGCTCAAGACGCTGATTGATCTGGTCCATGTCACGCTGCGAAGGAATCCCCAGGCGCGTCAGCGCCGTGGTAATACGGTCATCAAAGACCTTTTCAACGCGTTCCTTGGTGTCGCTGGCCTTCTCCAGCATGCGTCCCCGCACCTCGTCGACGGCGGTATCCGCGATTTCGCGGGTCTTGCTTTCAAGATCCTCACCAATCCTGACAAGGTTATCGAAAAGCTTGCCGCCCTCCTCTTCGGCACGGGAAAAAGCCCCCAGACCGGCCAGCCATATTTGCTGGGTATATTTGCGCAAATCCTTGCCTGGAGCCAGTTTGAGCTTGCTCTTCTCCCCTGCCTTTTTAAGACCCGCCATGTTGCCACCTTCACCTGAAGCTTCTAATTAGTGTCGATTCTAGCGATCACTCTCCGCTGGAGCCATTTTCACGTCCTACAATCAGGACACGACCAGCGCCAGCCACTGGATCAAGCCGAACACGGTACCGACGGTAGCAATCACCAACCACTGCCACCCCATGCCCTCCTCCAGCACCGAGCGCAAAAGCCCGGCCAGCTCGAAGGGGCTTGCAGACTCCAGACGAGCGGCACAAAGACCTTGTATCTGGGTGGCGCACTGGAGATTGAGATCCGCATCGGACAGCGCATCCATGGTCAGAATCACCGCACGGTCAACCACCCTCTGCTTGATGTGAACATAAGCCGATGCCCCCAGAAGAAGCTGGAGCGAAGTCCGTACCATGCCCGCCTCCATCAGCGGCCGCATATGGCGCTTGATCATCGCCCGGGTACGTCCGGCGCGTGAGCCTGACAACAACGCATGCATCAGGCCACGCAAACTCAGCACATCCTCACCCAGACGAAACGCCAGGAGGCGGCCCAGACGAAGCCGGTGGCGCTGCACCCGGGCCTGCCAGACAAAAGCCCCCAGCGTCACGGCAGTCACCGGCCGGAACAAAAGCTGGCGCGGCAACCATTGGCATGTCAGCGCAATGGCAAGAGCGAACAAGGGCAACATGCGCGGATCCGGCAGATGCCTCCACATGAATTGCTCGGCAATGCCGAGCAACAGTCCCGTCAGAACCCCGGCCTGCAGGAGAAACCGGCCCTCTGCCTGTAAAGCCTCCTGAAACAGCCGCACCAGCAACGGGCGCTGATGATCAAGTACCTCAAGCACCAGGCTTCTGATATCAATCAACTGCTCAATATTCTCAGCCAGATCATCGACAAAGTTGTCAAGAATCGAAGGCAGCTGTCGCCGCACCCGGGCATAGACCCGACGCCGTACCGTCGCCGGGAGATTATCCCAAAGCACACCGTTCTTTTCCGACATGACGGCATCAACATAGTCGTCCAGATGCTCAAGTACCGCATCACTGACGTGCGCGGCTATTTTTTCCGGCTCCATCAGGTGAAACAACTCGGAGAGTCGCACCAGCGGCAACAAGGCATCACCAAGCCGGCCCGCCACGACATTGGCATGCGCTGAAAGAATGCCGTTACGGTAGTTGCCACTCACCGGCAGGGAGCCAAACAGCAAGTGCCAGGACAGATAGTTGCTTAAACCACCCAGTACGGCGGCCACCAAAGGCATGGCCAGCAAAAACCAGAAATCCGGGGGCAACCACAGGGCATCAGGTACATGGGGCATGAGGGGGCGCAATGAGAAAATTTGACGATCAGGGAGTATACCCAGATATTCAGGCAATGGTCTTTGCAGACGAGACGACCGAAGCCGCTTTAAACGACAATTGGCCTCAATGACATACCACTAATGACAAACACGCATTGTACAAAGAGGCCGAGTCGCTAGAATCACTTTTCCGGACCATCCCTGGCCGGAAACCAGAGTATTAATGCATACATGATGGCTGGCTCTGACAACAAGAATAACGACGGCCGCCCCCTTGCCCAGTATTTGTGGCTTGGCAGCATAGAAGCCCTGATCAATGCCTTTATTGATCTGGATGAGCCCACGCGCGAGCGTGTTGCCTCTTTGCACGGACTGGTCGTCCGCGTAAAGGTACTGGACCCTTATCTGCCCTTTTATCTCTATTTCACCCGGGAAGGTATCGAGGTCTGCGAGGTAGCACCATCACCGGCGCGCGTACGCATCAATGCACGCCTGTTTGATCTCATGCGCACCCTGCTGGGTGCCACCCCGCTGTCAGCCTCCGGGCGCCCACGCGTACGTGTCTGGGGTGATGCCGAAAGCGTAGCCACCCTTGAAGCACTTTTGCATGACTTCAATCTGCGTACGCGTGCTCAGGAATGGCTGCGGGGACACCTGAACCTCGACACACTCTGGCAAAAGATCAGCAATCACGATCCAAGCTGGCTGCAGGACTTCCTGCCGCTGCCCAGCCTGATGCGCGAAACACTGGGCGAATTGCGGCTGCTCAACCAGAATCTGAAGGCACAACAGGAGGAGTTCGAGCGCTATCGCAACAGTACGCAACAACAGCGCGTACGCGATATTGTTTTTCTGGCACTGGCCTTTCTTGCGCTACTGGCAGGACTCACAGGCAGCTTTTCAACAGAGGCACTGACAAGTCTTGGCGGCGAACGAATCCTGCTGCTGGCGACGGGCCTGGCGCTGGTATTGTCACGACTGCGACAATAAAAAATCAAAACAAGAAAAAACTACTCATCGCTTTCACTCTCTTCGCGACGACGCTTGCCAAATATGGCCGTCAGGCCATCACTCAGAAAATCAGAACCCGAACGCGCGGCCTTCCAGGTCGCCTCGCGCAAAACATCCCCGGTATTGATATCAGCAAGGGCATCCGCTACCGCACGGCGCGTGCGCATTTCCACAGTACGCCCGATATCATCGTGCAAGTCGCGCAAACGCTGCTCCATTTCCCGGCGCCAGGCACGCTGCAGCCACAGCCAGGCACAAAGCAGGGTAATGGCACTGGAAAGCAGCGCCGTGGCGAGAATGACAATTATCGGTTCAAGCATGGAGACTCCGTTGTCCCGTTGATCACAAGGCTGGCCGGCATTAGCCTACTCATATCTCACCCTTATATTTTTGATTGTAGCAACTCATTCCCTGAAGCTGTCACCTCTTCGCAAGAAACAGGCGCGATTATTGACCGGTTAAAAAGCCCCTGCATTGGCCTTTCCGGCAGACCGGCATGACGCTATACGCTTATTTGATCTGTGGGTATGATGAGAAAATCTCCTCAAAAAAAGTGCAGACAATGATTACCATTGAAGTGACCAACCTTGATGAACTGGTGAAAGAACACCGGGGGGCCCTCTCCGCGCTGTTTGGCAAGCTGGTCACGGATATCGAGGGGGAGGTCGAGCGCATCGTCATGAACGAACTCAAGGAAGAGTTCGAGAAACGCGGCATCAAAGCCAATATGTGCAGTGTCAGCGGCATATCCCTGCGCCGCTATATAACGACCTGACAGAGCAGCGCGCTCAAGCCAAGGCTGGCACATAACGTGACTGCTCTGATGCGGCATTCACCGCCAGCACCGACACATCAAAAAGCCTTGCCTCTGCCAACGCAAAAGGCTGGGCAGCCAACAGGGTTCCGCTTTCAATCCAGGAAGCCATTGCTGCCACCAAAGGCATGTGCGTAACGACCACCACGCATTCGCAATCCACGGCGGCAGCAACAGCTGTCAAGGCGATACGGGGATCATGATCCGGGGTAATCGCTGCCACCTCAACAGGCTCCGCACCCAGAAAACCGGCAATGATGTCAGCCGTTTCACGCGCACGACGATAAGGGCTCGCCAGCAGACGCACTTGTCCCTCATCCGCAAGAATTTTCTTCAGCCACTTCCCGGTCTTGACGGCCTGTTCCCGGCCCGTCATCGTCAAGGCACGCTCGGCATCACCGCCGTGAACATGTTCAGCCTCGCCATGCCGCACCAGCACCAGCTTCATGACTGTATTCTCGGCAGCACAAACTCCACATCACTGGTCTGCTCGCCATGCATCAGGCCGGACATCACTTCTTCTAGGGAACGCTGATTGAAAATAACCTCATAGAGCCCGCTGACAATGGGCATGTGCACGCCCAGTTCATCAGCCTTGTGCTTGACGATCTGCACCGTGTTCACCCCCTCGGCCGTTTGCTCCATGTCTTCGATGATGTCTTCCAGCGACTGCCCCGAACCCAATGCAAAACCCACCTGGTAATTACGACTAAGCGGTGATGAACAGGTCGCAATCAGATCGCCGACACCGGCAAGACCAATAAAAGTCAGCGGATTGGCGCCGAGCTGCACGGCAAAACGGCTCATCTCTGCAAGGGAACGGGTGAGCAGCATGCTGCGGGAGTTTTCCCCAAGCTTGAGGGCCGCCGTCATGCCAGCCGCAATGGCGTAAATGTTTTTCAGGGCACCACCAAGCTCCACACCATAGATGTCGGTATTGGCAAAGACCCGGAAATACTTGCTGGAAAGCGCCTCGTGCACACGCTCGCGCACTTCCGGACTGGTACTGGCGATAACCGTGCCGGACAACATGCGCGCGGCAATTTCCTTGGCCAGATTGGGGCCGCTCAACACCCCGATCCGCTTGAGTCCGGACTCTTCACGCAGAATCTCGCTCATCAGGGTAAAGCTGTCCTTCTCGATACCCTTGGTCGTACTGACCAGAATCTGCTCGGGACGCAGATAAGGCTTCGCGGCCTGCACAACCGAGCGGAAGGCCTTGCTGGGGATGGAGACAAAAATAATATCAGCCGCACTGACGGTGGCAGCCAGGTCCGAGCTGAAGCGCAAAGCCTCTGCCAGCCTGAAGCCCGGCAAATAGCGGCTGTTCTCGCGCGAGGCATTCATCTCGGCCAGCTGCGCCTCATCACGCAACCAGAGCGTGGTCGCATGACCATTTTCAGCAGAGAGATTCGCCAGTACAGTACCAAAGCTGCCACCGCCCAGAACGGCCACACGCAATACAGAAGAGCTGGTCATCATTATTCTCATTGAAAGCAGGGGGCGATTATAACGATCAGCGCGCCCCTGACCGCCAGACTGGACAGCGCCGACTGAATGGTCTAATCACAAGACAATACCCATATTGCACAGGAGCATCCATGCGCCACCTCATCCTTACACTGCTATTGCTGCCGGCCACACTGATGGCAGCAGAGCCCTTGAACAACGCCAAGCTCGGGAATGCCTACATTACCGGGGAGGGTGACTGCCTGCCGGGCAAAAACAAAAAACTCCCCAGGGGTTGCAAACCAGGCTCAGGATCACGCGCCGTGACAGAAAAAGCCCTGCGTGATGCCGAAAAGCTGAATACCAGTCCGGCTCTTGGCAACCCGGACATCCCCCCTCCCCCCACCGAGCTGCCGTCACCACCCATCAAGCCGCTGCTACTCCAGCATCGTCAGGAAAGCCTGACCGTCCCCTGAAAAAAAGCCACCTTGCGGTGGCTTTTTCCAGAAAAGGACTGATCAGGCGCAGGACTTGCCGACAGCAATCCCACTCACACACCGGCACTTGCGGCGAAATGATCCGGAGCATGCCTGCTGACCAATCAATGCGACAACAACTCCAGCAGCAAGTCATTCACGCGGCGTACATAGGCAGCCGGATCCGGCAAGACACCGCCTTCCGCAAGGGTCGCCTGATCCAGCACCAGCGCCGACAAGGCAGCAAAGCGTTCACTGCCCGATTCCGCTTCCAGGCGCCGGATCAGCGCATGGGCAGGATTGATTTCCAGCGCCGGTTTTGAGTCCGGCAGTTTCTGGCCGGCCGCCGCCATCAAATCCCGCAGCCCCTGGCCGGCATCGTGCTCAGCCCAGACCAGACAGGCAGGTGAATCGGTGAGACGATGCGTTACCTTCACCGCACTCACACGCTCCGACAGCACAGCCTTCATTCGCTCCAGAACTGGTTGCGCCGCTTTTTCCTGTGCCTCCTGTTCAGCTTTTTCTTCTGCCGAGTCCAGCTCACCCAGATTCAGCTCACCCTTGGCAACATGCTGCAGGGACTTGCCGTCAAACTCGGTGAGATAGCTCATCAGCCACTCGTCCAGACGATCCGGCAGCAACAGCACCTCAATGCCTTTCTTGCGGAATATTTCCAGCTGGGGACTCTGGCTGGCGGCGGTAAAGCTGTCGGCAGTGACGTAATAAATCTTTGCCTGGCCGGCTTTCATGCGCGCAACATAACCGGCCAGTGACACATCCTGCGTCGCCGTAGCGCTGTATGTAGAAGCAAAACGCAGCAGTCTGGCAATACGATCACGATTAGCCGTGTCTTCAGCCATACCCTCTTTCATGACCTGGCCAAAAGCATTCCAGACCAGCTGATAATCGTCTTTCTGGTTATCAGCGAGCCTGGCCAGCATTTCCAGCGCACGCCGGGTCAGGGCCGTACGCATGCTTTCCGTAGCATCGCTTTCCTGCAGGATTTCACGCGAGACATTCAGCGGCAGATCACTGGAGTCCACCACGCCCTTGATAAAACGCAGATAAAGCGGCAGGAACTGCTCCGCGTTATCCATGATGAAGACGCGCTGCACATAGAGCTTCAAGCCACGGGCTGCATCACGCTGGTAAAGATCAAAAGGCGCACGCTTTGGCACATAGAGCAGGGACGTGTATTCGAGCTTGCCCTCAACCTTGTTATGGCTCCACGCCAGCGGGTCTTCAAAATCATGGGAAATATGCTTGTAGAAGGCCTTGTAGTCGTCATCGCTGATCTCCGTGCGCGGGCGCGTCCACAAGGCTGAGGCCTTGTTGACCACTTCGTATTCCGGCGCGTCGCTCACCGCTTCCTCACCAAAGACCTGTTTGTGCATGTGCACCGGCAAAGAAATGTGT
This sequence comes from bacterium, assembly GCA_029945725.1. GTDB lineage: Bacteria > Pseudomonadota > Gammaproteobacteria > Pseudomonadales > Moraxellaceae > UBA2031. Next base: position 208,280 of record JAQSDB010000001.1, on the reverse strand, counting down.
TCCGCATATTTATGAATGATGCCGCGCAGGCGATAGGCATCGGCAAACCCGGACGACGCTTCGCGCAGGTGCAGCACGATTTCGGTACCGCGTTGTGCGCGCTCCACCGTTTCAATCGTGAACTCGCCCTCGCCCTGCGACTCCCAGTGCACGCCTTCTGCGGCAGCGGAACCGGCGCGACGGGTAAACACCTCGACACGATCAGCCACGACAAAGGAGGAATAAAAACCGACACCAAACTGGCCGATCAGCTGACTGTCTTTTTTCTGGTCACCGGTCAGACCCTTCATGAAGTCGGCTGTACCGGAACGAGCGATGGTGCCCAGATTGGCCACCACTTCTTCCCGGCTCATGCCAATGCCGTTATCGCGGATGGTTATGGTCCTGGCCGCCGCATCCGTCTCGATCCAGATACCAAGATCAGTATCGTTTTCCAGCAGCGCGCTATTGGCGAGTGCCTCAAAACGCAGCTTGTCCGCCGCATCCGAAGCATTGGCCACGAGCTCACGCAGGAAGATTTCGGGATTGCTGTAGAGGGAGTGAATCATGAGGTGCAGCAGCTTGGAGACCTCGGTCTCAAAACCACGGGTTTCTTTCTGGGTCGATGCCTGTGCGGGTGTCGTCATTGCCTTATTCCATAGGATGAAACTGTTTCCTATATTGGGCCTTGGCGCATCGATTCAAGTCTTTTATTCCACCTTGATCAGGGTGGCTGTACAGCGCTCACAGACCGGCTACACTCGGGCTCACTGCTTGGAATAAGCAGACTTCCCCTCATCGACAAGAAGGATTCACCATCATGATGAAGAAACTCCTCGCAATTGCCCTCATTGCCGGCTCCGCCAACATCGCCATGGCTGACCAGGACGTAGGTTGCGGTCTCGGCAGCATGGTTTGGGCAGGCCAGTCCGGCCCGCTGTTCAAGGCGTTTGCTGCCACCACCAATGGCACGTTCGGTAACCAGACCTTTGGTATTACCACTGGCACGCTGGGTTGCCAGAGCAACGGCGCCATCACCTCACGCGCTCGCCTGAGCATGTTCACCGGTTCCAATATTGAACATCTGGCCCGTGACATGTCAGTTGGCCAGGGCGAAAGCCTGAATGTGCTGGCTGATCTCATGGGTGTGAAGAGCGCCGACAAGGCTCATTTCTTCCAGGCCACCAAAACCAACTTCGGCACCATCTTCGCGCCGGAAAATGAAAGCGCTGGCCAGATTCTGGCAGCACTGGAAAAAGTCATGGCTGCAGACGCCACCCTGGCTCCTTACGCCAAGGCCTGATCGCCTGCTGCACAACACCCGGCTCCGGCCGGGTGTTTCTTTTCTGCCCTGTCTCAACCATCACTACCGATTTCCTGACACATGAATTCAGCCTTTTCGCGCCGGCTGTTAATGGCTTGCTGCCTGCTTTTTTGTACCTCCACACAGGCTGCCGCCCCAGCGACACTGCACCAGCAAGCGGATGCCCTTCGGCTGGCATCATCTCCCTACTGGCACTCGCTCCGCCACGACAGACCCGCCCACACGACATCAGGCTGGCGCAGCGAAGCACGTAACCCGGAATTTTTCCTGAGCCCGCAAGGCGCCGACCATCCTGATGCCGAGCTGCATGCCCTGCTGGATGCGCTGTACACCCCTTCCGACCCGGCTGATGAATCCGGCAACCATGCCGCCGCCTGCCGCTTTCCCGCACGCGCCGCCTGGCTGCGCGAGCAGCTGGGCCCAGGCATTCCGGCACCCGCATGCCCGGCCTTCATGGAGTGGCAGTCGCTGATCCGCCCGCATCAGGCCACGCTGATTTTTGCCTCGGACTATCTCAACAGCCCGTCATCCATGTTTGGTCATACCTTTTTGCGACTGGACACTGTCGATCAAACCGAAGACACCCGACTCCTGGCCTATGCCGTCAATTACGCCGCCAACGTCAACAGCAGCAACCCGGTCAGCTTTGCCTGGAATGGTCTGACCGGTGGCTATCCCGGCCAGTTCTCCCTTCAGCCTTATTACGACAAGGTGAGGGAGTACAGCGATATGGAAAACCGCGATCTCTGGGAATACCAGCTCAACTTCACGCCCGAAGAATTGCGGCGCCTGCTCGCCCACCTCTGGGAATTGCGCGGCGTCGATTTCCCCTATTACTTCCTCACGCGCAACTGTTCCTACCAGTTGCTCAGCCTGCTTGAGATTGCGCGTCCGGGCCTGGAAATGCGCAGCAGCTTTCCGGTACAGGCCATTCCCACCGACACCTTGCGCCGCGTGCTGCAGGAACCCGGCATGTTGCGCAAACTGGTCTACCGGCCTGCGGCAGAGCGTCGACTGCTACAGGACGCCCGTGACAATTCACCGGCCGTAAGCCGTGCGGCGCGTGTGCTGGCACAGCAGCCAAAAGCATCTGTCGACCTTTCCGCCGGGGAAGAGGCCGCCGCGCTGGAAACAGCGTATGACCTGCGCTACTACCTTTTCACGGCAGGCGATACCCGTGCAGACACCCGCCACGATCTGCGCGAACTGTTACTGCGCCGCGCACAAATTCCTCAAGCTGACTTGCGCACACCGCCCGCCCAACCCGCCATTGATCCTGCCCGTGGCCACGACACCGCGCGCATCGCCATCGCTGCCGGTCACGCCCGGGATGCCACGTATACCGCACTGCGCCTGCGCCCGGCCTATCACGATCTGCTCGACCCTGCCGGCGGCTACCGGCCCGGTGCCCATATCGACTTTCTTGATGGCGAGTTGCGGGTGGATGACGAGCGCCAGAACCTGCGCCTTGAATCACTCAAGCTGATCGACATTGACTCTCTGGCCCCCTGGGACTCCTTCTTCCACCCCTGGTCCTGGTTTTTCAGCGTCGGCCAGCATCAGGCCGCCATCAACCAGCACGGACAGTTCAGCATCGAAGGCAGTCATGGCGTGGCGTATCTGGATACCGGCGCCGGAGCCGATTTTGCCCTGACAGACCAAATGGAATGCTATCTGCAGATGGCGCTTACCACGGAGGGTGGCCCCGCCCTGGAGAAAGGCTGGCGGGCAGGTGCCGGCCCCCGCACCGGCTGCCTCTACCATGCCGCGCGCTGGCGCCTCAAACTGCAAGCCGACAGTCGCTACCATAACGATATCGAAGGCATGGAAACCCGTGCCACCCTGCAGACCCAGTTTGACCTGCTGCCGGGGCAAGGGCTGCGGCTTGAACTCGGCCGCCTGCAGCACGGCAGCGACCACAGCGCACTGGCCGAACTGTCCTGGCTGCATTATTTCTAGAGGCCTTCCCGAGCTGGCTGATGGCCTGACCGGATAGATACAGACCATCAGCAATTTGACAGGCCGCGGCGCCAGACTTCCGGTACAATGCCGCGCCGCGGTATTACCGCCCTCTCTCAGGACTTTCATCATGCAAATCGCAAACGATGTTGTCGTCAGCATTGAGTACACGCTGACCGACGACCAGGGCAATGTCATCGACTCTTCGGCTGGCGGCGAACCGCTGGCCTATCTGCACGGCGCCGGCAATATCATTCCTGGCCTGGAAGCCGCACTGGAAGGCAAGGTAGTGGGTGATGCCTTCAAGGTCAGCATTGCCCCGGCCGATGGCTATGGCGAAAAAAATGACGACATGCTGCAGCAGGTTCCACGCGAAATGTTCCAGGGTGTGGACGTCATTGAAGCCGGCATGCAGTTCCATGCCCAGACCGATCACGGCATGCAGGTCATTACCGTGTCCGCCGTGGAAGGCGATCTGGTCACCGTGGATGGCAACCATCCCCTCGCCGGCCAGAACCTGCACTTTGATGTGAAAGTGCTTGAAGTCCGTGCCCCCAGCGAAGAAGAGCTGGAGCATGGCCATGTACATGGCGCCGGCGGCCATCACCACTGAGCCCCTGCCATATAAAAAAGGCGGCCAAGGTGGCCGCCTTTTTTATATCTGATGCTGCGTGCTTACCTGACTTGCCGCTCACCAGGGTTTTCAATATCGTCCGACAATCATGCGCCCAATATGGAACGGCTGTGCTATCTTTCTTGGCAACTGGTTCCTGCAGACATGACTCGTGATGAGTGATGCATTTTTCTGCAGTGACGGTGATGCCACAGATGCAAACCCCGGTAGCTCGTATTTGCGTGAAGCCTCCTCAGTCTGATCGCATGTTATTGCGCTGGACTACCGGCCAGGTTTGATGATTTCGTGGTACCAAATCGCCGTCTACCCCCTCTCTGAACCAGTGACGCCTGCCCACATGGCAGGCGTTTTTTTTGCCCGCGATTCCGGTTTGCCGGCAATGCACCCGCTATTTAGGGCGGTGTACCTTTACGAGCATGCAGGCGTTGCAGCAGGCCTCGTGCGTACTGACTGATCTCCTCCACATCCTCCGGTGTAAATGCCAGACCGTCGTTATACATGCGACAAAGACCGTGCAGCGTGCCCCACATTACCTGAGCAAGACGCAACGGATTGATGTCTGAGGAAAAATAACCATCCGCTTGCAAGTCCATGATGATTTCGGCGTAGGAACGAAAAGCAGCGCGCGCCTTACCCCTGAAAGTCTCGCTGGCCTCGCCCTCACCCTTCCAGGTGGTGCGGCCAAAGAGCAGCTCATAAAGCTCGGGGTTGGCCAGGGCAAAGCGCACGTAGATGGATACAAAGCGCTCGAAACGCTGCTCCAGTGTTGCCTCACCCGCGAGCCCCTCCTGCAACAGTGCGGAGAACCGCTGTATACCCTCCTCTCCCATGGCACAGAACAAGGCCTGCTTGTCACTGAAATGGTGATAGATGGCTGTCTGCGACACACCAACCCGTTCGGCCAGCTTGCGCATGCTCAAGGCATCCAGCCCGTCCTGCCGGACCATGGCAATCGCTTCCTCCAGCAAATTCCGGCTCAGGTCACCGTGGTGATAGGCCGTTTTTGTCACGCTTTTCTGTCTTGACATTCATTGTCGCCCACGTATCTTAACGCCGTTAAGTTTAACGTCCGCTTCAGGACATTGCGAGGACTACCACGTGACCGCCACAGCAACGACCGCCAGCGCCTTCTCCCACATGCTGCAACCACTGGATCTGGGCTTTACCCAGCTGAAAAACCGCATCGTGATGGGCTCCATGCACACCGGTCTGGAAGACCGTTTTTATAATTACGGCAAGCTCGCCGCCTATTTTGCCGAGCGTGCCCGTGGCGGCACCGGCCTGCTCATCACCGGCGGTATTTCCCCCAATCGTCAGGGCTGGTTACTCCCCTTCGGCGGCACCATGAATTCTCATGTTGATGTACTGAATCATCGCCGCGTGACTTATGCCGTGCACAGGGAAGGCGGCAAGATTCTCATGCAGATCCTGCATGCCGGCCGCTATGGCTATCACCCGTTTGTGGTGTCGGCCTCCAGCTGGAAATCCCCGATCTCGATGTTCAAGCCGCGCGCCATGCGCGAGAGCGAAATCCTTTCCACCATCAAGGATTACGGCCGCTGCGCAAAACTTTCAAAACTCGCCGGCTATGACGGCGTGGAAATCATGGGCAGCGAGGGTTATCTGCTCAACCAGTTCATCTGTAACCGTACCAACCACCGCAAGGACCAATGGGGAGGCAGCCTGGAAAACCGCATGCGGCTGCCGCTGGAAATCGTCAAGCGTGTGCGCCAGGAGGTCGGCCCTAATTTCATTATTGCGTATCGCCTTTCACTGATTGATCTGGTCGAGGGCGGCAATACCTGGGACGAGATTGTAAAAATTGCCAAGGCGCTGGAAACCGCCGGCATAACCCTGCTCAATACCGGAATCGGCTGGCATGAAGCCCGCGTCCCCACCATTGTCACCTCGGTGCCGCGCGCGGCTTTCCGCGAAATCACCAGGCGCATGAAAAAGGAACTGACCATTCCGGTGATGGCCTCCAACCGCATCAACACGCCGGAAGATTGTGAATCCATCATTGCCAGCGGTGATGCCGACCTGATTTCCATGGCGCGCCCGCTGCTGGCCGATGCCTATTTCGTCAACAAGACGGCCGCCGGCAAGCCGGAAGAAATCAATACCTGTATCGCCTGCAATCAGGGCTGCCTGGACCAGACCTTTTCCTACAAGCGAGCCACCTGCCTGGTCAATCCCCAGGCAGGTTTTGAAACCGAACTGGTGTATGTAAAAACCGCACGCCCGAAAAAAATAGCCGTCGTCGGCGCCGGCATGGCGGGACTTTCCTGCGCTACCGTGGCAGCGGAACGCGGGCACCATGTCACGCTTTTCGAAGCCGCTGATGACATCGGCGGCCAGTTCACCATGGCCATGAATGTGCCAGGCAAGGAAGAGTTCCGCGAAACCGTACGCTATTTCCGCAACCATGTGAAAAAAACAGGTGTCAGCCTGAAACTGAATCATGCGGTAAAGGCCGCTGAGCTGAAAGCGGCCGGTTTTGATGAAATCGTGATTGCCACCGGCGTACAACCACGCACCCCCGGCATTCCCGGCATCGATCACCCCAAGGTGCTTTCCTATCCCGATGTGCTGCGCCACGGAAAAAAAGTCGGCCACAAGGTGGCCGTGATCGGTGCCGGCGGCATTGGCATTGATGTCAGTGAATTCCTGCTCGCCGAACACTCACCGCAGCCACTGCAGGAGTGGCTGGAAGAATGGGGCGTGGATTTCAATGTCGCCGAGCCCGGCGGCCTGCGTACGCCCAAACGTGAACAACCCTTGCGCGAAGTCTGGCTGCTGCAACGCAAAGCCGGCAAAAAAATGGGCCAGGGGCCCGGCAAAACAACAGGCTGGGTCCATCGTCTTGCCTTGCAGCATCATCAGGTAAAAATGCTGGGCGGAGTGGAGTACGTGAAGATTGATGATCTTGGCCTGCACATCCGTGTCGGTGGCGAAGAACAGATTCTCGATGTCGACAATGTGATTCTGTGTGCCGGTCAGGAGTCTGTGCGTGAACTGCTGCCAGTGGATGCAGACGGCAAGGTCAGTGATCCGCATTTCCACGTCATCGGCGGCGCCAAACTCGCCGGTGAGCTGGATGCCAAACGTGCCATTTATGAAGGTGCCGAGCTCGCTTCCCGTCTTTAAGCAAAACGTACCGCACATAAAAAAACCGTCGCAAGACGGTTTTTTTATGTCTGAGCACCAAGCGTATCAGCAGGATTACTTCCAGCCAGTCAGCTCGGCAAGTGCCTTGCCCATTTCTGCCGGGTTCTTCACCGTCTTCACGCCCGCCGCTTCCAGCGCCGCAAACTTTTCGTCTGCCGTGCCCTTGCCACCGGAGATGATGGCACCGGCGTGACCCATGCGCTTGCCGGCCGGAGCCGTCACACCGGCAATGTAAGACACCACTGGCTTGGTCACGTGAGCCTTGATATAGGCTGCAGCTTCTTCTTCAGCCGAGCCGCCGATTTCACCCACCATGATGATGGCTTCGGTCTGCGGATCATTCTGGAACAGCTCCAGCGCATCAATGAAGGTCATGCCCGGGATCGGATCACCACCGATGCCGATACAGGTGGACTGGCCAAAGCCCAGTGCCGTGGTCTGGTGTACCGCTTCATAGGTAAGAGTGCCGGAACGCGACACGATGCCAACCTTGCCCTTCAGATGAATATTGCCCGGCATGATGCCGATTTTGCATTCACCCGGCGTAATCACGCCCGGGCAGTTCGGGCCGACCAGACGCACACCGCCCTTGCGCACGATGTATTCCTTGACGAACAGCATGTCGATGGCAGGCACGCCTTCGGTGATGCACACCACCAGCTTGATGCCGGCGTCCACCGCTTCCAGGATGGAATCCTTGGCAAAGGCCGCCGGCACGTAAATCACGGAAGCATCAGCACCGGTGGCGTCCACGGCTTGCTGCACGGTATTGAACACCGGCAGACCAAGATGTGTGGTGCCACCCTTGCCCGGTGTCACGCCACCCACCATATTGGTGCCGTAGGCAATGGATTGTTCCGTGTGCAGCGTGCCTTGCGAGCCGGTGATACCCTGACAGATCACCTTGGTATTCTTGTTGATCAATACGCTCATTTCTTTTGCTCCCCTTAGGCCACGGTCTTCACGACAAGATCACCCGCTTCGTTAAGCGAGGCTGCCGAAATAATGTTGAGACCGCTTTCTCTCAATCTCTGCGCCCCCAGTTCGGCATTATTGCCTTCCAGACGCACGACTACGGGCACCTTCACGCCCACATCCTTTACCGCACCGATAATGCCTTCGGCAATCATGTCGCAACGGACGATGCCACCGAAGATATTCACCAGCACCGCCTTCACGGAATCATCCGAAAGAATGATCTTGAACGCTTCCGTCACGCGTTCCTTGGTTGCACCACCGCCCACATCCAGGAAGTTGGCCGGCTGGCCACCCTTGAGCTTGATGATGTCCATGGTGGCCATGGCCAGACCGGCGCCATTCACCATGCAGCCGATATTGCCTTCCAGTGCCACGTAATTAAGTTCCCACTCGGCCGCAATACGCTCACGCTCATCTTCCTGGCTCGGGTCATACATGGCCTTGAGCTTGGGATGACGGAACAGCGCATTGGAATCGATAACGATCTTGGCATCGAGGCAATGCAGATTGCCTTCCGGGGTAATCACCAGCGGATTGATTTCCAGCAGGGCCATGTCCAAATCCACAAACATCCTGGCAAGACCGGTGAAAATCTTCACGAACTGCTTTACCTGGTCATGATTCAGGCCGAGCTTGTAACCGAGATCACGCCCCTGATAAGCCTGGCCGCCAATCAGCGGATCAATCGTGGCCTTGTGAATCTTTTCCGGTGTTTCGTGGGCAACCTTTTCGATCTCCACGCCACCTTCGGTAGACGCCATGAAAACGATGCGGCGCGTGCCGCGATCCAGCACCGCACCAAGATAAAGTTCTTTCGCAATATCCGTGCAGGGTTCCACCAGAATCTTGGAGACAGGCTGGCCTTTGGCATCCGTCTGATAGGTAACGAGATTGGTGCCGAGCTGGGCTTTGGCAAAAGCCTCAACTTCATCCAGCGTTGTTACCAGCTTCACGCCACCGGCTTTACCGCGACCGCCGGCATGTACCTGTGCCTTGACCACCCATTTATCACCGCCAATGCGCTCTGCAGCGGCGCGAGCCTCTTCCGGTGTCGATGCGGCAAAGCCTTTGGAAACCGGCAAGCCATATTCAGCGAAGAGCTGTTTGCCCTGATATTCGTGAAGATTCATTGTGTGATTACCACTCTCTTTGTTGCTGTCTGGCGCAGGATCGCTGCGTCACCGTTGTCCGGAACCCGCGTTGGCTGCCGGATAGTCTTGACACTTCACAGGAACTCATCAGCCGTAAAACCACTACAGGACTTTTCTGGCGGAATCGCTCCTGCAAACTCACTTCTTCTTGCGCTGAATCGCGTGAATGGCACGACCATCCACCGACAAGGCGGCTTCATGCACAACCTCGGACAAGGTTGGATGGGCAAACGTCATCAGCTGCAGATCTTCCACCGATGCACCGAACTCCAGCGCGATCATGCCCTGATGCACAATGTCACCGGCGCTGGGGCCAATCACATGCATGCCGAGCAGACGATCCGTCGTAGCATCCGCCACGAACTTCACGAAGCCCTGCGCATCATTCGCGGCCAGCGCGCGACCATTCACCGCAAAGGCAAACTGGCCGGTTTTCACTTCAATGCCTTCTGCTTTTGCCTGCTCTTCCGTCTGACCCACCCAGGCAATTTCCGGGTGGGTATAGATCACGCCAATAATGGTGTCGTAATTCACCTGGGCATGATGGCCGCCGATAATTTCCGCCACCATCACACCTTCTTCCATCGCCTTGTGCGCCAGCATGGGGCCGCGCACCAGATCACCGACGGCAAACACGCCAGGGACCGAGGTGCGACATTGCGCATCGACATGCACAAAACGGCGCTCGTCCAGCGTGATGCCGCAATCAGCTGCCAGCAAGCCTTCGGTATAGGGACGACGCCCCACCGCCACAATCAAGCGGTCGAAGGACTCGGTGTGCTCTCCGTCTTTGTCGGTATATTTCACCGAGACTGTTTTACCTTTCACTTCAGTACCGGTAACACGCGCACCGAGACGGATATCGAGCCCCTGCTTGCCGAGGATTTTCTGGGCCTCCTTGGCAACTGCCTTGTCGCAGGCTGGCAGGAAAGCATCAACCGCCTCCAGCACCACGACTTCCGCGCCCAGACGGTTCCATACCGAGCCCAGCTCCAGACCGATAACACCGGCCCCGATAACGCCAAGTTTTTTCGGCACATCCTGAAATTCGAGAGCGCCCGTGGAATCCACAATGACGCCATCCACCAGCGCCGCAACCGGAATACTCACCGGCACGGAACCCGCCGCCAGAATCACGTTTTTGGCATCAATGACTTCAACGGCACCGTCCAGGGGTGTGAACTCAACCTGACGCCCGGCCAGCAACTTGCCCGTGCCCTGCAGCCAGGTAATGCCATTGCCCTTGAACAGCTGTGCGACACCACCCGTGAGATTGCCCACCACGGCATCCTTGCGTGCCTGCATGGCTTTCACATCAAAAGAGATTTTATCAATGGTGATGCCGTGCACGGCGAGACCATGCGCCGCCTCATGATATTTATGCGTGGAATCCAGCAATGCCTTGGAGGGAATGCAACCCACGTTCAGGCAGGTACCACCCAGAGCAGGCTTGCCCTTGTGCACGCGCTTTTCAATACACGCCACTTTAAAGCCAAGTTGGGCGGCACGAATGGCTGCTTCATAACCGCCAGGTCCGCCGCCAATGACGACAACATCAAAACTCTGTGCCATGAGCCTGTCCCTTCTTCATATCAGTTGATTCGGGATGAATACGCCCCGCCATGAAGCAGGGCGTGAGTCATCAGATTGCCCGTGCAGACGCCGTCAGATTTCCAGCAACAAACGAGCCGGATCTTCCACCAGATCCTTGATGGCCACGAGGAAACTCACGGCTTCCTTGCCATCAATCATGCGATGGTCATACGACAGGGCGAGATACATCATGGGCAGAATCACCACCTGGCCATCCACGGCCATGGGACGCTCCTGAATCTTGTGCATACCCAGAATCGCGGTTTGCGGCAGGTTCAGGATCGGCGTGGAAAGCAGCGAGCCAAACACACCACCATTGGAAATGGTGAAAGTGCCGCCCGTCATGTCTTCAATGGTGAGCTTGCCGTCTTTTGCCTTCTTGCCATATTCACCGACTGATTTTTCCACCTCGGCCAGACTCATGCGCTCGGCATTACGCAGAATGGGTACAACCAGACCGCGATCCGAAGAAACCGCGACACCGACATCGTAAAAACCGTGATAGACAATATCGGTACCGTCAATCGAGGCATTAACAGCAGGGAAACGCTTGAGCGCTTCCACGGCCGCTTTCACAAAGAAAGACATGAAGCCCAGACGTACGCCATGCGTTTTTTCAAACTTTTCGGCGTACTGCTTGCGCAACTCCATCACCGGTTTCATGTTCACTTCATTGAACGTGGTGAGCATGGCCGTGGATTGCTTGGCTTCGAGCAGACGCTCGGCCACCTTGGCACGCAGACGTGTCATCGGCACGCGTTTTTCCACGCGCTCACCCACAGCAACGGCAATTGCCTGTGCGGCTGGTGCAGGCGCTGCGGCCGGTGCAGGAGCCGACACCGCTGGAGGCTTTTTCAGATAGGCTTCGACATCTTCCTTGGTCAGGCGCCCTCCCTTGCCGGTTCCCGTGATTCTGGCCGGATCAAGATTATTCTCTGCCACCAGCTTGCGCACGGCCGGGCTCAGCGCCTCATCTGCCACAGTAGCCACTGCGACTGGTGCAGCAACGGCAGCCGCCACACTCGCAACAGGAGCTGCTGCCGCAGCGCCCGTCTCAAAAAAAGCCAGCACTTCCTGCGACAGCACGGTGTCGCCTTCATTCTTCAGTACTTTACTGATCACACCATCAGCCGGTGCCACCACTTCGAGCACGACCTTGTCGGTTTCGATATCAACAATCAGTTCATCACGCGCAACCGCTTCACCCGGCTTTTTATGCCAGGTCGCCACAGTACCGTCCGCGACAGATTCAGGGAAAACCGGTGCCTTGATTTCGATGGCCATTTTATGAAATTCCTTGTGTCGTTTTCTTCTTTGCCAAATTTCCGGAATCAGCTGTTGAAAGCGTCTTCCACCAGCGCCGCTTGTTCTTTGACATGCAGGTACATGGAACCGCAGGCCGGAGCTGCTGCCGGTGGACGACCGGCGTAGCGTGCGCGCAACGGCTCTTTCAGGTTTCGTACCACGGCATGAATATGATGCTGGCTGCAATACCAGGCGCCCTGATTCATCGGCTCCTCCTGACACCACACCACACTCTTCACGTTCTTGTATGGCGCCAGCACTTCCGCAAGCCTCTTCTCCGGAAAAGGATAGAGCTGCTCAACACGAATGATGGCGACATCATCACGCTTGATCTCGCGACGCTTTTCCAGCAAGTCGTAATACACCTTGCCGCCGCAGAGAATCACGTGCGTGACTGCTTCAGGCTTGATCGCATCGATTTCGGGAATAACAGTCTGGAACTGGCCATGAGCCAGCTCTTCCAGCGTCGACACGGCCAGCTTGTGACGCAGCAGGCTTTTCGGTGACATGATGATCAAGGGCTTGCGCAAGGGGCGCACGGCCTGACGCCGCAGCAGATGGAAAATCTGTGCCGGCGTGGTGGGCGTGCACACCTGCATATTGTGTTCGGCACACAGCTGCAGAAAGCGCTCGAGGCGCGCCGAGGAATGCTCAGGCCCCTGCCCCTCAAATCCGTGCGGCAACAGCAGTGTCAAACCACACAGACGCTCCCACTTGGTTTCACCGCTGGAAATGAACTGGTCAATCACCACCTGGGCGCCGTTGGCAAAATCACCGAACTGCGCTTCCCAGATGATCAGCGACTTCGGTGCTGTCGTGGCATAGCCGTATTCAAAAGCCAGCACCGCCTCTTCCGACAGCAGCGAATCGTAGATATCAAAAACCGGTTGCGCAGGATCGACATTCTGCAGCGGCACATAGGGTGTGCCGTCTTTCTGGCTGTACAGAATGGCATGACGATGCGAGAAGGTGCCGCGCCCAACATCCTGGCCGGTCAGGCGCACAAAAAAACCATCGTTCAGAATGGTGGCGTACGCCAGTGTTTCAGCGGCACCCCAGTTGAACTCCAGATTGCCCGCCCACATGCGCGCGCGATCTTCCATCACCTTCTGCACCTGCTTTTGCAGCACAAAGGTTTCCGGCAGGCTTTCCAGCTTCTTGCCAAGCTCCTGCAGGGTTTTCAGCGGCACGCTGGTATCCCACTCATCGACCACGGCGTGACCGAGATAAGGAGACCAGTCCACAAACAGTGATTTATTGGGTTCGCGCACCAGCGCTTTCACCACATGCTGGCCGGCTTCCAGATTCTTGCGGTACTCATCAACCATGTCATCAGCATGCACCTTGGTCACCACGCCAGCCTCCACCAGACGATCGGCATACAGCGTGCGCGTAGTCGGGAGCTTGTGGATGACCTGATACATCAATGGCTGTGTGGAGGATGGCTCATCAGCCTCGTTATGGCCGCGGCGGCGATAACAAACGACATCAATGACCACGTCCTTGCTGAATTCCATGCGGAAATCCAGCGCCAGCTGCGTCACAAAAAACACGGCTTCCGGATCATCACCGTTAACGTGGAAAATCGGCGACTGCACCATTTTTGCCACGTCGGTACAGTACTCGGTGGAGCGCGCATCGTCCTGGCGGCTGGTGGTAAAACCAACCTGGTTATTAACGATGATGTGTACTGTGCCGCCAGTATGGAAACCCCGTGTCTGCGACATCTGGAAGGTTTCCATGACCACGCCCTGACCGGCAAAGGCCGCATCGCCATGCACGCTGATGGGCAGCACCTGACGACCTTTGGCGTCGCGACGCCGGTCCTGGCGCGCACGCACCGAGCCCTCGACCACCGGAGATGCAATTTCCAGATGCGAGGGATTGAAGGCCATGGCGAGATGCACTTCACCACCGGACGTCATCACGTTCGAGGAATAACCCTGGTGATACTTCACATCACCCGAGCCGTGCTTGGTAATGCTTTTGCCTTCGAACTCGTTGAACAGGTCACCCGGGTTCTTGCCGAGGATGTTCACCAGCACATTAAGGCGGCCACGATGGGCCATGCCGATGACGATTTCCTTGATGCCGTAGGAGCCGCCACGCTGGATCAGCTCATCCACCAGCGGAATCATCGACTCCCCGCCTTCAAGACCAAAGCGCTTGGCGCCGGCGTATTTGGTGCCGAGATATTTTTCCAGGCCCTCAGCGGCCGTCATGCGCTCCAGCACATGCTTTTTGGTATCAACCGAGAAATTCGGGTTGCCGCGCACGCTTTCCAGACGCTGCTGAATCCAGCGCTTTTCAGCCGTATTGACGATATGCATGTATTCGGCGCCGACGGAGCCACAATAAATGGCCTCCATGGCCTGCACCATTTCACCCAGCGTGCACTCTTCCTTGCCGATGGCAAGGTTGCCGGTATTGAACACGGTATTGAGATCGCCCTGAGTCAGGCCATGGGTGACAAGATCCAGATCAGGCACCTGCTCGCGCTGCATCAAACCGAGCGGATCAAGCCTGGCACGCTGATGACCGCGGTTGCGATAACCGGCAATCAGCTGCAATACGGCAACCTGCCGGCGCTCATGCTCGGTACTGACACGACTGGTCGGCAGCGCCTGCGCCCGCGAGGAGTTCTTGGCCAGCAGCAGAAACTGCTCGCGCACACCCTTGTGCGGGGTGTCCTGGGCAACGCCATTAACACGAGGCAGTTTTTCAAAATAGCTGCGCCAGTCTTGCGGCACAGCCTGGGGGGAGACAAGAAATTGTTCGTACAGATCTTCAACATAGGCGGCGTTTTCCGCCGAGAGCTGGGAGGTGCTCCACTGGCGCAACATTTGGCCATCTTGCATTTTTGATGTTCCCGCTGAAGAGAAGTCCGCCGCTATGTTGTTGCGTACGGATGCTGTTTCGCCTTCTCTTTACCTTGACCCGCGATGCCCTTGTAAGGCGTCACGACCTTCATCCATCCAGCTACTGAGTGTAACCGCTGAATGCTAAAACGGCTGCCTTTCGCCAGGGTTGCTGGCAGAAAAGCAGGATGGCGATGCCATCATTGGCACAGCCTGTTTCGGTACAGCGTTGTACCTGAAGCAATACCGGCGGCGCGGCCGGTATTCTGCACCGGGCAGCAAGCTTCCGCTACCCGGCTGAATATCGGCAGACGAGGACTGCCGACGATGTCTCAATACCTGCTTGAAACAAAGCCCCTGCAATACTGCAGAGGCTTTGTTGATACGGCAGGGTGCTGACGGAGCGTCTTCAGGTGCCCTGAGTCAGCAACATATTACGGATATGACCAATCGCCCGGGTCGGATTGAGTCCCTTGGGGCAGGAGCTGACGCAGTTCATGATGCCGCGGCAGCGGAAGACACTGAACGGGTCATCCAGCCGGGCCAGACGCTCGGCCGTCGCGGTATCCCGTGTATCGGCGAGAAAGCGGTAGGCCTGAACCAGTGCTGACGGGCCCAGGAATTTTTCCGGATTCCACCAGAATGACGGGCAGGACGTGGAGCAGCAGGCGCACAGGATGCACTCGTACAGCCCGTCCAGCTTTTCACGATCTTCCGGCGACTGCAGGCGTTCCCTGGCAGGAGCTGGCGTATTGTTGATGAGGTACGGCTGCACTTTTTCGTACTGGTTATAGAACATGCTCATGTCCACAACGAGATCACGAATAACAGGCAAGCCGGGCAACGGGCGAATCACCACCTTCTTCGGCAATGTCTTCATGTTGATGAGACAGGCCAGGCCATTCTTGCCATTGATATTCATGCCGTCAGAGCCACAAATACCTTCACGGCAGGAACGACGGAAGCTCAGGGACTCATCCACTTCCTTCAGCTTGATCAGCGCGTCCAGCAGCATGCGTTCGGAACCATCGAGCGTCAGCTCGTAGGTTTGCATATACGGTGCTTCGTCCTTGTCCGGATCGTAGCGATAAACTTCAAAAATACGCACTTCACTCATGGGGTGTGCCTCGCAAAAATCTGCTTAGTAGCCGCTTAGAACGTACGGGGCTTGGGAGGAACCGACTCAACCGTCAGCGGTGTCAGCTTGACCGGCTTGTAATCCAGGCGATTGCCTTCGCGGTACCACAAGCTGTGACGCATCCACTCTTTATCATTACGGCCAAGCGGATGATCCGGATCGGTCACCGGGCGCTCGTAATCCACCACGGTATGTGCACCACGGCATTCCTTGCGGGCAGCAGCGGAGACGATGGTGGCCTTGGCGGCCTCGATCAGGTTTTCCAGCTCCAGTGCCTCAATACGTGCGGTATTGAAGACCTTGGACTTGTCCTTGAGATGGATGTTGCCGATGCGCTTTTCGATTTCCATGATCTTCAGCACGCCTTCATCCAGCAATGCCTGGGTACGGAACACGCCGGCATGCGTCTGCATGGCACGACGCATATCGTTGGCCACATCCTGGCAATAC
Source organism: bacterium (assembly GCA_029945725.1). Classification (GTDB taxonomy): domain Bacteria; phylum Pseudomonadota; class Gammaproteobacteria; order Pseudomonadales; family Moraxellaceae; genus UBA2031. The sequence continues at coordinate 191,743 of JAQSDB010000001.1, read as the reverse complement.
TCGCCGGACGTCGAATTATCCAGTTTAGCAATTCGGGCCAGCGTCTTTTCCAGGGCATCCTGCGGCAGCGACTTGTGCGAGGCAGGAGCCAGCGCCACCTGTTCGATGATGTGCTCACCCGCAGCCTTGCCGAAGACAATCAGATCCAGCAGCGAGTTGGTGCCAAGACGGTTGGCACCATGCACGCTCACGCAGGAACATTCGCCAATGGCGTAGAAGCCCTTGACCACGGCATTAGGGTTGCCGTCTTTCGGCGCCACCACCTGACCGTGGATATTCGTGGGAATACCGCCCATTTGATAATGAATGGTCGGCACCACCGGAATCGCTTCCTTGGTGCAATCGACATTGGCAAAGTTTTTGCCGATTTCATGCACGGAAGGCAGACGCTTCATGATGGTTTCTGCACCAAGATGCGTGAGATCAAGTACGACGTAATCGCCATTCGGGCCGCAGCCACGGCCTTCCTTGATTTCCTGATCCATGGAACGGGACACGAAATCGCGCGGCGCCAGATCCTTCAGGTTCGGGGCATAACGCTCCATGAAGCGCTCGCCGTTCTTGTTGCGCAGGAGACCGCCTTCACCACGGCAACCTTCCGTCAGCAGCACACCGGCACCGGCCACACCGGTCGGGTGGAACTGCCAGAACTCCATGTCTTCCAGCGGAATGCCGGCACGCGCCGCCATGCCAAGGCCGTCACCGGTATTGATAAAGGCATTGGTCGAGGCCTGGTAAATACGACCTGCACCACCCGTGGCAAACAATGTGCACTTGGCCTGGAAAGCAGTGATGTCGCCCGTTGCCAGATCAATGGCCGTCACGCCGAGCACATCGCCTTCTTCATCACGGATCAGATCCAGCGCAATCCACTCGACAAAAAATTCTGTTTTGGCGGCGAGATTGGCCTGATACAGCGTGTGCAACAGCGCATGCCCCGTACGGTCCGCTGCCGCGCAGGCGCGCTGCACCGGTTTTTCACCGTAATTGGAGGTGTGGCCGCCGAAAGGACGCTGGTAAATCGTGCCATCGGCATTACGGTCGAAAGGCATGCCCATGTGTTCGAGCTCGTACACGACCTTGGGCGCTTCGCGACACATGAACTCGATGGCGTCCTGGTCACCCAGCCAATCGGAACCCTTCACAGTGTCATAAAAATGATAGTGCCAGTTGTCTTCGCTCATATTGCCGAGGGAAGCGCCGATACCGCCTTGTGCCGCCACGGTGTGCGAACGCGTCGGAAACACTTTGGTCAGCACTGCCACTTTAAGGCCGGCACGTGCCAGCTGCAGCGAGGCCCGCATACCGGAGCCACCGCCACCAACAATCACAGCGTCAAACGTGAGCGTGGGAATATTGCTTGCCTTGATTTCGCTAGCCACAGATCAGTTCCCCCACAGGATCTGGATGCCCCAGACCACGTACACAAAAATGAATATTGCCATGCCAACCTGAAGCAGCAGACGCAAAAAGGTGGCCTTGGGGCCCAACTGGCGTTCCGTGATGTAATCCGTGAGAACCGTCCACATACCCACCCAGGCGTGTCCGGCAAGCGCCAGCAGTGCAAGCAAGGTAAAAATGCGCATGGCCGTCGAGGTCATGAAGGCATACCACTGGGCATAGCCGGCATCATGCTGGCAGATCAGAAAGCCGACGATGACAAAAAAATACGCCGCGAGGATATAGGCGCTGACACGCTGTACCAGCCAATCGGAAACACCGGAGCGGCTGAAGCTCGTTGCACTGTTTCTCATCAGAGCACCATCCAGGCAAGCGCCACGACAATAAAGAAGGCCGCAGCGGCAAGGGCCAGCCAGGCAAACAGGCGGCCACCTTGCAGCGACTCACCAATACCGAAGTCCTGCACCAGATGCTTGCCGCCAACGATGATATGGAAAATGAAGCCTGCAAGGGCCACAAACACCAGGAAACCACCAATCAGGCCACCCAGCACGTCAGTCTTGACGGCAGCGAAAGCCTGTTCGGAGGCAAGAGACTCCTGAAGCACATAAAGCAGCACGGGAATCAGCAGAAAAATCAGCACACCCGAAATACGATGCAAAATGGAAGCGATGGCAACGGGAGATTTCAGATTGACTGCCAGCACCGTGGACAGACTGAGATTGACAGGTCGGTTGCTTTTCACAGAGCGGTTCCTGTGGGGAGCCCGGAGGCTTGTGGGCCTGGGCCAATACCTAAGGGAAAAAGCGGATATTGCGGCAAGCCATTGAAAAGCCTTGAAATTACAAGGCTTTCTCGGTCGACTCAAAACCGGGCCGGAAGTATAATCCCGCAGAAATTCAATTACAAACCCGTAACGCCAGTAAAATCCCGGCAAGACAAACAGTTGCGTGCGCCACCATGAGGCGGCTGTTGTTTTTTTGAGCACAAACAGCCTCATGCTGGAGCAAAATGGAAAGCCCGGGAGTGCGCAGACCAGTCCGGCACCTCGCACTGACCCCGAAGTCATTGATGACCTGCGCTAAGCATGTGTTTTTCCGGCAGAATCGATACCGGAACCAGCGTACTTTGATTGACAAAGCCGTCTTACAATTTAAGCTAGCGCGCCTTCCCCAAAGTGTTTTCATGACAAGTTGATGCACCGGCAGCGGGTTTCTCGCTGCTCAGGTCCGCAAATTGCTTTGGTCGCGCTGAACCCTCTGTTTAAGGAGACTGCCATGTCGGGCACAAAAGTAACTCTCACGATCGGCGACAAGTCGATTGACCTGCCCGTTTCCTCCGGCACGCTTGGCCCGGACGTTATTGATGTAAAAGACGTACTCGCCCAGGGCTATTTCACCTACGACCCCGGCTTCATGGCTACGGCGGCTTGCGAATCCAAGATCACCTTCATTGATGGCGACAAGGGCATTCTCCTGCATCGCGGCTATCCGATTGATCAGCTGGCCACCGAATCCGACTATCTCGAAACCTGTTACCTGCTGCTCAATGGCGAACTGCCAAATGCGGAGCAGAAAGCCGATTTCGTGGAGCGCGTTACGCAGCACACCATGGTTCACGAACAGCTGCAGTTCTTCTATCGCGGCTTCCGTCGTGACGCCCATCCCATGGCCGTGATGTGTGGTGTGGTCGGTGCACTCTCCGCTTTCTATCACGACAATCTGGACATCAATAATCCGGAACATCGCCGCATTGCCGCCATCCGCCTTATCGCCAAGATGCCGACGATTGCCGCCATGAGCTACAAATACAACGCCGGCCAGCCTTTCGTGTACCCGGACAACAAGCTTGGTTATGCCGAAAACTTCCTGCGCATGATGTTTGCCGTGCCTTGCGAGGAGTACGTGGTCAACCCGATCCTGGCCAAGGCCATGGACCGCATCTTCATCCTGCATGCGGATCACGAGCAGAATGCGTCTACGTCCACCGTGCGCCTGACCGGCTCCACCGGCGCCAACCCCTACGCCTGTATCGCTGCCGGTATCGCCGCACTCTGGGGCCCGGCACATGGCGGCGCCAACGAAGCCGTACTGAAGATGCTCGACGAGATCGGCTCCGTGGACAATCTCGACAAGTTCCTGGCCAAAGCCAAGGACAAGAATGATCCGTTCAAGCTCATGGGCTTCGGTCACCGCGTGTACAAGAATTTCGATCCTCGCGCCAAGGTCATGAAAGAGACGTGCGACGAAGTGCTGGAAGCGCTGGGCATCAATGACCCGCAGCTGGAACTGGCCATGAAACTGGAAGAAGCCGCCCGTAACGATCCGTATTTCGTCGAGCGCAAGCTCTACCCGAATGTGGACTTCTACTCGGGCATCATTCTCAAGGCCATCGGCATTCCAACCTCCATGTTCACCGTGATTTTTGCCCTCGCTCGTACTGTCGGCTGGATTTCGCACTGGACTGAAATGCATGAAGCACCGTACAAGATCGGACGTCCGCGCCAGCTCTACACGGGTGCGACCCAGCGCGACATCGTGCCGCTGGACAAGCGTTAATCAGCATCACCATAAAAAGGCCGCGCAAGCGGCCTTTTTATTTCATTGGACCGCTGAATCCCTTCCATCCGAATTTGATTGACCTCAGTCATCACAAAAAACTAGCCTGACAACAATAAGTTGTACGTATCAAGCTAATACGTACGGGATACGAAAAGGCACTTTCGTACCAATAGTGACCACTATCCTCAATGCCCTTGCCGGTTATCTATCACGTTAACTGGAAAGGAATACCCATTGAGCGTCCGCTCCCCGAAAATCCGCGTCGAAAACCTGCCCGGCATAAGCGTATCAAGCTACCGTGAGGTCACAGCATCGACAGCTCCTGATCGTGCCATCCAGCCTTTCACCCTGCTTTTCATCAAGCCCTATCAGAAAACCCGTGATGATGCCTATGGTCCACCACTGGGCATATTGACGCTCATTGCCGGAGTGCGAAAACATTTCGGCAATGCCGTCACTGTGCATTTCTGGGATATGAAACTCTACAACGACGAACCAAAGGCTCTCGCTGCCAAGCTTGATGAATACAAACCGGATGTCGTGGGCATTTCAGCCCTCAACTGCGAAGCCGCTGCCAGCTACAAAATTGCCAGCATCGTAAAAGCATGGAATGCCAATTCCATCTCCGTAGTGGGCGGCCCTTTCACGTTGCGCCAGGCACCCCTGATTTTTTCCGAAAGCTGTTTCAACTGGGTTTTTGAGGGCGCTGCGGATCGTACATTCCTGCAGGCACTGGAGCGTCAGTTCTCAAACCAGCCACTTGGCAGTGACATTGCCGGATTCAGCTACCGTCAGGGCGACAGTGATGTGGTGTATAACCACGGCCAGGACATCATCAGCGACATGGATGAACTGCCACTGCCTGCCTGGGACATGCTCGACTTCGAGCGCTATCGAAAGCGTGACCGCAAGCGCATCATCACCAACATTGATGAACGCCGTTACGCCTACCTGTTCACCTCCCGAGGCTGTCCTTACCTTTGCAGTTATTGCCACGATGTCTTCACCAAACGTTTTACCTACCGCGGCGAAGAAAGCGTCCTTGAAGAAATAAGGATTCTTTATGAAGACTATGGCGTAACCGAATTTCATATTGTTGATGACATTTTCAATCTGCATAAGCCGCGTGCGCAATCAATCATGCGTGCCATTGGAAAACGCTGGCCAGGCAAGCTCTACATCGCCTTCCCGAACGGATTGCGGGGCGACATCCTCGACGCAGAAACCATCGCCGCCATGGTGGAAGGTGGCACCTACCACGCGACTATTTCGATAGAAACCGTAACACCACGCCTGCAAACCCTGGTGGAAAAGTACCTTGATATTGACAAGGCAAAATGGTCGATTGAGGAGTTCCATCGTCACGGTGTAATTGTACAGGGGGCGTTCATGCTGGGCTTTCCCACCGAAACCCCTGAAGAAATAGAAGCAACCATTGCCTACGCTGTCAGCAGCCCGCTGACCCATGTATTTTTCTTTGCAGTGGTGCCGCAATCAAATACTCCGATCTACTCACTCGCCATGCAGGAGTCAGTAGCGGCTACCACCGGAGCTGCACAGGATGAACGCGACAACGGAGCCTATGCGTCCATGGAGCCCTGGTATTCGCGCGCCTATGGCCACGACCTGCACCGCATCATGGGAAATGCATTCGCGCGCTTCTATCTGCACCCACCTCGCCTGTTACGCCTGCTGCGCATCTATCCTGTTGTCAACCTGATGATAGGCGGCAGCTTTATCTTCAAGCGCATGCTGATTAATATCAAAAAGCGGCTGGTCTCAGGATTTCTGGCCACTCGATAACCATCGGTTTGAACAGGGCATCCGGAGTTATGACCTCACTTTCCTTCATCGGTCTCGGCACCATGGGCTATCCCATGGCAGGGCATCTGGCCAGAAAAGGCCACCCTGTCAGCGTTTTCAACCGCACACAGGCAAAAGCCGAGGCATGGTGCCGCGAATACAAAGGCACCTCCTCGCCTTCACCGGCAACAGCCGCCAGAAGCGCCGACGTCATCTTCACCTGTGTCGGCAATGACCAGGACTTGCGGGAAGTGGTGCTGGGAGAAAACGGCATTATTCATGGCTTGAAAAAGGGTGCCGTGCTGGTGGATCACTCCACCGTATCTGCCGAAGTTTCCCGCGAGCTCGCCCAAATCCTGCACCGGCAGGATGTCTTCTTCATGGATGCACCGGTTTCCGGCGGGCAGCAGGGCGCTGAAAATGGCCAGCTCAGCATCATGTGCGGTGGAGATGAAAGCATTTTTGAGCGTGTCAAAACCGTCATGCAAAGTTATGCCAAAGCCATCACCCTGATGGGGCCGGTAGGTTCGGGGCAACTCACCAAAATGGTCAACCAGATTTGCATTGCAGGGCTTGTGCAGGGCCTTTCGGAAGGTCTGTATTTCGCCGAAAAAGCAGGACTTGACCCGAAAAAAGTGATTGATGCCATTTCACAAGGCGCCGCTTCAAGCTGGCAGATGCTCAACCGTCACAAGACCATGATCGCCCATCAATACGAGCATGGTTTTGCCGTGAACTGGATGCGCAAGGACCTGTCCATCTGCAAGGAGGAGGCAGAACGCCTGCACATTCATCTGCCCGTCACCGAACTTGTCGACAGTTTCTATGCCGAGGTACAGGACATGGGTGGCGGCCGCTGGGATACGTCAAGCCTGCTCGCCCGCCTGAAAAAAACATAAACTGTGTCCGGCAGACCACAGGACTTCTGCCAGACTGAAACAGCCCCAGAAGTGAGCGCTTTACACTGTCATTCATAAAACAGGCTCCCGGACACCACAACAAAGAGGGTTACACCATGATCAAGCACGTCATTGCTGCGCTCGGACTCAGCCTTTGCCTCGCTGCCGCGGCCCATGCAGAGAATCCCCAGCAAAACCGTATGGCCGACTGTAATAAGCAGGCCGCCGGCAAGAAGGGGGATGAGCGCAAGGCCTTCATGAGCACCTGCCTCTCCGGCAAACCGGCAGAAGCAGCCATCGACAAGAAAAGTGCGCAGCAACAGCGCATGAAGGACTGCAATGCCAGCGCTACCGGCAAGAAAGGGGATGAACGCAAGGCCTACATGAGCAACTGCCTCTCCGGCAAACCGGCGGAAGCAGCCATCGACAAGAAAGGTGCGCAGCAACAGCGCATGAAGGACTGCAACGCCAGCGCTGCCGGCAAGAAAGGGGACGAGCGCAAGGCCTTCATGAGCAACTGCCTGAAAAACTGAGACTCACCTGCTTTTCAAGCATAAAGCCCGCACACCTGCGGGCTTTATGCTTTGTACGGAGACAAGGCCGGTCGTCCGTTTATGGTGCATTTTAGCTGAATCACTCAGGTTCAGGCTTTAAACTGGGGCCATGATGTGTGTGAACGCATCAACAAGGACGATAGCAATACGAGGATGAGGCCCGATGAAAATAATGCTCGCTGCGACCATGATGGTGCTGAGCCCCCTTCTGATTGGTACGGCAATGGCCAATGGCAATGAAAGTGGCAACAAAAGCCCGGACTGCAACAAGCAGGCGCAAGGCATGACCGGAAACGAACGCCATCGCACCATCGCTACCTGCATGCGTCGCAATAGCGCCACCAGCTCAACGTCGCCCCTACTGGCCAGAATTACCGACTGCAATCAAAAGGCCGGCAGCATGACAGGGGATGTTCGCGTGAAGTTCGTGGACCGGTGCCTGAGCGGCCAGTAATTTATCCTCCTGTTCCCGCCATGAAAAAAGCCCGCGATTGCGGGCTTTTTTGCTCATATGATCCGGCGCAGGAATACCACCGGATTATTTTTCCAGAATCGCCACCACACCCTGACCACCGGCCGCGCAGATGGAGATCAGTACACGTCCTGAACCCTTCTCGTTCAGCATCTTGGCTGCCGATGCCACAATGCGGCCACCGGTGGCCGCAAAAGGATGGCCCGCAGCCAGGGAAGAGCCGTTGACGTTGAGCTTGCTGCGATCAATCGAACCCAGTACCGCGCCAAGACCCAGGCGCTCCTTGCAGAAGGTTTCGTCTTCCCATGATTTCAGTGTGGACAGCACCTGGCCGGCAAAAGCTTCATGGATTTCGTAGTAATCAAAATCCTGCAGTGTCAGGCCAACACGCGCCAGCATGCGCGGCACGGCATAGGCCGGCGCCATCAGCAGGCCTTCTTTCTTGTGCACGAAATCAACGGCGGCGGTTTCCACGGTAGTGAGATAGGCCAGTACCGGCAGCTTGCGTGCCTTCGCCCATTCCTCCGAGGCCAGCAGCACAGCCGATGCACCGTCGGTCAGCGGCGTGGAATTGCCTGCCGTCATGGTGCCGGTTTCACGATCACCGAAAACCGGCTTCAGGGTTGCCAGCTTTTCGATGGTGGAACCTGGGCGCAGGTTGTCATCGCGGTCAAGACCCAGATACGGCGTCATCAGATCAGCGAAGAAACCACGCTCGTAAGCAGCGGCCATGTTCTTGTGGCTCTTGAACGCCAGCTCATCCTGGGCTTCACGGCTGATGCCCCATTCGGCCGTGGTGATGGCCTGATGATCGCCCATGGCCATGCCGGTACGCGGCTCGCCATTACGCGGAATTTCCAGGCCGAACATGCTCGGGCGGAACTTGGCCAGCAGCTTGAAGCGGCTGCCAGTATCCTTGGCGCGACTCAGGCTCAGCAGGAACTGGCGCAGCGCATCGCTGACGGCAATGGGGGCATCCGACGTCGTGTCGGTGCCGCCACCGATACCGGACTCGATCTGGCCGGTGGCAATCTTGTTGGCGATGTAATTGATCGCCTGCAGACCGGTGCCGCAAGCCTGCTGCATGTCACAGGCCGGCGTTTCCGGGGCCAGCCGGGTACTGAGCACCACTTCGCGGGTCATGTTGAAATCACGCGAGAGCTTGAGCACGGCACCCGCTGCAACTTCACCCAGACGCTCGCCTTCCAGCTTGTGACGTGCCACCAGCCCGTCCACCGCCGCCGTCAGCATGTCAAGATTGGAGGCGGTGGCATAGGCGCCATTGGAACGGGCAAAGGGAATACGGTTGCCACCGATGATGGCGACGCGACGAAGGGATGACATGAGTTGCTCCTGGCGGATTTCAATGGCGGCACCCTAGCACAGAAGTCAGGCCGGGCATTGGCAGTGCGCGCATTATCACACGGGCACCAGGGCAAATCCCAAGCCTGCCGGCTTTTGCTAGCCTGCCGCCCGTTGCAACAGCCCCGTACGGTGACTGCCCGGTAATCACGGCACGGCAATCACGGTGCGAGCTTTTTTCAGGAAAGCTGGCCAGCTGCCCATTCTTTTTCTAGAGTGTCGGCCTTCCGCCAGCACTTGCCGGCAACCCGCTCCCATCCGCTCGATGAAGGACACGATCATGAGTGACCGCTATACCAGTTTCGCGAACTCCCCTCTCGGCCGCCTGCTGGCCAAGAATCTCGGCCTGCCCATGCCGGTCAATCTGGATCGTTTTCAAGCTGGCGCTCCGGTTATTTCAGGTGCCGTACTGTTCGGCAGTGCCGATGCCGGCGCGCTCGGCAAGGCCGTTAGCGACACGCTTAAAAACATCAACGCCGACGTCCATGGTCAGGGCGGCAAAGCTTTTTCTGCCGAAGGTGAGCAGAAATTCAAGGCGCTCGTGTTTGATGCCAGCGGCATCAAGGACAGCGCTGACCTCATCAAGGTCTACAGCTTTTTCCATCCGGTGATGCGCAAGGTTGAGCAGTGCAGCCGCCTGATCGTGCTCGGCCTGCCGCCGGAAGCCTGTGAAAATCCGCGCCATGCCACGGCCCAGCGCGCACTCGAAGGTTTCACGCGTTCGCTTGGCAAGGAAGTAAAAAAAGGCGGTGCCGCCCAGCTGATTTATGTGGCAAGCGGTGCTGAAAACCAGCTCGAATCTTCACTGCGCTTTTTCCTGTCGCCGCGCTCGGCCTATGTATCCGGCCAGGTCGTGCGTATTTCGACCTCAGGCACACAAGCCACACTGGACTGGAACAAGCCGCTGGCCGGCAAGGTGGCACTGGTCACCGGTGCTTCCCGCGGCATCGGCGAAGCCATTGCCAAAACCCTGGCACGCGATGGTGCGCATGTCATCGGCCTCGATATTCCACAGCTCGCTGACGACCTCAAGGTAGTCACCAGCCTGATTGGTGGCTCGGCCCTCGCTCTCGACATCACCGCCGCCGATGCTCCGGCAAAAATTGCCGAGCACCTGAAAGCCCATCATGCCGGCGTCGACATCATCGTGCACAACGCCGGCGTAACGCGTGACAAGACCCTCGCCAACATGACCGAGCAGCAGTGGAACATGGTGCTCAATATCAACCTGTCTTCCGAAGAGCGCATCAATGACGAGTTGCTTGCGCAGAACGTGATTCGTGAAAACGGCCGCATCATTTGCGTATCGTCCATTTCCGGCATAGCCGGCAACATGGGCCAGAGCAATTACGGCATGAGCAAGGCCGGTGTCATCGGCATGGTGCAATCCATGAGCCGCGTCGTCACCGCGAAGAACATCACCATCAATGCCGTAGCACCCGGCTTTATCGAAACCGCCATGACCGCCGCCATTCCTTTCGCCATCCGCGAAGCCGGTCGCCGCATGAACTCCATGTCGCAAGGTGGCCTGCCCGTTGACGTGGCTGAAACCATTGCCTGGTATGCCAGCCCGGCCTCTGCCGGCGTGAATGGCAATGTCGTTCGTGTTTGTGGCCAGTCGCTGATCGGTGCCTGACAAAACAGCGCTGAAGGGCGCATTGCCTTGTTTCCCCCGCAAGGGTGATCGAAGCAATGCGCTCCATGATCGCTGTTTGACGGGCTGATATTGGTGAGCCCCGGATACCAAGGAGTAATGCAAATGACGGTTCGTGAAATCACGGGTACGCCCAAGACGGCCGCGCTTTATTCGCGCGCCCTGCTCGGCGCCATCACCGGCAAGAAGGGCACGCAATTACCCGACCTTGAACTGGTGATGCGCAATGTAAAAATAGACCGCGCCCATCTTGCTGCCTATAACCGCATCTGCGGTTTTAACCAGCGTGAAACCCTGCCGGTGACGTATCCCTTTGTGCTGGCGTTTCCCTTGCACATGGAAATCATTACCGATGCGGCATTTCCTTTTGCGGCCATGGGGCTGGTGCACATCCAGAACAGCATTCGCCAGCATCGCCCGGTCGCTGCGTCGGAAACCCTGACGATCCAGGTAAAACCGGCCAATCTGCGCCCGCATGACAAGGGCCTGCAGTTCGACATCCTCACCACCCTGACATCCGGCGACGAAGTGGTGTGGGAGTCGGTCAGCACCATGTTGCGGCGCCAGGGCGGCGGCGAAAGCGCGGTGAAAGCAGAACGCCCTGCAAAAACAGCTGCAGCGCCTGCCACGCCCGCCGTGCAGTGGGTGGTACCCGCCGATACCGGACGCCGCTACGGAGCGGCTTCCGGTGATCGCAATCCGATTCATATGTATGCATTTACGGCAAAGCTGTTCGGCTTTCCGCGCGCCATTGCCCACGGCATGTGGACCAAGGCACGCTGCCTGGCGGCGCTGGATGGCCGGTTGCCGGATGCCTATAGCGTGGACGTGCAATTCAAGTTGCCCGTACTGCTGCCGGCACGCATCGGCTTTCGTTCCGACCAGCAAAAGGATGGAGGCTACACTTTCAGCATCAGCGATGTGAAAAGCGGAAAACCACATCTGTCCGGCACGATAAAAGTGTAAAAACACTGATAAAAAAGCCCGCAAATGCGGGCTTTTTTATGTAAGCAAAGGCGCATCATCCAGCGCCGGACCACGAACAACGGGGGCGAAGCCACAACAAGATCCTGCCGGCAGGTTTAACGCGCCTGCATCGGATCGCCAGCTCTTTGAGCTTGCACCGCCATGATGAACCTTAATTTACTGACTGCTCATAACCGCACAACCCGATAGACTCATCCAGTTCCCGATCCACGGGAAGGAGTTCTCATGACAGCCGTCACTCGCGTCGCACTTTCTTTCCTGTTGCTCTGCCTGCAGTTTCCGTCAGCACTGGCACTCGACAGTGCGCCGCTGAAGGCTGGTGCAGACCTTGTTCCGTTTGCCTCGGAAGAGGGACTTGCCCGTTTTTCCCGATCAAGTGCGAAGACGGATTTTCCCGAACTGGCCAATCAGTTTGAAGCCCAGTCCAACACCGCCTTCTGCGGCCCTACGTCCGCTGCCATTGTGCTGAATGCAATCCTCAACCATAAGGCCGGGCTGCCTCGCGATCGCAGTCGCTTGCGCGCTGAAGACCTGCGCTTTCTGCCCGAGCACGCTGACCTCAGTGTTCCGCGATTCACGCAGGACAACGTGATTCTGAAAGGCGCGAAAACCCGGGCACAGGTCCTCGGGGAACCGGTACTGGTCAATGGCAAGCAGATCAAGGATTTCGGCTACCAGCTGCGTCAGCTTGACCAGATGTTGCGGGCCAACGGGCTCGCTACCCGACTGGTCATTGTTGATGACAGCAAGACGCTGGCGGCCGTGCGGCGGGATATTGCAGAAAACCTGAAGCACCCAAGCAACTACGTCATCGTGGGCTACAAGCGTTCTGCAGTGGGACAACAGGGCGGCGGGCATTTCTCGCCGGTTGGGGCCTATGACGAGGCTTCCGATTCCTTCCTCATTCTTGACGTCAATCCGGCAAGTGCCGGCTGGGTCTGGATGAGCGCATCCACACTGGTCAATGGCATGCGCACGTTCGACACGATTGAAAACCGCGGCTATATCCTCATTGAGGCTCCGGAATCAAAGGGATCAGAATGATCTAATCCGGACAGACAATCATTAAATGACTCTGCACCTTAATGATTTATCAGCGCAGACAACGGCATGGATCCGCTCCCGCCCAGTACGATAAAAGTATAAAAATACGTATAAAAAAAGCCCGCAGATGCGGGCTTTTTTTATGGAAAAAGATCAGGCACGCAGTCGTAACCACTGCCAGATCAGCTCCGGCAAACTGTCTACGGCGCGAATGGTGGCCGTATTGAGCTTCCACAAACGCATGTCGCCAAACGGCGTGCCGATGCCGTAATTCACCACATAGCCTACGGCCAGCTCACGCGACGGATCACACCAGGCGCCGGAACCGCCATAACCAAAATGACCAAAAGCATGCGGCGTACGCGGCCCGGTGGTGAAGACACGGTGATAACCCATGCGCCAGCGCATAGGCATGGGGATCACTGCTCCACGCGAGGTATTTTGAATCATGGAAATATTTTTGACAGTGCCCGGCGGTAAAATCCTGGCACCGGAAAACTCGCCGTCATTGGCCAGTGCAGCATAGATTTTTGCCAGCGAGCGCGCATTGAACATGCCACCGGCACCAGGAATGCAGGACTGCAAGGTATCGCTGGTATTCCAGTCAAAGCGCGCCATGCCACGCGGGACCATGGCCTCCAGCGTGGAATCCGGCTCAAAGCCGGTAAGGCGCAAGCCGTGCTCAATCGCTTCCTTGACCAGATTCAGTTTTTTCTCTTTCGGCTTTGCCGAGGGATCACGCGGCTTTTTCTCCGGCACGATCAGTTTTGCACAGCGCGACAACTCGCTGTCAGGTACGCCAATAAAACAGCCATCGAGCTGCAGGGGCACCGTCAGCTCTTCACGCAGCACTTGCGCCAGTGGCTTGCCGCTGATTTTTTCCACCAGGCCGCCAACCAGCCAGCCAAAGGTCAGTGCGTGATAACCATTACGTGTCCCCGGGGTATGCGCAGGTACGGCCGACTCCAGCAGGGACAGCATATGCGGCCAGTCACGCATTTCAGCCGCATCCTGAACCAGATGGCGAATGCCATAAAGGCCGGACTCATGGCAGAGCAACTGGCGGACCGTAATCGCCTGCTTCCCGCTTTGCGCAAACGCCGGCCAGTAATGCGCCACCGGTTTGTCGTAATCAACCTGGCCACGACTGGCGAGAATATGCAGCAGCGTAGCCACAATGCCCTTGGTGGTGGAAAACGACAGCGCCAGCGTATCGGCCGACCACGGAGTGCCCTCGCGATCGCGTGTACCGCCCCAGATATCCAGCACGCGCTCACCGCGATGATAGATACACAGCGCCGCACCACCCGGCTGGCTGCGGGGCAACTGCTGCTGAAAAACATCGGCAACCGCACGAAAATCAGGATGAACATGGCCATCAAGCATGGCGTACTCCTTAAATCAGATGGACTGGCACTGGTTTAGCACGGGCATGATGGCTAGGCTATGGCACATTCTTTTTTCAAGTCCGTCATTTCCGCCGTGCCCCCACTCCCGCTGCCTCCGCGCCACTCTGCCCTGCTCCTGCCGGTGATTACCGTGCTGGTGATCGTGCTCGCCCTCAGCTGGGGAACACAGGATCTCGGCGCAATGGCGTCCGAGGTGATGTGGCGCCTGCGGCTGCCCCGGGTATTGCTGGCGGTATTTACCGGTGCTTCGCTCGCCCTTGCCGGCCTGCTGCTGCAGGATTTTTTCCGTAATCCGCTGGTGGAACCCGGCCTGCTCGGCGTCTCTGCCGGCGCCGGCTTGGCCGCGGTCTTGGTCATTGCCATGGGGGCGAGCGGGCTCTGGGCCCTGCCTCTGGCGGCCTTTGCCGGCGCCCTCGGTGCGCTGGCGCTGGTACTGGTGACGGGACGCCGTCTTGGCGCCGGCAATGCCGAGTTGCTGCTGGTGGGTGTGGCACTGAATGCGCTGGCGGCAGCACTCATTAACCTGCTGCTCAGCCTCGGTGACAACACCACCCTGCGCAGTGCCAGCTTCTGGCTGATGGGTAGTTTTGCGCAAGCCAGCTGGTCCTTGTTGCTGCCTTCCTCCGTGGTCTTGCTGCTGACCATTTTACGCAGCTGGCAACACAGCACCGCGCTCGATGTCTGGCAGCTCGGCGAATCCGAAGCCGCTCATCTCGGCCTCGACATCCAGCGCTTTCGCCGCGAGATCCTGATACTGGCCTCCGTGCTGGTGGCTCTGGCCGTGGCACAATCCGGAGGCATTGGCTTTATCGGTCTGCTGGCACCCCATATGGCACGTCGTCTTGGTTTCATCCGGCACCGGCAATTGCTGCCCGCGAGCCTCTTGCTGGGAGCACTGCTGGCGGTGCTCGCCGACTGGCTGGCCCGGATCCTGATGGCGCCGCTGGAGCTGCCCGTCGGTGTACTCACTTCCCTGATCGGCGCCCCGGCCTTTCTGCTGCTGTTTTTGCGGAGGCGGCCATGATGACCCTGTCCGGACTGTCCTGCCGCTTTGGTACCCACAGCGTCCTGCAGGACATCACCGTCACGCTGCAAAGCGGATGCATTGCGCTGATCGGGCCCAATGGCGCAGGCAAATCCACCCTGCTGCGCCTGTGTACCGATGCCGGCCGCTATTTTCCCCACGCCGGCATCACGGGAGATATCCAGCTGGATGGAAGCGCACTGAAAGGCATGGCACCGGAGGTACTGGCCCGACGCCGGTCTTTCCTGCCCCAGCAACATGCAGATTCATTACGCCTGCCGGTACGGGACCTGCTTTGCCTTGCGGTCTGGCCACACGGTGGTGCCGGGGCGCTGGCGGAGCAGTTGTATCAGCAAGCCCTGCAGACATGGGAACTGGAACCCCTTGCCGGTCGTCATTACGACGCCCTGTCCGGTGGTGAACGCCAGCGCGTGCAACTGGCCCGCACCTGGCTGCAAATGCGCCTGCATCCGCTGGCCAGTGAACGCATATGGCTGCTGGATGAACCACAGAATGCGCTGGATCTCCCGCATCAGCAGCGCCTGCGCCAAAGCCTCCGCACAGAAAGCGGAACAGGGGCACTGGTGATATTTTCCACACACGACATCAATTTCGCCCTGCGCACTGCAGACCGGATCCTGGTGCTGAAAGCCGGACGCCTGCATACCGTCGGCAGCGCCGATACCATTGCCGACCCGGTCTTGCTGGAGGAAGTCTTTGGTGTCGCCTTCGATCGCGTGGAGCATCCTGCCGATGGCAAACCCTGGCTGTTGCCCCACTGAAAACCGCTTTAGCGTGAGCCCGATATGAGTCTTTTTTCCAGCAAGCAGTTCACTGCCGACAGCCTGCATCAGGGGCTGGAGGCGCAGGGATATATCGCCTCGGACAATCTTGCCTTGACGCTGTTTCTGGCGGCACAGCTGGAGAAACCGATCCTGATTGAAGGCCCTCCCGGTGTCGGCAAAACCGAACTGGCCAAAGCCGCCAGCGCCCTCTTCGAACGCCCGCTGATCCGTCTGCAGTGCTATGAAGGGCTGGATGAAAGTAAAGCCCTTTATGAATGGAAATATGGCAAGCAGCTGCTCTACACACAGGTATTGAAAGAACAACTGGGCAATATCCTGCGCGGCGCCGAAGGCCTGTCAGAGTCCGTTGAGCGCCTGCACCAGTTTGGCGATATTTTTTATTCACCGGAATTTCTCGAGCCGCGCCCGCTGCTGGCCGCTCTGCAGGCCGAGCCCGGAGCCGTGCTGCTGATCGACGAAATTGACAAGGCCGATCAGGAATTTGAAGCCTTTCTGCTGGAGCTGCTGTCCGATTACCAGGTGTCCGTCCCGGAAATAGGCACCATCAAGGCCAAAAGCACACCGCTGGTTTTGCTCACCAGCAATAACCAGCGCGAGCTTTCTGACGCCCTCAAGCGGCGCTGCCTGCATCTGTATATTCCCTATCCGGATGCCGTACTGGAACGCCGCATCCTGGCGGCCCGCGTGCCTGAGCTGCCGGAAAAACTGCGCACCCCGCTCATCAATTTTGTGCAAAAACTGCGACAGCAGGATCTGCGCAAGGTTCCTGCCATCAGCGAAACCCTGGACTGGGCACGCACGCTCCTGCTCCTGCATATCGATGCGCTGGACGCGGCCTGGGTGGAAAAGACACTGCCGGTATTGCTCAAGCATCAGGACGATGTGACGCTGATACAGGAAAAACTGCACACGCTGCTGAAGCACTGAGACCGCAGGCCTGACGTCATGGACCGCAAGCTCACCGAATTTATCGCACTGCTGCGCAATCAGGGTCTTCGGGTTTCCCCTCCCGAGCTCGCTGACGCCGCAACGGCCATTGGCCTTGTGGGTTATGAAAAGCGCGAGCGTTTTCATGCAGCGCTCAGTACAACGCTGATCAAAAGCACAGCAGATACCCTTATTTTTGATCGCTGCTTCGACAGTTTCTTCCGCTTCAATACGCTGGAAAAAACCGACTCTGCAAAAGACGCCACTCCCCTGACCCCGCCCAGGGGACTTCAGTTTCTCTTCGGTAAAGGACAAGGTGCGGGCAGTGGTGGCGAGGGAAGCGGGCAGCCCGTGCCCGGCATACCGCCCTCCTCCCTGGGCGAGAAAATGCTGAGCGAAGAGCGCAGTGATCTTGCCGTAACCATGGCACAAGCCCTGGAAACAGCGAAACTGGCCGATATTCGTGTCATGACGCAGAAGGGATTGTTCTCGCGCCGCATCCTGATGGCGATGGGTCTGGAAGATCTTGAACGCGAACTGCATGAGCTCGACAGCAAGAACTCCGCTGCGGCTTCGGAACGCGCGACGCTGCTGCGCCATGGTCGCCAGCGTTTGCGCCTGCAGGTTCGTGAAACCGTGGAGCGTTATTTCCAGCTGTCACGACGCCATGATCGTGATGCCATCATTCGTGAAACAAGCTTCGCCCTCCTGCGTGAGGCAAAAGATGCGCAAGTTGTGATCCGGCGCATGGCTCAAAAACTCATCACCCAGCATCGCCGGCGCGATAAAACCGCTGCGCGCGGACTGCTGGATGTGCGCGCCACCCTGCGCCACAACCAGTCCTATGACGGCGTGCTGATCAGCCCGTGCTGGCGACATGTACGCAAGGACAAACCACGCGTCATGGCGGTGTGTGATGTCAGCGGCTCGGTCAGCCAGCACGCGCGCTTTCTGCTGCTCTTTCTCTATAGCCTGCAAGAGGTGATTCCACGGCTGCGCGCCTTTGCCTTTTCCTCGACGCTGCATGAAGTCACGGCGTTGTTCGATACCCAGCCGGTAGATGAAGCCATCGATACCGTGATGCAGCGCTATGGTTTTGGCAGCACGGATTACGGTCGCGCCTTTGCTGATCTTGAACAGCAGGCACTGCGCGACATGGATCACCGCACCACACTCATCATTCTTGGCGATGCCCGCAACAACAATGGCGAGGCCCGTGTTGACCTGATGCGCGAGTTCCACCTGCGCGCCAGACAGGTCATCTGGCTGAACCCGGAGGACATGAATCGCTGGGGCAGTGGCGACTCCGAAATGCTGCGCTATCGCAGCAGCTGTACCCGAGCCCATAGCTGCCGCAACCTGAGCGAACTGGAGCGCATCGTCGACCGGCTGCTGAAAACCGCCTGACCACCGGCCAATCCCCCCCAAGCCCCTCCCGCCATCCGGCAGATTCATTCAATCAAGCGCTTGAATATCCGGTTATTGCGACCATATCATTAGCAATCTAATCATTAGCCAACAATCAACCATGAGCGATGGCACGGAACAGATCGGACGGCTCTTCACCAGCATCAGCAAGGGCTGGCGCGCCATTCTGGACAGCCGCCTGGCACCACTGGGCATGTCCGAGGCCCGCTGGCAGTGCCTGCTGCATTTGAGCCGGGCCGATCACGCCTTGTCCCAGGTTGATCTTGCCGATGCCATGGGCATCACACCGCCCTCTCTGGTCAAGCTGCTGGACCGGCTGGAAGAGGATGGCTGGGTCCTGCGTCTTGCCGAACCCCAAGACCGGCGTGCCAAACGCATCGAACTGACCGACAAGGCCAGGGAGATGGCACGCCGTATCGAGGACGAAGCGCAGCTATTGCGTCAGGAAGTGTGGGAAGGGATTTCCGTGGATGAACGAAATGTTTTTCTCGGCGTATTGCTGCGCCTGGAAAAAAATATCGAACAGATAAAACCCCAAGCCTCCTCCGAGGTCGAGAAATAATGAACCCGTCCGTAACGAATCCTGAAGCCGTGAGCACTGAACAAAAGGCATCGGCGGCCAGAAAAATAAAACCGGTCCATATCGCCGGGGCGGCCAGCATCATTGCGCTGGCGCTGGGCAGCTACTTCCTGTTTTTCCAGACCGACTCCGTCAGCACTGACAATGCCTACATCAATGGCCCGGTAGTCGACATCACAACGCAGGTGTCCGGACAGGTCGCTCAGGTTGCAGTGGAAGATAACCAGAGCGTAAAAGCCGGCGATCTGTTGCTGCAGATTGATCCGCGCCCTTTCCAGATCACGCTGGATCAGGCCATGGCCAATCTGGCGCTGGCACGCCAGAGCGTGAATCAGGGTAGTGCCGGTATTCAGGCCGCAGAAGCCGATGTCTTGCAGAACCGCTCGCAACTGACACAGGAAAAATCCGATACCGCGCGTGTGCATGAAATGGTTGTGAAAGGCTACCTTTCAAAAGCAGATATGGAAAAAGCGGATACCCGCGTCAAAAGCACAGAGGCAGAGCTGCAATCATCAGAGGCCAAACTGACGCAGGCACGCGCACAACTCGGCCATACCGGCGACGAAAATGAAAGCGTGAAGGCCGCGCAGGCGGCAGTTGAGGCTGCACAGCTCAAGCTGGACCTCACCCGCATTACGGCGCCCTTCTCCGGCACCGTCAGTAATCTCAGCCTGCAACCAGGCAGCATGGTACAGGCAGGCCTGCCACTGTTTGCCCTGATCGGCGACAAGCAGGTATGGGTGGATGCAAACTTCAAGGAAACCCAGTTCAAAAAACTGCGGCCGGGCCTGAAGGCTGAAATTTACATCGACATGTATCCGGGCCGCATTTTCCATGGCGTAGTGAACAGCATCAGCAGCGGATCCGGTACGGCGTTTTCGCTGATGCCGCCACAAAATGCCACCGGCAACTGGGTCAAGGTGACGCAACGTGTTCCGGTTAAAATCGTCATCACCGATACAGACCCGAAAATGCCGCTACGCATAGGTATCAGTGCTGACGTAAAAGTATTGCTTGACTGAGTAAATCATCATGAACTCGAGTCAGCGCTTTTTCCTGACAGTAGCCGTGATGTCGGCCACCATCATGCAGGTACTCGATACCACCATCGTCAATGTCGCCCTGCCGCAAATGCAGGGCGAACTCAGCGCCACACCCGACCAGATCAGCTGGGTACTGACCAGCTACCTTGTAGCCTCGGCCATCATGATGCCGCTGACAGGATTTTTCTCGGACATGCTGGGTCGAAAGAAATACCTGCTCATCTGCATCAGCGGCTTTGTGCTGGCATCAATGCTGTGCGGCATCGCCCAGAACCTCACGGAAATTGTTCTCTTCCGCATGCTGCAAGGCATTTTTGGTGCGGCCCTGGTGCCGCTCTCGCAAGCCATCATGGTCAATACTTATCCACTGAAAGATCGTGCCAAAGCCATGGCGATCTGGGGCATGGGCGTCATGATCGGCCCCATTGCCGGCCCTACGGCAGGTGGCTGGCTGACCGAAGTACTGGACTGGCGCTGGACTTTCTTCATCAATCTCCCTGTCGGCATCATTTCCTTTTTGCTCGCAGCGCGTTTTGTCCCTGACACGGAAAAGCGTCTGCGACGCATGGACTGGAGCGGCTTCATATTGCTGGCGCTGGCTATTGGCGGGTTGCAGTATTTTCTTGATCGCGGCAATGGCGATGACTGGTTCAGCAGCACCGGCATAACGATGGCCGTTATCATCGGCATTGTGGGTCTTTTGCTGTTTCTCTGGCACAGCCTGCTCCATCCGGACGGCTCGCTGTTCTCACTCGCCATTTTTCGTGACCGCAATTTCGTCACGGCATCGCTGGTCATTACGGCACTGGGTCTCGGCATGTATGGCGCCATGATCATTCAACCCACCATGCTTGAAGGACTGATGGCATACCCCACGTCTACTGCGGGCCTGGTCATGGCGCCACGCGGTATCGCCAGCATGATCAGCATGATGCTCGTGGGGCGCATGATGAAAACCATTGATGCACGTCACATTATTGTGGCCGGCATGGTACTAAGTGCCTGGGGCAATTATCTCTGCACGCATTTCAATCTGCAGATATCGCCGCAGCAAATTATTTTCCCCTCATTACTTCAGGGTTTTGGTCTCGGTTTCATGATGGTGCCACTGACCACGATTGCACTGTCCACCATAAAACCGCATCTGGTGCCGGATGCCTCCGGCGTTTACAGCCTGCTACGCACCATCGGCTCCTCAATCGGGATTGCGGTGATCAGCACGATTTATTCACGAGCAACGCAGATGAACTGGCAAACCCTGGGCGGTGGCATTCAACCTTTCAATCCTGCTCTGCAGCATTATCTCGCGCGCTTGCCGGCCAATTCAGCGGGCGGCGAGAGTGCCGTCAGCATCGCCCGCGAACTTGCTCGCCAGGCCAGCATGGCGGCTGTTGTGGATGCCTACTGGTGGATTACCGCCAGCTTTATCCTGATGCTGCCACTGGTATTGCTGCTCAAGCCGCTACCCAATGGCGCCGAAGCGGCAGAAATCAGCGAATAACCGCTTCGACTTTTACCAGGACATGCAAACCCGCCATTAATTCCTCCCGCAAAAACATCGTGCATGAAAAAGCCCGCTGTTGCGGGCTTTTTCATTTCGGTATTTTTTCAACAGCCACTGGCTGCCAAAAATTACTCGGTGGCGGCAAGAATCTGCTTCAGCAGAGTCTTCTGCTCATCGCTGGGACGTGCAGACTGCATGGCCATCAGCTTGCTCATGTCGCCTTCAACCTTGATCTGGCCGCTCATGAAACCCTGCATGCCGGCGGCCTGGTCGCCTTCAAGGAAAATCTTGCGGAGCAGATCAGCCGGCATTGAAAGCTTGGTCGGAGCATCGGCATGGAAGCCCTTTTCAAAGTTGCCGCCGTTCAGGCACATTTCAACATTGCCATTAGGCGTGCCGGACACGTTTACGTTCAGAGCCAAGCCAGCCAGGGAAGACGGGATATTGAGGTTGCCGGCAGCAGCAGTAAGCTCTGTAACCTTGGCGAACCAGTCGTCGGACAGGAAAGCGGCCATTATATTGATCTCCACATGTGTTTCTTCTGGGTAAGGCCAAGCCGCAAGGGCTGACCGCGAATTCTTCACTGCATACGGATATCAGGGCTTACAAGGCAGAACATCCGCCTGTGCCACCGGACTCCGGCATGCAGCGAGCCTGTACCCTACAAGAGCCCCCGGGCCTTGGCAATAACCTGTTTTGCTGTGATTTCCTGACACTTTCGCTCAGCGCACCTGCAGCCACAAAGGTAAACGCTGGCTCCTGCATTCAAGTCCGGAGCCCCTGATTCACCCAGAGACTCCGCAAACCCGGGAAACGGCAAGTCAGTTCAGGTCGTAGCCGCGCTCATCATGCAGCACCAGATCCAGCCCTTCTGTTTCATGCTCGTCCGTCACCCGCAAGCCACCGGTGAATTTACCAACGATCCGGAGCAGGCCCCAGGTAACCAGCGCGGTATAGGCGGACACGACAAGAATGGCCAGTAGCTGCACGCCAACTTGCTGTCCAATGCTGCTATTGCCGGTGCCGAAACCCATGCCACCGAACACACCAAGTCCCGGAGCACACAAAATACCGGCCAGAAAGGTCCCCATGATTCCACCCACTCCATGTACGGGAAAGACATCAAGTGAGTCATCAATCTCCAGTTTTCGCTTTACAAACTGGGTGGCATGAAAGCAGACAAAACCGGCAGCAAGACCAATCACCAAGGCACCACCGGGACCGACAAATCCTGATGCTGGCGTGATCGTTCCCAGGCCGGCCACAATACCGGTCACAATGCCGAGTACCGAGGGCTTACCAAATTTTCGCCACTCAATAAACATCCACATCAGCGCACCGGCAGAAGCAGAAATATGAGTCGCCAGCAAGGCCATGCCGGCCGTTCCATTCGCAGCCAGTGCCGAGCCGCCATTAAAGCCATACCAGCCCACCCAGAGCATGCCAGCACCAATCACGGTCATGGTCATGTTGTGCGGTGCCATCGCCGTCTTGCCGAAACCCTTGCGTGGACCAAGCACCAGTGCTGCCACCAGCGCCGCAACACCTGCCGTGATGTGCACAACAATGCCGCCGGCAAAATCAAGCACACCCATTTTTTGCAGGAAACCACCACCCCAGACCCAATGACACACCGGCGCATAAACCAGCGTCGTCCAGAGCAGGCTGAAGATCAGCATGGCTGAAAACTTCATGCGCTCGGCAAAGGCTCCAATAATGAGAGCCGGAGTGATAATCGCAAACGTCATTTGAAAAGCAGCAAATGCGCTTTCAGGAATATCCCCGGTAAGACTGTCTCTGGTGATGCCGTAAAAAAAGGCTTTGGAAAAACCACCAATGACGGCATTGAGAGCACCGCCATCAGTAAAAGAAAGAGAATAAAGGCCGATCAGCCAGAGTATGGAGACACTGCCGGCAATGGCAAAACACTGCATCAATACCGAAAGCACATTCTTTGAACGTACAAGGCCGCCGTAAAAAAGGGCCAGACCCGGCAAGGTCATGAAAAGCACCAACGCCGTAGCGGTAAGAATCCAGGCAGTATTGCCGCTATTGGCGGCGGGTGTCAGTGCTGGAGCAAGGCTTTCAGCAAAGGCAGGCAAGGAAAGGCCGGACAACAGCAGAAGGCTGCTGCGCGCACGAAAATGCAACATGAAGGACCCCACGGTCGAAAATGGCTGGTTTTAAAATCAGGGAAAGAACGGTATCAGATGGCGTCGTCGTTGGTTTCGCCGGTGCGGATACGCACGACTTGAAGCAGGTCGCTGACAAAAATCTTGCCATCGCCAATCTTGCCGGTACCGGCAGCTTTCATGATGGCTTCAATAGTCTGCTCGACCTGGTCATCACGTACAGCCAGCTCCAGTTTGACCTTGGGAACGAAGTCGACCACATACTCTGCACCACGATAGAGCTCGGTGTGGCCCTTCTGGCGCCCGAATCCCTTTACCTCGGTGACCGTCAGGCCGGTAACACCAACGTCAGAGAGGGCTTCACGCACGTCATCCAGCTTGAATGGCTTGATGACCGCAGCAATCATTTTCATCTATAACCCCTTGATATTACAAAATAAAAAATAAATACCTGCAAGTTTTCCGGCAACCGTGGGGAGGCCCGTAACATTACTCAGGAAGCATACGCCACAAGCCCCGGCCAACAAGCCTCATTTAGGATCAATATTTCACCAAATAAACAAGCAAGCACGAAAAAGGTGCATGCACAAAGCAGGCCACTCATCGCAGGCTTAAAGCATCAATGGGTTAGCGCAAGCCCCCTCATCCCGCGACTGGCG
This sequence comes from bacterium, assembly GCA_029945725.1. Lineage (GTDB taxonomy): Bacteria > Pseudomonadota > Gammaproteobacteria > Pseudomonadales > Moraxellaceae > UBA2031. The sequence goes on along the minus strand of JAQSDB010000001.1, from coordinate 167,494 downwards.
AGACGCACTTTTTAAATGCACTGGCAGATACAAATACCTACAATCCGCACCATGCAAGGGCAAGGCAGGTGACAGGCAGCCACAAGCCTTCTCCCCTCCATTGCCCAAATGGTTTCCACTCCCCGCCAGCCGTCGCCTTGATGCAAGTCAAACCCCGGATACCCCGGTCTCGACTAGACTGGCTATGGTTTGAAATTTGCAAAAATTTGAATGTCGTAAAGCGTAGTTTGGTCGTTTGTTTGTATTCCTCACGCCAGGAGATGATCACAAGATGAGCATGCTGCTCCCTCGCCCTGTAGCTCAGTGCGGCATTTCACCGCAAGGGCGTCCTGACTCATCTCCAGCACATTATTTCTTTACTGAAGGCGCCTCTTACATCGCCACAGCGGCGTTCTTTTCCGGCCCAGCCAGTTGCCAATCGTTTTTCTTTGAGCCTTTCACTTTTAAAACTTTCACTAAACAAGGGTAAGTGTTATGTCGCATACACCTGCTGCCAGCGTGACACCGGACTACGATATACAAGTCGTCCGGCAGTTCGCCATCATGACGGTGGTCTGGGGGATCGTGGGGATGCTGGTAGGCGTCATCATCGCCGCTCAGCTCGCCTGGCCCGCTCTCAACTTTGATATCCCGTGGCTGACCTATAGCCGGCTCCGACCATTGCATACCAATGCCGTCATTTTTGCATTTGGAGGCAGCGGTCTTTTCGCTGCGTCCTACTACATAGTGCAGCGCACCTGCCAGACAGCATTGTTTGCACCCAAGCTGGCAAGCTTCACCTTCTGGGGCTGGCAGTTAGTGATTTTGCTGGCCGCAATTACCCTGCCGCTGGGCTACACCAGCGCCAAGGAATACGCCGAACTGGAGTGGCCGATTGACCTGCTCATCACCGTGGTGTGGGTGAGCTACGCGATCGTGTTTTTCGGCACCATCATGAAGCGCCAGACCTCACACATCTATGTGGCAAACTGGTTCTTTGGCGCCTACATCCTCACCATTGCCGTGCTGCATGTCGTGAACAGCGCAGAGCTTCCGGTATCAATGTGGAAATCCTATTCCGCCTATCCTGGTGCCATGGATGCCATGATCCAGTGGTGGTATGGGCACAATGCGGTGGGTTTTTTCCTCACGGCAGGCTTCCTTGGCATGATGTACTACTTTGTGCCCATCCAGGCCGGGCGCCCGGTGTATTCCTATCGACTGTCCATCGTGCATTTCTGGGCTCTGATTGCTGTATACATGTGGGCTGGCCCGCATCATCTGCACTACTCGGCGCTGCCCGACTGGACACAGTCCCTCGGCATGGTGTTTTCGCTGATTCTGCTGGCACCAAGCTGGGGCGGCATGATCAACGGCATGCTTACGCTCTCCGGTGCGTGGCACAAGCTGCGCTCCGACCCCATCATCCGCTTCCTCATTGTGTCCCTGTCCTTCTACGGCATGTCCACGTTTGAAGGCCCGATGATGTCCATCAAGACAGTGAATGCACTGTCGCATAACACCGACTGGACCATCGGTCATGTGCATTCCGGTGCACTCGGCTGGGTTGCAATGGTCACCATCGGCTCGCTGTATGTATTGATTCCGCGCCTGTGGAACCGCAAGGCCATGTACTCCACCAAGCTCATCTACACGCACTTCTGGCTTTCCACCATCGGTGTGGTTTTCTACATCGCCTCCATGTGGATTGCCGGCGTGATGCAAGGCCTCATGTGGCGCGCCGTAAATGCGGACGGCTCACTGACCTACACCTTTGTTGAAGCACTGTCGGCCACACATCCGTACTACATCGGCCGTCTTGCCGGTGGCGTCATCTTCTTCTCCGGGATGCTGGTCATGGCCTACAACGTGGCCATGACGATCCGCTGCCCCGAACCCCGCGACCTTCCTGAAGAGTGAGGAGAAAATACCATGTCGTCTTCTCATGAAATTGTAGAAAAGAATGTAGGCCTGATGATGGTGCTGATTGTCATTGCCATCAGCTTCGGCGGCCTCGTGGAAATCGTGCCGCTGTTTTTCCAGAAGGAAACCACACAGCCGGTGACCGGCATGAAGCCCCTCACGGCACTGCAGCTTGAAGGCCGTGACATTTACATCCGCGAAGGCTGCCATGTCTGCCACACGCAGATGATCCGCCCGTTGCGTGCTGAAACCGAGCGCTACGGCCATTACTCGGTGGCCGGTGAATCCGTGTGGGAACATCCTTTCCTGTGGGGCTCCAAGCGTACCGGTCCGGATATCGCCCGTGTTGGCGGACGTTACTCTGATGACTGGCATCGCGTGCATTTGCAGAATCCACGCGATGTGGTGCCGGAGTCCAATATGCCGGGTTATCCATGGCTGGCCACAACGCCGCTGACAGGCGAGTACACCAGCAAGAAAATGCAGGTTCTCGCAACGCTGGGTGTGCCATACACCGAAGAGGACATCCGCAAGGCTCCCTTCGAGGTACAGGGCAAGACCGAACAGGATGCCCTGATTGCCTACCTGCAACAGCTCGGCACCATCATCAAGAGCAGGAGGTAAGCAGAATGAACTACGCCGTCCTGCACAGCATCGCTACCGTTGCCGCCGTGATTGCCTTCGCCGGCGTCTGCTGGTGGGCCTACCGCCCGGGTAATCGTAAGCGCTTTGAGGAAGATGCCCTTTTGCCGCTGCAAACCGATCCGCTTCTGACGCGTGCACAAGGCCGTGCCAAGGAGAAAAGCGAATGAGTAATTTCTGGAGTTTCTACATCATCGCCATTGTGGCGCTGAATATCGGTGGTTGCGCATGGTTGCTCATGTGGACACGCACGATGGACAAAGACGACATGCCCGCTGATGGCACAACCGGCCATGTGTACGACGGCATTCGTGAATACAACAACCCGTTGCCACGCTGGTGGCTGTGGCTGTTCTGGATCACGATTTTCTTCGCCATCGGCTACCTGACGCTGTACCCGGGGCTCGGCAAGTTTCAGGGCGTGCTGGGCTGGAGCTCGCACAACGAGCTGGCTAAAGACGAAAAGGACTACCAGGCACAATACGGTGCGATCTACGCCAATTATGCCAAGATGCCTTTCGAGCAACTGGCAAAGGATGACCGTGCAATGAAAATCGCCGGTCGACTCTTCGCCAATAACTGCTCGGCCTGTCATGGTGCCGATGCCCATGGTGGTCGCGGCTTCCCCAACCTCACCGACAATGACTGGCTCTACGGCGGCGAACCCGACCGTATCTACGAGACGATCATGGAAGGCCGTAACGGCATGATGCCGGCGTGGAAAGACATTCTCGGTGCTCAGGGCGTGAAAGAAGCTGCCAGCTACGCACTGTCACTGTCCGGCCGTGAAAACCTGGATCACAAGCTGGTCGCCGCCGGCCAGGAAAAGTTTGCCACCAACTGTGCGGCATGCCACGGTCCTGACGGCAAGGGCAACCCCATGATGGGAGCTCCCAACCTGACCGACACCATCTGGCTTTATGGTGGCAGTGAAAGCACGGTCATCAAGACCCTTACGGAAGGTCGCAACGGCATGATGCCGGCGTGGAAAGACATTCTCGGTCCTGAACGCGTGCACCTGCTGGCTGCTTACGTCTGGTCAATGTCACACAACAAGTGATGCAGGACTAAACTGCCTGACAAGAAAAATCCTGCCTGCGGCACTATGCCGCAGGCAGATTCAGGGAAAAGAAATGAAAATAAATACCGTGCACCAGAGTGCATTGACAAGCCGTGCCGTGAGCACATCTTGTCAATTCATTTTGAGAGTCTCCCCAAAAGGAGGCAGAGAACACCATGAGCAACGAACCGAACGACACGCCCCGCCAGATCGCGGCAAAAGACATCTCACCTGACCCGGTAAAAATCGTCTCGCCACAAACGCTTGATCTTTATGCCAAGCGCAAGAAAATCCAGCCGCGGGCGATTGAAGGTTTTTTCCAGAACATTCGCATCATCACCATCTGGGCCACCATGGCCGTCTACTTCCTGCTGCCCTGGGTTACCTGGGACGGTCGGCAGGCGCTGCTCTTCGATCTGCCCGCGCGCAAGTTCTATATTTTCTGGTGGACCTTCCTGCCACAGGATTTCATTTTCCTGTCCTGGCTGCTGATTATCGCTGCCATGAGCCTGTTCACCCTCACCGTCTTTGCAGGTCGGGTCTATTGTGGCTATGTCTGTCCGCAAACCGTGTGGACCAAGATCTTCCTGATCATCGAGAACTTCACGGAAGGCAGCCGCAACGCGCGTGTGCGCCTCGACAAGGCAAAAATAAGTCCCGAAAAAATCATTCGCCGCGGCTCCAAGCATATTGCCTGGCTTGCTGTTGCCTTTGTTACCGCCATCACTTTTGTCGGCTATTTCACCCCGGCGCGCACCCTGACCACCGAACTGCTGCAGGTGAATCTGGGCGGCTGGGAGCTCTTCTGGATTTTCTTTTTCACGATGGCCACCTACACCAACGCTGGCTGGATGCGCGAACAGGTCTGCATGTACATGTGCCCCTATGGCCGCTTCCAGAGCGTGATGATGGACAAGGACACCCTCATCATTTCCTATGATGCAAAACGGGGAGAATCACGCGGCGGGCGCAAAAAAGAAGCCGACTACAAGAGTCTGGGGCTTGGTGACTGCATTGATTGCGAGCTCTGTGTACAAGTCTGTCCGACCGGCATCGACATCCGCGACGGACTGCAATTCGAGTGCATTCAGTGTGCAGCCTGCATTGATGCCTGTGACAGCATCATGGACCAGATGGGTTATGCGCGCGGGCTGGTGCGCTACACCACTGAACACCAGCTGGCAAAAGGCGGGCGTTTCAAGTTCCTGCGCCTGCGCCTGGTAGGATATGCCGCCATCATTGGCATCATGCTCACCATCTTCGCCACCATGCTGACACTGCGCGTGCCACTAGAGGTCGAAACCATCCGCGACCGCAACCAGCTCTATCGCGAAAACAGCCAGGGCATGATCGAGAACGTCTATCTGCTCAAGGTACTGAACAAGTCGCAAAAAACCCGCCACTTCACTGTCTCGCTCAAGAGCGACAAGCACATCAGCATGAGCAAACCGGTGGTAATGGATATAGAGGCTGGCGATCTGGCATCACTTCCTGTAACACTGGTCGCCGATCCGGAAGAGTTGCATCACAACAAGTACGAAGTCACGTTCATGGTGCAGGACAGCATTGATCCCGGGCTTAACAAAACCAGTGAGAGCCGCTTTTTTGCGCCCGCTCAACATGAGGGTCGGGATCATGACTGACATCACTGCCAAACCCTGGTATCGCCAGTTCTGGCCCTGGTTCATCATGGCATTGCCCGCAACAGCGGTCGTCGCCGGCCTCAGCACGGTCTACATTGCCTTCAAGAATCAGGACAGCCTGGTGCGCGATGACTGGTACCAGGACGGCAAAAGCATCAATCTCGACATGGCCCGTGAAAAACGCGCACAGCTGCTTGGCATGAGTGCAGATATGGCCATTGACGCCCTCACTGGCGACATTCGTGTCACCTTGCATGAAAAGCAGACAGCACTGCTGCCACCCAGCCTTAAAATTGCGTTTTCGCACGTGACCCGTGCCGATCTTGATCAGGCTGTCACCCTGCAACGCCAGCATGATGGCGAGTATCACGGCGTGATCGGCCATGCCTTGCGCGGTCACTTCGATATTGAGCTTGCCGGCAACGACTGGCGTATCACTGACTCGACCATCTTCCCGCTGTCCGGCCTGCATCTGGAACCGCACTGAGTGAGCGACGGTGCTGCGGCAAAGGCTTCATCGTCAGTCTGTTTCCACTGTGGTTTGCCCGTTCCCGCGGGCAGCGACTTTCACGCAACGGTGTTTACCGCCACACAGGCGTTCTGCTGTGCCGGCTGCAAGGCCGTGGCTGAAACCATCGTCGCCAGCGGCCTTGAGGACTACTATCAGGACCGTGAAAACACCCTTGATTCGCGCGCGCCCGTACCGGAATCACTCCTCGCCCTCGCCGCTTTTGATCATCCCTCCGTGCAAAAGGAATTTGTTGGTCGCGAAGGCGGGCGGGCGACGGCGGAGCTCACACTGGAGAACCTGAGCTGTGCGGCCTGCGCCTGGCTGATCGAAAAAAAGCTCGGGCAGGAACCTGGTGTAGTGCAGGCGACGGTCAATCTGAGTACACACCGCCTGCATCTTTGCTGGGATGACAGCGCCACACCCGTGAGCCGGCTGCTGTCGACGCTGGAACATATCGGCTACCGCGCCCGCCCGTACCGCGCCGATACGCATGCGGCACAACTCGAAGCCGAAAGCAGCGATCTGCTGAAGCGTCTTGCCGTCGCCGGTTTCGGCATGATGCAGGTAATGATGTATGCCGGTGCGCTGTATGGTGGCGCCATTCACGGCATGGAAGCGGAATACCGTGACTATCTGCGCTGGATCAATCTGCTGATCACCACACCGGTATTTTTCTATTCCGGCAAACCCTTCTACCACTCCGCCTGGCAGGCACTGAAAATACGCCACCTGAACATGGATGTTCCGGTCTCGCTGGCACTCATCAGCGCCTATATCGCCAGCATTTATGCCACCGTTACCGGCCATGGTGATGTGTATTTCGACTCTGTGAGCATGTTCATTTTCTTTCTGCTCACCAGTCACTTTCTGGAAACACGTGCCCGTCAGCGTGCCGGCGACACTGCTGCACGCCTGATGGCGCTGACACCGAACCTGGCCACGCGCCTCGACCGCAACGGACAGCAGGAAATAGTGGCAGCCGGCGATCTTTGTGTGGGTGACCGTATTCTGGTCAAGCCCGGAGAAACCGTGGCTGCAGACGGCTCTGTTCTGGAAGGCAGCAGTGATGTCAGCGAGGCGCTGCTGACCGGAGAACCGCTACCACTGGCCAAGAACCCGGGCGACAGCGTCCTCAGCGGCAGCATCAATGCCGATGGCTCGCTGATCATCCGCATTACCCGCATTGCCAGCGACAGCACACTCGGCACACTCAACCGGCTGCTCAATCGCGCACTGGCCGAGAAACCGCAACTGGCACGCCGGGCAGACGAGCTCGCCCAGATTTTTGTCGCGGCCGTCCTGGTGATTGCCGCCATCGTTTTTGGCTGCTGGGCATACACGACGTCTTACCATGAAGCCTTCTGGATCACACTGGCCGTGCTGGTTGCCACCTGCCCCTGTGCGCTTTCGCTTGCCACGCCCATGGCCTTGAGCAGTGCCACCAATGCCCTCGCACAGTCCGGCTTCCTGATCAGCCGGGGCCATGTACTGGAAACCCTGGCACGAGCCACTCACGTCATTTTCGACAAAACCGGCACGCTGACCGAGGGCCGTCTGCACATTACGGAAAGTACGGCGGTACGTGGTGATCCTGGGTTTGCACAGCTCATTGCCTGCGCACTTGAGCAACGCTCGGAGCATCCGGTAGCCCGGGCTTTTCAGGCACTGCAAACCGGCAAACTGCCAGCCGTGCAGAATATGTCGCATATTCCCGGTGCCGGCGTGAGTGCCGATATTGATGGCCGCCACTATCGCCTGGGGCACGCCGCCTTTGCTCTGGGTGATGGCATAGCCATCCCCGATCATGCCGCAGACAGCAACATCAATGAAAAACTCTGGCTTGCCGATACTGACGGCGCCCTCGCCTGTTTTACGCTGAGCGACACCCTGCGACCGGAAGCCGCCCGCACGGTTCATGCCCTGCAGGAGCGCGGCCTCATCACCTGCCTGCTTTCAGGCGACCACTCCAGTGCACCACATACCATGGCAGCCGCACTGGGCATACAGCAGGTAAAAGGCGGCCTGTCGCCGCAAGACAAGCGCACACACGTTCAGCAGCTGCAGCAAAATGGCGCCATCGTCGTGATGATCGGTGATGGCGTTAACGATGCGCCCGTACTGGCACAGGCACACCTTTCCATTGCCATGGCCTCCGGCTCTGATCTTGCGCAAATCACTGCCGATGCACTGCTCCTGCGTGATGACCTGTGCCGGATTATTGATGCCGTGGACATGGCGCATAAAACCCGCGCGGTCATTCGCCAGAATCTTGGCTGGGCCCTGGCCTACAATCTGTCCGTATTGCCGCTCGCGGCACTGGGCTATCTTCCGCCTTGGGCGGCCGCCATTGGCATGTCGCTGAGCTCACTGCTGGTTGTCGGCAACGCCTTGCGCCTGCGCACCAGAAAAACCTGAACACGCCTGGAAGACGCTTTGCCATGGAAATCATTTACCTGCTTGTGCCACTCAGCCTGATCTTTCTTGTGGTCGGGATCTGGGTTTTTTTCTGGGCCGTAAAGCACAAACAATTCGATGATATGGAAGGACCGGCGCATCGCATTCTCATGGATGACAGAGAAGAACGGAGAAAGCTGAAGTGAACACATCCATGGATGCCGCCCTGCTGGCAAGTGCATGGGCGACAGGGCTGCTGGGCAGTACGCACTGTGTCGGCATGTGCGGCGGTATTTCCACTGCGCTCTCTTTTGCCCTGCCTGCGGACAAACGCCAGGGAGCCAGCCTCTTTGGCTATCAACTCGCCTATAACCTCGGACGCATTCTCACCTACACCGTTCTTGGCATTGTTGTCGGCACCCTGGCTCACGGCATCCTCGCTGGCTGGGCGGCTAGCCCCTGGCCACGTGCATTTGCCGGTGGCTTCATGGTCGTGATGGGCCTCTACCTCGCCGGCTGGTGGAATGGCCTGCAGCACATAGAAGGACTGGGTGGCGGCATCTGGAAAAGCCTTGCGCCGCTGCGCACCAAAATCCTGCCGGTCAATCACCCACTGAAAGCCGTGGCCGCTGGTGCCGTGTGGGGATTCCTGCCCTGCGGACTTGTTTACAGCGCACTCACTCTGGCGCTGGCACGCGCCGATACGGTGGCGTCAGGCGGAGTCATGCTGGCCTTTGGTCTGGGTACTTTGCCAACCCTGTTACTGACAGGAACGCTGGCGGGAAAGCTGCGGCACTACCTGCAGATGAAAAACGTACGCCAGCTGGCGGGGCTTCTGGTGATTGCCCTTGGCGTGTGGACCGTCTTTCTGGCGCTCTCGCACAACCACCATCATGAAGGTGCTTCCATGCCCAGTGATGCCGCAAGCATGGAGATGGGTGGGGAACATGCCATGCATCACCATCACCAATAGCCTGGCCGCCGCATTTTGACAGCCCAAAAGCCCTTTCGGCCCTTTCGGCCCTCATGGCAACAAAAGGCAGTGCTACCGTGTCCCAACCTTGCAATTACCAGCACTTATTTTTTCCTGACCTATAATCTCACACTAACAACGTGAGGCCGCTTCTTTGTCCGGCGCCCCCCTGTTCAAGCACACAAGACACGGGCATTATCAGCATCATAAAAGGTAAATCCGATTGATTTGGCAGGGAATCTGGTACTTATCAGTCACTCTCCGCCTCAGCTTCCGGGTAATGACGGTGGTGTCAGCAGCTGTTTACAGCATGGGCCGTCGCCAAAAACAGAAAACCGTACATCTCTAAAAAACCACAACAACCCGACGCAGGCGAAGACCAAAATGAAAAGACGCGACTTTATTCGTATGGGCAGCTTTATCACGATTTCGGTAGCTGCCCTCGGTGTGACCGGCTGTAACAGTGAAGACCCCCAAACAACGACCCTCTCGCGTCCCATGCCACCGCTTGCCTCCGCCGGTGGCACATGGATATTCCCCCAGAGCATCGCCTCAGGTGATCCGCACCCTGACAGCATCATGCTGTGGACTCGCGTCACCCCCTCCGCACTTCCGGTAACCGGTACATCCGGTGTCAGCGTAGCCGTAGAATTGCGGATCACGACAGCTGACAACTCCGGCAGCCTTGGCAGCAGCACCGCACTGACAGGCGTAACCCTGCCCGTTGTTACCGTGCCTGCCTATGGCGACTTCGACGGCACCATCCGCCACAAACTGACCGGCCTCACCGCAGGCACCGTGTATTACTACCAGTTCAAAGCCGGAGCCACGCTCAGCAAGGTTGGTCGCTTCAAGACGGCACCTGCCGTAACCAGCAGCAACAATGTGAAGTTTGCCTTCATGACCTGCCAGGACTGGAGCAGCAATCACTGGGCTGCCTACAGCCAGATACTGACCGATGATGGCGTGGGCAGTGTTCCCAGCCTTGATTTCATCGTGCATCTGGGTGATTACATCTACGAAACCGACTCAGCCAGTGCCGCTGAAGCCTTGCACAGCGCAGTAACCCTGCCCAATGGCACAACCATTCCTGCCCCCAACGCGCTCCTCCCCGCCCCGGGTGGCAAGTACGCCTCCGAGCTGGCCGACTATCGCTATCTCTACAAGCTGTACCGCTCCGATGCGCGCATCCAGGCTGTGCATGAACGCTTCCCGATGATTGCCATCTGGGACGATCACGAGTTTTCCGACGATGCCTGGCAGGCCTCTGAAACCTATAGCAATGCCAACGCCTCGCAGCCGCAGCGCCGCCGCAATGCCAACCAGGCCTGGTTCGAGTTCATGCCCGCCGATATCGCTTTCTCGGAAACCGATACTTCCTTCAACAACATCCGTATCTATCGCGACATGCAGTTCGGCACCGTGATGCACCTGATCATGACGGACGAGCGCCTCTACCGTGCCGATCATGTGATTGCCGAAACCACCGTCAGCAATGGCGCCCAGCTGGGCCGTATCAACTCCCGCTACCTAGCTCCAGAAGGCACCTTCAAGCTGCTGGAAGGCTTTAAATCCACCGTGTTCCCTGATCCGCTGCAAGCCCTCACCATGCTGGGCGCCACCCAGCGCGACTGGTGGAAAACCACCATGAGCAGCTCTCCTGCTGCGTGGAAAGTCTGGGGCAATGAAGTGTCGCTCATGCGCATGGGGCTCAATGGCGCCAATGCCCTGGGTACCGTTATCTCCCTCGGCTCCATCCCAACCATTGCCACAAATATTGGCACCACAGCCCCACTCTTTGTTGCCGGCTTAGGCGGCATTAACGCCTACTTACCCGTAGCGGCTGCGGCTGCAACGGTGGGTGCCGTCTTTTTTGGCGCAACTTCAGGCCCTGCGGGCATAGCCGTCGCCGCGGCGATCGCCATCGCCACCGACAAGGCCGGCAACCCAAGCTCCAGCATTAGCAGCAGAATAGCTGCCGGTATGGGAGCTGGCCTCACGGCCGCACAAGCCGCTCCGGCTGTGTACGGCTTTGATGCGGCTTTTGCGGCTGGTGCTGGTGGCACGACGGCCCAGGCGTCGGCAGGGGCACAGACCATTGCGTTTGGCTTTATCAAGCCGGACATTGTCAGCAACAAGTCCGCCTCCGTCCCCTTCCAGATGATCATGGCGGCCTCTGATGCCGGAGCCTCGCTGCCGGCCGGAACCACCGCCGCCAAGGTCTCGCCACTTCTCCAGAAGTTCCTGGTCAATGCCGACCAATGGGATGGCTATGGCAAGGAGCGTGGAGCCCTGATGCAGCACCTGCTGGATAACAACATCGATAATGTGGTGGCCATCACTGGCGACATTCATGCTTTCTTCGCTGGCGAGGTTTACAACAAGTTCCCGAGTGCAATCGAGACTGTTTCCAACAGTGGTGCCGAACTGACGGCCGTTGCTTCTACCTATCCACCGGTTGATCCCTCGATCAAAGCGGCCATGGTGGATCTGGTCACTGCGGGGGTCAGTTCAACCTCCTTTTTCAGCTACCTCAAGGCAGCGGTAGACACACTCGACCCGACCAATGCCCTGCTTGGCAAGCTGGTTTACGTACCTGTTCCTGTCGGTGCGGGAGCCAATGGCCTGTTCCCGGGCTCACCGGCTTTCAGCTTTACGACCTACCTCAACTTGCTTGACTACACGCTGGGCAAGCCGGCACCGGCCACTGCAGCAGAACTGGCGGCCCAGCTCAATGGCCAGATCAAGCGTGGCCTGGCCGCTGCTGGCATTCCTGAGCTATATCTTGCTGCCTCAGCAGCGGGCGTACAGGCGGGGGTGGCAGCCTCGCCCACCTTTACCGGCGGAGCCCTTCCTCTGGCCCAACAGCTTGGCGGTGTCGGCGTAGCCGCCAACCCATGGCTCAAGTATGTGGATACTGAAGCCCAGGGTTATGCCGTGGTCACCGCCAGTGCCTCCAGCATTGTATGTGACTTCAAGAAGCTGAATCCGCTGGTAGGTACTACGGCTCCGGCAAACATCGTCGTCTCTACAAAAACGGTCACGGTTAATACCGGCGTGGCTACCGTAGTCTGATCTCTGCGGTAATAACAAAAAGCCCGGCAATGCCGGGCTTTTTGTTGCCAACCCCGGAGCCATCAAGGTGCCTGCATACTCGACAAGCAAACAACTTCCTGCCAACAAGACCGGAAATAAAAAAGCCCGCATCAGCGGGCTTTTTTATTTCAGTTAACGCGACTCAGGCACCGAGCGGAATCTTGCCTATTTTGGCCTGCCATATTTTCGGTGCAGTTTCATGTACCGATTCGCCGGTAACATCCACCGCCACCGAAACCGGCATGTCTTCCACCACAAACTCATAAATGGCTTCCATACCCAGATCCTCAAACGCCACCACACGGGCTTTACGGATGGCCTTGGACACCAGATAAGCCGCGCCGCCCACCGCCATCAAATAAACCGCCTTGTGTTTCTTAATGGCGGCAATGCCTTCAGCACCGCGCTCGGATTTTCCTATCATGCCGAAGAGGCCGGTCTTGTCGAGCACGGTCTCGGTAAACTTGTCCATGCGTGTCGCTGTGGTGGGGCCGGCAGGGCCGACCACTTCATCGCGCACCGGATCAACCGGGCCAACGTAGTAAATGAACTTGCCCCTGAGATCCACCGGCAGGGTTTCACCGCGGGCAAACATTTCCACCATGCGCTTGTGCGCTGCATCGCGACCGGTATACATGGTGCCGTTGAGCAGCAGGGTTTCACCCGGCTTCCAGCTGGCGATTTCTTCCGGCGTAATCGTGTCGAGATTCACCCGGCGTGATTTGCTGGTATCAAAAGTGATTTTCGGCCAGTCCTCAAGCTTCGGTACCGCAAGCTCGGCAGGGCCGCTGCCATCCAGCTCGAAATGCACATGACGCGTGGCCGCACAGTTGGGAATCATCGCCACCGGCAAGGAGGCCGCATGCGTCGGGTAATCCAGAATCTTGATGTCGATCACCGTGGTGAGGCCACCCAGACCTTGCGCACCAATGCCGAGTGCATTCACTTTTTCATAAAGCTCGACACGCAACTCTTCAATGCGGTTCTGCGGGCCACGCGCGAGCAACTCGTGCATGTCGACAGGCTCCATCAGCGACTCTTTCGCCAGCAGCGCCGCTTTTTCAGCAGTGCCGCCAATGCCGATGCCGAGCATGCCGGGCGGACACCAGCCAGCGCCCATGGTCGGCACTGTTTTCAGTACCCAGTCCACAATGGAGTCCGACGGATTGAGCATCACCATCTTGGATTTGTTTTCCGAACCACCGCCCTTGGCAGCCACGGTGATGTCGAGCTTGTCACCCGGCACGATGGAGTAATGAATCACCGCCGGCGTGTTGTCTTTGGTATTGGTACGCTTGCCGGCCGGATCACGCAGGATGGAGGCGCGCAGCACATTGTCCGGATTCAGATAAGCGCGGCGCACACCTTCGTTGATGGCGTCATCCAGGCTGAGTGCCATGTCCCAGCGCACATCCATGCCGACTTTCACAAAAACGGTAACAATGCCGGTGTCCTGGCAAATGGGGCGATGACCTTCGGCACACATGCGTGAATTGATCAGGATCTGCGCCATCGCATCCTTGGCGGCCTGGCTTTCTTCACGCTCATAGGCAGCATGAATGGCCTGAATGAAATCTACCGGATGGTAATAGGAGATGTACTGGAGGGCGTCGGCAACGCTCTGGACAAGATCATCCTGCTTGATGACGGTCATGCATGGCTCCGGGCAAGGACTGGGATTCAGGGACGGGAAACGGCGGGCGATTATAACGGAGAGTCCCCGGCAAGGGAGAGTTAGCCAGACAGAAAAGCATCGCGGGCATGGCCCGCTCCTGCGCAGGAGCGGGCCATGCCCGCGATGGGTGTTATGTCACGGGGTGCGTCCTGATCCAGTCCAGAATCAGCGCCGTTACCGCCTCTGGTGCCTCACGGTGCAGAAAGTGCCCGGTATCCGGCAGGCGATGCACCTGCAGCCCCTTTTCAAAGTTCTGCTCCTGCATCAGCGTGTCGTACAGGCGCGTATCCATGCAGCCATCATGCTCGCCGGTCAGGGCCAGTGTCGGCACATGGATGCGCGAAGTCAGCAGACTCCAGGACTGCTGCGTAGAGGTCGACAAGGGCTGCAGCAGGCAGCGGTAATACTGCGTTGCCGCATGCACCACACCTTCGGCACGAAAAGTGGATTTGACCTGCGCAATATCGGCAGCGCTGTACTGCCAGTCCGGCGACCACGCCTTCCACAGGGTTTCCACAAAGGCAAGATCATCGCGCGCCACGATCATTTCAGCGATTTTGGCGAACTGCATAAGCAGGATATAGGACGACTTCACGAGTTGCCCCGGCACCTCCCTCACCCCCTGCAGGCCATGACGCAAATGCGGAATCGCGAGCGTGGTGAGTGAGGCAAATTTTTTCGGCTGCAGGGCCGCTGCCACATAACTGGTCAACGCGCCCCAGTCATGCCCCACCAGATGACATTGCCGGGCATCCAGCTCCTTCATCCAGGCAAACACATCAGAGGCCAGATGAATCAGGTGATAAAGATCACGCGGCGATTGTGAGCCCGGCTCATAGCCACGCATCATGGGCGCCACCACACGATAACCTTGTGCGGCAATGGCTTCGAGCTGGGCGTCGAAGCTGTGAAAATCATCCGGAAAACCGTGCAGCAATAATACCAGCGGGCCTTCACCTGCAGCTCTGGCGGAGAACACCAGGCCATCGTTATGCAGCGTCAGGGTTTCAATAGCAGACATCGCGTCACCTTCCTGTCGGGTATGGCCTGCCGTTTACACGGCATCGGCCCTGGCATCGGCAATAATGGTGGAAAGAGGAATGCACAACTCCTTTTCCATGAATGTATTTACGTTGCCCAGCACCGGTTTGAGTACCTGCACCCAGTGATCATCATCATGCAGTCGCAGCAAATCCTGTGGTGTCGGCAAAGGCCAGGGAAGCTGGCGATAGAAGCCATAAAAATCGATCGTTTCCAGATTCCGGGACAAGACATAAGCACCGCTATCGGTACGGTGAATGATGCGTTGCTCCTGAAGAATACGGGCAAAGTCGAACCAGACTTCCACTTCCTCCTGACCAAGCACCTCCATGGCATCAATATCACTGACCGAAATGCCTTGCTGCTGCCGGCGCCAGAACAGTTGCAGCACATCCAGCAAGGCCACAACAGGATGCCTGTGCACACGGCTGTCATCACGATAGATAGCGAGGGCACGACTGACCTCGACCCCGAGCAGAATGATGCACCAGGAAAGATAGATCCAGATCAGAAACACCGGCAAGGCGGCAAAAGCACCGTACACCAGCCGGTAGGAAGAAAAGCTGCTGATGAAAATACCAAAGCCGTGCTTGGCCAGTTCAAACAAAAAGGCCGCAAAAATGCCGCCGGCAAAACCGGCCTTGAAGGGAACCTTGCAGTTGGGGACGGCAACATAAAGCAGCGTGAACGCCAGCGCGGTAAAGATAAACGTCACCAGCCGTATGACCGGTATCACGCCACTGACGGCACTGGCGGCTGAACTGAAAATCTGGATGGAAGCTACATACGAAGAAATGGCAAAACCGGCCCCCAGCAGCAAGGGCCCGAGACTCAGCACCGCCCAGTAGCGCAGAAAACTGACGATGCCCTTGCGTTCGTGGCGCACCATCCAGATGTGGTTGAAGGACTCTTCAATGGTGACCAGCATCATCAGGGCCGTCACAAACAACATGCCGATACCAACCGCCGTGAGATGACTGGCCTGCATTGAAAACTCCTGCAGGCGCTGCTGCACCATCATGCCGGAGCTGGGCAGGAAATGCCGGAAGACAAAATTCTGGATATCGATGCTGACGTGCTGCATCGAGGGAATCGCCGAGAGAATGGCAAATGTCACCGTCATGATGGGCACCACGGCAAACAGCGAGGTGTAGGTCAGCACCATGGCATGCTGGCGGCAGTTATCACTGAGAAAGTGCCGGGCCACAAACCGGGCGAAGTTCCATGTGTGCCGCCCGCTGGCCTTGAGGTGTTGCTGCATGAATCGTGTGTCCTGAATGCCGTGGCGCAAGTATTCCTGCACCAGGCGATGGTGTCGAGCCTCGGCAGTCCCTTGCTGCACCAGCCGTCAGTACCCCTGTCATCGGTTTTGCACAAGCACGGACAGGATCGCTACAATCACGCCTCCCCGCGCATCCCAGGCATGCCATGATCACTTTCTACCATAATCCGCGCTGCTCAAAATCACGTGAAGCACTGGCGCTGCTGGAGGCTCGCGGCATCACACCGGCCATCGTGCGCTATCTCGATACACCACCGGATGCTGCCACCCTGAAAAAGCTGCTGAAAGCACTGGGCATTCCTGCACGTGAGCTGCTGCGTCAAAAGGAGACGGAGTACCTTGAGCTCGGCCTCGACAATCCTGCACTCGGCGAAGCCGACCTGATTGCCGCCATGGTCCGTCATCCGCGACTGATCGAGCGCCCCATTGCCGTTGCAGGCACGCGCGCCGTTATCGGACGCCCGCCGGAAAAAGTACTGGAGTTGCTGCCATGAGTTCGCCCTACGTACTGGTGCTTTACTACAGCCGCGGCGGTGCCACGCGCACCATGGCCCGACTGCTTGCCCGCGGCATTGAAATGGAAGGGCTGGAAGCACGCCTGCGTACTGTTCCGGCCGTGTCCACCGTCTGCGAAGCCACTGAAGCGGATATTCCCGACAGCGGTGACATCTACTGCAGCCTTGAAGAACTGGCCGGTTGCGCCGGACTGGCCATGGGCAGCCCCACCCGCTTCGGCAATATGGCAGCCCCCCTGAAATACTTTCTCGATGGCAGCAGCGCCCTCTGGCTCAATGGCGCCCTCATCGACAAACCGGCCTGCGTATTCACCTCCACCAGCTCGCTGCACGGCGGCCAGGAAACCACCCTGACCAGCATGATGCTGCCGCTGCTGCATCACGGCATGACCCTGCTTGGCATTCCCTATACGGAAGCCGGGCTGGTGAAAACCACAGGCGGCGGCACCCCTTACGGTGCCAGTCACTTTGCCGGCATGGACAGCAAGCGCGAGGTGGATGCGGTTGAAAGCGAGCTTTGTCTGGCGCTGGGACGGCGCCTGGCACGACATGCCAAAAGAAGTGCCGCATGACGACTGCTCCCGTAAAAAAAGCCGGGCAGGCGAAATGGATCACCCTGCTGTTGCTGGGTCTGCTGGTACTGCTGCTGGCGGTGGAAACCCTGCTGCTGGCACCGCCAGCCGTGCAAACCCCGGCCATCCTGCTTGTCATCATGCTGAAACTGCTGCCCCTGATATTTTTCTTCCGGCCCATACAGCAGGGCCGTCCCATGAGTGCGGTCTGGCTGGGCTTTTTGCTGATGCTGTATTTTTGCTGGGCAATCCTCGGGCTCTATGAACACGGTCTGGCCGGAAAACTCGCTGTTGCCAAGGCAGTGCTGATCGGCAGCTGCTTTGTCAGTGCCATGCTGTTCACACGCTGGCAGCGTGCCGTGCTGGAGGCGCCTGCCGCCGATATATGAAAGGGCCGGTTTTGCCTTTTACATGGCGGCCGTCCCCGCTAGACTCGGACCAGTCTTTGGTCTTTTGTTTTTTCATGCAGGGGATACGCATGTCTCGTCTTACGCTCACAGGAATTGCCGTTGCCATCAGTCTGGCCGGCTGCGCGGCACCCACACCAACGGTCAGCCCGCAGGAGCTGGTTACTGCCCAGCAGAACGGCAATCTTGAAGCCGTCTATGACCGGTTTTCCGCCGAGCTCGCCGGACAAAAACTGAATACGCCTGACGGCCAGAAAGCCCTGGCCCAGCTCCAGCAAATCGGTGACCAGCTGGCAGACAAACTGGCCCAGGACATACGCAGCGAAATCAACCAGCAGAGTACGGCGAGTGGGCTTGTTCCCCTGCCGGTGATTGATGGGCAAATTGCAAAGCTGGGCAAACTGCAGAAGTGGTCAGCCGAAAAACACAGCAAACTCGCTGCCGAACTCAACGAATTGAAAGGTCGTACCCAGGCGCGCATTACTTCACAGCAAAACCAGCTCGCCAGGCTCACCGAAAATGACATGGGCCAGCGTCTGGCCGTGCTGGATGATCTGGCCAAACTGACAGGTGACGATCGCTATAATCGCGAGCGCACCGACGTGCTGGCCAATTTGCGCAAGAAAGCCGAAGACGCCCTGAAAAACGAGCAATACGGTGAAGCCAAACAGGCCCTTATCGCCCTGAAACAGGCCAATCCCGAAGACAAGACACTGGGTACCCAGCTCACCCTGGCCGATGCGCGCCTGTTTGAAAAGAAATTCTGGGACAGCCTGGCTGAAGGCCAGCTCGACAATGCCTATACGCAATTCATGAGCCTGTCGCAAACACCGGAATTTCCGGAGATCCTGAAGCGACTGAACAAATCCAGCGATGACATGGTTGCCTACTTTGTCGCGCAGGCGGGCACGGCCACTACGGAAAACCATCTCGATGAGGCCTACAAGCTGTTAAGCCAGGCCCGTGATATCCGCACCAAGACCAATGCGAACTCTGTCCGCCCGCCACAGGAAGACGCGTTTCTTAAAGCCATTTATATCCGCTACCAGGGCGCCATCAAGAACGCCCAGCCAGGCCTTGCCCTCGGCTACCTGAAAGTCATCGAAAACTTCAATCCGGAGTTTCCCGGACTGCGAACGAATCTGCGTACCACCCAGGATACCACTCTCGCCAAGGCCACCAAAAAAGTCAGCACAGCGGCCTTTACCGATGCCGCCAGTGGTGGCATGGAGTTCGGCGGTGCTGTTGCCGCCAAGGTGACACAACACCTCTTCGACAAAATCCCCAACGACATCAAGCTCATTGAGCGAGATCAGTTCCAGGCCATTTTACGTGAAAAGGAAATCGGCGCTGCCACGCAAAATGATCTCGCTTCTGCCGACTACCTGATCCAGGGCAAGATTCTCGAATCGCGCGTAGACACCACCGAAAACCGAAGCAAAAAAACCATGCGTGTCGTCACCGACACGATCAGTGTCAACAACCCGGCTCACGACCAGTGGGCGGCACTGACAGAAAGCCAGCGCAACAAGCAGCCCGAGCCCGCGCGCACCATCACCCAGGAAAAGCGTGAAGACGTGACCATCAATCTGCAAATCATGCGCAAGGTCGGCATTATCTCTGCTTCATTCCGCCTGGTGGAAGCCAAAACCGGACGTGTTCTGGCCACTGGCTCGGACACCGCCAAGGCTGAGCACACGGATGAGGGCAACGAGGGGATAGAGCTGGGCCAGTTCCGCATGCCCTTCAAGCTTGCCAGTCTGCCCGCTGACACGGAGATATTGCAGAAGCTCACCGAGAAAATCTCTGACGTGATTGGCGACAAGCTGGTCAACGAACTCCAGAATCCCGAACTGCGTTATGCCGAGTCGGCAAAGCGCTTTGCCGATGAAGGCGACTCCACCATGGCGGCAGAAAATGAAGCCTATGCCTTCGCACTGTCCAACCTGAAAAACCAGGACAGCGCCCTTCTGCGCCGCACACTGGAGCAGTATGCCGTGAAAGCGCCCTGATTATCGATCAGAGCCCTGACAGGAAATGCCGCCCTCAAGGCGGCATTTTTTATTGCGTCCCGGTGATAAAAAATGGCACCAATAAAACGGGCCGGGACAACAACATTACCCGGCTCCGAACATTGCCAAACGAGCCCGCAGTCGCAGTCGCTACAGTCATAAGAATAAAAAAAGCCGCGTCATTCGCGGCTTTTTTTATTCACAGGAAACCTGTCTCATTTTGACTTGGCCTGGCGCAGGCCTTCACGTGCTTCACGATTGGCAGGATCAATATTCAGCACCTGCTGAAAGCGTGCGAGGGCCGTCGCCGTATCACCATCATCCATTGCCTGCCGGGCACTGCCCAGCATGCCGCTGACACGCAGCTTCACCAGAGAATCCCCACCGGATGCTACGCTGGCAGCCTGCTCCGGCACGGCGGCAGGAGCCGCTTCGTGACGCTCCTGACGTGCTGCACGCCCATCCGCTGACTGCCTTGCATCAACTGACTTGGCCGCCGTCACGGCCTTCTGGAGATCCGGCAGGCCCTGATTTTCCGGATCAACTTCTGTTGCCTGCGCCAGCAACTGCTCCGCCTGCGTCATCTCTCGTGCTGCCAAGGCGCCATAGGCACGGGTTTGCAAAGCCGTTGCCATTTTCTGCAAACCGTTATGTGCCTCAACATTATCCGGCTGCAGCGACAAAACCTTTCGATAGTGCGCCAGAGCATTATCACTCTCTGGCGTCGTCATGGCATTGCCCGCAAACGCGGCATTGGCAGCCGCCAGCTCCTTGCTGATCAGGGACGCATTATCAGCTTGGGCAGCCTGACCGATATTGCCGTTACCCGAAGCTCCCCGGGTAACCCACCAACCGCCACCAGCCGCCAGTACGACAACCATGGCAATGGCCGCAACCTTTCCTGTCGCCATTTTTTCAGTGGCAGAGGGCTTGTCCACCATCGCCCCGGCTTGTATCTGCGGCTTTATTTCTGCAGAAATCACCCGCTTGGCCACCGGGCTCAGTACCGTGGCATCGCTTTCGGCAAAGGCTGTCGACGCAGGGGCCGTTGCAACAGGAACCACCGCTTTTCGCGCCATCGGCCGGATCATGGTGTGAGCATCCTGCTGCGCGTCTTTCCCTCCCTCAAAATCAAAACCTTTTTCCAGAGCCTCAATTTCGCGAATCAGCTGGGCGCCGTTTTGCGGACGCTGTGCTGCATTCTTGGCCAGCAAGCGGTCAATCAGGGGCTGAAAATGGGCAATACGCCCCTCCAGCTTTGGAATGGGTGCATTCATGTGCATGATGCCCAGCGCAATGGCATCAGTTGCTTCATAGGGCAGTCGGCCCGTCAGCATTTCAAACAGGACAACGCCGAGACTGTACAAGTCAGAATCCGCATCCAGTGCCTGACCTCGCGCCTGCTCCGGACTCATGTATTTTGGCGTTCCGGCCACCATGCCCATCTGCGTCAGATTGGCATCACCTTCGGTGGCTTTGGCGATACCGAAGTCAGTCAGCACCGCGCTGCCATCAACGCGAAAAAGAATATTGTCCGGTTTGATATCGCGATGCAGATAACCCTTGCTGTGGGCGTAGTCCAGCGCGCGCGCCGTATCCCTGGCAATCTGCAGAGCCTCACGCACGGAAAGCCCGCCCTTGAGCTTGTCCTTGAGGTCGCCGCCCGAGTGATACTCCATGGCAATGTAATAAATGCCATTCACTTCATTCACATCGTAGACGGCAACAATATTCGGGTGAGATATCTTCGCAACGATTTTTGCTTCACGCATGAAGCGCTCACGAAAACCCTCATCAGCCGACAAGGCCGGCGCCATTACTTTCAGCGCCACTTCACGTTCGAATTTTTCATGTATGGCAAGATACACCGTCGCCATACCGCCCTTGCCAAGCGTGCGCTGTACGATGTAACCGGGGATATCGGGCATGCTCATGGAGATTTCTACTTCCCTTGCTGATCCAGCCAGACACGAAAAGCATTACGCTCTTCAGGCGTGGTACGTGTCCACACATCCTTGAGCAAATCCAGGTTGGTCACAGGAGTGGTTTCAGTCTTGCTTTCGGTAAATGCCTTGCTGATCGTGTCTATCAGGGATGCCTCGGCATAGGACTTGATCGGAGCCGACTCGGTAACGCCACCATCCCGGCTATTGACCAGGCTGAAGTGTGGCTCTTTGGCAAACTCTTTAGCGGCATCATGATTGGCCTGTCTGGGCACTTCCAGCTTGTAGGCTGCACCCGCCACTGCCGTGAAACGCAAAGCCGCCGGCTTGGATCGCACCACATCATGGTCATCCGACGTAATCTGAAACAGCTCGACATAGCGCAGACTGAACACGTGCTCACCCGGCAACAGACTCAGCTCGACATTGCTTTTGAGAAAGCTAGAGGGCGGCTCTCGCCCATCTACGGACATGATCTCAATCTGCTCGGGAACACGGATAAGTGCCACTTCGCCAACAGCACGCACTGGCCCTTCATAGGTCTTGAGTGGCCCCTGTGTGGCACACGCCATCAGACTCATCATGGCCAGCGCCACCAACCCCTGTTTACACCACATCATGACTACTCCAGGAAATACCAAGAAAAAAGGCCGCAAGGCGGCCTTTTTATCAGAGCCTGCGTGTACGTCGCAAGCCAAGCAGGACGAGAGCAAGCCCCCCCACAATATCCAGGCTACCGCCCTGACCTTTATCCGGATTAGGGGCATCAGTTTTGATCGTCACAGTAGCATCAACCGATGCCGCACCATCTTTGTCAAAAACACTGTATTTGAAGCTATCCGTAAATGGCGCAAGATTATTCGTCGCAACATAAGTAATCGGAACGGCATAGCACAGCTTGGGATTGGTCGCCGTATAGTCCGCACAACGCCCCTTGGTACCTTCTATCTTGCCCAGCTGAGGCATGTTTGCAGCAGCGATATATAAAGGAAAAGCAGCCCATTGCGCTGGCTTGCCAAATATACCATCACCATCATCATTGTCATTCTCGATCGGATTAATCGTGATCGAGGTGACACCGACTGGTCGCACATAACTGTCATTTACCGCATTGGGCGACATATTCTTCACGTTGGCTGACACGATGGCCTGCGCAGAAACCTGCTGTGTTGGCAGTGCCGGTGCGGGGCTGCCTTCATTGATGACAACGACAACATGATATTTACACTGAATCGGCGTAGCGCCTGTAAGTACACCACTGGGAACAGGTGTAATGCCAGGAGGTACGATGACCTTGCTTTGAATCACGAGATGGTTCTTGTACTCCGGATGATCCGGGTACTCCGTGTTAGCAGCATCAATCCACTTGCATTGCTGGTTCGGATTAACATCAACCACAACTGCCGGTTCAGCGTATTTATTGGGCCCGAAATCAGACTCGCCAAAGAAGTCATTGGCGAGTACATCGACAATCACCAGACGATCGGTGTTGGAGCGGCTGTCTCCCGTGTCATCGGTGGCCGTAACTTCCATTCGCTCCAGCGCACCATTGTCACACGCGCTGCCACTTCTGCGCACGAGACCACGCTGATCAACTGCCGAGCAGTTGTCAAAGATACCGCCTTTGTTCAGAACAAACTGTGAACTCGCCTTGGGCAGATAGCCATCAACCAGTCCTCCGCGATTAGCCAACGACATCAGCTCATCACTGAGAGATGCCGTAACGCTTGCATTCTGATTACCTGATGCCGAGGAAAGCAGAGCACTGCAACTGGTATCCGCGCTTTCAGTGACGTTGTAATCGTTCGTAGGTGTTCCCGCCGGCAGAGACGCAAGCTGGCAATTACTTGCATTACCCATCAACACCGAGTGATTCAAAGAAATACTGACTAAACCACTCAACGAAAGCACTGGACCAAGGGTGTGCTCAGCGGCAGTTATAAAAGACAAGGAAACCGAACCTGTCCCAAGCTGGGACTGATTATAGGCAATAGCCCCGGTTGGTAATGCGCCGGAAGGAATGGAGCGATTGGCAGAAAGCGTGCTTGAGGACATGATCAGATCCGTAGCGCCACATGCATCAATAGCACCCGCACCCGCATCAGCCCTGTTTGCGTCAAAAAGCACCCGACTCATGGAAAGGCTATGGGTCGCCAACCGCCCGTTCTCCAGACACACCATGGCAACAGCGCCACCACTACCGTTAGCCCGATTATGCCTGAATGTCACATCAGAAAGACTCAGGCCGGCATCACTGGTGCTCAGGTAAATAGCGCCGCCACTGTAAGCCGCAGCGCTGCCATATACATAGGCATTGCTGATAATGACGTTATCAAGTGAAACTGCCGCGCCCGCATAAATAATGCCACCATTTCCATGCACGGCAGCCGCAGCCAGCTCACTGGCCGTCAGAACAGCATCAATATCGGTTGATGCAGGAGTAACCGCCGTATTACTGGGATAATTCCCCTGCAATACCACATCACGCAGAGCTATATTAGCGGAGGTAGTAAAGATACGACTGGCAGCAACAGCAGGAGAAAGGGTTCCTGGTGCAGCATGAATAACCGTTGCGGAAACTGCATTATCCGGGCGCAGCCGATTCGGTTTCTGGCCGGTTTGAGGATTGACTTCATCCGGCCGCGCAGTGTCTTTACCGGCAATGGTCACCGCCGAATCAATTTTTATCTCGCCATGCGTCAGGTTGTAAATCCCGGCCCCGAGCTGAATCAGGTTATCCCCTGTCCTGCTTCCAGCTCCGCAACCACCGACGGCTGTCTTGGTATTAACCGAGGCAACAGCCTCGCGCAAGGAACAGGCCGCCGGATTGGTGCCATCCTCATCAGCCGTGGTATTGACGACAATAGTGGTGGTCACCGACGCATACACCGGAAACACAGTGATTAAAGAGGCGGCAATCACCCAACGCATCAGTTTTTTTCCGGGCATGATCATTTCTCCCCATCCTTGCGCCGCAGCCGAAGAAGACCAAGCAAACCACCCAGAATCATTACCTCCCAATCAGGCGCCCCACCAAGGCTACTACTGCTAATACCGCTGGTCGGCTCCACGATAACCTGAGCACTGATAACACGACTCTGGGTGTCTGGTGCCGAATTCAATCGGCTCAGCGTAGTAACAACACGAATCGTGAAGCGATCAAAACCATGAAAATCCGAGTTGGGTTTGTACGTATAGGTACCATCCTGATTAAACGTCACCGTACCGCGTGCAGGTGCTTTCTCCAGCCAAGGGCAACCCATTTTGTTTATATCAGCAAGCTGCGTCTGGGCAGGGCATGTCGACACACTTGGATCGGCAAGCTCCTCATCACCCAGGGCATAATCCTTAGGTGTATATGTCTGGCCATAAGTAATCACATCACCCGACGTAACCACGCCACCCAAGGGCTGCAACTCAACCGCACCAATATCACAGGGAGAGTGACGCGCCTTGTTTCGCTGATCAGTACTGGCACAGGCGGCCGACGTTGCGGAGGTAGAGGATCCCTTTGTCATGAAAGGTGAGTTGGATACACTCATATACGTAGGCAACAAACGAATCATATGGGTTCTGGCAGGGCCTCCATTATCCAGCAGCGGACAAAGTACGCCCATGCCATTGAACGTAGATGGCACGGGGGCCACCACTGAGTAGCCTGTACAACGCCCATTGATGCCGGAAGCCGCCATCAGCTTGCTGGACTCATGACCTGCAACAGCATCATTAAACAACAGGGTTAATCCCGCAGGCCCGGCAGCGTCACAGCCGCCACCAGAAAGCGTGACACTGAACCTGAAGTCCGGTGTTACCGGCAAATTCTTGCAGTCCGTTGCGGTTGCAGAAGCAGGAAACTTGTCTGGATTACCCGCGACTACAGAATTGTAGACAACCACATTCGCGCCATTAAAGTTGATCCCGCCCTGATTGAGAACGATGGTAGACGAATTAACAGTGGAGTTTGCCAGCAATGAAAGCGCCACACCTGCATTACCGGAAAGTGTCGAGTTTTCGATCACTACCGCTCCGCCAGGAGGAGAGACCGCACTGCTTACCTCGACAACGGCAGCACCAGGGTCAGCGCTTGCAATGGTGTTAGCCGTCAGAAGACTCTGGCTCACGATCAAGGAATTACGCGCAACATAAAGCCCTGCACCATGACCGGCCGTGTTGTCACGCACTTCCGTCGTGCTTAACTTGAGCGCACCAGCAGCCCCCACATAAACAGCCCCGCCAACACTGGCGCGGCCACCGTGCACAATCATGTTGGTGAGCGTCAAATCACCGGTGCCATAAATAATGCCGCCGTTGCCTGCAGTACCCGTCACATCATAATGATAAGGCAAGCCGGTATCCGTATCGGTATATTCACCGATAGCAGGCCGCCTGACATCTGCTGAGGCCGAGCAATCCACTGCGGCAACCAGCACGCAGCCTTCCAGATCAAGCTGGTTTAATGCCAAGGCCTGATTGATGGAAGCTGTATAAATGCGGATTTTCGTAGCAGGACTAGCTGCACTTTCGGCCAGAAGAGGACCAAAACTGACAGCATCCGGCACGATGGGAATTGTATTAACAACTTTATGCTGGGTTATTACCGAGAATTGCTGCGTGGTGTAGAAAATATTCTGGTCACCCACAGGCAAAGCACTAGTCGAAGCAGTCCACTGCCCCGTCGGATTGGCGAGTCTGCTCACATCCACTGCGCCCACATTAACCGGCGTCACATTTGCCGCGCTGGTCTGATAAAGAATAACCAGGGTGTGGTACACGGTAGTAGTAGTGGTAACAGTGGTGTCTGTACCGCTCACCGTTACTACTGGACCACTAACATCATCAGGCGGCGGTACGCTAACGGTGCCAGAAAACTCAGGCGTGTTATCACTGGTGAGAAAGTCTCCCACTACTCCGGTATCGGAAGAGGCCGATAACTGGGGGGCGCCGCTGGCAGAGCACGTGGCGGGCGAAGCCAGCCCGCAAGGAGCAGCATTGAACGTGGGCTTGTCATAGAAAACAAAAGCCCGATTCGAGCCTGTGGTTTTGATCAGGGTGCGTGTCTCACCGGTAGCGCCGGCGCCGTTAATTGTCACGTTGCGGTGAACATAGATCGGACTGGAAATCAGGTAAGGATGAGCAGCATCCGATGCCAGAGTAATAATATCGACACCACCGGCATTGCCAGTGGTGCCAGTAACGGCCACACAGCCCTGATAACCAGCCGTTGGCTTGCTCTGGTTGAAATACTCAACCGCCTCACGCAACGAGCACAGGGAATTGACAGCGTCGTCATCCGTGATGGTATTAACCGTGATGGTATCGGCACTGGCCAGCGGGACAGAAAGGACGAGAAGCGCGGCGAGAAGGCTTCCCCGGGGCCATGACATGGAGGTGCTCTCCTGAATGATTCTGCTGTTTTTTTGTTCTAGTTTTGGCGGCGCATCCGAGCGAAGCAGATGACCAAATCCATAGTAACCGCGCGCCACAAAATGAGGCTGTAGCTTTTTGTTATCAGTCTGCGCGATCGGCGGCCGTACTTTCGCATACCAGCGCCAGCCCGGCAAGGCGCCTCAGCGGCCGGCCTGATACGCCGAACCGTCCATTTCCAGCGTCTGCCGTATAAAAGGAATAGTCAGACGGCGGCCTGCAATCAGCGATCCCCGGTCCAGATGCTCCAGCAGCGCCAGCAAGCGCCCCGGTTCACGTGGTGCCCGCAAAACCAGATAACGCAGCACCTCCGGTTCCATCAGCAGGCCTCGTCGTTGTGCCGAGGCCTCGACCAGCGCCAGGCGACTGGCGTCATCCGGCAGGTCCAGTGCCCACGCCGGCGCCTGCGCCAGGCGTGACACCAGATCCGGCAACTGAATCCCGCAGCGGGCAGGCATATGTTCTGCTGAAAAAACCTGCCGACAGCCGTTCATGCGTGCCCGGTTAAAGAGATGGAACAGCGCCTCCTCCCAGGCCGCATTACCGGCAATCGCCTCGATATCATCACAGGCAATCAGGTCCTGCCCCTCCAGACCGGACAGCATGGCCGGCTCGTCACGACAAAGCTCGGACAGCGGCAACAGCACGGCACTCAGTCCCCGTGACTCAGCCTCGGCACAAAGTGCCGCCAGCAGATGACTGCGACCATGGCCTGGCTCACCGTACAGGTAGAGCAGGCTACCGGGAGCATCCAGCCACTGCGCCGCAGCCGCCAGCACGCCGGCATAACACGGGGCGTCAAAATCAGAAAGACGGGCATCCAGTCGCGGCCGCAGATTCAGCAGCAACTGCTCAGCCGTTTGCATCGTGATCCTCGGTGATGATACGGCTGGCCTCGACCTCGCCCTGATACAGACGGCTTTGCTGATAGAGGGTATGGCCATGGCGCAACAGCACCATGATGATGGCGGCCACCGGCAAGGCAAGCAGCATGCCGACAAAGCCGAAAAGCTGCCCCCCCGCCATGATGGCAAAGATCACCGCCACCGGATGCAGGCCGATGCGATCCCCCACAAGGTAGGGTTGCAATATCCAGCCTTCAATCGCCTGTCCTATGCCAAACACGGCCCAGACCTTGAGCACATCCTGAAAGCTGCCGAACTGGATCACTGCGGCTACCGTGGCCGCGACAATACCGATGGCAAAACCGAAATAGGGAATGATGCTGCCAAGGCCCGCCGCCATGCCGATAATCAGGGCAAGCCTGAGACCGACGATTTGCAGGCCGAGGAAGTAAATCACGCCCAGGGCTACCATCACCATGAGCTGACCGCGCAGGAAGGCTGCGAGCACCTCGTCGCACTCCGCTGCCAGCTGACTGACGCGGGGCTCGACATGCCGCGGCAACAGGTCACGAATACGCTGCAGCAGATCATCCCAGTCCAGCAGCAGATAAAAAGTCACCACCGGCACCAGACCCACCATGCCCAGCACCGAGAGAATACTGAGGCTGGAAGCTGCCACCCGCGTCAGGACATTGCCGGCGACAGCGCCGGCATCACTCCAGTAACCCGAAAGCCACTCCGTCACCAGATCCATGTCGATACGATTGATCTCGACGTGCAGATGCCCTTCCAGCCAGGGGGTGGCGTCACGATTGAACCAGCGCAGCAGGGTGGGCAGCTTGGCCTCCACATACAGGAACTGCTTCCACAGCATGGGAATCAAAAAGGCCAGTGCCACCGCTACTCCAGTGAGCAGCGTGAAAAAGGTCAGACCCACGGCCCAGTTGCGCGGCAATCCCAGCCGCTCCAGACGATGCACCAGCGGATTGCCGAGATAAGCCAGCAGGGCTCCGGCGGCAAAAGGCATGAGGATGGGAGACAGCAGGTAAAAAAGAACCGCAAAGACTACGGCAAAGAGCAGCAGCATCCAGGGACGGGAGTCAATCATGGTCATCCTTGCAAACATCCCTTCAGGGGAGTGATGGCGCCAATGGCGCAGCGGGAGGCCGCACAGGGTGCGACGGTGCATCCGGCAATTGTACAGAGGAGACCGGAGCCCCGGGCAACTTTGTCACTGCCGCATCCGGCCGCCACAAGCGCAGGAACAAGGGACAGGCCAGCCGATATGCCTCGCGCACCAGCGACGGCAAGGCCACCGGCTTCTGCCGGGCAGCCGGCAAACGCAACTCTCCATCCAGCGCCACTGCCAGCGCCTGACCTTGCGGGGCCGACAAGGCAAACCAGAGCTGGCCGGGCCCGACCCGGATCAACTGCACCTGCTGCCCCCCCGGCAATGCCTGCAAGGCTGCCTGCACACCGGCAAAATCGGCCAGCCTGCCGGCACCGTTCACCTGCACAACAGCGCGCCCGCGCGCCTCCGGCCATTGCTGCTCTGCCGCTACCGCCTCTGCCAGAACATCCGGCAGCAGGTCCAGTCCGGCGCCCGGCAACAGCCCCTGACGCCGGTAATCGGGATGCCAAAGCACCCATTGCTTGCCCCGCAACACCACCAGCACATCAGCACCATAAGCCGCCAATAGTCCCGCCAGACCCGGATGCTCCTTACCGGGCGCCAGACTGCTTGCAGGCAAGTTGCCCGGGACCGGAGCCAGGAAGGCAATTGCCTCTTCCGCGTTGAGCAATGGCGCTGCATCAACAAGGCTGTAACCTCGCCCTTGCACCGCCTTGCCGAGCACGGGCGCCAGACTGTCCCAATGCTCAACGCCCGCGTCGGTGCGAGCCTGCAACAGCCACACACGAGGGGGCTGCCAGCGCCGGAATCCGGCCTCCGCCAGCAGGCGATCACGGCGGGCAGCGACGGCATCCCCGAGAAAGGGCATGGGGTCCGCCACAGCTGCCTGCACCCGGGGACTGTCGAAAACAGCAGCCGTTCCCGTCAGCGCCAGCAGCTCAGCCATCAATTGCCGGCTGGCAGCCTCGTCGGCATGCGCAAACCCGGCCAGCAAGCTCATCAATAAAAGGAAAATGCGGAGCCACATCAGAAAATCATCCGGCAAAAACAGGCGCCTACACTACGAAAGCTGCGCACGCGTGGCAAATGCGTGCGGCCAGCGCCCGGCTTCCCTATAATGCGCACCCTTCATTCCCAATCCCGTGCCCGCCGCCATGTCCGAACAGAAGACCCCAGCCGTTGCTTCGCCCTCACTCAGCTACAAAGATGCCGGAGTTGATATCGATGCGGGTGATGCCCTCGTCGAGCGCATCAAAAGCGTGGCCAAAAAAACGGCGCGCCGTGAAGTCCTTGGCGGACTTGGCGGCTTCGGCGCCCTCTGCGAAATCCCGGAAGGCTATCGCCAGCCGGTGCTGGTCTCCGGGACTGACGGCGTCGGTACCAAACTCAAGCTGGCGCTGGATCTCAACAAGCACGAAAGCATCGGCATTGATCTCGTCGCCATGTGCGTCAACGATCTTGTGGTCTGCGGTGCCGAACCCCTGTTCTTTCTCGACTACTACGCCACCGGCCATCTCAACATTGATACCGCCGCTACCGTGGTGACCGGTATTGGCGAGGGCTGCCTGCAGGCCGGCTGCGCACTGGTCGGCGGTGAAACCGCCGAAATGCCCGGCATGTACCACGGTGAAGACTACGATCTCGCCGGCTTCTGCACCGGCGTGGTGGAAAAATCGGAAATCATTGACGGCTCCAAGGTCAAAGCCGGTGACGTGCTGATCGGCGTTGCCTCCAGCGGCGTACATTCAAATGGTTATTCACTGGTCCGCAAGATCATTGAAGTCAGCCGGGCTGATCTTGGCAGCACCCTTGATGGCAAAGTACTGGCCGATGTCCTGATGACACCCACACGCATCTATGTGAAATCACTGCTGGCACTGATTGAAAGCTTGCCGGTGCATGCCATGGCACACATTACCGGTGGCGGCCTGCCCGGCAACCTGCCGCGTGTGCTGCCGGAAGGCGCTGATGCCCGCGTCGATGAGAGCTCCTGGACCTGGCCGCCGGTATTCCAGTGGCTGCAGGAAAAAGGCGGCGTCGAACGCTTTGAAATGTACCGCACCTTCAACTGCGGCGTCGGCATGGTGGTCGTGGTGGCGGCAGGCAATGCCGATGCTGCCATTGCCCAGCTCAACGCGGCCGGCGAACAGGCCTGGCGTCTGGGCGAAATCATTGCGTCCACACACGATGAGCCGACGGTTGTTTTCAATTAAACAGCCCGCTGCACAACCAGCCGAATGTGACTGCACTATCGCCCGGATAATTGTTGATGCTGAAAATCGCCGTACTGATTTCAGGCTCAGGCTCAAACCTGCAGGCCATCATTGATGCCATAAAAGCCGGCATCCTGAATGCTGAAATCAGCGGCGTACTGTCCAGCAAGGCTGATGCCTACGGCCTGGTTCGGGCACAGGCAGCCGGCATTCCTACTGCCGTTCTGGTCAACAGTGATTTTCCGGATCGCGAAAGCTTTGATCGCGCCATGCTGCAGCAACTCGACGCCTGGTCACCAGATGTCGTAGTGCTGGCCGGTTTCATGCGCATCCTCAGCCGCCATTTCGTCACACATTACGAAGGCCGCCTGCTCAATATTCATCCCTCGCTGCTGCCAAAATACAAAGGCCTGCACACCCATCGTCGCGCACTGGAAGCCGGTGATACCGAACACGGCTGCTCCGTGCATTTTGTCACCCCCGAACTGGATGGCGGACCGGTAATCGCGCAGAGCGTGGTTCCCGTGCTCCGCAGTGACAATGAAGAAACCCTCACTGAACGCGTACACAAAAGCGAACACCGGCTATATCCGCAAGTGCTAGTCTGGATGGCAGAGGGTGTACTGACTTTTCACGAAGGCCGGCCCTTCTTCAACGGCAGTCCGATTCCAGAGCCACTGCAACTTCATCAAAAACCCTAACCATCGCCCGACAAGGAGAAAGAAATGCGCATGGCCGTTTTTCTGGGAACCCTGTTACTGACAGCCTCCCCCCTGCTGCACGCCTTTGATCTTGTCCCCTTTACCGCCAGCTACCGCTTCAATATCGACAACAAGCTTTCCGGTACCGCCACCCGCACCCTGGAAAAAAAGAGCGGCGACAGCTGGCGTTATACGTTTATTGCCAGTGCACCACTGGCCACCGCCAGCGAAACCAGCGACTTCCGCTTTGATGGCCGCACCGTGACGCCACTGGCCTATGCGCAGAATCGCAAGATTTTCATGATCAAGAAAAAATCCAGCGTGGATTTTGACTGGAAGAAACGCAGCGCCACAGGCCGGCGTGACGGCAAGGACAATGCGATCTATCCCCTGCAAGCCGGCACACTGGATACGCTGAATCTGGAAATCCAGATCCGGCGCGACCTCAAGGATCTTGGCAAGCTGGCCGGCCCGTATTTCCTGGGATCACCCAAGGATATCGCACCGCTGCCCTTCGTGATCGAAGGCGAAGAAGTCCTGGATACGGCCATGGGCAAGCTGAAAGTCCTCAAGGTCAGCCGCAAGCACAACGACCCCAAACGTCACACCAGCTTCTGGCTGGCCAGGGATTTTGACTATCTGCCCGCCAAGGTCGTGCAGAATGATGATGGCGCGGTCTATACCATCGAGTTGACCAGCTACAAAACGGCCGGGAAATAACTCAGCCCATAAAAAAAGCGGCTTGGAGGCCGCTTTTTTTATGGGTGTTATCCGGGTCAGGCTTTCGGAAGGGTAACACCGGTCTGGCCCTGATACTTTCCGCCACGATCCTTATAGGACGTTTCACAGACTTCATCCGACTCGAAAAACAGCATCTGCGCCACGCCCTCATTGGCATAAATCTTTGCCGGCAGATTGGTGGTATTGGAAAACTCCAGCGTGACATGCCCTTCCCATTCCGGCTCCAGAGGCGTCACGTTGACGATGATGCCGCAGCGCGCATAGGTGGATTTTCCGAGGCAGATGGTCAGCACGCTGCGCGGAATGCGGAAATACTCAACCGTGCGCGCCAGTGCAAAGGAGTTGGGCGGAATGATGCAGACATCCGAGTGAATATCGACAAAGCTTTTTTCATCAAACGCCTTGGGGTCTACCGTGGCGGAATAGACATTGGTAAAGACCTTGAACTCGCGTGAGCAGCGCACGTCATAGCCATAGCTGGAAACACCGTAGGAAATAATCTTCTCGCCGTTGGCGACACGCACCTGACCCGGCTCAAAAGGTTCGATCATGCCGTGCTGCTCCGCCATGCGGCGTATCCACTTGTCTGCCTTGATGCTCATGCTTTATTCCCCAATAGCCAAAATTTTCACTGCGCAGAAACCCGCCCATAGCGCCGGCTGCTACTCAAAAACAATTGTCGGATTTTTCTTCAGATCCAGCTGCGCGGCCGTTGCAACAGCCGCCCCCAGTTGACGTGCAATATGGCGGTAAATACCGGCAATCTCGCCATCAGGATCGGCCACCACGGTCGGTCGGCCCTTGTCCGCCTGCTCGCGAATACGCAGATCCAGCGGCAAGGCACCGAGCAGCGTCGTCTGGTAATCCCGCGCTATGCGCTCGCCGCCGCCGCTGCCAAAAATATGCTCGGCATGGCCGCAACTGGTGCAGATATGCAGGGCCATGTTTTCGACGACACCCAGCACCGGAATTTCCACCTTGCGGAACATCTCGATACCTTTTTTGGCATCCAGCAGCGCAATATCCTGTGGCGTGGTGACAATCACGGCACCGGCCACCGGCACTTTTTGCGCCAGGGTGAGCTGGATATCACCGGTCCCCGGCGGCATGTCAATGATCAGGAAATCGAGATCGCTCCACTGCGTTTGCTGCAGCAACTGCATCAGCGCTCCCGTCGCCTTGGGCCCGCGCCAGACCACCGGCGTATTGTCGCCATCGAGCAGGAAGCCGATCGACATGGCCTCGATACCATGGGCAACAATCGGCACGAACCAGGCATTGTCATGCACACCTGGTTTGGTTCCCGGAGCAATGCCCAGCATCATGGGCTGACTGGGGCCATAGATGTCGGCATCGAGAATGCCGACATGGGCACCTTCGGCCGCCAGCGCCAGCGCCAGGTTCACCGCCGTCGTGGATTTGCCGACGCCGCCCTTGCCCGAGGCCACAGCGATGATGTTCTTCACCCGCTCAAGACCCGGCAATCCGCCCTGCGCACGCACGCGAGGAATCACGGGCCGCTCACGCATCCCGAGCTGATCAACCCCCAGCGGTGCCAGTGCTGCCAGCAACAACGGACGCAATTCACCACCGGCACCGGCATAGCTCGGCGCCAGATCCAGCAACACCGTGTCATCGCCCTGCAGGGCAACCTTGTCCAGCCAGCCGAGCTCATCGAGCGTGCGGCCCAGCAGGGGGTCCTGAATACGGCCCAGCGCCTCTTTTACGGTGGCAACATCAATCACGGCGGGCTCTCGAAAGCAACGGAATATCGGGGGGCGTATCGTAGCCCGGTTTGCCGGTTTGTGGGAGCCGCATCGGTCACTGCCACTGTCGTCCATGCCGCTGCAAACTGCCGCATTCCGGGATCATGCTCCTGGCCGTTAAGACCGGCACCCCGCCCTGAAAGTCATGGCGACCGTCCACCATAAAGCCCACGAAAGCCGCCTCTTTTCCGGTATATTTACGCCCTTTCCAGGATTGAGCCCTTTGTCCGCCATGAGTGATCGCCGCCGCATTCTCGTCACCAGTGCCCTGCCCTATGCCAACGGGCCCATCCATCTCGGCCATCTGGTGGAATACATCCAGACCGACATCTGGGTACGCTTCCAGAAATCCCGTGGCCACGACATACATTATGTTTGCGCCGACGATGCGCACGGCACCGCCATCATGCTCAAGGCACAGCAAAACGGCGTCACCCCGGAAGCGCAGATCGCCAACGTAAAGGCCGATCACGAGCGCGACTTTGCCGACTTTCATATCCGTTTTGACAATTACCATTCCACGCATTCGGAAGAAAACCGCGAGCTGTCTGCACAGATTTACCTGAAGAATCGTGACGCCGGCCATATCGCCACCCGCCCGATACACCAGCTTTTTGATCCGGAAAAACAGATGTTTCTGGCCGACCGCTTCATCAAGGGTGATTGCCCGAAATGCGGCGCCAAGGACCAGTACGGTGATTCCTGCGAAGTCTGCGGTGCCACGTATTCGCCGACCGAGCTGAAAAATCCGCGCTCCACCATTTCCGGCGCCACACCAGTGATGAAGGAATCCGAGCATTATTTCTTCAAGCTGCCGGACTTTGCCGGCTTCCTGCAGGACCGTGAGAGATCCGGCCGCCTGCAACCCGAAGTCGCCAACAAGCTCGACGAGTGGTTCGAGTCCGGCCTCAATGACTGGGATATTTCCCGCGACGCCCCCTATTTCGGTTTCGAAATTCCGGATGCACCGGGAAAATATTTCTATGTCTGGGTGGATGCCCCCATCGGCTATATCGCCAGCTGGCGCAACCTTTGCGAGAAAACCGGACGTGACTGGAAAGAAGCCTGGGCTGCCGACAGCCGCACCGAGCTCTACCATTTCATCGGCAAGGACATCGTTTATTTCCACGCCCTGTTCTGGCCGGCCATGCTCGAAGGTGCCGGCTACCGCAAACCCAACGCCATTTTTGCCCACGGCTTTCTCACCGTGAACGGCCAGAAGATGTCGAAATCCCGTGGCACCTTCATCAAGGCACGCAGCTATCTTGAGCAGCTCAATCCGGAATACCTGCGCTACTACTTCGCCGCCAAACTGTCCGGCACCGTAGAAGACATTGATCTCAGCCTGGAAGACTTCACCGCCCGCGTGAATTCGGATCTGGTCGGCAAGGTGGTGAATATCGCCAGTCGCTGCGCCGGCTTCATTGCCAGGAAATTCGACAACCGGCTCAGCGCCGGCTGTGCTGAAACCGCCCTGGTGCAGGAATTCATCCTTGCCGGCGACAGCATTGCCCAGCATTACGAGAACCGCGACTTTGGCCGTGCCGTGCGTGAAATCATGGCGCTGGCCGACCGTGCCAACCAGTATATCGACGAGAAAAAACCCTGGGCACTGGCCAGGCTTGAGGGCCGCGAGCAGGAAGTGCACGAGGTCTGCTCCGTCGGCCTCAACCTCTTCCGGCAGCTGCTGGTTTATCTCGCGCCCATTCTGCCCGCCATGGCCGAAGCCAGTCGTGAATTCCTCAATATGCAGAGTCTCGACTGGGCATCGCGCCAGCAATTGCTGCTGGATCATGCCATCAACAGCTTCACACCCCTGATGACGCGCGTGGAGAAGGAAAAGGTCGATGCCATGGTGGAAGCCTCAAAGGAACATCTGGAGGCAACGGCCGATGCCGTACCGGCGGCTGCCGTGACCGCAGTGGCACCAGAAGCGCTGGCGCCGGAAATCACGATTGATGATTTCGTGAAGATCGACATGCGCGTGGCCAGAATCGTCAATGCCGTGCATGTGCAGGGCGCCGACAAGCTGCTGCAACTGACCCTGGATATCGGCGAAGAAAAAACCCGCAATGTCTTTGCCGGCATCAAGAGTGCCTACCCGGAACCCGAGAAACTGGTCGGGCGCCTGACCATCATGGTCGCCAACCTGGCACCGCGCAAAATGAAGTTCGGCATGTCTGAAGGCATGGTGCTGGCAGCCGGCCCCGGCGGCGCCGACATTTTCATCCTGTCGCCGGATGCGGGTTCAACACCCGGCATGAAGGTGAAGTAATTCCCTTCCTGCCTGCGGCCACAGCCGCGAACCCCATAAAAAAGGCGCGAATATCGCGCCTTTTTTAATGAGTTGTGTTTAACAGTATCGATGCCATTACTGCCCGAGGAAATCCGCCTTGCCAACCGGCACACCCTGATGACGCAGGATGTTATAGGCCGTGGTGACGTGGAAAAAGAAATTGGGCAGCGCCCAGTACGTCAGATAACGCTGTCCCGTGAAATCATAGGTCGCCCAGGGAAAGACCAGCCTGATGTCACGCGCTTCGGCACCAGCGAACTGCTCCGGCTTGAACGTTGCAATAAAATCCAGGGTCTTCTGCAGACGAGCCTGCAATTCCGCCACGGTTTTTTCCGTGTCTTCATAGCGGGGAATTTCCACGCTGGCCAAACGCGCACAAGCGCCCTTGGCATGATCGGTGGCGATCTGGATCTGCTTGCTGAAGGGAAACATGTCGGGCGCCAGCCTCGCATCAAGCAAAGCGTTGATATCCACTCCTTTTTCCGCTGCATGTTCTTCTGCTTTCACCAGCAGGGCGGAAAGGTTTTTCAGCATCTGCTGGAACACCGGAACGGAAGCATCGTACGCCGTAAAAGCCATGATCATCTCCTGGCAGAGGACTATTAAAGAGGCCTGATTCTCTGCCTCTGACTGATTGATGCCAAGGGGGCAAACACCATCCAGCTAGGTTCGTCCTGAGCCTGCCGAAGAGCTGCTGTAGTCTATGTCGATGGAGATTGCCTGTTAGGCTGCATGCGTCCGCCCAATCTACGGAGGGGTTTATCCATAAGTCTTTCAAAGAAATAAATGAAACCAGCTACGCCCACACGACAACAAATAAGAAAGCCGCGGTCATAAGAGTTCGCTTCCCCAGGCTCCCCGCAGGGGTCGCCTTTCTTGGCTTACTTTCTTTTGCGACAAAAGAAAGTGAGGCCCGCACGCAGGGCGCACCGCCCTTATAAATAAACAACCGAAGCAACCAGGTCGAAGCACATTACCGTTAGCCCAGCCAGTGCGTAAATCTCCGCACTCCCAGATCCCGCGAGACTTCCTTCGGTCGCAAGCGGCAAGCAAATGCCGAGGCCGCGCAAACCCAGCAAGTAAATAAACAACGCCCAATAAAAAAGGCGCCCGAAGGCGCCTTTTTAAAAGCAGTAACGATCAGTGACCGCTGCCGCTCAGACTCTTGAGAATGTCTTCGGCCACTTTCTTGGCGTCGCCGAAAATCATCATGGTCTTGTCCATGTAGAAAATGTCGTTATCAAGACCGGCATAACCCGTGCTCATGGAGCGCTTGATCACCATGATGCTGCGGGCACGCTGGGCCTCGAGAATCGGCATGCCGTAAATCGGCGAGCTGGGATCATTCTTGGCGGCAGGATTCACCACGTCGTTGGCACCAATGATCAGCACCACATCCGTGGAAGCGAAATCAGAGTTGATCTCGTCCATTTCCTTGACGTCGTCATAGGCCACATCGGCTTCTGCCAGCAACACGTTCATGTGACCCGGCATGCGGCCGGCCACAGGATGAATCGCGTAGCTGACCTTCACGCCTTTTTCCTTGAGCAGGTCGCCAAGTTCTTTCACGGCATTCTGTGCGCGAGCCTGTGCCATGCCGTAGCCGGGCACAATCACCACGGAATCGGCATTGCCCATCATGAAAGCAGCGTCATCGGCAGAACCGGTCTTGTAGTTCTTTTCCTTGCCGTCACCGGCTGCAGGGCCGGCAGCTGCTGCACCAAAACTGCCGAACAGCACGTTGAACAGCGAACGGTTCATGGCACGGCACATCACATAGGACAGGATAGCGCCGGAGGAACCTACCAGCGAACCGGCGATGATCAGCATGGAGTTGTTCAGGGTGAAGCCGATACCGGCAGCCGCCCACCCCGAGAAGGAGTTCAGCAGCGACACCACCACCGGCATGTCGCCACCACCGATCGGGCCAATCCAGAAATAGCCCAGCACCAGCGCACACGCCGTCATGGCGTAGAAGTAGTTCATGCCTTCGGTGAAGAAGTAACCGGCACCAAAACCCAGCATGCCCAGCGCGAGCACGACCTGCACCGGCTTGATCCAGCCGCCTTTCATCGATTTGGCCCACTTCTTCGCCGCCAGCTTGCCGTAGGCAAACACGGAGGCGGTGAAGGTGATGGCACCGACGAAGCAGCCCACGAAAAGCTCGAAACGGTGCACGGCATCATGGTGGCTGGAGGTATTCAGCACGGCAGCGACGGCAATCAGAACCGCCGAGAGGCCGACCAGCGAATGCATCATGGCGACTGTTTCCGGCATCTGCGTCATCGGCACGGTGCGTGCGCGATAAATACCGAGACCGGCACCCAGCACCATGGCGCCGAGAATCAGGACGTAGGCCGGCTTGAGTACAATGGCGCCGCCATTAAGGCTGCCGACCACGACAAAAGTAGCGGCCACAGCCAGGGCCATGCCGATCATGCCGTAACGGTTACCCATGATGGCAGAAGCGGGCGATGACAGGCCGCGCAGAGCCAGAACGAAGAGGATGGCGCCAATCAGATAAGCCCAGTCCGCGTATTGCGCGAGATTTTCCATTGATAGGCTCCTTACTTCTTCTTTTTCTTGAACATGTCCAACATGCGTCCGGTGACGGCAAAGCCACCGAAGATGTTGATGCATGCCAGAAACACGGCAACGGCACCGAGCACGGTGGTTGCGGTGATTTCGCCATTGAAATACACCGTCTGCAGCATGGCGCCGACGACGATGATGCCGGACAGCGCATTGGTCACCGCCATCAGCGGTGTGTGCAGGGCAGGTGTCACGCTCCACACCACGTAGTAACCCACGAAAATCGCGAGCACGAACACGGTGAAGACGTTGACGAAGGGTACGCCAGCAGCATGCTGAGCAACGTCAGCGACCTGCGTGGAGACCTGGGCGACGGTTTCGTTCATCTCGATCGCTCCTTAGTTGGGCTTCTTGTACAGCACTTGGCCGCCGTCGACGATAAGCGTCGGCTTGACCATGTCGTCATCGCGATTGAGCTTGAGGCTCTGCGATTCCTTGTCGTGCTGGGGCTGCAGGAAGTTGATCAGGTTGCGGGCATAAAGCGCGGAGGCTTCCGTGGCAATCAGCGCCGGAATATTGCCGATACCGACAATCTTCACGCCGTTTTCAGTGACCACGATTTCATCGAGCTTCGAGCCTTCGACGTTGCCGCCGGAACTCACGGCCATATCGATAATCACGGCGCCCGGCTTCATCTTGGCCACTGTCTCGGCTTTCACCAGAACAGGAGCGCGACGACCCGGAATCTGTGCCGTGGTAATCACCACACTGGCAGCAGACACGGCCTTGTCGACGATGATGGCCTGATCACGCACGTATTCCGCTGACGGCACCCAGGCGTAACCGCCCGTGCCCAAAGCCTTGGCTTTTTCTTCATCGGACATCGGCACATCGAGCCATTTTCCGCCCAGCGACTCGACCTGCTCTTTCGCCGCAGGACGCATGTCGGAGGCTTCCACCACCGCCCCAAGACGCTTGGCCGTGGCAATCGCCTGCAAACCGGCAACGCCCACACCGAGAATCACGGCGCGAGCCGGCTTGATGGTGCCCGCAGCCGTCATCATCATCGGGAACATGCCCGCGTATTCATTGGCGGCCAGCAACACCGCCTTGTAACCGGCGAGATTGGCTTGCGAGGAAAGAATGTCGGAGCTCTGCGCGCGCGTAATACGCGGAATCAGTTCCATCGCCACACAGGTGAGACCGCGAGCCGCATAGGCCTCAAGATTCTCGTTCTGGTGTGGAGCGAAAGCCGCCAGCACGATGGCGCCCTGTTTGATCAGGGATACCTCTTCTGCGCTGGGAGCGGCCACCTTCAGCACCACGTCCGAATCCTGATAGGTTTCGGCGGCAGTGGCGGCAATGGTAGCGCCGGCTTCTTCATAGGCTTTGTCGATACAGGACGATGCAACACCGGCACCTTTCTGTACGACCAGCTTGTAGCCCAGCGTGACGAACTTTTTCACCGTTTCCGGTGTCGCAGCGACGCGAGTTTCGCCCGCAAGGATTTCGGCTGGAATCCCAATTTGCATGGTCAACCCTCACCTTGGCTTGTCGGTAAATCTGAAATGTCTGTACTGCACTGCATCCTGCAGGAAGCCAGACCTGAGCCCCAAAGTACAAACCTTGTGGGCATAAAGGCCCGCGATTGTAATGCAGGGCTAACGGCAATGTGAGTACCCGCCGGTCAATTTCTTTACTTTTTTCAGCCCCCGCCGGAGCCGTCAAAAACGCCCGCTAGCGCACTCGCGACAGTCACACAAGTACCTGACCGGACAAAGAATTTGCCGGGGTTGCACAATCATGGCCGCAAGGCTTGCTGAAACCGTACCGGAGCAGGCTAAATGCGTGCCCGGAGTATTTCCGTGCTTGCCTGCCCATGTCCTCACCCTCTTCTTTACCTGCCGCGTCACATGCCCGGCTGACTGGCATCCTGCTGGTACTGGCATCCGCCATCCTGTTTTCCACCAAGTCCATCTTTATCAAGCTGGCCTATCAGGAGACCGTGGACGCCGTCACCCTGCTCACGTTGCGCATGGTCTTCGCCCTGCCCTTTTTCCTGTTCATGGTTTTTCTGGCTGGACGCAGCGAGAAAGCCGTGACGCTGACACGGCGCGACTGGTTCGTGCTTTTCCTGCTCGGCTTCGGCGGTTACTACCTGGCATCGCTGCTGGATTTTCTCGGCCTGCAATACATCAGCGCCGGCCTTGAACGCCTCGTGCTGTTTCTCTATCCGACATTAACCGTCCTCATCACTGCCTTTGTGCTGAAACGGCCGCCGGGCCGCACGACGTGGCTGGCCATCCTGCTGAGCTATATCGGCATGGCGCTCGTGGTCTGGCAGGACGTGCATCATCCCTCCGCGCACCTCGGCCTCGGCATGGCACTGGTCTTTGGCAGCGCCCTTTCCTACGCCATCTATCTCGTGGGATCAGGCGAGATGATCAATCGCATCGGTGCCAACCGCTTCACCGGCATCGCCCTCAGCATTTCCTGCTTTTGCTGCATGCTGCACTTTCTGCTGGTGAATCCGTTTTCCGCGCTGCAGGTCAGTCCCCGCGTGCTGGGTCTCGGTGTGACGCTGGCCATTGTCTGCACGGTGCTGCCGGCGACCATGCTGACCAACGGCATACGCCGCATCGGTGCCAGCCGTGCCGCCCTGATTGGCGCTGTCGGCCCCGTAGCCACACTCTATCTTGGCTATGCCGTACTGGGAGAAACCCTGGGCTGGCTGCAGGGAGCAGGAACGGTGCTGGTACTGACCGGGGTCCTGCTGATTACGCTGAAGAAATAAAACGCGTTAAACAAAGCCTTTCTGTCCCGGCACTTCCTGCCGGAAGCATCAGCTCGCCCGCCAGGCACGCCCGCCCACGGCCGGTCATCGTCACCGCACTCAATATGGGACGTTCGTGCTTGATTTTGCGGTTTTGCCCGGGCATGGTTGGCCCTGCGCAACACCGACAAGAAAAAGCATGCGGAGATAACGGATGAAAAACCTGAATGCCTGGCTGGATGAATACAGCGAGTCGCACCGCAACCCGGTGAACAAAACCATCCACTGGATTTGCGTACCCGTCATTTATTTTTGCGTCTTCGGTGCGCTGTTTGCGCTGCAGCCCTGGGCAGCCGTGGCTGGCCTGGCTGTCGCCATGGCTTTTTATATTCCACTCTCGATATCGCTGGCGACCGGCATGCTGGCACTGACCGCCGCCATGCTGGGGCTGATCAGTGTGATTCCGCACATCCTGCTCATCTCGGCAACACTGTTTGTGCTGGCATGGATTGGCCAGTTCTACGGGCACAACGTCGAGGGCAAGAAGCCTTCTTTTTTCAAGGATCTGTTATTCCTTCTGGTCGGTCCCATCTGGCTGCTGAACTTTGTGTATCTGCGCCTCGGCATCAAAACCTGAAAAATGAAAACAGTCATCCCCGTACTGCGACACTTTGTCACAGTGCGACTAAAGCATGGTTGCGTAGAATGCCGGCTTTAAAACACCGGAAATCATTCATGCGTCTTACTGCTGTTGCCCTCAGTCTGCTTTCCCTCTCTGCGCTTCCCGTTACTGCAATGGCCTGCTCAAGCTGCGGCTGCACCCTGAGCTCCGACTGGGTCAGCCAGGGCATGAGCTCGAAGCCCGGCATGAGCGTGGACCTGCGTTACGATTTCATTGACCAGACAGCCCTGCGCAGTGGCACCCGCTCCGCTATGGCACCCGTCGTGCCGGGCGCGGATGAAGTCGAACAGCGCAGCACCAACCGCTACACCACGCTCACGCTCGGCTACAACATCAACAAGGCATGGGGTGTCAGTCTGCTCCTGCCCTATCTTGATCGTTCACACAGCACCATTGCCCCCGGCGACAGTGACATCTCCACCTCGCACACGCGCAGTCCCGGTGACATCAAGCTGGTAGGCCGCTATCAGGGATTCAGCGACGACGGCGACACCGGCCTGCTGTTTGGCGTGAAGCTGCCTACCGGTCGCGATGACTTCCTTTTCAACGGCGGCCCGCAGCAGGGCGAACTGCTCGATCGCAGCCTGCAGCCCGGCAGCGGCAGCACCGATCTGCTCCTCGGCGGTTTCCGTTTTGGCAGCCTCAACCGCGACTGGGACTGGTATGCCCAGGCCCTGGCCCAGGCCGCCGTGCGTACGCACGATGATTTCCGCCCCGGCAATGTCTATACCGCGAACGGTGGCCTGCGCTACATGTCGCTTGATCGCGTGACGCCGCTGTTGCAGCTGAATGCGCTCGAGCGCCGCGCCGACGGCGGTGCCAACGCCGATGCCGTCAACAGCGGCGGTCGCTCGCTTTATGTCAGCCCCGGCATCAGCGTGAACCTTGGCAAAAACCTGAACGTGTACAGTTTTGTGCAAGCGCCCTTGTACCAGCAGGTGAACGGCCTGCAACTGGCTCCGCGCTGGAATGCGTCTGTGGGCTTGAGCTTCAGCCTGCGCTGAGATTCCACCCTCATGAAAAAGGCCGTCATTGCGACGGCCTTTTTCATGAGGGTCAGGATTTTCTACGGCTTTTCTGCCAGCAGGGTTTTCACCATCTGTTCGAGTTTCGGATAATCCTTTTCCCTGAGACCGGGCCAGCCGTCTTCACGCAACACGCCATGGCGGTCAATCACGAACAGCAGGGGCACGGCCCAGATGCGGCCATAGCCTTTG
Source organism: bacterium (assembly GCA_029945725.1). Classification (GTDB taxonomy): domain Bacteria; phylum Pseudomonadota; class Gammaproteobacteria; order Pseudomonadales; family Moraxellaceae; genus UBA2031. The sequence goes on along the minus strand of JAQSDB010000001.1, from coordinate 123,504 downwards.
GCGTCCACGTCGGCCTGCGCGGCAATCGGGTAATGCAGGCTGCGGGTGAAATCACGCACTTTGGCGAGATCGGCAGGATCATCGACACTGACGCCGAGAATATCCAGCCCCTGCGCATGATAGGTCCGGTAAAGCCGGTCCAGCTCGGGCATTTCCTGCACGCAAGGTGAGCACCATGTTGCCCAGAACGTCACCAGCACCACGCGCCCCTGACTCTGCGTGAGCGTGTAGTGATCGCCATTGAGCAAGGTAGCGGCAAGCACCGGCGCCGGCGCTCCCGTCCGTGGAGCAGCGGCTGCATTGACTGCCAGCAGCGTGGCCAGCAGAAGAAAAACAAAACGCTGCATGAAGGACTCCGTCTGCCGACCGCGAATTTTTTAATGCAGGTACCGGGAGCCCGGGCCCCAACCGGATTACTCGTCCTTCAACGAGCACTCGTAATTTGAAGGATCGTGCTTGCAACGCACCTTCTTGAGCAGGGCCATCATGCGCGGATCATAGGTACCATCCTGGGTCAGCTGCAGACGGGCCTCACGCATCATGCGGAAATACTTGTCCTTGTCTTCCTTGCTGAGATCCATCCAGTAGCGCTCCGGAATGTCTTTCTCCACCGAATCAATCAGGGCGTAGGCCTGATCCAGATAAGTGATGACGAAGTTGCGGATTTTCTGCAGCTTGTCATCCAGATCGGGGACTTCCTTGAGAAACTTCTCGCGGCGAAACACCACCGAACCCGACATCATGGCCAGCGGAATCCGGAATATGCCGCCCTTGTCGCCCAGTCCGCGATAAAGCTCCAGTGGACGAAAGACAATGGCAGGCGCTGCAATGATATCCACCTGGCCATTATTGAACTTGCCGGAAAAATTGGTCATGTCCGATGCCACCGGTTGCGCACCAAGCTGCTGCACCATCTTGGCCTGGGACTTGTCAAAGTCCAGCACCGCGACTTTTTTTCCGGCCGCCTTTTCAATCGAATTGATGCTGCGGTCATTCACCATCACGTAGACCGCACCCAGCGGCACCACGCCACCAATCTGGTATGGCCCTTCAATCATCAGCGGAGCCACTTTGGGGTTGGTATACAACACATTCATGGCGGTGCGTACCTGCGCGTAATCCTGCAAGCCGCCGACCGAATCCAGACTGCCGATGAATTTATTGAACTGCTTGGCGCGGAACGTGGAAATCGCCGCCGCATCACACTGTCCTGCCTTGAAATCCTCGGCAGCAATACGCTCGTCGGTATAGGCCCTGATATCAAGAAAGACATTCCAGCGCTTGGCCTGCAGCACCATGTCCTTGGCATACTGCATGGCGGGGCCGCTGTTGCCGACCGGGTCAAAAATACAGACACGGATATTAAGCGGCTTGTCCAGCGGCTTGATACCGGTGGCTTTTTCAAATTCAGCGGCCGTCGGAATAACAATGCTGACGCCATTAACTGTGGCGGTACTGGCTGCACCGGCAACAGCAGCGGCCAGCATCAGGACACCGGATGCAGCGATCCTGCCCATGTGGTGAAAAAGCGGTTTTGTTGTTTTCATTATTATTCCCTCAAAGTCGGAACACCCTGCGTCAGCAGAGCACAGGATGCAGCGATGGTAGGCAACTATGGGCAGCATCGCTTGACCGGGCTGCCTGATGCCGCGGGCGGGCCGGCAAAGTCCCGGAGAATGCGCCCGCCCTGCCCGCGATACCAGATCCCGCCCGTAAAAAAGGCGACCCAAGGTCGCCTTTTTTACGCAAGCCCCGCTGCTTACAGGACTTCGGGCCGCATATGCGGGAAGAGGATGACATCACGAATGCTGGGGGCATTGGCAAACAGCATCACCAGACGGTCAATGCCGATGCCCTCACCCGCTGTCGGCGGCAGGCCGTATTCCAGCGCACGGATATAGTCCGCGTCATAGTGCATGGCTTCGTCGTCGCCGGCATCCTTTTCCCGAACCTGCTGGTGGAAACGCTCGGCCTGGTCCTCCGGGTCGTTCAGCTCGGAGAAGCCGTTGGCAATTTCACGCCCGCCGATAAAGAACTCGAAGCGGTCAGTGATGAACTCGTTGTCATCATTGCGCCGTGCCAGTGGCGAGACTTCGGCCGGGTACTCGGTAATGAAGGTGGGCTGGCGCAGCTGTGTTTCCACGGTTTCTTCAAAAATAATGGTGTGCAGCTTGCCCACACCCCAGATGGATTTCACGTCCATCTTCAGTTTTCTGCGAATGATCGCTTCTGCCTGCTCACGATCCCAGAGCTGCTCACGCGTCAGCTCGGGGTTGTATTTGAGAATCGAATCCACCATCGACAGGCGCGCGAAAGGCTGGCCGAACTCGTAGAACTCACCCTGATACTCCACTTCGGTTTTGCCGAGAATGTCCTCGGCCAGTGTGCGCAGCATGTCCTCGGTCAGGTCCATCAGGTCGCGATAATCCGCATAGGCCTGATAGAACTCGATCATGGTGAATTCGGGATTGTGGCGTGCCGACACCCCTTCGTTGCGGAAATTGCGGTTGATCTCGAACACGCGCTCGAAGCCCCCCACCACCAGACGCTTGAGGTAAAGCTCGGGGGCAATACGCAGGAACAGCGGCATATCCAGCGCATTGTGATGCGTATTGAAGGGCTTGGCCGCCGCTCCGCCGGGAATCACGTGCATCATGGGGGTTTCCACTTCCATGAAATCACGCCCGGCCATGAAGCGGCGGATACCTTCAATCACCTGCGAGCGGATACGAAACGTCTTGCGCGTATCTTCATTGACGATGAGGTCGACATAGCGCTGGCGATACTTCATTTCCTGATCGGCCATGCCGTGGAATTTGTCCGGCAACGGCCGCAAGGCCTTGGTCAGCAGGCGCAGCTCTTCGACATGAATGGACAGCTCGCCGGTCTTGGTCTTGAAGACATAACCACGGGTACCGACGATGTCGCCCATATCCCATTTCTTGAAAGCATTGTAGGTGTCTTCACCAATCGCCTCTTTGGAAATATAGAGCTGGATACGACCGGACATGTCCTGGATCGTGGTGAAGCTGGCCTTGCCCATGATGCGCTTGAGCATGATGCGGCCGGCGAGCGAGAAATACTGCTTGTCCGCTTCCAGGGCTTCGTTATCCATTTCTCCAAAACGTGCCACCAGATCCAGCGCCAGCGCATCACGGCGGAAATCGTTGGGAAAAGGAATGGCCTGCGCAGCACGCAGTTCAGCCAGTTTGCTTTTGCGCTCGGCAATCAGCTTGTTGACGTCGACGGCTACTTCGGGATGTTGTGGCTGTTCACTCATGTCTTTTTACCTTGGCAAGGCCATTTTTCTGCTGTGTCATCCGGCTCGTACAGCGATGACACAGAATATCGGTGCTGTGTTTACAAACCCATCTTCAGCGAGGCTTCGATGAACGCATCGATATCGCCGTCGAGAATGGCACCGGGATTGGAGCTTTCAATATTGCTGCGCAAATCCTTTACGCGTGACTGGTCCAGCACATAGGAGCGGATCTGGCTGCCCCAGCCCACATCCGACTTGGTGTCTTCGACGGCCTGGGCCGCCGCATTGCGCTTCTGAATTTCCAGCTCGTAGAGCTTGGCACGCATCAGCTTCCAGGCACGATCACGGTTGGCGTGCTGGGAGCGTTCGTTCTGCACGGCCACCACCGTATTGGTGGGAATATGCGTCAGACGCACTGCCGAGTCGGTCTTGTTCACATGCTGGCCACCGGCACCGGACGAGCGATAGGTGTCGGTGCGAATATCGGCCGGATTGATGTCGATTTCGATATTGTCATCCACTTCCGGCGAGACGAACACGGAAGTGAACGAGGTATGGCGGCGATTACCGGAATCGAACGGTGATTTGCGCACCAGCCGGTGCACACCGGTTTCCGTACGCAGCCAACCAAACGCGTAGGCGCCTTCAATGCGGATGGTCGCCGACTTGAGGCCGGCGACATCGCCATCGGACTCTTCAAGAATTTCGGTTTTGAAACCGTGGCGGTCGGCCCAGCGCAGGTACATGCGGAACAGCATGCTGGCCCAGTCCTGGGCTTCGGTACCGCCGGCGCCGGCCTGGATATCGACAAAGCAGTTGGCAGGGTCCATGGCACCGGAAAACATGCGGCGGAACTCCAGTGCCGCCACGGCTTTTTCCTGGGCATCGAGTTCCGCCGTGACATCGGCCAGCGTGGCCTCATCATCTTCCTCGACGGCCAGATCCAGCAATTCCCTGGCATCGACAACGCCGCGCGACAGGTTGTCCAGCGTCACCACCACGCCTTCAAGTTCGGCGCGCTCACGGCCGATGGCCTGGGCTTTTTCCGGATCATTCCAGAGGGTCGGGTCCTCAAGCTCGCGCATCACTTCTTCGAGGCGCTCTTGCTTCAGGTCGTAGTCAAAGATACCCCCTGAGCGAGTTGCCGCGCTCGGTAAGGTCCTTGATGCGAATGAGGTAGGGATTGATTTCCATGGGAAAAAGCAGCTTGAAAAGAGAAGGCGCGGATTGTACCGGAAAGCATTCGGCCTCGGTACCGCCCCGGCATGGCCGTTATCACGGGCAGCCGTCCCGCCAAGGCCCGGGCGTTCAGGCTACCGCCCTGCTGCCGATACGACGGGCGCCGCAAGCCGCCCGGCACTCAAGCCAGCGGCTCCAGATACTCCACCATCAGCTGCAGGGTGCGCGCACCGCGGAATTCATTGATGTCCAGGCGATAGGCCAGACGCACCCGTTTGGCCTGGGTCGGCCAGATCTCACGATCCACATTGAAGGCAATGGCATCGAAGACACGGTTCGAATCGGGATGGGAAAGGCTGAGCTTGAGATGCTTTTCCTTGAGCACGCGCTGGTCCAGACAGAGAAACTCGCCATGGAACAGCGGCTCGGGGAAGCCCTGCCCCCACGGCCCGCCGGCACGCAGCAACCCGGCAAAGCTTTCACTGAAACATTCCGCCGGCAACTCGCCATCGGAATGCAGCACCGGCTCCAGATCGGCACGATCAGCCACTGCCTGTACCGCCGCATCAAAGGCGATGCGGAATTTCTCCATATTCCTGAGCGGCAGGGACAAGCCCGCTGCCATGGCATGACCACCAAAGCGCGTGATCAGCCCCGGATTTTTCGCTGCCACCGTATCCAGCACATCGCGGATGTGCACGCCGGGAATCGAACGTGCCGATCCTTTCAGCTGGATGGGCTCGATACCGGTGTCATCCGCCGGGGCGAAGGCAATCACCGGGCGATGGAATTTTTCCTTGATGCGACCGGCGAGAATACCGATGACGCCCTGATGCCAGCGCTTGTCGAACAGCACGAGACCATAAGGCAGCGCCGAGCGGTCGAGCTTGAAGTGCTTGAGCACATTCATGGCCTCGTTCTGCATGCCGGATTCGATCTCGCGCCGTGTCTGGTTAAGACCATCGAGCTCGGCAGCATATTGCGCGGCAAGATCCGGCGATGCCGTCAGCAGGCATTCAATGCCATGCGACATGTCATCCAGACGCCCCGCTGCATTCAGGCGTGGCGCCACCTGAAAGCCGAGATCCGTCGCGACAATCTGGTCCTGGCGTTTGCCGGCAATCGCCAGCAGCGCGCTTATGCCGGGACGACAACGTCCGGCGCGGATCCTGGCCAGCCCCTGATGCACCAGCACGCGGTTATTGGCATCAAGAGTGACGACGTCAGCCACGGTGCCAAGCGCCACCAGATCGAGATAATCCGTTAATGCCGGCTCGGCGATATTTTCACCGGCAAACCAGCCGCTGTTTTTCAGACGGGTGCGCAGACTGGAGAGCAGATAAAAAACCACGCCGACACCGGCAAGATGCTTGCTCGGAAATTCACAGGCCGGCTGATTGGGATTGACGATGGCATCGGCCTGCGGCAGTTCGGCGCCCGGCAAATGGTGATCGGTAATGAGTACGCGAATGCCGGCCTGCCTTGCGGCGAGTACGCCTTCGATGCTGGAAATGCCGTTATCCACCGTCATGATGATATCCGGCATTTTTGTTTCACGAGCCAGCTGCACGATCTCCGGAGTCAGGCCGTAACCGTACTCAAACCGGTTGGGCACCAGATAATCCACGTGCTGTGCCCCCATCGCACGCAGCGCCAGCACGGCAAGCGCGGTGCTGGTGGCACCGTCCGCATCAAAATCACCCACCACCAGAAGGCGCTGCTGCTGACGAATGCCCTGTTCCAGAAGCTCCAGCGCCGTCTCAAGACCTTTCAGGATCTGCGCCGGCAGCAGGGCCTTGAGGGCACGCTCCAGATCCGCCGGGCCACGCACGCCACGCAAGGCATACAAACGCGCCAGTACCGGGTGCATATCCGGCAGCAAATCAATATCAGGCGCGAGAACGCGTGGACGGATGGTTTTTTTCATCAACAGGACCGGAAAAGTACGCAGCAGCCGTTTTGGCCAGACACATCAGCAAGCACCCATAAAAAAGCCCGTGACAGCACGGGCTTTTTCAAAAAAACCGGCCCTTATTCCATGAACTCGAGAATCGAGCTCTTCACTTCAGACAAGGTGGCATCGATGGTCTTGAGCACGGCATTGCCACACTGCTTGATGGCGGTATCCGGATCCTTGAGGCCGTTGCCGGTCAGTGTGCACACGACCTTGGAGCCCTCGGGAATCTTGCCGGACTTGATGTCGCGCATGGCGCCACCGAGCGAGGCGGCCGAAGCCGGTTCGCAGAAAATGCCTTCGCGCATGGCCAGCAGGCGCTGCGCATCAAGAATTTCCTGATCGCTCAACTCGTCAAACCAGCCACCGGAATCCTTCTGCAGTGCCCAGGCCTTGTCCCAGGACTGCGGATTGCCGATACGGATGGCCGTTGCAATGGTTTCCGGATTGGCGACCGGGCCGCCGCGCATGAACGGCGCGGAACCTGCCGCCTGATAACCCACCATTTTCGGACGGCTCTTGACGAAGCCGCGCTCGTGATACTCGCTGTAACCCATCCAGTGCGCCGTGATGTTGCCGGCATTGCCGACCGGCAGGCAATGGAAGTCAGGCGCAAAGCCCAGCTCTTCCACGATTTCAAACGCAGCGGTTTTCTGGCCCTGCAAACGGTAGGGATTGATCGAGTTAACGATGGTGACCGGCGCGTGTTCCGCCACCTGCTTCACCAGCTCCATGCCCTCATCGAAGTTGCCACGAATCTGCAGGGTGATGGCGCCGTACATCATGGCCTGGGCCAGCTTGCCGAGGGCAATCTTGCCTTCGGGAATCAGCACAAAAGCGGTAATGCCGGCACGTGCGGCATAAGCCGCCGCCGCCGCCGAGGTATTACCGGTAGAGGCACAGATGATGGCCTTGCTGCCTTCTTCCACAGCCTTGGTCACCGCCATGGTCATGCCGCGATCCTTGAAAGACCCTGTCGGGTTCAGGCCTTCGTATTTCACATAGATGTCGACATTCTTGCCCAGCAGCTGCGGAATGTTTTTCAGCTTGATCAGCGGGGTATTGCCCTCGCCCAGGGAAATCAGGCGGGTGTCGTCAGAAACCGGCAGATGGTCGCGGTATTTATTGATCAGGCCGGTGTAGCGGTTGCCGAAGCTCATGGTTTCTCTCTCATGCTGGCACCGCGATCAGGCGGCGCTTTTTCATTGTTCAAAATACGGATCGACATCAGGTTCAACACTGTTTTTCAACAATGCCGGTCAGGCGTCCAGGTTTTCCATGCGGATGCGCACGACCTTGCCGATAATGTCGTCCAGCGCTTCCATTTTCAGGATGGCCTGATTCATTTTCTTTTCCTGCACCCGCTTGGTCAGCAAAATGACCGGCACGGAACCGGCTTCATGAGCAGGCTTTTGCAGAATGGCTTCGATGCTGATGCCATGCTCGGACAGGATGCGTGTCACGTCAGCCAGCACACCGGGCCGGTCATTTGCGGTGAGACGCAAATAATACGAGGTCAGCACTTCATCCATGGGCAGGATGGGCGTGTCGGCGAGTGCGCCCGGCTGGAAAGCCAGATGCGGCACGAACCCGGAACCTTGCGTGTTAAGCGCACGCACCACATCAACAATATCCGCCACAACGGCAGAGGCTGTCGGGCCGGCACCGGCACCGGAACCGTAATAGAGTGTCGCCCCGACCGGTGCTGACTGCACCAGCACGGCATTTTTCACACCATTCACATTGGCGATCAAACGCTCCGCCGGAATCAGCGTGGGATGCACGCGCAACTCGATACCGTTTTCGGCACGACGGGCAATGCCGAGATGCTTGATGCGAAAACCCAGCTCTTCCGCATAGGAAACATCTTCACGGGTGAGCTTGGTAATGCCTTCGGTGTAGGCCTTCTTGAATTGCAGCGGAATACCGAACGCCAGTGATGCCAGAATGGTCAGCTTGTGCGCCGCATCAATGCCTTCGACATCGAACGTGGGATCAGCTTCGGCGTAGCCGAGCTCCTGCGCTTCTTTCAGCACATCGTAGAAGTCACGGCCCTTCTCGCGCATTTCCGTCAGAATGAAATTGCCCGTGCCATTGATGATGCCCGCCAGCCACTCGACATGATTGGCGGCAAGACCTTCACGCAGAACCTTGATGATGGGAACGCCACCGGCAACGGCCGCTTCAAAGGCAACGTAAACACCCTTCTCTTCCGCTGCGGCAAAAATCTCGTTGCCAAACTCGGCCAGCAGTGCCTTGTTGGCCGTGACCACATGTTTGCCATTGGCAATCGCCTGCATCACGACATCGCGGGCCGTCGTCGTGCCGCCGATAACCTCAACCACAATATCGATCTCGGCATCATTCACTACGGCCATGATGTCACGGCTGACCTTGATGCCGGAGAGATCATAGCGGGGGTTTTCGCGACGGGCACCAACATGCGTAATACGAATATCACGACCGGTGCGACGGGAGATTTCAGCCGCATTGTCGCGGAGCAGGTTGAGAGCACCACCGCCTACCGTGCCCAGACCCACGATACCCACAGAAACCGGTTTCACATCATCACCCGAAATACTTGAAATAGGCGTCCAGAACGCAAGGAACAAGGCTTGTGGCCCTGTTTTGAGGGCGCAACATTATGGCCGCTCCCGGGCTTTGTCAAACCCGGAAGGGATTGGGAAACATCAGAAGAAATTCAGCGCACATCCAGGGCTTTTGCCAGCTCCGCAGCAGGCAGATAACCGCCCAGGTCACGGCCATCAACCGCCATGATCGCCGGCGTTCCACGCACCCCCAGACGCACCCCCAGAGCAAACTCATCCGCCACCGGAGACTTGCAGCCGGCAGGCGCCTTCGCCAGCTGGATGCCACTCTTGGCCTGGGTGATGGCCTGACGTGGATCCTTGGCACACCAGACTCCGTCCATCTTGTCAGACGCCGGCGAATGCGGCCCGCTGCGTGGAAAGGCCAGGTAGCGCACCTCGATGCCCAGCTTGTTGATGGCAGGCATTTCCTGATGCAGCTTGCGGCAATAGCCACAATCCACATCGGTAAAGACATAAACCGCCGCCCTGGTTTTACCCACGGCCGGAAAAATCACCATGTCGGCAGGCTTGATGGCCGCCAGTGACTGCCGGCGCTCATCGGCCAGTTGCACATCCGTGACACTGACAATCTTGTTGCCGCGAATTTCCAGAAGGTCACCCTGGATCAGGTAGCGGCCATCGCCAGAAACCAGAACCGACTCATAATTCTTTGAGCTGACCTGATAAAGACCGGCAACATCGGTCTGTTTCACGCTGATCACTTCGGCCTCGGGGATGGCTGCCTTGAGCTTTGCCCGGATCACCTCTTCCGGGCCGGCATGGGCAACGGCGGCCAGCAAGGCGAAAGGCAGTAACAGGCCAGGCAGGAATGAGGACTTCATGACATCTCTCCAGGGGAATCGCTAATGGGCAAAGAATAAGGCTTTCTGCGGGCAAGTCAGATAGTACAAGCGTAAACGGCGGCTGGCGCTGACCGGTCACCCGCGCGGATGGTGTCTGGTGTGCAGCTCCTGCAAGCGCTGGTTGGCAATGTGGGTATAGATCTGGGTCGTGGAGAGATCACTGTGACCGAGCAGCATCTGCACAACACGCAAATCAGCACCATGATTGAGCAGGTGGGTCGCAAAGGCATGGCGCAAGGTGTGCGGTGACAATGGCCTGGTGATACTGGCCGCTTTCGCCAGATGCTTGATGCGATACCAGAACGTCTGCCTCGTCATGAAATCACCCTCGCGGCTCGGGAACAGGGCATCGGTCGGGCTGCCGGCAATCAGCACCGGACGCGCCTCATCCACATACCGCACCAGCCAGTCCATGGCCGTGTCATTCATGGGCACCAGTCGCTCTTTCGAGCCCTTCCCGGTCACCCGGACAAAACCACCGCGCAAATTCGGCTGATCAATACGCAAGCCGACCAGTTCTGATACGCGCAAGCCACAGGCATACAGCAGCTCCAGCATGGCGCGATCACGCAGGCCGAGCGGCGTACCGGTTTCCGGTACCGCCAGCAGCGCCTCGACTTCTTCTTCCGACAAATCCCTGGGCAGCGGCCGGCCGAGCTTTGGCGAATCCAGATTCAAACTGGGGTCAGCGACGATACGGTTTTGCGCAAGATGAAAGCGGTAAAAGCGGCGTGCCGCAGAAAGAAAGCGCGCACGCGAACGCGGATGACTTTCTTCCTGTTTCAACTGCTCGATGTATTGCACCAGATCATCATGGCTCATATCGAGCAGGGAACGCGTAGCGGCCCACGCGGCCAGCTTGTGCAGGTCCGAGAGGTAGCCCGCAATCGAATGACGACTCAGCCCCTCAACCACGAGCTTACTGCGGAACTGGCGCAGTTCCGCCACTTCGGGCAAAGCCGACTCGCTTTGTTTGGGCCGGCCACGCGGCCGGCGCTGACTGTCTGGAGCATTCATTGGCCGAGCATACCGAATAGCAACGCGCTGCAGGAGGGACATTGGCGGCGGACAGAGTGAATGGCTCACCGTCAGGCCAAAACCGGCAACAAAAAAGCGGCCATAAAGGCCGCTTTTTTGTGTGCTGTACAACTACCGGGCAGCTTAAGCCTTGCGGTTGGGCAGCTTTTCCCTGATACGTGCGGACTTGCCCGAACGATCACGGAGGTAGTACAGCTTGGCACGACGCACGTCACCACGACGCTTCACTTCAATGCCTGCGACTACCGGGGAATGAGTCTGGAACACACGTTCCACGCCCACACCATTGGAAATCTTGCGCACAGTGAACGCGGAGTTAAGGCCACGGTTCTTGATGGCAATAACGACGCCTTCATAGGCCTGCAGACGCTCGCGATCGCCTTCCTTCACTTTCACCTGAACGATGACAGTGTCACCAGGCGCGAAAGAGGGGACGTTCTGCTTCAACTGGGACTGTTCAACTGCTTGAACCAGGGGGTGCTTGCCGCTCATGGCATTTCCTCAATTAAATGGTCACAGAGGCTGTGGCCTGCTTTTTTTGTGAAAGCAGGCCGGCGCATTCTGACCGTTACACATCGGGCCCATTGCTTTTAAAAAAGCGCCAGACCCATGGAGATAAAAAAAGCCTCAACAGCCTTTTTCACCCTCGCCGCTTTCGCGACGGATTTCGGTGAGCAGCTTTTGCTGCTCCTTGTCCAGCGTGACCTTCTGAAACAAATCAGGCCGACGCTGCAAGGTTCGTTTCATGCTCTCTTTGCGGCGCCAGCGACGTATGGCCGCATGATCACCGGAGAGCAACACCGGCGGAACTTCGTCACCGTCATACACCTCGGGACGGGTGTAATGCGGGCAGTCCAGCAGGCCGTCCGAAAAAGAATCTTCTTCTGCGGAAGCCTCACTACCCAGCGCACCGGGCAGCAAGCGCGTCAACGCATCAATCATGACCATCGCCGGCAGTTCACCACCCGACAGCACATAATCACCAATCGACCACTCGGCATCGACTTCACGCTGGATCACACGCTCATCAATACCTTCATAGCGGCCACAGAGAAAAACAAAAGCCCCTGTAACCGGCCCAGCCTTGTCTGCGGCAAAAGCAGCCAGCTCGCGCACACCGTCCTGGGTCAGGACCCGGCCTTGCGGCGAGAGATAAATCACCTGCGGTGAAAGGCCCCTGGCACTCGCCGCAGCTTTCGCCGCCGACAGTGCTCGACGCAAGGGCTCTATCAGCATCACCATGCCAGGGCCGCCACCATAGGGGCGATCGTCAACACGGTGATAGGCATCCTCGGTAAAATCACGGGGATTCCAGCAAGCCAGCTCCAGCAAGCCGTTTTTCACGGCACGACCGGTAATGCCGCTCTCGCTGACCGCCTTGAACATGTCAGGGAAAAGGCTGACCAGCCCTACCCACATGCCCGGTGCTTTTGCGCTCAAAATTCCGGATCCCAGTCGACCGTAATGACACGGCCAACCAGATCCACATTTTTCACAACCGACCCCGGCAACCAGGGAATGACGCGTTCCCTGTCATCCATGCTGCCCTTGGCGGCTTTCACCACCACGACATCATTGGAGCCTGTCTCCATCAAGCCATCAACCACGCCCAGTATCTGGCCACTCTCTGTCCTGACCTCAAGATCAATAAGGTCAGACCAGTAGTAATCGCCTTCTTCCAGCTCCGGCAAGGCATCTTTCGGCACCCATATCTCGAGATTCTTCAGCGCCTCGGCCGCCGTGCGGTCGGGAGCGAGATCAAGTCTGGCCACCACACCTTTACCCTGGGTACGCCACTCCAGCACCTTGACCGGGCGAAAGCCTTCGCGCGTTTTCAGGTACCAGGGCTGATAGCCAAAGATATTGCTGACGGGATCCGTAAGCGCATGCACCCAGACCCAGCCCTTGAGGCCATAGGCCGTACTGACGTGGCCTGTGGCAATCAGATTCGCGGCGGAAGGACAGGACGCGGGAACACCTGACGGGGAAACTCCGGATGAAGAGCCCCCCACCGGGGAGGCGGCCGGCACGACCGGCGACGCCCTGGTGCTCATATCAGGCCTTGCCAGCTTCCTTCACCAGCGCAGCAACGCGCTCGGAGGGCTGGGCGCCAAGAGCAACCCAATGCTGGAAACGTTCGGTGTTGATGCGCAGACGCTCTTCCTTGCCCACTGCCACCGGGTTGAAAAAGCCGACACGCTCAATGAAGCGGCCGTCGCGGGCATTGCGGCTGTCCGTCACTACCAACTGGTAGAAGGGGCGCTTTTTGGCACCGCCACGAGCTAAACGAATGGTTACCATAGTGTTGCACCTTGACTGTGTAGCAAACTGAAAAATCTGGCCTTGCAGGCAGCCCGAAACCCGAGCCACCCCGTAAAGGGCGCGTAGTCTACGCGAATTAAGCGGGTGATGAAAGCCGGATTTCCGGCAGACAAAACGGCATTCCGTTATGCTTCGCCGCCTCTTCCCCGCGCAGTGCAAGGACCCCGGTTTCATGGCCCGCCATACTACCCTGCAAGGCGCCGGACTGCTGGCATTATCGGCACTGTTGTTTGCCACCATGGGAGTCTTCATCCGCCTGGCCTCCCACACGGTGGGCAATGAAATCCTGGTCTTCGCCCGTAATCTGGGCGGACTGACCCTGCTCCTGCCCTTCATGCTGCTGCACCGCGACAGCCGTTTTCGCACCACGGTATTCCCCCGCCACCTCTGGCGCGCCCTCACCGGCCTCACCGCCATGTACGGATTTTTCTACGCCATCGCCCATTTACCGCTCTCCAGTGCCATGGTGTTTACCTATTCCTCCCCGGTTTTTATCCCGCTGGTCGCCTGGGGGTTTCTCAAGGAACCGCTGACGCCTCGCGCCATGGTGGCCGCCCTGGTGGGCTTTGTCGGCGTATTGCTGGTCTGCAAGCCCGGCACTGGCGTGCTCAACCACTTTGCCCTGATCGGCCTCGGTTCCAGCATTCTGGCCGCCACTGCCTTTGTCACGGTGCGCGCACTGGGGGCGACCGAACCGGCCACACGCGTCGTGTTTTACTTCGCCCTCATTTCCACCCTGGTCTCGGCAGTGCCGCTGCTCTGGGCCGGCCGGACCATCACGACACACGAACTGGGCTTGCTGGCCGCTGTCGGCCTCTGCGCCACCCTGAGCCAGCTCTGCCTGACCCGCGCCTATGCGCTGGCACCCGCCAACCGTATAGGGCCGGTGACTTACCTGGCGATTGTCATTGCCGGAATTTACGCCTGGTGGCTCTGGGGCGAGACGCCGGACGGCTATGCCCTGGCCGGAGCCGGGCTGATTCTCATGGCATCACTGATGAACCTGAGGAAAAGCTAGAGGCAGATGCCGCCGCAAGTCTTCCACAAACACGGCGCGCAAAAAAAAGCCCGCAAACATGGCGGGCTTTTTTTGCAGCTTATTTCTTTTTAAAGCCTGGCGGCAAGCTCATGCCACCGGCACCCGGCATACCGCCGCCCATGCCGGGAGGCATGCCACCACCGCCCCCCATCATGCCCTGCATGCCGCGCATCATTTTCATCATGCCGCCCGGAGACGACATTTTTTTCATCATTTTTTCCATCTGCAGGTGCTGCTTGAGCACGCGATTCACATCCTGGATCTGGGTACCGGAACCGGCCGCAATACGACGCTTGCGCGAGCCATTGATAAGATCCGGTTTACGCCGTTCTTTCATGGTCATCGACAGAATAATGGCCTCGGTTTTTTTCATTTCCTTTTCCGGCGCACCACCGGCCATCGCCTGCTGCAACTGCGCCGTATTCACGCCGGGAAGCTTGTCGAGCAGACTGCCCATACCGCCAAGATTACGCATTTGCTGGAACTGGTCGAGCATGTCCTGCAAATCAAAACCCTTGCCTTTCTTGAGCTTGCTGGCGAGTTTTTCCGCTTTTTCCTTGTCGATCTTGCGCTCGACTTCTTCCACCAGCGAGAGCACATCGCCCATGCCGAGAATGCGGGAAGCCACGCGCTCCGGATAAAACGGCTCCAGTGCATCGGTCTTTTCACCGATGCCGAGAAACTTCACCGGCTTGCCGGTAATCATGCGTACCGAGAGCGCCGCACCACCACGCGCATCACCGTCGGTCTTGGTGAGAATCACGCCGGTCAGCGGCAGGGCTTCGTTAAAGGCCTTAGCGGTATTGGCCGCATCCTGACCGGTCATGGCATCAACCACAAACAGGGTTTCCACCGGATTGATGGCCGCATGCAGCTGCTTGATTTCGCCCATCATCTCGTCATCAACATGGAGACGGCCGGCGGTATCAATAATCACCACATCGACAAATTTCAGCTTGCCTTCGGCGATGGCGGCCCGGGCAATGTCGATGGGCTTTTGATCAATCGAGGAGGGAAAGAAAATGGCACCGACTTCGGCCGCCACGGTTTCCAGCTGCTTGATGGCGGCCGGACGATAGACGTCGACGGAGACTACCAGCACCTTTTTCTTTTCGCGCTCTTTCAGAAAGCGCGCCAGCTTGGCCACCGTCGTGGTCTTGCCGGCGCCCTGCAGGCCCGCCATGAGGATAACGGCGGGTGGCAGCGCCGCCAGGTTGAGGGACTCATTGGCATCGCCCATGGTGCGCACGAGTTCATCGTGCACGATCTTCACAAAAGCCTGACCCGGCGCCAGCGCCTTCATCACTTCCTGACCCAGCGCCTGCTCGCGGATGCGCTCGATAAAGTCCTTTACCACCGGCAGCGCCACATCGGCTTCCAGCAAGGCCATGCGCACTTCGCGCAGGGTGTCCTTGATATTGTCCTCGGTGAGGCGGCCTGAGCCCGTGATGTTGCGCAGGCTGTGGCCAAGGCGATCGCTAAGGTTATCGAACATGAAGACACCGACAGAAACGAGAGGGAACAGGCCGGCGATTATAGGAGGCTGAGCCCCCCTGTCCATGGGCACGGCGCGCGAACGGCGGCTACAGGGGCGCCGTGCCGTGCCGTCGCCTTCAAAAGAGAAAATCCTTGTGCGACACTGCGCCCTCACTTCGGAAGCTGCTGCCACCGGCAATCCGCCACCGAAAAAAGGAATTCCCGCACCATGAATACGCTGGCCGGCCTTGCCGCCGCCCTGTTGTACAGCCTTGCCAGCCTGCTGCTGGCACGTCAGCTTGCCCGTCGCGAACCACCCCGCACGGCCCTTGTCCTGGGCCTGGGCGCCCTTGCCCTGCCCCTGCACCTGTTCTGCGTACACGCCGCCATCTACCAGCCGGACGGCTTGAACCTCGGCATTTTTAACGTGATTTCTCTGGTGGGCTGGCTGCTCGGCACACTGGCCATCGGCATGAGCCTGTACCAGCCCGTGGTCAGCATTACCCTGGGCGCTTTCCCGCTCGCGGCGCTGGGCATATTACTGTCCTTGTTTGTGCCGGCGCCCTATGCGCCACTGACAACACTGAGCCGGGGGGCGGAATCACACATCCTGCTGTCGATTCTGGCCTACAGCGTACTCATGATTGCCGCCGCACAAGCCATCCTGCTCGCCATACAGGACCGGCAACTGCGTCAGCACAAACGCGGCCTGCTGAATATCCTGCCCCCGCTGCAAACCATGGAGCACATGCTGTTTGACCTGATTGCGGTGGGTTTTGTACTGCTCTCGCTCGCCATCATCACCGGCCTCCTGACCGTGAATGATTTTTTTGCCCAGCATCTGGTACACATCACCGTGCTGACCCTGGCTGCCTGGCTGGTGTTTGCGGTCTTGCTGGGAGGGCGGCACTGGCGGGGCTGGCGCGGCACAACCGCCATACGTTTCACTCTGTGGGGCTTCGGTCTGTTGCTGCTGGGTTTTTATGGCAGCAAAGTGGTGCTGGAGCTGATACTGAACCGGTAACGGCATACGGATCAGGTCGCCGGATATCCAGGCGCCAGTCCACCGCCAGCCAGAAAACATCATCCACTACCCGGAAATATCGTGGACGACGCGTCTCAAGGATTCCTGTTCGGACTGCTGGTGCTTTTCATCGTGCTCTCGGCGTTTTTCTCCAGCGCCGAAACCGGCATCATGACAGCCAACCGCTACAAGCTGCGGCACCGGGCCAAGACCGGCAGCAAAAGTGCGCAACGCATTCTCGCCCTGCTGGCACAACCGGATCGCCTGATCGGCGTCATCCTCATCGGCAACACCACCGTCAACATTCTGGCCTCCTCGGTTGCCACGCTTCTCGGCCTGCGCCTCGGGGGCGATTCCGGCATTGCCATTGCAGCCGGCATGCTCACCTTCATCCTGCTTATTTTTGGCGAGGTCGGCCCGAAAACCTTTGCGGCCAGTCATCCGGAGCGCGTGGCCAATTTTGCTGCCTTCATTCTTGTGGGCCTGCTGAAGGTTTTTTATCCCCTGGTCTGGCTGGTCAATGTCACCACCAATATTTTTTTCCGCTTCAAGGTACTGGCCCACGGCGAACACAAACTGAACACGGAGGAGCTGCGGACGCTGGTGCAGGACGTGTTCCTGCCGAAACAGCATCGCAGCATGCTGCTGGGCGTGCTTGAGCTCGACAGCATCACCGTGGACGACATCATGGTGCCGCGCGGTGAAGTCCAGGGCATCGACATTGAAGACGATCTCGATACCATCCAAAAACAGCTGCGCCGCACCCAGCACACCCGCCTGCCGGTATTTCGTGGCGAACTCAATGATTGCGTCGGCATCCTGCATATCCGCAACAGCACACGCTTCCTCGGCAAACCCGACCTCACCAAGGCAGAAATCCTGCAATATGTGCGCGAGCCCTACTACGTTCCCGAAGGCACACCGCTGCCGACACAACTGGTGAATTTCCAGAAACTGAAACGGCGCTTTGGTCTGGTCGTGGATGAGTACGGTGACGTGCAGGGCATTGTCACACTGGAAGCAATACTGGAAGAGATTGTCGGAGAGTTCACCACCAGCATCAGCGACAACCATAAAGACATGCTGCGCCAGGCTGACGGTTCCTGGCTGATTGAAGGCAGTGCAAGCCTGCGCGACATCAATCGCCTGCTGCAATGGCAATTGCCGGTCAACGGCCCGAAAACCCTTAACGGCCTCATCATCGAGGCTCTGGAAACCATTCCGGAATCTGTACTGTCACTGCGCATCGGCGACTATCAAATCGAGGTCCTGCAGATCAGGGACAATACGGTGAAATCCGCACGGGTTTTGCCACCGCTAAAACCCGTCTAGCTTTTCCGGAGCATGAAAAAACGCCGGTATGCCGGCGTTTTTTCATGCAGACCTGCGCTTACAGACCCACTTTAATTGCCGCCACCACGGCACGCGCGCGGGCACGTGCCGCATCAAGGCTCTCTGCCAGCGCCAGCCCCACCCCCAGGCGACGTGAACCACGCACTTCCGGTTTGCCAAACAGCGTGAGACCGGTATCCGGCTCCGCCAGGGCAGCGGCCAGATTGCCAAACGTCATGGCGCCCGAATCGCCCGTGACCAGCAAGGCGCAGGAAGCCGCAGCGCCGTGCTGGCGAATGACGGGAACGGGCAAACCCAGAATGGCTCGGGCATGCAGGGCAAACTCGGAAAGGTTTTGTGAAATCAGCGTAACGAGACCGGTGTCATGCGGCCGTGGCGATACCTCGCTGAACCAGACCTGATCGCCTTTCACAAACAGTTCGACACCAAAGATTCCCCACCCGCCCAGCGCTGCCGTCACTTTTTCGGCAATATGCCGTGACTCCGCCAATGCGGTAGCCGACATGGGCTGGGGCTGCCAGGACTCGCGATAATCACCGTCAACCTGCAAATGACCAATCGGCGCGCAGAAGCTGGTGCCGCCGGCATGGCGCACGGTAAGCAGGGTTATTTCATAATCGAAATCAATAAAGCCCTCGACGATGACTCGTCCGGCACCGGCACGTCCGCCGGCCTGCGCATAATCCCAGGCTTTCTGCAGGTCAGCCGCGCTTTTCAGCACACTCTGGCCTTTGCCGGAGGAGGACATCACCGGCTTTACCACGCAGGGAAAACCCAGCTTTTCAACCGATGCGGCAAACGCCGCATAATCATCGGCAAAAAAATAGGGTGAAGTGGCAAGTCCCAGCTCTTCGGCCGCGAGCCGACGAATACCTTCGCGATGCATGGTCAGCTGGGCGGCACGCGCTGTCGGCACCACATGAAAACCTTCGCTTTCGAGCCTGACGAGCGCATCGGTGGCAATCGCCTCGATTTCCGGCACGATGAAATGCGGCTTTTCCAGCTCGATAACACGGCGTAACTCGACCGCATCAAGCATGTCGATGACATGGCAACGATCAGCCAGCTGCATGGCGGGGGCATGGGCATAGCGATCAACAGCGATCACCTCGCAACCGAAACGCTTGAGCTCGATCACCACTTCACGCCCCAGCTCGCCAGCGCCACAAAACAGCACACGGGTGGCCGTCGCAGAAAAAGGGGTGCCCAGCACATCAGTCATGGGAAATATCCGGATCAGGGGAAATGAGGTGGCGGCGCTCCGCCACGCGAGTCAGGATTTTCCGTTGCTCCTCCGGCGCTAGCAAGCCCCAATAGCGAATCTCGCTGACATGGCGGTAGCAGCCGTGGCAGATATCGTCCGCATCAAGGCGGCACCGTCCGATGCAGGGAGAGAGATTGAAGGCTTCGGAAGACATGGCAGTCGCCAGCGATGACAGATGCCGCGATGCTCCCGGCGGAACCCGGTGCCGGCAACTGGACAAAAGGCCTTATTGCCCCGTCACAAGCTCAGGGGTGCAGCGGTTTTTCCGCCACGGCATTTTTTTCTATCCAGGGCTTCATGCGCTCCATGACCACCATTTGCACGGCCATGCTGGTGAGCGGATCAATAAAGGGAATGCGGTCGGCAATCTTGTGCGCCATGCGCACAATAAACGGTGCTTCTTCACCCACTTCGTGGGCGACTGAAATCAGCATCAGGGCATCCCTGCTGCCCGCCACCGCATGCCACTCACTGGCACCACGCAGTTGCGCAAGGTCACCGGCGGTGCGCCGGAACTCCAGCCGATCCGGCGTGACCCAGGTATTGAGCACATCCAGATCCAGGGTAAAACGGATCACCATGAACGCGAACCTGGCCGTAAGATCCAGATCCACCTGACGCCCGCGGTCATTGGCGCTGATGCGGCTGAGCTCCTTCAGCACCTCCGGCAAGCGCTCATAGCTCGTGGCAAGGCGGCGGCTTTCTGCCACGGGTGCCTGCAGCCGCGTCGCCATCGACACATAACGCAACGGCGCCACTTTCAAGCCGGGTGCGACCGCCTGCTCCGGCTCCATCACCACCACATGACCATAGGCACTGAGGCGTTCCATCAGGGCCTGCATTTTTCCCAGTGGCTCAAGTCCCAGCGGCGCCACTTCTTCATTGACGGGTACGGCCAGAACGAAATTGCGATGAATCGATTCAGCGGCGCCGGCGGCCACCATATAAGGGCCGACTACCCTGAGCTCGGGATACGCCTCCATGAATTTGCGCGCGAAATAACTTTTCAGTTCCACCCGGTCCCAGTAGGTAAAAACCAGCAGGCTTTGCTTTTGATTCAGTGGCACAAACTCCCAGCGCGACAATACCGGCTGGTCTGCCAGCTCATCCGAAATCCCGCCCACCATGGCAATCAGGGATTCCGCCTTGCCATCAATCAGCAGAGAGGAAATGCTGCCATCGGTTTCCAGCGCATGCTTGATGCGAAAGCCGATGCTGAACGTCGCCAGTGCCGGCAGGGGAATTTCCACACGATAGCGCGCCACCACGTTTTTACCGTCCAGCGTCAGCACATCCGATGCCGTCAGCATGGGAAACAGGTGCTTGTAGCCGGAAAAATCCTGCAGGCGACGGCGCATGGTCTGTGCGGGCAGATCAACACGGGCAACGGCTGTCACAAAACGTGCGCCGGAAAAGCGGCGTGGTCCGCTGGCGGACGGGATGGAGATGTCACGGGCCGGATGGGAAAACAGCACAAGACGCTTGCCGATGGCAGCCGCCAGCTCGCGCGGCGCCATATCCAGATCGGCCAGATGCGGGGCAGGACTGTTCCAGTCCGCCATCATCCATGGCTGGATCCTGTCTGACGCCTGCGCCGGAATCCCCGGCAACAGCGCCACGACAAATAGAAATGCTGCCCGTATTTTCCGCATGCGCGTCAATGCCCCTGCCTGCTTGCCGGCAACCACATCATGAGCCGCCAGGAAAAGCTCAGTCTTCGCGCTTGAGTTCGCGCTGGAAGCGCTTGAAGTTTTCAACGTAATGCAGGGCGCTGTATTCCAGCATGACGCGTTGCGCCGCACTGACTTCCTTCACGACCTTGCCGGGGCTGCCCATCACCACCGAAAAATCCGGAATCTCCTTCCCTTCCGGAATGAGGGCATTGGCGCCAATCAGGCAGTATTTGCCGATTTTTGCCCCGTTCAGGATCACCGCATTGATACCGATCAGGCAGTTATCGCCTATCGTGCAGCCATGCAGCATGACCTTGTGCCCGACGGTGACATTGCGGCCGATGCTCAACGGTATGCCGGTATCGGCATGCAGGACACTGCCATCCTGCACATTGGAGTTTTCACCAATGGTGATGACATCACAGTCGCCACGCAGCACGGCGTTAAACCAGATGCTGGCGTTGTTTTCCAGAATCACGGAACCAATCACAGTGGCATTGTCGGCAATATAAAAATCGCCACGGGTTTCAATACGGCGCTCACCCAGGGAATAACGCATGCAGACCTCGTGTGCCTCAACGCTTCAGCGTGGAGGAAGGATGATGGAAGATGGCCAGTTGAATTCAATATCGTGATCGTAGGCCCGCTTCATCAGGTCAACAATCATGAAGGCCGTAAGCCCCCAGATCACATAATTGTCGTAGTTGAAACTGGGCACCGTCACATCCTGCCCCATGAAATGGAACTTGTGCGTATACACCGGCTTTTCATTGAGAAAATATTCTACCGGCACACGAAAGATGCTTTCGATCTCATCAGGACTGGCGATCAACGGAGCATCGTGCGGCACCAGGCCCACAATCGGCTGCACCCGCAGGCCGACACGCGAGATGAAACTGTCAAGCTCGCCGATGACTTCCACGCTGTCTTCCGCCAGACCGATTTCCTCACGGCTTTCACGCAGGGCCGTGGCGATAATGGAAGCATCCGAGGAGTCACAGCGCCCGCCCGGAAAAGCCACTTCACCGGCATGCGAGGTCATGTGGCTGGCACGGCGTGTCAGAATGATTTCCGGCGTATGCGCATCCGTGACTGCAATCAGCACCGCCGCATCCACGCGCCCGGGGGCGGGCCGATAGTCGCGCAGCCGGTTCCTGAGCTGGGGCAGGATCAGGATATTGTTATGGTTGTTTTCAGGCATGGCGCGAGTGTACCGGCTCCCCATGGGCAGCCCAAGCGACCTGCATCACGATATCCGGGTTTATTCGGCCGGCTCGTTACTTCCAGCCTCTAGCAGGCGCAGCCTATACTGCGGCCTCTCGCCACACACCGCCCGGACAAGGGCCTGATGCCATGAATTTTTGCAGCCAGTGCGGCAAGCCGCTTGCACACAAGATCCCCGATGGCGACTCCCGACTGCGCCATGTCTGCGAGCATTGCCAGACCGTGCACTACCAGAACCCCAAGGTGGTCTGTGGCTGCCTGCCGGTCTGGGAAGACAAGGTCCTGATGTGCCGTCGCGCCATTGAGCCGCGCCACGGCTTCTGGACCCTGCCCGCCGGCTTCATGGAAAACGGCGAAACCACCCCGGAAGCGGCGGCCCGTGAAACCATTGAAGAAGCCATGGCCGATGTGCACATTGGCGAGCTCTACGCGCTTTTCAATATCCGCCACATCAATCAGGTCTACCTGATGTTCCGCGCCGACCTGAAAGACGGGGTCTTCGGGGTGGGCACTGAAAGCCTGGAGTGCCGCCTTTTCAGCGAAGCCGAGATTCCCTGGGACGAGATTGCGTTTCCGACCATTGCCCGCACCCTGCGCTACTTTTTTGAAGACCGTAAAAAAAACACCTTCCCTTTCCGCATGCGCGATATCGAGCTGGATTTCCGCCGCAACAAGGAAGTGGTCGGCAAGGAATAAACCGCTTATCGATTGAGCAGGCATAAAAAAGCCCGGCAATACCGGGCTTTTTTACATTAAACGCCTGACTCAGCGCGGCGCCATGCGGATGGCGCCGTCCAGACGGATCGTCTCGCCATTGAGGAAGCTGTTTTCCACCATGTGCACGGCAAGCTGCGCGTATTCACCGGGGTGACCCAGACGCTTGGGGAACTGCGTCATTTCAATCAAAGGCAGTTTCACGGCATCGGGGGCGGCATTCATCAGCGGCGTATTGAAAATGCCGGGAGCAATCGTGTTCACGCGCACGCCGATGGAGGCGAGATCACGCGCCAGCGGCAGGGTCATGCCGACCACGCCACCCTTGGAGGCGGAATATGCCACCTGGCCAATCTGGCCATCAAAAGCCGCCACGGAGGCGGTGTTGATGATCACGCCCTTGTCACCGTCAGCGCCGCCGGTGTTTTTCTGCATTTCTGCTGCCGCCAGACGCGTCACGTTGAAGGTACCGATGAGATTGACGGTGATGACCTTGCTGAACTGCTCCAGCGGCATCGGTCCGTTCTTGCCGACCGTACGCGAAGCCGAGCCGATGCCGGCACAGTTCACGGCAATATGCACCGCACCGAATTTTTCCACGGTTTTGGCGATACCGGCCTGCACGGACGCTTCATCCGAGACATTCACCTGGGCAAACAGCACATCGGCACCCAGACGAGCGGCAACCGCCTCACCCTGCTCGACATTGAGATCAAAAATAACGACCTTGGCGCCCTTGGCCAGATAAGCCTCAACCGTGGCAAGACCGAGACCGGATGCGCCGCCCGTGACGATGGCGACTTTGTTGGAAAGATCCATGTTTTTACCCTTCAGATCAGAAAATAGGGAGTGGGAAATTAACGCGACTGCTTGGTCGGGGCGCGAGGATAGCACCGTAAAACCGCCTTGTCAGGAGCCACTCAGGCCATCATCCGCAACTGCCGCAAAAAGGCTTCAGACCGTTCCTGGCGGCGCCGGGACTAGACAATGCCGACCCCGGAAACCTCGCGCGTGAGGGTCGCTGCGTAGTTGTCGGTCATCCCGCCAATGTAATCGAGCACCTTCATATAAGCGGAATACAGGCTTTCTCCTTCCTCCAGCGGCCGTTCCAGGAGGGCAAGCTGCGTGCGCTGGCGCGTATTGAGCGCAGCCTCGCCACGGGTGCAGAACGCATGGGCATCCGGAATCAGGATATCCAGCAGCAACTGCAGGCAGGGATAGGCCGCCACTTCCTTCACCACCTTGCTGCGGTGTCGATAAACACGGTCACTGGCCAGCTGTTTGGCATTGAGCAGCAAATTGCTGATATCGGAATCCAGCAGGGAAACCAGATCCTTGGCGGGCAGCTCACCGCGCAGGATCTCGTCGCGGTAACGCCAGAATTTCTCCGCCACTTCACTCACGCACTTGCCGATCACCATGCCGCGCAGAGCGGCACAGCGCCGGCGAATTTCAGCCATATTCTGTTTATCCCTCTCGGACAGCGGCCGCAGCTTGTCGAGTTCCACCAGCGGCCCAAGCAGCGCCTCGAACTCATGCACATGCAGGATGCCGATCTCGACAGCATCTTCCAGGTCAAGAATGGCGTAACAAATATCGTCCGCCGCCTCCATGAGATAGGACAATGGATGCCGTGCCCATTGTTGCGGCCCCTTTTCGATCAGGCCCAGCTCTTTTGCCACCGCCTGAAAATAGGACAGCTCGGCCTGATAAATATTGAATTTCCCGCGGCGCTCCCGGCCCGCCTTTACCGGCTCGGCTTCCGCCGTCCAGGGATACTTCACCAGTGCGCCAAGGCTGGCCGCCGTCAGACGCATGCCACCCTCGTTCTGGTACATCTCCAGCGTGGCCACCATGCGCAGCCCGTGGGCATTGCCTTCGTAGGTCTGCACATCACAGGTTTCAGCGGCACTCAGTCCCGCCAGGAATTTTTCATGCGCCGGATCGCGGAACCATGCGCGCAAGGCATCCTCACCGGTATGCCCGAACGGAGGGTTACCGATATCGTGAGCAAGACAGGCCACCTGCACCACGCTGCCGATATCAAACGGCGTCATGCCTTCCGGCAAGTAGCCGCCTTCCTGCAACATCATGCCGACACGATTGCCGAGACTGCGCCCGACACTGGCCACTTCCACCGAATGCGTCAGGCGATTATGCGTATGGTCATTGATGGCCATGGGATGCACCTGCGTCTTGCGGCCAAGACGGCGGAACGCCGAAGAAAACACCACGCGATCATGGTCAATATGAAAATCCGTGCGCAAGCCGGACTCAATGTCGCTGCTGGCCGTGGCCTTGCCGGGCACGATCAGCGCGTCCTTGCGCTTGAAGCGTTGCGTGGACAGCAACTGCTGCCAGTTCATGCGTGTCGTGCTCATGGTGCATCCCGGTACGATAATGGCAGGGACAGTAGCCGATGCCCTGCACGTGAACAAGGCAGTGCAAAAGACCACCGGCAAAGCTGCTGCCACATCGTGAACAGACCATCAACAGCGTGAAATCATCGGCCAATAAAAAGGGCTCGCGATGAGCCCTTCCTATTCACAACCGTGCGTTCAGAAAACGGTCACCACCATGTTGCAGGATTCCACCAGCGGCTTTTCGACTGCCTCTGCATCATGATGCCATCCGGATCTTCCTCGGACTGGACTTCCTCGTTGCTGCGCACCTGCGTCGGCAATGGCGTGGTGGCGTCATAGCTGCCGGCCTCTACAGGCCGGGCATCCGGATAGAAGTCAAAAGGTGCCCATTGCGGCTGCGGATCGGCCAGCAGCACACGACCTGCCCCCATGGAGCGGGTCTGCGCAATCTCCGGCAAGGCCTGCGCTTCGGGAACCTGGTTGATGGGGCCGACGACCAGCAGGGACGAACCCTTGACCGGCTTTTTGGGGCCGCGCACTTCCTCGTCATAACGGAAAAAATAGCGCTGACCGCCTTCAAGACTCACATTCGCTTCAAAAATCGTGGTCAGGTAAACCACGGCCAGAGGACGCTTGGCATTGAAGTAATAGGTACTGGCCGGCACTTCGAACCAGAAGTAGCTACCGCTCTTGAGACCGGAAATGAATTGCCCATTCACAAAAAATCCGGGGGCCTGCACCTCCGCATCAGACCAGTCTGATTGCGGGCGGTACACGTAAACGATGGCATTACGGGAGTCTGTCGGCACTACCGGCTTGAAGAAGCTGCCCTTGGCCGGAAACAGGAAGCTGCCCCATGCCAGCGGCTTGAACGTGCTGCTTTCAATCACGCTGTCGATGGTCTGACGAGCGCCCGTGGCGGCAGGGTTACTACCCGGATGGATCAGGTATTCAGGATTGGAGCAGGCTGCAAGAGCCAGTACCAGGGCCATACCGAACAGGGCTTTTGGATGCCGCATGTTCTCACACTCCATTTTTCTTGTTTTTTTCTTGGGAACGTCCGCCGTCCTGGCGGCTCGATCCGGCTCGCGACTGTCTCGCCCGGCACGCACCGGAAACACATCGGTCGATGGCGAAGGATACCCTGAAAGACGGCAGCTGCCACAGCCCCGCCCATCAAAAGCGACCGGGGCATGGTAGTGGCTGACGCCCCCGAGGAAAAGCCTGAAATATGTTAAGTCCCGACGGTATGTGATACTTCGCCCGTCTTAATCCAAGGATGCCGTCATGCTTGATGAACTGTTTCGCAACAACCTCTCCTGGGTTGAACGCATCACTGCCAAGGAGCCCGACTTTTTCGAGAAACTGGCGCAGCAGCAAAGCCCGGAATTCCTGTGGATAGGCTGCGCCGATTCGCGCGTGCCGGCCAACGAGATCATGGGTCTGCTGCCGGGCGAGGTCTTTGTGCACCGCAACGTCGCCAACCTCGTCATCCACACCGACATGAACTGCCTCTCGGTGCTGCAGTACGCCGTGGAAGTGCTCAAGGTGAAGCATATCCTGGTCACCGGCCACTATGGCTGTGGCGGCATCCAGTCGGCACTGGACAACCGCGAGCTCGGCCTCATCGACAACTGGCTGCGCCACATCAAGGACATCTACCGTCTTTATGAAAAAGAGTTCGAAGGGCTGGACGAGGAACAAAAACTCAACCTGCTCTGCGAGCTCAATGTAGTGGAACAGGTGACCAACGTCTGCCACACCACCATCGTGCAGAGCGCCTGGAAACGCGGTCAGGCCGTGTCGGTGCACGGCTTCATCTTCAGCATCCGCGACGGCATCCTGCGTGACATGGGCGTCAACATCAGTACGCTGGAAGAACTCGCACCGATTTACCGCATGCAGCGAAAGTCGGATCTGCTGCGCCGCTAGGCGCCTTGCGCCTGCAGGCCAAAAAGCCGGCTGATGCCGGCTTTTTCATGCGCCGCCCCCTGGCGGCCGGCACAACCGCATGCCCGTGCGCTAGTCTCAGGCGAAGAGGAGAAGCCTATGCATGTTGCCGTACTGGGTGCCGCGTTTTCTGCCGGTGGCGCTGACCCGGGTTGCCGGCAGGGTCCGCAGATGTTCCGGCGGCACGAGTTCCGGCGCTGGCAAAGCCGCATGAGCATGCCGGTGCGCTGGGCTGGCATCGTGCGCGAAGAAACGGCGCAGCCCCTGGGGCCGCCGCAGGGCATGGCGGTCATGCGACGCAACAGCCGCCGGCTCATGCGCCGTACCCGCTGCTTGCGTCTGGCGGGCACCTTGCCGCTGGTGATCGGCGGCGATCATTCCTGCGCCATCGGCACCTGGTCGGGCATTGCGGCCGCACAAAAGCAGGCCCTCGGCCTGCTCTGGATTGATGCCCATCTCGACGCCCATACGCCGGAAACCTCAGCCAGTCATCACGTGCATGGCATGCCACTGGCCGTGCTGCTGGGCGAAGGTGACCAGCGGCTGACCCGGCTGACCGGCATCTGCCCCGTGATCCAGGCGCGCTACTGCGCCGTCATTGGCGTACGCAGCTTCGAGGCGGCAGAACCACGACGCCTGCAGCGTCTCGGCGTGCGCTTCTACACCATGGAGGAAATACACAGGCGCAGCCTGGCCGTCGTGCTTGCGGAGGCCTGGCGCCGCGTGGCGGCAGCACCAGGCGGCTTTGGCGTGAGTCTTGACATGGATGTTCTGGAACCACTGCTGGCCCCCGGTGTCAGTGTGCCGGAGCCCGGCGGCCTTGATCCGCGAAGGCTGGCGCGGCTGCTGCGCCAACAGCCCGGCAAACAGCATTTACGCGGACTGGAGATCGTCGAGCTGAATCCGCAGCGTGATCCCCGGGGACAGACCCGCCGGCTCATGCCGGCCCTGCTGACCTCCCTGCTGAGCCGGCGCTAGCCGGCCAGGCACACCGAACAACACCCTGACCACAACAGGACATACCCCGGCATGCATGCCGGCGCTGATGTTTCCCCGGAAAGCCGGCCATGAAAAAACGGACCGAAGTCCGTTTTTTCATGGCCGCTGCGATGCTTATACGGAAGCAGGCGGGTTGATCTTGATCTCCACACGACGGTTCTGCGCACGGCCGTTTTCCGTGGAGTTGTCGGCAACAGGCTGCGACTTGCCGTAACCCACGGTATTGATACGGCCACCCGACACGCCACGGCTGATCAGGTACTGGCCAACGGAATTGGCACGATCCTGCGACAGCTTGATGTTGGCGTCATCACGACCGACATTGTCGGTATGACCGGAAATGGCGATGGAGGTCTTGTTGTACTCTTTCAGCACATCCGCCACCGCATCCAGCACCGGGTAGAAATCCGCCTTGACGCTGCTCTGGCCGGTCGGGAAGGTGATATTGCCCGGCATCACCAGCGTGATTGCACCGGTGGCCTTGTCCTTGTGCACGCCAACGCCAACACCCTGCAGGCGTTCACGCAGCTTCTTTTCCTGGTAGTCCATGTAAGCGCCAACGCCACCGCCGGTAACGCCACCGATAGCAGCGCCCTTGAGGGCGCGCTCACGGCGTTCCTTGGCATTGTCACCCGTACCGGCACCAATGGCCGCACCGGCGACAGCACCGATACCTGCGCCCCAGCCGGTTTTGCTGACTTCCTGTTCGCCGGTATAGGGATTGGTGGTACAGCCGGCAAGGGCAACAACGCCCATCAGGGCAGGAATGAGCAGGCTACGCATGGTGAATCTCCTTTCAATAAAACAGGGCATGGGCCCGCAGCAAAACAAGGGGCTGGCCCGCTGCGCGCTTTGTAACAAAAGCACCGAGGGCAAGGAAGCCCCCGATTACGCCTCAACAACAAAATGACGGCATCAAAACAGGAAGTGCAGGAAGCCCTGCGGGTTTTTGGTAATCGCCACGCTCATGATGAAGGCAAAGACCGCCAGGGCGAGAAAAAAACTGACCACCCTGGCGCCATAGCCCCTGGCCAGCTTGAAAGCGAGCATGCCGAGGAAAATGTAGACAAAGAGCGCCACGATCTTGACCTGAACCCAGCCCGGCACACCGCCCAGATACACCACCAGGGTAATGGCCGACAGCAGCAGCACGGTATCAATCACATGCGGGATCACACGCACGAACTTGCTGTTGAGCAGGCTGGACTCCTGCATCATCCAGAGGCCGCGCAGCAAAAAGAAGCCGCCACTGGCGAGCACGGCACCGACATGGATATGTTTGACCAGCGGATAGAAGTCTTGCATGGCAGGATTCCGGTAAAGGCGTTGGGAGACCCCGGGCACATCACGGGCACCCCCGGGAGGCGGGGAGAAAGCCGCGCCTTTTTCGCAGAATCGGGGCGCCGGGTCAAACGTTGTTAACGCAGCCAGCATGCTAAAGTAGCCTCCTGCCCCATCCCCAGGTCTGCCATGTTGTTTGAAAAAGTCCCCACGCCCTGCGTCGGCATCTGCTCCACCACCTATGGTGACGAGGTTTGTCGCGGCTGCCGGCGCTACCTGCATGAAGTCATCAACTGGAACCGTTATTCGGATGCCGAAAAGCGCCTGATCTGGCAGCGCCTGGACGGACTGCTCGAACAGGTATTGCCCGGCAGTTTCCGCATTGATGATGGTTCGCGCCTGTCGGAGAGACTGATCCATTACCGCATCCCGCATCGTGAAGACAGCTCCTCCTGGGCAAAATTGCACGCCCTGCTCAAGTCCACGGCCAGACAGGTCCCCGACCTTGACGAGTTCGGCATCACCCGGCTCGATCACAGCGCCTTGAGCCTGGCCCGGCTGCGCGAAAAGCTGCTGACTGACCTCTATGAACTGGCCTCGGCCTATTACGAGAAGGATTTTTTACGGGCGGCACGTCATGCTGCCCTTGGTGGTCACGCCGGCGGCGACCAGCAATAATCTGCTGCAAGCGACATAAAGGCTTTGCTATAGTCGCCGCCACTGCGCTAGTGGTGGAATTGGTAGACACGCTGGATTTAGGTTCCAGTGCCGCAAGGCGTGAAGGTTCAAGTCCTTTCTGGCGCACAATTGACATGTTTTCACATGCTCACGCATGAAGACAAAACCCCCTCAAGGCCCTGCAAATGCAGGGCTTTTTGCTTTCTGCCTGCCCACACATGCGCCCGCATGATGCTATACAGCCCCCGGTTTTAGGTATACGTTTAGGTATATGGAAAGTTCAATTAACGCCATATACCTAAAAAGAGGCACGCCGCCATGGCCCGCACCGTTGTTCCCCTGAGCGATTCAAAGTGCGACGCCGCCAAGCCAAAAGCCAAAAGCTACACCCTGTTTGATGGCGGCGGCCTGTATCTGGAAGTCATGCCCAGCGGCTCCAAGAAGTGGCGCATGAAATATATCCGCCCGTCTGGCAAGCCGGGACTGGCAACCTTCGGGGACTATCCGGCAGTTTCCCTGAAACAGGCCCGCCAAAAGCGGGAAGACGCCAAGACCCTGTTGGCGCAGGAACTAGACCCTAACGACCAGAAGCGCGAAGCCGCCATCCAGCGCAAGCAATCGGAGCAATCATCTTTTGAGGCAGTTGCGCTCGATTGGCACGCCAGCATGACCAAACGATGGTCGCCAGACTATGCCGCCGTTTTTCTCCGGCGCATGGAAAATCATCTTTTCCCTGTCATTGGCCCGCGCCCGGTTTCCTCCCTGAAAACCCGCGATCTGATGCTGCCGCTCAAGAGTCTGGAAAAACAGGAAGCCCCCGTCATTGCCGAACGCATGAAACAGGCAATCTCCAGCGTCATGCGTTATGCCGTGCAACATGGACTGATAGACCACAATCCCGCCCACGACCTGAAAGGCATCGTTACGCCCCAAGCCGTGAAGCACCGGCCCGCCCTGCCGCTGGAGCGCCTGCCAGAGCTTTTGCAGCGCGTGGACAACTACTCCGGGCGAGCCCTGACACGCCTTGCCGTGGAGCTGTCCTTGCTGAGCTTCGTTCGCTCCAGTGAGTTGCGCTTTGCGCGCTGGAATGAAATCGACCACAAAAAAGCCCTGTGGACTATTCCCGGCAAACGCGAAGCCATTGAAGGCGTGAAGTACTCCGAGCGCGGGGCCAAAATGAAAACGCCCCACCTTGTACCGCTGTCACGGCAGGCGCTTGCCGTACTGGAAAAAATCAAAGCCATATCGGGCAATTCCGAATTGATTTTTCCCGGCGACAGCTCAAGCGGTGCACCACTATCAGAGCGCACGATCAACCAAGCCTTGCAGCGCATGGGCTATGACACCAAAACCGACGTTTGCGGGCATGGCTTCCGCACCATGGCCTGCGGCTCGCTGGTGCAATCCACGCTATGGCAGAAAGATGCAGTAGAGCGGCAAATGAGCCACCAAGAGCGCAACGACGTAAGACTGGCCTACACCCATCAAGCAGAGTTCATGAAAGAGCGCCGGCTGATGATGCAATGGTGGGCGGATTATCTGGACGCCAACCGGCAAGAGCATGTCAGCCCGTATGACTTTGCCCACCCGGAAGAAGTCGCCAACGTGGTGAAGCTGGCAAAGAAGGCGTAACACAAAATCACGAATTGCCCGGCCTAGGACGGCCATCCGAAAACCTGTTTCCCTGACAGGCTGGCCGGGCGACTTAATCAGGGCAGCACTGAGGGAGTGCATGGAATGGGCATCAAAGACACTCAAGAAGTTGATCGGGAAATTGCGAATCTAAAGGGGCAGAGCCTCACGCATGAGCAGCTGCTTGCGCTCACAGCATCTACCATCATAGAAAATAAGAAAGCCAATGAAACAATCGCCTACCTACGGAGAATAATTAAAAAAAATGAAGAGATTGGCGACGAAAGACTTCATTACGAGGAATTGTTTCACATTATGCGTCATAGAGACCAAATCAAAGCCCTCATTAGCTCTGGCATCCACTCAAGCAAAGAAATTGTCGATCTAAATGCCAGTGCCGACGCTTTGAATGAACGAATTATTGAAATAAATGGAATAATTAAAGCGGCTCGAGCCTTTTCTAAGGGAGCCCAGCATGGAAGAACCGAGAACGCCAAGAAAGCAGCTAGGGCCAAGCTAGACAACGACCCTGCACATGGGGCAAAGGCAGAGGCTAAAAAGCTTTGGCAAGACTGGCGTGATGGGAAAACCATCCATAAAAACTGCACCGCCTTCGCCAAGGCCGTCACTAGCGCCCTCCCAGTTATCGAGTCCGAAGAAACCGTAAAACGATGGGAAAGAGAATGGCGCAAGGAGTCCAAGAAGCAGGCACTGAGCTAGCTGAGTCACTATCGTGCTAGCTGAATCACCACCGAGCTAGCTCAAGCGTTATCTGACAAACAGTCCGCATATATTGTGTAAGCGTCTCCACTAGGAATCGCCCACATGCACCTCTACAACACCACCCCGGCAGCACTGATTAAGCAGCCCGCCGTCTGCGCCATGCTTTCCCTGAGCCGTTCCGGCTTGGACAAACTCAGGAAGCGTGACCCTTCTTTTCCGCCGCGAATCAAGGACGGCGATTCCCGGCAAGCTGCCGTGTATTACGTCCTTGCAGAAGTCGAGGCATGGATTAACGCCAAGATGGCCGCCCGCAATGGGGAGGCCGCTTAAATGACCGACACCAACTCCAGCGCACAGGCCCAGCGCAAGCGCATCTTGGCCCACCTGATTACGCATGGCCGCCTTACTTCACTGTATGCCCGGGACACCTTGAACTGCTACCACCCCAACCCGCGAATATTTTCATTGCGTGAGGACGGCTATGGCATCAAGACCGAATGGGAAACCGTCACGGACACAGCAGGCAATAAACACCGTGTTGGCTGCTGGGTGCTCGTTAGTTTGCCGCCTGCTGCCAATGATGATGCTGAGGGCCAGTCATGACCCTGGAACGCCTTCACGAGCTTATGGCTGGCGCTGGTGCCGAGATACTGGCCGACCTGCCCTATCTGACAGAGGCAGAGTTGTTCGGGTTGTGCCTGTTTCTCTCGCGGCTTTCTGGGTGCTGACATGGCTAGTGCGCCCCTGCTGGGGCAACTGCTGGCGCGTGGTGACAAAGTGGCGATCACGAATGGCCGCTTAACCATCACCGCCGCCAGTGGCCGCCCCGTACCGCCCGAATGGCTGGAAGACCACCGTCAACCGCTTCTTGCCGAGGTTGCCCACGCGAGCAACACGCTTGCCCTCGCCTATCTGGGATACACCACCGGCAATTACGGCCCACACCGTGCCGGCGGCGTCACCCTGCAATTCTGCTGCCTGACCACAGGGCAACCGCTGTACGCAATCTTCAATGCTGAAACACAGCGCAACCGCAACACTCGCCACGGCAAAGCAGGCGAACCATTACCAGCCGGCCAATTCAGGGTAGGCCCGCGCAGTAAATTCTATCGTTTCTGGCAAAGTACTGACCTGCCCGTGCATCGCCTGAGCGGCTTTCACGACTACATGGGCAAGCTTCGCGGACTCATTTACACCGCAAGAATCACCGAGGGGGAGCAGCTAGACAAAGCAACACTGCAACCGTTGACCCTGATCCTTCCCGACAAGGTTCCGACAACATCCCGACAAGCACCCGACAACACCCCGACAAGGTTTCCCGACAAGCAAACCCTGCAAAAGCAGCCACCACGCGACCTACAGCCAAAACAAACTACGGGACGGGCAAACCACGGTAATACGGTAACAAGGGAGCGCGGGTACACGGGAAGCATTACTTCCCCAGAATCACAGACTACAGATGAATGGTTAGCGGATTATTCTGCCAGCCAGTTTTAATTGTTGTTGTGATCGCACCTTGAGGTTTCACCAGTAGCCTTAAGCAATTGTTTCGCACGCCAACCCATTCTTGGCAAAGATTAAAATAGTGGTGACTTATACAAAACCGAGAATGACAAGCCCGAAAGTTTCCTAATGATTTAGGTTGGAAAAATGCGCCATTATTCAAAATCAGCAGTTGAAGATTATCGGGCCTTGGACGTTCGCAGGTTGGCGCGTAGCAATGTATTGCAGCCGGGACATTACTGTCTGTGGACATGGTGGCGCGATGGCGAGAAGGTGGCCAGTATCAACGTCAAGGCAGAGGCCCACGCCATCCGCCTGACTTACAGCGCAAACGGCACGCCACAGGCTTACAGCGTCCGGCTGGAGCGCACGCCCTGCCATTACGGCGGCAACCGTGTCTGGTTTATCTGCCCGGCTGTTGGCTGCCATCGTCGTGTGGCCAAGCTCTATGGCGGGACGATCTTTGCTTGCCGGCATTGTCACCAACTCAACTACGCCAGCCAGCAATGTAGCCAGCGTGACCGAGGCATTAACAACTCTTGGCGACTGCGTAGAAAGCTAGGCTGTGATTGGGGATGGCTGGACATGCCGGCAGAGTATGTACCCCGCCCCAAGGGCCGGCACCAGACAGCCCATGCACGCGACATAGCGCGGCTGGCACGGTATGACGCTCAAGCCGAGGCATCGTTTGCTGCAGTGACTTCAAGAGCGGGGGCTATGCTAGCTCGCCTGCCATAAATGGAGGGGGGCAGAGAAAAGTCAGGGCATTGCCAGCCAAGACCGCCCACAATCCTTTGCTGAATCGCTAACTGCAAAAAGCCGTCGCGTGCGCGCAAGACCCAAGAGCTAGAGGGGGATGGGGGCATGATGAAAGTTAGAGGTTATTCGGCCATAGACCATGTCCACAGTCATCTTTTCACGTTGCCAGTTTAGGAAAACCGTTTTTCTGACCTCCTCCTGAATATCCTTAGATAAACTGAGACACAACCTAACAAGCCACGCCCAAGAAAGAAGGTTAAGCAAGAGAAAAGACACACAAGAAAAAGCCCGCACTTAGCGGGCACTTATGCTTAAGTACAATTATTTTTTTGCTTTGGGCTCTGCGGTGTCAGATGGTGCCTCGGGCAAGCCCCGCCCTTTCAAAAACAATCCAAGCGCCCCAAGGAGAGTTGTTCCACCCAATATTGCGGCAACCTCGTTATGCCCCATCAGGGCAAGGGCTACGCTGGACATAGTCAAGCCAACCCCCAATATCATGGCGCATTTCTGGCCAAATCCTTGTTGGGCTTGGGCCTCTTTAGTCAGGTCTATGTTTGCTTGGTTAGTTTCTCTTTCAATAGCATGGCGGTGCCCCTGCTCAAGCTCGGCCATTAGAAGGATTCTTTCTGCCGCACCCGGCAAGACAAGGTTGTAATTCGCCATCTCACTAGAAGGGGGGATCGGCCCTTGATATTGAGCAGAGACTATTTGGGGCCGGCCTTGAGGGCTTTGCATGTGATCCAAAGGGCCCCCAAGGCGGGTAGTGCTTTGCGTTACCACTTCTTGGGGACGAGCTTTTGCTTTAGGCGGCTTTCTTGGGTGGTTTGCCATTGATTATTTTTGATATTGCAGCATTGAAATCCATGCCGATTTTTTCGGCATCCCCACGGAGAGCTTCAACGTCACTCCGTTCTGTCGTGACAGGGCGCAACTGAGGAATGGACTGCGCAGGAATCAGCACGAGCAGCCCAGAGGCCCCACTAAGAAGATTCGAGATTATGCGGTTCATTTTGTGTTCCCGGGGAATATCCCCATATGCATCTTTCTGGCTAGACATTGCCGCCTCCCAGAAGCGCGCGAAGTGTACCGCGCACCTGCACTATAGGCCATATAGCATTACCAGTTAAATACCATGTGTTCTTGCTTGGTAAAGGCGCCCTATAACCCGCACCAGCCCTGACAAAACCCGCCAGCCTTGCCCTTATCACCG
This sequence comes from bacterium, assembly GCA_029945725.1. GTDB lineage: Bacteria > Pseudomonadota > Gammaproteobacteria > Pseudomonadales > Moraxellaceae > UBA2031. Next base: position 87,430 of record JAQSDB010000001.1, on the reverse strand, counting down.
ACGCCCCTAGCATACTTGGCTGGCCTCCCCGAGTTCTGCCCGGTTACCCCCCACGCAGTCTTTGGAGGCCAATGCGTAGTAACCGCAGGCATCCAAAAGAATGGGGGCGCAAAAGCTTGCCTAGTGCGGGCCTTTTATTACCGATGCCCCAGCCCCAAAGTGGGTACTTTCCACTTTAGGTATACGTTTAGGTATATAACAAAGACCTATTCAAAGCAAAATCCAGCAATGACGGGGCCTGTAGGCAATCATTCAAGTCCTTTCTGGGCACCATCTTCAAGGCTTTTTGTCGCTACCAGTAACGGCAACAAGCACAGGACACCCGGCAAGCGCTGCGTCAATCCTGACGGTACGGCCCCATAAAAAACGCCGGCACACAGCCGGCGTTTTTTATGGGGCCGCAAATCGGCGGTTTTATTCGCGCCGGTGATTCACCAGCCCCAGCAACAGTCCCAGTCCGCAGCCCGCCAGCAAACCGGCGAGATGACCGTCATTGGAAATCGTACCGAAAATCTTGTCGAAGATGCCGGTATATCCCAGCGCCAGCCAGCCCACCATGAAAACGAGAATCGCCGGACGCAAACGAAACGGCGCCTGCGGATCGGTGAGCGGATACATCCAGAGATAACCGAGCAGGCCGTAAACCACCGCCGACAACCCGCCAAAACCCGAGCCATAACTGAGAAACTGCGCCGCATTGCTGACAAGGGCGATCACCAGGCTCACCCCCAGCAAACGCGCGCCCGACTGCATGCGCTCAACCAGCCCGCCCAGCTCCCACCACCAGAGCAGGTTGAACACGATATGCAACACACTGAAATGCAAAAGCGCGGGCGTCAGCAAACGCCACCACTGGCCATTGATGGCCGCCACCGAAATGCCGTCCGGGTAATGCAGGGCCGAAAAAACGGCATCGCCATTGATCAGGAGTCCGGCATAGATCAGCGCACACAAAATAACGACACTGCGCGTGCACCAGCCCGAACGTGACCACCAGAGCGCGAAAGATGAACCGGAAGGCCTTGCATAAACCGGCTGAGCCTGCACGTTTCCGGTTTTCCAGGACGCCTGCCAGTATTTGGGATCATCCGGATGTGCAACAAACGCCTGCGCCTCGGCCAGCGCACGCTCGCCCTGTTCCGGCTGATCCAGTACCACCAGAAAGCCTTCAGCGGCGGGTTCGATGTGGTTGGCAATATCAAGGCTGCGCAGATAATCGCTGAAAGCGAGAGCCGGCCGTTTTTCCGCAAAGGTCAGAATATTCATCAGGGTTGTTCAAGGGCACGCGAAGAAGAAGCCAGCAGTACATTGCAGCAGCTGATGGCGGCAGGTTTTATCGGGGCGGCAAGGCCGCAACAAGTGTCAGGAAAAGCCGGCAAGTTTGCATCCTTATCGTTGCCGTGGTGCCGGCTATGCAGGCACCGGATACGGGCAAGTGCCGATAGTATTCAGTTTGGTGTTATGGAGCGAGCAAACCCCGCCAGACGATCAGGTGTACGTTGTACCTTTGTACCGCCCTCCGCCAGAAAAACGGCGGAGGGCAGAAAGCAGACAGCAAGAGGGATGGCAGGTCATCCGGTGAATACTGCATTATTCCCTGACACTGTGGCTGCAAACTGCCGGCGCCGCCGGAGCTCGCAGCAATATCCACTGACCGACTGGATGGAAAAGATCATGCCGCTGCCGCTAAAAGGACTGGCTGCCCTGCTCGCTGCCGTACTGCTCGCTGGCTGCGGTCCGCGTGTGATGGTGGAACAGGCCACTGGCTCGCAACTGCCGGGCGCAGGCACCTATGCCTGGGGAACCGCCACGGATCATATTGCCGGCGAACAGAATCCCCGCGTCAACAACGACATCATCGCCGACAAGGTTCAGCATGCCATCGTCACGGGGCTGGGCCGGCGCGGCTACCAGCAGGTCGGCAAATCCGACGCTGCCTGGCTGGTGCACTATCACGCCGGACTGGAAACGCAGACACAAACCATTACCGAAGCCACGCCTCCGCTGGCACCGCGGGTCGTGTGCGGAGCCTATCGTTGCACCACCGTTTACGACTGGGGATTTTACGGCCCTCCCGAAGCCGTCACCCGCACCGTCACCTTTCATGAAGGCACCCTGCTGCTGGATATCCATGATGCCAGAACCGGCAAGCTGGTCTGGCGTGGCACCCTGTCCGACGAGGTTAATGTCAACAAGCCCCTGAGCCAGTCCGCCCTGCAAAAAGCCATCGACAAGCTGCTGGAGAAACTGCCTGAAGCGACGCACTGAAACAGCCGCCGCTGCTCCCATAAAAAAACCCGGAAAAATACTCCGGGTTTTTTTATTTTTCTGACAAGAGAAAACCACACAGGGCTTTCGGCGAAAGCAGCAGCCCGGCTTACATCTTGTAGGCAAACTGCAGCCAGACCTTGGTGGTGTCGTTCTTGAATCCCGTCACCGAGCCATCGGCATTGAAAGCCGCTACCTTGAACAAGGCGTTGAGTTTGGCCGTCAGGGGTTTGGCAACGGAAAAATCCACTTCCTGCCCAAACTTGTCACTGCTGGCTTCTGCCTTGAAGTCATGTGCGGCCAGCACAAGGTTGTAATCCGCCAGCTTGGCCAGAACCTTCACGTTGACATCTTCAAGACCGTTGGCCGGTGTCGTGAGAAAACGGTCGGCCCAGCCATTAAAGGCATGCAGGGTCGCCAGCGGGGTCTTGAAGCCTTTTTCCAGCACTTCCTGCTCCACCTTGACCGTTACCGGACCGAACCTGTAACCCAGCTGCAGATCCGTGTAATGCGCATCCGGCGTGCCGGCAGCCGTGCCATCGGCATAAGCCTGCTGATCGGCATACGACGCTTCGTAGAGGAAATTACTGATCACACCATCGACCTTGATACCCGCGTGCTGCACCGAGGTAGTCGCCGCCGCTTTCTCTTCAAGCGCATAATAAAAAACCGACACTTTGGCGGGCGCAAAGCCGGCATAACGCACATTCACCATCGGCGCTGCGACCTTGCGCGTAACCCCGTAAATATTATTGACGCGAGTGAGGTAATCCGCGCTCAGCGTGAGATCTTTAAGCAGTGTGGAATTGCTGTAACTGACGCCATCAAAGGTCTGGTCATTCTGGCGCCAGCCGACATCGCCGACAAAACGCGCGTTGTCAAAAACAACTTTCTGGCGACCGGCCTTGAAGCCATAACCCTCAAGATACCCCTGGTTGACTTGCGTTAATTCAGGATCGGCAATCACACCATACTGGGTCTTTTTATTGCCATAGCCGGTAGTGCCGCTGTTGTAGTCCTCATCCCCCAGCGAGCTGACATCTTCAAACTCGATAAAGGCTTTCAGGCCGTGATAATCCCCGGTTTTGTAACCCAGCACCGTGCGCAGGGTTTCCGCAACGGCTTCCGGGGTGGTTTCATAATCGACATATTCCGTACGCAAACGTAAATCCAGTGACGTCTTGCCGCTGAAAATGGCCTCCTGCAGCAAGGCCACCTCCATGGATTCCGCCCGGGCAACGCCGGAAACAGCCGCCGTTGCCAGCACCAGCGAAGAAAGCAGTATTGAACGCTTCATAACATGACCCCTTTATTGACCTGTGTGAAACAACCTGTGTGTAACCCAGCCCCTGCCCGGCTGCCGTTGAAAAAACCGGAATCCAGGCATGACTCTCCCGTGACGATGCAAGGCATCATCAAAAAAACGGAATCGGGGTAAAACACCCTTCCCTGAACCGGGAAGGGTTATTCCTTCTCAGGCGGCGTCAGGCCGTTTCTGTCCCTGATAAAGAAAGCGCAACACTTCTGTGCGGTAATGGTGATACTCGCTGTTCTCGGCCAGCGCCATGCGCTCACGCGGACGCGCCAGACCCACCTCGACAATTTCACCAATCGTTGCCGCCGGGCCATTGGTCATCATGACAATGCGATCCGACAACAACACCGCCTCATCCACATCATGCGTCACCATCACCACGGTGGAGCCCGTAGCGGCAACAATTTTCATCAGCTCATCCTGCAAATGCGCCCGCGTCAGGGCGTCAAGGGCACCAAACGGTTCATCCAGCAGGAGAATGCGCGGCTCCATGGCCAGCGCACGGGCAATTCCCACGCGCTGCTTCATGCCGCCGGAAATTTCGCCCGGCATTTTCCTGATGGCATGTGACAGCCCCACCAGTTTGATCGCTGCTTCCGTGCGCTCTTTCAGCTGCGCCTTGTTTTCCTTTGCACCAAAAACACGCTCAACCGCGAGATGCACATTATCGAAGCAGCTCAGCCAGGGCAGCAGGGAATGCTGCTGGAAAACCACACCGCGCTCGGGCCCCGGCCCGGCAATCTCGCGGCCATTGCAGATAAGACCGCCGCTGGTGGGCAAGGTGAGGCCGGCAATCAGGTTCAGCAAGGTCGATTTTCCACAGCCGGAGTGACCGATCAGCGAGACAAATTCGCCTTCCGTAATGGCGAGATTGATATCGCGCAGCGCCGTGAACGTGCCTTTTTTCGTCTTGAAGCTCATGCCGGCATTTTCGATGGAGACAATCTTTTTCATGATGACGTCCTCTCTCAGCTTTCGTAGGTGAAGCGCTTGGCAATCATGATCAGCATCTGCTCGAGCAACAGACCGACAATACCCACCACAAAGATGGCGATAATGATGTTGGCCACATTCAGGTTGTTCCACTCATCCCAGACCCAGAAACCAAGCCCCACTCCGCCCGTCAGCATTTCCGCCGCCACAATCACCAGCCAGGCCACGCCGATGGACAGACGGATACCGGTCAGCAGGTAAGGCAGCGAGGAAGGAAACAGGATTTTGGTGAATATTTTCCACTCGGAAAGATTGAGCACGCGCGCCACATTCAGGTAATCCTGCGGCACCTGCGACACTCCCATCGCGGTATTGATGATGATGGGCCAGATACTGGAGATGAAAATCACCCAGATGGAAGCCGGTTCTGCGGCCTTGAACACGAGCAGGCCGATCGGCAGCCAGGCCAGTGGCGATACCGGACGCAGCAGGGAAATCACTGGTGCCGCCATGTCATTGAGAAAGCGGAAACGCCCGAGCATGAAACCCAGCGGAATGCCGATGGCCGCCGCCATGCCGAAGCCCATGCCGACACGCCCGAGCGAGCGCAGGATATTCCAGCCTATGCCCTGGTCATTGGGGCCGTTATTGTAAAAAGGATGGGCAAACAATTGCTGCGCGGCGGCCCAGGTTACCAGCGGCCCCGGCAGATCCGTGCGGTAATGACTGATCGCCGCCCAGAGAAAAACAAATGCCCCAAGCCCCAGCAGCGGCGCAATCGCACGTGCCAGCAAGGGCCCCCACGAAATGCCTTTCAGCCAGGTGTCGAATTTAATGCGCCGCGATGGTGGCGGGCTTGCCACTATTGTTTCCGGATTTGTCATCAGTGCCGTCATGACCTTCTCCCGACATTGTTCTGCTGTTTTCAGGCAGCAAGGAACCGCGCTGCTCCGGGTGGAGCAGCGGGTGTTATGCATTACTGTTTGAGGTCAGCCCTGTGCTGGCGGAAAATCACGCCAGCAGGCGCGCCGGTCAGGACCGGATGGCAAAACTCGCCGCGTAGGCCTTGGGGTCGGAGCCATTCCAGACCTTGCCATCCATCAAGGTGCTGGAGCGCATCGGCGAAGCCGGCAACGGCACCTTGAGTTGTGTGGCAGCCTGCTTGTAGAGATCCACCTGGTTGATGGATTTCGCCACCGCCAGATAATCCGGATCGGTTTTCAGCATGCCCCAGCGTTTGTGCTGGGTAAGGAACCACATGCCGTCGGAGTAGTAGGGAAAGTTGACCTTGCCGCCATCAAAGAACTGCATCGGATGCTCGTCCTTCCAGCGCTTGCCGATACCGTTGTCGTAGTTGCCGAGGAAGCGTTGTTCGATCACTTCTTCCGGCGCATTGACGTAGGATTTTCCGGAAATCAGCTTGGCTACCTGCGGCCGGTTTTTCACGTCATCGATATAGCGTGCGGCATCCAGCACCGCCATGATGAGGGCACGTGTGGTGTTCGGATTCTGCTTCACAAACTCGGCCGTACAACCCAGTACCTTTTCCGGATGATCCGCCCAGATCGCCTGGGTGGTGGTGGCCGTGAAACCGATATTGTCGAAAATGGCGCGCGCGCCCCAGGGTTCGCCCACGCAATAACCATCCATGTTGCCGACACGCATGTTGGCGACCATCTGGGGTGGCGGCACCACAATGGTTTTCACATCCTTCATGGGGTCAATGCCATTGGCGGCCAGCCAGTAATACAGCCACATGGCGTGGGTACCGGTAGGAAAGGTCTGGGCAAAGGTGTATTCGCGCTTGTCGGTATCAATCAGGCGCTTCAGCGACTTGCCATCCGTCACGCCTTTTTCCTTGAGCTGGTTGGAGAGCGTGATGGCCTGACCGTTCTGGTTCAGCGACATCAGCACCGACATGTCTTTCCTGGGGCCACCAATACCGAGGTGCACGCCATACACCAGACCATAAAGCACATGCGCCGCATCCAGTTCGCCATTGATGAGCTTGTCGCGCACGCCCGCCCATGAGGCCTCCTTGCTGACATTGATCTTGATGCCGTATTTCTTGTCAAAACCCAGCACCGAGGCAATCACCACCGGGGCACAATCCGTCAGGGGAATGAAACCGACATTCACCTCCGGCTTCTCGGGTTTATCAGAACCAGCCGCCCAAGCGGACGCGGACATTTGCATCGACAACCCTCCCATCACACCCGCCATGCCGGCAGCCAGCATGGAACCTTTCAAAAACTGACGACGCCCGGTATCGACAACACTGCTGTCATCCACAGAGGGGGCAATGCTGCTCAGCTCATCACGATCCGCCATAACGCACCTCTTTGCAGGAAATCTGTACACGGCATTTACCGTGCTTGTGCAGAATCCAGGCCAAAAAAAATGGCGTCTGCGGTTTTACCCGCAGGACGCCATTGTCCTAACTACAACTTTTACCGGTGTTGCCACCAGGACCGACACCCAAACAGGTCTCCCGACCCGAAGGTATCCATGCACGACACAGGAGAAGCTTGAACTCACTCCAGCATTGGAGTCATGAGTTCACAGCAGTGATATAGCAACCCCTGTGCCAGCTTTTGCGAAGCCCGCAAATTCAGGGCCAAACAACAGACATTCACTATTACGGTGCGCTTTTTGCGCCAAAGCAGGGAATGGTGCACAAAAAAACGGGCTGCCTGCCCGGTGCCATGGTGCACTCCTGCACCGGGACGGACGCCGTCATGCCCTCAGCCCCTCCGTAATGGCGCAAAAAAAACGGCGCCAGGAGGCGCCGTGCATGAGAGTGATACGCAAAAAAAGATCAGGTCAGCAAATCATTCATCGAGAGCAGTTTGTCGGCCACTTCGGCAATACGGATATTCCGGTCCATGGCCATTTTGCGCATGGCGTTATAGGCCTCCGCCTCGTTCAACTGGCGCAACTGCATCAGCAAGCCCTTGGCCCGCTCCACCGTCTTGCGTTCACTCAGCTTGCCTTCTGCCACCCTGACCTGCAGCTTGAGTGCCTGATCCGCCTCGAACCGGGCCTGGGCCACGGCCAGTACGGACTCCAGCTTGGCCACATCAATGTCTTCCACCACATAGGCCGACACCCCGGCCTTGATGGCGGCACGAATGGCGGTGGGTGCGCCGTCAGCACTGACCATGACAATCGGGCGCGGTTCGTCCTGGCTCACCATGACGATCTGTTCCAGCACATCACGGCTGGGCGACTCGGTATCAATGATCACCAGATCCGGCTGCAAGCTGGCCACCCGGCGCGGAATCATGAAAGCGGAGGACACTTCTTCGACCACATCAAAGCCGGCCTGAATCAGGGAGGCCCTCAGGCGGCCGACCTGTTTATTGGTATCGTTGACCAGCAAAATCTTGAGCATTACCTGTACACCATGAACTGCATGACACGGACACAGCAATCCCTGTGCCACATTCATGATGCCGCCCTGTTATTCAATCGTGCCGGCTGCTAGCGTCGCTCCTCACGCAATGGATACACCATGTCTGCACTGATACTCACACCTGCTGCCGAAAAAAACCTGGTACGCCTGCTTGCCGGCATCCAGTTCTGTCACATCGTCGATTTCATGATCCTGATGCCACTGGGGCCGCAGCTCATGCGCCTGCTGCACATCACGCCGGGACAGTTCGGCCTGCTGGTCGCGGCCTATACGCTGAGTGCGGGTCTCGCCGGCTTTGCCTGCGCCTTCATCATTGACCGCTTTGACCGGCGCCGCATGCTGCTCGGTGTTTTCTCCGGTTTCGTGCTTGCTACACTGGCCTGCGGCTTCGCCTGGGACTTTCACAGCCTGCTGGTCGCGCGATTGCTGGCCGGCATGTTCGGGGGCGTAGTGGGAGCCAACATACTGGCCTTTCTTGGTGACTGTATTCCCGAAGAACGCCGCGGTGCCGCCACCGGACGTGTCATGACTGCCTTTTCCCTTGCGGCGGTGGCCGGTGTTCCCCTCGGGGTTTTCCTCGCCACACATTTCAGCTGGCGCACCCCTTTTATTTTCGTGGCAGCGGCAGGGCTGGTGCTGGGCCTGCTGGCCCTGCGCACGCTGCCGTCCATTCCCGCGCAGGACAAAAGCCGCGTCGCCATGAAAGACACCTTGCAGGCCGTGTTCCGGGTCGGCAATCACTGGCGTGCCTTTGCCCTGATTGCGGCACTCATGCTGGCGGGATTCAGCGTAATCCCGTTTATCAGCCCGTATATGGTGCACAACGTCGGCCTGACCGAATCACAACTGGCCCTGATTTATTTCTGCGGCGGCCTTGCCACGCTGTTTACCGCGCCGCTGATTGGCCGCCTTTCCGACCGCTTCGGCAAGGCACGCACCCTGCACATTCTCGCCGCCATTTCCCTGCTGCCCCTGTTTGCCATAACGCATCTGCCTGCGCTGCCCCTGCCATGGGTTCTGCTCACCACCACTTTTTTCATGGTGTTTATTTCCGGACGACTGATTCCCGCCCTCGCCCTGATTACCGCCGCCAGCACGACCGGGCTGCGCGGGCGCTTTCTCAGCATGAATGCCGCCCTGCAACAGCTGGCTGCCAGCGCGGCTGCCTTTCTGCCCACGCTGATCCTTACTCAGGATGCCGAAGGACATTTGCTGAATTATGACATCGTCGGTTACGGCGCCATGACCATGACCATCGTAGCCATGTGGCTGGCGGGGAAGGTGTTTATAAAATCCTGATTCTGGCGATCGCACGATAGCCAGACGCCGCCGTCCTGGGGTAAAACACCAACAGGATTTCTTGATGGCACGCCGCTAGAGGCCGTTGCCACACGGATATAAAACTTTCATAAAAAACAATGATGGAAACTTTCCGGCTGCCGTCCTCAGGGGCGATGAGAGCCGGCGCAACGACATCGCAGGGGGAGCAATGAAAAAAGTCATTTACAGCGCAGGACTGGTGGCAATGGCCCTGTCTTTTTCGGCCACTGCCGGCAGCTTCGTGCGCATCAAGTGTGATGACCAGAATACGGGCGCTGAAATCTCCATCAACGGCCGGTCCGTCGGAGCCTGCCCCGTGGATGCCGCCGTGGAAGCAGGAACCGTCCGCTTGCAGGCACGAAAAACAGCCGGCGACTATGAACAGCTTTTCGAAAAACAGCTGACCGTGACAGAGGGCGTTCCCCAGCGCGTGGAAGTCATCCTGTCCGCACCACAATTAACCAGCGCCGGCAGGCTCCGGCAGGAAGCGGTCGAAGCCGGCAAGCAGCTGCAGGCGGCAGAGGCCGGCGATACCGCCGCCATGAAGAAAATTGCCGGCTATTACGAAACAGGACTGGGCGTGAAGCAGGATGCCGCAAAGGCCCGGATCTGGCGCGAGAAAATCGAGGCCACTGCCGCACAGGAACAGGTGCGCAGCGCGGAGGCCAGCAAGGCCAGGGCCATGGCTGGAGACATTGCGGCAATGCAGGAAATGGCGGCGCGCTATGACTCTGGCATGGGGGTCGCCAAAGATTCCGCGCAAGCCCTTGCATGGCGCGAAAAAGCCGAAGTGGCAACGCGCGAAAAGAAAGTAGCCGACAAAAAGGCCCGACTGGCAGCGGCAGCCCCCTTCAGGGATTTGCGGGATTTCATGCAGATACCTGCAAGCGATAAAAGCGCAAAAAACCTGGTGGGATTCTCCAGCATAAGCTGGCTCGCCCTGCCCTTTTCCACCATCAAGGGCATAACCGAATTGCCGTCCGACCTGACAGAAATGCAAAAGATAAACGCGCAGGCGGCGACCCGGCCATCCCGATGGGGAAACCCTGAATCCATGATCGCCCGGGCAGCAGGGCAAGGTGAGGCAGGGCAACGCAATAATTAAAGACTTCTGGCCTGCCGGTGACATCCGGCAAGCCTTTTTCTTCGGCCGGAATGGCCGTGCGCAAAGGACCATTCCGGCCGGATGTTTGTTTTCCGTTTCGGATTCCTGTTTAACTTCCTGGAGGGATGCAATGAAAAAAACCGCTTACGTCTGCGGACTGGCCGCAATGGTCGTGTCTTTTTCAGCTGCTGCCGGCAGCTTCGTCCGCGTCAAATGTGATGACCAGAATACTGGCGCCGAGGTCTATATCAACGGCCGGTCGGTCGGAAGCTGCCCCGTGGATGCCCCCGTGGAAGCGGGGACCGTACGCTTGCTGGCGCGAAAAACAGCCGGCGATTACGAACAGCTCTTCGAAAAACAGCTGACCGTGATTGAGGGCGTTCCCCAGCGCGTGGAGGTCATCCTGTCTGCGCCGCAATTAACGGCCGAAGGCGGGCTCAAACTGAAAGCAGCCGAGGCCAGCAAGCAATTGCTCGCCGCCGAGGCCGGCGACGTGGAAGCCATGAAGAAGGTAGTAACCTACTACGACACCGGAACCGGCCTGAAAAAAGACCCGGCAAAAGCCCGGCTCTGGCGCGGCAAGCTAGCCGCTGCCGCTGAAAAACAGCAAGTGCTTGATGCCTACGCAGAAAACATCAAGGCAAGTGCTGGCGACATCAGTGCAATGGAATCCATGGCAACGCGCTTTGAAACCGGAACCGGCGTAGACAAGGATGCCGCGCAAGCAAAAGCATGGCGCGATAAAATCATCGTTGCCCGGCAAGAAAAGCTGGCACAAGAAAAAGTCCAGGCAAAAAACAGCAGAATCGACAGCATCCGGTATGACGAGTACACCAGCAAAATGGCCAATGGCGCTGGCTGCGGCGCTAACAACGTCATCTGCATCCTCTCTACCGGCGTTCCCTCGTCGATTTCAGGCATGGTGACCGACCTGATCTCCCTGCCCGTGAAATCCACGCAGGTTGCCACCATAAAGAACGAGGCCGCGATTCGCCCGTCCGCCTGGGGCAAACCGGAATCCCTGATTGCACGGGTCTCGGCACCGCAGAAGACCGCCGCCCAGGCAACTGACGCCGCTGCATTTGCCGCCGGTAAATGATCCGTTTTGCCGCCCTCCTGATCGCAGCATTTCTGGCCGGCTGCGCAACAACGCCCCGTCCGGTCACATCAGGAGGGGCAGCGCCGATTCCTGTGCGCCACTGGCAGCGGGTGCAGGCCGTGCTTCAGGAGGCGCCGGCCGCGCTGCGCCAGAACATCCTGCAGGCTGGGACGGTGCGCCTGCAGGACGCTGCCCCGGCTGAGGCACCACAGGAGGCCGAAGCTCCTGATGTCCGCGCGACCCTGATCGATGTATTGACGCACACGCAAAACAAAACCCTGTTGCCCGACGCCGAATTTGAACGCCTGCATGATGTCGTCATCGGCACAAGCCGGAAACGGCAGCAGCCCTATGCCCAAACCCTGGCAGACTATCTGACGCAATCCGGCTTCACTTGTCGCCAGCCCGTTTATGCCCGCTATTTCCGGCAGCGCTACGGCGCAGACCTTGCGCCCACGCCATGTCAGGCACCCGTGCCTTTTTCACTTCTTACCCGCTATGAAAATCCGAATGTCGTCTGGCTTGATCCGGCACGGGTCAAATCCATTCATCTGCTGTTTGCGAGCAAGAGCGGCAGCATGGCATCACGCTTTGGTCATGTCGCCCTGCGGCTGGTGGTGTGCCCGGAAGGAAAGACCTCCGAAGAAGCCTGCAATGCCAATCTGTTCGAGCATATTGTGCTGGGATTCCAGGCACAGATTGACGAGTTCTCGCTGGATACTCTGAAGGCTCTCAAGGGCGATTACAGGGCCTATCTGTTTGCCAACCGCTTCATGGATGTCTATGAGCAATATGCCATTGGCGAATTTCGCGAGGTCTACTCACTGCCCTTGCAGCTCGACGATGCGCAACGGCAGCAGATGGTGCGCGAGCTTTCAGACATACACTGGCGCTACACCGGCGACTACCGCTTCTTTACCCACAACTGCGCAACAATGATGCAGCAGGCCCTGCAGGCGACATGGCCTGAATATGCCATGAGCACACAGGGAAAGGGGCGCTACCTGCGCCCTGACAGCCTCTTCGACGCGATAAAGGCCGGCCCGCTGGCCGACGGCAGCAAGCTGTCTCCGCAGGATGCCGCCGAACATGATGGCTATTTTTTTTCCAGCACCCGGGAATTCTACGACAAGGCCTTGATCGAGGTCCGGGCCGCCATGCAGCAACCGGCGTTCGTCGACCTGGATACCTATTTGCACATCACCCCTGCAGCAAGGCGGCAGAATCGCCATGAAGACACACGCTTTGTCACGCGCCTTGCGGAGGACCGGCATTTGCGCGAGGCGCAATTAATGCTCGAAGAATATGCGCTTTTGCGCAGCGAGCGAATCCTGATGCAGGAAGGGGCGAAATACCTTGAACAACAGGACTTCCTGGCAAGGGCAGACCGCATTCACGCCCGGCTGGATGCCGAACATGCCCGGGTATTCGATGACTGCCTGCTGGCTCCGATCAGGCAATTCACCAGCCCCCTGCAAAGACTGGATGGCATTCCGGAAAAAACCGGCATTCCCGAAACCTCCGCGCAAGCATCACACTGTCAGTCCGCACAAAGTAAAAAATTGCTGACTGAAGCCATCGCCGGCATAAGTGATACGGCATCCTTGCCGTGGCAGCACCTGAACGCTGAGTCAGCGTATTTTTCGGAAACCATCGAAAACATTAACTTGTTGAAAAAAATGTGATCCGTTAATTTTCCGCGTGCATAAAAGAGGACCGCGATGAATATCCATAAATGGTTATGGCTCACTGTTTTAGCCGGCTTGCTGGCATTGATGCCGCTCGCCGTCCAGGCAGGAGCCGAGCAACAGAAAAAGATGCTGGACCAGCTGGATCAACTGGACCAGCTGGATCACCTTGATTTCATGGATCTGGCCGACAAGGCAAATGCCTGCATTCGTGCACATGCCTTTGACTGCGCCGAAAAAAAGATTGCCGACGCCGCCAGATCGGCCGGCAGCTCGCAGGACAAGAGAGCCCTGGGCTCAATCCGGCAGTCCCTGCTGGCAGAGCGCCAGCGTGTGGCAGAAGACGAACACCGCCGTATCGCAGAGCAGCGCCGGATAGCGGAAGAGCAGGCACGTGCGGAGGCGGCACAACGCCAGGCAGAGGCAGATGCCCAGCCAAGTACAGCGAGCCAGCTTGTCATGTTTGGTTCAATCCTCGCCGGGAAGATGCAGGAACAACAGGCCATGAAGATGGCAAGTGACGCCGCCGCACAACGCAACTGGCAAAACCTGCAGGCGGCCGGCCAGCGCCAGGAGCAGGAAAACCAGCGACTGCTGTCCGCCGCTGCGGCCTCAAGAAATCCGCCACCGCGTTCGGCCTATACGGCGCCGTCAATGCCTGCGACGCCTGCAGCCACCAGCCAATTCCCCTCCACCACACTTGCAGGCCAGAGCACGCCATCTCTTCGCAACGAAGCGCTGCCCGCCACCGGTGACAAGGTGCTTGATAGCCAGCTGGCAGCGACCATGGCCTGTGGCAGCAGCTACGACGGCCCCGACGATGACCCGCAGACAGACCAGTACTGCAAGATAGCGGCCTTTGATGCCTGCCTGCATCGCGCAACAGGAAGCACGGATCACGATCAGGAAGGGCGCGCCAATTGCCGTACCCTGCGCAGTCTCCTCGATGCCGTGGGCGGGAAAAGCCAGTGCCGCTATTGCCCGTATCCGTATTGAAAAAAGCGGCGGGTGCCGTCCGCTCAGCTCTTACAGAATGAACAAGCTCTCTGACTCATCACTGCCGAGAATAATCATGCGCCATCTGCTGACCTCCCTGCTCCTGCTGCTTTGCTGCTCACGCCCGGCACTCGCGGAAGATGCCACCGATTGCGTTCAGCGCAATACCGTGGAGGGCGCAACGACGCTGACGAATACCTGCGACCGGCCGATTGCCGTGTTCTGGTGCCATGACTCCAGCGATCCTGACCTGCAGGACGGCAAATGCGGTTCGCAGCCGTTTTACCGCAGGGATACGCTGTTGCAACCCGATGCCGTGGAAAACAATCCGGCGGCGCTGCCACCCGGTGCGAATATCACCCTGGGCGCCTGCTACGGCAATTACGCCTCCTACAGGTTCACCAACGACAAGGGCGGCTATGCCTGCATGCCATCGAAATCCGCACCGGGCAACACCGTGGTGATGACCAGCAGCGCCACCGCACCCACTGCCAGGGAGGCCTGCCAGCGCGCCACCGCCATGGCGGGGCAAAACGGCAATCGCCCAGGCAAATGCCTGTGCACGGCCGCCGGTAAAATCACCCAGTGCAAGGTGGACTCGGTAGAACCGGCTGCTGCGACCAACCCGGTCAATATGGCCAAAAAAGCCCTGCGCAAGACGCTTGACTGCACGCCGGGGGACAAGGACTGCAAGCCGGCCAAAAGCCGCAACGCCGGCACTGGCATAAGAGGCTGATCCTGCCGGCAACGGCAGGCATGTCGTCACACCGGTAACCGTGCACAGCATCACTGGATTTATGTTCGCCGGCACTGGCGCACTGGCGCACTGGCGAAAATAAATCCGGCACCCGATTGAAAAAAACCGGCATTACACCCGGCTCCAATATAAATTGCGGCCGCTGCTCCGTGCGGGTCTTTGCAGGCGCGCACGCCATCCAGAATCACTGGCGGAAAAAATCAGGATTTTTTCACTGCCCGGCGCCTGCGGTTTTCCATGTGGGCTAACGAACCGACAAGGCCGGCGCATAGCCTTAAAAAGCATGACGTGATGCAGGCCATGCCGCTAATCCGCTCTACGCCCCTCTGCCATCACCAGGCCCGTACTACATCATGATCCACGATGCCTATGTTATGGTCAGCCACAAGTAAACCTAAAATTATGTCCACCGTGAAACCCATTCCTGAAAACCAGAAAACATCGTGGCTCAAAAAGCTCGGCCCGGGGCTCATTACCGGTGCTGCGGATGATGATCCCAGCGGGATTGCCACCTACTCGCAGGCCGGCGCACAGTTCGGTTTCAACATGTTGTGGACGGTGCTGCTGACTTACCCGCTGATGGTGGGCATCCAGGTAGTCAGTGCCAGGATCGGCAGGGTGAGCGGCCACGGACTGGCGACCAATATTCGAAGGCACTACCCGGCATGGCTGCTGTATGCCGTGGTTGGACTGTTGCTGATTGCCAACACCATCAATATCGCCGCCGATGTTTCTGCCATGGGCGAGGCATTGAAACTGATTGTCGGCGGCCCGGCACAGATCTACGCCGTTGTGTTCGGTCTGGCTTCGCTGCTGCTGCAGGTATTCATTCCTTACCGGCGCTATGTCCGTATACTGAAGTGGCTCACGCTGGCGTTGCTGGCCTATGTCGCCACTGCGTTTGTCGTGCATATTCCCTGGTCACAGGTGCTGATGAAAACGCTGACGCCGCAGTTGTCCTGGAAGCCTGAATACATCACCACTGTCGTGGCGGTGTTCGGCACCACGATCAGCCCCTACCTGTTCTTCTGGCAGGCCTCGCAGGAAGTTGAAGAGCTGCACGCCGACCCACAATCACGGCCCCTGATAAATGCCCCCGGTCAGGCGAAAACAAATCTGGATCGCATCCGGATTGATACCTATCTCGGCATGGGCTTTTCCAATCTGGTGGCCTTCTTCATTATTCTGACCACGGCCGTCACGCTCAACCTGCACGGAATCACCGACATCCAGACATCCGCGCAAGCAGCCGCCGCGTTGCGTCCGATTGGCGGCGACTTTGCGTTTATATTGTTCAGCGTTGGCATCATTGGCACCGGATTGCTGGCCATTCCGGTACTGGCCGCATCGTCGGCCTACGCCATGGCGGGCACCTTCCAGTGGAAAAGCAGTCTGGAGCGCGCGCCCATGGAGGCGAAGCGGTTCTACGGCATCATTGCCATCTCGACGCTGATCGGGGTTGCACTCGGATTTACCTCGATTGATGCCATCAAGGCGCTTTACTGGAGCGCCGTCATCAACGGCGTCATCTCGGTACCCATCATGGTCGTGATGATGCTGATGGCAGTTCGCCCGGAAATCATGGGGCAGTTTGTCGTTTCAACCAGACTGAGGATTCTGGGCTGGCTGGCAACACTGATGATGGCTGCTGCCGTTCTCGCCATGTTCCTGATCCGCTAGGGCATGGCAACACAAGCGATAGCGCGTCAATCCTCAGCCACTATGGCATTCCACAGGGCCACCGGCGGCGCAAAGAAATAAGCGCCACCCACCGGGGTCACAAAATTGAGCAGGCGGTCACTGCTACCATCCCCGCTCGTACCAAACATGCGCGCCAGCATGCGATCAATAATCGAGAGCTCTTTGGTATAGGCAATAAAAAACAGACCCTGCTCACCCGCGCTTTCCCCGTAAGGCATGCTGTGGCGCACGATCTCAAGCTCTTCGCCATCTTCTTCAATCACGGTGCGGGCAATGTGTGCATTCGCAGGCTTGACGGCATCGTCCAGCTCAATACTTTCCAGTTTGGTCCGGCCGATCACCTGCTCCTGGGTATCGACACTGAGGCGCTGCCACTTGTCCAGTTGATGCACATAGCGCTGGGCAAACACAAAACTGCCATGCGCATACACACCCGCCTCTTCACCCAGCAAGGCCGCTTCTGCACGCCCTTGTGACTCCTGCGGGTTTTCCGTGCCGTCGATAAAACCCGTGAGATCGCGGCTGTCGAGATAACGAAAACCGGCGACCTCTTCCAGCACCTCAAAAAGATCTCCGCTCTCCGCCATGAAGGATTGCGCCAGTGCAAAACAAAGATCGTAACGATCACCGTGAATGTGCAGAAGGAGATCACCACCCGACGCCGGCATCGCAAACGTGCCAGCAAGCGGCTGCAGCTCGCGCAGCCCGCCCGGCATGGTTCCTGCCAGCTGCTGCCATAACGCTGGCCCGAAACCCGCCACCGAGAACAGGCTGGCATCGGCATACTGCATCTGCAAACGACGGCGGGTAGCATCAAAATGTTGCAGACACTTTTTCAGCCGGGCACGGGCTGGCGCCTCATCAGCCGCCCTGCAGCGCAGCACCAGAAAACGGGCGTGTACTGAAGGCTGGGGCAGTATTCCTGATTGCACGGGCATAAACGGCTCCCTGGCCGACAAAAAACAACACAGCCCCGATACCTGACTTGACCGGAGACATGAAAACCATCGAACTCAGTGTGATTTTTTCCACTTTTGCAAAAGCGCCTGTCCCTGCCTGATTTCTACCGGCTCCATTTCCAGCTCCAGCACATCGCGTGCCTGCTGCGCTTCATCAATATCGTTCTCAGCCGCCACACTGAACAGGAACCAGGCACGGGGGACATCGCGCGTCACCACCTCATCACCAATCAGGATAAGCCCCAGACGATACTGGGCTTCGGCATTGTTCTGGGCAGCCGCTTTTTCATACCAGGCCTGGGCCGCCGCAATATCATCAAGCACACTCTCGGCATCGATACCCAGAGCCAGCTGAGCCTCGTCATCACCTTGCGCCGCCGCCCTGGCATACCACTCCAGCGCCAGCCCTTCATTTTTCTCCACGCCTTCCCCGGTCTGATACATCTGAGCCAGACGCGTACGCGATTCAACATCCCCTTTTTGTGCCGCTTTCAGAAACCAGGCGGCAGCATCCACCGGCTGCTCCAGCCCCTCATCATAAATACGGCCGACATAGGCCATGGCGCCTGCATTGCCCGCTTTGGCCAGGGGCAGAAACTCCTTGAGGGCGGATTGAAAATCCTCATTCTCGAAAGCCAGCACGCCTTTTTCAAACGAGGCCAGTGCCGGAGCGGATAAACACAAGAGAAGACAGCAGAGAAGAGCAGAAACGGCGCGCATGACGAGAATTCCGGTGTGATCTACCGGGCACGGATTATAGACGCATGGCCTGCCGGCGTAAGCTGAATTTACAGCCAATCTCGCGTTAAAACCCGAGCATATGACCCTCCTGTTGCCCGGCCCCGGATGAAAAGATCGTTCCCGTCCTGACTGGCGACAACGGCGGCTCTCGGCCGGCCCTGGCAGCGCTGCCTGAGCCAGCACGGGGAAAATACGGAGATCCGCACGGATATTGCAATGCAGCAACCATCTCGGCAGTCTGGCCGCTCATGTGCGGGAGCGGCTGCAGGAAAGCAGCACGGCATCGATAAAGCGCAGGGAATCCTGCACCACAGCCCAGACAAGGTGGATACACCATGAACGACAATCCGGCCCTCGTTAACGAACTCAAGCGCCTGATCAGCACACTGGCAGCAGCCATGCCCGTGCCGGCACCTGTCGCGGATTTTGCCCGGGGCCTCGCCTTTCGCTGGCGCGCCCATCCTCATGGCGGCTATCTGGAAACCGTGCGCGACCTGAGCCCCATCCGTCTTGCCGACCTGCAAAACATCGAACGGCAGAAAAGCGAAGCACGACGCAATACCGAACAATTCGTCAAAGGGCTGCCGGCAAACAATGTATTGCTGACCGGCAGCCGTGGCAGCGGCAAATCATCGCTGGTGAAGGCGCTGCTGAACGAGTTTTCGGCGCAGGGACTGCGCATGGTGGAGGTCGACAAGCACTTGCTGCATGAGCTGCCGGATATCGTCGCCCTGCTGCACGCCCGGCCGGAGCGCTTTGTCGTGTACTGCGACGATCTGGCTTTCAGCGCAGACGACAGCAGTTATCGCGCACTGAAAACCATACTGGATGGCAGCCTGCATGCCGGCGCCGACAACGTAATCATTTATGCCACCAGCAACCGCCGTCATCTGACCCCGGAGTCGCATCAGGATAACCAGCAGGCACACTACACGGACAGCGGCGAACTGCATCCCGGCGAAGCCGTGGACGACAAGGTTTCGCTGTCTGACCGCTTTGGCATGTGGTTAACGTTTTATCCCAACAGCCAGGACGACTATCTGGCCGCTGTGTCCGTCTGGCTCGGCAAGAACGGGTTTGAGCTCACCGACATGGCCCGTACGGCGGCCCTGCAGTGGGCCATGGCACGCGGCAATCGTTCCGGACGCACGGCGTCGCAATTTGCCCTTGACTGGGCCGGCCGCCAAAGCCTGCAAGCCGGTGAGTGACATGAACCGGCTTCAGGCGCGGACTTCATCCTGCCTTTTTTTACGCTGGCGTTTGTCAGCGTACATATTGAAATCCGACACCCGCATCAGATCCTCAAGACTGAATCCGTCACGCGGATAACTCGCCACTCCCACACTGACGCCAACGTTCAGGGTATGCCCCTTTATGGGCAGATCGCATTCAATGGCCTGACGCAAGCGTGCAACCAGAACATCCAGCTGCGGGCCCTGCTCCGTATCCGGCAGCAAGACCATGAACTCATCGCCGCCAAAACGTGCAATCAGGTCCGATGCACGCAAACACTCGCGGGCCTGTGTCGCCACATGAACCAGCAGGGCATCACCGGCATCATGACCGAAGTCATCATTGATGCATTTGAAATTATCAAGATCGAGATTGAGCAGCGTGAAGGGATATTTCTGACGCGTCGCCAGGGCAATAAAGGATTCCGTCTGCAGCAGGAACTGGTGCCGATTGGCCAGTCCGGTCAGGCTGTCATGACTGGCAAGCACTTGCAGACGCTGCCGGCCATTCGCCGCAAAAACCACCAGACAACCAGCGCCGGCCGCCAGCAAAAAGGCCAGTGCATGCCAGGCCAGTGTTTTCCAGCTAAACCCGGCAACCGGTTCACGCCATCGCGCCGCCAGTTGCCAGTTGCCGCCCGGCATGGCCACGCTCATGCTCACGCTGCCTTTTTCCGCAAAAATACGTTCAGGCCCGACAAACACTTTGCCCAGGATGCCGTTGAAATCCCGGGCACGCAGGGCATAGACAATATCGCTCCCCTGTGAAATCCCGGTTTTTTCAAAAATGGTCGTCGCGTCGATCGCCACCGACACCTGCCCCCAGTAATGATCAGCACCATCAGCATCAAGCACAATCACGGGAACCCTGTGCACAAAACCCTTGCCCCCCTGCACCAGCTCCAGCGGGCCGGTCAGAACAGGCTTCCATTCCTGCCGCAGCCATTTCACCGCATCACGCTGGCCGGCCACTTCTTCCAGATTGACACCCAGTACTGCCTCGTTACCGGCAAGAGGATAGACATACCGAACCACATTATCGGGAGCGAGGGCAATATTGCGCAGATCCGGATGCCAGGCCATAAGGCTTTGCGCCAGGCGTTCGTAATCGCGTGAAGAAAAATCAGGTTTTGCAGAAACCAGCGATGCCGCACTGAGGGCCACTGAAAAAGTACTGTTAAGCTCGGACTCAAGCCGCCCGCGCATAGCGCCGGCGGCGGATTGCAAACGCGCCTGTGCAGCTTCGTAAGCGCGCGCCTGCTCAAGATGAATCAGCAACTCCCCCAGAGCAAACAACAGCAGTGCTACCGCCATGCCCACCAGCCATGGCCGGAGTACTCCCGCTTCGGCCACCTTCCGCTCTATCTCTAACATGACCGATCTCCGCGGTGCAGCCGCAACAACCCGGAAACCAGACAGGTGCAGATTGCTCTGGAAACTGTTGCCGTGAAATCAATCTAGCAGCTGGCAGGAATGTGACCCAGTTAACAAAACGGCGCTCGTCGGCAAAACCCTACGCTTCGCCGACGAAGCTGAAAAACCGGCATAAAAGCTGAATGACTGTCAGGCTCTCAGCCTTCTGGTTTTAAACGTATTCCAGCCATTGCCAGCCATGCTGGCGATCAATGCCCAGAGCCCAGACTCATCCGGACGTGGTGCCTGCCCCTTCGCCATGCGATGCAGTTGTCGCGCGTACCACATCACTTCCATCAGGGCCATGCGATCAACTGCCGCAATACCGGTGCTGATCGGCTTGACCTGATGCAAGGCCTCCTTGCCGGCCAGCAGGCGACTGGACAGATCCGGTTCAATCGCCAGCGCACGGGCAATGCCGACAAAATCAACCGAACCTGCCGAGATCGCCTCAGCCATGCCGGCGGCACTGCGAAAGCCACCGGTGACCATCAACGGCGTCTTTACTGCTGCACGTGCTTTTTCTGCAAACGCGAGAAAATAGGCTTCACGACGACGCGTGGAATCTTTCACGGCTTTCTGCTTTGCGCCGGACATGGCCGGGGCTTCGTAGGTGCCGCCGGAAATTTCAATATGGTCGACACCGGCTTCACTGAGGGCACGAATCACGTCCAGTGACTCTTCTTCGGTAAAGCCGCCCTTCTGGAAATCTGCCGAATTGAGTTTTATACCAACCGGAAAGTCTTTTCCCACCTGTGCGCGAATCCCGCCAAAAACTTCCAGAACAAAACGGCGACGGTTTTCCGGACTGCCACCCCAGCGGTCAGTGCGCTGGTTGTGCAGACCGGAGAGAAACTGGCTGACAAGGTAACCGTGGGCACCATGAATCTGCACGCCCGTAAAACCGGCTTTTTTGGCAATGGCGGCCGTGCGGCCATAGCGCTGGATAAGGTCTTCTATTTCATCTTCACGCAGGGCTCGCGGTATCGGAAAAAAGCGTGCGAGCTCGGGACCAAAAGGAATCGCTGAAGGCGCTACGGTTTCTGCATTGAGGCCGCGCATGGATTGCTTGCCGGGATGATTGATCTGCATCCATAACTGCGACCCGTTTCTGGTGCCGGCGCTCGCCCAGGCTTTCAGCAGATCGAGATCGCGTTCGTCTTCCACAATCACGTTATGGGGCTCGCCAAGCGCACGGTGATCAATCATCACATTGCCGGTAATCAGCAACCCGGTGCCGCCTTCCGCCCAGCGCTCGTACAAACGCACCAGACCAAGCGTCACATGCCCATCCAGCGTCCCGAGCGACTCACTCATGGCGGATTTGGCCAGGCGGTTCCTGACCACACTGCCATTGGGCAGGGTAAAGGGCTGTGCCAGTACCTGGGACGGGGAAAGTTGTTGGGTCATGGCAGAACTCCGGATCACGAGAGCGGGTAATAACAAGTGAATCGCACGCTACCCAACAATTCGATACTTGTCAAACTGTCAATCTGTGTCAGAATATCGTCCATGGATGGTGTGGACTACCCGCACCGAGGAGCCCCTGTGATTCGCAATCGCGCGACCAAAGATCTGGAAAAGCTGGCCCGTGCCTTCAAGGCCCTGTCCAACCCCAACCGGCTGGCCATTTATCTCGAGGTACTGCACCAGTACCGCACCGAGATGAAAAGCTGCGGCCTGGCTCACCTGATCGACAGCCTCGACATTGGTGCGCCCACCATCTCGCACCACACCAAGGAACTGGTGGACGCCGGCCTGATCAGCGTACAGCGTGATGGCCGCTTTATCCGCTGCACGCTGAGTGAGTCCATGCGTGCCCATCTCAGCGCCTTTTTCGGGCGCGCTCCGAACGAAAAGGAATAATCCCCATGAGCCTGCGCGTCCACCACCTCAATTGCGGCACCATGTGCCCCGCCTGTGCCCGCCTTATCAATGGCCGTGGCGGCATGCTCGAAGCCGCACGCATGGTCTGCCATGTGCTGCTGATTGAAACCCCGAAGGATGGCCTCGTGCTGGTGGATACCGGCATAGGCGCTCTGGATGTGCAGACTCCCAAACGTCTCGGTACGCCCTTTCTCGGCATCACGCGACCACGACTGGACCATCACGAGACCGCCATCGCCCAGATCATTGCTCTCGGCTACACGGCAGAAGATGTGCGCCACATCATCGTCACACATCTCGACCTTGATCACGCCAGCGGCCTGCCGGACTTTCCCCTGGCCCATGTTCATGTCTTCAAACCGGAGTTCGACTCCGCCATGAAGCCGGACTGGCGCAGCAAGGCACGCTATCTGCCTTCGCAATGGGCGCACAGCCCGCGCTGGGTGAAGCATGAAACCGGCGGTGATCGCTGGTTCGGTTTTGAAGGCATGCAGGCCATCGCCGGCCTCGGCGAAGACATCGTCATGGTGCCGCTGATCGGTCACACACGCGGCCATACCGGCATTGCCGTAAGGGCAGAAAGCGGCTGGCAGCTGCACTGCGGGGATGCCTACTTCTTCCACGGCCAGATGGAAGCAGAGCCGCACATGCCCGTCGGCATGCGTCTCTTTGAACAACTGGTACAAACCGACAGGACTGCCCGCCTGCGTAACCGGGATCGCCTGCGCACGCTCGCCCTTGAGCACAGCAGCGAAGTCACGCTGTTCTGCGCCCATGACCCCGTCGAGTTCGACCGCCTAAGCCAGTAAACCCCGCCACCCTGCTGACCGGACAGAATCCCCGCCCGTCGACCCAGCAAGCGTCTGGCTTGACCCGGGCCGTTCCCGGCCTTAAAACTTACTGACTCGTAAGTTATTAAACGGACATGATGAAAGACACCATGCCAAAGAGCGCCCCGGCCTTGCGCCGCAAACCCGCCCTGCCGCAACCGGCATCCCCGCGCTGGCAGCGCCGCAAGGAGGCTCGCCCCGAGGAAATCCTGCGTGCCGCCATGCAGACCTTTGTCGAACGCGGCTTTGCCGCCACCCGGCTGGAAGAGGTCGGCGCGCGCGCTGGCGTCTCCAAAGGCACGCTCTATCTCTACTTCAGCAACAAGGAAGACCTCTTCCGCAGCACCGTGCAGGAAAGCATGGTGCCGCACATTCAAAGCGGAGAGCAGCGCATCGCCGATTTTCAGGGCCGCCCCATCGACCTGTTGCGTGAAGTCTATGAGGGTTGGGCGGCAGTGGTGACCGACCCCCTCATCGGTGGCCTGTGCAAACTGATGGTGGCCGAAGCCGCCAACTTTCCCGAGGTTGCCCGTTTTTACATGGAAGAAGTGGTGAAGCGCACGCGCGCCATGTTCGCGACGGTGCTGCATCGCTGCATGGAAGCCGGTGAATTGCGCCGTGCCCCCCTTGATCTTGTCGTCAGGGAAATGACGGCACCGGTTTTATTTGCCGTGATGTGGCAGCACTCACTGGCCAGCCAGGACGACACGCCCCTGGATTTCCCGGCCTACCTTGATTTTCATTTCAATATTCTTCTGCAAGGACTGCAGCCGATCGCAGGTAAACAACCATGAACGCACAGACGCCGTTATCCGATACCAGCACGGCCCTTCCCGTCACAGGCAGCAATAAACGCAAACATCTGGTCATGGCAGTCGCCGCAGTGGCCGTCATCGCCTACATGGGCCACGCCTGGTGGTTTTCTGCGCATTACGTGGAGACCGACAACGCCCAGGTGGATGGCCACATCATTCCGGTGTCACCGAAAATCGGCGGCTTTATCACCACCATCAACGTCACTGAAAACCAGATGGTAAAAGCCGGCTCCGTACTGGCCATCATGGATGACCGCGACTATCGCGCGCGCCTGATCCAGGCGGAAGCCGACCTGGCCCAGGCCGTTTCCAATTCCGGCCGCGGCGCCCAGGCCGGCCAGGCCGTGGCCCAGCTCGGCGCCGCCTCGGCCCAGGCCGAAGCGGCGCGCTCGAATATTGCCCAGGCCGAAGCCGACTACAACCGGGCCAGCGCGGATGCTGACCGCCTGCGCACACTGGTCGAGAAAAAAATCATCAGCCCGCAGCAATACGAAACCGCCAATGCCGCGATGCTGTCTGCCCGGGCCCGCCTGCAGGCGGCACGCGAATCCGCCAGTGCAGCAACGCAACAGGTCTCCGCTGCCGCCGGTGCCTTGCGCGGTGCCGATGCACGTCTTGAGTCGGTGCGGGCAGCACGTGATATCGCCGCGCATCAACTGGCCGACACCCGGATCATTGCCGCCGCCGATGGCATGGTGAGCCAGAAAACCGTGGAAGTGGGCCAGCTCATGCAGGTCGGTCAGCCGATGATGAATCTGGTGCCGTTAAATGATGTCTGGGTCGTCGCCAACCTCAAGGAAACCCAGGTGCGCGACATTCAGGCCGGCAATGCCGTAGAGGTGACACTGGATTCCTATCCCGGTGTGGAATGGTCAGGCAAGGTGGAGTCCCTCTCCCCCGCCACCGGCTCGAAATTCACGCTGCTGCCGCCTGACAATGCCACCGGCAATTTCACCAAGATCGTGCAGCGCATTCCGGTGCGCGTGCACATTGAGCCCGGCCAGCACAAGGAATATGTATTGCGCCCCGGCATGAGTGCCGTCGTCCGCATCAGCAAGACCCGATAAAACAGCAGGCCGGCAGCATGCAGATTTTTCCGCAAAAAACCTTTGACGACGCCACTATCCATCGCAACCGCTATCTGATTGCCATGGTGGTGACGCTGGCGGCCATGATGGAGTTGCTCGACACTTCCATCGTCAATGTCGCCATCTCCCAGATCATGGGCAATCTCGGCGCCACGCTCGAAGAAGTGACCTGGGTGTCGACCGGCTATATCGTCGCCAACGTCATCGTGTTGCCCCTTTCCGGCTGGTTTTCAAACCGTTTTGGTCGACGCAATTATTTCATGGGCTCGATTTCCCTGTTTATTGTGTCCTCGTTTTTTTGCGGCAACGCGAGCTCACTGGAAGCACTGGTGTTCTGGCGCATCGTGCAGGGTCTCGGGGGGGGCGGCCTGATTGCCACGGCACAAAGCACGATTTACGAAAGCTTTTCAGCGCGGGAAATAGGCAGCGGCATGGCTATTTTCGGCATGGGTATCATGATGGGACCGACGCTGGGCCCGACGGTAGGCGGCTACATCACCTATCACAGTTCCTGGCCGTGGATTTTCTATATCAACCTGCCTATCGGCCTGACGGCCCTGATGCTGGCGAACAACCTGCTGCCCGATTCGAAATTCCACCAGCCTGTCACCCGCGTTGACTGGATAGGCATCGCCCTGCTTGCCCTCAGCATTGGCACCCTGCAAATCATGCTGGAACGCGGTGAGCGTCAGCAGTGGTTCGACTCCATGGAAATCCAGCTTTACGCGGCATTTTCCCTCGCCACCTTTGTTGCTTTCATCTGGCACGAAGGTGAAACCGCACACCCCGTGATTGATCTTTCGATCCTGCGCGACAAGCAGTATGCCGCCGGTCTCGTGTTCTCCTTCCTGCTGGGCATGTCGCTGTTTGCCACGGTGTTTTACCTGCCGTTGTACCTGCAAACCCTGCTCGGCTATAACGCCTGGGAAACCGGCAAGGTGATTCTGCCGGGAGCACTGGCCAATGGTTTTACCATGGCAATGCTCGGCAAGTTTGTCGCAAAAAGTGATATCGATCTGCGCTGGCTGGCGGTTATCGGCATCGGCGTCTTCGGGATCAGCATGTGGCAGCATGGCCACTTCACCACCCTGAGCGGAGAGGATGATTTTTTCTGGCCCTTGATCCTGCGCGGCGTCGGCCTCGGTTTTCTGTTCATTCCCCTGAATGCACTGGCGATGGCCTGCGTGGCACCCAAGGACATCCCCAACGCCACCGGCATCTACACGCTGGTGCGCCAGCTCGGCGGCTCGGTCGGCATTGCCGTCGCGGCAACCCTGTATGTGCACTGGTCATCCGAATACAAGGCCGACCTCAGCCTGCATGTCAGCACACTGTATGGCAGCACGCGTGACGGCCTGTTCTGGCTGGAAAGTTTCCTGCACCTGAAAGGCACCAATCCGGCCGAACTGCAGGAAACCCTGCTGCGCATCGTCGATGGCAAGCTCACCAGACAAGCGGCCATGATTGCCTTCGAAAACATCTTCATGCTCTTCAGCGTGACGCTGGCTTGTGCCCTGCCCCTGTTGCTGCTGATGCCCAAGGCACGTGCACTGCGCAGTGGCGGCATGGATCACTAGGGATGACACAAAGCATCCTGAGCAATAAAAAAACCGGCATTCGCCGGTTTTTTTATTGCCTTGTCATATTTCAACGCTGACATGCATGCAGGCCCCTCAAGGCTTCCGACATTTTCTCTTCAACATCACGGGCCAGTGTCCGCGGATCCCGGCCATTCACCGCTTCCACCGGCAGCACCAGCACATCGACGGCAATGCGGCCACCTTTCAGGATGTCGGCCGCATGCGAGAGAAACTCGTCATCGCCGATAAAAGGCGCATGCGGATGCAGGGAATTATTTTCATCGCGATAGCACAGCAGCACCGGCTGCACCGGCACCTGCGTCGTAGTGGCTGCATTGAAAAGCTTGTGGAAAAAACGCTTCAAGCGGTGGCCGTCGGTGGTTGTGCCTTCGGGGAAAAAAAGCACATTACGGCCGTCCGTAAGATGCGAAGCGAGCTGGTTCATTACCGCCCCCGCATCACCTGAACCCCGCTTGATAAAAAGCGTACCGGCTGCACCTGCCAGCCAGCCTACCAGCGGCCAGTTCGCCACTTCCGCCTTGGAGAGAAAATACACCGGGAAGTTCGCCCCCAGCACCGGAATATCCATCCAGGAAACATGATTGGACACCCACAGCGCATGACCCGGTGCGGGCGTACCATGCACACGGACATCCAGATTGAGGATGTTGCAGAAACGCCGGTACCACCAGCGGATGACCGGCTGCTGCCAGGAGCGGTGCTGAACGAAAATGGCGCCGCACAAGACCGCGATCACTGCCCCCTCGACCAGATGCAGGCCAAGCCGGGCAAAGCGGTAATACAAGCGCAGTTTGATGGTGAACGAATCTTTTTGTGTGGACAGCACTGACTCACGCCTTTGTTTGAGGTCGGCGAAGGCCAATTCATCCACAGAATCAGCAAACATCAACCGGCCTTCAGAAAGCGCTGCGCATAACGGGCAGACAACGCTGCCACATCCAGCAACACGAAGACATCGGCGCAATGGAACTCGGGATCCCAGCAGGCTTCCCCCCCAATCTTGCAGCCCATGCGCAGATAGGCTTTCAGCAAGGGTGGAAGGCTGGCAGCCGCTGGAACCACAGGCGCATCTATCGACAAGCCGCGGTGCGGGACAACGCGCAGCGTCTGATCCACAAAATGCTGCTCACGCAACTGGGGCATGATGGCAGCGAAATTGTGTCCGCCATCCCGCAGGCTGATGCTAGCGCACCCCAGCAGGTAACTGAAATCCTCAGTGATCAGATAATCCGCCAGTGCCGACCACAACACCGTGATGGCGGCGCCGGAACGGTACTCGGGGTGCACACAGGTACGGCCGATTTCAAGCACCTGACCCGGCAACTTGTCGAGTGCTGTCATGTCAAATTCATGGGCCGAGTAGAAACTGCCAGCCTGGCGCGCTTTTGCGCCGGTGAGCAGGCGCGTGGTGGCAATCAGCAGGTCGTTGGCAACGTCATAGACGTTGAGGTGTTCGCAATAATCATCGAAGGCATCACGATCCAGACCGTCCGGATCGTCAAAGCGCACACCATATTCAGCGCCGAAAACCTCGGCGCGCAAACGCTGCGCCTGCCGGAGCTCCCGGCCATGACGCACAAAACGCGCCTCAAACTTTGGTTTGTTGCGCGGGGCTGCCGCAGCGACTACGGCAGCATTCATTTCTCGTTGACCCAGGGCCACAGCCTGCATCGTTCCGTCCTCACGTCTCTTGTTATGGCGTCATCATCGACAGACCCCATGTAAGAGACGTGACGGAAATGTGAAACTTATGCGACAGCCTGTCAGACAATAAAAGCCTGAACGATGGCGATTTATCGACTGGCGATACCGTGCCGCCAATCATCGCCGACAGCCTTTTTTCCGGCCGGCACCGAGGCACTCCCCGGCAATCCGGATCCATAAAAAAACCGGCTGCTGCCGGTTTTTTTATACGCGGGAAACCGGCTAGCCCGTGTTGCGCAAGCCCGCTGCAATACCGGCAATTGTCACCATCAGGGCATGGTCATAGGATTTGTCCTGCTCACCGGCCAGACGGCGGCGATGCATGATTTCTGCCTGCAACATGTGCAAGGGCTCGATATAGGGAGTACGCACGCTGATTGAGCGCTTCAGCACCGGATTGTTTTCCAGCAGCCCGCGGCCCTGATAAACCCGGCGCAACGCCTCGACGGTAATCTGCAGTCGCTGGCGCAGAACGCCGCCCAGTTCGCGCAAGGCGGCGTCATTGCCGGCCAGTCGCTCTTCGTAATAGGCCACCACCGAGGCATCGGCCTTGGCCAGCACCATTTCCAGCATGTCGAGCACGGCATGAAAATAAGGCCACTCATGCTCCATGTCGCGCAGCATTTTTTCACGCCCGCTATCCATGACGGCATTCAGCGCACGCCCGGTGCCCATCCACGCCGGCAGCATCAGGCGCACCTGCGTCCAGGCAAACACCCAGGGAATGGCGCGCAGGGATTCAACTCCGCCGGAAGGCTTGCGCTTGGCCGGACGTGAACCAAGCGGCAGCATCTGCAATTCGGTTTCCGGCGTCACGGTGCGCAAGTAACGGACAAAGTCCGGCGTATCAAAAACGGTTTCGCGGTACACCGCCAAAGACAGTTTGGTCATTTCATCCATCAGTGCGCGCCACTCCGGACGCGGTGCCGGCGGTGGCAACAGGGTCGCCTCCAGCGTGGCCGAGGCATAAAGATCAAGATTGCGCATCGCGATGCCTTTTCGGCCAAACTTGAAACGGATCATTTCGCCCTGCTCGGTGACACGAATCGAGCCCTGTACCGAGCCTGGAGGCTGCGACAGCAAGGCCTGGTGCGTGGGTGCACCGCCCCGACTGATGGAGCCGCCACGACCATGGAACAGTGTCAGTTTGACACCGTGCCTGTGCGCAACCTGCGTCAGTGACTCCTGCGCGCGGTACTGCGCCCAGTTGGCGGTGAGGAACCCGGCATCCTTGGCAGAATCCGAATACCCGATCATGACCTCCTGATGCCCGGCAATGGCATCGCGATACCAGGGAATGGACAGCAGCGCATCAATACACGCGGCGCTGCCGTCCAGATCACTCAGCGTTTCAAACAGGGGCACTACCCTGAGCAGGCGCGGCATTTCCGCTTTCTGCTGCAGCAGCATCACGGCAAGCACATCGCTGGGAGATTCCGCCATGGAAATCACGTAGGCACCCAGCGAGTCGCCGGGTTGCTGCGCCAGCACACGGAAGGTGGCCAGCACTTCCTGTACGTCGGGCGAAAGCAAGGCAGCGCCGGGATCGGCATGCGGATGCTCAGGCAACAAGGGCCGCGGGTTTTGCAGTTCTTTCAGCAGAAAAGCCTGACGCTCGGCTTCACTCCAGGCGGCATAGGAGCCGAGGCCGAGATAATGCGTGATGGCATCCAGCACATCGGTATGACGCTGTGACTCCTGACGGATATCCAGCTTTAACAACTCGACACCAAAACAGGCCACCCGCCGCAACACATCGAGCAGATCGCCATCGGCAATGTCCTGCATGCCGCAGGCACAGAGCGAGTCATAACAAAGCCGGAGCGGTTCAAACAACTCGGCCGAACAACGATAAATATCGGCAGCATCGGCATTCTCATCATGCAATGCCGTATCGGCCCAGGTCCGCGTCAGCTCCAGACGATGCCGTACGCTGCGCAACAAATCACGATAAGGCTCACGGCTGTGCTCACCTACGCGTGCGCGCAAGGCCGGTGCACAATCCGTCATGGAAAGACCGGCACGCAGGGCATCAATATCGCGCAGGAACAAATCCGCCGCCATCCAGCGCGCCAGCAATAACACTTCGCGCGTCACCGCATGGGTGACATTGGGATTGCCATCGCGATCGCCGCCCATCCATGAGGCAAAGCGCACCGGTGACGTTTCCGGTGACAGGTGCTGACCGGTGCTGGCAAAAAGCGCACTGTCGAATTCGCGCAGAAAATCCGGGACCGCCCGCCACAGGGTTTGCTCAATGGCGGTAAAACCCCATTTCGCCTCATCGACCGGCGTCGGCCTGGTCTGGCGTATTTCATCGGTACGCCAGGCACCCGTGATATGGCGACGTAACACCACCAGCTCGTGCGCACGCTCTACGGGTGTCAGGCCGCCATGATCAAGCCGCTCCAGCGTGTCGGCAATGGCATCGTATTTCTGGATCAGCGTACGCCGGCTGACTTCGGTGGGGTGAGCGGTCAGCACCAGCTCGATATTGAGCGTGGCGGCTGCCGCGAGAATTTCCTGTGGTGAAACCCCGTTGGCGGCCAGTCGCGCAAAAAGCTCTGGCACGGAGCCCGGCTGCGGGGGCGCATCGGCACTCCACTGATGCGCGCGACGACGACGCTCACGGTGATATTGCTCGGCAATATTGGCGAGATTGAGAAACTGCGTGAATGCCCGCGACACCGGCAACAACTCGGCATCGGTCAATCCGGACAGCACCTGAGTCAGTTGCCGGCGAGCGTCGTTGTCACCATCACGTGCCTGCTTGGCAAGCTTTCTGATGCGCTCCACCTTGTCAAAGAATTCCTGACCTTCCTGTTGCCGCAAGGCATCGCCCAACAGGCTGCCCATAAGTCGTACATCGTCACGCAATGGCGCGTGGGGATCGTTTGTGCTCACCGAAAACATCCTGATGGCAGAGAGAAGGGAACTCGATGACCAATTGGTCAAATACTACGATGCCGAGGGCATGGCTGACCACTGTGCCAGCTTGTCGCGCAGGACTCCCATACTCACCGGCTTGGGAATGTGGTCATCCATGCCGGCGGCATAGCAATTGTCGATATGGTGCTGGGTGACATGGGCGCTGATGGCGATGATCGGTATGCGCGGACGCCCCTCTGCACTTTCCAGACGCCTGATTTCCCGTGTCGCCACATAGCCGTCCATGACGGGCATCTCGCAATCCATCAGCACCAGGTTGAACGCCTGCCGGGCACGCCTGCAGGCCGCCAGGGCCTGCTCGCCGTTTTCCACCAGCTCGCCCTCGATACCAAAACGGCGCAGCAGGCCCTGAATCACCATCTGGTTGGTACGGTTGTCTTCTGCCACCAGCACACGCAGGCCGGGATACTGGGGCATGGCCAGGCGCTGCGGCGGTGCCTCATCCGGCTGCCGGCGCAATACGGCCAGCGCCGCTTGCCGCAACTCGCGCGCCAGCACCGGACGCTCAAAGGCATAGGCCACACCAGCATGCACCAGCACGCCGGGGCTCGGCTGCATTTGCGGCATGGCAAACAGGAGCGTGCGGCAACTGCTCAGGACAGGATCGCGGGTGATGCGGCCGTGCAGGCTGAGGCCGTTCATGTCCGGCAACTGCAGGGCCGTGGCAACAAGCGTAAAGGGACTCCCCGCCGCTGCGGCCTCATGCAAGCGCTGCATGGCTGCCTCCCCGCTTTGCACACTCTGCACCGTAAACCCTGGCGTGGACGCCTCTGCTTCCATGACCGCATCAAAACGGCGGTCACCATCGACCAGCAGCAAGCGGACTGGCGCCTGATCGGCCGGCCATAGCGCACGTACACGCGCCCCTGCCAGCGGCGTGACGCGGACGCGGGCATGAAAAACCGAGCCCTGCCCGGGCTCGCTTTCCACTGCCAGATCACCGCCCATCAACTGGCAAAGCTCGCGACTGATGCTCAAGCCAAGCCCGGTGCCTCCGTAATGACGCGAGGTGGAAACATCGGCCTGCATGAAGGAATCAAAAATCTGCTCGCGCTGCTCGGGAGCAATGCCAATACCGGTGTCCCTGACCGAAATCGTCAGCAGCAAGGTGCCTGCCTCGGCAAAGGCGGTCACCCCCACCTCAATGCCGCCATGCGAGGTGAATTTCACGGCATTGGAAATCAGGTTGGTGATCACCTGCCGCAGACGCAGGACATCCCCCATCAGCTCGGTCGGGACTTCAGGAGAAATCGAACACAGCAGGTTCAGTTGCTGCTTGTAGATACGCGCCTTGAACAGGTCAAGACACTCCTCCATCAGGGTATCGAAATCGAGCGGCATCAATTCCAGCGCCATGCGCCCGGCCTCGATCTTGGCGTGATCCAGGACGTCGTTGATCACTTCCAGCAAGGCATTTCCCGACGTCTCCATGGTCGCAAGAATCCGGTTCTGCTCGTTAGTCAGCCCCGTGGTTTTCAACAACTCGGCCATGCCCAGTACACCGTTCATGGGCGTTCGTATCTCGTGGCTCATCATGGCCAGAAACTGGCTTTTAGCCTGGTTTTGCGCCTGTGCCAGCAAGGCATCTTCACGACTGCTTTCTTCTGCCAGCTTTAGCTGGCGCAAATTCAGGCCCATGCCCATGGAGATCAGGGTGGCCGTACACATCAGGCCGATCTTGATACCGAGAATGTAAAAATCGAGCAGGGGAATCAGTGCAAAAGCCGCCAGCGCTGCCGCCACGGTATTGATGAGAAAAATGGACCAGCCGAGGACAAAATAAAGCGCTACCGTACGCTTGCGCGGCAATGACGACAGCGCCATCAAAAGAATGTAGACCGAAATGCCTGCCCCCAGCAGCAGCACCATGATGGCGCCATAAGCCGGCCCCATAACGGGCAACAGCAACAGGGAGCCCAGACACAGCCATAGCAGGCCCCGCGTGATGCGATGCCAGCCCGAGCCTGTCGGCACCCCGAGGTAATACCGGGCAAAGTTCAGATACAGCACCGAGGCCAGCCCGATGAAACAGGACAGGGAAAGATTCTGCCAAAGCCCCACAACCGGGAAAAACTGGAAAGCGAGACCATCAATACAGAGCAGGTAAGCCGTGGTCGGCAGCAACGCACAGGCATAATAAAGAAACACCCGCTCCCTGGCGCTGAGGTAAAGAAAAAGGTTGTAGACCACCAGCAGGAACATGGCACCGTAGAACATGCCCTGCCAAAGCTGATCCCGGCTCATCTCGGCCCAGAAGCGCTCAGGAGAATACAGGCGCGCCGGAAAAATAATATTGCTGGACGACGCTATCCGCAGGAAATACGTCGCGGCAGAGCGGGCCGGAATGGTCAACGGCAACGCCAGCTGGCGAATCTTGAGCGGCCGTGAGGACCAGAGTTCGCTATCGCCGCTACGGCTCTGGCGGAAACCGCCTTGCCCGTCAGGGACATAGAGGTAGACGTGATCAAGCAGGGGGAAATCAATAAAAAGGATGCGCTGCAGAGTGTCGGCATCCTGATTACGCAGGGTAAAACGGAACCAGTACGCCGCCCCGGGGTCAAAGCCCCAGTTCGGATAGGTCTGGGGCGGGCTGAACCATTCAGGGTGCCGACTTACCGTCAGCACATCCGCCAGACCCTTCGCATCGCGCCAGAAGTAAACCTGGGAGGACAGTCGCAAGGAGTCCCCGTCCAGCACAAGCTCAGGAGGACGCGCATCCATGCCGACCGGCACAGCAACTGCCTGCACAGGGCTCAGGCAAAGCCCGCAGAGCAGCAGCCATGCCCAAAAATAACGATACCCCTCGAGCTTCCCTGAGTTCACACTCGATTCCCTGTTTTACGCTGACGGAAAACGCCAGCACTGAGTTTCTGCGCCACAGCCCGTTTCTACACCATCATCGCCGGAAGGGGAAAACACTCCATCCCGATGAAACAACCGTTCAAGCACGAACAGGACGGTCAGGTTCTTCTCATTTACGAGGGGCATTGCTAGCATGGCGCCGCCCCGCCTGTCCGAGCCATCAAGCCGGCCACAAACCCTGCTAAAGACAAGAAGTAGACCACGGATTGCCCATGAGTTCCTTGCTCCCAGAAAACATCAAGCCTGTTGCTCCCGAACAGTTTCACGAACTGCACTTGCCACAATGGCATCTGGCACTGCGCATTACGCTTGCACTGCTGACACTGGCTTACGCCTTCTTTGTGCCGGCGAAGCTGCTTCTGGTGACCTATGCCGGATTCGGCATAGGTGTCATTCTTTATATCGCCGCGCAGAGCCTGCTCGGTCTTTCCATTATCCTTAACCGTGCAAGCCCGGCATTGCTGCATGCGATTACCTATATTGATGTCATCGGATCACTCTGCGTAGTCATCAATGATCCGGCACCATTACCGCCAACCCTGATTCTCGTTAGCGCCACGCTGGCACTGGCCGTTGCGCAACACCGCCTTAAATCATTCACGGCTGTTTTTGCCGGCACCCTGCTGCTGACGGCAGGAACACTGCTGTTGCGCCAGCATTTCCTGCATCAACCCCACGATATTTATTTCGCCAGCATTACCCTGTTCACACTGGCATCTGCCTGTACCACACTGATTTTGTCTGCACATGCAGAAACCCTGCGCTTGCGTGCTGCACGCGTCACTGAAACCGACCCGCTCACCGGACTTGGCAATCGCTGGACGTTCTATGAGGCCGCAAAATACTTGCTGCCTTACCATCAGCGCAACATGACCCCCATGATGGTGATGTTTGCGGAAATAGAGGTCACCAAACGCAAAGGCAAGCGGGTTGGTAAAACCATCAATCAGTACTTGCTCAAACAGTTTTCCAGCATTGTTGATCAACGCCTGCGTGGCTGCGATATCGCCGTGCATTACGGTGGCAATGAGTTCGCCTTTCTTCTGGTCGACACCACCACCAAGGATGCCGAGGTCATTGCCTTTGATATTCAGCAGCAGTTCGACATCTGGGCCAAGCAAAAAGACCTGCCAGCCTATGTCCATATCGGCCTGTCCGTCATCCCCAACCGCCCGGTGGCCATGGACCAGATCCTGATCAACATCAATGCCGCCCTCTACCGGGCTCGTCAGTACAAGAAGGGGGTTTCCGGTGCCGTGTTTGCCGACCCGGACCAGGTTCGCTAGGCAATAGCGGCCAAACCAGGTCCGCGCCGGTTGAATCTGGTCCACAGCAGCTCTGCCGGGCTGGCGATTTTTCAAAAAAGCTGTCCAACAAAAGTGATGCAAAGGCAAAATCACGATGCTAATATCTGCGCGCCGATTAGTTGGATGCTAGGTAATTGGGGCGTTTTGCAGGCACGTAAATGCCGGCAACCGCTAGCGATGCATTTAGCATAGTCGTCAAACACGCACCCCCCTGAGAGAGACATCATGCAAATCAAGAAAATCGCTGTATCTGCCGCTATCGTTGCTGCCCTGGCCATCGCTGGCTGTGCAAAGAAAGAAGAAGCTCCGGTTACCGAAGCTCCTGCTGCTGCTGCTGAAGCCGCTGCTCCGGCTGCTGCTGAAGCCGCTGCTCCGGCTGCCGCTGAAGCCGCTGCTCCTGCTGCCGCTGAAGCCGCTGCTCCTGCTGCCGCTGAAGCCGCCGCTCCAGCTGCTCCTGCTGCAAAGTAATCAGACCCCTTTCGGTCTGATGCAAAAAGGGGTGCCTCGGCACCCCTTTTTTATTGCCTGCGATTCCCCGATCAACTGAATGTGAAGCCTGAAAATGTCTCTCTGCCCCTGCGGATCCGGACTGGAGTCGGCATCCTGCTGCGCCCCAATCATCAACAAGACACAGGTAGCCGGTACGGCAGAGGCCCTGATGCGGGCACGCTATTGCGCCTATGTGGAAGGCAATATCGATTTCGTGATGGAGTCAACGCTACCCGCGAGTCGCACCGACAGTGATCCTGCAGCCATGCGGGCCTGGGCCGAACAAGCGGAGTGGGAGTCGCTGGAGATTGTTGCCACCAGCCATGGCCTGGCCGCAGATGATCAGGGCGAGGTAGAGTTTATTGCTCGTTACCGCCTGCAAAATACGGCACACCAGCACCACGAGAAGTCTGTCTTTGTAAAAAGGGACGGGCACTGGTTTTTCAAGGACGGTGATGTCATCAGCACGGGAGCCACAGAAAAGCCCGTACCGGTAGTCAACGCCAACAAGACCGGCCGCAACGATCCCTGCCCTTGCGGCAGCGGCAAGAAATTCAAAAAATGCTGCGGCGCCTGAGACGGCGCCAGACCGCCATCACGGGCTAGTTCCAGCTGGCGGGACTGCATCGGGACTTTATCTGGCGGCTGTTCATGCTCCACCAGCCACAGATCACCATCTGTTTATGCCGCGAAGCCACACGCGCCCATATCTGATCCCCATAGGGGACATCCCCGCCCCTGGCATCCATAGTCCATGCCTGCCCTCTGCGCACGGTATCCAGCACCAACTGGCGCGAAAAGGGAGAAAGACGGGGCAAGTCATCCAGAGCCAAATCCGTCACGGCCAGCAGAATATCCGGCTCCCATGGCCCGTAATGCAGCGCCATATCCAGACTGCGATCAAACTCGGCATCAAGCCTGCTCATGCGCGCAAGGGTTTGGGCCAGGGCAATATAGCTGTAGGGCCAGGTGGGCCTCAGGCGAATGGACTCACGGTACTGGACGAGCGCCTGCTCCTGAAAGGGCAAGGCTATTGCCTCTCCCTTCGCGGTACTGAGATAGCGCGAGGCATAGACCCGAGCCAGATCTTCACGATAATCCGCACTGAATGGCGCAAGGCGCACTGCCCAATCGCCGTCAGCAAGCGCCGTCTCC
Source organism: bacterium (assembly GCA_029945725.1). GTDB lineage: Bacteria > Pseudomonadota > Gammaproteobacteria > Pseudomonadales > Moraxellaceae > UBA2031. Next base: position 49,801 of record JAQSDB010000001.1, on the reverse strand, counting down.
CATTCCTCTGGGACGGGGTCATAAGTGCGTCCTTGCGCAGTTGCCTGCCGGGACTGATAACTCCAGGCCTCCACCCAGACACGGGCACGAAAAGCCGCAAGATCAGCAAGCCCCCACATCAAAGACCACAACACAAACAGCAAGATCAGTAACGACGCCAGCAGCCAGCGCCAGCCTCCACGACTGGGCGCCGACTCAGGAGGCATGAGCCACCTCAAAACGCTGCGCAACAATACGCCAGGGGGTTTCCATGACCAGTGCCATTGCCTCGCTCTCGCCGACCAGCTCAACCGCCACCGCGAGACCATCAGCCAGCTCAGGAGGGCGCGCACCAAGATTATGGGCATCACTGGCGAGCACGGTAGCCCAGCCTGCCTGCACGATTTCACAGGCACGTTCCTCGGCCATCTCGCCAAAACGTCCGGCCAGAGAGCCTGCGGTGACCTGAAGCAGGCAGCCTGCATTAACAAACTCGTGCAAGCGCCCAAGGTCACGCATCACGTCCTTGTTGCGCTCAGGGTGCGCGATCATTGGTGCAATACCACGCTGTTGCAGCCAGCGAATCAGGCGGTCGCTACCCGGGGGAATATGACTATGAGGAAATTCAAGCAACATGACACGACGCCCTTCCCACTCCCCGTGAAAGGGAATGAGCCCGGCCTCTACCATGGGCATGATTTCCGGAGAAATGCGCACTTCACCAGAGAAGCTGATCGCCAGTGGGATGCCTGCCTCTGCCAGAGCCCGCTTGAGACTCGATGCAACCACCGCAATTGAAGCGGCATCATTGGCATAACGCCCAGGATGCACATGCGGGGTCACCACGCTGTGGGTAATACCGGAAGCCACAGCATGACTGCACAGGGCCAGAGCTTCTGCCATCGAAGCCGGACCATCATCAATACCGGGCAGGAGATGGCAATGCAGATCAATCACGACGTTTCTTTGGCCTTGTAGCCGTAATAATCGTAATAGCCGTAATAGCTGCCGTACTTGCTTGCCTTGCTCAGGTTCACCTGATTAAGCACCACACCGGTCAGGCGGGCATTTACACGCTGCAGTTTCTGGATTCCGCCGCGGGCACTGTGGAACGCTGTGGAGTCAGACTTGACCACATAAATCACCGAATTCGCGAGCGTTGCCAGCATCAGGGCATCACTCACGGCAAGCGTAGGTGCCGAGTCGATGACAATACGGTCATATTGTACGGCCAGTTGTTCAAGCACATCGCGAAAGCGCCTGGACGACAGCAACTCCAGCGGATTTGGCGGAATCAAGCCTGCCGTCAATACGTCAATGTTGCCATCCACATAATGATGAATACACTGCGCCGTTTCGGCCGTACCGGCTACCAGATTGGACAGACCGGGACTCGAGCCCGGGATCCCCAGAGTCTTGGAAATAGTGGGCCTGCGCATGTCACCGTCAATCAGCAGTACTTTTTCCATTTGCCCCATGGCCAGTGCCAGATTGACCGCTGTCGTGGTCTTTCCTTCACCGGGAACGCTGGAGGTCACCACCACAATCTGGTGCGGTTCATCCAGGCTGGAAAGCACTACACCGGTACGCACCGTACGCACGGCTTCAGCAAACCCCTGCTGATCACTTTCCAGAAACAGGGGGTGGCCGATCTCGTTTTCAAGTTTGCGTTTGGCAATCGGCAGCAGACCGAGCATGGGAACCCCCAAGCGTGCCTCAACGTCTTCAGCACCCTTGAAGGTGCTATCAAGATAATCCAGCAAAAACGCCAGCATGATGCCCAGCATGACACTCAGCACAAAAGCCAGAACCATCACCAAGCCTTTCTGGGGCTTGACGGGACCACTCGGAGGAATTGCCGTATCCACGACCCGTGCGTTTGGGGTCTCCAGCTGTCTTGTCTCGTTGGCTTCCTTGATGCGGGTAAAGAAGGTGTCATAAAGCTTGCTATTGGCTTCCACTTCACGCATCAGGCTTTGCAGACCAAACTCCTTGCGTGTTACCTCCATTGCCGTCTTCCTGGCCGCCTGCAGGGCCTCCTGGGCTTTCTGCAAATCCAGCTCAGCCTGCTGATAGGCCGGGTGCTTGGCGCCATAGCGCTGACTGATGGCGGACAGGTTGAATTGCGCAGAAATCACGCGCTCGGTAATGTCCTGCAACTGCTTTGCATTAAGTGAAAGCAGGCCACTTCCATCAGCGGTCGTCCCCCCCGTCTCCACGATATCGTTCTTTTCGCGATAGGCCTGTAACGTTTGCTCTGACTGCTCAAGCGTGGTTTTGAGAAAACCTGCTCGCCTCGTCAACCATTCGGCAGCCTGCTCGGTCATCCCGGTGCGCGCTTCCATCTGGCTATCGATATAGGCCTGCGCCATGGTGTTGGTCACCAGTGCGGCCAAGCGTGGATCAAACGATTCAAAATTGATTTTGACGAGCTGCGTATTACGTACCGGCTCTATCGAAAGATGCCCCATGAAGGCACTCACGACGCCCGCCAGGTACTGCTCATCACTGGGCAGCGGATTGGCTTCATGTCCCCTCGGCAACCAGCTCCTCCAGTCAAGCGCAAAAGCCGACCCTTTTTCACTCCTGGCGGGAATAAACTCAGAACGCTGATCGAGACCAAGCTGACGCACCACCCGCGTTGCGAGATCACGCGACTTGAGAATCTCGAACTGGGTTTGCAGATACGCAGCGCCGCTATCCATGTCGTAGACTTCCTGGATCGTGACGATCTTGGCCTGCTTCTGCTCAATCAACAGCGTGGTTGAAGCGCGGTAAACCGGCTGGATCGAAAATACGATCAGGGTTGCCAGCACCGTGATGGCAAAGGCAAGGCCGAGAATGCCCCACTTGTACCGGGTAATGACGCGCCAATACTGACGCAGATCGATTTCCACCTCCTGATCAGGAGTGGTTTGGCCAATATTCATTGCAGTTTTTTCCATGGAAGGCTGCTGATCAGAAGAAGCTTTGCTCAATGGTGAGAATATCGCCAGGGCGCAGGGGGGTATTCAGATTCGCGGGACGTGGCTGCCCGAAAGGGTCATCTTCGTGAATGATAAAAATCTTGGTGTAGGATGCCCTGGGGGTAAAGCCACCCGAAAGCGCAACCGCTTTACGCACGGTCAGGCCCGGCTGATACGACAGTGCGCCGGGCCTGCTAACCTCGCCCGTCACAAAAAGCGGGCGATATTCGACAATGCTGACATACACCTTGGGATTAACCAGATAACCACGACCAAGCTGTTCAGTCAGATAATCATTCAGCATCGCTACCGTCATGCCTTGCGCACGAATCTCGCCCAGCAGCGGAAAGGACAAGGTGCCCGAATCCGACAACCGGACATCGATACTGAGATCCTTTTCATTGAAGACAACGATCATCAAGCGATCGCCAGGCCCCAGCTTGTAATCTGAAGTCAGAGAAAATACGGGGCCCGAAGACGCTGAAGGATTGCCGGGCACGGGCACACCATCCTGGGATGCTTCAGCCTGCGGCTCCTCGGCCAGCAACGGAGCACTGACACTTTCGCCAGCCTCTCCAAAGATACGATCCCACCAACTCGACTCTGCGTGGACCACCCCGGAAAAGCCGAGGCACCCAACCAACAACCACAACGCTTGCCACATTTACGACACCATCATTGCTGACTGACTGATTACAGGCTGAGCTGCGCATTCAGTGAAATTATCTGGCGGTCATACTCAAAATTCGCAAGGTTGGAGTTGTGCTGAAGCAGCGTAGCGCCCGCCCCGAGCATAAACCAGCGACGCATCTGGTAATTAAGGGCCAGGCCGAGAGTGGTGCTGTCATCCTGACGCGCCGGAAAGCCTGCCACCACATTGTGATCATCCTTGCCCAAAGCGGCGGTCAGGCTGCTTTGCCAGCGATCGGCCCAGCTATGCGACCAGCCCAAAGCAAGACTTCGGCTGTCAATGCTGGTGGTGGGAAAGGTGCCATCCTTGAAGGCTTGCGAACCATCAATCGTAACCGAGTCGCGAGCACGCGGCGTCCACACCACTCCGACACCCCAAACCAGACTGGAGACATCAGGACCAACGGAAGGAGAGCGCTTGCCGTTACCGACCCGAACCTTGCCGGTGGTGTTGGCACTGCCCTCCCAGCTCACCCCCACCAGATAACGGGATTCGGTGTAATCCAGCTTGGCCGCGGTTACCGCATTCGAGTAATTACCCTGATCCTGCTCAATATCCAGCAAAAGCCTAGTCTTGGGCATGACACGCAAACGAAACTCGAGTGCTGCATTCTGGATATCCAGATCTCGCGAATCGGCCGCAGCCGCCAGATCATAACGTTTCTGGGACTGCCCCAGACTTAAGCCAATCTGGCCGGCGGCATCCTTGGCGCCATAATCCACTGCCGCATTCAGGGTCGCCAACGAGAAGGTATCGGGATCATGCTTGCCGGCAGCAGTCACAATCCCCTCGGTACGGCCAGTCCCTGCATTGTCATGCAACAGGTTGTAGCCCGCCCCCAGATCAAAGCGGAAACGGCCGGTCGGCTCTATATGGGCGCTAACACTGAAAAGATGATCAAACGCGTTGTTGTCACTTTCGCCGTATACCTGTGCGATCAAACCGTATCGGGCGCGATAGAGGTTGTCGCGATCCTGCGCAATCAGATCAAGCGTTGGCGTAATAAAGATGACGGAAGAGGACACTGCATCGTGAGAAAGGCCATAAATATTGCTATTTTGCGTGTACGCCACCGCCACCGTTGGCACCAAAAGAAATGGCTCAAGATCAATGCCTTGTGGCTCAAGAGCAGCGAACGTGACCTGACTTGCGCAAACAGCCACTGCTGCGGACAATAATGCCAGCTTCTTCATGCTATCCCTTCCCCTTCCCTTAAATCAGACCCTGTCTGACTACTTCAGCGACTTCCCCATGCGAAAAGCCGGCCAACTCGTGGCTTAAAGACCGCGCATCCTACCACTGCAGCGAAAGCGCGTCACTAATGGAAACCATCACTGGCAAGGACAGCCGGCTCCCGGGCCGATATAATAGCGGCCCTTTGTGACACTCCCATTGAACCAATACACAGCCTTCCGGCAGAAGTGAGACCTCCATGAGCACTGATCCTGTTGTCATCGTTAACGGCGCCCGCACCCCGATGGGGGGCTTTCAAGGCGCACTCAGCCCCGTCACAGCCCCGGAGCTGGGCGCCATTGCGATTCGTGAAGCAGTCAGCCGTGCCGGCCTCAAACCCGAAGACATCCAGGAAGTCATCATGGGCTGCGTCCTGCCCGCAGGACTGAAGCAGGGACCCGCGCGCCAGGCTGCAATTGATGCCGGCATCCCCACATCCGCCGGAGCCACAACGGTTAACAAGCTCTGCGGTTCAGGCATGAAAGCCACGATGCTGGCACATGACCTGATCATGGCTGGAACCAATAACATCATGGTGGCCGGCGGCATGGAGTCCATGAGCAACTCGCCCTATATCCTGCCAAAAGCCCGTTCCGGCTACCGCATGGGCCACGGTGAAATCAAGGATCATATGTTTCTGGACGGACTGGAGGACGCCAAAACCGGCCGCCTCATGGGCTCTTTTGCCCAGGATGCGGCCACCACCATGGGCCTCACCCGCGAAGCCATGGATGCCTTTGCCGTTGAATCCCTGAACCGTGCACTGGCGGCCATCGCCAACGGCCACTTCAAGGACGAAATCATTGCGGTACCGGTACAGACCCGCAAGGGTGAAGTCCTGGTCGACACTGATGAACAGCCTGGCAATGCCAACCCCGGCAAGATCCCCACACTCAAGCCCGCTTTCGCCAAAGACGGCACCATCACCGCAGCCAATGCCAGCTCCATCTCCGATGGCGCCTCCGCACTGGTACTGATGAAAGAGTCCGAAGCCACCAGGCGCGGCCTCAAGCCGCTGGCCCGCATCATCGGCCATGCCACCCAGTCCCAGCACCCCAGCGAGTTCACCATTGCACCGGTGGGTGCACTCAGCAACCTCTTCGCCAAAATCGGCTGGACGGCAGAAGACGTTGACCTGTACGAGATCAACGAAGCGTTTGCCATGGTGACCATGGCGGCCATGCAAAAGCACAACCTTCCGCATGACAAGGTGAATGTGAATGGGGGAGCCTGCGCTCTCGGTCACCCGATTGGCTCCACCGGATCACGCATCCTGCTGACACTGATCCATGCCCTGCGCCAGCGCGGCGGCAAAAAAGGTGTCGCCACACTGTGCATTGGCGGTGGCGAGGCAACGGCCGTTGCCATTGAAATGATCTAACGGTGCACCCGGCTGCATACATCAAAAAAGGCCGCTTTCGCGGCCTTTTTTTGCACTGCAGCGTGACTATCAAGTTCTGGTTAAAACCATTCCGCCATGGTTCAATCGTCGCCCCATGACTACCCGACCACAACACAGGACTTCGCCATGAACGCCGCCGCCGACCTCACGCCCCAGCCCTGGCACGCCATTTACGAACAGTGCGGTATCAATCCGGTGCTGCCCGAAATCGCCGAAAAGTCCCTGGCGGACTATGTCGAAGGTCACGCCCGTACGCTGGGCACCGCTCCGGTCATGGAGTATCTGGGCGTCACCATCAGCTATGCCCAGCTCGACCGCCTGGCCAATCGCCTGGCTAACCTGCTGCAGAAACAGGGCGTGGAAAAGGGTGATGTCATCGGCATGCACCTGCCCAACACCCCGCAATACCTGGTCGGCCTTGTTGCTGCCGCCAAGGTCGGCGCCGCCGTATCCGGCGTCTCGCCGCTGCTGACACCCAGCGAACTCATCCACCAGATCAACGACGCCAAAATCAAGGTACTGATCACGCTGGACCAGTTCTATAACAACAACATTGTGCCTATTGATGGCAAAGTACCTTCGCTCAAGACCGTACTGGTCTCCGGCCCCATCGATTTCCTGCCCGGCTGGAAAAAGTGGCTGGCCTATACCCTGAAAAAGCTGCCCCGCATCACACTGCCCCCGCTCAGGCACGCCAGGCTGCTGAACTTCTGGGAGGAGCTGCAAAAGGCACCGGAGACCCGCGTCTATACCGGGCTCTCCCACGGCGACACCATCTATATCCAGTACACCGGCGGCACCACCGGCAAGCCCAAGGGCGCCGAGATGACACTGCACAATATGTTTTCCAACGCACGGCAGTGTGAAGCTTTCGCCATCTACACCCCGGGTGAAGACACCCTTGCCGCTGCCTTTCCCTACTTTCACATGGCAGGCCTTTCGCTGGCGCTGCTGGGCATCCAGCAAGCGTCCCGCATCCTGGTCATTCCGGACCCGCGCAATGTCGAAATGTTCTGCAAGGTCATGCAGAAGTATCCGCCAACCTTCATGGCCAATGTACCCACGCTCTACCAGATGCTTTACGAGCATCCGGAATTCAAGAAAGTGGATTTCTCCCGCCTGAAAATGGCCATGTCGGGTGCCGCTCCCTTCCCGCCGGAAATGATCCACCAACTCGAAAGCATCATCGGCAAGGGCAAGCTTGCTGAAGTTTATGGCATGACCGAGACCAGCCCGCTGCTCACCTCCAACCCTCCCAATCGTGCAAAGATCGGCACCGTGGGCATTCCGACCGTGGGCACCAAACTCAAGATCGTCGATGTGGAAACCGGCACCCGTGAAATGCCGGTGGGCGAACCGGGGGAGCTTATCGCATCAGGTCCGCAGGTCACCAAGGGTTATCTCAACCTCCCCGAAGCGTCGGCCCAGACCCTGCGCGAGTTTGAAGGCGACACCTGGATCTACACCGGCGATATCGCCAAGATAGACGAAGAAGGCTATCTCACCATCTGTGACCGCTCCAAAGACATGCTGATTGTCGGTGGCTACAAGGTGTTCTCGGTGGAAGTGGAAGGCAAGCTGGCTGAGCTCGACTTTATCGAACTCTCTGCCCTGATTGGCCTTCCGGATGAAAAGCGCCCCGGTAACGATATCGTCCACCTTTATATCCAGCTCAAGGCAGATGCCAGGGCAACCCATCCTGACGAGCTCAAGGAAAAGATCCTGCACTTCTGTCGTGAGCAAATGGCCGCTTACAAAGTCCCCAAGCACATCCACTTTCTGGACGCCCTGCCACTCACTGCTGTTGGCAAACTCGACAAGAAAGCCCTGCGCCCGTAAGGTCGGGACCTAAAGAAAAAAACCGGCCTCACGCCGGTTTTTTTCTACCCGAATGAAAAGCAAGGACGGATATTCGCAACAGCCTGTTGCATTTCCCTCAAGAGAAAGGCCTCTTTACGCGAGCAATATCTGGCCGGCCTGCAACCGCACCGGATAGAATGGCCAACCAGTCACAAATGATGGCTGAATGAAAAATAGTCAGGAGATGAGTGTGTCACGACTGCCCGTTGTCGTTGGATTCGGTGGCATAAATGCCTCCGGCCGCTCCTCGTTTCATCAAGGCTATCGCCGTCTGGTGCTGGATGCGCTCAAGCCCGGAACACAAACCCGCACACTGGCAGGGATTGGCCGGCTAATGCGGATTGGCGAAGGCGATGATGCCGCCATTTTCAATCAGCATGGCAATGCCATAAAACGCCACACGCTGATGCGGCGCATAGAGCCCCAGTATTTCGATGTCAGCGCCATGCCTGTACATCAACGCCTGCACCTGCAGGCGGATACACTGCGTGTGCGCCTGCACAAACGCGAGCTGCCGCACCAGATTCCGGCACACTGGAATATCCTCACCGTTTCCGACACTGAAGTTGACGTGATTATCCAGGGCGGACAGGAAGTACTGATTCCGGATACTCGCCACTTTGCCGTCAGCAGTGCCGGACAATTACCCAGCGGTTTTGATCCCGCGTCCTACTACTCGGCGCATCATCACCCTCGTGCGCTGCAGCTCACGGTATTTGGCGCCAGTGATGCCCTGCATTCCACCGGCATGGACTGGGATGTATTGCGCCAGAAAATTGCACCGGATCGAATTGCCGTCTATGCCTCATCGGCACACGGCCAGCTTGATGATTACGGCGCAGGCGGCATGATGAAGTCGGCCTGGCAGGGAAAGCGCAACAGCACAAAACAATGCCCGCTGGGATTTGCGCAAATGCCTGCCGACTTCATCAACGCTTATATACTCGGCAGCGTTGGCGCTACGGCAGGCATACTCGGCGCTTGCGCCACCTTTCTCTATAATCTTGAACGCGCCGTTACGGATATTCGTGATGGTCGTGTTGATTTTGCGCTGATCGGCGCAACAGAAGCGCCCATCCTCCCCGAAGTCATGGATGGCTATCGTGCCATGGGCGCGCTCGGTGAAGATGCAAAATTACTGGAGCTGGATCGTGCGCTCGGCCTGACTCAGGTTGATAACACACGCGCCACACGTCCCTTTGGCTATAACGCCGGGTTCACCATTGCCGAGTCAGCACAATTTATCGTGCTGACCAGCGATGATCTTGCCCTGCGCCTTGGCTTGCCTGTCCACGCCAGCGTACCCGGCGTATTTGTACACGCTGACGGCTACAAGAAATCCATTTCTGCACCGGGCATTGGCAATTATTTCAGTCTCGGAAAAGCCGTTGCACTGGCGCAGGAAATGCTGGGCGATGAGACGTTGCGCACACGCAGCTATGTACAGGCACATGGCACCGGTACACCTCAGAATCGCGTTACCGAATCGCATGTTTTTGACAAGATTGCCGGTGCTTTCGGTATCGAAGACTGGCTTGTATCTTCCATCAAATGCTATGTCGGTCATTCTCTGGGAGCAGCAGCAGGGGACCAGTTCATGGCCGCACTGGGAGTATGGTCAGAGGGCCTTGTTCCCGGAATATTCACTCTGGATGAAGTGGCGCATGACGTGCATCGCCAACACCTTCGCTTCTCGCAGCAACATGTTGAGTGTGGAAAAACGGGCATGGCCGCATGCTTTCTGAACTCGAAAGGTTTTGGTGGCAACAATGCCTCGGCCCTCCTGCTGAGTCCCACCGAAACGCAGGGACTGTTACGCCGGAAGCATGGCGACCGGGCCATTACCGACTGGCAACTGAAATGCGAAGCCACGGAACGTCAGCAATACGGCTATGAAGAGCAGGCACAACAAGGCCACTACAAACCCCTGTACCGGTTTGGCGAGGGCGTACTAACGGGCGAAGATCTTGAAATCAGCAACAAGGAAATCCGCCTGCCTGGACTTGCACAGGCAGTAAACCTGCAATCAGCGGCTAGCTACCCCGCTTATCGGGAAAAACCCGCCTCTTAAAAGCGTGATTTTGTTCACACTATTCGCCGGCGACGTCCTGTGCTAATAAGTAGTCATCATCCTGCTGGATAAGGGCCAATAAAAATGCGCAGGTTTCTGAATACGGCAACGCTCTGCTCCCTCATGCTGTCTGGCGTGGCTGCCAGCACCGCTGCCATGGCCGCTCCGGCGGCGACAGCCGCAAGCCCGCAAGTACAAACCATACGCACACTCCAGCATCTTGAAACCATCAGCTACAAGGCAGGAACGGCATTTTATCTTTATAGCGTGCTCAATCGTGACCCGCAGGAATACAAGAAGATGCAGGCGCAGATCAGTGCCGGCGATGGAGTTGTGCAAAAGCTGGGTAATAACGCGATATCGCCCAAATGGAATGATTTCAAGCACTCACTTACAGCAGCAAAGTTCACGACTGAGGGCGTTGCCGACAACACCAGCATCAACGCCATTGATGGCGCTCTCAGCTCACTGACACAAACCATCCGTACCAGCGAAACCGAACAAAAGCTGGCCGGAAAAGTATCAACCGACAAAATGGCAGACATGCTTTACGAGCAATATGTGTTGATGGAGGTCATGACAGCGGCCTACCTGCGCAAGTCTGCCGACTATTTTGGTGGCTCCATCGTGGCCTCGCAGGGCCCCGAAGTTGAAATTGACCTGCTTGCCGACAAGTTTTCCCAGCAACTCCTGCAACTGAACCGGTATTATGCAAAAACACCGCAAGTTGCGCAGTCCCTGAAAGAAATCACGACCAAGTGGACCTTTATCAAAAACTCCTTCAAGAATTTCAACAAGGACAATGTGCCGTTCATTGTTGGCCGTTACAACGAGCAAATTACCGAAAAGCTGCTGGCCGCTCACGAAAGCCTCATGTAGAAACCGACATCAACCGGCGGGCTTTTCCATAAAAAAACGGCAACCTGAGGTTGCCTTTTTTTATGGCCTCTTCTTTTCCGGCGGCTTTTTTAACGCCACTCGCGCAACCGGCTTCACCGCCGGCAACAAAAGGATTTGCGCCCTTGCAAAACCGGCAGCTGCGACGATCCCGACCAGAAATATTGCCGCATACTGTGTTTTTTCCAGCACTTCACGTGTCCAGCCCTGGCTCAACACTGAGCCCGGAAGCACCAGATAAGGCAGCAGCAACAACGCCACAGCGCCGAGCGCCGTCATGCCCGCCAGATAGACCAGCTGCACGGCGGCATCCGGCCTTTTAAACCACCAGCGCACCAGATGCAGACTGGCAGCCGTCCACATCCACATCGCTATAGCCAGGGCAATCACAACAGCCCACATGGTTGACTCCTTCATCAAAGGGGGGGAAGACGCAACACGGCAAGACTTTGTGCATGCGTCACTGCCATCACTTCCGCCAAGGGCAGGTTTTTCAGCTCCGCCATGGCGGCAGCAATCGACGGCAGAAACTCCGGGGAGTTACGAGTCCTGCCCGGGCCCGCAATGCGATGCGGCAGCGGAATCATGTCGGGCGCATCCGTTTCCAGCACCAGCGCCTCCAGTGGCATGGCAGTCACGATTGCGCGCAAACGCCTTGACTGATCATAGGTCAGCGGGCCTCCAATACCGAGACGGAATCCCCGTTTCGCATAATGCCGCGCCTCTTCAATGCCACCCGAATAGGCATGCACGATACCGCCTTCACTGAAACGCATCTCGTGCAGCACACGAATCACGTCCTGATGCGCCTTGCGAACATGCAGGATAACCGGTTTTTTATAGCGCATGGCCAGAGCAAGCTGTGCCCTGAAAAAATCCAGCTGCTTTTCTTTCAGTTCGGGAACTTTTATCTCGTCCACATAATAATCAAGACCAATCTCGCCGACCGCCACAATCTCCGGACGGTTTTGCAGCAGCTGCTCCAGCCGCTCAAGATGCGCCTGCTCATGTTGCCGGATATAGCAGGGATGCAATCCGGGGGCCGGCAACAAGCGGGGCCGACTGATCGCCGCACAGACTTCAAACAGCCGGGACCACTGCACGGCGACATATCCCGGGATAATGATGGTATCAACCCCTGCCGCCCATGCACGTGCAGCGACCTCGACGCGGTCGGCATCAAAGTCGTCCACATCAAAATGGCAGTGGGTGTCGATCAGGGCGAGAGGAGGCTGGCTCATGCGGATCAAGCTAGCGCGTGCCAGCCGGCACATCAATATTGAAAACCAGAACTTCTGACAATCAGTGCTCGCGGGTTTCGAGGAACTGGATATCCGGATAGCGCTCTTTCATCAGCTGCAGGTTGACGCGACTGGGGGCCAGATAGGTGAGATAGCCGCCACCGTCCAGGGAAAGCTGGTCATGGGCTTTTTTCTTGAACTCGGCGAATTTCTTCTCGTCGGCACAGTAAACCCAGCGCACCGTCGCCACGCTCACCGGCTCATAGACGCACTCAACCTTGTATTCCTCCTGCAGGCGGAAGGCCACCACCTCAAACTGCAACACCCCCACGGCACCAAGAATCAGGTCGTTATTCATCTGCGGCATGAATACCTGGGTCGCACCCTCCTCCGACAGCTCCTTCAAACCTTTTTGCAGCTGCTTGCTCTTGAGCGGATCTTTCAGGCGCACGCGCCGGAACAGCTCAGGTGCAAAATGCGGAATCCCGAGAAAGTGCAGGTCCTCGCCTTCCGTGAAGGTATCGCCGATCTGGATGGTGCCGTGATTGTGCAGGCCGATAATGTCGCCAGACCAGGCCTCCTCGAGATGGGCGCGCTCGCCGGCGAGAAAGGTCAGCGCATCGGCAATACGGATTTCCTTGCCAATGCGCACATGCTTCATCTTCAGGCCTTTTTCATAACGGCCCGAACAGATACGCAAAAAGGCAATGCGGTCACGATGACGGGGATCCATATTCGCCTGGATCTTGAAGACAAAACCGGAGAATTTTTCTTCTCTGGCCAGCACTTCACGTTCGGCAGCCTTACGCGCACCCGGACACGGCGCCCAGTCCACGAAAGCATCAAGGATGTGGTTTACTCCGAAATTCCCCAGCGCTGTGCCAAAGAACACAGGCGCCAGTTTTCCCGCCAGAAACTCTTCCAGATTGAAATCGTGGCTGGCACCCAGCACCAGCTCAAGGCCTTCACGCAATTGCTTGGCATCATCGCCCAGCACCGCATCAAGCTCGGGATTGTCGAGTCCCTCAATAATCCTGTCGGCAACAATGTGCGAGCCATGACCCGGCTGGTAAAGATAAATACGGTTTTGCAGCAGATGGTAGACGCCCTTGAAATCACGGCCCGAGCCAATCGGCCAGGTGATGGGGGCGCACTTGATCTTGAGCACGCTCTCTATTTCATCCATGAGCTCGATGGGCTCGCGGATTTCACGGTCCATCTTGTTCACGAAAGAAACGATGGGGGTGTCGCGCATGCGACAGACATCCATCAGCTTGATGGTGCGCTCCTCCACGCCCTTGGCGCCGTCGATCACCATCAGCGCCGAATCCACCGCCGTCAGCGTGCGGTAGGTGTCTTCCGAGAAATCCTCGTGACCCGGCGTATCAAGCAGGTTTACCGTGCACTGCTTGTAGGGGAACTGCATGACCGATGTGGTGATGGAAATGCCGCGCTGCTTTTCCATTTCCATCCAGTCCGAGGTGGCATGGCGGTCGGACTTGCGCGACTTCACCGTGCCGGCGATCTGGATGGCCTTGCCCCAGAGCAGCAGTTTTTCCGTGATCGTGGTCTTGCCCGCATCCGGATGCGAGATGATGGCAAAGGTGCGGCGTGAAGTGACTTCAGCGGCCAGCTGTTCGGTGAGGCTCATGATGATCTGCAGTTCAGGAAAAACGAGGCGGGATTATACGGGCTGCAGCGAGCGATGTCAGAGCATCGAAAGCCCGGATTGATGCCTGATTGATGTCCGGACCAGGGCGTCTAGAACGCCATGGCCATGAGCAAGGCATCCTCGCGGCCGCCGTCTCTGGCCGGATAGTAGTTGCGGCGCAGACCGATCTCGTTGAAACCGGCCGTTTGATAGAGCGCTATGGCGCGGCTATTGGAAGGCCGCACCTCGAGAAACAGCGTATCGGTATGGCTCTGTGCATAGGCGATCAGGTGCTGCAGCAGATAACGCCCGAGACCACGACCATGCAGCGCGGGATCAATGGTGATATTGAGCAGATGCCCCTCATCCAGAATCACCTGCACGATGCCGTAGCCGGCAATGTGCTCACCCTGTTCCAGCACGACCATGTAATACGCGCTGTTCAGGGCATCCTGAAAGTTGCCGGGCGTCCACGGACAGGCATGGGCTTTCGCCTCCAGTGCGAGAACCGCCGGCAGATCCGCCGCGATGAGTGCACGAATCAGCCCCTCAACCATGCACGGCCTGCCAGAGTGCACGTTTGGCGGAGGGATTTTCCAGCAGCTCACGCAAGGCCGGGGCAGTAATCACGGTCTGCTGCGGCAATGCGGCACGCACATAGACGCCGAGAGTCTCGCCCAGCACCAGCCAGCGTACCGGGCCTTCACGGCGCCGCCCCAGAAAGGCGGCCAGTGCCTCGCGTGCGGCACCGGCATCACGCGCTATGGACGGATTGGGTGACATGGGCCAGCGAAAGTTTTCTCGGGCGCCAGTCATATCGGTGTCACCACCGAGGGCCTGCATCAGGTTGTCGAGCAGACGATGTTCCTGCGCCGACAGATCGGGCACATCATCAAGCGCTATAACGCCGTTCCAGCCAGGGGCAAGCGGCTGCACACGGCAGCTGAAACGCGGAAAACCTGCATCGCCGGTCACTGTGCTGGTGCGAGGAGGCGGAGCATCATTTTGCGGGGTTGCCGGCAGCGCGGCTTTTTGTACAGGCACGGGAGCCGGCGCTGTCACGGCAAGAGACGCCGACTGCGGCTCTGCCGCAGGAGCAGACACCGTTGCGGCCAAACCTGTTTCAGCAAGACCTGCGCCCACAAACGCCACAAAGGCCAGCGGATTCGCCGGCAGCGCACCAGGCAGGTCATGACGGGCCGTCCACAGCGGAATGCCGAGCGCCACCAGATACCTCTGGCGCCGCCCTTCATTCATTCCCTGCAGATCCGTCACGATGTTCAGACTCCGCCCACGCCTTGCGGATTGACGCGGTCAATATTGGCCCGCATCAGGTTGAGGGCATTCAGATAGGCCTTGGCACTGGCGACAACGATATCGGTATCGGCACCATGACCATTGATGATGCGGCCGGCCTGATTGAGACGCACGGTCACTTCGCCCTGCGAGTCAGTACCGGAAGTAATGGCATTGACGGAGTAGAGCTCCAGCGTGGTGCCGGAATTTGCCACGGCTTCAATGGCGCGAAAAGTCGCGTCAACCGGACCGGAGCCGGTTGCCGTCACCGGCTTCTCCACGCCGCGGACCGAGAGCGTCAGTTTGGCCTCCGGCGTCGTTCCGGTTTTCGAGGTCACTTCCAGGCTGACCAGTTTGTAGCTTTCCTCGACTTCCTGCAGCGTATCGCTGGCAAGAGCATGCAAATCCTCGTCGAAAATTTCATGCTTCTTGTCCGCCAGTTCCTTGAAGCGGACAAAAAGCTGGTTCAGGGAATTATCGGAGCCTGCCGGGATGCCGAGCTGGTCCAGACGGGCACGGAAAGCGGCGCGGCCGGAGTGCTTGCCCAGCACCATGCGATTGGCATTCCAGCCCACATCTTCGGCACGCATGATTTCGTAGGTTTCGCGATGCTTGAGCACCCCGTCCTGATGAATGCCGGACTCGTGGGCAAAGGCATTGGCGCCGACGATGGCCTTGTTCGGCTGTACGGGGAACCCGGTAATGCTGGAGACCAGGCGTGAAGTCGGCACGATTTCCACCGTGTTGATGCCGGTAGTCACCGGAAAAAGATCACTGCGGGTTTTCACCGCCATCACGATTTCTTCCAGCGCGGCATTGCCGGCACGCTCACCGAGGCCGTTGATGGTGCATTCCACCTGACGCGCACCGTTGAGCACCGCCGCCAGAGAATTCGATACGGCAAGCCCGAGGTCATTGTGACAATGCACGGAAAAAACCGCCTTGTCGGCATTGGGAATACGCTGCAGCAATTGCGCAATCAGGTCGCCGAACTGGACCGGAATGGCATAGCCCACGGTATCGGGAATATTGATGGTACGGGCACCGGCATCAATAGTGGCTTCGATGATGCGGCAGAGAAAATCGATATCGGAGCGGCCCGCATCCTCGCAGGAGAACTCGACGTCATCGACCAGATTACGCGCATATTTCACGGCACGTACGGCGGACTCCAGTACCTGATCCGGCTCCATGCGCAGCTTGTACTTCATGTGGATGGGCGACGTCGCCAGAAAGGTGTGGATACGTGCCGCATTGGCCGGCTTCAGTGCCTCTGCGGCGCGATCAATGTCCTCCGCACGCGCACGCGACAGCGAGCAGATACGCGAATCTTTAACGGCCGCCGCAACAGCACGCACCGCGTCAAAGTCGCCCTGCGAGGCAATGGCAAAACCGGCCTCGATGACATCCACCCGCATGCGCTCCAGCGCACGACCGATACGAACCTTTTCTTCGAGGGTCATTGAAGCGCCGGGGCTCTGCTCACCGTCACGCATCGTGGTATCAAAAATGATGAGAGGCTGCTTGCTGCTCATTGGAAAACTCCTGCAAATCAGACTGGCCGCATTGTTGGCGGCCAGGTTTGCAATAAGGCTGATACAGAAAAGAGAAGAGACAGGGGCCCCTCGGGGCGGCCGCAGAAAAACTGCGTTGATGAAGCGGTCAAGCGATGCTTTTCATCATGCGTCAGGGCGTGAATCAGTGCCGGAACTATAGCCACTCGCCGATTCCTTGCCAAGGGAGGCGCGATCCCGCCACAAGGACCAAGCCCCCAGAACAAGGCCGGTCAGTGCGCCGAAAAGGTGGGCATCCGGCATGACACGACCATGAATCAGCGTACGCAAATAGTCCGGATTATAAGCACTCGTCTGCTCCCAGACCTGGCGCGACACCAGCAGCAGCAGGATCGTGCCGGCCCATGCGGGCGCCACAAGCATCAGGCGCAGCACACCGAAATACAGCAAGCCGTGCAGGACCCCGGAAAAGCCGACATAGGCCACCAGCTCCGGCTGCCTGAACCAGAGCCCCAGCGAAATCACCAGGGGCGCCGTCAGCGTCACCATCCACCAGTCGCGGGCAGAGATATCACGCGCCAGAAACACGGCCAGCATAAGTGTGCCGGCACTGTTCAGCAGGGCATGGACAAGATTGAGATGAACGAAATGGCCGCTGAAGACGCGCCAGAGCTGACCATTGGCAATGTCTTCACGCTGATAACGCAACAGGGCCTCCGCTTCAGGCAAGAAGGCAAAAGCCAGCATCAGAAGCACCAGTGCCACCGCTCCCGGAACGGGAGAGCTTGTCTCCCGGGGCTTATTCGGCATCCCGCAAAACAGGGAGTGCCTGCGGACGTGAAGCCTGGACGGGAGCATCCGGGCCGCCCGCAGGCGAGGTACTGCCTCGAGCCTCGCTGGAAGTGGCGCTGATTTTCTCGCGCAGCAGGGTATTGATACAGGTCTTGAGCTCATCCAGCTCACCCAGCTTCATGCCGAAGCGATCGCCGCCGGCAAAACGCATCGCCAGATCACTACAGGTATCCGCCAGTGCAGATGCAGAAAACGCTCCGCTTAACGCAAGCAGGAACAGCAAACTAATCGGGCGCATGGTCCCCTCTTTATTTTTTGTTATCTTCCTTGTGGCTCGAACGACCGTTCAGCCCTCGCCGACATCCATCGGTCGGCGCTTTTTAACATGGGCACCCCGTCACCTCAAGGAAATGAGTCACATTCCCCCGGGAGACCGAACGGTTTCCGACGACCACCCCGGCAACCATACCCTGCATGTCCTCATGGCGCATGGCCGCATACCGGCCAGACCAGCCAGCCATCGCCATCATCCGTGTCATTGGCAACGAAGGCACTGGCAACGAGGGCACTGGCTCACCCGGCAAAGCTGAATTACAGTCAGCTTTGCCGGGTCATCAAGGAAAGCCTCATCATGAAAAACCACATGGAATTCTCCGGGCGCTGGGTGCTGGTCACCGGAGCATCCTCCGGTCTTGGCGAAGAAATGGCGCGTCAGCTCGCCCGCCAGCGTGCCAACCTGATTCTGGTGGCTCGCCGTGGCGCGCGCCTCAACACCATCAAGTCAGAGCTGGAGCAGGCGCATGGCATTCAGTGTCATGTCATTCCTGCCGACCTCTCCAGTCCTGCCGACGTTGATCGTGTTCATGCCGAAGCCATTGCCCGTGCCGATGTCTATGCCGTGATCCTGAATGCCGGCGTCACTCATTTCGGTCCGCACCTCGACCTCGACTGGGCCGGCTTCCAGAACATGCTGGCGACCAACGTCACCAGCGTGGTTCGCCTCGTCAACCTGTTCTGCCCCTACCTGATCCGGCAGAACCAGAGCGGCGGCCTGCTGCTGGTCAGCAGCATGGCAGGATTGTTGCCGGTGCCCTATCAGGCGGCCTACGCCGGCACCAAGGCCTTCATCACGAACTTCTCGCAAAGCCTGAGTCAGGAGCTGATTGGCGAGAACCTGTCCATCACCGTGTTCTCACCGGGAGGGATAGACACCGCCATGACACAGGGCAGCAAGCTGCGCCATTTTGAAAACACCGTTTTCCTGCAGGACGTGAAATCCTGTGCTGCTGACGGACTCGCCGCCTTGCGTGCCCGCAAGCCCCTGTTCGTGCCGGGGCGGCTGAACCGTACACAGCTTTTTGCCACACGCTTTGCGCCGCGCAGCCTTGTGGCCAGCATTGCCCGCAGCGCCTACCGCAGGGTTCTCGACAAGGCCTGAGCAGAAAAAGCATGCGCAAGCCGGATACTCGCTGACTCACAACGATATAAAAACAACTGGAGAGAAGGCGCCATGTACCAGGCCGGATGGGGCAAACAGGATATCGGCATCACGCCACGTGGCTACGCCATGATGGGTTACGGCATGTGGCATCACCGGGCACGACAACAGCAGAGTGCGCTCTACGCCCGCGCCTTCTTTCTGGCGGATGACAAGGGCAGCGCACTGATCTTCTGCTGCCTTGATCTCGGCTATGTCACACATGCCATGCGCTCCGCAGTCTGTGCCGAGCTGCGTGAAAAGATGGGCCCGGCCTTTCGCGAAGAAGCCTTCGTTCTGACCTGTACCCACACCCACTCCGGCCCCGGCGGCTGCTCTCACGATGCCCTCTACAATGTGGTGACACCGGGTTTTGTACCCGATCATGTTGATCACATCGTGGCCGCTTGCGTGGCCGCCATCCTGCAAGCGCACAGCAGCGCGGCGCCCACCGGACTCAGCCTGCTGCAGGGCGACTTCGATGCAGCCGTGCCGGTTGCCTGGAACCGTTCACTGCGTGCCTACAACCGCAATCCGGATGTCATGCCACGGAGCGATACCGAAACCCATCTGGCACTGAGCCGTGTCATGCAGGTACTGGGCTTTCGTCGTAATGGCGAGCTCAAGTCGCTGCTCTCGCTGTTCGGCGTACACGCCACCTGCGTCAGCAGCCAGCAGAAAAAGCACGACGGCGACAACAAGGGCTATGCCGCCGCACATGCCGAGCAGATGCTGCAGGCCGCAGGCAGCCCGGATGCGGTCGCCATTTTCGCGCAAGCCACGGCCGGCGATGTGTCACCCCATTACCACGGCCCGGGTGAAGTGGCTCGCCGCCAGAAAATAAAAGGCGAGGCCGAATATGCCTATGCCAGACGTAACGGCGAATACCAGAGCGAGCGCGCCCTTTCCTTGTTGCAAAGCGGGCAGGAGGAAAAAATCAGTGGCGGCATTGATGCCGTTTTCAGTTACGTGGATTTCACCGCTCTGAAAGCGGATGCGCGATATGCCAACGGCAATGAAGAGGCCTTTACCAGCGATCCCTGTCACGGTGTCGCCTTTTTTACCGGAACACCGGTGGACGGCCCCGGCATGCCGAAAGCGCTGGGATTTGTCGTCCGGAAACTCGCCCGTGCCCTGCAAAAACGCCGGCTCGACAATCCCGGAAAGTATTCCGTGGCAGACCAGGCCTATTACCGCCGGCTTTATGCCGCACAAAGCCCCAAAGCCATCCTGCTCGAAGCCGGACGCAAGCAGATACTGGGGCAGAGCCTCGACAAGCTCATGCTGCCTGACTTCGCCGATCCACTGGTAAAGGAAATGAAACGCCAGGCGCGCCTTGGCGCCATCAACAAAAGCGCCCTGGTACCGACGGTGCTGCCCCTGCAGATCATCCGCATCGGCCAGATCGCCATGGTCTGCTGCCCGGGCGAATTCACCACCACTGCGGGCCAGCGCGTCATCGATACGGTGCGGGAAGAACTGCATGCACTGGGAATACAGCAGGTACTGATCTGTACCTACTGCAACGACTACATGGGCTATGTCACCACCCGCGAGGAATATCAGGAGCAGGCTTACGAGGGCGGTCACACCATCTTCGGCCAGTGGACGCTCGCGGCTTTCCAGACCCGCTTCGCCGATCTTGCCCGGCAGTTGCGCAAACCCGAAGCCGAACGCACGCACGACCGCCGCACACAGCCACGGCCCGCACCCGCAGAAGAGCTGGCCCTGCGCAGCAACCTGCCCATTTCCGGCTGAGACCTCGACGCCCTCCCGACGACAAAACCACAGGGCTCAATGCCGGTCACGGGCATTGAGCAGGAGCAGGGGCTTCGCCCAGGTCAGGCGGGTTGCTGCAGCAGCATGCGGGTAACCGCTGCGCGCAACTGTTGTACCGGTTTGCGAAGAAAGGGAAACCTGTCGAGATCCGACTGGCGCAGCGCATTGCCACTGGCATTCGCCTCGAACAGCAAAAAGTCGCCGTTGGGACGAAGCGAGCAATCAATCGAAAAATAATCCAGCTTCAGACGCTCGCGGATGGCCTGCAAGCGGTCGGCCAGCAACGGAAATACATCGCTGCTGAAGCCTTGCAGGAACTGCTCCTCCGCCAGCACAAGATCGGGACGCTGCGCCATCTCGTCACGCGCACTGGCGTGCACATTCCAGTGCGAGCTGGCGAGCTGGTGTCTGGCAAATACCTGGTTACCCACAAACACCAGGCGCGTCTTGCGGTAAAGACCATCCGGGTCACGGAAATCAACAAAGCTGATGAGGTAATACTCCGAGCCGTCGCAGGCAATCTGCTCAAGCAACGGGGCATCGTCAGGCGAGCGCAGCAGGAGCATGGTGCTGCCGCCATGCGTACCGACATGACGGAGAATGGCCGGATAACCGACCGGGCCCTGCTCCAGCGCATCGAGTATCTCGCGATGTGACGACGGCTTGAGGCGAACCGTGGCGGGAGCAATCAGCCCCGGAATACCCGCAAGAGTCGCCGCGACATCATCACGACGGGTCTTGAGAACATGTACCGGCCGGTTGATCACCGGCACCTGATGCTGCCGGATAAGCTGCATGGCCAGCTTCAGGGCACGCGGGCTGCTGTCGGCATCGGTGATGCAGTTGAAGATCAGGTCCGGCTTGCCAACAGCAGGCACACCGGCATCAGCGCCGCCCAGAACCACTACCGCCTTTTTCAGAGCCGGATGGTTCAGATCCATATGAATATCGATGCTGCCATTCAACTCATAACTTGCACCTTGCGGACTGATGGAGCGCATCATGACGCAATTGGAATCTTCAATGCCCAGCAGAAACAAAACGGTGCTCAAGGTAAATCTCCTGACGTAACCAGTTGATGACTCCTGTCTGATGAGAGCCGTGGCGGGATGCTGGCATCCCGGATGCCGAAGTCAAGCCGTAAGGCCCCTTCGTCACGCCCGCACCATACCTGACACCCAAACATGAGCACGCCTCAAAAAACAAACCCCGCCGAAGCGGGGTTTGTTTGGAGCTCAGTATACAAGCGAGGATTGGTGCGTTCAGCCAAGGCGGAATGCTTGCGAGCAGCGCAGCGTACTTAAAGTACGTGAGCAGCGCAGCAAGCACTCCAACGCAGGATCGACGCATCAAGACCGCTTAGATCACATCATGCCGCCCATGCCGCCCATGCCACCCATATCCGGCATCGCAGGGGCTGAGCCCTTGTCTTCCGGTGCATCGGTGATCATGGCTTCGGTGGTCAGCATCAGGCCGGCAACCGACGCGGCATTCTGCAGCGCGGTGAACGTGACCTTGGCCGGATCAAGAATGCCGAGGGCAATCATGTCACCGTATTCGCCGTTGGCAGCGTTGTAGCCGTAGTTGCCCTTGCCGTTCTTCACTTCGTTCACCACGACGGAAGCTTCAGCACCGGCATTGGTGACGATCTGGCGCAGCGGCGATTCCATGGCGCGACGCAGGATGTTGATGCCGGCCACCTGGTCAGCATTGTCGCCCTTGATGCCGTCGAGTGCCGCAATGGCGCGCACCAGCGCAGTACCACCACCGGCAACCACACCGGCTTCAACCGCCGCACGGGTGGCGTGCAGGGCATCGTCAACACGGTCTTTCTTTTCTTTCATTTCAACTTCGGTAGCCGCACCGATCTTGATCACGGCTACGCCGCCGGCGAGTTTGGCAACGCGCTCCTGCAGCTTTTCCTTGTCGTAATCGCTCGTGGCCTCTTCGATCTGGGTACGGATCTGTGCAACACGAGCTTCAATGTCGGCCTTGTTGCCGGCACCATCGATAACGATGGTGTTTTCCTTGGAAATGATGATCTTCTTGGCGGTACCCAGATCTTCCAGGGTAGCCTTTTCCAGGCTCAGACCGATTTCTTCGGCAATCACGGTGGCGCCAGTGAGGACAGCGATGTCCTGCAGCATGGCCTTGCGACGATCACCAAAGCCCGGGGCCTTCACGGCACAGACTTTCACGATGCCACGCATGCTGTTCACCACGAGGGTGGCCAGCGCTTCGCCTTCGACATCTTCGGCAATCAGCAGCAGCGGCTTGCCGGATTTGGCGACGCCTTCCAGTACCGGGATCATGTCGCGGATATTGGAAATCTTTTTGTCGACGAGCAGGATGAAGGGGCTGTCGAGCTCAGCCGTCATCGAGTCCTGCTTGTTGATGAAGTAGGGGCTGATATAGCCGCGGTCGAACTGCATGCCTTCAACGACTTCGAGGGTATCGTCAAAGCCGGAGCCTTCTTCCACGGTGATGACGCCTTCCTTGCCCACTTTTTCCATGGCCTGGGCAATCAGGTCACCGATACGGGAATCGGAGTTGGCAGAGATGGAACCGACCTGGGCAATCGCCTTGGTGTCCTTGCACTCAACCGCAACGGCCTTGATGGCTTCAACAGCGGCAGCAGTCGCCTTGTCGATACCACGCTTGAGGTCCATCGGGTTCATGCCGGCAGCAACGGCCTTGAGGCCTTCGTTGAGGATGGACTGGGCCAGCACGGTGGCTGTCGTGGTGCCGTCACCGGCCACATCGGCGGTCTTGCTCGCCACTTCTTTCACGAGCTGGGCGCCCATGTTTTCAAACTTGTCTTTCAGCTCGATTTCTTTCGCAACGGTCACGCCGTCCTTGGTAATCAGCGGAGCACCGTAGGAACGATCAATCACCACGTTACGGCCTTTAGGACCGAGGGTGACTTTCACGGCATCAGCCAGCACATTCACACCGGCAATCATGCGAGCGCGAGCGCTATCGCCAAACTTTACGTCTTTAGCAGCCATTTTATTCAGCCTCTCAAAATTCTGTTGTTGAATCCGGAACCACTTTCAATCATCGCCTTAAGCAAGCTCGAAGGTGCAGGACAAGGCGCGGGGTCAGCCGAAAAGCGGAGCGTATCTTTTGCTACAAGCTCAAAAGTACGTGAGCATTTTCGGGTGGACGCGCAACGCCGTCATGCGCCTTCCAGCGCCGCTTAAGATTCGATGACGGCGAAAATTTCGCTTTCTTTCATGATCAGCAGTTCTTCACCGTCCACTTTCACGGTGGAACCGGAGTACTGGCCGAACAACACCTTGTCGCCGACTTTCACGTCAAGCGGACGCACGTCACCGTTCTCGGCGATGCTGCCCTTGCCGACAGCCAGCACTTCACCCTGCGAGGGCTTTTCGGCAGCGGAGCCGGGCAGCAGGATGCCACCGGCAGTTTTGGTTTCTTCTTCAACGCGACGGATGACAACGCGGTCATGCAGAGGACGAAGCTTCATTGATTGGTCTCCTTGAATGAGCTGTACCAGTAGGCCGTTCCAGCCGGACAGGGCGCCGTTTTAGCACTCCAGAGGCCGGAGTGCCAGCACGTAAGCGCACCAGTCCCGGTAAACAGGAAGGGGCCAGGCGGTTTATCCCGGCCATTCAGGCCGGGCTGAGCACTTAATCGGGGATGGAAGGCGCAACTTCAAGGGCAGGCGCTGAATTTTCAGGAATCGATGCGGCGCTCAACCGCCGCGTCCGGCCGGGGCGGCTCCTCCAGAACAGGCGCATTCACGACAATTTCGCGGGCCTCGCCCTCGAACACCACGCCGCTCCCCTGCCCTTGCCGGGGCGGCCATTCAGCACCGGCGCCGCTCATGCCACCGGCGCCGGCACTCCCGGTCGGGCCATAACGGCCGGTGAAAACCGTCTGCAGGTTCACCAGCCGCCCCTCGGTCAGCTTTTGCAGGCGGCTCACCATGGCCCGGCGCACCGGCGGCAACAGCACCAGCACGGCCAGCACATCCGTGATGAAGCCGGGAATCATCAGGAGGACGCCCGCCACATACCAGGCAAGACCGTTCAGCAGCGCCTCCGTCGGCGCCTCCTGACGGCTCATGGCGGCCATGGCCTGCCGGAAATACGGCGCACCGCGCAGGCGGATCAGCAGGGAGCCGAGCACGGCACCAGCCAGAAGCGCCAGCAGCACCCACGGCCAGCCAAAATGCCGGGCCAGAAAGGTGGCCAGCATCAGCTCGGCCAGCGGCAACATCAGCAACAACAAAGCGGACATGTCAGGCCCTCAGGGTAATGGTTGTGCAAGCGGGCACATGAAAACAGGGCGGCAACTAGCGACCGGCACGCGCCATCGCGACCAGCATTTCACGCGCCGCCAGCGGTGTCGCCACAGGAGCGGCAAAATCCAGGCGGACAATGCGCGCGCCCAGACGCAGATGCAGGCCCTGGGCATCAATGCCGGTCATGACCGGCACCACATCCGCATCGAGCCGGATGCCGGCCTGCGCGCAGTAATGACGCAATGCATCCGCATGATCCGCGTTCATGTGGTCGACGATGCCGGCTTCGGCTTCGGCAGAATACGGACTGGCCTGCATGACGGCACTCGCCTCAAGCCAGTCGATGCGGCCAAAGCCGCCGATAAAGCGGCAACGGACGGGCAGCAGACGGAAAAAGCGAAAGTCGTACGTCGTGTGAAAATCACGCGACTCCGGAAAATAACGGTAATAGCGCGCCGCGGCCGCCCCGGTTTCATCTGCGGGCACAGGCCGGCACTCGCCCACCAGCGTCAGGCGGGCACTGGCCTGGATATCATCGCCGCCAGCCATCACGATAAAAGAACAGCGGGCATCCGCGCGCAGGTTTTTCGTGTGCTGGGCCAGATCCGACATCAGCAACAGCGGCGCACCGCTCGCATCCAGACAGTAAGAAGCCACCGAGCCAAAGGGATATCCCGGCATGTCCTGCGAGTTCGTCGACAACACGCCCTGATACGCCGCCAGCAAGAGGCCGCGTGCGGCAATGGCGCCATCGCGGCTCATGATGCCGCCTGCAGGATGCCGGCGTGATGCGCGACATGATCAGCCACAAACGTGGCAATGAAATAATAGCCGTGATCATAAGCAGCATGATGACGCAGCGTTAATGCCTGGCCCGCCGCCGCACAAGCTGCTTCAAATTGTTCCGGATGCAGCTGGTTGACAAGAAACTTGTCTGCCAGTCCCTGGTCAATCAGGATGCCTTCCGGAAAAGGATTTTTCGCCTGCGCCATCAGCACACTCGCGTCATGCTTATTCCACGCTTCACGATCATCCCCGAGATAACCGGAAAAGGCCTTTTCACCCCAGGGGCATCGGGCAGGCGCGGCAATCGGCGCAAACGCCGACACCGAACGGAACTGCTGCGGGTATTTCAGCGCCAGCGTCAGCGCGCCATGGCCGCCCATGGAGTGGCCGAAAATGCCGGCGCGGTTTCTGTCCAGCGGCAACGCCGCTGCCAGCACCACTGGCAGCTCCAGCGCGATATAGCTTTCCATGCGGTAATGCGCCGCCCACGGCTCTTGCGTGGCGTCCAGATAAAAGCCGGCGCCGATACCGAAATCCCAGTCATCCGCTTCACCGGGAATGCCGGCGCCGCGCGGACTGGTATCGGGCGTCACCAGCGCCAGTCCGTGCAGTGCAGCAAACCGCTGTGCCCCGGCCTTGATGGCAAAGGTTTCCTCGTTGCAGGTGAGGCCGGCCAGATAAAACAGCACCGGCACTTTCTGCGGCGGCGCACACAAAGCCTGTGGCGGCAGGAACACGCCGAACTTCATGGGCAGGCCGATGGCGACCGAGTCGTGCTGGTAAAAACGCTGCACGCCGCCAAAGCAGGCGTGCTCGCTCAGCAATTGCAGTGATGACATCAGAAAACCACTCCGCGCTTAATAAACCACAACCGAACGGATCGACTCGCCACTCTTCATCATGTCAAACCCCTTGTTGATGTCCTCGAGCTTGAGATGGTGGGTAATCAGCGAATCGATATCGAGTTTGCCTTCCATATACCAGTCGACGATTTTCGGTACATCGGTGCGGCCACGGGCGCCGCCAAACGCCGATCCCATCCAGACACGCCCCGTCACCAGCTGGAAAGGCCGCGTGGAAATTTCCGCACCCGCCGGCGCCACGCCGATGATGATGGATTTGCCCCAGCCCTTGTGCGTGCACTCCAGCGCCTGGCGCATCACCTGCGTGTTGCCGATGCACTCGAAGCTGTAATCGGCACCGCCATCGGTGAGCGCGATGATGCTGTCGACCACGTTCTCGACGTTTTTCGGGTTGATGAAATGCGTCATGCCGAACTGGCGCGCCAGTGCTTCACGCCCGGGATTGAGATCGACACCGATGATCTTGTCGGCACCGACCATTTTGGCGCCCTGAATCACGTTGAGACCGATGCCGCCGAGACCGAACACCACGACATTCGCACCCGCCTCCACTTTTGCCGTGAACACCACGGCACCGACGCCGGTGGTCACGCCGCAACCGATATAGCAGACCTTGTCGAAAGGCGCGTCTTCACGGATTTTCGCCAGCGCAATTTCCGGCACGACAATGTGATTGGCAAAGGTGGAGGTGCCCATGTAATGCAGCAGCGGCTCGCCGTTCAGGGAGAAGCGCGAGGTGCCGTCCGGCATCAGGCCGCGGCCCTGTGTGGAGCGGATCGCCTGGCAAAGATTGGTCTTGCGCGACAGGCAGAACTTGCACTGGCGGCATTCCGGCGTGTAGAGCGGAATCACGTGATCGCCAGGCCTGAGCGAGGTGACGCCAGCACCGACTTCCAGCACGATGCCCGCACCTTCATGACCGAGGATGGCCGGAAAGACCCCTTCCGGATCAGCCCCCGAGAGCGTGTAGTAATCGGTATGACAGATGCCGGTGGCTTTGACTTCCACCAGCACTTCGCCGGCACGAGGCCCTGCCAGATCGACTTCTTCAATGGTCAGGGGCTGGCCAGCCTGCCAGGCAACCGCGGCGCGCGTCTTCATGAATACTCCTTGGGAACCGGTTTCAAATACGGGCGAACTTTTAACATAAAAAACGGAGCAATCCCGTAGCGGTGTCGTGATGACCACCCGCGAAACCGGAAAGAACCCGTGCCGGCCTGTCGCCAGGGCAAAGCCCCCGGGGGCACAATGCTGGCGGGGCAGCTTCGTGTTGCCATCAACCCGCCATTGCCAGAGGAGTCTGTCCGTGGGTGAAATCCAGCAAGCCATTCTGGCCGCGCTCAATGCCATCCCCGAAGGGCATGTGACCAGCTACAGCGGCGTCGCCCGGCGCGCCGGCCTGACCACGGGCTATGCCCGCCTTGTCTGCCGCGTATTGCGCGAACTGCCCGAACGGCACCGGACACCGTGGTGGCGGGTCATCCGTGCCGACGGCCATTCCGCCATGAGCGCCGACAGTCCCGGCGGTGCCGAACAACGCCGGCGCCTGAAGGCCGAAGGAGTGGCGTTCAGGGGCGATAAAATCCTGGGGCCATGGTGGTAACTCATTCAGCAGCAAACTGATTTTCCGGCAGCCGGTTTTGCTACCATGCTCACGCTGCCCCGTGTTGCCTTCCCGCTTTTTTACAGCGAGTCTTTCCGGCACGCCTTTTCGACCAACCGGGCGACGCTCCCCGAGTTCCGTTTTCATGTCCGCCACTGCCGAAAAAGAATCCATCCTCCAGGCCCTGCTCAACCGGCGCATGCTGGTTTGCGTGTTTACGGGTTTCTCCTCCGGCCTGCCACTCTACATTCTGGTCAGCCTGCTGCCGGCCTGGCTGAAATCCGAAGGCGTGGACCTGAAATCCATCGGGCTGTTTGCGCTGATACAGCTGCCGTTCACCTGGAAGTTCCTCTGGGCGCCCCTGATGGACCGCTTCAACCTGCCGCTGCTGGGACGGCGCCGCGGCTGGATGCTGCTGACACAAATCGCGTTGCTGCTCACCATTCCCGGCTTTGGATTTTTTGATCCGCAAACCGTCATGCAGGGCGCGCACTCGCCGGCATGGCTCTACCAGTGGATGAGCCAGGCCTTTGGCAGCAATGCGGCGATCAAGCCCTTGCTCGGTCTCTGGGAAATTGCCTGGCTGGCACTGGCGCTGTCGTTCTGGGGCGCCAGCCAGGACATCGTGCTGGATGCCTATCGCCGCGAATTACTGCCCGAGCAGGAACTCGGCCTCGGCAACTCCATCCATATCAATGCCTACCGCATTGCCGGCCTGATTCCCGGCTCACTGTCACTGATCCTCGCCGACCACATGAGCTGGCAGCCCGTATTCCTCATCACCGCCCTGTTCATGCTGCCCGGCATGCTGATGACGCTGCTGGTGCCGGAGCCTGCCGTTACGGCTCCGGCACCGAAAACCCTGCAGGATTCCATCGTCAAACCCTTTGCGGAATTCTTCAGCCGCCATGGCGCGAAAGAAGCGCTGCTGATTCTGGCCTTCATGATTCTCTACAAGCTGGGCGACAGCATGGCCACGTCACTCGCCACGCCTTTTTATCTGGACATGGGTTTTTCCAAGACCGAAATCGGCCTCATCGCAAAAAATGCCGGACTCTGGCCTGCTGTCTTTGGCGCCATGCTGGGCGGCCTGTGGATGATCAAGCTCGGCATCAATCGCGCGCTCTGGCTGTTCGGTGTGGTGCAGGTAATTTCGATTCTGGGATTTTTCTGGCTCGCCACGGCCGGCCATGACCGCACGCTGCTGGCCGCCGTCATCGGCTTCGAGGCGCTCGGTGTCGGCCTCGGCACGGCGGCGTTTGTCTCGTTTATCGCACGCACCACGCACCCCGCCTACACCGCCACGCAGTTTGCGCTGTTTACCAGTCTGGCAGCGCTGCCGCGCACTTTTGCCAATGCCGCCACCGGTTTCATTGTCGAAGCCGTCGGCTGGGAAATGTTTTTTCTGCTCTGCTATGCCCTCGCCATCCCCGGCATGCTGTTGCTGCTAAAAATTGCGCCGTGGAACGGGCAGAACAGCGCTGCGCCGGAAAAAACAGGGACGACGCCATGACCGCCATTCTTGCCGTGGAAAACCTGCACAAGCATTACGGCGAACTGAAAGCCGTTGATGGCGTCAGCTTTGCGGTCAAGCCCGGTATCTGCTTCGGCCTGCTCGGCCCCAATGGCGCCGGAAAAACCACGACCATTGAAATGATGGAGGGCATTACGGCACCCTCCAGCGGCCGCATTCTTTTCCAGGGCCGCGATATTGATGCGCAGTTCCGCCTGCATGCCGGCATCCAGTTCCAGCACACGGCGCTGCCGGATTTCCTCACCACCCGTGAGGCGCTTGACCTGTTCAGCAGTTTTTACCAGCACACGCTGCCACGCGATGAGCTGATCGCGGCCTGCTCGCTGGAAGACTATCTGGACCAGTACTCCAGCAAGCTCTCGGGCGGGCAACGGCAACGCCTCCTGCTTGCGCTGGCGCTGGTCAACGATCCCGATATCGTTTTTCTCGACGAGCCTACGACCGGCCTCGACCCGCAGGCCCGGCGCAATTTCTGGACGCTGATCCAGCGCATCAAGGCACGCGGCAAAACCATCATTCTCACCACGCATTACATGGACGAGGCCGAGCTGCTCTGCGAT
Source organism: bacterium (assembly GCA_029945725.1). GTDB lineage: Bacteria > Pseudomonadota > Gammaproteobacteria > Pseudomonadales > Moraxellaceae > UBA2031. The sequence continues at coordinate 19,336 of JAQSDB010000001.1, read as the reverse complement.
GAACTGGCCATCATGGACAAGGGCCGCATCATTGCCGAGGGCACGCCGCAGGCATTGCTGCGCGCGCACTTCGATGCCATGAAGGTCAGCCTTGACCGGCAGGCCTTCAGCGCAGACCCGGCCAGCTGGCCGGAACCGGTCAGCGTGCATGAAGACAGAGTGGAAATACTCTCGCACGATGTTGCACGCACCCTCGCACAACTGATCGCCGGCAACATATCGCTGTCTTCACTGGAAGTACGGCCGCCGACACTGGAAGACCTGTTTATCAAACTGACCGGACATGCCCTCAGAAACTGAACCGGAAAAACCGGAAGCACATGACTGACCCGGAAAACAACATAACAAACAACAGCGCCAACACGCGGCTCTATCTGCGCGCCTGCATAAAAATCCTGGCGACCATAGGCTTTGTATTCTTGCTGGTGCCTTTTTTCAAAAGCCTGCCCTGGCCGCACGACGGGATTCCGGTGGACAGCGTGCTGCTGCGGCAGGCGGAGCTGGCGGAAGGTTCTACAAGACGTATCCGCCTGCCCGGTGACACCATGGTGTTCGTGACGCGAAACTCACCCGCCCTGCAAGCGGCGCTGGCGGCGTTCGACCCGGATAATCTCTGGTTCACCTCGGCTCCCGGGCTGACCGGGCAGCGCTATTTTGTCGTGCGCGCCACCAGCATGCAGGATGAAGTGCTGCGGTATCTGCCGCCAAAAGCCGCCTGGCCCGGCGGCTTTGTTGCCGACAGTGGCGCCGCCTGGGATGTCGCCGGGCGCGCCCTCAAACCCTGGCCAGGTCATCCCTCCGGTTACCGCGTGAAAATACAGAATCTCCTGCCCATGCCCTTCAAGGCGCGGGGTGATGATGTGCTGCTGATTCCCCCGGCGGACGTGCCGGTTCCTGCACCAGAAGAAAATCCATGAAGAACTTTCTCGCCCTTTTTTTCGCCCGTAACCGCGAGTTCTACCGCGACAAGGGCTCGCTCGGCTGGTCCATCCTGTTTCCGCTGATCCTGATTTTCGGCCTCAGCTTTGCGCTCTCCAACGATAAAACCGTCTACAAGGTGGGCGTGCTCGGCGACATGGCCAGCGCCAGAATCCTGCTCAAGGATCTGCCGTGGCTGGACATCGTGGCCTATGACAACGAGGCGCTGGCGCTACGCCGCCTCACCCGGCATCAACTGGACATGGTGATCAGTACCTCACCCGCCGCGCATTACTGGATCAACACCCGATCCAAAAAAGCCTTCTTTCTGGAAAAGGCCCTGCTCAGCGTGGCGCCAGGCAAACTCACCGCCGCCAGTGTCAGCGGCCAGGAAGTCGGTTACGTCGCCTGGGTGGTGCCGGGTATTTTATGCATGAGCCTGATGTTTTCCTGCCTCTACGGCGTCGGCTACGTGATCGTGCGCTACCGCGACAGCGGTGTGCTGAAACGCTTCATGGCCACGCCCGTCACTGCCCTGCAGTTTCTCGGTGCGCAAGCCGCTTCCCGCCTGCTGGTCAGCATCAGCACGCTGGTCGTGGTCTTTGTCGGCAGTCACTGGCTGCTGCATTTTCCGGTGGAAGGTTCCTGGCTGCTGCTGTTGCTGGTCGCCATTCTTGGCGCCCTCAGCATGATTGCCCTCAGCCTGCTCTGCGCCGCCCGCATCAACAGCCTCGAATTCATGAACGGACTGCTCAACCTGCTGAGCTGGCCCATGATGATGCTGTCGGGGCTCTGGTTCTCGCTGGATGCGGCGCCGGCCTTCATCCGCGGACTTTCGCAACTGATGCCGCTCACCCACCTCGTCAATCCTGCGCGCGCCATCATGATCGACGGGGCCGGCTTTACCGATGTGCTGAATGATCTGGTCATCCTGCTGATCATGACCGTCGTATTGATGACACTGGCTGCCCGCAGCTTTCGCTGGCAGAAAGACTAGCCTTCCATCCTTCATGCCTTGACGCTTGTCGGGGCATTCGTTAAAGGATGGAGCACGCCTGAGCAGTCGGGCACACGGAAGACTCAAGAAGAATAACCATGCCCAACACCGACATTTCCATTCTGGTCGTCGACGACACCAAATTTTCCAGCGCCATGGTCAATCGCGTGATTGCCCGCGCCGGCTACCAGGATGTACGCCACGCCAATTCTGCCGCCAATGCCCTCAAGCTGCTGGAAGAGCGTCCCACCCACGTGCTGATTGCCGACTGGCTGATGCCGGAAATGGATGGCCTCGAACTCACCCAGCATGTGCGTCAGCTTGACGAGTCCGGCAATCATTTCACCTATGTGATCCTGCTCACCGCCAAGGAAGGGATGGAGGCACTGACCGAGGCCTTTGAGCAGGGCGTCGATGATTTCGTGAACAAATCACATATGCAGGATCAGCTGCTGCCACGCCTGCTTTCTGCCGAGCGCATTACTACGCTGCAGAATCGCCTGCTGGCCGAAAACCAGAGCCTGATCGAAGCCAATGCCAAACTGAAAAAACTCTCTCCCTTTGACGGCCTCACCGGCCTTGGCAATCGCGCCTACGCCAGCCGCCGCCTCGATGAAACCCTCAAGCATGTCGGCTCACGCGGTGGTGCCGCCTGCTACATGCTGCTCACGATCGGCAACTTTGATGCCATCCGCAAACAGTATCCTCCGCTTATCCTGAGCCAGCTCCTGCTGTCCGTGGCGAGGCGCCTGCGCCAGCTGGTACGGCCGCTGGATGTCGTCACCCGCATCGGCCCCAACCAGTTTGCCATCATCACGCACCAGCCTGATCTTGCGCACTGTGGTGGCAGCAGCTATCGCCGGCTTTATGAAGGCATCAATTCAAAAGCGTTCAAAACGGCGGTTGGTTTCCTGTCCATAAAAATGCTGCTGACCATCTCGGCCTGTGATGAAGACTCGCTGGCTCCCGACCCCGAAGCCCTGATGGCACTGGCACAGGCACAGGTACCGCGCGCCATCGAAAGTGCCAGCATTGTTTCCGTAAGCTGGGGCGGCAGAACCATTCCTGCGTGAGTCATCCAGCCCCGGAATCTGCCTGCGCCGCCGCAGATGTCACGCCGTGGCATGTGCTCGGTGCGGGCGCCATCGGCGGCCTGTGGGCACTGCGCATGGCAGCCGTCGGCATTCCCGTGACACTGATCGCCCACGGCGATGCCGGGGCCTCGCGCACACTCTCCCTGCAGGACGGCGAGCACACATCCAGCCACACGTTTCCCCAGATAAGCGCTGCGAGTGCCGGAGACATTGCCCGGCTCCTCGTCGCCACCAAGGCCGGCATCACCCGCGCCGCACTGGCACCGCTGCTGCCGCAGCTTCGCCCCGGCAGCATCATCCTGTTGCTGCAAAACGGCATGGGCACAGAAGACCTGCTGTGCGCAGAACACCCTGACCTTTGCATCCTCAACGGCATTACCACCGATGGCATTTTCCGCGAGGGAAAGGACCGGCTGGTGCAGGCCGGCCACGGTGAAACCTGGCTCGGCTGCCATCACCGCAATGATGAGGCCAACGCCAAAGCCATCGCTGCCAGCCTTTCCGGCAACGCCTGGCCCGTGCATTTTGTGCCCGATATCCAGCAGCGGCGCTGGCAAAAACTGGCCATGAACTGCGCCATCAACCCGCTCACCGCCCTTTATCGCTGCCGCAACGGCGAGCTGCTGGAAAAACCCGACGCCCTCGCCACCATGCGCCATATCTGTACCGAGGCAGCTCTGGTAATGCGGGCGGAAGGCCTGGATGCGGACAGCGAGACCCTGTTTAAGGCGGCCTGTGAAACCGCCAGAAAAACCGCCGCCAATATTTCTTCCATGCGCGCTGATGTCGATGCCGGTCGCCCGACCGAAATCGACTTCATCAATGGCTATCTGCTCCGGCGCGCCGCCGCACACGGCATCGCCGTCCCCGCCAACAGCGCCCTCTGTGCCGGCATTGCGGCCATGAGTCCGGCAGCGTCCACCCGCTGAAAAGCCTTGGCCTGCCCGCCGGCACCCCCTAGAATCGCCGCACTTTCAGGTGACTGACACGCAGGTGTCAGTCCGTTTCTGTCGCAAACAGGAACGGACGGGAAACCGGTGAAGGCGCGACCCAGAGTTTCAGGTCGTCCCATTCCGGTGCTGCCCCCGCAACGGTAAGTCGTGATGCTGCATTCACAAGCCACTGTCGCAAGATGGGAAGGCGAATGCAGCGGAAGCAATTCCAGCGACAAGCCCGGAGACCGGCCTGAAAAATGATGGTCAGTGCGGAGGGCTGATGACCGGAAATGCGGCCGTCTTTCCACTGCGTCGTGTTTTCGTTTTACCTCCATGCTGGCCCTTCCTGTTTGCGGGGACCCGAACAGCCTGGAGCATCTGATGAAACCCGTTTTTTCCCTTTCCGTATCACTGCTGGGCGCCTTGCTCAGCACCAGCGCCATCGCCATACAAGAGCTTGATGCCATCACGGTATCTGCTTCACGTCTTGATCCCGGTTCTGCCGGCTCGCCGTTTTACGTGATTGAACGCGAGCAGATTGAAAAATCCACCGCACGCAATGTTTCGGAACTGCTGGCGGCCATTCCCGGCATCTCGGTACGGCTCACCAATGGCGGTGTCGGCAATGAAGGCACGATTGACCTGCGAGGATTCGGGGCTGCTGCCAGCGTCAACACCCTGATTCTGGTCGATGGTCGCCGCCTGAATGACGTTGATCTGGCCTCGACGGATATTGGCGGTGTGCCGCTGGCAATGATTGAGCGGATTGAAGTACAGCCCGGTGGTGGTTCCGTGCTCTATGGCGATGGCGCCAGCGGCGGCACCATCAACATCATTACCCGTCAGGCACAAAAAAGCGGCGGCAGTGTCAATCTGGCCGCCGGCAGTTTTGCAACTCGCGAAGCCACGGCTTCCGGCCAGCTGGTCAGTGAAAAAGTTGCGCTGGGCTTGTTTGGACAGCATCAGGAAACCGGTGGCTACCGTGACAACAGCACTATCCGCCGTGACAACATCGGCGCCAATCTGCGCTTCAGATTCAGCGAGCAGGAAGTTTACCTGCTGACGCAAGGCAGCAAACTGGACAGCGGCTTGCCGGGAGCCCGTCTGGTCGATGCCAGCCTGGGCATTGACCAGTTGCACAACGACCCGCGTGGCACGGCAAGTCCGGCAGATTTCGCCGACGAAGAGCGTTACCAGACCGTACTGGGCTGGCAAACACGGATCAACGATCAGCTCATGCTGGTGGTGGATGGCGGACAACGCCACAAGCAACAGAAATCGTTTTTTGATTTCGGCGGCGGCTACACGGTCTACACCAATACCGCACTCGATACGCTTTCGCTGACACCACGCCTGCGCCTTGACTACACGACAGGGCCGCTCGCGCATGCACTGCAAACCGGCTTCGACTGGTATCGCACGGATTACACCTCGTTACGGGGTGAGCGCGAGGACTCGGCCCCCGTGCATAACATCGGCATTGACTCCGACACCCGGTCCCCCTACGTCTTCCAGACCAGCCAGTGGCATAAAACCACGGTATCGCTGGGTGCACGCCAAAGCCGGGTCAAGCAGGAAAACCGCGACATTTACAACGCCAGCGCACCCGGAGGCGCTTTTGATTCGCAAGCCGCGCCGCAGGCACAAACCTACAAAAAAGAAATGTATGAAGGCGGAGCAAGCCAGGAACTGCTGCCGGGGCTGAGCGCCATGGTCAGTGCCAGCCGCAGTGTGCGTTTCGGCACGGTTGACGAAGTCTATGAATACGACGCGTCATTCCAGCGCACATTCTCGCCGTTGCGTCCGCAGACCGGCCGCAACATCGAAGGCTCACTGGTTTACCAGCAGGAAAAAAACCGCGTTACGGCAACGGTTTATCGCCAGAAACTGCGTGATGAAATCCAGTTCAATCCAGCCACCTTCACCAACGACAACCTTGACCCCACCCTGCGCCGTGGCGCCACGCTGGCCCTCAGCTCGGAAATCATCAGCACCGTAACCCTCAATGCCAGCCTGACGCATCAGCGCGCGCTGTTTCGCGAAGGCCCGCAGGCAGGAAACACGGTACCAGTCGTGCCGGAGCGGCTTGGCTACGCCAGCATCAACTGGCAAATGTCACCGCTGTGGGAGCTTGCGTTGAGTGACACCTACACCGGAAGCAAGTATTTCGACAACGATGCGGGCAATAATTTCGGCCAGAAAATACCGGCCTGTCATCGTCTGGATACGCGCGCCGGATTCCGGAAGCAGCGCTTCAATGCAGGGTTATCCGTGCACAACCTGACGAATGAAAAAGATCTTTATGATTATGGTGTGCGCTCGGCAACCCCGGGCCGCTACACAACCTATCCACTGCCTGGCCGCGAATACCGGTTTGATGTTGGCCTCAGCTTCTGAGAACCTGAACCGCCCGCCGCAGCGGGCGGTTTCTTTTCGGCACCCTTGACCGGAGATTTACATGGGCAACCGCCTTTCAAAAATTTATACGCGCACCGGTGATGACGGCACAACCGGGCTCGGCGACGGCAGCCGTGTCGCCAAGGATGATTTGCGCGTAGAAGCCTTCGGCACGGCGGACGAACTCAATGCCTGCATCGGCCTCCTGCGCGCTGATTTGCCCGCCGCACATGCAGCGCAAGAACTTCTGGGCGAAATCCAGCATGATCTTTTTGATCTGGGTGGCGAGCTCTGCATTCCGGGTTATGTACTGCTCAAGACCGGGCAGATTGTGCTGCTGGAAAATGCCATCGACCGGCTCAATGAAAACCTGCCGCCGCTGAAGGAATTCATCCTGCCGGGTGGCAGCCGCGCCGCCAGCCTTGCGCATGTGGCGCGCACGGTGTGCCGCCGCACCGAGCGTCGCGTGCATACCCTTGCGCAGGCAGAGGACAATATTGGCGCGCTGCCGCTGCAGTACCTGAATCGGCTGTCGGATTATCTGTTTGTGCTGGCACGGGTACTGGCACGCGAAGACGGCGGTACCGAAGTGCTGTGGAGCCGGCAGCGCTGATCATTTTTCCTGATGCAGGCTGCCAGCGCCTGACATCAAGGCTGGTTTTCCGATACCGCTGCCGTGCATCAGGGCTTTTTTTCCTGCTCGTGGCGCTCCCTGTCGTAAACGTCGTAGGGCTTGTTGGCCTGCTCAAGGCATTGCCGCTGCTTGTCAGCATCAATCATGTTGTTGCATTCATTCTCGCGCCAGCCCTGACCCGAGTCATAAATCTGCCTGTCGCTGCACGCCGACAGAAAAACCAGCGCCAGAAAAAAAATGCACAGCCGCATCAGCCTCACTCCTACAGCAGTATCTGCCGGATATCGCCCAGCACACGTGCCAGCGCCGTGGTAAAGCGCGCGGCATCAGCCCCGTCAATCACGCGATGATCATAGGAAAGCGACAGCGGCAGTATCAGCCGCGGCTGGAAAGCCTTGCCGTCCCAGACCGGTTTCGTGGTCGAGCGTGACACCCCGAGAATGGCGACTTCCGGCCAGTTCACGATAGGCGTGAAGGCGGTACCGCCAATGCCGCCCAGCGAGGAAATGCTGAAAACGGCGCCCTGCATTTCCGCCGGCGTGAGTTTCTTGTCACGCGCCTTCTTCGACAGCTCGCCGAGGTCACGCGCAATATCACTCACCGACTTCCTGTCGGCATCGCGTATCACCGGCACCACCAGACCATTGGGTGTTTCCACGGCCACACCGATATGGATGTATTTTTTCTGCACCAGGTGCTCGCCATCCGCATCCAGCGAGCTCGCGAATTTCGGGTATTGCTTCAGCACGTGGGCCGAGGCCTTGACCAGAAAGGCGAGAATGGTGAGTGAAAGGCCCTGGGCCTTGAGCGCATCCTTTTGCGCCACACGAAACGCTTCAAGATCGGTAATATCGGCATCATCGAACTGCGTGACATGCGGAATCGTCACCCAGGCCCGGTGCAGGTTCTGCGCGGAGATTTTCTGTATCTTGCTGAGCGCCACACGCTCGATCTCGCCCCACTTGGCAAAATCAATCACGGGCAGCTCAGGCAGTCCTGCGCCACGCGCAACCCCCTTGCTGGTGGCGGCCTCCGTCATGACCTGTTTCACAAAGGCATGCACATCATCCTTGAGAAGACGCTGCCTGGGCCCGGTGCCCGTGACCCTGCCAAGATCAACACCCAGCTCGCGCGCCAGCCGGCGTACGGCGGGCCCGGCATGGACACTGGCCGCCATGCTTGCGGCTGGTGCCGGCACCAGAGCTCGAACATCCGGTGCCGCCAGTGCAACCGCAGCCGGTGTCGCCACGGCGGGTGCATTTGCCGGCAACGACGCCGGTCGGGCGAGACTGGCGAGCATTTCCGTCGTCGCCGCTCTGGCCGGGGCTTCCGCCAGTATTTCCAGCAGCGCCACATTTTCGGAAACCTTGTCGCCGACACTGACCAGGATTTTTTGCACCACGCCCGCCGCCGAGCTCGGCACTTCCATGCTGGCCTTGGCCGATTCCAGCACCACGATGGGCTGCTCCAGCGCAATCACGTCACCGACCTTCACCAGGATCTCGATGACATCCGCACTGTCAGAACCAATATCGGGTGTCTTGACGATTTGCGTCGTCACGGCCTTCGCCGCTTTGGCCGCCGCCGCTTCTGCTGGTGGCGTCAGTACATGACTGACACTTTCCAGCTCTTCCTGGATCTCCCTGACGGGCACATCCTTTATGTCGGCTTGCACGTCCGTCGGCACATTGACCGGTGCATCAGCAGAAAGAGATGCCACTGCTGCAGCACTCTCCAGATGCAGGAGCAGGTCACCTTCCTTGACGCTTTGCCCGACCTTCACGGCGATATCGGCAACCCGGCCGGAAAAGGGGCAAGGCACTTCCATGGAAGCCTTGGCCGATTCCAGCACCACAATCGCCTGCTCGACCCCCACGCTATCGCCGGGCTTGACGAGAATTTCAATGACATCGGCACTGTCAGAGCCGATGTCCGGAACAAGAACCGCTTGCTGACTCACGCTATCACTCCCTGGCTTGTGCTCATGATGTGAGACACCTTCATGCGGTATCCACCCTTACGCTTTTGGCGCATAGGGTTTCTCCGGATTGATATCGAAACGCTTGATGGCGTCGTTGACCACACTGCGGCCAATGTCACCGGCATCTGCGAGGGCATTGAGGGCAGCGATCGCGATGAAGTAACGATTCACCTCGAAATGGTGACGCAGCTTCTCGCGCGAATCAGAGCGACCGAAACCATCCGTACCCAGCGTGGCGTAAACGCGGCCGGGCAGAAAGGCACGAATCTGCTCACTATGGATTTTCATATAATCGGACGCCGACACGATGGGACCCTTGCTGCCGCGCAGCTGCTGTGTCACCCAGGGCACTTTCGGCACATCCAGGGGATGCAGCAGATTCCAGCGCTCGGCCTCCAGAGCCTCCTTGCGCAACTCGTTCATGCTGGTTGCACTCCAGACATTGGCACGAATGCCAAAAGCCTCCTGCAACAATTCAGCGGCGGCTTCGACCTCAAGCAGAATGGTGCCGGAACCAATCAGCTGCACGATTTTTGCTGTCGAGCTCGGCGCTTCCCTGAGAAGATAAAGGCCGCGCACGATGCCTTCTTCGCTGCCGGCCGGCAGCGCCGGCTGGACATAGTTTTCATTCATCGTGGTGATGTAATAGAAAACACTTTCCTTGTTCTTGTACATGCGGCGCAGGCCGTCGTGAATGATGACAGCCAGCTCGTAGCCATAGGCCGGATCATAGGACACGCAATTGGGCACGGTGCTGGACAGCACATGGGAGTGGCCATCCTCGTGCTGCAGGCCTTCGCCATTGAGCGTGGTACGGCCGGCGGTGGCGCCGATCAGAAAGCCGCGCGCCTGACTGTCACCAGCAGCCCAGGCCAGATCGCCGATACGCTGGAACCCGAACATGGAATAAAAAATGTAGAAGGGAATCATGGGCTGGTTGTGCATGCTGTAGGCCGTGCCGGCCGCAATCCACGCGCTCATCGCACCCGCTTCGTTGATGCCCTGCTCGAGAATCTGTCCCTTCACATCCTCGCGGTAATACATGATCTGCCCCTTGTCTTCCGGCTCGTAGAGCTGGCCGACATTGGAGTAGATCCCGAGCTGGCGGAACATGCCTTCCATGCCGAAGGTGCGCGCCTCGTCCGGCACGATGGGCACGATGCGCTCGCCCAGCCCCTGGAGTTTGACCAGAATATTGAGGATGCGCACAAAAGCCATGGTGGTGGAAATGGGACGATCCGATCCCGCCAGCACCTGGGCAAAGGCGCCCAGTTCAGGAATATCCAGATCGCCGGCATGCCGGCGCCGTGCCGGCAGGTAACCACCGAGCGCATGGCGGCGCTCGTGCAGATAACGGAGTTCCGGTGAGTTTTCATCGGGACGGTAGAAGGGAACCTTGGCCAGCTCCTCGTCCGTGAACGGCACATCGAACTGGTCACGGAATTCCTTGAGCGATTCGATATCCAGTTTCTTCAGGCCATGCGTCTTGTTCACGGCCTGGCCGGCACCCGTGCCATAGCCCTTCACGGTCTTGGCCAGAATCACGGTGGGCTGGCCGGTGTGGTTAACGGCGGCGTGATAAGCCGCATACATCTTGTAGGGATCATGACCACCGCGATTGAGATTGAAGATTTCCTCGTCGCTCAGGTGTTCCACCATCTTCTGCAGTTCGGGATATTTGCCAAAGAAATGCTCACGCGTGTAGGCGCCACCATGCATCTTGTAGGCCTGGTATTCGCCATCGACACACTCTTCCATACGCTGGCGCAAGACACCGTCGTCGTCATGCGCCAGCAACGGATCCCATTTGCGTCCCCAGACCACCTTGATGACGTTCCAGCCGGCACCCCGGAACACGGACTCCAGTTCCTGGATGATCTTGCCGTTACCGCGCACCGGACCATCCAGGCGTTGCAGATTGCAGTTGATGACAAACACGAGATTGTCGAGCTTTTCGCGGCCGGCCATGGAGATCGCGCCCAGGGATTCCGGCTCGTCCATTTCTCCATCGCCGAGAAAAGCCCAGACCTTGCGGTTTTCGCTTTTCATCAGGCCGCGGTTCACGAGGTATTTCATGAAGTGGGCCTGATAAATGGCCATGATGGGGCCGAGCCCCATCGACACCGTCGGGAACTGCCAGTAATCCGGCATCAGCCAGGGATGCGGATAGCTCGACAGGCCCTTGCCGTCGACTTCGCGACGGAAATTCTCCAGCTGCTCTTCGCTGATGCGGCCTTCAAGAAAGGAGCGGGCATAAATGCCGGGAGCAGAATGGCCCTGGTAATAAACCAGGTCACCGCCAAAAGCCTCGTTGGGCGCACGAAAAAAATGATTGAAGGCGACATCGTAAAGCATGGCGCTGGAAGCGAACGTCGCGATATGCCCGCCCAGCTCGTCATCGTTGTCGTTGGCGCGCATCACCATGGCCAGCGCGTTCCAGCGAATCAGTGAACGCAGGCGGCGCTCCATGAACATGTCACCCGGCATGGGCGCTTCGTCCTTGACGGCAATCGTGTTGACGTAGGGCGTGTTCAGGTTGGAAAGATTGACACCACTCAGGCGGGCTTTTTCGGACAGCTTTTGCAGGAGGAATTTTGCGCGCTCTACACCTTCGCGCTCAACGACAGAGGCAAACGCCTCCATCCACTCCCGGGTTTCAGCGGGGTCCGCATCATCGTAAAAACGCTCAACAGACATGGTTTTTCCTTGTCTCGTGTACAGATCGCCGTCACTTTATGAGTGAGGGCATGTAATGGCCGCAAAGCAATGACCGATAAGTCATTTCAGATTATGCCACAGTCCGCAGAACCTGCCAGTAAACCCTAGCGGGATTTTTTATCGCTTGCCGTGCGCCATGGTGCCAGTTGCACGCAAAGTGCTTCTACTGCCGGCAGCATGTCCGGGCCTGGCCTGGTCAGGCGCTTGTCATCTACTGCCAGCAAATGCCTTGCACTGACCGCCTGCAATCCCGGAAAACGCGACCAGTACACACGACTGTCTGCCGCATCAGCCGCGCCAAACATGATCACATCAGGATTCGCCGCAACAACAAATTCGGGGTTAATCAACGGCGCCATCACAGGCCCGGCGGCCACAATATTGTCAGCACCACACAAGGCCAGCGCCTGACTCAGCAAATGCCCCGCATGCAGACTGTAGAGGGGCTGTGACCAGATTTGATAGAAATAACGAAGACGGAGACCGCGCTGATAGTGCTGCTGCAGGTAACTTAAACGCTGCCTGAAGGCACTGGCCTGCTGGCCCGCTGCCTTTTCATGCCCGCTCAACATGCCCAGCTGCTCAATTTGTGCCGCCAGATCCAGCAAGTGCGTTGCATCAACCACAAAAACCGGAATGCCAAGATGACGGATCTGCGCTATCCAGTTCCGTGGCGTTCCACTGCCCCAGGCAATGACCAGGTCAGGCTTGATGGCCAACAGTTTTTCATAGTTGATGGAGGCGGCATCAGATACCACGGGCAGGCCTGTCAGGCTTTTCGCATAGGCCCCGCGACTTTCATGATCGTCACTGACACCGACAATCTGCTGGCGAGCACCCAGTGTCAGCAACAGGTCCGTCAGGTGTGGAGCCAGTGATACCAGTCTTTGCGCAGCTTGCGGCAAGACGATGCGATTGCCATCGGCATCAGCCAGCGTGATTGCGGCATGGGCAGGAAAGACAAGAAACAGGCCACAGAAAAAACAGAGAAAAGAGTTGCGCACGGCAGGTGCGGTTAAGGCCACAGCGTGTGTACGGCCAGCAAAACCACCCAGATCACCAGGCCGCGATGCAGCAACGCCGCAATGGCAGTGAGCGCAGCCGCCAGAACGGCACCGGGACTATCCTCCGTACTCATACGCAAATCGACCGGCTGAGCCGCAGCCGCACTTTCATCCAGCAAGGCAATTGCCGATACACCCGCACCCAGCGCATTGCTGCGCCAATGTTGCCATGTCGCCACAAAGTCGCCCGCCAGGGCAAAGGTCAATGACAGAACACGGCTTGCAGGCCAATCCGCATACTCCAGAAGCCGGCGTGCCCGGTCTGACGCTGGAGATGCAGCAGCAAGCGCCGAAATGCGCAGAAAATAATAGGTTGTCGCTGCTATCGGGCCAAGCAGCAAGAGCCAGAAAAGAGGCGAAAAAAGTTCATGCATCTGCTCCTCAAGCAAGGCTCTGCGGGCTCGTGTCAGCTCGGCATCGGCAGCAATTTCCAGTGTCAGCAAACCCACTGATGCAATGGCTTCCGTCTCCAGCGTAGTGGCCAACCAGCCTTCCTGCTCTCGCTGCAATACATCCGGCCTCTGTCTGTCGAGCAGCACAACCAGCATTACCAGCAAAGCGATTAATGCCAGCACAACACCATGCCAGATGGCGCCAAGCAGGAGCGCACCCACCGCTACCAGTACTGCCGGAGGCAAAACAATAAAAGCCAGTACCACAGTGCCATTCCAGCCTTCGCGCAATCCACGCGTGAGCCAGCTGTCACGCCAGCTGCGCATCAGGGCGGCGACAGTGGCCGCAGGTTCCGCCGCAAAACCAAGCTGGCGAAATCCCAGCACAATGAGCACGACCAACAAATTCATGCAGTTCCTCCATCAGTGGCGAGCATCTCGTGCAAGCGCAGCCAATCAAAAGCAGGCCCCGGATCGGTCTTGCGCCCGGGTGCAATCTCGCTGTGACCGGCAATATGGCCAAAGCTTGCCGGATAGCGGGCATTCAACAAGGGAATCACGCGCGCGAGCTGCGCATATTGCGCATCTGTATAGGCGAGGCTATCCGTTCCTTCCAGCTCAATACCTATCGAAAAATCATTACAGTTTTCCTGCCCCTGATAACTGGATACCCCTGCATGCCATGCACGCAGGTCAAAGGGCACGTATTGCACGATTTCACCATCACGACGAATCAGCAAATGTGCAGAAACCGCAAGATGAGCTATTTCGGTAAAATACGGGTGCGCAGAAGAATCCAGTGTATTGGTAAAGAAGGCATCAACCCAAGAGCCACCAAATTCACCGGGTGGCAGACTGATACCATGAATCACAATCAGGCGAATATCGGTCGCCTCAGGGCGCTGATTGCAGTTTGGCGACGGACAATGCCGCACTGAGCGCAACCAGTGATCCGCCGCAATTTCCATGTAAAAACTCCATGCGCCTAGGCGGGCTTCATCTTGTTGCCCATATCGCGCAGATTACCGATGACCGACTCCAGCGCACGATCAATAAACTCGCCCTCCATCACCAGACGAGCGCGCCCCAGACTCATATCCTGGGCAAGCTTCATCCCGGACATTTCGGCAACCTTGATTCCACGTCGATTGGCAAAAATAAGTTTATCGACAGAACGAATGCGCGCGACAAGTTTGTGCCGGTCCTGATTTTCCGCCGCCATAAACTCGACCCAGCTGCCAACGTTAAGACGGCTGACCAGCAACACATGCTCGTCATCACCCGGCAGGGCGTTTTGCACGGGCGGCAGGGTCTCCGCTTCCGGCAGCACTACAGACTCGACCGAGGCGGCATCCGCCTTGGCCATGGCACCAGCCGTCACCTGCCCTCGCGCCTCCGGCTTGATTTCGGCCGAGTGGGCATCCAGCACACTGACGGTACGGGTTTCCTGCCCCCGCATCAGCTCAAGATGAACCTGCCCGAGCTCACGCAACAGGGTTTCCGTCATCAATGCGTCGTAATTTACTGCTGCAAGCCCCTTCTTGATGCTGTTCACCAGCTTGGGCGCCACATTCTTGAGACGGTTCTGCCACTCCGCCCCTTGCTCCGGCAAGACACTCCAGATCAGGGCATCTACCACCTTTACCGCCTGCTTCCAGGCCTCGGACTCAGTACCATCCTTGAGACAGGTGATGTAAAGCATGTTGCGCCAGGCATCCTGCAGAAGTTTCACTACGACCAATGGCAACTGACGCCCTGTCAGCCGGCGATTCAATGTCTGCTGCACCATGGCACGAGCAAGCTCGGCACGGGCACGTCCTTCCTCTGATTCGCGCGTGCGCTTGTCGACCGCATCCTCACGCTTTTGCTGATGCTCATGAAATGCCGTGAACTCGTCCAGCAGCTCCTCAAACAGCCCCAGATCATCAATAAACTCATTGAGGATGCGAAAGACCACCTCCTCGATCTTGGCATACAGCACATCGTCATTAGGATCCTGGCTACTCCAGCCAATGCCTGCTTTGGCAAGTGCATTAAGGAGTCGTCGGGCCGGATGGCTTTCAGCATTGAAAAAAGTCTTGTCGATGATGGCGACTTTAAGCAAGGGGATTTGCAAACGGCCAATCAGGGCCTTCATGGCCGTCGGTAAATCATCATCATCGAGAATGAAATCAAACAGCATGGAAACGAGGTTGATGACATCTTCATCAGACTGTTTTATCGCCTCGACGGTTTTTTCATCAGAAACCAGATTGTCACGAATACTGCCACGCACCTCCTCCACACTCGGCGATGAGGCGTTCTCGTGCAAAGCCGTCTTGGGTTGCTGTTGCTGTATCTGAGACAACAAAGCAACAAGCTCGGGGGTGGCTACTGTCTGCACAACCGCTGTTGGCGCAATATTCAAGGGGACCATGGGAACAGCAGCAACGCTGCCGCCAACAGTTGCCGCCGACAAGACCCCTATACCGCCACCGCCTACATAATGCCCACCATGGTATTGAGCCCCCTGAACAACAGGGCCTCCACCTTCCGGTACTCCTGCAGGAACCTGCGGGCCATTTCCACGTTCACCGGATGCTCCAGCCCCAGCCCCGGCCGGGGCTCCGCCCCCCCCAGCCTGAAGAACCGAATTTTGCCCAAGCAGTCCCTGCAAAAAGGAAAATATTTCTTCGGTATCAACATGTGGCTTGGATGACTCTTCGGCAGCGCGTTTTTCCTTGCGCTCTGGAGCCGCCGTTTTCTTGGCAGCACCACTGGCATAGTCCATCTTGAGTTCAGGCAGGATGCCCGCATCAATCAAAAGCTGGTTAGCCTCATCCAGTACAAGCCCCAGATCGCCCAATAATTGCTGCTGGAAAACCCGTAAAACAAGCAGTTTTTGCGGCACATCCAAATCCAGCAACGACAGTGTCTCTTTAAAGGCACCGGCAATCGTTCCCGGATCAAGCGGATTATTACGATCTGTTACTTCAAGCTTTGGAAGAAGATGAGCAAACCGGCGGCGCAGAAAACCAAGGGGCGCGGCATAATCCAGCCGCGCACGCGCCACCATAGAGTCCATGGTGATGGAAATATCCATTTCTTCTGTATTAACAAGGCTCAAGCTACTGAAGTCGACATTATCGAGACTGCGGCCGCCCTCGGGCTTTTCAATACGCCCCTGTAACAGTGCCATGAACGCAGAAGCCATGGCGGCCCCGAAACGCGACTCAATTTCCGCACGCTTGCCGCGCACAACAACAATAACGTCCATGTAAAGCTGCTGCCCGGCATCCGGCAGATCACGTGCCCAGTCGTAGAGTATGGTATCGAAACGATCAAACATACCCTTGAGCAAGTCAGCAACACGCTGCAGGCTGCGGGCGCGCAAGGTCTCCATGACCGCTGGCTGCTGGATGCGACTACGGGCAGATCCGGAGAAAGGCTTGACGTCGTCCGTCATAAGTAACCGCCTAGGTACACAGGGATTTTTTGGAATTATAAGGCGCTGTAAACCCCCGTAGAGTACTCCAAGTTCCGCAGGGGGGAAAATGCCGGTTTATCAGGGCCGCAAGCCGTCAGTTTTTTTGTGACGTGGTTCGCCCTATACTTGATCATTTAGCGTGCCAGAACCAGGATGCCTCATGATTCCACCAGAAATGCTTGATGCAGCCATCATGGCGAACGCGCGAGCTGCACTTGCCGAGGATATCGGCAGTGGGGATATAACTGCCCAACTTATTCCTGCCGACACCATCGCCCGTGCCCGGGTTATCACTCGAGAGCCCATGATCCTTGCCGGCTCGCCATGGGCTGATGCCGTATTCGCATTAACTGATACACGCATTCATCCCGACTGGTTTGTCGATGAAGGCCAGCACGCAGAAGCCAATACGACCCTTTTGGTATTGGAGGGCCCGGCCCGTAGCCTTCTTACTGCCGAACGCAGTGCCCTCAATTTCCTGCAGATGTTGTCAGGGACGGCTACACAGGTCAGCCATCTGGTTCGCCTGTTAAATGGTACCACTGCCCAGTTGCTTGACACCCGGAAAACCTTGCCCGGCCTTCGTATTGCGCAAAAATATGCAGTGGAAACCGGTGGAGGAAAAAATCATCGTCTTGGATTGTTCGATGCTTTCCTGATCAAGGAAAACCATGTCATGGCTGCAGGCAGCATTACTGCTGCCGTCACACAGGCCCGCCATATTGCACCGGACAAGCCTGTTGAGGTTGAAGTTGAAACGATGGAAGAGCTGGATGAGGCTCTGGCCGCGCAAGCAGACATCATCATGCTGGATGATTTCAACTTGGCAGATATGCGCTCCGCCGTCATTCACACCAGATACAGAGCCAAGCTTGAAGCATCCGGCGGCATTCATGCAGGGAACTTGCGCGCCGTCGCAGAAACCGGAGTTGATTACATTTCAATGGGAGCCCTGACCAAGGACGTCAAAGCCATAGACCTTTCAATGCGTTTCATTGACTGACGCCATGCGTCAATCGTAATGCTTTTCAAGGTCTGGACAGTAAAGTGGAAATAAACACCTGAAAAATGAGTGTGGTTCATCAAAATACGGGCTTGAAATACTCGCAAAAAGCACCTCAGTGGCCCGATCCTTTTCGCTGAACAAGCTCAATCCTGTAGCCGTCCGGATCTTCGACAAAAGCAATCACAGTGCTCCCGTGCTGCATTGGACCCGCCGGCCGCACCACCCTTCCTCCCCTCTCGGCAATGTCGTCACAGGCAAGCGCAGCATTCTCAACCTCAATGGCAATGTGCCCGTAACCTCCGCCAATGCTGTAGGCGTTTGTATCCCAATTCCATGTCAACTCCAGTACGGCCCCCTCAATTTCATCCTGATAACCAACAAAGGCCAGCGTAAAGCGCCCGTCAGGATAGTCCTGCCTACGCAACAAGCGCATGCCTAGCATGTCAGTATAAAACCGTAGTGACTTCTCCAGATTACCAACACGCAGCATGGTATGTAGCAAGCGCAAGTCATCTCTCCCTGACCAAGAAGACATCGTTATCAAGCGGAGCAACATATTCAAAACGTGGCTGCAACTTACCGTCCACAACGACTCTCTCTACGAACATGTCATAAGGACGCACCCACCATCCACCATCGCCATAGAGCAAACAGTACACCACATACGCCTCCTCGGTTTCCGAGTGCCTGGCCACACGAAAGACGGCGTAATCCTTGCCCTTGTAATGCCGATAACGGCCTGGCTGCAGGTCTTTGACAGAGTCTTCTTTCATGAAAAAAGATCCATGAGGCCAAGCGGCCCCGAACCATCTCGCCAGTACACAAGCCCTCCCCCGTCCATGAAGCGCTCAAGCGCCTGACGAATGAGCCCGAAAGCCAGATTGACACACTGAAAGGAGTCAACACCAGGAACCTTTGGCATGCCCGGATAAAGCCCGGCAAGAGCAACATCACACTCCCAGCTCTCGGCATTGCCATTTACCGGCAAAGGCAAACCTATCTGCAGACGAACGATACGCATTTCACCATTTTTCATTCGGCAGATGATGAAACGCTCAGCGATCACATGCTCAATTTTGCTTTCAGGTACATGTGCATTCTCAGATGTAGTCATTTTTCACCAGTGCACCTTCAAAATACATTCACGCTCGTAGGCCGACTGATTTTCATGATCAAGCAAGCCCAGTCGCGATCTATAAAGGCGCTCACGCCATTTATCACAATAGACACGATGATGCTCACGATCATCAATATCCGGTATTTTTTCTGTTCGTCCTCTGCTTCTACTGACTTTTATTTTCAACCCGTTCCTAGGTTTATCTGGGACAGCGATATGCTCGTAAATCGCAGGCTTATCGACCTTAATCACTTCGGTCTTAATCACGGAAAGTGGAGCCATCGCCACAAACGGCTCAGCATATGCCGGAGCACTCTGAAGACCACCGAAATGCCACTTCCCACTCGCATCCTGCCAGCGATAAACCTCATCAGCCCAGACCGAACTGGCAACAAGCAACAAAACCACCCGAATCAATCCCTGATACATATCCACCTCCCAATACGGAAATCCTTTTCCGCATTAGCCATATCATCAAGAGTGGCAAGGCCAAGGTCAACGTCTGTGTATACTCTGGTTACAGCACTCCGACCTGAGATGCCAAATACTTAGGAATCGCGCCCAATAAAAAGCCCGTCACAAGGACGGGCTTTTTATTCAACGTTAAGAGCTTGGCG